>NZ_SRSF01000009.1 GCF_004803465.1 Neolewinella litorea | reverse complement strand
GGGGGCAAGCGGGCTGAGCGACTCCAGGCGCGATTTTTATCGGGCTTGAAAGCGTTTAACCCGTGGAGGTAAGCGGGCTGCGCGACTCCAGGCGCGATTTTTATCGGGCTTGAAAGTCCTCAACCCGAGTGGGAAAGCGGGCTGAGCGACTCCAGGCGCGATCATTCTCGGGCTGGAAAGCCCTCAACCTGTGTTGGCAAGCGGGCTGAGCGACTCCAGGCACGACTGTAATCGGGMTTGAAAGCCCTCAACCCGTGGGGGCAAGCGGGCTGARCGACTCCAGGCGCGATTATGATCGGACTTGGAAGCCCTCAACCCGTGGGGGCAAGTGGGCTGAGCGACTCCAGGCGCGATTATGATCGGGCTTGAAAGCCCTCAACCTGTGTTGGCAAGCGGGCTGAGCGACTCCAGGCGCGACTGTAATCGGGCTTGAAAGCCCTCAACCCGTGTGGGGCAAGCGGGCTGAGCGACTCCAGGCGCGATTTTTGTCAAGCTTGAACGCCCTCAACCCGTGGGGGCAAGCGGGCTGAGCGACTCCAGGCGCGATCATGCTCGGGCTTGCAAGCCCTCAACCCGTGGGGGCAAGTGGGCTGAACGACTCCAGGCGCAATTATGATCGGACTTGGAAGCCCTCAACCCGTGGGGGCAACGGGCTGAGCGACTCCAGGCGAGACTGTGTTCCGTAAGAAACAATACATCTTATCTTCGACCATCCCCTTTTGCTCCAAACCATGGCTTTTATGCGACTACTCCTACTCTGCCTTTTTCTGACCACCGGACTGCTCCAGGCACAGGACAGCGATAAGAAAGAAACCCCCTCCATAGCCGATAAAACCGCAAAGCTGGAAAAGCAGGAAGGCTTTTTCGATTACTACTGGAGCGACGAAGAAGGAAAACTCTACCTGGAGATCGATCGGTGGGACGAGGATTTCCTTTACGTGAACAGTCTGGCCGCCGGACTCGGCAGTAACGACATTGGACTCGATCGCAATCAGCTTGGCGACAGTCGCGTAGTGTTCTTCCGGCGCGTTGGTCCCAAGGTGCTGCTGCAGCAGCGCAACCTGGATTACCGGGCCGTTTCCGACAATCCGGATGAGGCGAAGAGCGTATCGGAAGCCTTCGCCCAATCGGTACTCGAAGGCTTCAAAGTGGTGGCGCGCACCGACGACCGCGTACTGATCGACCTGACGCCCCTGCTCCTCAGCGACGCCCACGGCGTGGCCGCCCGGCTGAAATCGGCCAAGGAAGGCACCTACAAGGTGGCCGACGACCGCAGCGCCATATATCCCGAGAACACGAAAAATTTCCCGAAAAACACCGAATTCGAAGCCACCATCACCTTCACCGGCGAGCCCACCGGCCGCAACGTGCGCAGCGTGACCCCCACCCCGGAAAGCTTTACGCTGCGCATGCACCACAGCTTCGTAGAACTGCCAGACGACGATTACGAGCCCCGGGTGTTCGACCCGCGCTCCGGCTACTACGCCCGCGGCTACGCCGACTACGCTACGCCCATCGACCAGCCCCTGCAAAAACGCTTCATCACCCGCCACCGGCTGGAGAAGAAAGATCCCTCCGCGGCCCTGAGCGAACCGGTGGAACCCATTGTCTATTACCTAGACCGCGGGGCCCCGGAACCCATCCGCAGCGCCCTGTTGGAGGGTGCCCGCTGGTGGAACCAGGCCTACGAGGCGGCCGGCTACCGCGATGCCTTCCGGGTGGAGGTGCTGCCGGAAGGCGCCGATCCGCTGGACGTGCGCTACAACGTGATCAACTGGGTGCACCGCAGCACCCGCGGCTGGAGCTACGGCTCCTCGGTCACCGACCCCCGTACGGGCGAGATCATCAAGGGTCACGTACTGCTGGGCAGTCTGCGGGTGCGGCAGGACTTCCTGATCGCCCAGGGGCTTGTGGCGGCTTACGGACAGGACGGTACCACCCCCGACCCCCGACTGGAAGAACTAGCCCTCGCCCGGCTGCGGCAGCTCAGCGCCCACGAAGTCGGCCATACCCTGGGCCTGACCCACAACTTCGCCGCTTCCACCAACGACCGGGCCTCGGTAATGGATTATCCCCACCCCTACGTCACCTTGGGTCCCAACAACGAGATGGACTTCAGCGAAGCCTACGCCACCGGCATCGGTGAGTGGGACAAGCAGGCCATCAAGTACGGCTACACCGACTTCCCCGCCGGCACCGACGAGCGGGCCGCCCTGAATGAGATCCTGGCCGAGAACGAGCGGCTGGGACTGCGCTTCGTCAGCGACGCCGACGCCCGCCCCGCGGGGAGTAGCCAACCCGAAGGTCACCTCTGGGACAACGGCCAGGAGCCGGTCGCGGAAATGGACCGACTGCTCAAGCTGCGGGAAGTGGCCCTGCAACGCTTCAGCGAGCAGAATATCCCGGTGGGCATGCCGCTGTCGGAACTTGAAAGCGTACTGGTGCCCGTCTACCTCATGCACCGCTACCAGGTCGAGGCCGTCGCGAAAGTGATCGGCGGCTACCAATACGACTACGGCGTTCGGCAAGCGGGGGTGAAACCCGACTATCAACCAGTTGACGCGGCCCGCCAGCAACAGGCACGACAGGCCCTGCTTCGCACCCTCTCCCCCGCCGTGCTGGACCTCCCGCAGAACCTCTACACCCTCATTCCGCCACCCGCCATGGGCTACGGTCGCAATCGCGAACTGTTCAACACCCAGAACGGCGGCGGACTCGATCCGCTCGGCATGGCACAGTCGGCGGCGGATAACTCCCTGTCCTTCCTCCTGCAGCCCGAGCGACTGGCACGGGTGGTGGAGCAGCGAGCGCTCTTCGGCGCGGGCTATCCTACGCTGGCCGAGTACCTTAAGAGCATCCAGGAGTACCTGCAAGCGCAGGAGCGACAGTCGCGCGCTAATGACTACGCCGCGGAAGTGGCAGCAATGACCGAGCGGCGCTTTGTACATCACCTGCTGCAACTGGCCGCGGACAAGAAAATCAGCGGTGCGGTCACGGCCGCTGCCCTGGGAAAATTACTCGATTACCGTCAGCCGGAAACCGCGCAGCTCAGCGACCACGCCGCCTACCTCGATCAGCTGGTGCGCAGTTTCCTGACCAACCCCGACAGCTACGAGCCGGTGCCGGCACCCGCGCTGCCCGACGGATCACCGATCGGAAATTAGGATTGGAACCGGATGCCCGAAGGTCTTGAGGTCACTTCGAGGGTCGGGTTGCAACGGGCGGGCAACTACGAGAGCGGATGAAGGCACACGCCTTTAAAACCACTTTCAAACATTTTGTTAGTGAAGTGAAATTTCGTACCTTCGTGCGCGCTAGCCGAACGTCCATCTGGGCGCGGCCGCGGGTGCAAGGGCCGTGGGGTAAACCGCGGTGCGAATAGAAGAAAGCAGATGGAGAATCAACACGGAATTGAGGCGGACGGTGAGGCAGCCGGACTGAAGGGAATGTACGAGGATTACTTCCTCGATTACGCCAGCTACGTGATTCTGGAGCGGGCCGTTCCCGCCATCGAGGACGGGCTGAAACCCGTACAGCGCCGCATCCTCCATGCCCTTAAGGAGATGGACGACGGCCGCTACCACAAGGTAGCCAACGTGATCGGGCAGACGATGCAGTACCACCCCCATGGCGATGCCGCCATCGGCGACGCCCTGGTCAATCTGGGACAAAAAGAACTGATGATCGACCCCCAGGGCAACTGGGGCAATACGCTTACCGGCGACTCCGCAGCGGCCAGTCGGTACATCGAGGCCCGCCTTACGAAATTTGCCCTGGAGGTGGTCTTCAACCCCCAGACGACCGAGTGGCAGCTCAGCTACGACGGCCGCAAGAAGGAGCCGGTGAACCTGCCGATGAAGTTCCCCATGCTGCTCGCGCAGGGCGCCGAAGGAATCGCGGTGGGCCTGAGTACGAAGATCCTGCCCCACAACTTCATCGAACTGTGCAAGGCCAGCATCAAAATCCTGGAAGGCAAGAAGGTGAAGATCTACCCGGACTTCCCCACCGGCGGCACCATCGACGTCAGCGACTACCAAAGTGGCAAGCGCGGCGGCCGGGTCAAGATCCGCGCCACCATCGAAAAGATCGACAACAAGTTTATCGCCATCCGGGAGATCCCCTACGGGATGACCACCCAGACGCTGATCGACAGCATCATCAAGGCCAACGACAAAGGCAAGATCAAGATCAAGAAGGTAACCGATAATACGGCCGCCGAGGTGGAACTGCTGATCGAACTGGCCCCGGGGATCAGTCCGGACGTCACCATCGACGCCCTGTACGCCTTCACGAACTGCGAACTGTCGGTCTCGCCTAACGCTTGCGTAATTATCGAAGGCGACAAGCCCCACTTCGTCACCGTCGAAGATATTCTGCAGTACAACACCCAGCAGACTAAGGACCTGCTGCGGCAGGAACTCCTTATCCGCCAGGGGGAACTGGAAGAGAAGATCCACTTTGCCAGCCTCGAGAAGATTTTTATCGAGCGGCGCATCTACCGGGATATCGAGGAGGCGGAGAGTTTTGAACAGGTGCTCGAGATCATCCGCAAGGGATTGAGTAAGTACGTCCGCGAACCAAAAGAGAAAGCGAAGAAGAACGACGACCGCCTGCTGCTGTACCGGGCCGTCAGCGATGAGGACATCACCCGCCTCACCGAGATCCGTATCAAGCGCATCTCGAAATACAACAGTTTCAAGGCCGATGAACTGATGGCCAAGCTGGAGGAGGAACTGAAGGAAGTGCGCCATCACCTGCAGCACCTTACGGAGTACGCCATCAACTGGTACCAGGGCCTGCTCGACAAGTACGGCAAAGGCCGCGAGCGCAAGACCACCATCGGCACCTTCGAGAAAGTGGAGGTAGCCGCGGTGGCCGCCAACAACACCAAACTGTACGTCGACCGCAAGGAAGGCTTCGTGGGGCAGGGACTGAAAAAGGAGGAATTCGTCTGCGATTGCTCCGACGTCGACGACATCATCGTCTTCCGCCGCGACGGCGTGATGACGGTCACGCGGATCGACGACAAGACCTTCGTAGGGAAGGACATCATCCACGTCAACGTCTGGAAGAAGGGGGACGAACGGACGACCTACAACCTCGTATATCTCGACGGCAAGACGGGCCGTGCCATGGCCAAACGCTTCAACGTGACGGCCATCACCCGCGATCGGGAATACGACCTGACCAAAGGCAACAAGGGCTCCAAACTACTCTACTTCAGCGCCAACCCGAACGGTGAAGCGGAGATCATCACCGCCCAGCTGAGCCAGTCGTCAAAGGCCCGGCAGAAGAACTTCGACTTCGATTTCTCGGAACTGGCCATCAAGAGCCGCGGGGCCGCCGGTAACATCATGACCCGCTACCCCGTCCGGAAGGTGACGCTCAAGGAAGTGGGCAAGAGCACCCTCGGTGCCATGAAGGTGTGGATGGACGAAGTAAGCGGCCGGCTGAACCTGGACGAGCGCGGACAATACCTCGGCGGATTCGATACCGGCGACCTCATCCTCGCCCTCTACAAGGACGGCAGCTACGAGCGGGAAGAGTTGGACCTCACCCGTCGCTACGAACCCGATAACCTCTACTTCATCGGGAAGTACCACGAGGACATGGTGGTGAGCGCCGTTTACTTCGAAGGCGAGCGCGGCGTAACTCTCGTCAAGCGCTTCCAGATCGAAACGAGTTCGCCGGGTCAGGCCTTCAGTTTCATCACCGACCACAAGCAGAGTAAGCTCTACATTGCCAGCGTCCACCCGGATCCGGAGGTACGCTACGCCTGGCGGGAGAAGCGGGAGAAACGGGAAAAGACCGTCAAACTCGCCGAATTCATCGACGTGAAAGGGTGGAAATCACTCGGCAACAAGCTCCACGACGGGAAGCTCATCAGCGCTAAGGAGCTGAACGAGCCTTACTTACCCACGGAGTCTTCGTCGGAAAGCAAGAAATCGAAAGGATCCAATGGACAGGGTGGAAAGGAAGACCTGAAGCCCGGCGACACGATCGAACTCGACTTCTAGCGGCGGGACTACCTTTACCGAATGGGAAAGCAATCTACCAGGCACCGCTACCGCACCCGGCGGGAAAAGAATCAGGCCGTAGCCCGGATCGCGCGCATCCTGCTGATTGGCGGAGTCGTCTTCTTCCTCCTGCTATTGATCAAGAATTGGCGGGAGTGGTGGGCCTACTATAAGACCTACTTCTACTAAGGTCGAGCCCCTGCGGGGCGAGCGCAGGAAACAGGACTACCTATATCGGGCACTGGATAAAATACACCCTCCAGCCCATGACATCGGGCCTGGAGTCCCTCCACCCTAACCCATTAAGGTCGAGCCCCTGCGGGGCGAGCGCAGAAAAAGAACAACTCATACTGAGTACCGAAAAAATGCTACTTCCAGCCAGGCCATCGGGCCTGAAGACCCGTTACCCCATACCTAGCGCAGGTCCAGGATATTCCCCATGCGGAAGCACTTCCGGCAGCGGGCTTCGTAGAGGTCCTTCTCACCCAATACCACCGTATCCTGATCCGGAGTAAGGCGGTACGAATGGGTGGCCAGGTTACCGCAGTGGGAACAGATGGCGTGGACCTTGGTGATGTATTCGGCCACCGCCAGCAGATCCCCCATCGGGCCGAAGGGCTTGCCCCGGAAATCCATGTCCAGGCCGGCGATGATAATGCGCTTGCCCCGATGCGCGAGGTCTTGCGTGTGCTTGACGATGTCGGCGTCGAAGAACTGGGTTTCGTCCAGGCCAATGACCGACACCTCGTCGGACAGGTCAAGCAACTGAGCGGAACGCGTAATGGGGGTGGCCACGAAGGAGTTACTGTCGTGAGATACCACGTTCCGTTCCGCGTAGCGGGTATCGAGAGCGGGCTTGAAGACGGCTACTTCCTGCCCGGCGATGCGGGCCCGTTTGAGACGGCGAATGAGCTCCTCGGTCTTGCCCGAAAACATCGAGCCGCAGATAACTTCCAGCCAGCCACTGCGTTGACCGCTGAAGTGAGGTTCTAAAAACATAAGCGCCGCCGTATTTTGGCGGCCGAAGGTATCAAAAATTCCAGCAGTCATGCTCCAAACCAAAGCCGACAAACTCCTCAGCCGCATCACCGCCCTCCACCGCAGTCTGCAGCTCGACGACGAAGACGACGCCCCCTCCGCCCTGGAGCGCGACCTGATGCTGGGTTACCTGCGCGACCTCTACGCCCTGTACCTGGAGGTGGGTGAAAAGAAGGCCTCCAGCCCCCGGGAAATGCCACCCCGCCCTGCCACCCCCCCGGCCACGCCGGCACCCGAACCCCCACCACCACCGCCGGCGCCGGTGAAGACGCCGGAACCGGAGGTCCCCGCTACCCCGCGGCAACCCACCCCGGCACCCGCGGCCCCGCCCGAAGTCCCCGACGTCCCCGTACCGCCGCCGCCCGCCCCGGCCATGGCCGCGCACACCGCCCGCGTCGAACCGCAAACGAAGCCAACCAATGGCAAAGCATCCGGTAGTAATGCGCCGGCCGCCGTGGAGTCCCTTTTCCGCGAACCGGAAGAAAGCAGCCTCACCAACCGCCTCATGCGGCAACGGGTGACGGACCTCACGCGCTCCCTGAGCATCAACAATCGCGTGCTCTTTTCCAACAAACTATTCGGAGGCAATGAAGAGCTCAATGCCGCGCTCAAGGACCTGAACCTGCGCGGAAGTTTTGCCAACGCCAAGCCCCTGCTCGTGGAGCTGGCCCGCGAACACGAGTGGGCCGAAGAAGAGCGGCAGGAGACCGCCCGGGAATTTATCGACCTGGTACGCCGGCGGTATGCTTAGAAAGGTACTTACGGTAGTGACGCTGCTGGCGTCGGTGTTTCTCGTTTATCTGTTCGCCAAGGCGTACACCTCGCATTCGGCGGATATTCCCGCCGACCAGAGTATGCAGGTATCCGCTCCCCGGGTGTTGACGATCGCCTTTGGCAGTTGCAACCGGGAGAACCGTCCGCAAGGCTACTGGAATACCATCGCCTCGCACCGCCCCGATGCCTGGCTGTGGCTGGGCGATAATGTGTACGCGGATACCGGCGACCGGGACGCCATGGCGGCCGCCTACGCCACCCAACGCCAGGCCGTCGCCTACGACTCCTTCGTGAAGACAACCCCGGTCATTTACGGGACCTGGGACGATCACGATTACGGCAGCAACGACGCGGGACGGGAATGGCAGGGCCGCGATATGGCCAAGGAACTGATGCTCGATTTCCTGGATGTGCCCGACACCGCCGAGGTACGGCAGCGCGCGGGTGTGTACCAGTCGTACCGCATCGGTGAGGTGAAGGTCATACTGCTGGATACCCGCTACTTTCGGGATGCTCTCGCCCCGCCCGTGCGCCCCGGCGACCGTTACGGACCCAACCCCAAAGGCGACATACTAGGCGAGGCGCAGTGGAATTGGCTGCGCCAGGAACTGACCAACAGCGACGCGGCAGCGCACGTGATAGTAAGCAGCATACAGGTACTACCCACCGACCACGGCTACGAAAAGTGGGATCTCTTCCCCGCGGCCCGGGCCCGCCTGTTGGCCCTCCTGAAGGAACTGCGGCCCGCCCTGCCCCTGCTGCTGAGTGGCGACCGGCACCTGGCGGAGATCATGGTGGACAGCCTCGACAATTACCCGGTCTACGAGATCACCTCCAGCGGACTTACCCATTCGTACACGGGCAGCAACGAGGCCAACGACAAGCGGATCGGGCCCCTCATCACCGAGCGGAATTTCGGACTCCTGCATTACGTACCAACGGACCAGGGCCTGCAATTGCTGGCGGAAATCCGGGCCATCGACAACAACGAGGTGCTCGCCAGCCTGGCGCTCCCCACCGGGAATGAGAACAAAAGCAAGCTGAAGTCAATTGTCTACCCAAAAGAAACCATGACGCGCCAGCTCCAGCCCTGCCCCGAATCCCCCAACTGCGTCAGTACCCAGTCGCGTCAGGAACGAAAGAAACGCGACCCCATCCCGTTCACCGGATCGGTGAGCGCCGCCCGGGAAAAGCTTAAACGGGTGGTCGACAATATGCCGCGCACCACCCTCATCGAAGAAGATGAGCACTACCTCCACTATACCTTTCAGACCTGGCCCGTCCCCTATATCGACGATGTGGAATTTTTGATCTCACCCGAGGAAGGCGTAATCCACTACCGCAGCGCCAGCCGCGTCGGACACAGCGACCTCGGCGTCAACAGTCGGCGAATGAAAAAAGTAGTAGCTGCCTTCGAGAAGGCCCGGTAGGCCCTAACGGGGTACCTCGAGGGCCCGGATGATCTCCTCAATCACGTCTTGGGCGGAGTAGCCTTCCATCTCCCTTTCCGGGATGAGCAGGATCCGGTGATTCAGCGCCGGGCCGGCTACCGACTGAATATCGTCGGGGGTTACGAAGTCACGGCCGTCCAGTGCCGCCCGGGCCTTGGCGAGGCGCAGGATGGCCAGGGAGGCACGCGGACTGGCCCCGAGGTACAAGTCGGGATGGGCCCGGGTCCGGTGCACCAGATCGGCAATGTAATCGAGCAGTTCATCGCGTATGTAGATGGCTTCCACCACCTGGCGGAAGCGGGAAATTTCCGCTTGCGAAAGGACGCGCTGCACGTCATCCAGCTGCCGGTGCCGGAAATCGCTGCGGAAGCGGTACAGAATGTCGCGTTCTTCCTGCCGGTCGGGATAGTCGACAAGGATACGCAGGAGAAAACGGTCGAGCTGAGCCTCCGGCAGGCGGTAGGTACCCTCCTGGTCGATGGGGTTTTGGGTGGCGATGACGAAGAAGGGGTCGGGCAGGGGGTGCGTGGTGCCGTCCACGGTCACCTGCTGCTCAGCCATGACTTCAAAAAGGGCGGCCTGGGTCTTGGCGGGTGCCCGGTTGATCTCGTCGATGAGGACGAGGTTACCGAAGATGGGACCAGGGTTGAAAGTAAATCGCCCCTCCGCGGCATTCAGGATACTGCTGCCCGTTACGTCGCTGGGCATCAGGTCGGGGGTGAACTGGATCCGGCGGTAGGTAGCGTCGATCGTGCGGGCGATCAGGCGGGCGGTCAGGGTCTTGGCGATGCCGGGCACGCCTTCCACAAGTACATGTCCCCCGGCGAGCAGGGCAACAATGAGCAGATCAATCAGGTCACGCTGCCCTACGATCAGCTTGCCCACCTCCCCGCGGATGCGTTCGGCGGCGTTGTGAAGCGCGACCAGGGCTTCACGATCGGGCCGGTCATCCGGGAGTGGAATTTGGGCGGGGTCGCGGGTGCTGGGGTCTTCCATGGTGCAGATTGGGGTGGTTGCGGGGCCGGATACCCTGCGGCGGCGACTTACCGCGCGGTGAGGGGGGGCAGTTGAAAATAGTCGGCAAGGGCCATAAACCGTTTCGGATACCGGGCCGCGAAGCCGGGTGCGTGCGTGTGGAACACGGCCAGGGTAATGGCGGCGGGGTCGATGTCCGGCAGGCCGATGAACCCTTTGAGGGCCTCTTCCGAAAAGTCGGTGAGGCGGTGGATTTCTTCGAAGGAGAGGGCCTGGGCCTCGATGGCGGTGCGTACCCCGGCATCCGTATGGAAGAGGGCGCGGGCGTACTCGTAGAAGCCCAGCTGGAGGTACTTCTGAGGTTCCACTACCGAGCGCAGGAAGTATTTCAGGGTCCAGATGATGACCCCATCGGCCGGATAGAGTTCGGAGGCGTGGAGTACGTCGTGCTCCGGGGTGGGAAACTGGTGGGGGTAGAAAATGACGTTCTCGAAGCCCGGCACCAGAAAATCTTCCCGGTAGTAGGTAATCGTGGCGGCCGAGGCGGCCACCATCAGGCGCACGTCGGCCGGAATATTCTCGATGGCCATGCCCTGGAAGTCGGTCGCCTCCCGGATCAGGAAAGCGCGGCGACGGAAGTCGCGTTTGCCGTCGAGGTCGAGGGCCCGGTAGAGAGGAAATCGATCCAGAATGGGCGCCAGCTCGGTGGAGAGGTCCGGCGGGTGTCGTTTCCAGTACCACCAGCGCAACTGGGGCGCCAGGGTATAGGCGCCGGCGGCGGCCAGGGCGGGAAGGAGCAGGAGCTCGGACTGTACCTCCCCGGTCTGCCAGGTGAGGACGACGCCGAGCAGGATCAGACAGGTGGCGGCAAGGTATATAGCGCGTACGGGATCCATGGGTGGAGGGTGCCTGAATGGTACGCCAATATACCCGGAATTGTTGCCGACCGGTACTCCGGGAATCGGGGGGAAATCCGTACCTTAAGGGGAATAACCCCACTGAGCCGCCAAAGCCCTTTGCATATGAT
Source organism: Neolewinella litorea (assembly GCF_004803465.1). Classification (GTDB taxonomy): domain Bacteria; phylum Bacteroidota; class Bacteroidia; order Chitinophagales; family Saprospiraceae; genus Neolewinella; species Neolewinella litorea. The sequence goes on along the minus strand of NZ_SRSF01000009.1, from coordinate 102,396 downwards.
GAACGAAGCCGTGCGGACGATCATGACGACGGAGGTCGTAACCGCCTACCCTGAACAAACCGTCGGTGAAATCGCCGAGCTCATGCTCCGCGACCAATTGCAACAACTGCCCGTGGTCGACCACGAAGGCCGGTTGGTGGGACTGATCACTTCCTACGATATGTGGCGCGACTGCCGCGTGAACCCCGACAGCGAATCGCGCCTCGTCGGCGAGGTGATGAATACCCGCGTCATCAAGCTCGCCCCCAAAGATAAGGTGGGCACCGCCGCCGAACTCTTTATGGACCGCCGCTTCAAGACGATCCCCGTCGTCAACCTGAACGGCAAACTCAAGGGCGTAATCACGGCCTTCGACGTCATCCGCTACACCCTGCGTAAAGAGTACAAGGAGCCCATTCTCTTCCGCGATGTCATCCTTTGACCGGTACGATGCGGTTTCCCAGATAGCTGTTGAAGGTAAGAAGAATACCAGGCATTCTCAGTAGCTTGTCCACACACTGCTACTGAACCTCTCTATGCGTACCCTCTTACTCGGCTGCTTCCTACTATTTGCCTGCACCTGCGTCCGCGGCCAGGCCGTATTTTCCGTTCTGTTGCCGGAAAACCTGGCCGACAGTGCCCTTGATGGTCGGCTGATGCTCCTGCTCTCCACCGACGACAGCGCCGAGCCCCGCTTCCAGATATCCGACGGTCCGGAGACCCAATTGCTCTTCGGGCGGAACGTGACCGACTGGGAGCCCGGCACCCGCATGATGGTGGACGCTACCGCCTACGGGTACCCCTTTGAATCGCTGGCCGAACTGCCCGCCGGTACCTACCGTGCGCAGGTGTTGTTGCACAAGTACGAAACCTTCCACCGCGGCGACGGGCATACGGTAAAGCTGCCGATGGACCGCGGCGAAGGACAGCAGTGGAACCTCGCCCCCGGTAACCTGCTGAGTACGCCGGTGGAAATAACCGTCGCCGCCGATCGCTCGGCCCCGATTGAACTGGCGTTTGACGGTGCCATACCGCCTATCGCCGAGCCCGAGGACACCGAGTACGTCAAGCACATCAAGATCCGCTCCGAACGGCTCAGTGAATTCTGGGGGCGCGACATGTACCTCGGCGCCCACGTACTGCTCCCCGAAGGCTGGGCCGAGCATCCCGAGGTGGAATATCCACTGGCCATCATGCATGGCCACTTCCCGGACGACTTCGGCGGCTGGCGGACCACCCCGCCCGACACCACGCAGCCGTGTGCCTATAGCGCCCGCTTCGGCCTGGACTGCTACAACCGCACCGTGGAACAGGAGGCCTACGACTTTTACCGGATGTGGACGGGCCCCGACTTCCCCCGCGTCATCGCCATCGAGATACAGCACGCCAACCCCTACTACGACGACAGCTACGCCGTCAATTCCGAGAACCTGGGCCCCTACGGCGATGCCATCACTTACGAATTGATCCCCGAAATCGAGCGGCGCTTCCGGGGCATCGGGGAGGGCTGGGCCCGCTTCGTATACGGGGGTAGTACGGGCGGCTGGGAAGCCCTGGCCGTGCAGGTGAAATATCCGGACGAATACGGTACCTGCTACGCCGCCTGTCCGGACCCCATCGACTTTCACGACTACACCGTAGTGAACCTGTACGAAGACGCCAACGCCTACTACCTCGACAGCAAGTACAAACGCACCGAGCGACCGGGTCACCGCGATAGTCTGGGTCACCTCTCCAGCACCCTCCGCGAAATGAACCAACGCGAACTGGCCCTAGGCGACAACAGTCGCAGCGGGCAGCAGTGGGACATCTGGGAAGCCGTATACAGTCCGGTAGGACCGGACGGCTACCCCCGGCGCATCTGGGACAAGCGCTCCGGCAAGATCAACCCGGAAGTGGCCGAGTACTGGCGGGAGAACTACGACCTGACGCATATCCTGCAGCGCGACTGGTCGGACCTAGGGCCCAAGTTGAAGGGTAAGCTGAATATTTACGTTGGCGACATGGACAACTACTACCTGAACAATGCCGTCTACCGCACGGAAAAGTTCCTCCGCTCGGTAGACTTCGGCGGGGAAATCACCTATGGCGACCGCGCCGAGCACTGCTGGAACGGCGACCCTACCCAGCCCAACGCGATCAGCCGCCTGCGCTACCATCGGATGTTTATTCCGAAATGGGCGGAAAAGGTGAGAGAGTTGGCGCCTGCCGGGGCTGATTTGGAGGCTTGGCGGTATTGAATCAAACGGTATTCACCGTAATTGATATCTATTGAACCGCAGATACCTTGGATTAGAGCGCAATTTAATTAAGTGGATTACTTGCCTTTGGCAAGTCGCGGATGGTGGTTGAGATAATGTGTGCATTAATTCTAGTGATCATCGGTCGGCCGTGTCCGAGGGCATGAACCGCAGATGCCGCCGATTGGGGCGCGGATTTTATTAAGCGGATTACTGCCTTCGGCAAGTCGCGGATGGTGGTTGGGATAATGTGTGCACTAATTCTAGAGGCCATCGGTTGGCCGTGTACAAGGGGATGAACCGCAGATGCCGCTGATTGTGGCGCGGATTTAGGCTCGGATTTTATTGAGCGGATCACTTGCCTGGGGCAAGTGTCAGATTGTGGTTTGGACAGTGCGGTGCATTGCTCCTGGCGTTTCTCGGTCGGCCGTGTACGAGGACATGAACCGCAGATGCCGCGGATTGGGGCGCAGATTTTATTAAGCTGATTACTTGCCTTCGGCAAGTCTTAGACGGTGGGTGGTTTGGATAGTGTGGTGCATTGCTCCTGGCGTTTCTCGGTCGGCCGTGTACGAGGACATGAACCGCAGATGCCGCTGATTGGGGCGCGGATTCAGGCGCGGATTTAATTAGGCGGATTACTTGCCTTCGGCAAGTGGCGGATGGCGGTTTGAATAGTGTGGTGCATTGCTCCTGGCGTTTCTCGGTCGGCCATGTACGAGGGCATGAACCGCAGATGCCGCGGATTGGGGCGCGGATTCAGGCGCAGATTTAATTAAGCGGATTACTTGCCTTCGGCAAGTGGCAGATTCTTCTACAAGAAATCACCAGCTATAAGGAGTGTCACTTCATTCCCTTTTCCATGATGTAGCGTTTGATGCCGGTCTGCATGTTACTTACGTTGAAGTTCATAAGTAGGCCGAGGCTGATTTTAGACAGCCGCATGTATGTCAGCAGTTGAGCGGAGTGAATGGGGAGTATTTTTTCAGTGGCTTTCAATTCAATGACGACGGTATTTTCAACCACTATATCCATGCGGTAGCCGACGTCAATTTGTAGGGTGTCGTAGGTGAAGGGCACCGCCAACTGGGTTTCCACGTGGAAGCGTTTTCTTAGCTCATAAGTCAAGCAACGCTCGTAGACGCTTTCCAGTAGTCCGGGGCCCAACTTGGAATGTACCTTAAACGCCGCTCCCCGTATAGCATAGGTTAATTCATTGCGATCCATAATGCAAGAATCGTACATCCTACTCTACTACGGGTGGAGTCATGTTAAATCTTGGAGATCTCCGCAGTTTGCAAAGCAAGCTATCCGCTTAATCCTATCCGACAGGTTCGGGTTAAAAATCTGCGCAAGAATCTGCGCCTTAATCGGCGGAATCTGCGGTTCCCCTGCAAGCGCAGCAGGTAATTGATTGCAAAACCTACTTGCAACCGAACACGCAGAGATGCCAAACTAGCATAGGTCAGCTCACCGCGATCCATAATGTGAAAATCGGCTAACCAATTCTACTACAGGCGGAGTCACATTGAATCTTGGACCATATCAGCGGCTTGCAAAGCGAGCTATCCGCTTAATCCTATCTGACAGGTTCGGGTTAAAAATCTGCGCCTGAATCTGCGCCTTAATCGGCGGAATCTGCGGTTCCCCTACAAGCGCAGCAAGCAGTAGATTGCAAAACCTATTTGCAACCGAACACGCAGAGATGCCACACTAGCATAGGTCAGCTCACCGCGATCCATGATGCAAGAATTGGCTACCCCGCACTACCACGAGTGGAGTTGTATTAAATCGTGGACCATTCCGCGGCTTGCAAAGCAAGCCATCTGCTTAATTCCTTCAGCAGGGTCGGTTTGAAAATCTGCGCCTGAATCTGCGCCCCAATCAGCGGAATCTGCGGTTCCCCTGCAAGCGCAGCAAGCAGTTAATTGCAAAACCTATTTGCAACCGAACACGCAGAGATGCCACACTAGCATAGGTCAGCTCACCGCGATCCATGATGCAAGAATCGGCTACCCTACACTATCACGCGTGGAGTTGTATTAAATCGTGGACCATATCAGCGGCTTGCAAAGCAAGCTATCTGCTTAATTTTCTTGAGCCAAGTAGGGTTGAAAATCTGCGCCTGAATCTGCGCCCCAATCAGCGAAATCCGCGGTTCCCCTACTAGCGCAGCAACCCAGATATAGCAAAGTCTGCTTGCCACCCAACACAGAAGGCGTCGTACTACCCTAGGTCAATTCACCGCGATCCGTGATGCAAGAATTGGCTACCCCACACTACCACGGGTGGAGGTGTACTAAATCTTGAACCATTCCGCGGCTTGCAAAGCAAGCTATCCGCTCAATCCTATCCAGCGGGATCGGGTTAAAATCAGCGCCCGAATCAACGAAATCCGCGGTTCCCCAACGAGCGCAGCCAGCAATTGGAAAGTTTGCTTGCGACCTAACACACAGAGGTGCCCTAACCGTGTCAAGGCACCTCCGAGGTTCTTATCCAAACAGAAAAAGGACGAATACGTACGAAATCAACGGTAAAAACTACACCACATTGATTTCACCGGCGCGGAACATCTCACCGACCTTCTCGTAGGTGCCGTCTTCCAGCTTGTTGCGTACGGCCTTGAAGGCGTCGATGGTAGTCTGGATGTCCTCTTCGCTGTGCTCGGCAGTGGGGATCAAGCGCAGGATCAATTGTCCCTTGGGGATGACGGGCGGGAGTACGACCGAGCAGAAAATGTTGTAAGTCTCCCGCAAGTCGTAAATCAGGGCACCGGCCTCGTAGGTGCTACCCTTGAGGAAGACCGGCGTGACACAGGCTCCGGTGTTGCCGATGTCGAAACCGGCTTCCCGCAGTCCGTTTTGCAGGTGATGGACGTTCTTCCAGAGCTTTTCGCGCAGCTCCGGCTGTTCGCGGAGGAGCTTGAGGCGGGCAAGCCCGCCCTTGACCATCGGCATACAGAGGCTCTTGGCGAAGACCTGGCTGCGGAGGTTATAGCGGAAGAATTCTATGATCTCCTTGTCGGCGCTCACGAAGGCTCCGAAGCCCGACATGGCCTTGGCGAAGGTCGAGAAGTAGATGTCGATCTGATCCTGGACGCCCTGTTCCTCTCCGGCACCGGCGCCGGTAGCTCCCATAGTCCCGAAGCCGTGCGCGTCGTCGACCAGCAGACGGAAGCCGTACTTTTCCTTGTACTGGCAAATCTCCTTTATAATACCCTGTTCGCCGCGCATGCCGAAGACGCCCTCGGTAATGACCAGGATGCCGGAGCCCCGCTTTTCAGCTTCTTTCTTGGCTTGCTCCATCCGGACCAGGAAGTGGTCGATGTCGTTGTGGGTAAAGGCAAACTTGGGGCCCTGGTGCATACGGATGCCATCCATGATGCAGGCGTGGTCGTCACGGTCGTAGACAACCACGTCGTGGCGCGTGAGGCAGGCGTCGACGATCGACATGATGCCCTGGTAGCCGAAGTTGAGCAGCAGTGCTGCCTCTTTCTGGGTGAAGTCCGCCAGTTCCCGTTCAAGTTGCTCGTGGGCGTCGGTTTCGCCGCTCATGATTCGGGCACCCATGGGGTAGGCCAGGCCATATTCGGCGGCGGCTTCGGCGTCCGCCTTGCGGACGTCGGGGTGGTTGGTGATGCCAAGGTAGGAGTTGATGCTCCAGATGATGCATTCCTTGCCCCGGAACTTCATGCGGGGGCCGAGCTCTCCTTCGAGCTTGGGAAAGGAGAAGTAGCCGTGGGCTACATCCTGGTACTGACCCAGCGGGCCCTTGGATTCGCGGAATTTATCAAAGAGGTCTTTCATGCTTTCGCTTTTCGGGGGGCAAAGATACGATTTACGGAAGTATTGTTGAGTCCCATCTGGACGAATGCCAAAAGCTTCGTCTCCGCTCCACACTGCTGCGCCGGAAAGCCTACTGGATAAGCGAGGCGGCATTAAACGCCTGATGCTAAACCTTCTGTCGCAGAAATAAACGAATCGGGTACGGCGTTCTATGGAAGTTCTCATGAAAATTTCCACCGCGCGATAGGTGTCGATCGTCATCATGACCGATTATTCGGTTTGATCCCGATCCGGAATTTTTGCTTTGCGCGCGGTGACCGGCTTTTGCCCAAACCTATTCGACCGTATTTACCCAATGAAGTTTCTACTGCTGCCTGTCCTGGCCCTGCTCCCCCTTTTGCTGGGCGGCCAGACCATCCCTCACCAAATTAGCGTACTCGACATCCAGCCCGCTGGGGCCGACAAGGAGATCCTTGAGCTTGGCACCCTCGGCGGTAAAGTGTTCTGGTCGGTATCGGGAGATATCAACTACCTGTCCAGCGGTACCGTGTCGACCACGACCGCCTTTCCCGGCGGCCTCGGCTTCCGCGATGGCCTGCAAACCCTCGGACAGGCAGGCGATCTCTATTATTTCTACTACGCCCACCAGGGCAAGGGCTACTACGCTGAAGTCGACGGTCGCCTGCCCGCGCCCCGGGCGTTGCGCTTTCCCCTCATCAATAAGGACGGCTACACTTACACCAATCCGGTCATGAGCCGCAACAAGCTCTACCTCCTACGTGAGCAGCGGCAGGGCAGTCCGGCCCGGCACGTACTCCAGGTCCTCGAACTCGATCCGGTCACTGAAGGCGCGAGCATCGTCTACGCCGACACGGTCAACAGCACCGCCCTGCCCCTCAACGGCACCCTGGCCGAACTGGAAGGAAAACTATACTTCACCCACGCGCAGACAGGTGGCTCCGGTCCGGCCAGCTTCGACGTGACAACGGGCATCATAACCGATTTCGGTACCGTCGATGCCACCACGGCCCTCACCTTTCGCCGGGTTGGCAACCGGATGTTGTTCAACTACGTGGATGCCGCCGACCGGGCGGTAAGCCGATTCGTTGCCGAGACCGGTACCGGTCCGGCACACCAAACGGCCCTACAGACCACCACCGCCATAACGCTCACCTCCGGTCTGCTGGCCCTGGGGCACGACGGCCACCTGTACGCTACCGACTACTCGAGCGGGTCTTCCACGCAGCTGCTTGCCGGCACCTCCAGCCAGACGCTTAAACTGTTCCAGGTGGGCGATGCGGAAGCTCTATACGCGCGTCCCGACGGTTCCGGGCAGTGGGTACTGGGTCGTACCGACGGGACGCCGACAGGTACCCGCGACGTAGTGACCATACCCGCCTGCGCCGCGACGGGCCCCCGGGAGTTCGTCAGTCTGGGCGAATTTGTTGCTTTCGTCTCTACCAATCACCCCCTCTACCTCTTCGATCTCGGATCGGAAGTGCTGCAGGAGGTAGATGCGGACTGCACGCGCACCATTGCCGATCCCGGCTTGGGCACGATCGGCGACCGCCTCTACTTCGCGGCCGACCACCCCGAGTACGGGCATGAGGTACATTATCTGACGATCCCCAACCAAAGTCACTTCAGTGGGACGGCCTTCCGCGACGACAACGGAAACGGAACCCAGGAGGCGGATGAGCCGGGACTGGCCAATATCCCGATCGTCGTCACCGGCGGTGAGGACACCCGGATATATACCGATACCGCAGGGCGGTTCAGCTTGCTGGCCGACCACGGGGCCGAGTATTCCATCACAACCGATGCGCCGGATTGCTACCTCAACACCAGCACTCAGGAAACCTACACTTTCACCTACAGTGTTTCCGCTCCCCCGCCGGTACACTTCGGCTTTCAGCCGGAGGACGGGGCCGCCAGTCTGCGCCTAAAGCTTAATTCCGGCCGCGTGCGCTGTAACACTGAGGTTCCCTACTGGCTTACCGTCTACAACGACGGCTGCCTGCCCGCCGCCGGTACCGCCACCATTACCCTGCCGGAGCACGTCGGTTACCTGGAGGCCGATCCCGCTCCCGCATCCCAGTCCGGGCGGGAATTCACCTTCCATTTTGATACGCTGCAGCCCGGGCAGACCTTCTACACCGTGCTGAAGCTGAAAATGCCCGACGAAACCTTTGCCGGCGTAGACATCGAAGTGGGCGCGTCCGCGGGTGCCAGGACCGCCACCGGTATCCACGCTACGGGGTCCCATACCTACACCACCCCACTCCGCTGCGCCGTGGACCCGAACGACAAACTGGTGAGCCCCTTCCGCGAAGATCCCACCCAGAGCAATTATACCCAACTGGACGAAACGATCACCTACACGATTCGCTTCCAGAACACGGGTAACGATACCGCTTTCGACGTACGAATCGAAGACCAGCTTTCCGAGTACCTCGACCTGAACACCTTTCGGCCGCTGTCGGCCAGTCATCCCTACACCCTGCGGATACAGGAAGGCGGCCACCTCGTCTTCCGCTTCGACAATATCTTCCTGCCCGACAGCAACGTCAACTTGGTCGGCAGTGAAGGCTTCGTAAACTTTGAGATCAAGGCCCACCAGCACTTGCCCGACTTCACGGTGGTGGAGAATACGGCGGCGATCTATTTCGACTTTAACAAGCCGGTTTGGACAAATACTGTGGTGTCCACCTTGGTCGAGGAACTCGATATGGATAAGGACGGCTACAATTTCTACGAGGATTGTGACGACAATAACCCAGCGATAAATCCCGCCGCCCGGGAAATGGCCAACAGCGGATACGACGAGAATTGTGACGGCGTACAAGCCACTACGGCAGTGACCGAAGCCCTTGGCGGTACCTTCACGGTATATCCCAACCCGGCGGGCAACTGGCTGCACCTGGAGTACTCCGAACCACTGCCGCTACAGGCCCGGCTCATCGACGCTACCGGCAGGGAATTGCACCAGGTCACCTTCACCGGGGGGCTCCGTATCCCTACTACCGAGTTTCCCGCGGGAGTCTACCTCCTGCGGGTCACCAACGAGCAATCGGGCACCGGCACCGTACGTCGGGTAGTGATTGGCGGCTGATGATCCTGACTGCGGTACCGCCCTCTTAATGGGCAAGCTGCACCACCGGGCCGTCGGGCATACGCACTGTAGCGCCGACTTGAGTCGGCAAGCTGCTCTATCGGGCCGTCGGGCCTGTGGCCCGGGGTGGATTTTCGTGCTGCGGGCAGGCGAGTGTCTGGTGTTTCAGGCAGCGTGACGGCTGAAACCGTCGCTACGGGAAGTAGCCCCGACTTGAGTAGGTAGGCTGCACCATCGGGCCGTCGGGCCTGTGGCCCGGGGTGGATTTTCGTGTTGCGAGAAGGCAATTGTCCGGTGTTATAGGCAGCGTGACGGCTGAAGCCGTCGCTACGGGAAGTAGCCCCGACTTGAGTAGGCAAGATGCCCTACTGGGCCGTCCGGCCTGTGGCCCGGGGTTAGATTATCGCGCTGCGGGTAGGCGATTGTCTAGTGTTTCAGGCAGCATGACGGCTGAAGCCGTCGCTACGGGAAGTAGCCCCGACTTGAGTTGGCAAGCTGCACCATCGGGCCGTCGGGCCTGTGGCCCGGGGTTAGACTATCGCGCTGCGGGCAGGCGAGTGTCGGGTGTTATAGGCAGCATGACGGCTGAAGCCGTCGCTACGGGAAGTAGCGCCGACTTGAGTCGGCAAGCTGCACCATCGGGCCGTCAGGCCTGTGGCCCGGGGTTAGAGTATTGCGCTGCGGGCAGGCGAGTGTCGGGTGTTATAGGCAGCATGACGGCTGAAGCCATTGCTACGCACTGTAGCACCCACCTGGGTCGGCGAGCTGCCCTACTGGGCCGTCGGGCCTGTGGCCCGGGGTGGATTATTGCGCTGCGGGCAGGCGGGTGTCGGGTGTTATAGGCAGCGTGACGGCTGAAGCCGTCGCTACGGGAAGTAGCGCCGACTTGAGTCGGCAAGCTGCTCTATCGGGCCATCGGGCCTGTGGCCCGGGGTTAGACTATCGCGCTGCGGGCAGGCGAGTGTCGGGTGTTATAGGCAGCATGACGGCTGAAGCCATTGCTACGCGCTGTAGCCCCGACTTGAGTAGGCAAGATGCCCTACTGGGCCGTCGGGCCTGTGGCGCAGGGTTAGATTATCGCGCTGCGGGCAGGCGGGTGTCGGGTGTTATAGGCAGCATGACGACTGAAGCCGTCGCTACGGTACCGGCAACATGACCGCTCAAGCCGTCGCTACTCGATCAAAACAAAACTACCCGAATATTGCCGGATGATGCCATCCAGGAAGGCGACCTCGGCCACGTACACGTAGGTGCCCGGTGGTACGGGTTGGCCGTTTAGGAGGCCGTCCCAACCGGCGGAAGGGTCGTTGACGGGCAGGTCGGTGGCGCTGTAAACCTCGCCGCCCCAGCGGTTGAAAATCTTCAGGCTGGGCACGAACTGCACGTTCGGCACTTTACCGAATACCGTGAATTGGTCGTTTGAGCCGTCGCCGTCCGGAGAAAAGGCAGTGGGGATGTACACCAGACGGTCGGCTACCACGAGGATGCGCAAGGAATCACTGGCCAGGCAGCCGTCGGGCGAGGTGGCCTCCAGGCCAAGGGTAAAAGAATTCGCCGGGAGTATCTCGAGCGTGACGCAGGAGGAATCGCAGGTCACGGCCCCCTCCGGTGTCCAGCGGTAATTGGTGATGGGCTGGGAGTTGCGTACGGTCACCGTCACGGTTTCCCCGAGTACGACTTCCTGGTTTTCGCCCAGGTTTATGACAAAGGGGAAGGGACTGGTAAGCTGTAAAGTATCCGAAGTGCGGCAACCGTAGCGGTCTTCAAGGGCGTAGGGGTAGGCGCCCTCGCCGAGACTGTCGATCAGACTCCCGATCTGCCGAGGCAGCCCGTCGAAAGTAAAGGTATAGGGCGGCCGGCCGCGCAGGATGCTGTCCAATACCACGCTGCCGTCGGTCAGGTAGCTGCAGCTGGGGTCCTGGGTAGTGAAGCGACCGCTCAGGAAGGGGTCCGGCACGACGGTCAGTTCAAGACGAACGATGCTGTCGCAGCCCAGGGAGGAAACGAGGGTATCCACGTAAACGCCCCCCTGATCGTAGGTAGAGTTGCCGACGGTGACGCTGAGGCCGGAGCATATTGTGTCCGTCAACGTGTAGTTCTTCGGGACCACGTTTACCACCTTGGTATTGGAGATGATCTGGCACTTGCTGTTGCCCAGGTTGGCTTCGCTGTTGGCCAGCAGGTAGCGGTAGGGGTAGGCACCACTGCTCAGCTGGGTATGCTGGTAGGTGAGGTCGTTCGCACCGGGGATGTCGGTCCAGGTGGTACCGCCGTCGGTGCTGCGCTGCCACTGCACGGCGGGGGTGGGAAACTGGTCGCCGTTGATGGTGGCTTCCAGCGGTATCGGGTCGCCGTCTTCGCAGATGTTGGCCACTTCCCGCGGCAGAATGAGGGCCTCAGGGCCGCAGGCGCGGAAGCTGATGTTGTCGAGGGCCAGGTCGTTTCCAAAGCCGCCAGGGGCGTTGTTGCGCAGGGCCAGGGTGACGGAGGTCTGACCCGGCACGGTAGTGAAGGTGAAGCCGTAGGTCTTCCACTGCTCGTCTTCGGGGATGAACCCGGTAGTGAAGTACTCCTGATCGTCGATGAGGAACGAGACGTTGGGCAGGAGATTATTGCTGCCGCGGCGCAGGACGTTGATGATGTCGGCGGTGAATTGGTAGAGGGTGTTTTCGCACAGTCCGTCGACCACCTGCTCGTAGAAAAGGCCGGGTTCGAAGCTGGCGTTGACGACCATCATGTACCCGTTGGGGTCGTTGCTGTTGTCACCGATCTGTATCCAGGTGCCGAAAATATTGTCCCAGCGCCCCATGTCGTTGGTGATGGTGTAGTAGCCGTCATCGGGGGGTGGGGAGGCCGCATAGCGGAAACCCGGCGCGATCCCCGGGTCGGGCGTCAGTACATTGGCGGTGCCGCTGCCAAAATCGCCGTCGGTGAAGATGTTTTCCCCCAGGTTGCCATTGCATTGCTGGGCCGGCAGAGCGAACCCCAGGAGCAGGAGAAACAGGGGGAGAAGAAAAGCGCGCATGTGTGGGGGGAAAGTCAATTGGCGTGGCGGATAAAGGTAGGCTTTCCCCGGCGCCCCGTAAGGTCAGCAAGTGGCAGAAGCGGGGAATAGGGGCGTTTCCGCGGGTGCTGTGGGCGGCTCGATTGCCGGGCAGGGTGGTTTCCTACGGGCGGCGCGGGTGGGAACCACTCATTGTGGCACTGGGTCATTGCTGCGGCACCTGCGCTCCGTCGCCCTACGGTAAGTCGGGCGGAAAGGAAAAACCCCTTACTTTCGGTGGACACCCATAATGGGACCTAAACACCCAAGCATGAAAAAGATAGCCCTGGTGCTCAGTGGCGGCGGTTTCAAGGGCGCCTTCCAGGTAGGAGCCCTGCAGTACCTCCGCGAAAACTGGGACCGCATTGCCCCCCACCGCCCGCCTCTCTCCTTCGACATCGTGGCGGGGGTATCAGTGGGCTCCCTCAACGGGCTGATGGTGGCCCTGGATAAATTCGATGACCTCGTGCAGTTGTGGGACGACGTGGCCGAGCGGGGCGTGAGCGAAATTTACACCTCGGATTTCATCGATACGTCCACCGATCCGAACGACCCCAACCCGGAATTGAAGTTTCGCCTCGACTGGAACACGCTGCGCGACCGCTTCCCGCGCACCACCCGCAACCTGCTGCTGCGGGCGATCTTCAACCGGCAGTCGCTGCTGCGCACCTTCACCGCGGAATTCCAGCAGTTCAAGTCGATTGCCGACAACACCCCCCTGCAACGCAAGCTCAACCGGCTGGCCAAACGCGGGGAGATCCGCGACACCGTCTTCAAGTGCGGCTTCGTATCACTGCGCGATGGCAAGTATTATTCCCTCGACCAGAACGACTTCAAGTCTGACCTCGACTTCGCGAACGGCGTGCTCGCCTCTACGGCCATGCCCATCATCTGGAGCCCGGTCAACGGCGTGGCCACCAACCGGGGCATCCCCGAGAGTCTGGTGGACGGAGGTATACGCGACGTCTCGCCGCTGGGCGACGTCATCGATGAGATCGTGAAGGACGATTCGCCCGAAGACTACACCATCGTGATCATCAACTGCAGTTCCGGCAAGGTGACGGAGGAGAACTTCCTCGACAAGAACATCGTGCAAATCGCGCTGCGTGCGTTGGTGGACATTGCCATCACCGAGATCTTCAACAACGACATCCGGGAATTTATGGACAAGAACTACATCCTGGAGCAGTTCAAACGCAAACTGCCAGGAGAGGACCTGTACGACTACGACTATGATACGGGCGGGCGGGGGAACAAGCTGAAGTTCTTCAACGCCCTGGTCATCCAGCCGGAGTCCAACATCCTGGGGGACACCCTCACGGCCAGCCGTCCGCTGATCGAATACCGGCTGGCCCACGGCCGGGCCCGGGCCGAAATTGCCCTGAACGTACACCTGAACAAGACCGGCGGCAACAAGATGACGGTGGTATAAGCGGCGATCACTCAGCCGGCTACGGTGTGGAAGGAGAATTAGTGGTCCCACACTGCGCGTTTACACACTATCCTGGAAAAGCGGTGCGTTGTTGAGTCGGTTGTCGACCTTCCTGAAGGAATCGGCCACCCAGTCGAAGCAGGCACGGAATCCGGAGCACGTCGATGCCTCTTTCCCGCCCGACCCTTTCTTGTCCCAATAACTATTTGCCTATATCCACCTTTACACCGCAAGATTATACTGATCCGGACGCGATAATGCGACCACCCATCAGTGACGAGGATGCCTGATTTTTTCCGGTTTCCTTTCCGATAATCTAATATATCCCTGGCCCCTTGGCTGGTGCCCCGTTTCGGGATATGCAGGTTTGCACAGCCTCTGATTTTTAGCGGATACCCTCCGTGAAGGTCACCCTTATGCGGTGCGGAGTTGGGCTTTACTGTCTTGTCTCATGAAAAATACACTCTTATACCTCATAATTAGCTTGCTTTCGTTCTGCCCGATGTATGGCTTTGCCCAGTGCACACCTGGGTTGATTACTGTCATACACGCCACCTCGGGCTTCGATTCGCTGCTCGATCCCGACGGTGATGGATACATCACGGAATCTGGATTGCCTTTCACAACGGATTCGACAGAAGCAGCTGAGTTCGAAATTATTCCACACAGCGTTACTGGCTGGCTAGAAGTTGCGGACGTTGATGAAGTCTCCAATGATGTTACTTCTCCATGCGCGAACACCGACTTAATTACTGATGCGAATGGTGGTGATTTTGCGTATTATAACATTGTTGACCCTAGCCCAACATCACCAACTAGTGGAGATGAATATATTTTGTTTCGCTTTCGGTTAGCACAACCCCCAAACGGTAGTTTTGGCTACAACTTTCTGGTTGATACGGATTCCAAATATGGGGAGGGTATAGACGCAAATTCAACTTGTGGAAATAGGGGATTCGAGCGAGAGGTTCAATTTTCCAATGCTGGAGGCAAGATGGGTGTAAGCGTATATGAAGTAGATGGAGCAACTAGCACGTCGCCATTGGCGCCCACTCCATGTGATCAATGTGTGAGTGTATCTGATGTTCAACAGGCATGTGCAAAATCGGCAGGCGGATGTACAAGTACAAATGCTCAGTTTGTCACCTTTCCCCTGCCCCTTTTCTGGTTGGGTATACCTTCAGATGTAAACATTGGGGGCTTATTTATATCGGCAGCTACTGCTAAATCCGGGAATGGCAGTAGTGCTTTAGGGGGAGGTAATGTCGCCGACTTAGGTGGGTTGAATGGGGGTACTAGTGTATGTGGATGTGACGATCCAAATCTAACTGCGTGTGCAAAGTACGACTGTCAGACCCAATGCCTAAACACCGCCTTCGTAGCCCTGCCCGTCTCCTACCACTACTTCACTGCTGAGGCGGGTGCCCGTGACGTCTACCTACGCTGGGCTACGGCCACCGAGTCGAACAACAGTCACTTTGACGTGGAGCACAGCACCGACGGGGTAAGTTTCACCGCCCTGAGCCGGGTGTTCGGGGTGGGCACCAGTGCGACCGCGACGGAATATGACTTCACCCACCAGGCCCCGCCCCCCGGCACCCACTACTATCGCCTGCGTCAGGTTGACGTTGACGGTACTTTCCGGTACAGCCCCATCGAAGCCGTGACCTTCGGAGCCGTTGCTGCCGGCGACTTCACGATCATCCCCAGTATAGTCACCGCCAACTCCCTGCGGGTGGAACGCTCCGGCGTGGCCAGTGACGTCCCGGCCGAACTGGCGGTTTTTGACGCTATGGGCCGCCTGTTGCTGCAGAAGCGCCACATGGGGGGCAATGAGTTGATCCTCGACGTAGCCAGTCTCCGCCCGGGGGCCTACTTCCTGCAGTTGCGCAGCGGGGGCGTGATGGCTACTAAGCGGTTCCTGAAACAGTAGATACGCCGGGAACGTCCGTGTAAACCGCTAGCTTTAGCGCACCAACGGTCTCTGCCATGCTCCAGTCCAACCTGCGTTATCGCTCCGCCACCCCCTTCGATGCTCCGCGCATCGCCCAGCTCCATGCGCGCAGCTGGCGGGAGAATTACCGCGGTGCCATGACCGATACCTTCCTGGATCAGGAGGCCCGCGCGGACCGGCTTGCGGTGTGGACGCGGCGGTTTTCGGACGACGATCCCCGCATGCGCGTCCTGCTGGCCGAAGAAGGCAAGATACTGGTTGGCTTCTGTTGTCTTTACCTGGACGAGGAGCCGGAAGACGGCACTCTGCTCGACAATCTGCACGTGCACGCCAATTACCACGGGCGGGGCGTGGGCAAGCAACTCATGCACTGGGCCGCCGAAACGGTGCTCGCCTATGACCCCGCGGGGAAGCTTTACCTGTGGGTACTGGAACAGAATACCCCCGCCCGGAGGGTGTACGCCGCGCTGGGCGGACACGTCGGCCGCTGCGAGCATCGCGGTCTGCCGGGCACGGGACCCGGGGGTGCCCCCGCCCTGGCCGTACACTTCGACCCGCGCAACCTGCTGGAGCGTACCCGGTAGCCCCATGCAACGGGGTGATGTCTGCGGCACCTTTATCTTCGGGCACCTCACCATCGCCATCCGCCATGATACGCCCCTACATCCTCGCCGAAACCAACTGGAAACACCTCAAGGACGCCACCGTCGACCTGGCCATTCTGCCCTGGGGTGCCACGGAGGCACACAACTATCACCTGCCCTACGGAACGGACAACATCGAGGCCGACGGACTAGTCGAAGAAGCCGCCCGCCTGGCGTGGGAGCGCGGTGCCAGGATCATGGTGCTGCCGACCATCCCCTTCGGGATCAATACCGGGCAGACCGACATCTTTCTCGACATGAACCTCAACCCCTCCACCCAGCTGGCCATCCTGCGCGACGTGGCCGAAACGCTGAACCGGCAAGGGGTAAAGAAACTACTCGTCTTCAACAGCCACGGAGGAAACAGCTTTAAACTGCTGCTTAAGGAACTGGGCCTGGAGTACCCCGAGATGTTCTTCTGTACGTCCGACTGGTTCCGCTCCCTGGACAAGACGAAGTACTTCGAGGAGGCCGGCGACCACGCCGACGAAATGGAGACGAGCCTGGTGATGTACCTGCGGCCCGACCTGGTACTACCGCTTGAAGAGGCCGGTCCGGGCACCGAAAAGAAACACAGGATCAAGGCCTTCGCCGAGGGTTGGGTGACGCACGAGCGCCGCTGGTCGCAGGTGACCGACGATACGGGAATCGGTGACCCGAGCAAGGCGAGTGCCGAGAAGGGAGAACGTTACTTCCGGGACGTGACGCGGAAATTCGCCGACCTGTTCGTCGAGCTCGCCGATCTGGACCCCCAAAATATGTACCACTAGCCCTGCCCCGCCCGGTGCATGACGTACAGCATCTCGCGTCCGATCTCCTGTACGGATGCGTCGTAGGCTGCGGCTTCGCGGGGCGTCCCATCGGAGGCTTTGGGATCTTCAAAGGGCAGGGCAACGCGCAGATCGCAACCCGCTACCACCGGGCAGGCCGCGTCGGCTTCGGAACAGACCATCACGGCCGCGAAATCCTTACGGGGATTGGGCGCGGCGTTCCAGACCTTGGAGAAGGCGCGGTAAGGTGACATGTCTTCCCGCCAGCGTACCCGATATATGGGGTTCTGCCCTTCTGCATCTTCACGATCGGTTTCCAGGCCCGCGCGCCGCAGGGCGGCCACGGCATTCGGGTGGAAGGCGGTGGCTTCGGTACCGCCGGAGTAGGTCTCGACGTTCGGGATGCCGTAAAAATCGGCCGCCATCGCCAGCCAGAGCTGAGTGAGGTGGCTGCGCCGGGAATTGTGGGTACAGATGGCCGTGAGGCGCGCGATCCATCCCGCATCAATGCGGTGGCGGACATAGCCGGACAATCTGTTCAGTCTCACCCTGCGGCTTTCCGGAATCTCCGCGAAGGTATTTTCCAATGATTGGCAAAGACTTAGGAGGTCGGGGAACATGCCGTAAAAGTACGGTCAATACCCCGGGTAGAACCGAACGGGACGGCCGTTTGCGGAGGGCTACGGCACCCGCGCGCCGCCGCCCCGAAGCGCCTGAACACGGTCAGGGCCGGCCGGGTTGCAAAGAGAAAAAGCCATGGCTAAAGATCACGGACCCAGTGTCAAGAACGACGCCCAGTATGAGGCCCTCCGCGACGAGGGCATGAGCAAGCAAAAAGCCGCCCGCATCTCAAACACCCCGGACGCGAGCAAAAAGGGCGGCCACGCCAAGAAATACGAGGAACGCACCAAGCAGGAACTCTACGACGAAGCCAAAAAGGTAGGCATCGAAGGCCGGTCCAAGATGAGCAAGGAGGAGTTGATCGAGGCACTGCGGGGTAGTTAGGGTGGTAGTATTTTAGTTCTTTAGTCTTTTAGGGGCTGAGAAAACCGGAATCTTGGACTTTGATTACATTGATCCCCCCACCCCGAGCGAAGCGAGGGACAAACACAACCCCCTTACCCCTTAACTCCCTCCCCCCATGCCCTGGAAAGAAAAAGACAACGCCCTCCACCGCGACTTCACCTTTGCCGATTTTCGGCAGGCCTTTGCTTTCATGACCGAAGTGGCCTTTGCCGCCGAGAAGATGGACCACCACCCCGACTGGTCGAACGTCTACAACCGCGTAAGTATCAAACTGAACACCCACGACGCCGGCAATACCGTTACCGACCGCGACCGAAAATTGGCCGAGCGGATAGACGGTATCTTTGCGCGATATGCGTAACACCCTGTTGCTTTTGCTGCTTACCCTGGGTACGGCGTGCCTGTCGGCCGCCGAATACCACTACGACTTCGGTAGGGAAGCCAGGGCAGTGTACGGCGACATTCTTCGCCTGGAGCTGGATCTCGCCGAGGCGGGTATTCAGCGGCTGAAGCATACGGAGCCCCGCAACCTGGCGGCCTATCACCTGGAAAGCTACGTCGACTTCTTCCGCCTGTACCTGAGCGGCGACGAGGGATTGGACGGGCAATTGGCCCGCCGCTTTGACCAGCGCGTGGCCATTCTGGAGCAGGGAGACAGCAGTTCGCCCTACTACCACTACGCGCTGGCTGAAGCGCGACTGCACCGCTGTCTGATCGAGCTGCGGTTCGAAAGGCACCTGGCGGCCTTCCGACAACTGAACCGGGCCTACAAGCACCTGAAGGATAACGTCACCCGCTTCCCCGATTTCCTGCTTACCTATAAGGACCTGGGCCTGCTGCACGCTGCCGTGGGTTCGATCCCACCCCAGTACAAATGGGGGGTGGAGCTTTTCTCATCCCTGACCGGCACCATTGCCCAGGGACGTAAGGAAATGCGACGGGCCCTGGCTGATGAGGGCAGTCCGTTTTATCTGGAAACCCAGGTGCTCTACGCCTTCATGGAGCTTTACCTGGCCGACCGCCCGGAGCGGGCCTACCAAACCGTGAAGCCCCTGCCTCTGCGGCCCGCGGAGAACAACCTTCATCTCTTTGTACGCGCCAACCTGGCCATGCGGACCAACCGCAACGCCGAGGCGCTTACCTTGCTCGAAAAGCAGCAGCGCGGGGGAACCACCGCTGACTTTCCCTACCTCGATTTTTTGCTTGGGCAGGCTAAACTGCGCAACCTCAATCCGCAGGCCCGTCTACACTTCAAGTCCTTTCTCCTACGCTACCCTGGACGCCACTTCCGGGAGGAGGCCCTACAAAAAATCGCCTGGTCGTACCTGCTCCAGGGCGACGAGGCCACTTACCGCCGCACCATGGCGGAAATCGAAGGTGGGAGCCGGGATGGTGGGGATGAAAATGCCATTCGGGAAGCGGCGCACGACCGGCCGCCCAACCTAAACCTGCTACGGGCACGCTTGCTCTTCGACGGCGGCTACTTCACCCGCGCAAGGGCTGAACTGGACAAGGTGAATATGGCTACGCTGACGGCGGAAGAGCAGCTCGAGCACCGCTACCGCACCGGCCGGGTACTGGACGGTTTGGGCGACCACGCCGGGGCCATGTCGTTCTACGAACGAACCATCACCCTAGGCCGTGACCATCCGGCGTATTTCGCGTGTAATGCTGCCTTGCAGGCGGGACTGCTGCAGGAAAAAAAGGAGAACTGGAAGGCCGCCGCCCAATACTTTCGCACCTGTCTGGAGATGAACCCGGCCGAATACCGGGTAGGCCTCCACATGATGGCCAAGGCGGGGCTGGACCGCGTCGCGGGCAAAAAGAAGTAGGGCCTCAGGCCGTTTTCAGGCGGGTCTTGGTTACGCCGGCGGTTCCGGCGAGTACCTCGGGGGTGAGGCTGGCGAAGGCGTAGCCCAGGCTGGTGTAATGCTCCAGGATGCGGGGCAGGATCTCGCGGACGTTCTCTTCGGCCTTGAGGCTGTCGTGCAGGACGACAATGCTGCCGGGGCCGGCGTTGTCGACTACGTTGTCGTAGCAGTCCTCGGGGGTAAGCTCGGGATCGAAGTCGCCGCTCAGCACGTCCCACATTACGATCTGGTAGTGGCGCTGCAGGAACTGGGCCTGACTGGGCTTCAACCGGCCGTAGGGGGGGCGGAAGAGCGTGGTCTTGAGCTGGACGGCGCAGTGGCGCACGTCGTGGAAGTAGGGGACGTTGTCCGTCTTCCAGCCGTCGAGGTGGTGGGTGGTGTGGTTGCCGACCACGTGACCGGCGTCGAGCGTTTGCTGCAGGACATCGGGGTAGCGGCGCACGTTGTTGCCGACGCAGAAGAAGGTAGCCTTGGCCCGGTATTGCTCAAGCTGCTCGAGGATCCAGGGGGTAAGGTGGGGGATGGGGCCGTCGTCGAAAGTCAGGTAGAGCGTGGGCTGCTCCTGCCGTTGCCCGACCCGCCAGTGGAAGTTCGGGAAGAGCTTCTGGATTACCCTTGGTGTCTTGATTAGGTACATTGTCTTTGAGGTATTGGGAGAATAAACAGGGTTCTGGAAAAGGGAAATCAATAACCAGGGTACGGGAACAATCTACGAGACGTATTAATCCGGTGGATTGCTTGTGGTAGGGGCAGCTTTAACTACCTTTGGCGGCGTTTGGATTCACATTTCGTGACAGTCTCCATTTAAACGTTTAAGTGGTGAAATAGGCTGCTTACCTAATAAAATTTTACCACGGTTCGTCCGAGAAACTACTATAGTATGGCAGATGTCCGCGTCCGTTTCGCCCCCTCGCCCACCGGGGCCCTCCACATCGGAGGCTTGCGCACCGCGCTCTACAACTACCTTTTCGCCCGCCGGGAGGGGGGCGCGTTCGTGCTGCGCGTAGAGGATACGGACCAGAAACGCTACGTACCGGGCGCCGAAGAATATATCCTCCAAGTCCTGGAATGGGCCGGTATCCGGCCGGACGAAGGACCGGGCATCGGGGGTGATTTCGGGCCATACCGGCAGAGTGAGCGAAAGGACATCTACGCCCGCTACACCCAGCACCTGCTGGACGCGGGCAAGGCCTACTACGCCTTCGACACCGAAGACGAGCTCGACCGCCGGCGGGAAGCGGAGAAATCGGCGGGGAACCACAACTTCCGCTACGACGCCGCCACGCGCGGCGATCTGCGCAACAGCCTGACGCTGGGCAAGGAACAAACGGAGGAGCTGTTGGCCGCGCAAACGCCCTACGTGGTACGCCTCCGGGTGGAGCCCGGACAGATGGTACACATCAGCGACATCGTGCGCGGCGACGTGGCCTTCCAGAGCGAGGAGGTCGACGACAAGGTGCTGATGAAGGCCGACGGACTGCCCACCTACCACCTGGCCAACGTGGTCGACGACCACCTGATGCAGATCACCCACGTGATCCGCGGAGAAGAGTGGCTGCCCAGCACCGCCCTGCACGTCCTGCTCTACCGCGCCTTCGGCTGGGAAAAATCAATGCCCGCCTTCGCCCACCTGCCCCTCCTGCTCAAGCCAAACGGCAAGGGCAAGTTGAGCAAGCGCGACGGACAGCAGATGGGTTTCCCAGTCTTTCCGCTCGACTGGAAGGCGGACGGCGAAACCCTCAGCGGGTTCCGGGAAGCCGGCTTCCTGCCCGCCGCCGTGGTGAATTTCCTGGCCTTCCTGGGCTGGAACCCGGGTACCGAGCAGGAGATCTTCAGTCTGCGCGAACTGGTGGAAGCCTTCGATCTGGACCGGATCAATAAATCGGGCGCGCAGTACGACTTCGAGAAAGCCCGCTGGTACAACCAGCAGTACCTCATCGCCACCCCCGACGACCACCTGGCACCGCGGATCGAGGAGGTCTTCGCCGCCCACGGCCACCCCATCAGCGAAGCGCTGGCGATCACCATCGCCGGACTGCTTAAGGAGCGGGTGCACACCCTGGAGGAGTTCTATGAGCACGGACTATACTTCGTGGACCGGGTAGGCATTATCGACGAGAAGATGGCCCGCAAGAAATGGAAACCGGAACTCCGCCCGCGCTTCGAGCAACTCCGCACCGCGCTGGGCGAACTCGATGCCTGGACCGCCGGGGCCATCAAGGAACGGACGGTAAGCTTCATGGAGTCGAACGGACTCGGCTTCGGTCAAGTATTGCCCATCCTCCGGCTCGCCGTCAGCGGCTCCACCAGCGGACCCGATGCCTTCGCCATCCTGGAGGCCGTAGGGCAGGAAGAAACCCTGGCCCGCCTAGGCGAGGGGTACAACCTCATGGACCGGATCAAGGCCGACTAGCGTTCCGAAGCCTCCTTGGGGTAACAGAGAAAATACTTGGTAAACGAGCGCGGGGCAATCCCGAAGTCGCTGATGCTCGACATGGGTACCACGGTACCCTCCTTGGTGCACACCATAATCTCCTCCTTGGTCAGGGTGTACGCGCTGTTGGTTTCCTGCCCCTGGATGATGAGGTGATCGGCGGCCTGGGCGGGCAGCCGGGCGCTGGCGTGGATGGCGCGGCGGATCTCTTCCACGTAGGCGGGATCGAAGGGGTCGTTGCTGAATTCCAGGCGGAAGAGCCGGCGGTTGACCAAGCCGTAACTGAGGTAGGAGAGCAGGGCGTCGGGATGGCGCTGCCAGGTCTTGACGGCGGCGCTCACGTCGGTATCGTCCAGGGCGGCGAAGCAGTCGAGCAGCTCGTTGCGGCGCTCGGTAAATTCGGTGGCCCCGACGGAATGGTTGAGGAAGTATTCCAGGGCCGGCGGGGCCCAGGGCGTTTGTCCCCGCGTGGCCAGTTCCCGGGCGCGGCGCAGGATCAGGCGCAGCATCTGCTCGGCGGCTACGACGGTCTTGTGCAGGTACACCTGCCAATACATAATGCGGCGGCTGGTCAGGAAGCGCTCCACGCTGTAGATGCCCTTTTGCTCCACCACCAGGCGACCGTCGACCACGTTCAGCATCTTGATGATGCGGTCGTAGCCGATCACCCCTTCGGCCACGCCGGTGAAGTAGCTGTCGCGGTTGAGGTAGTCCAGGCGGTCCATATCGAGCTGTCCGCTCACGAGTTGGTGCAGATAGGGCTTCGGGTAGCGACCGGTGAATACCTCGATGGCCAGTCCGAGGCGGCCCTGGAAGGCGTCGTTGAGCCGTTCCATGAAGAGCAGGCTGAGGGCTTCGTGGTTGACGCCAATGAGGGTATGCTCGAGGGTGTGGGAGAAGGGACCATGGCCGATGTCGTGGAGCAGGATCGCGATCATCACGGCCTCCGCTTCCTCGTCGCTGATCTCGACGCCCTTACCGCGCAGGCTGGTGACCGCCTGCTGCATGAGGTGCAGGGCGCCGAGGGCATGGTGGAAGCGGGTGTGCAGGGCGCCGGGGTAGACGTAGTGCGTGAGGCTGACCTGTTTGATGTTCCGGAGGCGCTGGAAGTAGGGGTGCTCCACCAAGTCGAAAAGGATACCGTAGGGGATGCTGACGAAGCCGTAAACGGGGTCGTTAAGAATCTTGGTTTTTTTCTCCATGGTGGTAAGTGGTGAAGGCTTCGCGGGTCATTTTGTTCGGATCAGGACCCCCCGTCTGCCGCAGGGAAATCTTGTAACCATCTGACCAAGATTACGTTACACAGAAAAAGCCCCCCGATGCGCCGAATTTTACTTTACGCTACCCTTTTCCTTGGAGGCCTGCTGCCCGCACAGTCTTTCCCTTTGGCGGGTACGCTGGTGCAAGACGAAAGTGGTCAACCGCTGGGCTTTGCCACCGCGATCGCCTATACGGCGGCCGACAGCGCGATGGCGGCCAATACCACCACGGGGGAGGACGGGAGCTTTACCCTGCAGGTGAAACCGGGGGACTATTACCTGGTCATACAATTCCTGGGATTTGATAACCTTACCGTCCCCGACCTTACGGTAGAAAATCCGGGGCTGGACCTCGGCACGCTGCGGATGGGTCAGAGCGGCGTAGCGCTGGAGACCGTGGAGGTCACCACCGAGCGGAGCCAGATGGTCATGAAACTCGACAAGCGGGTGTTTAACGTGGGCAAGGACCTGACCGGCGCGGGCAATACCGCGGCGGATATTCTCAACAACGTGCCCTCCGTCAACGTCGACCCAGAGGGCAACATCACCCTGCGCGGCAGCAACGGGGTGCGCATCCTCGTCGACGGCAAGCCATCCGCCATGCTGAGTTCGGGCGACCTGGATGCCTTGCGGCGCATGCAGGGCGACATCATTGAGAGCGTGGAGGTGATCACCAATCCTTCGGCCCGTTACGAAGCCGAGGGTGAAGCGGGCATCATCAACATCATCCTGAAGAAAGATCAGCGGAAAGGGATCAACGGTTCCTTCGGGGCCACGGTAGGCTATCCGGAGAACCTGGGAGCCAGCTACAGCCTCAATTACCGCCGCAACCGGTTCAACCTCTTTTCGAACTTCGGCATCAGCTACCGGCGCGCGCCGGGGGGCGGGAGTAGCCGGCAGCGCTTTCTGAACGCCGACGGAAGTCTGCAGGCCCTGTACGACAGCGAAACCGACCAGGATCGCGGGGGCGTCGGCGGGAATTTTCAGCTGGGCACCGACTGGTTCATCAACGACCGTAACCAGCTCACCGGATCCCTGCTCTACCGGCGCTCGGAGGACGACAACCTCGCGCTGGTGACCTATCGCGACTTCAACGACGACCGTGAGTTGATCTCGACGACGGTACGAGATACCCGGGAAGATTCGGGCAACCAGAACCTTGAATCTTCCCTGAGCTATAAACGCACCTTCGACGACCACGAGGATCACCTCTGGACCATTGATGCCCAATACATCCTGGACGATGACCTCGAACTGTCGGACATCACCCAGACCACCTCGGGGGTGGCCGATCCCCTGCTCCAGCGCGCCAGCAACACCGAGTACGAGACGAATCTGCTGCTGCAGACCGACTACGTACACCCCTTCAACGACAGCTTGAAAATTGAGGGTGGTCTGCGCTCGACCTTCCGGACGGTCCGCAACGCCTTCAGCGTGGAGGAGGCGGACGAGACCGGGGTGTACCGCGTCTTTGCCGAATTCGACGACGAACTGGAATACACCGAGAATATCGCGGCGGCCTACTTCATCGGCAGCGGTGAGTTTGGCAAGCTGGGCATCCAGGCGGGGCTGCGCGGTGAGCTTTCCGACGTCACGGCGGCCCTGCTCAAGTCGGGTTCCACCAACGAGCAGGACTACTTTAATCTGTTCCCGAGCGCTTCGGTGTCGTATCAGTTTACGGACGTCAGTCAAGTGCAGCTGAGCTACAGCCGCCGCCTCAGCCGGCCCTACTTCCGCCTGTTACTGCCCTTTTCCAATTTTAACGACCCCCGCAACAACACGGTCGGCAACCCCACGCTCCGCCCCGAGTATACTGATTCCTACGAGGCGGGACTGCTGCGGTACCTCCCCGCCGGATCGGTGCAGGCGAGCATGTACTACCGCTATACTACCGGGGTGATCGAACGGCTCGTACTGCCGGCCGACGACGGCACCACGATCCGCTTTCCCGTTAACCTCGGCAACCGGGATGCCTACGGAATCGAGGTGAATTTCAACTACGATCTTTTCGAGTGGTGGAAATTTACCTCCGACTTTAATCTCTACGCCGCCCGGGTGGAGGGCAGTTACGAGGACATCGACTACGCCGTAGACGTGAGCTCCTGGAACGGTCGCGCCGCGGCTACCTTTGACCTCACGGACCGGCTGCAAACCCAGGTAAGCTTCGAGTACGACGCCCCCCGTGAGACGCCCCAGGGGCGCGAACTGGCCACCTACGCCCTGGACGTGGGCGCTTCGCTCGATGTGCTCGACGGAAAGGGTACCCTGACCCTCAGTGGGCGCGACCTGTTCAACACCCGCGTACAACGGACGGTGATCAACCAGCCGACCTACGTGGCCACCTCCGACTTCCAATGGCGGCAGGCGCGGCAGGTAGTTTTGAGCTTTGTCTACCGGCTGAATCAGGCGAAGTCGGACCAGCCCGGAATCGACGGAAGAGGCGAGGGAGACACACCCAATTAGCCCGGCGAGGTGTTATACTGTACTGCACCTGCGTAACCGCCCCCTGATTCTAGTGGGGAATGACGAACTTTGCGGGTGCTAAACCCCTTAGCCAACGATGAATATAGTAATTGCCGGGGCCGGCGATGTAGGCTTTCACCTTGCCGAATTGCTGGTGACCGAAAACCAGAACATCACCCTGATCGACAACGATCAGGACGTGCTGGACTATGCCGGTTCCCACCTGGACGTGCTCACCGTGCGCGGCGATGCTACCAGTCTTTCCACCCTGGAAACCGCGCGCGTCCGCAACGCCGACCTGCACCTCGCCGTGACGACGAGCGAGCAGACGAACATGATGTCGGCCATCCTGGCCAAAAAACTCGGGGCGGGCCGCGTGATCGCACGCGTAGACAACGAGGAATACCTGGAGAGCGAGAACCAACAGACGGTCTGCTCCCTGGGCATCGACCAACTCATCAGTCCGCGCCAACTCGCCGCCCTGGAGATCGAGCGCCTGGTGAAGAAGTGCTCCTTTACGGATATCTACGAATTTGAGGACGGCAAGCTCTCGCTGGTGGGCATCACGCTCGACAGCAACTCACCGCTGGTCGGCAGCAAGCTCAGCGAAATCGAAGGCCTCAACCAGCGCGACCAGTTGCAGCTGATCGCTATCCTGCGCGGTCACCAGACGCTGATCCCGCGGGGGCAGACCGAACTCCGGCGCAACGACCACATCTACTTCATTACCAAGCCGGAGCATACGAAGCTGGTGGAACGCTTCGTGGGCAAACAGCCGGTGAAGGTGACCAACGCCATGATCATGGGCGGTACCGACCTGGCCATCGCCACGGCCCGCCGGCTGCAGCGCCACTACCAGGTGACCATCGTGGAGAACGACAAGGCGCGTTGCAAGTACATCAACGAGATGCTCGACAACGTGCTGGTGGTCAAGGGCGACTATACCAACTTTGACCTGCTGGAGGAGGAGGGACTCTCGCGTATGGATGCGTTCATGGCCCTGACGGAGAACAGCGAGACCAACATCATCGCCTGCCTGACCGCTCACAACCACGGGGTGTACAAGACCATCGCGCAGGTGGAGAACAAGGAGTACGTCCACATCAGCCAGAACATCGGGGTAGACACCCTGATCAACAAGAAACTGCTGGCGGCTAACGACATCTTCCGCTACGTCCGTAAGGGCAACGTGGAGGCCATCACCAGTCTGCAGGGCGTGGACGCCGAGGTGATTGAGTTCGTGATCCGCAAAAGCAACCAGCTCACGCGCAAGCCCCTGCGCGACCTGCACTTCCCGGACACGGCCCTCATTGGGGGCATCATCCGGGGGGAGGAGACCATAATTCCGAACGGCTCCTCGCAGCTGGAGCTCAACGACCGGGTCATCGTATTTGCCAAGCCGCAGGCCATCCGGCGGCTCGAGGAACTATTCCGTTGATCCATGACCAGTGGATTGATCAACTTCCGGCCCATTGCGCGGGTCATCAGCGTGTTGCTCTTCATCATTGGTGGATTGATGTGGACGGGCATCCCCTTCAGCCTGTACTACGGTGAGACGCCCCTGCCGCTCCTCAACGCTGGCTTGGCCACCGTGGCCGGCGCCGCCCTGCTGTGGATCGTGCCCCGCGCCCCGCGCGGTTCCCTTCCGCAGCCCAGTGACCTGACCATCCGGAAGCGCGAGGGATACCTGATCGTGGCCCTGAGCTGGACGGCGATGGTGTTGTTCGGGATGCTGCCCTACCTGTTCAGCGGGATGTTGCCCGCGGTGCCGGATGCCCTTTTCGAGACCGTCTCGGGCATGACCACCACCGGCGCTTCGACCCTGACCGATATCGAAATCCAACCGCGGGGCCTGCTGTACTGGCGTAGCCTCACGCAGTGGATCGGGGGCATGGGCATCATCGTGCTTACGGTGGCGATCTTTCCCCTGCTGGGCATCGGGGGCATCGAACTCTTTGCGGCCGAGGCACCGGGGCCTACTTCCGACAAGCTCCACCCGCGGATCAGCGAGACGGCCAAGCGGTTGTGGCTCATTTACGTCGGGCTTACGGTGCTGCTCGGGGTGCTGCTGGTCTTATTCGGCATGAGCCCCTACGAGGCCATCAATCATGCCTTCACCACCATGGCCACCGGGGGATTCAGTACGCGCAACGCCAGCGCGGCGGCCTTTTCGCCGGCCATACAGTACCTACTGGTGTTCTTCATGTTCCTGGCCGGCGTCAACTATACGGTGCTGTACCTGAGCCTGAAGCGGCGGTGGTCGGAGGTGTGGCGGAGCGACGAACTGAAGGCCTACGTCAGTCTGATCGCCATAATGGCTTTGTTTCTCACCGCCCGGGTCTGGTACATTACGGGGATGCCCCTGGAGCAGAGTTTTCGCGACAGCATTTTCCAGGTGGTGAGTCTGATCACTACTACCGGATTCGTGACGGCCGACTATACCAGCTGGGCGCCGAGCCTTACGATGATCTGCTTCGTGCTGCTGTTCGTGGGGGCCTGCGCGGGCTCTACCTCGGGGGGGATCAAGATCATCCGTAATCTCGTCTTCCTGAAAAACAGCTACCTGGAGTTCCGCCGGATCGTGCACCCGCAGGCCATCATTCCGCTGCGCCTGAATGGGCAGATCGTCTCGGGGCGCATCATCACCCACATCTTCAATTTCCTGCTGCTGTATCTGATCCTGTTCGTTTTCGGGTCGGTGGTGCTCAGCGTACTGGGGCTTGACTTTCTGACGGCGATCGGGGCCATGGCCACCAGCCTGGGCAACGTGGGGCCGGGCATCGGCAACGTGGGTCCGATGGACAATTTCGCCTGGCTTTCCGGGTCGGTGAAGATCTTCCTGAGTTTCGTCATGATCATCGGGCGCCTGGAGGTCTTTACGGTTTTGGTGCTGTTTACTCCCTATTTCTGGCGACTCAACTAGTCGGGGACGCCAGGATGCCGGGGCAACTATCCGGATGCCGGGCGGTTTCTTAATGGCCTATGATCGACTTTGAAAGCTATTCCCTGGACAACGGTCTTACCGTCTTGTTGCACCACGATGAGCAGCGTACCGTAGCTACCGTAAACGTCCTTTACAAGGTCGGCAGCCGCAACGATCCGCCGCACCGCACGGGCTTTGCCCACCTTTTCGAGCACCTGATGTTTGCCGGTTCGGAGAACGTGCCCAACTTCGACGATGCCCTACAGCTCGCCGGCGGCGAGAACAATGCCCTGACCAGCAGCGACTACACCCTCTACTACGATACCCTTCCGGCCGAGAACCTGGAAACGGCCCTGTGGCTGGAAAGCGACCGCATGCGGAAATTGCGGTTCAGCGAGGCGTCGCTGGCCAATGAGAAACGGATCGTGATTGAAGAGTTCCGGGAGACCTGTCTGGAGCAACCCTACGGCGACCTGTACCACCACCTCAACGGACTGATCTACAAGGAGCACCCTTACCGCTGGCCGGTAATTGGTCAGGACATCAGTCATATCCGCGGGGCGCGCCTGGGGGAGATCAAGGACTTCTACTACCGATATTATCGCCCGGACAACGCCATCCTGTGCATTGCGGGTAACTTCGACCGGGCCACTATCCGGGAGCGCATCGCCTACTGGTTCGGCAGCATCCCGCCCTCCGAACCCGATCTGCCGCGGCCCGAGATCGCCCCGGAACCGCCGCAGGAAGAATATCGCCACCTGCGGGTGACCGCGGACGTGCCGAGCCCGGTGATTTATCTGCATTTCCGGACGGTGGACCGGCTTCATCCGGATTTCCCGGCTACCGACATTCTGAGTTTCCTGCTGGGTGGCGGGCGATCCTCCCTCCTGTATCGCCGGCTCGTCCGCGATACGGAACTATTCGCCGAGGTCAGTGCCGGCGTCAACGACAACCTGGAAGCCGGCGGCATCATCGTGGAGGCGCGGCCGAGCGAGGACGTGGACTACGAAACGGCGCGCCAGGCCCTGCACGCGGCCATCGCCGAGATGGTGGAGGAGGGCATCTCACAGGAGGAACTCGACAAGGTCGTCAACCGCCTGGAGCAGCGCAACCACTACCGGGAGGCCAACATAAGCACCCGGGCCAACGAACTGATCCTTTTCGCCCTGTTGGGCCAACCCGATCTGATCAATACGGAGATGGACAGCTACCTGGCACTTACCGTCGACGACCTGAACCGCGTGGCGCGCCGCTACCTGCGCCCGGAATGCAGCGTAGAACTCGAATACCTCAGCGAGCCAGTAGCGTAGTCGTACCCATCGAGCGTCGCATTTCGCCGTCGAAGAGGCGGTACTCCGCTACCCAGACGTAGGTGCCACTGCTAGCGGGCCGGTTCCTGAACTGTCCGTCCCAACCCCGGCGGGCACTGTTGGGCGGGAACTCCATATCTGAGAAGACCAGTTCACCCCAGCGGGTGTAGATCGTAAAGGATACAATCTCGGTGACCAGGTCGGAACTGGCGAAAACGGCCATATAGTCGTTCGTGCCGTCACCATCCGGACTGAAGGCGTTGGGTACGTAGAGGGGCGAGCTGTCGTCGACCGCAATGTTGGTGGCCACGCTATCTACGCAGCCGAAAATGTCCCTCACGGTCAACTTGACCCGCTGCGAATAGGGGGTGGTGACGGTGGGATTCGGACAGGTAGCGCAGTCGAACAATTCCGCGGGTTGCCAACTGTAGGTAGCGATCTGATTAGCGGGGACCAGGTAATTGGGCTGAATCTGGACACTGCCCCCCACATCCTGGGAGAAGATGCCGGGAATCTGCACCGTCTGCCGCGAAGCCTGGGGAAAGAACAGTTGATTCTGCTCGAGTTCACAACCGTTGGCGTCGCGGATGATCAGGTCGTAGGTCTGCCCACCCACCAGTGAACTCCAGATATCCGCCGAATACGTCTGCCCGTCCACGCTGTAGGTATAGGGCGGCTGCCCCCCGGAGGCCCGCAGGCGCAGGGGCGGGACCCGCAGATCACGGCAGGTATAACTCACGGGCTGGAGCGGTTCGGGGGAAAAGAGGTCGATCGACAGGGTATCCTGGCAACCTGCGGAATCGGTAACTTCGAGCAGGTAGGTACCTGCCGTGAGGTCATCCACTGTTGGGCCCGGAACCGGCGCACCGTTGATGCGGTAGTTGTAGGGCCCGGCGGTCCGGAGATGGTTCATGGTGACCGTTCCATTGTCCACGCCGAAGCAGGTAGGATCGGTGTAGTCGGCATCCATGACCGGCTTGAACAGTTGGACCTCGGTAATTTCGTTTACGTCGGTCCCGCAGGCGGCATCGTCTACCCGAATGACCTGATAGGTACCTCCTTCGGTTACGGGCCACAGGGTAGTCGTACTATCGGGCAGCACTACCGTGCGCGGGGAGCGCCCCTCGAGTCGATAGGTAAGGGTAAAGGGACCGGTACCGGTGAGTTCGACGGGTATCTGTTCTACTTCGCCCCAGCAAGCAATCAGTTCGTTTGCCGGCAACTTAACGTTTGGCGGATCGCTGGCTTGGGTGGCGACCTCCCGGTACTGGCTCATACCGCAGGCGTCGGTGACCCGGAGACTAATGGTGTCGGACAGTGACCCGGAATATTCGGGTTCCGCTTCCGTGCTGCCGAAGCTCCAGTCGTAGGAGTAGGGTGGTACGCCACCGGATACGTCGGCGGTGAGCCGTTTGCCTACGGTGGGACAATATTGGAAGGGATCACCGAGCCCGAGTTTGAGGGTGTCCGGCTCGCGAATGATAAGTTGGACGCTGTCGCTGAAGCAGGCGCAAGGAACGTCAAGGGTGATCCAGGCGAATTCATCGCCCTCCTTGAGGGTATCCGCAAAGGCGCGGATGGGTACCTCAGCAAATGTCGCACCGGCGGGAATGGTGACCGTTCCGCTGCCGGCGGAAAAATCCAGGCTATCGGAAGCCACTGACCCTTTGGTCACGCGGTAGTTGACGTTCTGATCGCGGTCGATGTCGCTGTCCGGCCCGCGCATCACGCGCATCGTGGCCGGCGTACATCCTTCGTAGGCGATGATGGGAGCCCGCTCACCCCCGTTCTTGTCTTCCAGACTGGCGCTGGCCCCGAGATCGAAACTGCCGGCTTCGAGGAAAACGGCGGAATCCAGGTCAGAGTCATTTACGTCG
Organism: Neolewinella litorea; assembly: GCF_004803465.1. GTDB lineage: Bacteria > Bacteroidota > Bacteroidia > Chitinophagales > Saprospiraceae > Neolewinella > Neolewinella litorea. The sequence continues at coordinate 70,274 of NZ_SRSF01000009.1, read as the reverse complement.
GCCACCAGAAGGCGAATGTGGTAGGTTTCGCATACCTGCAGTTTCAGGGTGGCGGTGAGGATGACGGTCTGCCCGTCGTATTCGATGCTCTGGAAGCGGGGCCCGTTGGTGGTTCCGCCGCCGCAGTTGGCCTCCTGGCGGGTTTTGACCGATTCGTTGTCCAGGTAGTATTGCTTGTTGACCTGGTAGTTGACGTTGTTAATCGAGACGGGCCGCCTGGTACCGGGAATCAGGGCTACGTTCTCGGCGCCGTTGCTGTAGGGGCCGTTAAAGCCGGGCCCGCTGATGAAGAATCCGAAGATGTCGTTGAAGGCGGCACCGACGAATTCGCAGTACTCTTCGGAGGCGAAGACGTAGCGGAAGGTCACCTCCGATTCCAGGGGTACGAAATCGAATTCCAGGCCGCTATGATCAAAAACGCCCTGATTGGCAATGAGGTCCAGGTCGGGATCGGGGGTGGGGCCGCTGAGTTTCGAGCCGGTGTTGGTGGCCTTGTTGGGGCCTACGGCGTCCTTCACCTTACCGGTAGAGAGGATGATGCCCCGGTTGAAACCAACCACATCCTCCGATCCGGAAAAGTAGCCGATACCCGAGGGGTTGGTACCGATCTGCCGGATGTTGAAGATCGTCTGGCACCGGTCGTTGGCGAATACTTCCCGTACTAGTCGCTCCGCGTCGTAGTTCGGATCGACCTGTATCGAGGGTGCAGCCGACTGGGCGAGGAGTCCCGCCGCCGCCCAGCAAAGCGCCGTAAAAAAGAAAAATCGTAAACCCATTTAGGTTTTATCTGGTCAAAGGGACAGGCTGGGAGACAGGTGCTTTCACTATAAAGTGTCCGTAAGTAAGCATTAGTTCGGACCGCGACCAACTATATTTGTAAAGTAAGTGGGGTAAAGGTAGAACCGTCGGGATGCCTACTTAATTGTCTGTCGCAACGCATATTAAGAGTTCGGATCACCGCAACTTCCCTGCTTTCAAGTTGTGTTCAATGTCATGTTCGTAGTCCTAATTACCATCGTAATCGCCCTGTTCCTGGCGATGCTGTTCGTGAACCTGTACTTCCGGGCTAAAGTTTTGCGGGCCTACCGGGAACTGGTGCGGACCGACGTCGATTTCACCGCCGCCCAGATCCTCAGTCAGCGGCGTATGGAGGAAGAGATCGTGACCGCCTACCCCGTCCACGCCGCGGCCATCCGTGATTTCGGCAATTACCTGCGGCGCAGTATTCGCATGGCTACGGTCCTGCTGGTGCTGATCACCCTCTTTGGTGGCATACTGATGTACTACCGTCACTGATCGGCCACCGTCAGGGTGAATCCCACCCCGTGGATGTTCTCGATCTTCAGGCGGGGGTCCTGGCGCAGGTATTTGCGCAGCCGGCTGACGAATACGTCCAGGCTGCGGCCCAGGAAATAATCGTTTTCTCCCCAGATGCGCTCCAGGATTTCCCCGCGTTCCAGCACCTTTTCCCGGTTGGTGCTCAGGAGTTGCAATAACTCAGCCTCCCGCTGGGTAAGGCGGCGCGTTTCGCCGGTGGGCCGGTGGGTGAGCAGCAGCTGGTCCATATCGAAGCGGTAGTCCCCCAGACAATCGGGATCGAAGGATGGGGAGGCCGGCCTTATCCGGTTGCGGCGGAGGAAGACTTCGATCTTGAGGATCAGTTCCTCGATGCTGAACGGTTTGGTGATGTAGTCGTCGGCGCCGAGGCGTAGTCCGTGCAGGCGGTCTTCCTTGAGGCTTTTGGCGGTGAGGAACAGGATGGGAACATCCCGGTTTTGGTCCCGGATCAGGCGGGCAAGCGTGAAGCCGTCCGTGCCCGGGAGCATCACGTCGAGGAGACAGAGGTCAAAGTCGAGTTCCCCGGCGGCGATACGTTGGGCGGCCTGCTGTCCGTCGGCCAGGTGCACCACCTCAAAACCGCTCAGTTCGAGGTTGTCGCGGGTGACGAATCCCAGGCTTTCGTCGTCTTCCACGTATAGCAGGCGGGCTTTACTCACGCGGGTACGGCTTCGGGGGAGGTGGATAGTGGCAGGCGCAGGTGCAAGGTCGTCCCACGGCCCGGCTTGCTCTCCACGCGAATGTCCCAGCGGTGTGCCCGGCAGATCTGGGCGACGTAGTAGAGCCCCAGTCCGAAACCCTTGACGTCGTGGACGTCGCCGGTCGGTACCCGGTAGAACTTCTCGAACAGCCGATCCTGGTGTTCCGGGGCAATGCCGGGCCCGTTGTCGCTCACGGCCAGGTGAAGGTGGTCGTGGGCCACGCGGCCGATCACGGCAATGCGGGGGGAGGGGCCGCCGTACTTGACGGCGTTGTCCAGTAGGTTGTGCAGGATATTGGCCAGGTGGAGGGGGTCGGCGTACAGGGGCAGCGGCCGCTCCGGCAGCTGCCAGGTAAGGTGGCCGTCGCGTTCCTCGGTGCGGGCCCGGGCGCTGCTGAGCAAGGGCGGGAGGATTTCCTGTAAATCGATCCGCTCGCGTTTGATATTGAAATCCCCCTTTTCAATGCTGGCGATCTGGAGCACCTTTTCCACCTGCCCGTTAAGGCGCTCGTATTGCTCGTGGATCAAGCGGGCGTAGCGCGACAGGCGGGCATCGCGGGCGACGCGCTCGTCCCGTGCCAGCACCGTGGCGGCAATGCGGATGGTAGAGAGGGGCGTTTTGAACTCGTGCGTCATGTTGTCGATGAACTCCTTCTGCATGGTGGCGAGCCGCCGCTGCCGCAGGATGACCACCAGGGAATAGGAGAAGAAGGCCACCGTAAGGATGAGGATGACCGACAGGAATACCACCAGTTGCATCTTCTGCCAGATGTAACCGATGCGGGTGGGGAACTTGACGCCGAAGTAGTAGAGCAGGTTCTCGTCGGGCGGCAGGTTACCGGCCCTGGCCGCGGGGGGGCGGGGTTCGGAATCGGCGAAACAGTAGCCGCCGTAGGCCATCTCGTTCGTCGAGCAGTCGAAAATGGCGTACTCGAAGTCGATGTCCAGATTCAGCCGCTGCAGCTCCTGCTGCATGAGAAATTCCAGGCGCTGGGCGTCAATCTCGCTTTCGGTATTGACGATGAAGTAGTTGCTGCTGCGCTGCCGAACGATGTCCCGCTTGGGCAGGCTGGTGTTGTTCTCCGCGGCCAGCTGCCGGGCCACGCCGTAAAGGGCCAGTTGGGCTTTTTGGCTGAACTCGGTATCGTTCAGGTTCCAGGTGGTGGCTACCCAATACGTTTGCATACCAACGATGCCCAGGATGGCCACGGTGCCGAGAAGAATGACCCGCCTTAGTACCTGCTCGTGCATGATTGCATTGTTAACAAAGCGGGAGCGAAAGGGATGACACCCCTAAGGCTCGTGCGCCGCGAAGGTGTGCCAGGAGAAGGTGGAAAGAACCTCCGGATCAGGCTCGCCATCAAAGACTACGAAGCGGTAACGCGCCACGTAGGTCTGCCCGGGCGGAAGGGCGAACCCTTCGTCCACCACCGGGCTTACCGAAAGGTAGGGCATATCCGGGTGGACACGCACAAATTGCGGTGCCCGAAAATTGTCCGGGTGGGGGAATACCGCCAGTCCGCCCGTCCCGCCCCCGTCCCTGGCGGATAGCGGTCCGTAGATCGCGACCCAGTCGGGCCGTGTGTGGTTGGCGGCCTCCCGGTCGAGCCCCTCGCTGGTCAGGAAGCGTGCTTCGCCGGTAAATGCCACACTGTCCGACGCGTACCATGCGGCGCTGCCGCGCACACCGAGTCCGCCGTAAGTGTACTTTTCTAGGTATAGGGTATCGTTGGTCACGTTGGTCTGGGCGCTGCGAAGGTCCCAGACATAGGGATCGCCGTGATCGTAGACCCGCACGCGCCAGTCCTCGCTGAGGACCGGGCCGTCGCGCAAGCTCACCTGCTCCAGTCTCGTGCGGAAGCCGGCCACCCCCGCCGAGTCGTAGGTTTCGAGGAGCTCGGCGTGGCGGACGGTACCCGTTTCCTTGTGCTGGTTCCAGAAGTCCACGGCCTCACCCCGGAAAGTGGTGCCGGTCCAGGCCGTGAAGATACCATGCTGGTGGGTATGACCAAGGGGGAAATCGTCGGTGACCATCCGTCCGGCGGGGGTATACACGGGATGGATGAAGCCACTGCGGGCGTAGTGTTCTTCCTCTCCCGCGGGGAGCTGGGTAGCGGTGGCGTAGCTGAGTACGGGCCTGTCGTTGACGCGGATGGTTACTTCCCCTTCGGGGGTAGTGAGGGAGATCCGGTCCGGCTCCCGCGAGGTTCCGCAGGCCGCCCACCAAAAGATACTGGCCAATGCCAACCCGGTCGCTGTTCTCATCCGTTATCTTTACAACTTCGCACTAAAATACCATCCCTATGGAAGATGTCCCGCCGCCGTCCTGCCCCATTCCCCGCTGGCAGCTGCTTAAGCAGGAACTCAAGAACGTGGGTCCGGAGGAATTCGACCGTCTGCGCGCCGCGGCCGAGCCGGGTACGGTGATCGACGTGCGCAACGCCCGGGAATTCGCCGAATTCCACCTGGAGGGGGCCCGGAACATCAACTACCTGGGATCCGACTTCCTGGAACAGATGGAAGCCCTGGACCCCGACAAAACCTACCTCGTCTACTGCCGCAGCGGACGGCGCAGCGTACGTGCCTGCACCCTGATGAAGAACGCCGGACTCAAGAACCTCATCCACCTCGACGGTGGCATCAACGCCTACACCCCATGAAATACCTACCGATGCTGCTGGCAGTTGCCCTGCTGGCCTGCGGACCCGAGACCGACACCGCGACCACGCCGCCGCCATCCGCAGCGGAAAATGCCGTTGCGCCCGTGGCCCCGGCACCCGCGCCCGCGCACGAAAACCTTTCACCGGCGGAATTTGCGGAAAAGATGAAGGGGGAGAACGTGGTGGTACTGGACGTGCGGACGCCCGGAGAAATCCGCGACGGCAAGATCGACGGGGCACTGGAACTTGACTTTCGCGACCCGCAGTTCGCGACGAAGTTGGCGGAACTCGACCGCGACCCGACCTACCTAGTGTACTGCGCCGTCGGTGGCCGCAGCAACCAGGCCTGCGAGCTCATGACCGAGGCCGGCTTCCAGAAGGTGTACAACCTAGACGGCGGCTATACCGCGTGGGCGGGGCGGTAAACAAACATTTGCCGCGGGGGCCTGCTTAGCAAAGGAAACTTCCGCATGGAAAACTGGCTAACTGCTCCTATGTCGACACTACTGGAGACGGTAGCGAGCGTCTTCATCTTTTTCTCCATCGTGATCGTGATCGTTCGCCTCTCGGGGCTGCGCACCTTTGCGAAGATGAGCAGCTTTGACTTTGCGTCGACCATCGCTATGGGCACGGTGATCGCCTCGGTAGTCATGAACGGGGGGCAATCCATACTCAAGGGCGCGATCGCCTTCGGTACGATCGCCTTTTTCCAGCAGGTGTATGCCAAGCTGAAGCTTCACTATCCCACCGTGCAGGACGTGGCGGAAAACGAACCCACCCTCTTGATGGACGGGCCGGAATTTCTCGTTGAGAACATGCGCAAGACCAACGTGAGCCGCTCGGAGATCATCGCCAAACTGCGGGAGGCCAACGTGATCACCATGAGCCAGGTGCGGGCCGTGGTACTGGAAACGACGGGGGACATATCGGTGCTCCACGCCGACGACGGTACCCGCTTGGAAGAGGTCTTGCTCGAAGGCGTCGTCCGGTAGGGGAAGGCATAACTCCCTGCCTTGCTACCTTTGCGCGCATGGCGGACTACCGAATAGAGGAGAACAGAAACTGGAAAGACTGGCACGGCGTACTCGACACCGTCTACGCCGGCAACCGGCAGTACGTCTACCCCCTGCGCAGCGACATTGAAGGCATCCTGGGCGAGAAAAATTCCGCCTACCGGGGCGACAACCTCATGCGATGGGTGGTAAAGGACGGCAAACGCCCCGTGGGCCGCATCGCCGCCTTCGTGGATACGGAAAGGAACCAGCAACTCGAACTGCCGGCGGGCGGTATCGGCTTTTTTGAGTCGGTGGAGGATGCCGCAGTGGCCCGGCAACTGTTCGCGGTAGCGGAAGATTGGCTGCGCGCCCGCGGTATGCAGGCCGTTGACGGTCCCATCAACTTCGGGGAGCGCGACAAGTTCTGGGGACTGCTGGTGCGGGGGTGGTACCGGCCGATCTACCAGGAAACTTACAACCCGCCCTACTACCAAAGTTTCTTCGAGGAAGCCGGTTACCAGCCCCACGAGCAGTGCCTGACAATGCGGGGCGTGGTATCGGAATTCCCCGGCGAACGGCTCGGCAAACTGGCCGCCCGCGTGCGGGAACGCTACGGGCTCTACACCGAGCAGATCCAGGCCAACAACCTGCGCAAGGGGGCCGACGACTTTGCCGAGGCCTACAACGCCGCCTTTAACCACTGGCCCTACTTCAAGCCGCTGACGGGCGACGACATCTACCCCACCTTCCAGCAGATGAAGCCCATCATGGACCCCCACCTGACCTGCATCGCCTACAACCGCGAAGGACGGCCCATCGGGCTGGCGGGGCTGATCCCCGACATCAACTGTTTCCTGCAGGGACTCAAGGGGCGCCTCAACTGGGTCGGGATGCCCAAATTTCTCTACCGCCTGAAGTTCCAGAAGCACCCGCGCAACTGCAAGGGCATCGCTTTCGGCATCGCGAAGGACTACCAGCGGCAGGGCGTGTACCCGCTCATGGTCGACGCCATGTTCCAGAGCGGCGACCGCCACACGAGCCGCACCTACCGCTACGTGGATATGGCCACCATCCGGGGGCACAACAAGCTGATGGTGGACACCTGTCGGCAAATGAACACCGACATCCACCGCGTGCATCTGGCCTACCGCAAGGCACTGGTGCCCGGGGCAAGCTGGGAGCCGTTTGAAATGATGGACGTCAGCGAGGTGCCCGCGGGCGAATACGGCGTAAGCCAATAAGGATAAGCGGGGCACCCGACCAGAAAAAGTCCCCAATTTGGCGGACCAGAAATGTGCATAACGGGGAACGTTATCCACAGGACAATTTGGTTCTCCACAGTGTTATCAACAACAAATTGTTAGAAAAAGGGAGTACCTTTGGGATAAGATGGCGAAGGATAAAAAATACGAACGCAGGAGCAACGGCAACGGCAGCACGGCCCTGGCTTACAACAGTCGCAGCCGACTGGAGGAAGCAAACCTGCCCGCTTACAGCAAACTTCCGCCCCAGGCTCCGGACCTGGAGGAGGCGATCCTGTCCGCCATCCTGATTGAGAAGGAAGCGATGACCAAGGTGCTGGACATCATCTCGCCGGAGTCGTTCTACAAGCCCGCGCACCAGGCGATCTACCGCAGCATGCGCCGCCTCTTCGAGCGCAGCCAGCCCATCGACCTGCTGATGGTTATGGAGGACCTGCGCAAGCACGAGGAGCTGGAAGTAGTGGGTGGCGCCGCCTACCTGGCCCAGCTTACGAGCAAGGTGACCAGCTCGGCCAACATCGAGTACCACGCCCGCATCGTTACCGAGAAATTCATCCAGCGGGAGCTGATCCGCACCAGCACGGAGATTATCCGCGATGCCTACGAAGACAGCACCGACGTGCTCGACCTGCTCGACAAGGCCGGCAACTACGTCTTCGAGATCACCGAGCGTAACATGGGCAAGCAGGTAGCCGATATGGGCACCCTGGCCAACCAGTTGCTCGATCAGCTGACCATGCTGCGCGAAAAGGAGGACGGGCTCACTGGTATCCCGACGGGCTTCACCGACCTTGACCGCCTTACCTCGGGACTGCAACCCTCCGACCTCATCATCGTAGCGGCCCGCCCGGCCATGGGCAAGACGAGTTTTGTACTTTCCATGGCCCGTAATGCGGCCGCCGAATACGGACACGGCGTCGCCGTGTTCAGCCTGGAGATGAGCGCCGCCCAGTTGGCCGGCCGGATCTTCAGCCAGGACGCCGAGGTGAACGGCCAGAAGATGCGCAACGGCAAGTTCACCGATGACGAGTGGACCCGCCTGGTCAACGCCATGAACCACATCGGCGAGGCCCCTATCTACATCGACGACACCCCGGGCATCAACGTCTTCGAATTGCGGGCCAAGTGCCGCCGCCTCAAGCTCGAAAAGGGGATCAGTATGGTGATCATCGACTACCTGCAGCTAATGTCGGGCAGCGGAGAGGCCAACAAGGGCGGCAACCGCGAACAGGAAGTATCGGCCATCAGCCGCTCGCTGAAGGGCCTGGCCAAGGAACTGGAAGTGCCCGTTATCGCCCTTTCGCAGCTGAGCCGGGCGGTGGAAACCCGGGGCGGCGACAAGCGGCCACAGCTCAGTGACTTGCGGGAATCGGGATGTCTCACCGGAGATTCACTGGTTACCCTCGCCGGAGACGGGCGCCGCGTGCCCATTCGGCAGTTGGTCGAACAGTATCCCCGCGGCGGCTTTCGTGTCTGGGCCACCGACGACAACTACAAGTTGGTGCCCAGCATGGTCAGCGCCGCTTTCAGCACCGGAAGAAAACAGGCTTACCGCCTCACTACCCGGTTGGGCCGGACCATCAAGGCCACGGCCAACCACAAATTCCTCACCGTTGACGGCTGGAAGCGATTGGATGAACTTACTACGGGAGAACACTTGGCTACACCACGCTGTGTCCCTAATGTTGAGGGTAACCGCAATTTGATGTCGGACGACGAGTTAGCACTATTGGGCCACCTGATCGGCGACGGTTGTACGTTGCCCAACCATTCCGTTCAGTACACTACACGGGAGAGGGATCTAGCTGATACGGTTGCGGATCTGACTTCCCGTTGTTTCGGGAATAAGATTCGTCCCCGGGTGAAACTTGAATCGTCGGCCGCTTCAGGCTCCCGTTGGTACCAAGTGTACCTTACCTCGACCCGGAACCATACACATGGTGTACGAAATGCCGTGGCGGAATGGCTTGACAAAATGGGAATTTGGGGTCTTCGATCATACGAAAAGTTCGTTCCCGACTCGGTATTCCAAACCGGCAAGGATCAACAGGGTCGTTTCCTGCGCCACTTGTGGGCAACGGACGGCTGCGTAAAAATGGTAGGGGGTAAGCGTCCCTACCCCGGAGTATACTATGCCACCAGCAGTACGCGACTGGCTAATGACGTCCAGCATTTGTTACTGTCGATGGGGATCACTGCCAAAATACAGGTTGTTCCCCAACCCGAAAAGGGACGTGACCAGTACCACGTGATCGTTACCGGGAAGTCCAATATCCTGAAATTTTGCGACCGGATAGGTGCCGTAGGTGCCTATAAAATGGCAGCGTTAGAAGAGATACGCGCTTATATGGAAGCGCGGGAAGAAAATACCAACCGCGACGTCATTCCGAAATCAGTCTGGCAAACAATTGTTAAGCGAGATCTAGATCTTTACGGCATCCCTACCCGACGCTTACAGTCAGCACTGGGTATGCAATACTGTGGAACAGCGCTCTATAAATCTAATCTTAGTCGGGATAGGGCTTTGGCCGTAGCCACCGCTGCCAACAGCTATTCCCTGGCCCAATTATCGGGCAGTGACATCTACTGGGATCAAATCGCTTCCATCGAGGCAGCCGGTATGGAAGAGGTATTTGATTTGACCGTGCCGGGCCCCCACAACTTTGTAGCCAATGACGTGGTGGTTCACAATAGCATAGAGCAAGACGCGGATATGGTCATGTTCCTCTACCGCCCCGAGTACTACAAGATTACCGAAGACGAGCAAGGCAACAGCCTCGCGGGTGTTGCCGAGGTGATCATCGGGAAAAACCGCCACGGTGAGGCCCGCGATATCCGGTTGCGGTTCGACAGTGATTTTGCCCGCTTCAGCGATCTGGACGACCCGGACTTCGACCTTCTACCGTCCAACGCCATCACCGGCGGTCAGCCCCAACAACCCTACGGAGGCGGTACCCTGCCGAGCAAGATGAATACCGACGACGATATTCCTTTCTAGCATTTGCGCGGCAATAGGAAGGTAGGACTGGAGTATGGTATCTTTCCCGGGCACCATCCCCACCCGCCATGCAGTTGATCAACGACTTCGTCGAGTACCTGGCCACGCTTACCACGCAGTACCTGCTGATCTTTGCGATCCTCGGACTGCTCCTTTTTACCCTCGGATTACTGGTCGGCTGGCTGATCCAGCGCCGGCAAACCGGGCGGCTGCGGCACCAGCTCCGGCAGTCGGATAAGGAAAAGGACTCCCTGCAGCACCGCCTTACCTCGACCGACGAAGAGCAGAAATCCCTAGCCCGCGAACTGGTCAGCATAACCTCGGAAAAGGACGAGATTCTCGTGCAACAACGGGAGTTCCGCAAGAATCTCGACGGCATCAGCAACGAACTACGCAAACTCCGCGCCAGCAACGAGCAACTCAACGCCACCAACCAAAGCTACGCCTCCACCATCGAGGACCTCAACGACCAGATCATCGGCCTCAAGACCCGTAACGAGCAATTGTTGCGCGGGGACGCAGGTGCCGGTGAACGCCGCGAAGCCGGGGCCGGTGGCAACCCCGAACTGGAACAACGGCTGCGGGCCCTCGAAGACCGCGTGGCACGGCTCAGTCCCGACCAACCCGAACCGGTGGTCGACCTCGGGAAACCCACCCACGAGGTCCGCATCGGTGAATCGTACCGGGAAGTGAACCAGCGGCGCGACGACCTGACCCGAATCCGCACTATTGGCCCCTTCAACCAGTCGAAACTGTACGAGGCAGGCGTGTACACCTTTGAGCAGATCGCCGACTGGGACGACGAAGACCTTGAATCCTACGCCGCGCGAATCGGTTACGTAGCCCAGCTGATGCGCGAGGAAGACTGGATCGGGCAGGCCCGTAAACTCGCCGACGACCGGCAGCGCCACCCCGAACAACCGGCCGAGCCACGGCACCCGGAGGGATTACGCGCGGTCGAGGGGATCGGCCCGGAAATTGAAACGGTACTGAAGGAAGCCGGGATCCACGACCTGACCACGCTGGCCGAAACCCCGGTGGACGAACTGGAAGCTATGCTGCAGCAGGCCGGCAGTCGCTTTGCCATGCACGACCCCGGCAGCTGGCCACGACAGGCGGCACTGGCCGCCGCCGGAAAGTGGGACGACCTGCAGCGCCTGCAGGTGGAACTGCACGCAGGGAAATAAGGGATTGACGATTACCGGATCACCGTGACATCCCCCCGGTACAGCAGGGTCACGCCGTCAATGAAAGCAACCTCGACCGTATAAACGTACACGCCCAGATCGACCGGCTGGCCGTTGGGCGTCATACCGTCCCAGAGCAGGGTGCCGTCCAGACAGTTGGCGGGAATGTCAACCGCTTCGTAGACCAGTCCGCCCCAGCGGTTGAAAATGTTTACCCGGGGCACGCCCACTACGCCCTGACAGGCATAGACGCGGAAGTCCTCGTTTCGGCCATCCTGGTTTGGACTGAAGGCATTGGGCAGGTAAACGTTGCGGTTGGCGTCCACCTCGACGAGAATGTCTTCCATAGCTTGACAGCCATTCTCATTGGTGACGGTAAGCGTGTAAATGCGGGTTTGCAGGGGCGTCACGAAGGGGTTGGCCACGCTGTCGGACGACAGAAATTCCGCCGGCGTCCACAGGTAGCGGTAAGTGCTGTTCATGGGATTCACCACGGGTGTGAGCTGCTGCAAGGTATCCCCGAGATCAACGAGCAGGCGCTCTGGCAGGTCGATCACGATCTCTTCGGGCTGCTCTACGTTGAGCGTCAGGTCGGACCGGCACCCCACCGAGTCGAACACCGTCACCACGACCTCGCCGGCGAAGGTGCTGCCGGGCTGGTCGATGGGCATCAGGAAGCCGTCGTTGTTTAGGGTGAAGGTGAAGTCGTCGAATCCAGACGACTGCCCGCCGAAGGCGGTATCGATCAGCACCGTGGTCATTTCCCCGAAGCACAGGGGTGGCTGGATGTCCTCGACCGCGAAGGTGATGGGCTGGGGATCGATGATGGTGTACTGCAGACTGTCGCGACAACCCTCCACGTCGGTGACCGTGACCGCGTAGGTGCCGGGCGTCAGGTTGCCGGCTACATTGTCGTCGTTATCGGCTACGTTGGAAGACCAGCGGTAAGGGCGGTCGGCCAGAGGGTTATTGTTGGTGCTGCTCACGAAGACCGCTACTACCCCATTTGAGTCGCCCGCACAGGTTACCGTTGGGGTGGTCAGGGTGGGATTGATGGAAAGCGTAAGCGGATCGGGCTGGTTTACTATTGCCTGGGCGGTGTCCGGGCTGCAACCCTGGGCGTCGGTCACGAGCAGGCTGTAGCTGCCGGCGGGCAGACTGTCGATCCCGCTGCCCGTTTCTGGCCGGTCGATCCACTCGTAGGTATAAGCAGGGGTGCCGCCCGTCACGTTGGCGACTACCGAGCCGTCGGATTGCCCGAAGCAGTTGACGTCCTCGGTAGTGAAGGCGATGTTGAATTCTTCCGGACTGGTGATGGTGTCGGTAAACACCTGGGGGCAGATCCCGTCGGTCACTGTAACGCTGATGGGGCCGCGGGTGAGTCCGGTCACCGTAGCACTGGTGGCACCCGTGATGGTGTCGCCGCTGGACCAGTAAAAATCGAAGGACCCACTGCTGCCGTCGCTGAAGAGCGCCTCGAAGGTGGCCGAACCGTCGGCGGTGGTTTCATCCGGGCAGCTTACCCCCTGCAGATCGGTGAAGGAACCGGAGATACCTACCGGGTCCTCCAGTTCGAAGAGGGTGTCAAAGGCGGGCTGACAGTTATTGGCGTCGGTAATGGTCACGCGGTACGTACCGGCCGTCAGGTTGGTAATGGAGTTGGAAGAGGTGCTGGCACCGTCGACCGACCAGTCGTAGCGGTAGGGGGGCGTGCCGCCCGTGGGGTACACGAAGATGCTGCCGTTGGCGTCGCCGAGGCAGACGGGCGATTGCAGGTTCACGCTGTCTACACCTACCAGTCCCGGGCTGGCCACCTCGCCGATGGCCTGGGATACGCACTGGTTGGAGATGGTGGCTTCAAATAGGTAGAAGCCCACGCTCAGGTCGGCGGTCGTACGCGTGCCGATGTCGACCTGCTCGCCAATGGTACCGTCGTTGTTGATGCGGTACCAGGCGGTCTCGGTCACGGTTTCCCCCTGCGGCGGGGTCACGACGGTGAAGAGTTGGCCGTCGCTGCTGGAGGGGCAGGACACCGAGTCGACCGCGATGGGCTGAATACTCGCCCGGGGCGGGGAGAAGATTTTGAAGCGCAGCGAATCGATACAGCCGTTGGCGTCGGTGACGAAGGCCACGTAGTTCGTGTCGGGCTGCAGTTCGTCCAGGAAGCTCGTGTCCATCACGATCGTATCGAAGCGCATCGTCGTATCGGAGGGGTTGGGCAGGCTGTCGTTCTTAAAGCGGAAGGTGTAGGGGGCGGTGCCGCCGGTAAAGACCACCCGGGCGGTGCCGAACTCATCAGGGCAGCCGAAGTCGGTGGTTTCCACGGTGTCGATCTCCAGCAGGGGCGGCTCGTTGATGGTGATCGTATCGGTGACGGTACAGCCTTCGGAATCCTGGTCGCGCAGTACCACGAGGTAGGTGCCGGGACCGAGGTCTTCGTAGACCCGTGGCGTGCGACCCTGGTTGCCTACGGTCTGGTAAGCAACCAGTTCGGTGCCGTCCTCCGCGAGCAGTCGCGACTCGAAGGGATAATCGGGGGTAGCGCCTTCGAAGCCGGCGGTAACCGAGATACTACCGTTCGCGTCGCCGAAACAGCTGATGTCGGTCGGGGCGGCGGTAAGCAGCAGGGTTTTTTCGGCGGCCACCACGAAGCTGGTGGTGGTCATACAATTGTTGGCGTCGGTGACGGTCACCTCGTAGTTGCCCGGCTGCAGGTCGGTGCGCCTGATTCCGTCGGCCAGGACCTCGAGGCCGTCCGACCAGTTGAGGCGGTAATTGCCGTTGGTGTTCTTGGTGCCACCGGAGATGGGGACGTCGACCGTACCGTCGCTTACTCCGCTACAGGTGGCGGGGTCGGTCCTGAGCTGGCTGCTGTTTACCACCAGGCGACCGGGCGACCGCAGGGTTTCGGTATCGGTGGTCTCACAGTCGGTAGCGGTATTGGTGGCGGTGACGGTGTACTGGCTCGGGCCGAGATCGGTGATGCGCCGGGTCGTGGCGCCGTTGCTCCACCGAAAGGTGTAGTCGCTGTAATCGGAAATGGGGTTGCTGCCGTCGAAGACCACGGCCTCCAGGATGCCGTTCGTGTCGTCGAAGCACTGAATTTCCTGCACCACCTCGATAGCGGTAGTGATATTCGGTTCTTCAATCTCGACGTTGTCGCTGGCACTGTTGCCGGCGGCGTCGGTAACGGTCACGGTATATTCTCCGCTGTCGAGGTTGGAAAAGTCAATGGTTACCCCGTTGGCGTTCGTGGAGTTGGAACCCGTGACCGGCGGGGTGGCCGGACGGGTACGGACGATAGAAAAATCATAGGCGGGACTCCCCCCGGTGGCGGACACGGTGATCGTTCCGTCGCGTTCACCCAGGCAGCTGATGTCGGCTTTGGAGACCGTTAGGGCCAGCTGCGCCTGCAATCCCGTGACCCCAAGCAATGCGAACAGCAAAAAGAAAAGGGTACGGATACCGGGGCGGTCAGGCATAAATGTGTAGTTCATAAGCATACGAGGGGCAGCCGCTGGGAGGGGCCGACGGAGGAACTACGTACCAACGTTGCCTTGCCGGGATTCATTGCACCCGCGCCCGCGCCCCCTTCCTTTATGTCGGTGTTAGAACATAATGCCCAAAAGAATAGAAATCGAATTAACCTTAGCCTTGCTGTTGTCCTCGGCGGGGCTCCGCTGGTCGCGCATGAGCTGGGTATCGTTGTCGGTCGTCAGGTCGAGGAAACCCGACTGAAACCCGAGGCCGGCGATCAGCGAGGAACTGGTGGAGATGGCGTATTCGATGCCGCCGCCGAGGCCCCAGGAGAGGTTCAGGGCGTTGACCTCGGGGCCGATCTTGAACTTTTCGCCGGAGTCGATGAAACTGGCGTTCTCAATGCTGCCGCGGCTGCCGGAAACGATGCCGAGCGTAAAGGCGGGCTGTACGAAGTAGCGCACGTAGCCGAACTCACGGGTGCGCAGGGTGAGGCCCAGGGGCACCTCCACGAACTGTAGGTTGTAGTCGAAGGTCTTGCCGCTGAGCTGGGTGGGCGTGGGCGGATTGGTGAGGGTCTCCGCCAGCGACTCGCGCCAGATGTCTACCGACGTAAACTGCTCGTCGTAGCGCAGCGCGCCGCCGGATCCGAAGTGCACGTTGATGCCGGTGTGAATGCTGTAGTTGTCCTGAAAGAAATACTCCGCGATCAGGCCCAGTTTGAGGCCGAGGTTGGTGCCGTCGCTCTCGATCAGGTTATTGTCCGTAGTCATGTAGCTGAACGACGGGCTCAGCTGCAGGCCAAACTGGATAGGGTTATACTGGCTGAAAGCGGTAAGGGAGGTCAGCAGGAAGGCGAGTAAGAGGGGTAACTTGGTGCTCATTCGGTAATAATTGGGAGGTAAAGTCGTTGTCAAACGACCGCGTACCCCCGGTGTTTACCTCATGATGAAAGTTAGCAGACACTTATTCTTTCCCCTTCTCCTACTTTTCTTCACGGCAGCTTCCTGCTCCGAGGACACACCACCGCCGCCGGACGTGCGGGATATCGAGGTTGATCTTACCGTGCTCCGCTTTGACCGGGCCCTGGCCGCACTGGATACGAGCCGCATAGAAGAAGAAATGGAGCGCTTGGATCGTACGTTCGGCAGCTTCACCGAGGCCTTCTTTACCCACCTGGTGCCCGTGCGGCGTGGCGACTTCAGTGCCGCCGAAGGCCAGAACGTGCTCCGCGCCTATCTGGAATACCCCCTCACCCGGGTGGTCGACTCAACCGTGGAAAGCCGCTTTCCCGCTGTGGGCGGCGGCGCGCAGGTGCAAGGGCTGGTGGAAGACTTCCGCCAGGGACTGCGGTACTACCGCCACTACCTGCCCCAGGCACCGGTGCCGGATACGCTGGTCACCTTCGATACCCACTTCGAGCTGGCGGCCTTCCTGTACGGCGACGGGCAGATCGCCGCGGGGCTGGAGTTTTTCCTGGGCCCCGACTTCGACTACGCCCTCGTTAATCCGGAAGAGCCGATCTTCTCCGACTACCTGGCGCAGAGCTATACTCCCGCCCACTTTACCGGCAAACTGCTGCGGGTGCTCCTGGAAGACCGTTTCCCGCCGCCGCGCTCCGGACGCCTGATCGACTACCTCATCTACGAGGGCAAGAAGCTCTACCTGCTCGAGCACCTCCTGCCGGAGACCCCCGACCACGTGGTCTACGAAATCACCGAAGAGCAGATGGACTGGCTGCGGAACAACGAAACCCCGATCTACGCCTACCTGCAGCGGGAAGACATTCTCTACACCACCGACGTCAACCGCATCAACAAGTATACCCGTCCGGCCCCCTACACCCCGGGCATGCCGGTGGAGTCGCCCGGCGGCGCGGTGAACTACCTGGGCCGGCAGATCGTGGCGGCGTACATGGCCGCCCACCCGGAGTTGACAATGCCGGAACTGATGGCCCTGACCGACGGACAGGAAATACTGCGCGGCGCCCGGTACAAACCGAGGTAGCGCTCGCGGTGTTACTCCCCCGTAACCAAGTTAAACATCACGCCATGGCCGTCACCGCCCCCCGTACCATTCCCCTAGTTGACCTCTCTACGTTCACCAAGGGCGACGCCGCCCAGCGGCAGGCCTTTATCGACCAGCTCGGTAACGCATTCCACAACATCGGCTTCGTGGGCGTCACCGGCCACGGCATTCCGAAGGACCTGATCGACGATTTCTACGTAGCGGCAAAGAAATTCTTCGCCCTGCCCGTCGAGGTCAAGCGGCAGTACGAAGTACCCGGCGCGGCCGGCCAGCGGGGGTATACCTCCTTCGGCAAGGAGCACGCCAAGCAGTCGCAGGTGGCGGATCTCAAGGAATTCTTCCAGATCGGCCAGGAACTCGCCGACAAGAGCGACAGCGCCTTTGAGGCCAACCCCGAAGTTTCGGAAGTGCCGGAGTTCATGAAGCTCGGCACCCAATTGTACCGTGCCTTCGAGGCCAGCGGTGCCAGTCTGCTGCGGGCCATCGCCCTCTACCTGCGGCTCGACGAAGGGTACTTCGACCAGTACATCAACGACGGCATGAGCATCCTGCGGGCCATCCATTACCCGCCAATCACCCAGGAGCCCGCCAGCGCCATCCGCGCCGAGCAGCACGAAGACATCAACCTGATCACCCTGCTGGTGGGCGCAAGTGCCGGCGGACTGCAACTTCAGAATACCGCGGGCGAATGGCAGGAAATCGTGCCCGAAAACGACGAAATCGTGATCAACGTTGGCGATATGCTTCAGCGGCTCACCAACAACTACCTGAAGTCGACCACTCACCGGGTCGTGAACCCGCCCCGCGAGCAGTGGCATGAGCCCCGGCTTTCCATCCCCTTCTTTCTCCACCCCCGCCCCGAAATGAAACTCGACGTGCTGCCCAGTACCGTCACCGCCGACCGCCCCCGCGCCTACGAGCCCATCACCGCCGGTGAGTACCTCGACGAGCGCCTGCGGGAGATCGGCCTGAAAAAGTAAGGCCGAGGCCTTTCAGGCCGAGCAGGGTTAAGG
The DNA here is from genome assembly GCF_004803465.1 of Neolewinella litorea. Classification (GTDB taxonomy): domain Bacteria; phylum Bacteroidota; class Bacteroidia; order Chitinophagales; family Saprospiraceae; genus Neolewinella; species Neolewinella litorea. Next base: position 52,616 of record NZ_SRSF01000009.1, on the reverse strand, counting down.
GCCTCCAGGCCTGTTACTTTGAATTACCGCCAGGGCGCGGGGGAAGCAGATAGCATCCTCCGCGCCTTTTTTGTGCCGCGTGAGGTTGAGGGCCTCCCGGCCCGATTCAGGTTGAAGCCACGGAGATGCAGAGGTTCACTGAGGGGACATTTGTACACCTCTGTGCCTCCGTGGTTATCACGGTCACCTTGTGTGTTTGAGCGGGTTGAGGGGCTCCCGGCCCGACTGATGGCCGTGAGCAGAGCTCACGATCTGGAGCGACCTACTCGTTCGACAGCGAATACGGGCGAGCCTCCTCTCCCGTGCCCCGCAACTGGTTCGGGGTGTCCGTCATATCGAAATCGAGTACCGCCCCTTCCATGAGTCTTTCGTGGGTGAGGTAGTTGCGGTCGTAGGTCTGTCCGTCGAGCGTGAGCCGATCGATGTAGCGGTGGTCGGGACCGTTCTGGGTAGCATTGATGGTAATGGTATTCCCGTTTTCCAGGTGTAGGGTAGCCTTGCGGAACAGGGGCGCACCTAACACGTACTCGCCGGCGGCCGGCGCAACAGGATAGAAGCCCAGGGCTGAGAAGACGTACCAGGCGGAGGTTTGCCCGTTGTCTTCGTCGCCGATGTAACCATCGGGGGTGGGCTGATACATGCGGTCGAGGGTTTCTCGTACCCAGTACTGGGCCTTCCACGGCTGCCCGGCGTAGTTGTAGAGGTAGATCATGTGCTGGATGGGCTGGTTGCCGTGGGCGTACTGCCCCATGTTGGCGATCTGCATTTCACGGATTTCGTGGATCACCTGTCCGTAATAGCTGTCGTCGAACACGGGCGGCAGGGAGAAAACGCGGTCCAGCTGGTCCACGAAGGCCTGCTCACCGCCCATCAGGTCAATCAGCCCCTGCACGTCGTGGAAGACCGACCAACTGTAGTGCCAGCTGTTGCCTTCGGTGAAGGCATCGCCCCACTTGAAGGGATTGAAGGGTTGCATGAAGGTGCCGTCCTGGTTCTTGCCGCGCATCATCTTGGTTTCGGGGTCGTAGAGTTTGCGGTAGTTTAGGCTGCGCTGCCGGTACTTTTCCACTTCCTCGGCGGGTTTGCCTAGGGCCTGCGCCAGGCGGTAGATGGCGAAGTCGTCGTATGCGTACTCCAGGCTGCGGGCGGCGTTCTCGTTGATGCCTACGTCGTAGGGTACGTACCCGAGTTCATTGTAGTATTCGGCTCCCGCCCGGCCTACGGCGGTGAGGGGGCCGGCGTTGTTGGCCCCGTGCACCAGGGCTTCGTACAGGTTTTCAATGTCGTAGTCGTAGGCTTCGCCGCTCTTCAGGTAGGCTTCGGCGACTACAGAGGCAGAGTTGTTGCCCACCATCACGTTGCGCAGTCCGGGGCTGGCCCACTCCGGCAGCCAGCCGCTCTCGTCGTAGGCGTTGGATAGTCCCTCCTGTATGTGGCCGGTCAGTTCGGGGTACATCAGGTTGAGAAAGGGAAACAGGGCCCGGAAGGTGTCCCAAAAGCCGGTATCGGTGAACATATAGCCGGGCCGCACCTCCCCGTTGTAGGGGCTGTAGTGCACCACCTTGCCGTCGGCGTCGTATTCGTAGAACTTACGGGGGAAGAGCAGGGAGCGGTACAGGCAACTGTAGAAAGTGCGAAACTGGTCTACGGTGCCGCCTTCCACTTCGATGCGGCCCAACTCGGCGTTCCACCGGTCGCGGCCGGCCTGCCGTACGGTCTCGAAGTCATCGTTGCTCAATTCTTCCAGGTTGCGCGCCGCCTGCTCATGACTGATGAAGGAGGAAGCCACCCGCGCGTGAACCACCTCATCCTCAGCGGTCTGAAATCCGATCACCGCCCCGGCGTGGTCTACCTCCTGCTCGAGGGCGGAGGTCAGCACGGTATCGCTGAAGGTGCGGGTCACCGTAAATGCCTTGTCGAACTCCACTACAAAGTAGTTCCGGAAGTTATCCGGCACGCCGCCGCTGTTGCGGGTGGTGTAGCCGATGACCTTTCTTTCTTCGGGGATGATCTTCACGTAGGAGCCCCGGTCGAAGGCATCGATCACCACGAAACTGCTGTCTGACTTCGGGAAGGTGAAGCGGAACAGGGCGGCGCGGTCCGTGGGCGTGAGCTCGGTGGTCACGTCATGGTCGGCCAGGTACACCGAGTAGTAGTGGGGCATGACGGTTTCCGCCTTGTGGGAGAACCAACTCTGTCGGTCCTCTTCCCGGAAGCGCAGCCGTCCGGTCACCGGCATGAGGGAGAACTGTCCGTAATCGTTCATCCAGGGGGAGGGCTGGTGGGTCTGTTTGAAGCCCCGGATCCGGTTGGCGTCGTAGGTGTAGGCCCAGCCGTTGCCCATTTCACCGGTTTGCGGGGTCCAGAAGTTCATGCCCCAGGGCCGCGCGATGGCCGGGTAGACGTTGCCGTTGGAGAGCCGGTAGTCCGAGTCGGTGCCCATCAGGGGGTCGGCGTAGTCGACGGGGTTGTCGATCATTCCAATCGTGGCGGATTGCGCCCGTCCAACGGACTGGCAAATGAGGATCGCGAAAAGCAGCGTGAGAATCTTCTTCATGGGGAATGGGTGTGCCGGATCAAGATAATCAGTGGGCGGCAAGGTTGATACCCGATCAGGTCGACACCCTGTGGGTCGAGCGGGAGTGCTACGGTGAACGCTTGGCATTTACTCGGTCTGTAAGGCGTCATATGTTTGTCTTACAGCAAAATCGATCATCATGGTGCAGGGATGATCGGGCTGGAAGGCCCTCAGCCCGCCCGGGTAAATGGGCTGAGCGACTCCAGGCGCGATGCTCTGTGAGCCTCTGTGCGCTCTGTGGTTTAAAAAAGGAGCGAAGCGAGCAGTCGCGCAAATGGCAGATTGTAAATTGTAAAGCCCTCAGCTGCTCGGCATCTTTAAGGTCGAGACCCTGTGGGTCGAGCGGGAGTGCTACGATGAACGCTTGGCATTTGCTTGGCCTGAAAGGCCTCATATGTTTGTCTTACAGCAAAATCGGTCGGGATGATCGGGCCGGAAGGCCCTCAGCCCGCTCGGGTAAATGGGCTGAGCGACTCCAGGCGCGATGCTTCGTGTACCTCTGTGCGCTCTGTGGTTTAAAAAAGGAGCGAAGCGAGCAGTCGCGCAAATGGCAGATTGTAAATTGTAAAGCCCTCAGCTGCTCGGCATCTTTAGGTCGAGACCCTGTGGGTCGAGCGGGAGTGCTACAGTGAACGCTTAGTATATGCTCGGCCTGAAAGGCCTCGACCTCACCCCGCCTCCTGTCTCACACGGTCGAGCAGGCGCACGAGGGCGTCAATGTCCTCCCGGGTGGTAGCATAATTGGTAATGCAGGCCCGCAGTACGTCCACGCCGCGGATGGGGTAGACGCTGATCCAGGCTTCGCCGGATTCGACCACGCGTGCGCATATTTCCCGCGCATAGGTGCCGGGGTCCGGGTGCCCGGGCCAGGTGAAGCAGACGACCGGCAGGGGGGTATCCACCGCAATGGTCCACCCCCGGGTGGTGAGTTGCTCCCGCAGGTAGTCGCCCATCTCTACGTGGTGACGGATCGTAGCGGCGTAGCCCTCCCAGCCGAAGACCAGCAGCGAGAGGTACATCCGCAGGCCCAGGAAGCGCCTTGACCATTGAATGGTGTGGGTGTAGGGGTCGACCACCGAAAAGGAGCCACCCTCCCGGGGCATGTACTCGGCCGTGGTGCGGAACGACTGGCTGAGGATCTCAGGATGACGGGTGATGAACATCCCGGTGCCCATCGGAACGGAAAGCCATTTGTGGATGTCCGTGGTGATCGAATCCGCGCGGTCGATCCCCCGGAGCCAGTGCCGGTAGTCGGGATTGAGTGCCGCCGCCCCGCCGAAGGCGGCGTCGACGTGCAGCCAGACTCCGGCTGCGGCGCAAAGGTCGGCGATCTCCGGCAGCGCATCAATGGAAGCGGTACCCGTGGTGCCGGCCGTGGCAATAACCATCACAGCTACCTTTCCGGCCCGCTGATCGGCGGTCAGGCGTTCCCGCAGGGCGGTGACCGACAGGCACAGATGTTCGTCGGTGGCAATCTGGACCACGGAGTCCAGTCCCAATCCGACCACCCGGGCCGCCTTGACCACGGAATGGTGGGCCTGATCCGAACAGTACACCACAGGCTCCCCCTCAAAAGCACGGAACCCCCGGTTAGCGTAGTCGGGGTAGCAGTGGTTCAGCGCGCACAGGATGCCTGTCAGGTTGGCCTCCGCCCCGCCGCTGGTGAAGGTGCCGTCGATCGACGCTGCGTCGTAACCAAACTTTTTGCCGTATTCCCGGATGAGGTAGGTTTCAACCTCGGCGGCGAAGGGCGAATGGCTCCAGGCCGCCAACTGGGGATTAAAGTAGGCGGCGATCAGATCCGCGAGTATGGACGGAAAGTTGGCCCGCGGGTTGTACAGGCCGTAGTAGCGCGGGTGCGGTACGTGCACCTGATGCTCCAGGAGATTGTCGACCACTGTTTTTACTGCCTCACCGGCCCCCAGCGGCTCGGTGAAGTCGAAGCGCGCCACCGCCTCCCGTATCTTTTCCGGATCCAGGCGGGGGGCCACGCGCCGGTCCCGCGTATGCGTATAGTAAGCCTCCAGCTGGGGCAGCAGGTCGCTGAACAGTTGCTGGCGTTGGTCGGGGGTCAGGTCGAAATGGGGCATGGGCAGGGAGTGAAACGCAATGGGAGCCGGCGGAGATGGGCGGACAACGCCCGGCCAATGTACTCAAGATTCCCGCTGGCGGGAATGACGGGTTTGCCGATAAGAGGGCAGCCCCTTATTCCCGCACGTACCGCAGTTGCACCAATCCGCTGGGGAAGTGGCGGCTGGGCAGCGCCCTGAGCGGGATACGCGGCGTACCTCCCAGAAAAAGCCGCTTACCGTCGCCGAGCAATATGGGGATCACGGATATGACGTATTCATCAATAAGATCCCGCTCCATGAGCAACCGGACGATCTCCCCGCCCCCGTCGCAGTAAATATGGCCCGCGGGTTCCCGTCGAATTTGTTGGATGAGGTCCTCAATTGGTCCGCTATAGAAGGTGACGCCGTCGGCAGCGGGGCGTTCCTGGCGGGTGATCACGTAGCAGTCGAACTGCCGCGCCTGGGGGAAATCGCCGTGGAGCATCTCCCGGATTACATCGTAGGTTTTGCGGCCCACCACGTAGGTGTCGACCCCACGGGTAAATTCGGCGTAGCCGTAATCCTCCCCTTCCTCCTCTACGGCCGACAACCACGAAATATCATCGTCGAGGGTGGAGAGGTAACCATCGACACTCATGCTGATGTAGACGATGACCTTGCGGGGCGGAGCAGTCATGGACAAACGCTTAGAAGGTTATGAAAGACATACGAAAGATAAGGTACGGTAACCCCCGGATTCGGCGCTTTTCACAGGTACGGCACCCGCGTCCGCGGCAGGAAACAAAGCTTCCCCGTCAGGCGAGGAACAGAGCGTAAATGACATAGGCCACCCCCGCGGCCAGGGTCAGCGACAAAGCCAGGAAGCGCAGCGAGACGCTCAGGCGACCGATGAGGGGCAGGCTTTCCGTGAGCAATTCGAGTTCATGGAGGGGGCCGAAATCCTCTTCCTCTTGCATCCCGTCCGCGGGAATCCCCTCGGCCGCGAGCACCGCCACCGCGGCACGGTAATCGTCTTCCAGCACCTCCACCACGGCGCCCCGATGGCCGAGCAGGTAGGCACCCACGTACAGGCTGTGCTCAAATAGCACGCGGTACCGCAGGGCCTGCTGGCCGAGGGAAAGCTTGATAAGGGTGAGGGTCTGAAGGTCCCGGACCTCGGTGAGGCGGAGGTATTTCAAGAACGGAGGGGGAGGGTCACCCTGCAAGATACGCCGACGGGCAGGTTAAGGCCGGAGGCGAGGCAACGGTCTGTCTCCCACACAACGCTTACCGCACCAGTAGTCGCTGACCGCTCTGCCGTGCCCCCGACCGTACGGTGAGGTAGTAGATGCCCGGTCGCAGTCCCAATCGGTCAAGGTCCACCTCGACCGACCGCTGGCCGGCCGCGAAGGACCGGCGTGCGACCTCCCGGCCCAGCTGGTCGTGGAGGAGCCATTCCGCGTCGGGCAGCACCATGCCCAGTTGCACGGTGACCCGCCCGCTAGCCGGGTTGGGAAACAGCGTAAGGGGAGTGGTCAGCGGAGCAGTGCGATCTGCCAGGCCGGTAGTAGCGCAGGCGTAGGCAAAATCGTTCAGCGGCGGCGCCTCCGCGTTTCGGATGCTGTCGTTAAGGTATTCGGCCAGGGCCGGCCGCTCCCGGTCGGTGCAGGGGTCGATCAGGTAGGCGAGCTGCGCCGAGCGCCAGTGGCCGGTCCGGTAGCCCCAGAGTGTGATGCCGGTCACGGCGGGGTGGTTCCAGAGCATGCCGAAGATGCGCTCGTATTCGGCCTTCTGGAAGGAATCGCGGACCGCCACATTGTCGGTGACCGTGTACGTATCGTCGACGTTGCCGTCAATGTCCAGTTCCGTGACCTGCAGGGGCAGGCCGGTGGCGGCCAGGCGGTCGACATTACCGCGCAGGAAAGCGGTATGCTCGGCGAAGGATTCCCCGCCGTACTTGCGCGTGGAGAAGCTGTGTCCCTGGAAGCCCAATACGTCGATCAGGTCGTCGGCCATGAGCAGATCGACCACTTCGAGGTACTTGTCGGTGACGCCCTGGTAGTTGGTCAGTACGTTGTATTCGTTGATCACCAATTTGGTTTCCTCGCATGGGAAGTACTCCCGGGCGAGTTTATAGGCGTTGACGATCCAGTCGTACTCGCCGGGGGTGGTGCCCAGTTCCCCGTTAAGTGATTTGAGGGCGTCTACGTAGTCGCCGCTGTTGGCGTCGTTGGAGTTATCGGCGTAGGGACTGTTGTCGATTCCGTTCGGCGGGTCGTTGATGAATTCGTTGACCACCTCCAGATACTCCAGGGTAGCGCGGGCGTCGGAGCTGCCGTCGTAGTGGTCCGCTACCGCCTGGAACCAGGCGCGGATCTTGGTTACCTTTTCCTCGTTGGTCATGGGCCGCAACCAGGTGGGCTGCTGGTTGCCCCAGAGCAGGACGTGGTAGCGGAAGGGAAAGCCGTTGCTGGCGGCGTAGGCCCGGGCCTCATCAATTTCCGAAAAGTCGTACACCCCTTCCTCGCGCTCCACGCTACCCCACTTTCCGGCGTTTTCGGGCGTAACCTGGTTGAAGTAGTGCTCGTGGTCCTGGCGCTGGGCCGGGCTGTAGATCGATCCCAGAAACTTGCCCTTCCCGGCGGCAATGGGTTGCTGGTCTTCGGGGACGTCGAATTCGTCCACGCAGGGGTTATCGGGGGCCACCATTTCCGCGTCGTCGAGGAAGAAGGTCACGTTGGTTTGTCCCAGGTCCAGGGCGATCTGCGTCATCGTCTCGTTGGCCGTGAACGTCCAGGATAGCTGTGTCCACTCATCTACCGTGATTGGCGTATCCGGACCATAGAGGGCATTCGGTTGCGTGGAGAAGCGAATATTGGCCCCGTCCGCGGCGGCTTTCGCCCAGATCGTGAAGGTGTAATTGTTGCCTACGGTGGTCGGGACGGGATCCGAGATCAACTGCACGCGCCACTGCTCGCCGGGGAAGCCGGGGCTGGACACGTGCAGAGCGCGGTCGCCCGAATGCACCTCCGCCTCCACGGTGGTGACCGTCAGGTAATCGGCGCCGTTGAGTTTGGTCCAGTTGTTGAACGCATTGTCGCTCCCCGTTTCGAAGCCGGGGTTGGCAATGAGATTCTGGGAGTATACCCCCACCGGGAGCAGAAAGATGAGGCAAAGCAGGGAGTAGAAAGGGTTCATGGGTTCTCGTTGGTGCGTGAAAAAGATCGAAAATGGCGGAATGGCCGTACGCTAAATGTACGGACGGTATCCCACAGCCACAATCGATTGTGTGAATTATTTTCCAGCTTGTGTGTTCCTTGGGGAACGCCCGGATGCTTTAGCTATATCTTATGGATCGACCTGGGTATCCCGGGCTAAAATGGATTGGTATTGACGGATCAGTGCGGCCTTGTTTTTGCGGTTCCATCCCAGGGTGAATGGATTGGCACGGACTGAGGGATTGACCATGCTGTTCAAGTACAGTTTTTCCTCTTTCAGGATTGCCGTTATTCTGATTCCGTCCCATTGCCAGCCTACTTGCTGAATGGCACAGAAATAGCTTTTCCGGTTCGACAAGATGATCCATTCGTTCCCAACTGCTACTGCCTGGTTCGCCCTTTTAAACTGTTGGTCAGTTAATCCCGACCGGTAGACTTCTAGCCTGGGGCTGACCAGTTTATGGCGTAATAGAAGCAGTAGAAATACGACTATTCCAAAAATTAAAAAGCCATCCACCCGCAGGTCGTAATGAAGTACAAAGGCGACTGCAACCAGCGGAATCGAGAGGAAAAGAAAATTGACCCAATGCTCAACCCTTTCCCCCGGGGTCAACTGAACCTTCCCTGTTCTGATGGACCGGTTTATCTCCCTGGAGGTCACTTGCCTGGTTCCGAATGTGCTACGGTGTTCATCTCGTTCCCTCGGCCTCACAGCACCATCTCCGCCGGGTCCCAGTCCACGATGCGGCGTTCGAAGTAGCTGAGGTTGGCGGCCAGTGAAGGGGCGGCGGCGCGGAACCCGAAGGCCCCGTCTTCCACGACTTTCCCGCCGCTGCGGATGGCGTCGAACCAGTTCGCGAAGTGATGTACGTGGTCGGAATAGCCCTCCGGGGTGCGGTAGCTCCACTCCGTGGGACCCACTACGGTAGGGGCCGCCGGGGGGTATTGATTGCGGTACCAGTCCTCAAATTCCTTGCGGGTGGCGGAGGGAAAGGTATTGTAGGTATCCCAGCCGCCGTAGCCCGGCGCCGGGGAGAGGCTCTTTCGGCTGAGGGTGATCCGGTTGCCGGTGACTTCCAGGCTTCCTTCCGTTCCCACGAAGCGGATGCGCGATCCCCCGCCGCCGCCGTCTACGAAATTGACCCGCAGCTGCATGTTGAAGGCCGGGTGGCCATCCTGTTCGCCGTAATCGCAGCTGGCGATGAATACGTCGGGCACGTCGCGTCCGTCCTTCCAGTAGCGCAGGCCACCGGTGGAGAAGATCCGCTCCGGCCCCAGGGAATCCAGGATGCGGTGGCTGCCGGAAAAGAGGTGGACGAAGAGGTCGCCGGCTACCCCGGTACCGTAGTCCCGGTAATTCCTCCAGCGAAAGAAGCGCTTGGCGTCGAAGGGAAGGTCGGGCGTATCCTTGAGGAAGGTGTCCCAGTCCACGGTTTCCGGGGAGGCATCGCGGGGGATGGAGTACTGCCAGGCCCCGAGGGCGCTGAAGCGGTCGTTGAAGGTTTCCACCAGCACAAGCTGCCCCAAGTCGCCGCGCCGGTAAATTTCCCGCGCCTGCTCGGTGAGGATGGAACTAACGCGCTGACTGCCCACGATCAAGACGCCGGCATTGCGGCGTTCCGCGGCCAGCACCGCGTGGCCCTCCGAGAGTTGCTGTACGAGCGGCTTTTCGCAGTAAACGTGTTTGCCCGCGTCGAGGGCTTCTATGGTGATGGTGTCGTGCCAGTGATCGGGGGTGGCTACGATGACGGCGTCGACGTCCGGCCGCGCCAGGATCTCGCGGTAATCCCGGGTCAGAAAGAGGTCCTGCCCGTACACTTCCCGGAATCGCTCCAGGTGGCCCGTATAAAGGTCGCAGCCGGCGACCAACTCGACGCCCGGATACTGCAGAGCGGCCTCCAGGTCGCTGAAGCCCTGAATACCCAGTCCGATACAGGCGATATTGATCCGGTCGTTGGCGTTACGCGGAGACCGCGGCGCAGTGAGCAGGTGGGTCAGCCCCTCCTCCGAGACCAGGGGCGCGGCCAGTAATCCGGTAGACAATTGGCGAAGGAAGTGGCGGCGGGAACGGGTAGGCATCGGTGTAAGGGGATTTGGGGTAGGGACCGGACGATTAATCCTCCGGCCGATTTTGCGGGTCAAGCTAGGCTTTTTCCGCAATTACGCGGCACCCGCGCGCCGCCGCCAGCATCATGCCCTGCGGGTCGGGCCGGGTACGGATGAACCGTTTTACCCCAGCAGCGGTAGGCACCCCAGCAGCGTATTGAGGCCGGGGCCCCCGCGTGGGTTGATGGAAAAGACCAGGCACTCGGTTGCCCGCTTTATGGGAGATTTGTCCGCATGCTCAGTACCCGTCCATTCCCTCATTAAACCAGAACAGGGCGTAGCCTTTCGCCTCCTGGTAGCCGGGCAGGTCGGACACTTGCTGCTGGGCGGCGGCGTCGCTGGCGGGGGTTGAAAAGGGCATTTTGCCAACCGGCGTGAACCTTCCGGTCAGGACGTCCATCACCGCCTCGGGCGTAGTGCCGAAGGTGGCCAGTACGGCGGGGATGTTGCCGGGGCCGGGGGTGTACAGTTCATCGATGGCCCAGGGGTTGGTGTAATTGACCAGCAATACCGTGGGTTTGGTTCCGATCAGTTGGCGCAGCCGGTCCACCTCCACGCCATTGGCGCTCAGGTTAAGGTGCAGGGGGCTGCCGTCGGCTTCGAACAACGATTTGCCGCGCGGGATCACCCAGAGGACGATGCGGTCAGCCTCCTCCGGTGTATCGACGAACCGTACGCCATAGGGATGGACGTCGGGGAGATAGGTGGTGATCGGATCGTCGTCGCGGCGCGACAGGTAAGTCGCAAAGTAAATCTTCTGCGCGGGGCGTAAGGGCAGTACCTTTTCTTCTTCCGATACGCCGTTGCGCAGCAGTACGATCGACTTGCGCATGGCCACGTCGGCACGCGCCTGGAAATCTTCGCGTCCCACGAGCGCGGCCGCGCCCTCCGGATCCACGTAGGGATTTTCGAACAGCCCCAGCCGGAATTTTTCGAGCAGCAGGCGGTATACGGAGTCGTCCACCAGGGGCTGCAGCGCCGGGTACATCCTGAGGGTGCGGATCAGCAGCGTGGGGTCGGCCGTGCCGCTGAATAGGTTAACCCCGGCTTCGATCGCCATTTTGTAGCGTTCGGGGATGGTGCGATCCTCCACGCCCCAGGGCATCATGTCGATGGGGCCGGTATCGGAATTGATGATGCCGTCAAAGCCGAGCCGCTCGCGTAGTACACCCTGCAGGACGGGCTTGTTGTAGGCGTAGGCCACTTCCGGGTATTCTGTATTGACGGGGTAGGAGTAGTAGGGCATGATGGCCGAGGTGCCGGCGTCGATGGCGGCCCGAAAGGGGATGAGGTTGTTTTCGAACATTCCGCCCGTGAAGACTTCCCGTTTGCCCCAGTCGAAGTGGGGGTCCTGCCCGCCCTCCACCGCACCGCCGCCGGGAAAGTGCTTGGTGGTCAGGGCGATGGACTGCGGCCCGAGTTGCGTGCCCTGGAATCCCAGCACGATCTGCCGGATCATATCCGCGGCCAGTTGGGCGTCTTCCCCGAAGGTGCCTTCCACGCGTTGCCACCGGGGCTCGGTGGCCAGGTCGGCCATGTACATGTAGCCTTTGCGAATGCCCGTGGCCAGCCATTCCTGGCGGGCGATGTCGGCAAACTCCCGCACCAGGGTGGTGTCGCGCGTGGCCGCCAGTCCGAGTTCGCCCGGCCAGGTGGAGAAGGGCGTCTTGCCGAGACTGAGTCCGACCGAGGCGTCAACGGTGATGTGGTTGCGCGGATTGGAGGCCACGATGGCCGGTATGCCGTGGCCGTGGCTTTCGCAGAGGGCCTGGAGGTTGTTGGCCCATTCGGCCAGTATGCGGGGCGAGGTATTGGCGCGGAGGATGAAGTGGCGCTCGTGGTATTCGGTCACCGCCCGGGTGGTGCCGGCCGCACTCATCATAGGGTAGTCGAGGGGTTTGCGGGTGAAGATATTTACCTCGCTTACCTGGTCCTCCTCGTTGAAGCCGCTGGTGATGGGCCGCCCGGTGGGCGGGCCGAAGCCGGGATCGTTCTCCAGTCGCGTGGTGCTGATGAGCATAAAGCCCGCCTTCTCTTCCATTTGCATGCGGCCCGTGAGGTCGCGGCTGCGCGCTTCGGGGCTGAGGCGCCAGTCTTCGTAGGGCTCCAGCGAATCGTTGCCGTTGAGGTCCTTGAAGCGCAGGCCGTCCACTTCCAGGAGGGACGCAGACCGGTACCCCAGGGTCGGCTGCTCGTGCCGCCGGTCGTCGGGGCGCGTACCGCTGCAGGTTAAAAATAGTACGCTGAACAGCGCAAGCAAGGGAAGTGGATACAAGGTGAGGTGGTAGAAGGTCAGGGAATCTCGCGGTGGAAGATAGCTGCTTTTACCGTTCGGGCGGCGGAGCGCGGGTTCCGGCGCCGGCGGAAATGGCGGGCTGGGCGTGGTTGGCGGGCCGATATCCTTGGGGTTACCGGGGGACTGATCATTTTTTCCCGGCCGGGGCGGCGTGGGCGATGGCGATTGACTTGCGGGCCCACGCCGTCACCCTGGATCGGTCTTCGAGGACCTCAACGGGGACTTCCCAGTAAGGCATCCCCTTTTTCTTGCCGCCGGAATGAAAGGGCTCCATGCCGTGGTCCAGGAACTCCCGCCGGTTGGTGTCGTCTACCTTCAGACGGAAAGCGCCGTTGCCGACCATGGCAAACATCTTCCCTTCGTGGAAGAAGCCGTAGCCGCCGAACATCTTTTTGCCGGTTATCTCCCCCAGATCGGCCAGCTGCTCGTGTAGATAGGTGATGAAGTCTTCGGAAACTGCCATGGCGTACGCTTTGGGGCGGGGGTGTCCGCCGCTTATCGGTAAGTTAGGGTAAAACGAGGGGGCCGTCCGGCGGGGCGGGTGTACCTTCCCTCACCCACCGCATTTCCAGACCAAGCGTACGCTCTCTTGCCGCATTTCATCCTTTTGCTTTTTGTACTGCCCGTCTGCCTGACGGGGCAGTCCGAATCCGACTATACCCGCGCCCTGGCCCGGTCACTCGGCGGCCGCACCGAAGTATCCGTGACCAGCGGGCGCGTGGATATCCTCACCGACGTCCACGCCATCGAGGTAGACTGGGCGCCGAAGTGGAAGGAAAGCATCGGACAGGCCCTGTGGTACGGTTTGCAGACAAACCGGCGGGCCGGAATCATTCTCATCCTGCGCGACCCCGGTGACCGGAAATACTTCATTCAGCTCAATGCCGCACTTACGCATGGCGGACTTGAGGGTAAGATCAAGACCTGGGTCTACCCGGATGATTTTCCGGACATCACCCCCGAATCCAGGGCTGCGGCTCCCGAGCAACCGGCCGCCGACCAGCAGTATTGGCTATCAACGAACAGCGGCAAGCGGCACCGCCGCGGCTGTCGCTGGTTCGCCGAATCCCGGGGGCGGTACTGTACCGTTGAGGAAGGGGTGGCTGCGCAGTGCTGTCACTGAATGGATGAGGCCCTAGCTCTGCGCCTACTCCAGTATCCGGCCCGGCCCCCGGTGGTCGCCGCGACCGATGGCCAGTTGACGGTACGGAGCCTCCGTTAGTTCTCGCAGGTCCAGGTACCGCCCTTCTTCCGCGCCTTCCCACTCCTGGAGGACCTCCCCACCCGCCAGTAGGAGGAGGCGGTCCCCTTCCATGTCGCCGCCGTTCCACCACAGGACGCTGGGGGTCACGTATTCCAATTCCGGGGAGGGAAAGCGCAGCATCAGGTTTACGTCCGACCGACTGGAGCGCAGTTCCACCACTCCCGACGAGACGGCCCGGTAGCCGAGATCCTCGACGTTGACCACCTCCAGGATGTACCGCCCGGGATTGACGCTGAAGGAAAACTTGCCGTTGGCGTCGCTGACGGCGGAGTCCACTACCTGTTGGGTTTCGGTACGGACCACGATCTCTACCCCTCCGACGGGAACGAGTTCACCGCTGGCAAAGTCCTTGTATCCGGCCCGCGCGGTAATGGTAACCCAATCCTCTGCGGGTGGTACGGTAGCTTTCACAACGATGGTTCGGTCTCCGACGGCAACCGACGCATAGGTCAGTTCGATGGCTGGCTCCGGATCCGTCCAGTCGTAGGTCAGGTTCCAGGGCAGCCTGGTCCGAAGGTGAGGGGTGCCACTTCGAAAGAGGCCCGCAGTGACGGGTAGGGAGAAGGTGCCTTCGGCATCGGTGGTTGTTTCCTGGATCAACTCGTCCTGGCCATCAATCAACTGGACCAAAGTGCCGGGCAGCACCCGGCCGGCCCCCGGGAACAGTACCACTCCTTCGATCGGGGGAAGGGGGCGGGGGTGGAAGACGTACGCATTGTCGCTGTCGCTAAGGAAGGACTGGTCCAGCAGCAACCGCAGCGAATAAGCGGCGTAGTATTCGTCCTGGGGCTGGATGGTCAGGGTCGCGACCTCGCCCAGCAGCCCCCCTTGCAGGATAAGTTTGCCATCGCTTCCGGATTCGGTCGTGAGCGTATTGCCGTAGTCGTCGCGCAAGGTGGCCGTTGCCGGGAGCCCCTCCTCGTTCTCGTTCCAGGCGTGGCAGGCGTAGGCGTATTCCCCCTCGTTCACTCCGGGGAATGTGTGCCCCGGCAGGTAGCCGACGCGGCGATCGGCCTGCCGGCCCTTGCAGATGACGGGAAGGGGATCGAAAATTTTGACCTTGGCCGGGAGGAGCTGGTCGTAGGCCACGAAGGGCAGACCGCTGAACCTGATGGAGTGGAAATGGAACCAATGTTGAACCGGCTCAAAGTAAAAGGTCTGCTCGTCCGCGTGGTCGTCGCCGGGGTGGCCTCCCCGGTGATCGACGATGCGAAGATCAGAAGTTCCCGGCAGCAGCCAAGTGGACCCCAGGTTATCGTTGCTGCTGGCAATACTCGCCCCGCACAGGGCCTTCGACTCGCTGTGGTTGGTCACCTTCATGATGGCCCGCGCCTGCTCCCCGTGGTTCACCGAGGCCGTCAGGAGCTTGGTAGAAAAGGAGAGGGGCTTCTGGACGTCGATGGCCAGGGCACTGGAGGTGGTGGCCGGTTTGGTGACTACGGTATCGCCCGTTGGCAACCACGATTTGTCCTCCTCCCCGGTTGGGGTGGCCCGCAGGTAGTAAAATTTCTTCCCGTGGCTGATGGTCTGCCCTACTAGTCGGATGGTCACCCTCTCCTTCGGCGCCTGGCCCCGGATCACCTTGGTTTTCAATACGCCCATGCCTTCCTCGATGATCTCGACCTTGATGCTGCCTTCTCCGGCGCTCACCTCCCCGTAGGACACTTCTACGTGCCCGGTGAGGATAAAGCGGTCGCCCACGTAAATGGTTCCGGCGGATGCCATAGACAGGGAAATGGAGCCGATGGTCACGTAAGCGTCGGGCAGGGTAGCCACCGTCGTACCCGTGCTGGCGACGATGGCGCCGATTGCTACCAGTTCGGAAACTCCCTTGGCGCCGAGGCCGGCCAGTAGGGGGGCAGGCATGCTGATTGGTTTGTCAAAGGTGGGTGGATTTCGTGGTCCGGGGCCGACCAGTACGCAAAAAGATACACGTATAAGGTATGGGTTTAGTCCCGGGAAGTCAAGGCCTGACATGGCTTTCACGGCAATGGGCCAGGCACCTGCGCGCCGCCGCCCCTGGAACCTTGACCTGAATCCGTCAACCCCCGGACGCCGTAAGTTGTACTCAATGGATGGAACGGGGCGAAGCTCTGCGACTCGGAACTAACGGTGGGGGCGAACAACTCAACAGGCCGCCGACACGTTATCCACTAACTTGCGTTATCTTTGATGACGCTTTCAACTACGATGAAGATGAATACCACGCTGCTTTTCCTCAATGCCATCGGCCCGGAGATGATCCTGGTCTTCTTTGCTATTTTGCTGCTCTTCGGCGGTAAGAAAATTCCTGAGCTGATGCGCGGCATCGGTAAGGGTATCCGTGAATTCAATACCGCCAAAGGCTCCCTGGAACAGGAACTTAAGGAGGGAATGAAGGAAGAAGAACAACGCGAAAGAGACGCCCGCGAACTGCGTGAGCTCCGCGAACGCGAAGCCCGCCGCCAGAAAGAGGAGTCTTTTATTACCCGCGACAACGACTAGTACACCGGCTTCTACCCGGTCAGAAAAGCTTCTCCATCCCCCGGGGTGGAGAGGCTTTTTTGTTGTGCGCCCCCGCCCCGCCCCGCAGGCCGGCCGCTCGCATCAATACCGTACCTTTGCCCGCTGCAACTTAATCTAGACCCCATGGAACTCACCGACCAGGAAAAAATCCGCCGCGACAACCTCGCCAGGATCCGCGAACTCGGTATCGACCCCTTCCCCGCCGCCCTCTTTCCGGTGACCCACCTGGCCGCCGACATCCTCGAGCAGGTAGAAACCGACGCGGACGGGCAGGTAACCAACCTGCAGGACGTCACCCTGGCCGGCCGGATCATGTCGCAGCGCATCATGGGCAAGGCCGCCTTCGCCAACCTGCAGGACAGCAGCGGCCGCATCCAACTCTACGTGAGCCGCGACGATATTGCCCCCGGCGAGGATAAAACCCTGTACAATACCCTGTTCAAGAAATTGCTCGACCTGGGCGATTTTATCGGCGTCAAGGGGTTCGTATTCAAGACCCGCACGGGCGAAATTTCGGTGCACGTCAAGGAACTCACCTTCCTGGGCAAGTCGCTGCGCCCCCTGCCCACCCCGAAGCGTGACGACGAGGGCCACGTCTACGATGAATTCAAGGATCCGGAGCTTCGCTACCGCATGCGATACGTCGACCTGACGGTCAACCCCCAGTACAAAGAAATTTTCCGCAAGCGCAGCCGCCTGATCACCTCAATGCGGCAGTTTCTCGACGACCTGGGCCTGATGGAAGTAGAAACCCCCATCCTGCAACCCATTCACGGCGGCGCGGCGGCCCGGCCCTTCAAGACCCACCACAACACGCTGGACGTGCCGATGTACCTCCGCATCGCAAATGAGCTTTACCTGAAGCGGCTCATTGTGGCCGGCTTCGACGGCGTGTACGAGTTCGCCAAGATGTTCCGCAATGAGGGTATGGACCGCACCCACAACCCCGAGTTCACCGCCGTGGAATTCTACGTAGCCTACAAGGACTACCACTGGATGATGGAGACCTGCGAGCAACTGCTGGAGCACGCCGTGCAGGCGGTCAACGGCACCACCAAAGTGAAGGCCGGCGAGCACGAGATCGACTTCAAGGGTCCCTACCGCCGCCTCACCATGGCCGACGCCATTCGCGAATACACCGGCGAGAACATCGACGGGGCCGACGAGGAAGAACTGCGCGCCATCGCCAGGCGGCTGCACGTCCACGTAGACAAGACCATGGGCCGCGGCAAGCTCATCGACGAGATTTTCGGCGAGAAGGTCGAAGGCCACCTGATCCAGCCCACCTTCATCATCGACTACCCGGTGGAGATGTCGCCCCTGACCAAGAAGCACCGCAGCAAGGAAGGACTGGTCGAGCGCTTCGAACTGATGGTCAACGGCAAGGAGATCGCCAACGCCTACTCCGAGCTCAACGATCCGATTGACCAGCGGGAGCGCTTCGAGGATCAGTTGCAACTCGCCCAGCGCGGCGACGACGAGGCCATGGCCACGGATGAAGACTTCCTGCGGGCCCTCGAATACGGCATGCCGCCTACGGCGGGCATCGGCATCGGCATCGACCGGCTGGTGATGCTGCTCACGGGCCAGAAGAGCATTCAGGAAGTACTGTTCTTCCCGCAGATGAAGCCCCTGCCCGCCGCGGGCGCGAAAAATAAGGAGGCTTAGGTTGCGTTGTCTAGATTAGTTCCCCTTATGCGCAACGCCGATCAAGTCAATCTGGGATTTGGAACTTCCTCCCTGGGAAGAAACTACACCGTACGCGGGGCCGTCCGCAACCTGGAGACGGCCTTCGATCAGGGCGTGGTCCACTTCGATACGGCCCCGGCCTATTGCTTCGGGCACGCGGAGATGCTGCTCGGCAAGTTCATTCGCGACCGCCGCGACGCGGTGACCGTCACCACCAAGTTCGGGATCACCCCGAGGCGGATACCCTTCGCCCTCATGCCGGCCTTCAACCTGGTGCGCACCCCGCTGAAGCGGTTGCTTTCGACGGCGGTAAAGGTGTCGGGCAGCCAGCACCACCACGCCTTCTCCTACACAACCAGTATCGACCCACAGCGGCTGGAAGACAGCCTTCACCACAGCCTCAAGGAACTGCGGACCGACTACGTCGACAATTTCATGCTCCATCGCATCGCCTCCCCGCTGGCCAATCAGGACGACGTAGTGGAGCGCCTGCTAAAGCTGAAGGAAGCTGGCAAGGTGCGCCACCTGGGACTGGCCGGCAGCTTCGACGACATCTACGGCGGTGAGCCGCTGCGTGAGGCGTACACCGCAATCCAGTTCGGCGACGACCTCAGCAAGCGGTTTCGGGAAACGATTACCGACGATCTGCCAGGGCGGCGCTACTACCGCTTCGGCGTCTTTGCCATTATGGGACAGGCCCGGGAATTTCTCCGCGAAAATGAGGTGTCGGATATTTCCGCCGCGGAACTTTGTCTGGCCTACTACAAGGAGGACAAGGATTTCGGGATCACCCTTTTCTCCTCCTCCCGGAACGAAAATATCAAAGAGGTGGTCCGGCTGTGGAGGTCGGACAAACAACTGCCCCCACACGTTATTACCCGTTTTCGGGAATACCTCCTGCAATCCGTTAAGGTATAGTTTTTATGGACCGACCTAGTGTATGTATTATCGGCTGTGGCACCTACGGGTCCTACCTTCTCAGGCAACTCCGCGAACGTTACGGCGATATGCTGGACATCACTGTCGTGGAGGTCGGCAACGAAACCACGAAGAGTTCCGAGGAGGCCGGCGTAGCTACGGCTTCGGATACGAGCAAGGTATCGCGCTTCGGACGGTACTTTGGGCTCGGCGGCACCTCGGCCCGCTGGGGCGGACAGATCCTTTTCTTCGACGAGCGGGACGTCGTCACGGACGACCCCGACTGGAACTACATAGTGGAGCTCAACAACCGCCACCGCGGCCGCGTGCTCCGCGAATTGCTCGGCAGGAAGAAGAAACTGCGTGAAAAGGAAGACCCACGGGTCAAGAACGGCATCTGGCTCGGCTATTTCAAGCGAAACCTCTTCAAACGCCTCGGTAAAAAGGACAAGGAGGCCGTGCGCTGGCTGAAGAACACCCGCGTCACCGGATTCACCACCGCCCCCGATGGTACGATCAAGGGGGTGCACATCCGCACCGTCGACGGTAAAGATTCCGTGGTGAAGGCCGACCGCTTCTACCTCACCTCCGGAGCCCTCGAAAGCTGCCGCCTGCTGAGCAAGCTGGACAACGAAACCCTGGCCAATACCGATCTCGGAAAGAACCTCGGCGACCACGTGAGCGTAGAACTCTTCCGGGTGAAGAACTCCCCTCCCGTGCTGCACGGCGTGGATTTCACCCCGCAATTCGTCGGCACTTCCCTGTTCACCAAGCGCCTGCTGGTCAATACGCAGGGGGGCAGGGTAAACTTTGCCCACGTGGTGCCCAACAAGGATGTAGCGGCATTCACCGTGCTCAAGAAGGCCATGTTCGGCCGGCAGGAGGGCGGTACCAGCTTCGGCGAAGTGGCGCAGAGTTTCGCATTTTTGGCCCTCTTCGGCACGAAACTGCTCTTTCTGCGCAAGTTGCACATTCACCGCAACGACTGGAGCCTCCAGCTTGACATCGAGCAGGGAGACGAAACGGATAATGAGGTGGTGGTCTCGGAGGAAACCGACAAATTCGGCGAGCCCGGCATCCGCGTCAACTGGTCGGTGAGCCACAGTGACCGCGCGGCCATCGCCGAAGCGAAAAAGAAGATCAAACAGGTGCTCGACGCCGAGGGCCACTGCTACGAGGAACTCTTTACCGACATTCACGAGTACGAGAAACTGGAAGACACCTACCATCCCGTAGGCTTCATCCGCATGGGGGAGGATGCGCGCGCGCCCGTCGACCGCGACTTCCGGGTGCGGGGCACGTCGAACCTGTACCACTTTTCTACCGCGCTGTTCCGAAGCGCCAAATCCATCAACCCTACCGGGGCGGGTTTCTGTCTGATCGAGGAACACCTCGAGCGGGCCTACCCCATGACCTCCTAGGGTGCTGAACCACGATATGCTGTTATACATCACCTGGGACGCCTCCCCCGAAATTTTCACCATCGGCCCCATCACCCTGCGGTGGTACGGCATGATGTTCGCCATCGGCTTCCTGCTGGGCTTCATGATGGTGCGCCGGATGTTCCTGCGGGAAGGGGCCCCCGAAGCCTGGCTCGATTACTGCTTCTATTTCCTGATCGCCGGTACGGTGCTTGGTGCCCGGCTGGGTCATATCCTGTTCTACCAGTGGGACTACTACAGCCAGCACCCCGGTGATATCCTCAAGATCTGGGAGGGCGGACTCGCCAGCCACGGCGGCGTGATCGGCGTGGTGACGGCCCTCTGGCTCTTCAGTCGGTACGTGAGCAAGAAATCCTTTTTCTGGATCAGCGACAAGGTAGCCGCCCCGATCGCCCTGGTGGGAGCCATGATCCGCTTCGGCAACCTGATGAACAGCGAGATAGTAGGCACCCCGAGCGACGCCCCCTGGGCCTTCCTCTTCGTGAACGCCTTCCCGAGCAGCCTGGCCGACGTGCCCCGCCACCCGGTACAGATCTACGAGAGCCTCAGCTACCTCCTCACGTTCGCCATCCTCATCACCCTTTACTGGAAGACCGACGCCCCCAAGAAACCGGGTTTCCTCACCGGACTCTGGTTCGTTCTCATCTTCGGGTTCCGCTTTATCTGGGAATACTTCAAAAGCGACCAGGGCGGCTTCGGCGAATCACTCACCACCGGACAATGGCTCAGCGTCCCCCTCGTCCTACTCGGCCTGGGACTCATCGCCACCGCACAAAACCGTAAAGTAAAAGCATAATCATGGCGCGGCCGCAGGTGCCAGCCCCCCCCAAGCGAAGCGAGGGACAAAAGCAACACCGCATTGACCCATTAACCCCTTAACCCATTGGCAGCCCCCCCCCGAGCAAAGCGAGGGACAAATGCAACACTGCATTGATCCATTAACCCCTTAGCCCATTGGCAGCCCCTCCCGAGCAAAGCGAGGGGCAAATGCAACACCTATTCAGTCCTTCAGTCCTTCAGTCCTTGACCCATTAACCCCTTAACCCATGATCCACACCATAATCTTCGACCTGGGCAACGTACTCATAGGCTGGCAGCCCCGGGCGCTTTTTGAGCAGGTTTTCGATACGAAGGAGGAGGTAGATCATTTCCTGTCCAACGTTGCCACCTTGGAGTGGAACGAGAAGCAGGATGCCGGTCGGACCATCGAGGAGGGGACCCGTGAATTGATCGAGCGGCACCCCGAATTCGAGCGCGAGATCCGCATTTACTACGACCGTTGGACGGAAACCATCACCGGACCGATCGAGGGCACCGTAGAGATATTAAAGGAATTAAAGGCAAGCGGTAAGTACCGGCTGCTCGCCCTGACCAACTGGTCGCACGAGCTCTTTCCGTGGGCGCGGGAGACTTTCGACTTCCTGGACCTGTTCGAAGAAATCATGGTAAGCGGAGAAGTCAAACTCCAGAAACCCGACCCGGCCATCTACCGCCTGTTGCACGAACGGTTCTCCCTGCAGGGCTACGGCGGCTGCGTCTTCATTGACGACAGTCTTCGCAACGTGGAAGCCGCCCGCCGGGAAGGCCTCGACACCATCCGCTTCGAAAACCCCGAGCAGCTACGCTGGGAACTACGGGAGAGGGGGGTGGAGATTTAAGGGGACTTTAGACTGTTAGTCCTTTAGTCCGTTAGTCCTTTAGTTGGCGGCGGCCACGGCCTTAGCCAGACCTTGGAAAATGATAAGTCCGTCCCGGTTGCCGAGCAGTTCTTCGCTGGCGCGTTCCGGGTGGGGCATCATGCCGAAGACGTTGCGGTTTTCGTTGCAGATGCCGGCGATGTTGCCGATTGAGCCGTTCAGGTTGCTGTCCAGGTTGACTTCTCCGGCGCCGTCGCAGTAGCGGAATAGGATCTGGTCGTTTTGGTTGAGTTGATAGATGGTGTCCTCATCGGCGTAGTAGCGGCCTTCGGCGTGGGCGATGGGGATGCGGAGTACTTGTCCGGGGGAAAGGTCGCGGTTGGTGGGTGCGTTGTCGGTTTCTGCCCGGATGTAGACGTTCTTGGCGATGAACTTCTGTTCGCGGTTGCGCAGCAGGGCTCCGGGGAGCAGGCCGGCTTCGCAGAGGATCTGAAAGCCGTTGCAGATACCAAAGACGTAGCCGCCCTGGTTGGCGAATTCGATCACCGATTTCATGATGGGAGAGAAGCGGGCTACGGCCCCGGCGCGCACGTAGTCGCCGTAGCTGAATCCTCCGGGCACGATAATGCAGTCGTCGGTGGTAAGGTCGCCGAGGCTTTCTTCCTTGTGCCAGAGTTTCCTGGTTTCCCGCCCCAGGACGGTGCCGAGCACGTGGATCATGTCGTCGTCGCAGTTGCTGCCGGGGAAAACGATAACTCCGAATTTCATCTCCTTGAATTTAGGGGGGCAAAGATAGCGAATGGTGGATTGGGGGCGGGCTGGGAGACATCGGACGTATCAGTGCTGCCATTTTTACAGACGTCGGACGTGTCAGTTGGAGATTCAGGAGAGAATTTTAAGACAACCCCATGTAAGAGGTAGAAAATTAGATGCAGCACCCTATTTGGAAGGCTATTTTCCCAAATATGAGCCAATAGCAGTACTGTCACATTGACAGACGTCCGACGTCTGCCAACCAGTCAGACCTGACACGTCCGACGTCTGCCAAGCTCATATCACCGCCCGCCCCCGCCAGCGCACCAGCCAGGCCCCCAGCAGACCCGCGACCATAAAGCCAATGGCAATGATCTGTGCCTGCGTAAGGTGAAGCCCCAATACGTCGTACTTATCATTGAGCCTCACGTACTCGATAAAGAAGCGCTCTACGCCATTGAGGAAAAGGTAGATGCAGAAAAGCATGCCCGGCCACACGGTAAGTGGTTTGCGCACCGCCCACAGGATGCCGCCAATGGCAAATGCCATCAGGGTTTCGTACACTGGGGTGGGATAGTGGAGTTCCGGCAGCCGGCTGCAGTAGTCGACCGTGCAGCCCGGGATGGGCACCCCGCGGTTCAGCACATTGTGGGGATAGTCGTAACCGTATAGCCAGTCGGGCAGGAACCACCAATCAGGGATCGCCGCGATGGCCGAGCCCCAGTCGCCGTCGCCGCTCAGCTGGCAGCCGATACGCCCCACCCCGTAGGCGACGATCAGGGCCGGAGCCACGGCATCCATGATCGGCACTACCGGAATCCGGTGCTTGCGCAAATGAAGGTACACGGCAATTCCGCCGCCGATCAGACCACCGTAAATGGCCAGGCCGCCGCCACTGAATAGCTCCTGCAGCGGATTTTCCAGAAAGCGGTCCCAATACTCAATAACCGCAAAGAGCTTGGCACCCAGTAGTCCGCCAAATGCAGCAACCATGGTTATGGGCCCCACGCGATCGCTGGGGTATACGTCCACGGGCTGCGGATCGGGCAGGGCTCCCTGCTTGCGACCGATGTTGTAGTAGTAACCGAAAAACAGGGCAGCACCAAGAATCCCCCCCAGTAAAGATCCCTCCATGGACAACAGCACCCCGGAAGGGTCCTGCTGCCAGGCCGAAAAGTTGCCGATGGCGTACGGGATCTTATAGCCAAGCAGGAAACCGATGATGGCGTTGCTGATGTAGTCCGCCTTGGTGACGGTCTGCCCGGGCACCCGCAGCACCCGCTCCGCCGGCAGCTGTCCCAGGCGTTCGCGCCGCTCCATTTCCCACTTCAGCAATTTGGCCGCTACCAGAAAGGCCAGCAGCAGGAAGAGCCCGAAGGTCTTGACGATGCTGAAGGCATTGTCGCGCGCCGTGCCGATAAGGTCGTGAAGGAGGTAGCTAAGGTCCGGGTGCATGCCCGCAAAGCTACGGTGCTATTTCGTCTGCTCCCGGAGCTGGTCCACCAGATCCTGGATCGCCCGGCGGTAATTGGCCGGTCCGTCCGGACCCAGGGCGGCAAGGGAACGCTCGGCGGCTTCCAGCGCCTGCCCATACCGCTGTCGCTTCTGCAGAAAGCGGCCCAGGTTGTAGTAATCGCGCCACCCCTCCTCTGCCAGTTCCGCGGCTCCGGTCAGCGCTTCCGCGGCCAGGTCGATTATGACTGTGCGGTCGATAAAGTCTGAATTTTCGAGGGCCCCAAAAAGATTGCGCAGCCTGGCCTCATCCCCCTCGGCTCCCCGTTTGAGGTAGCTTTTGGCGGTTTTATAGACTTTCTCCGGGTCTTGCCCCTGCAGGGCAAACGCGAATTCACCCTCCGATTCGAGTCGTTTGGCTTCGTCATTATCGAAGAGTTCGGCTTTTTCGACCACAGTGGCCATCAGTCGCTCACTCCTGAATTCCAAGGCTTTATCGAAGGAAGCGCGCACGGCCGCACGCACCTTGCTGTCCACGGCTTCCCGTCCTTCCAGCGCCAGGATCGCCTCCCGGTGCTCCAGCAGAAGGTCAAACAGTCGGCTGTCCGCCTCCGTCGTGGCCAACAATATGAGGCGGAGGTTCGCGGGTGCCGTAAAATCCAGTCCGGGCGTGCGCAGGTAGTCGTTGGTGATTTTCAGGTGCGGTTCACCGCGGCGGATCAGGGCGCGCACCAGTTTGTAGGCCGAGCCGGGTTGGTTCTCGGCGAAATCGCGGCGAAGTGCTTCTAGATCATCAACGCGTTCCAGGGCAGTGCGGGCATCGGCGAGCAACTGGGGCACCTGCCGGGCGCCGATCACCCGGTGCACGGGTTCGTTGTTGGGGCCGATGAACAATAGGGTGGGGAAAGCCGGGGCCCGGTGGTATTCCCGGAAGGCAGCCGACTCCGGCTTTTCCATGTCGTACTGGACGTTGACGAAGTTGGCGTTGAAGAATGCACCCACCTCCTCGTTTGGGAATACGTTGGCGGCCATCATCTTGCATGGCCCGCACCACTCCGCGTAGGCGTCTACAAAAATGAGCTTGTCCTCGGCTTCGGCCTTGGCCAGGGCCTCGTCCCAGCTCCCCTCGAAAAATTGAATGCCCTGGGCGGAGAGCGCCGAAGAAACCAGCAAGAGAGCGAAAAGACGGATCATATCGACCGGGATATTAAATGATACAGACTGAAAGGATAGCTATTGGACTCTACCAAAGTTACTCCTTCACGTGGGGCTTTTTGGGCACCGGATCCGGACCGAATCCGCCCCAGGGGTGACAGCGGCCTATGCGCTTGATCGCCAGCCAACTGCCCTTCAGGACGCCCCACTCCTGGATGGCCCCAACCGCATAGTGGCTGCAGGTGGGGTCGTAGCGGCACCGCGGTCCGATCAGGGGTGACAGTGCTGCCTGATAAAATCGGATAGGAAGAATGAAGAGTTTGCGGATCACGTCATGGAAGTCCAGATAATACAGTACGATGGTGGTGGGCGGAGGGTTGCAAGTGGCCATGGAGTTAACCAGTCATTAAGATAAGCGCGCTGGCAGACGTCGGACGTGTCAGTGCTGCCATTTTTGCAGACGTCGGACGTCTGCCAGGGTTTCCGGGGCATTTTAACGATATTTGATAACATATCGTGTTGAAAGTGGCAGAAATGCTAGTAAACACTGAACCGTCATTTTGTCATACATCCGATGTCTGTCAGAATGACGCCTCTGCCACGTCCGATGTCTGCCACGGGCTGGCTATCTTGCCCGCTTAGCTCCAATCCATGAACCGAATTACCCAGCTCTTTACGCTACTCCTTTGCACCTGCGCGCCCGCCCTGATCCTGGCGCAAGACCTCAACGAAGACCACTGGAAAGCCATCGCCCCCCGCTCCCTCGGGCCGGCCGGGATGTCCGGACGGGTAACGGGAATAGACGTGCACCCCGACGACCGCGACATGATCTACGTGGCCACGGCCTCCGGAGGACTGTGGAAAAGCAACAATGGCGGTACGAGTTTCGAACCCATCTTTGACGACCAGAAGTACCTCAGCATCGGAGCGGTGGCCGTCAGCGACGCCAACCCCAGCATCATCTGGGCCGGCACCGGCGAAGGTAACCCCCGCAACTCAGCCAACTACGGCGGCGGCATCTACCGCAGCCTCGACGGCGGCGCCACCTGGGAGATGATGGGCCTGGAAGATACCCGCCATATCCACCGCATCCTTACCCACCCCACCGACCCGAATACCGTCTACGTAGGCGCCCTAGGCAGTATGTGGGGGCCGAACCCCGAACGCGGCGTGTACCGCACCACTGACGGCGGCAAGAACTGGGAAAAGATCCTTTATGTAGACGAGGGCACCGGCATCGCCGAATTTGTTATGGACCCCAGCAATCCCGACAAACTGATCGCGGCCACCTGGACCTTCGACCGCGACCCCTGGTTCTTCAACTCCGGCGGACCGGGCTCCGGCATCTGGATCTCGAAGGACGGCGGCGACACCTGGGAACGCCGCACCGCCAAGGACGGACTACCCAAGGGGAACCTCGGCCGCATCGGTCTGGCCATCTCCGCCAGCAACCCCGAAATTGTCTACGCCCTCGTGGAAGCCAAGGAAAACGGCCTGTACAAGAGCACCGATGGGGGAGAAACCTTCAGCCTGGTGACCACCAAGGACGTCGGCGACCGCCCCTTCTACTACGCCGAGATCTACGTGGACCCCCAGAACCCGAACCGCGTATTCCACATCGCCACCTACATCAGCAAGTCGGAAGACGGCGGCAAGACCTTCACCGAGATTGCCAACTACGGCAACAACGTTCACCCCGACAACCACGCCTTCTGGATCGACGAGGACAACCCTGAATACATCATCCAGGGCAACGACGGCGGACTGAACTTCAGCCACGACGGCGGAGAAACCTGGCGCTTCGCCGCCAACCTGCCGCTGGCCCAGTTCTACCACATCAACTACGACATGAGCTACCCCTACCTGATCGGGGGCGGCATGCAGGACAACGGCAGCTGGGTAGGCCCCAGCCAGGGACTGAAGAGCGGCGGCATCACCGACGCAGACTGGCAGGAAGTGTACTTCGGCGACGGCTTTGACATCATCTTCAAACCCGACCAGCCCGACGTGGTCTACGCCGCCAGTCAGGGAGGCGCCCTCGGCAAAGTGGACCGCAGTACCGGCAAGACCACCTTCATCCGGCCCGTGCACCCCGAAGGGGAATTCCTCCGCTTCAACTGGAACGCCCCCATCGCGCAGTCGCCTCGCGACCCGAACACCATCTACATGGGCAGCCAGTACGTCCACAAGAGCACCAACGCCGGCCTGAGCTGGGAGATCATCAGCCCCGACCTGACCACCAACGACTCCACCAAGCAGCGGCAGGACATCAGCGGTGGACTAACCATCGACGCCACGCAGGCCGAAAACCACACCACCCTGCTCGCCATCGTGCCCGCACCACCCCAATTCATGCAACCCCAGACCCTCTGGGTGAGCAGCGACGACGGACGCCTCCACATCAGTCGCAACGACGGTGAAGAGTGGACGGAACTCACCGGCAAGCTCACCGGTATGAACCCCGGCAGCTGGATCCCCTACATCGAAGCCTCGCCCATTAATCCCGGCGAAGCCTTCGTAGTAGTGAACGACTACCGCCGCGGTGACTACCGCCCCATGGTGTACCACACCACGAACTACGGGGAAAGCTTCACCCGCATCGTGGACGAGAACAAGGTCAGCGGACACGCCCAGGCCATCGTCCAGGACCCGGTACAGGAGAACCTTCTCTTTTTGGGCACCGACCAGGGACTCTGGTACAGCCTCGACTACGGGGACAGCTGGACGCGCTTCGACGCCGGCTTCCCCCACGTGTCGACCCGTGACCTCAAGGTCCACCCCCGGGAGCACGACCTGATCATCGCCACCTTCGGCCGCGCGGCCTGGATCCTGGACGACATCCGGCCGTTCCGCGAAATGGCCCGGGAGGGCGCCGAGATCCTGCAGGACTCCTTCCGCCTCTTCCCCGCCCCGGACGCCTACGCGTGGGAGAGTCGCTCTTACCAGGGCACCCGCTTCTACGCCCAGGGGCAGTTCCAGGGTGAGGACCGCCCCGGCGGCGCAATGCTGACGTACTGGGTGCGCCCCGGCGGCCCCAGCGAAACGGTGGATCCGGATTCGGTGGACGTTAGCCAGCTGACCCGCTTCTCCATCATCGACCCCGAGATCAAGGAGGACATCCCCGGCCGCGAAACCGGCAGCCTGCAGAAGGCCTTCGCCGACCAGAATGAGGAGATCGACCCCATCCCCGCTCCGAAAGAGAAAGTGAAGATCCAGGTGATCGACGTCCAGACCGGCGACACCATCCGCACGTACACCGATAAGCCGCGATGGGGCATGAACCGCACCAGCTGGAACCTGCGCCGCGACGGCGTAGAAACCCCCAGCCGTCGCGAACGCAAGGAGGACGCCGACGCGCCGAACGGCATTTCCGTCACCCCCGGCACCTACCGCATCCTGATGACCTACGGCGACCATACCGATGAAACGATCGTGACCCTGCACGCCGATCCCCGCGACAGCTTCCGGGGCGCCGCCCGCTACGCCGCCCGCGACCGGATGTACGCCGAGTTGGAAGCCGAAGTCAATAAAGTCACCGCCGCCTGGGACCGACTACAGGAGGCCCGCAAGAGCCTGAAACGAGTCGAAGACGCCGCCGCCAACGCCCCTAAGGCCGTCAAGGACACCCTGGCCAACCACCGCAAGGAGCTCCTCAAGCACATCGATCGCCTCGAGGAGATCGTCACCGAACCCGAGGACCTCAAAGGCATCCAGCGCAACCCCACCAACCTGCAGTCCTACCTCTACAGCGCCCGCAACTACATCGCCCAGATCGAAGGCGAACCCAGCCAGATGGCCCGCCTGATGCTGGAGCAGTTCTCCGAAAAGGGCGACGACTTCGTCCGCCAGGTCAACGCCTTCCTCACCGGCGAAATGCGCGAGTTTCAGGATGAAGTGCGCGCGGCCAATCTGAGCTTGTTCGGGGAGCTGGGTGAGGTGAAGGAGTGAAGGGGTCAAGGGGTGAATGGGTGAATAGGTGAATGGGTGAATGGGTGTTGCATTTACCCCTCGCTTCGCTTGGGTAGGTGCGTTGCCTGCTCAAGGGCTCAAGGGGCGTTACAGTTACCCCTCGCTTCGCTCGGGCCGGTCAAGGACTGAAGGGTGAAGGACTGAATGGGTGTTATCCTACCCCTCGCTTCGCTTGGGTGCGGACATAAGTAGGCACATGGGGTTGTGGCTTATTGTCGTAACTTTTGTCCCTTGCTACCCTCGGGTAGGACATGAGTTCTTCGAGAAATTTAGGATAAGTGCTTTCCGCCAACTGGGACTGCAGGGCTGTTCCTTTAGCTCCGTATCCGGATGTTCCCCACCCTTCCCCGGCCCGAGCGTAGAAATGACTGGTTTAAGCCCTTGCCGCCCTTGACCCCTTGCCGCGTTGCCGCACGAACCCGAGCGAAGCGAGGGATAGGGATAACGCTAATTCAGTCCTTCAATCCTTCATCCCTTCACTCCCTGCCCCCTTACCGCACGAACCCGAGCGAAGTTATACTCGGACTAATCAAGCCATTTCAGCCCAAATTATTAACTTCGATCGGGCTATGGTAATCCCGTTCTTTCGGCCGGTGTTGCCGCTTGGGACCCGTAGCCTTCTTCTTCCTTCTGTCGCCTTTTTCGCTGCCGCTTGCTCAAAGCCTGGGCTACGCCGTTTTCAAACTGGTAACGGTTAACCCCCTGGTGGACGGCCGTTTTGCCTTTTGCCGCCCCCACCCGAGCGAAGCGAGGGATGAATGCCGTGCTATTGACCCCTTCAGTCCTTCACCCCTTGTACCTCCCCCCACCCGAGCGAAGCGAGGGGTAAGGATAACGCTCATTCAGTTATTCAATCCTTCACCCCTTCACTCCGTGACCATGAACCCCAGGTACCTAGCCTTCGGCTTCCTCCACTTCTTCTTCAGTTTCGTGGGGCAGACCTTCTTCATCAGTCTGTTCGTGGCGCGGATGACGGAGCGCATGGACTGGGGCGAGAGCACCTTCGCCAGCCTGTACTCCGGCGTCACCCTGGTGGCGGCCTTCATCCTGCCCCTCATCGGCCGGCAGATTGATCGGTTCAAGGTGCGCTACGTCTCTACGGTCACCGCCCTCTGTCTTATCGTGGGCACCCTGCTGCTGGCGTTTGCCGACGAGACCGTCCTGCTGGTGGCCGGCCTGTTCGTGGTGCGGCTGGGTGGGCAGGGGGTGTTGCCGCTGATTGGCTCCACCACGATCGGCCGCTTCTTCAATGCGCGGCGCGGTCGGGCGCTGGCGCTGTCCATCATCGGCATTTCGGTGGCCGAGGTGCTGCTGCCGCCGCTGGCCACCTATGCCATGGTGAGCTACGGTTACGGTCCGGTGTGGCTCATGGCGGGCTGTGCGGTGTTGCTGATCTTCGTGCCCGCCGTGTGGCTGCTGGTGCGGCGCTACGACGATTTCCAACGCGCCGATACGGTGGCCGAGGCCCACCTTCGTGCCGCTCCGGACGAGGTAGAGGCGGATTCCTGGACGCGGACGCAGGTGCTGAAGGACCGCAGGTTCCAGCTTATCCTGCCCATCGTACTTTTCATCCCCTTCGTCTTTACCGGACTGGTCTTCAATCAATCCGTTATCGCCGGGCAACGTGGTTACAGTCCCGAAACCATGGCCTACGGCCTCAGTGCTTACGGGCTCGTGCGGGTAATTTTCCTGCTCTTTGGCGGCGACCTCATCGACCGGGTGGGGCCCACGCGGTTGCTGCGCTTCGTGTTGCTGCCGGCCGTGGCGGGACTACTGGTGTTGCTCCTGGTGGAAGACAGTTGGTCGGTACCCGTCTTTTTCGGACTGATGGCCGTGAGTGGCGGCATGGATTCGGTAAACACCCCGGCCCTGTGGGCGGAGCGTTACGGCCCCCGCTTCCTGGGCAGCATCAAGAGCACGGTCCGCCTCTTCGTGGTGGTGAGTTCGGCCGCGGCCCCCATCCTCTTCAGCTACGGACTACGGTGGGGACTGGAGGCCTGGCTGGGCATCCTGATCGCTTACGGGCTGGCGTGCGTGGGATTGGCGGTGGTGGAGCGGCGCACCTGAGGCCGAGGCCTTGTAGGCCGAGTGTACATTGTCACTGAAGAAATGCCCGTCTCCTAATAGAGCACCTCGACCAATAGCGTAGCCCCGCCGTAAATGGTAAATCACCCCGCCCGGCCCTGGAAGGGACGGCACTAGACGAGCGGAGTCAATTCCGAGGGCACCGAGGAATGGGCTTCGCGACAAAAGAATCGCGCCAGAAGGCCCTCCACCCGATGTCACTACCAGTAGATCGGCCCAGTACCCAAGTACTTCTCAGCGATAGGGCGGTAATAGTCGATCACGTCCTCCAGGTCGTACACTTTTTGGCTCTTGGTGTAGAGGTCGTACTGGTTGAAGTCCTTGATTATGTCCAGATAGGCTTCGTCCTTTTCGTTCAGGATTTCGGTATAAGCACCACCGGAGTGCCAGGGATAGAAGGAATGGTAGCGGATCATGACCATCGCCTCCTCGGGGAGCGTATTGGTGGAGTGGTTATTAAGTACCTGGTAGAGGTATTCGTCGTGACCCCAAGCCAGGTCCACGTTGTCGATGCCGCAGCCCGGCTCGTAGATGCCGAGGGGCGTATTGTAGCGGGGGTCCTGCATGTCGGGATTCAGGGCGTTGAACTCGGGGTAGACGCAGGAGTCGGGCAGGGCGCAGCCCACCACAAATACGTCGCCCACCATGCCCCACTGCTCGGCCTGACTGGTGCCGTCCTCGTCGCTGCCCCACAGGAACATCACCTTTCCGAGGTCGTGGATGAGGCCGGTGAGCTGCATCCAGTCGGGCCGCCCGTCGGCCCGGATCGCCTCGGCGCTCTGGATGAGGTGCTGGACGTTGGGCAGGTCCAGGTCCGGGTCGCTGACGTCGATGAGGCTGTTCAGGTGGCGCATGGCCTCCCAGAGGTCCATCGGGTGATCAAATTTGAGGTACTTTTCGTGCATGCGCTGCACGTAGTCCACCGTCTGGTTCTTACGCATCTTGCGGTAATGCTCCCGTACGGCTACTGACACATCGGGCGCCTCATAATTCCTGAAGACCTTCGCTTCCGCCATGGCAATTTTCGTTGTGGACAGTTGCTGTCCGGTTTAGATTGGTGGGCAATTCCTGCGCTGCGATTCTCGACCGTTACCCTATACGTTACCGAGTGAAAGATAGAACGCCAGCGTGAGAACCACCAGCATCACGCTGAAAACCTTGGCGTACTTCCACGGCTTCAGGTTGAGTTTCCCGGCGTCGTGCATGATGAAGGTAGGGTCCTTCGGCGTCAGGTAGGAGACCACGTGCATAACGATCAGGTTCAGCACGAATTCTATCCCCCATAGGTGGACGAAGTGCATATCTACCGCCAGCCCGTAGTCCATAAGCACGTAGAACACCAGTCCGAACGCTAATCCCGCCTTCGCCCCCGTAGCGGATACCCGGGGAAAGAGGAAGCCGGCGGAAATGACGCTGGCGATCGGAATGAAAAAGATGCCGTTCAACTGCTGCAGCAATTGGTACAATCCTTCGGGGGCATTGGCCACGAAAGGAGCGATTCCAATGGCGAAGAAGGCCAGGATGGCGGACGTCCACTTCCCTACTCTTACCAGCCGTAGCTCACCCGCCGTCGGCTGGATGTACCTTTTGTAAATCCCCAGACTGAACACGGTGGCCGCACTGTTAAGCGTACTGTTGAAGGTGCTGAAAATGGCCCCCATCATCACCGCCACGAAGAAGCCCGTCAGCCACAGCGGCAATACCTTCTTGACGAGGAGTGGGTACACGCTGTCCGGATTGTCGTACAGGCTCTCCCCGTAGTAGTAAAATCCGATCAGGCCCGGCAGCACGATGATGGACGGTACCAGGATCTTCAGCAGGCCGGTAAAGAGCAATCCCTTCTGGGCTTCTTTCAGACTCACGGCGCCGAGTACGCGCTGGACGATGGACTGGTGCATCGTCCAGAAGTAGATCTGGTTGATCACCAGGCCCGTAAACAATACCTCGAACGGCAGGATGGCCGACCGCGACCCCGGACCGATGCCTGGCTCCTGACTGATCACGTTGAATTTCTCCGGACTGTTCTCGAATACCCTGCTCAATCCCTCCAGGGGATTGCCGGCCCCGATGTGCAGCAGTGCCAGCACCGGCACCAGCAGGCCCGCGATCAGCAAACCGAAGCCGTTGATCGTATCGGTGTAGGCGACCATCTTGAGTCCGCCGAAGATGGCGTATACGGCCCCGATGATTCCGACTACGAGAATGGTCACCCAGATCCCCTCCCGTTCGCTGATGTTCAACAGGTCGGAGATCTCGAATATCGCCTCGATGTTGAGG
Source organism: Neolewinella litorea (assembly GCF_004803465.1). Classification (GTDB taxonomy): domain Bacteria; phylum Bacteroidota; class Bacteroidia; order Chitinophagales; family Saprospiraceae; genus Neolewinella; species Neolewinella litorea. Next base: position 19,221 of record NZ_SRSF01000009.1, on the reverse strand, counting down.
GCGCCGGTGTACAGCACGATGGGCAGCAGCGTGGCCACGAAGGAGATGATCAGCAGCAGGGCCACGATCGTCCGCGTAAGGCCGTCAAAGCGCTTTTCCAAAAACTCCGGGATTGTGGTTAAACCCATCTTCAGGTACTTCGGGGCGAAGTAAAGCGCGCCTACGATCAACGCCAGCGCGGAAGTGACTTCCCAGGCGATGATGATGGCCCCGTTGCGGTAGGCCGAGCCGTTCATCCCCACCAGGTGCTCCGTTGAGATGTTGGTGAGCAGCAGGGAACCCGCGATGACCACCCCCGTCAGTGATCTGCCCCCCAGAAAGTAACCGTCTTGCGTATCGAGCTCGTCCCGGCGCAATTGCCAGGTGGCGTAAAAGGCTACAAATCCGGTATACAGCAGAAAGGTCAGTAGGGTGACGCCCATGAAAGCCTGATTTCAGTTGGAGGCTTTAAGGTAGCAAGTTGACGGGGGTGAATCGGCACTATCGGCCAGTGCGTGATAATGGGGAGGTATAATTTGGCCCGGCGGCAGCGGATTGGCTTCCCTGGGATCGAGGCGGTGCAGTCTGGGTGCGTCGATCTCATACCCGGGCCCGGTGGCTATCGGAATCACTAAGCGGGAAGCAGGAACCGGCCCTGCGGGGCTTCCCTCTTTTGGTTACCTTAGTGCAATGAACATTCCTCCCGATATCCGGGCAACGGAGCTTCTGGCGGCCGTCAAATCGGTTGTAATGGACATCGATCCGGAGGCGAGCGTACACCTCTTCGGTTCCCGCGCGTGGGGAGATTTTGGGGATGAGTCGGGCTGGGATTTTTTTGTCGCTACCTCACACGCCGACGGGCGCAGGGTAGAGGATTTACTCGTCGACCCTGTCTACGAGTTGATGTTGACGCACGATGTGTTGATCCAGTTGGTAGTGTACCCCAAGGTAGTATGGGACCGGGGGCAGTCGCCCATCCCCCTCTTCGATCGGGTCAGAGAAGAAGGCATTGCCCTATGACGGAAGCGGAAAAACAACGCCTGATTGAACTGCAGCTGAATAAATCAGCGGAATGCTTCGAGATCGCGGAGGAAATGCAGCAGGCGCATCCTACCTTTTCCGTCAACCGCTATTACTACGCGCTGTACGATAGCCTGTCCGCGCTCACCTTGTCGATAAACGAAGAGGCAAGAATGCACAAGGGTACCATCGCGACCTTCAACCGCCGGTTTGACAAAAAGGATATTTTCACCCGGGATGATGGGAAATTAGTGGCGCGCGTATTTCTCTGGCGGACGAAGGCGACTATGACGACGATCAGGAGTACTCGAATGCGGAAGTCGATACCATTCGACAACCCGTACGCGACCTGCTGGCCAAAATCCGAGAATACCTTATCGCTTATCGCTACGGGATTAATCCCTTGTATTGCACCTGCGACCCCGCCCCTAGCTAAATGAACGAACTCCAACTCCATCACGACCTGATCGACCGTTACCCTGGCTACGCTATCCGAGTGATGCTGAACGCCCATGCCGAAAAGCTAAAGCACACCCTGGTCGACCGGTCAATAGCCAGCCACCGGACCGTTTCCAGTCGGCGCTACCAACCAGCACCCACCAGCTCATGAACTACTACCTAATCATCTCCGGCCTGATCTTCCTGGCCGCCGTATTTGGCTACCTCAACGTGCGTTTTCTGAAACTGCCGACGACCATCGGCCTCATGTTCATCACCCTGGTGTATACCCTGGGGGTGCTGGGACTCAGCTTCTTCGACGATACCCTGCTGCGGGCGGAGGCGCGGCTGATCCGGGAGATCGACTTCGAGATGGTGCTGATGGACTACATGCTCAGTTTCCTGCTCTTTGCCGGGGCCCTGCACACCAACTTCCAGCAACTGCGGGCGCACCGGTGGCCCATCATCGCTTTTGCCACCCTGGGGGTACTGACGTCGACCTTCCTCATCGGGACGGCCACCTTCTACCTGCTGCAGTTGCTCGGCGCGCCGGTGGCCTACGTCTACTGCCTCCTCTTCGGGGCGATCATCTCCCCGACCGACCCCATCGCGGTGCTGGGCATCCTCAAGCAGGCCGAGGCCCCGAAAAAACTGGAGATCAAGATCGTGGGCGAGTCGCTCTTTAACGACGGGGTGGGCGTAGTGCTTTTCCTTACCCTCTTCAGCATCGCCTCCGCCCCCGGGGAGGACATCGATCCGCTGGCCATCCTGGAACTGTTCGGACTGGAGGTCTTCGGCGGATTGCTGCTCGGCCTGGTCATCGGCTGGATCACTTACCAGTTGATGAAGTCGATCGACGACTTCAGCGTCGAGGTCATCCTCACCCTGGCGGCCGTCATGGGCGGCACGGTGGTGGCCCAGCAGTTCCACCTCTCCGCCCCCCTGGCCATGGTGGCCGCCGGCCTGGTGGTGGGCAACGACCGGGTGCGGGCCTCGGCCATGTCGGAAACCACCGAGCAGTACGTCGACAAGTTCTGGGAACTGATCGACATCCTCCTGAACGCCATCCTCTTCGTCCTCATCGGCATGGAAATGCTGGTACTCACCTACGAGGGCAGCTACCTCCTGGCCGGACTGCTGGCCATCCCGATTGTGCTGCTCTGCCGCTACGCCTCCCTGTGGCTGCCCGTGAAGGTGTTTGAGCGCAAACTCGACTTCGTACCCCACACCGACGCGATCATGACCTGGGGTGGTTTGCGGGGCGGTATCTCCATTGCCCTTGCCCTGAGCCTGGCCCCGGAGATGAACCGCGAGATGTTCCTGGTGATGACTTACGTGGTGGTGGTCTTCTCCATCCTGGTGCAGGGCCTTACGATCGAGCGGGTGATCCGGCGGTTGCTGCCGGGGACTAAGGTCGAGGCCTTATAGGCCGAGCACGGTTCGCGAGCTGTGCTCGCGGTCACTAAATCCGCGGGGCCCATTCCTCGCTTCGCTCGGAATCGACCCCGCTAGGTGAGGCCGTCCCTTCCAGGGCTGGGCGTGGCTTGTGAGCTGTGCTCGCGGTCACCAAATTAACTGCGCTGCCTTATTTCCGCGAGGCCCATTCCTCGCTACGCGTCCCCGCCAAAGGGCAACACGTAGTGGGTAGCGCGTCCCCGGCCCCGCTGCAGGAGGGCCCCGATCAGGCTCAGCCGTTTCAGCGCGCGGGCGGCGGTAGGCTGAGAAACCCGGGTGATACGCATGTACTTTTTTGTGGTCATCCCGCCTTGGAATCCACTCGGCCCGGCGTCGAGCATCTTGCCGATGGCCTTGCGTTCGTGGTCCGACAGCTGGTTGCCAACTGCCGTCAGGTATTCGTGCTTGCGCAAGGTGAAGGTGACCAACTGATTGGCATGGTTGAGTGCCTCGAGCAGCACTTCACTGAAGTAGACCATCCAGGGGGTGATGTCCAGGCCGTGACTTGACGCATTCAGCGCGACGTAGTATTCCTTTCTTCTCCGCTCGATGGCGTGTGACAGGCTGAAGGGGACGAACACGCCGAGGGATTGGCTAAGCATCTTCTCCATTACGGCCCGGCCAATGCGCCCGTTTCCGTCTTCAAAAGGATGAATGCTTTCAAACCAGAGATGAGCTACACCCGCTTTGGTCACCCCAGCCACCGTTTGGGGCCTGGACGTATTACAATAGTCAACAAACGGCTGCATTTCCGTGGGCACGCGGTCCGCGGGGGGAGCCTCAAAGTGTATTTCCTGGCGATAGTCCGGACCACTCACGATGCGCATAGGCGTAAGCCCCTGACGGTATTCGCCGATCGCGGTCAGGCGGTTTTCGTGGCCCAGCAGCAACTCGTGCCAGTATTTCAGGGTGCTCTCCGTGAGGGGGCGAGAGAAGGTATCGCGGTTCAGGATCATCTGCTGGCCGATTGCTTTGGCCTTCAGGTCGTGTACGCTTTTTGCATGACCTCCCAGGTTCAGGTTGTTCATCACCGATGACATCAGGTCGTGGCGGCTCATTATCTCCCCCTCGATACTTGAGGTGCTTCTAGCCTCCTCGACCAGCCGCTCAAGCAGATAAGCGTGCACTTCCTCCTCCGGAAGCAACCGGATACGATCGACCAGGGCAACACTGTCCCGGCAGTACCGCTGCAGCCGATCCTGAATGGCCGGCGCGTCCCAGTGGAAGTTGGGCCAAGCTTCGTATTGCCAATTGTAGAGTGACACGATTTTATGGGTTAATCATTTCAAAAATAGTGAAAATGATATGATTAGCCTGGGCTCGTCGTCAGATGGTTCGTGAGCTGCGCTCGCGGTCACCAAATCCGCGAGGCCCATTCCTCGCTACGCTCATTTTTTACCGCAGATTGCGCGGATTTGGTTTCGCAGATTTCGCGGATTTCTTCTCGCTTCGCTCGCTTGGTTGTTCCCACCACAGAGGCACAGAGGTCCACGGAGCACTCTGCCAAGGCCTCAGTGTCTTCAGTGCCCTCCGTGGTTGGCCCCTATTTCGCCGCAGGCGAATAATCTGTGTTAATCCGCGAAAAAGGATCTGTGTAATCTGCGGTTTAAAAAACCTTAGGGTCCACACAGCATCGCGCCTAGAGTTGCTCAACCCATTACCCCATCAGGCCAAGAGTTACCACAGGGCGCCGGCGCGCAGGTTCCATACAACGGCCCAAAAGCCGAAGAAAGTCATGATCTTTAAGGGACCAACGCATTGCCGGTGAAACCACTACACATTCTGCTGTTCCTCTCTTTTGCTTTGACGGTGCCCGGGGCCGCCCGGTGTCAGTCGCTGACGACCGACTCCATCGCCGCACTGACGGATCAGGCCCTGCCCGCCGCGGTGGACGAACTCGTCGACTTCCTCGCCATCCCCAACGACGGCAACTATCCCGAACAGGTGGAGGCCAACCTGGCGTGGTGCCGCAAGCGGTTCGACGAACTGGATTTTACCGTCACGCGGCTGGAAACGGCGGGACAACCCCTCCTCTTCGCGGAAAAAAAGGTCGGCAGCGGCCTGCCCATCGTGCTGTTCTACCTGCAGATCGACGGGCAGCCGGTGGACACCGCCGCCTGGGACCAGCCCAACCCCTACCAGGCCGTCTGGAAACGCAAGGAAGCGGACGGCAGCTATACCACGGTGCAGGGGCCGGAGGGGGACTTTGATCCCGAACTGCGGCTGTTCGCCCGCTCGGCTTCCGACTCCAAGGGGCCGGCCACGGCCTTCATCACGGCACTGGACGTGCTGCAGCAACGGGGCATAGAGCCAGCCTACAACGTGAAGGTGATCATGGACTTCCAGGAAGAGCTCGGCAGCGACGACCTGCCTGCCGCCGTGGCTGCCCACCGGGACCTCTTCGTCGCGGATTATCTGGTGATCATGGACGGTACCCGCCACGTCAGCAACGAACCCACCCTGACCTTCGGCGCCCGCGGTATTGCCACTGTGACGCTGCGCATTTTCGGTCCCGCCTACCCCCTCCACAGCGGGCAGTACGGCAACTTCGCGCCCAACCCGGTCTTCCAGGCCGCCCGGCTGCTGGCGGCCATGAAAGACGAGGGCGGCCGGGTACTGATCCCGGGCTTTTACAACGGTGTCTACCTGAGCGCGTCCGACAAGGCGGAAATGAACAAGGTGCCGGAAACCCGGGAGGAGATCCGCAAAATGGTCGGTATCGCCCAAAACGAATCGCTGGGCGAAACCTACCAGGAAGCCCTACAGTACCCGAGCCTGAACGTACGCGGCCTGCGGGCCGGCTGGACGGGCAAGGAAGTGCGCACCCTCATTCCGGACGAGGTGATCGTCGAGATCGATATGCGCCTCGTGCCCGAAACCCCGGGCGAGCGGCAGGTCGATCTGCTGCGGCAGTTCATCGCGGAGCGGGGCTACCACTTCGTCGACAGCCTGCCCACCGAGGAAGAGCGGCTGACGCACTCCCGGCTGATCTCCTTTACCTCCAGCCTCGGGTCGGTGCCCTTTCGCACGAACTTGGATACCCCCATTGACCACTGGCTGACCGACGCGGTACAGCGCGGACTGGGGCGCGAGCCGGTAAGGATGCGCACCACCGGGGGCTCCCAGCCCATGGGTCCCTTCGTCAACCTGCTCGGACTGCCGGCCGTATCGCTGCGCATCCCGAACCCCGACAACAGCATCCACGCGCCAAACGAAAACCTGCGGCTGGGCAATTTCCGCGAAGGCATCCAGGAATGCCTCGCCGTACTTACTGAGCCAATTTTTATTGACTGAGGTAGTTACGTCCCGTTAATTATATCCCGGGGAACAGGCGGTAAGGTTAAAATGGGTATTTAATCCCCAATTAACGGTGATTTACTTGGTGGAGCCGCCAAAGTGGGATATTATTGTCGCATCACTGGTATTTGTGAATTAATTGCGAGAAACCCAACCTTAACCCAGCAAAATTTTACTCCATGGTCATGCAATTTCGGACCTGGATAGGCGTGCTCCTATCCGGCCTGGTCCTCGCCGTGCCGAACCTGAGCGCCCGGCCGTTCGCCCCTTCCCCGGCACCTGCGTCCCCGCCCCCCTATGTGCAATCGAATGTAACCGAACAGACGCTGTCCGGCACAGTGACCGACGCCGAGACCGGTGAGCCGCTCATCGGGGCCACCATCCTGGTGCAGGGCACGAATACGGGCACGGTAACGGACATCGACGGCAAGTTTGAAATCACGGTGCCCGACGACGCCACCACGCTGATCGTCTCCTCCATCGGCTACGAGCGTAAGGAGGTGCCCATCAACGGGCAGACCGTGCTGAACATCGCCCTGGGCTCCAACGTGGAGTCGCTCTCGGAGGTAGTCGTGGTGGGCTACGGTACCCAGCGGAAGTCGGACGTGACCGGGGCCATCGGCACCATCTCCTCCGAGGAACTGCTCCGCGCCCCCGTGACCAACGCCCTCCAGGGGCTGCAGGGCAAGGTGGCCGGCGTGAATATTTTTCTCAATTCCGGCTCCCCCACCGGCAGTCCTCGGGTGCTGATCCGGGGCCTGGGCACGATCAACTCCAACTCCGCCCCCCTCTACGTGGTGGACGGGGTGGTGATGGAAGACATCCAGTTCCTCAACCCCAACGACATCAAGAGCATGGAGGTGCTGAAGGACGCTTCCTCCACCGCCATCTACGGCGCGCGGGGTGCTAACGGCGTCATTCTGGTGACCACCCGCCGCGGCCCGGACCAGGACGGCATCGTGGTGGGCTACGACGGCTACGCCATGGCCGGTACGCTGCGCAAGAAAATGGAGGTGCTCAACGCCGACGAATGGCTGGAAGTCGTGCGGCGCGGCATGGAGAACGCTCCCAAATACCCCGGGGGCCGGGATCCCGGCTTCACCACCGATAATCCGCTCTTCTTCGACGACAACGGCAATCCGCTCTACGATACCGACTGGCAGGACGAGGTGACCCGCACGGCCATCTCCCACAGCCACCAGCTCTCCATCCAGCAGCGTACAAGCAACTCTTCCTACGGCGTGTTCCTCAACTACACGGGTACGGAGGGCATCATGCTCAACAACTACTTCAACCGCCTGTACGGCAAGGTGGCCTACGAGGGCTCGCCCAAGGACTGGCTCACCTTCGGCTTCAACCTGCTGACCAACGTGACCAAGGAGAACAGCTTCGAAGAAGGCGGTGGCGGGCAGTCGCCGCGGCGCACCATGATCGAGATGCCCGCCATCTTCCCGGTCCGCTTCCCGGACGGTACCTACTCCAAGAGTACCGACCTGGGCGGCAATTTCAACCTGGAAGCCATGGCCAACCCGGTGCACGTACTGGAAACCCAGGACCGCCTCGCCAAGCGTACCCAGCTCTTCGGCAATGCCTACCTGGTGTTCAACATCGCCGAGGGGCTGAACTTCCGCACCCAGTTCGGCTTCGACAACCACGACCGGCTGTTCCAGGATTACAGTCCGCGCGACCTCATCAACATCTCCGCTCCCCTGGGCTTCGCCCGCCAGAGCAACCAGCAGGTGAACTACTGGCAGCAGGAAAACTACCTGAACTACAACCGGCTGATCGGCCCCCACAGCATCAGCGGCGTGGCGGGGTTCAGCTTCCAGCAGCGCACGGATGAGAGCTTCGGCATCAGCACCCGGGGCTTTGCTGACGACTTCTTCCGCTTCAACAACCTCGGCGCGGCCAGCCAGCCCGAAGCCCCGGGCTCGGGCTACAGCGACTGGACGCTCAACTCCTACTTCCTGCGCGGCAGCTACAGCTACAACGACCGCTACCTGCTCACGCTGACGGGCCGGGTGGACGGCTCCTCCCGCTTCGGGGCCGGCAACAAATACGGCTGGTTCCCCTCCGTCGGGGTGGGCTGGGTGATTTCGGAGGAGGACTTCCTCGCCGACAACCCCGTCATCAACCAGCTGAAGTTGCGCTCCAGCTTCGGCGTCACCGGCAACACCGAGATCGGCTCCTACCAGTCGCTGGCCACCGTAGGCTCGGGCACCACCCTGATCAACGGCCAGCGGGTCACCAGCACCGTGATCAACGGCCTGGCCAACCCCGACCTGCAGTGGGAGAAAACCCAGCAGTTCGACGTGGGCTTCAACCTGGCCCTGTTCAACTACCGGCTCAACCTGGAGATGGACTATTACTACAAGCTCACCACCGACCTGCTGCTGGCGCGCCCCCTGCCCCAGACGACCGGCTTCGGCTCCATCTTCGACAACATCGGCTCCGTGTCGAACCGCGGGATCGAGATGTTGCTCAGCACCCAGAACGTCTCCACCGACCAGTTCAGCTGGAGCACCAACCTGAACTTCAACTACAACAAAAACCGCATCGAGAAACTGGGGGAAAACGACGAGGACATCGAGTCGGGCCCCTTCTGGGTATCGGGCAGCCAGACCATCCTGCGGGTGGGCGAGCCGCTGTCGTCCTTCTGGGGGTACCGCCGCCTGGGAACCTGGGGTACCGACGAGGCCGACGAAGCCGCCGAGGTGGGCCGCATCCCGGGTGAGGCCAAGCGCACCACCGAAAAGGAGATCATCGGCCACGGGCTCCCCGACGTGACCGGCAGCTTCATCAACAACTTCACCCTGGGCAACTTCGACCTGACCGTCGACCTGCAGTTCGTCCTCGGGGCCGACATCATGCAGCAGTACTACCACTCCGTAGAGGACCGCTCCGGCATTGCCAGCGGCCTGCGGACCATCCTCACCGAAGCCTGGACGCCGGAAAACCAGAACACGATGGTGCAGCAGATCCGCCACCAGGCCTGGGCTGGGCAGAACAGCGAAGTGGACGACCACTGGGTAGTCGACGGCTCTTACCTGCGGGGCAATTCCTTCACCCTCGGCTACAACCTGAACGGCAACTCGCTCGACCGGCTGGGCATGAACAGCGTACGGATCTACCTCAACGCCCAGAACGTCTTCGTGGCCCACTCCGACGAGTTCCAGGGCCTGGACCCCGAGGCTACCTCCTGGGGCGGCAACCAGTGGGGCCAGAACATCTTCTTCTTCCAGTACCCGCGCCCCCGCTCCTTCACTTTCGGCCTGAACCTCAAATTCTAAATGACCATGAACGCTATCAAACTAGCCATTTTGCTGCTCCTGGGCGGCGCGGGGTACTCCTGTTCCGAATTCCTCGAAGAGGAGCCGCGCAGTTCGGCCAGCCTGAACCAGTTCTTCACCGAGCCCGCCCACGCCGAGAATGCCGTGAACGCCCTCTATCGCGACGGCGCCCCCGCCCTCTGGATGAACGGCGGCGTGTACAACGGCCGCAACATCATGTACGGCCCCTACCTGTCGGGCTTCTTCGAAAACAACTACAAGGGGCAGTACGCCTACATCGGGTTCGCCCAGCAGTTGCAGCTCAACGCCATCAACTCCAACTCCATCCTGAACGACTATTGGTCGCAGATGTACCGGGAGATCAGCCGCGCGAACAACGCCATCAAGTACATCCCCACCACCCCCGGCCTGAATGACGCCCAGGTGGACCGCCTCCTCGGCGAGGCCCGCTTCTTCCGGGCCTGGGCCTACTTCATGCTGGTGCGCCACTTCGGCGACGTGCCCCTGATCACGGAGCCCTACGAATCGACCAACGATATCTACCGGGCGCGGTCCTCCTCCGCGGAGGTCTACGCCCTGATCGTCCAGGACCTGGAGTTCGCCGTCAATTCCGCCGGCCTGGCCAACACCAACATGGTCAGCAACGGCTACCGCGTCTCCCGCCCCGCCGCCGCCGCCCTGCTGGCCGACGTGCAGCTGACCCGCAGCGGCTTCCCCCTGCAGAACGACAACTACGCCGCCGCCGCCGACGCGGCCCGGCTGGTGATCAACAGCGGGGCTCACTCGCTGGCACAGAACGCCCGCGACGCCAGCGGGGAGCTGATTCCCGAGAATAGCGCCTACAACAAGATCCGCCGCCAGGAGGTGATCGCCACCGAGTTCGTCTACCCCATCGAGTTCGCCATCGGCATCGCCGGCTCCGGCTACCCCGCCTACACCTACCCGGTGACCCTGACGAGCCAGACCAACTACGGCATCACCAACCAGGCCTACGAGCCGCGGGACCAGTTCCTGGCCATGTACGACGAGGACGAAGACCTGCGCATCCAGAACAAGCAGCTCTGGCACAATACCTACACCGACGAGGACGGCAACACGACCACCTTCCGCTTCCAGCCCTACCTGTGGCACGACGACCAGGCGCTGTTCGGCACCACCAACCCCGCCAACTCCGAATTGGAGGTGGCCGCCTACACCTACGCCGAGGTGCTGCTGATCGCCGCCGAGGCCATCGCCCGCTCCGAAGGGGTCACGGCTGAGGCCGTCGACTACCTCACCCAGGTCCGCAGCCGCGCCTACTACCGGCAGTCCGCCGACGAGATCAGCGGCGCGCTGTCGGAACTGTCCGTCCAGGAGTTCGTCGAGGAGGTCTGGGCCGAACGCAACCGCGAACTGGCCCTCAACTTCAAGATCTGGTACGACATGATCCGCACCCGAAAGTACCCCGAAGCCACCGACGGTACCATCAACTTCGTCGACCTCATCGGCCACAAGAGCAGCTGGGGCCCCGTCTTCGAGGAAAAACACCTGCTGCTGCCCCTGCCCGACCAGGAGCTGCAGCGCAACGCCGAACTGAACCAGAACGTGGGGTACTAAGCGATAAACATCACCGCACACCGCCCGGAGGGGGCACCGGCCTGGGGTTGGTGCCCCCTTTGGTTTTGGATACTGTTATCCGACGTATTTATTCTTCATTCATTTCTTTCAGGGCCAGCTCGTATACTCTGTCAGACAAGCGAAAACCCTGTTCCCGCAAGCTATTCAGCTGTTGTTTGCCCGATGAAATCAGCCCACGTTGTTTGGCGCGGATCAGTATACCAATCAGTCCAGTAATTGGCACACCCATTGACCGTGCCCACTTCCTCCCCTTCCGTTCATCGATTATCAACAATACGTTCTCTAGGGTCAACGCCAAGGCAATTGAGCTGGCCTCACCGGCGTCCAGGCTGGGATAGAGGGAGCGGTAGGCTACCGGATCATATCGATCATTTATTTGAATCCACCCTGGCAGATCTACAGCGCACTCCTCCTTGACTATGGACGTAATCTCAACGTGGCCATACAATTGTTGGAGCAAGTCCAGTCCTTTGATTTTATGCAGCCCGATGAGCGTACTGGCGTCGGCGATGACTGCCCGGTTAGGCATTGGCAATGTCTTCTAGCAGGTCATCTTCCTCCGTCTGAAAAGCCGAGACTCCGTAGCGGCCCAGTAGTTCCACAAATGAGCGACGGCTGATGCCTACCATCCGTGCCCCCTGTCCCGAAGTGATCATGCCTTCCTCAAACAACTTACTGGCAAACAGCATCTTCAGATCGAAATCTGTGGCCGTCAAATCCACCGGTAACTCTACGTGAAAGCCCATGATGATCCGTTTTTAGCTCGAACAACCATCAAGATAGGGAAGTTGCCAGGAACTACCGCTGTCCGGGTAGGGCATCAATCCCTTACTCTTTGCGGCTGGCGCTGGTGCCGCAGTTGGACGTGAAGCCTGCCCAATCGCATTGTAGGGATTGGCGCAGCTGGCCCCTGCCGGGTATTTCTGCAGCTGGTAGGGCGCTACGTCATTTGGGGTAGCCATCTCCCGAAGGGGGATAACACTGTTTCTCGTCAACTTCACCGCCGAGCCGGTGGCTTCCTCTTGCGGGCATAAGAGGCAGGCGGTACCCTGTTTCACATATTCCGCTTTGAACCGCGAGTAGAACGGGCACATTTTGTGAACCAGAACCCGCTAGCTTATTACTCTGGCGCTGGAAGATGCCGGTTGAAAAACTCCCAGTAGCTGTCGCCCAGGGCTGCAAACATCTCTTTTGGCGAATGCCCCGCTCCTTCCAGGATGGTGGTGGAGTGTTCAATGTCCAGTTGGCTGAGGTGATCAGAGAATTTCAATACATTATTTAGACTGGGATCCGCACCGCCGAGGATCATCCTGATTTCCAGGTTGCCACGAATGTTGGGGGCATTACCAATGGCAATTTGCCAAGGGCTTAACTGACGGAAAAACGCTGTATCCCCACCGTATACGCGGTCCAACGTTTGCTGTGCTTTGGCCTTTCCGGCAACCGGGGCTTCCTCGGGGTTCAGGACTTCCTGCATAGGTCCCGGATTGATCAGTGAAATGGCGGTAAACAGCTCAGGGTATTTCAGTCCCAGTCTGGCCGCGCCGTAGCCTCCCATGCTGCCACCCTCCAGCAGCCGGCCTCGCGCCTGGCCAATGGTTCTGAAGGACGTATCAATATGTGGAATGAGTTCGCGGATGATGACACTTTCCATTCTGACGGTGCCGTCTTTCGAGTCTACCCACATACTTTCCCTTTTGCCATCGTCCAGAAAAACAACCAGGGCGGGGGCTATTTTCTCACTTTGTATTGCCGCGTGAAACCGTTCGGCCAGCATATTAAGCACGCCGGGAGGCCAGCCACCACTTCCGTGGAGCCAGTAAATTACCGGATACGAATGGGTTGAGTCCAGCTTGTAGGCGTCGGGAATGTAAACGTGGTAATCAACCTCACCCTTCATGTAATCGCTGAGAATGTGCTGGGTGACCACCTTGGCCGGACCTGGAAGTTCAGCTGCTTCCTGTCCCGCGAGCGTTCCGATCGATAGTAGGGCAATCAAATAGAGTAAACCATTCATAACATTGCGACGGGTTGGGCCTCAGTAAATTAGGGGGATACTCAATTTCACGCAAGCTGAGCTGGCCGTGGTGCTCCGGGAGTTGGAAGGATAAGGGGGATTGGCCTGCTGCCGTGAGCGGCGGTGAAGGCTGGCTTTACCGAGACTGTTGCATGAAGGTGCTTTGGTAAAACCTTGGTTTTTAACATAGCACCTTTTTTAGCATCGCATAGCCATCGGAGAGGATGCCGTGGTCGATGCTCAACTCAGCGTACATCTTTTTCAAACGCGCGTTCTCCGTCTCGAGCTCCTTGATCCGCCGTTTGCTTTCGTCGGCCTCGTCGGCCTGCTCCTTCTTCCACTTGTAGAAGGTCGCGGCGCTGATCTGGTGCTGGCGGCACAGATCGGCTACGGGAGTGCCGGCGTCGGCCTGGGCCAGGATCTCGAGCCGCTGGGTGGGGGTAAACTTGCTTTTTCGCATGGTGAAACCACTTTAGGAAGGTGAACTAATTTAGGGTCAGTTCTACTTAAAAGTGGTTGCGGGTAGGGGGAAGCGTACAGGACCTCGCCGCCTCTGTCTGGGAACAGACCTCGGCCGATCTTGGGGTAGATTGGGAGTTGCTCGACAATTTGACGGAGGAAGAACTGCAAGGCGTTGAATTGCAAGTGCATGAGATGTGGTCAATCATTGGCCTTAAGCAGAGGAAGCGGTGGGCCTGGATGATTTATTGTCTGGCGATTAAGCAGGTTCTAACCTTTCACGTTCGCGGAAGGGGCAAAAAGGAAGCGCAGCGGCTCCTTGACAAACTACCCGATCGGCTACGGCAAAACTGCTCTTTCGCTACCGACAATTAGGATGCCTACTACCCAACCATCCTGAGGGAATAGTACCGAGCATTTAAGGCACTGACATACCATATTGAGGGCTACTTTACCGGGGTGCGCGCCAGGTTCAGCCGGCTGGAGCGGCGGAGCGTGCCGTTCTCCAAAAAGCTCACCAATCACGTGGCCGCGATTGTTTACATATTCTGGCAGCACAATTTGGCCGTCCACCATTACATGTGATACACTGCCAACAAGATTATTTTTTTCGCCGAGCAGTAATTATTTTATGACCATTTTTTGATACACATTGTAGATTGCATACTGACTTATGATAATTATAAAATAGATCCGTGACCTTTGTGTCAGTCAATTTGTAGGTTCCGTCAAAATCTTTAACATCTGGGAAAAGACCGGGAGTGATTGATATTTTAAATTTATCAATAAATGATTTTACAATTTCTTCAAATTCAGGATCAATATGATCTACATCACAATCTTCGAAAGCGAACGGTTCTTTAGTCACAGAGCAGATCATGTATTCATTACCATCAAAATACTTTGTTTTAGCCTCGTAGATTTGGGGCTTCACTACATATCTCATGACATCTCTAAATTCTTGATTGTAATTTCTTTTTTCAATTTTGCTTAGCGTATAGCTTACTACTTCCTTTTCGCCACATTTAAGATGCAGAATGATACCTTTAGTTTTAGGGTTCTTCAAGTTTTTTACCACTTCTATTTTACTTACACCGGATCTAGATTTGTAATTCCAGTAGATGTGACACTGCCGTAAGTATTCGGTCATGAATTCAAAATCCTTTCCTTGTAGGTAGCTACCAGGCGAGTATCCGGAAATTTTGCTTCTCACAGCCAATTGAAGGGCGGTTTTAGTATAGAATGGTTTGTCTGTGATAGTGTATTTTGGGTGTTTCTCCATCTCTCTTTTTAAATCAAAGTAGCAAATATTTTGGTTAACCACGATTTTTCAACTTGACCTGCAGCTTTTGGTTGCGCCAAACTGGGGCGCCGGCGACGGCTGACGATTGGAAGCTGTACGCTGGTGCAGTTTTAGCGGCATTACTTTTCTGGCGTGAGAAACTCTAATAGGTCTCCAAGTGAAACTTCGTGACTTTGGTAAATTTGCACCTTGCGATAATCAAGAATTTTACCCTTGACAGCCTCAAGTTTTAAAATATTTACATCATTATTCTTCAATAGCCTGTACTTATATTTTAGTTGGCTATGCTGCTCTTCAATTTTGATAACAATCACGCACCAATTTTTCTGACAGTATAGGTTTTCAGATATAGAAAAGTCGGTGTTCCACCTCTTTGCGGAAACCGATTTTAATTGTATGTATAGAGGTGAGCTTTTGTCAATAATTATTAGATCTACTCCTTTATCAACGTCTGATTTCACAATTGACAATTAAGGTTTGTTCTTCAACCAAATGTGTTCGTAGATTTTAGAAATCATGTGATATTCTGATAGCTTCTCCTGAGTTCTACTTTCCCTGAATTTGTTCATGGTGCTAAATTTATTTTTGAACCATACGCATACCCTGCGAGAAATAATTGATTATAATTGCGGATATCAATAAGTTGCTAATTAACTTCAGATCAATATAGCTTATAAGCCGATTCACTCCTCTTCGCCCAGAGATTCGACCAGCCTATTGAATGTTCTTACTATTAAAAACCGATTGGCATCCAATTCTTTAGGCATCGAGAATCGCCACAGGATAAAGTCAGTTACTTCGTCTAGCAAACTAGCTGTGTACTGCATTGGGTCAACAATTGAAACCCTGGTTATGTTGAACTCATCAAATTTGTAAAGATTAATCATATTTCCCTCTTTGAATGAAAAAAAGCTCGCAAAATTCGTATGTACATATTCACTACAAAACTTGTAATATGGTCTGAACTTTTCAAGCGCTAATCTGGATTCTAGCATTATAAATGTTGTCTTGTGTCCAAAAAGATCATTGGCCCATCCATAATCGCTTTTAACAAAATCCAAACCATATTTATTCTTCAATGCATCTCTACGACGTGTATATTTCAAAATAACATCGTCTTCCAAAGGCGGAAAATTGAAGCTTTTATGGTTTTCCTGATAACTTATGGCTTTCTTATACCTCCCAATGTCTGAATGCTCTACAAATTTTTTAGTAAGAACTTCATCATCTTCAGTAACTAAAACAAGATATACGACTGTAGTTTCATATAACGATCTCCAGACAGCCATTGCTGCGTCTTCTTGACCAGACATTAGCAGCAAGAAGATTTGATTAGCTTTTCTCAAAATTAATCCATAGAGTGAAATAGCTACTTTCAGGGTTTCACTCAGATCATTCTTGTATTTGGAGATTCTGTCTATAACTATCTCAAAAATTGATTTGCATAATTCAATCAATAACACAAAATTCTCGAACTGTTGTCTATGTCGGTTAATATTTCGTTTCTGGCTAACGGTGATCTGTTCAACGAATTTATCAATATTAAGATTATGATGATCCAGTGTTAATTCAGCAAGGAAATCATCATATCCTTGCATAATAACTTCAAAACCGTCGGCGTCTGCGGTTCTAAATATTTGTTCTGCCGATAAGCTTTCCAGGATAGTTAGTAGAGTTTCAATGTAATTATCTTCAAAATTGGAGAAAACAAGATCTTTTATTCCTATAACATTTTTATCCATAAAATTGTGAATTGTAAGGGGGGGGCGTTGGATATTTCTGAGTTCACTGGAATTAGTTTCAGTAGTTTTAATTGCAGCTCACGTTGGAGTGGAAGGCGGAACGAAGTGTAGCCTTTCACTCCAACGGGGGCCTACCCGACGGCCGCCTTCACCAACTAACACTTCGGGTGTCGATGTTTACCACGGTTGCTTCTGAAACAATCACAGCACCAACAAGCCTATCCGGCGGCTGTGCGTGGTAGGCAGTGTTGTGTGCATTTCACAGATAACTAAATAATTAATATAATTTAATTTACAACGGTAATGGAACTTGATGCAAGGTCCAAACAAAGGTTACTTTCTTCTTGTCTTCTGTTAGGATTAATTTAGATCGCTATGAGTTAATACTGTAGAGTCAAATTCTCCGATTTGTACTTGAATAGATTTCCAATTATAGGAGTGCTTTTCGATTAATCCGCCGAAATCAAAAGGGTATTTTGCGTTGGGGTTTTTGTAATAGCGTAATGTAGTTGACTCAGGAACCATATAATCAGATCGAACGAAAAGTACGCCACTAACTCTTGTCATTTTAGGATTAACTTCACTTCCAAACATTCCGTTATGCTCTCTAAAAGACGATTTCGTAGTCATTGAGTATACTCCTTGACCGAACATTAGATCATCGAGTTCACTATCATGCGCACCAAACACAGAGCCAATCTGGACACAAACAATGAATGGCTTATCTAATTTCCCATATCGGCCAGCTTTGCGGTTAATTGCGTTTTTGAGATACTGAATAGGATCTATGATTTGTGCGGCACTTCCTTGGATACCCACTATGTTGACAGGTTTTTCTGTCGATATAGTTCTAGGAATTAATGAGCATTCTATTCTAAACGATTCACATTCATAGATGAATCGATCCTTGTATCTTTCAGATGATATCCAATAGCTTTCATCCCTGATCTTTTCTTTGTTTTCTTCAATGTATTCGTTTAGCCGCCGGTACAGTTCTTGAAGTTTTTCCGATTTTATCTGTTTGATTTGTATATCGTATATTGATAGAAAAACACTGTCGGAAGCAACATTTTTATTAATCTTATCGACTATTTCATTAGTTATATTTTCTACTTTTTCTTCTTTCTCACTTTTGTCTCGTGCTAATCTCGCCTCAGCGTATATAACAATTCCGTCCTTCGACAACATAAAGTCAGGCCGCTTGGTAGTGTTTTCCATTTCTGGATGAACTACTACACCAAATTTGAGAGTATGGAATATCCTAAATAAGAGTAACTCAAAATAGGATGGATACCAGTCGTTTTTAAAGGATGATATCAAATCGCTCTTTTCTTTCTCTGGGTAGTCTTTAAACCAGCTTTCTAGGCGATCCCTTAACCGGATTGAGTAATCGGAGGCACTTCTATTAAAGAACTCATATAGCGTCTCATCCACTCTCATGTGTGATTCATCGCTTCGGTCAGTAGTTTCAAATAAATTCATCATCAATTTCTATTATCTAGTTTTCGCAAAATGTATAATTTTTCTGATTTGAACTGGGGCTTGTTTATCATTGCACACAACACTAACACATCCGCATTACGCATACGCACACTATAGAAGCGCAATTATCAACGCGTACACACCACCCACCCACCAATAATACACAACTAATACAAATTACCAAGAGAAATATATCTGGCTAAACACGAACAGCCGAGATATACACCACAAGTCCAGCCAAATACCAGCCCCCAAACAACCCTGAACACGCCAGCAGGTAGTAATCCCCACCCCCCACGACCTGACCTAAGGCCACCGAACAGCCACCCCAAACCCAACACAACAACCCCCACAAACCGTTCCCAGCAACCAGCAACTGTCCATGCCTGAAATAGCTTGACACAATCGTACACATCGATTATGTCATCAAATTCAGAACACCCCACCCTTAACCAGAAGTACACGCGGCGCTTCAGCGAGCCCTTCAAACGCCGCTGCGTTGCGCAACTCACCGCGGGAGAGGTCTCCATCGCCCAGGGATGTCGGCTCTGGCAGGTCAGTCGCACCTCGCTTTACCAGTGGATCTACCTATATTCAGATCGCATCAAAGGTACCCGTACGGTGGTAGAAATGGAAAGCGAAGGCAAGCGTATCGAACGCCTATTGGCCCGACTGGCCGAACTGGAACGGATTGTTGGTTGCAAGCAAATGGAAATCGACCTGTTGCAGACCACGCTCGACCTGGCGAGTCAGGAGGTGGGTTATGACCTAAAAAAAAAGTACGCTACCCGGTCATTGAGTACTGGCGCGGTCACCCCCAGCGGTGTATTGCCCCCCTAATTGATCGGAACGGATTACAGTTCAAAAACTGTAATTTTTCACCATGTCAAAGCGCAAATTCACTACCGAAGACAAGCTGCAGATCATCAAAGAGGCTTCCGAAAAAGGCGTCAAGGTTACGCTGGAGAAGTACGACGTCTACCCGGCCACCTACTACGCTTGGCGCAAGAAGTTCTCCGAGATGGGTGAGGACGGCTTCCGCCACGGCGTCACCGTCAAGCGGCTGCGAGAGATCAAGTCCCTGGAGAAGGAGAATCGAAGTTTGAAGGAACTGGTCGCCGA
>NZ_SRSF01000008.1 GCF_004803465.1 Neolewinella litorea | reverse complement strand
ACCGACAGCTCAGGCGGGTCACCAAGACCAAGGGGTCGTTCACTTCCGACACGGCGCTGATGAAGCTGCTGTACCTCGTCCAGCGCGACGTCACTGCCAAGTGGAAAAAGCCCATGCACAACTGGAACCGCATCCTCTCTCAGCTGGCCATCCTCTACGATGACCGATTACGCCTGGACCTGTGAGCCGGGCGGTAGTCACGTATTCTTTGCCCAATCCCCCTTAACTTATACGGGGCTTGGCCAAAGAATACTTCCACTGCAAAAAAAACCAGGTGACACACTTTCTGAAATACTCCCACCGGCCGCCCCCTTCCCCCACGCGGGGGTACTCCCCATGGGGGAAGGGGGGCTTCTCTATTTTCTTCTCATTTTTATTCCTAATAATTACCCTGGCACAATGTATACAATACTGCCAAAATAGCAGGTTTTACCATTTCGCCTATGTGTAACACTTCCTATGTGGTTAACCATTGCACTTTTATGTAATACTGCCTTTAAAGTCTTGCACAGCCTTTTCCTCGGCGAGCGTTATTTCTCTCAATGCAGTATCAAAGTGATGGATTGTTATTTCGTGATTTGCAATAATTTGAGATAACTGCCTCTCCAGCTCCGTATATTTTTCGACGGCGTTGTTGTTTTTTAAAATATGAATAGAGTTCTTTATTTCTTGAACTGTTGTTTCGAAAATGCCAACTGCTGATTCTCTCTCTTTTAAAACATCTTCTCTTATTTCGTCAAACATTGATGAGAGTTCATCAGGAATGATAATGCTTAAATTGCGGTTAAATTCATGTTCTGCTACAGCTATCTCTGACTGCATTTCGGAGGCAATCCGGTTAGCTTTGTCTTCTTGATCTCTAATTTGCCCCTCAATATTTTTGAAATGGAATTGAGGTAAATTCATTTTTACTTCGACCGTTTCCATTGTTATTGACGGTTTGTCGAACTTCACTTCTATCTTTTTGCTGTATATTTTGGGTATATCTGTTTTAAAAGATATGACCTTTGAGTACGTTTCCGGCTTATTACCATATACACATTCACTGTACATTTTTAAGTCGCGGAAGACTGGCTTCTTGAACAAACAAGTCCTGACCATTCGTATAGCGGGAACACTAAATGAGATTTCCTCTATCTCGCTCCTAACCTCGGGGATATCAAATTTGATCGTTTCAAGTTTAGAGGTGAACTTAGGTATGTCAAATTTAAGGGAAGTGGTTTCCCATACTACGTCAAAAGTCATGTTCACTCCAGCCTCTACCGCCGATGGGTCAGGGTTGTTGTCCTGTATTTCTTCTAACTTTTGTTTTCCTCGATCAGAAAGATCTTTAACCTTTTGGTCGAATTCATTCTTTAATTCAGCAATTTTGTTTTCTAGGTTGTGGTTGTAGTCGGTCATAATGGGAGTAGTGTAGAGTTATAAGAATTAAAGTAATTCGTTTTTAGGCATTGTGCCTAGTCGTTGTAATTGTGGTTTAAGGATTGGGGGAACTTCCCTCTTATTTGAGTAGGCCGTAACCTTAATTGATTTTGTTTAAGTATTAAATCAGAATGCAATTTTGGTCTAACGGTTTAGATTTGTACGCTGTTCCGGCTGAACCAGACAGGGTTATAAATGGAAATTGGCCCATTTGCTTCAAATATATAGTATATGAAAATGCAATAGTTAAAAGTAAAATTTGTCTGGATGTTATGGATGAGTATATGGCCTATTATTAGCATTCGCTTGGACCAATAGCTGTGCAGCCGGTAATGTAAAGGGTGTTAAAATTTATAATTGTAATATTCAATATTGATTCGTGAACCATCAATACCTAGCTGTAGGTATTTTATCGGTGTTCAAACTTTGACGTCATCCTATTCTACACCACCCCCACCCCCCGTCCCCAACCCACCAGTTCCACTGGGCTCTTCACCCCAGCCTTCCGCAGCAAATTCTTCCGGTGGGTACAAACGGTATGGTAGCTGATAAAGAGTTGGCGGGCGATGGCCTGGCTGTCGAGACCTTGGGCAACGAGCTTAAGAATTTCGATTTCGCGTCGGGTGAGCTCGGTTGCGGCGGGGGTGCAGGTGACGGAGAGGGTCTTGCAGATCAGGTTGCCGGTGGGGGTGGGGTAGTGGATCTGCAGCTGACAGTGTTGTGGGACCTTCAGGGCGGTAATGTCGGATACGAGGGTGAAGTCGGCCAGGGGGCGGCCGCGGTGGTCGAGGTTGGGGAAGGAGAGGTGGTGACTGAGGTGAATGAAGTCACCGGCGCGGGTCTTCATGCGGCAGGTGAAGACGAAACTCAGGTCGCCGCGTACGGCGGGGTCGTGGCGCAGCAGTTCGCGGTTGATCTCGGAGTAGATACGGTGCACGCAGTCGCGGTCGTCGGGGTGGACCTGCCGGAAGGCCTCCAGCGGTCCGCTGAACTGCCAGGAATCGCGGTCGTAACCGAGCAATCGGTAGATGCCCGGACTCACGTAGCGGAAGCGGTTGGTCTGGTAATCAACCGAGTAGCAGTATATGCTGCTCTGGGACAGCAGGTGTTCGAAGGCGGGGTCCGGACTGATCGGGGGCAGCGGTGCCGCGGAGGGGGATGACCCACCCGTGGTCCGCACCTTGCCGGCGGACGAATCGGTTAACGGGTACATAAGGGTATGAGTCGTCGGTGTTGTATGTCTATTCCAAGGGGCCGATCGGAGTAACCCTGTCGGCCAAAATATTTGCGCTTCATGTGAAGCCATGCCCAGCTGGAAAAGGCGTGATGGGTGGGCACGCCGAAATGCTCCAACTGCATTTCTAAAATACAGGAATTATGGGGGATACATAGGAAAGATGGGAATATTTTTTGCTGGGCTTTGGGAAGACCGTACTCTCAAAGGTCCTGTCAACACTTTGAGGTGCTATGATTGCTGCCTGTACCAAGTCAATTATACCCACCGTGCGCCCCGTGGCTTTAAGGAGAGGGCGGACAAGATCGGTGGTTTACTTTGGGTCTCCTCGGATTTGGATAATGACTCGGCCCGCAGGGCCTCGACCTGCCGGCGTCACCGAGCCACGTTCCGCTACGGAAATCTCCCCGGCCCTGGAAGGGACGCCCCTCCACTAGCGCGGTCAATTCCGAAGGAACTGAGGAATGGGCCGCGCGGTCATAAAGCGTGGCCACAACGACACAGCTACATCGGGCCTGGAGGCCCTCAACCCGTAACCCGCCCCCCGGGAGCGTAGCAAGCAGAGAAGTGCGGCAGCGCCAATTGTAAATGGCATATAAAAATTTGCCAATTTCCAATTCAAGCGGCCCTGGAAGGGACGCCCCTACACTAGCGAGGTCAATTCCGAGGGAACCGAGGAATGGGCCTCGCGGGCAATAAGCGGCGCCACAAAGTCACGACTACATCGGGCCTGGAGGCCCTCCACCCGTAGCCCCGCCCCAACGAGCGGCAGCGAGCAGAGGAGTGCGGCAGCACAATTGTAAATTGGAATTTGTATATCCACAAATTATCCATCCCCCCGGCCCTGAAAGGGACGGCTCCCGACGAGCGCGGTCAATTCCGAGGGAACCGAGGAATGGGCTGCGCGAGCATTAGGCGAATAGCTCAATTCCGAGGAGAAACCGAGGTTTGAGCCTCGTGCCCTTCACTTTCAATATTCGGATCCTCCGCCAGCGGCCGGTCTACAAAGTACATTTTCAGTTGCTCCCCGTTCTTGGCCTCGACCCGGCCGCGGTAGGTACAGGCGAAGTGTTCGCGCACGAGTTCGTAGGTGAATACGGAGATGTTGATGCGACCGGGCTCCGAGCAGGTTTCCATGCGGCTGGCGATGTTCACGGTTGGCCCCCAGATGTCGTACTGGAACTTCTTAGTGCCTACTACGCCCGCCACCACCGGACCGGTACTGAGGCCGACCCGCATTTCAAAGGGGATAATGCCTTCTGGCTGTTCCATTTTGACGCGCTTGACGAATTCGACCATCTCGAACGCGGCGTGGATGGCATTGACTGGGTTGTTTTCGTCGACCACCGGAAGCCCACCCACGCACATATAGGAATCACCGATGGTCTTGATCTTTTCCATCTGGTAGCGGCTGGTGATTTCGTCAAAGGCCCGAAAGAAATAGTCGAGGCTTTTGACGAGTTCCGTGGGCGGATAATGTTCGGCAAACTCCGTGAACCGCTTGAAATCCGTGAACAGCACGGTCGCCCGTTCGTACCGCTTGGCTTTCACGTAGCCGTTCTGCTTGAGCTCTTCGGCGGTATCGCTGGGTAGGATGTTGAGCAAAATGCGCTCGGAGCGGTTGCGTTCCTCCTGAATGAGGCGGTTGCTCTTCTTGGCAAACCAGTACTGATAGAAAACCCCCGCCACGGTCAGGGTCAGGAAGATAGCCACGGCGTACAGCAGATTGCGCAGGGTGAGCGCGCGCTGGATCTGCACCTCTTTCAGCGCGTTGTCCTTGTTGAGCATCGCGATCTGGTTCTCCTTTTTTTCGATGTCGTACTTGAACTGCAGGCCCTGGATGCGATTGTCCTTCTCGATGGTGTAGAGGGTATCCCGGATGGAGTTGAGCAAGCTTTGGTACCGGAAGGCCTCCCGGTAATTCGCCTGCCTGGCATAGGCCTCCGTCAGGCCCTCGAAGGCATCCCGAATGCGAATGAGGGAGCCTACTTCGCGGGCCAGCACAAGCGCCTGCTTGAAAGTCCCCACCGCCTGGTCATATTGCTGGCTGAGCAACTGGGTTTGGCCGATGCCCACCAGCGCGGTTGCCATTTCAAGCCGGGCATCCCGCGCGTCGGCGACCGCAAAAGCCCGGCGGTGGTACTCCAGGGCTTTTCGGTAATCGCCCCTCGCGGCGTAGGTCTTGCCGAGATTGTACAGCGCATAGGGTGCGTTTCCTCCCGACTGCTCGTAGGCCGCGAGGGCCTTTTCGAAGTACAAGATCGCTCGCTGGAATTCCCCCTTGTCCAGGTAAATTTCGCCCAGGTTGACCGCCGAAGTGCCAATGGCCTCTGGGTCGCCCACCTGTTCGCTAATGGTCAGGGACCGTGAGTAATAATCCAGCGCCCGGTCGTGGGTACTGGTATCGTTGAAATATACCGCTCCGATGTTGTTCAGGGCGGTGGCGATGCGGAGCGAATCGTTGATCTGTTCGGATACCTGCAGCGAACGCAGGTAGTATTCCAGCGCTTTGGGATCGTCGCCCTGGTTGAAGTAGACCGCCCCGATGTTGCTGGTCAGGTTGCTGATGCCCAACCGGTCGTTTATAGACTCGAAGATCTCGAGCGACCGCTGCCAGTTCTCCAGCACCTGGAAATAATCGCCCGTGATATAGTATGCCAGACCGATATTCTTCAGCGCGTAGGCCAGACTGGTTTCGTCGTCGATTTCGCGGGCCAGCAGACGCGCCCGCTCGGCGTACGAAATGGCGGCACTGGGGTCGGAGCGAAAGGTCTGGGTGCTCAGTTCCAGTAATATCCGCAACCGCAGGGTGTCACTGTTAGCCGATTTAAGGATCGCACGCAGACTATCGACCGCAGGATCCGCCGCCCGCGTAACTGGCGATGGTCCCAGTATCAGGATGAAGAATAAGAATAAGTATTTCAGTCCTGATGCCATTACAGCAGTAATTTTTAATGATTGATTTCTGCTTCCGGCATTTATCTATTCCTTGATTACGACTACCGTCTGGAAGACGTCTTTATACTGTAATCGCAACAGGAACATTCCGGGCTGTTCGTCCCTCAGGTCGATGGTGATCGTGCGCTCATCAATTGCTATGAACCGGTCGCTCCAGACCTCCCGACCCAGTACGTCGAGCAGGGTCAGGCGGGCGTCGCCCGTTTCGGGTAAACGTAGGTCGACCCGAAGTTCACTGCCGGCCGGATTGGGATAGGCCTGCAGGTCGGCGGTGGGCCGTGGTGCATCAATTTGGTAAGCAGCAGAGAGCTGGTAGGGCTGACTGTTGCTTGTCGGGCAAGGGTTGGCTTGGGAACCCATGCGCGACTTGTCCAGGCAGTTGAAGGTTTCCAGTTCCCACCTGATGCGGTCGTTATTCGTGAAGAGATCGAAGGTGTGGTAGGTATTGGCCGCGAACAACTCCGGCAGGGTAGTGGCGGATTCCCGTGCGGCGGCGGCCGGGGTCAACCGGTTCTTAGCCCCCGCGGGCACGTAGTAGGCGTACGGGGTACGGTTGGTGTAGCTGAGCGTCAACCGCATGGTATAGCGCACCCCGTTGATCACCACCGGGGTGGCCAAATTCTCCTTGCACTCGATCTGTACCCTGATCTTGCTCTCGCAGCCGCCGGCCGGATTAACGTACAGCAGGCCCCCCGACACGTTCGCCGTGTACGGACTGCCCGCAGCCAACCGGGCATCGATCGGGTACACACCGGGCACGACCGGACTGGGTAGATTCACCGAGTAAACGATTTGCGGAGGGGTCGTTTCTCCGCAACGGAGACCGGTGACCGTAGCGGGGAAGGAGGTCGGGATCGGATCGCCTACTGTGATCACCTGGTCTTGCACCGCGATATTCAGGGGAGTAGGTCGTACGGTCAGGACCCCGGGATGATAGGTCACGGTATAGTTGTCCGTCAAAGGCGGATTCACAAACTGAATGTCGGTAGCCGTGGTACATCCATCGGCCGGCGTCGTAGTGAATCCACCCGGGAAAACTCCGGAGGCATCCTCGCCGGGAACGAAACCAGCGTAACGGAAGGTGGGGGAGAGCGGATCACCGTAGGTGATGGTCGCATCCGCAATCGTAACGTCTAGCGGTTTCCGGTTTACCGTTAACTGTCCGTCCACAAAGACCAGTTGGTAATTCTGGGGGAAGGGCGTCGTGCCGGCCGAAAGGGTGTTCGGGCCGGCTACCGGGCAGGGATAGCTACAACTGGTGGTATAGGTCAAACCATTGGGAAAGACCGTACCGGCATCGTCCTCCAGGTCAAAGCCCGTGATCGCAGCTGAACCCGTGGGTGCCTCGCCGTAGGTGATGGTCTCGTCGTCGACGGTGACCACCAGCGTTGCCGGACTGATTTCCAGTGGCGCGGGTTCGTAGCTGATGACGAGCTGGTCGTTGATCAGGGCACCCGGTACGATGTACTGGGTACCGACGGTGAGGCCCGTCAGCAGGGTTACCGGCGCGAATTTCAGGGTATCGGTAGCGCCCAAAGCCCCGTCGGCAGAGTCGAGAATCACCAGACTGCCCTCAAAGGCGTTCAGGATGCGCTCCACCCGCCCCTCGGCTTCGGCGTTCACCAGGGGGATGCCGTTGGTCAGGGTCACGCCATTCACCAAGGGGATGCCGTTGACGAGGGGGATACCGTTGACCAGCGGAATGCCATTGACGAGGGGGATACCGTTAACCAGCGGGATGCCATTGACCAACGGAATACCAAAGAGTTTTGCCTGCCCATTGACCAACGGGATGCCGTTAACCAGGGTAGTGCCGGGTACGAGATCGGAGTTTTCCCCCTCTTCGATCGCGGGCACGCTGAAGACGTCCACTCCGATACGGAACAACTTGGCCGTAGAGCTGCCGTTGACCAGCGGGATACCTAAGGCAGCCGCGGTGGGGGCGCCGCCCACGGTATTATCACTGACGTAAAAGGTGCGGTTCAGCAAGGAGATGCCGTTGTCTATCCCATCGTCGCTGCCGTCGAGGTAGGGCTGACCGTTCACCAACGGAATGCCGTTAACGAGAGGTATGCCGTTTACCAGTGGGATGCCGTTGACGATTGCTACTCCGTCGGTCCTTCCCAGTGCCGCTTCGTGCTGCAGTTGAATGACGGAGACAATGGCCGGATCCACCTCTTCCCCAAAGATGTACTCGTATTCGATGGGGGGGATAGGGCCACCGTAGGTCATGGTCGCCGGTTTCGGCTTGATGGTCAGGGGCAGGGGGTCGACGGTCAGGATGCCAGGGACCGCCTGTAACCGGTACAATTCGTTGATGGCAGGATCCAGGGCGGCTGGGTCCCAGACCGGGGTGATTGCGTAACCGACATCGACGATCAGACTGCTGGGGGTGGCCGCCGTCTGTAAGCTGATCGCGGACTCGATCAGGGACAAAACCGCCGGGTCGATCGGTCCGGCGGTACCTTCGATCCGGAAAGTCAATTCCGGCAATGGGGCCCCGTATTTCTTGCGCTGGTTCTCGGCGATGATTCGCACGTCGGTGACGGGAATGTCGTCAAAGGTCAGCGTGTCGGATGCTCCGCCGTCGGCACCGTTGGTGATGGGCACGTTGGGTGGATTGACCACGTAGATCGGCGGATTGCCCACAAAAGCCGGCACCACTACCTCGGCGCGCGTGCGATCCGGGCTGATGGAGGTTATCTCCAGAATCTGGTCCCGAAAGTATACGAGGGTACCTGGATCAAAGAAAGCTCCCTCCAGGATAAGATCGAAGGCGGTGCCGCCGGGCTGCTGTCCCTCCGGCAGATTCTGGACGTTGAGGGCCGTCAGTCGGGGCCGGGGATTGGAGAATGCATCGATCGCGCCAAAGGCGGAAATAAAGCCGTACCCCCCCGCAAGGTCGTACGCGCCGCCGTGCGAGGCGGTTTGCCGCAGCAAATCGCCGGCCCAGCGACCGGAGGGTTGTCCGGCAATATCGATACCGAATTTCTGGCGGGCTTCGAGCAGCAAAGCGGCCGCGGCGGCAGCGTGGGGAGCGGCGGCCGAGCTACCGAAAAAGTTGGGGATACCGTCGCCCTCCACATCCAGCGAACCGAAGTTTACGCTGGTGTTGACGCCGTTGGGAGCGGTAAAGTCCGGTTTTTGGCGCAGCGTGGATTCGCCCGCAATTGGCGTGCCGCCGGTCGAGGAGAAGCGTTCTACCGTCCCCGCATTATTGTAGCGTGCGGCCCCCACGGTCAGGGCATCGCTGGCGTTTGCGTGTCCTACGATCGTCGAGTTTCCCGGGTTTGGCGTGGTGCTGATGTATTCGGCATCGAAAACGCCCTTATCGCCGGCGAGGAAAACGACGTACTTGAATTTTACCGGCCCGCTGCCGCTGCCCGGACCCCGCTCGATCCGGATGTTGGTACTGGTCGGATTCACCACCTCGAAGGGCAGAACCTCCAGCGGATCGCCCCCTAAGTTGTTACGGTTGAAGCCGTAAAGAACGGAGCCGTCGTCCTCGGCAAGGTAAATGTCCAGGTCCTCCAGGGTGCCCTGGGCCGTTTCACCTATAGAATAGAAATTATCCTCCCACTGCAATACCAGCAGGTAGAAGCCTTTGTCCAGGTTCACCTTTTGCAGGAGGTCACCGCCACCGAAGTCGTGTTGGCTGCGGCCAGCGGCGAGGGTGCCTTCGTAGGAACGGGAGGCAAAATTGCCGGAAGAGGTCACATAGGTAACATCCTCTTCCAGGGTCGCCGATTGTATTGCTTGCGTCACCATACCATCCTTCAGAAAAGGTTCGGTGATGTAGGTCAGGTCATCCACGATCACGTCGCAGTCGTAGTTCTCCGCCAGGTCCGTAATGCCCGCGGCAAAATTTCCGGCACTGATGAAACCGGTGCGGAAGAAGAGTTTGGCTTGGGGTGCTACGTCGTGCACGATCTGCAGCATCGCCCGTCCTTCGTCGGAACCCGCTACTCTCAGCGGCGCTCCGTTAACGATCACCGGCACCTCCGTTACCGCGTGCTCCCCGCCGGGCAGGTCACCGTTGCCGATATCGGCGTTCAGCCCGGCCAGATTCGTATTGTAGCTGTCGGAGATCACCCCTATCTTCAATCCGGCCCCGTCCAGTCCGAAACCATCCCGCGCCGAAAATGAGCCCTGGGCGGTGTCACCCTGACTGGTGATTAATCCGGTATTGAAAATGGCGGGAAAGGCGGGGCGAACGTAGTTAATAATATCGTCCCGGGTGTTCAGCGAGGTCAGCGCGCTGATGGGGAAGTACACCGTTATAAGCAGCTGATTCGCACCGTTGTCGATGAAGGCGGTGGTGGGGATGCCGTACGTATTGTTCAGTAAATCCACGACCTGCTGCCGTCGGCCGTCGACGACGATGATGTCGATCAGCACCTCATCCGACTGAATGCGGTAGATGCGCTGCGAAGGCGGGTTGTCCGGGTCGAAATTGGCCGCCAGGGAGGTCAACTCGGAGCCGATGAGCTCCTCCACCTTGGTGGTGGGCCGGTACCCGGGCAGGATGTCGCAGTTGCCGCTGATGCACCGGCAGAACTCGATTACGCCGGCACAGTCCTCCGCACCAGGCACGTTGCTGGTATTGCCACTGGCGCAGTAGAGGATCCCCGTGGCTGCCCACTGCCCGAAGTTGTTGATATTTCCGTTCTGCGCGGTGATGGTGCCCTGGCCCGATAGGCTACCGTTGTTGTTGAAGTTACCGTCGATCAGTTCCAGACAGGAACGGTTCAGGACGGTCGTGCCGTTGTTATTAAAGTTGCCATCCTTGACGATGAAGGCGTTGGTCGCATTCAGGGTGCCCGAGTTGTTCAGTACCCCCGGGCCGATTTCCAGCCGGCCGGTATTGATGGTGACGACGCCACCCGCTTGCACGTTCAGGTTGGACGACAGCCGCAGGGCCGCGCCGTTCTGGATGGTGATCGAACCCGAACTCGTCACGTCAATGGCCTGGTTCTGGGTGTAGTTGATCGTGTGCCCGATGACCAGCACCTGCCGGGTCAGTTGCCGCGTCGGAACGGGATTGGAATTACAGCCCCCACCACTGCAGCTCCAGGCCGCAGGACTGAGCCAGTCGTCGCTCGCCCCGGTCGTGGTGTAAGTACGCACGTTCTGGGCCGCTACGGAGCTGCTCAACAGAAAGAGGCAGGCTACGAGAATCGGTAACGAAGGAAAAACTGCGCGACGGCAGGTAAAGGGGGGAAAGGGGAATAGGGGAACAGGGCCAGCTGTTCCTGGGCGGAAGTGAATGTTCATGTGCTCGTGTCTTGCGGTCAGCGACCAAAACCCTGTTGTGGAAGTTAGGCAGAATTCCCCTCGCTAGCAAACGATGGCCCCATTCTATTTGCCGAACCGTCGTTTACGAGGTATCCCACCCGAAAAACAAGCCATTTTAACTGACTCCCAGAGAGTTATATTCGAGAGCCGCGCACTGCCGTCAGGGGCGCCGGCGCGCGGGTGCCGGAAACGGACGGAGCGCCATCATCACCGGCAGCGGCAGGAATACGGGCCAGGTAAGAGCTCACCGCCCCAATCCCGATCACGAGCAGCAGTCGACAGGGATACGGATCATCTCCGGGCTGAGCGCTTCCCGGCGCGATCACGAGCGGCAGTGGGTAGAGGGGCATGGCCCCCGGGCCAGGATCGAGCGCCAAGATATTCCCAACGGGCCAATGGCGATCGGCAGCTCACATTGAAAATTGTACTTGGTAAATACCCCGCCCCCCGGCATGGCCGCCCACGGGCTGAGCGACTCCCGGCGCGATCACGAGCGGAAGCGAGCAGAGGGGTATGGCCCCCGGACCAGCATCGAGGAACGCAATTCTCCCAACGGGCAAAGAGCGACCGGTAGCCCAAATTGTAAATGACTATATAGTACATCGTAAATGATACCCAGCCCTGAAAAGGACGGCCCAACAAACAAGGTCAATTCCAAGGGGGCACCGAGAAATGACCCTCGCGGGAAGGTCGAGCCAAAATCGGGCCTGGAGGCCCTCCACCCGGCATGACCGCTAACGGGCTGAGCGACTCCCGGCGCGATCACGAGCGGCAGCGAGCAGAGGGACACGTCCCCAAAGCCCAATATTGAGCCACACAGCTAACCCCAACGGGCAAGGAGCGACCGGCATCCCAAATTGTACATGACTTACTAGTACATCGTAAATGATACCCAGCCCTGAAATGGACGGCCCGACAAACAAGGTCAATTCCAGGGGGCACCGAGGAACGACCCTCGCGGAAAGGTCGAGGCAAAATCGGGCCTGGAGGCCCTCCACCCGGCATGGCCGCTAACGGGCTGAGCGACTCCCGGCGCGATCACGAGCGGCAGCGAGCAGAGGCGAACGGCCCCTAAGCCCAGCATCGAGCACCAGGATTGTACCAGCAGGCAAAGGGCCGGCCGGCAGCCTAAATTGAAAATTGTAGTTGGTAAATTGGAAATGGTAAACTTCTCACTCCAGCCGAAGCAGCTCAGTCTCCACCGCCTCCACCCCGCGAATCTGATGGTACGTCTGCACCATCTCCCTTAGTTTTTCCGGGTGCTCGGCGGCCAGGTTGCGTTGTTGGCCGATGTCTTCGGACAGGTCGTAAAGCTGGTACTCCGGGGCGTTGCCGAGCTCGATGTTGACCTGGGATTGTACGGCCGGACCGGGATAAGGTGGGATCATCAGCCAAGATCCGCTGCGCAGGGCCGTGCGTGAAGTGGCTTCCAGCACCAGGTGGTCGCGACCTTGATTGCCCTGACCGCTGTCAGTGCCCAAAAAGGTGGACAGTAGGTTTTGTCCATCAATAGTATCGGATACAGCGCCCGCTCCCACCAGCGCCGCCAGAGAAGGGAGGAGGTCGAGCTGACTCACCAGGGCATCCGATACGCCAGGCGCAATCCGGCCTTCCCAGTAGGTGATGAAGGGCACACGGGTGCCGGCCTCGTACAGACTGTACTTGCCCCCGCGCAATGGACCGGCGGGCTGGTGGTCGCCGACCAGTTCCACGGCCTGGTCGTAATAGCCGTCGTTGAGTACCGGACCGTTGTCGGAACTCAGTACGATAAGAGTGTTTTCGAGCAACCCCTCCTCGCGCAGGGTACCGATGAATGCACCAATGGCCCAGTCAGCTTCCACGATGACATCACCCCGGGGGCCCATGCCGGACTTACCTACGAAGCGCGGGTGGGGCGTGCGCGGCACGTGCGGCTGTTGCAGGGCGTAGTAGAGGAAAAAGGGTTCCTCGCGGTGCGCGCGCACGTACGCCTGGGCCCGTTCCAGGAAGTGGTCGGCCATGTCAATGTCGCTCCACCGGGCCGCCTGCCCGCCCTTCATGAAGCCGATGCGGGGGATGCCATTGACGATGCTGTTGTTGTGGCCGTGGTGCCACTTCATGGTGGTGAGTTCGGGATTGTCCTTGCCGGTGGGCTCGCCGGGAAAATTGTTTTCGTAGTCGACCTCGATCGGATCCGCGGGGTCGAGCCCTACCACTTGGCCGTTTTCGAGATAGACGGTCGGTACGCGGTCCTGGGTGGCGGCCATAATGTAGCTGTAGTCGAAACCGACTTCGTTTGGGCCGGGGCTGACCAGTGTGTTCCAGTTCACATTGCCGGTGCCCAATCCCAGGTGCCACTTGCCCACCACGCCGGTGTGGTAACCGTTTCGTTGCAGCATACGCGGCACGGTCAGCCGGTTGGTATCGATGATGAGCGGCGCGGTGCCGGGCAGTATGCGGGCTTCGCGGTTGCGCCAGGGGTAGACGCCCGTCAGTAGGGCGTAGCGACTGGGCGTGCAGGTGGCGGAAGCCGCGTAGCCGTTCGTAAACCGCCGGCCGCCCGCCGCCAGGGCATCCATGTGCGGGGTGGCTAGCGCGGTGGCACCGTAGGCCCCCACGTCGCCGTAGCCCAGGTCGTCGAGGTAGATGAACACGATGTTGGGTTGCGCGGACCGCGTCATGGTTCCTGACCCTTCCGTATCGGGGGCGGGATCACAAGCGGTAAGTACCAGAGCGCAAAGAAGGATGACGGAGAATTTCATCAACGTAAGTTAGGAAGCCGCGCAAAACCAGCCGTCCCTTTTGGATGGCGATCACGGGACTGCGTGTCGCAGGCTATTTTTGAACCCTAAATTTTCCTCGCTTGCGCTTTCTCCCCCTGCTGGGCTTGCTGTTGCCGCTATGGTGGTCGTGTTCCCCCGGCGGGGTCGTGGAGGACGAAAAATTGACCCTCCCCGAGTTGCTGGTCGCGGAACGCTTTGCGGAAGCGCGCGATTCACTGGCGGCGTATGGGGCGCGGCCGCGGGTGCCGGAAGACGGTCCCCAAAGCGCGCAGTACGATTATTACCGGGCCCGTCTTACCTACCAGTCGGGCA
Source organism: Neolewinella litorea (assembly GCF_004803465.1). Lineage (GTDB taxonomy): Bacteria > Bacteroidota > Bacteroidia > Chitinophagales > Saprospiraceae > Neolewinella > Neolewinella litorea. The sequence continues at coordinate 123,101 of NZ_SRSF01000008.1, read as the reverse complement.
ACTTTCCGGAAGCACTGGAGCAGGCCAGGTTGGCACTGCCCCGCTTGCTACGTCACCGGGGGCGTATCGATCCCAACGTCCTGATCCAGTGCCTCCACCTCTTGGCGGAACTGCACTTCGACCACATTGTCTACGAAGACTCCGTGGGCATCTACCAGCGCTGGGCCGCGGACCTGATTGACGCGGGCACCCCAGCGCCGGTCCGGGCTGAAAACCAGCTTTGCCTTGCCCTGGATCAACTCGCTAACTACACCTTCACTACCCAGGTAGCGGCAGCGCGTCTGGGTAAGGGACTGCTCACGGAGCTCCCCCGACCGCATCCGGACAAGTACGCGCGCCTCCTGGTGGCCGAAGCCCTCGGACTGAAAAAGTACGCCGACGAACAGCCTGATCCCACCCGGCGGCAACTGCTGGAGGAAGCCGCCACCCTGCTCGACGAGGCGGTCGTACTGTACCGCAAGACCCAATCCGTACGCTGGCGGGAAGCCCAGCGGGAGAAGGTGATCATCGTGAGTCGGTTCGGTGACCGAAACCGGTTCGAACGGGAACTGGCCCCCTTGCGGTACCATGACACCCCGCGCCCGGTCACGGATACGGCACCCGCGTCCGCGCCGCCCTTTGGCTACCCCGACCGCCTGCGCGGCTACTTTCACCACCAGGCTACGGGTGACGTGGACAGCGTGCTTTTCTACTACCGCCGCTTCCTGCCCCGGGCCCCGGCTTTCGACTTCCACCTGCGGGATGAAACTTACTGGACGCTCATCCAGTACGGGCTACGCGCCGGCGACTTGAAACTGGCCGGACGCAGTGCCCGCGACCAGTTGGTGCTGTATGGCTGTTGTTCCCCCGACGAAGCGCAGCGTACCGTTGCGGACCTGCTGCCTACGCTCTCCTCCGAGTATTATTGCAAATACCCCCTGGCCGACCTCGGCCGCGTCAGACTGGCGGAATACCGCGCCGGAAGGTCTGTGGAAACCCTGGAAGAGGCACGCCTGATCTTCGACCATATCCTGGGCGAGTGGGAGACCATTTTCACTACCGGTGAGGAGGAAAGCGCCGTCAGCCAGCTCAACAACATCACCAGTCGCATCGTCACCAACGCCAACGAGGTAGCCTGGCTGTGGTACCGCGAACGGCCTGGCACCCGCAACGCCGACCGACTCCTCCAGGCGGTGGAGCGGACCAAGACCTTTCTGCTCCTCAAGGACCGAATCGAAGCAACCGACGCGGCCACCGGCCGGGTGAGGCTCGATTCCCTGCGCCGTTGGCAGAGCGAGATCAACCTGCTGAAGGAACAGGAAATGCGGGACGGACTGAGCCGCGCCGACCGCCAGCGCCTGCTCCAGCTGAGCGTACGGCATCGCGAAGCCAATGCGGACGCTCGACGACAGCGCCTCGGAATCTACCGGGAAAGCGCTGCGGCACTGCCCACGGTCAGCGATCTGCGGCGGCAACTGGGGCGTGATGGCGCGGCGGTGGTCTACGCGGAAGGCAACGGGCGACTGCTGGCCCAGTACGTCGACGCCGATACGGTGGTGGCGTACGCCAGTCCGCCCCTGGATACCCTGTCCCGGTCGGTGAAAACACTGTTGGGGATGCTGGAAACGGCCCGTCCGACGGTGGGTCCGCAAGCCTACGCGGCGGCCGCGCGTTTGCTGTTCGATCAGGTGCTGGGCCCCGTAAGCGGCAGATTGTCCGGTCGCAAACGCCTGCTGATCGTTCCCGCGGGCCCCCTGCGGCGGTTGCCTTTCGCGGCCCTGCCCACGCGGGAGGATACGGTTGCCGACCGGTGGGAGGAACTGTCCTATCTGCTGTCCGGTCTCGACATTTACTACGCCCCCAGCCTGCGGGTGGAGGACCTGAACCGCGAACGGCGGCGGGAGGAGTGGCGGAATGCCACCCTGGGCGTGTGGGTACATCCGGAACTGACGGCCTATTTCGGGTCCGGCGCGACCCATCGGGTGGAGAATGCTCCGGCCGGCAGTGCGGTTTTCGCGGGGCCGGAGTGCCGTGTGGCGACTTTCCGGCGGCGAAGCGGGGATTTCGCGGTGCTCAACCTGGCCTTGCACGCCGCCGGCGACCCCTACAACGCCCACCGCAACTACCTGTACTTCGCGCCCGGAGACAGCCTGAACGGGGCGGCGATCGCCCAACTGGATTGCCGGGCACGCCTGGTGTTGCTGACGGCGTGCGAAACCGGACTGGGCGATGGCATTGTGGCGGAAGGCACCTTCAGCATCGCCCGCAGTTTTCAGCAGCTGGGCGTGCCGGATGTGGTGTACTCCCTGTGGCGCATTCCGGCCGCGGCCTCGGCGAAACTGGAAGAGCGGTTTTTCCTGCACCTGTACGGCGGAGCGAGCGCGGCGGCGGCACTTGCGCGGGCCCAGCGGGAGCTGGCGGGTGGCGAGGCTGGGGCGATATATGCTTTTCCGGGTAGCTGGGCGGGGCTGGTAAAGGGCTGATTCAGTGGGCTGGGGTGGCGTCGCGGGTATAATTTATACCTGCTGTTCGGTGGCCACTCGATAAACCATTTACATCCAGGTTACATGCCTACGCGGCTACCCGTTATCCTTTCTCACTGCGCACGAAAAAGGCCACGATCGCCGTGGTGAGCAAGCCCATGATCAGGCTGCCGATGAAGGATTGCAGGATGTAGCTGCCCAAGCTGAAATACGCTTCGGCCTCGGCCTGGGTATAGTAACCTTCTGCGACCGAGTAGCGGATCACGTTGGGAAAGTAATCGGGAGTGATGAGCGTGTGGGTGATGAGCTGGGCGAGCGGACTCAGCAGGGCTATAATGAGTGTGATGATGGCCCCCGATACGAAGCCCTGCCGGTAGGTCATGCTACCGCCGTAGTCTTTCTCCCGCTTTTCGCGCAGGGCCAACACGTAGATGATCACTGCGGGGATGGCTACCAGGTTGGTATAGGTAGGGTGGTAGGCCAGGTAGGCATCGTGCAGGCCCGCCAGGCGTTCTAGCAGCAGCCAGCCCAGCATCATCAGAGTGAAGATGAAGGCCCACTTAATTTCGGTGCGGTATCGTTTCATAAGGCGTGTGTACGTGAGTGGTGTGTTGGGGAAGGTAGGGGCTATATCCGCAATTTCACTAAGCCCTGGACTCGGTTTCCATGAGTGGGGGAATGTGTAGCTTGGTATCGCCGAACCTTAAATCGATTGCAGAAATGGCATAAATTACTGACCCATGCCAATCAATCTGATCGCTATAGTACTAGCCTGCGCGATAGTGACGGCTGAATTGCGGGCCCAGTCCGTACCGCTGGTCTACGCCGTCGAGCACACCGGCGAGGACTGTCCCGCACCTCCGCTGCCAGAACTGCAACACCTGCCCGCTGTAAGCACCCTCCCGGATCCATTCGCGGCTTCCGACGGCAGCGGTCGTGACACGACTTTGGCAGGATGGAGATGCCGACGGGTCGAAATTCTGGCCGAGATCCAGCACTATGAGGTGGGGCAAAAACCGCCGCGGCCGGATACCTTGACGGCGCGGTTCGACGGCGATAGCCTGTACGTAACCCTCACCGAGAACGGACAAACCCTGACGCTCTCGTCCGCTGTCATTTTACCGGCCGGTAAGGGCCCCTTCCCGGCGGTCATCGGCATCGGTCGCGGCACGGGCAGCCTGCCCCCGGAACTCTTCAGTAAGCGGGGGGTAGCGCAGATCGCCTTCGACTTCAAACAGATAATGTCGCATACGCAGACGCGGGGTGAGGAGCCAATCAATGCGCTTTATCCCGGGCAAACCGAGATGGGTGCCTACGCGGCCTGGCCCTGGGGCGTCAGCCGCTTGATCGATGGACTGGAACTGACGCAGGAAACGTTGCCGATCGACCTTCGGCACCTGGGGGTTACGGGGTGCTCCTTTGCGGGCAAGATGGCGCTCTTCGCCGGGGCCTTCGACGAACGCATCGCCCTCACCATCGCCCAGGAACCCGGCGGCGGGGGCGGGGCCGCATGGCGCGTTTCGGAAACCTTGGGTGAGGTGGAGACGCTGGGCCGGACCAGCCACGCCTGGTTCAAGGAGAGCATGTTCCAGTTTGCCGACGCGGTGGATCGCCTTCCCTTCGACCACCACGAACTGATGGCCCTCATCTCACCGCGGGCTTTTCTGTTTCTGGGGAATACGGATTACGAATGGCTCGCCGATGAGTCGGGCTACGTCTCCGCCCGCGCCGCCCACGAGGTATGGAAGACCCTGGGGGTGCCCGATCGCTTCGGCTTCTCCATCAACGGCGGGCACGGTCACTGTCAACTGCCCGAAGAGCAGCGCCCCGAAGTGGAGGCCTTTATCGAGAAATTCCTGCTAGGCGATACTGCGGTGGATACCGACGTCGCAATCCATCCCTTTCAGGAAGTGGATTATGCGCGCTGGATGGAGTGGTGACTGCTCCGGCTGGTACTGGTCCGACCGCTAAGTGGTCCGACGAGTTAGCGGTCGGACCACTTAGTCGTCCAACCACTTAATCGTCGGACCAGTTTTCTACGGACCAGCAATCTGGTCTTCCGTTGATCAGGCCATGCGCTTACTGCACAATCATTTTCCGGCTGGAACTGAAGCCTTCCGTACGAACGCGGTACAGGTATACCCCATGCGGCAGGTCGGCTACGGATAGTTGAACCTGGTGAATGCCGGCGGCGTACTGCGTTTTCGGTAACGCCCGGACCAGCCGGCCATTCAGGTCAAGCAGTTCGATGGTTACCTGTTCGGTGGCCGGAATCCGGAAACTTATGGTCGTTTCCATGCGGGCCGGATTGGGTACGTTGTCGTAGAGTGCGTAACCTGCCGGTACCGCGTCGTAGGTGGAGGTCGTCGCGGATAGGAAGGGGTAAGGCGTATCGATGGAACCAACGATCAGGTCGGGGCCGAAGGAACGTTCCTCACCGGTAGCGGCGTACTCCACGTCGTTGTCGGAATTGACAATCCGGAACTCGATCGGGGCATCGAAATCGTCCGAATTGCCGTGCACCAGCATAAAGGTGCGGTAGGCATCAAGCTCGGCAACGTATTCCAGGGAACCGATACCCCGGCAATTGCCGCCGATGAAGGCCACCACGTCCAGGGGGTCGTAGGAGTCTTCGTCAAGTGCTTCGCGAGAGAAGGTGCCGATCACGGCCATATTGTGTTCAAAATCGCTGGTAATTACCTCGTAGCCGGAACGTTTCGGCGCGGGATAGGTGATCTTGCCGGTATTTCCGGCGAACAATTTGTAGCCGGTGCCGGGTACGAACTGCCGCAGGTTGCCGAGCCAGCCCGTTGCCGATTGATCGAATACCGTAAAGGACTGCCGGCCCTTGAGCACGTCGCCAGTAGTGGCATTCAATCCGGCCAGCACGTCGTTTACGGCGCGTTGTTCCAGTTGGGGATAGCCGATCCAGTTCCAATTGCGGATCACGTCCACGTCGATGGGTACGGGGCTCGGCAGACCGACCACTTTCAGGGTGTCGGGGTGGCTAGAGAGATGCAGCAGGTAGCCTTCGCCCAGGGCCAGGGTCTTGAGGTTGCCACTCCAGGTCTTGCTGGCGTCGTGGACCGACATCAGATCCCTGCTCTTGATCAGTACGTTGTTGTTCGTCTGATCGCCTACGATGCTGGACAGGAGGTGTTCCCGCGACATGTCGTCGGTCTGGACGTTGAGCGAAACCCAGTTCCAGCCTACTTGCAGGGGGATGACCTGGAAAATGCCTTCCGGGTGGAGGATGAAGGGGGCGGTCGGATTGCCGATGGTGGCGTCGGCACGGAAGATGACTTCTTCCAGTGCCCCGTATTCCACACCGTTCAGGGCGTGCCAGAAGCGGAAGTTGATCCGCTCACCGTTGTTGCCACCCGGGGTGTGGCTGTACACGGTCAGGAAGGCGCGGTAAAGGTCTACCGTAGGGAGGTATTCAATGTGGGTTACCCCACGAATTTCGCCGTCGACGAAAGCGCCGATCAGATCCCGCTCATCGTCGGAGAGCAGGGTGTCAGAGCCATCAAGGCTGAAGTTGGTCACCACCGTCATGGAGTACTCGTAGTCGGCCGGGTTAAACGGCCAGTTTACCGGGGTGGCCAGTAATTCCACCGTGATCGGGGTACTTACAACCTCACCATCGATCAGGGCATCGATGGTACCGGTGTAGATCCCCGGTGTGAGCTCAGTGTCCACCGCAAAGGGTATGGTGGCGTCGTCGTTGGGCAGAATCGTTCCGTTGTCCTGCAACGGCGTCAGCCAAACCGGATAGGAAACCAGTCCGGAGCTGTCCTGCAGGTCCAGGGTAAACGGCTTGCTCAGTTCGGAGTCGTTCTTCAGTACCCCGTTGACGATGTGTACCTCACCCGCCAGGCCGCTGTAGTAGATCGGACTGGGGTCCCAGAGGACGGGCACTGCGTTGACCTTGAACGACCAGACGGTTGGGTATTTCTGTACGTTGCCGCTGGGGTCACGGAGTTTATCCATGCGCGCGGTCAGTTCCACGCCGGCCAGCTCGGGCCGGTCGGTGAGCGGGGTGCCGGGCACCAGGATTACGGTTTGGCCGCTGCACTGGGTACTGACGGGGATTTCCTCGCCCGTGTCGTTGCGCGTCAGGGAATACACCGGTTGGTAATCTGCGAAGGGGAAATTGCAGTTGACGGTCTTGTCGAAAGTGACGGAGATCGCCTGTCCGGGTCGCAGGAACCCGTCGCTCGGCGTAGGATAGCCGAAGGGGGCGAGACTGCGCCGGTCAATGATCCCGCGCTTTTCCGAGGAGTACGTTACGCCTTCCAACCCGCAGGAGGCCTTAGCACGGAGGGTGTATGCCCCGTCGGGGAAATTGGTGAGGTCGAGATTGAAGCTGTAGTTGGCGCTGGCCAGATCGGCCTTCGCTACGGTGTATATCTCCCGGTAACCCTGCCCCTCCGGCTTGATCTCGATGGCGAGCTCCTGCAGGGTCTTGTTATTGCGGTCGTACCCGGAGAAGGTAGTAGACAGGAAGTTGGCTGAATTGCGGTTGATGATCCACCCGTCGAATGGTTCGCGGAGAGTAACGTTCGTACACTCGGTAGCGAAGTTCAGTTGCTGAATGTAGGCCGTATCCGCGTTGACGAGACTGCCGTTGTCCTGCCACAATTCATACTCGCAAGGCGGATATACCATGATGCCAATGTCCTCGTAGCTGCTGGCCAGCGGGCCGCGCTGTACGGTGAGCATCACGTCTAGTGATTCCCCGGCGGGAATGAAGAAGCTGGCGGGTCCGTTATTGATGCGTTGCCCGCCCAGTGAGATGATGGCCCCGTCCGGATTGCTGGTGGAAACGGCACGGACATGGTACTCGCGGGTTTCCATACTCTCACTACTGTTCGTTACCCGGCATACGAAGCTGGCGGTACCATCGGCGGGCACGCCGGTGATTTCCGGCGGAAAGATTTGTATTTCAGGGCGATCCCGGGCTTGGGTATTTGGCTCCTGGGGGCAGGATGAAGTGCCGGCCTTGATTCGGAAGGCGGGTACATCGTAACTCTCGTCGGTGAGGATGTCCACGCTGAAGTAATCGCCGATGTCGCCGTCACCCAGGACGTAGCCTACCGTGCGGGTGGTATCGTTGCTGCTCCCTTCCTCTACGCTGGTGGAGTACCGGATGCTTCCCACGCCCCCGGTCTCGGTTTCAAACCAGGCTCCCAGGCCTTTGATTTGCGCCTTGACTCCGATGGCGAAGTCGGTATTCATGAAGGTGTTGTATTCGTAGGAATTGGAAGCGGCGTTCGTTTCCGTTTTTTCCCGGGATACGTTTGCTCCGGCGCTGAAGGAGATGTTCTCCACGAATTTGCCTTCGGTCCGGGCCGTATCGTTCTCGGCCAGGATATTTTCCCAGCTCAGACTGTCGGCCCGCAGCAGGTTGGCCTCGCGCCTCTCTTCATCGGTCATGTCGGCCGGGGCGCGGTCGCGGATGATGTCGCGGCGGAGTTGCCCCAGGGTGGGGATCAGGACGTTCTTGATGTGCAGCTCCGTGTAGACGAAGGTGGTGGCAAAATCCTGGATGTTGATCGCGGGCACGTTGGTAATCTTGCCTTCGCAGCCCTCGAAAGTTAGTTCCTGACCAATCGAAAATTCCTGGTTGAAGGCCGCGCCGATGTACACGTCGCCGTCACCACCGGTCAGGTTATCGAGGTCGGAGGTAGAGAAGCGATCGAGGAAGGTCACCGAGGATTCGGTTCCCGTACGGTTGAAGTTGTCGCGGCCGCCCCGGATGTCGAGTTGGATCTGCACGCCGGCGGCGATCTCCAGACTGAAGACGTTGGCCGCCGTACCGATTACGGTGTTGGTGTAGAACCCGGCTTCGCCGCCCGTCAGGACTTCCGTCCGGTTGAAACTCGTGAACGAGGTTCCCTCCTCCACGTAGCTGTAACTGTTGTCGCCCGGGGGGTCGTGCAGGATCAGCATCGGGATCTCAGGACTGCGGGAGATAAAGCTGGGCGTATTGGTCTTAACCCCTTCGACGAAGGCCCAGTACTCTACCGGTACGGGTTGCAGTTGGTCGACTTCGGGGATGATGTAGAGCAGTTTTTCATAACTGTGCTCGGCGGCGGAGGCCAGGTTGGGCTGGCCGGCCACGATGGTGTACGTAACGATACCATTCTGGATGGGCAGGATGATCGGCTTTTCGCCGCGGTCGGAGATAAAGTCGTAAATCTTCAGCACCCCGGTATCGATCGGGCAGTCGCTCCCGAGGGTCTCGGCTACGTCGATCTGCAGCGTGTAACTCAGGCCCTGTTCCATGACAATGACGTCCTCGTTTCCGCAATTCACTACGTTCGCTCCGGCCTCGGCGAAATCGGTGGAGATGTCGAGCGGTGAGCGGTAGATGAAGGCCACCTCGGGGTCCACGCTGCGGCGCACCGTGTCGCTGGTGCCGGCGAAAATCGTATCGGCGGGCGTGACCTCAATTTCCACCCCGTTGGGTGCCGTGGTGGTCTGCCTCGGCGTGATGATCGTGGAATCGTAAACGGTGATAACCTGGGCGGTATCCCGTACGGTCAGGTCGATGCCGACCCGCTCTACGCCAATTTGATCCAGAATGTCGAATTTATTCGTGATGCCCGGGATGTCTACCACCTTGACCTGGTAGTTGCGGGCGGGCAAATCGGTGATCGTGCCTACACCAGATTCATCCAGCCAGATGGTATCATAGTAGCAGTTGTTTGGCGCGGTGAGTTCGACTATGACCACCGGCCCCAGGGAAATGCCACACCCGCCCTGCACGATGATGCGCAGCGAATCGGTGGTGGTATCGGTGAAGTTCACATCCAGGACATCGTCGTCCACGTTCAGTTGGGCGGGATTAATTGCCGGGTCTGTGGAGATGAAGGTGTGGTGCAGGAACTCGGGCGTGAAGGAGTAGATGCCTTTGTCCTGGACCACGTGCGCCCAGTTGCCACTACCATCAGTGCGGATGCCTACGTCCTCGTTGTCGACCAGAATGTTGACGCCTTCAACGCCACAGGTTGCGTTGTTAGATGAGGTGGGGTAATGCACGCGTCCCAGGATCGTGAAGACTGTCAGGTCATTGAAGTCGACCCCCGGGGCAATGTTGCCCGTCACGTCGAGCGTCCGCGTGGAACTCGTGGGCGCAAAGACGTGGGGAGAGGATCCGGTCTTTTCGGGCGTCACGGAAAACTTGGCCTCCTCGTGGTAGTAGATGTCTCTTACCTCGTAGTATCCGGTTTGATCCGTGGTGGCGCAGTAGGCGGCGGAGGGCAGACAACCGCCCGGCAGGTTCGCCCCGCTGGCGGTGAGGGTGCCGACGAGGTTGATTTTGACCGTCACGCCAGGGACGCCGGTTCCCAGACTGGAACGCACGTAGCCCTTGATCACCCCGTTGGGGCGGCTGTGGCCCGTGTCCGACTGCTCGCCGATGGTACTCCCGATCGGCGTGATGTAATAGGTATACTGGAAGCCGGGAATGCCCTCCGTGTCGTTAAAACCTTGGGAGTTGGCACTGAGTACCGCCAGTTCCTCGCGTTCCTCGCCGGGTGCCACCCGTTCGACGCGCACTTCCTGCGCCACCCGCGCCATATTGGTCCACTTCAGTACGGTGGAGTTGTATTTCGTTCCGTCGCTGGCCTCAAAGGCCAGGCTGAAGGTCGATCCCTGCGCGGTACTGGAAGGTGCAGTGGCCGTATTCCCGAAGCGGTTGTAGTAGGTGCTTACCGTGTAGTTGTGCTTGACGTTTACGCCCAGCCCGCTGTCGGTGTAACTGCGATTGCTACCCGGAACCGTAGCGATCAAGGCCCCGTCGCGCCGGATCTGGTAAAAGTGTCGATCGTCGGGTGTATCCGTACCTTTTTCCCAGGTGATCACGATGCGATCGGCCAGGTCGCCCGAAGCCGTGACCTGACGAGGTGGGTAGAGGGGGGCCGTGGAACCGGTGACGGCTCCCTGGCCCGGGTTGTTCGTGTCGTCGCTGGCGTCGCGCGTCTCTTCGTAACAGGTACCGGATATCCACGCCAGTTGCCCACAGGACAGGGTAACGGCGTATGTACCAGTGTAAAGCGCACGAGGATACAGGTCGCGCACCACGCCAGGCCCCACGCCGTAGCGGTATGTTCCGTCCCCACGGTCACTAGGCCCAAGGGAAAACCGGAACAGGTTGTCGCCGGTAATGAATTTGCCGTTTCCTACGATAATTTCAAGATTCTCGGAACAGGGGCAGACGCCCTTGTAATCCGCCAGGTCCCCGTATCCCAGGTCGATGTAGTAATCGCTGCTGGCGGTGGAGGCGGTGAAAGTGGTGGACCCCTTGATTCGACCCCCGTTGGGCGGGTGGGTCGTGATCGTGGGGAACATCAGTTCGTTGAGGGAGGTGAAGGCTTCCACGACGTTGTCGGTAATTATGGCAACCGTGGAAGGTGAGGTAGCGGCGAACAGGCATAGCAGCGCCAGGGAGCACAGGGTGCTCTTCAGGAAATTACTCATGTGAAGGGAAATCGTTAAGTCAGGTAAGTGTTATCACGATAATATACTTCCCATTCACCGGCAATTGCAAATATTATTTTATAATAAGACCATATCTACCGCAATAATTTCAAAAATGTGCCGTTTTTACACATTTTTGTTATTGGGTGCGGTGCATTATATGGGGTGGTAGCAGGCTTTAGGCGCGGGGCTGGGACACTCGCCCCGGCGAGGGATTTCGCATGGTGGTTTCCCTGCCTGCCCCCCTCATTGACGCGTTGATCGCCCATTTGTATCGGTACTGGGTGCCGAATTTTGTCAAGACAGCCTTCGGGGTGGATCGCGAAATGCCCGTCAAATTCATAATTGTAAAGCACACCGTCCAACGGTCTACCCGTTGGACGGGCGTCATTCACCCCCCCGTTTCCGGTCATTCCCTTCTCTACCGGACAGTCCACCCGCCAAAGGACCATGCTTTGGTGACGGAAATTGAACCCGCGCGTGCCGCCCTTCCGTGGATACTTTTATACTTGGTTAGGCCAGGTTTACCCCCCGACAGTGGTCCGCGAAAGTGAACACGACTGGACCGCCGGTACGCCTGTAGGTAAAATTTTGGCCGAAAAGTGTAACACGGGCCCGGGCCGGGGCATATTTCCGTAGCACGCCGCACCACCCGCCTTATGGAAAAGTACCGCCATCTGCACCGGTGGATGATCCTGCCCCTGCTGATCATGCAACTGGGAATTTTCGAGGATTACTGGGGAGACTTCTCGGATAACGCCTGGTCGGTCCACGTACACTACTGGACCGGGACGGTCTGGTACCTCTACCTCATCGTGCAACCCTACTACGCTACCCACGGCCAGTTGGCCCGTCACCGCACGAACGGCATCATCGGCATGTTCCTGGCGGGCGGCGTTTGCCTGACGGCCCTGAGCATGATGCACCGCGACGTGAATACCGCTCATCTGGCGGCGGAACTCGCCGACCGCTTCGGCCCCTTCGAGCCCTGGTTCTTCTACGGGGTGGCGGCCGTGGAAATCCCCATGATGGTAGCTTTCGGGGTAGCTGTGATCATGAGCATCGTGCAGCGCAAGCAGCTGGAGAACCACGCCTGGTGGCTCATTACCACCGTCTTCATCATCATGATGCCCGCCCTAGCCCGGGGCATACAGAACGTTTACGTGGGCTATTACCGGAGCAGTTGGCCTGACTTCGACATCATGCCGCCGATCTACCTCTCGCAGTTCCTCATCGTGCTCATGGTAGTGGCCGCGGCGCGCTATTACCGCAAGCTGAACCATCCGGCCACTTTCCTGGCTATTGCCGTCAATCTCTACGCCTGCCTGATCAAGCCGCTCGGGCAATCTGCCGCCGTGCAGGCTTTTTTCGAAGCGGCCGTAAAGGGCTAAATCGGGCGCCGGCGCGCGGGTGCCAGGGACCGGGGGGGAAGCAAGGATTCGTGGTTTTGTGCCCTTTCCAACGGTAAAAGGGTGGACTACGGGGTATCCTTTCGGCCCGGGCGGATTAAATTGGGGAGAACAACATATTTATCCACCAGGGGGCTCCGTACGGCGCTTCCTGCCTCACCACCGAACAACAACCCGACCATGCAAGGCCTGATGATGCATTATCCCCTTACCACCAACACCATTCTTGAGTACGGGAATCAGGTCTTCCACCACAAACGCATCATCAGCCACCTGCCCGACGGCACGCGGCACGTCTACACTTTCGGCGACCTCTACCGCCGGTGCAAGCAGTTGGCCAACGCCCTGCGCCATACCCTCGGCGTGCAAGCGGGCGACGTGGTCGGCACCTTCGCCTGGAACCACGGGCCCCACGTCGAACTGTACTACGGCATCAGCGGGATCGGGGCGATCTGCCATACGATCAACATCCGCCTGTCGCCCCAGCAGATCGAGTACATCATCAACCATTCCGAGGACAAGGTGATCTTCGTCGACGCAACCCTCGTGCCCCTGCTCGAGCAGATCGCTCCGCTGATCGAGACGGTTCGCCACTACGTACTGATCAATGCGCCGGAAGATTTTAAGACCACCCTGCAGAATACGCTGCGCTACGAGGACCTGCTGGCCGAGCAACCCGACGAGTTCGAGTGGCCGGAACTGGACGAGCAGACGGCTTGCGGCATGTGCTACACCAGCGGGACCACCGGTTTGCCGAAAGGCGTGGTCTACTCGCACCGGTCGACCTACCTCCACGCCATGGCCATTATGGCCCCGAACGCCGGGAACCTGAGCAGCCGCGATGTTGCCCTATTGATCGTCCCGCAATTTCACGTGATGGCCTGGGGCTTTCCCTACGTCTGCCTGTTGGCGGGAACGGAAATGGTGATGCCCTCCTCTAATCTGCAGCCCGCGGCCCTCATCCGCATCCTGCAGCAGGAAAAGGTGACCAAAGCTAACGGGGTGCCCACCATCTGGTTGGGTATCTACCAGGAGCTCAAACAGCATCCGCCCGCCGAGCCGCTGGCATTACAAGAGTACGTAGTAGGCGGGTCGGCGCTGCCCAAGAGCCTGATCGAGGGATTCGAAAAGGACTTCGGCATTCGCGGGGTGCACGCCTGGGGCATGACGGAAACCTCCCCCCTCGGCACCCTGAGCCGGCTGCAGCCGAAGCACGATGGCTTAACGGAAAACGAACAGCTGAACCTACGGGCCAAACAGGGCATCCCCTTTCCCGGCGTCGAGATCCGAATTGTCTCCGACGAAGGGACCGTACTGCCGTGGGACGGCAAGACCATGGGCGAGCTGCAGGTACGCGGTGCCTGGACCATTAACGCCTACTTCAAGACCGCCAGCAAGGGCAACTTTACCAACGACGGCTGGTTCCGGACGGGCGACGTGAGCACCATCGACGCCGACGGCTACATGGAGATCAAGGACCGCACCAAGGACCTCATCAAAAGCGGCGGCGAATGGATCTCAAGCGTGGCCCTGGAAAGCGCCCTCATGGCCCATCCGAAGGTGAGGGAAGCCGCCGTCATTGCCATCCCCGACGATAAATGGATCGAGCGGCCCCTGGCGTCCGTGGTCCTTTTCGGGGAGACCGACCCGCCGAGTAAGGAAGAACTGATGGACTTCCTGGCGCGCGATTTCGTCAGTTACCAGATTCCGCACGACTTCGTTTTTCTGGATGAGGTACCCAAGACGAGCGTCGGCAAGTTCGACAAGCGTGAACTCCGCCGCCGCCACGCCATTGGAGAACTGGGCTGACCCCCCCGGCCGTAACCCCCGTAACGAGACCGCCCCGCCCGATCGACGATCGGGCGGGGCGGTTCCCTTTCAATAAGCCGGTTGGGTTAGCGGCGGATGAAGGATTCGGTGGTACTGCGGTCACCCTCGATCACGCGCACCTGGTACATGCCGCTCGGTAGCGAGCCGATGGTCAGATTCGCGGTGAGGTGGTCGCTGTCCTTCTCCAGTACCTGCTCCTGCACGCGGCGTCCGTGGAGGTCGTAGACGATCAGGTCGACCGTGCCGGTGTAGTCGCTGTTCAGTTCCAGCGTGAGCTGGTCGACGGCGGGGTTGGGGAAGACATCCACGATCGGCGCGCCGGCAAGTCCGGTGGTAGATACCCCGGTGGGGGTGGCGGAGAGCGAAGACATGGTGGAGTTCAGGGCCTGCGAGGTCGTGCTGCCGCAGTTGGCGGCCTCGGGTCCGTATCCGCTGGGTGCAGCGTCGGCGGTGGTCAGCATCAGCTTGTCGACCTTGGTGCCCGGTTCGCGGTTCGCCACGCGGATGGTGTGGTAGCCAACACCCAGTTCGATGCTGCGCGCCGTTCCGTCGTGGTTGACCTTCCGCCATTCGAAGCCGGTGGTCAGCAGCTGATCGCCGGTGGTTTCCCGCCAGAACTTCATCCAGGGCTGGTTGTCCACCTTCACCCATACGCTGTTGCGGGAGGGATCGGGAGCGTCGACCCGCATGAAGAGGTGGTAAGGACCGGCTTCGGTGGTAACTACTTCGTAGCGCAGTTCCTGGCCGACGTCGGTAGCGGCGGGCTCGTCGAGGTGGCGGTCGCCCATGAAGACCATGTAGGATCCTCCGGCGGCGCCGGAGGAGTATTGCTGGCTCCATCCGGTGCTCAGCAGGGCACACTCGGCCTCAATCGCGCCGGCGGGGCTGCTCTCGCCGCAGTTGTCGGCGGCGGCACCGAAGCCGGTAGGCAGGGAGCCTTTACCCGTCAGGTACAGTTTGTCGAGCTGGGTACCCGGCTCCCGGAAGGCGAAGTCGATGGTGTTTCCTCCGGCCTTCAGGGCCAGGGTGATGGGCAGCTGGTTCCACTGGAAGCCGCTCGACTGAATGATCCGGCTGTTCCACTTGTACCATTCCCCGCCGTTGAGGCGAACCCAGTAGGAATCCTGCGTATTGGAGGGGGCATTGATGCGGGCGAAAAGCTTGAAAGTGCCGGCGGAAGCTGCCGAGACCGTGAAGCGGACGCGATTTTCGTCCAGGTCGGCCGGAGCTACGGACATGGAATTGTCAGACTGCGCCACTACGTACTTCCCGCCGGAGGCGTTGGAGGAGGAAGAAGTGGTCCAGCGGTTGCCTACCGCGGCGCACTCCGCTTCCAGCCAGTAGTCGCCATCTGCGGGCGGTGCCTGGGCAGCATCAACCTGTACGTTGACCACGTCGCTGTCCTGTAGTCCGCCGTCGTCGGTAACGGTAAGGGTAACGGCGTAGGAACCGGCGGAGAGGGTAACGGTGGGCTGAATGCCCCGGGCGGAACCGCCGGCCCATGTCCAGTCGTAAGAGACGATTTTGCCGTCGAGGTCCGAGGAGGCGGTACCGTCGAAGGTTACGGCGAGGGGGGCGGTGCCTACGGTCCGGTTGACGGAGGCGACGGCTACGGGGGGCTCATTCGGGGCGGTACAGCTGTAGTCGGTACCGCCGAGGCCGCCGGGGCGGTCGGTGGTGGCCGTCAGGAATAGCTTGTCGATGCGGGTATTCGATTCGCGGTAAGCGATGTCGATCGTGTTGGTGCCACCAACCAGGTTGAGTTGCTGCAGCATCTCGTTCCATTGGAAACCCATGCCGCGGACCAGTCCGGACTTCCAGGCGTACCAGGGGCCTTCGTTAACGCGGACGTAGTAAGAGTCGCTGAAGCCGTCCGGGGCATCCACGCGGGCAAAAAGCCGGAAGGCGCCTTCCCTGGCATCCCGCACGACAAAGCGGATGTGGTTTTCGGGCGAGTCGGCGGGGGCCGAGGAGGTGGAGGTGCGCAGGGCCTTCACGTAGGTGCCTCCCGCAGCATTATCGCTGTCTTCCGCCACCCAGTTGTCGCCGATACGGGCGCATTCGGCCTCCAGCCAGAAGCTGGCGTAGGTCGGGGGTGGGAATCCATTAACGTAGACCCGATCGGTGGAGCGGGCACCGGTATCGTCGGTCACCAGCAGGATCACCTCGTGGCTGCCCTGGGGAAAAGTAATGGAGGGCTTCGGGCCGGTGGCGGAGCCGCCTTCCCACAACCACACGTACTGCAGCACGTCGCCGTCGACGTCGTTGGAGGTGGTGGCATCAAAATTTATGGTCAGCGGACTGCCCCCGGTAAGCCGGTCGGCGCGGATGAGGGCAACGGGGATGTTGTTGTTGTCGGGATCCTCGGCGCAGTCGTTCAGATTCATGACCTCCACGATGGCCCGGTTGGGGCAGGCGGCATCGCCCGTGGAGAGTACGTAAAGGCCGGGGACGGTGACGCGGGGCTCCTGTTCGGTGGAAGCAAAGCCAGACGGCCCGGTCCAGCGGTATTGGTCGTTGTGGGAAGCACCGCGCAGGGTGACGGTGTCTCCGGCGCAGTGGATGATCTTTCCGAGGCGGTCGGTACTGGCGTCGATGCGGCAATCGGGCCAGTTGTCCCCCACCATCAGGTAAAAGGTGGAGCTGGCCGTAAGGCCGTCAGCACCACGGGCGGTTACCCGGAAGTGGAAGAGTTCTCCGACCGCGGCGGCCGGAGCGAGCATCTTGAAGGTTCCAGTGGAGGGTGAGAAGCTCATCCAGTCGGGCAGGTCCCTGCCGTCGGCCTGGGAGGCGGAGTAGGTCAGGTCCTGACCCGTGAAAGAGCCGTTGACCACGAAGGTCCGCGGCGTCTCTGCCATCACATTCTGCGCCGGAATCGGCTTGGCGGTCGGCCCGGCAAAGGCCGGAGGCACCGCCCAGAGGGCTGAAGTGGCTAGGAGGAGGAGGAGGAACGCCAGGAAGCTGGGTTTGGGAAAAGCGGTAGCTATTGCGCCCTTGAGCGCCAGTGTAAATTTCATGAGAGAGAGATAAACAGAGAGAATCAGGTGCAAAAACTAAACTCGCTTGCACACGCACGGGACAACACAACAACATCGTGCAAGCCCCCCTCAAACGGCCGAACACCCAATTAAAATTTCCCGGGCTGGGTGTTTTAACAATGGATGTTCGAAGAAAAAGGAGAAATAGGGCAAGAGAGGTCTAAAATGTCGTCCCCGTGACAATTGTACGTATGGCCATTCGTGCCTGCCGTTCGTCGGATGACGAATCTGAAGTTCCCATATTTGAGGTTTTCGCATACCAGCATCCCTCCCCTTTCCCGTAGGAGGGTGGCGTTACCAGTCGCGTAAAATTGAAGGTCAGCGGACGGGCGAGATCAGGAAACTATAGGTGTAGTCCTTCGGCGGCACGGTATACTGCGGGTGGGGTTTTGCCCCCCAGCTGTCGTCGCCGCCCACGCCGGATTGCTTGTAGTCGATGTTGACCATCACCAGGCGGCGCACCGGGACGTCGTAGGTGTGGCGCTGGATCTTTTCTTTCCCTTCGTCGAAGTCGCTGTTCAATTGGTGGTGGGCGTTGAAACCGATCAGTTCCCTGTCGGCCCTGACCGCGATGCCCTTGCCCGCTGCATTGAGGAATTTTACCTCGCGGACGTCCGTCCGGTAGCCGTTTTCCTGGGGCCGGATGTAGTCGTACTTAAGGTCGCCGACCCGGGCCTGATAGCGACCTACGAGAGCGGCGTTGTTCCGATCCTGGTAATTTTCCATCGGCCCGCGCCCGTAGTAGGTCACGGCATCGTAGGCGGGTTTCAGGATGAAGGTGTTGCCCAGGCGGGGAAGGGGGGGCAGTTCACGGTCGACGCCCCGCAGCCGGTTCGTTACCTGTACTTCTCCGGCGGCATTGAAGGTATAGCTGATCTCCACCGTGCCGCCCGTACCCTCCAGTCCGTACCGGGCCGTGACGCATTGCCGGTTGGTTTCGCAGGGGGTGACCCGAAATCCTTGCAAGTGCTGTTCCTGGCTGGCTCGCTTCCAAACGTGCGCGTCGCGCGGCATGCCGTAGCCGTAGTCGTTGTCGATGGGTGCCCGCCAGAAATTGGGCTTCAGGGGGGCTTGCAGCACGTTCCCCTCTCCGTAGTCGAGTAGGTAGAGCTGTCCGCTCTCCTTATCGAAGGACGCAGTGAACGCTTCGCCGGTCAGGGTCACGGTGTTTGCGTCATCCGTCATGCGGAGCGTCGCGTCCCCACCGGGGGTGAGCTGCGCCAGGGGGGCTTTTGACAACTGGAATTCCTCGGTGGCCACTACGTGACCCGCTTGCAGCAGGGGTTCGGACCGGTTCAGTCGGGCACCCACGCGGAGGTAGTATTCGCGGCCGCTTTCTTGCTCGGGTAGCTGAAGGCTGAGGGTGGTATCCTGATGGGCGGCCAGGGCGAGCGTGGGCAGGTCGCCGGAGGCTACCTCCACGCCGTCGGCCAGCAGGCTCCAGTACAGGTCGAAGCGTGAGAGGTCGATGAAGTCGTAACCGTTGTATACGGTGAGCTGGCCGGTGCCGGCCTCGAAGGCGGGAAACTTGAGGTACTGGTACACCTTCTTCACCTCGTGCAGGGCGGGGTGGGGGGAGCGGTCCGGGTTGACCAACCCGTTGAGGTTGAAGTTGCGGTCGTTCTGCAGGTACTGCCCCCCAAGGTCACCTCCGTAGGCGAAGTAGGGCACGCCCTCCGGGGTGCGGGCGGCGAGCCCCTGGTCTACCCAGTCCCAGATGAAGCCCCCCTGCAGTACGTCGTAGCGTTCGATGACATCCCAGTAGTCCTGGAGGTTGCCGACGCTGTTGCCCATGGCGTGGGCGTATTCGCACAGGATCAGTGGGCGCTTGGGGTCGTTCTCGGCGTACTCGATCAGGTCGCTGATGCGGGCGTACATGGGAGCCTGGATGTCAGTATTCTCGTACCGGGTGGCACCCTCGTACTGTACCGGACGGGTGGGGTCGTATTTCTTGAGCCAGGAGTAGGTGACGTAAAAGTTTTCCCCGTTGCCGGCCTCGTTGCCGAGCGACCAGGTGACGATGCTCGGGAAGTTTTTGTCGCGTTCGTACATGCGCACCGTCCGGTCCAGGTGCATCGCCTTCCATTCCGGCAGGTAGGCGGGGTGTACGGCCTGCCCCTCGTAGTTGTCGTCCAGCCCCTGATTGGTGGTGCCCATCCCGTGGGTCTCTATATTGGCCTCGTCCACCACGTAGAATCCGTACTCGTCACACATGCGGTAGAAGAAGTCGTTCTTTGGGTAGTGGCTGCAGCGGATGGCGTTGATGTTGTACTCCTTCATGCGCTCCATGTCCTGCCGGGTCAGCTCCTCGGTGATCACGTGACCCGTCACCGGGTCGTGGTCGTGCAGGTTCACGCCTTTCAGGTACACGGGCACCCCGTTGACCAGGAATTGGTTGTTGCGGATCTCGATGGTCCGGAAGCCCACACGGGAGCTGGTCGCCTCGATCGTTTGGCCGGCCGAGTCCTGCAGACTGATCACCAGCGTATACAGGTTGGGGGTTTCGGCCGTCCAAGGTTTTGCGGCGGGCACCTCTCCGGAAAAGGACAGGCTACCGGCACCGATGGCCACGTGGAGGGGCCGGGTGAACTCGAGCACCGTATCGTCGCCGTCGTAGAGCACGGCCCGCACCGTAAGGTCGTCGCTCACCGATCCGGTAGTGTTGCGGTAGTCGAGCGTGAGGTCCAACCGACCGTCGCGGTAGTCGACGGTATCGAGGGCTGCCACTACCCGGAAGTCGCGCAGGGTGACTTTGGGCGTAGCGTAGAGGTATACCTCGCGGTCGATCCCGCTGAGCCGCCAGAAGTCCTGGTCTTCAAGATAGCTGGCGTCCGACCAGCGGTAGACTTCCACGGCCAGGGTGTTCTCGCCCGGCTGGAGGTAATGGGTGATCCGGAATTCAGCCGGGGTCTTGCTGCCCTCGCTGTAGCCCACCCGTTCGCCGTTCACCCAGAGGTAGAAGGCAGAGCTGACGCCACCGAAGTGCAAGTAGATCTCCTGGTCCGCCCAATCGTCGGGCACGGTGAAGGTGCGGCGGTAGCTGCCCACGGGGTTGTCGTCGTGGTCGATGAAGGGCGGATTGACCGGGAAGGGGTAAACGATGTTGGTGTAGATCGGGGTGCCGTGGCCCTCCAGTTCCCAGTTGGCGGGGACGGGGATGTCGTCCCAGCCGGAATCATCGTAGTCGGTGCGGTAGAAGAATACCGGCCGGTCAGAGGGCATCTTCACCCAGTTGAATTTCCAGGTACCGTTCAGGCTCCGGTACAGGGGCGAAGCCTGGTAACCCTCCTGCGCCCGGGCCGCCTCGGCGGTAGGGTAGCGGTAAAAGGAGGCGTGGGGGTATTCCCGGTTGATCTGAAACACATCCGGATCCTCCCATTCCGGGTGGTCCTGCGCGGAAGTCAGGACGGGCAGCAGAAGGAAAAGGCAAGCAAACAGGAAGTAAGGCATAAGTTTCAAACGGTTGAAGTGGCAACATACAAAGTGCCGCACTACTTCTCCACCCCATTTCCGGGCTGGTAACCGCCTTTCTCACGCGCTACTCCTGAATATGTCCGCGTCGCGTCCGTCCGATCCACTCCCGTCCAACGGAGGGCGGCGGCGCGCGGGTGCCGTTTTGCCCGTGCAGCCGGGGCCGTGGTTACCGACGGATAAGGCACTTACCCCCCGGCCCGGCACCCGCGGCCGCGCCCTCCGGAAGCTTTCGACGGGAAAGGATGGGAAACCACTACCTTTAAATGTCACGATAACAAATATGAAGTACGCCGGTCTCGTAGCCTTTCTCCTCCTGTGTGGATCACGCTTGTGCGCCCAGCACGGCGGCCCCCAACTGTTCCCCCTCTCCGCGGTACGGCTGGAGGAAAGTCCGTTCCTGAACGCCGAGGAGCGCGACCGCGATTATCTGCTGGCGCTGGACCCGGATCGCCTGCTCGCGCCCTACCTGCAGGAAGCAGGATTGACGCCCCGCCAACCGGGCTACGGCAATTGGGAAGCCTCGGGACTGGGCGGTCACGTGGGCGGACACTACGTCTCGGCCCTGGCCATGCTTTACGCCGCTACGGGGACGGACACGGTACGCGCCCGACTGGAATACATGCTGGACGGGCTGGAACGGGCCCAAAAAGCCGGCGGCGACGGCTACCTCGGGGGCGTTCCCGGCGGCCGCGACATCTGGCCGGAACTGGCGGCGGGAGAGATCGAGGCAGAACGCTTCTCGCTCAACGGCAAGTGGGTGCCCTGGTATAACCTGCACAAGACCTTCGCCGGCCTGCGCGACGCCTGGCAGTACGCGGGGAGTGAGCGGGCGGGGAAAATGTTCGTTGCCCTGGGCGAGTGGGCGTATGCGCTGCTGGCACCGTTGACGGATGAGCAACTGCAACGGATCGTGTACGCCGAACCGGGGGGGATGAACGAGTCCTTCGCCGACCTCGCGGCCGTGACCGGCGACGACAAGTTCCTGGAACTGGCCCGGCGCTTCTCCGACCGTGAACTGCTGGACCCCCTCTTAGCCGGCGAAAGTCGCCTGACGGGCCTGCACGCCAACACCCAGATCCCGAAGGTGATCGGCTACGAACGCATCGCCAAGCTCAGCGGCGACAGCAGCTGGCACCGGGCGGCCCGCGACTTCTGGGAGACGGTGGTCGCCGAGCGCACCGTGGCCATCGGCGGGAACAGCGTACGGGAACATTTTCACTCCGCCGACGACTTCTCGGCCATGATCGAGGACGTGCAGGGCCCCGAAACCTGCAACACCTACAATATGCTCCGCCTGAGCCGGCAGCTCTACGAAGCGGAGGGCGACGCCCGTTACCTGGCCTACTACGAACGCGCGCTCTACAACCACATCCTGGCCTCGCAGCACCCGGAACACGGCGGACTGGTCTACTTCACGCCCATGCGACCCGATCACTACCGGGTGTATTCCTCGCCTCAGCAGTCCTTCTGGTGCTGCGTAGGGTCGGGACTGGAGAACCACACCAAGTACGGAGAACTGATCTACGCCCACCACGGTCCCGACAGTCTGCTGGTCAACCTGTTCATTCCCTCCACGCTCGACTGGCCGGAGCGGGGGCTGCGCGTCAGCCAACGCAATACCTTCCCGGATGAAGCCGGCAGCAGCCTGACGATCAAGGCGGCCCCGGCCGGACCGTTCACGGTGTTGCTGCGCCGGCCGGAGTGGGCCACCGACGGGCGACTACGGGCTACCGTCAACGGCGAACCGGTGGCGGGCACCGGTAGCGGTTACGTGACGATCCGGCGGGAATGGCGGGTCGGCGACCGCATCGAGTGGGAATTGCCTATGCACACTACCCTGGAGGGCTTGCCCGACGGGAGTGCGTGGTACGCCGTGGTGCACGGCCCCCTGGTGATGGCCGCCCCCACCTCCTCCACCGACCTGGACGGTCTCATCGCCGACGACTCCCGCATGGGCCACGTGGCCGCCGGCCCCACCCGGCCGCTCAGCGACGCGCCGGTGCTGGTGGGGCACGACCCCCGGGAGATTGCCGAAGCGTTTCAGATCATTGCGGGCACTCCGCTCGGTTTGGCGGCCCCCGACGTCATTTATCCGGCCACAGTGTCGCAACGGGCCCTAATTCCTTTCTACCGGGTACACGATACCCGCTACGTGATCTACTGGAGGGTTACCGACCGGGAAACCCTGGACGCGTGGCGGAAATTACAGCAGCGGGAGGAGGCCGAAAGCCGACGGCTGGACGAGCGGACGGTCGACCGTGTCAGCCCCGGCGAGCAGCAACCCGAAGTGGAACATGACTACACCGGCACCATGACCGAGAGCGGTACCCGCGACGGCCGGCACTGGCGCAGGGCCCGCGACCGCTTTGCCTACACCCTGCGGGATCACTCCGAAACGGCCGACCGACTGCGCGTTACTTATTACGGATCCGATACCGATTACGCCTTTGACCTTTTTGTCGGCAATACCAAGGTGGCCACCGTCCGCCCCGCCGGCGATCGCGGACCGATATTCTACAGCGAGGAATATGCCCTGCCCGCCGGGCTGGACAAACCAGACGGGTTCCGGGTGAGCTTCCGGGCGCATGCGGGGTCCGCCACGGCTGCTATCTACGATGTGCGCCTGCTGAGGGAATGAACCAGACGGTCTCCTTGCTATAGGTGCGGAACCCACCGCTGCCGGTCGCGGAAATCCACACCATAGAACTGCTCACTGCCGGGGAAGGCTAGTATGCCCCGCCCCGCATCCGCGCGCTCACTCGGGCGAAGCGTTCCGGAGTCGGCGGCGAATCCACCCAATTGCCGATCACGTTACCGTTGGCGTATACCAGCAGCGTCAGGCGGGCAGCTTGGGTTTGCTGACCCGTGTACCCTTTTTGCCCACCCGTGTTCGCCGCCACCGCCGCGACAAAAGCTTCGAGGTAATGCCGGCTCAAGCGCTGCGTCCGCCCGCCCTCCAGTGCCAGGTCGTAGTCGCCGTTGCGGCGGGATAGGTAGCCGGTTATGGCAGACAGCCGTACCACGGAGGATTTGTGCACGCGCACGAAGCCGTGGGGGGACAGCCGGCCGGCCAGTTCGTTCAGCGATTCACTGACCAGGTACTTTCGGTCCGCGGTGTGCAGGGCCACGTAGGGCTTTTCCGCGAGGGCGTAGCGCAGGTCGGCCACGGGAAGTAGGGTCGTTAGCCCGCCTATCTTGACGCTGAGGGTGGGCGCGACCGCGGGTGCCGGGGCTGCGTCGGCTTGCGTGCCGGGTAGGGTGGTTCCGCCCCACAGGATGAAAACCGTGAGGATGCCGTACCCCAGCAGACAGCCGTAGAGGTTCGTGGCCAGCAGGTAGCCCAGGCTCCGGCCGTAAGGGAAGGGGGAACCCAGCACTCAGGTGGACCAGCCGTACACCAGGGCGGGGAAAAGCAGAAAGTGTAGGCAGGCCGTAACCGCTACCGCCCCGGCGACGACCAGCGGCAAAGGGTACTGCCGCGGGCACCCCCGCCGGCACAGCCAGCGCAGCAGCGGAAAGAAAGAAAACATCAACAGCCAGAAGGCTCCGAAGAGCCCGGATTCCGATCAGTAGTAGTCATACCCCAACCGTCCGGCGTGCAGGACGTCCTGCAGCATGACCAGCAGACATAGGCCGGTCAGGACGGCGAACAGTAGGGCCACCGCAGTTGGGGGAAAGCGGGAGTGTCCTGGATTTGGGGTGGCATGAAGGTGAACTTGGGTCATCCCTAATTCACGGAATAGGGAGGGTACTATCTTTGTCGGCAAAGCCCCCCACCGCCTTGCGCATCGTTGTCGTCCTGCTCCTTACCCTGTTTTTCGCCGCTTCCCTCCCGGGCCAATCGGTGTACTCCGTTCGGGAGACCCTCTACCTTCCCGATGGCGTTCCCGTGACCGAGGCTACCCTGTATGCCCGCTTACCGCGTAATAACGACCGGCAGACCGTCAGCCAGGTGGTGCTCTCCCAACCGCCCGCCGCCCGCCCCGGGCGGGGTGAGCAGGGTGCCTACCGCTGGAACCTGAACCGACTGACGGAGGCCGACAGTCTGCACTTCAGCTACCGCGTGCAGGTCGATCCGGTACCCGCCTGGGACGGCGACAGTCTGCTGCAGGGACCTGCCAAATCATTTGCCTGGCCCGCGGACCGCAGCGACGAGCCCTACATCATCCCCCCGCTGAACCGGGAGGATGCCCGGCAGACCGAACTGAGTACCCTCAACGCCAGTGATACCACGGTGGCCGACGTCGACCGGCTCGTCCGCCGGCTGGGGCGGCGGGTCAAGACGGTACGCAGCACGGATGAATTCGATTACGGTCAACCCTTGCTGGCCGACCTCTATCGCCGGCGCACCACGCCGCGGCGGAAGCACCTGCTGCTGTCGTTGGCCCTGCAGTACCTGGACGTGCCGCACCGGGTTGTGTCGGGAAAGGTGCTCAGTTACGGCGAGGTGCGGGAGAATGAAGTGTGGGTGGAAATTCCCGTCGACGGCAAGTGGTACCGGGTTTACTACGGCGACGGCGTCGACCGCAGCGAATGGGGCGCGCCGACCGATCCCGACCTGTTCCTGGCCTGCACCTTCGACTGGCGCGACTACACCCTGGAGGTGGTCAGTGCGGTAGACGGGCCTCCGGTACCCACCACCCTCAGCGGTGAATACTCCAATGTGGTACTTGATTTCTGGATTGCCAAGGATGAAGCCCTGGCCCGCAAGCGCTATTCCCAGGCGCTGGTACACCTGGATTCGGTACTAACCTACCTTCCGCGCAGCGTAGTCGCGGTATCGGAAGTCGGACTGGTCTACGCCCAGGCCGGGCGCCCCCAGGACGGAATCGAGTACTTGCAGCGGGCCATGGGGATGGCCGTTACTCCGGCCGATAAAAGTCTTGCCCTGGTTCAGATGGCCAAATATTACTCCCTGCAGGAGCGGGCGGAGGAGTCCTTGCAGGCCCTGGCCCGGGCCTACCGGATCACGCCGATTGACCTGTCGGTCATTTACACCGATCCGCGCTTCCAGTTCCTGGCGCGGCAGGGTAATCTGGAAGCGCGGTTATCGGCGTATCTGCGGCAGTTGGATTAGGCCGTTTCCAGCATTTCGACCTCGCCGGAGTGGAGGTTGTAGTAGGCGGGAACGATCTTGACCTTTCCGTCGGCCACGGCCTGGCGGATGATGCTGCTGCGTTCCTGCAGTTCGCGGGCCGTGAGGCGAGCGTTTTCCTTGACCACTTCGTTGACGGAGGCGCCGTCAGCCGAGGCCTTGATGGCCGGCTTGATGTGGGCGGTCAGGTGGTTGAGGTTGTAGCCGTTGTCGCCTCCCTGCAGGGCAGCCGTAACGGCGCCGCAGCTTTCGTGGCCGAGCACTACGACTACGGGGCTGCCGATGTGAGCGACCGCGTATTCAATGCTGGCAATGGAGGAGGTGTTGGCAATGTTGCCGGCCACGCGCACGACGAAAATCTCACCAATGCCGGTGTCGAAGGCCAGTTCGGGCACCACGCGGCTGTCGGCGCAACTGAGCACGATGGCGTAGGGGTTTTGGCCGGAAGTGAGTTCGTTGCGGCGGGAGGAATTCTGCAGCTTGCCGTCGAGTTTGTCGGATACGAAGCGCTGATTGCCTTCCTGGAGGCGGGATATTACTTGGTCAATGGTCATGAAGGGTATTTCTTTAGTATATGATTCCTGTGCCTTTGAGAAAGGGATGCGGATGAAAATGTTTAATGCAAGAAAAGACCCCGTAGCTTAATCCGGCGAAAGAACCGGCGAAAATTTCCACCACCTGCCACTTCAGCCCGGATTATTTGCCGGATTGGCTCATGGTCCTTCATCGCTCGAACGACTGTTCACGGCACCTGCGCGCCGCCGGCGAATGGTCTGCCACAATCCCCTCTACCTATGTCCGATACACCCTACCGCATCCCCGCCCGCACCCGTATTGGGCACGTTCACCTGAAGGTGGCCGACCTGGAACGCGCCCTGGGTTTCTACTGCGGACTGCTCGGTTTTGAAGAGACGACGCGTTACGGCAGTCAGGCTGCCTTTATTTCCGCGGGCGGTTATCACCACCACATCGGGTTGAATACCTGGCAGAGCCTTGGTGCGCCCCCCGCTCCCCGGCAGGGCGTGGGATTGTTCCATACGGCCATCCTCTATCCGGAGCGGCGGGATCTGGCCACGGCGCTGCGCCGTTTGCTGGAGGCGGAATATCCCCTCACCGGGGCGGCGGACCACGGCGTCAGTGAAGCCCTCTACTTGGACGATCCCGACGGTAACGGGGTGGAACTGTACTGGGACCGCCCCCAGGAGACGTGGCCGCGCAAACCCGACGGCGGCATCGAGATGTATACCCGCCACCTGGATCTGGAAGATCTGCTGAGCGCCGGATAGCCAGGCCCCAAAAAATAAGCCCCCCGGTCGGAAGACCGGAGGGCTTTAATCAAAGTGAGAGAACGCAGGTCTTACTGCTTACGGAGCTTTACCGTAAACTGTCCTTCCGCCGTGGTGACCAGTGCCACGTACATGCCGGGGCGGAGGTTTTCCATCGGCAGGGTGTACTGGAGGGCACCGGGGCGATGCTCGGCCAGCAGGCGGCCGTTAGCATCGAACAGTACCAACGACTCCATCCGTACCGGAGCGGTGATTACCGCGCGGTCAGTGACTGGGTTGGGGTAGGCCGACAGGACGCCCACCTTAGGCAGCTCGTTGGCAACGGTGGTGGAGTTGTAGAAGTAGATGTTGTCGAGGTAGACGGATCCGCTGCCCGTGGGCAGGGCGGAGATGATGAACTGGTTAATGTCGGTCTGATTCATCCCCTCGAAGTCTTCGAGCGGAATATCCAGTCGCACCCACTCGCCTTTAGTGACGCGGAAGGGGATCTCGAATTCGGTATCGGTACCGTTGTCGAAGCCGTCCATGCCGAAGTCGACCAGTTTGATGCGGAAGGTATCCAGGTCGTCCGACCAGTAATCCACGTGGAGGTGGGTCATCCCGGTCAGGTCAAGGGCGTTATCGCCTACCGTTTCGATGCCGGCGAAGTCGAGGTTGGTGTAAAGCTTGGTAGCGTTTCCGTCGATGGAAACCTCGGAATAGGCTGCGCTGCTCCAGTCGGTGCGCCAGGTGTCGACCGTCACGTCGTTGTAGGCTTCGCTGAAAAGGCTGATGATGTCATCACCTTCGTGTACCGGAGCGGGTGCCCCCGTAGTGGGACCGTCGGCTCCGCCGCCGCCGCCACCCCCGCCGGTGCTTTCGCCACCGAAGTAGACGTCGTCCCAGTAGTAAGTGGCCGCTTCTTCCGGCTGGGTGCCGAAGTTGAAGAAGATAGACATTTTGTTGTAGCGGGCGGCGAGGTTCAGGGCTGCCGTACCCGGAGCTTCGTTGGCGAAGTCAAACACCAGGGTCTCCCATTCCATGGCGACGGTGGTGACGGCTTCGGTTTCCACAGTGACGGTGACGTCCGCGCTGTTTTCCACCTTCAGACGGATGGGGGTTCCGGCGGTCGGGGACCATACCCGTACCGAAACGGTAGTAGCATCGGCGGTGAAGGGGAGGGGATTGGCAAAGCCGGGATCGTTCGGCGAGCCGCCTGCGTCAACGGTGAGGGTGGTACCGGCCCAGATTTCCGCACCTGCGGTCTTCGTGGTTTCGGCCACGTGGTTCTCCTCATCGGTGGGGTCGGTGACGACCTGGGAAACGTTACCGCCAAAGTCGACCAGGCCATAGGTGACCGCTTCATCTTCGAAGGTCACCGGCAGGTCGAGGGCGCCGCCTCCACCCGTCTGGCCGCCGCTGTAGAAGTAAATGTTGTCGAGGTAGACCATGCTGGAGCCTACGGGCAGGCTCGAGATGATGAGCTGGCTGATGTCGTCCGTATTGAGACCGGCGAAACTAGACAGGGAGTACGTCAGGCTAACCCATTCGCCCTGGGGCAGTTCGCGGGCGATTTCGGCGTCGGTGTCGTTACCGCCGTCGAAGCCGTCGCCGCCGAAGTCGACCAACTTCACGCGGAAGGTGGTGCTGTTGGGCGACCAGAAGTCGATGTTCAGGTGGGTCATACCGGCAGCCATCAGGTCGAGGGCATTTTCGCCGGTCATTTCGATGCCGGCAAAGTCAAGATCGTAGTAGAGCTTGACGGCGTTACCGGCGATCGTGGTGTCCTTCAGCTTCGCCGAACTCCACTCCGTAAGCCAGGTATCGACGCTCACGTCGGTGTAGGCATCGCTGAACAGCGAGACGACGGTGGCAGCGTCGCGTGTGGGGGTGGGGGCCGCTACGGTGGGTCCGTCGACGGTGCCGGTGGCCTCACCTTCGTAGAAAAAGATGTTGTCGAGGTAGACTACGCTGGCGCCGGCGGGCAGGCTGGAGATGATGAACTGGCTGATGTCGGCCTTATTCATGCCCGAGAATTCGGCCAGGGGGTAATCGATGCTCACCCATTCGCCCTGGGGCAGGCTGCGCACGACTTCCTTTTCGGTGTCGTTTCCGCCGTCGAATCCGTCGCCGCCGAAGTCCACGAGCTTCACGCGGAAGGTGGTGCTGTTGGCGGACCAGAAATCGATGTGCAGGTGGGTCATGCCGGCGGCCATCAGGTTGAGGGCGTTCTCGCCGGTCATTTCGATGCCCGCGAAATCCAGGTTGCTGTAGAGTTTGACCGCGTTGTCGGCGATGACCACGTCGCTAAATTCGGCCGAGCTCCAGTCGGTACGCCAGGTATCGACGCTCACGTCGGTGTAGGCATCACTGAACAGGGAGATCACCTTCGACGCCTCGACGGTCGGGGCGGGTGGCGCGGTAGTCGGCACCTGGGCCAGGGCCACGGCCGAGAGGCAGAGGAAGAATAGCGTGTACAAGTATTTCATAGAATCGATTTAAAAGTTAGTAGTGAATCTATTCCGCCGCGTACACCCGTACGTAGTCGATGATGTACTCCTGCGGAAAGACGGAATCGTCCACGTTGTGACCTCCAAAATTTCCGCCGACGGCGAGATTGAATAGGATATAGAATGGTTGGTCGAACGGCCACACGGCCTCCGTATAGCTTTCCGGCTTGAAGGTGTACACCAGCTGGTCGTCGACGAAAAAGGAGATTTCCTTTTCGGTCCATTCGGCGGCGAAACGGTGGAACCCCTCCTCGATGTCCGCAAAGCGGCTCACCTTCGAGTTGCCGGAATCGCCGTGGGCGGCCTCGGTGTGCAGGGTGGTGAATACCTGACCGGGTTCCCGGCCCACATACTCCAGAATGTCGATCTCGCCGCAGCGGGGCCAGCCCACCTCGTCGATGTTCTGTCCGAGCATCCAGAAGGCCGGCCAGAGGCCCTGGCCCACCGGCAGTTTGGCGCGGGTCTCGATGCGGCCGTACTTGAACGCCCGCTTGTCCTTCGTCGTAATTCGGGTAGAGGTATACGCCTCCCCTTCCTTGCGTACGGTGATGATGAGGTGGCCGTCCACCAGCCGGTGGTTCTCCCGGGTGTACAGCTGTTTTTCGGCGTTGCCCCATCCGCAGAGGTTGGGACAGCCGTCGCCCAGCTCGAAGTTCCAGTCGGTAGTGTCCAGGGCGTCGCCGTCGAACTCATCCGACCAGATCAGTGCCCGGTCGGGATGGGCGGGGGTCTTGCCCGTAGCCTCCAGGTTGAAGCAGCCGGGCAGGGCCAGGGCGACGGCGGCCAGGCCCGAGAGCAGTAGGAATGGGTGGTTCATGCGCATCACTTACTGGTAGACCCGTACGTAGTCGACCTCCATGGTCGACGCCTGGAAACCCGCGTCGATATTCCCCCCGAAGTTGCCGCCCATGGCGACGTTGAAGATCAGGAAGAAGTCCTTGTTGAAGGGCAGGTCGGCGGAGTTGTTGAAGGTGTGGTACAGGTTGTCGTCGACGTAGAAGCGAATCGTATTTTCCGACCAGATGGCCTTGTACACGTGGGCGTCGGTAGAGGCCGTCTCCACCAGGGTGCTCTCCGTCCGGGCGTTGCCGCCGGAGTTGCCGGGGAAGTGCAGGGAAGAGAAGACGCGGTTCTGCTGGTTGCCCACGTGCTCCATGATGTCGATCTCGCCGCAGCCGGGCCAGGTGTTGGTCTGGTAGTCGGCACCGAGCATCCAGAGTGCCGGCCAGGTGCCGCCACCGCTGGGCAGCTTGGCGCGGATCTCGACGCGGCCGTAGGTGAATTCAAACTTGTCTTCGGTAACGATGCGCGAGGAGGTAAAGTCGGAGCCGCGGTAATTTTCGCGCTGCGCCGTGATCTTCAGCGTTCCGTCGGATACGCTGATATTTTCGGGGCGGTCGGTGTAGTACTGCGATTCGTTGTTGCCCCAGCCGTTGTTACCGGTGCCGGTATTGTAGCTCCAGGAGGTGTCGGCCAGTTGGGTGCCGTCGAATTCGTCCGCCCATACCAGGGCATTGAACTCCGGCTCCTCTCCGCCGCCGCCCTGTTCGGGCTTGGTGGAGGTGAAGATGTGGTACCACGCCAGGCCACTGTTGTTGCCCTGTACGGCGCGAACCACCAGGCGGTTGTCGGTGAGCGAGAGGATCTCGTACTGCGTGGCGCCGATGTAGTAGCTCATGAAGCCACCCTCGGTGAAGTTGAGGACCGTGCCCCGCGTCTGGCCGGGAATGCCGTTGGCTGCCACCACCGACTCCGAAGGGGAGAGGGTGACCAGCTGTGGGTCCTCCTGTACGTCGTACTCGTAGCAGAAGTCGTAGCCCTGCGAACCGCCGGCCACGTCCTGATAGGCAACGTTGAAGTAGGTCAGTCCGAAGTTGTTCAATTCGTAGTAGAGCTGGTCGCCCTGGCGGCTGAAGACGAGTTCGTCCTCGTACAGGCACTGGCTTTCACCGGCGCCGTCCTTTTCGAAGGGGGCGGCCTGGTAGTAGTTGGCGAAGTAGTTCTTCTCGGCGTCGCCGTCGTTCTGGCCTACGCCCAGTTGGCCCGGCTCGTCGGCGGCCCAGTACCAGGTCTTGGTGCCGTTGCCGGTCAGCAGTTGCAGGGCTTCGGCGTCGCTGAAGGTGCTGGCAACGGTCACTTCCGTGCTGGCGGTGGTGGCCACGCCTCCCGTTCCGGAGGCTACCACGGTCACTCCGTAAGTGTTCACGCCTACCTGGGTGAAGCGTTTGGTGAGTTGTCCGCTCGGGGCCACCTCCTGGGTGCCGTCGCTGAAGACGAATTTATAGGTGATGGCGTCCTCGGCGGTGGCCGTGAACTCCACGATGCCGCTGCCGTCGCCGTTGGGGGTGTCGGCGGTCTGGCCGGCCACGGCGACCTCGATCTGCAGGTTACGGGGTGCCCGGATGTCGCCGAAGGCGTATTCTTCCTGGTTGCAGGCGGTCAGGCTCAGGACCAGCAGCAACAGTAGGTATTGGAATTTCATGGTTGAATTTTTCTTGGTGGTAAGGGTTCCAGGGCGCGGCCGCGGGTGCCGTGGGTACGCTGGAAGGCAGGGGTGGTCGGTTACCGCGCCAGGCGGATGTCGTCGAAGTAGTAGTCGGCTCCCGTTCCGGCGGTGCCGAAGTCGAAGAAGAGAACCACCTTGGAGTAGTTGCGCGTCAGGTCGGCCGCACTCAGGTCGAAGGTGAGTTCCTCCCACTGGTTGGCTACGGTGGTGTTGGCGGTCACTTCGAGGAAGACGTTACCGTCGGTTCCGTTCTCCAGTTTAAAAAGAACGGGGATATTGGCCTTGGGCGACCAAACTTTCACCTTTACCAGCTGCTGGCCGTCGAAGGCGATGGGCTGGGTGAGCTGAATGACGGCGCCAGCCCAGACTTCCGAGCCTTCCCCCTTGTTGAGGACGACCACCCGGTCGCTGGTATTGATGCCGCTGGCGTCGGGGTTGTCGATCACTTCGGCCGATGCTCCGCCGAAGCCGCTGAAGGCGTAGGTCAGGTCGGACGATTCGAAAGTCAGCGGCAGGGCGAGTACGGCGGGCGCGTCGACTCCGGTCAGGCGGATGTCGTCGAAGTAGTAGTCGTCCCCGGTTCCGGAGGTGCCGAAGTCGAAGAAGAGGACCACCTTGGAGTAGTCCTGGCTCAGGTCACCGCCGCTCAGGTCGAAGGTGAGTTCCTCCCACTGGTTGGCTACGGTGGTCGTGGCGGTCACTTCGATGAAGACGTTGGGGTCGGTGGCGTTCTCCAGTTTGAAGAGGACGGGGATGCCGGCGGTCGGCGACCATACCTTGACGGCAATCCGGGAAGTGCTGGAAAAATCGATCGGCTGGGGCAACTGGATCACCGCGCCGGCCCAGACTTCCGAGCCTTCGCTCTTGTTGAGCTTGCCGACGCGGCCGCTGATGTTGATACCGCTGGCGTCGGGGTTGTCGATGATTTCCGCCGTGGCTCCACCGAAGCCGTTCCATTCGTAGGTCAGGTCGGCCGATTCGAAGGTCAGGGGCAGGGTCAGTTTCGGGCGCTCGCCGGCGAGGCGGACGTCGTCGAAGTAGTAGTCGGCCCCAGTTCCGGCGGTGCCGAAGTCGAAGAAGAGGACCAGCTTGGAGTAGCTCTGGCTGAGGTCGGCGCCGCTGAAGTCGAAGGTCACTTCCTCCCACTGGTTGGCCGTGGTGGTATTGACGGTCACCTCGGCGAAGATGTCGCCGTCGGTGGCGTTCTCGAGTTTGAGCAGTACGGGGATGCCGGCCCGGGGCGACCACACCTTCATGCTCAGTTCCTGGCTTGCGCTGAAGTCGACGGGCGCACCCAGTTCAAAGACGGAACCTGCCCAGACTTCCGAGCCCTCGCCCTTGTTGAGCTTGCCCACGCGGGCGCTGGTGTTGATGCCGCTGGCATCGGGGTTGTCGACGACTTCGGCACTGGCGCCGCCGAAGCCGATGAATTCGTAGGTCTTTGTCGCGTCCTCAAAAGTGAGGGGCAGCAGTACGGGGTTGTCGATTACCACCGTGACGGTGTCCTCTACCCGGCCCGATCCGCCGCTGAGGGCCGCCACCCGCACTTCGTAGGTGCCGGTGGAACCGTATTCGTGGCTCACGGTCTCGCCTTCCTGAAAGGAAACGGGGTCTTCGTCGGGGTCTTCGCCGAAGTAGGCCAGGAAATTGGTTTCCAGGTCGGCCGTAGCGGTAACGTCGATGGACAGCGGATTACCCGGCGTGGGCAGTACGGTGACCGACAGGTTTTCCGGGGCCCGGAAGCTTACGGTCAGTTCCTCGCTGTAGGTGGTGGTTTCCCCGTTGATGTTCATCGCTTCCAGCGACACGGTGTACACCCCTTCGTCGTAGACGTGGGTGATGGCCTCACCGGGGGCCAGGGTGACGGGTGCCGAACCCCCGTCGCCGAAGTCGACGGTGAAGGAGGTCACACTACGTCCACCAGGGCGGATGGTGGTGGTACCGGTATTGTCGCCGGTAATGGAGAAGTCCAGGGACAATTCGCTGGGCAGCTCGGCGTCTTCCAGTGCCGGCAGAAACATTTCGTCTTTACACCCGGCCATCAGCAGAACGAAAAACAGGAAGGAAAATACTTTCATCAGTTGCATCACTGTAAATTTTGGCGGGTGGATCAGTAGCCGGGGTTCTGTACCCAGTTGCCGTTGGAAAACTGAATTTCTTGGAAGGGTACCGGGAAGCGTTCGTGCTTGCCGGTCTGGAAGCCCTCGATGGCGTCGGCGGCGCGGCCGGTGCGGACGAGGTCAAAAAAGCGGTGCCCTTCGCCCAGCAGCTCCAGTCTCCGCTCGCGGAGGATGAAGTCGCGCAGGGCTTCACCGGAAGCGCTGATGTCGTGGTCGGTATCCCCGAAGGCGCGGCGGCGCACCTGGTTGAGGTACTCCCGGGCCAGCTCGTCCTGCCCGATGGCGTTGAGGGCCTCGGCGGCCATCAGGAGGACGTCCGCGTAGCGGATGGCGCGGTAGTTATTGGGATTGGTCAGGTTCTGGTCGCCGATGTTGGAATCACCCTTGCGGGCCAGGTATTTGCGGTTGAAGTAGCCGGTGTGCTCGTAGCCGGTACCGTAGGAGGCACCCGTTTCCGCGGCCCATTCCTCGATGTCCAGGATGGCCACCTCGCGGCGGGCATCGCCGGGCTCGTAGGCCTCGTAGGCTTCCTGGGTTGGCACGTTGAAGCTGAATCCGCCGTCGAATACGGGGCCGGCGTAGTTGCGGATGCCATTGAAACCGACGGCCACGTTGCCCTCGCTGCACTGGAGGCAGCCGAAGCCGGCACCTTCCGCGTCGGTGTACTGCACCTCGAAGATGGATCCGGGACCGTTCTCGCCCGACTGCTCGAAAATGCCGTCGTAGTCATCGGACAGACTGTAGTTGCCGGAGTTGATCACGGCCTGCAGCACCTGCGCGGCGGCGGCGTATTCCTCCTGGTAGAGGTAAGCCTTGCCGAGCAGCGCCTGCGCGGCGGCCTTAGGTACGCGTCCCACCTGGGGGGGCGTGGCGGCCAGGTCGGGGATGGCGGCCATCAGATCGGCCTCGATGGCGTCGTATACTTCCGGTACCGGCGACCGGGGGATGGTGGTTTCATCGCCCAGGCTGAAGCGGGCGTCGTTCTTCAGGGGGATTGGTCCGAACCACTTGACCAGTTCGAAATTGTAGTAGGCCCGCAGGAAGCGCGCCTCGGCGAGGATCTGGGCCTTGCCCTCAAAGTCGATCTTGTCCTGGAATTCCAGGATGAAGCTGGCGCGGTTCACGCCGGCAAACATCCAGTCCCAGATGTTGTCCAACTGGTCGTTCACGGGGGTGTGGATCATATTGTCCACCTGCTGGATACCGATCACATCCGTGGCACTTTCGCCGCCGGCCAGGGTATTGTCGGAGGCGATCTCCCCCAGCATGACGTTCAGGTAGGTCGGCTGCAGGAGGTCGTAGGCGGCGATCAGGGCATTCTCGTAATCGCCGGGGGCATTAAAGTAATTCTCCGAGTCGATGGAGTAGACCGGGTCCCGGCCGATGAAGTCTTCCTCACAGGCCGTAAAGGGAAGGGCGAACAGCGCCCACAGGAAGTATTTAAGTTGCTTGCGGTGCATAATCGGGGTGGTTAGAGGCTGAGGTTGGCGCCGATGAGGAAGGAGCGTGCGATGGGGTAAAAGCCGAGGTCGATACCACCGCCGATGGGCGAGCCGCTGGAGGCGGCGGGGTCGTAGCCGAGGTACTCGGAGGCGGTAAACAGGTTGTTGCCGCTGAAGTAGAGCCGCAGACTCGTATTCTCACGACCGCTGATGCCCAGGGGCAGGGTGTAGCCGAGGGTGACGGTCTGCAGGCGCAGGAAGGAACCGTCCTCCACGTAGAAGTCGGAAAAGACCCGGTTGGAGGTGGCGGCGGTGGTCACCCGCGGTACTTCGTTGGTGGTGCCGGGGCCGGTCCAGCGGTTGAGGTAGTAGTCGAGGCGGTTCACGTCGGAAAGCGCGCGCTCGTAGTTGCGTACGATCTCGTTGCCGAGCGAAGCGAAGGCGTAGGCCGTGAAGTCGAAGCGCCGGAATTCCACCTGGGCGTTGAAGCCCATGGTCATGTCGGCGATCGGGTCGCCGAGGTAGGTGCGGTCGTTGGGGTCGATGACGCCGTCGCCGTTGATGTCCACGTAGCGCAGGTCACCCGGCTGGGCGGCGGCGCCGAGGGCGATCTGGGAGGGGGCACCCTCAATCTCGTCCGTGCTCTGGAAAATGCCGTCGGTCTGGTAGCCGTAAAAGTAGCCGATGGGCAGGCCGACCTCCATACGCGAGGGGGCCAGCTGGCCGACCCCGAAGCCGCCGCCCTCGATGAAGCCGGTGCCGTTGTTCACTTCCAATACCTCGTTGTCGAGGGTGGTAAAGTTGTAGCTGAGGTTGATGCGCCAATCGCTGCTCAGCCGCTCACGGTAGTTGAGGGCCAGTTCGAAGCCCTGGTTGCGTACCGCGCCGGCGTTGACGGTCGGGGCGGCGCTGCCGGGTGCGGCCGTACCTACGATGCCAGAGACGGGGATGTTGCTGATGAGCAGGTTGTCGCGGGTGTTGATGAAGTAGTCGGCCGTGACGCTCAGTTTGTAATCCAGCAGGTTCAGGTCGAAGCCGGCGTTGAACTTCTTGGCCTCCTCCCACTGCAGGGCGGGATTGGGCAGGGCGCCGATGGCGGTGCCGTTGACGAGCACTCCGTCGAAGACGTAGGTGGCCTCGCCGCTCAGGCTGCCGATGTATCCGTTGTTCAGGATCTGGTCGTTGCCCAGGATACCGTAGCTGATACGCAGTTTGAGCAGGTCGATTGGGCTGGCCTCGCCCAGGGTGCCTTCTTCCACGGCGATCCAGCCGGCGGTGAAGGAGGGGAAGAGCGCCGAGCGGTTCTCGGGGCCGAACTTGGTTGAGGCGTCGCGGCGCAACATAGCCGTTAGGAAGTAGCGCTCCGCGTAGTTGTACTGTACACGCCCGAAGTACGACAACCGGCGCTCGTCGTAGGAGTAGGAGCCTACGTCGCGGGCACCTTCCGGGCTGGTGCCGGTAGCAAGGCTGATGTCGGCGAATCCGAAGTCGTTGTTTGGCACGTCGTAACCCGTGGCGAACAGGCCGTTACCGAGTTCCCGGAATACTGTAGTGCCCGCCGTGGCGGTCAGGTGGTGGTTGGCGCCGAGGTCCTTGTCGTAGGTACCGTAGAGGTCCAGCGAGTAGTTGTTATCGTTGATGGCGTTCTGGTTGACGCTGCTGCGGGTGATGTCGAATACCTTGCCGCCGTAGCTCACCTGCCGGTTGAAGTTGCGTCCTTCGCTGTTGGCGGTGTTGAAGCCGACGCGCCCGGTGAGAGTGAAGGCATCCACCACCTTCCAGTCGAGGGTGGCCTGTCCGTTCAGTTTGTTCAGGCCGTAGTCGTTGAAGGTGTTGGCGATCTGCGCAACGGGGTTGATCACCTCGATGCCGAGTCCGGTAGTGCTGGGCACCAGGCTGAATTCACCGGCCTCGTCGAGCAGGGGCAGGGTAGGCGGCGTGTTCAGGGCGTTGAAGAGGACCGATCCGAGCCCGTTCTCACTGAGCGAGCGGCGGTTGATGTTTGTATATATCGCGTTTGTCGTCAGTTTCAGGGTAGGGGTAAGGTCCAGGCCAAGGGATACCCGGCCGGTGCTACGGGTGAAGTCCGCCTTCTCTCCGCCGACAATGCCCTCCTGGTCGAGGAAGGAGCCGCCCAGGGAGTAGGTCACCCGATCGCTGCCGCCTGAGACGGTCAGGTCGTGGTTCATGATGGGCGCGTTGCCGAACACTTCCGCCTGGTAATCGGTGCCGAAGCCCAGGTTGGAGGCATCGGGGTAGGGCAGGGGCTGGCCGCCGGCGGCGTAGGCTTCGTTGAGCAGCAGGGCGTACTCGGTGGCGTTGAGCAGGTTGAGCGATCGTGAACTTTCCTGGGTGCCCACGTAAGTGTTGTAGCTCAACCGGGCGGGCTGGTTTTTCTTGCCCGTTTTTGTAGTGACCAGGATGACGCCGTTGGCGCCGATGGTGCCGTATACGGCGGCCTGGGCGTCCTTCAGCACGGTGATCGTCTCAATGTCCGAGGGGTTTAGCGTACCGAGGTCGCCCTGGTAGCCATCTATGATCACCAGCGGGGCATTTTGACCATTCGTGGATACCCCGCGAATGCGAATATTGAGTCCCGCGCCGGGTGCACCGGACTGGGTGGTGACGTTAACACCGGCCACCGTGCCCTGCAGGGCCTGCTCGATCTTGATGGGCTTGAGGTCGGTGATGGTCTCGGAATCTACCGTCGATACCGCGCCGGTAACGTTTCGCTTCTGCTGAGTACCGTAACCGATTACTACTACCTCATCTAGGGCCTGTACGTCAGGTGCCAGGCCGATGGCGAGCGGATCGCTATTGTCTACCGTCACGGTGGTCGGCCGGTAACCGGTATAGGTGATGCGCAACTCCGTACCGCGGTCGACGTCGGGAATGCTAAACGAACCGTCAAAATCCGTTACCGTACCCCGCACCCCATCAGTGCCACTGGGTTCAACCACGATGACGCTGGCGCCGATAAGGGGGTCGCCATTTTCGGCGTCGGTAATGGTGCCGGTAGCCATAAACGACTGGGCGGTCAATCCGATACTTGCGCCGCAGAGCACAAGTAGTAATAAGAGGTATCTATGCATGAGACTTTACGTTAGGCATCGCCAGCAACCGAATATTATGAGGATTGCAGCAATGCTTATGAGTGCACGTCAAAACTACTTGCGTTGTGGCGTACTGAAAGAACGTTGCACCCCTACAAAAACTGTAACTACACTGAAACGCAGGTATATAGCCACCTTGCAGGGCATAATGGTCTGCGACCCGACGAGGAAGTACACCCCTTGTTGTGGTGTTGTATAGGTGATGCAGGGGTGAATTCGGGTGGATTACGGCACCTGCGCGCCGCCGCCCCCCCGGCCGTATGGCCATATAATGTACTGAAAGGGAAAGAGGAAGACCTCACCACTGATCTCCTGGTGTGAACCGCCGGAATCGCCTGATCCTGGAGAAAATCGGACGAGTGGAGTACCACGTGTGGGTGTGGAATCAACCTAGGAGCGGGCCCCGGCCGTGCTCATATCGCCATAATGTATTCCGTCAATCCCGTATCCCGCTCGAGACCCATCTTCTTGCGCATGCGGTAGCGCTTCACTTCCACGCTGCGGGGGGAGATGTTGAGCATGGGCGCGATTTCTTTGGACGAGAGATTAAGCCGCAGGTAAGCGCACAGTTTCAGATCGTTGGGGGTAAGGTCGGGGTGGAGGTCCTTGATCTTACGGAAGAAATCGCGGTCGGCGTTCTCGAAAGCGTCGCGGAAGAGTTCCCAGGTTTCCGCCTCATCAATGTTGTGGTCGATCTGCTTGACGACCTCGCGGATGTTCTTCTGGGGGTCGCGGGCGGCGAGTAGTTCTTCCTTGATCTGCTGCAAGAGTTCGTTTTTCTTCACCAGGTTCATGGTGGAGAGGGCGGCCTCGCGGTTTTTGCTCTCGATGTCCTCGCGCAGCCGCTGGTTGTTCAGGCGGGTGAGCTCCAGTTCCGCCTGCCGTTCGCGGGCGGCCACGGCCCTTTCCTGCTCCTCCTGCCACAGTTGCTGCTTGCGCCGGTAGTACCGGGTATAGGAGCGGTGCAGCAGGTACACCAGCGCCGCCGCCCCCAGCAGGTAGCACAACAGGGCGGGGTAGGAGGCGTACCACGGGCGCAGGATGGTGAAGGGGTAGGTAATTGTATTCTCGGAGGCGCGGCGGCCCAGCAGGGAGCGGACTTCCAGCACGTAATCGCCGTAGGAAAGCCCCGGGAAGTCGAGGGTCATGGTCTCCGCCCAATCGCTCCAGCGGTCGCTCACTCCCCGCAGCCGGTACTGCAGCCGGGGGCGGAAGAAGCGGCTGTAATCCGGGACCGCGAAGGAAAAGCTCAGGTTGCGCTCTGCGAAGGGAATGCGCTGTCCGCCCGTAAGGGGAAGGGACGCGGCGGTTGATTGGCTCCCAACCTGACGCACCCCGGTGAGGTACAGCTCGTGCTGGTGCAGGGGCACGGCCGCCCGAGCCAGTACCAGATAGCCGTTGGCGGTGCCCACCAGCAGGGTGTCGCGCCCGATGGGTGAGATGTTCTCAAAGCCGAGTGGGGCGCCGATGAGGTTGGCCGAAAGGGGGACCGTGACGCGGGTAAGCGACTGCGTCAGGGCACCCTGGTGGAAATATTCCAGCCCCGCCCCCGACACGAACCAGAGCCGGTCGTCGGTGGGCGTCATGCGCCCCGAGACGTACTCCGCGCCGGAAAGCTGCTCGCTCAGGGGGTCGGACCGCCTGAAGCCCTCCCGAAACCCGTCAAGCACGAAAATCCCTTCCCGGGAGTAGTAGTACACGCTATCCAGAAAGGCGACCAGACCGGCATTCTTGCCCTTGGCCGGCGTGGCGTATTCCATCCGTTCCGTAACCCGCCGGTAGTCGGGGTCGAGTTGCAGGCCGTAGATGCCGCGGTATTCGTGACTAACGTAGGCGATCCGGCCCGGCTGCAACACGAGGTAGCGTGCCGAGAGGTCGAAGCCGTCGACGGCGTTGCGCAGTGACCAGCCGTTCCCACCCTTTTCCAGGACCGAAAGCCCCCGATAGGTTCCCTGCAGCAAAAGGTCGGGGCGGTCGGCTACGGTCTGGAAAGTCCAGGTACCCGGCTCGTGCGAGATCAGTCGGGCACCGCCCTCTCCGACCAGGAAGGTGCCGGAATCGTGGCCGCAGAATAACTCTCCGTCGTAGGTGAATAGCGACCAGACCTGTCCGCGCGTGCCCGCGATAGGGGTAAACGAGCCGTCGCTTTCCTGTACGAATAGTCCCTGGTTGCTGCCGAGGTACAGCCGACCGTCGTGGCGGGCGGAGGCGTAGACCGTGCCGATCCGGCCGGTACGATCGGTAAATTTC
This sequence comes from Neolewinella litorea, assembly GCF_004803465.1. GTDB lineage: Bacteria > Bacteroidota > Bacteroidia > Chitinophagales > Saprospiraceae > Neolewinella > Neolewinella litorea. Next base: position 82,103 of record NZ_SRSF01000008.1, on the reverse strand, counting down.
CGGATGGGTGAGGGCAGGTTGATGCAGTTCAGGCCGTTGTCGGAACCTATCCAAATGTTGCTCTGCGCGTCCTGGAAGAGCGACAGGACGGTGTTGTTGGTCAGCCCGTTCACCTGATCGAGGTGGTAGGTCAGCCGCCCCTCGGCGTCGGTTAGGTAAACGCCGCTGGAGATGGTGCCGAAAGCGTGCCCCCCCCCGCTGGAGGGCCAGGGCGCTGTAGATGCGCTTGTCGCGCAGAAAAGGGAAACGGTCCAGCGGAGCGATTGCTCCGTCGTCGAGGAGGCGGTACCCCCCGGCGGCGTCGGTCTGGAAGAGGTACTGGCCCTGCTCTTCCCACACGTATACGACTTGTCCGGGTGCCCGGCCCGGCACCAGCAGGGTGTCGATGCCCCCGCCCTCGAGCTGGTAGATTCCCCCGCGCAGGTCCGTAAAGATGAGCTCGCTGTCTACCCGGAAGGTATTGGTGATCCCGCCGGGCGGCCGGATGACGGTGGTGGTTCCGGTGGCCGGGCGGTACAGGAAGAATTGCTGGAGCGACTGGAAGACGACGGCGTCGCCGTAGGCCAGGATGTCCCAGAATTGTTCGTCGGGCAGGATGCGGCCGGCCACGGGGTCAGTCAGGCTCCGGTATTCCAACTGCCCGTCGGCCTGCCGTTCCCAGTAGCCGAAGTCCATGTAACTGCCCGTATAAATCCGGTCGCCGGCTACCTGCACCGAGCGAAGGATGGACTCGTTCGCCGAGGGGTAGCGCGACCACTGTGCCCCGTTGTACTCCAGCAGTCCTTCGTTGTTGGCTACGTAGATGAAGAGGTCCTCGTCCTGGCTGATCATCCAGTTCTGGCTGCCCGCGCCGTAGGTTTCCGGCTCGAAACTGGTCACCGGGGGCAGTTCCTGGGCGGCGGCGCGCAGGTGCAAAAGGATCAGGCAAAATGCAAGTAGCGAGAGGCGCATGGATGACTTACCAACGTCGGAAGGTACGACGCCGGTGCGTCAGCCACGCGGCGAAGGGGGGATTAGAGGCTGTTCAGCGCGGAATCCAGCAGGACGTTCAACTGGCTACCGTTGTAGCGCTTGATGATTTCCCGCTGGTTGTTGTTCCAGGTGAGCTTGAGGTTTGAGTCGAGCAGGTTGAGGTCCTGGAATACGTCGATGCGCTGGTTGGGGTACAGCAGATACAGGGTTTCGTAGTGAGTTTTCAGGCTGGCCAGCACCTGCTGGTAGTCTTCCCGCACGATGAGGATGCTGTTGGTGGCTAGCTGGAGCTGTTGCTCGAAGGCGTCGATGGTCTCGATATCGATGGCTTCGGCCGCGGGGAAGTTCGTGTTGAACTCGTTGGTGACCTGGGTGAAGTTGATGCGGTTGTTCTCGATGAAGTCGGTCAGCGGCTTTTTCGTGAATTGCTGCAGCATCTGCCATTCCAGCGATTCCAGTTCCTCGCGCAGCTTTTTGGCGAGGGAGATGTCCTGGTTGATTTTGTTCTGCAGGTCGAGGTCCTGGCCGATGTACTGCTGCAGGTGGCTGAGGTAGTCCTGGTACTGGCGGTTCTTTTCGCTCAGTTGCTCGATCTTTTCGATCACCAGGGGGTCTTCGATGGGCTCGAACTGGATCTTGTTGCGCTTATCGCTACGGGCGTAGTACTGGTCGGCGTACTTGACGATGTCCATCTCCTCGTTGGGGGTGATCTGGACGGTTTGTATGCCCTCGAAGACGTTGCCGACCAGGGAAATCAGCGTGGCGAATTTCCCCCCGAGGAGCAGGTTGTCGAGGGTCAGGGCCACGTCCTGGAACTTGAACTTCGAGATATCCTGCCGTAGTCCCTGCAGCTGCGCCTTGTCGGCGGTGTTGGCCTTCTGGACCACCTCTTCGAAGTAGCGTACGAATTCCGGGGAAGTGAAGGGGTTGGCGCTGTTGGCCTTTAGCGAGGCCAGTTCGGCGCTTTCGTTGCGGTTGATGAGGTTGCTGAGCGTCTGGTGGTACTGCTCGATGCGCTGGAATTCCTCGACGTAGTTTTCGTTCACCTGCCGGTAGCGGGTGGGTTTGGCGGCCAGGTCATTCTGATAGCGCTTGCGGTTCTCGATGATGGTAATGCCGGTGGGGGAGTAGGGAATGATCTCCACGTTGTGCACCAGGAAGTAGCCGCCCTCGGAGGCGAAGCGCACTTCCACCTGGTCGACGTCCGGTTCCTGGGTAATGTGGTAGATCTGCTTGTAGGCGTCGGCCCGGCTGAAGCGGTAGGTCTTCTTGTTCGACTCGATGCGGGTGTCGTCCTGGATGGGCGTGATGGTAATGGAGCCGCGCACCTCGGGCGTATCCATCCAGATGGTGGTGTCGTTCGGGGCCAGCAGGCGGGCGTACACGATGACCTGCCCGATGTGGGTTCCCTTGGTGGTCAGGGTACTTACGCCGTCGATGGTCGTGGTGTAGGTGCCGTCCTTCAGCCCCTCCACGTTGTGGATTTCGCGACCGAAATTGAAGTTGATGAGTTCCGGGGCGCGGGTCTCGAGGTCCAGCGTACGGGCTTGCGTCTCGTCGAAGATTTCGTCCTGGGCCGTTGCCCGGGCGGTGGTCATCAGTAGTAAGGACAGCAGGAGGATAGACAAAGAGTAATTGCGCATCGGGGAGGATTTGGAAAGACGATGAGCGGCACCCTGGGTGGTAGACCGCGTCGCAGCAACACAACGTTCGGCTCCGGACCGCAAGTACGCGGCCGGTCGAAGGGAAAGGAAAGGCTAAGCTAGGGAACGTGGCGGTAAACGGGACCGGGGTGGTGGTGGGGGGTGGGTAGCGGTTGGACGGCTTAAGCGGTTGGACGGTGGGGGGACCGTCCAACGGGTGGTCGGTTGGACGGTGTCATGGCCGAACGGGAAGGGCACACTACATTAGTGGCCGACACAATCGATTTCGTATGCGCTCTACATTTCTCTACTTTTTGCTGCTGTTAATGGGGAGCACCCTCACCGGGCAAATCCGCCTGCCCCGCCTGCTGAGCGACGGAGCCATTCTGCAGCGCGACACCGATCTCACCCTCTGGGGCTGGGCCGCACCCGATGAACGCGTCACCTTGGAATTTAACGGTACGCGATACCGCACTCGCGCCGGCGCCGACGGAAAGTGGACGATCAAACTGCCCGCGCAGCCGGCCGGAGGACCCTTTGAGATGGTATTCCGCGGCTCAAATACGGTCACCCTGGCCGACGTTCTGTTTGGCGACGTTTGGCTCTGCTCAGGACAGTCAAATATGGAACTCGCCCTCGATCGCGTGGCCGATGAGTACCCGGAAATCGTGACCGGCTACACCAACAACCGGATCCGGCAGTTCCTCGTCCCCGACCGCTACGATTTCAACCGCGCCCACGACGACCTGACAGCCGGCAACTGGGAGGCGGCCCGCCCGGAAAATCTGCCGGAATTTACCGCGGTCGGGTTTTTCTTCGCCCGTGAAATCTACGAGCGGGAGCAGGTACCCATCGGTCTGATCAACGCCGCGCTCGGGGGCAGTCCGGTGGAATCCTGGATGAGCGAGGCCGCCCTGAAGCGCTTTCCCGAGGCCTACACCGAGATGCTAAAGTTCCGCGATACGGTAATGGTGGCCGAACTCGAGGCCCGGGAGCGAGCCGCCCAGGCCGGCTGGCTCCAGCAGCTCAACGCTTCCGATGCCGGCCTGCAGTCCACCGCCCGGTGGTCGGCCGCGAACATCGATGAGTCCAACTGGCGCGAAATGCAGGTACCCGGCTACTGGGCCGACCAGGGTACGGGACTGCTCAACGGTTCAGTATGGCTGCGACGCAGGGTAGAGGTGCCGGACGCAATGGCGGGCCGGGAGGCAAGGTTGTGGCTGGGCCGGGTGGTCGACCAGGACTCCGTCTGGCTCAACGGCACCTTCATCGGTACCACCGGCTACCAGTATCCGCCCCGCAAGTACACGGTCCCGACCGGCGTGCTCAAGGCAGGCGGGAATACCCTGGCGGTACGGGTCATCAACGGCGGCGGCAAGGGCGGATTCGTGCCCGACAAGCCCTACTTTCTGGCCGTCGAAGGCGTGGATACCCTTGACCTGCGCGGCACCTGGAAGTACCGCATCGGCGCGCCGATGGACCCCCAACCCGGCACCACCTTCGTGCGCTGGAAGGCCGGCGGACTCTTCAACCGGATGATCGCCCCCCTGCGTGAGTACCCACTGCGGGGAGTGCTCTGGTACCAGGGAGAATCGAATACCGGCAACCCCGAAGGCTACGCCCACACCTTCCCCGCCCTGATCAGCGACTGGCGCGACCAGTGGAACGACCCCGACCTGCCCTTCCTGTTCGTACAACTGACCAACTTCATGGATCCGACGCCCCGGCCCACGGAAAGCAATTGGGCCCAACTGCGCCAGGCCCAACTGGAAGCCCTCGCCCTGCCGCATACGGGAATGGCCATGGCGATCGACGTGGGGGAATGGAACGACATCCACCCCCTCGACAAGGAATCGGTGGGCCACCGGCTGGCCCTCGCCGCCCGGCGGGTTGCTTACGGCGATACAGAATCCCCCATCAGTCCGTATCCCACCGAAACCACCTTCGCGCCCGGGGAAGTCCGCATCACCCTCGCCGGCACCGACCAACTGACCGTTAAGAATGGCGACGACCGCCCCCGCTACTTCGAGATTTCCGGCGACGGAGACCGCTTCGTGCGGGCCAGCGCCCGCCTTGAGGGCAACACAGTGATCGTGAGCAGTCCGGAAGTGCCGCAGCCAGTGGCCGTTCGCTACGCCTGGGCCGACAACCCCACGGGGGCCAACCTTTATTCCGCGGAAGGACTTCCAGTGAGCCCCTTCGAGGTGCGCAAGGAAGAACAGCGGTAGAGTACCTTGACGACCATGCTACGCAACCTGCTATGCCTCGCCGCGCTCGCGCTCTCCGGTGCCCTTTCCGCCCAGGAGGCCACCTGGACCGCCGATAACGGCAACGGCACCTTCACCAATCCCCTCTTCTACGAGGAGTTTTCCGACCCCGACCTGATCCGGGTGGGAGACGATTATTACCTGACCGGCACCACCATGCATACCATGCCCGGGCTCCCCGTGCTGCATTCCCGCGACCTGGTCAACTGGGAACTCCTCACGTACGCGGCCGACCGGCTGGACCTGGGACCGGAATTTCGACTCGAGGAAGGCAAAGACATTTACGGCCAGGGCTTCTGGGCTCCCTGCCTCCGCTACCACGAGGGCACCTTTTACATCTTCTCCAACGTCAACGGGCAGGGCACCCAGATATTCACCGCTACCGACCCCGCCGGACCGTGGCGGCGTCAACAAATGAGGGCCGACCTCCACGATCTTACGGTGCTTTTCGACGACGACGGCAAGAAGTACGCCGTCTGGGGCTACCGCGAAGTAAAGATGGTGCAGCTCACCGACGACCTGCTCGACGTCGTGCCCGGAACGGAACGCGTCATCGTGGAAGCGGGCAGCGGAGCCGGGGAGGGCAGTCACATCTACAAGGTCGATGGCAAGTACTACATCACCAACACCAACTACGACCCGGTCTGCTACCAGGTCTGCCTGCGCGCCGACCAGCCCTACGGCCCCTACGAGGTCAACGTCATGAGCGCCGAGGAAAACCTCGGGGTGGGGCAGCGCGCCAGGGTCTTCGACACCCGCAACGGCCCGCCATTCAACGTCGTCCGCTACCCCGAAAATTACGTCGGCTGCATCCCCATGCACCAGGGCGGTATCGTGCAGACGCAGACCGGCGAATGGTGGGGCTGGTCGATGATGGACTACAACAGCGTAGGCCGCTTGACTGCCCTCTCGCCCGTCACCTGGCAGGACGGCTGGCCGTACTTGGGCCTGCCCGGCAACCTGACGCGCAGTCCCCGCACCTGGGTAAAACCGAATACGGGGTCCAATTCCGCCCCCGCGGCTCCCTTTCGGCGCGACGACACCTTTGACGGCCCTACACTCAACCCCGTATGGCAATGGAACCATATGCCCGACGACAGCCGTTGGTCACTCACGGAGCGACCGGGATACCTGCGCCTGCACGCCCTGCCGGCGGAGAGTTTCTGGCGCGCCCGCAATTCGCTGACGCAGCGCGCCATCGGACCGGAATCCACCGCGACGGCGGAAGTGGACGTTTCCGGTCTGCGCAGTGGCGACGTGGGAGGTCTGGGCCTCCTCAACCTCCCCTACGCCTGGATCGGCGTGGCGCGGGAAGGCGACCGCCGGATCATCCGCTACTATAACCAGCAGACCGGCGAGATACGGGACGTCGCCCTCAACCAGGACCGCCTGTGGCTACGGGCCCACGGCAATTTCGAAACCGATACCGCACGCCTCAGCTACAGTCTCGACGGAAAGGCCTTCCAGCCCCTGGGCGGCCCGGTGCACCTGCCCTACCAGTTGCGCACCTTCCAGGGGGTACGCTATGCTCTCTTCAACTTCAACCGTCTTGGGAAGGTCGGCGGCCAAATTGACGTTGCGGACTTCACCGTCGATGAACCACGGCACCGGGCGCTTACCCGTCCGATCCCCTACGGTCGATCGATTCGCCTGACGAGCTTGGCCGACAGCAGCGTCTTGGTTAACTGGCGTAATTACCTGCGCCCGGTCGGCGCCAACACCCCATTCAATTCGGACCATGCCGATGAATTTCGCGTACTCGATCGCGGCCAGGGGCGCGTTGCCCTGCAGTCGGTCACGACCGGGGGGTTCCTGACGGTGCGCGGGAGCGGCGGAATGGCCGAAGTACGCCTCACCGCCGAGGACGCCGGGGCAGCTTCCACTTTCCAGTGGCAGGATATGCTCCGGGGCGATCTGATGCTGATGTCGCTGGCTACCCACCGCTACCTGTCGGTCGACCCCGGTGCTGGCAGTCTGGCTCGGGCCGACGCCCGCGGCGCCCGACCGGATCGCCGGGGCGGGGCCTGCTTTCTCTGGGAGCTGCTGGACTAATTCCTGAGGACCGTCCAACGGCTAAAGCGGTTGGACGGTGGGGGGACCGTCCAACGGGGGGGCGCGCTGACGGTGGAGCCGGCGGCGCGCGGGTGCCGGGGTCCGGTACCACAAATGCCGGGCCAGGTGGGTTATAGCACCAAAGCTGATGTACATGATAAAGTATGCTCTGATTCTGGTTTGCAGTTTGTTAATCTTTGCGTGCGGCCCGGTGTCCGATGCCGTGGAAGAAGCCGGGGTGGACCCGGAATCGGTAACCGATACCAGCGGCGACCTGCAGGGCGTCTGGCGCAGCGAGGACGACAGCCTGAGCACCGTGCGCTTCGAGGGCAACCTGATGATCTTCGGCTACGAAGGGGAACCGGACGCCACCCCGGAAAATTTCGTGGTGGGCCGCAGCTGTCCGGACGTATCCGACGCCGTGGCCCCGACCGGGGAAGGCAACTACCTGGCTGTACCCGACGACGGGCGCTGCTACTTTATCACCAAGCTGACGGAGGATAAACTGCACATGAGCCTGGTTGGAAAAGGGAATACCGTCCGCTACGTAAAAATAGCCGGGGGCATTACGCCGGAATAGTGGAAGACTTGGGTGTGGTAACCCCCGACCCCGGCAAAGGAGACCGGCGCGGCACCTGCGCCCCGCCGCCTAGATAGGTAACCGAAAACCCTTGGCCGCCAACGCCCGTTAGGCCGGCATGGAGCAAATGAAATCATTCAGCATCGCCCCCGAGCGCCTGAAGCAACTCAACGATCGACCCCTGCGGGAAGACGGCACCTGCCTGGTGTACTGGATGCAGGAAAGCATGCGCGCCTACGAGAATCCCGCCCTGGAGTACGCCGTGCGCTGGGCCAATGACCTGGGTAAACCCTGCGTGGTGGCCTTCACGCTGATCGACGACTTTCCGGAGGCAAACCTGCGCCACTACCGCTTTCTGTTGGAAGGATTGAAGGAGGTGGCGGACCGATTGGCGGAACGAGATATTCCTTTGTGCATGCTGCACGGACCCCGCTCGGAGCGGATCACCCGGTTTGCGAAGGACCAGGACGCCTGCGCCGTAGTGACCGACCGCGCTTACCTGCGCCACGAACGCAAGTGGCGCTCGGAGGCGGCCGACCAACTGGAGGTACCCCTGGTGCAGGTCGAAAGCAACGTGGTCGTGCCGGTGGAAACGGCCAGCAACAAACGCGAATACGCGGCCCGCACCATTCGTAAAAAGATCATGCAACGGGTCGACGATTTCAGCGGAGAGACCACCGAAACCACGCCCGGGCAAGATGCCAAGGCACTCGAGCTGGAAAGCGACCTGGACTTCGGCAGCGTGGACGAGTTGCTGGATCAGTTAAAAATTGATCGGAGTGTGCCAGTGAGCCCTGACTTCACTGGGGGCACCGCAGAGGCCCGCCGGCGACTGACCGCATTCCTGCGTTCCGACCTGGAGGGCTACGGCGACGGTCGCCTGGACCCCGCCGACGACGCGACCAGTCACCTGAGTCCTTACCTCCACTTCGGGCATATAAGTCCGTGCGAGATCCTGCGTAAGGTCCGCAACTCCAGCGCGCCCCAGAGCGACCGCGAGGCCTACGTGGAGGAACTGGTCGTGCGCCGCGAGCTGGCCCACAACTTCGTTTACTACACTCCGGACGACTACGACAGCCTGAACGCGCTGCCCGACTGGGCCAAGGAAACGATGGAAAAACACGCGGATGATCCCCGTCCGAACCACTTTACGCGAGAACAACTGGAAAAAGGGGAGACCGACGATGAGGCCTGGAACGCGTCCATGAAAGAGATGCGCGAACGCGGGTTCCTGCCCAACTACCTGCGCATGTACTGGGGCAAACAGATCATCCGCTGGACCAACACCTACGACTACGCCCACAAGACCACGCTCTACCTGAACAACAAGTACTTCATGGACGGGCGCGACGCCAATAGCTTCACTAACGTGCTGTGGCTCTTTGGCTTACACGATCGGGCGTGGACGGAGCGGGAGGTGTTCGGGAAACTGCGGATGCTCAGCAAGGGTGGGCTGGAACGCAAGTTTGACGTGGAGGCGTACCTGAAAAGGGTGAGTGAGCTGGACGAATGAGCGCTCCAGAAAGAACCATAGTTTCATGATCGAAATATTTGCCAAAGGGTGAAATATTATTTTGAAACGGTGAGCACAATCAGTAAATTATTCAGGAAACAAGGTAATTTTATAAAATTTGTATTGTTTCTTCTTATATTCGTTGAAGTGTAATACGCGCTCACCCTTGTCGCGGACCCTATAATCCATCACCACACCTCCTTTGATTGAGGCCCCGCCAGCGGAGGCCCCTGGTTTTCCATTTCCCGAAAACACTCTACCATGCTACGCTTTTTTTTTCCCGGCCTCTTGGTCGGCCTGTCCTTTTTTGCCTACCATGGAAGTCTCCTAGCAACGGCTACAGATTCTTGCGCGGTACCTGCAGGACCGTATCTTGTTGAATGCGGCGAGAAGGAAATCTGTGAAATACCCGTGTATAGAGGCCTATCAGCTGGTCAAAAGGTAATTTCTGCGGATCCAACATTTTCCAGTGTACGGGGTGAGAGTGATCATTATGCCACCGTAACTTTTAAGGATTTGCCTCACCCAGCCCATTTTCTATTGTGTTTTAGTAGTTACGTCACTATTGAGCTTGGCAGGACCACGAATGGGGTGTACACCAAATACTACAGCACCGAGCCCTTCGCCTACGTTAGTGAGGGCACGTTCAGAATGAATATGCCTCCAAATTTTACTATTAATTTTGAAGTCTCTGTAATTTATTATTTCGGAGATACCAAGGACCTTCCGTGTTCCACCTTGCCAATAAATGACCTACTGACTTTATCGACCTCTCCGCTCAAAAACCCAATTCAGGTAAATGCACAGGATGGGGTGGACGACGATCGGGTGACTATCAATTGGGAGCAGGGCTCTGACCTGCCGGAAAACAGCCTTCTCTATCGCATCTACCGGGATGGAGTTCTCATTCATACGACTCCCTCACCTGGTATTTTAAGTTATACGGATGTAGGACTTTTACCCGGAAGTCACCATAATTATAAAGTAGCTAGTTACTTAATTTATCCAGGTTATAATGCTTTCGAATCTTCAGGAATCAGCGACCAAGGCTCCACCTTCTCCATCGGCCTGACCGCCGCAGACGGCACCAAGTACGGCAACACCAACCTGACGTGGAACGACATCTCGGGCATTGCCACCGAGATCCGCTTGGAGCGGAGCATTCCCGGCAGCTCCACGACACGGGAAGAGCTAGACGTGCTGAGCAAGAACGCCCGCGGGTATAACGACGATACCGGCATTCCTGGTTACGCCTATACCTACTACGTGACACCCATCGGGGGAAGCTACTATACCGACTCGGATGTCGGCTACAGCCGCCCCGACGGCGCCGTCAAGGGCCACGTGCGCTCGACCCTAGGGGCCGGCGTGTCTGGTGTGGACGTCACGCTCGCACTTCAGGCGGCATTGCCGGCCGGTGGGGCCAATCTGCCCACCAACTGCTTCGCGACCTATTGTACGGTGACGGACGCGGAAGGCTACTACGAGTTTCGGGACGTGTACTATTTTGAGGGAGCGGACTTTACAGTGACTCCCAGTAAGGTGGGAACCACTACGCACCAGTTTTCTCCGTCATCGGCTACCCGCAGTCTGACCATGACGGCCAAGAACGCACTCGGGGTTGACTTTACCGATCTCACGGTCTTCACCGCCGCCGGCCGGGTCACCTATCCGGAATCGCCCAACAACGTGACCTGCGGCGTACAAGGGGTGAAGATCCTCATCGACAGTACCGATTACGGCATCCAGACCGACCGCGATGGCAACTGGTCGTTCGCCCTGCAGGACGAAAAGACCTACGAATTCACCCCTGTGTACTTGCACCATAGGCTGGAGGACGCCAACAATAATCTCTCGACGGTGGTGCACATCGACCAGGATAAAACGGACCTCAACTTCGTGGACGTGGAAACCGATATCCTGCAGGTGATCGTCCAGGGCAGTTGCCAGACGCCCCTGGGCGACTATGCCGTCGTGCGGATTACATCACCGAGCAACTGCTATTTTGAAGATTACCAAACCGACGCGAACGGCATCCTTGAACTGCCCGCGATGCCGGCGCGCGACTACAGCGTGGAGGTAGTGGACATTATCGGTACCTCGACCAACATCACCAATATTCTGGACCAAATTGGCAACACCGCCATTAAGGTGGACCTGACCCGTCGGGATACCAGCGAAATTGTCACCGATGCGGAGACCACCACATATATTCCGCAGATACTGGATACGCTCAGCAACGACTCCGTGATCGTGGTGCAGGCCGCCGATACCATTCTGGCGGGCAGTACCGATACCATCCGGGCGGCCGTCAATCCAGTAGTATCGTTCATCTACCGCTCGCCGCTCGACATCAGCATCGATTACGCGAACGCCGGAGCGAGCGTTACCCAGTGCCTCAACTCCAACGGCGACGACATCGTGGTTATGGAACAGGGCTTTTCCTATCGCCTGGACATCAACGTCAAGGAAGTGCTGGGCGTCGACTGCTACATCGATACCGGCTACCTCAAGATCTATGACTACGTATCGGACCGGGGCGGTGAATTCGTTCGGGTGCCGATCAAGGGAGGCATAGCGAGCTACGAGGTGGACGCCGGCGAGCCGATCATCGCCACCAGTACGGTCCACAACCACGAGAAACTGCTGTACATAATCCCGGAGGTCGACTTGGTTGAGCCCGTACCGGTCGAGCAGTGGATCCTGGTAACCGGAGCCCGCAGCAACACCCCGAGTTTCATCACGCGCTCCCCCGATATACCCATGCTTATCCTGCACGACCCTCCCGGCGACAACAGCTACAGCTACGTGGAAAAGGGCACCTCCTTTACCAACTTCACGACCAACGAAACCCAGGTTGGCGGGGAAGCGGGCCTGTACGCCAACCTCTTACTGGGATCCAAAATCCTGACGCCCTTCAGCGGCAACGGATTTGGCACGGTGATCAAATTCGCCGCGCAGGCGGGACGCGACAACTTCGACCGCAACGGCATCTACACCACGATGACGTTCACGGAAAATTTCTCCACCTCGGACATGGACAATCTGACCGGCCACGCCGGCGACGTCTACATCGGGGCGGCCTACAACCAGGAATTTGCCTTGGCGGATTTCCTCACCTACGATCCGGGCAGCTGTACGGCGACCGTCGACGTAGTGCCGTCGATCTCCTCCCAGGATTTCGCCACCACCTTTGTCTATACGGAAACCCACATCAAGAATACCCTGCTGCCCACGCTGGGCTTGCTGCGGGCCAATATCATCGACGATCAGCCCTTCGCCTCCCTGTCCCTGGAGGACCAGGCGGAGGTCAATAACCTCATCGCCGATAGCCTGATGTGGGAGAACATTCTCGCGAAGAACGATACGGCCCGGGGCCGCGACGCCACTTTCGTGGAAAACATCTCCTTCAGTGCCGGAGCCCCCCTGACGCGGGAGTACGAAAGCTCCAAGACAACCGAAGTATCCTACGAATACAACGTGTTCGTAAATACCGAATTCGCGCTCGGCGCCAAGATCGACAACCAGTCCGGCATCTGGTTCGACAGCGAACTCGGCGTAATGGGCAAGTTCCGCTGGTCGACAACCACCAACACGGGCTCGGAAAACACCCAGAGCCGCAAGGTGGGCTACGTGCTTGACGATGGCGACATCGGGGACTTCTTCTCCGTGGACCTGCTCACCGACGAATCATACAACGTGCCGGCCTTCAACCTGAAACTGGGCACCACCAGTTGCCCGCAGGAACCCGGCTCCCAGGCCCGTGACCGCGCCTCGATCACCATTCTGCCCCCGGAGATCACCAACGTGCCGTCGGACGGGACGGCCAACTTCCTCTGCCAAGTCGTGAACAACAGCGAAAGCCGGGAGACCCGTGAATATGCGGTGCGGGTAGTTTCAACTTCCAATCCTGATGGCGCACAAGTAAAACTTGGGGGACAGTCTATCAACAACGGCGCGGCCAACTTCTTCCTCCCCTACGGAGAGACAGCCAACCTGAACCTGTCGGTCACCCGGGGTCCACTGGCGAGCAACTACAAGGACATCGGCATCATGATATACCCGCCCTGCGAGTACGAACTCTGGCAGGACAACGGCAACCTTATCAACGCCGATACGGCCTATATCAGGATCCTGAATTTTGAAACGGAGTGTACCAATATCACCCTGCGCAACCCGGACGACGGCTGGCTCATCAACCAGAACTCGGGAGGTACGCTGCGCACGACCCTCTCCGGCTACGACTTGAACAATGTGGATTTCAACTACGTCACCGTAGAGATCAAGAAAGAAGGGGAAGGATACCGCCCCGCCGCCCGATTGGATAAGTCGCAACTTGTGGGTGCCAACTACGACCTCAGTCTCGACATGTCCAACTACGAAGACGGTGCCTACCGCATCCGGGCGAGTGCCAACTGCGGACTGAGTGGCATCACCTACTCCTCGGAAAAGCGGGGTAATATCGACCGCAACTCCCTGTCTCCCTACGGTATCCCCACACCGAGCGATGGCTTCCTCCGCTTCGGTGAGGAGATCTCGGTGGCCTTCGACAAAGAGATCAACTGCACCTTCACCGCCGGCTACACCCCGGTGGTACGGCTCACCCGCGCCGATACCGGAGCAGAAATACCGGTTACCGCCTCCTGCTTTGGCAACAAGCTGGTGCTCAACACCACCCCTCACCTGACGGAAATGCTAGAATTGCAGGGCATCGAGATCATCGCCACGGTAGACAGTCTGCAGGACCTCAGCGGGAACATCCAGAAACACGCTACCAACTGGTCTTTCCTGGTCAATGTGAACCCCGTCTTCTGGGACCCCGATCCGATCTACGCCGCCGGCCTCGTGGGCCGCTCACACATTGTCACCGGAGTTTTGAAGAACAATACCCTGGCCAGCAAGGCCTTTTCCCTGGATATCCTAGACAATGCAACGCTGATCCGTTATCCCGATTGGCTCACGCCGATGCAATCCCGCGGCACCATTCTGCCAAGCGACGATTATCGCGTCGACTTCGCCGTCAGCGATGAGCTAACGCCGGGCATTTACCATGATACGATCACCGCCCTGGTGGAAGACCGTGCCGTATCGGTACCCGTAACCTTCGAGTTGCTGGCTCAGGAGGTCAACTGGGCCTTTAATCCGGACCAGTACCAGTACGACATGACCATCGTGGCTCAGTTCAGTCTGGACGGGACGGATGATCTGCTCTCCGACGACCCGCGCGACCTGATCGGGGCATTCGTTAACGGACAGATCCGGGGCGTAGCCAAGGTGGAATACATCCCCTCTTCCAATTCCTACGCCGCCTACCTCAAGGTGCACAGCAATACCCTGGGAGGCGGCCAGGCCGATGAGATCACCTTCCGCTTCTGGCACGCCCTCAATGGTGTGGAATACGGGGCAGTGGAACGACTGACCTTCCAGGCCAACGACCACGTCGGCTCGGCCAGTCAGCCCTACATTCTGCACCCCGAAGGTATCTTCCAGGTCATCCCACTTAACAAGGGATGGAACTGGATATCGCTGAACGTCGAAACCGACGATATGTCACGGGAATACGTCTTCCAAAGCATATTGAACAGTACCTCCGGAAACGACGTCATCGTCAAGTCGCAGGCCAACTCCGCGCAGTATAGTCCCGCCTCCGGCTGGAACGGGAACCTGAGGGACATCAACCTGGGACAGGGTTACCTCGTACACCTCTCCAATGCACCCGATACCCTGAAGGTGGTCGGACTGCCCAGTCCGAGTCCCATCTCGGTGGCGATCGACAACAGTTGGAACTGGATCGGTTACCCACGCATCCATCCCGAACCCGTGAATGATGTGTTGGTCGACCTAAGTCCCGCCGAAGGGGATATCCTCAAAGGCAAGGCCGACTTTGCCCTCTTCGAGCTTGGCTCCGGGGGCTGGACGGGCAGCATGCGCCAGTTCAATCCAGGTGCGGGCTACAAGCTTAAGTCAAGCCGGAAGGGTACCATCTTCCACCCCGCTCAGAAGAGCCTTAACTACGAGGTGGAACGCGGTCGCTACGAGCACAACATGAACGTGACGGGCATCTTCGACGCCGGGCTGCTCGGTGAGGACGATTACGACGCTCTGGAGGTGATTGCCCTGATCAATGGAGAGTGCCGCGGCATCGGCGGCATGGAGTACTGCCCCTCGGAAGACAACTACCGCGCCTTCGTGCTGGTATCGGGTAATCTGCTTGATTACGGCCTGCCCCTGGAGTTCCGTATCGTCAATACCGTCACCGGAGCGGAGTACCGCACCAACGGGGAGGAGCAGGCCTTCGGGGCCGACTACATCCTCGGCTCGGTGTCCGAACCCTATCCGTTCTTCTCCTCGACGACCGCGGTCGGCGACATCGGGGCCATCGGGTACGAACTGGGTACCAACCGGCCCAACCCGGCCACCGGCACCACGGTCATCCCCTTCACCATCCCGACCGCCCAGGCCGTGCGGCTGCAGGTGTACGACCTGAACGGGCGACTGATGACGACCCTGGTCGACCGGACCTTCCCCGCCGGCGATCACGCCGTCACCGTCGACATCTCCGCCTACCCGACCGGCCTCTATATCTACCGGATGCAGACGCAGGGATTCGAGAGGGCCCGACGCATGATCGTTCGGTAAAGGTCCAGACGCCTTCACCCTGAAGATCGGAACGATGCCATTTTATTACCAGCGCGGTACCGAAGCCATTCGGTACCGCGCTGGTGATTAAGGGTAATGACGCCCTATTGGTGCTGGGCAGGGTAGGGTGCCCTACCTACTGCGTCCGCAGTAACCGGGCCGACTTCTCCTTTTTGCGGGAGCGTTTCTTGGCTTGCGGGCGGTTGGAAGGCTCGGCTACCTCCTCCAGCAGCCGGAGAACCTTGGCGGTATTCTCAATCTGCGCGTTGGAGAGGGTCATGTACTGCTGGAGGACGGTTTCCTGCACCCGCAGCAGGGTAGGGATGTCCTGTGCCTGTTGTTGCAGGCTAAGCAGGTTGGTCTGCAGGCTTTGGGTCATGGCCTGCTTGTCGATCAGGTCGGTGAACCACGCCAGCACACCCACCGTCAGTTGGGTGTAGTTGGAGCGGCTGTCCTGAAGTTTGAGGGGCGGGTCCGACAGCATGATGCCCACGATGCTCGCCATGCCGAAGGTGCCGAAGGCAATCGAAAGCACCTGTTCCCCCCGGGTGCCGAAGTAAACCGCCACGCAGATGAGCGCAAAGCCCAGCAGGAAGGTGAGGATGTACATCGTCTTGGCCACCCACTGCGTATGCTCGGATTCGTGCAGGGTGAGGTTCAGGGAATGCTTGAGCGACTTTATCAGGGCGAAGGTGTCGGTGGCCGATTCCTCCATGAAGTCCTGCTGCTTCTTCACCAGTTCCTGCTGATTGGAGAAGTGCTGCTGCAGTTGCATCCGGATGTGTTGCACCTTGTTGATCGTATCCTGGTCGTAACCCGCCGCCGCCAGGGTTTCCGGAGTATAGGCGTGGTGCGCGTCCAGTATCAGGTCCAGCGGATCGGGCAGCTTGGTGTGTTCTTCGGCGGTGGAGGTGTGGTTCACGGCTGTGCGGTATGGCCCGCGGGGACATTCCCGACGGGCGGAGACTTAAATTAGGGAGCCAGACCGATACGGCGCAACCACCCGCCCCGTGCACCCGCGCGCCTGCCCTACAAACCCATGAACTTTATTGGTGGCCCTACTCGGGGTCGTTATCGACTGAATTAATGAAGTCGATCACCCCTCGGAAGTAGCGCTCCTGGTCGTCGTACATCGCCATATGGCTGCCGTCGGGGAGGTAGAGGTAGTGGCCGTTTGGGAACTGATCGGCCATCCACTTCATGTATTCGGGATCCATGGTGTCGTGCTCGGCGCCGATGACGAGGGTGGGTACGGTTATTTGCTCCAGATCCCGGCTGCGGTCCCAGTCTTCCAGCAGCGCACCTTCCATGATGCCGAATTCGCTCGGGCCCTGCATGGCCAGGTAGATGTCGTAGTTGATGCCGCCCATGCCACGGTTGACGGGATCGGGCCACGCTTCCGTGGGCATGCGCAGGACGTGTTCGGTATAGTAATTCTCGGTGACCAGCTGGGCGTAGCGCGGATTCTGGAAGTCGCGGGCCGCCTCGAGCGCCTGGATCTCTTTGAGCACGGCGGGATCCATTTTCGGGCCCAGTACTTCCTGCGCGTAGCGGTTGTACTCGGGTACCGAGGCCATCATATTGGAGACGATGAGTCCTTTGAGGTGGTCCTGGTGGGCCAGTGCGTACTCGATGGCGAGGATGCCGCCCCAGGAGTGACCCAGGAGAAAGAAGTTGTCCTGATCCAGACCCAGAGCCGTGCGCACCTGTTCCACTTCACTCACGAAGCGGGGAATGTTCCAGAGGCTAGAGTCGGCGGGATGGTCGCTGCGCCCACTTTCCAACTGATCGTAGTAGTAGTACTCGATGCCCGCGCCGGGGAAGTAGCTGTCGGCCGCCTCGAAGTATTCGTGGGTGGCGCCGGGCCCGCCGTGGAGGAGAAGTACTTTCTTGTGCGGGCTATTACCGACGCGCTTGGTCCACACGCGGAATTCACCGGAGGGGGTGGAGATCGGGATCATCCGTACGCCGCCGGATAGCACGTCGTCGCGGCCGCCGTTGTCGTAGTAATCGGCAGCTTCGGTTTTAGCGGGCGCGGACGCGGGTTCCGTTTCCGGTTGGCAGGCGGCAAGGGCAAAAGCGGTCAGCAGCAGGAGAAGACAGCGCGGCATGGGGCGGAATTTTTTCCTAAGGTACTTCTTCGTGGTGTCAGCTGGTGCAGGACACTCGCCGGTAACCCTACTTTACCGTAGCTTGGGCGAGTCCCCCTCGACCCTTGTTGGCAACACGGGGGCATTCACTTTATTCACCCTTCAACAATTCAATCGCTATGGCCAGCGTAGGCACCTACCTGAACTTCTCCAACCAGACGGAAGAAGTCTTCAACTTTTACAAGACGGTCTTCGGTACCGAATTCGTGGGCGGCATTTCCCGCTTCGGCGAGGCGCCGCCCCAGGAGGGTATGCCGCCGATGGCCGAGGCCGACAAGAACCTGGTCATGAACGTCCAGCTCCCCATTACCGGCGGGCACGTCCTGATGGGCAGCGACTCGCCGTCCAGCATGGGCATGACCGTCAACCAGGGCAATAACGTCCACATCACCCTCTCGCCCGACAGCCGCGAAGAGACCGAGCGCCTCTTCCACGCCCTCTCCGACGGCGGCAAAATCACCATGCCCCTCCAGGAAACCTTCTGGAACGCCTACTTCGGCATGTGCACCGACCGGTACGGCATCCAGTGGATGGTCAACTACGACCTGTAAAATGCGGCCTCAGGCCGCGCAAGCACAAAGCGGCCTCAGGCCGCGCCAGCACAATGCGGTCTCAGACCGCGCCAGCAAAAAGCGGCCTCAGGCCGCGCAGGCAAAACGCAGCCTCAGGCCGCGAAGCAAAATTCGACCCCAGGCCGCGAATCACCGACACATTCTATATTAACGGCAGCTTAATTCGATCATCCCCCCCACCATGCCCTTAGCAATCCACAACTGGATGCGCGCCGAGCCCCTCGAGGCGACCCTGGCCCGCATCAAGCCCCTCGGTTACGACTACCTCGAAATCCAGGGTACGCCGGCCGACTACGATACCCGTGAAGTACGCAGCCTGTTAAAAAAGTACGACGTAAAATGCTGGGGTTCGGTCACCCTGATGCTCGGCGAGCGCAACCTGCTGGCTGCGGATCCCGGTGCCCGGGCGCGCTCCGTGCAGTACGTCAAGGACATCATCACGATGGTGAAAGAGCTGGACGGCGAGATGGTCTCCGTGGTGCCCGGCACGGTGGGCAAGATCATGCCCGGCGCGCGGCCCGAGGAGGAGTGGGACTGGGCGGTGGCCTCCATGCAGGAGTGCTACGAATTCGCCCAGGCGGCCGGCGTCAGGCTCGGCATCGAGCCCATCAACCGCTTTGAGACCTACTTCATCAACCGCGGCGACCAGGCCCTCGCCCTGGCCGAGGCCACGGGACCGGAATGCGGGGTGTGCCTCGACATTTTTCACATGAACATCGAGGAAGAGGATTACCGGGCCACCATCCGCCGGGCGAAGGACCGCCTGGTGGGCTTCCATGTAGCCGACAACAACCGGATGGCGCCGGGGATGGGCCACATCGACTGGCCGGAACTGGTAGCGACCCTGGAGGAGGTGGGCTTCTCCGGACCGCTGTCTGTGGAGTTCGCCGCGCCGGTGGACCGTACGCCGGCCAATCCCTATCCCGACAGCATCGATACCGACCCCCAAGGACTCACTGAGGAAGCCCGCAAATTCCTCGAGGACCACGGCAGCTCGGCGCTTACCGAAGACTTCTACACCATGCTCACGCGCCGCTCGGCGGAAACCCTGCTGCCCCTGCTTAACGACCAGGGTTGAGGGCCTCCAGGTCCGATAAGAGGGTGGCCTGACTTGGATCACCCGTAATCGGAAGCCGGCCAACCCCCAAATCTCCGACGCCAGACACCCGATCTACCTAAAGCCCCCGGGACCAAGTTGACCCCTTAATCCCCTTATCCATTGTCCACCAATCACCCATGAAAATCAAGCGCATTCAAGCCTACTGGCTCCGTTGCCCCATCCCCGCCGGTCGGCAGTGGCGGTCCGACTACGGGCAGCTCACGCATTTCGATATGACGCTCGTGGAAGTGGAGGATACGGACGGCAACAAGGGCTACGGGGAAGCCAAGGCGGCCGTGGGCGCCACCGGTGCCTGCGCCTCCATCGTCACCTGCATTGACCAGGAGCTGGCCCCCCAACTTATGGGCAAAGAGGTCGGGGACATTACCGCGCTCTGGGAAACCATCTACAGCGGCAGCCGCGATCACTATGCCCGCGACCGCGGACGCGTATTCCCCATCCTGGGCAACCGGGGCACCACCATCTCGGCCCTCAGCGGCATCGACACCGCCCTGTGGGACCTGAAGGGAAAACGGCTTGGCGTGCCGGTGCTGGAATTGCTGGGTGGTGCCTGCCGCGACTACATGCCCTGCTACGCCAGCGGCGGCTGGGCCGATAAGGACCAACTCGGCGATCAACTGCGCGGCTACGTCGACCACGGCTACGGCGGCATCAAGATGCGGGTCGGCGTCATGGACGAAACCGTGAACCGCACCGTCGATCGGGTAGGGGAGGCCCACCGCGCTCTCGGCCCCGATATCGACATTATGGCCGACGCCCACGGCACCTTTTCCGTTACCGAGGCCCGACGCTTCGCCCGGCAGACCGAAGACCTGAACCTGTACTGGCTCGAGGAACCCGTCAGCCCCGACAACAAGGCCGGCACCGCGGAAGTCCGCCGGGGCACCACCACCCCGATCGCCGCCGGCGAAAGCGAGTTCACCCGTTTCGATTTCCGCGACCTCCTCGAGCACCGCGCCGTCGACATCCTCCAGCCCGACTGCGCCATCGTAGGCGGCATCACCGAAGCCCGCCGCGTAGCCGCCCTCGCCGAAACCTGGCAACTTGAACTGGCCCCCCACTGCTGGGGCTCCGCCTTCAGCTTCATGGCCGGCGTACACCTCGCCTTCAGCAGCCCCTCGGCCGTTTACATCGAACACAGCCTCGGCGGCAATCCCCTCCTCTACGACTTGGTCAAAGAACCCCCCCAAGTAAAAAACGGCCGCATCCAATGCCCCGACCGCCCCGGCCTCGGCATGGAAATAAATCCCGATTTTGTAGCACAGTTCACAGTCACGTTCTGAGACGAAATAACCCCCGAGCGAAGCGAGGGGAAAAGCAACACGATTGCCCCCTTAGCCCCTGAAAAACAAACGCCCCCGAGCGAAGCGAGGGACAAAAGCAACACCCTTAACCCCTTAAAAACAAACGCCCCCGAGCGAAGCGAGGGACAACTGAAACGCCTACCACGCACCCACCCGAGCGAAGCGAGGGACAAAAGCAACACAATTGACCCCTTAACTCCTTTACTCCTTATAAAAATGGTCGCAGAAATCAACCACGTAACCCTAATAGTAGACAAGCTCGAAGAGGCCGCCCGTTTCTACGAGGAAGAGATGGGGCTGGAACCGATACCCGCTTTTGTCTTCGATTACCCTACGGCCTTTTTCCGGATCACCGATTCCACCCAGCTGCACCTGAGTGAGTGGGAGGACACGCGCTCGTTTCGCGGTCACCTGTGCGTGCGGGTCAACGACTTCAGTGAGATGTACTGGCGCATGAAGGCCCAGGGGCGCATCGACATCGAGCCCTGGGGAAAGGTGCGCCGGCTGCCCGATGGCGCCATGCAGGCCTTCATCCGGGACCCGGCCGGCAACCTGATCGAGCTGACCAGCTTCCCCGGCGACGAGATCGATCCCAAGATATTCGAGGATGAGCTCTACGCCGAGGGTCTCTACGTCTCGGGGCGCAACGATTTCCGCGGCTACAAGGCCGAGAACGCCACCCTCTACCACCCCCCGAAAACATGAAACACCTCGTTTATTTGCTCGAATCCGTTGACGAGCGCGCCCTGCAGGAATTGCCGGCCGACCGCTTCACGGTGATTCCGCCGGGGCAACAACCGGACAATTTTGCCGCCGTAAACGCCATCGTCGTAAGGGGCAAAGAGGAGGTGGACCGGGCGCTCATCGACCGCTGCCCCCAGCTGTCGGTCATCGTCCGCAACGGGGTAGGGGTCAACAACATCGACGTCGACTACGCCACCCAGCGCGGCATCCAAGTGCTGAACGTGCCTGGCCTCAACGCCGCTACCGTTGCCGAGCACACCATGGGGCTAATGCTCTTGCTGGTGCGGGGCATGTACCGCCTCATCAACGAGGTCAAGGCCGGCAACTGGGACTACCGCCTTCACTACACGGCCCCCGAACTGCGCGGACTTACCCTGGGCATCGTAGGCAAGGGAGACATCGGCCAACGGGTGGCGGCGAGCGCAGGTGCCATGGGGATGCAAATCCGCTATAGCTCGCGGCAGGCGGGCGACCGGTCCGCCGGCTACCGCGAATTGCCCGAGTTGCTGACCGAGTGCGACGTGGTAAGCCTGCACGTCCCCCTCACCGACGGCACCCGCGGCATGATCGGACCCGATGCCCTCAAGCTGATGAAGGCCGGCAGCTACCTCATCAATACCGCCCGCGGGGAACTGGTCAACGGCCCCGCCCTGCTGCAGGCCCTGGAAAGCGGGCACCTGGCCGGCTACGCCAGCGACCTGATGGTGAGCGGCGATGCCGACACCGTCCGCCAGCTGGTGGTCCACCCGAACGTGCTCATCACCCCCCACGCTGCCAGCTTGACGGAGCTGACCTTCTACGAGCTTTCGGAACGCGGACTGCGGCACGTGGCAGACTTTTTTTCCGGCAACACCATCGAAGCACAGTACCGGGTGAACGCCGTTTGATACCGAACTTGCATCTGACCAATGGGGGTGGGATGGGGGGATTGCTCCCTGTTACCGCGACGTTGTACTGACTACCCTTTCCCACTGCTTAAGCAAATCTCAAGCCCGGCCGGTATGCTTCATGTCCGTTTATGCCTTGCGCTCATCTTATTTGTTGGCTTCGGCCACCTATCAGCGCAGGAATCGCCGGCACCGGTAGCCTACGACTGCAGTACTGGATCTTATCTGCTGTCTCGTGAATTTCAGGTGGCCTACGACTCCGGCGATCTCCAACAAGCGCGTGAGGTGCTCGACCGGTGGGGCGAACTGTGCGGCCTGCGGGAGATCACCAACCGGGCCATGCTGCTGATCGGCCTGCGAACCAACGACGTACTCGACATCGACTACCTGGATCAGCAGTTCGACTTCCTTATGGAATACCGGCAACGGCGCACCCTTGAAGTAAACGAGGCTGCTTATTACTACGACTATAACCGCCCCTACTACGGTTTCCTGCCGATCGGCGGGGAATACGACGCATTCACCCGTCCGGCATTCTCGGAAATTAGTCCCAAGCGCAATGCGGAATTCGACTACCTGCGGCGTAGCTACGCGGCGGAGGAACTACCGGAGCTTAAGGAACTGGCGGGCGCTGAATACGCGGGCACTTCCCTGCAAAAAGATTTTCTCTTCTACCGCGACGAAGCACTGGCCATGACCGAAGGTCACGTAGCCGCCATGGCGGGCGCCTGGATTCCGCTCGGGGAGGCCTCCCTCCTTGGCCCGCATCCCCAACTCGGCTTCGCGGTGGGCGGCAAAAAGCGGCGCATGAATTACGATATGGAGGTGGCCTTTCAGTTCCTGAAATCGAGTTCGGACTACCTGGCCCGCCGGGAAAAGGGGGCCGTAGCGGAATCCACCGATAAATTCTTTGGCGGCCGGATCGGGGCCACGGTGGGCTACGACCTATGGGCTTCGGGCGCCCGGGAGGTGCAGGTGATCGGCGGACTCGGCTTCAGCGGCTTCGATGCGCTCAACGACACGGATGACCTCCAGGCGGCGAGCGTCCTCACTTACGACCTGAGCGGCGGGGTGGGCTTTCGTCGCTACCTCACGCCTTCCAGCTACCTCGGCATCAGCCTGCGGGCACACCTGGTTGATTTTCGGCTCAATGAGGTGGTGGACTTCACCGGCGTACCGCTCAGCCTTACCGTAGCCTACGGTTCGGTAGCCAATGCCCTGAAGCAGACCAGGCTCGCCCAGCTCGGCTATTCCCAGCGGCAATAGGCGGAAGGTGGGCTGATCCGATCGGCCATGACCACGAGATCCGGCTGTTTTTGGCTCGCCCGGCACCCGCGCGCCGCCGCCCCAGACGAGCGGTAGGACCGGCGATCTCGCCGCGGGAGTTTGCGTAAGCGGCCCCGTGTAGTATTTTAAGGGCCGCAAATCCAAATCATGACCAAACGCTTTCTTTTCCCCCTCTTGCTGTTGTTCAGCGGCTTCGCCGTTGCCCAGGACTCTCCGGAAAAACCGGAAGAAATCACCGGCATGCCCCTGCGCAACGTGGGCCCCGCCTTCGTCTCCGGCCGTATCGCCGACATCGCCCTTGACCCCACCGACGAGCACACCTGGTACGTGGCCGTGGGGTCCGGCGGACTCTGGAAAACCGAAAACTCCGGCATCACCTGGGATCCCATTTTCGACGACTACCCCAGCTATTCCACCGGTGCCGTGACCGTCGATCCCAACAACAACGCCCGCATCTGGCTGGGAACCGGCGAGAACGTCGGCGGCCGTCACGTAGGCTACGGTGACGGCGTATACCGCAGCGACGACGCCGGAAAGACCTGGAAAAACATGGGTCTGAAGGACTCCGAGCACATCTCCGAGATCATCGTGCACCCCGAGAATTCCGACATCGTCTGGGTGGCCGCGCAAGGCCCGCTTTGGTCCAAGGGCGGCGAGCGCGGGTTCTATATGACCACCGACGGCGGGGAAACGTGGCAACGTACCCTTGGCGACGACGAGTGGACCGGCGTGACCGACATCATGGTCGATCCCCGTAATCCCGACCTCCTCTACGGGGCCACCTGGCAGCGTCACCGCACCGTAGCGGCCTACCTTGGCGGCGGACCCGGCTCCGGCATCCACCGCAGCCGTGACGGCGGCAAGACCTGGCAGAAACTGACCACTGGCCTGCCCACCTCCAACATGGGCAAGATCGGCATCGCCATCAGCCCGCAGAACCCCGACGTGGTCTACGCCGCCATCACCCTCGACCGCACCACCGGCGGCGTGTGGCGCTCCGAAAACCAGGGCGCCAACTGGGAAAAGATGAGCAACACCGTAAGCGGCGGTACCGGTCCGCACTACTACCAGGAGCTGTACGCCAGTCCCCACGCCTTCGACCGGTTGTACCTGATGAACGTCCGAGTGCTGGTGACCGACGACGGCGGCAAGAACTTCCGCGAACTGCGCGAGGAGCGCAAGCACTCCGACAACCACGCCCTGGTGTTCCGCGAGGATGACCCCGATTACCTGCTCATCGGTACCGACGCCGGCTTGTACGAGAGCTTCGACCTGGCCGAGAACTGGCGCTTCATCGACAATATGCCCATCACCCAGTACTACAAGGTGGCCGTCGACGATCGGGAGCCCTTCTACCACATCTTCGGCGGTACCCAGGACAACGGCAGCCACGGCGGCCCGAGCCGCACCGACAGCGAAGCCGGTATCCTTAACGGCGACTGGTACAAGACGCTCTTTGCCGACGGGCACCAGTCGGCCACCGAACCCGGTAACCCCGACATCATCTACGCCGAAACCCAGCAGGGCGGCCTGCACCGCGTCGACCTGAAAACCGGTGAGCCCGTACTCGTACAGCCCCAGCCGCGGGCCGGCGACCCCCACGAGCGCTTCAACTGGGACGCCCCCATCGTGGTGAGCCCCCACGATCCCACCCGCCTGTACTTCGCCAGCTACCGCGTGTGGCGCAGCGACAACCGCGGCGACGACTGGACGCCCATCAGCGGCGACCTGACCCGCAACGAGGAACGGCTGGCCCTGCCCATTATGGGCGGCACCCAGAGCTGGGACAACGCCTGGGACGTGAAAGCCATGTCGAATTACAATACCATCACCTCCCTTTCGGAATCACCCGTCCGCGAAGGCCTCATCTGGGCCGGTACCGACGACGGCATCCTGCAGGTGACCCAAGACGGCGGCGACAGCTGGAAAAAGATCATGGTGAGCGAGATGCCCGGCGTGCCCGAGCGGGCCTTCATCAATGACATCAAGGCCGACCAGTTTGACGCCAACACGGTCTACGTGAGCCTCGATAATCACAAGGAAGGCGACTTCAGCCCCTACCTCTACAAGAGCACCAACCTGGGTGAAAGCTGGACTGACCTGGGCAGCAGCCTCCCGGACCGCACCCTGGTGTGGCGTCTGGTGCAGGACTTTGAGAAGAAGGACCTCCTCTTCATCGGCACCGAGAACGGCATCTACACCTCCCTCAACGGGGGAGGGGAGTGGAAGAAGCTCGGCGGCACGCCCACCATTCCCTTCCGCGACCTGGCCATCCAGAAGCGGGAGAACGACCTGGTCGGTGCCAGTTTCGGACGGAGCTTCTGGATCCTGGACGACTATAGCCCGCTACGGGAAATGAGCGACGCCAACCTGGCGCAAGAGGCCTACCTCTTCCAGCCCCGCGACGCGTGGTGGTACAGTCCCCGCGACAACGACCCCGGTGTAGGTGCCAACGTTTACGCCGCCGATAACCCCGAATTCGGAGCCGTATTCACCTACCACCTGAAAGACGGCTTCACCAGCCGGGAGAAACAGCGCAAGGACCGCGAGAAGGAGCTGGCCAAAGCCAACGAGAACATCCCCTTCCCCGGCTACGACGCCCTGGACGCGGAGAAAAACGAAACGGCACCGACCATCTGGCTGACCGTCTATGACTCGGACGGCGAAGTCGTCCGCAAAATCGAAGGCGAGGCCAAGGAAGGGCTGCACCGCACCGCGTGGGACCTGCGTTACCCCAGCTTCCGCGCCGTACGGCCCGGACAGACCGGTGAAGGCGGCGGCCGCTGGTCGAGCGGCCCGCTGGCCGCCCCCGGCGAATACTCCGTGACGCTGTCGAAGGAGGAGAACGGTGAAGTGCGGCAGTTGGCCGGGCCGGTCAGTTTCCGCGTCAAGCCCCTCCACGAACCCACCATCGAAGGCCCCGACCCGCAGGAGTACCAGGCCTACCGCCAGGAAGTGCGGGAAGTGCAGGATCAACTGGCCGCCGTACAGGAATTCATGGACAACGCCAAGGAGCAGACCAGTGCCATGGAAGTGGCCCTGAAGCGGGCCGCTACCGCCCCCGGCGAACTCGACGGCAAACTGTACCAGCTCCGCCAACAGCTCACGGAACTCGAACGGAAGGTCAACGGAAGCCCCAGTCGCGAGGAAGTCGGTGAACGCAATGACCCCACGGTTAGCGATTTCTTCTCCACCGGCTACCGCGGGCTTACCACTACCTACGGCCCCACCGGCAACCACCGCCGCAGCCTTAGCATTGCTGCTGACCGCCTGGAGGAGCTGATGCCCGAGATCGAGCGGCTGCGCGACCAGACCATCCCGGAGTTGCAGCGCGAACTGCGGCAGGCGGGTGCCCCCTACATTATCGGCGCCAGCAACCGTTGACCAACTACGATACCTAAACTATGACCTGCGGCGGGCCGTTACTTGGAGAGCCCCTCTCCGATTGCCCGCCGTGGGCTATATTAGGCAGGTATAACCCCCGTAAAGAGCGAAAATTCGCTATCTCAGTATGGATACAGCGCAGAAAAAGACGGCCGACCCGAAGGCAGCATCTACGACCGCTAAAAAGAACGGCGTACCTAAAGGATTGAACTACAGCAAGGAGCAGTACCTGGAATGGTACACCCTCATGTTGCGCATCCGCCGCTTCGAGGAGCGCGCCCTGATGGCCTACGGCCAGCAGGACGTGCGCGGTTTCTGTCACGTATACATCGGGCAGGAAGCCGTAGCGGCCGGCATCGAGAGCGCCATTACCAAAGATGACGGAATCGTGACGGCCTACCGCCAGCACGGTACGGCCATCGGTCGCGGCGTGGACACGAAGGCCGCCATGGCCGAACTCTACGGCAAGGCCACCGGCGTGGTGAAGGGCAAGGGTGGTTCCATGCACTTCTTCAGTCGCGAGCACAACTACTACGGCGGCAACGGCATCGTCGGTGCTCAGATCCCCATCGGCACGGGAATTGCCCTGGCTGAGAAATACAAGAAGACCAAGAACCTCTGCGTCGTCATGTTCGGCGACGGAGCCGCCCGGCAGGGTGCTCTTTGGGAAAGCTGGAACATGGCCATGACGTGGAAGCTGCCCGCCCTCTACATCTGCGAGAACAACGGCTACGCCATGGGCACCAGCGTCGAGCGGACGAGCAACGTAACCGACCTGAGTAAACTGGGCGCCAGCTTCGACATGCCGAGCGAAAGCGTCGACGGCATGGACCCCGAAGCCGTTCACGAGGCCGTATCCCGCGCCGCCGAGCACATCCGCTCCGGCAAAGGGCCCTACTACCTCGAAATCAAGACCTACCGCTACAAGGGCCACTCCGTCTCTGACCCCGCCCGCTACCGCGAAAAGGACGAAGTGAAATCGTACCAGGAACGCGACCCCATCAAGGTTATTGAAAAGCGCATCCTGGACAACGGGATCGCCACCGAAGCCGAGATCAAAGACATCAAGGACCAGATCAAGGAAGAGATCGCGGAGGCCGCCCAGTTTGCCGCCGACAGCCCCTATCCGGAGCCCGACGACCTGTACTCGGACAACTACTCCCAGCCCTACCCCTTCCTCACCTAAGGGCACCGTCCCCCAGTGCGCGCGTTGCAAGCCGACGAAATCGTCGGCGAATGACCCGGTTGATTTTCGCGGGATTACCGTATCTTTGCGCCACTTTTCCAGCTGCGTTCCGGCGCAGTGGGTCGCATTTACACTATTATGGCAAGAAAGAATAATATAGGACGCCGCCCGACCGGCACCCCCCGCGGAGGTCGTCAGACCGGTGATGAGCAAATTCGCGTAGCGGAAGACGACACCCTCGTCGACATCGTAGAAGTACGCGACCAGGGACTTGATTTCTTCGAACGCAACCGGAAGCCCATCATCATCGGGGTCATCGCCCTGATCGCTATCGTTGCCGCAGCCCTACTGTACCAAACCTTCATCCAGCGGCCCGCCGAGCGCAACGCCGCCGAGCAGATGCAGCAGGCGCAGTACCAGTTTGAGCAGGACAGCTTCAGCCTGGCCCTGACCAACCCCGGACAAGGATATCCCGGTTTCCTCGACATCGCCGACGAGTACGGCAGCACCAAGGCCGGTAATCTTGCCAACTACTACATCGCCGTCAGCTACCTCAACCTCGGACAGTACGAGGCAGCCCTCGACTACCTGGAAGACTTTGACGCCGATGGGGAAATCCTCCCGGCCATGAAAATGGGCGTGATGGGTGACCTGCAGAGTGAACTGGGGAATTTTGATGCCGCCATCGATTCCTACCGCGATGCCGTGGACGAATCCGGCAAGAACTACCTCACCGGGGGCTACTACCTGAACAAACTCGGCCTCCTGCTCCGCAACCAGGGCCGCAACGAAGAGGCCCTCGAAGCCTTCCGTCGCCTGAAGTCGGAATTCGGCAGCAGCACCGAAGCCGCGCAGGCCGACAAGTACATCGCCGCCCTGGAGGGATAGATTACCATGACGACTGCGGTGGAAGCCGCTGCAAGAAGCCCCCCGACGCCTTGGCGTCCGGGGGCTTTTCTGTTAAGAAGACTGGTGGTGTTAATTTATGGGTTGGTCGCGAACGGCAGGTGTGCCCAATCAAGGCGCGAGGAGGGAACATGCTGCACCCGGCGGGGACCTAGCCGAAAGGCCGTAACGCTACCTTACCGACGAGCCACGCAAAGTGGGTGCCAGGGACGGAATGGATGCCCCAAAGAGTAGTAGCCTTGACCGCCCCCTAGGCCCCGAACTGCCGGTGCAGCAAGCGGAGCGTCTTGAGTTTCTTGCCCCCATCGTCGAAGATCGAGATCAAGTACAGCCCGTCGGGTAGACTCTCGATGTCGTAGCCATCGGTGCCCGCCTCACCCGTAAAGGAGCGGATCTGCCGCCCCAGGGTGTTGGTCACCTCGACGCGTCCGATGCGGACGCCGCGGGGCGACTCCACGAAGAATTTATCCACCGCCGGATTGGGGTAGAGCCGCACCGACGTGGGTGTGGGCCGCGATTCCGTAGCGGTGGGTGGCGCCGGCGGCGTAGCCGCCGCCTGCTGGGTGACCGTAGTCGTAATGGAAGCCGTACCCAGTACCGTACCCGGCAGGGTAAGATCCGTAAACCGCAACTCCGTAGTGCCCGAGCCGGTGACCCCGTCGGGGCGCATGATCACGTAGAAAGTGGCCGATTGGCCGGGGCCCAGGCTGATGTGGCGCCCGTTTTGCTGCTCGGTTTCGGTAAGGACGTAGGGTGCCGCCCGGCTTACGCGGTCGAGCGCCCGGTACGACCAGGCCCGGGGGCGCGGGCGGCTGACCGTTTCACGCATGAGTTGCAACGTGCGGCCGCTGTTGTTGGTGACCACCACGGAGGTGATGTCCTCAAAGTCTTCGTCGAGATTGTCCACCACGATCTGCTTGCTGACCTGCGCCGGCTCCACCCGCAACGCGCTCGCATACTGGGCCGTCAGTGGCCAGCAGGTGAGGAGGGTAAGCAGGAAAAAGATAAATTTCATTCCGGGCAGGGTGATCAATCTAGAAGTACGAACGGTGAAGGGCCGACAAGGTTAGGCGGAAAACAATATTAATGGGTACGAGGCCATTGGGGGGCGTGGGTTTGGAGTTTAACATTTAATTACTTGCCTACCTTTGCGCGCTATGAAAGTATCGCTCAACTGGCTCAAGGAATACCTCGACATTGACCTGCCCCCGGCACGTATTGCCGAGGTACTCACCGGCACCGGACTGGAGGTGGAGGGAATGGAAAAAGTCGAATCGGTCCCCGGTGGCCTGGAAGGCGTGGTAGTGGGCCGCGTACTCACCTGCGGCAAACACCCCGGTGCCGACCGCCTGTCGCTCACCAGCGTCGACGTAGGCCAAAACGAACCCGTCTCCATCGTTTGCGGTGCACCCAACGTCGCCGCCGACCAGCACGTGCTGGTGGCCACCGTAGGCACCACCCTGTACCCCACCGAAGGGGACCCCCTCACGATCAAGAAGGGAAAGATCCGCGGAGAGGTCAGCGAGGGCATGATCTGCGCCGAAGACGAGCTCGGGCTCGGCACCAGCCACGACGGCATCCTGGTGCTAGATCGCCCCTATGAACCCGGCACGCCGGCCGCGGAAGTATTCGAACTGGAGACGGACCACGTCTACGAGATCGGCCTCACGCCCAACCGCTCCGACGCTACCAACCACCTCGGCGTGGCCTTTGACCTGGCCGCCGCCCTGAGCGTAGAAGAAGGCCGCAAGGTGAAGGTGGACAAACCGGACGTTTCGGCCTTCACCGAGGGCCCGGCACCCGCGTTCACCGCCCGGGTAAAAGATCCCGCCCAGGCCCCCCGCTACGCCGGCCTCGTCATCGAGAACCTGAAAGTGGAACCCAGTCCCGACTGGCTGCGCGCGCGCCTCAACGCCGTCGGTGTACGCCCCATCAACAACGTGGTGGACGTGACGAACTACGTACTGCACGAACTGGGGCAGCCCCTGCACGCCTTCGACCTGGACAAGGTGAGCGGCGAAAGCATCGTGGTACAAAATCTGCCGGAAGGCACCGTCTTCCAGTCGCTGGACGAAACGGACCGGAAGCTGTCCGACGACGACCTCATGATCTGCGACGCGGACGGGCGGCCCCTCTGCATTGCCGGTGTGTTCGGCGGGGCGGGCAGCGGCGTGAGCGATTCGACCACGCGCATCTTCCTGGAGTCCGCCCACTTCGAGCCCGGCACTACCCGCCGGAGCAGCATGCGCCACAACCTGCGGACCGACGCCGCCCGCATCTTCGAGAAGGGCAGCGACCCCAACGTGGTGGTCTACGCCCTCAAGCGCGCCGCCCTGCTGCTGGAATCCCTGGCCGGCGGGCGGGTAGCCGGACGCCTGCTCGACCTGTACCCGGCACCCATCGAGCCGCGGCGCGTCAGCGTACGCTACCGCCGCATCAACGAACTCATTGGGGTAGACCTGGGGGAATCGACCATCCGGAACATCCTGGGCAGCATGGATATGGAGATCGTAGCCGACGACGCCGAGCAATTTACCGTAGCCGTGCCGACCAACAAATTTGACGTGACCCGCGAAGTCGACGTCATCGAGGAAATCCTCCGCGTGTACGGCTTCAACAAAATCCCGGAGCCGGCCACCATCACCACCGCGATGGTAGTGGCCCCGCGGCCCGACCCGAACGCCCTGCGCGAGCTCATCGGCGACCTGCTGGCCGCCAACGGCTACCTCGAGATGATGGCCCTGAGCCTGGCCGAGAGCCGCCACTACGGTGAGCGTGAGGACCTCGTGCGCATCAACAACACCAGCAACGTCCACCTCGACGTCATGCGCCCCGACCTGCTCTTCGGCGCGC
The DNA here is from genome assembly GCF_004803465.1 of Neolewinella litorea. GTDB lineage: Bacteria > Bacteroidota > Bacteroidia > Chitinophagales > Saprospiraceae > Neolewinella > Neolewinella litorea. Next base: position 50,044 of record NZ_SRSF01000008.1, on the reverse strand, counting down.
TGGAGGCCGTGCGCCACAATCATAACTTCAGTCAGCGCGACCTGCGCCTCTTCGAATTCGGGCGCAGCTACCGGTTGGAAGACGGCGACTACCGGGAAACCAATCACCTGACCCTTACCCTGACCGGGCGGCGGCAGCCCGAGTCGTGGCACGATACCGAAGACGCCCGCGCGGGGTTCTACACCCTGAAGGCGGCCGTGCACCTCGTCCTGCAGCGCCTGGGTATCGACAATTACCGCACGGACGACGCTCCGGAAAGCGGCTACGGCTACGGACTGCGTTACCACAAGGGCCCTCTCGTGCTGGTCGACTTTGGCGCGGTCGCGGGTGCCCGGCTTGAACAGGCCGCCGTGAAGGCGCCGGTATTCTTCGCCGACTTTCACTGGGACAACCTGCTGCGCGTACTGCCCCGCAAGCCGCAGCCGGTGACCACGCCGGGCAAATATCCCACCGTACGGCGCGACCTCGCGCTGGTCGTGGACCGCGAGGTGAGCTACGCCGACATCGACCGTCTGGCGCGCAAGGCCGGCAAGAAACTCATCACCGATACCAATCTGTTCGACGTGTACCGCAACGAGCAGCAGGTGGGGGCGGGCAAGAAGAGTTACGCCGTAAGCTTCCTGCTGGAAAGCGACGCACGAACGCTCACGGACAAGGAAGTCGAAAAAGTGATGCGCAGCGTGGAAGGTGTACTGGCCAAGCAACTGGGTGCGGAGGTTCGCCGTTAATTCATAACTTTACCCCGGAACACAAGCGGAAGGAGACCGGGCGTTCCCACCCGTCCGGCGGTCTGCCGGCAGTGGTGCAACCGAGGTCCTTCAACTACCTATCCACCACACGATTATGAAACCGGCAACCCAACTTGACGGCCTTGAAATAAAACTCCGGCAACTCGCCGCCAAAATGGAGCGCCAACGGGTGCAACACGAGGCGACGCAGGCCGAAAATGAAAACCTGAAACGGGAACTCGACCGCCAGCTCGGCGTCGTGAACTCACTGAAGGATAAGCTAGCGCAGACCCAGCAGCCCATTGCTGCCGGGAAGGCACCAGCCGAAAACAACGACGAACAACGCGAGGCCATACAGTTTTGCCTCCGCGAGATCGACCGTTGCCTCGACTGGCTTCACCGTAACTAAGTCATGGCAGATACCGCCCAGGATAATAAACCGATTAGCGTGGTCATCGCGGGCCGCCCCTATCCCATTCGCGTCGCCGACGACGAGGAAGAAGGATTGCGCGCGCTCGTCAAAGAGATCAACGATCGATTCAACGACTTCCAGATCAAGTACCGCGACCGGGACAAGCAGGATTGTCTGGTCATGACCTTGCTGACCTACGCCAGTGAGCTGCGCAGTGCCCGCGACCAAGCCGACAACGGCAGCGACGCGGAGCTGAGCAACCGCCTGGCGAAGCTGAATGACTTAGTTGAGGGGATGCTCTAGTGAGTTTCACCTTTACAACTTTACTTGACAATGGAAATCATCATCGGGCTCGTTATCGGGCTCCTCGTAGGCGTAGCGATCGCCTACTTCATCTTTGGCGGTAAGGCCAAGGAACAGGATAAGGCGCATCAGCTGGAAGCCGAGAAGCTCCTCGCCGATGCCAAACTGAAGGCCGAAAAGATCCAGGCCGACGCCGAACTGAAGGCCGAAAAGACCTTCGCCGAATACCGCGACAAACAGGAAGCCTTCAAAAAGCAGAAGATTGCGGAAAGCCGGGAAAAATTTGCCCGCTACAAGGAAGAATTCAAGCAGGAAAAGGCCGAGGAGCTCATCGAACTCCGCGAAAAGCGCGAAGCCCTCAAGGAAGAGCAGGCCGCCATGCGTGAGGAACGCGCCGGCTTCAAATCCGAACTCGACGAGGTACTCAAGGCCAAGGAAGGCCTGAAGAAACGCGAAGAAGAGATCGAAGCGCGCAAGCAGGAACTCGACCAGGAAATCGAACGCACCCGCGAAAAGCAGGAAGAACTGGAGTCGCAGCACGAACGCTTCTCCGCCGAACTGGAACGCATCGCCGGACTGAGCCAGGCCGAAGCCAAGCAGCGGCTACTGGAAGACGTACGCGCCAAATCGGAGAACGACGCCCTGAGCCTGCGCCGCGAACTGCTCGCCGAAGCCAAGGAAGACGCCGCCAAGGACGCCCGAAAGGTGGTGATCAACACCATCCAGCGCATGTGCGCCGAGATGACGATCGAGAATACCGTTTCGGTATTCAGTCTCGACAACGACAGCGTGAAGGGACAAATCATCGGCCGCGAAGGCCGCAATATCCGCGCCATCGAAGCGGCCACCGGCGCCGAACTGGTCGTCGACGATACGCCGGAGACCATCGTCATCAGCAGTTTCGACCCCATCCGGCGGGAGGTGGCGCGGCTCTCGTTGAAGCGACTCGTCAGCGACGGTCGCATCCACCCCGCCCGCATTGAGGAAGTGGTCAACAAGACCCGCAAAGAGCTCGACCAGGGCATCAAGGAGATCGGCCAGAAAACGGTAATCGAACTCGACATCCACGGCCTGCCGGCCGAACTGATCCGGATGGTGGGCCGCATGCGGTACCGCAGCAGCTACGGACAGAACCTGCTCAAGCACAGTGTCGAAACCGCTCACCTCTGCGCCGTAATGGCCGCCGAAATGGGCCTCAACAAGAAACAGGTCAAACTCGCCAAGCGGGCCGGCCTGCTCCACGACATCGGCAAGGTCGCCGACGAGGACAGCGAACTCAGCCACGCCCTTTACGGCATGCAGATGGCCGAAAAGCTCAACGAGAACCCCATCGTGGTCAACGCCATCGGTGCCCACCACGACGAGATCGAGATGAACAACATCATCTCCCCCATCGTACAGGCCTGCGACGCGATCAGCGGCGCCCGGCCGGGTGCCCGCCGCGAGATCCTGGAAGGTTATATCAACCGGATCAAGGAACTGGAAGACATCGCCAAGAAGAACGAGGGCGTGAACTCCGCCTTCGCCATGCAGGCCGGCCGCGAACTGCGCGTCATGGTTGAAGCCGACAAGGTGAGCGACCAGCACGCGGACGAACTGAGCTTCAAGATCAGCCAGGAGATCCAGGAAACGATGCAGTACCCCGGTCAGATCAAAGTAATGGTCATCCGGGAAACCCGCTCGGTGGCCTACGCACGGTAAACCTCATCAGCCAGTGGGTAATTGCAAAGCGGCCCCGCTCCCGGAAGGGAGCGGGGCCGCTGTTCTTTAGCGAACCATGACGCGGCCGCTGAAGGCGCGGGCCCCGTCGGGTACGAAGAGGGTATAGAGGCCGGGGGGCAGGTTATCGACCGCAACGCGCGCCTGCCCGAACTGTCCGCTGATGTTCTGCCGTCGTACCTCGCGCCCGTCAGCTCCGTAGAGGATGGCAACCGTAGGGCTCAGTACTTCCTCCAGCGACAGTACTACTACATCAGTGGCTGGGTTGGGGTAGATACCGAGGCGGCCAGCGACGATCTCCGGTACAGCGGTGCTCAGGTCGAACCGCAGGGGCCAGCCTAGGTCGAAAAGGATGCCCAGGGTAACCGGGCCGGGGTCGTGTACGGCTTCCCCCGCCGCCAGTGAGGGCGTCATCAGGGCGTTGGGCCGCCCGGCGCGGTAGACGGTCTCGTCGAGGTGGCTCACGCTGCTGCCGACGTCGAAGGTTTCCGGCGCGAAGAGGGGCACCAGCTTCCCGTTATTTTTGGCTACCGCGCTGTCGCCGACGAAATCGAGCCGTTCGATCACGGCGGCAAGGAGTTCCGGTGAGGGACTGGGGAACTGGGTTGCGTCCACCAGGGAACGGCCCGGGGGCGTTTCCAGGAAGAGGTCGTAAATGATGAAGCGGTTGTTGAAGCCGATGCTCACACTGGTATCGCTGGTGCTGTCGATGCTGCTCAGAAAGCCCAGTCCGTGGCCGAGTTCGTGCAGGAAGACGGTCGACAGGTCGATGCGGTTGCGAGGTACGCGGCCGTCGGTGCTGAAGTTCCAGTTGGCGGTGCTGTTGACCACCACGTTGATGTCGGGCTCGTTGGTTTCGTTCAGGTCTTCACCCACGATTGCTTCCGCCAAGGCCACGGGGTACCATACGTCGGGGTCCACCGCGCCTTCGAACGACCGGTAAATGGTGCTCGGGCCGGCACTGGCCAGCAGGCGGTCATCCTTCTCGTCGCGCCAGTCGACCTCTACCCGGATGGGCACGTCCGACTGCAGGTAGCTGCCCCAGATGTCGGCGGCGAACTGCATGCTGCGGCGGGCCGCTTCCGGCACGCTGTCGGTAAAGACCAGGTTGAAGGTAGTCGTGATCTCGGCGGTGCCGTCGAGAAGTTCCGCGCGCGGGGGCTGAAAAGCACCAAAGGCGGTGTCGCGGGTGAAGCAGGTGATGATGTGTCCGGAGCTGTCAATGGCATCCTGGGCGCGCAGCGTTGAGCAAATTAATAAGAGCAGTAAGGCGTAGCGCATCGGTGTAAGTTTGCAGTAGCCGGCAAGTCAGGGGGATTAGACAAACCCCGGCTCCACCGGAAACTATTGAAATATTTTCAGGGTGGCGGTGTAATCCAGGGAATCGGCCTTGGCGTGCTCGATGGCGCGGGTAGCGGTAGCCTCTGCCTTTTCCTGCTGGCCGGTCTTGTAGTACAGCCAGGCCAGGGTATCCAGGTTCGGGTAGTACGCCCTCAGGGCTACGGATTTTTCCGCCCATTCGATCGCCCGGGCCAATTGCTCGGGATCGTCACTCTGCTCAAAGAAAGTCCAGGCGAGGCCGTTAAGTTCGGTGTAATCCTCGCTCGGATAGCTGGAATAGTGCTTCATGGCAAGTGGCAGATACTTGTCCATATTTCCCTCCCGCTCGTAGTAGATCAATTCGTAACCCGACAGCAACTGATCGGAGAGCTGGCCGGCGTTTTCGGCGTAGAAGGAAGCAATTTCTGCGGGGGGTACGAGGCTCCGCTTGCGGTTCTGGCGGTGGTAGGCATTGACGATGGCCCGCTGCACGGTCTGCACCACGGAACCTTTGCCCAGCGCCGTTTCAACGAGGTTGGCGTTCTCGATCAAGTAGTTCATGCGCTTCTCACCGAGTTGGCCGGGACTGGTGAGGAGCAGGCGGAGGTTGGCCGGCTTCGACCAATCGTCTTGCGTGGCCAGATAGTCACCCACCAGTCGGTCGGCCTTCGCTTCCTCGTTGCTGGCGGCCAGGGCCTGGGCGTAGGTGCCGATGAAGGCCGGGTCGCGCTCGCCCGTCCGGTACCGGTGCTCGAGCGCGCCGAGGCTGATGTCGGATACGGCCACGTCGGCCAGCTCGAGGAGGGCGGGCACGGGGATATAGCCTAGGCCCTTGTGGACGAGCTCTCCCTCACCGTTGACGAACAGGTAGGTAGGGTAGGCTACCACGGCATACCGCTGGGCCAGCCCGATTCCTTCGCCCGCTTCCATATTGAACTTGGCGTTGATGAAGCGTTCGTTGTACACCTCCCCCACGCGCGGATCGGGAAACACCTTGGCGGTCATCATCTTGCAGGGGCCGCACCAGGTGGTGTAGGCATCGATGAAGATGAGCTTGTCCTCCGCCCGGGCCTGGGCCAGCAGTTCCTCAAAGGGCTTTTCGACGAAGACGATACCTTCCCCTTCCTGGGCGGAGAGGGTAAGCGAGAGGAAAGTGAGGAGGATCAGGTACTTCATGAACGGGGCCAGCCAAGTTGGCGGAGTTTGGATGAATCGATGCGTTTGCCGTCGGCCCCGCCGGGTAGGAAGGGCTTGGGCGTTTGTCCGGCGGCGCTATACAAATTACCGTAAAATTCCCTTTTCGGGGGGTGGTCCGCGCCGCAGACGTTGAAGGTTCCGGTTGACCCGGTTTCGAGTATAAAACGCACGGCACCCACGGCCTGGTGCTGCGGCAGCATATTCACCGGTGCATCACCCTGCGGTATGGCTTCCCGCTTGCTAAAAAAGTTGACGGGATCGCGTCCCGGACCATACAAACCCCCGAGCCGAAGTACGGTCAGGGTAGGGCAGTGCTCGGTCAGCCAGCCTTCGGCCGCCACCACGGCACGGCCCGAATGGGTATCGGGTGCTACGGGAGTATCCTCGGTCACCCGGCCGGTTGCAGAACCGCCGTAGACGCCGGTGCTGCTCGTATAGATTACGTGGAGGTCGCGGTGGAGAAAATCGTGCAGGGGTTCCAGCGCCGCCAGGTACTGTTCCGTAGTCCTCTCCTGGTGGGCCCGCCCGCCCGGGGGCAGGGTAATGATGAGCGCGCGGGCACCGGCGAGAAAGGCCTGCAGGGGGGCGGCGAGCTCAGGCAGATCGAGCAGGTAGGGCTCGGCACCGGCTTCCTGGACCGCCCGTCGGCCGGCTTCCCGCCGGTAACTGGCCCTTACGGGATAATCGTTAGATAAATCCCGCGCGAGAGCAAGTCCAAGCCACCCCGCACCGAGCAGGGCTACCGGAGCGCGCGACACGGGAGCGGATTCAGGAGTAGGCATACCGCCAAAGGTAAAGCGGCTGACATTGGGGAAATATGTGTAATCAAATTGATTATTTTAGGGCCGTAAATGGTATTATCTAATCTTTTTGCTTGCTAAAAGCGTTGAAATGTCGTATTTTTGTGGTGCCTGCAACGGTAAAGAGATGGCCCGGTATGCACCGGTAACGGGCGCGCGGGCCCCGGGTTAACATGTTTTGAGTGAGTATTTACGGAAGGAGGGCGAATGAAGTCCTCCTTTCCATTTTTTGCAACCTGTTTCGGGAGTCCTGGTGTTTTCACCGGGACTCTGTTTTTTGCGCGTTCGCGGGTGCCCGGGCCGGTGGACCTTACGTATCATTGCGGCATGGCTGATACTCCCTACGAACGGTTCCGGAATTTGACGGGGAGCCCCCATTTCTTGACGGTAGCCAAGCCGGAACGGGTACGGGAGTACCTCGCCGAGTTGGATTTCCTCATTCCGGGCGAGGAAGTACTGCAGGTAGCCCCGGCCGGCGAGGGCAATATGAACGTGACCTTGCGGGTCATCTCCAACCGCCGGCAATTTATCGTCAAGCAGAGCCGTCCGTGGGTCGCCAAGTTCCCCAACATCGAGGCACCCCTGTCGCGCATTCTGGTAGAGCGCCACTTCCACCAGGCGGTGGCCGGTGACCATTTCCTGCTGGGACGCATGCCGGAGATCCTGCGGGCGGATGCGCGCAACTTCGTGCTGATCCTGGAGGATCTCGGCCTGGTGCCCGATATGTCGTCGATCTACCAGGCGGGCGAAGACATCTCCCGCACCCAACTCGCCACCCTGCTCCACTTCGCCAGTCGGCTGCACCACCTGAAGGTTCAGGAATTCGCCGACAACCGCGACCTTAAATTGCTCAACCACCGGCACATCTTCGACCTTCCCTTTCGGGCCGACAACGGTTTTCCCCTTGATGCGATCTATCCGGGACTCGCCGCCGTTGCCCTGCCCTTCCAGCACGACGAACGGCTGCGGGAGGTCGCGCGGGAACTGGGGGAGCTGTACCTCACCAAAGGGACGGTCCTCATCCACGGTGACTACTACCCCGGCAGTTTTCTGACCACCGAAAAGCGGGTCTTCGTCATCGATGCGGAATTCGCCCACCTCGGGCGCCCGGAATTCGATATCGGGGTGCTGATGGCCCACCTGCTCATGAGCCGGGCCGCCGAAAAGCGGATCCTGCAGATCGATACCGACTACGCGAAGCCCCCGGGTTTTGACGTGGCGCTGGCCCGGCGATTCTGCTACGTGGAGATCATCCGGCGCATCATCGGGATCGCGCAATTACCCATTTCGCTGAGCCTCGACGAGCGCAAACAGCTGCTCGAACGCTCGCGGGCGGGTTTGCTGTAGGTCAACCGGCCTCACTGTCAGTTCGTTAGTATGATCCGGTGACAGAATGTCGCTTCGAGCCCTTTGGCGCGGATTATGCGCGCGCAGGCTGGAGGGTTGCGGTATCTTTGCTCCCCGGGTCCCGGCCCGGCACCCGCGGCCCCGCCCCATCCCATTTAGAAAAGAAAGCTTACTATGTTTAAGGCCCTAAAAAAATTGTTCGGTTCCAAGCAGGACCGCGACGTGGCTGCCTACCAGCCCGTAGTCGACGAAATCAACGAAGTATACAAGGGCCTGGCCACACTGTCGAACGACGAGCTCCGCCAACGTACCGACACCTTCCGCGAACGCATCCGGGAGTACCTTTCGGGCATCGATGAGGAAATCAAGAATTTGCGCGCGGAAGCGGAGGCCGAAGAGGACTTTCACCGCAAGGACGAGATATACAAGGAAGTGGACCGCCTCGGGGAGCAACGCGATGAGGAACTAGAGGTAGTGCTGAAAGAACTGCTGCCGGAGGCCTTCGCCACCGTGAAGGAAGCCGCCCGCCGGTTCTCGGAGGGGCCTCTGACGATGACGGCCACCGACGCCGACCGCGAGCTGGCAGCCACCAAGGATTACGTGTCGATCGACGAGAACGGAAAAGCTACTTTCCAGAACAAATGGATGGCCGCCGGCGGCGAGATCGAGTGGAATATGGTCCACTACGACGTGCAGCTGATCGGTGGACAGGTGCTCCACGACGGCAAGATCGCGGAGATGCAGACCGGTGAGGGTAAGACCCTGGTCGCCACCCTGCCGGCCTACCTGAACGGCCTCAGCGGCCGCGGCGTCCACGTCGTGACCGTCAACAACTACCTGGCCCAGCGGGACGCCGAGTGGATCGGCCCGGTGATGCAGTTCCTCAAGCTCAGCATCGACTGTATTGACCTCTACCGCCCCCACAGCCCGCAACGCGTGAAGGCCTACGCCGCCGACATCACCTACGGCACCAACAACGAATTCGGCTTCGACTACCTGCGCGACAATATGGTGCGGGCCACGGCCGACAAGGTGCAGCGCAAGCACCACTTTGCCATGATTGACGAGGTGGACTCGGTGCTCATCGACGATGCCCGTACGCCGCTGATCATCTCCGGCCCGGTCACGACGAACGCCGACGACCAGGACTACCTGGAACTGAAGCCCGCCATCGAGCGGTTGATCGACCAGCAACAGAAGACAGCCCACAAGTTCCTGACCGAGGCCAAGCGCCTCTTCAAGGAGGGCTACCACGGTCCCGAGGAAGGGGAGGCCGGCCTGGCCCTCTTCCGCGCGTACCGCGCCTACCCGAAGAGCCGTCCACTCATCAAGTTCCTCTCCACGGAAGGGGCCCGCGTCCTGCTGCAAAAAACGGAAAACACCTACATGGCGGAGAACAACAAGCGGATGCCGGAGGTAGACGCCGAGCTGTACTTCACCATCGACGAGAAGAACCGGCAGGTAGACCTGACCGACAAGGGAACCGAGTTCCTCAGCAAGTACAACGAAGACCCCAACTTCTTCATCCTCAACGACCTGGCCACCAGTATGGCCGAGGTCGACAACCGCAAGGACCTCAACAAGGAGGAGAAGGCCCTGGCCAAGAACAAGCTGGCGCAGGACTTCGGCGTGAAATCCAACCGCCTCCACGCGATCTCCCAGCTCCTGAAGGCCTACGCCCTCTTCGAGCGCGACAGCGAATACGTGGTCATGGACGGGCAGGTAAAGATCGTGGACGAACAGACCGGCCGTATGATGGAGGGGCGCCGCTACTCCGATGGCCTCCACCAGGCCCTGGAAGCCAAGGAAAACGTGCAGGTAGGGGAGCTTACCCAAACCTACGCCACCGTGACGCTGCAGAACTACTTCCGCATGTACCACAAGCTCTCGGGCATGACGGGTACGGCCGAAACCGAAGCCGGCGAATTCTGGGAAATCTACAAACTGGACGTGGTGGTCATCCCCACTAACCGCCCCATCCAGCGCGACGACCGCAACGACCTCATCTACAAGACCGACCGCGAAAAATTCAACGCCGTGATCGACGACATCGTCGCACTCAGCAACGCCGGCCGGCCCGTGCTGGTGGGTACCACCGCGGTAGACGTCAGCGAGAAGCTCAGCCGAATGCTCAAGCTGCGCGGCATCGACCACAACGTTCTGAACGCCAAGCAGCACCAGCGCGAGGCCGACATTGTGGCGGAAGCCGGTCGACCCGGAAAGGTGACCATCGCCACCAACATGGCCGGTCGGGGTACCGACATCAAGATCAACCAGCAGGTAAAGGACGCGGGCGGACTGGCCATCGTCGGCACCGAGCGACACGACAGCCGGCGGGTGGACCGCCAGCTCCGCGGTCGTGCCGGTCGCCAGGGCGACCCCGGGTCGAGCCAGTTCTACATCAGCCTGGAAGACAAGCTCATGCGCTACTTCCAAAGCGAACGGATCGCCAAATGGATGGACCGCGCCGGCCACAAGGAAGGCGACGTGATCCAGGCCGGTATCGTCACCAAATCCATCGAGAACGCTCAGAAGAAAGTCGAGGAGAACAACTTCGGCATCCGCAAGCGCCTGCTGGAGTACGACGACGTGATGAACATCCAGCGCGAAGCCATCTACCGCAAGCGCGACAACGCCCTGAGCGGTCAGCGCCTGAGCCTGGACCTTAACAATTCTTTCGAGGGACTGATCGACGACATCGTTTACGCCCACAAGCAGAATGGCAGCTACGAAACCTTCCGCCTGGCCACCCAGCGCCTGCTGGGCTTTGAGCCGGAGGTACAGGCGGCCGACTTCAACAAGCGGAACGCCAACGACCTGGCCGATGGACTGCTGCGGGAATTCCGCGCCTTCTACGAACGGAAGATGCACACGCTCATCGACCGCGTCATGCCCCACATCCGCAAGGTGAACGAAGAGCAGCCCGGGCGCTACCGCCGGATCATCATTCCGTTTACCGACGGCAGCACCCACCCCCTGCAGATCACGGCCGACATCGAGCGCGCCCTGGAAACCAACGGCAAGAGCATCAAGTCGGACATCGAAAAGGCCGTCACCCTGGCCATCATCGACGACAACTGGAAGGAGCACTTGCGCTCCATGGACGAACTCAAGACCTCCACCAATATGGCCTCCTTCGAGCAGAAGGATCCGCTGGTGGTGTACAAGATGGAGTCCTACAACCTCTTCGAGGAGCTCATCAGCCGCATCAACGAGAAGACGACCAGCTACCTGGCCAAGGGCGACCTGGTCATTGCCCAGCCCACCGACATCCAGGAGGCGCGCGCCCCCCGGCGGGTAGTGGCACCACCCACGCAGGTCAACCGCAGCAGTGAGCCGGAGCCCGCGGCCGCCGCCGCCCGACAGGCCGCCGAGGCCGCCAGCCAGCCGGAAAAGGTGGAAACCTTCCAGCGGGACTCGGCGAAGATCGGCCGCAACGACCCTTGCCCCTGCGGCAGCGGCAAGAAGTTCAAGCACTGCCATGGCCGGTAATCGTCGTATATTCACCCCCCGGCTTCGACAGGCCCCCTAACACCAGACCCCCCACGGCTTGAACAAGATTATTGAACATACCTTCCTGAGTCCGCAGGCTACCGCCAACGACATTAAGCGGCTCTGCGGGGAAGCAATAACCCATGGGTTCCGCGCGGTTTGCATCCCGCCTTACTTCGTTTCCCGCGCCCGGACGGAGCTCAACGAATCGGGCGTCCGGATTGCTACGGTCATTGGTTTTCCCTACGGGTACTCCGAAACGCCGATCAAGGTGGCCGAGGCCCGCCGGTCGATCGAGGAAGGCGCCGACGAACTTGACATTGTGATCAACGTGGCGGCCGTCAAGTCGGGCGACTGGAACTACATCAAGACGGAAATCGAACAGATGGCCACTACCGTGCGGTTAAAGGGGAAGGTCTGCAAACTCATCCTGGAGATGGGCGTGCTGACCGAGCAGGAAGCCGGCCGGCTGGTCGAAATCTGCAACGCGGTGCGGCCCGATTACGTCAAGACCTGCTCCGGCGTACAGGGCGGCGTCACCGTCGAACAGGTTCGCTTCCTGCGTGCTAACTTACATCCGGAGATCAAGATAAAGGCCAGCGGCGGCATCCGCACCCAGGCCGAAGCCCAAGCCCTGGTCGCGGCCGGGGCCGACCGGCTCGGCACTTCCTCCGGCCTCGCCATCATCGAATAAGTACTACCCGTCATGCGCATCCTCTTCAGTCTGCTCGTTCTGTTGACCACGGTTCCGGTATCGGCCCAGCGGATGCTGGCCGTCACGCCCGACCCCGACGTCAACCGCGTCCTCGACCTCTTCGCCCGCGTGAGCGAACGGGAGGATAAGATCGACGGCTGGCGCGTGCAGCTGCTGGCCACCACCGACCGGCAGCAACTCGAGAAAACTGAGCGGGAGTTCAAGGCGAACTACCCGAGCATTATCATCGATTGGGTACACAACAAACCCTATTACAAACTCCGCGCCGGTGCCTTCTTCACCCGGCAGGAAGCGGAGCGGCTCCGGCAACGGCTCAGTACCGAATACGAAGGCGTCTACCTGGTAAAGGCGGAAGTGGAAGAGCGAGAGCTGCTCGAGATGTACTAAACTACCATGGCCAGAATTTCCCTTAAGCGGGCGCGTACGGATGTGACCACCATCATCCTGTACATCTTTCTGGTATTTACCGGACTGCTGATGGTCAATTCGGTCGGGGCACCCCCGGAAGGCTACAGCCCCGGTCTGCTCGACCGGCTCTCCACCCCGGTTGGCAAGCAATTTATCTGGGTCATCATATCGGCCGGCGCGTGGATCGTCACCAACTACCTCATCGACCGCAAGGTGTGGGTAGTGGGGGCCTATCCCATCTACGCCTTTACGGTATTGCTGCTGGTCCTGGTGCTGGTGGCCGGCAAGGAGATCAACGGGGCCCGGTCCTGGTTCAGCGTGGCGGGCCTCACCTTTCAGCCCAGTGAACTGGCGAAGTTCGGCACCTGCTTGGCTATGGCCGCGTTCATGAGCCAGTACAGCGGCAAGATGAACAGTTTTCGCGCCATCGTTTACGCTACGCTGATCTGGCTTATCCCGGCGGTGATCATTCTCGGGCAACCCGATATGGGCTCCACCCTGGTATTTACCGGTTTCCTGCTGGTCATGTACCGTGAGGGCCTCAACCCCCTGATCTTCGTGCTTGGCGGCTTCACGGCTCTTATGGTGGTCCTGGGCATCATCTTTTCCCTGGAGGGGCTGCTGGTTACCCTGTTGTCGCTTTGTCTGGCGCTTTTTGCCTTCTCGCTCCCGCGTCGCGGCATCCTTTGGGGGTGCGGGGCGCTTACCGCGGGTGCAGGGGCTTTCTGGGCGATGCCGGCCGGGTATGGCTGGCCCGCGATCGGCCTGCTGGCTGCACTACTGCTCGGCGCCAGTATCTACCATCTCCTGCAACGCAACGCCCGGTTGGTGGGCGTCAGCCTGCTATTCCTGCTTTGGGGGCTGGCCCTTACTACTGCCAGCAATTACGCTTATACCAATCAGTTACTACCCTCCCACCAGCACGAAAGGGTCATGGTGTGGCTCCACCCCGAGGACGCCGACCCCCGCGGGGCCTACTACAACCTGCTGCAGTCCAAACTCGCCATCGCGGCGGGCGGGGTTACCGGCCGGGGCCTGCAACAGGGTACGATGACGCGATTCGACTACGTGCCCGAGCAGCAGACCGACTTTATCTTCTCCGCCGTAGGGGAGGAGCAGGGGTTCATCGGGGCGGGTACCCTCATCATTCTGTTTTTCGTGCTGTTGTGGCGCATCACCGTGCTCGCCGAACGGCAGCGACGTACGTTCGCCCGGGCCTACGCTTACGGCGTTGCGGGCATCCTGCTGGTCCACTTCCTGGTCAATATCGGTATGACGATGGGTTTGATCCCGGTCATCGGTATCCCGCTGCCCTTCATCTCCAAGGGGGGATCTTCGCTGCTGTCCTTTACCATGATGCTGGCCGTACTGCTCAAGCTCGACAAGCACCGCGGTGAGGTATAGGCAAAAAAAATCCCCCGCAGGCCAAAGCCTGCGGAGGATCCAATGGTAGTTAGAACACTAAAAGTTGCAGCGGTAACCACCCGTTAGCTGGTTAACGCTGAAGAAGTTGCGGGTGGAGAAATCCACGAATACGCGGCCGTTGCCTACGGGCAGGTAGGTACCTACTAAAAGGTTTATGGCCGGCCGGAAGTTCAGCTGGTCGCTGTTCTCGCTGTCCTTGATCTGCAGGGCACCGATGCCGATGCCGGCGTAAGGAATGAGTCCAGTCGATTCCGACCGCTCGGAAATGATCGGGTAGACCAGGTTACCGAAGATACCGAAAGTGGTGGGACTTCCGATGCCAAAATAGGCTTCTGGCATGAATTCCGCCCGTTGATCGGGGCCCAGCTTGTAGTGCCACCGCAGGCCGAGGCCCAGTCCGGTAGCGTCGCCGAAGTTGAAGCCGGCGGTACCCGACATGCCGGTGTACGTGAAGTTCGAGAAGAACCCTTCCGCGTTATCGTCGGCCAGGTAGACGCCGCCGGTATTGACGGTGATGTCCTCCAGTCCTACCGTGCCTGGGCGGGTGACCACGTTACCCAGGGAGTCCTGGTAAGTAACGGATTCCTCGCGGGCGTCGCGGCGGGCATCCCGGCGTTCGGCCCGGAGGCGATCCCGCTCGAGGTCGATGCGTTCCTGGGCGCTGCGTTGCTCCTGTTGCAGACGGGCGTTTTCGCGGTTGGCGCGATCGAGGTCACGCTGCAGTTCCCGGATTTCGCTCATCATCTCGCTCTGGTAGTCGGTCAGGTCGCGGATCATCTCCTGGCGGTATTCGTCGTCGTCGCGGTTGTCGCGCACGTTCTCAATGCGGTCCATCAGGCGCCGTTCGAGTTCATCGATGCGTTCCTGGGCGCTGAGGTCGCTGTCCGGGATCGCGTTGCGGTTCTCCTCGATCTGGCGTTCCAGGTTATTGATGCGTTCCTGTACGGCAGCGTCGCCGGTGGTGGCACCGGTGGCGCGGCGGGTGGAATCTAGGGCCTGCTCCAGCATGCGGATGCGGGCTTCGGGGGTCATTTCCCGGCGGACATTGTTGCCGTCGCGGACTTCCTCAAAGCGGCGCTCGATGATCTCTACGCGCTCTGCGTTGCTCGGGCTGCCGGAACGGAAGCGGGCGTCACCCTGATTGATGCGATCTTCCAGGCGTTCGATGCGACGGTTGATCTCAGCGATTTGCTCACTGCGCAGGTCGGTCGAGCCGGTAGCGGCGGAGGCGTTGCGCTGGCTGATAGCGTCGATCAGGCGATCGATTTGCTGCGAGCGCAGGACGATCACGCTTTCATCGGGGTTGGTGGTGGTGGCCCGGGGCATTTCCGTGCGGGGAGCTACCATTTGGGGTTCCCGACCCAGGGCGGCGTCGATTTCGGCGCGTTCCAGTTGGCGGCGCTCATAGGCGAGCTGGTCGTCGCGCAGGGATAGTTGGTTCTGACGGTCCTGTACCTCATCGACGATGGCGCGGGCTTCGGCCTGCTCTTCCTTGATGATGGCGGCGGTTTCCACGTCGCCGGCGTTGAGTGCGTCGATCAGTTCCTGGTCGAGGCGGGCGATGGTATCCTGGTACCGGCTGCGCAGCGCTTCGAGCTCGAGTTGATTTTCGAGGCGGATACTGTCGGCCCGGCGGTTGAACTCCTGCTGTTGGTTAGCGAGGCGTTCTTCCAGGGTGGACTGCCGTACGACGTCGGGGTTATCGCGGTTGTTGCCGCCCAGGGTGAAGCCGAGGCCGGCCGTGTACATGGTGCTGGTAGTCAGCTGCTCGGTGCTGTTCAGGTCTTCCAGGTCGGCTCCGCTGGTGAGCAGGGCCCGCACGCCGCCGTTCAGGCGTACGCGTTCTCCGAATTTCAGGTAGATACCACCACCGCCGGAGGCGAAGCCCTGGCTGGAGGCGAACATCTCACCGGCCTCGATATTGTCGTTGTAACCCTCCGAGAGGTCGATGTAACCACCGCCCACGCTCAGGTAAGGGACGATGCCCGAGGATGCCTGGCTGAGGTTAAAGCGGAAGTCAGCTCCATAGAGCGTGATGTCGTCGAAATCGAAGTTGATCTTCTCCTCCGTCATGCCGCGGTAGTAAAAGCCGCGCAGGCTGATGAGGGGGCCGAAGCTGAAACCGGCCGTTCCACCGGCGAAGTAGGCGTCGCGGTAGGGCAGTTCACTGTCCCAGTCCACCCGGGCGAAGCCAAGTTCAATGGGGACCGAAAGGCCGGAGATGCCACCCTGGAAGTTTTCCAGGTATTTCTGGTCGATCTCGCTGAGTTGACCGGGTCGGCGGCCACCGAGGTAGAATTGCAGGTTGGCGGCTACGCTGTAGGTGCCAACCTGATTCGCGCTGAAGTTGTCGAGGTCGAGGTTATTGGCCTGCCGTTCGACTTCATCGAAGAGGTTGCGTACGGCGTTGCCGGAGTAGGCGATGTATTTGCCTTCCACGCCGAAGGTGTAGCGGTCCGCGGCGCTGAGCGTCAGGCCGAATCCCGCGGTTCCGAAGATGTTCTCGGCCCGCTCAAGTCCTTCCCGCTGGGTATCCTGGATACCGCCGCCGAGGAGGAGATAGGGGAGCAGGGTGCCCCGGCCTACGTTAAGTTTCAGCTCCGCGCCGTAACGCCGGAGGTCGACGCCCTGATTGGCGAAGGTGGAGTCGATATCGAGGTTAAGACCGGCGAAATTGGTTTGCTGGTCGATAGTCTGCAGATAGGTGGCTCTCAGTTCCACGTATTCGCCGAAACCGAATCCGAAACGACCCCCAAACATGAAGGCGTCTTCCAAGCCGGATTCACTGCCGAACCAGTTATAACTGGCCGACGGGGCAATGGTGTAGCTCACCCCCCTGACCTGACCCCGGGCAATCGCCGCTGAGAGTAACAATAAAGTAAGGAGTAGATAATTACGCATATAGTTTTAATTTTAGGCGTTGAGTATGCTATTTGATGTTAAATCAGGGGTGTGTTGTTCGTTAATCCGCCCCGTCTGCGGGCGGAAACCCTGATAAATGCTAGGATTTGACATTGAGGGGAAATTCTCCCCCGCCGCCCCGCAACAAGTGTCGTCCCGCCGTCCAAACGTGTAGACGCAACAACCCGCCCGTTGTCACATTTCGGTGCAACCCTTTCGTTCCCGCCTCGTCTCTGGAGTATAAATGCCTATCCACCGTGGGAGCTCACCCAACCCTTTTAACCATGCCGACCGCCGCCGAATACCGCGATACCCACCGCGAGATCGTCCTCGGATGTCAGCGTAAGGACCGCAACGCCCAAAGGCAGCTGTACGGCCACTACGCCAAGCCGATGTACAACCTCTGCCTGAGAATGCTCAAGCACAGCCACGACGCGGAGGACGTCCTGCAGGTGGCCTTCGTCACCATCTTCGCCCGTATCCACACCTTCAACTTCGAGGCGTCGATCAGTGCGTGGATAAAGCGGGTGGTCGTAAACCGATGCATCGACCACCTGAAGAAACGCCGCCTGTTGACCATCGACCTCGATCCCAGCCGCCACGAGGCGGCCGCGGGTGTGGAGGAGCCCGGATACGCGGAAGCCGAAGACGGCTACACGGTCGAACGGATAAAGGAGGCGATGCTGAAGCTCAGCGAAGGCTACCGGGTGGTGCTTACGCTGTACCTCTTCGAGGGCTACGACCACGAGGAGATCGCCCAGATCCTGGACATCAGTCCCGGCACCTCAAAATCACAGTACAGCCGGGCGCGCAAGCGCCTGGCGCAGTTGCTAACCGAAAATACCGTATCATGAACCACGACCAGCTCCAGCAATTCATCCGCGACCACCGCGATGAGTTCGACGGTGAGACGCCGCCGGCCGGCCTGTGGGATCGGATCCACGCCGCGCTGTCCGACGACGGGCGGGAAGGACAGGACCCCCTGTCCGAGTTCATCGTAAAGAACCGCGATGCCTTCGATAACGCCACCCCGCCCCCACGGATCGAACGGCAACTCTTTGCACCCGCGCCGGCCGCCCGCAAACCCCTGCGCTCTCGCCGGTTCCTGAACTACGTGATGGCCGTAGCGGCTACCCTGCTCCTGTTGATGGTGGCCTACACCGTCGGCACCCGCGCCGGTTTCCGTGCCGGACAGGAGCAACAGGTGGCCGAGCAACTGGAGGCCATGAATCCGGAACTGGCCGAAGCCGAGCGCTTCTACCGCCAGCGGATCGCCAGCGAGTTTACCAAGGTGAGCCAACTCAACGACGACCCTCAACTGCGGCGCGACCTCGAGCAGATCGACGAGGCCACCGAGGAACTCCGCCTGGAATTACTGCGCGTGCCCATTTCCCAGCGCCACGTACTGGTCAACCAACTGATCGCCACCTACCGCACCAAACTCGATATTCTACTGCGCATACAGCAGCATTTTCCCAACCCCAATGCCCCCGTGACGCCCGCGTCCGATCCAAATATTCCTTCCCATGAAAGTTAAACTTACCCTTTTGCTGGCCCTTTTCGTGCTGGCGCTACCCGCTTTCGCCCTCTCCAGGCCGGGTACCGTCTTCGAGAAGAAGCTGTCGGAAACCTTCCCGATCCGCAACGACGGGCAGGTGCGCCTCGACAACCGCTACGGCGAGATCAAGGTCGTCACCTGGAGCCAGCCCCGCGTCCAGATCGACGTCCTGATCCGTGTGGAAGCCAGAGACAAGGACGAGTTTCAGGACGTGCTCAAACGCATTGACGTATCCCTGAGCGGCGGCAACAACCTCGTATCGGCTGTCACGACGATTAATTCCAGCCGGAGCAGCGGCAGCTGGTGGAGCTTACTGACCAACAGCGGCAGTTCCAACGACTTCAAGATTTTCTATACCGTCAATATGCCCCCTTCCGTCGGCCTGGAGGTAGACGCGCGCTACTGCGATGTCGAACTGCCCAACCTAACCGGCACCACCAACCTGGACGTCGGCTACGGCGACCTGGTCGCCGGCCGGCTGAGCGGACAGGGTCTGGTAGACGTAAGCTACGGTTCGGCCCGCATCGAGCGGCTCGGCGCCAACAGTACGGTGAAGTTGCGCTACAGCGAGGGCACCATCCGCAACGCCGGCGACCTGCGCTACGACGGCCGCTACAGCGAGGCCCGTTTCGGCACCGTGGGCGTCCTGCGCCTGGACGTAGGCTACGATGAGATCGAGGTCGAATCGGCGGAATCGGTCTACCTGAACGGCAATTACAATGAACTCTCCGTCGGGCAGGCCCGGGCCATTTACCTCAACGGGAACTATACCGATTACAACCTCGGCACCGTCACCGGCATCCTGGAACTCGAAGGCAACTACGGTGACCTGAAGGTAGAGCGGCTCGCCGCGGGGTTCGAGCGGGTGGATATTCGCGTCAACTACTCCGACGTCCAGATCAACGTCGACGACTCCGCCGGATATACCCTCGACCTGAGTGCACGCTACGGCGATATTGACGTCCCGACGGATGCACTGAGTCCGCGCGACGTGCGCAGCGAAGGGAGCAGTAAGTCCGTAAAGGGCAAGAAGAGCGGTACCGGCAGCGGTCTGATCAAGATCGCTACCACCTACGGCGATATCGAGATCTATTGAGGAAGGGGCCGGCGACTGCGATGACCTGACCGGCACTGGCCAGGGGGGGGCGTCGGATGCCCCTTGATATACGCAATAAGGAGGTCCAATTTTGGACCTACAATCCCATCAGGAGCAGGGTAGGATCCTCGAGCAGTTCCTTGACCTTGACGAGGAAGGTGACCGAGGAACTGCCGTCGATAACGCGGTGGTCGTAGCTCAGGGCGATGTACATCATCGGGCGGATGACCACCTGACCGTTGACGGCCACGGGTCGCTCGATGATGTTGTGCATGCCGAGGATGGCCGACTGCGGCTTGTTGATGATGGGGGTGCTCATCATGCTGCCGAAAACGCCGCCGTTGGTGATGGTAAAGGTGCCGCCGGTCATTTCCTCGATGCTCAGCTTGTTGTCGCGGGCCTTGGCGGCCAGGTCCTTGAGCTTCTTCTCGATGTCGGCGAAGTGCAGCGACTCGATGTTGTGGATGGGTGGCACCACCAGTCCGGTGGGGGTGGAGACGGCGAAGCTGATGTCGACGAAGTCGTGGTAGGTCAGTTCCTTCTCGTCTTCGCTGATGTGGGCGTTGACGTCGGGCATTTCCATCAGTACCTGGGCGCAGGCCTTGGCGAAGAGGGACATGAAGCCCAGTTTCACGCCGTGCTTGGCGACGAACTTGTCCTGTACGTTCTTGCGCAGTTCCATTACCGTGCTCAGGTCCACCTCATTGAAGGTGGTGAGCATGGCCGTTTCGTTCTTGGCGCTGACCAGCCGGGAGGCAATCGTGCGGCGCATGCGGCTCATCTTCTCGGTGCGGGTCTCGCGGGAGAAGGAGGCCTGCGCGGCGGAGGGGGCGGCCGTTTTCGCGCTGGTGTCCTTCACCTTGGCGGCGGCCGGCGGCGGCGCGGCCGCGGCGGGCTTGGCGGCCGACTCGGCGTCTTCCTTGGTGATGCGGCCGTCGCGCCCGCTGCCGTTGACGCCACTGGGGTCGATGTCCTTTTCCCGGAGGATCTTGGCGGCCGCCGGACTGGGGGTGCCGGTGGCGTAGGTCGCCTGCTCGGATGCGGGGGCCTTTGCGGCGGGGGCTTGAGCGGCGGGTGCCGGTTGCTCGGTGGCGGCGGGGCTGCCTCCTCCGGTGCTGCCCGAGTCGTCGGATTCTTCGCTGACGCTGGTGTCGATCTTGGCCACCAGGGCGCCGATCTTGAGGTCGTCGCCTTCGGTGGCCACGTAGATCAGCTTGCCGGAGGCTTCGGCGGGAAATTCCAGGGTGGCCTTGTCGGACTCAAATTCGCAGATCGGCTCGTCGAGCTCCACGTAGTCGCCGTCTCCCTTTAACCACTCGGAGAGGGTGACTTCGGTGACCGATTCCCCGATGACGGGAACTTTCATTTCGACGATACTCATAGGTGGGCGGGCTTTCGTGGGTTAACGCGGGAAGGGACTTGCGGTTGAGGGGGTAAAGGTACATCTTCTCGCTTGAGTTCATTCGTGTGTGCACTTCCTCCCCGCCAGCAAAATTTCGGGCGGTGGCCGACCCATCTGATCCGGGGTGGTACATTTACCGAGACAACGTTTTCCACAACTCGTCCGACGCTCAGTGGTCGGACGACTTACCGGTCGGACCACTAAGCCGTCGGACCGCTCCACCTCCGCCATGGCCCGCCCCCGACCCTTTTCCCGCTTCCGTTACTGGCTGAGCTACCTGTGGGAGCAGTCGCTGGAGGTCACTTCCTCCGATTACAATGCCTACCTGGAGGTATGCCTGGTACACGGTCGCCTGCAGCTCGTGGCCGAGGACGCCATCTACAGTTTCGGCGACTACTACCTTAATTTCCGCAAGATCTTCGAGGTGTTCGACTTCGACCGGCTGCCGGAGCGGGCCTCGGTGCTGGTACTCGGCCTGGGCCTGGGTAGCATTCCGGAGCTGCTGGAGCGCCATCTCGGGTTGTCGTACACTTACGTGGCCGTCGAGATCGACCCGGTGATCATCGAATTGGCGAGCGAGTACAGCCTGCCGGAGCTGGAGTCGCCGCTGGAGGTCGTCGAGGCCGACGCCCTGGCCTTTTTGCAGGCTGACCACCGGCGCTACGACCTTATCTGCGTGGACGTATTCCAGGACGCCACGGTACCCGGCCACCTCGACGGGGCGGGCTTCGTCGGGCTGTTGCAGGAATCCTTGCGGCCCGGCGGCGCCCTGATCTACAATCGGCTGGCGTCGAGCATTCCGGACCGAACCGCGGCGCGCAGCTATTACGAGGAGATCTTTGCACCCGCGTTCAGCGCCCCTTACCTGTACGATACGGGGGGCAACTACCTGCTGGTGAACGATCGGCAATTTCTTACTTTGCCGGCATGAAGCGAATCTGTCCAGAGTGCGGGGAAGAGTACACGGGGCGTTCCGACAAGAAATTCTGCTCCGCCGCCTGCCGGGCCGGGCACCACAACCGGGCGCGGGCCGAAGAACTCGTGTTCCAGCGCACGATCAACAACATCCTGCGCCACAACCGCAACGTACTGGCCGAACTGAACCCCGAGGGGAAGACCAACGTGCGCCGCGACCGGCTAGTCGACCGCGGCTTCAAGTTCCGCTACTTCACCAATGAGTACGTGACGCGCAACGGTACACTTTACCACTTCTGCTACGACTACGGCTACCGCGTGGAGGAGGGCGAGTGGGTGCTCGTAATCAAGCGGCAGGAATACGTGGAATAGACCGACGCCTCAGGGAAACAGACGCCGGATGGCGGCCTCCCGGGCCGTAAAGATGCCTTCCACCTGCTTGCGTACGAAGAGCCGGTTAGCCAGGGACCCCAATGGCCCCAGTGGTGCCTGGTAGTGGAGGATGTCGTGCATCTCCGTGGTCTGGGCGTCCAGGGCGCGAAAGTGGTGCTGGTGGTGCCAGAGGGCGAAGGGGCCCACGCGCTGGTCGTCGATAAAGTGCCGGTGGTGCTCGATGTGCGTGATCTCCGTTACCCAGTCGGAAGTGAACCCCGGAAAAGGCGTCACCCGGTACTGAATGATCATCCCCTCGTACATCTCCACGCCGGCTACCGGTGAGCGGATCTCGAAGTGGACGTCGGGCGGGGTGAGCTTCTCCAGGTTCTCCGGGCGGCTGAAGAAATCCCAGGTTTCGGCGAGCGGTCGGGAAATGGTGGTGGTGAAGGAAAGGCGACGTGGGGTCACGAGCGGGAAGTTGACAAAGTGAAGCCGCGGAGTGCCGGCGAAAGGAAAAGATCGCCAGGGCCGTATTGTTCCGTATTTTGTTTGTTAACTATAATTTATCAACAAAGAATGATGAGGTCCTGCGTAAGGGCAGTATATTTGTGCGCGCATTGCGAATATTTTTGACTCACGCACACACACATCACCTACTTAAAGGACGAGATCATGCAAGCACAATCACAAACCCGGTACAGCGATGAAGAGCTGGCCGAATTCAAGGCCATCATCGATGCCAAGTTGGCGGAGGCCCGCAAGCAACTCCAGTTCTATCTGGATCAGCTTTCCGAGCAGACCAACAGCGAGGACGGCAAGCTGCGCGGCCTCGACGACGGCACCGGCACCATGGCCAACGAGGAACTGCACCGCCTGGCCAGCCGGCAGCAGCAGCTCATCCAGCACCTGGAAAACGCCCTGCTGCGCATCCAGAACAAGGTCTACGGCATCTGCCGCGTGACCGGTGAGCTCATCAGCGCCGAACGGCTCCGCATCGTGCCCCACACCACCCTGAGCATCCACGCCAAGCAAAACCGTTAGGCGCGGCAGAGCGGATGAACCGTAAGGCACTGGTATTACTGATTCTCCTTACGGTGTTGCTGCTCGACCAGGGATTGAAAGTCTGGGTGAAGACCCACCTTCACTACGGCGAGGAATTCGGCATTCTCGGAAGCGATCACTTCCTGATTCACTTCGTCGAAAACAACGGCATGGCCTTCGGCTTGAGCCTGGGCGGACGCGTGGGCAAACTCGTCCTGAGCCTCTTCCGCTTCGGTGCCGTCGTACTCCTGGCCCTCTACCTGCGCCAACTCCTGCAGCAGCGGGTGTCGCGCCTCCTGATCGCCGCTTTTGCCTTTATCGAGGCTGGCGCGGTCGGGAATATTATTGACAGTATTTTTTACGGCGTCCTGTTTTCGGAATCGGGGCCACACACCGGCCTGGCCCGCTTCTGGCCGGAGGGGGGAGGGTATGAGTCGCTCTTCCACGGCCGGGTGGTAGACATGCTCTATATGCCCCTGGTCTACGGGGTGTATCCCGACTGGCTGCCCATCGTCGGCGGCAATTCCTTTCTGTTCTTCCGGCCGATCTTCAATGTGGCCGACGTGAGTATTACGGTGGGGGTGGTCCTGCTGCTGGCGCATTATTACCTGCGGCGCCGGGCGTAGCGGTGTCACGCTACGGTAGCAATACGGCTTTGGCATCCGGCTTACCGGCCAACTGCGTGGCGGTACCCTTACCTTTGCGCTCCGAAAACGCTAGCCCTTGCTCCGCCTGTCCTCCAACACCACGCTGTTCCTCAAACTTTTCCTGCCGGTTTTCTGGACCACTGTCCTGGTAGGGATTACCCTGGTTACCTGGTTCGCGCCGGAGCATTACTTCGGGGGCATCCCCCTGCAGTCGCTCCGCTACGGGATAGTATTCGTCCTGGTCATGGCGGTGGGCACGTTCTGGCTCGCGTTCTGGCCGCTCAAGCGGGTGGAGACCGACGGGGAGTTTCTCTTCGTCAGCAACTACTTCCGCACGGCTCGTTATCACCTGGTGCAGGACGTGGAGGAGATCCACGAGAGTCGGTTCCTTTTCCTGAAGCTCTGTTCGGTACACCTGCGCGCTCCGGGCACGTTTGGGCGGCGGCTGCGATTCATTGCTTCCCGCAAGCAGTTCGATACCTTCAGGCGGGAGTTTGCGGGTGCCGTGAAATTCAGTTAAACCGCTATAAGCGGGTATTGATCACGTTGTTGTAGAGGGAGCCGAAGGTATAGCTGAATCCGAAGCGAATGTCGGCGCTGTAGTTGGTCGCCAGCTGCGCCTGTCCGAGCAGGATGTCCTCGATGCTGGCTTCTCCCTTGGCCAGGCTGATCTGGTCGTTGATGATGTTGTAGCTGCCGCCGACGTTGAAGGATAGCCCCTTGATGAGGCGCACGTCGGCCCGGGCGTCGAGCGAGAGCCGGTTCTTCTTGAAGTCATTCATGTAGTTCCCGGCGGAGATGCCGGCGAACACCGAGCCCCACCGCTGGCGCAGCCGCAGGTTGACGTCAAGGCTCTGGCGGGCCAGACTTTCCTCCTCCTTCAGGAAGATGGTCTCTTCGGTGTAAACGTTGCGCACCCAACCGAGGCGGTAGGCGATGGTGAATTCCTTGAAGGGGACCTGGTTGTAGTCGAAGATATTGTACTCGATGGCGGGGGAGAGCCGGATGCCGAGATCGATGTTCTGGTAGGTGGAGGAATTCATGCTGTTGAACAGGCCCACGGACCAGTGATTGCCGATGCTCTTGATGGCCTTGGCCTCGTACCACTGGTCGCGGCGGATGGAGGTGAGCTGGCCGCCGTCCTTGTTGATCTTCTCGATGCGGTAGTAAAAGTTGGGGCTGAAGCGGAGGCGCCAATCGGGGGTCGTGCGGTCGGCCTCGAAGCCGAGGCGCAGGTCGTTGCGGCTTCGCTGGCTTTCCACGTCGGCGCTGAAACTGGCTCGGGTCTCGAAGATCCAGTTGTTCCAGTTGTCCACTACCTCATCATCGTCGTCGGCGGTTTGCTCGTTCACCTCGGGCACTTCGGCGGTGAGGTCGACCAGGTCGGCGTAGTCGGTTCCGGCCAGGAATCCCGCGAGGCCCAGTTCGATCCGTTTGTTGAGGTACTCGTCGCGCTCCAGGCCGGTCATGACGGCGGTGGTAGAGACCTTGAAGTTGAGGCTGTTGCCGGCCAGTTCCTGCTGTCCCTTGAACTGCAGGTCGTACACGCGACCCCCGTTACTGAGGTAGTTGGTGACGATAAAGAGGTTGACCTGGGCGCTGACCGGGTCGATGGTATGATTGACGTAGTTGAGCTCCTGTTTGAGCAGGGTTTTGTTACAGTCGCATTCCGTGAACAGGTTCAGTCGTTTCTGACCGTAACTTGCTGAAGGCAATAGCAGGGCAAGCACCAGAGTGGTGTAGATCAAAACAACTTTCATCGAACGGGTAGTTAAAACGCAAAAATATAACTGTGTCAGAAGGACAACCAACCCCATGCTCACCCCATTTTGCGAAAATATTACCCATTTCGGGCCTGGAGCAGGGCTTCCTTATACACTCGTAACGCGCGATCGCGGCCGAACTTGTGCTTGACCAGTGGTTCGGAAGGGTAATTATCCGTGCCGTACTCCGGTACCCAACGCTTCACGTACTGGTAGTCGCGGTCGAATTTGCGCTGCTGGCTTTCGTAATTGAAGATGCGGAAATAGGGCTGGGCGTCCACCCCGCTGCCCGCCGCCCACTGCCAGCCCCCATTGTTGCTGGCCAGCTCGTAGTCCAATAGCTTGTCCGCGAAGTAGGCTTCCCCCCACCGCCAGTCGATCAGCAGGTGCTTGGTGAGGTAGCTCGCCACGATCATCCGCACACGGTTGTGCATGAAACCGGTAGCGTTCAGCTGGCGCATCCCGGCATCCACTATGGGTACGCCGGTACGCCCGGCGCACCACCGTTCAAACTCAGCCTCGTCGTTGCGCCAGGGTATGGTATCGTACTCCGGTCGGTAACTCTCATGGGCTACGCGCGGGAAAGCCTGCAGGATATTCGAGTAAAAATCGCGCCAGATGAGTTCGTTCAGCAGGGTCTGGTTGTTGGCGAAGGCAGTGCGGGCCATCTGACGCACACTGACCGTCCCGTGCCGCAGGTGAGGTCCCCAACGCGTGGTCCCCTCGGTGCCGGGGTAATCGCGGATCTTGTCGTATCCTTTTAGCAGTTCCCGGGACTCGGCCGGAGACGGGATGGGAAGGTCGGAAGGCGAAAACCCCATGGCGTCCAGGGTGATTACCGGCTTGGGTTGGGCTACCGGGTGCAGGCCGTCGGTGTGGTCCTCGGTAGGGTAGGGGGCCAGGAAGGCACTCACGCTTCCTTCTCCGGAAGGGACCTGACGGCTGTCGAGCAAGCGCCGCCAGCTGCGCATGTACGGCGTGAAGACGGTGTAGGGGCCTCCCGCCTGCTTTTGTACCTCCTCGCTTTCAAAGATGACGTGATCCTTGAAGGTATGGAAGGCAATATTTTTCTCCGCCAGCAGGCCTTCGACGGCCGCGTCGCGCCGGCGGGCGTAGGGTTCGTAGTCGCGGTTGGTGTAAACGGCCCGGGGATGGTAAGTGTCGCGAAGCTGCCTCCAGATGGCCTCCGGCTCCCCGTAGAAGGTGAGCAGCGTGCTGCCGAAACTGAGGTAGGTCTCCGCCAACTCCGCCACGCTGCGCTGGATGAAAGTCACCCGGGCATCATCGCGAGTCGGCAACTTATCCAGTATATGGCGGTCGAAAATAAATACGGACAGGACGGGGTCACCGCTCTTCAGGGCATGGTACAAACCCGCGTTGTCGGAAAAGCGAAGGTCGCGGCGGTGCCAGAAGAGGGTCATGGTTAGTTCTTTAGTCTTTTAGTTCTTAAGGCTGCTCGTTCGTAAGTTTTTTCGGTCACTAGGAGACAGGCCAACCGGGTAGATTACGCACTGCTGGCTCCGAGGGAAGGGGGGAGTAGGAAGCCGGGTATCACTCACACCAGGCGATAACCGACCCAAAGCCTCTAATAGATTAAGGATTAAAGTTCTATAACGAACTAAAGAACTAAAGCCTAGAGGCTAAAGAACTAACGAACTAAAGCTCTTACGAACTAAAGAACTAACCCTCTAAAGAACTAAAGAACTAAAGAACTAAAGAACTAGAAACCCTACACCTCATCCGGATCCTCATACTCCACCCGGAACTTCTTGATCATGTCTTCCGAGAGGCTGTCGGCGTATACTCCATAAGCATCTACCAGAAGTCCTTTGGTGCCGTCGGCGGTCTCGATTCCGTAGAGCACGGAGTTGTCGTCGGGGTTACTCATGCCCTCAAAGCGATAAGCGTGGGTTATGGTGAAGTCTTCGGGGCGGTAATTCTTTTGGTTCTCTTTGCATTCCAGGGCATTCTCCTTCTGGTTAAAGTCGGAAGTATAGCCCTTGGCTTTGAGGTCTTCAATGGCGAAGGAGAGGCTTTCGTAGTTGTTGTCTTGCAGGATTGGCACGGTCGAATGGTATGGTGTGCTGGTATAAGTGCCCACCTGCCCCGGCGGTTCACAGGCTACCACGCGTAAAAAAAGCCGGCGTGCCCCCCGAATCCCCGCCGGATGCTGGTAGAGGCCTGACTTTCACCGGGTTTGATGAGGTTGCTGAAGCCCTGGCGGTAGCGGCCGTCGATTTGCAGGGTGACCGGCCCGAACTCCAGGTTAAAGCCTAGTCCCGCCTGCAGACCATAATTTATCCGGAAAGGAAGCCCCCGTCCGTAATACGCATTGACGGGTTGGGTGGTGGGGTCGTAAGTCGGGGGGAGGGACTCCCGCTCGGCCAGGGGCACGGACAGATAAGGGCCGAGCTGCAGCAGGGGTTGGACGATACCGCGACCGACGCTGAACTGCGTCAGGATCAACAATTCGGCGTAGTCGATCTGTCGCTCGTACGGTCCGGCCGCCCCGAGGTCCTCCCGCCAACCCGCCTGGTCGTAGGAAAGCTCCGCCTGAAACCCCACCAGCTGGCGGTCAAAGTACCGGAGGGCCACTCCGAAATTCCTGCCCACGATGGTGTTCACGTCGGCGTTGGGCGTGAAGTCCACTTCCTGGTACGCCTGCCCGGCCACCACGCCGAGTTGCAGCCGCCGGTAGTCCACTACAGTATCCGCCTGGGCTAAGACCCAGTGGGGAAGGAGCAGAAGAACCGTAAGGCGAAAGAGGTACGACATAAAGGGGGGCAATCTGCGGCGCAAGGTAAACACCCGCCGAAGGACTACCCTGCCCGGACGAAAATGCCCGCCAAAGCGTTAGGGTAGTATGATTGCACGCTGGATACTTTGGCTGGGCCTGCTCTGGTTGGCCCACCCGGTGGGGGCACAGGCTCCTGGCGGGGTAACCGATTTCTTCCTGGATCCGGTGGGTAAACCCTATTTCCTCCTGCAGGACGACCGTCTTGTCACCGGAAACCAATTGGGGGCGAATACCTACAGCTTCTACGACAGCAGCCTGGGCTCGCCCGACTACGTTGACGTGACCAACCCCTTTCAGATCCTGGTTTACTACCGGGAATACGGGACCGTGGTCGTCCTCGACCGCACGCTCAGCGAGCTCGACCGCATCGACCTGTTCGCCATCCAGGATATTCAGCAGCCAGGGGCCATTGCGCGGAGTTACGACAACGGCATCTGGGTATTCGATAATTGGGGCTACCGCCTGCTGCGCCTCGACGAGAACGGGCGCATTGACCAACAAACCAACAACCTCCGACTGCAACTCGGCATTGCTACCCCGGCCGGGGCCATTTTCGTCGACCGTAATGCCGTGATGTTGCATTTTCCCGAGGAGGGCCGCCTGGCTGTTTTCACCAACTACGGCAAGTTCCGCTACTGGGTGGCCATACCCCCCGCCGACGAGCTGTCCTGGAGCGCCCCCCGCCTACTGGGCCTTTCGGCCGGCGGTGACGCCTGGTTGTGGACGCCCAAACAGCGAGAAGTTCGGCCTTTGGAGCCCGTACCGACGCAACTGCTTTCCGCCAACCGGATCCTGCCGGGGCCAGACGGGTTACTGACCGTCAGGCCGGGTAGCCTGGAAATAGAACGGTGGGAATTCAAACAAAAAAAATAAACAAACAATTTGTTTTAAAGTGATGGGCCGACTAACTTTGTAACACACGTTTCGATAAAGGTTGCAAAGAATGAAAGTCTCACTAACCCGCCTGCTGGCCTTCGCCGGCAGGCACTGGCTACGCCTTGGCTTGGTCGCCTGCGCCCTGGTATTGCTCTCCCAAAAGCAGGTGAATTTTAATGTCCGCCTCGGTCATCCCGACTACGAGGCCGTGCCAGCGGCAACACCGGCCTGGCCCGCGGAGCCGACGGAAGAGGGGGAGCCCCCGACTTACCTTACGGAGGACCACCCGGCCCCCGCGGCCCGGTCGGAAGGCTTCTTTGCCCGCTTCAATTTCTTCGGCGGGGGAGCGGCTGATCTGTACGAAGAGCTGACCCGGCAACCCGAGCAGGAAGTAGCGGATTTCGTCACCCGATTCCGCCACGTGGCCGAGGCCGAACAGGAAAAGTTCGGAATCCCGGCCAGCATTACGCTGGCTACCGGTCTGCTCTACAGCAAGGGCGGGCGGGCGGCGGCGGCCCGGGATTTCAACAATTACTTCGGACTGGCCTGTGCCGGGGATTGGCAGGGACCGACTGCCCGCGTGGCGGGGGAGTGCGTGCGGCGATACGAAACGGCCTGGACGAGCTTCCGCGACTTCAGTCTGTTGCTCAGCGAAGGACGGTTCTCCCGCCTGCGGGAATTCGGTCCGCGGGACTACCGCCGGTGGGCCGCCGGGATGCAGGAGCTGGGCTTCAACGCGAACGACGACCTGGCGCGGCAACTGCAGCAGACGATCGACCGCTACCAGTTGTTCCGCTTCGATTAATTATTCCTCCTCGTCGGTGTCGAGGCTGGCAAAAAGCTCGTTGGCCAGCATGAAGTGGTACCACTTGAGCAGGCGCTTCACGTCGCTGGCGTGTACCCGCTCCTTGTCGTAGGTGGGCAGCACGTCCTCCAGGTAATCGAAAAGCCGCTCGTTGGATTCGCTGGGGGCGGGGGCGGGATTATCCTCCTGCTGTTCCTGCATCCGGTCGAAAACCTTGCGCAGGGGCTCGGCGTCGCCGTCTTCGGTGTACACCGCCATGCTCTCCAGGGGGGCAAACTGGTGTTTGCGGGCGGGGGCGAAGTGCCGCTTCTTGGTTTCGAGCTGCTCCACGATGATGCCACCCTTGCGTTCGGTGACGACGGTGTAGAGTCCGGGAAGACCGGATACGGCAATGATTTCGGCGAACTTCATAAGCGGCGTGATTTTGTGGCGGCGAAGGTAGTAGCTGAAGCGCAGACGGGGAACCGGCAGCAAAAATTAGCCTCCGGAACCCGGTCGCCGATAGTAGCTCAGTAGGCGAGCAGCGAACGGATCGCTTCCGCCAGCCGGTCCTTGGGTAAGTAATTGGCTTCCAGGGCCGCGGCGAAGGGCACCGGCGTGTCGAGGCTGCCGAGTCGGCGCACGGGCGCGTCGAGCAGCTCAAAGCAGTGCTCGCCGATCCAGGCGGCCAGCTCACCCCCGAAGCCGCCCGTCAGCGAGGCCTCGTGGAGCACCAGCGCGCGGCTCGTCTTGGCCACCGAGTCGCGGATGGCCGCGTGGTCCAGGGGTGCCAGGCTGCGCAAGTCGATGATCTCGGCATCCGCGCCCAGCTCTTTCACGACCTCCGTGGCCCAGTGAACGCCGGCCCCGTAGGTGATGATGCTCAGGTCGGACCCCTCCCGCACCGTACGCGCCTTGCCGATCTCCGCGAACGTGAATCCTTCCGCTACCGGTCCGGTCAGGGAGCGGTACAGGGCCTTGTGCTCGAAGTACAGCACCGGATTGGGGTCGGCCAGGGCCGCGATCAGCAGCGACTTGGCGTCTTCCGGCGTGCTGGGGTAGACGATCTTCAGTCCGGCCACGGAAGTGAACCAGCTCTCCATCGTCTGGCTGTGGAACGGCCCGGCACCCACGCCCCCGCCCACCGGCAGGCGCACGACCACGTCGGCCGGTTGTCCCCAGCGGTAGTGAAGCTTGGCCAGGTTATTGACGATCTGGTTGAAGCCGCAACTGACAAAATCGCCGAACTGCATCTCCACCATGGCCTTGCCGCCCGCCAGGGCGTAGCCGAGGGCCGCGCCGATCACCCCGCTTTCGCACAGGGGGGTGTTGCGCACCCGTTCGCGCCCGAATTCCTCCACGAAGCCTTCCGTGATCTTGAACACCCCACCGTAATCGGCGATGTCCTGACCCATTAGCACCAGTTCCGGATACGCCCGCATGGCCTCCCGCAGCCCGTCGCTGATGGCGTCGACGAAGCGCAGGTCGCGTGTCGGGCCCGGTTGGGAAGGGGGCGGGGTCGCGGGTGCGAAGAGATCCCTGAGCTCGCGGTCGGTGTCGGCTCCCACGGCGGGGAGTTCGGCGGCGGCCGCCAGGGCCCGCTCGATGTCCTGTTGAATGCTGACTTCGAGGGATTCGCGGTAGTCGTTCTGGAGGATGCCTTCCCGGAGCAGGAATTCGGCGTAGTTCGTGACGGGGTCGCGCTCCTTCCAGGCCTCGATCAGTTCGTTCGGCACGTACTTAACCCCGCTGGCTTCCTCGTGGCCGCGGACGCGGAAGGTGCGGCATTCGAGCAGTACGGGTTCGGGGTTTTCGCGCATCTCCGCGGCCAGTTGGCGGACGGTGGAGTACACTTCCAGGATATTGTTGCCGTCGATGGACAGGGCGCGCATGCCGTAGCCCACGCCGCGGTCGGCCAGGCTCTCGCAGGCGTACTGCTCGCTGACCGGGGTGGATAGGCCGTAGCCGTTGTTCTCGATGACGAAGAGGACGGGGAGTTTCCAGACCGCGGCCAGGTTGAGGGCTTCGTGGAAATCGCCCTCGCTCGTGCCGCCGTCGCCGGTGAAGGCCAGGCTGATGAGGGATTCTCCGCGCAGCTTGTGCCAGAGCGCTACCCCGGCGGCCAGGGCGAGCTGGGGACCGAGGTGACTGATCATCCCGACGATGTGGTGCTCGGTACTTCCGAAGTGGAAGCTGCGGTCGCGCCCCTGCGTAAAGCCGGCGGCCTTGCCCTGCCACTGGGCGAAGAGGCGTTCCAGGGGCACCTTCCGACCGGTGAATACCCCCAGGTTGCGGTGCATGGTGAAGAGGTACTCTTCCGGCTCGAGGGCGAGCGTACAGCCCACGCTGATGGCCTCCTGGCCGATGCCCGAGAACCACTTGGAGATCACCCCCCCGCGCAGTTGCTTCAGCATCTTCTCTTCGATGAGGCGGGGGCGCAGCAGTTCCTCGTACAGGCGGAGCAAAGTCTCTTCCGAAATATCGTAGCCGGAATAGACCAGGGGGGCAGTAGTGGCGGTCATGCCCGCAAGGTAATAGCACGCCGGGTGCATTTCCCAGCGGCGATTTGTCGCCTGCGGTATCGGCAACCCCCATTGCGGGTGCGGGCCGAACATATGGTGTAGCTACACCTTTCACCTAGCAACTGCCGATCACGGCACGATCCCCATAACCAACACCCATGACCAACCTCGAAGTACAAAAGCAATTCGGCGAAGCCGTAAATACCGGCCAGCTGGAAAAGATCCGCGATCTCGTAGCCCAGGACGTAAAAGACCACGACCCCGCACCCATGCAGGGACCCGGCCCCCAGGGCTTCATTGATTTTTTCAGCATGATGCGCAGCGCTTTCCCCGACCTGCACATCGAGGTAAAGCACGTGGTCACCGACGCCGACAACGTAACCTTCGCCTACACCGTTTCGGGTACCCACCAGGGCGAATTCATGGGCCTGGCCCCCACCGGAAAGCAATTTTCGGCCCGTGGCGTCCAGATCGGCCGCTTCGAGAACGGCAAACTGAAGGAACGCTGGGGCAGCTCCGACGAATTGGGCATTCTGAAGCAACTGGGTGCCGAGCGCATCCCGCAGTAACGGAACCCACGCCCCCGGCATCCGCAACCGGATACGGCACCCGCGCTCCGGCGCCCACTGCGCTTTGGCATTTTTGGTAAATTGGTCGTATCCTTGTTTATACCTGAACCCGTATGCGACTGCCCTACCTTTTGCTGGTTGTTTTGCTCTTCCCGATTCACGCCCTAAGGGCACAGGATGCGCCGGGCACCACCCTGCAACGCCTGTTTGACGGCATGCGCCGCGCCGATACGGCAGGCATGAGCGCCCTGTTTCACCCCGAGGCGAGCCTGCACTCCGTGAGCACCGACAGCGCCGGCCAGACCCGCGTCCAAACCGGCGACATCGCGCAGTGGCTGAACGGGATCGCTCGCTCCCCGGCCGGGGCGCTCGACGAACAACTGCACTTTACCAGCCTTCGCACCGACGGTGGACTCGCCACGGCGTGGACGCCCTACACCTTCGTGCTCAACGGTGACGTACACCACTGCGGCACCAACTCCTTCCACCTCGTGCAAGACGATGCGCAGGGGCATTGGCGCATCCTGAACGTGGTCGATACCCGCCGGACGACCGGCTGCGCACCGGTATATACCAGCAGCGCCGTACGGCAGATCGAGCAACTGGCCACCGAATGGCACCGTGCCGCGGCCCGCGCCGACAGTGCCGCGTACTTCTCCCGCATGACCGAAGACGCCATCTACATCGGCACCGATCCGGGCGAGCACTGGACCCGGGAGGCCTTTGCCGAGTTTGCCGCTCCCTACTTCGCCGCCGGCAAGGCCTGGGACTTTACCGCCACCGAGCGGCACATCTTCTACGACGAAAACGACAATCTCGCCTACTTCGACGAACTCCTGGATACCTGGATGGGACCCTGCCGCGGCACGGCCATCGTACGCCGCACCGGGAATAACGAATGGAAAATAGTTCACTATACCCTTAGCCTCACTATACCAAATGAGCGGATGGACAACGTTATTTCGGTTATCGGGGCGGGAAAATAAGCCGTAAAATAATTGTCTGCTTGACAATTATGTTTAATTTTGTCTTGTGAAAAGTTACGATTACGCTTACCGGCCGCTGGTGGCCGTCGACTGTACGATCTTCGGATTCCGCAATGGCAAGCTGAACCTGCTGCTCGTACGACGGGATATCGAACCCCGGCGAGGGGAATGGTCGCTGATGGGCGGCTTCCTGCAGGCGCACGAATCGCTGGACGAAGCCGCCGCCCGCGTGCTGGAACAGCGTACCGGACTACAGGACGTCTACCTGGAGCAATTCAAGGCCTTCGGCGCGGTTGATCGCGACGAGGCCGAGCGCACCGTCACGGTAGGGTACTACGCCCTGGTGGACCAGGACGAGGCCGAGGTGCAGTTGTCCAGTGACTACGCGGCCCACTGGGTACCCATTACGGATGTCCCACCCCTGATCTTCGACCACAACGAAATGGTGGAGGCAGCCCTGCAGCGACTGCGGCACCGCGCTACCCACGAGCCGGTTGGCTTTGAACTGCTGCCCGAGAAATTCACCCTCACCCAACTGCAATCGCTCTACGAGGCGATCTTCGGAACCAGCATCGACGCCGGCAACTTCCGCCGCCGCCTCCGCAAGATGGAATACCTGCAACGCCTCAACGAGAAAGACACCAATACCTCCCGCAAGGGGGCCTGGTACTACCAGTTCGTGCCGGAAGTGTACGCAATGGCCAAACGCAACGGCGCGGACTTCCTGCTCAAGCCCTGAGGTCCTTGTATTTTAATCTCTTCGGGTGACCGGATCCGGCGGGCTTTCCCGGGCCGCCACGGGTTGGCTCTTGCCGACGAACGCCCTATCTTTCTGGGCCAACCCCCTGGTTATGACCTATCCGTCCACCTTCGATCCCAATACCCTGCGGGAAAACAAAGACCGTATCAACCGCCTCACGCCGGACACCCAGCCCCAGTGGGGAAAGATGTCCGTAGCCCAGATGCTCGCGCACCTCAATGTGGCCTACGATATGGAGACGGGGGCCTTGCCCGTGAAGTACAACTGGCTAACCCGCTTGCTGTTGAAGACGGTGGTGAAACGGGGCGTGGTGGGTCCCAAGCCCTATCCCCGCAACAGCCGCACGGCCCCCCAGTTCCTCATCACCGATGAACGGGACTTCGCGCGGGAAAAGGCCCGCCTGATCGCCAACCTGGAGCGGGTGGCCACCGCGGGGGAGCGTGCCTACGAGGGGAAGGAAAATGTTTCCTTCGGCCCGATGACCGCCCGGGAGTGGAGCGTCATGTACCAGAAACACCTCGACCACCACTTGACCCAGTTCGGGGTGTGACGGCCGCGATCCGGCCCGGAGAAACCGTTTACAGGGTTTCCAGACGCATGTTTCGGTAGTACAATTCGGCACCTTCCGCCTGCAGGGCGATGTATCCTTCGGTAAGGGGCATCCAGCCGGCGCGATCGGGGGTGGGCCGTTCGGCCTGAATCAGGGCATTGACGAGGTGACCGTTCACAAAGAAGCGCGCGGTATCGCCGTCGACTTCGAGGACGATTTCGTTCCAGCCCGGCCGTTCCCAGGAGAAACTGCGGGCAAACTTGGTGTAGCGTTCGCCGGTGCGCTGCTCGGGCGCGCCATTGGGGGAGTAGTTGTGCGCGTCGGCTCCCACCGTGGAGGTAGCCCGGCTGTCGATGAGCCAGATGTCGCCCGTATCGCCCTCCTGCACCTGACATTCCAGCGCGGCGGGCCAGAAGGCGTCCGTGTCGAAGGTGTGGAACAAAACTCCGGCGTCGCGCACGGCATCGGTCCGCGGCGCGAATTTCTTCTCGCCCCATTTGTACTCCACGTGGAGGCGGTAGCGGCTGTAGGTGCTGTCCGTCACCAGGGCGGCAAAGGGTTATTGGCTTCCGGCCTTCGCCGTAGGTAGGACGTGCAGCACGCTGTCTTCCCACACGAAGTGGTCCTGATCGGTAACGGGCACCTTGCCCCGGCCGTCGACGATGACGTGCCAGCCGGTCAGCGCAGCGTCGTGGAGCAGGGCCGACTGTCCGGCCAGACCGGTGGCGGCCAGGAGCAAGGGCAGAAGCAAAAAGCGGGGGCGGATCGACATGGGTGCGGACTTTGGATACGAAAGGTAATCCATAATTGCGCCCGTGCATCCCCCGCGCCACGCGATGTTTGCGGGGGCTTGACTAGGCAACGTATCTTCTCCGCCCAACCCCCGATTATGCGCCTCCTCCACATCCTCTTGCTTGCCCTCCCTCTTTACCTGGCCGGGCACTCCGACTCGGCGGCCTTTCGTCAGTGGCTGACCGTTTACGAGGCCTACGAACCCTACGACAGCCTGGACGTGTGGGGCATGGCCACTGAGGAAGACCGGCAGGTGCAGGCGGCCAAATGGCGGAGCCTGCGCGAGCGGCTGCGTGAACTCCAGGCCCTGACCGCCTCCCAGCAAATCGATGCGGACTTACTGGCTTTCGTACTCGACGACCGGATTTACCGACTGGATTTCGGCACCCACCTCTTTCCCCTCAACGCCGAGGGCGGTTTCCTGACCGACGTTGTCTACCGTTACGGCAATCGCCGCGTGGAAACCCCCGAGGAGCTCGACCGCTACGCCGGGGAACTCGTGGCGCTGCCGGACTACTTTCGACAGCAGGAAGGGGCCCTGGCGCGCGGGCTGTCGATCGGAAAGACCAATCCGGCTCGGGTAGTAGACCTGGTACTGGAGCTCATCGCACGCACCCTGGCCGTCCCACCGGCGGAAAGTCTCTTTCACCGACCGGTGGCCGACTACCCGGCGGGGGCGGCGCGCATCGATTCGCTTACCGAAGCGGTGGTGTACCCCGCCTACCAACGACTGGCCGAGTACCTGCGCACGGAATACCGGCCGCGGCTGGGTCAGGAGCCGGGGATATCCGCCATTACGGATGGAAAGGAGCATTACCGGCACCTGATCCGCTACTTCACCACCGACGACGACGCCACCCCCGAGGAGGTGTTCGAGACCGGTCAGCGGGAGGTAGCGCGCATCCGCCAGGAAATGGAAGCGGCGATGGAGCGGGCGGGTTTTTCCGGTTCCTTCGCGGAGTTTTTGACCTACTTGCGCACCGATCCGCGCTTCTACGCCGCCACGCCGGAAGACCTGCTGGAGCGGGCCGCCTGGATCACCAAACGGATTGAGGCCCGGTTGCCGCGTTATTTCGACCGCCTGCCACGCATGCCACTTACCGTAGCGCCGGTACCGGCTTCTCTGGCACCGAATTATACGGGCGGCAGGTACAGTCCGGGATCCTACGATCAGCGCCGCGCCGGTGCCTTCTGGGTGAATACCTACGACCTGCCGAGCCGGCCATTCTATACGCTACCGGCCCTGGCCTTGCACGAGGGTGTGCCCGGGCACCATACGCAGATGATGCTGGCCGCGGAGCTGGAGGGGCAGTCCGACTTCCGCAAATCGCTCTACCTCTCCGCTTTCGGGGAGGGTTGGGCGCTGTACGCGGAATATCTGGGAAAGGAGATGGGGATATACGAGACGGCCTACGACGACTTCGGGCGCCTCACCTACGAAATGTGGCGGGCGTGCCGTCTGGTGGTCGATCCGGGGATCCACTACTTCGGCTGGTCGCGTGAGCGGGCGGTCGCGTTCATGGCCGAGCATACGGCGCTATCCCTGCGCGAGGTGAACTCGGAGATCGACCGCTACATCGGCTGGCCCGGTCAGGCCGTGTCGTATAAAATGGGTGAAATGAAGATCCGGGCCCTGCGGCAGGAAGCCGAAGAGACCATGGGGGAAGACTTCGATCTGGCCGCGTTCCACAGCCTGGTGCTGGCCAACGGGGCCGTTACCATGGAAATTTTGGAGGAAGTGGTGCGGCACTGGATGGCCGGCACCACTTCCTACCAGGACTAGTCCTCTTCGATTTCCAGCATCTCGCCGGTGGCGGAGAATTCGGCTTCCATTTCCTCGCCGTTCATGGAGAACTCGACTTCGTAGGTATCGCCTTCGTCGTCCCATTCTACGTCGGTAGCACCGGGGTAAGCGGCTTCAAAGGCACTCTGTACGGCGGCGGGTACCTCAACGGCTTCGGCCGTTTCGGCGCAGGCTACCAGGGCGAAGGCAAACAAAGCGGAGTACAAAAATTTCATCATGGTGGGTGAATTTTAGAAGATGATATCAGGTCAGCCCCACGCCCATTTGTCGGGCGCGCAGGTGCAAGACTTTTTCCCACAACAGCAAAGTGGGGGGTATGTGAACGGAACAGGGCAAATATTATCGCGTGCCTATGGATACGACCCATTTTCCTGGGCACGGGGCATTTCGGCGTGGGCCACCGGCGGCGGGTCACCACGACGGCCCATCACCATCGGTAACCCATGCCTTACCTTGGGGCACCCACCCGAACCCATCCATGCCCCCCACCGAAGAATACCTGAAACTGCTCCAGCAACTCATTGCTACCCCCTCGCTGAGCCGGGAGGAAAAGGCCACTGCGGCCATCATCGAGGGCTTCCTGCGGGAGCGGGGGATCGAAGCGCGGCGGCACCGGAACAACGTCTGGGCCGTCAGCCGCAACTGGCACTCCGACCGTCCCACGGTTTTGCTCAATAGTCATCACGATACCGTGAAGCCGGCTCCAGGCTACACCCGTGACCCCCATGATCCGGCCATCGTGGAGGGTAAACTGTACGGACTGGGCAGCAACGACGCGGGTGGCGCGCTGGTCGGACTAATTGCCGCCTTCGTACAGTTGGAAAACGATCCCAACCTCCCGGTGAATCTGGTCCTGGCCGCCACGGCCGAGGAAGAGATCAGCGGGCCGGACGGCATTGCCGCGCTGCTACCGCAATTGCCGCCCATCGATTGCGGCATTGTCGGGGAGCCCACCCTGCTGGACCTGGCGGTGGCGGAGCGCGGACTGGTGGTCATCGACGGAGAAACCATCGGCAAGAGCGGCCACGCCGCCCGGCAGGAAGGCACCAATGCCCTCTACCGCGCCATCGATGACATTGCCGCCATTCGCAACTACTCCTTCACGCGACCGAGTGAGCGACTGGGCCCCACTTCGGCCACGGTGACGGTCATTTCCGCGGGTACCCAGCACAACGTGGTGCCCGACCGCTGCAATTTTGTCGTGGATCTGCGCGTCAACGAAGCCTATACCAATGAGGAAGCGGTGGCGGAGTTGCAGGCCGTCTGTCGGTTCGCCCAGCTGAAGCCCCGCAGCCTTCGCCTGCAGTCCAGCCGCATCGCAGACGATCATTTTTTGCTACGGGCCGCCCGTCGGGCCCGCCCCGGGGCGCAAGACTACGGTTCACCGACCCTCAGCGACCAGGCCCTGATGCCTTTCCCTACCTTAAAGATCGGTCCTGGCGACAGCGCCAGAAGTCACACGGCGGATGAATTCATCCACGTCGCGGAAGTCGCCGAAGGCATCCGCGTCTACCGCGAGCTCATCCTGAACTGTTGAGGGTGGGCCGGCACCCGCGGCAAAAAGTTTTTTCCCGTCAGGCAGCGCATCCCAGCCGCGCCCCGTTCTTGCAGTGGTTTTGATGATGAATACAGCAGCCTCACTTTATACTCACTAGTCAACTAGGCTGTTAATGCAAACAGGGGAAAACGGACGCGTCCGTTTTCCCCTGTTGTTTTTCGGGAGGTTATCCTCTCTGTTCTAGTCGCGGTTCATCACCGAAAGAAGGCGCAGGATCTCGATGTAGAGCCAGACGAGGGTGACGATCAGGCCCACGGCGCTGAACCACTCCATGTACTTCGGGGCCTGCAGTGCGGCACCGCGTTCGATGTTGTCGAAGTCGAGCAGCAGACTAAGGGTAGCCACGCCGATGATGACCACGCTGATGCCAATGCCGATCATGCCACCTTCGTGCAGGAAGGGCACGCTCATGCCGAAGAAGCTCAGTACGATGTTGATCATGTACACCAGGAAGATGGCACCGATGGCCATCATCATTCCTGAGCGGAATTTCTGGTTGACGGTGATGATTCCCGCTTTGTACACGAACAGCATCATGAAGAGTAGGGCAATCGTGGCCAGGATGGCGTTGAATACCAGTCCGGTACCGAACCCGGCCGCGTAAATGGCGGTGATCGAGCCCACGAAGAGCCCTTCCAGCAAGGCGTAAATCGGCGCCAGGGTGCCGGACAGCTTCGGCTTGAAAGCCATGACGAAGACCAGAATCAATCCGCCGATGGCACCGCCCCAAACGAATATCTGGCTGGGGAAGAAGAAGGAATATACCGCGGTACCCAACAGCAGGGCTCCGAGGAGGAAGGTTTTGTTCACGGCGCCGTCGACGGTCATCACGTTGTCTTCGGCGCGCTGGATGAACCCGCCGTCGAGTGGGCGCGCGGACGCTTTGGCCAGACGCTCCTCGCTGAGTAGGGGGTTGCTGGATTTGCTAAAGCGATCGGATAGGGACATGTAATTCTGGTTGGTTGATTGAAGGATAAAACGCCTGACGCGGCAAGACGTTGCAGGCTAGACGAAATACTGCACCGCCAGTTCGTAGCCCCGCAGACCGAAGCCCACGATCACCCCCTCGCAGTGCGGCGAAAGGTAGCTGTGGTGGCGGAAAGCCTCCCGCTTGTGCACGTTGCTGATGTGTACCTCGATGACGGGCGTCTCGATGGCCGCCACGGCATCGGCCAACGCCACGCTCGTATGTGTATACGCCCCGGCGTTCAACACGATCCCATCATAACTCCAGCCGATCTCGTGCAACTTGTCGAGCAATTCACCCTCGTGGTTACTCTGGAAGTAGCTGAGCTCCACGTCCGAATCCACGAACTTCCCCTTCAAATGAAGCATGAAGTCTTCAAAAGTATCCTCCCCATAAATTTCCGGCTGCCGCCGGCCGAGCAGGTTCAGGTTGGGGCCGTTGATGATTATTACTTTTAGCACGTAGGGGAGGGGTGAAGGGGTGAAGGGGTAAAGGAGTGAAGGAGTGAAGGAGTGAAGGGGTGAAGGAGCTAAGGAGTAAAGGGGTGAAGGAGCTAAGGAGTAAAGGGGCTAAGGAGCTAAGGGGTTAATGGGTGTTGCACTTGCCCCTCGCTTCGCTCGGGTAGGTGCGGCTCGTGACCTCCGGTCGCGATGGCACGGTTCCTGACCTCCGGTCGCGCCGGTATGGCTCGTGACCTCCGGTCGCGCCGATAAGTTTCCTGACCTCCACCCGCGCTGATAAGTCTCCTGACCCCCACTCGCGCCAATCCGGTTCGTGACCTCAGGTAGCGATGGTATGGTTCGTGACCTCCGGTCGCGCCGATACAGTTCCTGACCTCCACCCGCGCCAACCCAGTCCGTGACCTCCGGTCGCGACGGTACGGTTCGTGACCTCCGGTCGCGCTGGCACGGTTCGTGACCTCCGGTCGCGACAACACGGCCCATAAGCGGAGCTCACAGAGAAAGGTGAGTCCATACCAAGCGGAAAACAGATTAATCATGATGCAGGCTTCAATGTAGTGAATACCCCTGATAGCTGTACCCCCGGCTCGCGCCACCCCGGTTCGCGATCTCCGGTCGCGACAACACGGTTCGTGACCTCAGCTCGCGCTACCACGGTTCGTGACCTCAGCTCGCGCTACCACGGTCCGAGACCTCCGGTCGCGCTACCACGATTCGTGACCTCCACTCGCGCTGCCCCGGTTCGCGACCTCAGGTCGCGATGGTATGGCCCGTAACCTCCACCCCCAAAAAATAGCCCAGCCCCACTGTCGCCCGACCGTACTGCCCTGCTACCGTACTATTGCACTACAATGCTTTCCTCCTTCTTCCGCAATGCCATTTTCGTCCTGCTGCTCAACCTCGTAGTGAAGGGCGTCTACCTGTTCGGGATCGAGCGTACGGTGCAGAACCGGTTGCCGGAGGCGGATTACGGGCTGTATTTCTCCCTGCTCGGGCTGGGGATGATCCTGCAGGTGATCGCGGACTTCGGCTTGCAACTCTACAACAGCCGTACCCTCAGCGGTCATCGGCAGCTGCTGGCCAAGTACTTTCCGTACTTCCTGGCGCTGAAGGCGATCCTGGGCGTTGCCTTCTTCCTCGTGCTGCTGGTCACGGGCTTTGCGCTGGGGTACCGCGGGATGGAGATCGGACTGTTATTACTGATCGGGTCCGGACAACTGCTGAACAGCCTGGTGCTCTACCTGCGATCGAGTCTGGCGGGACTGGGCCGCTATGCCCTCGACAGCACCTTCAGTATCCTCGACAAGGTCCTCATGATCGCCATCGTCGGCGGGGTTCTGGTCTTTGCCCCTGAGCATTTGAGTATCACGCTTTTTGCGGGGACGCAGGTGCTGTGCTGGGGCCTGACCGCCATGGGCGTGGGTTACTTCCTGCGGAGCAAACTCTCCGATTTACGGCCCCGGTTTGACCGGGCCACCCTGGCCTTGCTCCTGCGCGGCGGCGCTCCCTATGCCATTGCTATACTGTTGCAGACGGCCTATAGCCGGACGGACGCGGTGATGATCGAGCGTTTGCTGCCCGACGGAGCCTACCTGGCGGGCCACTACGCCGCCGGTTACCGCTTGCTGGACGCAATAAATACCGTTGGCTGGCTGATGGCCGGACTACTCCTGCCGATGTACGCCCGCCTCCACGCGCGGGGGGAATCGCTGCGTGACCTCCTGCGGTTCAGCGTCCACGTGCTGGTGGCCGGTGCCCTGGTGGTGAGCGTGCCGGTGGCGGCCTATGCCCGGCCGATCGTCCACCTCCTGTACGACTTTGCCGAACCGCGGACGGCGGCCATCCTGTTCTTCCTGTCGCTGACCTTCGTGGCCCAGTGCCTCAACTACGCCTACGGGGCCCTGTTGGGGGCTACCGGATTCATCGGGCGGATGAACTACGTCTTCGTGGCCGGGATCGTCCTAAACGTCGCCGGCAATCTCTGGGCCCTGCCCCGTTACGGAGCCACCGGCGCGGCCGCGGTGACCCTGCTTACCCAATCCTTTGTAGCGGCCACCCAGGCCGTGCTGGCCCACCGTTGGCTCCTCATTCCGGGTGGTACGGTGCGCTGGTTGGGACTGCTGATGCTGGCCGCGCTGCTGCCCGTGGCGGCGGTGCTGGTGCACAGTCTGCCCTCCCTGCCCTGGGTAGGACAATTTGTGTTGCTGCTGGCCACCGGTGCCGGCTTGGTGCTCGTCCTGCGGCTCGTAGGGGTGCGCGAACTTCCCGATCTGTTGCTGCGGAGGGAGTAGGGGTAGCGGCCTGTGAATGCCTTACCTTCACCACCGTGGCGATCTACGGCAGACACAAGCTCATTTTCTGGTTCCAGATGGTCGTCACCTGGACGGTAGCCGTATCGGTATTTGGTTTTGTCCGCCACTATGGCTGGCCGGCGCGCATGGGCTTCTCGCCGGAGTACCTGATCGAGCCCTGGTTCGACCTTTCGCTGGGCGTGATCCTCGGTACGGGCTACTTCCTGATCGAGCGTGGCATGAACCGGCAGATATTCCAGCGACTGT
Source organism: Neolewinella litorea (assembly GCF_004803465.1). Classification (GTDB taxonomy): domain Bacteria; phylum Bacteroidota; class Bacteroidia; order Chitinophagales; family Saprospiraceae; genus Neolewinella; species Neolewinella litorea. The sequence continues at coordinate 6,496 of NZ_SRSF01000008.1, read as the reverse complement.
CCTTCCTGCACTGGGCGGCCCTCAAGTCGACCCTGAACCTCCTGCTGATGCTCCTCCTCATCGCGGTGGCCATCGTCCTGTATCCCTACCTGAATCGCAGCGTGGCGGAGGACGTCACCTTCCGCGAGTTCCTCTTCAGCAAGCTCATGTTTCTCGTGCTGGGATACTTCATCCTGGTAAGCCTGCTCATCACCCTCTTTCAGCGCATGCACCAGAAACTGGGGCCGGGCATCCTCGGCAATATGCTGCTGGGCCGCTACCACCATCCGCGGGAGGAGGAACGGATCTTCCTGTTCGTGGACATGCAGTCGTCGACCACCATCGCCGAGCAGCTCGGGCACGTGGCCTTCAGCCGGCTGATCCAGGACTGCTTCGCCGACCTGACGGATACCGTCGTGCGGCACCGCGCGGAGATCTACCAGTACGTCGGCGACGAAGTGATCTTGTGCTGGAAGCTGCCCAACGGGATCCGCAACAACAACTGCGTCGCCGCCTACTTCCAGTTCGTGGAAACCCTGGCGTCTCGCGCCGACTACTACGACCGTACGTACGGACTGCAGCCAGTCTTCAAGGCCGGGGGGCACCTCGGCCGCACCACCGTTGCGGAAGTCGGCGTCCTCAAACGGGAGTTGGCCTACCACGGCGACGTCCTCAACACCACGGCCCGCATCCAGGGCAAGTGCAACGAATTGGAGGAGCGCCTGCTGATCTCGCCGGCCCTGGCCGGGCAGTTGAAGCTTAGCCAGCACTACCTGCTGCGCGAACACCCACCCGTGGAGCTGGCCGGGAAACGGGAAAGCCTCACCGTGATCGGCGTGCAGCGGCCCACGCCGGCCCTGGCTAGCGGGGCGGAAGTTCACCCAGTCGGTTGATGTCCGCGCTTTCCAGCACCTTCTCCGGCTGCGCCTCCCGCACCACGCGGATCATGGCCCGCCCGAGCTTGCGGTCGGTGGTGGCCCAGCTGGACCTGCGCAGCAGGGGAAACAGCGGTTTCAGCAGGCGGTACATAACCGATATCCAGGCCGTCTTCATAGGCAGATCGCGCTCGGGCAGCAGCATACCCAGGCGGAACATATAGGCGTCGCGGAAGCCCATATGCAGCAGCTTGTTTTCGGTGCGCCCCTTCACCCGCGCCCACATCTGCCGCCCGTGGGGGTCGGTGCCCATGCCGGAAACGTAGGTGAAGACCAGGTCGGGCTGGCGGTCGTGGAGGGCCTGGGCGAAGGAGGTGACCAGGTCGTAGGTGAGCCGCGTATATTCCTCCTCCCCCTTGCCCGCGGAGGACACCCCCGCGCAGAAGAAGCAGGCGTTGTAGTCCTGCAGTCGCTCGCTGGCGCACTCCAGGTCGGAGAAGTCGGCCAGGATCAGCTCCCGCAGCTTAGGGTGACGTACTTCCACGGGGTGGCGGTTGATCATCAGTACCTTCTCTACGTCGGGGTGGTCGAGGCATTCCAGCAGGACGGCCCGGCCGACCATGCCGCTGGCGCCGGTGAGGATGGGGGAGACTCTAGACTTCAAAGCTTGTGTATTTCAGTTGGTCGATGTCCCAGCCCGCCCGCCGCGCACCGGCGATATATGCACTCTGCAGGAAGTCGAGGAGGGCCTCGCGGGGGTGGTCGGCTTCCACTACGTCGGCCCAGGGCAGGAAGGCCTGGGGACTGCCGTTGCTGTCTATCCAGCGGGCCGCGGCCGGCCGTAGCGGTTCGTCGGTGAGCCCCTCCGGCGCGGGGTAGGTGTAGGAGTAAAAGGCCGCTTCCCGTACGTTCTCGTCGCCCGGCCAGAAGCCAAAGCTGATTACCTCGTGGCTGTAGGCGTCCCGTTCCAGGGCCGGGGCGGTGGGTGGCATGGGCGGGGCGGAGCGGCCGGAAAAGCGGGTAACCACCAGGTCGAAATGGTGCCAGTAGAGTTGCACCGGACATGTCTTGCCGTAGAAGTCGGCGGCAAATTCCTTCAGTACCCCATCCACCCACCGCAGGGCGTGGAAGAAGGTGGCCACGGCCGCCGGGTCGTAGTTGGCCACGTCGGTAAGCTCGGCGAAGGGGTGGGTGGTATCCAGGTCGAAGGGCCGGGCCAGGATGGGAGTGGCGGCGCCCACGCGGTCGAGCAGGGCATTCAGGCGGTGGTAGAAATCGGCAACGCTGAGCCCCTCCTCCAGCCGGAAGCTTTCGCTGGCGTCGTAACTCGTAATCACCTCCAGCCGGTGGTCGACCAGGTCGAGCCGGATCTCGAGCTGCCCGCCGTCGTCGTCCAGGGGCATCCCGCGGGTGGTCAGTCCCCGCGGATCGACGTACAGCGTCAGGTTCCACCAGTGGTTGCGGGCGGGCATCCGCGCCTTGCGCACCTTCCCCACGACCTGCAGAAAATGGTGGAGGGTTCGCTTGGCGGGTTCCCAGGGGGGTAGGGGCAAGGGCTGCATGGGGAGGAGTTTTGGCCGGCGGCGGCGCGCGGGTTCCGGTAAATTAGGGGAAAGCGGGCCAGGTTCGGTGGAATGCCGTCACATTTTGCAATCGTTGCAAGCCTCTCCTGTGGTCATTGCTATCACCGTATTGGTTGGTGAGCATGAGCGCCGACGGGGATTCAATCAGGTGGTCGGGATAGCAGGGCAGCGATCTGCTCACGTATCTTGGCCGCCGCCCTTCCCCCGATTGCTACCGGCTGCGCTCTGAATGGTGCGTACATATTGCCCCTTCCTCTTCCACATTCGCCCCATGACCCCGCTCCCTTCCGAATACGACTTCGACCCTGCCGACTGGCCCGCCGCCACCGCCCTCGGCCAGCGCATGCTCGCCGACATGATGAACTACCTCGAAGGGGTGGGGGATGAGGTGAGCTGGCAGCAAATTCCCGACGCAGTCAAGAAGAGAATGCGCGCCCCCCTTCCCCAAACCGGCCAACCGCTCGGGGAGATTTACGCGGAGTTCCTCCGCGACGTAGTGCCGTACAACAAGAAGAACATCCACCCCGCCTTCTACGCCTGGGTGCAGGGGACGGGCACGGTGACCGGCCTGCTGGCCGATATGCTGGCCTCGGCCCTCAACCCCAACGTCACCATCGGCGAACACATGCCGATGTACGTGGACGCCCAGGCGGTCGACTGGTGCAAGGAGCTGATGGGGTTTCCGGCTTCGGCTTCCGGCATGCTCGTCAGCGGCGGGTCGATGGCCAATATCACCGCCCTTACGGTGGCGCGCAACAGTCAGCTTGGCCCGGATTTTCGCGAGGAGGGCTTCGGAGCGGATATGCCCCGGACGACGGTCTACTGCTCCACCGAAACGCACAGCTGCGTACAAAAGGCCGTGGAAATCATGGGGATTGGCAACCGTTACCTGCGCCGCGTACCAGTCAACGACCGTTACGAGTTGGAATACGAGGCCCTCATCCAGGCCATTGAGGAGGATATCGCCGCCGGCCACCGGCCCATCTGCGTGGTGGCCACCGCGAGAACCGTGAATACCGGGGCCATCGATCCAATGGAGGAGATATTCAACGTCTGCCAACGGTTCGGGCTGTGGTTTCACGTCGACGGCGCCTACGGCGCGCTTTGCCGCCTCGATCCGACCTACCGCGAACGGCTGGGGTACATGGAGCGCGCCGACAGCATTGCCTTCGACCTGCACAAGTGGATGTACCTGCCCTACGAAGTGGGCTGCGTGCTCATTCGCGACCGGGACTCGCACCGCCGGAGTTTTGCCCTCACCCCAAGCTATCTGCAATCGAGCGATCGCGGGCTGGCCGGTGGCCCCGACCCACTCAACAACTACGGCTTCGAGCTCTCCCGAAATTTCAAGGCCCTCAAGGTGTGGATGTCGCTAAAGGAAAATGGGGTGGAAGGCTACGCCCGACTCATCATCCAGAACAATCGGCAGGCGGAATACGTGAGCGGGCTGGCGGCTGCCACGGACTGCCTTGAAGTAGTGGCCCCGGTCTCGATGTCGATCGTTTGCCTGCGGTACATACGCCCGGGTATGACGGAGGAAGAAAGCAATGCCCTCAACCGGGAACTGCTGCTGCGGCTCCACGAGCGGGGCATTGCCAGTCCGAGCGCTACGGTGCTGCGCGGGATTTACTGCATTCGCATCTGCATCGTCAACCACAAGACCAAGAACCGCGATCTGGCGCGATTGGTGGAGGCGCTGGAAGGCATTGGGGATGAGTTGTATCGATCGGTGTAGCGCAGCCACGGGCTGCAGACTGCTAGCTGCCGGGGCAGGCAGTTACGGAGTTGGAACGATTGAGCGTTGTGCCACTGATCGTGTAGGTACAGTTCGTTGGGCCATCGAGGGGTTATACCACCTCGACCATTTTGGACCACGAACTAAGTAGAAAACTTGGCAGTGTATCAGAAGTATTGGTCCGAGAACTGAAAAAGCGGCGGCCTGAGCGAGATTGCCAGTTTGAGGGTGGCTCACTCAAAAGAATGCTCACCTGCCCGGGCTGCAGGAGTGGGAAGACAATGAGGTACAGTCACACCTATTGATGGTAGAGCGCTACCAAAGCTAAGTCTGTCGGGGCCAGTTCGTGGTCCGGAACGATCACTGGATGGGTGACAAGGCACGAACGTACATCTAAAGACTGCCGCGCGGCCGGATCCGGCTCCAAACCGGGAGCCGGCCGACATCGGAGTTGCGCCAGGGTACGTCACCGCTTTTCGGTTGCGCGGAATGAACTTCCCGTGCGGACCTTCGATTACGGTTCGTCAGTGGCTTCCGCGACCGGCTCGGCAATTCCCGGGTTACCTTTTCGGACCTGAACCAGGATGGAGTGATCACCCCAACCACCAATAGCACCACGAACGAACTGCTTTCCGAGCAGCACTACTACCCGTTCGGGCTCGCCATGAATGGGCCGTGGGTGCAAGCCGGTGAGGACGGGGATCTTTACCGATACAATGGCAAGGAACTGAACGAGGACCTGGGACTGTATGATTATGGGGCTCGGTGGTATGATCCGAGTATTGGACGCTGGGGACAAATTGATCCCTTGGCCGAAGAATATGGTCCGTTGAGTCCTTACAATTACACCAATAATAATCCAATACGATACATCGATCCTAATGGTATGTACTTCACTGAGAGGTCTCAGAAATACATTGATAAGCTTACAAATGAAATGGATTCACGGTTAGAAAGATATGACCGCCGAATAGCTAAAGCTCGGGAGAAAGGGAAGGACAAAAAAGTTGATCGCCTGACGGGTCAGAAATCTTCGCTCAGTGCTTCTTTTGATGAAGTTAGAAGTGAAATTGCTACTCTTGCCGCCTCAGACCAAGGTTATGATATTTTTGTGGATGACAGCCATAGTACTAGCGGCGCGGTGCCTGGAACAGGTACGGATGTAGGAGGAACAACTTTCAATTTTTCGTCAGGAATGGTAGAAGTTTTTTTGCCTGATGGGAACGATGTTGGTATCATTGCTCATGAATTAAAGCACGCTCATCAATTTGAGGTTGGCGAATATAGCATTGGGCCTAAACTGGACGGTTCTAATGGTAACTTTCTCTACGATAAGACTGATGAGGTGTCAGCTTATAAAAGGGGAGCTCTATTTGGTCAGACAGCCCATTCAGCATCATCGCTACCGAGTGTGTATAGCGGTGTCTCTACCGGACCAGTTGATATTACCAGTCACCCGAACACGGGAATAATCCTTACCGCTCCAGCAGAAAAACAGCAGAGAGCGTTTACTGGATTAGCAAAAGCTACTGGTCATGCTTTTAGGGTTAATGGTCGGACTTACTATAAAAAGCGGTAATGAAGCAAATTGTCATTCTAGTCTTCGTAACCACTATCCTTTGGAGCTGTAAATCGGTTGTTCGTTCTGGTTCATCATATTATAGTTCATGCAATATTCAAATTTTCCCTGAAGTAATCCTAAGCCTAGAGGAAGATAAATTTGAGTACAAATTTGCGTACGTAGATGAGCCCGTGGTTGGCTCATGGTATATCAGCCAGGACACCCTTTTCTTAGAGTATTCTAACGATGCTCTCAAAAGAGATATATCAAGTGCTAAAAAGCTACGATACAGCAGTTTTGATGATAAACGAGACGCCTTTTTACTTCGTGGTAAAATTTTATTGAAGATCATTGACTCTAATACTGTCAGTAATGATCAATGCTACATGATACGACAGTGAATATTACACCGCCCAATGAATAGCGCCACGCCGTACCACCTAAAAGCAGCATGGACCCTGACGGGGAGTATTGCATAAAGTGTGTCAAGGGTAATTCTTAGGATTAAAGATTAAGGGAAAAGAAGAAGGAAGTCAAGCCCTCCCGGCCCTGGTTCTAGAACCAGGGCCGGGAGGGCTTGCGCCGCCGGCTCAGAGGTCCAGGCGCAATCGGTCGTCGTACAGGATGGCCAGCTGGGCCAGGATCCGGTTCCAGTTGTGCATGGGCTTTTGCCACTTGGCGGTGACGTCGCGCTGGACGAGGTACAGCAGCTTCATCAGCGCCGTGTCGGAAGTGAACGACCCCTTGGTCTTGGTGACCCGCC
>NZ_SRSF01000007.1 GCF_004803465.1 Neolewinella litorea | reverse complement strand
GGACAACAACCTGATCGAGAACTCCATCCGCCCCCTGGCCCTGGGCCGGAAGAACTATCTCTTTGCCGGCTCGCACGAGGGCGCGCGACGGGCGGCGATGCTGTATTCTTTCTTTGCCAGCTGTCAGCGGCTGGAGGTCAACCCCCGGGCCTGGCTACGCGAAATCCTCGAGCGTATACCCGATCATCCGGTCAACCGGCTGGATGAACTCCTGCCGCACCGCTGGGTGGAGGCGCCGGCCAAGGCGAGTACGGAAGAGGAATGACGTAGACTATACGCAGTTGCTCGGACGCTTACCGTTGTCGCACACCAGGTAGATTTTCTTTTGCCGCCCGGGATGCTTTTTGAGCAACTGCCGACACAGGCGCTGGATCGATTGAGCGTTGACTGAGTCGATCAGGTCGGAGACTAGGTGCTCCGGCTTAAGCGCGTTGATGGCCGCATTGATGTTAACCCGCTTACGGCCCGAGTTGCAGTCGATGACAAAGTCCTGCCCCCGGCGGATCCAGCCCCGGCTGGTCTCGGTATTGTGGGTGGGATGGCAGCCATCGGCAAAGTAGACCACCGCCTCGCCGCGTGCTGCTTCCTCCAGCAGCGCCGGTAGCTGTTCTTCCACAAAGAGGCACTGAGCGGCTTCGTCCGACTTGGCCGCCACCGCCTTACTCTTCTTGTACACAAAGCCTAGCCGCTTGAGCAAAGCCGTCATTCCCGCGGAGCTATACGGCACCCCAAAGTGCTCATACCCATAGGCAGCCATGGACTTAGCGTCGGGGTACAGGTAGTCGTTCAGGTGAGGGGCCAGAGCCTGTTCCTGTTCTTCGGAAAGCCGACCGGCGTAGGCCACGTAGTGGTCGTCGAGAAAACGCTCCAAGCCCATTTGATGGTAGGCCTGCTCGTAGCGGTAGATGGTGTTATCGTCCAGCCCCAGGGCCGCCTCAATCACCGCCGCCGAGTGCCCCTGGTGGCGCATGATGAGCACCGTGACCTTGCGGTAGCGCCGCTTGGTCAGGCCCGCCACGTTCTGTTGTACCCGTAGCAGTTTCTACTCTTCCTGCATGAGTTGTAACGCCATAGTCCCCTATAACATGCCCGTCCCAAACCAGTTCACGATCAGTATACCACCACAGGGATCTCCCAGGCACCGGCCGAGTCAAACCCGATGAGCTGAAATAAAGAGCCGCTTGAATTTCAACTAACCAACTTGGCCTCATGGCGTGGAAAGTCGAAGTAATATAAAGGCCTATTTTCGGCGGATGCGAAAAGATTTAATTCGTTTCGAACCTTGGCGTTGATACGGAAGCAAAATGCGATATGTTTTGGGATCATGCGCCAAAGTGTTGACATGGAGCAACTGAGAGGAAGTATCTTATCAGTTCAGTCGTGCAGTTAGGGTGCACCCCCTGTTTACAAAACCGATGAATTGATAGCCTATCAAGCCTCATTGCAATACTGATAAAAAAGGAAGTGGACAGAAGGGGGAAAAAGCACCCCAAGATTACTTTGAACCTAGCAAGCAAATATCGCGCCGTTTTAGCCTTAATGTTATATTTACGATTGTTCACAAGAATAACACTACCTATTTGTTTTTCAGCCCGAATATGATACGAATTGATGATGCACGATTAGAGGAAGATAAGGTGCGCAACATCCGCGTAATTAATGACCTCATCGAAGCAGCAATGAAGGACCACCAGCGTAGTCCCATCGCGGAAGGGAAATTCTTCATCCGGGCCTATGAGCGAAAAATGAACGCTGCCTACCCTGGGATGGACAACAAGACCGCCTTCCAGACCGCGCGGCGCAGTTACAACCGCTTAGAGAAAGACCCCGACGAAACCGTGACCACATTGGGCGGGGCCGACGTGTACCGCATCGCCCGGTTCTTCCTGCGCAACCTCGGCGGGTACGGCTGGCCCGGCGTCAAGCGCGTCCTCATGGAAGCCGGAACGCCCTATGACGAACTGACCCAGCTCGAAGACGAAGTGGGCGCGGCCATCCCCGACCAGCTCCACGACCTGCGCAATAAGCGGGTGGGGGATCTCATACCCCAGGGGCAGAAAGCGCCGCTCATCCTGCGGGAACTTGCCGACCAATTTGAGGAACTAGAGAAGGAACTCAAGTACGCTCATTTCCAAAAAAAGGTCGCAATTGAGCAGACAGAGCAGATTCGAAAGCAGGTGGTTGCACTACCTGCCGCCTTCAATCGCATCCTTAAGGCACATAGTGTTGCCCCTCCTGAACTGCAAACTTATTATGTGGAAGAATTTAGGGCCTACAAAGAATTGTTAGTAAACTTACGCGACCTTTTGTAAAGTGGACACGGTAGAAGTAACTGAGGTAAAAGCCAAAGTTTGGTCTAAAAAAGGTTAGGGCCGAAAAAACATTGTTGAAAGGACCGGAAAAAATAAAAGCCAATCTGAACCAAATACTCGACACTGGAATTGTTTGTAGTCGATAGCCTAGCGCTGGCATGATCCGATAGAAGCAGAACAAGCAACTGACTGAGTTAAGGCAATTAGTTATTTTCAGTTATGGCCTTAGCAGTGCTCATCTAACTCACAAGTCGATGACCGATGGTGGCGCCATCAGTTGCAGCTACGACCAACAATTATGAAGGTCGCCCATCATTAGCCCTACAATTTAGGTGATGGGGTGCTTAGAATTCGGAGTATGACCGTCGTAGTTTCCTCCAAGGTGTCACGCCATACCACGGGCCACTCAATCTGCCGCTAGGGGTTCTTATCGACCGAAAATACCTCATCGACGGGCAGCCCATCGGTGGCACGATCCAATGGTATCAGAATGGACGGCCGGTTGCCGGTATGCACGTAGCTATTCTCGTTGAGGGAGACACGGGTACGTTTCAGATCACCCACCGGACTACTACCGGCCGCCAGGAAGTTGTAAGCATCGGCCGGTCGGCCAGCCCAGCAACCTGGAGTCTGGGCGGGGAAAGGTTTGTGTGTCCGGCCACGGGGAGTAGATGCCGGGTGTTGTACTTCTCTCGGGGTTACTTCTACAGCCGGAAAGCCTACCCGAACGCCATCTACCAAAGTCAGGCAGAAGCGAAAACTCCTTGGCGGGGATGTGGCCCAGTGCCTGAATGGCCACAAGGTCGGAGAAAATTTTACCGAGGGGAGTTTACCAAGGCGTATTCACGCCACCTTAGAGCCTGTCAGGCAAGGTCAGAGGCTTTCTTCCGTGCAGCCGCATCCTTGGGGTGGAGCCGCCCATAATCGGTGGGGAAAACCGTTTCGAAATCGCTATTTGTTCCCCTTTTTGCCCCCCCCGGGAAACAGAAAAGCCCCCAACTAAGTGATAGTCAGGGGCTTTCTTGGTTGCTAGTGTAGACCCACAAGGACTCGAACCTTGAACGACAGAACCAAAATCTGTTGTGTTGCCAATTACACCATGGGTCTGGGTAACTTTAGCGGCCGCAAATATAGGCACGCCCGGATAATCCCACAAGCGGAAGTACATTTTTGTAAACCGCCTAGCGTCGGCGAAGTTTCTTCGCCTTGCCGTTGAGGTGCACCTGGTACTCCACGCAGCGGAAGTCGCCACCGTCGGCCCACTCCAGCAGAAAGAAGCCCGGCTCGTGGTCGGCCAGGGCGAATTCGCCTTCGCAGGGTTGGATGAAGAAGCTGGTGGGCGGACACAGAAAGACATCCAGCTGGTCCTGGCTCACCAGGCGGGGGGTGTGGTAGTGCCCACAAAACACGCGGCGACGCGCGTTGTCGGCCGTGAGAATGTCCACGAGCCGGTCCGTATCACGCAGGGGGTATTTTCCGTCCATGAAGGGGACGCCCATTTTGATCGGGGGGTGGTGCATGAATATCGGCGCTTCGGGGTGATCGCGCACGGCCTTCTCGAACCAATCGAGCTGGCCGCCGTCGGTGATGCCCGGACTGGTATCCAGGAACAGGAGCGTACGGTCCTTGATGCGGACGGGGCCGTACACCGGTTCGTCATCCCGACCGGGCGTGTCAAATACTTCCCGGATCATGCGGCGGTCGTCGTGGTTGCCGGCGGTAAGGTAGTACGGAAGATCGAGCGCATCGAAGCGGGGCCGGAGCCGTTCGTAAACGGCGCGCACCGGTTCGTCGGCGCAGAAGTCTCCGGTGAAACAAAATGCGTCGGGGTGGTGCTTGAGAGCGGCCGTAAGTACGGCCTCAAACCTGGCTTCCACGTCCAGCCCCATGAGCTGTTCACCGGGGGAGAGGAGATGAAGATCTGTGATTTGAACGATGCGTAGCGCCACGGAAGTCAATATTTACGTCTAAATAACAAAAACGACCTTTCCGCTAGTGCGAAAAGGCCGTTTTCTTCAAAAATATCGTGGTGCTAGGCCAGTTTTCGGTACAGAAACAGCAAAATAAGGGCACCGAGAACGGAAAGTGCGATCGAGCCAAGGCTCAGATCTCCGGTTCCACCCAGTCCGAGGGCTCCGCCTAGGAAGCCGCCGATTACGGCACCAACGATGCCGATGAGGATGGTTACGACCCACCCACCGGGGTCGGGTCCGGGCATGATCCATTTCGCCAGCGCGCCGGCAATGAGACCCAAGAGAATCCAGATTAATATGCCAGTCATAAGGCGTGTGTTTGATTTGTTAATGAATATCGTCTATACAGCCAAAATTTCGGGAATATGTTCGCCCGCCGTCAAAAATTAAGACTTGAGTCCGCAACCTTCCTTGCTTCGGGTCGCCTCCTCAATTGCTGTATCTTCGCCCTTCCGATCACTTCCCCACCGCCCATGCGACTCTTCCTTTGCCTGCTTTGCTGCCTCCCGCTGTCGCTATTCGCCCAGGTCAGCCTGGGCCTCACTGCCAGCTACCCCTTCGAGGGCAATCTCGGCGACGCCACCGGCGACGCCGGCAACCTGGGTGTACCGGAAGGGGCGGTCGACTACGACTGTGGGGCCCAGGGCGAAGCGATCCTGCTGACCGCCGCCGGCGACTACGTCCGCATCCCCGGGGGGGGCTCCAACAACGTAAACCGCATTTTCGACGACAACGACTTCAGCCTCAGCCTCTACTTCAAAAGCATCGATGGGGGAAGTGCGGAGCAGTACCTGATCGCGAAGCGCGACAGCGCCTGTGGCGACAACCGTCTCTTCGTACGCTACGCCCCCGCCGGCCGACGCCTCACCGCTCAGCTGCAGCAGGGCAACGTGGTAGTCACCCTGACCCACGTGATCGACAACGCCTCCTGCTTCCAGCACGTCACCCTCACCCGCGAGGCTACCGCAGTGACCCTATACCTGAACGGGCAAGCCGTTGCCTCTCAGAGCAGTTCCGCCCGGCTCGACATCGACAACACCGGCGACCTGCTGATCGGGGCGGCCCCCTGCTACGGAGCCGGGGAAGGCAACTTCCGCGGACTGATCGATGAGGTACGACTGTTCAACCGCGCCCTGCCCTCCACCGAGGTGCGCCAACTGTACCGGGCCACCGACCGGATCGTATCCCAGCCGGGACAGATCTTCCTGGGGCAAAGCATCCAGGTCGACCTGCGCAGCAACTGCGGCACCGCCTTTTCCTGGACACCCACTACCGGGGTGGTCTCCCCCACCGACGCCGAGCCGGTAATCACCCCCACCGAGGAGGGCCGGCTGACCTATGAGGTGGCCATCAGCGACGACATCAGCAGCTGTATTGCCCGCGACAGTATGGTCATCCGGGTGATCAATCCCGACTCCCTGCGCTGCAATGAGGTCTTCCTGCCGAAGGCCTTTACGCCCAACGGTATCGGCCCCGAGCTCAACGAAACCTTCGGCATTTCCAATCCCTTTGCCGTCTCCCAACTGATTAGCTTCGAGATATACGACCGTTACGGCGGACGCTTGTTTGCCACCACGGATCCCTTCGCCCGCTGGGACGGCGAGTTCCAGGGACAGCCGGTAAGCCCGGGAGTGTTGCTCTACCGACTTGTCTATCGCTGCAATGAGGAAGAATTGGTCCGCAGCGGCAGCCTTACCATTCTGCGGTAGCGAAGTCCGCTGGGCGCTCCATCCACCGCCCCCGCGTGAAGTCGGGAAACAGCTGCAGCGTGCCCCCCGTGGCCACGCTCTGCTCCGACAGCGGCGTAACGGCCAGCCAGGTAGCGCCGTCGTATACGTCGATCGGGGGCCGGCTGTTGGCCTTGGCTACCCGGACGAAGTCCTTAATGAGGAAGTAATCCATCCCCCCGTGTCCCGCTCCGGCGGCGATCTCCCCGTCTTTCTTCCAGTAGGGATGATCGTAGCGTTCCAGGTACTTCGCGGCGGGCTCCCACTGGTGGGCGGGGGAGGTGCCTTCCAGGTGGAGGGAGTCGTTGACGTCCATCCACAGTCCCTGCGTTCCCTGTACCCGGAAACCGAGACTGTAAGGTCGCGGCGAGTTCGTGTCGTGGTGGAGCACCACCGTCTCGCCGTTCTGGGTGGAGATCATAGTGGTGACGATATCACCCAGGGCGAATTCCACCTTGGCATTGGGGTGGTCGGCGCCGCCCTGCTCCACCACGTACTTGTGCAGGCCGCGCGACTTGGTAGCCATGGAGGTGAGCCCGACCAGGCGGTTGCCACGGTTGATGTCGATCATATTCGCTACGGGTCCGAGTCCGTGGGTGGGATAGAGGTCGCCGTTCCGGTACTGGGAATGTCGTGTACGCCACCGGGCTTCGTGGAAGGCCTTTTCCCCGAACTCTACGCCGTTGCCGTAAGCCGACTTGCCGTCGTTGAACTTCACCGCGCGCAGGTCGTGCTGGTAGCCCCCTTCCAGGTGCAGGAGCTCGCCGAAGAGGCCCTGGCGTACCATATTGAGCACGGCCATGACGTCGCGGCGGTAGCAGACGTTCTCCAGAAAAAACAGGTGGGTGCCGCTTTGCTCGTGGGCGCGCACGAGCTCCCAGCACTCGTCGATGCTGAAGGCGCCCCCCACTTCCAGTCCGGTATACTTACCGGCGTGCATGGCGTCGACCGCCATCACCGTATGCCACTGCCAGGGTGTGGCGATGATCACGGCGTCTACGCCGGATTCAGCCAGCAGCCGCTTGTAGTCCGTGGGGCCCTGGTCGTAGACCGTGGGTTGGGAAAGTCCCGCTTTGGTGAATATTTCCTTGGTGCGCCGCACCATCTCCGGATCGATGTCGGCAATGGCGGTAACCGACACGCCCGGCTGACCCAGCAGTTCGCCTATGTGGCTCTGTCCGCGCAGTCCGCTGCCGATAACGCCCACCGACAGGGTCTCCTTCGTGGCAGATACGGCACCCGCGTGCAGCGCCCCCGGCAAAACGGTAGCGGCCAGGGTGCCCAGGGAGGTTTGGAAAAATTCACGGCGGTCGAGTGGCATATCCTTACTTTTTTAGTGCAGAAATATAGCCAAGAATATCCTTCACCCCCCCGACCGCAGCAGGCGCCGACCCCACAGCAGCACCTGAAAGCCGTAGGTGGTGAGCCACAGCAGCAGGACGGTATAGGTGAGCGACTGGGCGCCGGCGTACCAGTCCTGGCTCCGCATGTCCACGAAAAAATAGTTGTAACTGATAAAATCACTGACGGCCAGGATGGCGTAGGCAATAACAAAGAGCATACTCCCCTTCAGCAGCTTGCGCAGGTACCAAAGCAAACGGGGCAGGGAGCGGCGGCCGAGTTGCGCGCGCTTGCGCCGCAGGTACTGGTAGGCGAAGATGATGTAGGCCGGCCAAATGATGAGGTAAAGGGCCTGCTCGAGCCCACCGTAGAAGGGGCTGTAGAAGTACCTACCCTCCGGTCGCCGAAATTCCGGGACCAACCAGATGCCGATAAAGAACAGCAGCTGCGCCACGGGGAAGATGAAGTGCTTCAGATCCCCTACCCGCAGGCGGTAGCGAGGGTACAGGCTGATCTTCACGTGCAGGAACAGCAGTACCGGCAGCCACAAAGTGAAGTAAATCGGGAGGAACTCAAGCTGCGGCCGCACCTCCGTAAGCCCCGAAAACAGGAACAAAAAATGGAGCTGCGTAAAGCCCCCGGCCAGCAGGAGTGCCCCGTAAAGGCAGTTGGCCCGCCGGTCGCCGCTGCCCTTGAGGAAGAACAGCCCCCCAATACCGATGGCCGCCAGGAGACTGACGGCCATCAGGCCCGCGGGGAAATAATACAGCAAGAGGCGGGCGGCGTCCATGGGACGAAGGTAGCCGATTAACCGCCAATCCGGCCGTTCTTCAGTTGCCGGAAGAAGCTTTTGAGGTAGCGGGTGATCTCCCGCTTGCTCTCTTCGCCCAGTCCTTCGTAGTCGGCCACCTGCTGCAGCATTTCCTCTTCGTAGAGGGCGTAGTCGAGTACGGCCTGCTCAAGGTCGGGGTCGGCCTCGAACTCCCAGATCCAGACGCGGTCCGTCATGAACTGCTGATCGGGGTGCACGAGCAGTCCGTAGCTTGGATTGACCAGACCGCTGAAGTCGAAATCGTACGGCACGGCGGTAAGGTGGCCGTCGTCCGAGCGCATCAGTTTCAGGTTGCGGACCAGGCTGGTGCTGTAGTCGGCGTTGCCGATCATGTACTGAAAGAGGGCTACGGTTTCGGCGTTGGTAAAGTTGGCCACCGGTTGGTTGTAGCACTCCTCGCAGTTGTAGGCGTCGAGGCGGTCCTTAAGCTCGTCGGTGTCTTCGATTATCAGGCCGTAGCTGGTGAAGCTGCTGCCGTCGGCGGTATTGTGGTAGGTGATCGTGAGCAGGTGGGTACGGTAGCTGGCCGTGGGGTTGACCGTATGGTACAGTTCGTAGGCGAGGTCTTCGCGCAGGATGGCTTCCTGTCCGGCTTCGTCTTCGGTACAGGGGGTCACCAGCTTGTAGTCGTTGTGGGTGTTGAGGCCGGCCAGTACCAGGGGGTCCTTGTCAAATTGCAGCATCATGGGCGGCAGGGCGCAGGTGCGGCGCCGGAACCGTCCGCGAACGGTGATGTCCACTCCGAAGAATTGTCCGCTGTCGACTACGGTACCGCGCATCACGTTCACCGTATTGCGGTTCGCGAGCAGGGTATCGAGGTCCAGGTAGATGTCTATGGCCTTGCGTTCCGTCCGGCTCCAGCGGTCGAAGAGGCTTTCTCCCTTCTTGGCGGACAGCGATACGGTGCAGAAAACCAGCAAGATCAAAAGGAAGGAAGAGCGTAACATGGTGCAGGTAATTGTCGGGTGCGTAGTGAAAAGACGGCGGGTAATGGCCGGGGTTGCACGTTGACAATCAACTGTTTAAGCGACTTTCAACGTTAGGATACTAATATCGTATCTTAGACACTGAAAGCGCAATTTCCTTCGAGCACGCCTTGGAAAGATTCGACGAACGTAGGCGGCGGGGCGGGGGCGGGGGCTCAGGCTGGTCCGCTGGCGTAGTGGTCAGACGACTTAAGTGGTCCGACGAGGCACCTAAAATACCTTTTCGTACTCTTCCCGCCGGTGCTCCTCGGCCGGGGCGCGGTCCTCGAGCAATTCGAAAACGTTGCGCTTGATGGTGTGGGCGATGTCGCCGGTGGGCAGGTCGTTGCAGTCGAGTCCGAAGGGGTCCTCGATCTCCTCCCCCATCAGTTCCACGCCGATCAGGGCGAAAGCGATCAGCATGGTGAGGGGTATAGTGCCCCAACCGAACTGCTCCGACAATCCGAAGGGCAGCAGCACGGCGTAGGCCGTCACGAATACCTTGAGGTAGACCGCGTAGCTGAAGGGGATGGGGGTTTTCTTGATCCTCTCGCAGGCCCCCAGAATGTCCAGCAGGCTTTGATGCTGGGCCTTGATGTTGATGTAGTCCCCTTCGTTGATGGTGCCCTCGCGGTGGGCTTCGGCGATGCGCTGGTAGATGCGCAGTGCGATGAAGTTGGGGATATGATCTTTCGTGGCGTAGTAGCCTTCCTCTTCCTCGGAGAGGTAGACCAGCCGGTCGAGCTGGGTACCCTTTCGCAGGTGCTCGGTGAGCGACAGACAGAAGTTGGCGATGTTTTTGGCCATGAAGTGGCGGATCTCCAGATCGCTGGGGGGCCACATACTGTCGACGTAGATGGCCATATTGCGGCAGTTGTTGACCAGGGCACCCCATTGCTTGCGGGCCTCCCACCAGCGGTCGTAGGCGGTGGTGGTGCGGAAACCGAGAAAGATGGAAAGGATTACCGCCAGCAGCGAGAATACCGTGCTATCGACCTGCAGGTAGCGGTGCAGGTCCAGGAACTTGATGGTGGCGATGACCACTACGGAGTATACTCCCAGCAGGCCGACGGCCAGGAGGATGCGGCGCATGGTGTAGCTGGTGGTGAGGTGGGAAACGTGGCCGAACCAGCTGCCGTTGGACTTGTAAATGATCATTATCGCGGGGGTGATGGTGGAAGATCGGGTTTTTTAGGGACCCGGTGGGACCGACCACCTGTTGGACCGTGGGGGGACCGTCCAACGCACCACCCGTTGGACCGTGGGGGGACCGTCCAACCGACCACCCGTTGGACGGGGTAGGCTAGAGCTTGATTACCTCCGCTTTCATTGTCTTGCGTCCCAGGTCGATTTGCAGTGGGGTGCCGGTGGTATGGTACCCAGTTTTGACGTAGCCCATGCCCATTGGATAATCAAGGCTCGGCGCATGGGTACCGCTGGTCACTTCCCCGATGCGATCACCGTTTTCGTTGAGGATGGGGTAGCCGTGGCGCGGTGCCCGGCGGTCGTGCACTCGGAAGGCAACGAGTCGACGGCTTATGCCCTCCGATTTTTGCCGGACCAGGTAATCCTTGCCAATGAAATCGTCGCCCTGCAATTTGGTGATCCATCCCAGACCGGCCTCCAGCGGGGAGGTTGAATCGTCGATATCGTTGCCGTAGAGGCAGTAGCCCTTCTCCAGTCGCAGGGTATCGCGGGCCCCAAGACCGGCGGGCAGCAGGCCGTGGGGTTTGCCGGCCTGGAGGATCGCTTCCCAGGCCTTGCCGGCGTGATCGGCGTCGAGGTAGAGTTCGAACCCTCCAGATCCCGTGTAACCGGTGGCCGAGATCAGGACGTTGTCGATGCCCGCCAGGTTCCCGCGCACGAAGTGATAGTACGGGATAGCCGCCAGATCGGTGTCCGTGAGGGGCTGAAGGATCTCCGCGGCCTTGGGACCTTGGACGGCCAAGAGGGCGGTGTGGTCGCTGATGTCGATGAGCTCGGCCCCGAAGCTGTTGTGGTTGTTGATCCAGTCCCAGTCCTTCTGAATGTTGCCGGCGTTCACCACGAGCATATAACTGGGGTGCTCGGCACTCATGCCCATGCGGGCACTGGCTGGCAGGTGATATACCAGGAGGTCGTCCACGATGCCCCCTTCGGGGCGGGGCAGGCAGCTGTACTGGGCCTGGCCGGGGGACAGCTTCCGCACATCATTGCTGGTAACGTACTGGACCAGCTCCTGCGCTCCGGCGCCCCGGACGATGAACTCCCCCATGTGGGAGACGTCAAAGATGCCCGCGGCCTCGCGTACCGCCTGGTGCTCCTCCTTGAGGGAGGTATAGGAAAGTGGCATTTCAAAGCCGGCGAAATCAACAAGTTTGGCGCCAAGGCGGCGGTGGGTTTCGGTAAGGGGGGTGGTCTGCATGTAGTAATTCAATTAACGGGTAGATACACCCGGAACACCGTGCCCCGCGGCTGGTTGTCCGTGAGCTCGATCTGTCCGTCGTGTTTATCGATGATCTGGCGTACGATGAAGAGGCCCAGGCCGGTGCCCTTGGTGCTGCGGGTGTCTTCGTTTCCGACGCGGTAAAACTTGGACCAGACCCGGTTTTTCTCGCGGTCTGGGATGCCCATCCCGTTGTCCTTCACCGTCCATACGATCTCGCTTTCGCCTCCTTTCTGGAGGGTGGTATGGATGATGGGGCTGGGCTGACTGTACTTGGCGGCGTTCTCCAGGAGGTTGACCACCACGCTCGTGAGGCCAGGGCGGTCTCCGGTGATCGGGGGTATATCGGGTTCGATGTCGACGTGTACGTTCGCTCCTTTGTACTTCATCACTACGCGATCGGCCGCGTCCTGCACCAGGGCCCCAAAATCGATGGGCTCCCGGTTCAGCTGGTACATGCTCTCCAGCTTGGCGCTGAGTAGCAGGTCATTGACCAGGGCGGTGAGGCGGTCGGTCTCGGCCAGGGCGTTGGTGGCCAGCTTCTCCTGAATTTCCGGCTTGAGCTCCCGGCGCCGCTGGAAGGTCTCGAGAATGAGCCGGATACCGGCCAGGGGGGACTTCAGTTCGTGGGTAATGCTGAGGAGGAAATTCCGCTGTTGCTCGGCGGTGCTGATCTCCTTACCCAGGTGACGGAAGAGCAGGTAGATGCCGCCTACCAGGCTGAGGACGAGCAGGAGGGCTTCCCCCAGGATCATGCGCTGCTGTCGTTCGAAGCGCTCGGTGAGTTGTGCGTAGTTCTCCGTGAGGCGGAAGTCGGCCGGCTGGTCGATGCGTTTCTGTACGGCCAGTTCGATGGCCAGTTTGTCGACCCGGGCGATGTGGGCCTCTTCGTTCTTGCGCAGGAGGAGGATGCACCACCAGCCGAAGGCCAGCAGCATATAAGCGATGATGGCGTAGCTGATAGGGGGAAGTCGCCGCATCTACTAGTTGAAGAAAGAGTCGTACTGATTCGCTCCTCCCGTTTTCTTGGCCCGTTCCGGCATCGGGGCGTCGAGGTCGAGCACCTCGCTGTCATTATTGGCCTGGAGCAGCAGGTTCGACTTTTCCTCACCGAGAAGCAGGGAATTGGACTCCTTTTCCCATTCTTCCAGCATATTGAGGCCTTCCTCTTCGAAGACGCCGTTCTGCAGGTCGACCGAATCCATAAAGTTGGCCGAAACCTCCATGAAGCGCTCCATCTCACCGACCTTATTGGCCACGTCTTCGGTGATGTTCTCCATGGCCATGTCGAACATGGCCCGCTGGTCGGGGTCACCTTGGATGATGCTCATGGCCGATTGCATGGCACCGTGGCTGGCGTGGATGGCCTTGCGTTCCTGTTCCTTGACAGCTACCTGGTCCTGGATGTCCTCGGCCAGGATGGCGCTGTTCTCGTACATTTTGGTCAGTACCCGGTAGAGCACCTCCATTTTCTTGTAGAGCTCCTCGAGTTTGATGTTGCTGTCCTTCAGGCGGCCGGCGCGGCGGCTCTTAAGGATCATCACGTTGCGCTTGTTGGTTTCCTTGGCCTTGCCAGCGATCTTGAGGTTGCTGCTGATCTCCCGTTCGTTGTTGACGATTACTTCCTTCAGCTTGTGCATCTGGGCGCGCAGCTGGCTGATCTGTTTGTTCATCTTCCGCAGGTTGCCCTGCAGTTCATCGACGTATGTTTTGAGGATCCCGATGGGATCGATCTGAACGAATAACCCGGTAATGGCCCGCATCACGCTTTTGTACATGTAGAACACGAGGTTGCGCATCTTCGGGTCGAAGATCATGTACAGCAGGGCGAGCAGGATCAGGCCGGCGACTACCAGGCCGATCGTGGTGCTGATGAAGCTCAGGATGGCCGACCCGAAGGAGACCAGTACAAAGCCCAGCACGCCTACCAGGGCGACCAGGAAAAGCAATCCGGTAACCCCCTCGGGGCGTTGCCAAAAAGACTTCGGTTTCATCTGTGGTGCATCCATATCCGGTATCATTTAAGGGCCGTCGTCAAAGATAACGATCCTGTTGTGGTGTAAAAAGGCCCACGGGGCGCGCATGGTTTGCCTTGCTCGACCAGTCCCGACAATTTATCGACTATTTACGCAAAATACGGCGGGGCGCCCCGCAGCCTCCCCCAAAAGTCGGCCGTAGGCCCGGTCTGGCGGGTCTACCATCAACAAAGCCCGCCCGACTTGCGTCGGACGGGCTTTGCCGCAATAAACCAAGGATTCGGTTAGAAGCGGAGGGTTACGGTTTCTCCGATTCCACAGCCTACGGAGAGGCGTGCACCTTCTTCCAGGCCGCGCTGGAAGGCGTCGGCGCGGATCGGCATGGAACTGCGGTAGTTGGCGATGCGGCGGTTGGCGTCACCGGCTACTTCGGAGTCGATGCTCTTGGCGTAGTTGTACTTGTCGATGGCGGCGAGTACAGCCAGTCGCTGTTCCCAGGCGTCACCACAGCCACTGCTCATCCGGGCGTAAAGGTCGCCGATGAGAATGTAGGGCTTACCCCAGCCGGAGTTGTACTGGGCAGCACGGTTGGCGTTCTGGCGGGCGCTGCCGTATTGGCCGAGTTTACCCAACTGGATCTGGGCGATCTGGTAGGCGTACTGGGCCTTCTTGTCGTTATCGTCGGTCTTGGCAATGGCCTGTTCGTACAGGTCGACGGCGTCGCTGTAGCGCTCCTCCTCGTAAGCTACCGAAGCACCGTAGGCGGGGTTCAGGCGGATCCGTTCGGCTTCGTACTCTTCGGCCTTGGTGGCGTAGAGGGCGTCATAGATGCCCTGCACGCGCGCCACGTCGGCGTCGGTGCTGTCACAACCCTGGGCCTTCAGTTTGGTGACGATGTACTTGAGGATATCGAGGCTGTCGCGGTTCTCTTCCACTTTGGGCAGCAGCAGTTCCTTGAAGTAATCGCAGTCGAAGATCTCGTCGGCAAATTCCAGGATATCCGACTCGAGGTTATCCTTACCGGCCTGGTAGTAGGTCGAGTAGGTGGCGTTGTTCTCGATATTGTAATCGGCTACCTTGACGGCCTTGTCGTACAGTTCCCGGACGCGGGCGTTGTCGATCACTTCTTCCTTGAAGTAGTAATTAAGCAGTTTGCCGAGGGGGGCCAGTACCACGTATTCGGTTTCGTTGCCCCCGGTTTCAATGGCCTTTTCGAGCACATTGATGGCGTCTTCGCTGTAGCCCGAGAGGTAGAACATGTCAGAGCCCTTGCGGCCGAGCAGGAAAGCTTCGTACTTGGGGTAGCATTCCAGCTCCTGGTCGTAGAGCTTGAAGATCATGTCGGTGTATTCCTGCTTCTTGGCATCATCGGTAGCCTTCTGGCGCATGGCCTTGTAGAAGAGACGACCGTCGCGGTAATGGAAGGGACGGTTACCGTCGGCCGCCGGGGCGATGTCGTAGGCCTTCTGCCAGTTCTTGAAAGCATCATTGAACTCCGCTTCGGGAAGCGCGGCGAGTTCTTCGGCCGTCATGTTCTTTACTAAGTTGCGGTAAGCGACGTGTGCGTTCTCTGCCTGCTCCTTTTGGGGGGAGTCGACCCAGGTCACACACTGGGCGCTGGCAACCGAGACGGAGCCGCAGAATACCAGCATCAGCGCTAAAGTGCGGATGATCGTTTGCATATTTGGTTTAATTGAGTTTGCGTTTAAAGAACCAGGAATTGTCGTTCAAACTGAATCCCAGCGTAAGTTGTACATAGGTCTCGTCCAGGATGTCCGGGACCCCAAATTTACCATATTCGACGGCAACATCAAGAAAAGAGACTTGCTGTCGTGGCAATTGTATCGGTAATCCTACTCCGAGCGTAACGGCGTTGCGCCTCGCCTGCTCCCCGCTGATGACGCGCGGATCGTCTTCCATGCGAGCACCGAAGCGGTAGCGGACGCGCTTCCAGTAGTTGTTGTAAGAGGTGGCGTTCGGAATATACTGGACGCCCACGGCCATGCGGCTTGCGTCGGCCAGCGTCTCTGGCTGGGCGGTGTTGCGGTAGCTTCCGTATGATTCCCGACCGTATTCCGCGCCGATGTAGAGGCGGTCGGCGTCTTCGAAGGCCAGACCGACATTGTAGCTGGCGGGAAGGTCCACCTCGCCGGCGATATTCTCTTCGTAGCGTACGGTGTCGCGGACGGACACGTTGGCTCCCGGACTGAATTTGCGGAACAGGAGGCTGGACTCGGAATTCACCGTAGCCCCCAACCGGCCGTTCACGCCCACGATGATCCGTTTGCCATTCGGCACCTTCAGTCCCTCCTTGTTAAGGTCGGTGAAGTTAAAGGCGTACTGTACGCCGTAGCCCAGGTTGAGGCCGCTGAGGCTGATCTCGTCCAGAAATTCCGTGGCCAGGGCCTCGGGGATACTATCGAAGATCAGGATGCGGCTATTGGTCAGTTTGCCGAAGTTGTAGTTGACGTTCACGCCCCCGCTCAGGCCCCGGTACCGCAGGGCGGTGGACCAGGTAAAGCGGTAGGCACCTCCGGTACCCTTCAGCATGTTGGAGGTGGGGCCGGCGTTCTCGTCGAATCCCTTCAGCTCCAGGTCGTACCCGACCAGGGTGGTGGGGGCCAGGGAAAAGGCCATTCCTCCGTTCCAGGAGTTCAGTTGACGCTCGAGACTGAGGTTGATCGGGTTGCGCAGGGGAAAGCCCAGGGCCAGGTACCGCAGGTTACCCTGATAAGCGGTAGCCGATCCGTTGGCGTCTTCCAGATTGGAAGCCCGGCCGTAAAGACCAATCTCAAAGCTGGTGGCCTGCAGACTGGCCAGACTGGCCGGATTGAGCAGGTTCAGGTGGTAGGCGTCCTGGTAGGTACTTTGTAAACCTCCCATCCCGGCCGCGGCGGCGTGAACCTGGTCCATCGGATCGCCCAGGCCGAAGCGGCTGAGCGGACTGTTCTGTTTGGGACGAATGTCAACGAAGTCGGTGCTCGAAGCAACCTGAGCGAACACTGCGTCGCCGGTAGCGAGCAGTCCCAGCAGCAGGGCAAAGGGGAGCAGACTTGAATAATTAAGACGCGTTGACATAAGTTGACAGTATTTGATTGAGTCCACGCAGGACCAAGTTGGGGTAGTGTAAACAGGAAACGGAAAAACAGGGCAGTAAAAGCGGAGCATCGCCACCGGTCAGTACCAGCTGCAAGCCATCGTGTTCTTTAGCCAGGCGGTGGTAAAGGCCTTCAGTTTCGCAGACGACGCCGAGTACGCCTCCGTTACGGAGGGCTTCCCCGGTGCTCCGGCCCAGGGTGGCGTCCGGATTCCCGACTTCCACCAGGGGCAGGCGAGCGGTAAACTCGTGCATGGCCCGCAGGCGCATTCCTACGCCCGGACTGATGTTGCCGCCGCGGTAGCGGTCGTTGGCATCGACGAGGTCAAAGGTTACGCAGCTGCCCGCATCGACGACCAGGCGAGCCGTTTGAAAAGCGCCAAGGGTGCCGGCGACGGCCGCGATACGATCTTGCCCGAGCGTCTCCGGCGTTCGATAGTCGGAGGCGAACGGCAGCGGTCGATCGCGGTCGAGGGCAAAAACTAGTATTCCCTGCTGTTTCCATTTATCCGTCCACCGTTCGGATGGCACGTTTGCCACGGTGGAATAGATGATGTAATTCACCCCAAGGTTGGTCACCATCGCATCGATTGCTTCCCAGTCGCCGGCAGCGTGCCGTACGACCGGGGGTTGCATTTCATCACCTTCGAAGCAGGCGGCCTTGAGGCCGGAGTTGCCCACGTCGATGATGAGTCTTCGATTCGGTGTACCCATCTTAAAGTCGGCTATAAGACGCAGAAAGGATAGCTGGGGGTTCTTAAGTGGAAGTTAAATTCCCAAGTAGATGCTTTGGATCAATGGCGGAAATGCCGAACACCCGTCGTCACCATGGCCACGTCGGCCGTATTTGCTGCGGCAATACTGTCCTTGTCGCGAATCGACCCACCGGGCTGTACAACGGCCGTGATGCCGGCCGCGGCCGCGATCTCCACGCAATCGGAGAAGGGAAAGAAGGCGTCGGAGGCCATAACGGCACCCTGCAGGTCAAAGCCGAAGTTCTTGGCTTTCGTGATGGCCTGCTTGAGGGCGTCCACGCGGCTGGTCTGGCCACATCCCATGCCTACCAACTGGTTATCGCGCACTAGGGCGATGGTATTCGACTTGAGGTGCTTGGCGCATTTGTTGGCGAACACCAGGTCGGCGGTCTCCCGTCCGGTAGGCTGCCGTTCGGTGACGACGGTGAACTGGTCGGCGCTTTCGGTCTGCAGGTCGGTATCCTGTACGATGACGCCGTTGAGCAGGCTCTTGAAGCTCAGCGGCTGCTGCTTCAGGTGGTGGTACTGCAGCAGTACGCGGTTCTTCTTCTTACTCAGCAGTTCGAGGGCGGAGTCGGTAAAGTCCGGCGCGATGAGTACCTCGTAGAAGAGGTGATCGATCTCCTGGGCCACGGAAAGTTCCAGTGGGCGGTTGGTGATCAGGATCCCACCGAAGGCGGATACGGGGTCGCCGGCCAGGGCTTGCTTCCAGGCTTCGAGCTGGGTGGGGCGCACGGCCACGCCGCAGGCGTTGGTATGCTTCAGAATGACGAAGGCGGGATCGGCGTCCTCGAATTCTCGCATGATGGCCACGGCCGCGTCGATATCGACGAGGTTGTTGAAGCTGAGTTCCTTGCCGTTCAGCTTGGTGAACATCTCCTTGAGGCGCCCGAAGTAGGTGGCCTCCTGGTGAGGGTTCTCGCCGTAGCGCAGGGGGTTGGCCTTCATCTCGCTCCGCTTGAAGGCGGGCAGTTCGCCGTCGGCATTGAAGTAGCTGAAGATGGCCGTATCGTAGTGACTGCTGACCGCAAAGGCGCGGCGGGCCAACTTGCGGCGCTCCTCGAGGGTAGAGACGCCGGCGCGTCCTTCCAGGATGTCCTGCAGGGTACCGTAATCTTCGCGGCTGGGTACGATCATAACGTCGCGGTAATTCTTGGCCGCCGCCCGGATCAGGGCAATGCCGCCGATGTCAATCTTTTCAATGATGAGATCTTCGTCTTCGGTGTTGGCGACCGTCTCCTCGAAGGGGTACAGGTCGACGACCACCAGGTCGATCTCGGGGATCTCCAACTGGGCGAGTTGCTTCAGGTGGTCCTCCTCCCGGCGGGCCAGGATGCCGCCGTGCACCTTGGGGTGCAGGGTCTTTACGCGTCCGTCGAGAATGGAGGGGTAGCCCGTCAGTTCCTCAACCGGGGTGACCTCCACGCCGCGATCGCGGATGAAAGTTTCCGTACCTCCGGTGCTGTAGATCGTGGCGCCGATCTTGGCCAGGCCGTCGATGATGGGGCCCAGTCCTTCTTTATGGTAGACGGAGATGAGTGCGGATTTGATCTTGCGTTCTGTCATAGAACTCTTTTATGGCGTCCCGCCGAAGCGGGAACATACTAGGGTTGTCCCGGGCTGTCCGGAACGGGTTGGTTTGAGGGCCGCAAAGATACGAATAATGCCCTTACGCTTTTTCGTCTCCTCCCGGAGTCGACCCGAAAGGCGAAGCCTAACGTTTCGGAGGTCACTGTCGTTCAGCGCGGTAGCTCCGATTTTGCCCAGCGGGCCGGGCGAGCCGAGCCTTGTCTTTCACTTCCTTGTATTCGGGCTCCGGCGACCGCTCCGTTACCACGCCCAACACCCAGCCTTCGTGCTCGGTGACGCGTTTATGGATCTTGCCCTTTTCGCCCCATGGTTGGTCGAGTAGCTGACCCAGGGTACCCTCCCGCTGGTGGTCCTGCAACCACGCCACGTAGCTTCTGACCTGTTCGCGGTCCAGGATCTGCCCCTTCCGTCGGGGGAGGGTAAGCAGGCTGGGATAGATCTCCGCGTGCAGGATTACGGCACCCGTCGCTCCGCCGCCCACGGAAACGTTGAGACTTTCAAAGGGCCAGATGCGGGAGACGCCGCGCAGTTGCTCGTGATCGCGCAGTGCCCGCACCCGGGGGATGCCCAGCAGGGCCTGACTGCCAACACTGCCGGCGTAAGCCAGCTTCCAGGCGGGCTGCAAACGGAGATTGAGGGTTTCGACGAAGCGGCGTTCCTCGAGAAAACATTTGCGGGTGGGGACGGGGAACTCGAAGTCGCATTTAGAGCCGAGGAAAATGCCGCTCTGGCCCACGGGTACGCCCCAGAATGGCCCGCTGGGGGCCATGATGCTCTCGTTGAGGCGGGCACCGACGCAGAAGCGGTTGTTCTCATTGGTGGGTCCGTCCTGGATGAGTTCACTGATATGGTCCCAGATGGCACGCCAGGCGGGTTTTTCCTTAAGCCGCAGGGCCTTGGCCAGGCCTTTGGGATAGCCGAAGGAGAAGTCCCAGCCCACCAGAACGCGCTTCTTCCTGAGGCGAATGAGGCGCTGACGGAGGTAGTCGTGACAGGCGTGACGGGTGCGGAAATAGGTGCACCGGATACGTCCCCTTGCGGTGGCTTCCGCTATCCAGATCGCGTCCCGGGAGGGTTTGGCCGGACTGGGTGAATTACGGGCACTCCAGTCGATGGCGATGAAATGATCGAAAAAATGCATGGTCGCCCAATGTAGCAAGTTTTCGGGCGCTGGCAAATGCGCTACCGTAAGGCAACGGGTTGAGCGACTCCAGGCGCGATGGCTGGAACTGAGTCTTTCCTCGTCCGGATTTACCAATCAGGTAGCAGTAAGCACCAGGCACCTCTCGTCCTGCGCAGTTGATAATCCCTCGGCCCAAAGGGCCTTGACCTGTTGATGGGTTTCAGCCTAGGCCACCATCTCGTAGATGCCTTCGCGCTTCTTCTCGATCTCGTCGGATTCCAGGAATTCCTCGTAGGTGAGCAGGGAGTCGATCATGCCGCCCGAGCCGATCTCGATGATGCGGTTGGCTACCGTATTGACCAGTTCGTGGTCGTGGCTGCTCATGATGAGGTTGCCCTTGAAGTCCTTCAGGGCGTTGTTCAGGGCGGTGATGCTTTCCAGGTCGAGGTGGTTGGTGGGCTCGTCGAGGAGGAGGAAGTTGGGGTGGTTGAGCATGGCCTTCGACATCATGCAGCGCACCTTCTCGCCGCCGCTGAGCACCTTCACCTGCTTGTGGACTTCCTCGCCGCCGAAGAGCATGCGGCCCAGGAAGCCGCGGATGAACTGCTCGTCCTTGTTCTGGCTGTACTGCCGCAGCCATTCGACCAGGTCGAGCTGTCCGACCTCCTCGGTGAAGAAGTCGTTGTTCTCGTTGGGCAGGTACTGGGGGGTGATGGTCTGGCCCCACTCGATGGTGCCGGTATCGGGCTTGGCGATGCCCGCCAGCACTTCGTAGAAGGCGGTCAGGGCGGCGGCTTCCTTGCCGACCAAGGCGATCTTGTCCGGACTGTTCATCGTGAAGCTCACGTTGTTGAACAGCACGGTACCGTCGGGGGAGGTCTTGCTCAGGTTGCTCACCTTCAGGATCTGGTCGCCCGGCTCCCGCTCTGGCTGGAAGGCGATGAAGGGGTAGCGGCGGCTAGAGGGCTTGATCTCGGTGAAGTCGAGTTTTTCCAGGGCCTTCTTGCGGCTGGTGGCCTGCTTCGACTTCGAGGCGTTGGCGCTGAAGCGCTGGATGAACTCCATCATCTCGGCGCGCTTCTGCTCCATCTTCTTGTTCTTGTTCTGCAGCTGCTGGGCGGCGAGCTGGCTCGACTGGTACCAGAAACTGTAGTTGCCGGTGTAGATGGTGGCCTGCTGCCGGTCGATATCCACGATGTGGGTGCAGACCATATCCAGGAAGTAGCGGTCGTGGCTCACCACGATGACCGTATTGGGGAAGTCGGCCAGGAAGTCGGCCAGCCAGTGGACGGTGTGCGCGTCGAGGTCGTTCGTCGGTTCGTCCAGCAGCAGGATGTCGGGGTTGCCGAACAGGGCCTGGGCCAGGAGAACTTTTACCTTCTCGGGGCCGCTCAGTTCCTCCATCAGCTTGTAGTGGAGGTCTTCGGTGATGCCCATATTGGAGAGCAATTCGGCGGCGTCGCTGTCGGCCGTCCAGCCGCCCATTTCCCCGTAGGTGTTCTCGAGCTCGGCGGCGCGCATCCCGTCGGCGTCGGTGGCGTCGGGGTTCATGTAGATTTCGTTCTTCTCCTGCTCGATGGCGTAGAGCTCTTCATGGCCCATCTTGACCACGTCCAGCACCTGCTTGTCTTCAAAGCCGAAGTGGTTCTGGCTCAGTACGGCCATCCGGTTGCCGGGCTCCAGGCTGGCCGATCCGCGGTTGGGCGTCAGTTCACCGGAGAGCACCTTCAGGAAGGTCGACTTCCCGGCGCCGTTCGCTCCGATGATGCCGTAGCAGTTGCCGCGCACGAAATTGAGGTTCACCTCATTGAAGAGCACCCGCTTGCCAAATTGTACGGTCAGGTCGTTTACGGAGAGCATAGTCGTCTGATTTTAAGCGCGCAAAGGTACGAACTCCCCCGTACAATGCTGCCTCAGGCAGCGCCAGCAAAAAGCAGCCTCCGGCCGCGATAGCAAGAAGCTGCCTCAGGCAGCGCGATAGCAAGAAGAGGTCTCAGACCGCGCCAGCAGGAAGCGGCCTCCGGCAGCGCCAGCAAAAAGCTGCCTCCGGCAGCGACAGCACAATGCGGCCTCAGGCCGCGCAGTCAGCCAAAAATTTGGCCACTAACCAACACCCCACCCCCAAACATTTTCTATCCGCCACCCCCCCGGGCCATAACTTAGAAGACCACCACCCCAGGCAACTAGGAAGTCAGCAATCCACCCATCCGGCCAAGAAGAACCCATCCACCAATCCCCATGAAAACACCCTGGCGTTTATCCCTCTGCTGCCTGTTGATCACCGGCCTGAGCACGCCGCTTACCGCCCAGGATCATCGGGAGCAGGAGATCCGGCAATTCGAAGATTTGGAACGACAATCCGTACTGCAGCGCGATACGGCAGCCCTGTTCGGCAGATTGTGGTCGCCGCACATGGTCATTAACACCCCCGCCAACGTGGTCGGGACGGTGGAGGGGACGAAGCAGCTTCTCCGAAATGGAGGACTCGACTACCTCTCCTTCAAAAGGAACATCGAGAAGATCACCTTCATCGACGACGTGGCCATCGTGATGGGCGGGGAGGTGATCCGGCCCCAAGGCCAGCAGCCGCACGCCGGAAAAACCGTACACCGAAGGTTCACCCACGTCTGGATGCCTTCCGATTCCGGGTGGAGCATCGTTGCGCGCCAGGCTTCGATCCTTAAGGTTGAATGATGGAATTGTGGGTGGAGCTGCTGCCACTAACGCTACTGCTTTATTAGCCACCCGTTGCACGGAGCGGGGCACCCTGTTCTAGCGGCCGGCGGCGCGCGGGTGCCGTACTGAGGATTTAAAAATTCCACCGGAGCAGCAAGTCGGGTCGTGGAGTATATTAGCCAGGGTAAAGGGACCCGGGCGAGTCACGCCTTCCATATCCAGTGGTTCACCTTCTTTTCAAACAACACCCGAAGATCAATACCCATGCGACTATTCATTCCCTGCTGCCTCCTGCTTTTCCTCGCCGTGGCGTGCAGTACTTCTAACTCCGCTGCGACCGCATCCAACGCCAACAACGACGGCTGGATCTCCCTCTTCGACGGCAAAACCCTCACGGGCTGGAAAGCCAGCGAAAACCCCGCCACCTTCAGCGTGGAAGACAACAAGCTCGTGGCCCACGGCCCCCGGGCCCACCTGTTTTACGAAGGACCGGTGATGGACCACAACTTCAAGGATTTCGAATTCAAGGCCCAGGTGATGACCACCCCCGGCTCCAACTCCGGTATTTTCTTCCACACCGAATACCAGGAAGAAGGTTGGCCCTCCAAGGGCTACGAGGTGCAGGTCAACAACTCCCAGTCGGACTGGCGGCGCACCGGCAGCCTCTACAGCTTCGACGACGTGCGGGAAGTACACATGAAGGACAACGAATGGTACACCCAGCACATCATCGTGAAGGATAAAACCGTCACCGTCAAACTAAACGGCAAAACCGTAGTGGAATACACCGAACCCGACAACGTCGACCGTCCGGAAGGAGAACGCGGCCGCATGCTCTCCAGCGGCACCTTCGCCATCCAGGGCCACGATCCGGACAGCCGGGTGTACTTCAAGGATATTATGGTCAAGCCGCTGCCGTAGCGCGGTAGAATTTCCCGCTGGTCGCGGCCGTCTTTACGCCAGAGGGGTAACGACGGCGCAAGCCCCCTGCAGGTCCTGCCAGACCGAATGGGCCCACGCCAACCGGTGGTCTCCCGCCCCCGCGTGGGTGGTCGGGCGCAGGGCCCGCAGCGTTTCCATGGCCGCCGGCCCGTCCAGGCCGAGAAAGCGTAGCAGGGCCACGGTGATCATGCCCGTCCGGTGGATGCCGGCGGAACAGTGTAGGTAAATACGACCTCCGTCGTTCAGGATGGTCGCCAGATCATTAAACTGGCATGCGATCTCCGCGTAGCGGTCTTCCGCCGGGGGACGGGCGGAGGCCATGGGCAGCCACAGCCAGGCGAGGTCTTGTTCCCGGCAGAACCCCTCCACCTTACGTCCGCCTTCCTTTTCCGACAGCAGGGTGAGGATGTGGGTGGCGCCCTGGAGTTTGAGACTACCCACCAGATCCGCCCCGGGGCGGTGCCCGATGGCGAGGTGCCCCGCGCCTACGGCTACCCAGTCGATGGGTTCCACCGCGGCCAGGCGTTTGGCCGTGCCCTTGACCCGGCCGATCAGGGCGCCGAGGCGGCGGCGGTCGGCGCCGGGTTCGCGCATGGCTTGCTGGAGTTCGTCCAATAAGGCTTCCGATGTGGCGATGGCGGCTTTGAAGTCGGTATCGACCGGTGCCTCCAGCCATTGCTCTGCGGTTTGCACCAGGTTTGAGGAGTGGTTCATCATTTTGTGCTTAAGGGCATGCGGTCGGCATAAAACGGACGGATGTACATGGCCCACTACCGCCAATATAGGGTGATGGCTAGTCCAGCACCAAATTAGACCTTCCGGGGGGTGGTCGGTAGTGTGTGGGGGCCACCCGCCGTCACCTAATGGCCCACAAAGTCCGCGACTGGTACGAAGGATTGTAAGGTGACATCACTTGCCAATACTAGGCGATCCCGCAGGTGCCATACCCCACCCTAATGCCGGCCAGTCAACTATTACGGTCAGCCGCATCTACCTACCAAGCCACTAGTGGCACCCTATCCGTTCCCCACGCCGTGCCGGGCCACTACGTCGATCGACCTGGTCAATTCCTCCTGCAAGGTTGCCTTTCTGGCTTCCAGCTGATCGGCTAAGTCGGCCAGCGCGTTGCCGCCCCGGTGGGCTTCTATCTGATCCAGGGCAAACAGGACCTTGCGAAGCGCCAGTAGGAGAGAATGATGGTACAATTCGTACTCATTCTGTAAGTATTTGATTTCGGCCAGGTGACTTTCGATCGTTTCCCGGTGCTGATTCGCGAAGTCGGAAGTGAACTGCTGTGTGAAGTAGCTGATGTGGGCGGCGTCCCGCTCCCCGGCACCCAGGTTGAAGAGTCCATACAATTTGGTACGCAGCGCTTGTACCTGTTTATACAGGGCGTCGCCGGTCTGGCGGGCAAAAGCCACCTCGGTAGCCACGTAGTCGAGCTGCCGTCCGGCCTGCATGGCGAAGTCGAGGATGATGGCCAGCCGGTTGATTTCCGCTACTTCTTCCGCATCGTTCTTGCTGCCGAGTGCGGTGGCCAGGGTGTAGAAAGAACTTAGAAAGGGATTGTCTTGTGGTTCGATGTCCGGCAGCCGCAGACTGTTCTTCTGCTCCTCGCGCAACTTGGCCAGGCTTTCGGTGAAGCCCGCGTAAGAGTGCGGGTTGCCTAGATCCCGGGCTTGCCCTACAAACTGTTCCCAGTCGTGCAGCGACCGAAGCTTGTCGGTATCGACCAGCAGTTGTTCTACGTCGTCCATGGCGGTCCGGTATTCCGCGCGCAGCAGGTCAAGCTCCATGGCCTGCCGCTCTGAGTCCCGCTCCCGTACCCCTTCGACGGCCTGCAAGGTCCGCTGCTGCTCCTGCTCCATCTGCTGCAAGCGCGTCTCGAGTCGGAGCAGTTGTTGGTTCATACTCACCATTTCAATGCGATTCATGGTGGCCCACTGTTGCAGGGCCGGGCCGTCCAACTCACCAAAAGGCAGGGCGGAGGCAGTGAGGCTGGTGTCGTAGTCGGACAATAGTTGTTGGCGCTCCCGGGCATTCAACGGTTGCGGGGATTCCGCCACGATGGAGGCCGGCAACTCCTGTGCACTAGCTGTTTGCGGTAAGCATGCCGCGAGGAGTACGTAGAAATAAACTCGAATGCTGTTATGTCTTTTCCTGTCCATTATGTGTGACTTTCTTAGGGCGGGGAATCGCCTGCCAGTAGGTTTATGGACGGGGGTGTGGAAGGTAACCTACTTGTTTGGTTTTCTTGGGGGGCTGGGGATCCTCGGACTGTAGGGTCTTCTTCGCTGCCTGAAGCAGTTTTTTACTTTCGCCGCCGGAGGCAGCATCTTGCTTTCGCTGCCTGAGGCAGCATCGTACTATCGCTGCCGGAGGCAGCTTCTTACTGCCGCTGCCGGAGGCAGCTTCTTACTGCCGCTGCCTGAGGCAGCTTCTTACTGGCGGTGGCCTGAGGCAGCTTCGTACTTTGGGGCGAAGGCAGTATGTTTAGTGGTCCGCCCGGATGGACGGATTCCTTTGCCTGACCAACTACCGCTCTCATGCGCCACTTCTTCCTCCTCGTTTGCCTGCTGTGCCTTCTTTCACCCCATGACGCCACCGCCCAGCGCAAAAAGAAGGCCACCCCGGCCGACACCGCAAAGGCCGAAACGCCCATCCACCTCCAGTCCGCTACCTATAATGCCCTTAAGTGGCGCAGCATCGGTCCGGCGGTGACCTCGGGCCGCATTGCCGACTTCGCGGTGAACCCCGACAATCCGAACCAGTACTACGTAGCCACGGCCAGCGGGGGCGTGTGGAAAACCGACAACCACGGCACCACCTACGAGCCGATCTTCGACGACCAGGGCTCCTACTCCATCGGCTGCGTATCGCTGGACCCGAACAACCGGCAGACGGTCTGGGTAGGCACCGGCGAGAACCACAACCAGCGCTCGGTGGGCTACGGCGACGGCGTCTACAAATCCGAGGACGGCGGCAAGACTTGGCAGCACAAGGGGCTGAAGAAAAGCCAGCACATCGCCAATGTCATCGTGGACCCTACCGATTCCGACGTCGTATGGGTAGCCGCTTACGGCCCCGTCTGGAGTAATGGCGGCGAGCGCGGGGTCTATAAATCCACCAACGGCGGCGATACGTGGGAGCGCGTCAAGCACGTCAGCGACTATACGGGCTGCAATGACCTGCGCATGGATCCACGAAACCCGGATGTATTGTACGCGGCATTTCACCAGCGGCAGCGCAAAGTGTATACCTATCTGGGCGGCGGACCGGAATCGGGCCTCTACAAAACCACCGACGGTGGCGCTACCTGGACGCAACTGAAGGGCGGACTGCCCGGCGGCGACATCGGACGCATTGGCATTGATGTATCACCCGTCAACCCCGACGTAGTGTACGCCGTAGTCGAAGCCCCCGACGGCAAGGGCGGCATCTACCGCTCGGACAACGCCGGTGTCAGCTGGACCAAGCAGAACGACTACTTCTCCAGTGGCAACTACTACCAGGAAATTACCTGCGACCCTGTGAACGTGGACCGCATCTTCATCACCGACACTTATTACCAGGTCAGCGACGACGGCGGCAAAACCGTCCGCAACCTCGGGGAACTCAACAAGCACATCGACAACCACGCCATCTGGATCGACCCCGCCGATACCGACCACCTGCTGGTGGGCTGCGACGGCGGCATCTACGAAACGTGGGACTTCGCCGCGACCTGGCACTTCAAGCCGAATCTGCCGGTGACCCAGTTCTATAAGGTGGCCACCGACCAGTCGGGTCCCTTCTACCATGTTCACGGCGGCACGCAGGACAACCTCAGTCTGGGCGGCCCCAACAAAAACACCAGCGTGAACGGCATCGTGAACAGCGACTGGTACATCACCAGCACCGGCGACGGTTTTGAAACCCAAGTGGACCCCACCGACCCGAACGTCATCTACGCCCAGGCCCAGTACGGCAGCCTGCGCCGCTTCGACCGCCGCAGCGGCGAATACCTCTTCATTCAGCCCACCGAGGGCGCCGACGACAAGCCCCTGCGCTGGAACTGGGACGCGCCCCTGACCATCTCGAGTCACCAGCCCACCCGACTGTACTACGGTGCCAACAAGGTGTTCCGCACCGACGACCGCGGCAACAGCTGGCGGGTGATCAGTCCGGACCTTAGCCGCAGCATCGACCGCAATACGCTGCCCGTCATGGACCAGGTGTGGAGCGTGGATGCCGTAGCGAAGAATACCTCCACCTCCATCTTCGGACAGACCACCACCATCGCCGAGAGCGCACTGGACGAGAATCTACTGTGGGTGGGCACCGACGACGGACTACTCCACAAAACCACCGACGGCGGACAGACCTGGCAGAAGTTCGACAACCTGCCTGGCGTACCGGAAATGAGCTACGTCAATCAGGTAATCGCCGGCCTCCACGATCGCAACGTGGCCTACGTGGCCTTCAATGATCACCGCTACGGCGACTTCAAACCCTACCTGCTCAAGACCAGCGACGGCGGAGCCACATGGACCTCCCTGTCCGCCACCCTTCCCGAACGCGGCAGCGTGTACACCATCGCCGAGGACCACGAGGACCCCAACCTGCTCTTCGCGGGTACGGAGTTCGGTGCCTTCTTCTCCAACGACGGCGGCCAGCAGTGGATCGAACTCGGCGGCGGCCTGCCTACGGTGGCGGTACGCGACATTGAACTCCAACGGCAGGAGAACGACGTGGTAGTTGCTACGTTCGGTCGCGGCTTCTACGTTCTCGACGACTACACCGCCCTGCGCAAACTGCAGCCGGCCACCTTCGAGCAAGATGCGGCGCTGATGACCACCCGCGACCCCTGGCTCTACGTGGAGCGCGCCCCCCTGGGCCTGCGCGACAAGGGCCACCTGGGCAGCAGCTACTTCCGATCGGACAACCCGGCCTATGGCGCGGGCTTCACCTACTACCTCAAGGAAAAACCAAAAACCCTGAAGGAGCAGCGGCAGGAGCGGGAGCGGGAAATTATGTCGCGCAAGGCCTCCGTCTATTATCCGCCGGTAGACTCCCTGCGCATGGAGGAGCGGCAGCAAGACCCCTACCTGCTCTTCACCATCCGCAACGAAGCCGGGGAGGTAGTGCGGCAATTGAAGCGCGACGCGAGCAAGGGCCTACACCGCTTCCATTGGGATTTGCGCTACCCCAGTCCGGACCCCGTCAATAACCGCTACTCTCCGGCCCCCGATGTGCTCTTCGGCAGTCCCTCAATGGGTGCGCTCGTGCCTCCGGGCAACTATACCGTGACGATGAGTCAGTTCTTCGACGGCACCTTCCGGCAATTGGCTGAGCCGCAGCCCTTCCGCGTGAAGTACCTCGACCAGGCCACGCTGCCTACGGAAGACTGGGACGAATACGATGCCTTCGTACGACAAATTATGGACCTCAGTAAGGCCATCAGTGCCGCCGGCGACATCCGCCGCAACCTTAATCAGCGCCTCGATGCGCTGGAAAAAGCCGCCCTGGAAACTACCACCAGTCCGGAGGCAGCACTGACCACGCTCCACGACCTGCGCGAGCGACTGGCCGACCTCACCGAAGCCCTGTATGGCGACCGTGTCCGCAGCAACCTGCAAATGGAAACGGCCCCCTCGGTGGCCGGCCGCGTGGGTGCCCTGGAGTACGGCATGTGGAACGTGACCAGCGACCCCACGGAAACCTACCGGGAGAGTTACCGGGTGGCGGCTGCGGAATTTGGTCCGCTACTATCGGATCTGAAGGCAATTGACGCCGACGTACGTGCCCTGGAGCAGCAACTGGAAATGCAGGGCGCGCCTTACACTCCTGGGCGCTGGCCTACCTGGTCGGGCGAGTAAGGGGATCGCAATGCCTGCGGCTTTTTTTACCACTGATTCCACGGATTTGGTTTCACGGATCGACACGGATTTCATCGCTCGCGCGGCTGGCTTATTTTGGTAGTCAGGGTAGATTAATCTGCGCCCCAATCAGTGAAATCTGCGGTGAGTTTTTGGCGCCTTTGGCGCTTTTGAACCGCGGATTACTCAGATTTTGGCGCAGATTTTTTCGCTCGTGCGGCTGGCTAGTTTTGGAAATTAGGGGAGATTAATCTGCGCCCTAATCAGTGCATCTGCAATGAGCTTTTGGCGTCTTTGGCGCTTTTTGAACCGCGGATTACGCGGATTCTTACGCGAATTATGGTGCAGATTTTTTCGCTCAAGCGGCTGGCTGATTTTGGAAGTTAGGGTAGATTCATCTGCGCCTTAATCTGCGCCTTAATCAGTGCAATCTGCGGTGAGTTTTTGGTGCCTTTGGCGCTTTTGAACCGCGGATTACTCAGATTCTTGCGCAGATTTTGGCGCAGATTTTTTCGTTCGTGCGGCTGGCTAGTTTTGGAAATTAGGGTAGATTAATCTGCGCCTCAATCTGCGCCCCAATCAGTGCAATCTGCGGTGAGCTTTTGGCGCCTTTGGCGCTTTTTGACCGCGGATAACACAGATTCTTGCGCGGATTTTTGCGCAGATTTCTCCGCTCAGGCGGCTTCAGTCTTTCACTCGCATACCGAAAAGCACAAATTTCTGTGTCACGCAGCCTCAGGTCATGGTGTGGCAGTATCCATCCAACCTTCATCAATCGAGCAACCAGTAATTGCCAGCCATAAATCAATATAAGGGGTGTTCTTTGCCAACTCAGCACAAAATTTAACATCACTCCACCGGGAGTAGAGTGGGGAACCCGATCCTTGCATTATGTAACCACTCAGACACCTGGATTACGGAGGTTGAATTTTAAATATTCATCATATACAGCCTACAGCCACCGTATCACCTGAAGAGCGGAAAGGTATTGCGTTGTCCACAATCAAGTGAACACAAATACCGATTTATGTCAGGACAAACAATAACCATTTTTTAATAGTAACGTATAATCAAATGAAGCACTTAACAGAATCGGATGTATCCATGATTTCCGGCGGAGAAAGTCCTTGGTACTGGATAGCCTACGCGGCAGGCTGGGTATGCAAGGAGATTGAGGAGGACCTGGAACGCTTGTCTCAACCCGCCGCATACGAATGGAGCCCCGCCAGGCCCTATGGATAAATCTTTAATTATTTCACTTTTTAAATTCGATAATTATGACACCACTTTCTATTCAAGATTGCAAATCCACCTCCGGTGGTTGGGTCTGGAATTTTCTCGCAGGGATTTCCATCTACAAAATAATTGTTAATGGGCTAGATAACCTTCCCGACATCAGAGAAGGATTTCACGATGGATATAATGGCCTTGAACCACGACACCAAGCATAACCTTGTCCAGCTCCGAAGATACTAGTATCTTCGGAGCTAAACTATTGATAATGAAACCTTACACTTCGTACTTGTACGCACTCATCACGATCGTCACCTTGATGCTTCTGCTCAATTCAATTGACATTTACCGGGGCACGTACCACTTTGAGGATTGGTTTTCCTATGTTTCCTTGCTGGCGGTATCATTCGCTTACATTTATTATAAGCAAACCAAAGAAACAAAGCAGAAACAATTGTAAGGGCATATTCTCTAATCTACATATACTTCAGAGTCCAATCTACAAGTAAGTAGATTATCCTGAAGTGCCCGGATCAAGCTACCTTGCCCAGGAAAGACTGGGATGAATACGACGCTTTGGCCCGCGAGATTATGGACCTCAACGAAGCCATCAGTACTGCCAGCGACACCCGCCGCCTTTGAATTTCTCTTTTAAAATTTAGGGGAAATTCATCTGCGCCTTAATCAGCGCCCCAATCAGCGAAATCTGCGGTAAGTTTTTAGCGCTTCAGATGTGTTGAACCGCGGATTGCGCAGATTTTGGCGCAGATTTATTCGCTCGCGCGGCTCACGGATTCGCGCAGACTATTCCACCTTCGGCGGTGCAGACGCAAAGTGTATTCTTCTTACGTCATTTACCACGGAGCACCGAAAACTTGCGGGCGGCGAAAAGTGGTGCAAACCGCCCTTGAGATCGCCCGGGCG
Source organism: Neolewinella litorea (assembly GCF_004803465.1). Taxonomy (GTDB): domain Bacteria; phylum Bacteroidota; class Bacteroidia; order Chitinophagales; family Saprospiraceae; genus Neolewinella; species Neolewinella litorea. The sequence continues at coordinate 119,192 of NZ_SRSF01000007.1, read as the reverse complement.
GCGGAGCGCAAAAGGGAGAAAAAGAAGGCTGCACTGTTTGAGCGGGCTAGAGATTCAGATTGAAAAAAACGGATGGAAGCTATCGACGGATTGGCGCCGGAGAACGGATTTGGCGGCGAGTTTGCAGCATTCCGCCCTTTTGGGTTTCGCTGCACGATAGAGGCGATATCACAACTTCGCCCAGGGGCCCCCACCCCTGGCCTCGTGGTTTGGTCCTTTTGTAGCTAGACAAAAGGACGAAGAAGTGTTTTGAACCGCGGATTCCGCGGATTTTGGCGCAGATTTTTTCTGCTCGCGCGGCTCGAGGATTACTTCCATACCCTCGGTAATACCCTTTGCCAGGTATTCGATGCACCTAAATTTTACGTGAGCTCCGGCTGCGAAAAGCCATCAAGCAAGCCCCGCCTCCAAGCCGATCGCAGCAAATACCCGATCTTTCCCAGATGACCCAGCGCCCCATAGTTGTAGGCATCATGAAAATGGACGTCGCCGGCCGCGACGACCGGGCCCTGAGTCGACTTACCGAAAGGGCCAGCCACCGCTTTACCCAGGTACTGGAGCGGGAACCTCGACTCGAGATTACTTCCCTCACCTTCGATGGGCCACCCATCGCGCCGCAAGAGAACGGCTACCGGGCGCTCGACTTCGTGCAGTTCGGCATCAACGAGAAAACGGAACGCCGACTCGCATTTCTGCTCATCGTTACGGAAGTAGAAATTTCCGCCGCCTCCCTTTCATATCTGCTGGCGCTACCTTCCCAGCTCACCAACGTAGCCATCATCTCCACGCGCCGGCTGGCGGATCCCGGTACCGCGGAACCGCAAGACGAAGCCCTGCTCGCCGGCCGCCTGGGTAAACTGATGCTGCACTGCTTCGGCCGGCTGTTGAACTTGAGTTACCAAGCCGACCCCGCCAACTACCTAGCACGCATCGAACGACCGGCCGACCTCGACGGCATGGATCACTTCACCGATCAGCAATTTGGGAAAATGGCCGTCAACCTGCCCAAAGAAGCCAACGACCGGTACTCTAGCGGGGGAAAGTGGGGGTTTGTACTGCAGCAAACCTTCAGCAACCTGCCCCGCATCGTCCGGGGCGCCTTGCGCGCCAACCCCGTACGCATCGCGACCAAACTGCCCACCATGATCGCCACCGCCTTCTCGGTGATCGTACTGCTGATCTTCGGGGCGGAGACGTGGGATTTTGCCGCCTCCGCCTCGACCGCCCAACTGGCGGTCTTTGTGGTGGCCAGTTTTCTGGCGGCGACCTTCGTACTGTACCAGGCCTTTTCCTTCCGACTGGTACCTACCCGCAAGGGCAATACCTCCGAAAGCAACGTCGTCACGGCCGGAGCCACCTATCTCGCGCTGGTGCTTACGCTCTGCTGCCTCTTTGCCCTGTTCGCCGTCCTGATGTACGGCGTGGTGGTCTTTGTCTTTCCCGACCCCCTCATGAGTACCTGGACCTCGGACCGGGATGGGTCCTCCACCGGGGCGCACCTGCGGCTGGTCGTTTTCCTGGCGGCCGTGGGTATCCTTTCAGGATCGCTGGGCGGCTCGGCAGACTCGCGGTCGGTGGTGCGCAATGTGTTGTTTGCGGTGGACGAAACCTGAAAACAAGGACCCACTAACAAATTTGCGCCGCCGCAGGCCGCCTTCCTACCCGCCCTGTCCCGCGGCAAGCTCGTACACCACCGCCTGCCAGGGGAGCAACTCCACCTGGCCCGCCTCGGTGGTGAGGGCATCGTAGTTGTTGATCAATACGGCACCCGCGTCCCCGCCCACTGGCCAATCGATCGCGACCTTTTCGGAGGAGAAGTTCAGCAGCACGAGCAACCGCTCGTCGCCGAGGGTGCGCCTGTAGGCGTACACCTGCTCGTGGTCAGGGAGCAGTAGCTCGTAGTCGCCGTACACCAGTACCTTGTTGCTGTTGCGTAGGGCCGTCATCCGCCGGAAGTGGTTGAGTACCGATGCCGGATCGTCCTCCTCCGCCTGGACGTTGGTGGTCCGATAATTGTCGTTCACGGGCAGCCACGGCGCCACGGTCGAGAAGCCGGCGTAGGTCGAGTCGCTCCACTGCATCGGCGTACGGCCGTTGTCGCGGGAGGTGAAGTTGAGCTCCTTCAGGAACTGCTCCATATCCCTGCCTTCCGACTGCGCTTTCTTGTAGCCGTTGATCGCGGCGATGTCCTGGTAGTCCTCGATCTCGTCGAAGTCAATATTCGTCATGCCCAGCTCGTCGCCGTAGTAGGCGTAGGGCGTGCCGCGCATGCTCAGCAGGAAGGTATTGAGCAGCTTAGCGGAGGGGTCCCGGAATTCCGGACGGTCGTCACCCCAGCGGCTCACCATGCGCGCCTGGTCGTGGTTGCTCAGAAAGATGGACAGCCACCCCTCCTCGGCGAAGGCGCTGTCCCAACGGCTGAAGACCTCCTTCATGGCGGTCAGTTCGTAGCCGCCGTACTTCGGCACGTCCACCCCGTCGAAGGCATAGGCCATATTGAGTTCGTTGCGGTCGGCGTCGACCAGTTCGTGGGCTTCCCGGAAGTTGCGGCCGGCGCCCTCGGCTACGCTCATCACGTCGTAGCGGCTGAATACCTCGGCGTGCATCTCCCGCAGGTAGTTGTGCAGGCCGTCCTGCATGGCGTAGTACTGGATGAAATTCTCGTCCAGGTCGTCCGGAAACTCGGGGTAGGTGGTATCCTTCGCCGCGAACTGAAAGGCATCGAGGCGGAAGCCGTCCACGCCCTTTTCCGCCCAGAACTTCATGATGTCGTAGACTTCCTGCCGCAGCTCCGGATTTTCCCATTTCAGGTCGGGCTGCCCCTCGGCGAAGTAGTGGAGGTAGTAGGCGTTGGTGGTGGAGTCGTACTTCCAGGCGTTGCCCTCCGCATCGAATAGGCTGTAGCGGTGGGGCGGGGTACCCTTCTCGGCGGGCCACCAGTGGTAGTAGTCGCGGTAAGGGCTGTCGCGACTGCTGCGCGAGGCCTGGAACCAGGGGTGCTCGTCGCTGCTGTGGTTGACGACGATGTCCATGATCAACTTGATGTCGCGCTCGTGCATGCCGGCCAGCATACGATCGAAGTCGGCCATGGTACCGAAGTCGGCCATAATGTCGCGGTAGTCGCTCACATCGTAGCCGCTGTCGTCGTTCGGCGAACTGTAAATTGGGTTCAGCCATACGGCGCTGACGCCCAGGCTTTTGATGTAGTCCAGCCGGTTGATGATGCCTTGCAGGTCGCCCACCCCGTCGGCGTCCGTATCCTGGAAACTGCGGGGATAAATCTGGTAGACGATGATCTCCTTCCACCACTCCGCCCCGTTTCCGGACTGGCCGATCACATCTTTTTCGGGCTCCTGGCCGGTGGTACAGGCGGTGAGGCCCGCCAGCAGCAGCAAGTACAAGTACTTCATAATCGTTCGTTTGGCATGAAAATACGGTGCACGGGTGTGGGAAGTCCGTGACCGTTAGGGCGCGGACGCGGGTGCCAAATGCCGGGGGGCGGCTGACGCCGCGCCGGGCGAGCCGGTATCGGGTCGGGTGAAGCCCACCTTTAGTTATTCACCGTGACCGGGAGCACCATTTCCAGCCGCTCCTCGGGGGAGGTCACGGCGTTGAGCACGCGGAAGCGCAAGTCGAAGTTGGGCAGCCGTTCCAAGGTCATCACCTCCAGGGTAGTTTCCCTGTGGGGCGGCAGGTGGATTACGCCCAGGTCGCTTTGGAGGGAGTAGCCGCTCAGGTTTTCCACCGTGAAATCGGCATCGCTGTCGTTTCGGATGGTCACGGCGGCTACGGACGATTTACCGCGATAAGTGGCACGCGTCACCTTCAGGCTGCCTTCGACCACGGCGCTCACATTTTCCGGCTTGCCCACTAGGGTATTCTCGAACCAGGCTACGGTGCGGCCGGCGAAGAGGGCTTCGCGGATGGCGTCCGCAGTTCGCTCTCTGGCCAGAACGAGGGTAACGGGCCGGTGGCCGCCTTCGGCTACGCCAAACTGGTAGTCGATCAGGCCGTGGATGTCCGAGGTGCCCATGATGGTGAGGTCGTGGTCCAAGGCGATTTGCAAGGCCTCCTTACTGATGGTGAACTCATTGACCACCTCGATGCCGTGCAGCAGGTCGTTGGCGATAAGGTATTCGTGGAAAGGCGTAAGTTCGGCTACCCCGTCGGGCCGCTGGGCGATCCAATTGGGGTGATTCCAAAAAATGAAGGCCCCCTGCTCCCTTGCCGCGGTGAAGCCCGACAGGCTGTCCTCGTGCAGCAACGCATTGGCGTCGTCGATGAAGAGTGCGTTGGCATGGCCCGGGGGCAGGTCGCGGGTGATCTCCGCGCCCTGGATCACGATGATGCCCGTAGCTTCCGCGTACTCGGTGGCCAGTACATGGCTGCGGTTCCGGTCGGGGTGGGGAATGTCTTCCCGGTGGGGCTGGTACTCCAGGTGCTCGGTCATCGCTACGGCGTCGATACTGTCGCGCTGGGCCTCCTGAATGCGGATGTCGGGCCACACGCTCCCGTCGCTGAAGACCGTATGCTGGTGGAAATCACAGATGAGGGTGAGGAATTCTTTCGTGTCCGGAAAGTCAATGGAGCGGTCCGACCCGTGGGAATGTGGATGGGCATGACCGTGCTGGGCAAACAAGCCGGTTACCGACAGAAAGGAAGCCAGAATGAAAAACAGGATGCGCATACTGAGGCGTTGAGGATTGGTGCCCGCCCATGAAGGGCTTGGCCTAAAGCTAAACTTCCGGGCGCACTTGGGCGCTCCGGCAATTCTCGGAATGGGTGTTTGGAAAGGGGTTCAGCCCCGCCGCCGTTCCAGCAGAATCATCATCATCAGGCCGAGCATGATGCGGTCGTCGTCCTCGTCCTCGACCTCGGTCAGTTTGTCGACCCGAAATTTTCGTCCGAAGAACGAGGGCAGTTTGCTCAGGCGCGCCACCTCCCGGTCCCGGCGGTCGGTCACCACGTAGCTGGGGTGGAAGAAATAGCCGGTCAGCAGACCGAGTCCCGGCACCTCACCCACCAGGGAATCGATGACCTTCACCCAGCCGTTCTCCTCCTGCACCTTGTACTGGGGCTGGTCGTGGCGGTCTACGATCTCGTACTCGGCTTTCCAAATGGACCGCCATCCCTTGCGCGCGACCTTCCCGAATTGGGTGCCCCGTTCGTCGTAGAAGGCATAGGCGGCCGACCAGTCGAGCCACCGGTCGGCCCGAATGTTGTAGAGTACCCGGCTGCGGCTTTCGTTGCTGTAGATTTGTATATCCTCCTTCAGCCGCAGCATCTTCTGCCGCACGTAGGCCACCACCCGCCCCGTGGCGTCGGTAGCGGTAAAGTCGTTGGCCAGGGTGCCGATCTTGAAGGTGAAGGTGAGGGGGTACTTCAGGTTTTGCATGCCTGAATATAGGTGGTGCGGTCAATTTCACAGCATCACCAAGCTGGCTTACTCCGGCGGGGCAAAGCGGGGATCAGTAAGCAGCGACTCGTCCGTCAATGTATTGAGGAAGGCAAGCAGGGCCCGCTTTTCCCGGTCGGTCAGGGTGAAGCCGGTAATGTTGGGGTCCTCGTTTTCAACGCCGTGGCCGCCGGCGGCGTAATCGTCGATCACCTCCTCCAGGGTAGCGAAGCGGCCGTCGTGCATATAGGGTGCGGTGAGGGCGATGTTGCGCAGGGTAGGCGTGCGGAATTTGCCGTTGTCAAAGGGGTTACCGGTAATGTCGCCGCGGCCCTTGTCTACGAAGTCGTAGATGCTCGCCACGTCCGTGATGCCGTTGTTCTTGAACTTGTTATCACCGAACTGCGGTGCATTGTGGCAGTGCCCGCAACCAGGGTGCAGGGTACCCGGCGGTACATTCTCCACGAAGAAGAGGCTGTCGGCCCCCAGCTGTTCCTCCTCTGTGAAGAAGTCGGTATTCTGGTAGAAGACCCGGTCGAATTTGCTGTTGGCGGAGATGATGGTCCGCTGGAACTGCGCCAGGGCCTTCACGGTCAGTTCCTGGTTGATTTCCTCTTTATTATCGATCCCGAAGGCCGCCCGGAACCGGGCGGGATAGTCCTCGTGTTCCCGTAGCTTGTGGATCACCTCTTCCCAGTCGTTGTCAAGCTCCAGCATGTCCTCCACGGGGTGAATGGCCTGCCGCCACAACTTCTCCTCGCTGCCGTCCCAGTTGAAGCCATTCGGATTAAAGGCCAGGTTCACCAGCGACATGGCACTGCGCAGTCCTGGCTCGCCCCGCACGCCGATCGCTCGTCCGAAGCCGTCCGTAAAGGCCAGTTCCTGCTTGTGGCAGGTGGCGCACGACATGGTGCCTTCGGTACTGAAGATGCCGGCATCGTAAAAGAGGTGACGACCCAGCGCAATGCCCTCCTCCGAGAGGGGGTTCTCGGGATCATCGATAGGCGCGGGAAAGTAAGCGGGCACCTCCAGGGCGTAGGGCGTCGGACTGGCCGGGCCGGTGATCGCGCCTTCGTCGATGGTTACCTCACCCGTCGGCTCTTCCTGGCAGCCCATAGCCGCGAGGAGGATCAGTGTGCCGGTGATGAGGAATTGACGAACCATATTCGCTTGCTCTTTTTGCTGCCTATTGCACCCGCGCGCCGGCGCCCTCGATCAGCCTATCGGATTTCGTACTGAACGACACAACAAACGAGGTATCGGTAAGGGTGTGCAGGAAGGCGACCAGGGCCGCCTTTTGTCGTGCATCCAGGTGCAGGGGGTGAACGTTCGCGCTGCGGTTTTCCGCGTACCGGCCGCCGGAATTGTAGTGGTCGACCACCTCCTCGAGGGTGGCGAAGCGGCCGTCGTGCATGTAGGGGGCCGTAAGCGCCACGTTGCGCAGGCCGGGATTACGAAATTTCCCGTTGTCGTAGGGGATGCCCGTGACGGCTCCGCGGCCGGGATCGGGGAAGGTCTGCAGGTCCATTGCTTCGTCGAGACCGTTGTTTTCGTAGCGCTGGTTGGTGAAGTGGGGAGGGGTGTGGCAGTGGGCGCATTCGGCGGTGGGCAGGCCCGCGTAGGCACCTTCCGGATCGTCGCCGAAGTCGAAAAACAGGGCGTGGCCGAGTGCCTCCAGGGCGGTGTAAGTGGCTTCTCCGCGGCGCACGCGATCGTATTTGCTGTTGCGGGAGACGAGGGTGCGCTGGTACTGGGCCAGGGCGTGCCCCACGCGGGAGGAGTCGATATCCGGAGAGCCGAACGCCCGGGCAAACAGCGCCCCGTAGGTGTCCGAGGCCGCCAGGCGCGCTACCGCTTCCGGCCACGTGCCGCCCATTTCGTGGGGGGTGCCGACGGGATGTCCGGCCTGGGCTTCCAGGTTGTCGGCGCGCCCGTCCCAGAACAGGGGGTGGTGGAAATATCCGACGTTGGTAAGACCTGGCGTATTGCGTGTTCCCGCCAGGCCACCCAGTCCGAGGCTCACCGCGGTGCCGTCGGCAAAGGCCCGCTCCGGCCGGTGGCAACTTGCACAACTGACGGTGGAATCGGCCGAAAGAATGGGGTCGAAGAACAGCCGTTCTCCCAGTTCTACGCCCGCTGCGGTGGAGGGGTTACCCGCCGGGTAAAGGATGGCGGCAAAATCTGCCGGGGCGGCGGATTCCTCCACGCAGGCCAGGCAGAGCAGGGGGAGTATGGTCCACCACCGGCACATTTACTCCACCGACAGGGTGAACTGTCCGGCAAGCCGGTTCCAGATGCCGGTGGCTACTTCCTGGTTGCCCCCGTGTACAGTCTGCTTGTCGGGGGAGGTGATGTCGAAGGTCTGTCCGTTGCCGCTCAGCGCCCGCAGCACATCGGCGGTTAGGGTGAGCGTGGGCGTTTCGTTGCCTCCGACCGTGAAGGGCTGCTCCAGGGACACTGTCCGGTACAGCGCGTCGCTTCCCATGTGGTAGCTCAGGCCGGTGTCGAAGCGGCCGTCGTCTTCCAGCATGGCGTTGGCTTCAATCTTGGCGAATACGTAGCGGGTGGACGGCCCCCAGAATTCCGCTTCGTTGAGGACGTAGTTGGCCGCAAATTCGCTTGGGTCGCGGGCGTTCAGGGAGGGTTTCACGCCCAGTCCAAAGCGCAGGCCACGGTAATCGCCGGGGGGCACCAGATAGGTGCGCTGCTGGGTGGCGTCCTCGGCCGCCGACATCCACCGGATCAGGTCAATCTCCGCAAGGCGTACCGCATCATCGCCGTCGGCCGGCAGCAACTCCAGGTCGGACACGTAGTACTGAAACAGGAGCACCTTGAGGGAATCGCCCGTGGGATATCCGTAGGTTTCCCGCTGGATGCCGAGGGGGTCACCGCCGTAGGTGGCGCGGTAGTTCAGGGTAAACTGTACATCGCGCAGCGGATCGAGTTGGTCGTCGTCGTCAAGACATCCCAACAGGGGGAGAAGCACAAGCAGGGGAAGGAGGTATTTCATAGGCGGCGCGGACGCGGGTGCAGGGGCTTTACCCCAAAGCAATATAACGCGGCAGGCGAGTGATAAGCCCAACGGCTGCGGGCGTATTCTCGGCGTTGCGGCGGACAAACTGGCTGAACAACCGTCGGAAGGGTACCGTTGCACTAACGCATTGTAAACGAAAACCATCATACCCCATGGCCAAACAGAAAGCCGACCAGCAACTAGACAAAGCCCTCAAACAATTATCGTACGGATTCTACATCGTCGCCACCCGCAAGGGCGGGGAGGACCTCTCGTCGCGCGACGAAGACTGGGTCACCGCCTCTACCGTGAGCTGGGCGATGCAGTCCAGTTTTGAACCGCCCCTCATCACCATCGCCGTACAGAAGGACAGCGACCTCAACGAGACGATCCAGCGGGCGCAGTCCTTTTCGCTCAGCGTGCTAGGCAAGAGCGACGAGAAGCTCATTCAGAAGTTCGCCGAGCAGCACGAGGTGGATTATAGCAACCGGTCCGTCAACGGCATTTCCTACCAGGAGGGAAAGACCGGCGCGCCCCTCCTCGACTGCGGCATCGCCACCCTGGAATGCAAACTCGAAGATGCTCTGACGACCCCCGGCGATCATCTGCTGTTCGTGGGACGCATCGTCAACGCCATCAGCAAGGACGGGCAGCCCATCACCGAGGCCGATACCCGCAAGCATTACGAGGGCACCAGTCCGCAAAGCTAAACCAAGGCACCGTCGCCGGCCGGCCCCAGCGGGGCAACGGCCGCTGACACCGCATGCCGGGGTCCCCGACGGTCGACCGTCGGGGACCTTTTTGCGTTACCCTATCCCATGACCGACCCCGCCATCATCGCCCACCTGAGCCAGGAGCCCCGCCTGGCACCTATCGTAGCCCGCCACCAGTTGCAGGAGCGGCCCGATTTCGGGGGCGATGTCTACTTCGGCTTGCTCCGCTCGATCACCTACCAGCAGCTCAGCGGGCGGGCGGCGGGGACCATATTTGGCCGCTTTATGGACGTCTTTCCGGACGGCTACCCCCACCCCGACAGGCTCCTGGAACTCTCCGTGGCAGACCTGCGGGCGGTGGGCATGAGCCGGTCCAAGGCCGCTTACCTCCACAACGTGGCGAGCTTCTGGCTGGAACACAAGTTGATCGACCAGGAATGGAGCATCCTTTCCGACGGGGAGATCATAGAACTGCTTACCCGAATCAAGGGGGTTGGGAAGTGGACCGTGGAGATGGTGCTCATGTTCGTTCTGCACCGCCCGGACCTGCTGCCGCTCGACGACCTCGTGGTGCGCCGCAATTTGATCGCCCTTTTCGACCTCCACCACCTGAAGGGCAGAGCCTTGTTGCAGGCCATGGAGGCCGCCGCGGAGCCCTGGCGCCCGTACCGCAGCTACGCCAGCCGTTACTTGTGGGAGATGGGGGATACGGAACTTTAGCTAGGTTGGTCCTGCTGCTGAGTGGTCGGACCACCTGCGGTTGGACAGGTGAGCCGTTGGACGGTGGGGGGACCGTCCAACGGTTTAAGCGGTTGGACGGTCCCTACTCCTGGGAATACCTTAATTTTGCCGCCCGAAACAGTATGCTTATGCCCACCGATCTTATCCTCTACAACAGCCTGACCCGCCGCAAGGAAACCTTCAAGCCGCTGGTAGAGGGACACGTGGGACTATACGTTTGCGGCCCGACGGTGTACAACCCCGTCCATCTTGGTAACTGCCGCACGTTCGTGAGCTTCGACATCATCTACCGTTACCTGATGGCTAAGGGCTACCGGGTGCGCTACGTCCGCAACATCACCGACGTAGGTCACCTCACCGACGACGGGGAGGACCGCATGAGCAAGGGTGCCCGACTGGAGCAACTCGAGCCCATGGAAGTGGCCCAGAAGTTCAGCAATCAGTTTCACGACATGATGCGCACCTTCAATGCGCTGCCCCCGAGCATCGAGCCCCGCGCCACAGGCCACATCATTGAACAGATCGAGATGGTGCAGGAGATACTCCGCAACGGGTACGCTTACGAGGTAAACGGCTCGGTATACTTCGACGTCGAGGCCTACAACAACGCCAACGACGAGCGGTACGGGGAGCTGTCCGGCCGCCGCATCGACGAACTCCTGGCCGAGAGCCGGGAATTGAAGGCCCAGGATGAAAAGCGGAGCCCGTCCGACTTTGCCATCTGGATGAAAGCCTCCGACGACCACATCCTGCGCTGGGACAGCCCTTGGGGACCAGGATTTCCCGGCTGGCACCTGGAATGCTCCGCCATGAGTACCAAATACCTGGGTGAGCAATTCGACATCCACGGCGGCGGCAACGACCTCAAGTTTCCCCACCACGAAAACGAGATCGCCCAGAACGTCGGCGCGTGCCACCACGCCGGTGCCCGTTACTGGCTGCACACCAATATGCTGTTGATGAACGGCAAGAAGATGTCAAAATCCGACGGCAACACCATCACGCCCGAACAACTTTTCACCGGCGAGAGCGAGCACGTCTCCGAAGGGTACAGCCCGATGGTGATCCGGTTCTTCATGCTGCAAACGCATTATCGCAGCACCATGGACCTCAGCGACGATGCCCTGCAGGCCGCCAAGAAGGGATACGTACGGCTCATGGAGGCCTGGACCACCCTGGGTTCCCTGGAAGCTAAGGGGGGCGCGCAGAACGGAACGGTCGGCAAGGAATTGGCCGCCGGACTGGCGGCTGCCTACGAGGAGATGGATGACGATTTCAATACTCCCCGCGCCGTTGCCCGCATATTCGAACTGGTCACCAGGATAAACGCCCTCAAGGGAGGACAACTCTCCTTAGAAGAGGTAAGTGCCGAAGGTCTGGAATCGTTCAAGAAAGGACTGGGCAACCTGCTGTTCGACGTGCTCGGGCTCCGCGACGAGGCTGCCGGTGCGGGGGCCGAGCAGGAAGCCCTGGACAAGGTGATGCAAATTGTCCTCGACTTGCGGCAGCAGGCGCGCGCCGACAAGGACTGGGCATTGTCCGACAAACTGCGGGACGCCCTTTCCGGGGCCGGCATCACCGTGAAAGACGGGAAGGACGGGGCCGAATGGACCATCGGGTAGGCAAGAGCCTTATCCAGTAATATCGAAGGATTTAGACCGAGGCCACCTTGCGGTGGTGCCGCTGGTAAGCGTATACGGCCGCCCCGACCGTTCCGGCGGTATTGCGCATTTCGGCCGGTTTGACCGCGCAGGGAACCTTAAGGTATTTCTTGTAGTCGGTGAAGTACTTACTGCCGCCGCCCCCGAGGATGATGAGATCAGGATTGAGGATGGAATTGACGAAGGTGAGGTACTTGTTGAGTCGCTTGCCGAAGGTCTTCCAGTCCATGTTGGTGTCCTTACGCACCTTGTTGGAGATGTACTTTTCCGCGACGATGTCCATACCCTTCAGGTAGAGCTGACCGAGTTCGAAATTGGGCACCAGCTGCCCGTCCAGAAACATGGCTCCCCCGAGTCCGGTGCCGATGGTGATCATGACCACCGTACCCTCTTCCTTGTGGGAACGACCGGTACCGAAGTTCATAGTCGCGATGCCGGCCGCGTCGGCGTCGTTGAGGGCGTAGATGGAGACGTCGCGCATCCTTCCGAAGGTCTCGGAGATGGATGTTCCGATCCAGGCTTTATCGATATTGGAGGCGCTTCCGGCCACGTTGCGGTGTACGGTGGCGGGAAAACCCACGCCCACTACCCCGCTGTAATCAAAATGATCGATCAGGCTGCGGAAGGTGTAGGCCATGGCGGAAGGCGTGGCCGGTTGGGGGGTATCGAAACGGAACCTTTCCGTAAGCATGGTGCCGGTTTTCACGTCGACCAATCCGCCTTTGAATCCCGTGGCGCCGACGTCGACGCCGAGAATGGTAGTACTGTTGCTTCCGCTCGAATTTGCCATGGGGGTCAAGATAGGATTTTGTCGGCTAATTGCTTTCCCGTCCGGCCTCACCGGTCCGGTGCCGGTTACCGGACGAGACTGATCTTCATGGGTACGTCCTCCTGCGGCCGGTCGCCCGCGCCGGTGGCCGTAGCGGCGATTTTGTCGATAACGTCCATTCCCTCGATCACCTGCCCGAAGACGGTATAGTTCTGGTCCAGGAAGGGCACGCCGCCCATTTCGAGGTAGGTTGCGCGTACGTCGCTGGGGTAGCGCACGCCGGTCTGGCTTTCCTGACGGTTGAGCTCGGCTTCGGTTACCGGCCGGCCCTGGACGATGTAAAACTGAGAGCCCGAACTCTTCTTTTCGGGGTTATTCGTCCGCGCCGCGGCGATGGCTCCCTTGACGTGCGCAAGTGAGGGGTCAAACTCCGCGGGAATCTGGTAGCCGGGGCCGCCGCTGCCCAGCCGGTCGTTCGGACCCGCATTTTTACTGGTGGGGTCGCCACCCTGGATCATGAACCCTTCAATGACCCGGTGAAAAAGGAGGCTGTCGTAGAAGTTCTCTTCCACGAGCTTGACGAAATTGTCCTGGTGCTGGGGGGTCTGATCCGACAGGCGGGCCAACATATTACCGAGCGGCGTCTCGATGCGGATGAGACATTCTTTAGGTGGAGTCACGTTGATGGTTTGTGCGGTGGTACGGGATTTTCCCTTTTCGTTGGTGGCCGTAAGTACGACCCGGTAGTCGCCCGAACGGAAATAGCGGACGGCCGGTTCGGCTTCGGTACTGGTCGTGCCATTACCAAAGTCCCACTGGTAGTTTACCGCCCGCTCCGAGGTATTATTGAAGCGAAGGGTATCGGCGGCCACTACGCTCGCTGGTGCGACCGTGAAGCCGGCCACCGGACGCGCGCAGTAGGCAAGACTCAGAAGGGGCAGGAGCAGAAGTAAGGGGCGCATGATGGAGGGTTGTGGTCGGGCCGAATGAGGGCTACTGGTCCAGAAAATGCTGCAGGAGCACCTCGCGTTCCTTGACCAGTCCGTAGTTGGGTTTATCGCGCCCGGCCCGGCGGTACCAGTAGCTGGCATTGGCATCGTCGCCTTCAATGCGGTGCAGGTGGGCGTGTACCCAGGCACAGTCGGAGCCCGGGGCCCGGTCGATGAGCAAATGGGCTTTCTCCCACTGGTTTTTGCTGATCCACCACAGCGAGGTTAGCTCTACGCCGGCGTCTGCGGGGGGCTGGGCGTCGGATAGTGATTGATCAAATTCCTGGCGGGTCAAGGGCGAAAGGTTATAACTGGTTGGGCAGCGAAGATACCCCAAGGGGACGATAAACAACTTTCATCCTCGGGCGATTTACTGCTATGTACGAAATCGGAAGCCTGATTATTCTCGGAGTTGTCGCGCAGTGGATCGCCTGGCGACTTAAGGTGCCGGCCATTTTGCCCCTTATTCTAGCCGGAATTATGATCGGCCCGGGCTGGGAGTTATACACCGGCCACCGGCTGCTGAGTCCCCGCTTCGACAGTGAATCCGGCACCGGACTCTTCCCCGGCAACCTGCTGTACAGCTTCGTCTCCCTCTCCATCGGACTGATTCTCTTCGAGGGTGGCCTGACGCTCAAGCTCAAGGAGATCCGGGGGATGGCCGACAGCATCCTGCGACTGACCACCTACGGCGCCCTGACCACCACGGTGGTCGCCGGCCTGGCCGCCCACTACATCCTCGATCTCAACTGGCAGATCGCCTTCCTGTTTTCCACGCTCATTGTCGTGACCGGCCCCACGGTCATCGCGCCCATCATGCGGCAGATCAACGTCAAACGACAGGTCGCTACGATCCTGAAGTGGGAAAGTATCATTATCGACCCCGTCGGAGCTTTTCTGGCCGTTCTCTTCTACAATTTCATCGTGGCCTATTACGATCCGGAAGCCACGGTGTACAATTCCCTGATCAAATTCCTGCAGTCGGGCCTGGTAGGCATCGGCCTGGGGTTCGTGCTGGGCCACCTGCTGTTCGTGCTGATATCCCGGCTGTACATTCCCAAGTTCCTGCTCAACATCGTGACGCTGGGTTTCGTGGTCGGAGCCTTTCTGATCTCGGACGCCATCGCCCACGAGAGCGGTCTGCTGACTACTGTAGTGATGGGTGCCTACCTGGCCAACCGGGAAGTGCCTTTCCTGCACGATATCCTGGACTTCAAGGAAAGCCTTACCCTGCTGTTGATCTCACTACTTTTCATCCTGCTCTCGGCCAATATGACCGTCGAGCAGATCAAGCTGGTCATGAACCAGGAAAGCCTATATGTCTTCCTGATCGTGGTTTTCCTGGCCCGCCCCCTCGGCGTATTCTGGAGCCTTAATACATCGGGCCTGGGCTGGCGCGACAAGGCATTTGTCAGTTGGGTAGGCCCCCGGGGGATCGTGGCGGCTGGTGTCGCCTCCCTGTTCGGGATTGAACTGGCCAAGGAAGGTATCACGGACGCGGAGTACATCACGCCCCTGGTCTTCCTCATCGTCCTTGGCACCGTATTGCTTAACGCAACGCTGGCCGGTTTCCTGGCCCGCAAATTGAAGGTCAGCCTGCCCAAGGGCAGCGGGGTCCTCATCTTCGGTGCGTCCGAGGGTGCGCGCCAACTGGCCCACTCCCTAGTGGAAAGCGGGCGCGACGTCACCCTGGTAACCCCCAACCGGGCGGAGAGCGACATCGCCGAGGAACAGCACCTTACCGTTCTGCAGGTACAGCTTAATTCCGACTTGCTGGACAGTCAACTTGATCTGACGGACATCGGGTACGTCCTGGCCCTGACCGGTAACGACGAAGACAACTTCTACTTGCTCAACAACTACCGCAGCCGCGAGGGCATCCGGGGTGCTTTTCGCCTCGTCACGCGCAAAGAGATCCAGGCGCAGCGCTACGGTCAGGAGGCCCTGTTCGGCCACCACGTAAGTTACCTGCTGTTCAACCGCGCCGCACGCAATTTCGGCACCGTCAATGCCATCGAGCTGCTGGACCCCAAGGAACTTCCTACCCTGATTGCACGTCTGCGGGAGGAACGCGCGGTTCCCCTGTATTTGCGCTGCACGGAGTACGGTGACATCACCTTTATACCCGCCGGTGGAGACCAGAAGTTGAGCGTCAGTGCCGGCGATACCCTCTACTATATCGGTGAGCCGCTCCCGTCAATCAACAAGTCGGCCGCCCGTCAGCTCCCGAAGGAGGTCGAAGCCTAGTCGAGGAGCCGCTCGAGGCGATTGCCCCGACTGCCCTTTACGAAGACCGTCTTGCCGGACCAGTCCTGTAGCCAGAACCACTCTGCAAGTTGGCGACTGTCGGCGAACCAGGGGCGGTCAAATTCGCGTGCCACTTCCTTCATTTCCTCGCCCACCAGAAGCACCGTTCTGGCTACCTGTCCCGCCCGCAGCGCCACCCTTCGGTGGGCGGCCGGCGCGGCCTCTCCCAGTTCCAGCATCTCGCCGAGGATTACCACGCTGTCTGCGGGTTCGTGATCGGCGGCGAAACTGTTCAGCGCGGCCGCCACGCTGCTCGGATTGGCGTTGTAAGCATCCCAGTAGAAGGCTACCTCGCGGTGGTTGAGCCACTGGCTGCGGTGGTTTGCGGGACGGTAATTCGCCAAGGCGGTACAGATGCCCGCCCCCGGCACCTTGAAGTAGCGTCCTACCGCAATGGCCGATTTGACGTTCTGCAGGTTATGCTCTCCCGAAAGCTGGGTATCCGTTTCGATCAATTCCCGGGCTTCGCTGAAGAAGGCTACCCGCAGGTGCGGATGCGTAGCCACGGTCTTTATTTCCAGTCCGGCAACCGTCAGCGAAGGGTTCTCGCTACTGAAATAGGCGATACAGCGCGCGAGCCGCTGCGACATCTCCGCCAGTTCCGACTCATCGGTATTGACGAAGGCTACCCCACCGTTGGCGTGCAGAAAGTCGAACAGTTCCCCCTTTCCAATTTTTACGCCTTCCTTGCCCCCGAACCCCTCAAGGTGGGCCTCGCCGATATTGGTGATGAGGCCGTGGGTGGGCCGACCGATACCGCACAACTCCGCGATCTCCCCCTTGTGGTTGGCCCCCATTTCCAGGATTAGGAACTCCGTCCCCGCCGGCATGGACAGGAGGGTCAGGGGCAGGCCAATGTGATTGTTGTAGTTGCCGGGCGTGGCGTGGACGCGATACTGTTGCGACATCACCGCCGCGATGAGTTCCTTCGTGGTCGTCTTCCCGTTGCTCCCGGTGATGGCGAACACCGGCATACGGAAAGCGGCCCGGTGCCGCTGAGCGAGTTGCTGCAGGGTGCGCAGGCTGTCTTCCACCAGCAGGTAGCGATCGTCTTCCGGTACTACTACGCCCGGATTGTCCACCACGGCGTAGGCGGCGCCGGCATCGAGGGCGGCGGCGGCGAAGCGGTTTCCGTCGGACTGCCCGCGCAGGGCGATAAAGAGTCCTCCGGCAGCCACCTTGCGGCTGTCAATGCTCACCTGGGGGTGCTGGAGGTATACCCGGTACAAGTCCGGAAGGTCAGCGTAGGTCAGCTTCATTCCACAAAGCTAAGAGCGGGAGGGGAAACGGAAATGCCCCACCCAAAATTTGGGTGGGGCATTCCAGAATTGTAGGTGTTTAGCCGGTGGCTAGCGCCGGGAACGCCGGCGGTTCAGTTGCTTTCCGGGGCGGACACCGAAGCGGTTCATCGAAGCCTCGTCGTCTCCCTGGCTGTTGCCCACGCGAACCATCGCGCAGCGGAAGCCGATGGTGCGCGAGGCGCGGTCCTGGTCCAGGAAGCGGCGGGTGCCAGGGCTGAGCCAGTAGGCGCGGTCGGCCCAGCTGCCGCCCTTATAGACGCGCGACTTGTCGCTGATCAGGGTGTGCTGGTTGGTGGCGTACTCCGCACCGCTTTCCTCGTCGCCGTCCAGGTAGTCGTATACCCGGCCGCGGTTGTAGTTGTCGCGGTCGGCGACGTCCTCGTCCTCGACGGGTACGTAGATCAGGCGGCCCAGGCTATCCTTCTCGGTGGCGCGGCCGTCCTGGTCGCGCTTGACGTTCATGTAGTCGTTACCCCGGAAGCTGTTCAGGTCGTGGTTTTCCACGTCAACCAGCGTTTGGGTGGTCAGGGGGCGGTAGAGGTCCAGCACCCATTCGTTGACGTTACCGGCCATGTTGTACAGGCCGAAGTCGTTGGGGTAGTTGTCGAAGACGTTGCTGGTAATCATGTTCTCGTCGTTCGGCTTTCCGGCGATACCACTGTAGTCACCACCGGCCCGCTTGAAGTTGGCGTACATCTTGCCCTGGTTCCGGTCGTGCTTCTGATAGCGCATGCTGGTACCGCTCCAGGGGTAGATCCGGCGGTCGGTGTAGTTCTCGTCCTTTTCGTTGGCCTGCAGGCCTTCCAGGGCCAGGGCGGCGTACTCCCACTCGGCCTCGGTGGGCAGACGGAAGTCGGGTTGGAGGATACCGTCTTCAAGACGTACCGGGCGGGTGTCGCCGGTCTTCATGTCCTTCATGCCCTTGCGCTCAACGCCTTCGTACTGGCCGGCCAGGTAGGCATCGGTGACGAAAACATCGGAACCCTCCTGGTCGGGGCGTTGCTCCTGGATGCCGCGGTCGATCAGGATCGCCTCGTTCACCCGGTCGGTGCGCCAGCGGCTGTACTCACGCGCCTGTACCCAGCTCACACCCACCACGGGGTGCTGTGCGTAGGCGGGGTGACGCAGGTATCCGGTAACGTAGGGCTCATTGAACGACAGTTCGTCGCGCCACACCAGGGTGTCGGGCAGCGCGGCCTGAAGTACTTCGGGGTAGGCGCTGTATACGTCCTCCGTCCAGTGCAGGTACAGCAGGTAATCCTCGTTGCTGATCTCCGTCTGGTCCATATAGAAGCTGGATACGGTAACGCGCCGCGGGATGTTATCCCAGTCGTAGGGCACGTCCTCTTCGGTGAAGCCCATTACGAAGGTGCCCCCCGGAATAAGGACCATGTTGGGCGGGGTTTCCTGCCCTTCAAAGTCGTTGTTTCTTTCGTAGCCGCCCCATTTCTCGTCGTTGTACTTCCAGTTCGTGGTGCGGGAGCGGTCGTTGTTGCGATTACAGCTCGCCACCAGGAGTACCAGGCAGAGGTAGGGCAGCGTCTTGAGCAATATCTTCATGTTGCGGTGGTAGTCCAAAGAGTTTACGTAAACACGGTCGGCGGAACCGGGCACCGCTGTTCACGGGACCAGTCATCGACCTACGGCTAGTTTAACCGAATCGGATGAAGAACTATTGTGTTCGAAATCTTAATATTTCCCGCCGGCCCGGCCGGTCCGTTACCCTGTCGGCTACCTTGCCGTAGCGAGGCTCCGGCATCAGGGCAGCCGCTTATTGATTTCGTCCTGCAACTGCCGGCGCAGGTCCTGCTCCACGGTCAGACGGCTTTTGCGGCTTTGCTCGAGTTCCTCGGCGAGCTTGTCGCGCTCCCGCTTCAGGGCGGAGTTGTTGCCGGCGGCGATGCGGGTACTGCCCAGGGCAATGAGCAGGGCGATCAGCAGTCCGATCACGAGCGACCACATGATCAGGCTGTAGGTCCCCTTGTCGAGTTGCATGCCAAGCAGCCCTACGGTATCCCGCTCCTCGTTGAGCTCCGCGATCAGGGCGTCGCGGTCGGCCACCTCGGAGGAGGTATCGTCGATGCGGGCCTGCAGGGCCGCATGCTGACTTTCCAGTTCGCCAATGCGCGTGGTGTAGGTGGCGATCGAGTCGCTCACGTTCTTCATGAAAGCGTCCAGTCGGTCGCGCGGCACAACCTTGAATTCACGGCTGCCCTCCCGGTAGCGGTTTGACTGGCTCAGTATGGTCTCAAACTGCGATTCCAGGGATCCGTCGCCGTCCTGAGCGGAGTTGCCACTCTGCTGGGCAAGGAAGGGAGCTGTACTGAATAACAGAAACACAAAACACAGAAAGCTACGCATATTCAAGAGGTTATGGGGTAGTCCAGCCCGAAAGCGGGGCAAAGTTAGTGCATACCTTTGGCAAATGTTGGATCACCTTGTATACGTCGTTCCTGATCTCGATTCGGCTATCGACCGATTCACCGCCGCCGGCTATCCCCCCGCTCCCGGTGGCCGTCATTCGGACCGCGGCACCTACAACGCACTGCTGCGCCTCGGGCCCCGCTCCTACCTGGAGTTGCTGGCCGTGGATCCCGAGACGACGGTAGCCCCGCCCCGCTGGATGGGCATTGATCTGGTGGAAGGCCCCGCGATCACCCGTTGGGCGGTACACGCGGGTGCCGTAAACTTCCCGGGTGCCCTGTACGGTGGTTCCCGGCAGCTGGCCGACGGTCGGACCCTGCGCTGGCGACTCTCCGATCCGGGCGTGCGCCCGGCAGTTGACGTGGTACCGTTCGTGATCGAATGGAACGGATCGGATTTCCACCCGGCCGAACGCCTGCCAGACCACGGGCTGCGGCTGCAGACCCTCCAACTAGAGCACCCGCGCCCCGCCGCCGTAAATACAAGCCTGGAACGGATGGGCCTGCCCCAAAAAGCAATCCGCGGAGCCGCCCCGAAGATTGGGGCGGTGCTCCGCGGACCACAGGGAACGCTGCACTTGTGAAGATTACATCAACTTAAGCGAGCGGTCGATGAAGGCCTTCAGCTCGGCGCCGCTCAGCATCTGCTGGCTTAGCTTGGCCAACTGATAGAGGTAGGTGGCGTTCTCGGCGCGGGCGGATTCGTCTTCCACCTCGAGCAGCCGCTCTTTCACCAGGGGACTGTTGGCGTTGACCACCACCTGGTAGGAATCGGGGAACATGCTGGCGTCCATGCCCTGCATCATCTGCATCTCCTTCATGCGCCGCATGAATTCGTTGCGTACGATTTGAACGGGGGCATCCTGCACGCCAAGGGGCTTCAGCTCCACCGAACCGCCTTTTCCGACGGCTTCGGTAAACACCTTGGTGACCTTCTCCTGTTCCTCTTCGCTCAGCAGGTTTTCCTGCTCCTCATCTTTCTGGACCAGCTGGTCAGGCGTGGCGGAATCCACCCGGACGAAGTTCAGTTTCTCCTCCTTCTGCTCCAGGGTCTGGATGGTCGGGGCGTCGATGGCATGCTCGAACTTCAGGACGTCGTAGCCGCGGTCTTGCACCGACTGGATCAGCGTGTGCTGGCGATCGGCGTCGGCGGTGTAGATGGCCACCAGGCGGTCGTACTTGTCGGTCTGGTTCTCCTTGATGCGTTCGCGGTACTCTTCCAGGGTGAAGAACTTGCCTTCAGTATTCTCCAGCAGGGCAAACTTGGTAGCGCGGTCGTAGAACTTGTCCTCGGAGATCATGCCGTACTTCACGAATACGCCCAGGTCCGGCCACTTGGCTTCGTAGGCTTCGCGGTCCTCCTTGAAGAGGCTGCTGAGCTTCTCGGCAACCTTCTTCGTGATGTAGCCGGTAATCTTCTTGACGTTGGTATCGGCCTGCAGGTAGCTGCGCGATACGTTCAGGGGGATGTCGGGGGAGTCGATGACCCCGTGCAACAACGTCAGGAATTCCGGCACGATCTCGGACACATTGTCCGTGACGTAGACCTGGTTGCTGTAGAGTTGAATCTTATTGCGCTGGAGTTCGAGCTTACCGCTCACCTTGGGGAAATACAGGATACCCGTCAGGTTGAAGGGGTAGTCGATGTTGAGGTGGATCCAGAACATGGGCGGCTCTCCCATGGGGTAGAGCTCCCGGTAGAAGGCCTTATAATCCTCGTCGGTGAGGTCGGTAGGCGTCTTTTTCCAGAGGGGGTCGGTGTTGTTGATGATGTTGTCGACCTCCGTCTCGATCTTCTTGGGCTTGGGTTTTTCCTCGCCTTCCTCTCCGGTGGCTTCCACTTCCTCGTAGGTCGTTTCCGTCTTGGTGCCGAAGCGGATGGGGTAGGGCAGGAAGCGACAGTACTTGAGCAGTAGGCTTTCGATCTCCTCTTCTTCGAGGTACTGCTTGCTGTCTTCGCCGATGTGGAGGATCACATCGGTTCCCTGCATATCGCGCTCGGCTTCACCGATTTCGTAGCTGGGGTCACCTTCACAGATCCAGCGCACGGCGGGGGCATCCTCCCGGTAGCTCTTGGTTACGACCTCCACTTTGTCGGCCACCATGAAGGCCGAGTAAAAGCCCAGACCGAAGTGGCCAATAATGGAGGCGTCGTCCTGGTACTTGTCCACGAACTCCTGGGCGGAGGAAAGGGCCACCTGGTTGAGGTACTTTTTCACTTCCTCTTCCGTCATGCCGATGCCGCGGTCGCGGATGGTCAGGGTACCGGCTTCTTTGTCGACCAGGATATCGATGGTCTTGTCGGTGTAGTCGCCCTTGGCCTCTCCCTTGCGGGCCAGGGTGGCTAGTTTGCTGGTGGCGTCGGTGGCGTTGGAAACCAATTCACGCAAGAAGATCTCCTGGTCGGAGTAGAGAAACTTCTTGATAATGGGGAAGATATTCTCCGTTTGTACGGATATGTTACCTTTTTGCATAGCTGTTTATTTCGTTGCGGATAGTCCTGGAGCAAAAAGGCAACTATCATTCCATCAGACCTGCCCTGTCAAAATGTCGGTGACATTTTAGCGGTACAGTCCCGATTTCTGCAATTCCTCCTCCACCGCCGGGGGTACGAGGTAACGGATGCTGTGGCCCGCGCGGATCGCGTCGCGCACGTAGGTTGCCGAAAGGTGCATCAACGGGGCATCGTGGAGGGTGACACCGGGATGCTCCAGCAATTCTCCGCCGGGGTAACCAGGGCGGGGGTATATCTGGATGCTAAAGTCGCGGAGGATCAGTTCGTAGTTCTTCCACTTGGGCAGAGAGATCAGGTTGTCGCTGCCCATGATGAGGGAGAAATCGTGAGTGGGGTATTTCTCCCGCAGTACGGCCAGCGTATCGATCGTGTACGAGGGCTGGGGCATATCGAATTCGACGCGGCTGGCCTTCAGGTGTGGGGCATCACCGATGGCCAGTTCAACCAGGTGCAGGCGGTCGTGGTCGCGGGCCAGGCTGCCGCGTTTTTTCAGGGGGTTGTGGGGGCTGACCACGAGCCAGACCTCATCCAGGGTGGTACGCGTGGCCATGAAATTGGCCAGGATCATGTGTCCGATATGGACGGGGTTGAAGGAGCCGAAGAAGAGTCCGACCTGTCGCCTGCTCATAAGTGCGGTGGGGTTAGTAGGTCGCGGAGCTGTCGTAGCGCTGCACGATGAAAAAGCCTTCCCCGCCCTGGTCCTGGTAAAGGGGCATGAGTACGTAGCCGCCACAGGGGGCGGCGATGGGCCCGTTGCGGTCGTCGGCCAGCAGGGTGCCCTCACTAATGGGGGTGAAGTTGGTGAAGCCCGGCCGCATTACGAAGTCGTGATCGCCACCGGATTCCAGGCGGTGCACGTACACCAGTTCCAAAAGGGGGGGTACGCCGGGATTGGCGGCGCGGAGTTTCTCTTCGTGGTGGGTGCTTACATCTTCATCACTGACGCAGCCTACCGACCGCAGCAGGTTGACGGTGGCGGCCAGGGCGCGGTCCACAGATTCTTCCTCGGTGTGGGCCCCGGCCTCAAAGGTTACGGCCCGGCAGGGGCGGTCGAGGTCGTACTGCCCGGAACGGAAGTAACTCAGCGTGGTGCCCTGCAGGCCGCTGAGCATACCCTTGACCACGGGCACGCCGAGTTCGGCGGCCAGGGACAGGCTCGGGGCATCGTCGCCCGTAATGGCGAATACGCCGCCGGTCGCCGTAGTGGTGTGGAGGTCCAACAGGACGATCTCCCGGGCCGAAGAATCTATCAGGGCGTTATCGATGGCGGCGAGCATTCCATCAAGTTCGCGGGCCTCGGCGGATGCGTAGCTGTCGTCGGTACCACGGACCACGTGCTTCCAGATCCGGTTCAGATCGGTATCGATGTAGCGTTTCCCGAGCCGCAGGGCTTCCAGGTTGCCGCGCAGGGCGAGGAGTTCGCCGCGGAAGGAAAAGCCGGGATTGAGTAGGGGCTCCTCCCGCAGCAGGTCAAAGAGCTGCTCAAGGGCGGTCACGCCGGCCGGCTCATTGCCGTGAATGCCGCCTATGGCCACCACCAGCGGTCCGCTCTCTTCCCCAATGTAATGGCCGATCACGCGGGGTGACTCCCCGAGCGGATCGTGTGGGTCGGTCTCCGGTAACCTCAGCATCAGAAATAAAATTTGAGGGCGACGAACTGGGAAACGAAGCCCAAAAGGTAACCCGCGTAGAGCTGCATGCGGTCGTGGGCGCCCAGGGCCAGGCGGGCCGAACCTACCGCCCCGGCGATCAATACGGTGAAGATCAGCAGCACCGGAAGGCCAATCGTGGCGCTGCCCACTTCAATGCCGTTCGGGCCAAAGAGGGCGAGCATGATAACCGCTACGGCTACCAGTCCACCCATGCCCGTGGCGTGCAGACTGATCTTGTCCAGCAGGTTGATGACGAAGCTGGCCACCAATGCAATGATTACGCCCAGCAGGAAGGAGGAAAAGATCGTTGGCGTCTGATTGCTTTGGCTGAAGTTGTAGAAGATCCAGAAGTAGAGCACCATGACGAGCAACAGCGGACCGATACGCTCCGATTTCTCGTGCATCATCACGCTGTTGATCATGTTCAGCTTGACCATGATAAGGACGGCCACCACGGGAATGACGAAGGTGTCCAGGAAGATGAGGATCAGGTTGCTCATGGCCCGCGGCTCACCCAGGTCGGAGGTGCCAAAAAGGTAGGGATTGACCCCGGCGAGGATCAGAAAAATGTAGGTAGGGACCAACAACGGGTGAAACAACCCACTGATGGCCAGGGCCAGGTAGGATTTCGTGCGTGGGGCCTCCGTGAGCTGTGCTTCGGCGGACATGCCGCAAAAATACGGACTTCTAGAAGAGCAGCCGGAAGGTGGTCCGTCGGTTACGGGCCCGCCCCTCTTCCGTATCGTTGGGTGCGACCGGCCGGCTCTCCCCGTACCCCACCGAGCGGATGCGGTCGGCCGCGATGCCCTGGCTCTCCAGGTAGGCCTTGACGGAGGCGGCGCGGCGCTCGCTCAGGCGCTGGTTGGCCTCGTCGGAGCCCACATCGTCGGTATGCCCGGCGATTTCCACTCCGAGCCCGGGCTTGCTTTCCAGCAGAGCGACCAAGCGGTCGAGTTCTTCGGTCGACAATTCGAGCAACTCGTCACTAGCCGTCTCGAAAAATACGTTGCGGAGTACAATCGCGCCGTCTGCTTCGGCCGCTTCTGACAGCGACTCTTCCTCAATGGGCTGGAGGCGGATCTTGAGCTTGAACGGCTCGCTTACGGAGTGCTCGCCGGTGAGTTCGAAGCGATCGGAATAGAAGAGGTAGCCGGACTTCTCTACCGAAAATCCGTAATCCTGTCCCGTCGGCAACACGGTCAGGTAACAACCGCGGCTGTCCGTCTGGCTGGAAGAAACGAGACCCTGCTTGTCCTGGGTCTGCAGGCGTACCGTAGCGACGAGGGGCTGGTCGGTATTGTCATCGACCACGCTCACCTCCACGTAGGTGGCGGCGGCGGGGCGGATGCCTTCCGGCATGATGAAAGAGTAGATGTCAATATCGTCGCCTACCCCCTTGCTGAAGAAAGCCGTCTTGCCGTCGAGGGCAATGAACAGGTTGGTTTCCTCTCCGGCGGTGTTGATGGGATAACCGAGGTTGACGGGTGTTTCCCATTTGTTGTTCTCGTCGACCGAGGTCTTGAAGAGGTCGGCACCGCCCATACCGCGCCGCCCGGTGGAGGTGAAGTACAGGGTCTTGTTGTCCGCCGCCCAGAAAGGATAGCGGTCGTTGCCCGAGGTATTGATGGTCGGACCCAGGTTCACCGGTCGGCTCCAGTTGCCGCTGGCGTCGCGACCGGATACGTAGATATCGTCGTTGCCCAATCCACCGGCCCGGTTGCTGGTAAAGAACAACAGTTTGCCGTCGCGCGACAGGCTCGGCTGGCTTTCCGAGGCGCGGGTATTAATGGCCGGACCGAGGTTCTCGGCTTCCGTCCAGCGGTCCCCGATCCGCTCGCTGAAGTAAAGGTCGCAGGAGCCGGCCCCGTCGCGGCGACCGCAGCCGGTAAAGATGAGGTACTTCCCGTTGGCCGTGATGGTCTGGGCTCCTTCGTTCATGGGAGTATTCACGCCACTGAGCGGTACGGCCCGGTCCCAGGTACCGTCGGGGAGGCGGTCGCTCTGGTAGAAATCTTCCTGCTCCTTATTGACACGCCGGGTAAAGATCATCTGGTGGCCGTCCACGCTCAGACTGGGAAAATACTCGAGGTGTTGGGGGGTATTGATCCCGGGCCCGAGAGGTTCGGGTGAGAAGGGCAGGGGGTCGGCGGCCAGTTGGGCGGCCACGCGGGCGTCGGCTACGCGGGCTTCCACCTGTTGCAGCTGGTCCGGACTGCGCCCGGCGCGCTTGAGGGAGGCCAGGTATTGCTCATAGGCAGTCAGGGCCGCGGCGTAATCGCCCATAAGGGAATGCAATTCCCCCATTTCCCGGTAGGCGATGGAGGCCGATTCAGCTTCTAGTTCCACTCCTTTTTTCAGGGCGGCCAGGGCGCCGGCGTAGTCATTTTCACCGCGACAGATCTCCGCCTGCAAGTAGTGGAGGTCGGCCAGGTTACCGTGGCGTTTAAGTAAGCGATTGAGTTTCTCCCGTGCTTCGGGATACTTCCGCAGGGTAAGCAAGGACTGGGTAGCGGCCAGTTCCCGCAGCTCGCTTTTCTTCATTTCACGCGGCGTGGACTGACTGCCAACCGGGGCGACGAAAAGAAACGCGAGCAATAACAACAGGAGGGATGTAAAGCGCGCGAGCATGACCTACGGGATTATCGTATACCCTAAGAACGGTCGGCGGCGTCGGATAGTACGCCTTAATGGGTCAGGCCTCGCTGGAGGCGGCCTTCAGCTTGTCCAGCTCCTGGGTAATTTTTTCCTCGGTTGGGGCCTTGTGGTCGGCTTCCGACTTGAGGGCCCGTTCGTAGGCGGCCACAGCATCCCGGTTCCGGCCGGCCTTGGCGTAGAGGTTGCCGAGCTGGAAGGCGACGCGGCGGTCGTAGCGGTCGAGGCTGGCGATACGCTGCTTGCGTTTGGTGAACATGCCGAAAATACGCATGGCATCGGCCAGGCGTCCCAGTGTAAGGTAGGCATCGCCAAGGGCCACCTGGGCCATCCAGTAGATCGCCTGGTGGGGGATGCTGTTCTTGGTTACCGCCTCGAAGTCGGCCGCTGCTTCGGCCATGTTGTTCTGGCGGGAGTGGACCAGCCCCCGGCCGTAATAGCTTTCGGGCATGAGCGGGTTAATGGATATGCTTTTGGTGTAGTCGTACAGGGCGTCCTTGTCGTTGCCGAGCCGGTAATTCACGAAGCCGCGTCGCTCGTAGGCCTGGGCGTGGCGCTCGAAGCGGGAGACCACTTTGGTCATCATCTTCAGGGCTTCTTCCTCGTTGTCTCGCTGGTCGACCATTTCCCGGCCCCGGTTGAACAGCTGTACCGTGGTGCGGTCGCTTTTGGGTTCCAGTTGGTAGTGATCGATCATGACGCCCGCGTCCAGTCGCCACAGGTTAAGGCTACCCGCGATGCTGAAGGTTACTACTCTCTCGAGCAGGTTTAGGGTGTTGAGCCAAAGCCGTTCGGTACTTGGGAGCACCGTGCGGGGGACGTCCAGGGTAAGTTCATCCTCCTTGAAGATGGTTTCCGGCTTCAGAAGGATATCATTTTTGTAATAATTCTCCATCCGGTGCGCGTACTGCTCCATGACCTGATTATACGCCCGTTCCGAACCGAATTCGAGCTGCCCCGCGATGATCACCTTGTACTCAGACATTTCCCTAACAACTTTATCGTAAACTGAACAAATAGCACAAAATTCCCCGTAATCGTTGGACTTTCCCGGAGTGAATGGGACATTGGATAGCGTTACCTGGTGGTGAGACACATGTAGGCTGAAAAACTATGGACCAAGACCGCCCCCTCTTTATTAGCTGCTAATCAGCATTTTGCAACACCCTGAACTGTTAAAAGTGCGGATGGGGGGCAAGATTTCTGAACCATTCCCCGCGAAAGGGAACGAAAAAACAGGGGGTGCCTCCTGACGGAAGCACCCCCTGTCATCGGGGTTTACCGGGATGAGCCTGACTAGTTGTTAGGCATCATCCGGGTAGGCTCGGTAGCTACCGGAATGACCACGCGGTTCTCGCGGAGGGTCTCACCCACGGGCTGGTTCTCACCGAATCCGATGGTGCTCAGGTTGGCTTCGCGGGCACCTTCCTGGCGGAGGGTGTATTCCTTGGCGGATTCCGCACGGCGCTGCGAGAGGTTCATGTTGTACTCATCCGAGGCACGGCGGTCGGCGTGACCTTCGTAGCGGATGTTGAAGTCCTCGGCACCGGGCAGGGCCATGAAGCGATCGATCTCCTGGATGATGATGCGGTCGGGCCGGTTCAGGCTCGATACATCGGTGGGGAAGTAGATGCGGTCGATCTCGATGGTTCCGTTGACGGAGTCGATACGGATGTGCTGGAAGTCCTGTCCTTCAAGGATACGGCCATAGCGGGCGATGCGCTCCTCCAGGTTCTCGGGACGTTCGTTGGGCATCGGGCAGCCGTTGCGCTCGGGAACACCGGCTTCGTCGGGGCACTCGTCGTCTTTGTCAGCGATACCGTCACCGTCGCGGTCGGGGCAGCCATTGGTGGAGGCGGGACCGGCTTCGGAGGGACATTCGTCGTCTTTGTCGGCGATACCGTCGCCGTCACCATCGGGGCAACCGTTCAGGCTGGCCAGTCCGGCTTCGTCGGGGCATTGGTCGTCTTTGTCGGCTACGCCGTCGCCGTCACCATCGGGGCAACCGTTGGTGGCTGCGGTACCGGGCTCGGTGGGGCAATCGTCGTCGCGGTCGGCAACGCCGTCGCTGTCGCCATCGGGGCAACCGGCGAGGTTGGCTACGCCGGCTTCGTCGGGGCAGCGGTCGTCTTTGTCGGCAACGCCGTCACCGTCGCGGTCGGGGCAGCCGTTGGTAGCAACGGGACCGGCTTCGGTAGGACACTCGTCAACGAGGTCCTTAACACCGTCCTTATCCGCGTCGCGGGCACCAAAGCCTACCGAGTAGGTAAGGCCAAAGAGGGCGTAAGTGTCGTCGTTGTCGGGATTACCGGAAGCAGAAACCCCATCGATGAGGTCAGATCCGGTAAGGCGTACGTTGTAGTCGATGCCGATGGAGGACTTGGGCGACAGGTGGTAGCGGAGACCAACGCCGAGGGGGAATACAACCCCACCCGAGTCATCGGCTTCGGCGGTAATGTCGGCCTGGACGTCCGATCCGGTGTCGCCGTTGAAGTTGGTGGTTACATCGCCCCAGATGCCGTAGCCGACACCGGCGGAGATGTAGGGAGACAGACCGCCCCGAAAGAGGAAGTCATCGGAGAAGCGGGTACCGTAGAAGGGCTCGAGCACGAGGCTCAGGCTGGGTTCGATGACGGTAGCTTCCGAACTGTAGCCGCGGGAAACCATAGTGGGATCTTCGCTTTTGGCGTCATCGCTGTGGAGCGATCCGTAGATGAGACCGGCGCGGAGGGACGCGGCGGCACCCAGTCGGCGACTGAGGTAAAGGCCGGCACCGAAGTGCGCCTGGTTGAAGAAAACGAGGTCGTCTTCGATCATATCACCGCCGAGGGCTGCGGTTCCTACCTTAATTCCGAATTCCCACGGATAAGGGCTTTCGGGCATTTCTGTGCTGGCCGGAACATCCTGACCATATAAGTTTATACAGGAGAGTGCCGCGAAAACTAGAAGTAACTGCTTGAGCATATTTGCGGGTTTGACGTTTGGGTTAATTACATATTGTGCAGACTGCCTCCCCGCCATCGCGTGGAAACACCTACCGGTTTATCGCCTACAAACGCTTTTTGTTCAGGGCGATATGTTACGGGGTGCAATTTTAGGACAATAAACCCTTACCTAGATAACTTTTGGGCCAAACCCTTAGGAAAACCGTCCGTTTTCCCCCTTTTCCCTAACTCCGCCGGTGAAAGCGGAGCAGGTGGCCTGGCGCGTGCTCGTTGTAAATTTCCAACGTCAGCGCTCCTCGGCGTGCCCCCGGGGGCGGGAAAAGTACCTTCACCGGGTTGTGGACGTAGCCGTCTTCCCCGAACAGCGACAACTGGTGCCGAAGCTTGGGCGGCAGGCGAAATTTCTTCAGCTCCTCGGCATCTGCAGGCAGGGGAATATCCCCGTAGCCCTCTTCCGCCAGGAAGGCGCGGAGCAGTTCCAACGTTTGGCCGAGCCGGCCCGCGGCAAAGGTGATGCGGAAGCAGTAACCATCGGAAACCCCTCCCTGCGCTTCGGCCCCGGCTTCGGGAAAACGGTCGCGCAGCCGGAATGTCGGCGTCGGAGTATCTTCCGCGCCACCGCCCCCACCGTCAACCACCGTCCGCTCCACCGGCGACGGACCAAAGGAGGCGATAAACACGGGTCTGCGGGTAACCGCCCGTAATGCCATACTGTATGTTTTGAGTTTGGCAAAAATAAACAAAAAGTTGTTACAGCCAATTCCATTTCGCGGCCCCGAATCGCCCCTGCGGGAAACCGTCGCGGCCCGGATCGCAGCGTCTACCGTCGGGCCCCACCGCTACCTTACCCTGCCCCACCTGATCCGGCTGTTCCAGGAAGCCGCCATTCAGAATACCGACCGCCTCCGCGTATCCAGCACCGACCTGCTGGCTTCCCATGGCCTAACCTGGGTCATGCACCGACAGGTCATCGAAGCGGAGCGCTGGCCCACGCTTGGTGAACCCGTGAATGTGGTCACCCTGCCGACCCACATTGAGCGCCGACTGATCACCTATCGGGATTTTTACCTGCTGGACCAGGATCATACCCCCATCATCCGCTCCACCTCGTCCTGGTCGGTCATGAGCCTCGATGCTCGGCGCATCCGCCCCATCCCGGATGAGGTGGTGGAGCGCCTCGGCGAGTTGCCGGACCCCGCCACCCACCTGCCCCGCCCGGAAGGAAAGCTGGTCGCGCCGGAACATCCGACGGGAGAAATGAAGTTCCGGGTGGCCTTCTCGCACCTGGACTTCAACAACCACCTGACCAACCCCGCCTTCCCGGAACTAATGCTGGAGCCGCTGGGGGCGGAATTCCTGTCTGCCCACCTGCCCCGCCGCGCCGACATCGCCTACCACCGCGAAGCCCGCTACGGCGACCGGCTCACGGCGCAAACGGAAACGGCAAGCGGCGCCCATTCTCACGCCCTCTACCGCGACGGGTCGGAGGTGCTGGCGACGATGGAGACCCACTGGACTCCGCTTTAATCGGTACTTTGCACGGCACCCGCGCACCCGCCCAAACCCTATGCCTATGCGACTTCTACTGCCCCTGTTGGTCCTGCTGCTTGGACCGCTCACGGCCCAGGATACCCTGGAGGACTCCATCCGCTCAGTGCTCGAAAAGGGCATAGCGGCCGGCGCCTTTCCCGGTGCGCAGGTGCTGGTGTGGCACCACGGCCAACCCCTGGTTCACGTTACTGCAGGTTACCATACTTACGATAAGGAGCGCGCCACCCGACCGGACGACGTGTATGACCTGGCCTCCGTAACGAAGACCTCCACCGCCCTCCTGGTGCTCATGCAGCAATACGGGGAGCACCGCCTGGACCTCGATGCCCCGCTCGGCCTCCTGTTTGAGGAACTGAAGGGGACGGATAAGCAGGAAATCCCCCTACGCTCCGTGCTGGCCCACCGCGCCGGCCTCCTACCCTGGGTACCGTATTGGCAGTCCACCCTCCGCGGGAACGCCCGCTACCCCTGGCGCAAAAGCTGGGACGCTACCCGCACCAACGATTACCGGTTCCGCCCCCGCACGATCCGCCGCGACAGCTCCCGCCGCTTCCCCATCCGGCTCACCGACGACCTGTGGCTCCACCATAATTACCGGGAAAAAGACATCTACCGCGCGATCCGCAAATCGCCCCTTAAACCACCGGGCGACTACGTCTACTCCGGGCTCCTCTTCTACCTGCTGCCGCAGTACGTGGAGCGCACTACCGGGCAGGACTACCGCAGCTACCTCCGGGAAAACTTCTACGACCCCTTGGGGGCGGACGAACTGGGCTACCGCCCCCTGGACCGCGGCATTCCGCTCGACCGCATCGTGCCGACCGAGGTGGACACCTTCTTCCGCATGGATACCCTGCACGGGGTAGTTCATGATGAGGGCGCGGCCCTGATGAACGGGGTAAGCGCCAACGCCGGACTTTTCTCAACGGCGGAAGACCTGGCCAAGCTGTACCAGATGCTCATGAACGGCGGCACCTATCAGGGCCGGCGTTATCTCACCGAGGAGGCCGTGCAGGAATTCACCCGCTACCAATATCCCGAGGAAGGGAGCCACCGCGGCCTGGGCTTCGACAAGCCCCTGCTACAGTACGACGCCGCGACCAGTTCGGTGGCCAAGGACGCCTCCCCGGCTAGTTTCGGGCACAGTGGATATACCGGCACCTTTGTGTGGGCGGACCCGGAGTACGACCTGCTCTACATCTTCCTAAGCAACCGGGTGCACCCGAGCCGAAACCGCCGGGGTATTTACGAGCTCTCGATCCGGCCGCGGATCCACGAGATGATCTATTCCTTTATAAAGCGGAACGATTCGGAAGACGAAGCCCGCCGGATGCGCAGGTAATACACACCCGCGGGTAGCGCGCGCACATTCACCGCACCCCCCCGGAAGGAAAGTACCCGCCGGCCGTCGGGCCGGTGTACAGAAGCAACCGCGTCGGGCTCAATCTCACCGCTCAGGAACAGCTTTCCGCTGGTCGGATTGGGGTACACACGCACGGTTCCGCTGTCGAGGCGGACCAGCCGGGGCCCGAAGACCGTTTCCTGTCCGTCGGTATCCAACTGTCGCAGCCGGTAGATATTCTGCCCGGGGAAGGGCGCGTAATCCACGAAAAAGTACCGTCCGTTACCGGCGGGAACGCGCCCGATTTCCCTGAAGCTGCGACCGGATTTGCTCCGCTCCACCACGAATACCTCATTATCGGTTTCCTGGGTTGTCCGCCAGTCCAGCCGTACCGCATCGTGCAGGGAAGTGGCGGTAAAGGATTGCAGGACCACCGGCAGGCGGGCCGTCTCCACGCAGGCCGAGGACGGCGTGCCGGCCACGGCGGTGTGCAATTGGTATCCACCGTCGAGGTTTCCGTCGGGCGACAGCACGAGCGATTCGCCCGCGGGTGCGTCTTCGACGGAAAACTGGGCGATCACCTTGCCGTCCGGGTCGCGGAGGGTCACGGTCTCCGGGCTGTCGTTATTCAGACCAAGGAAACCGCTGGCGATTCCGTGGGCGCAGTCGGGATTCAAGCTTCCGCCCCCCGCCAGCACGAGGAAGGTGGCGTTGGGTGCCAAAACGGTTCCCGCGGGAAAGGTGAAGCGGGCACCGGAGTTGGACCCCTCGTGCACGGTGTGCCCACCAAGGTCGTGGTCTACTGTTCCCCGGTTATAGATCTCCACGAATTCGTCCGCTCCGTTGATGACCCCGTCGCCGTTGATGTCTTCGCCGGGGTCGGCCAGCACTTCGTTGATGACCAGGTCGCTGGGCGTGCACCAGTCTGCCGGGTACGCCAGCTGGAGGGTCAGGTCGCAGTCACCGCCCTTCACCCGCAATACGTGTACCTCCCCTTCGGGAAGTCGGCCGAGGGTGATGGTGCCGTCGGCCTGGGAGGCCGGGTCGTCTCCGCCGATGATTCCAGTGCTGCTGGTCACGCTTACGCCCGATTCGCCCCCGGAGTAGGGGATGCGCAGTTGAAGCTCGTCGGCGTCCGGGGTGAAACTCT
Source organism: Neolewinella litorea (assembly GCF_004803465.1). Classification (GTDB taxonomy): domain Bacteria; phylum Bacteroidota; class Bacteroidia; order Chitinophagales; family Saprospiraceae; genus Neolewinella; species Neolewinella litorea. The sequence continues at coordinate 86,073 of NZ_SRSF01000007.1, read as the reverse complement.
CACAGCTTACGACGGGCTCCCCCAGCCGGATGCCACAGATGGGCCGGCAACTCCCCTGGTTTCCGGTCGCCAGGAGCTGGACATCGTCGATGGCGGCCACGTCGTCGCCGTTCTGGTCGAAGAACAGGCTTAGGGCCGCGGTTTGGGCGGTGCCGGGAATGGCCACGGTATCGTATACCCAACCGTCGGTGGAAATGCCGCCCCCGTTGCGCCCGTCGATCAGGATCACTTCCGGTTCGGGGAAGCCGTCGAGATGCAGCACGTAACCGAAATCGTCGCCGCCGTCGTAGCCCACCACGCGGTACGCGAACACGAAGCGGGCACTGGTCAGGGAGCAGATATTGCCGGCGTCAAAGGTGATGGCGCTGCGGGGGGCACCCGAGATGGTGTTTTCCACGTCGCGCGCGGCCCAGAACCGGGTTCCATCGGCGGCATCCTCAATGCCCCGGATGCGGTCGACCACATTCCAGGTGGGTATCCCGCCCGAGCCGTAGGGGGCGGTTTCGGTAGTGTAGGTAAGGACTGGCTGCGCGACGGGCTCGAAATTTTGGCGGGCTATCGTGTCTTGGGCGCGGCCGCGGGTGCCGGGCGAGGCAGTAAGGAGCAATACGAGCAGGCAGGGGTAAAGATGTGCGTTCATTAGTTTTTGCGCATAGGTAGAGCGGCCCACTCTACTGGGGGTGGAGTAGTGTTAAGTCTTATCTTCGCCCCCGGTATGATATTTCAGATCAGGGAAGACGAACGCAAGATTTTTGAGGTTATCGGGCAGTCCGCCGCGGCCCTCGGCTACCCCACTTACGTGGTAGGTGGTTACGTGCGCGACCGGCTGCTGGCGCGGCCGAGTAAGGACCTTGATATCGTCTGCGTCGGCAGTGGCATAGAACTGGCCAAGCGGGTGGGCGAAAACCTGCACCCCCGCAGCCGGGTAACCGTATACAAGCGCTTCGGCACTGCCGCCCTGAAGCACCACGACCTTGAGATCGAATTCGTCGGGGCCCGTAAGGAGAGCTACCGTTCCGATAGCCGCAAGCCTACTGTAGAATCGGGCACCCTGAGCGACGATCAGAACCGCCGCGATTTCACGATCAACGCCCTCGCGATCAGTTTGAACGAGCGTGACTACGGCAGCATCATCGACCCCTTCAACGGACTGGAGGACCTCGAAGCCAAGCGCATCGTCACCCCCCTGGAGCCCGGCAAGACCTTCAGCGACGACCCCCTGCGTATGTTGCGGGCTATCCGTTTCGCTACCCAACTTGGTTTCCGCATTGATCCGGTCACCTTCCGGGCCATCAAGGAGCACCGCGAACGGATCAAGATCATTAGCTGGGAGCGCATCGCCACCGAAGTGAACAAGATCCTGCTGGCCTCCACGCCCAGCGTGGGCCTGCGCCTGCTCGACGAGAGCGGGTTGCTGGCCTTCATCCTGCCGGAGCTGGCCGCCTTGCGCGGAGTGGAAAGCCGCAACGGCCGCAAGCACAAGGACAACTTCATCCACACCACCAAGGTGGTCGACAACCTGGCCGACCGCAGCGACGACCTCTGGCTGCGCTGGGCGGCCCTGCTGCACGACATTGGCAAGGCCCGCACCAAACGATGGGAGCCCGAAGCCGGCTGGACTTTCCACGCCCACGATGCCGTCGGCGAACGGATGGTTCCGAAGATCTTCCGCCGCCTCCGGCTGCCCAACGACCGACTCAAGTACGTTCAGAAACTGGTGGCCCTGCACCAGCGACCCATCTCCCTGACCCAGGAAGAGATCAGCGACTCGGCCGTACGCCGCATCCTCTTTGACGCCGGCGAGGATATTGAAGACCTGATGACCCTCTGCGAGAGCGACATCACCAGCAAGAATGCCAAAAAGGTGCAGCGCTACCTCGAAAATTACGAGCAACTGCGGGAGCGCATGCGGGAGATCGAGGAAAAAGACCACCTGCGCAACTGGCAACCCCCCATCTCGGGCGAACTGATCATGGAAACCTTCGGAATCCCCCCCAGCCGGGAGGTGGGCGCGATCAAGGACAGCGTGCGGGAAGCTATCCTGGACGGCGATATTCCCAATGAGTACGCCGCGGCCTACGCGAAGATGATTGAGGTGGCGGCCGGAATGTCGCTGCACCCGGTGGAAGACTAGCGGCTCTTAGCTAAATTTTAACAATAATTTTTGCGGGCACCCCACGGTCGTGGGGTGGTCCACCCCCCACCCCCACGCCTATCTTTGTCATATCGAAGAGATGGTGCAACATCTCCTTCGAGTTTTTCCAAAAAGCGTGTTCACTTATTTATGGCGACTGGGATTGTTGGTTTTCCCACCGCCGCGTTTTGAAGGTTTGTACTATATCCCTGCGCATTACGCGCACTAAATTCCAGTTATTCCGGTAGTCTGAAAGCTACAATCGGGGCCCGTGCGAGATTCGCGCGGGCCTTTCTTTTGTGCGGTACCCGCGTTCCACGAGGAAGAATGCGGCCACGAGCAAGTACTCTACCCCCACCAGCCAGAGGTTCTCCCGGTACGGTACGGTGGTGTAACTGGTGTAAGTTAACATTATAAGGTACGACCACACAAGCGGAAAACGCCAGGGCGTAAAGCAACACAGTACGATCGGCGCGGCCAGGTACCAGGGGTGTACGGTAGTGGCGCAGAGCAGGTATATCACGAAGGCCGCCAGCCACATTCCGGGCAGCGAGCGCCAGTCGGTCTTTCGGTCGGCCAGCGCTATGATCAGAATGGTCAGGGCCGCCACCCGGGCAAGCAGGGGGCCGAAACGGGCGATCTGGTTGTACCCCACTTCATAGAACCCGTAGCTGCGCAGCAGGTAATACAGGCTGGCATTGAACTCAAACTTGCGGAAGTAGAGGTCCAGGCTGTTGCCGAATCCGCTCAGGAACCCGCCTCCTATCAGCAAGGGCAGAAAAAGGGCCATAGTAACCGCCCCGAAGGTGAGGAAATAGGTCCAGAACGGTCGCTTCCACAGGCGCTGCAGCAGGAAGGGGAGCAACATCAACGGCAGGAGTTTGCTGGCCACGGAGAAGGCCATTGCACCCGCGGCCGCGCCGTACCTGCTGCGCGTGAGCAGGTAGAGCGAAAGCAAGAGAAAACAGAGCATGACCCCCTCAAAGTGCAGGTTACCCACAATCTCGACGAGGATCAGCGGGTTGAGCCAATAAAGCAAGAGGCGGGAACGCGGGAGCCCGTACCCCGACAACAATCGCAGCAGCAGCCAGAGCGTGCCCAGTTCGGCGAGCAACAGCACCACTTTCATGACCACGGCGGCACCGTACCAACTTCCCGGACTGATCCAGGCCGCCAGTGTAAAGACCGCTTGGGCGACGGGCGGGTATACCGAATGGTAATCCGGAGAGTTCAGCCGACTGAACAGGGCCGTATCAGGGCCGGTCGCCGCCGCGGTGTCCTCCAGATAATGAGCGGGGGGGTGCGCAAAGGGGTTCTCCCCGGCTACCAGAAGCTGGCCGTCCCAGATGAAGCGGTAGACGTCGTCGCTCAGGCGGGGAAAGGCGAAAACCAAAGCCACGCGGAGCAGAATACCTAGAACAATCCAGGACGTCACGCGATCCTCCCCCACGAAGCGAACCACCAGCAAGTAGCCGGCGAATGCCACCGTGAAGGCTCCGAACAGCGACCAGAAATCCGTGCGGTCCACCGCGAAACCCAGGTAAACCACCCCCAGCGTAAGCAGCACCGCCCCCAGCAGCCGGGCCGCCGCCCGCACTACGCCAATACCTTTGCGGCCACGGCGCGGGCCACGTTCTGTCCGTCCATGGCGGCGCTCAGGATGCCCCCGGCGAAGCCCGCCCCCTCCCCGCACGGAAATAGTGAGGCCGCCTGGGGGTGTTGGTAGGTCTTGCGGTCGCGGGGAATGCGTACCGGCGATGAGGTGCGGCTTTCGGTACCGATGACGTTTGCCTCCTCCGTGAAGTAGCCCCGCATCTTTCGACCGAAGGCGCGAACGCCCTCCTGTAGGCGGTCGTAAATGCTGGAGGGCAGCAGTTCGTGCAGGGGGGCGGGATGCAGTCCGGGTATGTAACTGGTGTCCGGAAGGTCGCGCGATACCCGGCCCTGTACGAAATCGGTAAGTCGCTGCGCCGGCGCCCGTTGGCTGCCGTCGCCGCTCGCGAACATGGCCCGCTCCACGGCTTGCTGGAGAGCCATACCGGCGAAGATGCCCTCCGCGGCGTAGGGCGCCAGGTCTTCTATCTCCACGGCCACCACGGTGCCGGAATTGGCGTAGGGGCTGTCGCGGCGCGAGAGACTCATACCGTTGACCACGATCTCGCCGGGGGCCGTGGCGGCGGGTACGACCAGTCCGCCCGGGCACATGCAAAAACTGAATACCCCCCGGTCGCGGACCTGGGTCACCAGCTTGTAGCTGCTGGCGGGCAGATTTTCGTCTCGTTGCTCCTGCCCGTACTGAATCCGGTCGATCAGGGGCTGCGGATGCTCGATGCGTACGCCGAGGGCGAAAGGCTTGGCCTCAAGCTGGAGGCCCCGGCGGTGCAGGAGGGTGTACATATCCCGGGCCGAATGCCCCGTGGCCAGGATGTAGGCCGATGCGCTGAAGCGGTACGATTCCCCCTCGGGGTTGGTTACGATCAGGGCGGTCAGGTCATCGGTGTACTCCAGGTCATCGACGCGGTGACCGAAGCGGATTTCCCCACCGTGGTCGAGGATGGTCTGCCGCATATTTGCCACCACGCCCGGTAGTTTATTGGAGCCGATGTGGGGGTGGGCGTCGATCAGGATATCCTCCTGTGCCCCGTGGGCGACGAGGGTTTGCAGGGCTTTGAGGTAGTTGCCCCGCTTGAGGCTGCGGGTGTAGAGCTTGCCGTCGCTGTAGGTTCCGGCGCCGCCCTCCCCGAAGCAGTAATTGCTGTCGGGATCCACGACCCCCTCCTGCTGAATCGCCCGCAGGCTGCGCCGGCGTTCGCGTACGTCCTTTCCCCGCTCAAGGATAATCGGTCGAAGACCAAGTTCAATCAGTTCCAGGGCCGCGAACATTCCCGCTGGCCCACAGCCTACAATGGCCACGGCCGGCGCTTTCGATACGTCGCGCAGGTGAAGGGCGGGAGGGGATTCAGGGGTTACTTCCTCCCCCTGCTGCCATACGTCGACGCGAAGCCGGAAAACTGGCGTAGCCCCCCGGGCATCGATGCTGCGGCGGTTGACGGCAATGTCCGCAATGGCTTGCTCGGGAATCTTGCCCTGCCGGCTGACGGCACGCCGGAGCGCGGCCGGGTCCTGCAGGTCGGCGGGGGGAAGCTTTATTTCGAGGGTGGTCGGCATGGAGGGCAAAGTTACGCACTCCCACCGGGCCTGGTTACCGGCTTATGCGGGTATACTGTCGGTCACCGGCCGGGGTGAAGTCTTCCGGGAGATAGACGACGATGACCACCTCTTCGGCGGCGGTGCCCTCCGTCCCCTTGACCATGCGGCGGTTCTTATCGTAGCTGACGAGTTGCATCTCATCGCCGGTGACCTGCGGTTTGAGGACGTACCGCTTCTGTCGCATGTAGAAATCGAGGATATCCTGCTTGACGTTCTTGATCTGCACGGTCGTTTCTATGAGCAGGTCATCTCCCGGCCAGGATCGGAATTCCACCTGATCCTTGGGATATACGTCAAAGGAAATTTGGTTGACGGCGTCGACATCGACGGTCTTATGGAATATGTCCGCGGGATCCTGTGCAAAGGAAACCGAGGCGCAGCCCATAAGGACTAACATAATTATGTATTGCATATGGCTAAACTCCAGGTAGGTAGGTCAGGAACGGCGGGCGGAGTTGGTTTGGTGCTTCCGGACCACAGTTCTTTAGGTGCTAAACCCCGAAGATACTAAATAGAGCTTGGACGGGTTTTCCTTCTCTGATTGAAAAGGAGTCACTCTTTGGGTTGCCGAGGCGCTTAAAGTAGATCGTAGCCCACCTACATAGGCATTTTCAGCAACGAAGGACAAAGCGGAAAGGGACCGTTTATTAGGTCAAATGGTAAAGCCCAAACAAGTTCTAAAGCTTGCCCTGCTCTTCCGTGACCGTCTGCTGATTGGTTTTGACGTTCGGTAGCTCCACGCCCAGATAAACCAATTGGTAGCCGCCGGAGTCCACATCCAGGGTTTCGGGGTCGTAGGGAACCACGTTCAGCGACCCGTCGGGAGACTTGATGAATAGCGGAATGGAATACTTTTCCTCGGCGGCGATCAGGAGGAGATCAACCAGCTCCCGCTGGCTGTACAACTTGCGTTCGTGGATCACGCCGGCCTCGCGGTGAGCCTCGCTGAGGTTGATGAAGTCGTCGGTGTGGCTGAAAATGTGCTCGTGGTCGGCCGTAGCGCCCGGCGACTTCATCTCATCGGCCGTGATCAGGCGGTAGGCGCCCCGCTCACCGAAGATGTCTTCATAGCGGTTGATGGCGTAGGAGTTTACGTCGTTGCTACCGGTCAGGGCCAGCATGTACCCCACGTCGAGCAGGTCGTATTCGTCACTGAGATCAGAATTGTAGATGTTGCCCACGATACCGCGCAGTCCTCTCTCCTGCGCCCGGCGGATGTTGCTGCTGTTGCTGTCTACGAGGAAAACTTCGCGACCCTGCTTTTTGAGGTACTCACTGATGGTGATGGCGAAATCATTGGCCCCCAGTACCAGCACCCCGCTGGAGGTGTCCTGGATCACGTGCAGCAGGCGCGCGACCAGGCGGGCGGTGGTGGCGTTGATCAACACCGTTCCGAGTACGATCATGAAGACAAGTGGAGTGATGTACTCGGCCCCGGGTACACCGTCGGCCGCCAGCTTTAGTCCGAACAGGGAGGCTATACCCGCCGCTACGATGCCCCGCGGGCCCACCCAGCTGATGAAGAGTTTTTCGTTGGTACTCAGGTTGCCCCGGGCCGTACTGATGAAGACGCTCAGCGGCCGCAGTACCAGAATGACGCAGCCGAACAGGGCCAGGGGACGCCAGTCTTCCGTGAGCAGCCGAAGTTCCGACATATTCATGTTGGCCGCCAGGAGGATGAAGAGGATCGATATCAGCAGTACGCTCAGCGACTCCTTGAACGACAGAATCTCCTTGATGCGCGGCACGTCCTTATTGGCCAGCACCAGTCCCATGACCACCACGGCAAGCAGTCCGGATTCGTGGGCCAGCTGGTCGCTGAGCACGAAGATGAATAGGACGTAGGCCAGGATGAATACATTGAGCAGATAGTGAGGCACCAACTCCCGCTTGATGATGTGGAACAGGCCGTAGCCCGCCAGAAAACCGAGGGTGCCACCGTAGATGACGATCTGTACGAAGGTGCGTAGGGCCTCGGTCGTAAAGCCGATGCCGTGCTCCGTAGAGCTGATGAACTCAAACACGAGCACCGCCACCAGGGCCCCGAGGGGGTCGATCAGGATACCCTCCCACTTCAGGACCGTACTGACGTTGCGGTTCAGCGGGATGTTCTGCAGAATAGGCGCGATCACGGTCGGCCCGGTAACGATGATGAGGGCCGCGAAGAGAAAACTGATGCTCCAGCCCAGATCCATGATGAAGTGCGCGGCCAGTCCTGCACCCACGAAAGTGATCAGGCTGCCCAGCGAGATGAGCCGCAGGATCGACCGCTGGGTTTCCCGCACTTCGCGAAACTGCAGCGTCAATCCCCCTTCAAAGAGGATGACTCCGATGGCCAGACTTACGAAATAGAACAGCGACTCCCCCGGGAAGAGTCCCCTCCCCGGCTCCTCGTTCAGCCCGACTTCGAAAATGGGACTGATCAGTTTGCTGCCGTCGGCCGTAAAGAGGGTCGACAGGGGACCCACCAGTAACCCGATAACGATCAGGGGCAGGATAGCGGGAATCTTTACGCGCCAGGCAAACCACTGGGCGAAAATTCCAAGTATGATGATCCCCGCAAGTTCTTCCATAAATTATCCGGTGGGATTTTCTCCCTGAAAAGTAAGACTTATCCGCCAAGGAGGCTACCCAGCCCGCCGGGCAGCATATTGTCCATCATGCCACCGGCTTGCTTGGCCTCGTACTCCGCGGCCTTCTCCAGCGCGCGGTTGGTGGCGACCACGATGAGGTCTTCGAGTGCCTCCAGATCAGAGGGATCTACCTGCTCGGGGTCGATACTAACGTTCTGGATCGTGCGGGTACCGTCACACTTGACCCGTACCGCGCCGCCGCCGGCCTCGGCTTCGAAGGACTGCTGGGCCAGTTGCTCCTGCATCTTGGCCTGCATCTCTTCCATCTGCTTCATCATATCTCCGAACATGGCTGCACTATTTGGTGAGCTACTAAAAGGCCGGGGCGCTCGCTTAAGTTTACCCTACCTTTGGCCCCCACCAAAAAAAGATACGCCCCCATGAGCTTACTCGACGGAAAAGTAGCCCTCATCACCGGAGGATCACGTGGCATCGGTGCCGCCCTGGTCCGTTCCCTGACCGCCGCCGGTGCGCGGGTAGCCTTCACCTATCGCAGTTCCGCCGGACCGGCCAACGCCCTGGTCGAGGAACTCGGCGAAAACGTCAAAGCCTACCAGAGCGACGCGGCCGATTACGCCCAGGCCGAAGCACTCATCAAGACCGTCGTCGCCGATATGGGCGGCCTGCACATCCTCATCAACAACGCCGGTGTGACCCGCGACACCCTCATGCTGCGCATGAACGAGGAGCAGTGGGACACGGTCATGGACAACAACCTGAAGTCCGTCTTCAATCTCACCAAGCACGCCTTGCGCACCATGATGCGCGGCGGGGGCAGCATCATCAATATGTCGAGCATCGTCGGCATCCAGGGCAACGCCGGACAGGCCAACTACGCCGCCAGCAAGGCCGGCATCATCGGCTTCAGCAAGTCGATCGCCAAGGAAATGGGCAGCCGCAACGTCCGCTGCAACGTGATCGCCCCGGGCTTCATCGAGACCGACATGACCGACGAGCTTCCGGAAAAGGTCCGCGAAGGTTACCTCTCCAACATCCCCCTCAAGCGCTTCGGCACGCCGGAAGAGATCGCCAACGCCTGCATCTACCTGGGTTCTGACCTGAGCAGCTACGTCACCGGGCAGGTGATCAGCGTGGACGGTGGACTGAGCTAGGAAAACCGGGCCGTCACCGGGGTCGTATCTTTGCGGAAATAGTGAATTTGCCCGCGCCAGCCCCCGTTATCGACGTTATTATCCCCGCCTATAATGAGGAGGCCAGCATTGGATTGGTGGTAGCGGAACTCCCCCATCACCTCTTGCGGGAGGTCATCGTATGCGACAACAACAGCCGCGACCGTACCGCAGCGGTGGGCGCGGCCGCGGGTGCAACGGTCGTCAGCGAACCGCGGGCGGGCTACGGCTCCGCCTGTCTGCGCGGGATGCGCCACATTGCCGCACGCCCCCCGGCCGAGCAGCCGGATATCGTGGTTTTTCTTGACGGTGACCACAGCGATTACCCCGAGGACCTCACCGAATTGATCGCCCCGATCATGGACGAAGGCTACGATCTCGTCATCGGCTCGCGCGCCCGCGGCCAGGTGGAATCCGGCAGCATGACCTTCCCCCAGATCTTCGGTAACTGGCTGGCTACGAATCTTATTCGCCTGTTTTACGGTTATGAGTTTACGGACCTGGGTCCCTTCCGTGCTATCCGCTACCCGGCCCTGCGGGCGTTGGGCATGCAGGATCCCGACTTCGGATGGACGGTGGAAATGCAGGTGCGCGCGGCGAAAGCCGGCCTGAAGTGCACTGAAGTGCCCGTTCGCTACCGCCGCCGCATCGGCACGTCCAAGATATCGGGCACGGTGCGGGGGACTTTCCTGGCCGGACATAAGATACTCTGGACCATCTTTAAACTCATCTGATCATGACCGTGCTTGCCTTTGTGGTTCTGGGTATCTATACGATCAGTCTGCTCTACATCACGGTGTACTGCCTGCTGCAGTTCAACCTGCTATACCACTACAAGCACGGGGAGGACCCCACCGACCGTCCGGTATCCTTCGCTCAGTTGGCCAACGGACGCAAGGCCGCGCCACGGCTGGCGACCGCCTCTTCCTATGCCGGCACCTCCGCTGCCGGCGCCCATTGCGGTTCGGATGTTGCCCTGGCACCCGCGCCGGCGCCGCCCCATTACCCCTTCGTGACCGTTCAGCTGCCGATCTACAACGAATACTACGTGATCGGTCGACTTATCGATGCCGTGGCCGCCTTTGACTACCCCCGTGACCGGTACGAGATCCACATTCTCGACGACAGTACCGACGAAACCGTCGAACTGGTGGCCGAAAAGGTCAGGGCCTATCGGGCCCGCGGCTACCGGATCCGGCAAATCATCCGACCCCGCCGACAGGGGTTCAAGGCCGGTGCCCTGCGCGATGCCATGTCGGAGGCGAAGGGGGAATTTTTGGCGATCTTCGATGCCGACTTCGTGCCCCAGCCCGATTTCCTCTGCCGCACCATTCCGCACTTTGCCGACAAGCGGGTGGGCGTGGTGCAGACCCGCTGGGAGCACCTGAACCAGGACTATAGCCTGATCACCCGCCTGCAGGCCCTGCAACTCAACGTACACTTTACCGTGGAACAGGTGGGCCGCATGAAGGGCGGGCACCTGCTGCAGTTCAACGGAACGGCCGGCGTATGGCGGCGGGAAGCCATCGAAGCCGGCGGCGGCTGGCAACCCGACACCCTCACCGAAGACCTCGACCTGAGCATCCGAAGCCAACTGGCGGGGTACCGGATCCGCTACCTGGAAAACGTGGGCAGCCCGGCCGAACTGCCCGTGGAAATGAACAGCTTCAAGAGTCAACAGCACCGCTGGATGAAAGGAGGTGCCGAAACGGCCCGCAAGATGCTCCCCGCCGTGTGGTCGAGTGGCCTGCCATTCCGACACAAGGTGCACGCCTCAGCCCACCTGTTGGCGAGCTCCATCTTCCTTTTCGTTTTTCTGTGCGGCGTTTTCAGCGTACCGCTGCTCTTCCTGCTCGGCGAACTGGCCGATGTGGGGTTCAACAAGAACTTCTTCGTGGTCTTTTTGGTCGGTCTGCTCTCGGTAATTGGGGTGTACTACGCCGCCAACGTACAGAGCGTCGCCAATAAGGAAGCGGGATACGGCAAGGCGGCCCTGAAATTTCTCTTTCTCTTTCCGCTGTTCCTGGCGTTGAGTATGGGTCTTTCCCTGCATAACTCCGTAGCCGTGCTGCAGGGCTACCGCGGCAAGAAGAGCCCGTTTGTCCGCACACCCAAGTTCAACATCAGTTCCGTGCGCGACAAGCTACAGGCCCGCAAATACCTTTCCGGCCAGTTCAACTGGGTCACCGTGGGGGAAGGCGTGCTCTCCCTGTATTTCCTGTTTGCGGTTGCCGGTGGCCTTTACATTCAGAATACCACTTTCATTGTTTTTCACGCGCTGCTGGCACTGGGTTATGGGGCCATCTTTTACTATAGCGTGAAGCATTTGGGGTTGGCTAAGTAGGATGCTGCCTCATGGCAGCGCAAGTACAACGCTGCCTCAGGCAGCGGCGGAAGGGTACCGTTTGAATTAACGAAGCGACCAAAGCAAGCCCCAACAGCCCACCAGCCCGAAACCACAAAGCGTGTCCCCGGTGAAGCCGCAGGGTGATGCCCAGGCCAGCTTAAAACGCGGCGCTACCTGAAGTGCAGGGTTCCAACGCGGTTGGAAAACCATTGCCCCCACTTCCTGACCTGAATCACGACAGCCCGCCAAGAAAGATCTTGGCGGGCTGTCGTCAGCGCTGCCGGAGGCAGCATTTTACTGGCGCTGCCGGAGGCAGCTTTGTACTAGCTGCCGAAGTCGTCGAAGGCGATGTTCTCCTCGGGTACGCCGAGTTCGTCCAGCATGTTCTGGACGGCCTGAAGCATCAGGGGCGGACCACAGAGGTAGTATTCGATCTCTTCGGGTTCGGGGTGATCCTTGAGGTAGTTGTCGAGCACGGCCTGGTGGATGAATCCGGTCATACCGTCCCAGTTGTCTTCGGGCAGGGCGTCGCTGAGGGCGATGTGGTACTTGAAGTTGGGGAAATCCTCCTCGATGGCGCGGAACTCCTCGGTGTAGAAGAGCTCGGCCTTGGAGCGGCCGCCGTACCAGTAGCTGACCTTACGGTCGGTTTTGAGGGTATGGAATAGGTGGAAGAGGTGGCTCCGCAGGGGGGCCATACCGGCACCACCGCCGATGTATACCATTTCCTTTTCCGTCGGCTTGATGAAGAATTCACCGTAGGGACCGGAGATGGTCACCTTGTCGCCGGGCTTCTGGTTGAAGACGTAGCTGGAGCACACGCCGGGGTTCACGTCCATGTAGGCGTTCTTCTGCCGGTCGAAGGGCGGGGGCGCGATACGGATGTTGAGCATGATGATGTCGCCCTCCGCCGGGTGGTTGGCCATGGAGTAGGCGCGGAACTGCTCTTCGTCGTTTTTCATGACGAAATCCCACATGCCGAACTTGTCCCAGTCAGGCTTGAACTTGTCGGCCGGGGCTCCCTTGTGGAAGACCGGGTGGGGGGTAATGTCAAAGTCCTTGAAGTGCACTTCACACTTGGGTACGTCAACCTGGATGTAACCGCCCGATTCGAAATCGAGGGTTTCTCCTTCCGGCAGCCGCACCACGAATTCCTTGATGAAGGTGGCCACGTTGTAGTTCCGGTCAACAGTACATTCCCACTTCTTGATGCCGAAGATCTCTTCCGGGATCTGGATTTCCATATCCTGGCGCACCTTTACCTGACAGGCGAGGCGCTTGTTTTCGGCTACTTCGCGGCGGGTAAGGTGGTTGAGTTCGGTGGGCAACACGTCGCCGCCGCCCTTGGTGATGTGGCATTCGCACATGGCGCAGGTTCCGCCACCGCCGCAGGCAGAGGGGAGGAAGACGCTTTTGTCGGAGAGGGCCGTCAGCAGGGTATTGCCGGGCTGTACCCGGAGGGGGTTGTCTCTATCACCGTTTACGATAATACTGACCTCTCCCTGGGGGACGAGGCGGCGGCGGGCCACCAGCAACATCGTGATGAGGGCCAGCACGATGATGGTGAAAACTACTACCGCTAATCCTATGGTTATCATGAGACCGTATTTTATAGGTAAGCCAGCCCGCGGGCCGACGGTTCATCAGTTCTGGGTAAAACTATTCGGCGACATTACCGCTCCAGCCGGCAAAGACGGCAGGGTCGATACCGGTAAGACTCAGGAAGGCAATGCCCATCAGGCCAGTGATCAGGAAGGCCATGCCCAGTCCGCGCATAGCGGGGGGCACGTTGCTATAGCGGATGCGCTCCCGGATAGCCGCCAGGGCAATGATGGCCAGGAACCAGCCGAAGCCGCCGCCCAGTCCGAATGCGATCGACTCGCTCAGGTTGTACTCCCGGCTTACCATGAAGAGGCTGCCGCCCAGGATGGCGCAGTTCACCGTGATCAGCGGAAGGAAGATACCGAGGGCCGCATAGAGGCCGGGGCTGAACTTCTCCACCACCATTTCTACCAGCTGTACGGTAGAAGCAATTACGGCAATGAAGAGGATGAAGCGCAGGAACTCCAATTCGGCGGGAATGAGGATGTACTCGTTAATGAGCCAGTTGATGGGCATCGTAATGCCGAGTACAAAGATGACGGCCATGCCGAGACCGGTAGCCGTGGAGAGGGTCTTCGAGACGGCCAGGAAGGAACACATCCCGAGGAAGTAGGCCAGGACCATATTCTCGATGAAGGCCGACTTGATGAAGATATTCAGAAATTCGCCCATGGGGTGAGGAATTTAAAGTGTGGAAGAGGGGGGAGGATGGCGGGAATATCCCCCGTCTAGGAAACGTCGACCAGCTTGGAGTTGTAGCTCCGCTGGATCCAGATGAAGACGGCAATCACGAACATGGCAGCCGCCGGCAGTACCATGAGGTTGTTGTTGGCGTACCAGCCGAAGAAGCTTCCCAGCCCGCTGTCCGCGGCGGTGTTGATCCAGTACTGGGTGGTGTCGCCGCTGGGGCCGATGATGTTCATGGCGATCGGCGATCCGGCAAAGAGACTACCCTTGCCGAAGAGTTCGCGTACCACGCCCACGGCCACCAGGATAAGTCCGTAACCCAGGCCGTTGCCCACTCCGTCGAGGAAGGCGCGCCAGGGCTTGTTGGCCATGGCAAAAGCCTCCAGGCGTCCCATCACGATACAGTTGGTGATGATCAGGCCGATGTACACCGACAGCTGCTTGTAAACGGGGAAAGCAAGCACCTTAAGGGCTTCGTTCACCAGAGTTACCAGCGTGGCGATGATGACCAGCTGAACGATCAGACGTACTGCCTTCGGGATGATGTTGCGCATCAGGGAGGTAGCCAAACTGGAGAAGGCGGTTACGAAAACCACCGCGACGGCCATTACCAGCGAGGGGTAGACCAGGGAGGTCACGGCCAGGGCCGAGCACACGCCGAGCACCTGGATGGTGATGGGGTTATTGTCCAGCAGGGGGTCGGTGATCAGGATCTTCTCCTTCTTACCGAATAAGGGGTCTTTCTCCCCGGCCGGCTTCTTGGGGTCAGCTACGACGCCGGTTTTGAGTTCAGTAGATTCTGCCATGGTAGGATTTACTTTAGGTTCATGCTGGTAGCATTCGCTTCCGCACGCTGCTCTTCAATAAAGGGCTGGTAGGCCTTCAGGCCGTTGTACAGCATCTTGGTCACGCCATCAGCGGTAACGGTGGCTCCGCTGAGGCCGTCAACCTCATGCTCCTGATCGATAGCACCGCCCTTACGCACGAGGATGCTCACGAATTCGTCGCCGTTGTAGATCTTCTTGCCCTTGAACTGGGACTTCCAGCCGGCATTGTCCTTGATCTCGGCACCGAGGCCAGGGGTTTCACCGGCGTGGTCGAAGCTGGCTCCCGTCACGGTATTCAGGTCGGAAGCCAGGGCAATGTTGCCCCAGATGGCGTCCCAGAGTCCGTTTCCCCTTACGCTGAACACGTAATAGCGATCGCCGTCGATGTTGAAAATATTGATGGGGTAGAGCCGCTGTTCCTCGGGTTTCTTGTATTCCTTGGCCAGGTCGATGGCGCTGAATTCAACGTCGGCCACCGCCTCTCCAGAGGAGTTAACGACGATCTGCTCTACCTGCTCGTTGAAGATCTCGAGTACCTCCTCGTCGGTCAGGGTACTGATCGGCGACCCCGCTTCGGCCAGGGGTTCGGCTACGGTAGCCAGAATCTCGCGCTTGTTGAAGATGTCCTCGTTGCGCGCGGCGGACTCGGCCGTCACCGTCCGGAATCCGGCCAGCGTAAGGGCCACGACCACGGTCATGATGACGCCGAAGGTGTAGATGTATTTCGTACTCATAATTGAGTGGAGTTTAGATTAGTAGTTGCCAACGTTTCCGACGGGTCGGTAGCCTTCGGCGTTCTGGGGCGTGAAGATCTCCACATCCTCATTCCGCTTAGTGATCAGCTCATCGCGGGTTTTGGCCATGGCGGCGGTCCGCTTGGCGCGGCGCTTGATATTGGCCTGGTAGACGTAGTGGTCGATCAGGGGAGCGAAGGTGTTCAGCAGCAAGATGGAAAGCATCCAGCCTTCGGGGTAAGCCGGGTTGAGTACCCGGATGATGAGGCCGATGAAGGCGATCAGGAATCCGTATATCCACTTTCCGGTGGGGGTATCGGCGCTGCTGACGGGGTCGGTCGCCATGAAGGTGATCGCGAACAGGAAGCTGCCCATGATCATCTGCCGCAGGGGGTGGATGGCCATGAACTTGAATATACCCGGGGTGTCCGGGGTAAGCTCGGCGGGAGCGATGGCGTTGAGCATCAGGCCACCGACCATGAAACCGATGAGGCCACCTACGATAATCCGGTAGTCGGCCACGCGGGCAAACATGATGAAGGCCATACCGATCAGGATGAGGGGTACGCTCGATTCACCGATGGATCCGGGGATGGTGCCCCAGAAAATACTGCTCTGGTCGTAGACGGCCTCAACGCCCTCCCAACCTTCCTTGGCGGCAATGCCGAGGGGGGTGGCGCCGGTCCAGCCGTCGGCTACGAGTTCACCACCCTGACCGAAGGTCGACCAGCCAAAGCCGGCGAAGATCCAGTCGAACACGTGGTGGGCCCAGTTGTAGGCCTCACTGGCGTACAGTCCCACGTCTACTTTTTCGATGCCGCTAACC
Source organism: Neolewinella litorea (assembly GCF_004803465.1). Lineage (GTDB taxonomy): Bacteria > Bacteroidota > Bacteroidia > Chitinophagales > Saprospiraceae > Neolewinella > Neolewinella litorea. The sequence goes on along the minus strand of NZ_SRSF01000007.1, from coordinate 69,943 downwards.
CACACTTCGTCACCGGAAATGGTGGTCGGGTAAGCGAAGAAGATGAACACCCGCGAAAGCAGGGCAATGTTCCAGATGTTCATACCCGTACCTCCGAAGGCTTCCTTACCCAAAATTACGGCAAAGGCAACGGAGACGGCCAGAATCCACAGGGGGATGTCCGGCGGCATGATCAAGGGAATAAGGGCTCCGGAAACGAGGAATCCTTCCTCGACCGAATGGCCCTTCTTGGCGGCGTAGAGAAACTCGATGCCGAGGCCGACAATGTGGGTGACCACGAAGATCGGAATGATCTGGATCAGGCCGTACACCACTTTCAGGTGGAAGCCCTCCAGCAATCCGGAGTACTTGCCGAGTGCCAGGAAGTGCTGGTGACCGATGTTCCAGGTACCAAAGACGTAGAGCAGTTGCAGCGCCAGCACCACCCATACCATGAGCCGCTTGAGGTCCATGCCGTCCCGCACGTGCACGCCTCCCTTGGTTACGGTCGGCGGCTGGAAAAGGAAGGTGTAGAAAGCGTCGTAGGTCGTTGCCAGGAAGGGCGACTTGCTGTGATCCGGCTCGAACTTGGTGACAAAATCGTGAAGTGCTTTCATGGGAAGCTTTATGTGTGCGGACTAGCGAATGCTAACAGCCCGGCAATTTCTATAGTTATCCTTGCTCAATCATGGTGTCGTGACCCTGACGCAATATCTGCTGCAGGGGTTGCTTCGAGACGCAGGCGAATTCCGCCAGCGCCACGTCTTCCGGCACCAGTTCGTAAATGCCCAGTCCTTCCATGCTTTCCAGGTCGTTGACGAGGATCGATTTCATGAGTTGGGTCAGGTAGATATCCATCGGCATTACCTGCTCGTAGTCGTTGTTTACGACGAAAGCCCGCTTCTCACCGTGGGTGTTGGTCGTGATCTCGATGTCGTCGCTCAGGACCGGGATGGTGGGGGAGATGGAGGCGCGTGGCTTCAAAGGCAGTAACCAGCCAAACATCTCGGCTTCGTTGCCTTCCGGAATGGCAGTGATCTGATTGTCGAAGAAGCCTACGAAACCGTCGGTGCTCTTCTGCGTACCCGAAAGCACGTCGCCACTGATGACGCGGGCGTTCTCCGCGATATCCTCACCGGCACCGGAAAGGAGTTCAGCGATGTTGGCTCCGGCGTAGGTCTTTACGTAGCAAGGATCGCTGAAGGAACTACCCGTCAGGGCCACCAGGCGCGTGGTGTCGTAACGGCCGTTCTTGAACAGCTCACCGATGAGGAGTACCTCTTCCACGCCGAGCGTCCATACGGTGTTTTCACCCGCCCCGCAGGGATGGATGTGGTGGATCTGTACACCGACGTTCCCCGCCGGGTGGGCACCGCGGAAGTAGCGCTTCTCGGCGCCGTTGATCGCCTCAAAGGGCGAGGGGTCTTCCCCGCGTCCGTCGAGCCCGAGATAAACCAGACCGTTGGTGAGGCGGCGCACTACATCGATACCGGCCTGGAATACATCCATGCGTCCCCGAACGGTCAGTTTCAGGTCCGGACCCAGGGGTGAGGTATCGAAGGTGGAGATGAAGATGTCGCGGGGCACGACGTCGGGATCGGCCACCACGTTGTAGGGGCGCTGCCGGATGGCCGGCCAGGCACCGCTTTCCAGCAGAAATTCCACCAGCTCCTCCCGCGATGCGGTAGCGGCCGGCAGAGTGTAATCGCGGCTTTGCTGCTCGTTATCGGCCAGGATGACCACTTCGGCGATCGACCGTTTGAGGCCCCGATTGATGGCGATGACCTCCCCGCTTACGGGCGTGGCAAACTTGATGCGGTTAAGTTTCTTGTCGAAGAAAATCGGATCGCCGGCCTTCACCGTGTCTCCTTCCTCGACCAGCATCTTGGGGATGGGCATAAGGCCGAAGAAATCGGGTGGCGTGAGGGCGAAGCGCGTAACCTTGGGTTCGCGGATCTCTTCCCGGGGCTCACCCGCCATCGGGATATCGTATCCCTTGGTGAGGGTGTACACGTGGGCCTTCTCCAGGTACTCCGGTTTCTTGGGGCGGAAGATCTCCCGGAAAGAGGGAAACAATCCCATGGAACCGGTATCCTTTACGCCGATCTGCTTGGACTCGATAACCATGAAGTTATCGGCCACGCTGACAACGATGTAGAAGAAGATGATCAGGGCCAGGGCAGCAAGGCCGTAAAACAGCAGGTTGCTGCCAGCCACTCCGTCCTGCGACTGGAACGAAAGCGCGGCCAGCAGGAGGAGAATCAAGCCGGCCGGTCTCTTTAGGATTTTCATACGCGGAAGCGTGCGGTTGTACAAATGACTCGGTCACCGGAGGCGACCGACGGTAGAAAAAGCCGGCAATCACTGCCTGCCTTTATGAATGGCCGCAAAGTTACGACATCGCCAACATCTAGGCCACCCATGCATTTTAGTTGTTAAGTTGACGGGCTTATTTAGATTGAATCCATTTAGCACGGCTCGCCGGCACGTTTATCCTTACCTAAATGTGGTACAACCCTCTGGCACTCCGTAACTTTGCCGATTCGCAGGGCGTTTCCTGGACACCCCCAAAGAGAATCCTATGTTTCCAACCTACGACGTAATTGTGGTCGGTGCCGGTCACGCCGGCTGCGAAGCCGCGGTCGCTGCCGCCAACCTCGGCGCCAAGGTAATGCTGGCCACCATGAATATGCAGACCATCGCCCAGATGAGTTGCAATCCCGCGATGGGCGGCGTGGGTAAGGGACAGATCGTCCGCGAGATCGACGCGCTGGGCGGATACTCCGGCATCGTTACCGACGAGACCATGGTGCAGTTCCGCCTGCTGAACCGCAGCAAAGGCCCCGCCATGTGGAGCCCCCGCGCGCAGAGCGACCGCATGGCTTTTGCCCTCAATTGGCGCGAAAAGCTGGAGGCACACCCCAATATTGACTTCTGGCAGGAGATGGTCACCGGCATCCTGGTCAAGGACGGCCGGGCCCGCGGCGTCTACACCGGATTGGGCATGGAGATCCCCGCCCGCTCCGTAGTCCTCACTAACGGCACCTTCCTGAACGGCACCATCCACATCGGCGAAAAGCAGTTCGGCGGTGGCCGCGCCGGTGAACGTTCCGCCAAGGGACTTACCGAGCAACTACAAGAACTGGGCTTTGAGGCCGGCCGCATGAAGACCGGCACCCCCGCCCGCCTCGACGGCCGCACCCTCGACTACAGCGTCATGACCGTCCAGGAAGGCGACGAGAACCCGGGCCGCTTCAGCTATACCGACACTCCCCCCCTGGTAGATCAACTGCCCTGTCACGTCACCTACACCAGCCCGGAAGTCCACGAGACCCTCCGCGAGGGCTTCGACCGCAGCCCCATGTTCAACGGGCGCATCCGCGGCCTCGGGCCCCGCTACTGCCCCAGCATCGAAGACAAGATCGACCGCTTTGCCGGCCGCGACCAGCACCAGTTGTTCGTCGAGCCCGAGGGCCGCAACACCTGCGAGATCTACGTCAACGGCTTCAGCTCCAGCCTGCCCGAGGACGTACAGTACAAGGCCCTGCGCAAGGTGCGCGGCTTCGAAAATATGAAGATGTTCCGTCCCGGCTACGCCATCGAGTACGACTTCTTCCCCCCCACCCAACTCGGTCCCACGCTGGAGACGCGGCTGGTACCCGGCCTCTTCTTTGCCGGCCAGATCAACGGTACTACGGGTTACGAGGAAGCCGGCTGCCAGGGCCTCATCGCCGGCATGAACGCCGCCCTCGCCGTCCAGGAGCGCGACCCCTTCATCCTGAAGCGCAGCGACGCCTACATCGGCGTCCTCATCGACGACCTCATCAATAAAGGCACCGAGGAGCCCTACCGCATGTTCACCAGCCGGGCCGAGTACCGCATCCTGCTGCGGCAAGACGACGCCGACCTCCGCCTCACCCCCATGGCCGCCGCCCTCGGCGTCGGTAATATGGAAGGGCGGCAAGCGCGGGTGCAAAACAAGGTGGACGGCGTAGCCGCGATCTCCGGTGAATTGCGTCAGCACAGCATCACCCCGGAGCAGATCAACGGGTACCTGGAAGAAGTAGGCACCGCCCCCCTCAAACAGGGCGTGAAACTCGATTCCATCCTGGCCCGCCCCGGCGTAAGCCTGGAAGGACTGGCCGGAGCGGTACCCGCCCTGCGCGAATTCCTCGCGCCCTACGACGCCGAAACCGTCAATCTCGCCGAGGTCACCCTCAAGTACGAGGGCTACATCGAGCGCGAACGACAGGCCGTAGAGAAGATGAGTCGCCTTGAAGGTATCAAACTCGGCAAGGCCTTCGACTACGAGCAACTCACCGCCCTGTCCAAGGAAGCCCGCCAGAAACTGAACCAACTCAAGCCCGTCACTATCGGTCAAGCCAGCCGCATCAGCGGGGTTAGTCCGGCCGACGTAAGCGTCCTGCTAGTACACCTCGGCCGCTAGCACCAAGTTACCTCAGGCAGCGAAGTAAGATGCGTTCGCCAAGCGTGCGTACGTCAGCTCCGCCTTCCCCGGAACCCAGCCTTACCCGGTTAACCCCGGCACCCGCGGTCGCGCCCGCACTTATATAGGCAGGGCAACGCTGTTAGTGATTTCCTTCAGCACGAAAGAGGAGGTGAGCACCCCGATGTTCTCGATCTTGGAGAGTTTGAACTTGATGAACTCGTGGTAGTCTTCGAGGCTCCGGCAATTGATCTTGAGGATGAAGTCTACCTCCCCGCCCATATGGTAGCACTCCTGTACCTCCTCGAGGGCCTGGATTTGTTCCTCAAATTTTTCGATGAACTCCTTGTCGTGGTAGCGCATGCTGACCTGGCAGAAGGAGGTGACGGGGTAATCGAAGCGGGACTTGTCGAGGATGGCCACGTACTGCTTGATGAAGCCCCTTTCCTCCAGCCGCTTGATTCGCTCGTAGATCGGGCTGGGGGTGAGGTTGAGTCCGGCCGCGATTTCTTTGGCCGTTTTCTTCGCGTCCGTTTGCAGGATGCGCAGGATGGCCAGATCCGTTGCGTCAAGGTCGGCGGCGGTGTGGTATTTGGTATCGGGAGGGGATCCTGCCATTTACTTTATGGTTGAGAGGTGAATCACGACGGTTGCGCACTAAAAAAAGCGGTTTTTGGCGACTATACCCATAAATTTCCTTCCTGGAGGCTTTATTAGGGTCGAAATTACGGTGCATCGCTACCTTTAGCGAAAATTTCCGTTTCGGAACTACCTGATTCTATGCTACCAACCGTGTTGATTACCGGTGCCAATGGCCAACTGGGGACCGTACTTGTTCCGGTTTTACGTGAGCGCTACGGCCACGATAACGTAATTGCTACCGACATCCGGCCGCCCCTCGCCGGTGCCACTGGCCGTTTCTCCCTGCTTGATGCTACCGACGAAGAGAGTCTGCGGCAGCTGGTCCGCGGGGAGGGCGTCACCCAGATCTACCACCTCGGCGCCATCCTGTCCGCCAACGGAGAGCTAAACCCCCTGCATACCTGGCGGGTCAATATGGATTCCCTGCTCAATGTGTTGGAAGTTTCCCGCACTGAGGGTGTCGAGCGGGTATTTTACCCCAGTTCCATTGCTGTTTTCGGCCACCATGCCGACCTGTCGTGCACCCCAAACCACAGCGTACTCAACCCGACCACGGTATACGGCATAAGCAAGGCGGCGGGGGAAAACTGGGCGCAGTACTACTTCGAGCGCTACGGGCTGGACGTGCGCTCGCTCCGCTACCCGGGCATCATCGGCCACCAATCCGCCCCCGGCGGAGGTACTACGGATTACGCGGTGGAGATATTCCATTCCGCCGCGGCGGGGCAGCCGTATTCCTGCTTTCTGCAGTCGGACACCACCCTACCCATGATCTATATGGACGACGCCATCCGGGCCACCCTGGAACTGATGGAGGCCCCGACGGCATCGATCAAGGTCCGTACCAGTTACAACCTGAGCGGCTGCAGTTTCTCGCCGGCCGACGTGGCGGAGGCGATCCAGAAAATTTTGCCCGACTTTGAAGTGCGGTACGCCCCTGATTTCCGCCAGAACATCGCCGCCGACTGGCCCGACCGCATCGACGACGGCCCGGCCCGGAACGATTGGGGATGGAAACCCGCTTACGACCTGGACCGCATCTGCGCTACGATGCTGGACAACCTGCTGCAGCGGGCCGAGGCGAATTCCGAAGTGAAGGACTGAAGCCCAGTCTCCGCAACCTCCTTTCCACTTTCGCCACTGAACCCAGCCCCTTAGCGCAAGTTTTCGTATCCTCCACATTCAACGATGAATGTCACAAACTACCCCACATGTATAATCTGAAAGAATCCCTCCAGGAACAAATTGCCGATATCAAATCCGCCGGCCTGTACAAGGAGGAGCGCGTCATCACCACGCCCCAGGGGGCGGAGATTGACACCGAGGAGAACCCCGATGTACTGAATTTCTGCGCCAACAATTACCTGGGCCTCTCTTCCCACCCCGAGCTCCTGAAGGCTTCCCACGAAACCCTCGACAGCCACGGCTTCGGGATGTCTTCCGTGCGCTTCATCTGCGGTACCCAGGACATTCATAAGGAACTGGAGCGTAAGACGGCCGACTTCCTCGGCATGGAAGACAGTATTCTCTACGCGGCGGCCTTCGACGCCAACGGGGGCCTGTTCGAGCCCTTGCTGACCGCCGAAGATGCCGTCATCTCTGACGCCTTAAACCACGCTTCCATCATCGACGGGATTCGCCTGTGCAAAGCGAAACGCTTCCGCTACGATCACAACGATATGGAATCCCTGGAAGAACAACTGAAAGCCGCCGAGGGAAGTCGCCGGAAACTCATCGTTACCGACGGCTCCTTCTCGATGGACGGTACCATTGCCCAGCTGGACAAGATCTGTGACCTAGCCGACAAGTACGAGGCCCTGGTCATGATCGATGAATGCCACTCTACCGGATTCATCGGCAAAACCGGCCGCGGCGTACACGAGTACCGCGGCGTCATGGACCGGGTGGATATCATCACCGGTACCTACGGAAAGGCCCTGGGCGGCGCCTCGGGCGGATTTACCGCGGCACGCCAGGAGATTGTAGACCTGCTACGGCAACACTCCCGCCCCTACCTCTTCTCCAACACCCTGGCCCCGGCCATCGTGGGCGCCTCCATCCGCGCGCTCGACATGCTCAGCGCCTCCACCGAGTTGAGGGACAAACTGACGGAGAACACGAAGTACTTCCGCCAGGCCATGACCGAAGCGGGCTTTGATATCATCCCCGGCGACCACCCTATTGTACCGGTCATGCTGTACGAGGCTCCACTGGCCCAGCAATACGCCGCCCGCCTGTTGGAAAAAGGCATTTACGTCATCGGGTTCTTCTACCCAGTAGTCCCGAAGGGCAAGGCACGGATCCGTGTACAGCTCTCCGCCGCCCACGAGCGGGAGCACCTCGATCGGGCCGTCCAAGCCTTCGTGGAGGTAGGTAAGGAACTGGGGGTACTCGCCAAGTAGGCCCTGGCCGTAAGGCGGTTCCGAACCGCCTTACCACGCGTGTAGCGGCCCGTCACCAGGTGGCCTTGGCCCGCCGTTGAAGGCGCGGCCGCGTCCTGCCGTATCTTTGCCCCCTTTAGCTAATACGTGTATGGTAGCAGTCATCAATTATAACGCCGGCAACATCCGCTCGGTCCTCTACGCACTAGAGCGCATCGGCGTGGAGCACGAGCTGACGGCCGACCACGGCCGGATCCGTGCCGCCGACAAGGTGATCTTTCCCGGCGTGGGCCACGCGGCCTCTACCATGGCCCACCTGAACGAAAGCGGCCTGGCCGACCTGATCCGCTCCCTCACCCAACCCGTCTTCGGAGTGTGCGTGGGCATGCAGTTGCTGTGCAGTCACAGCGAGGAGGGCGATGTGGAGTGCCTCGGCATTTTCCCCGAGCGGGTGCGGCAATTTCGGCCGGGCCCCGGCGAAAAGGTGCCCCACATGGGCTGGAACGAGATCCGGCTAAATGGCAAGGGGGAGTGGCTCTCGCCGGAGATCGACGGACAGCACTGCTACTACGTCCACAGCTATTACGTAGAGACCGGCCCGGATACCGTGGCCACCACGAAATACTGCGGCATGGACTTCGCGGCCATGATGCGGCGCGACAATTTTTACGCCGCCCAGTTCCACCCGGAGAAATCTGCCGCGGTGGGGGAGCGCATTATCCGGGATTTCCTGGCGGTGTAGGGGCCGAGGGTAGACAGGACGGGTGCTTCATTCGGATTACCGGCAAGGTTATCCGCGGGTGGTTGATATCCTAAAATTCGGCCGCATCCCTGTCATCCCCGCCCTCACCAAAGAAGGTGGTGGTAATACTCAACCGCACGCCGAAGTCGTCGTAGCGCCCGTCGCGGAAGGCGGTGACGAACTCCAGCCGAAGTACCCGCAGGATGTTGTCGAGCGAGTAGCCCAATTCGGTGTAGTGCCCGGAGGTCGGGGTATGTAGGTAATTAACGAACAGGTCTTCCTTCAATCCCATCAGGTGGAGTTGCCAGATGCGGGTGAGCAGCAACTTCCTGAACTGATAATGCGCGTAGAGTTCCGCGTACTCCTCCGCGGTGCTGTTCCGGTAGTAGGGGAGCAGCCGGTAGCTGCCGATGGGATCGAGGCGGGTGAGCAGGATCTCCGAAGTGGCGAAGTGACGGAAGTCGGGGAAATCCACGTAGGTCTTATCCACGAAAGCCCCGGCACGCAAGAGTAAATTCACGGCACCCCGCGGCCCCGCCTGAAAACGGTGCCGGTAACTGCCCTCCAGTCGGGTGAAGTCGGACTTACTGTCCCCCACCGACGGGAATCCGCTTTCCACCAGCAGCTCCAGGGTAGGTGCTGAATTGGCAACCAGGTTCCGCTTGCCGTTGCGGACGGTGTACTTCAGTCCGGGCCGCCAGGCCGCGCCGACCCGCACGATGGCGGCGTTGCTTACGTCGGTGATTTCGCCCCGCTCCTCATTGGAGGGATTATTGGTGGCGTACACGAACTCCTCGTCGCCCCCCCAGCGGTGATTCGTCTGGTTGGACACCGCTCGGCGGTCTTCGTACCGGATGCCCCCGCTGATGCGGAAGGCGTCGCTGAAGCGCTTGCGGTAGTCCAGTTGCCCGTAGGCCCGCTCGTAGAGCCTGGCGTAATTGTTGCCGTAGAGCAGCGCGGTAAAACTGTTGATGAGGGGGTCGATGGCCGGGGAGGCATCGAACTGGCTGAGGTACCGGCCGCCCCGCAGGGAATACCGGCCCTTGGCCTTTTCGTTGTTCCAATTGCTGTAGCCCGCCTCCCAGCTCAGTCTTTTCCAGGCGAAGCCGTAGCGGGAGCGAATCATGAGGTTTCCCCGGCGCACCTGGTAGGTGGAGGTATCCTGGGTCACCGTCCGGTTGATGGCCCGCGTCAATTGCACGCCTAATCCGTAGCCCTCTACCGGATTGAAGACCACGTCAGGGGCTACGTCCCATCGCAGCAGCGCCGGCAGCGATTGTTTTTTCTTCTTGTCCTTACCGGACGTGGGTTGTCCGCGCGATGCGGCCATGCTGTCCAGTTTGGCTACCCGGGCCACGCTGTCCTGGTACCGGTAGCCGGCGATCTCCTCGGCCGTCAGCGGGATGGGCCGAATGGCTTCCCAGGCGGCGGAGTCGCGAATGGTCTTGACGCTGTCGTCCTTGAAGGTGTAGTTGCTGACCACTTCTGGAGCTTCCTGTTCTTCCCGCTCTTCCTTTTCGTACTGCCGCATCAGGGTGCGGAGTTCCTTGCGCGTAAGCTCGCCGCCCTCCTCGAGGGTGTTTTCGTAGCCGCTGACCCGGTTTTCGCGGCGGGTGACGGCGGCGGCCTCCGGCTGGGTCTTTTCGTCGATCACTTCGACGTAGCCCCCCAGGTCGGGATTGAGGGTCAGTTCGTAGTTGCTGGTAGAGGCGATGTAGCTGACGCTGAGCTTTATCCCCAGCAGGCCACCCTGAGCCGCGATGGCGGTGGTGATCGGCAGCCAGATGTGGTCCTCGACCTCGTTGTAGTTGATCTTAATGTCGATGGTAAATCCGGTGTGGTAGGTCCTCAGGTCCAGGCTATGCAGCGACCAGTCGTCCTGAACGATGTACACATCCCCTTCAAAAACGCCCTCGCCCCGGCTGCGGGGAATGACCCGGATCTTGTTGATCAACTCGCCCTGATCGGCGAAGACCCCATCGTGCTCAAATTTGTAATAGGCAAAGGCTTTGGGGGAAAGCGGACTGACTATCCCGCCCACCTCGGGCGCGTAGAAGCTCGAAAACACGTACCCGCTCACCTCAAAGTCCTCTTCCCCGACTACGTAGCGGGACAAGACCTCTTCGGTGTAGGTATTGGGGCGTTCGTAGGTGATCCGGCTGGCGGTTTCACTGGTAAAGCTGCGACCGACCACCTCGTCGATCTCGGCGCGATCCTCTTTTGGGGCCAGCTTGCGAATGATGCCCGGGATCTTGTCCACCTTGCCGATCCCCTTCAGGTACACGTCGGCGGTGAAGCGGTCCACTTGGTTGCGGTGGTAGTCGGCCTTCGCGATGGCCCGCCGAATCACGCTGTAGCTCAGGTCTTCCCCGCCGCTCAGCACCTGCACCTCCTGGAGGTCCAGGGCCTCGGTCCGCAACTGTACGTCGAGGCTGCCGCGTCCGCTTCCCACCTGCTCCACCCGGGTCTGGTAGCCCAGGTACTGAAAGACGATGGTGTTGTTGCCCGGCCGCAGGCGAAGCTCGTAGCGCCCTTCGGCGTTGGTGGTAGCGCCGGTGCCCGTCTGTTGCACGTAGATCGAAGCGTAGGGCAGGGGCTCTCCGGTGGCTTCGTCGGTTACCCGGCCGGTGAGTACCTGCGCCTGCGCCATGACCCCCACCAAAAGAAAAATAAGGGTAAGGCAGCGGATCATAGGGGAGGGGGTTGTTGGCTTGGTCGTCTAAAATAGGTCACCCGGGCCATGCGGTTTCGCCCGGCAGCTGCCTAATGGATGTACGGGGTCGGAGCATCGACCAAAACAGACAGCCCGCCGCCCGTACGGGTCGGCGGGCTGCCGGTCGGTTGCATCTTGCGAGGCCCTAGCGGGTTTCCCGCCGGTACTTTTCCTTGAACTTGCGGTACAGTTCCGCTTGCTTGTTGTCGAGGTTGATGGAGCGGCCATCGATGAATGCCTCCTCCACTTCGCTGCTGCGCATGTCGAGCAGGTCGCCGGAGACGATCAGGAAGGTGGCCGACTTTCCGGTGGCGATGCTGCCGTAGTCCTGGTCGATGCCCACGATGCGGGCGGGGGCCAGGGTCATGGCTTGCACGGCCTTTTCGTAGTCGAGTCCGAAGCCCACCGCCTGTCCGGCCACGAAGGGCAGGTTGCGCTGTTGCCAGTAGCCTTCGTGGCTGATGGCGAAATCGACACCGGCCTCGGCCAGGAGGGCGGGGTTGCGGTAGGGTTGGTCGATGGCGTCGTCCTGGGAGTCAGGAAGCGCCTGGGTACTGCTCAGGATCACGGGTACTTCATGCCGCTTCAGGAAGTCGGTGACGAGGTAGGCCTGGTAGCCGCCCACGATCACCGGCTTGGCACCGATATTCTTGAAGAGCAGCACACCGGCCTGGATGTCCCGCGCTTCGTCGGCGTGCAGGTATACGTTGCTGTTGCCGTTCACCGCCTCGCAGAAAGCCTCGAACTTCAGCAGCCGAGCCGTTCCCTCGCCAGGGTTCTGGCAGTAGCCGATTGCCTGCTGCAGGAAGGTCTCCAGTTCCCGTACCTGCTCGTCGTAGCGCTCATTGGGGCGCAGGTCGCCCGTTTGCCAGTTGTAGCTGTTGCGGTTCGGCCAGTTGACGTGGATGCCGTCGTCGGCCAGTACGGCCGCGTCCTCAAAGTTCCAGCCGTCGAGCTGCATGATACTGCTGCGTCCGCTCACGAGGCTGCCCTCGGGGGTGGCCTGGGCCAGTAGTACGCCGCGGCTGCGCACGGTGGGGATGACCTGGGAATCGGTGTTGAAGGCGATCAAGGCCCGCGCGTTGGGGTTGAAAGTGCCTACCTCGCGCTGGTCATTGGTGGCCCGTACGGCACCGATTTCGGTCAGGCCCAGTTGACTGTTCAGGGCGATCAGGCCGGGGTAAACGTGCTTGCCGGTGGCATCGACGGTACGGTAGCCGTTGGGTACGGACAGTCCGGTGCCGACGGCCTCGATCTTTCCGTTGGCCACCAGCAGGGTAGCGTTGTCGATCACGGTGCCGTCGCCGACGTGCAGGGTGGCGCCGGTCACGGCCAGCGGTTCACGCTGCTGGGGGGCGGGGGTGGGGTTCTGGGCGCGTACGCCGGTGCAAAGCAACAGCCCGAGAAGCAGGGCCAGTGGGTACTTGATTGAAATTTTCATCGGATATTTTTTAGTGGTTTTCGCTGTTGCAGTGCAGCAGGCGGCGGCTGTTGCCGCGGGGCGTCTGCGTCTTACCACCTTTGTTCTTGTCGTCCAGGCTGGCCTGGATCAGTGCGTTGCGTTCCTGGAGCATGGCTTCGCGCCGGCTCTCGTTTTCCGTGCGGTTGAAGTATTCCTTACCGTCGATGTAGGTGCGTTCGGCCCGGGCGTAGATGCTCATCGGGTGATCGTTCCACAGGACGAGGTCGGCGTCCTTTCCGGCCTTGATGCTGCCGACGCGGTCGTCGATGTGCAGCATTTTGGCGGGGTTGAGGGTCACGAATTTCCAGGCCTCTTCCTCGCTCACGCCGCCGAACAGGACGGCCTTGGCAGCTTCCTGATTGAGGCGGCGGGCCATCTCGGCGTCGTCGGAGTTGAAGCCGGTCAGTACCCCCTGCTCGTGCATCAGGGCGCCGTTGTAGGGGATGGCTTCGTTGACCTCGAATTTGTAGGCCCACCAATCGGAGAAGGTGGAACCCGCCGCGCCGTGTTCGGCCATCTTGTCGGCTACCTTATAGCCTTCCAGGATGTGCGTGAAGGTGTTGACGCGGAAATCGTGCCGCTCGGCCAGTTCCATGAGCATATTGATCTCGCCCTGCTGGTAGCTGTGGGCGGTGATGAAGCGCTCGTCGTTCAGGATTTCCAGCAGCGCCTCCAGCTCTAGGTCGCGGCGCACGTCCTCACCCGCCTGCTTGGCCCGCCCGTATTCGGCAGCCCGGCTGAAGTAGTTCTCAAATATCTGCTCCACGCCCATGCGGGTCTGGGGATAGCGGATGCGGTTGGCGTCGCCCCAGTTGGATTGCTTGACGTTCTCGCCGAGGGCGAATTTGATGAAGGGGTCGGCGCCCTGGAACATCATCTCTTCCGGAGTAGCGCCCCAGCGCAGTTTGAAGATGGCGGACTGGCCACCGATGGGGTTGGCCGAGCCGTGCAGCAGTTGGCTGGTGGTCACACCACCGGCCAGTTGGCGGTAAATGTTTTCGTCTACGGCATCGACCACGTCGGCCATGCGCACTTCGGCGGTGCTGGACTGCGTGCCCTCATTCACGTCGAGCAGGGCGATGTGGCTGTGCTCGTCGATGATGCCGCTGGTCAGGTGCATGCCCGTGGCGTCAATAATTTCGGCGCCCGCGGCGGAGAGGCTCTTGCCTACCCGGCTGATCTTGCCGTTTTCGATGAGCACGTCCGTTTCCTGCAGAATCCCGTCCTCTTCGTTGGTCCACACCGTGGCGTTGCGGAAGAGCACCTTCCGGGTGGTGGGGTGACCGGGCAGTCCGTAGGCGATGTTCGGGTAAGTGAGGCGGCTGGCGTAGGGCTTGCGGTCCTCTTCGCTTTCCTCCTTTTTCTTTTTGTCGTCTTCCCGGGTACCGTCGGATGCGGGCCGGGGGGTAGCGGAGAAGGTGACCAGGCGCCCGTCGGGGCCGCGGCCGGAGCCGGTATACCCCTCGCCCTGCGGCGTAGCATTGATCCGGTAGAAGCCGCCTTCCTTACCGGGGCGGAAGCGGAGCGTGAGCACGCCGCCGCTCTCGGAGAAGTTCACTTCAGTGGAAGTGGTATCGCCGGCCGGAGAGATCTTCATCTTGCGGCTGCCGGGCTCCCCGGAAACCTCACCCACGAAGCGGTCGGCCCCTACGGTGATATCGTAGGCATCGGCCAGGTCCAGGTTATCCAGGTCCTTCAGTTCGAAGGCCCGGCCCTGTACCCAGTTCTGGTAAATGGTTGCTTTCTCGGTAAAGGGATCCTTGTCCGTGACGATGAAGTTGGCCAGTTTGCCCTTTTCCAGGGTACCCACGCGGTCGGAAATTCCGAGCAGTTGGGCCGGACCGGTGGTCAGGGCTGCCAGCACCCGGTCGGGGGCGGCACCGGCCTTGATGGCTTTGCGCATCGCTTCGTGCAGGTCGGTCGGCTTTTCGAGTCCGTCGGCCGTCAGTACGAAGGGGATACCGGCGCTGTCAACGGCGGCCACATTGCCCGGCGCCCGTTCCCAGTGCCGCAGTTGGGCCAGGGAGACCAGGTCGGCAGCAAACGGGTCGCTGACGTCGTAGGTTTCAGGGAAGTCGAGCGGCAGAATGAAGGTGGCACCCGACGCCTTGAGGGGTTCGAGGCGCTGGTACTCGTCGCCGCTGCCGCGGATGATGTACTGCTTGCCGAACTCGTCGCCGACCTTATCGGCGCGGAGGGCATCCTGCCAGCTGTCTACGGCGAAGATCTGGGGCAGCGACTGCAGGTTTTGCCAGGCTTCCAGGCTGAGGTTGGTCTCTTCGCGGGACTTCTTGCCGTACCAGTCGGCGTCGAGGTAGGTCTGCCGCAACAGCGCGATGGTTCCCATACGCGAGTTGGGGTAGTCCTGTCCGGAAGATCCCTTGTCAAAAGAGAGGTGGTGGGCGGCGTTCCGCTTGAGGAGCACCTCGTTGTCGCTGTCCTCGGCCAGGGTGACCACTGCGGCCGATCCGCGGCTGATGCCGTCGTGGTGGTGGGTGGATACCGTTCCGAAGCCCGCCTCGCGGAGTGCCTTGGCTTTCTTCTCGTCGATGGTGAACAGGCGGGCGGCGTCCGTCTCCGGGCGCATGGCCTGGTTCCAGGCGTAGGCGCCTTCGGTGTTGCTTTCCATCTGCGGGCCGTCGCGGCGACTGCGCCGTCCGCCGCCTTCAATTTCCGGCATGCCGTAGTCTCCGTATACTTCGATGAAACTGGGGTAGACGTGCTTGCCGGTCAGATCAACCGCCACCGCACCGCGGGGTACGGTACCGCCGGCGGTAACGCTTTCAACCTTACCGTTGCGGATGGTCAGGGTGGCGTTCTCGACGGTGCGTTCGGGGCTGACGTGTACGGTGGCCCCGGTGAAGGCGTAGAAGCCGGTGGGTTCGTCGTAAACACCATTATAAGGATAAGTCGTCTGAGCGCTCAGGGCAAAGCCCGAGAGGAGGAAGGCCAGCAAAAGCAGTGGCCTGATACAATGTGTCATTACGTGGATTTGGTCGGGGGCGAAAAGTACGTAAATTTAGCAGAGCGCCGAACCGCGTGCCGTGCGGCGTGCCGCCCGCGCGGCAAAATTTCACCAGTATGGCCGAAAACAAAACCGTACCCACCGCCCAGTCGCCCCGCGCATTCCTGGACACCGTCGCGGATCTCCGGAAGAAGGCCGACGGCTACGAACTTCTGGAAATGATGGAGCAAATCACCGGGGAGCCCGGGCGGATGTGGGGTACGAGCATCGTGGGCTTCGACACCTACCGCTACCGATACGCCAGCGGGCGCGAAGGCGACTGGATGGTCACCGGCTTCAGTCTGCGCAAACAGAACCTGACCGTCTACCTTATGAGCGGCGTGGAGCGGCACCGTGAATTGCTGGAGCAGCTCGGCCCCCACAAGACCGGCAAGGGCTGCCTCTACCTCAAGCGGCTTGATGACATCGACCGGGGGGTATTGCGTCGGGTCATCGAATCGTCCGTTGAGGCGGTACGGCGGAAGGATATTCGGTCCTGACCGTGTACCGGCCGACACTCCTTCCGGGTCGGCTGTCGGATAAAATACGGCGACACGAATAGGCGCTCAAACTATGTTTGCCCTGCTGCGTTTACCCAAACACGTTGCAAAGACGGTAACCTACCGCTTTTGTACCTTGATTAGCTTATCTTTGCGTTGCATTCGGATAGTGTTCCGAAAGTTGTCTCCCGACGCAACGCCTGGCAAAGGGGGAAATCCGGCTTTTTAGGGTAGTTCTGAATGGCCCCGCGGTAGCACTCTGCGGTAAAATAATGACGTGCATAAACGATCGAATGAGTAAACGACTAATTAAAGTAGCGAAGGAATTGAACGTGGCCACCTCGACAATCGTCGAGTTCCTGACCGGTAAGGGCTTCGAGATCGAGAATAAGCCGATCGCGCAAGTCAGTTCCGAGATGGAGTCCGCCGTGCGTCAGGAATTCGCCAAGGCAATTTCGGATAAAGAGAAGGCAAGGAAGATGGAGTTCGGCACCCGGCCGACGGCACCACCCCCGCCCCCGCCGCCCACGGTCCGTTCTGCTCCGCCACCCCCACCGCCCCCGCCCCCGCGGCCGGTGACTACCCCCGCTCCCCCGCCCGTGCAGCAACCGAAACCAGTGGCCAAGGCTCCCGAGCCGACTACCCCGGCACCCGCGACCCCGCCCCAGGAGGAAAAGAAACCCGCGCCCCCTACCGAACAGAAACGGGAGGTACCCGGCCTGAAGGTCATGGGACGCATTGATCTGGACGCGACCAAGCGCCGCCCCGCGAAAAAGGAGGCCCCCAAGCCCGAACGCAAGGCACCCCCCGCTCAGCAGCAACAGCCCCAGCGGCCCACCGCCAAGCGTGCACCCGCCGAGGAGCCCGCCCCCACGCCCAAGCCGGCTGCCAAACCCGCCGCCGAGCAACCCGCACCCCAGACCAAGCAGGCCGGCGAGAAGCCCGACCTGCACAAGACCGCCGAGCCCAAGCTCCGCGGCCTCAAGGTGCTGGGCAAGATCGAAATCAAGAAGCCGGAGAAACGCACCACCGACGACGGCCGCAAGAAGCGCAAGCGCAAGAAAATCACCACCGGACCGCCCCAGACCGGCGGCGGAGGAGGAGGTGGCCCCAGAGGTGGACGCAACGACCGCGGTCGCACCGGTGGTCGTAACGACGAACCCCGCGAAGTCTCGGCCAAGGACATCGAAGACAAGATCAAGGCCACCATGGCCCGCCTGCAGGGCGGCGGCGGAAAGAAGAAACGCCAACGCCAACGCCGCGACAACCGCGATCGCATCCGCGAGAAGCAGGAGGCGATGGAGCACGAACAGACCAACGACAAGCTGCAGGTAACGGAATTCGTGACCGCGCAGGAGTTGGCCAACATGATGGACGTAGGTATCGGCGAAGTCATCACCGCCTGTATGAACGCCGGCGTGATCGTCTCCATCAACCAGCGCCTCGATGCCGAAATCATCGAACTCGTGGCCGAGGAATTCAACCACGAGGTGGAATTCATCAACGTCGACGAATCCGAAGAAGAGGAAGAAGAGTACGAGGACGATCCCGAGGATATGGAGTCCCGTCCGCCGATCGTGACCGTAATGGGCCACGTCGACCACGGTAAGACCTCGCTGCTTGACCGCATCCGCGACTCGAACGTGATCGCCGGCGAAGCCGGTGGCATCACCCAGCACATCGGTGCCTACGAAGTGAAACTGCCCAACGGTAAGGAAATCACCTTCCTCGATACACCGGGTCACGAAGCTTTTACTGCCATGCGTGCCCGTGGTGCCAAGGTGACCGACATCGCCATCATCATCATTGCCGCCGACGACAGCGTGATGCCCCAGACCAAGGAGGCCATCAGCCACGCCGAAGCCGCCGGGGTACCGATGATCTTCGCCATCAACAAGATCGACCGCCCGGGTGCCAACCCAGACAAGATCAAGACCGAACTCGCCTCCATGGGCTACCAGGTGGAAGAGTGGGGCGGCAAATACCAGTCGCAGGAAATATCCGCCCTCAACGGCGTGGGTATCGACGACCTGCTGGAAAAAGTGCTGCTCGAAGCCGAAATGCTCGAACTGACCGCCAATCCCGACCGACCCGCCGTGGCCACCGTACTGGAAGCCTCGCTGGAGAAAGGTCGCGGCTACGTAACCAAGATCCTGGTCCAGCACGGTACCCTCCGCGTACAGGACATCCTGGTGGCCGGTGAGGCCAGCGGACGTGTCCGGGCCATGTTCAACGAACGCAACAAGCGCGTCAAGGAAGTAGGACCCGGCTCGCCGGTACTGCTCCTAGGACTCGACGGTGCACCGCAAGCGGGAGAAATCCTGAAGGTGATGCCCAGCGAGCAGGAAGCCCGCCAGCTGGCCAGCCGCCGCGCCCAGATCAGCCGTGAACAGGCCAACCGGGCCGCCAAGCGCGTTTCGCTCGACGAAATCGGTCGCCGTCTGGCTCTGGGTACCTTCAAGGAACTCAACCTGATCGTGAAAGGCGACGTGGACGGTTCCGTAGAGGCCCTGTCCGACTCGCTCATCAAGCTCTCCCAGGAGACCGTCCAGGTCAACGTGATCCACAAGGCCGTCGGCCAGATCATTGACTCGGACATCCTGCTGGCTACCGCCTCCGATGCCATTATCGTCGGATTCCAGGTGCGCCCCAGTTCTTCAGCCCGCAAACTCGCCGAGCGCGAAGGGGTGGAGATCAAGACCTACTCGATCATCTACGAGGCCATCGACGAGATCAGCAGCGCCATCGAGGGCATGCTGGAGCCGACCCGCGAAGAGAATACGGTCTGCCAGGTATCCGTCCGCGAAGTCTTTAAGATTTCGAAGGTGGGCACCATCGCCGGCTGTTACGTCGACGAAGGAAAGATCACCCGCAATACCCTGATCCGCGTGATCCGCGACGGTATCGTCATCTTCCCCCTCAAGGAGGGACAGACCGGCGAACTGGCGAGCCTCAAGCGCTTCAAGGACGACGTGAAGGAAGTCCGCGCCGGCATGGAATGCGGTCTCAACATCAAGAACTTCAACGACATCAAGGAAGGCGACATCATCGAAGGCTACGAGATCGTCGAGATAAAGCAGAAGATGCAGTCGAACAACTAACCGCCGGAGGTTACTCCGAACCGATATTGAAGGGTCAGAGCTTTTTGCTTTGGCCCTTTTCTTTTGGTAATTGGTGAAGGACTGAAGGGGTGAATGGGTGAATGGGCGGCAAATCACCCCTCGCTTCGCTCGGGTAGGGGCGGCAAGGGGTTATGGGGCTAAGGGGTCAAGGGGTTAAGGAGTCAATTCTGCTGCATTCACCCCTCGCTTCGCTCGGGTGGGGGCGGCAAGGGCTTACGGGGCTGAGGAGTCAAGGGGCTAAGGAGTCAATTCTGCTGCATTCACCCCTCGCTTCGCTCGGGTGGGGGCGGCAAGGGCTTACGGGGCTAAGAACTCAAGGGGTTAAGGAGTCAATTCTGTAGTATTCACCCCTCGCTTCGCTCGGGTGGGGGCGACAGGGGCTTACGGGGCTAAGGGGTTAAGGGGTCAATTCTGCTGCATTCACCCCTCGCTTCGCTCGGGTAGGGGCGGCAAGGGGTTACGGGACTAAGGACTCAAGGGGTTAAGGAGTCAATTCTGCTGCATTCACCCCTCGCTTCGCTCAGGTAAGGGCGGCAAGGGGTTACGGGGCTAAGGACTCAAGGGGTTAAGGGGTCAATTCTGCTGCATTCACCCCTCGCTTCGCTCGGGTGAGGGGACAGGGTGTTTCGTCTCGTGCTCTACACGACTTTCTATCCTCTCTCCGCGCGGCGTTTCCACCCGGTTATCTTTTGCACATTCGGGACAACCTTTTAGAAGGGCCTCCGTACTATCCGGTACCTTCTTACCTTCATAAGTGCTGGGGCCCAGGGGCTAATCACCCCGCAACCGGCCCGAATGAAGGCGAGAAGGATTGAACTGAACCCGCCCGAGCAAAGCGAGGAGTAAATGAAACGCCCCCGACCCGAGCAAAGCGAGGGACCATGAATCACACCCGCCCGAGCAAAGCGAGGAACAAGTGAAACGCCATTGACCCCTTAACCCATTGATTTATTGACCCATTGTACTGGCCCGAGCAACGCGAGGGGTAAATGAAACAACCTTCACCAATTCGCCCCTTCACTAATTCACCAATTCACCCCCTTCCCCCATGTGCGGACGCTATTCAGTAGTAATCGACGAAGCCAAATTGCGGAAGCAATTCACCAAGGAGCTCACGACTCCGCCGGGCGGACTGCCGGTCAATTATAACCTGGCACCGACCCAGGATGGACTGGTGATAACGGATGCGCAACCGGACCAACTGGCGGCGTTCCGGTGGGGACTCGTGCCCTTCTGGGCCAAGGACCTGAAGATCGGTGCCCGCATGATCAACGCCCGCCGGGAAGGGATCGAGGACAAGCCCAGTTTCCGCAAGCCCATCCGCGAACGGCGGTGCCTCGTGATCGGCGACAGCTTCTACGAATGGCAACGGCGCGACGGCAAGAAGACCCCCTACCGCATCCTACCGGCCGACGACAGCCTGCTGGTGATGGCCGGTATCTGGGAAAAATGGCAGGGCGACGGAGCCGAGGAGCCGGTCTATACCTACTCCGTAATCACCGGCGAACCGAACCGGGAGATGCAGTCCATCCACGACCGGATGCCCATGCTGCTGACAGACGCGGAACGGCAGAGCGCCTGGCTGGACCCCTCCGCTGACCTCAAGGATATCCTGGAACTGTTGCAGACACCGGCCGACGGAACGCTCAGGACCTACCCCATTTCCCCGGCCGTCGGCAACGTCCGCAACAATGGACCGGAACTACACAAACCCCTGGAATAACCCCAAAGGATGGACCCCTACCGCATCGAGCCCGCCGGCGAAAACGATACCACTACCATTCAGACGATCGCTTACGCCACCTGGCCCCAAACCTTCGGATCGATCCTTTCCGACGCCCAGATCGAGTTCATGCTCGACCGGATGTACAGTACCGAATCCCTGCTGCGACAACTCGACGAAGGCCACCAGTACCACCTGCTCCTGGTGCTCGACAATGACCCCATGTACCCCGACGGCGGAGCACAGTACGCCCACCTCCAGGGGCAGCGTTACCGGGCGGTGGGCTACGTCAGCCACGAAATCGACTACTTGCCGGGCACCACCAAAATCCATAAACTGTACCTCCTGCCAGGTTCCCAGGGGAAAGGATACGGCCGCATCCTCATCGAGCGCGTGGAACGCTGGGCCAAAAAGGAAGGACAACAACGACTACGGCTCGACGTCAACTACCAAAACCCCGCCGTCGAATTCTACGAGCGGCTGGGGTTCGAGAAGCTGGGCCGCCACGATACAGAGATCGGCAATGGTTTTTTGATGGAAGATTGGCAAATGGAGAAAGCGCTCTAGACCCGCTCGTACTTGGCCCGGATGAACATGAACAGACCGTAAGCCAACAGGCCCAACCCGACTATGGCCAGCAGTACTTGCCCGTAAGCCTGATCTCCGATGTAGGCGAGGGATTCGCCGATGCCCTTGAACTGACTGGGGTCGTCCATAAGAGCCGCCCGGAACAGGAAGTAGGAGATGATGCCGTACACCACGAAACGGGCGGTTAGCCCCACCTCGCCGGTCTTTTCGAAAGTCTCCCGTTGCTCCTCGCTCAGTTGCAGGCCCTTGATGCCCTCCATGTGCTTGTCTTTGAGGGCCCGATAAAGCTGGAAGATGGCTACGCCCGCCATGATGAGGGCGATGAGGCCGACCACGTAGGGTCCCCAGCTTTTCGCCAGGATCTGGGCGATAATGTCCTGCTTGCTTTGTTCGCCGCCGCCGCCACCCGAGCCCAGCGCCAGTTTGAAGGCATAGACGCTGAGCACACCGTAGGCCGTACCACTTACCGCGTAGCCGATGCGTTTGGCCACGCCTTCCTTGTCCGAGCCCTCGTTCTCCTTATCCTTCACGGCCGTATACCACCGCCAGCTGCAGTAGGCCAGCAATCCGAGTCCGATGAGGAAGAGCAGAATATTGCCGAACGGGTTGCTGCCGATCCAGTCGATCACCGTTTTAGGGCCCCAGCTGCCGCCCGATCCCGCGGAACCGATGACCCCGATAAGGGCAAAGATGCCGATAAGAGAATAGACCACCCCCTTGGCGATGTACCCCGTGGTGAAGAGTTTGTTTTGGGTAGATTTACTTAGTCCCATCCGTGTGTTTTTGCTTTTAATGGCAATTCCGGGCGCAGATGTTCGCATTTGGGCGCGGCCGCGGGTGCAATAAGTCTGAACCGGGTAGCCAGGTCCGGGGGTGGGTACTGCCCCAGCATTTTTCGTTTACCTTTGCCTCCTTTTACGAAAGGGCGCTCCGCACCGTTGTGGCTGCCGCCGCTAAAGCCAATCCGACATGGCCGTAGACGTACTTCTGGGTCTCCAGTGGGGAGACGAAGGCAAGGGTAAGATCGTGGACGTTCTCGCCCCCCGTTATGACATCATTGCGCGTTTCCAGGGTGGCCCGAATGCCGGCCATACCCTGATCTTCGACGGCAAAAAGTTCGTGCTGCACACGGTGCCTTCCGGCATCTTCCGCCAGGAGCAGGACAACCTGATCGGCAACGGCGTGGTCATCGATCCGATCACCCTCTCCCGCGAACTCGACGAGCTCGACGAGGCGGGTATCGACTACGCCGACCGGCTCTTCGTAGCCCGCAAGGCCCACCTCATCCTGCCCACGCACCGCCTGCTCGATGCGGCCCGTGAGAACGCCAAGGGCGAACGCAAGATCGGATCCACCCTCAAGGGCATCGGACCTACTTATATGGACAAGACCGGCCGCAACGGCCTGCGCGTCGGCAACCTCGAAGCCCCCGATTTCCGCGAGCGCTATGAGCGTTTGAAGGAAAAGCACCTGCAGTTGGTCGGACTGTACCCCTATATCGAATTCGACCTCGCGCGGGAGGAGCAAGCCTGGTTCAAGGCCGTGGACCGCCTGCTCACCCTGCCCTTCGTCGACGGCGAATACTACATCAACGAGGCCCTGGAGGCGGGCAAGCGGGTCCTGGCCGAGGGTGCCCAGGGCAGTATGCTCGACATTGATTTCGGCACCTACCCCTACGTCACCTCCTCGAATACCATCACGGCCGGCGTTTGTACCGGACTCGGCGTAGCTCCCCAGCGGATCGGCGAGGTGATCGGCATCACCAAGGCCTACTGCACGCGAGTCGGCGGTGGCCCCTTCCCCACGGAACTGCACGACGAGACCGGCGAATTCCTCCGCAAGGAAGGTTCTGAATTCGGTGCCACCACCGGTCGCCCGCGCCGCTGCGGCTGGATCGACCTGGTCCAACTGCGCTACACCATCATGCTGAGCGGCGTGACGCAGATCGTGGTCACGAAAGTCGATGTCCTCAATAAATTCGAAACCATCAAGGCCGCCGATGCCTACCGCGTGGACGGAGAAACGAGCCGCGAACTGCCCTTCGACCTCGTCCACGAAAACTACGAGCCCATCTACACCGACGTCACCGGCTGGAACACCGACCTCTCCGGCACGAAGGAAGAAGACGAACTGCCCGAGGCCTGCCTCAACTACGTCCGTTTCCTGGAGGAAAAGCTGGGCGTACCCGTTTCCATGGTCTCTACCGGACCTGACCGGGAGGAGCTTGTTGTGCGGGGTTAGTTAAGGGGCTAAGGGCGTTGCCTGTATCCCTCGCTTCGCTCGGGCCGGGTCAATAACTCAAGGGGTCAAGGGGCTAAGGGGTCAAGGGCGTTACAATTATCCCTCGCGACGCTCGGGCCTGTTTTCAAGGTGCTAAGGAGTCAAGGGGTCAATGGCGTTACAATTATCCCTCGCTTCGCTCGGGCCGGGTAACACCTTGCCGCACGCACCCGAGCGAAGCGAGGGAATAGATGCAATACCCTTGACCCCTTAAGACCTTAGCCCCTTGAGCCCTTGCCCCCTTGGCTCCCTTGAAACCTTAGCCCCGTGGAAACCCTAACCCCCCGGGCGGGTTCTCATCTCCAACAGTAAATGATATGGAACGTACGGACGTGAACACCCTTGGTGAATTTGGCCTCATTGATCACCTGACGGCAGGTTTTGAGAACCGGCAGTCTACCACCGTGCTCGGTGTAGGGGATGATGCTGCGGTGATCGCCGGCGGCGACGAGCAGATCGTAGTCAGTACGGATATGCTGGTGGAGGGAATACATTTCGACTTTACCTACACGCCGCTGAAACACCTGGGATATAAATCGGTGATCGTTAACCTGTCGGACATCTGCGCCATGAATGCCCGACCGCAGCAGATTACGGTGAGCATTGCCCTGAGCAACCGCTTTTCCGTAGAAGCCCTGGACGAGTTCTACGCCGGTATCAAAGCCGCCTGCGACCAGTATGGCGTGGATCTGGTAGGGGGCGATACAACCAGTTCTAACCGCGGACTCATCATCAGCGTGACCGCCATCGGTCGGGCCCCCGCCGCCCGCATCACCCGCCGCAGCGGTGCCAAACCGGGCGACCTGATCTGCATCACCGGAAGCCTGGGCGGTGCCTACCTGGGCCTGCAATTGCTGGAACGGGAAAAGCAGGTATACCTCGATAATCCCGACATGCAACCCGACATGGGCGAATACGCTCCGTCACTTCTGGCCCGCCAGTTGCGGCCCGAAGCCAGGACCGACATGGTCGACACCTTCGCCAAGGAGGGCATCGTACCCACCTCCATGATCGACATCAGCGACGGACTCGCCAGCGAGATCTTCCACATCTGCAAGGCCTCCGGCGTGGGAGCCGTTATCGAGGAAAGCGGCGTACCCATCTCCAACGACGCGCAACTGCAGGCCCTCGAATTCAACCTAGATCCCATCACCTGCGCCCTCTCCGGCGGTGAAGACTACGAACTGCTCTTCACCATCGACCCCAAAGACACTGAGAAAATTCGCTTTCTACCCGATATCTACATCGCCGGCGAAATCGTAGCCCGGGAAGATGGCGTGAAGCTCCACACCAAGGGGGGGAATATCCACGATATCAAGGCCCAGGGGTGGAATCATTTTGGATAGGGAGTTAATTGGGGCAAGGGGTAAAGGGGTTAAGGAGTCAATGGCGTTCCAGCTGCCCCTCGCTTCGCTCGGGTGCGTGCGGCAAGGTGTCACCCGGCCCGAGCGTAGCGAGGGATAATTGTAGCACTCTTTACCCCTTAGCCCCTTGACCCCTTGAGCTGCCTCTCGCACATTTGTATTTACCTTGCACCCGCGACCCCGCAAAAAGAACCACCCCCCTATGGCAAGTGTAGACATCGAGGCCCTGAACCAACAGATTCAGGTAGATAGTGAAGTAGTGCAGCGGATCCGGATAGAGACCGCGAAGGTGATCGTAGGACAGGAGAATATGATCGACCGCCTGCTGCTGGGACTGCTGAGTCGGGGACACATTCTGCTGGAAGGGCTGCCCGGACTGGCCAAGACGCTGGCCATCAAGACGCTGGCGCAGACCATCAGTGCGGACTTCAGTCGTATACAGTTTACCCCGGACCTGCTGCCCGCCGATATCGTGGGTACCATGATCTACAATCCGACCCTCAACGACTTCAGCGTGCGTAAGGGACCGGTGTTTGCCAACTTCGTACTGGCCGATGAGATCAACCGCGCGCCCGCCAAGGTGCAGTCGGCCCTCCTGGAAGCCATGCAGGAACGTCAGGTGACCATCGGTTCGGATACCTTCCGGCTGGAAGAGCCCTTTCTGGTACTTGCTACCCAAAACCCCATCGATCAGGAAGGTACCTACACCCTGCCGGAGGCCCAGACCGACCGCTTTATGCTGAAGGTTAACATCGGATACCCGACGCGGGAAGACGAACAGATCATCATCCGCCGCAACCTGGCCGAAAGCTTCGAACGGATCCACCCCGTGGCTACGCCGGAGGATATTCTGCACGCCCGGCGCTCGGTCCGCCAGATCTACATGGACGAAAAGATCGAACGCTACATCATCGACATCGTCTTCGCCACCCGCGAACCGGCGGCTTACGGTCTTGACGACCTCCAGCCCCTGATCAATTACGGCGGCAGCCCCCGAGCCAGCATCAACCTTGCGCTGGCGGCCAAAGCCCAGGCCTTCCTGGAACGCCGCGGCTACGTGACGCCCGAAGACGTACGCTCGGTATGCGAAGACGTGCTCCGCCACCGTATCGGACTGACCTACGAAGCCGAAGCGGAGAACATCCGGCAG
Organism: Neolewinella litorea; assembly: GCF_004803465.1. Classification (GTDB taxonomy): domain Bacteria; phylum Bacteroidota; class Bacteroidia; order Chitinophagales; family Saprospiraceae; genus Neolewinella; species Neolewinella litorea. Next base: position 43,846 of record NZ_SRSF01000007.1, on the reverse strand, counting down.
GAAGACATTATCTCGCGGGTGCTTAATGTGGTGGAGGTGCCCTAGGAAAGCACGAAGTCGGAAGGAGGAAGGAATAAGTACGAAGGTGAGCGGTTTGCGGTGAGCTTGCGATATTGATGCAAACGCATCGTTCATGAACTGCCCGACTTACCGCCTCCGTTACGCCGCGCTGCTGCTGCTGATTTGTGGCTTTGCCGCTTTGCTGGCGACCAATGCCCGCCGGCTGCCTGCCCCGGAGCGGCCGAACATCCTTCTTTTCCTGGCCGATGACTGGTCGTACCCCCACGCCGGTGCCTACGGCGACCCGGTGGTGCAGACGCCAAATTTCGACTGGCTCGCGGCGGGCGGCATGCTCTTCACGAACGCCTACTGCGCCAGCCCCAGCTGCAGTCCGTCGCGGGCCAGCATCCTCACCGGCCGTTACCCCCACCAAAACGGCGCCATGGGCAACCTCTGGCCGGAATTCAGCGCAGGGGCCACCGTTTACCCCCGCGAGCTGGAGCAGGCCGGCTACCTTGTCGGCCACGACCAAAAAGGCTGGGGGCCTGGCGACTTCCGCAGCACCGGCTGGACGCATAACCCTGCCGGCCGGACCTACGACGACATCACCCAACTGCTGGACGCGCGGCAGGAAGGACAACCCTTTTGCTACTGGTTCGGCAGCCAGGACCCCCACCGCGAGTACCTGACCAACCTCGGCGCCTGGTCGGGCATGGAGGCAGACTCCGTGAACGTCCCTCCCTTTTTTCCCGACTTACCATGCGTACGCAATGACCTACTGGACTACTACGCCGAAGTGGAGCGCTTTGACCGTCACCTGGGCGAAGTGGTTGATCTGCTGGAAAGTAGCGGCGAACTGGACAACACCCTCATCATCGTGACCAGCGACAACGGCATGCCCTTTCCCCGGGCCAAGGCCAACCTCTACGACGCCGGCACCCGGATGCCCTTCGTGGCCCACTGGCCCGATCGCATTCCGGCGGGGACCGTGCGCCACTCCTACGTCAACCTCGGTTCCCTGGCCGCCACCTTCCTGGTCGCAGCCGGGCTGGAAGTGCCGGCCCACATGACCCTGCCCAGCATCCTGCCGGAATTGGCGGACGCCACAGTCCCGGGGGCGGATCACGTCTTCCTGGAGCGGGAGCGCCACGCCCAGGTGAGGGCCGACTCCGGCAGCTACGCCGTGCGGGGCGTCCGCAACGACTCCTTTCTCTACCTGCGCAATTTCTACCCCGAGCGCTGGCCGGCCGGTGACCCCGAGGCGGTGCTGAGCGTGGGCGCCTACGGCGACGTCGATAATTCGATCACCAAGATGCTCATCCTGGCCGGCGGGCAAACCGACCACTACCGCCTGTCCTTCGGCAAACGGCCGGCCACCGAACTCTATGACTTGCAAGTGGACCCTCACCAGATCCGCAACGTGGCCGCAGAGATGCGCTATGCGCGGGCCAGGGAAGTGCTGGAGGAACAGCTTTCCGACTGGATGCGCGCCTCGGACGACCCGCGCCACGCCGACCCCCGCACCGTCCGTTGGGACACCGTGCGCTACACCCCCACCTACGGCCGCCGCACCTACGATCTGGACGCCTACATCGCCGACTACCGCTACGCCCGCAGCCGCAATCATACCCAATTTGACCTGCTGCCCTGCGCAGAGTGAGATGGTCCGACTCAACCATATTGTCGTTGGCGCCTTTTGTCACATGAAGGAACCTTCATATAAATATTGACCAATGACCATCGAGCAAATCTATACCGGCTGTCTGGCCCAGGGTGCCTACTATATCGCTAGTAAGGGAGAAGCCGCCATTGTGGACCCCCTGCGCAGTCCCGCACCCTACATTCAGAAGGCGAAGGAAGCGGGTGATACGATTAAGTACATCTTTGAGACCCACTTTCACGCCGACTTTGTAAGCGGCCACCTCGACCTGGCAAAGGAAACGGGCGCCCAGATCGTGTACGGACCGGGGGCGAAGACCGAATACGACAAGTACGAGGCCGCCGATGGGGAGGAGTTCCAGCTCGGTGACCTGACCATCCGGGCCCTGCACACGCCCGGGCATACCCTGGAAAGCACCACGTACCTACTCCTCGACGAGGATGGAAGGCCCCACGCCATATTCAGCGGCGACACCTTGTTCATCGGCGACGTGGGACGCCCGGATCTGGCTCAGAAGAAAGGGGCCCTGACCACCGAAGACCTGGCCGGCTTGCTGTACGACAGCCTCCGCCGGAAGATCATGGTGCTGCCCGACGACGTCATCGTGTATCCCGCCCACGGCGCCGGGTCGGCCTGCGGCAAGAAGATGAGTCGGGAAACAACCGACACCCTCGGCAACCAGAAAGCCACCAACTACGCCCTGCGGGAGGACATGACGCGGGAAGAATTTGTCAGGGAAGTCACCGAAGGACTGGCCGCCCCACCGGCGTACTTCAGTGAGAACGTGCGCCTCAATAAGGCCGGCTATGCCGCCTTCAACGAAGTTATGGACCGCGGTGCCGTAGCCCTCAAGCCAAAGCAATTTGAGGAGGTGGCCAACCACGAAATGGCCCTTGTGCTGGACGTGCGCTCCAAGGAGGAGTTTGTTAAAGGGTTCATTCCCAACAGCATCTTCGTCGGACTAGACGGCAGCTTCGCCCCCTGGGTCGGTGAGTTGGTACCCGACCTGCAGCAACCCATCCTGCTCGTCACCGATCCGGGGCGGGAAGCCGAAACCGTAGAACGCCTCAGCCGGGTCGGCTACGACAACGCCCTCGGTTACCTCGACGGCGGCATCGCGGCTTGGAAGGCCTACGGCGGAGAGATCGACACCATAGAAACGATAGCCGCGGCCGACTTCCAGCCCGGTGCGGCAGAGGCCATACTCGACGTACGCAAGGAAAGCGAGTACGCGGCCGGCCACCTGCGGGATGCGCGCAACCTGCCGCTTTCGCGACTGACCGCAGCCACCAACTCCCTGGATACAAAACAACAGTACCACCTGCACTGTGGGAGCGGGTACCGGTCCACCATCGCGAGCAGCATCCTGAAGGCACGGGGCTTCGACCGGCTGGTAAATGTGCAGGACAAGGTGGTCGACATCCTGGCGCGGGAGTCCGTCGACGCTTAAGCGCGCATGTGGTTTCCCCGCCCCCCTGATTACGCCGCCCCTGACGTGCGCCGGGACCTCATCGCCGGGCTCACGGTTACGGTCGTTCTGATCCCTCAGGCTATGGCCTACGGATTGCTGGCGGGTGTCGACCCCGTATATGGCCTCTACGCGGCCGTGGTTCCCTTGCTGGTGTACACCCTGCTTTCGAGCAGTCCGCACGTAGCCGTGGGCCCCACGGCCCTGGCCAGTCTGCTTACCCTGAGTGGGCTTTCTCACCTGGCTACACCTAATTCGCCGGACTTCCTGGCGCTGGCCGTCGTGCTGGCGGCGCTGACGGGCGGCTTGCAACTGATCTTCGGCCTGCTGCGGCTGGGCGGACTGGTGAGCTTGCTCAGTCGGCCCGTGCTATCGGGATTCGTATCGGCCGCCGCCCTGCTGATCGTGGCTTCGCAGGTCAAATCCTTCCTGGGGCTCGACATGCCGCGTACCACCTACTTGCACGATACCGTTCGGCAGTTTTTGATCCACCTCGACAGCTTCCACTGGCCTACGGCATTGCTGGGGGGGCTGACCCTTTTGGTCCTGGCGGCGGGCAAACGGTGGAAGCCTCGTTTCCCGGTGATGCTGGTATGGGTGATCGTGGCCACTCTGGCCGTCTATTGGCTGCGGCTCGACCGGATCGGCATCGGCGTGGTCGGTGAGGTGCCGGCGGGCCTGCCCGGCTTCTCGGTGCCGGAGGTGGGGTGGTCGACGGTGATTGAGTTGCTGCCCGTAGCGGCGGTACTGGCCCTGATCAGTTTCGTGGAGACGCTTTCCATTGGTCAGGCCCTGGGCACCCGGCACGGCTACTACCACGTGCGGCCCAACCGGGAGTTGATTGCCTTGGGGCTTTCGAAGATCGCGGGCAGTTTCTTTTCCGCCATCCCCACTTCAGCCAGTTTCGGGCGGTCGGCGGTGCTGGAGGAGAGCGGGGGGCGGAGTCCGTTGGCTGGAATGATAAGCCTGGTGCTGCTGGCGCTGGTGTTGCTCTTCCTCACCCCCCTGTTCTATTACCTGCCGGTGCCGGTGCTGGCGGCCATCATCATCTTTTCGGTGGGTAAGCTCTTCGACCTGGATGAGATGCAGCGGCTGTACCGGCTGGCCCCCCGGGAATTGGCGGTCCTGCTGGTGACTTTCCTGTTCACGCTCTTCGCCGGCCTGCAGTACGGAATCGCCGGCGGGGTGGCGCTTTCGCTCACCTTCGTTTTCCTGCGGGCGGCGCGGCCCCACCTTGCCGAACTCGGTCGGATACCGGGTACCAACGCCTTCCGGAACGTCAATCGCTTCGAGGAGGCGGAGGTGGACCCGGAGTTGCTGATCGTGCGTTTTGACGCGGAGCTTTACTTCGGCAATGCTGAATTCTTCGGCGACCGCATCCTGGGCATGGCCGAGGAGCGGGGCAAACAACTGCGGGCGGTAGTGGTCGACGCGCACACCATCAACGACCTCGACACCACCGGTCTGCACGCCCTGGAGCAGCTCTACGAGGGTCTGCACAGCCGGGGCATCGCGCTCTACCTGAGCGGCGCAATTGGGCCGGTTCGGGATTTCCTGTTTCGCTCGGGCCTCATGGAGCGTATGGGGGCGGAGGCTCACTTCCTTTCTATCCAGGATGCCATACGGTACCACCACGACCGCGGGGAGCCCCGCGACTGGAGTCGGCCGGCGGTGCAGCACGACTAGGCCGGGCGGCATGCAACTATATTCAACACAATGCGTTATCTTTGCCAAACAAGGCCGTAAAAACGTCAGCAGAGGGAACCGCGAGGTTCCCTCTTTTTTGTGTACCTGCCAGCCTTTTGGGCGGGCGCCCCGATCGCCCTCGGGGGTGCAATGAATACCAATGGAAGAAACGATCACCAACCTGCTGGAAACCTTCTTCGACACCGAGGAAGAGTTCCGCGACTGTTTCGTCGTCGACGTCAACCACTCCAACAAGAAGCTGGAAGTGTTCGTCGACAGCGATTCGGCCATGACGTTTGCCAAATGTCAGCGCATAAGTCGTTATCTTGAAAGTTACCTGGACGAAGCCAAGCCGCTCGGCGAGGAATACATCCTGGACGTGAGCAGTCCAGGCGTAGACCGCCCCCTGAAGTTTTACCGCCAGTACCTGAAGAACGTCGGGCGTACCCTGGAAGTCACCACCACGGAGGGTGAATCCTACACCGGCGTCCTCAAGGCCGCCACCCCTACTGAAGTCGTCCTCGAAGCCAAGCAGCGCATCAAGGACGGCAAACGCAAAAAGACCGTCGTCGAGGACATCAACATTGCCACCGACGCCATTAAAAAATCCATCGTCAAAATATCCTTCTAACCATGATGAACCTGGTTGACACCTTCAAGGAATTCAGCTCCGGCAAAAGCATCGACAGTCCCACCATGGTGCGGGTACTGGAAGATGTGTTCCGCACGCTGATCAAGAAAAAATTCACCACCGACGAGAACTTCGACATCATCGTCAACGCCAACAAGGGCGACCTGGAACTGTGGCGCGTCCGCATGATCGTACCCGACGGCGAAGTGACCGACGAGCTTTCGCAGATCTCCTACTCGGAAGCCATCGCGATCGACGAAGCCTACGAGGTAGGAGAGGAATGCTACGAGCAGCTCTTCCTCGAGGACTTCGGCCGCCGCAGCATCATGGCCGCCCGGCAGACCCTCATCAGCCGGATCATGGACCTGGAGAAGGACGAGATTTACCGCAGCTACACCGAACGGGTGGGCGAACTGGTGCTCTGCGAAGTACAGCAGATCCTCAAACGCGAGGTGCTGGTGATCGACGACGCCAACGGGCGCGAGCTCGTCATGCCCCGCAACGAAACCATCCGCGGCGACTACTTCCGCAAGGGCGATATGGTACGTGGCGTCATCAAGGAAGTGGAGATGCGCAACAACAACCCCGTAGTCATCGTGAGCCGCACCGACGAGCGCTTCCTGGCCAAGCTCATGGAGCAGGAGGTACCCGAAATTGAGGACGGACTCATCACCATCAAAGGGATCGTACGCATTCCCGGCGAACGGGCGAAGGTCAGCGTGGAGAGTTACGACGACCGCATCGACCCCGTAGGCGCCTGCGTCGGCATGAAAGGTTCCCGCATCCACGGCATCGTCCGGGAGCTGAACCAGGAGAACATCGACGTGATCCCCTACACCAGCAACACCAACCTCTACATCCAGCGCTCGCTCACCCCGGCCCGCGTGTCCAACATCGACATCGATATGGAGAACCGCCGGGCCAAGGTGTACCTCGAGCCCGACCAGGTAAGCCTGGCCATCGGCAAGGGCGGCACCAACATCAAACTGGCCAGCCGCCTCGTAGACTTCGAGATCGACGTCTACCGTAACAACGAAGTGGAGATCGACGATGTCGACCTGGAAGAATTCAGCGACGAGATCGAAAGCTGGGTCATCGATGCCCTCAAGGGTATCGGCCTGGATACCGCCCGCTCGGTGCTCGAAATGAGCCCCGAAGACCTCGTGCGCCGCACCGACTTGGAGGAGGAGACCATCATGAACGTGCTGCGGGTATTGGCCGCGGAGTTCGACGACGTGCGCTACGTCGAGGAATAGTCCAGTCTTCCATACTTAAGCAAAATGCCCGCTACGGAATCCGTAGCGGGCATTTTTATGTCGGCCAGCTAACTTTCACTTTTTTCAGAAAGTTTTTTAGAACATTGATGTAGGTACAGCAGTTTTCTAGGCATATACTCGCTACTGCAGCCCGATGACGTCGGGGCACCATGGCCGGAATGTGAAAATAAAACCACCTAAAGGCCACATAAGCGTCTTCTATATATAACCCAGACCTTACTTCCCTTAAACAAACTGGCCCCGGCCCCCCCAATCATGTCACAGCCCGAATTTTTTGTGCAGTTTAATCAACAGACCACCGTCCTTCACTCCTTCGCCTATAACCTGACGAAGAATTCGGAGGATGCCAAGGACCTGTACCAGGAAACGGCCTTTCGGGCCATTACGAACCGCGACAAGTTCCGGCCGGGAACGAACCTGAAGGCCTGGCTCTTCACCATCATGAAGAACATCTTCATCAACAACTACCGGAAGAAGGTGAAGGCCAACACCATCATGGACAACACCGACAACCTGTACTACCTCAACTCGGGCGCCCACTCCATCGAGAACTCGGCGGAAAGCGACATCCTGATCAAGGAACTTACGGAGATGATCGACGAGCTGGATTCGTCTACCCGCATCCCCTTCCTGATGCACTACCAGGGCTTCAAGTACCAGGAGATCGCCGACCAGCTCGGACTGCCCCTCGGCACGGTGAAGAGTCGGATCTTCTTTGCCCGCAAAGACCTGAAGGCCCAGATCGCCCGCCAGTACGGCAAACTGCGCCAAACCCAGTAGGGGCAGATCGCACCATCTTCTTCCGACCGGGCAACTTTACGCCCGGCCCACCCCTTCTGCTTGCATGGATAAAGTGGATTGGCCGCTTTTCGGCCGTAAGCTCACCGGATGGTACCGACCAGATCGCCGTCCGATGCCGTGGAAGGGTGACCGCAACCCCTACCGCGTCTGGCTGAGCGAGATCATCCTGCAGCAAACGCGCGTAGCCCAGGGGCTGCCCTACTTCGAACGCTTCGTGGCGGCTTACCCCACCGTGGCCGATCTGGCCGCCGCTCCTGACGCCGAGGTGATGAAACACTGGGAGGGACTGGGGTACTATTCCCGCGCCCGCAACCTGTTGAAGGCAGCCCGCAAGGTGGTCGAACAATACGATGGCCGGTTTCCGGCCACCTACGAAGGATTGCTCACCCTACCTGGCGTGGGCCCCTACACCGCGGCCGCTATCGCCTCCTTCGCCTTCGACCGGCAGGTGGCGGTGCTGGACGGTAACGTGTTCCGCATCCTGGCCCGCTATGCCGGCGACCCCACTCCCATAGATACCGGTCCTGGTAAAAAACACTTCCAATCTCTGGTCGACGCGGCCCTCGGCGATACCCCCGCGGCCACTTTTAATCAGGCCATCATGGACTTCGGAGCGCTGGTCTGCACCCCCAAGGCCCCGCAGTGCCCCAGCTGTCCGCTCGCCGACCGCTGCCGGGCCTTGGCGCAGGACCGGGTGTACGAACTGCCCGTGAAGGGCAAATCGGGCAAGCGGCGCGAACGTTTCTTTCATTATCTGGTCCTCACCGACGAAGCCGGCCGCTTCCTGATCCACCGCCGTGAGGAACGCGACATCTGGCGTCAGCTGTACCAGTTTCCCTTGCTCGAAGCCCCGACCCTGGACCTGCGCCCCGCCGCCCTGATGGAACTGGACGAATGGCCGGACTGGCTGCCCGCTGCCGAACTGCACTACGAAGGACGGAGCACCCCCTTCCTCCACCAGCTAACGCACCAGCGGATCGGGGTGATCTTCCACCGCTTCCGGTGGTCTACTATGGGCCAACTGCCGGCCCACTACCTGCGGATCGAACGGTGGGAATTGGAGCGCTACGCCCTGCCCCGCGTGATCACCCGCTACCTGGAAGAGAGCCGGCTGACGCTAGACTTGTGACCCAACATTTTGTTTAAAAATCGTCTATTTTTCGGGGATTCCCGGCGTTGCGATGTAGCTTTGGCCGAAACTAGCCGAAGTATGATCAACAAAGTGACCCTGGTCGGGCGATTGGGCGCCGACCCCGAAATCCGGACCCTCAGCAGCGGGACGATGGTAGCCAAATTCAGCGTGGCCACCTCGGAGAGCTACAAGGACCGGGCCGGCGAATGGCAGGAAGAAACGCAGTGGCACGACGTGGTGCTGTGGCGTAACCTGGCCGAACGCGCCCAGCAGTACCTGCGCAAGGGCAGCATGATCTACCTCGACGGTAAACTGACCCACCGCAAGTGGCAGGACAAGGACGGTAATCCCCGCAAGACCACCGAGGTCGTAGGGGCCTTTTTCCGGATCCTCGACGGCAAACGCGACGGTAGCGAAGGCTCCGACAACAGTGCCGCAGCCCCCGCCGACACCGGTATGGAGAGCGAAGAAGACCTGCCGTTCTGATTCAGCGCACGGGGTCAGCGCCACATCCTATCTTTGTAGCCGACCAACCCCTACTATTGGACCCAACCGATCCGATTCCGCTTTTATTTCCTTCCCTTCTGCTGATGAGTAGCGGCCTTGAGCTCGTATTGGGCTTTACGGCGATCGCGGGGCTGTTGCTGCTATCGGGAATCGTCTCCGGTTCCGAGGTAGCTTTCTTCTCGCTGACGCCCAACGATTACGAGGAGATGGAACAGGAGAATAATCCGGTGCGCGCCACCCTCTACGAATTGCGGGAGAAGCCCCGCCTGTTGCTGGCCACCATCCTGATCGCCAACAACTTCATCAACATTGCCATCGTACTGGTGTCGGAGATCATGCTGCGCAAGGTATTCCCGGACGCCCTGTTCGCCAGCTGGGCCCGGACCATTCAGGAGAGCCTGGCGTTCATGCGGCAGTTCTCGGAAGCGGGGTTGAGCGGGGCCATCGGGTTCCTCATTACGGTGATCGGCGTAACCTTCCTGTTGGTGCTCTTCGGCGAGGTGGCCCCGAAGGTGTACGCCAGCTACAACAAGGTGAAACTGGCCACCCGCATGGCCGGCCCGATCAACTTCCTGATGCAGGCCCTGCACCCCATCTCTTCCGGCCTCGTGCAGGGCGCCCACTTCATCGAGCGGCGGCTGGAGAACCACACGCTTGACGCGGCCGCGGCCAGCCAGGAAGACATCGACGAGGCTATCGACCTGACGGTGAACTCCGACGACGGCGGAGACGACAACCAGCGGCAGGACGTGGACATCCTGAAGCGGATCGTGAAGTTCAACAACGTCACCGTACGGCAGATCATGCGCTCGCGCGGCGACGTGGTGGCCGTAGACAGCAAGATCGATTACCATCAACTGATCGCGGTGATGCGGGAATCGAGCTACAGCCGCATCCCCGTATTCGAGGAAGACTTCGACAAGATCAAGGGCATACTGTACGTGAAGGACCTGCTCGGGCACCGGCACGAACCCGCCACCTTCGACTGGAACCACCTGGTGCGCGAGGACGTACTCTTCGTGCCCGAGAACAAGAAAATCAGCGACCTGCTCAAGGAATTCCAGACCGAGAAAACCCACATGGCCATCGTGGTCGACGAATACGGCGGCACGGAAGGCATCGTGACGCTCGAGGACGTGCTCGAGGAGGTGATCGGCGACATCCAGGATGAATTTGACGAGGAAGAGGAGATCCTTTACCAGCGCATTGACGAATTGAACTTCGTTTTCGACGGCAAGACCATGCTCAATGACGTTTACCGGGTGCTCAAAATCCCCTCTTCCACCTTCGACCCCGTGAAGGGGGAAGCGGAATCCCTCGGCGGCCTGCTGCTGGAGATGTTGGGGCGTATCCCCGAAACAGGGGAGGAGATCACCTACGAGGGCTACCGGTTCCAGGCCATGTCGGTCAATACCCGCCGGATCGAGGAGGTGCTCATCACACTGCCCGAGCCCCCGGAGACGGATACGAACCAGGCTCAATAAGCCCCACCTTATATGTACGGAAAAGATCAACAGCGGCAGCTATACGCCCGCTCGAAGGAATACCTCGAGGGCCAGCTGCTCCTGCCCGCCGCCGAACAACTGCCCGAACTCCGTGCCCTGCTGCGGTACCACGAGTGGCGCTACTACGTGGAGGACGATCCGGTACTGAGCGACTACGAATACGACCAACTGTACAAGCGCCTGGAGGCCCTGGAAGCGGAGCACCCGGAGCTCGTGACCCCCAACAGCCCCACCCAGCGGGTAGGCAGCGACCTGACGGGCAACTTCGCCAGCGTGCGCCACCTCGTGCCCATGCTGAGCCTGGGCAACAGCTACAACGCCGACGACCTGCTGGAATTCGACCGCCAGGTGAAGCGGATGCTCAATCTGGAAGAGGACACCCCCCTGTCGTACGCCATTGAACCCAAATACGACGGCGGCACCATCGCCCTGGTCTACGAAAACGACCGCCTGGTACGCGCCGCCACCCGCGGCAACGGGGTGTACGGAGAGGAGATTACCCACAACGCGCGCGTGATCCGATCGGTGCCACTCACGGCCGCATTCAGTCGGTTCGGCCTCCACCGCGTGGAGCTGCGGGGGGAGGTCATCATTCGCAAGGACCGTTTCGAAAAGCTGAACGCGCGCCGTGCCGAGGCCGGCCTGACCCTCTTCGCCAATCCGCGCAACACCGCCACGGGGGGCCTGCGCATGAAGTCGCCCGGGGAAGCCGCCGAGCGGCAACTGGAAGCCTTCATCTACAGTTTCGGCTTCGGGACCGACGAGGCCGGCAACGACGCCGTACAGGCCCTGGGTACCCACACGCACGCCTTGGACATCCTTACGGAACTCGGCTTCAAGGTACCCGTGGCCGGCGACGAGCGTACCCGTACCGAAGACATCAACGGCGCGGCGGCCTTCTGCCGCGAGTGGGAGGCCCGCCGGGCCGAATACCCCTACGAGATCGACGGGATGGTGGTCAAGGTGGACGACCTGGCCCTGCAGGAACGGGCCGGCTATACCAGTCACCACCCCCGGTGGGCCATCGCCTACAAATTTGCCGCCCGGCAGGCTACCACCACCCTGCTGAACGTAGAATACCAGGTGGGCAAGATCGGTACCATCACCCCGGTGGCCAAGACCAAGCCCATAGCCCTCGCCGGCGTGATGATCAGCAGCGTGAGCCTGCACAACGAAGACTTCATCCGCGACAAGGACCTCCGCCTCGGCGACCGGGTACTGCTCGAACGGGCCGGCGATGTCATCCCCTACATCGTCAAGCCCCTGGAGGAACTGCGCGACGGCAGCGAAACGCCCATCGTGTGGCCCGTCACCTGCCCCATCAACAACACGGAGGAAGAGGTACCCCTGGTGCGGGAAGCGGGCGAAGCCGCCTGGCGTTGCCCCGTCTGCGTGTGCGGTGCCCAGAACCTGCAGCGGATCATCTTCCACGTTTCCAAGGTAGCCATGGACATCGACGGCATGGGCCGCCGCTACGTGGAGCAATTTTACGAACTGGGCTGGCTGCGTACCATCGTGGACGTGTACCGCCTGCCCTACGACGAGATAGCCCGCCTGGAAGGCTTCGGGGAACGCTCGGCCGAGAATCTGCGGCAAAGCGTTGAGAATGCCAAGCAAAACCCCCTGTGGCGGCTTCTGCACGGCCTGAGCATCCACCACCTGGGCAAGAAAGCCAGCCAGTTGCTCGCCCAGCACGTCGAGCACGTGCTTGACCTGGCCGACTGGTCGGAAGAGCAGTACCTGCACATCAAGGACATAGGTCCTACGGTAGCCAAAAACGTCGCCGCCTACTTCGCTAACCCCATCCACCTGGAACAACTGCGGGAACTGGAAGCCCTCGGCGTCAACGTGCGCCCCACGGAGGCCGACCGGCCGGCGGCCCAGGTGACCGAGGGGCCCTTCGTGGGCAAGTCGATGCTCTTCACCGGCAGCCTGCAGGAAATGAGCCGCAAGGAGGCCCAGGAGAAAGCCAAGGCCGCCGGGGCCCGGATCGTCTCGGCCGTCAGCGGCAAACTCGACGTGCTGGTGGTCGGGGAGAAACCCGGCTCCAAACTCAAGAAAGCCGAAGCCCTGGGTACGGTGCGGATTCTCACGGAAGCGGAGTTCCTGGCCCTGGCCGGCGGGTGAACCGCCCTCCCCGCGGGCGGGTTTAGCATTAATAAAGCCATGGCCCAGACCTCCTTCCAAGACCTCATCAACGGCGACGTGCCCGTGCTGATTGATTTCCACGCCACCTGGTGCGGGCCCTGCCACGCCTATTCCCCCATCCTGAAGCAACTGAAGGAAGATATGGGCGACAAGATGCGGCTGGTCAAGATCGACGTGGACCGCAACCCCGACATCACCCAGAAGCTCGGTGTACAGGCCATGCCCACGACCATGATCTTCCACCGGGGCGAACTCAAGTTCCGGGCCGCCGGCGTACAGAGCCCCCAGACCCTGAAGGACGAACTGCAGAAATTGAATTAATACGGTTCCGGGGGGATTGCATAAATTGCGCGTTCCCCCATGAACGCATCCCTCAGCCCCTACGCCATCATCGGCATCGTTGCCGTTTACTTCGCGGTGCTCGTGCTGGTATCCTTTCTCACCAGCCGTAAGGACAGCAACAACTCCGACTTTTTCCTCGCGGGTCGTAAATCTCCCTGGCCCCTCGTAGCCATCGGCATGGTGGGCTCCAGCCTTTCCGGGGTCACCTTCATCAGTATCCCGGGGGCGGTGGGTGCCGGCGGCGTCAACCAGGCTTTCAGCTATATGCAGGTGGTGCTGGGTTACCTATTGGGCTATCTCGTTATCGCCCTGGTCCTGCTGCCGCTGTACTACCGCATGGGCCTCACCAGCATCTACGAGTACCTGCGCAACCGCATTGGTTGGTACGGCTACAAGATTGGCGCCTTCTACTTTTTGCTTTCGCGCACGATCGGATCGGCCTTCCGGCTCTTTCTCGTGGCGGTAGTGTTTCAGCAGTTCGTGGCCGCGCCTATCGGCATTCCCTTCGCCGTCACGGTGGCCGTGGCCATCCTCCTCATCTGGCTCTACACCTTTCGCGGAGGCATCAAGACCATCATCGTTACCGATACGCTACAGACGGTCTGTATGCTCCTGGCGGCCGGCATTACGGTCTTCTACATCAGCGATGCCCTGGAGACCGACTTCGGGGGTATGGTACGCCTCATCGAGCAGAGTGATTACAACCAGTGGTTCTTCTTCGATGGCGGCTGGAGCGACCCCAACAACTTCTTCAAGCAGTTTCTCAGCGGCGCCCTCATCACCATCGTCATGACCGGCCTCGACCAGGACATGATGCAGAAGAACCTCAGCATGCCCAACTTCCGCGACGCGCAGAAGAACATGCTGGCTTTCAGTCTGGTACTGGTGTTCGCTAACCTGCTCTTCCTGAGTCTGGGGGCCCTCCTTTACATCTACGCGGCTACCGTGGGCCTGTCCGTCCCGCCGACTTCCGACCTGCTGTACCCCACCATCGCCCTGGTTAACCTACCGCCCGTGGTGGGCATCCTGTTCGTCCTGGGCATCGTGGCCGCCGCCTATTCCAGCGCCGACAGTGCCCTGACTGCCCTGACCACCTCCTTCTGCGTGGACTTCCTCGGCATGGAAGAAGACAAGCTTGCGGGCGACGGCGCGCAGGAGCCGGGTACCTACGGGGGCGAAGCCCGCGACGACCAGCAGGACAAGCGCCAACGACTCATGGTCCATTCCGGCTTCTCGGTGCTGCTTTTCCTGGTCATCATGGCTTTCCAGATCATCAACGATACGGCCGTCATCAACAGCCTGTTCAAGGCCGCAGGCTACACCTACGGCCCGCTGTTGGGTCTGTTCTCCTTCGGCCTGCTCACCGACTACCGGGTGCGGGAGACCATCCTGGTGCGGTCGGTACGGATCCCCGCCCTGCTCATTGTCTGTTTGCTTTCGCCCATCATCTCCATGCTGGTCGACTACTTCTCGGCCGAGCTGCTGGGCGGCTTCCAGTTCGGCTTCCTGATCCTGGCGTTCAACGGTTTGCTCACCTTCATTGGGCTCGTGGCCCTGAGCGAATTCGGTGCGCCGACCGAGGATGAGTTCGTCGGCGACGACCTGGCCTGAGCCCCCCCGGCGCCGGCGCCGACACCTTAGCCACCGGCAATCCGCCCGCTTTGTGGGTTGTAGGGCGGCAATGCCCTGCTTACCTTGTGGCCCCTAATCAGTTTAGCCCCCAAACCATGAGTCAACTTCGCGCCGCCATTACGGGAGTACAGGGATACGTTCCCGACTACGTACTTACCAACGATGAACTGGCCTCCATCGTCGACACCAGCGACGAGTGGATAACCTCCCGTACCGGCATCAAGGAGCGGCGGATCCTCAAGGGCGAAGAGATGGGGACTTCAGTCATGGTCACCGAGGCCCTGAAGGGGCTGCTCAAGAAAACCAACACCCATCCCGACGAGGTGGAAGTGGTGATCTGCGCCACGGTCACGGGCGACAGTATCTTCCCCGACACCGCTAACGTGGCGGCCTACAAAGCAGGCATCCTCCACGCCTTCGGGTTCGACGTCAACGCCGCCTGCAGCGGATTCCTCTACGCCCTGACCGTGGGGGCCAAGTTCATCGAGGCCGGGCAGCACAAGAAGGTCATCGTGGTGGGGGCCGACAAGATGTCAAGCATCATCGACTACACCGATCGCACCACCTGCGTGATCTTCGGCGACGGCTGCGGCGCGGTGATGCTGGAACCGGCTTCGGATGGCACGGGCTTTATCGATTACCGTCATTACGGCGACGGCAGCGGGGAGGAATACCTCTACCTCGTGGCCGGCGGCTCGCGCCGCCCGGCGACGGTGGACACCGTCATGTCGCGGGAGCACTTCGTGCGGCAGAACGGCCGGCCCGTCTTCAAGGCTGCCGTCAAGGGCATGTCGGAGGTAGTAGCCGAGGTCATGGAGCGCAACGGCCTGACGACCGAAACCGTCGACTGGCTGGTGCCCCACCAGGCCAATATCCGCATCATCCAGACGGTGAGCAAGATGGTCGATTTTCCCCTTGAGAAGGTCATGGTCAACATCCACAAGTACGGCAACACCACGGCCGGCACGCTGCCCCTCTGCCTCTGGGACTACGAGCCGCAGCTCAAGCGCGGCGACAACCTCATCCTCACCGCCTTCGGCGGCGGCTTCACCTGGGGAGCCCTATACATCAAGTGGGCTTACGACGGCAGCCCCGCTAACTGATACATTGCACCCACCCCGACAGCGATTAGGGGCCTACGGCTAAACAAGCAACCTGCCAGGCAAATTAGGTAGGGGGTATCCGCACATCGCGGACTACCCGGCGTTTTTCAAATACCGTATGTAGCACGGGGCAGTATATGAACAGGGAAGAACTAAAGCGAAGCGGGTTGCTGGACCAGTACGTGCTCGGACTCTTGGAGCCGGAGCGCAACGCCGAGGTCGAGCAGATGATCGCCGAGGATCCCTTCCTGGCTCAGGAAGTCGACCGCCTGCGGGACGACCTGAACGCCTACGCGGATGCCCGCGATATTACCCCCCCGCCCAGTGGGCGCACCCCGCGCACCGCCCAGGAGTTTCAGGATCTCGACCACGAGATGATCACCGCCATGATGGAGCATAACCATACGCTCAACATCTGGCGCTACGTCCTCATTGGCGTATGCCTCCTGCTGATCGGCGTCAGCGGCTTCCTGTTCCGGCTCAAGGAGGAAATTCGCTCCGACCTGGTCACTGAGCGGTCCCTGCACGCGCAGGACGAGGCCAGCTACCGCATGGACCTGGAGAACAACCGCGCGGCCCTCGAAGCCTACGTCAGCAACTGGGACAGTCTCAAGACCGTAAACCGCAGTCTGGATACCGGCAGCGTACAGGTACACCTCCTGCCGTGGGCCGGGGTGATGCTGGTAGACCTCACCAATATGGCCGCCCCCGCCCCCGGCTGGGCCTACTACATTTACCCCGCCTCGGCGCGTTCCGTCACCGGTCCGCCGGAGATCGTCACGGCGCATGAAATCGGAAATCTGCACGCCGTAGAACTGTCGGACAAATTTGACCACCTCAGAATTTATCAATGGGAAACCGGACACGCCGCCAAACCAAAATCCGGCGAAGAGCCCATTACAGTTATTCCGTTACGGTAAAATAAAATCCCCCTATCGTCGGTTTGGAATTCGAGGCGCAATTGTGTTTATTGCGCGGAATGTTCCGGGGGAGCCACCGTGTTTCTCCCAACGGGCACGCTCTCACCCGCTAATTCTGACTTTTCAACCCACAAATGTTGCGTTAATGACGATTCTCTACGTTCTCATGGCCGCCTGTGCACTGGGCGGTGGACTAAGCCTTACTTCTGCTCTGTTGGACGGTTCCCGTCACTTTTAGACTTGCCCTTCTTACCCCCCGGCCCGTACGGTCGGTTCGGGTACCGGATAAGGTTACGAAAGATTACAGCACGGTTGCCCGCTCTGCAGGCAGCCGTTTTATTTTCCCGGCGGGTTACCTTTAGAGCCGTAGCCCCGTACAAAAACATTCGTGCAGCCCCTTATTCCACCCTTTATTCAGCAAAAGCTAGTCGCCGGTGAGTTTCACGGTGAACTGGAAGCTTTTACCCTGAACATCGACCTATCGGGCTTCACCCCCCTCACCGAATCGCTGATGAAGAAGGGGCTCAGCGGGGCCGAAGAGCTTTCGGTGGTGCTCAACGAGGTATTCGAACCCCTCGTATCGCTGGCCTACGCCGCCGGCGGCTTCATCCCCTACTTTGCCGGCGATGCATTCACCGCCATTTTTCCGCTTCCTCTCGACGGCCGCCACGCCATGCACCTCCTGCGTACGGCGGAGGAGGCGCGCCAGCTTTTCCGCGACCGTGGCAACGCCTTCGGCAACCACTACACCATTGGCATCAAAGCGGGCATTGCCGCCGGCACGGTCAGCTACGGCATCGTCGGCAAGGACCTGCGCGCCTTTTACTTCCGGGGGCCGGCCATCGACGCCGCAGCCCAGTGCCAAAGCCAGGCGGGAGAGCACGAAATTTTCATCAACAGCTACGTGGAGTCGCTCATCGAAGGGCGGCTGGTGTACACCGAAGAGATTGACGCGGAAACCTTCCGCGTCCTGGGTGACGTATCCCTGACCTCCGAGGTGGAGGTACCGCCGCTGCAACTCCCCGAGATCGAGACCGAGATCGCCACGGCCTTCCTTCCCCCGGAAGTGGTGCGCTACGACCAGGCCGGGGAGTTCCGCACCGTGGTCTCTTGCTTTCTTTCCTTCGACGCGATACGCACCCACGAGGAACTCGACCAGTTCGCCACCGTGGTCCTGGACCAGGTAAAGGACTTCGGCGGCTACTTCAAGGAGGTGGATTACGGCGACAAAGGTGCCCTGATGGTCATCTTCTTCGGGGCACCGGTTTCCTACGAGAACAACGTGGCGCGGGCCGTGGAATTTGCCGTTACCATCCAGCGGGAGTTGGAGATCCTGTGTAACCACGACCAGCAGAAGTTCCGCTTCCGCATGGGGATGACCGTGGGCACGGCCTTTACCGGTATCGTGGGGGGTAAGGAGCGCGCCCAGTACGCCTGCGTCGGCAACCGCGTAAACCTCGCCGCCCGGATCATGTCGGCCGCCGAATGGCAGGCCGTGCTCGTCGACGAGGAGATCGCCACCACGCCCCAGTTCCGCTTCCTGCCGCGGGGGGCCATCCGCTACAAGGGCATCCAGGATCCGGTACCTACCTATTCATTGGAGGGCCGCCGGCAATCGCTGGGCAAGCCCGAATACGGCGGTGAGCCCATCGGCCGCGACAAGGAGGTAAACCAGCTCATGGAATTCGCCGCCCCCCTGCTGAAGGGCAAGCCGGGCGGCATCGCCTACGTGTTCGGGGAGGCCGGAATCGGCAAGAGCCGCCTGACCCACGAACTGCACTACCGCCTGAACCAGAAACGGCCCTTCAACTGGCTGTTGGGCAGCTGCGACCAGATCCTGCGCAAGCCCTTCAACCCCTTCACCTTCCTCCTGCAGCGCACCTTCCGCCAGAGCATGGATTTGAGTGCCGAACAGAACCTGAGCCGGTTCGAGGCCCGGATCAGCTGGCTGTACATCAACCTGGAACAGCAGGAAGATCCCCGCGCCGAGCGTTTCTCCGCCGAATTGAAACGGACCGAATCGATGCTGGCCGCCCAGCTGGGCATCACCATCCCGAACTCACTCTATACCCGCCTCGACGCCCAGGGCCGCTACCAGAATACCATCGACGCCATCGTGAGCCTGATCGTGGCGGAAGCCCTGATCCAGCCCACCGTCCTGGAACTGGAGGATACACACTGGATCGACCAGGAAAGCCTGGTGGTGGTGCACGAACTGCTGCGGCGCGCCAAGGACCTGCCGTTGCTGATCGTGGCCACGGCGCGCCCCGACGACGACGGTCATTTCCCGCAACTGGTTGACGATGCCCGCCACCTTGAGTCCGATTTACCCACCATGCAGGTGGAAATTTCCGGTCTCCCCGAGTCGGCGGTGCGCAAGTTCGCCGAAGTCACCCTCGGAGGCCCCGTATCGGAAGACACGCTGGAAACCCTGCTGAAGGCCACCAACAGCAACCCCTTCTACCTGGAGCAGATCCTGGAATACTTCCGCGAAAGTGAACTGCTGGAAGAACAGGAGGACGGTCTGCTGCACCTCAGCGACGAGAGCATCAAACTGTCTACCAGCATCACTTCCATCCTCACCGCGCGGATCGACCGGCTCTCGGATATGGTCCGGGAAACCGTAAAGGCGGCGGCGGTGATTGGCCGCGAGTTCGACATTCCGGTCCTGAGCGAAGTGATGCGGTCCGATGAAGGATTCGAGTCTTCCGAGAACCTGATGCAGGACCTGCGGGAGCAGATACGGCTGGCCGAGCGCGGGCAGATCTGGAGCGCTATGAACGAACTGCGCTACATCTTCAAGCACAGCCTGCTGCGGGAAGCCGTATACGGTATGCAGTTGACCACCCGCGTGCAACAGCTGCACCGGCAGATCGCCGCCGCGATCGAAAAGATCTACGCCGATTCGATTGAAGAACGGTACGTCGACCTGGCTTTCCACTACGGACAAAGCGGCGACACCGAAAAGACCATCGAGTACCTCAACAAGGCAGCCAGCTACGCGCGGGCCAACTACCAGAACCAGCAGGCGCTGGAACTCTACGACCGCCTGATCAAAAAGATGAACCAGCAGGCGGACCGCGAGGTGACCGTCAACATCTTCATCAGCCAGGGCAGCGTCTTCGAGATCGTCGGCCGGTGGAAAGACGCCCAGCGGGCGTACGAGGAAGCGAAGCGATTGGCGAAATCGAGCCGCGACGTCATCCTGCTCGGGCGCGCCAACAACTGCCTGGGCCACCTGCATCTGCTCAAGGGCGATTACGAACAGGCCATGGATTACCTGAAGGTGGCCGCCGGACTATTCGAATCCGTCGACGACATCTTCGGCATCGCCAAGGCCTACAGCAACATGGGCAACCTCTTTTTCCGGACCAACCACTACGACCGGGCCCTGACCTACTTCAAGCGGTCGCTCGAAAGCGGATTGAGCCAGGCCGGCACCACCACCTCGGCCAGCACCATCAGCCACCTCGGGCTCACCTACATGAACCTGGGGCAATACGAAGAGGCCATCCGGGTGATCGAGGAACAGATACCCCTCCACGAGGAAAGCCGCGACAGTATGGGGCTAGCTACCCTGCACACCAACCTCGGCATCGTCTACTTTGACAGCGGCGACTACCAGCGCTCCCTGGAGCACCACCACAAAGGGCTGGCCCTGGCCCGGGAACTCGGCAACCGGCGCCTGCAGGCCATTGGGCTCGGAAGCCTCGGCAGCATCAACGAACGACAGGGCAACTACGAGGCCGCGCTGGAACTCTTCGAACAGGACCTAAAAATCTGCTACGAACTGGGCGACCGCCAGGGTATCGCCGTGACGGAAGGCCTGCTCGGCGACATCAACAGCGTGATGGGCAACTTCACCAAGGCCATCAGCCACCTGGACCGCTGCCTGTCGATCAGCAGCGACCTCGGTTACCGCAAGGGCGTAGCCAAGGCCGTGAATACCCTGGGCGACATCTACTACCTGCAGGCCGACTACAGCCTGGCCCTCAAGTACTACGACCAGGCCATCGAGATCGCCCGCAGCACCACGAACCGGCTCGTACTGGGTGCCAGTCTGTACGAAAAGGGACAGGTATTACTGGCCGACGGAAAGATCGACGAACTCCGGGAAGTGGAACAGGAAGCCCTGGAACTGGCCGAAGACCTCGGCAACCCGGACGTACTCTTCGGGGCCCGACTGCTGCACGCCCGCTGCCTGGTGGCTTACGACCCCGACAACGCGGCCGAGGCCCGGGAAATCCTGGAAGACCTCATCACCAGCGATACCCTCACCACGGAACAACTGGCCGAAGCCAATCTGGTCGCCTACGAACTGAGCGGCAAACAGGACGAGCAGTCCCGCAGCATGGCCCTGGAACTGTACCGCAAACTATACGCCGAAACGCCCAAGTTCATCTATAACTACCATCTACAGGAGCTGGAAGCCGCAACTTCCAGTTAGTTGCTGCCGCCACCGAGGATGAGGGGCAGACCGTCACTACCGGGGCTGCCGACCACCACTATCTTGCTGTTAGGGGATTTGGCCAGCTCCAGGGTGGCTTCGATGCCTTTGTCGCGCAGGATGTTGTCGGAAAGGCTGGCGGCCAGGATGCGGTTGGCATCGGCCTTCGCCTGAGCCTCAATCAGGCGCCGCTCGGCCTCCTGCTTTTCGCGCGTCAGGATATACTCGTACTTCAGGGAGCCCTGTTCGGCCTCGAGCTTTTCCTCGATGGCCATCCGCACCTTGTCAGGCAGTTCAATATCGCGGATCAGGATCGCGCGCAGGTCGATGTAGTTGTTGGCCAGGGTATTCGTCAGCTCCTCGGTGATAAGCGTCTGCACCTCATCGCGCTTGGTGGAGTAGAGCTCCTCGGGGGTGAACTTGCCGATCACCTGCCGGACACTCGACCGGACCTCCGGGCGGATCAGGCGCTCCATGTACTCGGGACCGAAGGTTTCGTGCAGGGAAGGAACATCGGCGTAATTGGGCCGGATCCGTGCCGTGACGTCGACCCTGATGTTAAGGCCGTTGCTGGACAGTACCTCCATGGCTTCCTCCAGCTGGGCTTCCCGTACTTCGTAAACGTACATCGTATTCCAGGGTGCCACGACGTGGAAGCCGGGGGAGTAGGTCTGCTGCTTGTCCAGTCCGCTGAAACGACGGAAGAGCACGCCGCGCTCCCCGGACTCGATCGTCACGAAGGTGGCGCTGCTCACCATGATGAGCACGATGAAGAGGAAGAAACCGAGGATGCCCCAGGTCATTAATTTTTTCTGATCCATTTGTATTGATTTTCCGCTTGGAAGGGAAAGATGCCCCGAAAGACAACAATACCTAGCCGTAATTAGATGAACGCCCGCCCGCCCACGATCAGCGCTGGGCGTTGGCCACGAAATACAGGGCCGCCCCGAAGAAGATGATGTTCGGCATCCACATGCCCAGGAAGACCGGCAGGTCGGTGCCCGAGCTGATCGTGGAGGCGAAGCGACTGAGGAAGACGAACAGGGCCCCCATGAAGATGCCAACGGCCAGCTGAAGGCCCATCCCGCCCCTCACCTTACGGCCGGCCACCGACAGCCCGATCAGGGTCAGTATGAAGATGGTAAAGGGTTCGGCCGTACGGCGGGCCAGCTCCACTTCGTACTTGCGGATGTTGCCGGCGCCGCGCTCGCGCTGCTTGCGCAGGTGCTCGAGCAACTCGGGCGTGGTGAGGGCCGACTGCTGCTCGCGGTAGTCGACGAAGTCCTCGGGGCGGAGGTTCAGCACGGTGTCCAGCGTAAGGCGGTTGCCCACTTCCAGGGTTTCGTGGAGGCCGTCAAAGGTGCGGATCTCGTAGTTGTCAAGGCGCCATTTACCAGGGTCGCCGTCGACGAACTTGGCCGAGCGGGCCTTGGTGAGGCTCACCAGCTCATTGTCCACGATGTGCTCGATGCGGAAGTTGCGGGCCGCACTGTCGCGCTTGCTGAAGTGCGTCATGTAGACCTTCGTATCCGGGGCCACGAAGAAGTGGACGTTGCTGGTCTTGCCCTCGTCGCGGTTGCGGCTGAAGTACACCCGATCGATTTCGGCCCGGTGGCTGTTGGCCAGGGGTATGATGTAGTGGACGCCCGCCAGGTAGACCAGGGCCAGGAAGCCGGCCGAGATCAGGTAGGGCCGCATGAGCCGCCAGAAGCTGACCCCCGCATTGAGGATGCTGATGATCTCCGAGTTGTCGGCCATCCGCCCGGTGAAGAAGATGACGGCGATCAGCGTCAGCATAGGCCAGAGGAAGCCCAGAATGAACACCAGGAAGGTGGGAAAATACTCGAAGGCGATGACGGAAGTGGGGATGTCCGTCTCGATGAACCGTTCGATTTTTTCGCTGAAGTCGATGATCAAACTGACCATCGAGAAGATGAGCACCGTAAAGAAGAAGGTGCGCATGAACTTGCCGATGATGTACCAATCCAGTTTCTTCAACATAGCAAAGACGCCACGCGCCGGGGGGAGCGTGGCTCCGAACGATTAGGGGGCAACCGGGGGGGGCGGTTACCCGGAAAAAGACACGATCAGGCCAGCAGGCGTTTGACCGTCGCGGCAATTTGTTTGCCGTCGGCACGACCCGCCACGCGGGCGTTCGCGGCACCCATCACCTTGCCCATGTCGCGCATGGACGTAGCGCCGGTCTCGGCGATCACTTCCTTAACGATGGCCTCCAGTTTTTCGTCTGACAGCTGCTCGGGCAGGTAGCGGCTGATCACCTCGATCTCCTCCCGCTCGGGCTGGGCCAGGTCTTCGCGGCCCTGCTTCTCGTAGATTTCCAGGCTTTCCTGCCGGCTCTTGACCAGCTTCTGGAGCAGGGCGATCTCGCCGGCCTCGTCGAGGGTCTCGCCGCTCCCGTCGGTCTGCTGCAGCAGGATGGCGTTCTTGATGGCCCGGATGCCGCGCAGGGCGGCCTGGTCCTTGGCGCGCATGGCGTCTTTGAGGTCGGGGGTGATGCGGTCTTGTAGGGTCATGGGTAAAGGAGTGAATGGGTGAATTGGTGAAGGAGTGAATGGGCTTGACAGTTTTCCCTCGCTTCGCTCGGGGGTTAAGGCAGGCAAAGGGTAAACGCCACCGGGCCCGGCTGTGGTTGTGCTTGCCCGGGCACCCGCGCTCCGCCGGCTAGCGGTGTCGCTGGCGGAGCACCTGGCGGACCTCCTCGAGGGTGTAGCCCTTGGCGGCCAGCAGCACGAGGTAGTGGTACATCAGGTCGGCGGCTTCGCCCAGGAAAAGGTCCTTGTTGTCGTCTTTGGCTTCGATGACGAGCTCCACGGCTTCCTCCCCTACCTTTTGGGCCACCTTGTTGATGCCGCGCTGGAGGAGTGAGGTGGTGTAGCTGCTTTCGCTGGGGTGGTCGCGGCGGTCCTGGATGGTGCGTTCGAGGTGGTCGAGGAATTCCCCTTCGTTGGGCTGGTCCCAGCAGGTATCGGCGCCGGTGTGGCAGGTGGGGCCGGCGGGTTGGGCCTGGATGAGGAGGGAATCGCGGTCGCAATCGGCGTCGACGCGCACCAGGGTGAGTACGTTGCCGGAGCTTTCCCCCTTCGTCCAGAGGCGCTGCTTGCTGCGGCTGAAGAAGGTGACCTGCCCCGTTTCCAGGGTTTTGGCCAGGGCCTCGGCGTTCATGTAGCCCTGCATCAGGACTACCCGGGTGGCGCTGTCCTGCACGATGGCGGGCAGCAGGCCGCCGTCCTTGGCGAAGTCAAGTTCCCGGAGGTTGGAAGGGCTTACTTGCATTGGCTTTATATTGAGATAAACTAACCCGCTGAATGATGATTGAAAACAGTACCCCCCTCGACGGTAATTACGGGCGCACGCCGGAGCTTCAGCCGGAAGGAGCCGCAAACCTACGGAAAGCCGGCAAGTGGGGCCGCTTTCTGGGCATTCTCAGTATGGTGGGCATCGGCTTTTTCCTGGTGGTGATGGTTTTGTTCGGCGGCACCTTCATGGCGGTTTCCGGACTGGGCGCGGCCACGGGCGGCGGTGGCTTCATGACGGGCGTGCTGGTCATCTACGCCCTGGTCTTCCTGTTTTTGTTCTACCTGTCGTACCTCCTCTACCAGTTCGGGTCGGAGGCGGTGGCTGCGGTGGACAACGGTAGCCCCCAGTCGGTGACGCAAGCCTTCGGGGCCCTGGCGCGGCTGTTCAAACTGTACGGCATCCTGGCGATCATCTACCTGGGCTTCACGGCCCTTGCTTTTCTGTCGATGCTGGCGACCGGCGCGGGCGCTTTACTATAAGAGCTTGTTTGGGCTTTACCATTCGACCTGCAAACAGTCCCTTTTCGCCTGTCCTTCGTTGCTGAAAATGGCTTCGTAGCCCCGCTACGATCCACTTTCAGCGCCTCGGCCATCCAAAAAGTGACTCGCTTTCGGTCAGAAAAGCAAAACCCAAACAAGCTCTAGCTCACAGGCCGCACGGGCACCCCTTCGGCCGTGAGGTATTGCTTCAGGTCGGCGATCTCCACCTCCCCGAAGTGGAAGATGCTGGCGGCCAGTCCGGCGTCGGCCTTGCCGGCCTTAAACACGTCGGCGAAGTGTTCCTTGTTCCCCGCCCCGCCGCTGGCGATGATGGGGATGCTCAGGCGGTCGCTCATCTGGGCCAGGGCCGCATTGGCGAATCCGGCCTTGGTGCCGTCGTGGTCCATGCTGGTGAAGAGGATCTCGCCGGCACCCCGTTCCTGGGCTTCGTGTACCCAGTCGAAGAGCTTGTGCTCCGTTTTTATGCGCCCGCCGTTGAGGTGGACGTACCAGTCTCCGTCGACCAGCTTGGCATCCACCGCCAGCACGACGAACTGCTTGCCGAAGGCGTAGGCCAGCTCGTCGATGAGTTCCGGCCGGCGCACGGCGGCGGAGTTGATGCTCACCTTGTCGGCCCCGGCGTCGAGCAGCACGTCCACGTCGGCCAGGGCCTTGATGCCGCCGCCGATGGTGAAGGGGATATTGAGGTGGCGGGCAATGTCGCGGGCAAGGTCGGCCAGGGT
Organism: Neolewinella litorea; assembly: GCF_004803465.1. Classification (GTDB taxonomy): domain Bacteria; phylum Bacteroidota; class Bacteroidia; order Chitinophagales; family Saprospiraceae; genus Neolewinella; species Neolewinella litorea. The sequence goes on along the minus strand of NZ_SRSF01000007.1, from coordinate 18,047 downwards.
CTTGCGGCGCTCGTGGGTGGCGGTGATGTCCAGGAACACCAGCTCGTCGGCCCCGGCCTGGCTGTACTTGGCGCCGAGCTCCACGGGGTCGCCGGCGTCGCGCAGGTTAACGAAATTGACGCCTTTGACGGTGCGGCCGTCCTTGATGTCGAGGCAGGGGATGATGCGTTTGGCGAGCAAAGCGGAGGGGTTTAGGAGCAGGGAACGTCCCGCGGGGGGGAAGGGTTGTTCGCATGGGGGCGCGGCCGCGGGTTCCGTATCTTTCCGTCGATCCAATATGCCCCCGATGCGCCTGACCGTACTTCTGCTCCTGATCACGACCGCCCTCTACGCCCAGTCGGCCCCCGACCCCACCCGTTTCGCCGCCGAGATCGAGGCCTTCGCCACGGCCGACGCCGTGCAGCCCATAGCCCCGGGGGTCATCCTCTTCGTGGGCAGCTCTTCGGTGCGCATGTGGCACAGCCTGCAGGAGGACCTGGAGGGGCACCGGGTGCTTAACCGCGGTTTCGGCGGCAGCCAGTTCGCCGACCTCATCCACTACGCCGACCGGCTGATCTACCCCTACCGGCCCCGGGCGGTGTTCGTCTACGAGGGCGACAACGACATCGCAGCCGGCGATTCGGCGCGGGACGTGCTCCGCTCCGCCAAGAAACTGCGAAAGATGATCGCCAAAAACCTCAGCAAGGACACCCCCGTGGTCTTCATCTCCCCGAAGCCGAGCGTGGCCCGCTGGGAACTGCACCGGGAGTACGAGAAAGCCAACGACCTGCTGGAAGCCTACGCCGAAAAGCAGAAGCACACCTACTTCGTCGACGTCTGGACGCCCGCCCTGCTGCCCGACGGCACCGTACGCAAGGACATCTTCCTGGCCGACAATCTCCACATGACGGCCGCGGGCTACGACATCTGGGAGGCCGCCATCGAGCCGGTGGTGGAGTTGCTGGACCGGTAGGGGCGATTTGGTGGGGGGACGCTCCGAAGTCTGAGAGGTTGGCCGTGGTGCTTTGGGGTGTCTTCACTCACTTCCACACGGCGTGTGAAAGCGCTGGCCGGTTCCTGTTGATAACGGCGGGCCGAAGGCCCGACGGCCCGGCTGCTCCGTGCACCTCCGTGGTTTCCTTTAGTGTGGTACAGAGGTGGGCCTTATTCAAGGTCTCCCAATACTGTCTCTGGATCCTCGGCGTCGTGGCGGATCGTGAGGATGCGGACCAACATCTGTGATGGAATAACCTCAAAGATGATCTTGTAGGACCATACGCTTGTGTATCGGACCTCGCTTTCCAGTGGTTCCGAACCAGGATAGATCGGCCGGCTACTCGGTAGCTTTTCCAGCTTCTGTGCCTCTTCCCGTATACCATTAAGGACCTTGGTAGCAACCGCCGGGGAGGCGCTGCGCCGAGTGTAATCATAGATTTCTTTCAGGCGATCGCGAAACTTGCGGGAGAAGCTGACGCGGAAGGGTTGCCCTACCATTTATCCATCTCTTTGTCCAACGCTTCGGAGTTCAGGAATTCTCCCGACTCGAACTGCCCCTGGGCTTCCTTCAGGTCGGCCAACGACTCTTTCAAGTTCATGCGCTTACGCATCGACGGGGGCGCTGGCACCGCATGAATTTCACCCGCATTCCGTTCGTCGCCTTCTACCACCTCTGGCTGGTAGTTCCGGAACAGGCTCTCGGTTACCTCGGCCAGTACGGCCAGTAGCTTCTCATCGGCCTGCTCGATACGCAGGTGCAGCAGGTCTTTGGTAGCGGTAGCGTCCATGATGGTCGGGTTGAAATGACGATGAGTGGGTTCCCTAAAGATAACGGTTGTGTGTTTTGATGAGTTGTACGGCCCATTCGGAGGGCGTCGTCACCATGTCCGAAGAGCAGCGACAGCAGATTCCCTACCACATCAACGCTTTCATTTCCAAGGTCAAATTCAGGGTTTGGCCGATTAGGGTAATTCCGAATAGCAAAGGCCGGGTTGGGCGCGTGCCTCCTCCGTGCCTCGGTGGTTGGCTCCGACGTGGTGCTGTGGTTGGGGGGGACGCTCAGAGGTCCTGGAGGTTAGGTGTAGTGCTTTAGGGGTGTTTAACCCGCTTCCACATGGCGTGTGGAGGCACCGGCCGGCTCAAGGTGAATACGGTGGGCCACAGGCCCGACGGCCCGTTGGGTGTCACGGTGGTTTGTTCCGGCGGGGCGCGGTGCATCAAGCCAAGCCAAACATTAGCGCTTACCGGTTCTTAGCCCATACCATCTGGGCGAGATACCTCTTACCAACAACGGCAGCGGTTTTTGTGGTTTGGAAACCCCATATGTCGGCCTGCATCTGATTTCAGATTACACCGCCATGGCCTGCATGGAGAACTCCGCTTTCAGCAGTCCCTTCAGACTCAAGTCCTCATCCACGTCCGGCCAGTGTACGCCCACGCCGCCCGCGATTAGGTGGTAATTATCCAGTACCGTCTGATTCGCATCTCTCAGCCGGGCCAAGGTGTCGATCTTACGACGTAGGACTTTTCCGTTGTTGAGTACGAACAACAGCAGGTTAAGCTCCTGATAAGCGTGAACGCCGAGGATCCGCAAACCCTGCTCGAAAATTATTTGCTCCAGGGTGTCGTACTTATTTTTGGAAGAAGTCACCAACCGTCTTTTAGCAGGGCCTCGTTTTCCGCGATGATCGCCAGGATCTCCCGCTGTTCGCGGGCCTTGTAGTTTTAAAAATACTGCGCTTGCACCGAAGGTTCGAGCCAAACCTTGGCGTAGCCATTGCCGCGACTGATGTGAACGTGGGCCGGCTCGCCCCCATCTGAGGCGTAAAAATGGAAGCGATAGCCACGCTCATGTAACACCGTAGGCATTGGTGATAAATTGGAGGCCAGCGGATAAGTTAGCCCATAAAGGGTAGAAGCGCAGTTCGGTGCGCTAACCGCAGATCGGACGCTCTGGTGAGCCACTCCCCGCTACCGCTCCTCCCGAACGTAGTTATAGCCGTAGCTTTTACAGAGTCATCCGTCAATTCTTGTCACGTTGAACTGCGTTGGCGATGTCTATTGGGCAGTCGAATCCAAGTCTTAGAGCTTTGCCGCGGGTTGGGGAGGATACGACGGGCCACAGGCCCGACGGCCCGGCTCGGACGTGGCGCGGTGGTTAGGGCGACGCTCCGAGGTCCTGGAGGATGACCGTAGAGCTTTGGGGGTGTTTAACCCGCTTCCACACGGCGTGTGGAGGCACCGGCCGGCTCACGGTGGATACGGCGGGCCACAGGCCCGACGGCACGGCTCAGACGGGGCGCGGTGGTTTGTAGGGGACAAACCGTGTATCTCCCGGCGGACCCACCAACCAAATCGGCCGCGGGCAGTTTGGTAGCCAAACCGAACTTCGCCGCTTTTGGAATACCTGACTGCTTTATTACTGGGCTTTGCCTCCCCCGTCGGGGCGGTACTGCTGCCGGGCATGCTCAATATGTCGGTGGCCACCTGCAGCCTGGAGGCGGGCCGTTGGGCTGGGGTGCGCTTCGCTGCGGGCATCACTACCGTATTCACCGTGCAGGCGGCCATTGCCCTCATTGGGGCCAACTATCTGCGGCAGAACCCCGACATCATCGAGTTGCTGAGTTGGTGGGCCATCCCGGTGCTGGTCTTCCTGGCCGCCTATTTTTTCTTTAAGTGGTACCGCGAGCAGCACAGCGAAAAGAGCATCGAGGAGCAGCGGGAGGAGAGCCATGTGGACAGCCCCTACGCCGAGGGGGTCAGCGTTGCCCTGGTCAATTTCCTGGCCATTCCCTACTACTTCGCGATCGGCAGCTGGCTGATGTCTGACGGAATCCTGGACCCCGCCGTCTGGTCCAAAACCGCCTTCGTGCTGGGCGCGGGCGCGGGTGCCATGGCCATGCTGTCCGGCTATGCCTGGGGGGCCAGGTGGATCGATGCTCACGCCCACTACGTGACCCGCCACTTCCACCTCATCGTGGGGTCGGTATTCGTGCTGCTGGCGGGCATCCAGGCCTTCCGGATGCTTGGCGATTGACCGCCGGATCCGGCACCCGCGTCCCCGCCTACTTTTTGGTCTTCAACCCGTGCCCGGTAGCGGCCCAGTAGATGCCGCCGTAGAGGTGCTGGAGGAAGAAGTCGTCCTGGTAGGTATCGTCGATGTGGCCCAGAGCGGTGTAGAAGGCGCGGCCGCCGTCGTACTCGTGGTACCAGGCCAGGGGATGGAAATCACCCATGCCCTCGCTGGCGTTCTCTCCCCACTTCACCTTGGCGTCGTAGGTCGACTCATCCACCGTCAGGATGTAGTTGAGGTCCTCCACGGTGGCCTCCTGGAAATCGTACCACTCGTCGGTCCACAGCATGCGCTCGGGCCAGCGCTCGAGGCCGGGGAAGTCGGGGTCGACGACCTCAAGCATGGCGGTCTGGTTGCGGGGGTGGATCTTGAACATATGGCCCACCAGGCGGGTGTACCAGGGCCATTCGTACTCCGTGTCGGAGGCCGCGTGGATGCCCACGTAGCCCTTGCCCGATTGGATGAACCGCTCGAAGGCAGCCTGCTCCTCGTCGGTGAAGATGTCGCCGGTGGTGCTCAGGAAGATCACCACGTCGTAGTTCTCCAGCGCCTTGTCGCTCAGCGGGATGGCCTGCTGCTGGCGGTCGAGCTGGAACTCGTGCCGTCGGGCCAGGGCCTGGAGGGCGGGAATACCGGCGGTGATGGAAGGATGGTGCCAGCCGGCGGTCTCGGTGACCAGCAGGGCCTTGAATTGCTGGGCCTCCAGGGAAGCGGTGGCCAGCAGGAGGAAGCAGAGCGCCAGCAGGGGCGCGGAGAAGGATCGACGTTGCATCCTGCCAAGGTAAGCAGTCAGCCATAAAAAAGAAGCGGGAGCGCAATCCATTGTTTGCGCTCCCGCTCCGGGGATGGCGGTGTGGGGCAGGACTAGTTGTAGCCGGGATTCTGCACCAGGGCGCCTTCACTGAGGTCAATCTCCGTCTGGGGGATGGGGAAGAGCTCGTTTTTGTTCTGGGTGAAGCTGGGCCGCAGGGGCTTCATCACCTCGAAGGAGCGGTCGGTGCGCACGAGGTCGAACCAGCGGTGCTGTTCCAGGGCCAGTTCCACGCGGCGCTCGTGCCAGATAGCCTCGCGGAGTTCCGCCTGGTTCGTGGTGGTCACGTCGGGCAGTACACTCGAGGAGGTGCCGCGGGCGCGGGCGCGCACCATGTTGAGGTAGGTCAGGGCTTCCTCCGGCCGGCCGATCTCGTTGAGGGCTTCGGCGGCGATGAGCAGCACGTCGGCGTAGCGCAGCACCCGGATGTTGCCGGGGCCGTTGCCGTTGCCGCCGGGGTGGTCGCTTACGTAGGCCTTCTGGTTGAAGCGCTCACCCACGATGTTGGGGTCGCCCTCCACGATGCCGGAGCCGTCGGGCAGCACCTCACCGACGTAGAGGATGGTGGCGTCGCGGCGGGGGTCGCCGGGCTCGAAGGCGGCGATGAGGTCGTCGCTGGGCCGGTTGAAGCCCCAGCCGAGGTTGGGCACCCCGCGCACGCCCTGCACTTCGTTGTACTGGGTACCGCCGCCGCCGATCTCGAAGGCGGCCGCCTGTACCTCAAAGACGCTTTCGCTGCTGTTCTCCCCGTCCATCGTGAAGATGCCGGCGAAGGTGGGGTAGAGGGCGTAGCGGCCGCTGTTGATGACGGCCAGCGACAGGTCGGCCGCCTGCTGGAAGTTGCCGCGCGTCAGGGCCACCTTGGCCAGCATGGCGCGGGCGGCGCCGCTGGTGGCACGTCCGACGTCCGCCCCGCCGTAGCTCGCGGGCAGGGCCTCGATGGCCGCCTGGAGGTCGGATTCGATGAGGGCGTACACCTCAGCTTTCGGGGCGCGGGCGATGGCGAAGTCCGTCGGGAAGGGATCGAGCAGCAGGGGCACGTCGCCGAACCACCGCACGAGGTTGAAGTAGAAATAGGCCCGCAGGAATCGCGCCTCGCCCAGCAGCCGCGTCCGCAGTTGCTCGTCAATTTCCGGTACTTCCGGCAGGTTCTCGATGGCCAGGTTGGCCCGGAAGATGCCGGTGTAGTAGCCGCTCCACACGCTGGCCGGGGCCACGTTGGTGGGGGTGTAGGTGAACTGGTCGATTTCTTCCAGGAAGAAGCCGTCGGAGGTGAAGCTGCCCTTGTCGGAGTCGTCGCTCACGATATCGGTCATGCCGATGAAGCTGAAGACGTGGGTCTCCCACGACCGCAGCTGGTTGTAGACGGCGTTGACCGACTGCACCGCCTGTTCCTCGGTTTGGAAGAAGTTATCCAGCGTGTATTCGCCCTGGGGCGTACGGTCCAGCACGTCGGTACAGGAAGCCAGCAGCAGCGCGAGGCAGAGAGAGGTGATGATCGTTTTCATGGTTTGCATAGCTAGGGTCCTTAGAAGGTGATGTCGAGGCCGGCGGTCAGCGTCCGGGCGATGGGGTAGATGGTTCCGCGGTCAATCCCGTTGTCGAAGACGGAGCCGTTGTAGATCTCGGGGTTGTAGCCGCTGTATTCCTGCGAGGTCACCAGGTTGGTGCCGCTCACGTACACGCGCAGCGACTGCATCCGCAGCCGGTCCGTGAGGTCAGTGGCGAAGCGGTAGGCCAGGGTGACGTTGCGCAGGCGGAGGTAGGAGCCGTCCTCTACGTAACGGGAGGAGAGGGTTTCAAAGTTCTGCCCGGCGATGGTGATCCGGGGATCGGTCAGGCTGCTGCCCGGCCCGGTAAAGCGGTCGAGGAAGCGGTCCTCGTAGTTGTAGGCGCCGAAGCGGGCCATCTGTTTGGCGTTGATGACCTCGTTGCCGAACTGTCCGGTCAGGTCGAAACTGAGCTCCAGTCCGGAATAGGCCACCGAGCCGTTGATGCCCAGTATCATGTCCGGGATGGCCGAGCCGAGCACTACGCGGTCTTCCGCGGCCGTGATCACCCCGTCTCCGTTTTGGTCGCGGAAGCGCAGGTCGCCGACTTGCTGGTTGCCGAGCTGGGCGAACTGGTTCAGCTCCTCTTCACTCTGGAAGACGCCGTCGAGTTCGTAGCCGTAGAAGGAACCGGCGGCAAAGCCCACGCGGGAGTTGGTGCCAAGTTGTCCGCCGACGCCGAGTCCGCCGCCAAAGAAGTTCTCGGTGTTCCCGTCAAGGCGCAGCACTTCGTTGTGTACGAAACTGGCGTTGCCGCCCAGGCTGTAGCGGAGAGCGCCCGTGCCGGCGCGCCAACTGGCCGAGAGGTCGAGGCCCCGGTTCAGCACCTCGGCTACGTTGCGGACGGCCGGATCGGCCCCGATGTAATCCGGGATCGGCGCCCGGAAGAGGATGCCGCTGGTCACCTTACGGTACAGGTCAGCCTCAAACAGCAGTTGGTTGTTGAAGAAGCCCACCTCGAGGCCGACGTCGGTCTGGGTGGTTTCCTCCCACCGCAGGTCGGGATTGGCCAGGCTCGTCAGGCTCGCTCCGGGCAGCAAGACGGGGTTGTTGCCGAAGACGGCCCCCAGTCCGTTGGCTACGCTGGGCACGTACTGGTAATCTCCGATGCGGTCGTTGCCGGTCTGCCCCCAGCTGGCGCGCAGCTTCAGGCGGCTGATAATGCCGTCGGCGTTCCAGAATTCTTCCTGGCTGACGTTCCAGCCCAGGCCCACCGAGGGGAAGAAGCCGTACTGGTTGTTGGCGCCGAAGCGGCTGGAGCCGTCCACGCGGCCCGATACGGTGACCAGGTAGCGGCCGTCGAATACGTAGTTGAGGCGGCCGAGGTAGCTCACCAGTCCCCAGTCGCCGCCGGATACGCCGCCGGAGTTGGAAGCGGTGGTGACGTCGCCGGAGTTGAGGTAGTAGAAGGAGGGGTCGCTGCCCACCAGGCGCTCGCGGCTCCCCTGGATGAACTCCCCGAAGTTGTCCTGGTAGGTGAGGCCCACCACCCCGTCGAGGTGGTGCACGCCGAAGTTGTTGGCGTAGCTCAGGGTGTTCTCCCACAGCCAGTTGCGGCGGTAGGCGTTGAAGACGCTGATGTCGCTCTCCTCGTTCTGCTGGCTGGCGCTGACGCGGAAGGCGGGCACGAAGTTGCGGTTGCGGTCGTAGTTGAAGTCCAGGCCGAAGTTGGTGCGGAAGGTGAAGTCCTCCAGGAAGGTGACGTCGGCGTAGGCATTGCCCACCGCGCGGTAGGTCTGGCTCCGGTCGTTGCTGTAGAAGATGGAGGCCAGGGGGTTGCCGGTATTGCCGATGGCGCTGGCGTCGCCGAAGTTGCCGTCCTCGTCTTGCGGTACGGTGATGGGGTCGGCGCGCAGGGCAGTCAGCAGGATGTTGCCGGTGCTGATGTTGTCGGAGGTGTTGTAGCCCAGACTGAGGTTGCCGGCCACGTTGAGCCAGTCGGTCACTTGCCGGCTGTTGTTGAGGCGGGTGGTGAAGCGGTCGTAGGCCGAACCCCGAATGATGCCCTCCTGACGGTAGTAGTTGGCGCTCAGGTTGAAGGTAGAGCGGTCGCCGCCCCCCATGAAGGAAAGCTGGGCGTTGTAGATCGGCGCCCGCTGGAAGATGACGTCCTGCCAGTCGGTGCCCTCCCCGTACTGCTCGGGGTTGGCGAAGCGGGGCTGGCGGCCCTCGTTCACGTCGGCCTCATTGATGAGGGTGGCGTACTCGGTGGCGTTGAGCAGGTCGATGGTGCGCACCACTTCCTGGGTGCCCGTGTAGGCGCTGACGTTGATGCTGCCCTCACCGCCGCCCTGCTTGGTGCTGATGATGATGACGCCGTTGGCCCCCCGCGCGCCGTAGATGGCGGTGGCCGAGGCGTCCTTGAGCACCGAGACGCTCTGCACGTCCTGGGGGTTGAGGAAGGAAATGTCGTTCAGGATCATCCCGTCCACCACGAAGAGCGGGTTGGCGTCGTTGAGGGTACCCACCCCGCGGATGCGGAAGACCGCGTCGGCCCCCGGTGCCCCGGAGCCGGGGATGATCTGCAGTCCGGATACCTTGCCCTGCAGCGACTGCCCGAGCGACTGCGTGGGGATGTCGGTGAGCTGCTCGGATTCCACCACGCTGACCGCGCCGGTGAGGTCGTCCTTCTGCTGGATGCCGTAGCCGATGACCACCACCTGCTGCAGCACCTCGCTGGCTTCGCTCAGGTTCACGTCGATGGTCGACCGGCCCTGGATGGCCACCAGGCGGGGGGTGAAGCCGATGTAGGAGAACGAAAGGGTATCGCTGCCCGCGGGCACGGTGAGTTCGTACCGGCCGTCGAGGTCGGTGATCGTACCGGTGGTGGTACCGGCCACCTGCACGCTCACCCCGATCAGGGGCTCCGTCCCGCCGGTGACGACGCCGCTGACGGTCGTCTGGGCCACGGCCGCGGCGCACCAGAGCAGGGTGAACAGGGAGTAAATTATCTTTTTCATAATACGTTGTTGTTCGGGGTTATCCTTATCCCTCCAGCCAGCCGCCGGTGAAGCCGGCGCGTTCGAGCCCGCGGCGGATATAGGGGTTCTTTTTCATCAGCTTCCACACCAGCTCCGAGCGGTGGTTCTCGATCTGGATCAGGATGGGTCCCTGGTCGATGCCCAGGTAGTCGGTGTCGTACCAGCCGCCGGCGTTGCCTTCGCCGAAGGTGTAGGTCAGGTTGAAGGCGTCCTTGAAACCGTACTGGCCCACCAGACTGTCGTACTGGGTGGTCCACATGTGCTCCAGGGCGGCCAGGCACTCCTCGGGGGCGAAGGGCACCGAGCCCCCGGCGGCGGTGGGCGCGATGGTGCCGTCGTCGATGACGTGGTCGGCCGAGGCACCGCGGGCGCGGTAGGTGTAGAACTTTACCGGGCGGCCGTCCACGAGGGTGTCCAGTCCGGCGGGTCCGTCGCAGGCCGTCAGTCCCCACTGGTTGGGGCCGTAGCCGACGAAGTTGTCGGGGTTGTCGATGCAGTAGGCGCGGTTGCTCAGGGTGCCCTTGCGGCTGTTTTCGAAGTAGTCGCTGTCGTGCTCTCGCATGTACGCGTCCTGGATGCCGCGGAAGTCTATGTACATCTGGCTGTACTGGTGGCCGAAGAGGGGGCTGAAGTTGAGGTGGTCGTAGCCCTTGAATTCGGCCCATTCGTAGCCTTCCGACCAGCGTTCCCAGGCGTCGTCGGGCAGGGGGTGGGTGGGGCTGCCCATGGCCAGGACGAGCAGGATCATGGCTTCGTTATAGCCTTTCCATTCGGCGGGGATGAATCCGCGGTCGGGGCGCCAGCCCATGCTCATGCGGCCCTGTTCGTTGAGGCTCCAGTCCCACTCCACGCGGCGGTAGAGGCTGTCGGCCAGCTCGCGGATGCGGCGCTCGTCGGGGTTGTTGCCGTCGAAGTAGCTCTGGGCGGAGAGGATGCCCGCTATCAGCAGGCCGGTATCGATGGTCGACAGCTCCACGTCGCCGTAGCGCAGGGCGTCGTCGTTGTTCAGGAAGTGGTAGAACAGTCCCTTGTAGCCGGCTACGCCACTGGCGGCGGGGCCCTGGGGCAGCGACCAGAGTTTCTCCAGCGTCAGTCGGGTGCGTTCGGCCGCGGCGGCGCGCGTCACGTATCCGCGTTCCACGCCCACCAGGTAGGCTGTCAGCCCGAATCCGGTAGCCGCAATGCTGCTGAAGCGCTCCGTGGGCCAGCGGTCGGGGATCTGGTAATTGTCGGGCAGGGCCGTTTCCCAGAAGTAGTGGAAGGTCCGGCGCTGCAGCTCGTCCACGCTGAAGGCGCGCTGGGCTTCGGCCGAATCGGCGGCGCCCCCTTCGTTGCCGGCAGTGGGGGTCTGGCAGGCGGCGAGCATCAACAGCAGGGCCAGCGGTAAAAGTCTCATGTTTCTATGTTTAAAAACCTCCGGAGGGCGGGCCCTCCGGAGGTTCTGTGGGGTCAATTAGCGCTTGACCACGATGCTGCGGGCCAGGGGCAGTCCGCTGCGGTCGTGTGCGGTCAGTACGTAGGTGGCGGCCGGCAGATCGGCCAGCGGCCATTGCACCTGCGTACGCGCCCCCTCGACTACGAGCTGCTTGACGGGCTGGCCGAGCATGTTGGTGAGGGTGAAACGGACGGCACCGTTGGGGTTTTCGACCGTCAACTGGTTGGTGATCGGGTTGGGGTATACGCGCAGCGCGTCCAGCCGGACCGGCGTGAAGATGCCGGTGGTGTTGGCGCAATCGCCACTGCCTACGGCGATGTCGTCGAAGTAGTGGGTCTGGGCGGCTTCCGGCACTGCGGTGTTGTTCGGGATCAGGGTGATGCGGTTGTAGCTGGCCCCGTCGGGCAGGGCGCTCATGTCGAAGGTGAGTTCCTGCCACTCGCCGGGGGTGGTGTAGTCGGCCACCACGTCGCCGCTGCCCGGAGCACCATCGATGCCCTGTTCGAGCTTGAAGACCACGGAGCCGGCTACCGGCATCCACATCTTCATGGTGATCATCTTCTGCCCGCTGGAGAGCACCAGGGGAGCGTCGAGGTCGGCGAACATGCCGGCGAAGGTCTCACCGTTGGGGGCCTCTTCGAAGGTGCCCACGGTTTCGCTGGTGTTGATGCCGCTCTGGTCGGGGTTCTCGGAGATGATGAAGTCGTTGCCTTCAAAGTCTCCGTTGGCGAAGTAGCGCCAGCCGACGAGGGTGAAGTCTTCCGTCTCGAAGGTGGTGATACAGCTGTTGACGTAGGGGGAACGCGTCAGCCGCAGGTTGTCGAAGTAGTAGGTATTGACCGCGGCGTTGTCGCCTCCGGCTCCGAAGAACAGGACCAAGCGGGTGTAGCCCATGTCTTCGTAGGGGCTCAGGTCAACGGTGTAGGTGTTCCACTCCTCGGTGGAGGGGATATCCTGGAAGATCTCCGCGGCCGCAGCGCTGCCGCCTTCGAGCTTGAAGAGGATCTGTCCGTCGACCGGGGCCCAGATGTCGACCTTCAGCTGGTTGTTCAGGCTCAGGTCGATGGCACCGTCGAAGTCGATCGCCAGTGCGTTAAAGGCACCGGGCTGGTCGTCGAAGGCACCCACCTTGGTGCTTTTGTTGGGCGAGTCGTTGCCGCCGTCGGGGTTGTTGATCACCGATATCCATTCGCCGCCGACGGAGTAGTTGGCGTTGCGCTGGCACTCGAAGTCATCCAGGATGCGGGGGTCGGTCTCCACGTCGGCGCAGGCGTCCACGGTGCTCTCGCCCTGGGTCAGGTTGTCGAAATAGTAGGTGCCGGTGCCCGTGGTATTCGGGGCGAAGATCAGGGAGATGCTCTCGAAGTCGGTGACGTCGGCGAACTCCTCAAAGTTGAAGCTCAGCGTCTGCCAGCTCTGCCCGGTGGCGGCGGTGGCGTCGGTGCTCTTGCGGCCCTCGGTGGGGCTGAAGAGCTGCATGGTCACCACGGTGTTGTCGTCGGGGGCCCACACGTCCAGGTTGAGCTGGGGGTTGCCGCTCAGGTCCAGGCCGCTGGGCAGCATGGCGTTCAGGGTGGCGAAGGGGGCTGGGCCTCGGGTGTAGGAGCCTACGGTGGCGCTGCTGTTGCCCTCGGTGTCGGGGTTTTCGATGGCGCCGTTGAAGGTGCCGTTGTTGCCGCCGGCCGTCCAGGTCAGTTTGGCGCCGTCCTCGAAGTCCTCAATGGCTTCGGCCGCCGGGGCGGGGGTGATGGTGATGTCGTCGATGTAGTAGATGTCGCCCTCGGCGTCGTCTACGCCGACGTTGAGGAAGAGCACGAGTTTCTTGTGGTTGGCGTTGGACTGGTCGCTGAAGTTTGCGCAGACCTCCGTCCACGTTTCCGTCTCGGAGACCATGACCCGCACTTCCTTGTTCGGTGAGCTGCCCCCCTCCAGTTTAAAGAGGATCTCCCCCGCTACCGGGGCCCATACTTTCATGCAGACCAGGTTGTTGACCGACAGGTCGATGGCGTCGTCGTAGTCGATCACCAGGGCGTGGAAGGCACCGGCTTGGTCGGTGTACTGCCCCACGCTGTCGCTGGTGTTGATGCCGCTCTTGTCGGGGTTGACGATGACCATAATATCGTTGAAGCCCGGTACGCCGTAGCTGGCGTTACGCTGGCACTCGAAATCGTCGATGATCGTCGGGTCCATCACGGTACCCGCGCACGGTCCGGCAGGGCTCACCGTGAAGTTGTCGAAGAGGTAGGTGTCGCCGCTGTCCTCCACTCCGTCGTCGAAGAAGAGGATGGCGCGGGTCGGCTCCAGGTCGGACGAACCGCTGAAGTCGAAGGTGTAGGTCCGCCAGACGTTGGCCGTGGGGATGTTTTTCTTTATTTCCGCGTTCCCTTCGGGGCCTTCCAGTTTAAGGATGAAGCTGGTGGCCGCGCCGGCGTAGATCTGGATGCTGAAGCGGTTGTTGGTGCTCAGGTCGAGGGGGGCGTCGAAGGTGCCCACGAAGAGACTGAAGGCTCGGTCGTCGGCCTTGGTATAGGAGCCCACGTTTTCGCTGGGGTTGATGCCCGTGGTATCCTCGGGGTTTTCCACGACGCCGTTGTAGGTGCCGTCGATGGCTTCCCAGGTGACCATTGAGGTACCCTCGAAATTTTCCAGCACGGTGGTTTGCGCGCTCAGGCCCAGGGCCGTGGCACAACCGAGAAGAAACAGTAAAAGTCTTTGCATGATGTGTTGATTTATAGAGCGAAAAAGAAAATTAGCGGGTGATGAGCCACGGGAGGGTGAAGCTTTCGCCCCGGCCGGTGACCATCAGGTAATATAAGCCCTGCGGAGGGCGCGTGCGCGGGTGCAGGGAGAATTTGTGTGGCCCGCCCGGCAGGTTCGTTGGGCCGGCGAGGGTTTCCAGGGTGCGGCCGTTCACGTCCAGCAGGTGCACGCTCACGGTCTGGGGGCGGGCCAGCGAGAGTTGCAGGTAGGCGGCCCCGTCGGCGGTGGCCGGATTGGGGTACACAACCGGGCGGTCGACGAGGAAGTCGGGCAGGGCAACCACGGCGGTGGTACTGTCCTCCTCAAAGCCCACGGCGTCGAGGGCGGGGGCGATTTCGGGGCTCGACATGAAGAGGTCCCAAAGCAGTCCGCTGCGGTAGTTCTCGATCATGACGATGATGGGCCCCTGGTCGATGGCCAGGTAGCTGTCGGCGTACCAGTCCTGGTCCAGGTTGAAGGCGTCGTAGAATCCGTAGGGACCCCAGGTGCGGTCGCCCAGTTCGCGGTACATGTGTTTCAGGGCCGTCAGGCTCTTCTCCGGGGTGTAGGGCATGCTGCCCAGGGCGGCGGTGGGGGTGATGGTGCCGTTGTCGAGATTAGGACTGTCGGGGGCGTGGGCCAGGTAGCCGTTCGGATCGTCGCTGGCGGTGAGGCCCCATACGCCGGGCCCGTAACCCTCCCGGTTGTAGGGGTTATCCTGGGCGTGCTCGTAGTTGATCAGGGTGTGGTTGGTGTTGCGGACGAAGTAGTTGGCATACTGGTCGCGCTTGCCGCGGGGGTCGAAGCCCAGGTAGCTGTAGTGGCTGAAGAACAGCGGACCGCCCTTGCCCGAGCCCACCAGCAGGGGGATGCCGTAGTAGCTGGCGTCGGTAGTGTAGTTGCCGCCCGCCCAGCCCGTGTGGTAGAGGGAGGGGGCGATGCGGTGGGCCGGCGTCGGCGCGGCCACGCCCAGCAGGTAAACGATGTGGGTCTCGTTGAAGCCGCGGATGGGCAGGTTGATCTGGAAGTCGTGGTTGGACGACCAGTGCCAGTAGAGCACGTTGCCTACCTGCTTGCGGTACCAGCTCCAGTTGACGCCGGACCAGAGCTGATTGACGTTCTCCCGCAGCCGCACCTCCTCGGGGCTGTCCCCGTCGAAGTACTGCCGGCTGGTGAGCAGCCCCTGGATTAAAAAGGCGGTTTCCACCAGGTCGCCGCCGTCGTCGAGCGGACTGAAGGGCACCACCGCCCCCGTGGCCCCGTTCATCCAGTGGGAGAAGGCCCCCTTGAAGGTGGGTACGGTGGTGAGGAAGTCCACGATCTTGTTGGTGCGTTCCAGGGCCTGCTCCCGGCTGATGAACCCACGCTCGGCGCCCACGATCAGGGCCATGAGGCCGAAGCCGGTGCCGCCGCTGGTCACCACGCTGGTGGTGTTGCGCTCGCGGGCCATGCCGGAGACCGGGTGGCCGAATTCGTAGAAGTAGCGCAGGGTGTACTCCTGCACCATGTCCAGCAGGGCCGAATCGCTCATCTCGTAGGTGGCGGCCGCCACCGTATCGGAGGGCTCGCCCAGGCGGCCGTCGCGGGTGATGGCGCGGAGGAAGTAGCGGGTGGTGACGTCGAAGTCCCCCACGAAGTGGATGTATCGGTTTTGCAGGCTGCCCGTGCCCAGGACGGCGAACTCACCCCCCTCCGCAGCGCCGTAGACGCGGACGCTCTCCACGGCGGGGTTGCCCGGCTGCTCCCAGTTCAGTTCCACGTGGTGGTCGTAGGCGGTGGCCACGAGACCGCCGACCGGTCCGGCCTGGGCAAAAAGTCCGGCAAGGGGCGTCAACAGGAAAAAACAGGCTAACCACCACCGGGGCGCGGGTAAAGAATTCGACATATTATAAGGATCGACTAAGCGTTAAGAGCTTGTTTGGGCTTTACCAT
Organism: Neolewinella litorea; assembly: GCF_004803465.1. Lineage (GTDB taxonomy): Bacteria > Bacteroidota > Bacteroidia > Chitinophagales > Saprospiraceae > Neolewinella > Neolewinella litorea. The sequence goes on along the minus strand of NZ_SRSF01000007.1, from coordinate 2,551 downwards.
TCGAACTGCAAACGGCCCCTTTTCGACTGTCCTTCGTTGCTGAAAATGGCTTCGTAGCTGGGCTACGATCCACTTTCAGCGCCTCGGCCACCCAAAAAGTGACTCGTTTTCGATCAGAAGAGCAAAACCCAAACAAGCTCGTAAGTGTGCAGGATATAACCCACACTTGGTTCACCAAAGTTCTCTCCCAATCCCTTTAAAACCTGGAAATCTGCGTTACCACAACTACGCCATGTGCAAGATTTTCTCAGAGATCGGGCAAATGCTGCTTGAGGTTGTCGTTATTTTCCACCTTGCGGTTGGTGACGGGGAGCAGCAGGGTGTCTCCGGTCGTGTCGCCCGGTAGGATGGACTCGAGCTCCTCCACGGGCAAATCCTCCAGCTCCAGCAGCCCCCTACCGCCGCGCGAAGGACTGGAAGACCACCGTCCCCTCACCAAGGAACTCGATGTTCCAGATCTGCTGCTCCCGCGCCGGCAGCCGGGCCGAGAGGGATACGTAGTCGCCCAGCCCTACCCCACTCTTGGAGCCAATAGCCGAACTCCCCGTAGCCTCCCACGTACAATCGGTCGCCGCACCAGGCCACGGCCCGCACCGTGGGCCGCCCGGGCAGCGGGAGCACCCTGTTCGTTCAGTCCGGTTTAGCGGAACACCCCGCCGGAATTGGCCTCGTAGAGCACCCCGTCGGGCGACTGGGCGACGGCCCAGTTCTGACTGCCCGCCCCGTAGTCCTCCTAGGAAAAGCTGGTGGTGTGCGGCGTCAACACCGGCAGCCCACCCCCCACCGCATCACCGGCCGCCAGCGGGGCGGACAGGAAGAACAGGCAGCATAGAAGGATAAAACGGAACACGGAAACGGGACGGAATTGGCGAAGGGCCGCAAAATTACCGCTTCCCGGGGGAGGCGTGGGGGGAATCCGGGGATTGGTCCGGGGGTTTGCTGGTTGCTGGTTGCTGGTTGCTGGTTGCTGGTTGCTGGTTTGTCCGTGCCTAATATAGCTTGACGGATTAGAGTAAATGATTAGGCGGGAACAGGTCTAGCTGCCCGGTATTGTTAATTATCTGCGTATTCTGTTCGGTGTACACGTGTACACTTGGCCGGTCTTGGGGCTGGCAGCTGCGCAGCCATACTTCGTATTCCAGGGGGGCCATGTTCAGGCTGCTGTGGAAGCGCACATTGTAGTGATCGCAAGCTTTGGTCACCAGGGCATCAAAGTCGCCTGGTCGCTGCAAGGTCCAGTGGCGCAGGTAGTCGTTCTTGATGATGCCGTTCACCCGTTCGGCGTGTGCGTTCTCCAGCACGGTGGCGCACATACTCACCCGGATGCCGTGGTCCTCCAGCAACCCAGTGTAGACGGCGCTGGCGTACTGGCTACCCCGATCTGAGTGATGGATCAGCCCCTGGGCGTAGTCTTGGATGCCCCGTAACGTCAGCGCCCGGCGTAAGGCCTGGGTAAACAGTTCGGCCCGCATATGATTGCCCCCGGCGGCTCCCACGATGCGGCGTGAGACCACGTCCATGATCAGTACGACGTAGAGGTGCTGGTCGCGCCAGGGGAAGTAGAACAGGTCGCTTACCCACACCTGGTTAACCGTACTAAAGCGGCCATCCACCAATAGGTTGCCGTAGCGAGAACTGCGTACGGCTACGGTAGTGCGACCAGGATTGGCCGGTACGTGGAGGCGGTAGCCTTCCTGGAGCCCCAGGGCGATGAAGGCATCGCGGCCAATGCCCTCGGGTTGCAGGTGGTGGAACATTTTCCGTAGGCCCATAGCTGGGTGTAACTGCCGCACCTGCGCAATCATGCCGGTGTACACGTTGTGCAGCGTCGCCTGATGATCCAGTCGCTGGCCCTGATCGAAGTGCGCCTGACGGGTGATGCCGTAGTAAGCGTAAACCTGACTCATGGGGTAGGGCCGCTGGTTTGCCCCCTTATTAATCGGACTTTCGTACAGTTCGGGTTACCGATAGCTGCGGTTGTGTATTGGTGACGGGCCCGTTCACCTTATTTTCTACCCGCTCATCGGCTTCGAGCCGAGCAGCGGCTAAGCGAGATGCAGCCTCCTGCTTCAGGTTCCCCGATAGCAGGTAGCGTGGTTGTTTGAGCTTAAAGATATTGCGACCGCGCTTATCCCTGCTCCTTACGACCTGATTTTGCTGCCACGCCTCCCAAAATAGCGCTGGTGGCAGCATAGCGATTGCTGTATGCACCCGGCTATTGTTGTACTTCTCGTAGAAGATCGTCAAGCGCTGCTCCAGTTGCGACAACGTCCAGAATGTGTCCCCTTGGGTAGCCCGGCTGAGGATGGAATGAAAGCTCTCGACGTGTCCATTTTCCTGCGGGGTGTAGGGGTGGGTAAAGACCTGGCAAAGGTGGTTGTCGTAGAAGAACTCGCGCAGTTTGGCCGCCAGGAACTGCGGTCCATTATCGCTTCGGATTTCGATATGGACTCCTTTGGCCAGTAGATTTTCCTCCTGAAGAAGCCCTTCGATGATACGCTCCCAAGCGGCCCTGACTTGAGTCCACTTCATACTGTAGCCCACCTGCCAG
>NZ_SRSF01000006.1 GCF_004803465.1 Neolewinella litorea | reverse complement strand
TTCCCGCAAATCCGAAGCCAAAGTTTCTGCAACTTTCTTTCCGGCCGCGTTCCTCTCCACCCCAGCGCATCCGCCGGGGCCGCAAAGGTAAGTGCACCGCCCGCGCTCCTGCAAACATTCCGGAAGGTTTCTTTTCCGAAAGATCCAGTCGCAACCGTCACCCGGTACCGCTCCCCCCAGCGCGGCGGCCGCAGCCACCCCCGGGGGTAAAGGAAAACCGGATGGACCCACCTCAGCCCCCTCAGGGACCCCGGTGAATCGGGCACCGCTCGTCTGCGGGGGCGCAAAAGTACAACGACTCGCTTCACCCCTGCAACCTTATCGCAGATTAATTTTCAATTCCGCTCGAGGCGAAAGTTTCAATGCGCTGCGGCCGTTGCCGCATACGCTTTTCAGCGAAACCTGCCTGGAAAGGGGGGGCGCGCCAATTCGGTAAGAAGTTACCAGTGTTGGGGCGCAGGATTGTAAACGCACAGAGACAAGGAGGGTTGAACCACCTCTCCTTTTTTCCGACTTTTTTTCCGTTGGCGCGGTCCTACAGGACTTCCCGCAGAAAATTACGGGCGAATGGCCCCACCGGCACGGTAGCCATGAGGCGCAACTCATCCAGCAAGCTGCTCTCCCCGTTCAGAAAGGCCAGCACCCGGGCCGGGGGGTTGCGCCGGAAGAGGTCAACGAATACCTTGTCGCCCGGCAATTCGTTCCGCTGCAGAATCCGTAACAGGGTAGCGTCGTAAGTGAGGTGACGCCGCGTCCAGGGTGCCGTCACCGCCGGTGCGGGGAAATCCTCCGCCATTTGGGCCAGCTGTCGTTGCAACCCGTAAAAAGTATAACCCGTGGAAGGCCGCGCCGCGCCGCCACCGAGTCCTATATATATAAGATTACCGTCCTGCTGCGGAAAGGGGTAGGTGGTCATGGGGATATTGCCGCTCTCCGTATGGGTGATCCGGTAGCCGTCGCGCGTCCACCGGGTCGCTATGTAGTCGCGTAGCAGAGCATCATACTCTTCGGTCAGCAGGTGGTGGTTACCAAAGATGGCCAGTTCCACGACGGCCCGCCGGGGGGTAAAGGGCAGCACGTAAAAGAAGCGTGTCTCGCCGGCTTGTGGCGTCCGGAAGTCCATGAAAGTGGCCAGTGCGGGATCGAATACCTCGGTATCCGTCTCCACGAACCACCCCCGGAAGTGCTGGTCGAGGTAAGGCTCCTTGACTTGCCGGTAGTCCAGCGGGCGCGGCAGGCTGCTGTATACGCGCTGGGCGGTGTAGGTCTTTCCGTCGGCCACGAAGCTTGCCCCTTGCGGCGTGTTCTGCAGCTCCGTTGCGCGTGCACTCAGGTGCGTCAGTCCGGCGATCCCGTCCACCACGGCGTTGACCTTGGCGTAGAATTCGGTGCTGCGAATCAGCTTGTAGGTATAGGGGCGCAGATCGCAGGTGCAATGGGAAGTGGCATTGAGCAGTGCAACGCGGTTCCACCGGTGGTATACAATATCTTCGAAGGGGCCCTCCCCCCGTTCCCAGAACGACCAGGTGCGGTCGTGGGCCGTTTTCCGTTCCGGATCGACCAGCAGTACCCGCTTGCCGTGGAGCCGGCCCGCCCGCTCAAAGTGATACAACAGGCTCAACCCGGCCAGCCCCCCACCCACTACCGCAAGGTCATAGTCGTTCACAGGGCAATGTTTAATACGAGGAAGAAGAATAGCTGGGCAAACAGGTACACCAGTAGCAACGGACTGCGGTACCGGATGCGGAGCAGCTGCAGGGGCAGGGAGATCAGGAAGGCCACCACCGCCCACATCAGGTAATTGCGCAGGGGGATCGTCCCACCCGCCCACTGCCAGTAATCCAGGGCGATGGCCACGGGCTCGATGGCCACGTCGTACAGGGCGATCAGGACGCTAGCCAATGCCGCGACCCACCAGGGTCGTGGCCCCACCAAGCGTTCCGCGAGTTCGTTGGTGGCCAGTGTCAGGGCGCACCAGTTCAGCGCGATGACGAAGGGCACCCCCAGCCACTGCCACCACATTGTAGGTCCGTAAGCGTAGGATCCGAAGATGGCCCCGGTAGCCACCCCCACCGCCTCCGCGGCGAAGGTGAAGCAGTACGCTCCCACCAGCCAGACCCACAGTCCGGGATCTTCGTTACGCCGGTAGATACTGTACAGGAGTAGTCCGTTGATGACCAGGAGCAGTCCATCCGTAGTATACCGCGTGACCGGCAAGACCGCAGGCAGGGTATGGGCCAGGGCACCCGAGGCAAAGGCGAACAGGAGAAAGGCCGCCAGGTACTTTTCAAAGGGGGTGCGGAGAGGAAGGGTGCTGCCCCGGGCGGGGGAATCCAAAGGGATCAATCAAGCGGCGGTTTGGTCATGGTATAGACGCGGGCGACGGCAAATGGTTCTCTCGCCCGGGGCCGGGGTATACCGCTTGCCGATCCGTGACGTACTTTCCACTTTATTACGCGCTACACCGCTATCGCATGTTACTACGCTCCTTACTGGCCTTCCTCTTGATCGCCGGATCCTCCGCTGTCTTCTCCCAACAGGGGGATGCCGCCACCGGGCGTCCGCCGATCATCGATATCCACGTCCACACCCTCCGGGTCAACCCCGCCTTTACCACACCGCTGTGCCCCTGGTTCCTCAGCGACATGCCCGGCGGTGACCCGCGTGATCCTGCGCCCCCCATCTTCAACTCCGACTGCGCGGATCCCCTGCCCGCCGCCGCCAGCGACGACGAACTGCGGGAGGCGATCCTCGCCCGCATCCGGGACCTGAACATGACGATGGTTGCCTTCGGTGATCCCGGCGTCCTTCACGAATGGGCAGCCGCCGCCCCGCCGGGCCTCATCCTGCCGGGTATTGGTATCAATACCGATATGCCGGTGGCGGACTTCCGGGATTCGCTCAGCAGCGGATTTTACCGGGTCGTAGCGGAGGTAGCCCCCCAGTACCGGGGGATGTCGCCCAGCGATACGGTCTTTACGCCCTACTTCTCCGTCGCCGAGGAGTTGAATATTCCGGTGGGCATCCATATGGGCACGGGAGGCAACGGTCAGGCCAACATCGGGCAACCGGCTTACCGTGCTTCCCTGGGTAACCCCCTATTACTGGAGGACCTGCTGGCCCGCCACCCCAAAATGAAGATCTGGGTCATGCACGCCGGCTACCCCCTGGTCGACGAGCTGATCGCCCTCATGGGTGCCCACGCCTACGTATACCTGGACGTATCCGGCTTCATCTGGAGCTACCCCCTCGACGAGGTCCACTACGTGATCCGGCGGCTCGTCCAGGCGGGCTTTGGCAAGCGGATCATGTACGGCACCGACTTCATTTACTGGCCGCGGATGATCGAAACCTCCATTGGCGTGATCGAGAACGCTCGTTACCTGTCCGCGGACCAGAAGCGCGACATACTCTTCAACAACGCGGCTCGCTTTTTCCGGATGAACCACGAAGACTTTGCCTGGCCGACGGACTAGGTACCCGCGCTCCGCCGCCCGGATGTTTGTCCGTGATCCCGCGTATCTTCCATTCCCACGACCGCTATGCAAAGCCAATCCTACCGACTGAAAGCCGGAGCGCTGAGTAACCTTAACCTCGTACAAGAGGAGCTTCCGCCCCCCGCCCCCGGGGAGGTGACGGTGGCGGTGCGGACGATCGGACTGAACTTCGCCGACATCTTCGCCATCTGGGGGCTGTATGGCGCCACTCCGGATGGCGTCTTCACCCCCGGCCTGGAATATGCTGGTGTGGTAGAGGCGACGGGAGTAGGCGTACAGAACGTGTCCGTCGGCGACCGGGTCATGGGCGTTACCCGCTTCGGGGCCTACACCTCCCGGCTGAATATCGACCACCGCTACGTGCTCCCGCTGCCCGATGGCTGGACACTGGAAGAAGGGGCTTCCTATCTGGTACAGGCCCTGACGGCCTATTATGGTCTGGTACACCTGGGGAACATTCAGTCCGGGCAGACGGTCCTGATTCATTCCGCGGCCGGGGGTGTAGGCACCTTCGCCGGACGCATTGCCCGGCAATTTGATGCCTACACCATTGGGACGATCGGCAGCGACAAGAAAATCGGCTACCTGCGGGAAGAAGGCTACCACGACTGGATCGTCCGGAATAAGCGCACTTTTCGCCGGGATCTCAACCGGGCCCTCGGCGGCCGGGAGCTGAACCTCATCATGGAATGCATCGGGGGTAAGATCTTCTCCGTGGGGTTCGAGACGCTGGCTCCCATGGGCCGGCACGTTGTCTACGGCTCGGCGCGCTACGGCTCGGTGGGTAACCGACCGAATTACCCCCGCCTCCTCTGGCAGTTCCTCACTCGGCCGAAAATTGATCCGCAGAAGTTGCCCGAAAACAACAAGTCCGTCATGGGCTTCAACCTGATCTGGCTCTACGAGCGGGCTGAGCTCATGCACCGTACGCTGGCGGAGCTGGACAAGCTCGACATCGGCAAACCCAGGGTAGGCCATACTTTCCCTTTCCGGCAGTTACCGGACGCGATCCGCAAATTCCAGGGCGGAGAAACGACCGGCAAGGTGGTCGTCACCGTGGCGGAGTAGGCACCCGCGCGCCGCCGCCCCCCGGTCAGAGCAGGTTAAAGCGGTGCTTAACGGCGGAACTGGCCAGAAGGTACACTTTGCGATGGTCGGCCACGCGGATGCGTTGCTCGGTCACCTCGCGGGCGGGGGAGTTGCGGATCTTCTGGAAGAGCTTGGTGTAGTACACGTAGGCCAGGTAAACGCCGAAGCGGGCGCTGGGCGGCAACTGGAGGATGCCCGTGTAGGCGTGGTCGAAGTCCGCCTTGATGTCGGCTTCGATACTGGCCTTGACGTCGTTGTCGAACCTCTCGTAGTCTACGCCAGGAAAGTAGACCCGCCCGCGCTCGTGGTAATCGGAGCGGATGTCGCGCAGGAAATTGATCTTCTGAAAGGCGGCACCCAGCGAGCAGGCGGGGGCCTTGAGGCGCTCGTACTCCTCCTCATTGCCGTCGACGAAGACCCGCAGACACATCAGTCCCACCACCTCGGCCGAGCCGAAAATGTACTCCTTATATAAGGACGGGTTGTAGCGGGTATTGTCGAGGTCCATTTCCATACTATCCAGGAAGGGATCGATCAGGTCGCGGCCGATGCCGTAGCGATGGGCCACCTCCTGGAAGGCCTGCAGAATGGGGTTGAGGCTGATGCCGTGTTCCAGGGCGTGGTAAGTGTCTTCGCGGAACCGGCGGAAGAGTTCCTGTTTGTCCTTGTGGTGGAAGGTGTCCACGATCTCGTCGGCGAAACGCACGAAGCCGTAAATGCCGTAGATGGGGGCACGCAGCGGCTTGTCGAATACCCGAATGCCCATGCTGAAGCTCGTGCTGTAGCGGCGGGTGACGAGGGAGGCGCACTCCCGGCAGACTTGATGGTAAAGGCTAAGCATGAGCGGGTTGGGCACTGAAGATGTCACGGGCGGCTACTTCGCCGGAAATGATGCTGGGGGGCATGCCGGGGCCGGGGGTCGTTAACTGGCCTGCGTACCAAAGGTTCTTCAATTTACGGCTTCTCAGCTTGGGTTTCAGGAAAGCGGTCTGCCGCAGGGTGTTGGCCAGCCCGTAGGCGTTACCGCGGTAGGCGTTGTAGTCTTCCCGAAATTCCCGGTGGGCGTAGCCACGGCGGTAGAACACGTGGGGGCGGATGTCGAAGCCGATGCGCTGGCTCAGCCGATCGCACATCAGGCTCCAGTAGTGTTCCCGCCGTTCGGGGTTGTCGTCGAGGTCGGGGGCCAGCGGGAGCAGAAAGAACATATTCTCACAACCCGGGGGGGCTACCCCAGGATCGGTGACCGAGGGGGCGCAGACGTAAAAGAGTGGATCTTCCGGCCAGCGGGGCTCCTCGTAGATGTCGTGGGCGTGGCGGTTGAAATCGGCGTCGAAGAACAGCGTATGGTGGTGGAGGCCCGGCACCTTGCGGTCGAGGCCCACGTAGAACAGCAGGCTGGAGGGGGCCATGGTGCGGTTGCGCCAATAATCTTCCGAGTAGACGCGATCGGCGGGGTCGAGTACCTCCTGTTCGAAGTGGTGGTAGTCGGCGGCGCACAGCAGGATATCGGTGGGATACACCGTGCCGTCGGCCGTGGTCACGGATTGGACTTCCCCGTGCGTAGTCTGCACACTGGCCACCGGCTGGCTGGTCAGGATCTCGGCTCCCTGCTCACGGGCCACGGCGGTCATGCCCTCGATGATCTTGTGCATACCGCCCAGCGGGTACCAGGTGCCCAGCTCCAGGTCGGCGTAGTTCATCAGGCTGTACAGCGCCGGGGTATTGGCGGGGGTGGCGCCCAGGAAGAGTACGGGGAATTCCAGCAGCTGGATGAGCTGGGGGTGTTTGAACAGCCTGCGGACGTAGGTGGCCATATCGGTGAGCATCTGCAGCCGGAAAACCGACTGGAAGACCCGCCGGTCGGCGAAGTCGAGGATGCTGTGGCCGGGCTTCTGCACGAACTCGTTGATGCCTACGCGGTACTTGTACTCGGCCTCGTCGAGGAACTTCCGCAGGTTGGCCGAGCTGCCCGGCTCGAGCCGCTCGAAGAGGGCAAACAGTTCAGCGGTGGTGGCGGGTACTTCGACCCGGTCCTCTACTCCGAAAACTACCTCGTAGCTGGGGTCGAGGCGGACGAGCTCGTAGTAGTCGGCCGCCGAGTGCCCGAAATTTTGGAAGAACTGCTCAAATATCTCGGGCATCCAGTACCAGCTCGGCCCCATGTCGAAGGTGAACCCTTGCTCGTTGAACTGGCGGGCGCGGCCGCCGAGGCCGGCGTTCTTTTCCAGGATGCGGACGCGGTACCCGCGGCTCCCGAGGTGGGCGGCGGCGGAGAGGCCGGCGAAGCCGGCCCCGACGATGGTGACTTGTGGGTTCAAGCAGGCGGGGTATAATAGTGTACCGGCCTAACACGGTTTCCCCAAATCGGTTTATCGGTTGTAGGCGCTCATGGTATTGGCCAGGCCGTGGGCGCAGAAGCTGAGGCAGGCCTCGCTGGCGTCCTTGAGCAGTTTGGGCAGATCGATCCGCTCGTCGGCTGTCCAATCGCTCAGCACGTAGTCGGCCTGTTGCCCGGGGTGGAAGTCGTTGCCGATGCCGACGCGCAGGCGGGCGTAGTTGTTGCCGCCGGTGAGCTGGTCGATACTCTTCAGACCATTGTGCCCCGCGTCGCTGCCCTTGCCGCGCAGCCGCAGGCGGCCGAAATCGAGGTGGAGGTCGTCCATCACCACGAGCAGGTTCTCCTTCGGAATCTTCTCAGCCTGCAGCCAGTAGCGCACGGCCTTGCCGCTGAGGTTCATGTAGGTACTAGGCTTGAGCACCACGATTTGCTTCCCGCGGTGGGTGATGCGCGCCAGGTCGCCGTGGGTGCCGGGTGCCCAGTCGTCGCTGAGTTGCTCCACGACGCGAAAGCCGACGTTATGGCGGGTGTCTTCGTACTTGGGCCCGGGGTTACCGAGGCCGACGATGAGAAATTTCATGGCGCGAAGGTAAGTGGTCGGACGACTTAGTGGTCGGACGGCCAATGGTCCGACTACTGGGCGTTGGACGACTTAAGTGGTCCAACGATTAATCGGTCGGACCATTCAGCACCGAACGACCGAAGCCACCCTGCGACTTACCTTCGCGCCGATGCAGTTCACCCTCGAGCACACCGACCCCACCACCAGCGCCCGGGCCGGCCAGGTCACCACCGATCACGGGACCATCCAGACCCCCATCTTCATGCCCGTAGGCACCCTGGGCACCGTCAAGGGCGTCCACCAGCGGGAACTGCGGGAGGACGTCCGCGCCCAGATCATCCTCGGCAATACCTACCACCTGTACCTGCGGCCCGGCACCGAAGTGCTCGAGGCCGCCGGTGGCCTCCATCGCTTCATGCAGTGGGACGGGCCCATCCTCACCGACAGCGGCGGCTACCAGGTGTTTAGCCTGGCCCACCGGCGCAAGATCACCGAGGAGGGCGCCACCTTCGCCAGCCACATCGACGGCAGCAAGCACCTCTTCAGCCCAGAAAGCAGCCTGGCCATCCAGCGTTCCATCGGGGCCGACATCGTCATGGCCTTCGACGAGTGCCCCCCCTACCCCAGCACCCGCCAGTACGCCGAGAACAGCATGCACCTTACCCACCGCTGGCTCGAACGCTGCGTGGCCTATATGCGCGACAGCGAACCACGGTACGGTCATTCCCAGGCCCTCTTCCCCATCGTGCAGGGGGGCAGCTACGACGACCTGCGGCGACAGTCGTGCGAATTTATCGCCGGCCAGGACCAGCCCGGTAACGCCATCGGCGGACTCTCCGTCGGTGAACCCATTCCGGATATGTACCGCATCACCCAACTGTGCTGCGATATCCTGCCCGAAGACAAGCCCCGCTACCTCATGGGCGTCGGTACCCCGGCCAATATCCTGGAGTGCATCAGCCGCGGGGTCGACATGTTCGACTGCGTGCTGCCCAGCCGCAACGCCCGCCATGGTATGCTCTATACCCGGCACGGCATCATCAACATCCGCAACGCCCGCTGGAAGAACGATCACTCTCCCATCGACGACCACCCCGAGGCGGCGCCCACCTCGCAGGTACACAGCAAGGCCTACCTCTGCCACCTGCTCCGCTGCGGAGAACTCCTGGCCGGCCAATTGGCCACCCTGCACAACCTGGCCTTCTACCTCTCGCTGGTCCGCGAGGCCCGGCAGCGGATCCTCGACGGGAGCTTCCGCGAATGGAAGGACGCGCTGGTGCCGCAGTTGGAACGCAAGCTCTAGCCGGACACATTTTTCGGGTGCGCCCACCCGTCTGGTCGCCCGCGGTTGGCGGCCCGGGGAACCGTCGATTAATTACCTTTGCGCACCGCCGCAGGCCGCAGCGTAGCAAAACCCATATGAATATGGCCCTGAAATACCGCCGCATCATGCTCAAACTGTCCGGGGAAACCCTCATGGGCGACCAGCAGTACGGCATCGACCCCAATATGCTGGAGTACTACACCAAGCAGATCAAGGAACTGATCGACATCGGCGTGGAAGTGGCGGTGGTCATCGGCGGCGGAAACATCTTCCGCGGACTCTCCGCGGCCGAATCCGGTATCGAACGTACCCAGGGCGACTATATGGGCATGCTGGCCACCGTGATCAACGGCATGGCCCTGCAAAGCATGATGGAAACCCACGGGGTGTACACCCGCCTGATCTCGGCCATCGAGATGCAGCAGATCGCCGAACCCTACATCCGCCGGCGGGCCATCCGCCACCTGGAGAAGGGGCGGGTCGTGATCTTCAGCGCCGGCACCGGCAACCCCTACTTCACCACCGACAGCGCCGCGGCCCTGCGGGCCAACGAGATCGACGCCGACGTCATCCTGAAGGGCACCCGCGTCGACGGCATCTACTCCGCCGACCCCGAAAAGGACCCCTCGGCCACGAAGTACGACCGCATCTCCTTCCGCGAGGTACTGAACAAAAACCTGCGCGTGATGGACCAGGCCGCCTTCGCCCTCTGCGCCGAGAACAACCTGCCCATCATCGTTTTCGACATCAACGAGCCGGCCAACCTCCGCAAGATCATGTTCGGCGAGCCGGTCGGCACCCTCGTCACTAACGGGGGCGGCGTCGTTCATACGCCAGTATAGCCCGCCCCAGACGGCCGAAGAAGGGCATGCCCACTTCCTCGTATTCGTACACCCCGTCGTTGTAGATGCGGTTGGCGTTGGTGTGGATCGTACCCACCAGCATGAATTCCACCTCCCCGTCGGTGATGTAAGCCGCGTCGGTCAGATAGCCGTACGCCCAGCCCACCTTGTTGAGAATGCGCACTTTGTCGGGGATGCGGGTAGACTCAGGCTGGTCGCCGTAGATCCAGAACTTGACGTAGTTGTCGGGCTTCGTGTAGCGCGGCGAGATACTTTCCCGCGGCCGTTGGGCCATGGCCGTACGCAGCAGCTCGTAGTCGGCCGGAGTGAGGCGGAAGGTATCGTTAACGGCCTCGGGCACCACTACCTGCAGCAGGATGTCGTGAAGGTTCTGCAGCGACAGGTAGTTCTTGCGGCGGAAGTCAAAGGGCGCGTTCACCAGGCTGTCGCCCTCCAGGTAGCCCACCCCCCGCAGCTGGCCGCAGAGCGTGCTTAAGGGATCGTAAAAGGGGTCGTGTCGCTCCCCGATCTGGTAAAGGGTCTCGTAGCCTGCGGCGAAGCGCACCGGGTTGAGGTAGGCGTGATTTTCCGGGGTAAACCCGTCCACCCCCACCCGGTGCAGAATACGCCCACCCGTGATCCCCACTTCCCGCAGGGCCGCATTGATGTAGGTCGGCCCGAGCCATTCGAACAGGCGGTTGTAGGCGTCGTTGTCGCTCGCCAGGAAGATCTTGCGCACGTAATGGGCTACGCTGGGCAGCCCGTCGAGGCTGCTCGTATCCCGGCTGACGGGGGTTTGCGGCGCGGACGCGAGTACCGTACCCGTACCGTGAAACAGCGGGGTATAGGCATCCATCCCCAGCACCCCCAGTTCATTGAGCCGCTGCAGGGCCAGGACGGCCACCGGCAATTTGACCGTGCTGGCCGGGTAAAAGTATTCGGTATCGTCGACGCCCCAACGGTGGGTGGTCAGCGCGACCGAGCCGTCCGGTGAGCGATCGATTTGGGTATACAGCACCTGCACTTCGTACCGGGCTGGGTCGTCTACCCAGGGTGCGAAGCTGTCGCGTTGCTCCTCGATGATGCGCGCCAGGGGATTATCCTGTGCGGAAACCAACAGGGTGGTCAGCAACCATCCGAGCAGCAGTCCGCCCCGGAGACACAGCGTAAGGATTTGGGTTGGCATAACAACCAGATAGTTTTAGTGCGTTCCCCAGGAGCCGTCGATCATACGGCGCAGCCCGAGGGGATTGTCGTCACGCAAGGCCGGGGGCAGCAGGAAGGACGGAAAGTTTTGGTAGCAGACCGGCCGCGCGAACCGCAGGATGGCCCGGGTACCCACCGAAGTGGTGGCGGCGGCCGTGGTGGCGGGGAACGGTCCGCCGTGCACCATGGAATGACACACCTCCACGCCCGTGGGGAAGTTGTTGACGATGAGCCGTCCGACCTTGCCCTCGAGGATCGCTACCAGATCCTGGTATTCGGCCAGGTCTTCCTCGGTACCGAAGAGCGTAGCCGTCAAATGACCGTGCAGGGCGCGGGCGCTCTTCAGCAGCTCATCCCTGCGATCCCCGGTTACCAGGACGGTCGAGGGCCCGAACACCTCCTCCTGCAGTTCGGGATCCGCCAGGTAGCGGTCGGCGGTGGTAGTAAAGACCCGGGCCGTGCCGGTGTAGCCGGTATTTGCGGATTTTCCTTCGGCCAGTTTTTCCACTCCGTTGGCGGCGGAAAGGTCCCGGACGCCCCCCTCATAGGCGGCCCGGATGCTTTCGCTCAGCATGACCGCGGCGTCAACCCCGCGGAAGTTTTCGGCCACCGCTTCCCGGAAGGGGGCCACGGCGGCACCGGCTTCCAGGAATACGAGTCCGGGCGTAGTGCAGAATTGTCCTACCCCGAGGGTGACGGATTGGGTAAGCCCCCGCGCGATCTCCTCGCCCCGCTCCCGGAGCGCGCCGGGCAGGATAAATACGGGATTCGAACTGCCCATCTCGGCGTACACCGGAATGGGTTCCGCCCGACGGTTGGCGGCGTCGAAAAGGGCCTTGCCGCCGCCGTATGAACCGGTAAAGCCAACGGCCTTGATGGCGGGATGACCAACCAGCCGGCCGCCGCTCTCGTGGGTGTGCCCCTGAACGAGGGAAAACACCCCCGCCGCCAGGCCGCAGCGCTCCGTAGCCCGGTGAATCGCCCGGGTGATCAATTCGCAGGTGCCAGGGTGACTGGGGTGCGCCTTGGCCACCACCGGGCAGCCTGTGGCCAGGGCCGAGGCGGTATCTCCTCCGGCTACGGAGAAGGCCAATGGAAAATTGCTGGCGCCGAATACGGCCACCGGCCCCAGGGGGCGCAGCATCGAGCGTACGTCCGGTTTGGGAACGGGTTCGCGGTCCGGCTGGGCGCGGTCGATGCGGGCGTCCACCCAGGAGCCTTCCCTGGCTACTTCGGCGAACAGCTTCAGTTGATTTACGGTGCGGCCGCGCTCCCCGGTGATCCGGCCGGCCGGCAGTCCGGACTCCGCGCAGCAACGCTCAATGAGCGCGTCGCCCAGGGCCATGATCTCTTCGGCGATGGCCGTCAGGTAGCGGTGGCGTTGGTCGGGGGTGGAGTTGCGGTAGCTTTCGAAGGCCGCCTCGGCGGCCTGAGCTGCGCGGTCGACTTCCTGCTCGGTGGCGGCGTGGAAGCGGGTGTCCAGTTCTTTTCCCGTGGCCGGATTGACGGCGGTGAAGGTCTGGCTGCCCTCCGCGGAAGATTCGCCGGCGATATAATTGGTGCCCGTTAGTGTCATTTTACGTAATTGATCAGTGTTCCGATGGGGGGAATGGTGATGCGTATCTCATCGCCGCTCGCCAGGGTGAATTCGGGTCCCGGCACGATGCCCGTCCCGGTCATCAGCAGGCAACCGTGGGGGAAGCTGCATTCCCGAAAGAGGTAATCTACCAAATCTTGCAGTTTACGCTTCATGCTGCCGAGGGTGGTCCGCCCCCCGAAGACTTCGTGGCCGTCGCGGTGGACGGTCAGCACGATCTCCGTTTCCGGCGCGGGCGGCGTCTCGGCGATCAGCAGGCAGGGGCCGAGGCCGGCGCAGCCGTCGTAGGTCTTGGCCTGGGGCAGGTACAGCGGGTTTTCTCCCTCGATGCTGCGGGAGCTCATGTCGTTGCCGATGGTGTAGCCGACGATCTTGCCGTTGGAGGTGACCATGAGGGTCAGCTCTGGCTCGGGCACATCCCAGGTGGAGTCTTTTCGGATGCGGACCTGCCCCCCGGAAGCCACCGCCCGCTGCGGCGTAGCTTTGCAGAATAGTTCCGGACGATCGGCGTGGTAGACCCGCTCGTAAAAGTCCCCGCCGCCGGCCCTCGCGGATTCCTCCTGCCGGGCCAGCTTGCTGTTGAAGTAGGTTACCCCGCTGGCCCAGATCTCCTGCCGCTGGGCCGGCACCTTCAGGGTGGGTTCGCCCGGCACCTGCGCGCCGCCGCCCGCTTCTACGACGGCCCTCGCTTTCCGGAGCAGGTTGTCGTCGTTCACGAATTCATCCCAATCGGCCGCGATGCGAAAGAATTGCCGCTCGGCCTCCAGCAACGGGCCCTCGGTGGTATGGTAGAGTTTCATGGTCGGTATTTGCTGTGGGCAACGGGCTACCCGGCGATGAGATAAACGAAAAACAGGGTGACGGCCGCCGAAAATCCGAGGACGAGCGAGGCCAGCGACATGAAGCGGTAGCCCATTTTGACGTCCATGCCCGAAAGCCGCGTCACCACCCAGAAAAAGCTGTCGTTGGCGTGCGACACCACCGCGGAGCCGGCCCCGATCGCGACTACCACCAGGGCCCGGTCGATGGGCGTTTCGAACTGCAATTCGGTCATCATCGGCGCCATGATAGAGGCGGCGGTGATGAGGGCCACGGTGGAGGACCCCTGGGCGGTCTTGATGGCGGCGGCCAGCAGGAAGGGCAGCCAGATGTTGAGGTTTACGCCGGCGAGGGCCTCCCCGAGAACATCGGCGATGCCCGAGTTTCGCAGGATCTGTCCGAACACGCCCCCCGCCCCCGTGATGAGCAGAATGGAGGCCGCCCCGGTGAGGGCCTTGCCGATCCAGCCGGAGGTGGAGAACATTTCCTTCTCCAGCCGGCGCGGCAGCAGCAGCGCCAGGAAGCACCCGATGGTGAGCGCGATAAAGGGTTCGCCGAGAAAAAATACCAGTCGCGGTCCGAAGGGCAAGTCACCGTAGCCGTCGGCGTCGTAGCCCGCGACCGAGACCAGTACCGAGCGGATCACGATCAGCACGATCGGTACGAAGATCGGCACCGAAGAGAGCAGGGCCCCGGGTGCGGTGGTCATCCGGGCGGCGATCTCCTCCTCGGAGACCTCCGGGGCGGGGTCAATGTAGGTGGTAGCCACGAAGCGGCGGATAAAGAGCAGACAGACGCCGAGCGCCACCAAACTGACCGGAATCCCAAGCAGCAGCACCAGGCCCAGGTCGGCCCCCAGGTAGTAAGCGGCGGCGATGGGGCCCGGCGTCGGGGGAACCATGGTGTGGGCGGCCATGAGTCCCATGGCCAGGGCGATGGCCGTACCCGCGAGCGACAGACCCGCCTTTTTGGACAGGCTGCGGTTGAGGGGGGCCAACAGCATGAAGCCGCTGTCGGCGAAGACCGGAATGGACACCACCCAACCGATCAGGCCCATCGCCAGGGGCACGCGCTCGCGACCGGCGATCTTCAATACCCGGTTGGCGAGGGCGTAGGCTCCGCCGGTGTTCTCCAGGAAGGTGCCGATGATGACGCCCAGGATGATGATGAGGCCAATGCCGCCCAGGGTGTTACCGAAGCCTTCGTTGACGGAAGCCACGATGCGGTCGAGGGGCATACCCACCAGTACGCCGTAGCCCAGCGCCACCAGCATGAGGGCCACGAAGGGGTGCACCTCCGCGCGGGCGGTGAGGAAGATGATGGCGGCGACGCTCAGCAGCAGCAGAAGTACGGTAAGCATGGCCGGATCAGTGTAGGTCGCGGTCTACGGCCGAGCCGGACTTGCCGGTCAGGATATCCAAGTCGGCCCCCAGTTCCGCCTGTTCCACGTGGTCGAGATAGAGGCGTACGTAGCCCCGTGTGGCCCGGGGTTCGGGGGCCTGCCAGGCGGCCTTTCGCCGGGCGAGTTCTTCGTCGGAGATCTCCAGCCGGAGCAGCCGCCGCGGTACGTCGAGGGTAATCAGGTCGCCGTTGCGAACGACGGCCAGCGTGCCGCCCACCGATGATTCGGGGGAGACGTGCAGCACGACCGTCCCGTAGGCCGTACCACTCATGCGCCCGTCGGAGATGCGGACCATATCCTTTACGCCCTGACGGATCAGCTTTTCGGGCAGGTCGACGTTGCCTACTTCGGGCATGCCGGGGTAGCCGCGGGGCCCTACTCCTTTCAGGACGATCACGCAGCTGGGGTCGATGTCGAGTTCCGGATCGTCGATGCGGGCGTGGTATTCTTCCATGCTCTCGAAGACCACCGCCCGGCCGGTGTGCTGCATCAGGGCGGGGGTGGCGGCGCTGGGTTTGATGACCGCCCCGTTCTCGCAGAGGTTGCCGCGGAGTACGGCGATGCCGGCGTTGGACTGCAGCGGCGCGGCGCGGGTGGCGATTACCTCCCGGTTGTAGCACTGCGCATTTTGGTAGTTGTCGGCGATCGACCGGCCGTTGGCGGTGACAGCGTCCCCGTGGAGGAGGTCGCCGAGTTCCTTCATGACGACGGACAGTCCGCCAGCGTAGCAGAAGTCCTCCATCAGGTACCGCCCGGAGGGCATCAGGTTGACCAGCAGCGGCACCCCGCTGCCCAGCCGGTCGAAGTCGGCCAGCTCCAGGTCTACGCCGATACGGCGGGCGATGGCCGTCAAATGGATGATGAGGTTGGTGGAGCCGCCGACGGCGGCGTTGGTCACGATCGCGTTCTCGAAGGCCTGGCGGGTGAGGATTTTGGACATCTTAAGGTCCTCCTTCACCATGTCTACGATGCGGCGGCCGGAAAGCTGCTGCATGACCTGCTTGCGGGAGTCGACCGCCGGCAGAGAGGCGATGCCCGGCAGGGTGAGGCCGAGGGCTTCACTCATCACCGCCATGGTGGAGGCCGTACCCATGGTGTTGCAGTGGCCGATGCTGCGCGCGGCGCAGATCTCGGCTTCCCGCAGGTCGTCGGCGTCGAAGGCTTCGTTGGTCTGCTTTTCCTTGATGAGCCAGTTGAAGGAACCGGAGCCGATGGTCTCGCCACGGAAGCGGCCGTTGAGCATGGGGCCACCGGGCACGACGATCGTGGGCAGGTCGACGCTGCAGGCTCCCATGATGGTGGAAGGGGTGGTCTTGTCGCAGCCGGTGAGCAGCACCACCCCGTCGAGGGGGTTGGCGCGGATCGACTCCTCGGTGTCCATACTCGCCAGGTTGCGGAAGAGCATGGTGGTGGGCCGCATGATGGTCTCGCCGAGCGACATCACCGGAAACTCCAGCGGGAAGCCGCCGGCCTCGATGACGCCCCGCTTCACCCGCTCGGCCACCTCGCGCAGGTGGCCGTTGCAGGGGGTGAGCTCCGACCAGGTGTTGCAGATGCCGATGACCGGCTTGCCCCGGAAGTAGTCGTCCGGGTACCCCTGGTTGCGCATCCAGGACCGGTGCACGAAGCCCATCTTGTCGTTGCCGCCGAACCATTCCTGACTGCGCAGTTTTTTCTCTTCGCTCATTTCCTCTTGCATGATGTGGGTAAGATAGGGTGTTGGCCCCGGCTTCACGGCCGGCGGCAAAATGGCAGTACTGCTCTTAGTGCGGGACGGACAGGATAGCCTCCAGCGCAGGTTTCGGGGTCAGGTCCCGGTTGAAGGGCAGCACGTAATTCGTGCGGTTGGGGATGGGGTAGTCGTTTTTCCACGACATCCCGTCGTGTACCCCCCAGAAGGTGACGCGGTCGATCTTGTCGCGTTTGCGGTAAAAGATTTCGAAGAGCTCCCGATAGCGGTCGGTGAGCCGTTGCTGGACGCTGTCGGGCAATCCCGAGGCGTAGGGGTCCAGGTACTCCTTGAATTCTTCCAACTGAAATTGCGGATGCATCATGCCGGTGCCGATGATCTGTCCTTCGCGGGTCAAGGGAAGCACGTCCACGTCCAGCTCCGTAATCATCACCTTTACGCCCAGGGAGGCGAAGGAGTCGATGGCGGCCTCGATGTATTCGTTTTTGGGGTAATTGAGGCCCCAGTGACCCTGGATGCCGACGCCGTCGATGCGGATTCCCGCCTCCTGCAGCATGCGCACCATGCGCATGATCCCGTCGCGTTTGGCGGGTCGCCAGGCGTTGAAGTCGTTGTAGTACAGCTCGGTGCCGGGAGCGTACTGCTCGGCGTAGCGGAAAGCCAGCTTCACCAGCGTATCCCCTTGGCCGATCCCCTCCACCCAGGTGGTTGGGCGGTAGGAGCCGTCGTCGGCGATCACTTCATTGACCACGTCCCAGGCGTCCACCTGCCCGGCGTAGCGCCCGGCCACGGCCGCGATGTGGGACCGCAGCCGCTCCGCCTGCTCCGCCGGACTGTTGGGCTCCCCCGCTGCATTGGTAAAAAACCAGGCGGGGGTCTGGTTGTGCCAGATCAGGGTGTGGCCGACCAGGAACATATCCTGGGCCTTGCCGAAGGCAATGAATTCATCGGCCGGGGCCCAATCGTAGACCCCCGGCTCAGGATTGATGAGGGCCGCCTTCATGACGTTTTCCACCGTGATGGCGTTAAACTGCTCCCGTACGATGCGGCTCGTGGCCGTATCCCGGCCGGAAGTGATGTCGGGGTTGACGGCCGTGCCGATCCGGAAGGCACCCGCGTACGCCGCCTTGAGCGTCTCGGCGGGGCGGCCGGAGCCCGGTTGGGCCGCCAGCAGCAGCGGAGTGACCAAGACCAGGAGAAGTAAGCGGAAAACTTGCATAGGTGATATACTTAGGATGCTCCGGTATATGCCACGAGGGCTGCGAGTGGTACGCTGACGCCCAATCGTCGTGGACGCGATCGGCCAGCGGATAAGCACGGACGCTTGCCAAATATAAGTGTATAAAATACATTTGTTCCCTTGCCCCCTGCCTCTCTTTATGCTTACATTCATCCGTGTTCGGACTGGCGCCTACTGTATGCGACGCGCGAGGCTATAATTCCGGTTGTTCCAAACCATAATTCTACTCGATGATGCGCTTATTTTACGGCTTGCTGCTCGGTCTCCTACTGGCGACGTGCCAGAATACCTCGACCCCGGATTCCACACCGGTGGAAGGTAACGAGGTCCACACCTACCAGAATCCGATTCTGGCCGGCTTTTACCCCGACCCCGCCATCACGCGGGCCGGCGACAAGTACTACCTCACGCAATCTACCTTCAGCTATTTCCCGGGCCTGCCGATCTTCGAAAGCAGCGACCTGGTCAACTGGACGCAGGTCGGCAATGCCATGCACCGCCGCGAGCAGATGGATACCGACGGGGAGCCGATCACGCGGGGCCTGTTCGCGCCAGGGATCAGTTACCACGACGGCTTGTTCTACGTGATCTGTACCCGCATCGACCGCGGTGGCAACTTCATCGTGACGGCCACCGACCCGGCCGGCCCCTGGTCCGACCCGGTTTACCTCCCCGAGGTAAGCGGTATCGACCCTTCGCTCTTCTTCGATGGCGATTCCACCTATGTGGTCTACAACTCCATCCCACCCGGCGACAAGCCGCTCTACAGCGGACATCGCACCATCCGGATGTACGCCCTGGACCGCGAAAGCCTGAAAGTGGAGGGACCCCAGACCCTGTTGGTAAACGGGGGCGTAGATCTGAGTAAGGAGCCCGTCTGGATCGAGGCCCCACACATTTACCGCATCGACGACTACTACTACCTGATGTGCGCCGAGGGCGGGACGGGGTACAATCACTCCGAAGTGATCTTCCGGAGCACCGATGTGCGCGGGCCATACGAACCCTGGTCGGAGAACCCCATCCTCACCCAGCGGACGCTGGATCCGGCGCGCCCAAACCCCGTAACCACCGCCGGGCACGCTGACATGGTCCAGATGCCCGACAGCAGCTGGTGGGCCGTCTTTCTAGCCTGCCGGCCCTACGAAGGCAACTACTTCAATATCGGCCGGGAAACCTTCCTGGCCCCCGTGGAGTGGTCCGACGACGGCTGGCCCGTTATCAACCCCGATTACGAGGAAGTGCAGTACCGCTACCCCACCCCGATGAACAGCCGCATCGATACCAGTCTCTTTCCCCTGAATGGGAACTTCACTTTTCAGGACGATTTCGACGAGGATGAGCTGGCCCTCCACTACCTCTTCATGCGCACCCCGGCGGAGAAGTGGTATTCGCTGTCCGCCGGAAAGCTCACCCTCAAGGCCCGACCCGAGACGGCCGGCGAAATGAAGGTACCCAGCTTCATCGGGCACCGGCAGCAGCACCACCGGGGATCAATTTCCACCGCCCTGGAATTTGATCCGGCCTCGCCGGAGGAAAAGGCCGGCCTGCTGGCCTTCCAGAACGAAAGCCACCACTACCTGCTGGCGAAGTCCGTCGCCGACGGCCAGCCCGTGGTACAGTTGCTCAGAGCCGGCGAAAACGGAATGGAGGAACTGGCCAGTGCCACCGTTGATCCTGGCCCTTTACGGTTGCGCATAAGTTTCGACGGTGCGGAGTACGCCTTTTCATACGCTCAGGCAGACGGATCCTACAAAGAGTTGATCGGCGGCGTGGACGGAAAGTACCTCAGCACGGAAGTTGCGGGTGGCTTCGTTGGCACCGTCATCGGGATGTACGCCACCGCCTCGGGACGCTCATCCAACAACACGGCCGCCTTCGACTGGCTACGGTATACCGGGAACGATGCGGTACTGGAACCCCGGGGGAAGTAAGCTTTCTGATCCTTGCAAAGCAGGCGGGTGATGTTACCAGCAATGGCGCTGTACTCATTTCCGCGGGCGTTGGCTTGCTCCTGTCCATCTGGTAGGTGTGGCGCAACGGCAGGATCAAGGGTTTTGCAGGGAAGGATAGAAGCGATGGTCTAAGGACGTACTAATCAGCCGGCTCAAAGCCTGAATCGCGGGAAGGGGCGGCGGCGCGCGGGTGCCGGGCGAAAGATCAGATGCCCTTCATCCGTTCCCACATCTGCCCCAACATCCCCTCCCGTTCCCGCTGCGGTCCTTCGCTCTGCTGCACTACCCGCACCGGGCGTATGGTGGTGTCGATCTTCCAGCTGAAGATGTAGGCGTCGGGGTCAGCGGGATCGGTCCCCAGGATGCCGTACCGCAGATCGCTCAGTTGCACGTGGCCGGAGTCGCGTGGCAGGACCACGAAGTAGCCCTGGGTGAACCAACGCAGGATCTCCAGTTCGCGGTCGCCGGCGTAGGGGTCCAGCCAATCGTGGTGCCCCGCGATGCCCTGGAACGGTACGAACCGCCGCTGCCGGTCCAGCAGGCTGTACTGCCCCACGTAAAAGGAATCCCGTCCTACCTGGGCGGTAGCCGACCAGAGTAGGTTGTTGCCGATACTGGGACTGTGGATCGAGCGTGCGGCGGTAAGGTCGCGTTCAACCAGCGTCTGATCCAGGACGGCACTTACGTTGAGGTGGTTGACTACCGTGAGCAGGAGATAGGCGGAAGAAACCACCAGCCCGGCGGTATTGATCCGGCGCCGCACCCGCGTGCCCCGCCCCAACCTGGCCGCCCAGACGAGCAAAAGCAAGAACGGGAGGGTGTACAGCGGATCCACTACCGAGATGGTGTTCCAGGCGATGCGCAGGGCCGTGAAGGGCTGCAAAAACTGGGTGCCGTAGGCCGTAAAGCAGTCGAGCAACGGGTGGGTCACGATCGTGAGAAAGAACAGCCACGACCACTGACGGGCACTGGTGTTCGGCCCCCGCAACCGCCGACGGCGCAGGTATACCCAAAGCCCAACTACGCTACAGATCGAAGCGAAGACCAGCGTCACCACGACGGCGATCTCCGGCAAGTGGTACACCTCCACCGGCATCAGAAAGCTCCCCGTGAACAGCAGCAACCACAGGGCAAGCAGGGCCCCGGCAAAGACAATGGGCGTACTGACTCTCGGCAGTGACTTCCCCCCGTAGAGGCGGTGCACCGCCAGGCCGATGATGGGGGCCGCCAGCACCGCGAAGGGCAGACTGTGCGTGAAGGCACGGTGGTACGCCAGCGCGCTCATCGGGTCCGTAACGAGGCGGGCGAAGACGTCAAGGTCGGGCAGGGTGCCGGCAATACCGCCCCAGAGCAAGGCCCGGTTGCCCACCTTGCGGCCAAGAGCGGCTTCTCCGACGGCGGCGCCGAGAACGATTTGCGTGAGGGAGTCCAACGTGGTTACAGGCCGGTGCCGAACCCGCGGAATCCAACGGAAAGGAGCACCGATACCCGCGAGCGGTCGGTCAGGATGGTTTGCCCCGGCACCGCGAGGGTTTCGTAGGGGTTCTGGAAACTGCTGTACGCCTGGTACTGTGCGGCGAGGTCCACGAAGAACTTGCCGAGGCTGTAGCCGGCACCCGCGCTGTAGGTCATCACCGCCTCGTCCTCGTTGTTGAGGTACTCAGCGAAGGGGACTTGCCGGTAGCCGACGCCGGCCCGCACCTGGATGGGATCGATGTTGATCTCGCCGCCCGCGCGTAGTCCCAGGCTGGAACCCAGAATCGCGTCCACGTCGGCGTTCACGGCGTCGGATACGGCGTTGGCCGTGGCGAAGTCGTCGAAGCTGATGCTGTTGCTGGTGAAGTCGGCGTAATCGGCGTCCAGGCTCACGAATCCGCGATCCCCGATCAGGGCACCGACACCGAACATGAACCGCCAGGGGGTCTGCAGATTATAGGCTTGCGAGAGCAGGGGGCTGCGTTCCGTGCCCCCCTCCGCCGATCCGTTTTCGGTGTAGAAGTAGCCGAAGGTGGTAGAGAACTGCTCGTCGATGGTCCAGAAAGTGGGCGTATGGACGGCGGCGCTGATGCGGATCTGCTCGGTGGGCAGGGCGGTGAGTCCTAACTTCAGGTTGAAGCCGGTACCGCTATTGTTCAGGTTTTGGTTGTAGGCGGAGTTTTCGAAGGCGGGGATCACATCCTGATCGTCTACCTCCTCGTAGGTGTATACCTCATCGTAGCTGAAGAAAGGGATACCAAGACTGAATCCCCACAGCACCTTTTCGCGATAATTCCCGCCCAGTCCGATGGCCGCTTCGTTGATGCTCCCCCGGCGGTCGTACAGGCCGTTGCGGCTGATGGGCTCGTCGCGGGTGGTCTGGTTGTCGAAGTCGTAAAAGTCGGAGTACACCCGGTTCGTGGCGGGGTCCTCAATGAGGAAGGGCAGCGCCAGGTCGGCACCGTAGGGATCCGAGTCGCCGATGTCGATGATCTCGGCGAAGCCCTCAATGATGCTACCCGGGGTGCGGCCGGAAAAGGCAAGTTGCTGGTTGAGGTCGGCCAGCCGGGTGACGCTGACGCCGAAGTTAAGGGTCGACCAGTTCACCGAGCGGGTGGGCCCGGCGAAGATGAGTCCGACGCTCGGCAGGGTAAAGGTGGCCGCGGATTCGCTCACGCTGGAGGCATCGGTGCTGTTCGCCAGGTTGGCCGAGGTGCCCGTGAAGGAAAAACCCGGTGTGATTTGGGCCATGTTGTAGCGGTTCCAGCCGATGCCCGCCGGATTGGTGTGCAGGGTGGTAGCGTCGACGCCCATCGGGGTGAGGCTGCCGCCCGTGGCCGCAAAGCGGGCCGATCCCTGGGGGGAGAAGTAGGAGTACCGCAGCACGTCGGAATAGGTCTGTCCGGTCGCCGAACCTGCGACCACGAGGGCGAGGACGGCGCTGAGAAGGATTTTCATAAAGCGGGAATTGGCCCAGATGTAATCCCGGTGCCCCGTGAAAGTTTGCCGGCGTCGGGCTTATTATGGTTTCTTTAATGACAGCGCGTAAAAAAGGGGATGAGTACCGTGGTCCTCATCCCCTTTTAATTGGGTTGGTCAGGTCGGGCAATTATTCCTCGCCACCACCGCCCCGGCGACTGGGTGCGGCCGAGCGACCGGCACCGCTGCTGCTGCCGCGGCTGGGCGATACGCTGCGGGCGGGCGAAGCACTGCGGCTGGGAGTTACCGAGCGGCTGGGGGCAGCGCTGCGGCTGGGCGTGTAGTTACGCTCGGGCGTGGCACTGCGGCTCGGGGTATAGTTCCGGCTGTTGCCGCTGCGGGAGGGCGTAGCGCTGCGGGTAGGCGTCGTAGACCGGCTGGGGGTATAAGTGCGGTTATCCGGACGGGTAGCGCGCTGGGGAACGGCGCGTTGCGGCGTCGTGCTGCGAGGCTGTACCGTGGTACGGGTACGGTCGATACGGGTATCGTCCGTAGTGCGGGTACGGCCTACGGCCCGGGTATTTTCACCGGTGCGGCTCGAGGACTGGATGGTCCGGCCATCGGCCGAGCGGGGAGTTACCGCGGAGTTGCGGCGGGCCCGCTCTACGCGGTCGGCGATTGAAGTCGTAGCGGCGCGGGGGGTATTGGATACCGGACGGTCGTTGATGCTGTTGGGCACGGCGTAAGTGTTGCCACCGCTCCAGGCGGGGGGGCAGTAGTAGCCGGCACCGGCTCCGTAGACGCCGCCCAGGTTACCGTAGGCACCGTATGCGTAGGGGTTGCCGTAACCGAAGGGGTTGCCGTACAGGGAGCGGCGACCGAATCCAGGGTTATAGGCCCGGCCGTAGAGGAAGGGATCGTTGAAGCCGTAGGCTCCGGCGAATCCGCGGTTCCAGCCCCGGTAAGCTCCGCCCCAGGGGGAGAAGCGGGGGTCGTACACATTCCCGAAGGAATTGTAGATCAGCACCGTGGTACCGGCGGGGCGGAAGAACGGATCGTAGTAGGCCACGTCGACGTAGACGGGGTCATAGTATCCAAATCCGTAGTACGGCCGGTTGAAGCGCCGGATGCGGCTGGTGTAGTAGTAGTCGTAGTATTCGTCGTCCTCCGAACTGGAATAGCGGCGATCGTCGCGGTCCGCGCGATCGTAGGAATCTTCGGAAAAATCACGGGCCACTTCGGTACTCCGGAAGTTGTCCGGGTCGTAGTACATGTCGTCGTACTGCGCCTGGGCACTGGTGGAAACCAGCAGCAAAGCGAAGAGCGAGACGGCCGCGAAGTATATTTTTTGCTTAAGCATGTTGTTGGTGTTTATCGGGTCCGGGGGCCTTGGTCCTATTACAAGGTGTAATGTAGTAAGTTTGTGCCCCCGAATGGGTTAAAGCGGTCTTAAAGCGGGTGCTCAATGCGTTAAAACGCCTGCTTTGCGACCAAACCCTCTATATATCAACATTTTACCCCCATCTTAAGTTGCCCCATGGCCAAAGCAATAACCCCCCGGGAAGAGAATTATTCGGAGTGGTACCTGGATATCGTAAAGAAGGCTAACCTCGCCGCCAACAGTGCCGTACGGGGCTGCATGGTCATCAAACCCTACGGCTTCGGCATCTGGGAACGGATGCAGCGGCAGCTGGACGATATGTTCAAAGAAACCGGCCACGTCAACGCCTATTTCCCCCTCTTTATCCCCAAATCCTTCCTCAGCCGCGAGGCCGAACACGTGGAAGGCTTCGCCAAGGAATGCGCCGTGGTCACCCACCACCGCCTCATGAACGACCCCAACGGCGGCGGCGTAGTGGTGGACCCCACCGCCAAGCTGGAGGAGGAACTCATCGTCCGGCCCACCTCCGAAACGATCATATGGCATACCTACCGCGACTGGATCACCAGTTACCGCGACCTGCCCCTCCTCATCAACCAGTGGGCCAACGTCGTCCGGTGGGAACTGCGCACCCGCCTGTTCCTTCGCACCGCCGAATTCCTCTGGCAGGAAGGCCACACCGCCCACGCCACCGCCGACGAAGCACTGGAGGAAGCCCTGCGCATGCAGGAAGTCTACGCCACCTTCGCTGAAGAGTACATGGCCATGCCCGTACTGCGCGGCGTGAAGACCGCCAACGAGCGCTTCGCCGGGGCCCTCGATACCTACACCATCGAGGCACTCATGCAAGACGGTAAGGCCCTGCAGGCTGGTACCAGCCACAACCTCGGACAGAATTTCGCCAAGGCCTTTGACGTCAAGTTCAGCAACGCCGACAACCAGGAAGAGTACGTCTACGCCACCAGCTGGGGGGTTTCTACCCGTCTGGTGGGCGGACTGATCATGACCCACAGCGACGACGAAGGACTGGTACTGCCCCCACGCCTGGCTCCCACCCAGGTCGTCATCGTCCCCATCCCCAAACCCAACGACGCCCTCAACGCCAAGGCCCGGGAACTGATGGATGAGCTGAAGGCCTGCGGCGTGCGCGTCAGCTACGACGACGACGACAAGCAGCGCCCCGGCTTCAAATTCGCTGAGAACGAACTGAAGGGCATCCCCGTCCGCCTCGGCATCGGCCAGCGCGACCTCGACAAGGGCACCATCGAAGTGGCCCGCCGCGACGAGAAAACGAAATCCAACCAGCCCATCGAAGGGATAGTGGACCACGTGGTGAATCTCCTCGACGAGATCCAGCAGAACCTCTTCGACCGCGCCGTACGCTTCCGCGAGGAGCACACCACCTACGTCGACACCTTCGAGGAATTCCAGGCGGTGCTCGACCGCGACATCCCGGGCTTCATCCACGCCCACTGGGACGGCACCACAGAGACCGAGCTGAAGATCAAGGAAATGACCAAGGCCACCATCCGCTGTATCCCCCAGGATCAGTCGGAAGAACCCGGAAAGTGTATCCTCACCGGCGCACCCAGCCGGGGCCGGGTGGTTTTCGCCAAGGCCTATTGATGCAGAAGCACCTGGTTGAGATCAAGGCACGCTCGGTTCACCACGACCGCCAGCGCGCGGCGCTGCTGGAGGCCGGGGCGGTATTCCACGGTACCGATCACCAAATCGACCATTACTTCCACGTACCCGAAGGCAGGCTCAAGCTGCGCATTGGCACCATCGAGCGCAGCCTGATCTTTTACCGGCGGCCCGACGCGGCGGGCCCAAAAGACAGTTCCGTATCCCTCACCCGCCTGGAAACGGAAGGGGCCGCCACCGACCTGGCGCAGACCCTCGACCACGCGCTCGGCACCTGGGTGGTGGTCGACAAGCACCGGGAGATTTACTTCATCGGGAACGTGAAATTTCACCTCGATACCGTCGAGCGGCTCGGCACCTTCGTGGAGGTCGAGGCCATCGGCGATGCCCCCGAAGAGCGGGACGCCCTGCTGGAGCAGGTCAACCACTACCGGCAACTGCTCGGCATCCGGGACGCGGACCTGCTGGCGCGCAGCTACAGCAATCTGCTGACCGACCACTGATTATCTTGCCCGTATGATGGACGATCCGGCACCCCTGCGGTCCTATCCGGCCAAGGTCCTCCTCTACGGAGAACATAATGTGCTGCGGGGCGGACAGGGCCTGGCCGTCCCCTACCCCCGCCTTTCCCTGCGCTGGGTACGGGGTGAGCGCGATCCACGCCTGGCGGAATTCGCCGCCTACCTCCAAAAATCCTTCTCCGAGGTGATCGATGCCGACCGTTTCCGGCACGACGTCGACCGCGGCGCCCGACTGTCCGGCAACATCCCTACCGGCTACGGACTCGGCAGCAGCGGGGCGGTGTGCGCTGCCGTTTGGGACCGCTACGCCCTCCACTCCTCCCCCAGCCGTTCCACCTCCGAGTTGCGCGATCTGCTGGCCCGGCTGGAATGCTTTTTCCACGGCAGCAGTTCCGGAACGGACCCCCTGATCTCCTACCTCGACCGTCCCCTGCTGCTGGGCGGGGGCGCAACCGATGGGCGGCGGAGCGCGGGTCCCGTAGAATTACCGGATGCCTGGTCCGCGGGTTTCTTCCTCGTGGATACCGGGATCGAACGCACGGCCGCACCCCTCATCGAACACTTTCTGGCTCGCTTCGACCGGGAGCCAGGGGCAATCCGGGCGGGCTGGCTGGAACCGGCCAACCGGGCCATTGCCGCACTGCGCACGCACGACCGTCCGGCACTGTACGCGGCCACGGCGGCAATATCCGAGTACCAACTGGAGCATTTTCCGCGCCTGATCCCGGAAGACTGGTGGGCCCTATGGAACGGGGGCGAGGCCTACCGATTGAAGCTTTGCGGGGCCGGGGGCGGGGGCATGATGCTGGGGCTGGCCCTTGATCCGCAGGCCACGCGCCGGGCTTTGGGCGACGAACTATTGTGGCTCTGAACCTATAACCCGCTGGTCATCAACAGGTCGATATCCGTATGCCGCATCTCAAAGCGCTGTCCGAGGTAGCGGTTGGTGAGGCAGCCCCGGAAGGTGTAGATGCCGTGGCGCAGTCCCGTATGGTGAAACAGGAAATGCTCGAAATTGCGCGCGCCTTCGGCGCGCAGGAGCAGGGGGGTGAGGATGTTGCTCACCGCGATGGAGGCTGTGCGCCCTACCCGACTGGCAATATTCGGTACGCAGTAATGGACCACATCGTGCTTCAGGAAGGTGGGCTTATCGAGGCTGGTGAGTTCGCTGGTCGCGAAGCACCCGCCCTGGTCGATGCTGACGTCGATGATCACCGAGCGGGGCTTCATAGAGCGCACCATATCCTCGCTCACTACGATGGGCGCGCGGCCGTGTTCGGCGTGGATGGCCCCGATGGCCACTTCGGCGTCGAGCAGTTCGCGCCGCAGGTACACCGGGTTCATGGAGGAGGTATAGAGTTGGCGGCCGACGGAAGTCTGCAGACGCATCAGCTTGTGGATGTTGTCGTCGAAGATGCGCACCTCCGCGCCCATACCGAGGGCGGCACGGGTGGCGTATTCGGCCACGACGCCCCCGCCGAGGATGACCACCTTGGCGCTGGGTACGCCGGAGATGCCGCCGAGCAGGATGCCCGGTCCGCCGTGGCTCGTACTGAGCAGTTCGGCGGCCGTCTGGATGGCCGAGATGCCGGCCATTTCACTCATGATGCGGACGATGGGGAAGCTGCCCTCGTCGTCCTGCATGTACTCCATGGCCAGGGCGATGATCCGCTTGTGCTTCAGCCGGTATAGGTATTCGGCGTTGATGATGGGCAGTTGCAGGGGCGAGATCAGGATGCAGCCCTCCTGCATCATCTCGATCTCCTCGAGGGTGGGCGGCGCTACCTTGATGATCACCCGGGCGCGGCGGTACACTTCCTGGGCGGAGTACGCGATCTCTGCGCCGCACTCGCTGAAGTCGTGGTCGGTAAAGTTGCTGGAAGCGCCCGCCTGGGTCTCCACCAACACCCGGTGGCCGCGGCTGGAGAGGGTATGCACCCCGCTCGGCACGATAGCCACGCGCTTTTCCTGCAGGGTGATCTCGCGGGGAATGCCAATGAACAGCTCCTCCGATTTCGACTCCACCATGAGGGTTTCGGACTGCGTTTTGGCATAGCCCGAGGTCAACTCCTTGGGTACGTCGATCTTCTCCTTTTCCTTGCTGCTCATACGTTAGCTTGCGGGTTCACCGCCGGTTATGCTGAGGTGACGCTGCTCCCCACCCTGCGGATCGTGGCCCAGACGCAGAAAAACAACGTCGGGGGGCAATAAGGGTTCTATCACCGCCGGCCATTCTACGAATACGGCCCCCGGCGCTTCCGCCAGCAACTCTTCTAATCCGGCAGCTATTGCCTCCTCCACGTCCTCCAGCCGGTAGCAATCGAGGTGGTAAATCACCCCGCCGCGCCCGGCGTATTCATTCACGATGCTGAAAGTTGGACTCGACACGGCAGTTTCCACGCCCAGTTGGCGGCAAAGCTCGGCCACCAGGGTGGTCTTGCCGGCACCGAGTTCGCCGGTCAGGGCGAAAACCCGATCGCGGCCCCACTCCCGCAGCAGGCGGGCGGCAATATCCGGGAGGTCTTGCAGGGAGTACCAGATTTCCATGGCGCAAAGCTAGCCCAATAAAAAAGAGGTTGCCCACCTGACGTGGACAACCTCCCAATGGTTTTGATATTAGGTCGTTTACTGACGCGCTACCAGGCTCAGGTTCAAGCCAACCTCATCGTTGATGATGTTGTCCTGGGCAATGCCGGCAATGGAGCCCGAACCGTACTGCATGCCCCACTCGGTGCGGTCGATGACGAAGTCCGGGGTATTGGCGGTGATCTGGTTGTTTTCCATCGTGACCATGGCCGGGATGGTGATGCTGCGGGAAGTACCCTTCAGCGTCAGGTTGCCGGTGATCTCGTGGTTGTAGTCGGCCTGGCCCGTTACCGGGGTCACCTTGGTGATCTCGAAGGTAGCGGTGGGGTGCTGCTCCACGTCGAAGAAGTCGGCGCTCTTCAGGTGGCCTTCGAGCTTGCCTTTGCCCTCGCCGTCGAGGTCGCGGTTCTCCAGACGGGTCACGTCCAGGACGAAAGTGCCGCCCACCAGTTCGTTACCGTTGGCGTTCAGGCTGCCGCTCTGGATGGGGATGATGCCCTCGTGGGAGCCCCCGACGAGTTTGCTGCCTTCCCACTGTACCGCGCTGGCGGCAGTGTCAACGGCGAAAGAGGCAGTGGCAGCAGCAGCGTTCTCGGCCGCTACGGCATCGGAAGATTCGACCTCGGTGCCGGAAGGACCACAGGCCACAACCACCAGGGCGAGAAGGAGAAGGGTGAAATAAGCTTTCATAAGGGATAAATTGGGGGAAATGGGAGGATCACCGCCCGGCGGTGACAACTGAATGGTAAACTCATGTAGGTACATGAAAGTTTAACCGCCTCACAAATTTAATGTATATACAGTTAATCCACCCGATTATTTTTCCCGCACGACCTTCGGGTCCCAGCTGGAATGGAAGATTCCCTTCTGATCCAGCCGCTCGTAGCTGTGCGAGCCGAAGTAGTCGCGCTGCGCCTGCACGAGGTTGAGCGGCAGTCGTTCGCTCCGAAAGGCCTCGAAGTACTGCAGGGCGGAAGAGAGGCACATACTGGGTACCCCACGTTCGTTGGCCTGGTGCAGCACTTCGGCCAGGGAATCGCGGCAGGCGTGAAGATCCTCGCGGAATTCGATGGTGGCCATCATGTTCTTGAGTCCCGGCCGCTTGCCGTAGGCCGACCGGATCGTCTCCAGCAGTTCGGCCCGGATGATGCAGCCGCCGCGCCAGATGCGGGCGATGCCTTCCAGGTCCAGATTGTAATTCATCTCCTCGCTGGCCTCGGCGAGCATGTGCATGCCCTGGGCGTAGCAGACCACGAAGCCGAAGTAGAGGGATTCCTCCACGGCCTTGGCCAGTCCCTCCCCCTTCAGCAGCACTTCGTCGGGGTGTACTACGGTATAGAGCTTGGAGTTGTCCTGCCGGTACTCCTTGAAAGCGGAGATGGCGCGCATGGTCACGGCCGAATCAATGGTTGGGATGGGCACGCCGATGTCCATGGCCGACTGGCTCGTCCACTTGCCGGTACCCTTTTGCTTGGCCTTGTCGAGGATGACGTCGAGCAGGTGGCTATCCGTCTGCTCATCGCGGAATTTGAGGATGGCCGCGGTAATTTCGACGAGGTAACTGTTGAGGCGCCCGTCGTTCCAGCGGCTGAAGAGGGCCGACATTTCGTCGTTGCCCATGCCCCCGACCCGCTTCAGGATATCGTAGGCTTCGGCGATGAGTTGCATGAGCCCGTACTCGATGCCGTTGTGGACCATCTTCACGTAGTGCCCGCTGCTGCTCTCCCCAATGTAGGTCACGCAGGGCTCACCGTTTACCTTGGCGGCTACGGTTTCCAGGATGGGCTTGACGTCCTCCCAGGCGCTGCGGTCGCCACCGGGCATGATGCTGGGCCCCAGTCGGGCACCCTTGGCCCCGCCGGATACGCCCGTGCCGAGGAACCGGATGTTCTTGGCCTTGAGGAATTCATAGCGGCGGTTGGTATCGTCGTAGTGGCTGTTGCCGCCGTCGATGAGGATGTCGCCCTCGTCCAGCAGGGGCAGCAGGCCCTCGATCACGTTGTCGACGATCTTGCCGGCCGGCACCAGCATCATGATTTTGCGGGGGCGGCTGAGCAGACTTACGAATTCCTGCTGGGTGCTTACCCCCTTAACGCGCATGTCCTTTCCCTCGGCGTTGAGGGCATCGACGGATTCCTGGTTAATATCCGTACCCAGGGCGCCGAAGCCGTCATCGGCTACGTTAAGGAGAAAATTGCGGCCCATAACGCCAAGGCCGATCATGCCGAAATCATAAAGTTGCTGGTCCATCAAGAGATATTTTAGTGCGCCGGAGCGCGGGTGCAATGCGAATCAGACCGGAGGAAACCCGGTAAAGCTGGCTTTGGTCAAAAGGTTACGGGCGGGAATGGTTCGCTATTTGTAAAAGTAGATGTTATAGTCCGAAGACCATCCGAGGGTATCGCTCCGAAGTTGCCGCGATCGTACGCTCAGGATGTGTTCGCCGCGGGGCAGGTCGTGCACGGGGATCATATACAGCAGACCGGGTTGTTGCCGTACCGGGTGAATATGAAAGCGCGGCGTGGGGTCGAGCAGGCTGTCGTTCACCGACAAGCTGAACAGGTCCGAAAAGGCCGCCAGCAAAGCCTGGTTGTCCGCAGCTGCGTTGCTTCGCTCTCCTACGGTGAAAGCACCACTGAGTTTTGCGCCGGTATAGCGGGCCACTTCCAGTTCCGGGGCCAGCTTTTCCAGGATTTCATCGTGAAGGTAGGGGCGGTAGGGCACGAAGGCCTCCACGTAATTGTGGCGCGGGTAGCGACTTTCCAGGGTGATGCGTCCCAGTTCGGTGCCGGTCCAGCCGTCGGTGTCCAGGTAATTCTCCGCATCGACGAAAGCCAGTCCGTCGCGCAGGTAAAAGGGGTAATACCGGTACTTCACCACCACGAAGGAAACGGCAACCAGCAGCAGCACCACCACTACCGGCACCAACCGCGCCAGCCGGCGGCCGAAGCGGTGGTCGATCAGGTTGTAGTAAAGGGGGCGGTACAGGTCGGCCAGGGTGATCCACCCCATCACGCGGTACAGATAGTAGTAGGGGCGCGCCGTATAGCGGTTGCGCTTGAAAAAGCCGAGCGTGACGAAATCGAGGAAGTAGATCAGGCTCAGCAACAGCAGGAGCAGTGTGAACACCCCCGCCCCCCGCAGGATCCCCGTGCTATTACTGAGGTCGCGGCCCAGAAGCCAGTTGTAGCCCTCCTGCAGCGCGATCATCACCAGTATCCAGCTGCCGATACTCAGGAAGCAGAACAGCACCAGGAAGGCCAGGGAAAACAGTACGCTGCTGTATCGCTCCAGTCGCTCGATGTAGTCGTCGAAGCTGCCGATCTGCCCCTC
This sequence comes from Neolewinella litorea, assembly GCF_004803465.1. Classification (GTDB taxonomy): domain Bacteria; phylum Bacteroidota; class Bacteroidia; order Chitinophagales; family Saprospiraceae; genus Neolewinella; species Neolewinella litorea. Next base: position 138,332 of record NZ_SRSF01000006.1, on the reverse strand, counting down.
CAGCCACCGGGTGTAGCGGGGCCGGAACTTCATGACTTCGTAGTCGATGTCTCCGGAGACGTACCGCAGTCCCACGGCCGCGATCCAGAGTCCCCGGATCACGACGTGCAGCAGGAGGCAGACGAGCAGGGCCAGGTAGGCGGTGCGCCCCGTCATGTACAGGAAGAACAGCAGCCGGTAGCTGCGGCTGTCGTCGATGAGCAGGCGCAGGTCGGTCTCGTAGCCTTTCACGGCGGGGTAGCCGCCCAGCAGCAGGAAGATCACGAAACCGCTGATGAGCAGTTCGAGCTGCCAGCTTTCCTGCTGCAGGTTGTCGAGCCAGGACTTCGTACGATCCTGCGCTGCCGCTGCCTCTTGCTCTTCGGGGATATTCTTGGTACCTGCGCTCCGCCGGCCCCAACAGCCAACGACGGCCGTCGGGCAGGGCCGGCTACTTTTCCAGTTCGGCTACCTTGCCCATGCGCCGCAGTTGCCGGGGTAGTGCCTGGTATTCGGCCTTCAGGAAATTGTCGAGCAGCTCCTTGGCCAGTTCTATGCCGATCACGCGGCCGCCGAGGCAGATCATGTTCATGTCATCGTGCTCCACGCCCTGGCGCGCGCTGTAGGTCTCGTTGATGAGGCAGGCGCGCACGTTGTTGATCTTGTTGGCCGCGATGCTCGCGCCCACGCCGCTGCCGCAGACGGCCACGCCCCGCTCCACTTCCCCGTTGCCCACGGCTCGGGCCAGGGGGATGACGAAGTCCGGGAAGTCGTCGGCCGCGTCGTAGGAATAGGCACCGAAGTCCCGCACGGAATAGCCCTGACTTTCCAGGTAGGCCTGCAATTGCTGCTTGAGTTCGATGCCGCCGTGGTCGGTAGCGATGCCGATAGTCATGGAACGCGTTTTTAGTGGATGGGCCTAAAATTACCTTGCAGCGGCCGTAAACCTTCTAAAAAGTGGGACCTTTGATAAGGAACCGATTACGCAGTACCCTTCACCCACGCATGGCCAATACACTCGACCCCCACATCCTGATCATTTACGGCGCTTCCGGCGACCTGGCCCAACGCAAACTCATCCCCGCCGTCTTCGATCTCTACCGCGGGGGGTACCTACCGGAAAAATTTGCCCTCCTGGGCGCCAGCCGGACGGATTTTACCGATGAGGAGTTTCGCAAGAAAGTGGTATTCGAGAATGAATTCTTCGAAGCGGAAGGCCACGAAGACAAGCTGGATGCCTTTTCCCAGTTGCTCTTCTACCAGGACCTGAAGGCCTACGACGGAGCCGAAGACGTGAAAAAACTGAAGGACCGTCTGGAGGACCTGGGCCAGCGCTTCGGTACGGGTTCCAACTATATCTTCTACCTCTCCACCCCGCCAAAACTGTACAACACCATCCCCAAGGCGCTCGCCGACGTGGGCCTGAACAAGCCGGCCGACGGCTGGTCGCGCCTCGTGGTGGAGAAGCCCTTCGGCTACGACGAGGCCTCGGCCCGCCAGCTGAACGAGGAACTGCAATCGGTTTTTCGCGAGAACGACATCTACCGGATCGACCACTACCTCGGCAAAGAAACGGTGCAGAACCTACTGGTGACCCGCTTCGCCAACGGATTCTTCGAGCCCCTCTGGAACCGCAATTACATCCAGTCGGTCCAGATCACCGCCGCCGAAACCGTTGGCGTGGGCAGCCGGGGCGGCTACTACGACGAGAGCGGGGCCATGCGCGATATGGTGCAGAACCACCTGCTGCAGGTGCTGGCCCACGTAGGGATGGAGCCCCCCATCCGCGCCGACGCTTATTCGATCCGCGGCGAGAAAATGAAACTGTTCCAGTCGCTGCGCCCCATCAAGGGAGAACAGGTGGCCGAGCAGGTCGTGCGTGCCCAGTACACCGCCGGAAAAACCAAGGAGGGCGAGGTACCCGCCTACCGCGACGCGGAAGGGGTGCCGGACGACAGCACCACCGAGACCTACGTGGCGATGAAGTTTTTCATCGACAACTGGCGCTGGGCCGGGGTACCCTTCTTCATCCGCACCGGCAAGTGCCTGCCGCTGAAGGTGACCGAGGTGGTCATCACATTCAAGAACCCGCCGCAGGCCATCTTCGCCGCCTACGATGACTATGCCATGAAGTGCGACAACCAGCTGATCATCCGCATCCAGCCCGACGAGGGCATGGCCATGGAATTCGGCATGAAGGTGCCCGGTGAGGGATTCCGCGTGAAGAACGTCGACATGGACTTCTTCTACCGGGACCTGACCACCAAGGACGTCCCCGAGTCCTACAGCCGCCTGCTGCTCGACTGCATGAAGGGAGATCCCACCTTGTACGCCCGCGGCGACAGTGTCGAACAGGCCTGGGCCTTTGTAGACCCCATTCTCCAGGCCTGGGAAAACAACGAGGCCCCGCTGACGATGTACGAAGCCGGCACCTGGGGACCCGTGGAGGCCGACAAGCTGTGGGACGGCGTGGAGGGCGGCATGTGGCGCAACCCCAGCAAATCGATCACCGAAGACCGGCACTATACCAAGCTGTAGCGTCAAGGCCCGTAGCGGCATTCGACAAACCAAACTCCCGGCCCGGACTGTCCGGCCCTACGATTCACCTTTCCCGATACCCTGACCGTGCAACAATCCAATCCCCGCACCCTGACCACCGACGTCCTCATCATCGGCTCCGGCATCGCCGGCCTCAGCACCGGCATCAAATTGGCCATGCTGCGGCCCGATCTCAAGATCGACGTGCTGACCAAGGTCAACGAACGCGAAAGCAACACCAGCTACGCCCAGGGCGGGGTGGCCGCCGTGTGGGATCACGGGGCCGACAACTACGAGAAGCACATCGCCGATACCCTTGACGCGGGAGCGGGACTGTGTGAGGAGCACATCGTGCGCATCGTGGTAGAGGAAGGGCCGGAACGGGTGGAGGAGATCATCGAGTGGGGTACCCGCTTCGACCTCGACCAGTTCCAGAAATACGACCTCGGCCGGGAAGGCGGACACAGCGAAAACCGCATCCTGCACTACAAGGACCTCACCGGATGGGAAATCCAGCGCGCGCTCAGCGCCAAGGCGGCAACCCTAGACAACCTCGTGGTGCACGAGCACTATTTCGCCCTTGACCTGCTCACCCAGCACCACCTGGGTCATATCGTAACCCGCCTGACTGCAAATATCGAGTGCTACGGCGCCTACGTCCTAAATAAGGAAAACTGGGAGATCACCACCATCCTCGCCCGCAATACCGTGCTGGCGGCCGGCGGCAACGGACAGATCTACCGCAGCACCACCAACCCGGTCATCGCTACCGGCGACGGACTGGCCATGGCCCACCGCGCCAAGGTGCACCTGGAAAATATGGAGTTCGTACAGTTCCACCCCACCGCGCTGTACAATCCCGGACTCGAAAAACAGGCCTTCCTCGTCAGCGAGGCGGTGCGGGGCTTCGGCGCCATCCTGAAACGGCCTGATGGTACGGAGTTCATGCACGACTACGACCCCCGCGGCAGCCTGGCCCCCCGCGACATCGTGGCCCGCGCCATCGACAATGAAATGAAGGTCACGGGCGCGGAATATATGTGCCTGGACTGCACCCACCTCGACCGGGAGAAGTTCGTAGCCCACTTCCCCACCATCTACGACAAGTGCAAGGAAAAGGGGATCGATCCCATGAAGGACCTGATCCCCGTCACCCCCGCCTGCCACTACATGTGCGGCGGCGTGCAGGTCGACGAATTCGGTCGCAGTTCGGTCAACCAACTGTACGCCTGCGGAGAGTGCACCAGCACCGGCCTTCACGGCGCCAACCGCCTGGCCAGTAACAGCCTCCTGGAAGCCCTGGTGTTCGGCCACCGGATCGCCCACTCCATCGCCGCCAACATCGACAACTGCACCCTCGAGGAGCGCATCCCCCAGTGGGAACGGACCGGCACCACGGAACCCAAGGAGCAGGTATTGATCACCCAGAGCACCAAGGAACTGAAGGAGGTAATGTCGAGCTACGTAGGCATCGTCCGCAGCGACAAGCGTCTGAAGCGCGCCAAGGATCGCCTGAACCTGCTCCACGACGAAACCGAGGAGCTGTACCGCAACAGCCTGGTAAGTCCGCAGCTCTGCGAACTGCGCAACCTCATCACCGTCGGCTACCTCGTCACCAAGGCCGCCTCCCTGCGCAAGGAAAGCCGGGGCCTGCACTACACCACCGACTACCCCGAGAAGGCGGATTTCGTGCAGTATTCGGTGCTGTAGACGTCGGATGTCTAAGACATCCGACGTTTACAGCAGCAAAAGACCCCATCCAGTATCTACCGGACGGGGTCTTGTTGTTAGGTCGAGGGTTTCTAATTGTACCCAGGGTTCTGCTGCAAATTGGGGTTGGCGACCGTCTCCCGCGCAGGAATGGGGTACACCAGTTCAGGGGCGTCGTAGTTGAAGTTCCCGACCGAGCCCTGCAGCCGCTTGATGTCGTGGATGCGGAAGCCTTCGAAGGCCAGTTCACGCCGCCGCTCCAGCAAGATGAAGTCCAGGTCGACCTCGTCGCGCGGTTCCAGTCCGGCGCGGACCAGCAGCCGGTTAATGTCCTCGGTGGGGGAAGCCCCGACTTCCGTGCCCAGTCGCTCGTTAGCCTCGGCCCGGATAAGGTACATTTCCGCCAGGCGGATCACGGTCACGTTAGCGAACTGGTTGTTGAACTTGCCGGTGTAGGTGACCCCACCGCGCTCGAAGAACAGCGCCAAGCGGTCGTCTTCCGGATCGTAGAGGGCCAGGTGGGCGGGCAGGATTTCAATGTCGCCGTCGCGGCCGCCGAATTCCGGGACCGAGAAGAAGGTCGTCAGGGCATTCACCCCGTCCTGACTGCTCACCTGGATGGCGAAAATGTCTTCGTTCGAATTGCTGCCGTTCATGAAGGCGGAGGCGTAGTTCGGCGTCAGGGAATAGAAGCCGCTCTCAATGACCGTATTGGCCGCGTCGCGGGCCTCGGCGTAGCGGTCCATCTGCAGGTAGACCCGCGCGAGCAGGGCGGTGGCCGCGTACTGGTTGGCGAAAAAGCCGTTCGTTTCCGGAAGAAGGTCGGCCGCGGTGGTCAGGTCTTCGATGACCTGGTCGTAGACGGCCGCCACGGAGGCGCGACTGACGTTGTTCTCCTCCGAAATGCCGCGCGTAGGCGTCAGCACCAGTGGAACGCCCAGCTGATCGTTGGCCGCACCGCCCTCGTACGGCAGCGCGAAGTAACGCAACAGGTCGAAGTAGACTAGTCCGCGGATAAACCGGGCTTCCCCCTCTACCCGGGCGCGATCGTCGGCATCGACGACCTCCAGTGCGGAAAGGACATTGTTGACGGTATTGATCACCTCATAGCTTTCCAGCCAGGTCTCCTCGGCGTCGAGGTTTCCGACGGAAATCTGCTTGCGGGCTATCTCATCCGGGCTGTTGAAGGTGCCGACGAAGAGGATCTCGCCGGTTCCTCCCAGCAGTTCGGCGTCGCGCAGGTTGTTGCCGCCGTACAGGTCGCCCGATCCCAGTTGGTCGTAGGCTCCGACGAGTACCGCCTTTACGGTAGCGTCTGAACCGAGAGCAACATCCTCGCTGACATTCTGGAAGGGTTGGATTTCGAGCTCGTCGCTGCAGGCCGTCAGCAGTCCGATGCCCAGTAGAAGGAAAATATGTGAGATTTTCATGGTATTCGTTTTGGGTATGGGAGGGGGTTAGAGGCCGACGTTGACGCCAACGATGATGGTCCTGGGCTGCGGGGCCGTGTAGAAATCCACGCTGGTCAGGATATTGGGTGAGCTGTCTGAGAGGAAGTCGGCAGCTACCTCGGGGTCCCAGCCGTCGTACTTCGTAATGAGGGCCAGGTTCTGACCGGTGACGTAGACGCGGAGACGGTTCAGACCGATGCGATCGACCAGGGTCGGGGGCAGCTCGTAAGCCAGGGTAAGGGTCTTGAGCCGGATGAAGTCACCACTGCTCAGGTATCGGCTGCTGCGGCCGTTGTCGGCGTTGCCCCAAAAGAAGCGGGCTTCCGGCACGTTTGTATCGGTATTCTCGGGCGTCCAGGCGTCGAGTTGGTCCCGCGTCTGGTTATCAAACCAGCAGCCGCCGCAGCTTTGGAAGACGCCGGCGGAGTTGTGCACCTCGTTGCCGAAGCTGCCCTGAAAGAAGATATCCAGCGATACGCCGCCGTAGGTGAAGTTGTTGGTCCAGCCGGCCAGCGTGGTGGGCAGCGCGTTGCCGAGCATGGTGAAATTGGCCTCGTTGGCATTGTTGGTAGTGGCGTCCGGGTTGACGATGTTTCCGTCGTCGTCGGTCTCATTGATGTAGAAAAGGCCGTCGCCGTTCGCAGGGTCCACGCCCGCATACTCGAGTCCGTAGAAGGCACCCAGGCTCTCCCCTACCTTCACGACGTTCATGTACCGGCTACCGCCGTCGTCGATGATGTCCTGCCCGGGGGCCAGGGAGAGGATCTCGTTCTTGTTGTAGGAGAAGTTAAAGCTCGAACTCCAGCCGAAGGCCGCGTCGGAAACCACCGCGTTCAGCAGTAGTTCAACTCCGCGGTTGCGCAATTCGCCCAGGTTGCGGAACTGGGTGCGGAAGCCCGAGGTGCCGGGGATGGGCACGTTGAGCAGCAGGTCGTTAGTGTTCTTGACGTAGTAGTCGAGCTCACCGCTCAGTCGGTTGTTAAAGACGCCAAAATCGATACCGAAGTCGAACTGCAGGGTGGATTCCCAGGTCAGGTCCGGATTGGGAATCTGCACCGGTGCGAGGCCCGAAACCCCGCCGTAGCCGGAGGCACCATAAAGTCCGAGGCTGGCGAAGTTGCTGATGTCGGCGTTGCCGGTGAGTCCGTAGCTGCTGCGCAGTTTGAGGTAACTGACCAAGGGGTTGCCTTCGAGAAAATCTTCCTCGCTCAGTACCCAGCCGGCCGCCACGGCGGGGAAGAAACCGTAGCGGTTGTTGGCACCGAAGCGGCTGGAGCCGTCCATGCGCGCGCTAAGGCTGAAGAGGTACTTGCGGTTATAGTTGTAGTTGGCCCGGCCGAAATAGCTCAGGAAGGAGAACTCGGTCAGGGTAGTCGAGCCGCCCGTAATGTCGGCCGCGCTGGCGATGGTGCGCAACTGGTCCAGGGGGAACTCCTGGGCGTCCACTTCGATGTCTTCGTTGGTGGACTGCTGGAATTCCACCCCTCCGACAAAATCCACGTTGTGGCCAGCATCGAAGCCACGGTTGTAGAGCAGCAGGGCCTTGGTGGTGTAGTTGACGATATTACTCCAGCGGCTGTCTGCGAATCCGTTCGTAGATTCTCCACCGTCGGTAAGGCGGCCCAGGAAGCGGTTCTGCTTGATGTTGGCCACGTCTACACCGGCTTCGGCCCGGGCGGAGAGTCCTTCGGTGAGTTCAAACTGGCCGAAGACGTTGCCCAGGGTCCGGTAGCTGATCGATTGCTTTTCGCTGTTGGCCAGCTCCACGAGTCCGTTGTAGTAGGTGGTGATGGGGCGGTCGAAGAGTTGGCCGGGCGCGAAGCCCTGGTACTCTTCGCCGGTGGTGTTGCGGACCGGCGTGATGGGGGCCAGCGCGATCAGCTGCAGCGGCGTGCTGAACTGGTTATCGTTGCTCACGCGTTCGTTGTCGCTGCGGCTGAAGCCGACCCGCATACCGTAAGTGAACCGGTCGGAAGCCTGAGCGTCCAGGTTGAGGCGGGTACTGAGTCGCTGAAATCCATTGCCGGCCAGGATGCCCTCCTGGTCGGAGTAGCCGAAGCTGGCGTAGTACGTCAGTTTATCGGTGCCCCCGCTCAGGCTCAGGTCGGCGTTTTGGTTACGGCCGGTCTGGAAGGCTTCTTCTTGCCAATCGGTGTTCGTCTCGTTATTGCGCCAGTCGCTGGGTCCGCTGTAGCGGTCGAAGCGCCCTTCGACGAAGTCGGTATACGCAGCGATGGTATTCTCCAGGGTATAATCGTCGCCCAGACCGAACTCATCCAGTTGGTTGTCCCAGTCGTAGCGGGCGCCCCCGGCGGCGGTTTGCCGGAAGAAGGAAACGAATTCCTCGGCGTCCATGAACTCTCGCAGGCGGCTCGGTTCGCTGGCCCCCGAGCTGATGTTGACGTTCAGGCGGGCCTTGCCGCTTTTCCCCTGCTTGGTGGTTACGAGAATTACACCGTTGGCGGCGCGCGAGCCGTAGATGGCCGCGGCGGAGGCATCTTTGAGAATCTCGATCGATTCCACGTCGTTCGGGTTCAGGTCGGCCAGGAAGTTCTGGCTACCGGAGCCCGGACTGCTGAAGGTGCCGCTGGTGATGGGCACCCCGTCGACAACGTACAGCGGCTGGTTACCCGCTGAAATGGAGGAGCTGCCCCGGACGCGGATGTTGATCCGTCCGCCGGGCTTACCGCTGACCGACTGCACGAACACCCCGGCCGAACGCCCCTGCATGGCCTGCTCGACACTCGACACCGGCAGGTTCTCAATATCCCCGCCGTCGATCTGGGCAACGTTACCGGTCAGGGTGCTGCGGATTTGCTTGCCGTAGCCGACCACGACCACTTCAGACAATTGGGCGGCATCCTCGGAAAGAATGATCTCCAAGGTGGTGCTGCCGTCCAGCGGTACCACGCGGGTGGCAAAACCGGTATAGGAAACTATCAGGTTCGTCACTTCATCGGCGACGGTTAGCGTGAAGTTGCCGTCGATATCCGACACGGTTCCCGTGCTCGTACCCTGGGCCAGGACCGAAGCCCCGATGAGCGGCATTCCACCTTCGTCAGTAATGGTCCCCTCGATCACGCGCTGGGCCATCAGGCCCACAGACAGCGCCAAGCCAAGGATGGCAAGTAGATATTTTTTCATAGCACTAGTGAATTATATGATCTGCTAAAGGTAATGAGCCGGTGCACCAAGCCACCGCAAATAATCGGTCAAAATGTGACCGGCAAGCCGCTGCAAGGTACCGTTGCATAAATTTAAGGTGCTGAAATATAAGCTATTGAGAATGCTAGCAACAACGGTAATGTATCTTGCCCAACCGGTTGAATTCCGACTTCCCACGCCGGACAGGACGGACAATCTGCTTTAACCACCGAGTTATGTACATCCGTTGGTTCGCGGCACCCGCGCGCCGCCGCCCTATTCCCCGTAGGCTTGCAGTAGGGCCTCCAGGTCATCCTTGGTGTTGGCTTCTTCTACGGGCTTGTCGTGTCGCCAGCGTAGCATCCGGGGGAAGCGGAGCGCCACGCCCGACTTGTGCCGGCTGCTCCGGCGGATGCCCTCGAAACCGATCTCAAAGACCTGTTTGGCCTTGACGCTGCGTACGGGGCCGAAACGCTCCACGGTATTGCGGCGCACCCAGGCGGTGATCTTGTTGAATTCCTGGTCGGTGAGGCCCGAGTAGGCCTTGGTGAAGGGCACCAGTTGATCACCATCCCACACCCCGAAGGTGAAGTCGGTGTACAGGTTGGCCCGGCGGCCGTGGCCCCGCTGGGCGTACATCATGACGGCGTCAATGGTGAGGGGATCGACCTTCCACTTCCACCAGTCGCCTTTCTTGCGCCCCTGGCGGTAGGGACTGCTGCGGCGCTTGAGCATAATGCCCTCGCTGTACTTTTCGCGGGCGGTTTCCCGCTCGGCGGCCAGCTCGCCCCACTCCGTAAAGTCAAATACCGGGGAAAGCTGCAGCACGCCATTGGTGGGGTACTCCTCGACCAGTCGCTCCAGGAGTTCGCGGCGGCCTTCCATGGGCAGCTGGCGGATGTCGCGCCCCTCGTACTCGAGCAGGTCGTAGCACATGAGCACCACGGGGGCGTCCTTGAGCAGTTTCTTGCTGACCGTCTTGCGGCCGATGCGCGTCTGCAGCACATTGAAGCCCAGGGGACGCCCATCACGGAATGGCAGAATCTCTCCATCGATCACCGTGCCGTTGGGGATGGCGGAGGCGAGTATGTGGTATTCCGGATACTTGTCGGTGACCAGTTCCTCGCCCCGCGACCAGACAAACACCTCGTCGTTACGCACGATCACCTGTCCGCGGATGCCGTCCCACTTGTGCTCGGCCTGCCAATCCGCGGGGTTGCCGAGGTCTTCAGCCGCCTGCTCCAGCTGGTAGGCCAGGTAGAAGGGATAAGGACGGGAGATATCGTCGGTGGCCGACTCGCTGTGGATCAGGTCCTCAAAAGTGGTATCGTTCGGCGTCCAGTTGCCCATCAGGCGGTGGGCCAGGTTGGTTTCCTCGATGCCGGTGGCGCGGGAGAGGGCGCGCGTCATCAGTTTCTGGCTTACCCCGACGCGGAAGTTGCCGGTGATGAGCTTGTTGAAGAGGTAGCGTTCGGTGGTGTTGAGTCCGCGCCAGGCTTCCTGCACGGCTTCCTTTTTTCCCGTTTCGTCGTAATCGGCGAATTGCTGGATGTACTCGATCCAGTGGGTGAGGGTATGGTCGTAATCTTCTTCCGGCGGCGGGAGGATAAGGGCGATGGTTTCCGCCAGGTCACCCACCACATGGTAGCTTTCTTCCAGGATCCAGGGGTCGATGCCGCTCAGCTCCGAGGCCCAGGCGCGGAGCAATTTGGAATTCACGGTGCGGCGTGGTCGGCGGTGGCTGAGCAGGGCTACGGTCCAGAGCTTGTCCTCATCGTCCACCTGCACGAAATAGTCGGCCAGTGCATCCACCTTGGCGTTGGTCTTGGTGGTGCGGTCGAGGCGGCGGAACATTTCTGCGAAGTTCTTCATGGGTGGCTGGGTGTTGCGTATTCACCACGGAGGACGCAGAGGGCTTCACGGAGGTCCACGGAGAGGCGCGGCATGAACACCTCTGTGAAACCTCTGTGCCTGCCTCCATGACCTCTGCGGTAATCCCTACTCAGCATCAGCAGCAGCATTTTCCTTCTCCGTTTCTGCATTCCCCTTCGTCTCGATCTCCGCCAACTCCCCCTCGTACTCGGTGTGGAGTTCGACGGCGTTCAGGCCCTGTTCGCGGAGGTACTTGCTGAAGATGGCCGTATAGCCGTGGGTGACGTACACATTGTCGGCCCCCGTCAGATCGATGGCCTCGAGCAGGCTGGGCCAGTCGCAATGATCGCTGAGCACGAAGCCCCGGTCGGCGCCCCGGCGGCGGCGGGCCCCGCGGAGGGTCATCCAGCCGGAGGCGGCACCAATAGAGGCGTTGCCGAATTTCTTGACCCAGGGTTGGCCGATGGCGCCGGGAGTGGCAACCACGATGTTGCCGGGGTAGTCCTTTTTGTTGATCTCGCGGGTTACGCGGGTGGTCGGGGGCAATTTGATGCCCTGCTTGCGGAGCACCTCGTTCGTGTTCTCAATGGCACCGTGGGTGTAGATCTTGCCGATGGAGGTGTCGAGGCCGTCGAGCAACCGCTGCGCCTTGCCGAGGGCGTAGCCGGTGAGGATAGCCGTACGGCCCTCGCTGGCGGTCTGTCGCCACCAGTCGTTGATGTCGGCCATGACCTCCTCCTGGGGCGTCCAGCGGTAGACGGGTAGTCCGAAGGTGGATTCGGTAATGAAGTGCTGGCACCGTATCGGTTCGTATGCTTCTGAGAGGCCGTCGTCCTCGAGTTTGTAGTCGCCGCTGGCCACCCATATTTCGCCCTGGTATTCGACCCGAATCTGGGCCGAGCCGATGATGTGGCCCGCAGGGTGGAAACTGAACCTGACGCCGTTGATGGTGCGTACTTCGCCGAATTCCACGGTCTCCAGTTTGATGTCGCCGAGGCGGTAACGGATGACGGGCGCCGCGGCGCGGGTGCAGAGGTAATACTTGTTGCCCCAGCGGGAGTGGTCGGCGTGGCCGTGGGTGATCAGGGCGCGGTCTACCGGTTTCCAGGGGTCGATATACACGTCGGCGCGTTCGCAGTAGATCCCGCAGTCGTTAAAGGTCAGGAGGGGCATTGGGGGTGGAACGGGGGCGGGCGGGCGGAGGTTTAGGGAATTTTGTGGGGTGTGGTGGGGGTGATGAGCGCAAGGCCCCTGCTACGCTGCGCTTTGCTGTGACCTTGCTTGTCCAGGACGTCCCCTCCGGGGCCGGTTTGGTAAGTAGGAGGCAGTTGTTGAGGGGATTCGTTCATCGCAAGGCTCTCACTGCGTAGTGACCTTGCTCGTCGGGGACGTCCTCTCCGGGGCCGGTTTTGTAAGTAAGAGGCAGTTGTTGAGGGGATTCGTTCATCGCAATGCTCTCACAGCGTATTGATCTTGCTCGTCTGAGAAGTCCCCTCCGGGGCCGGTTTTGTCAGTAGGAGGCAGTTGTTAAGGGGATTCGTTCATCGCAAGGCTCTCACTGCGTAGTGACCCTGCTTGTCGGACGATGTCCTCCCGGGACCGGTTTTGTAAGTGGGAGGCAGTTGTTGAAGGATTCGTTGATCGCAAGGCCCCGCTGATTATTGACCATGCTTGTCGGACGATGTCCTCCCGGGACCGGTTTTGTAAGTGGGAGGCAGTTGTTGAAGGATTCGTTGATCGTAAGGCCCGCTGCATTCGGACATTGCTTGTAGGACGATGTCCCCTCCGGGGCCGGTTTTGTAGATGGGGGTAAATTGTTAAGGGTATTCGTTTATCGTAAGACCCCCACTGCATACCTACCTTGTTCGTTGGACGATGTCCCCTCCGAAGCCGGTTTTCTAAGTGGGGGGGCGGTTGTCGGGGAATGTGTAATCGTACGCCCCCGGTCCGCAGTGACCTTGCTCATTCGAGACGTCCCTCCGGGGCCGGTTTTGTAAGTGGGGGGATATGTTGAGGGGATTCGTCTACCGTAAGGCCCCCGCTGCATAGGGACCTTGCTTGTTAGTAGGCCTCCCCTCCGGGGCCGTTTTATGGGCTCGGCCTCCATCCGGAGCGAATTTTATGCGCCCCGATGTATCTTCCTTGCCATGAAAATCGACTGGCAGAATCACCTGGTGAACTTCGTCCTCATTGTCTTCAGTATTCTTCTGGCCTTTAATCTGGAGCGCTGTGCGAGTGAGCGACGGGAACAACGGTTGGTCGACGCCCACCTGGCGGAGATCGTGAAGGAGACCCAATTCAACCTCAACAGCCACAGCGAAACGATCGAAGGTCAGCGCAAGCAGCAGGTGTTCCTCGATTCACTGATCCGGCTCATCCGCTCGGGCAGTGACCCCGCCGAGATCAATCCGGTGGTCATGCAGGCCATGAATATGTCGCTGCCCTTCACCAAAACGACCGCCTACAATACCTTCCTGCAGACCGGCGACATTCGCTATATGAACGATTTCAAGGTGAAATCGGACCTGATCTCCCTGTACGAGTTCTACAAGATCGCCGAGGTGTACAACGAATTGATGGTCGAGAATTACGACAACGGTTTCTTCAGCCACATCAAGGCTCACCTCGATATCGTAGGCCAGGAACCACAGGAACTGGAGGTGTATACCGACCGCAGCTTCGTTAACTCCATTGCCTCCGTGCGCTACTTCCTCGTCAACAGTATCGATATGCTGGAGAACGATCGCGAACGGATGCAGGCCTTCATCGATCAGCGCGAAAGCGCGAAGTGATGCCCACCTATTCCCCCTGACTCAGCCATTTGCCCAGTCCCCGCTGGAACATCAATTCCTCGGTTCCCCAGGTGACAAGATCAAAGCCGCGCGCCGCCATCGCGGCGGCATCCTTGGGGCGGGTTGTGAATATGCCGGTAAACAACCCCTTCTCCCTGGCCACGTCTTGTACCCGGTCAAAGACAGCCAGCAGCTCCGGGTCGGAAAAATCGCCCTGCCGGGGACGGCCGAGGCTCACGCTCAGGTCCCAGGGACCGATATACAGCCCATCCAGCCCCGGGGTGGCCGCGATAGCATCCAGTTCGTCCACGGCACCCGCCGTTTCAATCATGACGAAACACAGGGTTTGCTCATTCGCGGCGGCAAAGTAGTTGCCCTCAAGGAGCATCGCCGCCCGAAAGGGGCCGAAGGAACGGTTGCCAAGGGGCGGATACTTCGCCGCGCGCACAAAGGCCCGGGCTTCCTCGGCGGTATCTACCATCGGACATATCAATCCCTCAATACCGTAATCAAGCGCCTTCATGATCAGTTCCGGCCGGTTCCAGGCCAGTCGGGCGAGCGGGATGGCACCACCCGCACGGATGGCCTGGACCAATCCGAGGACAGCATCCCCTTCTATGGAACCGTGTTGCAGGTCCAGGGTAATGCTTTCCACGCCACTGCTGCCCATGCGCTCCGCCAGAAAGGGAGCCGGGAGGGTCATGAAGACATTGCCCAGGGAGCTGGTTCGGGTGAGTAGTTGGTGCAGTTGCAAGGCCTAGCGCGTTGTGGAAGTGCGCACCACCGGCACGCGCACCACGCTGGGGTACTCGGCCGAGTGGTGGATGACGTTGTGGGCCACTACCCCCTCCTTCTCGTCGTAGTTGTTGCCGCCGGTGTTCATATTCCGCTCGAAGCGGGGGAAGTTGGAGCTGCTTACCTCGATGCGCAGCCGTTGTCCTTTCTTGAAAAGGTTACTGGTACTCATCCGGGTGAGGTCGACTTTGTAGACCTTCCCCTTCTCCATGAATACTTCCTTATCGTATCCCTCGCGATAGCGGACGCGCTGGATGGTTTCGTCAAGATTGTAGGCGGCACCGTCCTCGTCTACGACGATCAGCTTGAGGGTCAAATCGGTATCCTTCACGTCGCTGCTGAGGTATAGGGTGCTTTCAATTGAGCCGGTCACTTCGGTATCCTCGGGAAATGGTTCGGAGGTATAGACGAGTACGTCATTACGGGTTTCCATCCGGCGTTGGTCCATGGAGCCACCCTCAACGGCGTCGCCGGTGCAGCAGACGTTGCCGCCGTAGCTGTACACCGGGTTCATAGGATCGTAGAGGAAGCTGTCGGGCTTATCCTGTTGGGGGGCTTGCTTGACCAGCTTGCCGTCGCCGTACATGGTGTTGGCATTACCGTTGCTGCCGAGGTAGTAGTCCACCGTTTCGACCGAGGGGGGCGGCCAGGCGGAAGTCGTCTGCCATTTGTTGCTGCCCATCGTGTAATAGGTCACACGGTGCAGGGTATCGATCAGCTGGCCGGGTTCCTCCTCCTTCAGCCACTTGTCGAAGAAGCCGTAGATCAGGCCGTCGTAGTCATAGCGGGCATCGCCGACGCTGCGCTCGCCTACGATGGTATTCTCCGTGGCGCGGGTGTAGGCGCAGTGCAGCGTAGGGGCGATCCAGAGGTACTGGTTATCGCGGGCCTCCTGCGATTCCGCGTTCTTGCGTACGTGGTTGAAGAGCGCCAGGTTTGGACTGATCGATACGTCGTACCAGCTCGTGAACCAGAAGGTGGGCACGTCGAAGGGCATGTCATCGTGGTAGAGGCCGCCCTCGTACCAGGCCGGATCGTTGGGCTTGCGCTTAATCATGTCCTCGTAGATGCCTTCCGGGCCGTAATTGCCCGCGATGATGGAGTCGACCGGCAGGGTGCTCAGCATCTCCATCGAGGAGATCTCGGGGTACTCCGGCTCCATGTCGTAGAAGCGCTGCAGGCGCAGGATGTCTTCGCGGGGCAGTCCCTCCGCCAGTTTGGGGCCGTTGGGGTCGTGCTGCACGTGGTAAAGCCAGCTGGTGAAGAGCATCTGCTGGGCCCCGCCGCGGTACCAGTTGCCCTGCTCCATAAATTCCCCTACCCGGCCCACGCCTGCCCCGTAACCCATCGGTACCATGGCCTTAAGGGCGGGGTGTCCGAGGCTGGCCACGGCCATTTGCCATTCGGCGGTGGAGCTGCAGCCGTACAGTCCCACGTTGCCGTTGCTCCAGGGCTGCGTGCTCATCCACTCGATGGCGTCGTAGCCGTCGGTTAGCGGTACGCCGAGGATGTCCCAGTCGCCCTCGCTGAAGTAGCGGCCGCGCTCATTCTGTACCACGTAGGCGTAGCCGCGGCTGACGGCCTCATAGGCCCGCTCGTAGTTGCGCTCCTGCTCTTCACCGTCCACCCAGCCGTTGAACTGGTAGGGGGTACGCACGAAGATGATGGGCGCCTTTTCGACGTTCTTAGGCCGGTACACATCGGTGGCCAGTCGCTTGCCGTCGCGCATGGGCACCATGATCTTCTGTTCGATCTCAGCGATTTTGGCCAGTTCTCGGTACGCATCCGAGTTCTGGGCGCGGACGCAAGTGCAAAGCAGTACCAAAAGAAGCAGTAAAAGGTGGTTGCGCATGGCTGTGTTGTTCGGTTAAGGGGTTGGTAATATACATTCCCTTCTTAACCCAATAACCGTACTTGCTCTCACGGCTCGCGACCTCCGGCTCGTGACCTCTGGTCGCGGCGCGGTTCGTGACTTAATCGCGATGCCACCAATTATCACCATTACCCTTACCAACCCGACAGGATGTCGGGAACCGCCCGGTTCGTGACCTCCGGTCGCGTAGCTCGGCTCGTGACCTCCGGTCGCGATGCCCGGCTCGTGACTTCCAGTCGCGATGCCACCAAATACCACCATTACCCTTACCAACCCGACAAGATGTCGGGAACCGCCCGGCTCGTGACCTTCGGTCGCGTAGCTCGGCTCGTGACCTCCGGTCGCGTAGCTCGGTTCGTGACCTCTGGTCGCGTAGCTCGGCTCGTGACCTCCGGTCGCGATGCCCGGCTCGTGACTTCCAGTCGCGATGCCACCAAATACCACCATTACCCTTACCAACCCGACAGGATGTCGGGAACCGCCCGGTTCGTGACCTCCGGTCGCGTAGCTCGGTTCGTGACCTCCGGTCGCGTAGCTCGGCTCGTGACCTCCGGTCGCGATGCCCGGCTCGTGACTTCCAGTCGCGATGCCACCAAATATCACCATTATCCTTAACAACCCGACAAGATGTCGGGAACCATCCGGTTCGTGACCTCTGGTCGCGGCGCGGTTCGTGACCTCTGGTCGCCATGCCCGGCTCGTGACTTCCAGTCGCGATGCCACCAAATACCACCATTACCCATACCAACCCGACAGGATGTCGGGAACCGCCCGGTTCGTGACCTCTGGTCGCGGCGCGGTTCGTGACCTCTGGTCGCGATGCCCGGCTCGTGACTTCCAGTCGCGATGCCACCAAATATCACCATTACCCTCAACACCCCGACAAGATGTCGGGAACCATCCGGTTCGTGACCTCCGGTCGCGTAGCTCGTTTCATGACTTCTAGTCGCGCTACCACAGAAAATACTTCCCCAATGAATACCCCGACAGGATGTCGGGAACCGCCCGGTTCGTGACCTTCGATTGCGCCACCACTAATCATCCTCTCTCCCTTCAAAACCCCCGACAAGATGTCGGGAACCACCCGGCTCGCGACCTCCGGTCGTGCACCTAAGAAATATCTCTACTATTCACTACCCCATCAATCTGCTAGACAATTTATTTTAAAACAATTTGATTTTTTATTCATAAAAAATAATATTTGTTTTGTCTAAAGCAATCATTCACTCTTAATTCTACGCTATGAGCGAGTTCGGCAAATTACCGCATCGTCCCTTGCGCCACATACCGATGCATATCGTGTACAGATTAAGTGGCAGCATCCCTCAGAAGGTCTTGACAGAAATGAGAGAGAAGTATTGGAAATACCAGGAGGCATACGGCGAGGCACAAACACCCTTCAATGAACCAGGTCCAAGAATACTAGCAGAACAGCTACTTGAGGAAGCGCTCCACCACAAATCAAATGGCCCCTACCACCTGGCAAATCCAGCCATAGCCAAGCTGGTTCTCGACTCCTGGAAATGGTTAGCGGAACACAGAGGTGTTATGTTGTTTGCGATTTGTGTAATGAGTAACCACGTTCACGTACTGGCCCGGAGTTCCTCCGAAGCAGAAGTAGACACCGGCTCGATTATAAAAGCGCATAAGAATTTCACGGCCCTGCGCGCTAACCGTATTCTCGGGATTAGAGGGCAGCCGTTCTGGGCCACCAGCTATTTCGATCGGGATGTTAGGACGGGTAAGTTTTCTACTGTGATGTGGTACCTGCTAAACAATCCTGTTAAGGCCGGACTAGTGAAACACTGGGAAGATTGGCCGCATACCTACCTACACCCTGACTATGATTTGCTATTCAGGAGGTGTGAGTGGGAGGCTTCGGCCGCATGACCTCCGGTCGTGCAGCTCGGTTTGTGACTTCTGGTCGCGTAAACCCCAACCATCCGCCGACCCCTCAATGACCCGACAGGATATCGGGAACCGCACGGCTCGTGACCTCCGGTCGCGCGGCACGGTTCGTGACCTCTGGTCGCGTAAACCCCAACCCTCCGCCCCCCACTCAACAACCCGACAGGATGTCGGGAACCGCACGGCTCGTGACCTCCGGTCGCGCGGCACGGTTCGTGACTTCTGGTCGCGTAAACCCCAACCATCCGCCCCCCACTCAACAACCCGACAGGATGTCGGGAACCGCACGGCTCGTGACCTCCGGTCGCGCGGCACGGTTCGTGACCTCCGGTCGCGTAAACCCCAACCATCCGCCGACCCCTCAATGACCCGACAGGATGTCGGGAACCGCACGGCTCGTGACCTCCGGTCGCGCGGCACGGTTCGTGACCTCCGGTCGCGTAAACCCCAACCCTCCGCCCCCCACTCAACAACCCGACAGGATGTCGGGAACCGGACGGCTCGTGACCTCCGGTCGCGCTTCACGGTTCGTGACCTCCGGTCGCGTAGACCCCAACCATCCGCCGACCCCTCAATGACCCGACAGGATGTCGGGAACCGCACGGCTCGTGACCTCTGGTCGCGCAACCACAACAATTATCATCACCACTCAACAACTCCGACAAGATGTTGGGAACCGCCAAACCTACTTAAGTTTCCCCTCCCGAAGCTTATCCAGATACTGGCGTACGCCGTGGTGGCTGACGGTGCGTCCTTCAAAGAAGTTGACCGTTTGGCGGCGCTCGGGGGGGCTAGCCTGGAGGCTGGACAGGATGTTCTGCAGGTGCATCTTCATGTGACCCTGCTGGATGCCGGTGGTCACCAGACTGCGCAGGGCGGCGAAGTTTTGGGCCAGACCGGTGGCGGCGGCGATGCACATCAGTTCTTCGGCGTTGGGTCGCTCCAGAAGCTTCAGGGACAGATCGGCCAGCGGGTGCAAGCGGGTTAGACCGCCCACCGTACCCAAGGCTAGGGGGAGGGTAAGCTCGAATTGGAATACGTCATCGGCCACCCGGCAACGGCTTAGCGAAGCGTAGCGCCCCCCCGAAGCGGCGAAGGCGTGCGCGGCAGCCTCCACGGCCCGGAAGTCGTTGCCCGTCGCCAGCACCACGGCGTCTACCCCGTTCATGATTCCCTTGTTGTGGGTAACGGCCCGGTAGGGGTCCTCGCGGGCAATGGCTACGGCCAGTTCGAAGCGGCGTACAAAGTCGGCGGCGTCTACCCCCGACCCGGGAATGTTCATCTCCTCAATAGGACAGCTCACCCAGGCACGGACGGCGCAGTTAGGCGTATGGTTACTGAGGATGGCCATGATGATTTCCAGCTCCCGCTCATCGTCGTACAGCGACTCACTCTCCCCCGCCCACCGCTCGAGTTCGGCGGCATAGGTCTCCAGGACGGTGTTGATGAAGTTGGCCCCCATACTGTCGCCGGTACCGAAACTCACCAGCAATTGGTAACACTGCCGGTCCACCTCGGGAAGGTGCTTCCACTGCATCCCGCGTACCCCGCCGCCCCGTTTCTCCATGCGCGCGGTGAGTTCAGCGGTAGCTTCCCGGAGCCGGTCCTCCAACTCCCGAAAGAGGGAAGCACGCCGCTCTGGCGTACCGCTCCACCGGAAATGGAGCTGGCCAAGTTTTTCGGAAGCCAGCACTTCGGCGTGGAACCCCCCGCGGGTCGACCAGTACTTAGCGGCGCTGCTGGCCGCGGCCACTACGCTGCTTTCCTCGATGACCATGGGTACGGCGTACGTCCGACCATTAACGATGAAGTTGGGCGCCACGCCAAAGGGGAGGGGGAAGTTGGCGACCGTGTTCTCACTGAAGTTGTCCAGCACATCCTGCAGATCGGAACTGCCGGCCTCGAAGAAGGCGAAATCATCCTCCCCGTGTTCGGGCAGAAAGTGCTCCAAAAGCCACTGTCGGCGCTGTGCCTTGTCGAATTTACTGAATCCGCTGATGCGGTGAGGGTCGCTTACTTGCTCGGCCACAGGGGGAGGGTCTAAGATTTAAGGCCGGGGGCGAAGATAGGCCTTGGCCAACTCTAAACCGCGCAGCTGGGTGGCTACGTACCGCTGCAGACTCAGGTAATCCTCGCGGGCGTGTCGCAGAAAGGCTGACGCCTGCCCGTAGATCGCCGGCAGTCGCGAGAGCTCCGTCAGGTAGTAGCCGTCGAGAAAGTCCTGCACTCCGCCGCTTACGATGAGGTGGGAACAACGGATCTCCCGGGGGGATTCTTCCACGATCCGATTTACCTGCCGAACCATCTCCTCGGCGGAATGCCCCACCTGGGTAAGGCCGCCGTAGGCACTGCGGGCCAGCGCGTCGGACCGAAAGAGCTCCAGTTTGCTGAAGTTGGTCCCGCCGTTAGCCGCCGTGTCGAGGGCCAGCAGGGGCAGCTCCAGCAGGGCGCGCAGACTGGCGGGGCCCATCCCCTGCCCTACCTCCTTGACGATCACCGGCAGGTTGGGCAATGCCCGCAGCAGTTCGCGGATGGTTTCCAGGGGGGCCACCGTGAAGCGGTCACCTTCCGGTTGCAGCCATTCCTGCAGGGGGTTGACGTGTACGATGAGACCGTCGAGATCGAGTGCGTCTATTAGTTGGGTAACCAGATCCGCCTCGCCCCGTTCCAGCAAGCTTTGCAACTGCGCCGCGCCCAGATTGGCAAAAATGGGCACCTCCGGACCCGCCAGGGGCCGCACGTTGAAGTCCTGAAAACGGTCGTCCTCGTAGAGCAGGCTACGGCAGGAGCCCAGCCCCATACCGATGCCGAACTCGCCGGCGGCCCGCGCCAGGTTGTGATTGATGATGAGGGCCTTCTCGGTACCCCCAGTCATGCTGCTCACCCAAAGGGGGGCACGCAGGGATTTTCCGCCCCAATCGATGGGCGTCAGGCTACCGGGTGCGGGGTGGGCCGCCAGCAGGGGTTCGTAGTCGAATCGTTGGTCCAGGTTACCGCGCTCGGCCTGCGATTTGAAGGCCAGTTCGATGTGGTCCTCTTTGCGTCCCGGTGCCGTAGGATCACCGGCGACGGGCGGGGGGAAAGAGAAGGATGGGCTATCGGACATATCTGTGGCAACGCCGGCGAAAAAGAATGGTTTACGCAAAAAAAGGGAGCACCTGACGGTGCTCCCTGAAAAAACGGTCTTTCCAAAAAGCAAACACTTGACAAAATTCTTGTGCCCCGGCGGGGCGGCGCGCTGGCGGTTGCCTTATTTATCGGTCGTCAGTAAACCGATACCGCGCTTTGTAACTTAGGGTTCTAGAGCTTAATGCACCTACAAACCGGCCAATGAAGAACTCTTCCACCATTGTTTTCGTGATTCTCGTGCTGTGCCTGGTGGCACTGGCGCTGCTGATCTCACAAGTTGTAACGGCACCTTCGGATGGCCAAACCGAGTTCGAAGATAACGTGAATTACACGGAACTGCCAAAATCCTTCCCGATTGATTCATCGGCAAGCCGTGACGACCAGCCACTTACTGCCGATGCGGGCTCTTCGAGGGAGCAACAATTCCGGGACCTTGTCCCGGCAACCGCCGCCGACAGCTCCATTGCCTCCTCGGCGGGAGACGCCGAAGGCCGGTACCTGGTGATCGCCGGTACCTTCCGGCAGGTGATCAACGCCCGGACCCGCGTGCGCGACCTGGTGCAGGCCGGTTTTGCGGAGACCGAACTCAAAATTTTCGATCGCGGCACCTATGCCGTGGCGCTGGTGGATCGCTCAAACAGCTATACCGAGGCCGCGGAACTGGCCGGGCGCGTTCGCTCGGCCGGATTTGAAGCCGACGTTTATCGACAAAGGTGAGTTAACTAGCCCTGGTAGGCCAGCATTCCCCCCTCAAGGTTGCGGACATTCTTGAAGCCGGACTGCCGCAGCAATTCCTGCGCCATGGCCGACCGCTTGCCGCTGCGACAGTAGACAATGATCTCCTGATCGCGGTAGGGGGTCAGTTTGTCCATCGACATACTCAACTGTCCCAGGGGAACGTGAATGCCGCCTACGTTGAATTCCGCCCGTTCGTAATCTTCCCGAACATCCAGCAAAACGTAATCGTCTTTGCCTTCCTGTTCCCGTTTTTTGAGTTCGTCTACGGTTGCTTCCATATATGATAAACCATTTAATGAGGCTCAACAAGAAAAAGGGCAAATAGATTATTGCCTGACAATTTTATGACGCCCGACCCGGTCCCCTACCCAATATTCCAGCAAATACAACCCCCGGGGTAAGCGGCTGAGGTCCAGGCGATCGGTGCCCACGCCGTCAATTACCGTACGGCCCGCGGCATCCAGCAGCCGAAAGCGCAAGTCAGTTATCGAGTACGACGGATCGAGCCGCAGCGTGACCGCGCCCTCCGTTGGGTTGGGATAAACCTGCACGGCGGGTGCCGACCCCGGCAAATCGTCCGTTGCGGTGGGCATAACCTCGGCCCCCGACAGGAGTGGGCGGATCATGATGGCTCCGCCGGTGGAGCCGTTCAAGGCTTCCCAGCCGCTGCCGGCGTCGAAGTATTGCACACCGGATACCGGGTTGTTGCGGTCAAAGCCTACCGGCAGCGACCGGTTGGCCGGGTCCTGCCGCCAGCCCACGTAGAAGTCGCCCGCCGGCAGATCCAGGGGCTCCCGCAGGGCGTAGCTGGTGAAGGCCTGTAAGGAATCGGTGTAGAAGTCCTCGGCGTAGAGCACGGGCTCACTGGCCGAGTACAACAATTCGCCCGGCGTACCCTCCTCACCCGCACCGTACACCACCAGGTTCAGCCGCTGGTCGTCGACCGACCCCAGTCCGCGCGGCAACCGCAAACGAATACCCACCAGCTGATCGGGCACGAAGGCCGTATACCGCTGTACGATCACGTTGCCCGCCTGCCCCTCGATGGCCACTTCCGCGCTGCCGTCGTCGTAGGCGAAGTAATCATCCAGGACCGTAATCTGGGTGGCCTCATTGTTGGCCGCGATCAGGGGAGAGAAGCCGGGGTCCTCAGTAGCCACGGTGAGGGAATAGGTAGTGGCGATCCGGTAATCGCCCTCAGGATCCAGCCCGAACAGGAAACTGCGGATCCCGTTGTAGGTCGGCAGCTGGTCAAAGGTAGCCGACCGTATCTCGAGGCTCAGCGGAGCGATGCCGTTGTCCTGGCCAAAGTAACTGGAAGGGAAAAGACCCGCCCCGGATATAAAAGAAGGCTGCCCCAGGTTTCTTACCTCGTACGAGGAGCGGGTTACGGGGGTGACGTCCGCCCGGTGGTTCCAGAGTTTCAGGAAGATGGAATCAACAAGCAGGGTTTGCCCCGCGGCCTGCAGGTGCCTGACGGGCAAACTCGTATACGGGGCCACCAGGCGGAAGGGCGCTTCGCTCAGGGCCAGGTCCTGGGTGACCAAAGAGGTAGACTGATTGCTGAGCTTTACGTAGTCAAGGTTCCAGTTGTCCACCGCCCCCTGCTCGGTACTGAGGTTTACGAAGCGGAACTGGAAGCCGTCGTAAAGGTATTCCTGCGGTACGGGCACCAGCTCCCCGCGAAAGGCGGTCTCCCGGGTATTGGAAGTGGTGCTGAGCAGCCCCTCCCGTGAGAATACGGTTTCCCACTCTCCCGTGGCGGTTAAGAATTGCACCAGGAAACTGTCCTGTACCTCGGGGCGGTTACCCAGTCCCCGCGGTTGCAGGTAGAACGACAGTACGCTGCCCGTCTTACCGGACATACGCAGGGGCACGGAAGTAAGGTAGTCACGCGGCACCCCCCGCCGCCCGTTTCCCGTACTGGGGTAAGGCCGTCCGTCGAAGTCGATCGCGTCGAAGGTGGCCACCCCCAGGGAGGGCGGATTTACGCCGTAGCTGCGGTTGACGAGCACGTCCTCATCCTGCCATAGCGAAGTTGCCGGCCGGAATCCCTCGTAGCTGAAATCATCAAAGAAGGGCAACTCCACCGCCGGTCGGTCTACGGTAAAAGTGGCGCGGTAGGTGTCGCAGAGGCCCAGCTCGTTGCAGAGCGTCACGCACACGGCATCCGTTCCGCCAAAGCGGCCGGCTTCGTACCTGAAGTCGTTGCCCTCCTCCATGGTGGTGCGAAAGGCAAAGCGTTGGCCGCGCCCCGGATAATCGTCGGCACAACCCGTGATGGTGCGGCAAAAGGCGCCACCGGGCAGCAGGCTGTCGGTCGGTACGGTCAGATCAATGACCGATTCCGGCTGCAGCAGCACATTGCCCAGTTCCACCTGGCGCGACGCGCGTTGCACCAGAAAGACCAACTCGGTAGTGTCGGCGCATACGCCCCGGGGTGAGCAGACGGTCAGGCCTATTGTATCCAGCCCCTGCACCGTCCCGGGGAAAGCCGTATAGATCACGGTGTCCGAGCGCAGGACCACGGTGCCGAAGTCCAGCGTTTCACAGCCGATGCAGCGGTAGTCCGTGAGGTCGCTGCCCAGGCCCGCGGTATCGAGGTCGATTTTTACGCTGTTGTTGCCTCCCGCGACGATCCGCTCCACGCCGGGCAAATCCACTTCGCCGCACACGGCCAGCCCGGCCGGCAGTGTCTGCGTACGGCCGTCAAAGAGCTGGGCATGCTCCATGAGGGGTACGATGTGCTGGGCGCCGAGGGGGGCCAGCAGGAGCAAAAGGAGGGGCAGTAGGTACAGCTTCATGTTCTTTCGTTGGCCACTACCCCAACGTATGGGGCGGGCATTTGGTCCTGCGCCGCTTCGGCCCGTTCCCGACTTACTCGCAATCGTCCGGCCGTTCGTCGCTGAGGTAAACGTCGACTTTCGCGCCGGTCTCCAGCGTGGCGCCGGCCCCCGGGTCGGTGCGCACGATCCAGGCGTCGTTGCGGTTGGCCACCTCCCCCATCACCCGGCCGATGACCAGCTGGCTGCCCGTGATGGCAAATTCTGCCGTCCCGAAGGTCTGACAGCGATAGTCGGCCAGGACCACGTCGTCGCCCCGGCGTTCGGTGATCACGAAGTCCAGCGTGCTGCCCATGGGCACCTTGACGCCCTCGCGCAGGTCCTCGTCGGTGATCTTTTTGCCGTCGTAGTAGAGGTACAGGATGGTGCCGTCCTCCTGCCGGGCGTCAAACTTGCGCTCGCGTACCCGGTACTTGAGGTTTTTCACCTTGAGCAGCCGCACGTACTGGTTGTAGTCGTAGTTGCCTACCAGGCTTGGAAGTACCACGTCGGGGGCTTCATCGCTGAGAATGGTCAGGTAGACCGTCCGGTTGTTCTTCACCCGGCTGCCTACGCGGGGCTGTTGCTGCACTACCAGTCCGGCGGGCTGGGCGGGGTCGAAGGCGCCGACCGTCACGTCGATCTTTAGGTCGTTGGCGTCAGCAAGCGCGCGGGCCTCATCGATCAGCATCCCTTCAAAGGTCGGTATCGCCATGCTTTCGCCGTGGTTGGTGTACCAATTAAGGCCGGTGCGCAACAACAGGAAGAGCAGGCCCAGGAAGAGCAGGGCGGCAATGACATTCTTTACCAAGGGACCGATAATTGAAGAGCGTTCGGGAGAATTGTCCCTGTGGGCGGTCACCGCGGGTGCCGGCTCGGTCCCGTAAGCCGTGGCCGCAGGTTGCACTACCGGAGGCGCCGTAGCACCGCGCCGTGTACGTTCCCGTGCGAAGTCGAGGATGGCGGCGATGAACTGATAGGGCTGGTAACCGGCGATGGCCGCCTGGTGAAAGATGGCGGTAGCCGGGGTAATGCCGGGTAGGCTGTTGACCTCGATCACTACGGTTTCGGCGCGCCCGTCGGGGTACACGCGCACGAAGGCGTCGATGCGGCAGTAGCCGGTCACGCCGAGCAGTCGGGCAGCGCGCTCCAGGTCGGCCTTGACCTGGTCGGCCACGTAGTCGTATCCGTACTCCCGGGTGGCCAGGCGGGCTGGGGTAAGGTTTTGTCCTTCGCCGGCGAGGAACTTCTCTTCCAGGCTCAGGATCTCTCCTCCGGCCAGGGCCTCACTGGGCTCGAAGACCTCGTACGTAATCCGCCCGTCGGCGTCGTAGTGCGTGAGCATCCCCCCGGTGATTTCCAGGAACTTGGTGGCACCAGCAGCCGTGATGGCCGCTTCGAAAAGGATGGTGGACTTGCCCAGCGGCCATTCTTCTTTCTCGCCGACCTTCAGGGTCCGGCGGGCCTGCTTTTCCTTCCCCGATCCGGGGCGGAAGGTAAGTTCGCAGTAGGCTTCCAGTTGCTCGCGGTTGCGCAGCAGCAGTACGGCTGAGCTGCAGCCGTCGTCGACGGGCTTGGCGATCAGGGGATAGGCAAAACGGTCCTCCACACGATCGTAAAAGGCGCGGGCGTTCAGCAGAAAATCTTCGCGTCGGCCGAGCCACTGTTCGGTGACGGGCAGGCCGCCCTGTTTCAGAACCTGCAGGGTTTCAAACTTGTCAATGGTGACCGCCGAGCTATCGGGTCCGGAACCGTTGTACGGCAGGCCCAAACGCTCGAGTTGTCGTTGTACCTGTCCGTCCTCTCCGGGCCGGCCGTGCAGCGCAATGAATACCAGATCGACTAACTCGGGCAGTTGGTCCAGGGCTACGTGGCGGGGGGTGAAAACGACGTCGGGGTCGGCGTAACGGGCCGTTATGGCGCGGCAGCTTCGGCGTATCTCGTCGATGACGGGGTGCTCCGCGGGTTTCGTGAGCTTGTCGCGGATGTCGTCGGCGTTGTCCTTGAGCAGGAGGTTGACCGGCAGTTGGTAGAGTACGAAGTCCTGCCCGCGCTGGTCGTCGTTCAGCGGAGCCGTCAGCATGAGAGGCAGGGGCCGGAACCGGTCGCTCGAGCTGAGCTTTTCGAATACGTTGCGCCCGCTCTCGACGCTGATGTGGCGCTCGAAGCTGGTGCCGCCCAGCAGTACGGCCACCCGTTCCCGGGCACCCGCGCTCGCCGCCAGATCGTCTAATTCGGTGTCCAGCTGGGCCATGAGCTCATCGTGGTCGCGCTCCTGCAGGCTCGTGCGGATGATGTAGGTCAGGAACTGCGAGGGACTCAGGCCGATCTCGGCGGCCTGGTGGAAGAAGAACGACGAGGGCATCATGCCGCTGGTCGTATTCGGATCGTTGAGGTAGATGGTGCCCTCCGGTGTGTAGAAGCCATCGATGCGGGCATACACCGCGAAGCCCAGTTCGCTGAACAGCCGCTCGGTCTCCCGCCGTATCCGCTGAATGGCCTCCGAAGGCAGGTCGATGGGCGTCACCTTGCGGCTGCGCCCGGGAAGGTACTTGCTGCGGTAGTCGAACAATTCACCCTCGAACTTCACGATCTCGGTGGGCGGCAGGGCCACTACCCCACCGTCGGGCTTGCGCAGCACGATGGTGCTGAATTCCTTGCCGTTGATGAAGCCCTCGATGATGACGCGCTCCTCGCTTTGGTGGCCTTCCAGCACGACCAATGGGTGACCGCCATCGTCGGCGGCCTTTTCCAGGTAATCGAAAAGGTCGTCGGGGGTATAGAGTGTCAGCCGGTGGTCGCCCCGCTGGGCGTCCATGGGGAAGGCGATGCCGTCGCGCAGGTCACTTACCCGGCGCACGTACTCGATGCGGTCGGCGGGCGAACGGTTGGCGTAGTCCGCCAGCAGCAGTGCTTCGCGGAAGAAGGCCGCGTTGACCGCCCGCTCGAAACCGGCGAGCCCCTCCTCTTCGTGCAGGATGGAAACTCCGATACTGCTGCCCTGCCGGGCCGGGCGCACCACCATGGGCCAGCCGATGCGCTCCAGCGACCGGTGGAAGAGGTCTTCGATCGCGCCGTCGGTCAGGGCGTCCTGCTCGATGACCAGGATGGGGGGTGAGGGATAGCCGGCGCGGGACATGAGCTCCTTTTGCAGGGCCTTGTCCATCCCGATCTCGCTGGCTTCCACGCCACTGCCGGTGTAGGGGACGCCGGCGTATTCCAGTTCGCGCTGGAGTTGCCCGTCCTCGCCGTACTCCCCGTGGAGGGCCAGAAAAGCGATGTCGATCAGTTCGGGCAGTTCTTCCCGCCGGATGCGGCGCCCGATGTGGGTACCCATTTCCTCGAGGGCCAGTTCGTCCTGCGGGCCCAGGCTTTCCTGGTAGACCTGGAAAGCGTGCCGACTTTCGGGGGCGAGGGATACGGGCGGAAAAAAGTCGCGGATGCTGCCGCGGTAGAGGTATTGCCAGTCGAGGAGGTACCAGCGCCGGAAGCTGTCGACGAAGATCGGCACCGGCTCGAAGAGCGACTTGTCCAGGTTATCGTATACCGTACGCCCTCCGGCAAAGGAGATTTCGCGTTCCCGGGAGGGGCCGCCGAAGAATATGCCTACTTTAATACTCATACGCTGGTTTAAAAGACCACCCGGGGGCCGGTCTTATTGGGCCGCGAAGTTAAGGGCTTACCACGACTTGTTTAGCGCAGTTCCAGTGGCGGCAGACCCACTTCCGGCCGGAAAACGAAGCTCATCTCTTCGAAGCGCGGCTTGCGGAACCAGCTTTGCAGGGGGCGGCTCAGCGCGTAGGGCTCGGCGGGCAGCCCCAGGAAATTGGTGTCCAGTTCGCCGTTGTCGTTCACGTCGTGGAACACGGCGATGGCGTAAGCCTTGCCCACCCTCAATTCATCGATTGCCAGTCGGGCCGATCCGGCCGCGCGCACGGGCTGCTGTACCAGGCGAGCCCGGTGGCGGTCCAGAAAGTCGTTCTCAGATTCGTAAATGCCCACCCAAAGCGAACCCTGGTCACTGCGGATGTTGTCGATCTGCAGCACGAGGGTAGCCCGCTCCCCACCGCCCGGCGGGGTGGTGGCGGTCCCGAAAAACAACAGGAACAGGATCAGAAGCGGGAGTTTCACACCCTTAGAACAAAGCGGGCGGCCCCTTTGTGAAGAGGGACCGCCCGCGTAGTAAGCTTGTTTGGTCGGATACTACACCTACCGCTATTTCACGATGGCGTACTTGTAGGTCCGTTCGGGGTTGTCGGGATAGACACCCTCCAGGGTCACCGCGCCTTTGCTGCTTTCGAGCAGACGCTGCAGTTGCTGTACGTCCTCAACCTGGCGCCCGTTGACGCGGGTAAGGATAAAGCCGGGCCGGACACGCGTCTGCTCGGAGAGCAGCCCGTTGCCGAGCTCGGTTACGGCAACTCCGCCCTGGAGACGCAGCTGGCGGACGTCGTCCTCGGAAAGGTCTTCGAACTTGGCACCGAGGGAAGCTACGGCCTCCGGCTTTTCGCTCGGCCGGACGATGCCGGTGGTACCCTCGGAATTCTTCAGCACGACGGTGAAGTCGCGCTCCTTACCGTCGCGTTCGGCGGTGATGGTCACCTGATCGCCGGGGCGGTGGCGGCCCAGTTGCTCCAGCAAGGTGCTGTTGCGGAGGGTGCGTACGCCGTCGACGGCCACAATGACGTCGCCGCTCTGGATACCGGCTTCTTCGGCGGCACTGCCTTCCATTACCTCGAATACGTAGACGCCGTTGTTGCGGTCAATGTCGAGTTCACGGGCGTAGGCCGTATTCAACTGACGGATCTGGGCACCCAGCAGGCCACGCTGCACTACGCCGAACTCCCGCAGGTCCTCGGCTACCTTCTTGACGATGGCACTGGGAACGGCAAAGCTGTAGCCGGCGAAAACACCGGTAGGACTGCTGATGGCCGTATTGATGCCGATGAGGTCACCGTTCTGGTTTACCAGGGCACCGCCGCTGTTGCCGGGGTTGACGACCGCGTCGGTCTGGATGAAGGATTCAATGGCAAGGTCGCCACCGCTGCGCCGCACGATATCGATGCTGCGGCCCTTGGCCGAAACGATACCCGCGGTTACGGTGCTGGTGAGGCTGAAGGGATTACCTACGGCTACCACCCACTCCCCTACCCGCACATCGTCGCTGTTGGCGAACTGCACGGTGGGCAGACCGGTCTCTTCAATTTTCAGGAGGGCAATGTCGGTAGTGGGGTCCGTGCCGATCACCTTGGCGGTGTAGGTGCGTTCGTCGTTGAGTACCACTTCCAGGGTTTCCGCGTCCTCGACCACGTGGTTGTTGGAGACGATGTAGCCGTCGCTGCTGATGATCACGCCGGAACCACTGCCCTGCTGCAGGGGCATCTCCTGATCGTTGCCGCCGCGGCCGGGATTACCGAACAGGTCGCGGAAGGCATCGGGGAGCTGATCGGGATCGATACCAAAAGGGATCTGGCCACCACGCCCGGCGGGCTTGCTGGCCTTGATGTGCACGACGGCCGGCAGGGAACGTTCGGCGGCGATGACGAAACCGTCGGTCGGGGCCGGCACCACCCGCGTACCGGGGGCGGTGGCAAAGGAGGTTAAACTGGTCGGAGTATTGGCGACCTCCACGTATCGTGTATCGCCCCACCCCAGGTAGTTCGCACCGCCCAGGGCGATGAGCCCACCCAGTACGGCGACGAATACGATTAAGAGAAACTTTTTCATTTGACGTTGCTGTTTATTTGTTGCACTCGGGATTTAGTGGGAGAAACCACGGCAATAAGACGGTATTACCGCAAATATGGTTGGTGCGCCGTTGCCTTCTTAACAGTCTTTAACGGCGTTTGGATCAGACGGGCCGCCGCCCCTCCGATACCCCACCCGTGGAGTCAGGAAAGGGGGCGGCGGCACCACCTTACACCAGCGGAGACTCTTCGGCCTGCCGCTCACCGGCCCGCGCCTGCCGGAAGACCACGACGTCGCCGAAGACGTCCAGCACGACCTGGCTGCCCGGTTGGATGTCGCCCTGTAGCATCTGCTTGGACAACTGCCGGAGTACGCGCTTCTTGATCACGCGCTTCAGCGGGCGGGCACCGAATTCCGGATTATAGCCTTCGGCGGCCAGCCAATCCATGGCCTCGGGGGCCACCGAGAGGTGAATGTCCTGGGCGGCCAATTGCTGCATGACCTGATCGAGCTGCAGCTCGACGATCTGCCGGATGTCGCCGCGGCCCAGGGGACGGAACATGACCACGTCGTCGATGCGGTTGAGGAACTCGGGTCGTACCGTTTGCTTCAGGACGTTGAACAGGGTTTCCTTGGTCTCCTTGATGATATCTTCCTCGTTGGAGGGGTTGATCTGCGAGAATTTCTCGCGGATGATGTCGGAGCCGATATTGGACGTCATGACGATGATCGTATTCTTGAAGTTGGCTACCCGTCCTTTATTGTCGGTCAACCGGCCGTCGTCGAGCACCTGCAGCAGAATGTTGAACACGTCCGGGTGGGCCTTTTCGATTTCGTCTAGCAGTACCACGCTGTAGGGCTTGCGGCGTACGGCTTCGGTCAGCTGGCCTCCTTCGTCGTAGCCTACGTAGCCCGGAGGGGCACCCACCAGCCGGCTAACGGCGTGGCGTTCCTGGTACTCGCTCATATCGATGCGGGTCATCATGTCGGCATCGTTGAAGAGGTATTCGGCCAGGGCTTTGGCCAGCTCCGTCTTACCCACCCCGGTGGTACCCAGGAAGAGGAAGGAGCCGATGGGCCGGTCCTGATTGCTCAGTCCGGTCCGGTTAAGCCTGATGGAATCAGCGACGGCCTCCACGGCCTCGTCCTGACCGATCACCCGCCGGTGCAGCTCTTCCTCGAGGTGCAGCAGTTTTTCCCGCTCGCTCTGCAGCATGCGGGTGACGGGGATGCCCGTCCAGCGGGCCACGATCTCGGCGATGTCCTCGCTGTCGACCTCTTCCTTCACCAGCATTTTGGCCTTCGTCTGCATTTCACTCAGGCGGCCGGTGTAGGTTTTCAGTTCGGCTTCAACCTGCGGGATTTGTCCGTAGCGGATCTCGGCCACCTTGGAGTATTCGCCGGATCGCTCGAGGCGCATGGCTTCGTTCTTCAGTTCGTCGATGCGCTGTTTGGCCTGCTGGATGCCCAGTACCACCTCGCGTTCCGTTTCCCACTGGGCGCGCAGTTCGTTGCGGCGCTCTTCGAGGTTGGCGAGGTCTTGCTTGATGCGGTCGATCTTCGCGGCGTCGTTTTCGCGCTTGACGGCCTCCCGTTCGATCTCCAACTGCCGGATGCGGCGCTCGAGCTCATCGAGTTCCTCGGGCATGGAGTTCATTTCCAGGCGCAGCCGGGCGGCGGCCTCATCGATCAGGTCGATGGCCTTATCGGGCAGGAAGCGGTCGGTGATGTAGCGCTCGGAAAGCTGAACGGCGGCCACTACGGCCTCGTCGAGAATGTTGATCTTGTGGTGCGTTTCGTAGCGCTCCTTGAGGCCACGGAGGATCGAGATGGCGTCCTCCTCATTGGGCTCATCGACCGTTACCTGCTGGAAGCGTCGCTCGAGGGCCTTGTCCGTCTCGAAGTATTTCTGGTACTCGGCCAGCGTGGTGGCTCCGATGGCGCGCAGTTCGCCGCGGGCCAGGGCGGGCTTGAGGATGTTGGCGGCGTCCATGGCGCCCTGTCCCTTTCCGGCCCCCACCAGGGTGTGAATTTCGTCAATGAAGAGGAAGATCTGTCCCTCGGCCTGGGTCACTTCGTTGATCACACCCTTGAGGCGCTCCTCGAATTCGCCCTGGTACTTAGCCCCGGCGATCAGGGCACCCATGTCCAGGCTGTAGATATCCTTTTCCCGCAGATCTTCCGGCACGTCGCCGTTGACGATCCGGTGTGCCAGGCCTTCCACGATGGCGGTCTTACCCACGCCGGGTTCACCGATCAGTATCGGGTTGTTCTTACTGCGGCGGGCCAGGATGTGCAGCACGCGGCGAATCTCCTCGTCGCGGCCGATGACCGGATCAAGTTTGCCGTCGCGGGCCCGCTCGTTCAGGTTGATGGCGTATTTCTCAAGAGAATTATAGGCGTTTTCCGCGCTGTTGGAGGTCACCCGCTTGCCACCGCGGAGCTCCTCGATGGCCAGTTTGAGTTCCTTGGTGCGGATGCCGGCGTCCTTAAGTACCTGTCCGGCCGGGTCGTTGATCTTCAGGGCGGCCAGGAGCAGGTGCTCGATGGACACATACTCGTCTTTCATATCGCGCGCCACTACGTTGGCCTGCTGGGCCAGTTCCACGCCCGCACGGCTGAGCACCTGCTGCGCGCCGGTGACTTTGGGTACGCCGCTCACGATGCTGTCGATGGCGGATTTGATCGCCTGATAGTTAACGGCCAGTTTCTTGAAGAGGAATGGCGTTACGCTTTCGTCCACTTCAAAGATGGCCTTCAGGATGTGCCCCGGCTCAATGGACTGCTGCTGATTGCCTACCGCGATCTCACTCGCCCGCTGCAGCACCTCCTGACTTTTGATGGTGAAGTTGTTGAAGTTCATAATCGTTGTTTTATCTGTCGGTTGACGGGGCATTTGGCTGGCTACCAACCGATGGGTTTATCTGTCCTTGCACGTCGCAGCTGAAACCGAAATACGCTATACACCGGTTCGCCGCTTGCGTCCTATTAAGATAGGCAAACTGCGCACCCAAAACTCACGTCGGTAATTTTGTCAGCTTCAACTGGTTATAGCATGACATTTTTTCAGCCGCGCCCGCAGGTGCCGTCTTCCGATCCAGCGCGGAGGTTAGTGGTTGAACACGCATATGCGTATTTCCTGATTCAGAACACCCCACTCCCAATTCAGAACATCCGTTTTCAAATTAGCGACTTTCTCAATAGATGTACCTACGTTTGTATCATCACAAGCAACAAAAGCATACCCACCGACCCTGTCGTCTTATTTACGGCACAGCACGTTCCCGCCACCCGGCCATGCGTGAATGGTGATCATCTCCTCTGCAACCGGCCGGCCCCGGTACCCGTGTTCGGGGGATTTCTCGCACCGTTGCCCCAAAATATACAGGTTGGATAAATTTCAGATCGACCGGACCAAGTGAAATTGGTTCGGTCGATTTTTTTCCAGCCACTCCGAAGACGTACATTCGTCGCCCGGAAAGATTAAGTGTCTCTCAATTCAATGTGTTAAAAACAGTGTTTACGGGGGTGCCGACCTGGTCGGCACCCCCCTATTTTTGCCCCAGTCGGACAGAAAAGATCCGCCCGACGCATGCACCGGTGCGGTCAAATTCCTCTGGGTTCCGCCCCCGGTCAAATGCCCGCCCCCCGTTCCGCCGTTGGCTTCCGGTCTTTCTCCTTAGAAAAAGGAGCCCGAAACCCATTTTTTCCCGCTACGGTTCAGTCATTCAGAACACCCAGGGCACCACTCAGCACAAAAAATGTCCAAAGTCGCCGAATTGGCAAAAACGGACTTAGGTTTGTCCCAGACAACGATTAGAGAGACACTATTTTGATTTGACACTTTTTATTACGCACAATTTCATTTGTACTCAAGCCAATTGATGATCTCCTGAGACATCAATTTGGACAAGTCAACAACCGCCCGATCATTAATTTGATTCGGGCGGTTCTTTTTTGCCCCCTGCCTGCCCGAAAACACCTTCTGGCGGCTGCGTCCCCGGCTTCCCGGATGCCGCCGCCGCTTCTCACCTCGTCCTAATGTAATTTCCACCACACAGCTCAGTTCAGAACACAACCTGGTGGATTCAGAACAAGATGCTCCCGTCCTTCGTGATTCTCGAACCGATGTACCTACGTTTGTTTCATAACGAACAAGGGAGTGATGATCCCTTAGCTGTGTACAGCAGTCCGCAGCACCCGCATTACTTGTTTGAGACCAGAACGCTACAATTTCACAGATCGACGACACAAGGTTATAATCCCAAAATGATTCGCATTTAGAGTTATTGAATCGCCCGGGCCATCACATGGCCCGGGCGATCTTTTTGGTGGACCTCGCTCATCGACGTTTTCTGAATCTGTGCCCCCGCCCGGTTGAGCTGGCCATTCCGGGCCGAAATTTCCAGATGCGACTTCGTAAAGTCGAACGGTTCTTGAAGAAGAGGAAACCCTGTTGTACGGCTAAAATCGGGCGATGTTCGAACTTTTACTAAAATTCAGAACAATCTGGCCCGGATTCAGAACAAGGGACCTACAATTTTCGCCACTTTGAAATCAATGTACCTACGTTTGTTTCATACAAAGAGAGACACAGCCTTCAAAGAGAGACGTAGTCTTATAAAGAGAGACCAGTTTTTTATCGTGTTGCGAGCGTATTTGAGAGACACGCACATTCTTGCTTACCTATTGTACCGCAAGATCTTGTAGGACCGCAACAAGAGTTTATGATCCCGAATTACTAAACAGTTAGAGTTATTTAACCGCCCTGATCCTCGCACGGTCAGGGCGGTTTCTTTTTGGCCCGAACCCTGGTGGGGCAGTACAGTATCCAGCATACTTCGGGCACGTCGGGTACGAGCCGCCACTACCTGTGCCGGTGAAAAAACACGCAAACCTCCGCCCCCCCACCGGCCCGCGTTGGGTATTCCACCGGATTCAGAACACCCTGCCCCGGGTTCAGAACATCCAGCTTCGGATAGTACGCGGGAGCGGCCCGGGTGAAATATGTTTGTATCATCATAAGAAAAGAGCGTTACTGCAAACTGCGGTAATTGACAGAGAGAGAGCGAGTTTTTAATCCCGAAACTAGTTTATAAGCAGAGCGTACAGAGACACTACGGACTCACGATTTTCACCCACAGATGCTGAAAATCAATGTCCCAGAAACGAATTGGATTTGGAATTTTTGTTCGCCCGGACCACATTGGTGGCCCGGGCGGATCCTTTTAAAGGCATTCCCTGAGCCGCCCGCGCCAACCCTCACCGGTGATCCTAACCGGTAAACTGCCGGATTCAGAACAGGCAGTTCCCTATTCAGAACATGCCTCCCCTATGATGGTAGTGACGGGCTTGAGAGGAGTAATTTACACTTACACTAATTGGTCATACCGGTAATATTTGGCTATGCCGCCATTCCTTGCCGTTTCCCTGATCATTCAGGAAAGCCTTTTAGTTGCATTATCAAACTGTCTTTCAGATTTGACCCATTGACCCGAACGACCTTTCCCTACCGCGCGCCTTTACCCTCTCCGGTCACGGTAGGAAAAGCTGACGGCGAGACGGCGAGCGATCGATTCGGAAGACTACCTAATAAGTTGTTGGCCGTACCTTTATCCGTCCAAGTATTTGGTGGGTTGCGGTCAGGACCAGTCTGGGTTTACTGACCCCCCTCATGAAAATACCTAGCGTGAACCCAACCAAAATCCTGCTGCTGTACATTCTGCTGCTCCCGTGCGCTCTGGTGCACGGACAGAGCGAGAACATGTGGCGCCAGCTCTTCACCGCTGAGGACCTGATCACGGCAAGTAAGAACGACAGCGCAATAACCGTGCTGAACCAACTTAACGCTTCCCTGGCGTGTGAGGACACCGAACCGTGGGTCGACAATTTCCGCCTGCTCATTCGCCTGAAGCACTGCAACGCCCTCCTCCGGGCCCGGCGCTTCGGCGAAG
Source organism: Neolewinella litorea (assembly GCF_004803465.1). Classification (GTDB taxonomy): domain Bacteria; phylum Bacteroidota; class Bacteroidia; order Chitinophagales; family Saprospiraceae; genus Neolewinella; species Neolewinella litorea. The sequence goes on along the minus strand of NZ_SRSF01000006.1, from coordinate 101,939 downwards.
CCACCCAGAAACTGCTGCGCCTCATCGACGATGCCCAACAGTCCCAGCGGCATTCCATTCTGGCGGAAGCCTATATCTGGCTGGCCTTCATCCACCAGCATCAGCAGCAACCCCAGGAGTGCCTCTCCCTGTTGCAGCAGGCGGATGCGATTATCCGTCAGCATGGACTGCGGACGCTCGTCCCCATCCTGCACAACCGCATGGCCGGTTACCACCGCTACTTCGGCGAAACGGAAAAAGTGTACGACCATGCTTCGGAAGCCCTGACGAGCGCCAAAGAGCAAAACAATGCCCACCAAATAGCCCTGGCACATTTCAACCTGAGCTTCTACTACCGCGAAAAGGACCTCCAGGCCAGCGAGGAGCACCTCCAGGAAGCAACCGACTACTATTACAACACCGGCAGCATGGGCGACTACTTCGCCATGACACTGGTGCTGACCGGCCTCAAGATCGAGAGCGGGAACATGGCGGAAGCCCTGGAGGCCAACGACTCTTCGCTGATCTACGCCGCCAAGGTGATCGAAACGGATAGTACCTACCTGAATCGGGTCTACGACTACCGCGCCACCATCCTGAAATCGATGGGTCAGATGGATTCCGCCTGGCACTACCTGCAGCTGGCCCACGACGCCGAACTCGACCACGTCGACCGGATGAACCAGCAGAATGCCGTCGCGATCGAGGACCGCTACAACAGCGAAAAGAAAAGTCTCCTCATCGCCGAGCAGAGCAAACTGCTGGCCTACGAACGCTCACGGATCGCCCGCCTCCTGCTCATCTTCGTATTGGTGATCGTGATCCTCTTCCTGGCCTATCTCGTCACCAGCCGCGTCCGGCGATCGCGCGACGCCCTGGAGCAGCAAATGATCACCCAACTTAAAAACGATCAGCTTTCCGAATCGCTGGCCCAGCAAAAGCTACTGCAGGGCGAGGTACACCACCGGGTGAAGAACAACCTCCAGATCATCATCAGCCTCCTGCAGATGCAGATGAAAAAGCTCAACGACCCCGCCGCGCGGGCCCAACTGGACGCCATGGCGGGAAGGGTATACAGTATGGCCGCCGTCCACGAGATCCTCTACCAGCAAGGTCGGGTAGGTGAGATCAACTTCCGCACCTACGCTACCAAGATCTGTCACCACTTTGAAATGCTGTCGGAACTGCCCCACGCCTCCCATTTCGACCTCGACGTCGGCGATTTCTGGTTCAACCTCGAAACGGCCATCCCACTGGGCACCATGTTCAACGAACTGCTCACCAACAGCTTCAAGTACGCCGTAGTTCCCGGCCAGCAATTGCGCATCAGCGTTACGCTCACCGAAAACGACGACGAACTCCTGCTCACGTACCACGATAACGGCCCCGGATTTGACCCCGCCGCCCTGGATGGTCGGGACAGCGGACTCGGTAGTTACCTGATCCGGGGAATGAGCCGGCAATTGCGGGGCCGGGTCGAGGTCTCCAACGAGAATGGCGCCACCACCCGCATCTGGTTCCGGCGCAAGAACGAACACCTTGGTCAGCCCACGGGAAAAGACAGAATTACTACCTTGGAGGCACCGATTACCGCCTAACCCGTTCAAACCGCCCCCCGAAGGGCAAGAGTTCCTTTTAGATGCAGCAGACGCCCCCTTCCGCCTCCGGTCGCCGCATACTCATTGTCGAGGATGAATTCATCATTTCCGACACCATCGCCGACCAACTCCGGGAACAGAATTACATCGTTACCGGAGAAGCCATTTCCTACGACGAAGCCGTCGAACTCTACCATAAATCCCCCCCCGACCTGGCCCTGCTCGACATTCGGCTGAGCGGACCGGAATCCGGCATCGATTTCGCCCACTTCCTCCGGGCCCAGAAAGAGCAGATCCCCTTCGTCTACCTTACTTCCCAGGTCGACGAACAGCACCTGGCCCTGGCCCGCGAAACCTTTCCCGCCGGCTACCTCAGCAAGCCCGTCCAGATCAACAGCCTGCTCACCACCATCGACGTGGCCCTGCACAACCACCAGTCGCAGCAGCAGGAAGAAACGGTGGCCGTGAAGACCGGTCAGGCTACCCACATCCTGCCCCTCTCGGCGATCCGCCACCTGCGCGCCGATCACGTCTACGTGCAGGTGAGCCTCGTGGACCAGAAGCCGCTTGTCCTGCGCCGTTCCCTGAGCGACCTGGTGTCCGAGATCAACCACTTCAGCATCGTACAGACCCACCGCAGCCACGCCGTGAACCTTCAGCACGTCACGCGCTACGAACACCGGACCGTCTACATCGACGACGACGCCGTACCTATCAGCGACAAGTACCGCGACCAGGTGCTTTCCCGCCTCTGATCCATCGTTTACCTGGGGGCGCGGCCGCGGGTGCCGGAAGCCGTGGTTGGCGCCGTGCGGGCCGGCCCTTACCTTCGCTACACCGTAGCCGACCAGCGACCGACGCACCCTAAATCCACTATCATGCGCACCTTGCTCTTTCTGTTGACCCTGGCACCCGCGCTCATTGCCGCCCAGGGAAAAGTCACGCCCGTAGTTCCCTTCGGCGGCATCTACGAGATCCCGGAGGCCACCGTGCGACCCGATCCCGACCTGGAATACCGAATGATCATCGACGTCGTGACCGGAGCGGAAACGCCCGACAGCGTAGGGCAGGGACTGCATAACGTGGCCCGCATGCTCAACCTCTTTGCGGTAGGCGGCGTACCGGCCGATCAGGTTTTCGTGGTGCTGGCCATCCACGGCGGGGCTACCGTGGGGGTGATGGACGACTACCACTACCGCGAGCGCTTCGGGGTGGATAACCCCAACCTGCCTCTCATTGAATCGCTGAAACAGGCGGGCGTAAAACTGACGGTTTGCGGCCAGTCGCTGCGCGGCCGCGACGTACCGGTGGAGGCCGTCGTACCGGAAGTAGAAATTGCTACTTCCATGCTCACCACGGTGGCCATGTACGAGATGATGGGGTACGGTCTGCTGCGCTTCTAGACGCCGCGCGCAAGGGCCAGCCGCCCCGGCAATTCCCGTTGCAGCCCGTCGATCAACCCCCGCAAGTAGCGGTATTCCCGCAAGAACAACCGTTTTTCCCGCTGCTGACCTTCCGATTCCGCCGGTCCGGTGAAGTAGGCCAGGGCCCCGTCCGTTTCCGTGCGCGGGGGAAGTGGTCTGGTGTGCCCCGTCTCCAGCAGGTCGCGGCACGCTTCCAGTCGGTGGGTAAGGTCATTGATGAGGGCTGAGAAGTGCTCGTGGGATACACTCACCGGATGGTGCTGGAGATAGGTGCCCAGGTAAGCGATGGAGGATAGGATTTGATGATTGCACGTCACGATGCGCGAAAGGCTTTCGGTAGCTGCCCGCTTGCGGACGGGTTCCCGCAGGGCCCGTGCGTAGCTGTCGTCGAGCTCGCCCAGGTATACAAAGGCGTGCCGCCGGGCGATGCGGTAGGCCAGGCTGTCGTCTTCCCGGTTCAGGTAGAGGTTGGATTCTTGCCGCAGGTAATTGCCGATGCCGTCCAGGGCCCGGACCATCAGTTTGGGGATCGACCGGCTTTCCCAGGCCGGCCAGAGTAGTCGGCTGGCAACAAACGAGAGCGCCGCGCCAATCACGGTATCGACCACCCGGTAGGCGATAACCGTGTAGGCATCCGGGTGCAGGAGGGCGTAGGTGAACACCAGATTGAGGGTAACGAAGAAGGCGGAGATGCGGTAATCGCGGTCGAGGTAGGTGAACACGAATGGCATGGCCGCCGCCCCGATCACGGCGTATACCAGGTGGCTGTCGGTGAGCCAGACCACCCCGGCCGCTACTACGGCTCCGGCGAGGGTGCCGAGGGTGCGCTCTACGCTGCGGTCCTTGCTCTGCACGTAGGTGGGGCGCATGATCACGACCACGGTAAGAATGATCCAGTAGGCGTTTTGCAGGGAAAAGTAGCGGCCGATCAGGTAGCCCAGCAGTACCACGAGTGACAGGCGCAGGCTGTGCCGGAAGGCAGCCGAATCCATCGAAAAGTTTTCCCGCAACACCGACCAGTCGGTGTCGGCCGGCGGCCTCAGGCGCGACTTGGCCTCCCGGGAAAAGATGGCGTGGCTGACCAGCCCACGGGTATCGGCCAGCCGTTCGATGGTCCGCAACTTGCCGATCTGCTTTTCGAGGTTGTCGTAGAGGATGTAGAGGTAGTGCTCACCCCGCTCGTCCGGTGCGGGGCCTTCCGCTCGGCGCTCCCCCAGGGAAGCCAGCCGCTGGGCCAGGGTATCGGGGTGGGCGGAGACGAAGTTGCGCGATTTGAACGCAACGCGCCGCAGGCTGGTGGCTACTTGTTCCAGTATACCGGCCAGCTCGGCTGTTGTGTTGGAGGTGTCCGGTTGGCGGGCTTCGGGACGCACGGGCACCGCAGCCCCGAGTTCTACCAGGTCGACGAGCTCCAGGTAGAGTACGCCTTCCCGGGATTGCTCGCCGAGGGTGTCCTGTTTGGGCGACTGTCCCAGGAAGTAATCGGTCAGCACCTTGCGGATCTCGTTGATGCGGTTGTGGGTACGGATGACTTCCGGCCAGAGATGGTCCGGATCCTGGGCGACGACCTGCCGGCTCTTCAGTTCGAGGTAGTCGGCGGTCAGCTGGATGCAATCGTTCAGCAATCCGAGACGGTAGCGCTTGTAGCGGAAGGGATGCACGATCACGTTCAGCAGGATGAACCACAATCCGCCCAGACCGATGTACAGGGCACTGAGCACGATGTCCCACCCCGCTTTGGGAAAGGCGTAGGCCAGTACCAGCGCCAGCAACCCGCTGAACGAGACCAGCCCCGCCCGCTTCCCGAACACGGAAAGGTAGGCGGTGACGAAGACCAGCAACGGAAGCGCAAGCACGTGGAGTTCGCCCGCGGTATGGGCCAGCTGGATCAGTACGATGTTCACGACGGCCAGGAGCAGCCCGTACACCATATTTTTCAGGTGATCGAGCTTGTTGCCCGGCAGGTCGCAGATCGAGACCAGAAATACACCCACCGCGCAGCTCACGCCGGTCGGCAGGTCGGCCACCGCGGTACTCAGCACCAGCACCGACAGGATGGCCAGCACCATGAGCACCCCACGGGAGAAGGCATAGTCCTTCAGCAGTCGGATAATGCGCCGCCGGGCCACCAGGGCAATTCGGTCCACTCCCATCGGGGGTAATTGAGTACGTTAGGTACTAACTACCCCCCAGCGGGCAAAAGGGTCGATTCGCCACGGTGTTTTTGCCCGCGGGAGCGGTATTGCGGCCGGCAGTGTACATTGTCAGGACTACACCAACCGCTCTCCGCCGTGCTTCCACTTATCCAGCGTGCCGATTCCTTCCGCGACCGAACAGCCATCAGCGACGGGGCCACCGACTTTACCTACGCTGAACTGCTGAGCCGGTCCGAAGCCATTGCCCGCGCGCTCCTGGGCGACGAGGAGGACCTGCGGGAAGCGCGGGTGGCATTTCTGGTGTCTCCGGGTTTCGACTACGTCGCCGTCCAGTGGGGCATCTGGCGGGCCGGGGGCATCGCCGTCCCACTGTGCGTAAAGCACCCCCTGCCCTCCCTGCAGTACGTCATCGAAGACACTACGGCCCGTTCCGTCGTCTACGGTCCGGAGTTCCGGGAACGGCTGGAACCGCTATTCGGGCCCATCGACACAGACTTCGTGGCGATCGACGATTTGGCGGGGGGCGCCCAGGAACTGCCGGAGGTGACCCGCGATCGCCGCGCTATGATTCTGTACACCAGCGGTACGACCGGTCGGCCCAAGGGGGTGGTGACCACCCACGCCAACCTGGAGGCCTCGATCCGGACCCTGGTTGAGGCCTGGGAGTGGTCGGAAGACGACCGCATCCTGAACATCCTGCCCCTGCACCACGTCCACGGCATCGTCAACGTGCTGTGCTGCGCCCTCTGGAGCGGGGCCTGCTGTGAGTTCATGCCGCAGTTCGACGCGGGGGAGGTATTCGAACGATTTGGCACGGGGCGGATAAATGTCTTTATGGCGGTCCCGACGATCTACTTCAAGCTTATCACACATTACCGGCAGCTGCCCGTGGAGGATCAGCGCGAGCTGTCGCGCAAGCTTCGGGCGTTCCGGCTGATGGTTTCTGGCTCCGCCGCCCTGCCGGTGTCGGTACTGGAGACCTGGCGGGAGATCAGCGGCCACACCCTGCTCGAGCGCTACGGCATGACCGAAATGGGCATGGCCATCAGCAACCCCTACAACGGGGCCCGCCGGCCGGGCTTCATCGGGCAGCCGCTGCGGGGCGTGACCGTCCGGCTGGTCGACGAGAACGAGCAGGAAGTGCCCGAGGGCGAACCCGGCGAGATCCAGGTGAAGGGAGAGAACGTCTTCCTGGAATACTGGAACCGCCCGGCCGCTACCGCGGAGGCCTTCTCTCCCGACGGCTGGTTCCGCACGGGCGACATTGCCGCGTGGGAAGACGGTGCCTACCGCATCCTCGGCCGCAACTCCGTGGACATCATCAAGTCCGGCGGCTACAAGATCTCGGCCCTTGAGATTGAGGAGGTACTGCGTCAGCACCCGGCCATCGGGGAATGCGCCGTAGTGGGCATACCCGACGAAGAATGGGGGGAGATCATCGGGGCCAGTCTGATCGTAGAAGGGCGACAGCTCGACCTGCAGGAACTCAACGACTGGCTGAGGGAGCGCCTGCCGGGCTACAAGGTTCCGCGGCGCTATCTCTTCCAGGACGAGCTGCCGCGCAACGTGATGGGCAAGGTGACCAAGCAGGAACTCAAGCAGCTCTTCGCATGACCATCTATGGCGTGGCGCTGCTGGCTTTCTGCTTCCTGGCGGGCAAGGTAACGGGCACCCTGCTCGGAGCGGCTATCGGCATCAACGGCGACGTGGGCGGGGTGGGCTTCGCCATGCTGCTGCTCATCTTCCTGAACGCCTGGCTAAAACGCCGGGGGTGGCTGGACGGGCCCACCACCGCGGGCATCCTGTTCTGGAGCTCGATGTACATCCCGATCATCGTGGCGATGGCCGCGGTACAGAACGCCACGGCGGCCCTTTCCGGCGGTTGGCTGGCCCTCATCGCCGGGGTCGCGGTGACCGTCGCCGGACTGTCGCTCGTCCCCCTCTTGTCGCGAATCGGCCGCCCGCCCGCACCCCAACCGCCGGGACCATGACGGAGCTCATCACTGAAGTATTAATTAACAATGGACTGCTGTTCGCCTTCCTTTTCGTGGGGGTCATCATGCTGGTCTCTTTCTGGCTGACACGCCACCTCTTTCGCGGGCTCATCCCCGGGGTGGCGCTGGCCATTCTCATCGGGCTCGGCCTGGCGTTCCTGGGGGGCAATAAGGGGATCGCCGATTTTCCCCTCTTCGCGGGTATGGCCCTGCTCGGGGGTTCCATGCTGCGCGACTTCGCCGTAGTGGCCACCGCCATGGGGGCCGATCTCGACAAGATCCGCCACGCCGGCCCCGCTGGCGCGGTGGCGCTGCTGACGGGCGTACTGCTTTCCTTCGTGCTGGGCGTGACCATCGCGTGGGGCTTGGGCTACCACGACCCGGTGAGCCTGGCCACGATCGGTGCCGGGGCCTGCACCTACATCGTCGGGCCCGTCACGGGTACGGCACTGGGAGCAAGCTCGGAAGTGATGGCCATAAGCATTGCTACGGGAGTGGTCAAGACCATTGCCACCACGGTACTTACGCCGCTGATTGCGCGGCGGGTGGGACTGGACAATCCGCATTCGGCCCTCGTTTTCGGCGGACTGCTGGGCACGACCAGCGGCGTGGCGGCCGGCCTGGCGGCTACGGATCCTAAACTGGTGCCCTATGGCGCGCTGACGGCCACTTTCTACACCGGACTGGGTTGCCTGCTCTGCCCGTCGGTTCTCTACCTGGCCCTGCTCTGGCTGAGCGGCTGGTAGGCGGGGATTCAGGAGGTACGCACGACTTCGTCCAGCTCCGGAAGGCGATCCAGGAACTCACGCGTCAAGCGCAGCTGATTGCGGGCCCGCCGCAGGTTGTGGTCGGGACTGGTGATCTTGTAGTAGACGTCGCCGGAGAGGTAATCGGTTAGGAAGCGCACCCCCATGATGAAGGTCATGTAGGCCCCTGACAGTCCGAGGTGCCTGAGCTCTAGAGGCGAGAGGACGTCGCGGGTGACTTCCAGGTAGCCGGCGGTGAATGCCCGGAATTTGTCCATGTCCACGGTCACCTTGCTGAGGTCGGCCTCATCTTCATTGGCCGTTCCGATGCCGGAGCGGACGGCGTCGCCGAAGTCGAAGTGGACGATGCCCGGCATGACGGTATCGAGGTCGATCACGCACTTGCCCCGATCGTCGGGGGTGAGCAGCACGTTGTTGAACTTGGTGTCGTTGTGGGTGACGCGCTGACGGATCTGACCCTCCTTGTGGAGCCGGTTGATGACGAGCAGGTCGTCTGCCATTTTGACCACCTGCCGGATGGCCTCCGGACAGGCGCGCTCGCGACCGTTTACCGGCTGCGCACGCGCCGCCTCAAAGGCCCGCAGTCGCCGGGCCAGGTCGTGAAATCCGGGGATCACCTCAGTCAGCCGCGCCGCCGGAAAATCGTCCAGGAATCGCAGGAAGTAGCCGTAGGAGCGGGCCCCTTCGTAGGCTTGTGCGGGCGTGGCTACCAGGTCGTACGCGTGCAAAGTATCCAAGAACAAAAAGACCCGCCAGTAATTGCCGTCCGGCGTTCGGTGATAGGGGTCACCCGTCCGGGTGCGTACGACGGTCAGGGTGGTCTGCTCGTTGGCCGGCGGCGGGGCCTGGGCGATCCGTCCGCGCAGGTGATCGGTGACCAGGACGATATTCTCCATGAGCCCTTTCACGTCGGGAAAGACCCGGTGATTGATGCGCTGCAGCAGGTAGTCAGGGCCGCCGGGCATTCCGTTGCGGATGCGAAAGGTATCGTTGATGTGGCCGCCGCCGAAGGCTTCGATGCTCGCGATGGTCCCGTCCAGACGGAAGTGTTGGGCGATTTCGTGCATGCCGGGTACGCTAGCAGTCCATTACGGGTTCCTCCGGCCGGGAGCGGCTGGCGCGCAGCACTTTCTCGTAGTAGGCTTCGTACTGGGGGATCATCCGGTCGATGTCGAAGCGTTCGGCCTGCTTCAGGGCGGCGGCGCGGAACCGCTGCAGGGTTTCGTCGCTCTCGAAGATCTTCATGACGTCCTCGGCCATTTTGTCGACCATGCCCACGCCGGAGGTGAAGCCGGTGACCCCGTCGATATTCACCTCCGGGATGCCGCCTACGTTGCTCGACACCACGGGCACTTCACAGGCCATGGCTTCCAGGGCGGCCAGACCGAAGCTCTCGCTGGCGGAGGGCAGGAGAAATACGTCGGCTACCGCCAGCAGTTCCTCAACCGCGTCCTGCTTGCCGAGGAAGCGGATGTCTTTGGTGAGGCCCAGGCGTCGGCTCAGGTCCTCGCACTTGTTGCGCTCCGGTCCGTCTCCGATGAGCAGCAGCTTGCTCGGCGTCTGGTCGTTGATGATCTTGAAGATGTAGATCACGTCGTCGACCCGCTTGACGGGCCGGAAGTTGGAGACGTGGATAAGGATGCGCTCACCCTGGGGGGCGATGGCCTGCTTGAAGTGGTCCTTGTTGTTCCGCTTGAAGCGCTCGAAGTCGATGAAGTTATAGATCACCTGGATAGGCCGGCAGATCTCGAAATTGTCGAGGGTAGCTTTCTTCAGGGCGTCGGATACCGCGGTCACCCCGTCCGATTTGTTGATCGCGAAGGTGATGGTGGGGGCGAATGCGGGATTGGACCCGACCAGCGTAATGTCGGTGCCGTGCAGGGTCGTCACGAAGGGCACGTAGCGGCCGCGGCTGATCAGGATCTTGCGGGCCATGTAGGCCACTGCCGCGTGGGGCACGGCGTAGTGGACGTGCAGCAGATCAAGTCCGTAGTTCTCGACCACGTCGACCAGTTTGGAGGCCAGAGAGGTTTCGTAGGGCGCGAATTCGAACAGGGGGTAATCCGCCCCGCTGTCCACCTCGTGGTAAAAGACGTTCTCGTGGAAGAACCCCAGGCGTGCCGGACGGCGGTAGGTGATGAAGTGGATTTCGTGTCCGCGACGCGCCAGCCCCAGGCCGAGTTCAGTGGCCAGGACGCCACTACCTCCGTAGGTGGGATAACAAACGACGCCGATCTTCATAAAGGTCTTTTTGCGGGAACGCGGGTGCAAGGGTCTATTCCAAATGCAATATGCGTTCAAATAGTTTGCTGCCCCGGCGTAGGTGAACCTCCCCTTCCCCGGTGACCTTACTGCACTATGACCAAGATTACGCTACTCTCCGCTACCGGCGCGGACGACTTTACCGGCGCCGTACCGCCCGACTCCTACCTGCGCACCCTCTCGCCCCCCCGCATCATTGCCCGTTTGCCGGAAAACGCGGCACCCGCGTCCGCGCGAAAACTGGGACACCTCCTGAGCCACCAGGAAGCCAAGCACCTGGAGTCGACCGTGGAAGTGGAGGCCGCCGGCATCGACGCCGACCTGGCCGCGGCCTTTCTGGGCGGACTGCGCATGGGCAGCTACTCCGCCGGCGCACGTAAGGAAGGGCACAAAGCCCACCCCCTCTCCGCGGGAGACTTTTCGCTGACCCCACCCTCCGCCGCCGCCGAGCGGGAACTCATACTGGCCAGCGTCCAGAACCGCGTCCGCGCCCTTGTGGACGCCCCCGCCAACAAGAAGCGGGCGCAGGACCTGGCCGCCTGGGCCGTCGACAGCGGCAAATCCCACGGCTACGAGGTGAAGGTGCTGGACAAGAAAGCCTGCCTGGACGAAGGGCTGCACGGCCTCCTGGCCGTGAACCGCGGCAGCGAAGACCCCGCCGTGCTCATTGTTTCTGAATACCGCGGCGCGCCCGACCAGGAGGACGTCACCGCCATCATCGGCAAGGGCATCACCTTCGATACCGGCGGCGTGAGCATCAAGGGCAGCCAGAACCTGCACCTGATGAAGAGCGACATGGGCGGGGCGGCAGCCACCTTCGGGGCGGTCGAGGCGGCGGCCCGCCTGAAGCTTCCGGTCAACGTGGTCGGCATCGTACCCGCCACCGACAACAGCGTGGACGCCCTGAGCATCAAGCCCAGCGACGTGATCGAAAGCCACGCCGGCAAGACCATCGAAATCATCGACACCGACGCGGAGGGCCGCCTGGTCATGGCCGACGGACTATCCTACGCCGTCAAGCACTACGCCCCGACCACCCTGATCGACGTGGCAACCCTGACGGGCAGTGCGGTGCGCACCTTCGGCTACGTCTGCGCCGCCACCCTGAGCAAGAACGAGGAACTGGTGGAGCAATTCCGGCGCGCCGGCGACGCCTCCGGAGAGCGCGTGTGGCCGTTGCCGCCGTGGGACGATTTCGCAAAGGGACTGGAAAGCGACGTAGCTGACGTCAAGAACTTCAGCGGCACGCCGCTACACGGCGCCACCGACGCCTTCAAATTTCTGGAGAATTTCACCCACGGCCACGAACGCTACATCCACTTCGACATTGCCGGGGTGGCCCTTACGCAGGGGCCTTTCGCCAAGGATCGTCAGGCCACTGGCTTCGGCGTGCGGCTGTTCGTGGAATGGCTGCGGCAGCGGTAGGTCGTGATCATCGCAAGGCCGTAAAGGTGTAAGTCCCCGAAGCCAGGTCAAAATTCGCGCGGCCGGCGGCGAATCCGGAAGGTTTGATCCCCGGTCGGGCGGACACTTCCTCCCCACTCTCGCGCACGGAAGCGGGATCGGAGGTGGGCAACGCCAGGCTGGCCGTGGTATTGGCGGGCACCGTGACGCGGTAGGTGAGGCGGTCGCCGTCCGTTTCCCAGGCCGCGGAGATGCGGCCGTAGGGAGAGTCGTAGTGGCCGGAGGCTTCGGTCATTTGACCGGTGGGGTCGGGTTCGGGGCGCAGGTTGAAGGACTTGAAGCCGGGGGCACCGCGCTGAATGCCGAGCGAGTGCGCGATCATCCACTGTCCGACCGCGCCAAAGGAGTAGTGGTTGAAGCTGTTCATGCTGTTGTTGTCGCCGAAGCCGTCCTCGATGGTGTATGAATTGAGCCGTTCCCAAATGCTGGTGGCCCCCTGCGTTACGGGATAGAGCCAACTGGGGTAATCTTCCTGCTGCAGCAGGCGGTAGGCCACATCGGTGTAGCCGTGGTCGGACAGGGCTTTGCTCACCCAGGCGGTACCGATGAAGCCGGTCATGAGCGAGTAGGGTGGCCGTGCCACGCCCCCGTCGTCCTCGTTCCGCCGCGCCACGGCTTCGGCCAGCCGGGCGGCGAGGCTGTCGGCCGTGGCCCCCTCCACCGCGCCCAGCGCCAGGGGCAGGGCGTAGGAAACCTGGGTATCGACGTAGTTCGGCTTGCCGTTCAGCAGCTTGCCCTGCCGGTCGGCGGGCGGTGCGCCCCAACTGTTACTTACGTAGCCCGAGCGGACGGTGCGATAGGTGCCCGGCTCCAGGTAAGTGCGCAGGAAATGTTGGCGGCGCTGTTTCACCCGCTCGGCGTAATCGGCGGCCGCTGCGTCGTGCCCGAGCACCCGGGCTACCTCCGCCATGATTCGCAGGTCGAAGATGTAGTAGGCTTCCCAGAGCAGGGTATTATCGTTCTGCTTCCCTTCCGGACTGAGCCAGTCGCCCAGTTGGCTGCCCGCCATGACGTTCGTGGCGGAATCGATGTTCCCCTCCAGGAATTCCAGGTAGGACCGCATCGCCGGGTAGTGTTCGCGCAGCACCGCCGTATCGCCGTACTGCTGCCACATCTCCCAGGGGATGGTCACGCCCGCGCTGCCCCACAGGATACCGCCGAAACCGTCGAAGGCGGGGGCCACGTCGGGGAATTTGCCGCTGGCGTACTGAATGTCGCGCATGGCCATCAGGTGGCGGCGGAAGAACTGGTCGGCGTCGCTGAAGTAGGTAGCCGTGCGGCTGAAGACGCTGATGTCGCCCGACCAGCCCATGCGCTCGTTGCGCTGCGGGCAATCCGTGGGTATGCTCAGGAAGTTGCCGTACTGCGAGCGGACGATATTGTCGAAGAGCTGGTTGACCTTGGCGTTGGACGTCTGGTAGTCGGCGGTGACCTCATGAACGGAGCTGATGACCAGTCCCTTCACCGCATCCGGCGGCGGGGGCACGTCCACGCCGGTGATCTCCAGGTAGCGGTAGCCGTGAAAGGTGAAGCGCGGCTGGAGCACGTTGGGGCCCGCTTTGGTGATGTAGTGGTCGTGGGTAAGGGCCGCACGCAGGTTTTCGACCATGATCATGCCCACCTTGTCGCCGTAGGCGGGCAGGTCGGGGTAGCGCACTTCGGCGTAGCGTACCCAGATATCGCGGCCGGCTTCCTGGTCGCCGAGGTCGATGCGCGGCACGCCCACCATATTGGTGCCCATGTCGTAGACGTACACGCCAGGCCGGATCTCCTCCACGGACTGGGCCGTCAGTTCCTGCACCACGCGGGCATTATCGCCGATCTGCCCGATCAGTTTCATTTCCGAGTAGTCGACCGGCGTGCCGTTGTTCTCACCCTGGAACGCCGTGCCTTCCAGCGGAACGGTACGGGCCGGTGACCAGGCGGAGTCGTCGTAGCCGGCGGTGGTCCAGCCCGCAATGGCGTCCTCGCGGCGGGCGTCGAAAACTTCGCCCTGGAAGAAGCTGCCGTAGCGTAGGGGGCCATCGGTGTATAGGCGCCAGTTCTCATCCGTGGTGATGGTCTGCGTGCTGCCGTCGGCGTAATCGATCACCAGCAGGGCGAGCAGCGACTGCCGGTCGCCGAAGTAGTTCCAGTTCAGTCCGGTGAAGGTGTAGTTGCCGCTCCACCAGCCTTCGCCGAGCCAGGCGCCAATGGCGTTGGTGGCGCCGGCCTCCACGCGGTCGGTCACGTCGTAGGTCTGATACATGTGCGTACGGTCGTACTGGGTGAGGCCGGGGTTGAAGTAGTCCTCCCCTACCCGCTCGCCGTTCAGGAAAACTTCGTACACCCCGCGGGCGGTGACGTAGAGGCGGGCCTGGTCCACTCTGGGCTTGGCTTCGAAAGTGGTGCGCAGCATCGGCGCGGCGTGGTGACTGGGATCGGCAACCACGAACGTACCGTCGGCCCCGCCGCGCAGGTGGTAGCCCCGTTCGTCGGCCTCCAGCACCCCGGCGAAGATGCCCCGGTAGTCCCCGCCGGTGTCCTCCGCCCAGAGCACGTTGGCCGGGGCGCGGAAATTCCGGATCGCGACCTCCGAAAAGGTGGCCTGCTGGCCGGCGGGGACGGCAAACCCTACGTCGGCCACCATGGGATAACCGATGACGTCGCTGGCCCCGTGCGGATTGACGATCAGGCCGCCGCGCCCCCACCCGCCCTGGTAATAATCCGGGTGGTCAGCCCCGATCTCCGTACCGTTGATCAGGATGCGGGTATTGCCGAAAACGCTGGTGAACTCTATCCGGTGGGGGTCGTACCGCCCGTCGGCCGCAATGACCGAATCGGGTACCGGCAGCGTGAAGAGCGGCCGGCCGGCCCCGTCCTCCCGGGTATAGCCCACGCGGTAAAGTCTAATGGTGGCCTGCGGACCGGCTATGTCGAGCTCCAGGCGCACGTAGCTGCTGTCGCGGGGACTCGCCACGCCGTACAGGTTCTTGTGGGGGTCCAGCAGGCGGACATCGTTGGCGCCGTACACGAAAGAGGCACGCGTACTTTCGCTGTCGCGATCGAGTTGTACAGTGTACGCCAGGCGGAAAACCGAGAGGTAGTGGCTCTGCAGGATCAGGTCTTCCGCACCGCCGCCGATCCATTGCGCGCCGCGCCAGGCGGATTCGCGGGTATCCAGCAGGCCGGTTTCGAACCAGGATTGCGCGCGACGGGCTTCCCCTCGTTGGTCATAGACCGTTACCGCCCAGTCGTAGCGCGTAGTGGGTTGCAGGGCGGGGCCATCGTAGGGGATGCCCAGGGCTTCTCCGCTCGTGATTCGCCCGCTGTCCCAGATAAGCGTATCTCCGGGCCCCGAAACCTGGATTTGATAGGCAGTTTGTTGCCACCCGCGCGCCGCCGCCCCCTGTTCCAGTTGCCAGCTGAAGCGGGGCGTTTGCACGTCGATGCCCAGGGGGGTGGACGAATATTCCACCTCCAGACCCGTGATCTCCTGCGCCGCCAGCGTATTCACGGAGCCAAACAGCGAGGCAAGGAGCAGGATGGAAAGGGTGGTAACGGAACGGAACCGCGGAAGATGAAATGCGGGATGGAGCATCATGGGGAAGGAAGAATGAACCGTGAATGATACGGCATCCCCGACCAATGGGTATCGGGTGGTGTCCGGGTATCCCGAACGGCCGATGACTCCGCGGAAAAACAATCGCGAAAATAACGAACAAATTGTTTTAAATACGCATTTAAAGGGAAATCGACCACCATGAAAGTTGAAGTAAAAGAAAAACCGCGGCTACAGAACGGCCGCCACGTAGTGACCATCACCGAAATTTCCGAGGGAAAAAGTGAGTACAAGGGTATTCCCTTCTTCGCCGCCCGTATGGAGACCGACGAGGGATTCGTGGAGCAGCGCTTCTACGACAGCGAGCCCAGCCAACCCATTCTGGCCGAGCTGATGCGGGCCGTAGACCTCGAAGGCGAAACCCTGGATACCGAGAAACTCGTCGGCCGGCAACTCAGCGTGGAAGTACACGAGCGCAGCTACCCCGACCCCGATACCGGACAGGAAAAGACCATTACCGAAGCGGGCCACTTCCGGCGCGTGGGGGAGGCGGACACGAGCGATCAGCCGAAATAAGTCACCGATCCGTCGAAAGGCGACGGCCGTTGATCAGAATAGTGCGTCGGGGCGTAACCCTTCGCACTATTCGTCGTTTAGCCTGCAGCTATGAAGTACCTGCTCACCGCCATTCTGACGCTCGCAACGCTACTCCCCCTCAAGGCCCAGGACAACGTAACCGTGCGGGGCTACGTACGCGACGCCGCCAACGGGGAGAGCCTGATCGGTGCCACCGTTTACCTGGAGGGGACGGGGAAGGGTACGGTGACCAACGATTACGGATTCTACTCCCTCACCGTGGCCCCGGGCACCTACACCCTGGTGGTCACCTACCTTGGCTTCGCAGACCAGCGGGTCACCCTTGACCTCCTGGGTAACACGATGCGCGACTTTGCCCTCGGGGAGGCGGGAAGCGTACTGGAGGAAGTGATCGTGACGGCCACCGAGGAAGACGAGAACATCAGCACGGTACAAATGAGCGTCGAGCGCCTCGACATGGGCACCATCGAAAAACTGCCCAGTCTGCTGGGTGAGGTCGACGTGCTGCGCAGCATCCAGTTGCTGCCCGGCGTGACCAGCGTGGGTGAGGGGGCGGCCGGCTTCAACGTACGCGGCGGCAGCATCGACCAAAACCTGGTGATTCTGGACGAGGCACCGGTCTTCAACAGCAGCCACCTTTTCGGCTTCTTTTCGGTATTCAACCCCGACGCGGTCAAGGGTGTAAAGCTGTACAAGGGCGGCATTCCGGCGCGCTACGGCGGCCGGCTGTCGTCGATCCTCGACGTGCGCATGAAGGAGGGCAACAACCAGCAACTGGAGGTGCAGGGCGGCATCGGCACCATCTTCAGCCGACTGAGCGTGGAGGCCCCGCTGGTGAAGGACAAATCTTCCTTCCTGTTGGCCGGACGCCGCAGTTACATCGACGTACTGGCCGCGCCCTTCCTCAACGACGACCTGGCCGACACCCGCCTGAATTTCTACGACCTTACCCTGAAAACCAACTACCGCTTCAGCGACAAGGACCAGGTATTCCTCTCGGGCTACCGCGGGCGGGACATCTTCAGTCCGGGCGGCGACCAGGGTTTCAGCTGGGGCAACGTGACGGGGACCCTGCGGTGGAACCACCTGTTTTCGGACAAGGTATTCTCCAACCTGACGCTCTATTACAGCGACTACGACTACGCCATCATCTTGGGCGACGAGCCCGAACGGGACGCCTTCAACTGGGACGCGAGCATCGTTAACCTGAGCCTGAAACCGGAATTCACCTATTACCTGATGCCCGACAACGTACTCCGCTTCGGCGGGCAGGCCATCCACTACCGTTTCGAGCCCGCCAACGCGCTGGCCGTCAGTGCGGGCGAGGAGATCGACATCAGCCTGAGCCGGCAGCTGGCTCTGGAGTCGAGCGCCTACGTCGAGAACGAGCTCAACCTCTTCGACCGCCTCAAACTGAACTACGGGCTGCGCCTGAGCCACTTCGCCTACCTCGGGGACCGCAACGTCTATGCCTTCGGCGAACCCCCGCGCCGGGGCCTCCCCCGCCCCCTCACCGGGATCGGGCGGGCGGAACGCAACGAGATCATCAAGGACTGGACCTACCTGGAGCCGCGCGCCGCGGTGCAGTACTCGCTGGACGCCACCAGCTCGGTGAAGGCCAGCTACCAGCGCACGGTACAGTACATCCACCTGCTGAGCAACACCACCGCCTCCATCCCCCTCGACATCTGGACGCCCAGCACGAACAACATCGATCCCCAGCGCGCCGACCAGTACGCCGTGGGGTACTTCCGCAACATCTCCGAGAATCGCTATGAGCTCAGCCTGGAGACCTACTACAAGAAACTTTACGACCTCATCGATTACATCGACGGGGCCGATCTCATCCTCAACGAGCTCGTGGAGGGGCAGGTGCTCACCGGCCGGGGGCGGGCCTACGGATTGGAGTTCCAGCTCAAGCGGACGGAAGGACGGCTCTCCGGCTGGCTCAGCTACACCCTGGCGCGCACCGAGCGCCTCGTGAAGGGCATCAACAACGATGAGTGGTACCCCAACCGCTTCGACCAGACGCACAACCTTAACCTGAGCGCCTTCTACGAGCTGAGCGACCGGGTTACCCTGAGCTCCAACTTCGTCTACAACACGGGTACCCCCACCACCCTGGCCAACAGCGGTTACTACCAGCTCGGGTACTTCATCCCGCACAACAGCGGCAGCCTGCGCAACAACTTCCGCATCCCGGATTACCACCGACTCGACTTCAGCCTGACGCTCGACCCGTCGAAGGACAAGAGTGACCGCCGGTGGCGGGGGCAGTGGATCTTCGGCGTCTACAACGCCTACGCCCGCCGCAACCCCTTCACCGTGTACGGCAACCAGGTCGACGGGCGCGCCCCCGCTGGCGGTGCCGTTGACACCGAGGCCATCAAGCTCTCCGTGGTCGGCAGCATCATCCCTTCCGTATCCTACAACTTCACCTTCCAATGATGCGCCCGGCCACCCTCCTGCTACTGGCAATGTTCTGCTTCGGCTGTACCGACGTGATCGAGCTGGAAACTGACTTCCAAACCCCGGAAATCGTGGTGGATGCCTGGCTCACCAACCAGTCCGCCCCCCAGGAGATCCGACTGTCGCTGAGCCAGGACTACTACGATAACCGCCGGCCCACCGGGGTCACCGACGCCGAGGTGATCGTGTGCCGCACCGCGCCCGACAACCGCTGCTTCAACTTCGTACACCAGGATTCCGGGCGGTACCTCTGGACGCCCAGCCCCGGGGACAGCCTGGGTGCGGTAGACGCCGAGTTCGTGCTCGGCATCCAGCGCGGCACCGAATCCTACGGGTCCCAGGCGACCATCAAGCGCGTGCCGGACATCGATTCGCTCGTGGTCAACTTTCAGGAAGAGCAGCTCGGCCAGGAAGCGGGCCTCTACGCTGAATTGTACGCGCGGGACTTTCCGGGCACGGGCGACGTCTACCTCACCCGCACCTACTACAACGACACCCTGCTCCTGCGGCCCTTCGAACTGAACCTCATCTACGACGGCACCTTCGACGCGGGCAGCCGTACGGACGGGCTCGTCTTTATCTCGCCTATCCGGCAGAGCATCAATCCGCGCGACGACTCCGGAGCCTTCCTCCCCCTGCAGCCGGGCGACGAGCTGCGGGTGGAACTGTGGTCGGTGTCGCAGGCCGCCTACTTCTTTCTGGGCGTGGCGCGCGATCAGCTGCAGAACGGCAGCAACGGCATCTTCCAGATCCCGGTAGCCAATGCCCCCGGCAACGTCTTCAACCTCGAAACGGAGGGGCCCGTGCTGGGTCTTTTCAACATCGCCGCCGTGAGTACGGCCACCCGCCGGGTGGAGGAATAGCCGCGCGCCCGGCAATTTTTCTCCGTTTGTGACGCTTACAGTAATTTACCGTCTCACCTAGGGCAACCGCAAAAGAACGGTTGTCCTGTAGTTTGCCACTCAATGCCCAGCGGAGCACCCAGCTACGGATGCGATACGACGATGGAAGACATGGATATCGTGCGGGCCTACCGGGCTCACCAGCACGCTACCTGCTTCCAGATACTTTACGATCGCTACGCCGGCAAGGTGTACAGCAAGGCGATGACCATGCTGCATAAACCCAGCGAAGCGGAGGATGCCACCCAGGAAATCTTTACCAAGATTTTTCTGAGTCTCGGCCAGTTCGAGGGGGAGGCCAAGTTTTCCACCTGGATCTATTCGATCACCTACAACCTGTGCATCGACAAGATCCGCAAAAGCAAGCGCAGCCGCGAACTCTTCGCCACCGAGATGGAAAATCCACCGGATACCGCCGAGGAAGTTCCCGACGAGGCACTGATGAGCATGCAGGTCAATGAACTGCGCTACGTACTCGGCCAACTCACGGAGGCGGAGCGCACCCTGTTGCTGATGAAATATAAGGACGGGGTAAAGATCCGCGCCATCGCCGAGCTGCTCGGTAAAAATGAATCCGCCGTAAAGATGCAGCTCAAGCGCATCAAGGAAAAAGCAAAACGCATCCACGACAAACAATTCACCTCCGTAGCCTAACGCCATGAACAGCTTTCTTGCACTCCGGGATCAGGACCTGGCCGCCTTCACGGGCGAGCGGCGCACGGGAATACGCAAACGCGTGGAACGGGAATTGCGCACGGCCGAGTTCATCGCCAGCATCGTGGAGCTCTTCGGACCCGTCATGGCCGATACCGTGAGCGTGCTCAGCGGCGGCCACTCCATGCAAGCTGAGGAATCCTACCGTACCTTTTCGGAATCGGAAGACGACGATCCGTTCGGGGAGCCCCCCGCGCGCCCCCCGCAGGAGATCGTCCGCTAAGTGAGTATTATGAATTCAGCCCTTAACGTCTTGCGCCTCCAGGCCTACGAATTGCTTGCCCTTATTCCCACCCTGCTCAAGGCAGCCTTCATCTTTCTGGTCGGTTATATCCTGGCCAAGGTCCTCTACCAACTGGTGCGGCGCCTGGTATCGGCTACGGGTCTGGACCGGCTTACCGACCGGCTCATGACCATCGATTTTTTCCGCCACTTCACGGTGCGCGTGGCGCCCAGCCGCATCCTGGCGGCTTTCGTGTACTACTTCATCCTGATCGTCTTCACGATGGCGGCCGTGCACGCCCTGGGCATGGATATGCTGTCGGCCCTCATGGCTAATCTGGTGGCCTACCTGCCCAACGCCATCGTCGCCTTCCTCATCCTGATCGGCGGCATATTCCTTGCCGACTTCGTGAAGCGCATGGTGGTCTCCGCCTGTCGTTCCCTGGCCATCCCCTCCGACAACCTCATCGGCAACGCCGTCTTCTACTTCATCCTGCTCAACATCATTCTGATCGCACTGCGGCAGGCGCAGCTGCAGACGGAGTTCATGGAGACCAACATCAGCATCATTCTGGCGGGGATCGCGGGTGCCTTTGCCATCGGGTACGGCATGGCTTCGCGGCACATCATGAGCAACATCCTGGCCAGCTTCTACAATCGCAACCAACTACGCGTTGGCGACGAGGTGAGCATTGACGGCAAACGCGGTGAGGTAATTCAGCTCAACAACGTCAGCATCACACTGCGTACCGAGGAATCGGAGTACACTATCCCCTTCAGTAAACTCAGCACGGAAGGCTTCGAGATGCACAGCCGCCGCGAGGTAGGGGGCCCCCGGCTGCCGCCCCACCAAAACCCGTAGGCCGGTCGGGGAATCCTTATCATTGCAGCGCTGACCGTTCGGGAACCTGCCGTCGCGGACGGCCCCCAAGTAACGCTACCATGAAGCCACCCCTACTGCTGCTCCTGTTCCTGTTTTGCACCTGCGCCCTCGCCGCCCAGGAGAAAGAACCCATACCGGACGGCTGGCGCATCGGCGCGGGCATCGGACTGGACATCACCCAGCTCCTGCAGATCAACCCCAAGCAGGGGGCCGGTCAGAACCGCCTCGGATTCGGCAGCGCCGTGAACAGCTTCGCTAAGTACCGCATGGGCCGGCTCGACTGGGACAACACCCTGCTCTGGCAGTTCGGGCTGCAGCGACTGGGCGCGGGCGTCATTTCGCAGGGACTGAGCAGCCGCATCCCCTTCCAAAAGACGGTCGACGAACTCCGCCTCGGCAGCAAGTATGGCTACCGCATCAAGGAAGACGGCAAGCTTTTTTATTCCGTTAACGGTACCTTCCTGAGCCAGTTCTTTCCCACCTACCAGTTTCCGGACATCTACTCCGGCAATTTCGTCACGGACTTCCTCGACAGCGGCCGCAGCCCCTTGTCCAAATTCCTGGCCCCCGCCACGGCCACCCTTTCGGTGGGTATTGATTACCAGCCCAACGAGAATATCTCGATCTTCTTCTCGCCGGTCAGCTCCAAGTTTATCATCGTGGCCAACGACAGCATCGCCAGCCGGGGGGTACACGGTAACCCCGTCAGCGGCGAGGCCAACGACCTAGGCATCTACCCCGAATTCAAGCAGGTCGACGCGCAGATCGGTGCCCTGGCCCAACTGGGCTACGCCGACAGCTTCCTGGAAGACGACCGCATTACCTTCACCTCCAAGCTGGGGCTCTACACCAACTACCTGCGCAACCCGCAAAACGTCGACGTGGACTGGCAGAACAGCTTTTCCTTCGCCTTGACGGAGCACCTGCAGTTCACCCTCTTCGCTAACCTGTTCTACGACGACGACATCCGGGTACGCATCACCGATTACTCCGCCCCGAACGGAACCGCCGGGCTCGGCAAGCGGATCAGCTTCACGGAGCAGCTCCTGATCACCTACGCCCGTACCTTCTAGCCGCCGTGGCCGAGCGCTTTCAGCCCACCTACCCCCACCCCCTGCTCGACCGGGCGCGGGCGTGTACGGTATGCGCGCCGGTACTGCCGCTGGGTCCAAATCCCATCTTCCGCATTCACCCCGAAGCCCGGATAGCCCTCATCAGTCAGGCCCCGGGCCGGCTGGCCCACGAATCCAGCGTAGCCTACGATGACGCCAGCGGCCGCCGACTGCGCGACTGGCTCGGCGTATCGGAGGCGGAATTTTACAATACGACCACCTTCGCCGTGCTTCCGATCGGCTTCTGCTACCCCGGCAAGGGGAAGGGGGGTGACCTTCCGCCCCGCCCGGAGTGCGCACCGCTGTGGCAGGATGCCCTCCTGCGCCTGATGCCGAAGCTGGAGCTCAAGTTGCTGATCGGCGCCTACGCCCAGGCGCACTACCTCGGGGATCGCCGCCGGAAGAACCTCACGGAAACGGTACGCCACTACGCCGACTACCTCCCGGAGTACTTCCCAATTCCGCACCCCAGTCCGCGCAACGGCATTTACCTCCGACGCAACCCCTGGTTCGAGGAGGTCAACGTACACGACCTGCGCGAGCGCGTGGCCGCGATCAGGGCGGGTGCCTAGATGGCAGACAGCCCGCCGTCCATACCGATCACCTGTCCGGTGACGAATGCCGCCTTCGGTTCCAGCAGGAAGGCGGCCATGGCGGCCACTTCGGCCGGGCTGCCTACCCGGTCGAGGGGGTGGCGCTTGGCGGCGGAGGCCCGCTTGTCTTCGGTGGCCAGCAGCCGGTCGGCCAGGGGCGTGTCGGTTAGGGATGGGGCGATGGCGTTCACCCGGATGTTCGGGGCGTATTCGGCGGCCAGGCTGCGGGTGAGTCCTTCCACCCCACCCTTGGCGGCGGCCACGGCGGCGTGGAAGGGCATGCCACGCTGTACGGCTACGGTGGAGAAAAGCACCACGGAGGCGGGGCGCTCGCTGCGCTTGAGCGCCCGCTCAGCGGCTTGCAGGCAACGCACCGCGCCCACTACGTTCACCTCGAACGCGCCGCGGAAGGCGTCGGGCTTGAGGCTGCGGAACGACCGCAGGTCGATGCTGCCGGGGCAGTAGACGAGACCCTGGAGCTGGTCGGGCACCGCGGCGGACAGGTCAGTGTCGGCGGTCACGTCGACGGAGGTGAAGTGGACATCTGCGGGCAGGTCGCGCGCTTCGCGCGCCCATACGTGGACGGTGTGGCCCTGCTGGAGGAGTTGGTCGACGAGGGCGCGGCCGATGCCCGAGCTGCCGCCGACGATGAGGTAGGTTGACATGGTTTTTGGTTGGGGGGTAAACAGAACGACCCGGCCGGCGGGGGCCGGTCGGGTCGTCGTAGATGGGAATCGGTTCCTCGGGAGAGGATAATTAGTTGACCGACTCGCTGAGTTTCTTGCCGGGCTTGAACTTCACTACGTTCTTGGCCGCGATCTGGATGGTCTCATTGGTGCGAGGGTTGCGTCCCTCACGGGCGGGCCGGTTGTTCACCGAGAAGGTACCAAAGCCTACCAGGCTCACACTGTCTTCGCTCTTAAGCGCGTCTTCAATGCTGGCGAGGGTGGCGCTCAGTGCGCTTTCTGCTTGGTCCTTGGTGAGGCCGGATTTATCGGCAATGGCCGATACAAGTTCTCCTTTGTTCATTTGATAGGAATTTGGATAGTTAAAAACGGTGATTTGGATTTACCGTCTGAAAATGGTTACGTTAGGTACTTCATCGACGGGCGCGTAACGCCGGACCCAAAGCTCCCTAGTAGCCGTACAAACGTATGAAAAAGCGCTGTGTTTATCCCACTTTCCTTATTTTACTAGGCTTCGCGCTCCTTTTTTCCCCTTCCTGTAGCCGAAAATCGGGCTGCGCGGGCATCGACAAAACGGTAAAACCGGACAAACGCCCGAAACGCGGTAGCAACCGCGACCTCTTCGGCCACCGGATGCGCTAGTCGGCCGTACGGCGCAGGGGCTCGGGCGCCAGGGGCTGGGCCACCGCCTCGTCATCCTCTAACCGCTTGATTTCCCGTATTTTATATGGCCGTTTATTCTGGCTTTCGTAGTAGGTCCGCATCAGCACCTCCACCATAATACCCACCGTAACCAATTGAATACCGGCCAACACCAGCATGGCTCCCAGGATGAGCAGGGGCTTACCCCAGATGTCCTGGCCCATGATTTTCAACACCAGCAGGTAAACGTTAATCAGGGCGCCCAAGGCGAAAAGTGCCAGCCCCGCCTGTGCAAAGAGGTGCATGGGCTTCTGGAGGTAGCGCTTCAGGAAGACCATCAGGAGCAGGTCGCTGACCACCTTGAAGGTGCGCCCAAGCCCGTACTTGCTCTGTCCGAACTGCCGGGCGTGGTGCTTTACCGGCACCTGGGTGATGCGGGCACCCTCCAGACTGGCCAGCACGGAGATGAAGCGGTGCAACTCTCCGTAGATACCGAGGTCCTTGGCAATGTCGGCCCGGAAGACCTTGAGGGCGCAGCCGTAGTCGCGCAGGTGCACCCCGCTCAGGTGGCGGATGATCCAGTTGGCAACCTGGCTGGGCAGCTTCCGCGTGACCCGGCCGTCCTGCCGGTTGACGCGCTCCCCGACCACCAGGTCCCACTCGCCATCCTCCACCAGCCGCAGCATGGCCGGAATGTCCGAGGGGTCGTTCTGCAGGTCGCCGTCGAGGGTGGCGATGTAAGCCCCGCGGGCCACGTCGATACCGGCCATCAGGGCAAGGCTCTGGCCGTAGTTCTTGCGCAACTCCACCACCACCAGGCGGGGGTCGCGGATGCTTTTGAGCAGGGCCACCGAACCGTCGGTGCTGCCGTCGTCGACGTACACGATCTCGTAATCGATGCCCGGCAGGGCCGCGTGGATGCGGTCGATCAGCGGCTGGATATTCTCCAGTTCATTCAGAATGGTGACTACGACGGATAGCTGCACGGTGGGTAGCATGGGGTGCAAGGTACGACTTCCGGCAGCCGGCCGCTACCGGCGCAGGGGAATACCGGAGCCCATCCCGTCGCGCAGATCCGGTTCGTCCGGCACCGGGGGTACCGGTGGCACGAGGGGACCTACCGGATACTTCAATTGCAGGTGGCGCAGGTACAGGGAATCCGTAGCCGCAATGCGCAAACCCGGGTACTGCAGCGGACTGGCAACGTATGCCGTACCGGAAGGGAAGGAATCAAAGTGCCGGGGCACCACCGCTCCCCGCGCCTCGGTGAGGTACCAGCCCGTGGCCGGCTCGATCAGCGTGTATCCGTATATGGCGAGCTCACCGTCTTCGTGGCCGGCCGCGACGTGTCGGGCCGAGGCCCGCACCGCCAACCCGCGCTCATCGCCGGCGGCGCGCACCGGCAGGACGAAGAGGTCGAAGCCCACCCGCAGCACCAACAGGAAACAGCACAACAGAAGCAGGAAATTCTTCCGGTCGCGCCAGCCCGCCACCGCTACGGCACCCGCGACCGCGCCCACCGCAACGCTCTTGACCCAGGGGTAAGTCACCCCCACGGAAACGGCCGGCACCAGGGGTGCAAAGGGCAGGGCCGCCGCCACGAGGGACATGACCCCCAGCAACAGGTACCGTAAAAGCTGGTACGACCGGCTGCGGTCCACCGAATGCAAACGGTGCAGCCACAGCAAACTGGCGAACAGCAGGGGAAAGAGCATGAGCAGGTAGCGGGGGTAGACATTGGGCGAAAGCCAGTACACCGGCAGGTGAACCGCAAAGGCCAGCAAGCAGAAGGCCGCGTAGTCGTTCTTCCGCACCAGCGCCCAGCTGCCCCGCCGCAGCAGATAGACCAGGAGCAGCGTCCACGGCAGGAAATGGTAGCTCATCTCGAAGGGGAAAGCCAGCAGGTGGCGCACCGTCTCCCAGGGGCCGTGGGCCACCGCCGTCCGCTTGCCGCTTTCTGAGAGAAGCCGCTCGGCTACCACGCCCAGGTCCACGTATTGAGCGTAGGCGGAGTAGTACAGCCCGAGCAACAGCAGGCAACCCAGCCCGCTAACCAGGTGGGCCGGCCGCACCAGCTGGATCCACGCCCGCTGCCAACCCAGAATGGCAAAGACCGTAATGCCCTGAAAGACGATGGCCGGCAGCCCCTTCAGCATAAAGGCCACGGCGGTGAGCAGGTAGGTCCACCCGAAAGCCTGCCACCACTGCCCCCGCCGGCCGAAGTGATACAGCAGCATGATCTGGGTGTAGACGACCCAGCTGAAGCAAACGTCGATGAGGGCGAGCATGCTGTCCCAAAAGAGCATACGCCCGCAGGTAACGACGGTCAGGGCGTGCACGAAAGCCAGGTAGTTGCCGAAGTAGCGGCGACTGAAGGCGTAGGTAGTGAGTCCAAAACCCAACAGGCTGACCACTGTTGGCAAGCGGGCCGCCCACTCACCGGCCGCGCCGTGGAGGGAGAAGCTCAGCGCCAGTATCCAGTTCCACAGGGGCGGCTTGTTGAGGTACGCGTCGGCGTGGAGGGTGGGCGCGATGAAGTTTTCCGACCAGAGCATTTCCTGGGCGACCAGCGCGCGGATGGCTTCGTCGTCGATAAAAACGGCCAGTCCGAGGTGGATGAGCAGGGCCGGAAAGAGCAGGACGATCGCCCCTATGTAGTACCACTTCCGCACCGGGGCGAAGATACGGCTACCGGCTCGCGTCCAGCGTGAAGGTGGTGGTACCCAGCCACTGGCGGCCCGTGGCATCGCGCAGCAGGACCACCACCCGGTAGCTGCCGGAATCGTCGGTGCCGGGGAGGGGCAGGGAGACCGCGCCGCCCTCCGTGGTTCCGGTTTGCCAAAGCAGCAGGGGGGAGATGCGGGGCAGGGCGGCGGGGAGCGGACGGAAGCCCAGGGCGGGTTGCCGGCCATTTAGGGTAAGCAGGTTGGCGGCGTCGGCGGCGGGCAGGTCGTCGGCCGGGCGCAGGCGGTCGATCTGCACTACACCCTGGTTGCCTAGAGCGGGAAACTGCTCCCGCAGTTCGCGGTTGCCGTAGTAGAAGGTGAGGCGGTCCACCTCCGCCGGATCGAGGCGGGCTACGTAGTCGGCGTCGCGCGTGAGGCGTCCGTCCACAATGAACAGCGGAGCCTCCAGGAAGAAGCGCTGGGTGGGTGCGTTGTACAGCCGGGCCGTATAGCTGCCCCGGCGCTCTCGGTAACGAAGTTCGCCCGCCACTTCCCGGAAGAAGGTGTACAGGTCGGGGAAGGCCTTGTAGTCCTGCACGTTGTACGCCTTGCTCGGCACCAGGGGGCGCCGCTGCTCCCGCACGGGCTCGGCCTCGAGGGGGGTCTCCACCGTGCGGTAGAGCTGGAAGATCTTGCGGCGGCGGTAGCTGAGCTCGAGGTACGCCACCACGGCTTCGGTCAGGGGCGGACGTTCCGCCAGTGACTCCAGCCGGGGCTGCCCCAGGCGGGCCACCAGGGCCGTCGAGCCGCTGATGTCGCGGGCCTGTACGGTCTTCTGGCCTTCGAAGGCTGGGACGGTAAGCAGAAAGCGCCCCTGTGGGTCCGACTTGCTGAAGTAGGTCGCGAAGGTAGTGCCGTCGAATACCGGCAACAGGTTGACCGCCACCGCTTCACCGCCATCCGCGGCCGTCACCTGCCCCCGGTAAAAGAGCGTATCCTGGTAGGCAGCGGCCGGACGGACCGGCTCCGCCGCTACCGTTTCCCCCGCGCGGTCGCCCACCACCGAGGCATTGAATACCGACAGGCTGTAGGTCCCTGCCGGAGCGTCGGAGAGGCGCAAGGTTCCGTCCTCCACCCGCACGCTTAGGTTGGTTGCGCCGAGCGGAGAGGCCGCAGCCACCGTTTCCGTAGGGGTGGTTCCACGATCGCCTACGCTGTAGACGGCGTGGCGAAAGGTGCCCAGGTGCACGTCTTGTCCGTCGGCGGAAAGGGCCGTCAGTACAATGCGGTAGTACCCCGTCGGCAGATCGTACCCCCAGCGGTAGTACCCGTCGGCCGCGCCGTCGGTGGTCCCGAGGAAGAAATAGTCCAGCCGCTGCCCGTCGGGGCCGTAGATCTCGGCGCGCACCGAGGCGGGGGCCGGCTGCGGCAGGTAGGCGCGGAACCAGCTCACTTCCCCCGCCGCGTGGTAGGGGCGGTCGAGGTGCAGGGTGGTGGTGCCCGGCTGCGCCGCCAGCGGAAGCAGGCAAAGAAGGAAGAATAGGAGGGTCAGCGATCGCATCGGGCGGGTCGGTTAGAAGGTCCAGAAGGGCGGCGGGGTGAGGGAGGATCCATCGAGGCGCAGGCAGTCGTCGCAGGTAGTCGGCGGGGCGTTGGGCCGTTCGGGGGGCGGAAGCGGGCAGAAGAAGGAGGGGTTACCGGCCTCTTCGGGGGTCACGGCAATGCGGTCCAGGGTGCGGTTGGTCGCGTAAAAGTAGCCGAAGACGTTGGGGGTCAGGCCGTTCAGGTCGGTTACGTTGCCGGCTACCGGACCGGGCGGACTCCCGAAGATGCTTGCGTCCTGGTCGGCGATGCTCGCGATCTGGCTAAAGTAGGAAAAGGCGCCCCGACTGAGGGCCTCCTGGTAGACCGTGGTGTAGTTCCCTTCGGCGTAGAGGTGGTTGACCCGTACGGTGGCCAGCGGATAATCGGTCACTCGGTCGGAAGCCGCGTCGCGGCCGTCGAGCAGGTACAGGCGGTTGCCGGCCAGGTTCTGGCGGATGTAGCAGGTCTTGGGGTCGTTGTTGGTGAAGGGGAACTGCACCGGCTCGTCGGTCAGCGCGTAGTCGACCTCCAGTTGGTAGCGCAGCCGCGCGGGCGTGCCGTCCGGGTAGCGTACGGGCGCGCTCACGGTGTAGGCGATACCCGGAACGGTCACGGGCGTACCGGCGGGGGAGGTGGTCTGCAGGTCCACGAAGGAGCGGCCCACGGATTCAATCGGCAGCGGCGGTTGCAGGACGTCAAACTCCGACTGGTAGGCTTCTTCCTCCTGGGTCAGGATGGTCAGCCGGTACCCGATGCCGGGCCGGATGGTCATTTCCGGGTTGTCGAGGCCGATATCGAGGCGGTAGGCCCCGGCGCGGTAGGGCAGGATCAGCGATTGCCCCTCGGTATTCTCCAGGGTTACGCGGGCCGATACGACCTGGTTGGGTAGGTTGGAGGAGAACTGGAACAGGCGCTCCAGGTTGACCTCCGCTACGGCACCGTCGGGTTCCACGGCGAGTCTGCCGCGCACGACGATCCCCTCGGGCAGGCTATCCGCTTGTCCCAGATCGATTTCATCCACGCAACCCAGCAGCAACAGGGCGAGCATCAGGAGGGCGGGGACGCGGGTGCAGTACCCGGCGGTACAAGGTGCTGGGCTCATCGGGTTTCGATATTCAGGGTGATGGCGGGGAATACGGTGCCGAGCACGGCCAGCCGGTTGGCTACGTTGGTCTGGTCGGCCGACTGGGTGTAGTACACCGAGAAGGCATTCTTGCGGGCGTACACGTTGTAGAGGGAGACCGTCCAGCTCGTCTGCACGGTCTGTTTCTTGTTGTAGCTCTTGCCCAGGGTATAGGCCAGGTCGAGGCGGTGGTAGTCGGGGATGCGCAGGCTGTTGCGGGAGGTGTAGACCGGCACCAGCAGTCCGTTGTCCACGCGGTAGTTCCCCACCGGAGCGGTGATGGGCCGGCCCGTGCCGTAGGTGAAGTTGGCGGTGAGCGTATTGCGCTGGTTGGGGTTCCAGTTAAAGGTCATGACAAAGTTGTGCGGCTTGTCAAAGTTGGAGGAGTAGTACTCCCCGGCGTTGATGCCGGGCACCCGCCGCTCGGTGCGGGAGAGGGTGTAGCTCACCAGCCCGTTGATCTCACCGACCTTCTTCTTGCCGCTCAGCTCGAGGCCGTAGGCGCGCCCCTCCCCTACCCGGATCTCCGTTTCCAGCTGGGGGTTGACGATCACGTCGGCGAAATCGCGGTAGTCCCACAACTGATCGATGAGGCGGGCGTAGAGTTCCGCGCCGAGCTCCACATTGTTGTTGTCCAGGTTGAGGAAGTAGCCCAGCGAGACGTTGTGCGAAAGGAAGGGCGGGATGTAGCCCGTGCTCAGCTGGAACTGGGAGCTGGGCGTCGGCGAGGCGCTGAGATAAATCTGGTTGAGGTACTGCGCCGTGCGGGCGTAGCCGGTCCGGATGGAGCCGGTGCGGCCTACCCGGTAGCGGGCGCTCAGGCGGGGTTGCAGGCTGTTGTAGGCCGCTACGGTTTCGCCGGGACCGTATTCCCGGGTTCCGGTTTCGTTGCCCAGGGCGGGGATGCCGTCGGCGTACTCGGTGACCGTGCGGCCGCCCAGGAAACGGTAATTGGTATAGCGCAGTCCGGCCTTGACGCTGAAGCGGTCGGAGAAGCGGTAGTCGGCCTCGCCGAAGAGGCTCAACTCTACCCCTTCTTCCTGGGGCAGTGCACGCGGCGTGACCAGGGATTCACTGCCCTCGGGCTGCCGCTCTCCCGGATTGACGCGGTAGTGATCGATCTCCAGTCCGCCGGAGAATTGCAGGTCGTTGGATACCTCGAAGGTGAGCTGGGGCTTGAGGATGAGGTACGCTACTCCGTTGTCCAGCACCTCTCCGGTGGTGGCACCCAGGTCGGTCTGTCGGCTCTGGTAGTCGCTGTACGCCAGTCCAACCTTACCGTAGAGCCGGTCGCTGAAGATGTGGTTGTACTCGCCCTGCCCGAGCAGGGTGCGGTAGCGGAAGCCGAAGGCGTCGTTGTAGGTGAACTGGTCCTCGGAGCCGTAGCCCGACAGCGAGAGCGTACCAACGGTGCCGATGCGCTGCGTAAGGCGCAGGTTGCCGTCGACGAAGAAGGCCGAAGAGTTTTTCACGTTCTCCTGATTGGCCAGCCGCAGCACCCAGCCGGTGTAGCTGCTCCGCACCCCGGCGATGAAGCTGCTGCGGTCCTTCACGATCGGCCCCTCGAGCATCACGCGGCCTGTGACGGGGCCGATGCCCGCCTTCACCCGCAGGTGGTCGAAGTTGCCGTCGCGTTGCTGTACGTCGAGCACCGAGGCCAGTCGCCCACCAAAGCGGGCGGGCATGTTCGCCTTGTAGAGGTCGACACTCTTGAGCAGGTCGGCGTTATAGGTGGAAAAGAAGCCCAGGGCGTGACTGCTGTTGAGCAGGATGCCGTAGTCCTGCAGCAGCAGGTTTTGGTCGATCTCCCCGCCGCGGACGTTGAAGCCGGTGGCCCCTTCCCCGATGGTGCTTACGCCCGGGTTGAGCAGCAGGGCCTTCACTACGTCGGTCTCCCCCATGAAGGTGGGCAGGCGTTCGAGCTGGGCCAGGTCGAGCCGTTGCACGCCGGCCTGTACGCGGCCTACGTTGGCGTCCGCTGCTTGTTCGGTGACCGTAACCTGTTGGAGGTCGGTGGCCGCCTGCCGCAGGGCGATGTCGTAGTTTCCGTCGCCCAACACCCGGATCTCGCGCTCTTGGCGGCCGTAGCCGATGTAGGCGATCTGGAGGCGGTACTGCCCCGGCTCTACACGCAGGGTATAGTTTCCGTTCGCGTCGGTAGTGGTGGCGAGGTCGGTGCCTTCCACGCGCAGGGTGGCGCCGATGATGGGCTCCCCGTCGTCGGTCACCGTGCCCGACACGGTGGCCGTGCCACTGGCGCCCAGCGACTCAAAGCTTCCGATGGACTCCGGTCCGCGGTCGTCGGCCCCTTCCGGATCGGCGTCCAGTTGCTGGGCCACGGCGGCGTAGTAGGCGGCGTCAAATTCCGTACCTATGGTCTGAGCGGGACCGATGACGTAAACGTCGCGGTAGGCGATGAACGACAGTCCGGTGCCCGCCAGAATGGCTTCGAGGGCTTCCCGGGGGGTGGCGTTCTGCAACGAAAGGGAAATGCGCTCGTCCTTAAGCTGTTCCTCCTGCCAGAAGACACGCATGGGGGTGGTGCGGTCCAGTTCCCGGAGGGCCTGGGCGCGCCCGATGGCCGGGTCTTCGAGCCGGATCGAGCCCGCCTCCTCCTGAGCGGAAAGCGACAAAGACAGGATTGAAAGGAAAAACAGAAGGTGAACGTGGACTTTCATTCGCAATTTGGCATTCGGGCACCGCTTCGGCTCGCCAAAAGTAATTGATAATTAATTCGGTGTTAAACCACCCCGTGTGCTACCCCCGACTAAACTACTGGCAGCCGCAGAACATTTAGTACGTATCACTCCGTACAAACCCAACAATTCAGGGTCCACTGGCGGAGTTGTTAAAAGAAAATCTATGAAAACGAGAGCCCACCTGCTCTTCTCCGCCCTCCTGCTGGTATTTGCCCTGATCGCGGCTACCCTGCCGACGCATCAGATCCAGGTGCCCCCCGGTGATGCGCCCTCCGTGATCCTGCGCACCATGCTCGCCAACCTGGAGAATTATCACTACCAGCCGGTCGACATCAACGACAAATTTTCCGAGCGGGTCTTTGACCAGTACCTGAACGACGTCGACGGCGCTCGCCTGTTCTTTACCCAGGATGACATTGCCGCCTTCTCCAAGTACCGCACGGAAATCGACGATCAGAGCAAGGCCGGGGAGTTCACCTTTTACAACCTGGTACAGGAACGCTGGATGGCCGCCCTCGACAAGACCCAGGCGTGGTACGAGGAGATTCTCGCCGAACCCTTTGACCTCGATGCCGAAGGCACCTTCACCGACCGCGACGAAACCTCCCCCTGGGCCGCCAGCGACGCCGAACTGAAGCAGTACTGGCACGACTACATGAAGCGCGACGTGATCAACCAGATCGTCGAAAAGCGCGAAGAAATCGAACGCGACACCACCGGCCAGGAGTTCCCCAGCCTCGACAGCCTCGAAACGGAATACCGCGGCAAGATCCTCGAACGCTACCACGACTGGTTCAAGCGGATGCGGGAAATGAAGCCGAGCATCAAGGAGGGCCAGTACCTCAACGCCATGACGGCCGTATTCGACCCGCATACCAGCTACTTCCGGCCCAAGGACAAAGAGTCCTTCGACATCCGCTTCAGCGGCCGCCTGGAAGGCATTGGCGCCACGCTACAAACCGACGATGAATACACCAAGGTCACCTCCATCGTGGTGGGCGGACCGGCCTGGAAGGGCAAGGAACTCAAGGAAGACGACGTCATCATGGGCGTGCGGCAGGACGGCCAGGAACTGGTCGACATCAAGGGCATGCCCCTGGAAGACGTGGTCGACAAGATCCGCGGCAAGAAAGGAACCACCGTACACCTGAAAGTACGCAAGCCGGACGGCGTGATCCAGGACATCTCCATCGAGCGCGACGTGATCATCATCGACGAGACCTACGCCAAGTCGCTCATCATCGACGACGAGGAGGGCAACGAAAAGATCGGCTACATATCCCTGCCCAGCTTCTACGCCGACTTCGAGAACGCCGACGGTCGCTTCAGCGCCAAGGACGTCGAGGCCGAACTGGAAAAACTGAAGGATCAGGACGTCGATGGCATCATCCTTGACCTGCGTAACAACGGCGGTGGATCGCTGCGCGACGTGGTGGATATGACCGGCTTCTTCATCCCCGAAGGCCCCGTGGTACAGGTAGCCGGCCGCGGCATGGACAAGGAAATCCTGAAAGACAAAGACCGCCGCGTCCAGTACGACGGCCCCCTGGTGGTGCTCGTTAACCAGTACTCCGCCTCCGCCAGTGAGATCCTGGCCGCCGCGCTGCAGGACTACGGTCGGGCCGTGATCGTAGGCAGCAACTCCACCTTCGGCAAGGGTACGGTACAGCGCTTCATCGACATGGACCGCACCATCGCCGGCCACAACGACGTGAAGCCCCTCGGTACCGTCAAGCTGACGATGCAGAAATTCTATCGCATTAACGGCGGCTCCACCCAGCTGCGCGGGGTGACTCCCGATATCGTCCTGCCCGACAGCCGCTCGCTGCTCGAAACCGGCGAGAAGGAGCAGATCTTCCCCCTGGCCTGGTCGGAGATCGATCCGGCTGACTACAGCCAGGACATCTACCGCATCCGGAATATGGACTCGCTCAAAGCCCGCAGCGAACGCCGCGTGAGTGCCAGCTCCACCTTTAATCGCATCGAAGAAAACGCCCGCCGGGTCAAGCGGCAACGCGACCGCAATACCTACCCCCTTAGCCTGACGGAGTTCGAGGAAATGCAACGCGCCGCCCGCACCGAAGCGGAGATGTACGACGACCTCTTCGACGACGTGGTGAACCCCGGCGTGCTCAACCTCCAAGTGGACCTGGAGCCTATTCTGGCCGACGAGAGCAAAACGGCCCGCAACGACGACTTCAAGCAGAGCGTCAGCAAGGACGTCTACATCCGCGAAGCCGTCAACATCGTCGAGGACATGATCCGCCTCGAAGGAAAGAAGGGAGTGGCCGACCGCTAGGCAACAGCCCTCCTAATCGAAAGTATAAGGCCCCCGGTGCTCCTTAGGGAATGCACCGGGGGTCTTGTGTTTTTCGGTAGCGGGTCACCGACATGACGGCACGCACGCCCTATGGGAAAACACCTGAACCGATCCACCTAACCACTGCTCCACCCGGCGGGTGGAGGCTCCGGGCCACCCACGCGCTACATGAACAGCCGGACAACCCATGCGCCGCGTAACCCACGCGCCGCGTAACAAGCCGAACAGCCCACGCGCCGCGTGGGATACCACCTAAACCGATCCGTCTAATCATTACTCCACCCAAAGGGTGGAGGCACCAGACCGCCCACACGCCACGTGGGAAAATCCCCTACCTGCCAAGAAGCTCGTGCAATGAGGCAGTCTCCTGCTCCCCGGTCTTCATATGCTTGACGGAGTATTGTCCGGTTTGCGCTTCGCGGCTGCCGATGATGATGACCCGTGGTGCATTGCGCTGGTCGGCGTACTTGAGCATTTTGCCCAGTTTGCCGGCTTCGGGATAGAGGTCGGCGTTTTGCCCAGATTGGCGGAGCAGGCGCAGTACATCAAAGCCGTGGGCAAGGCTTTCGTCATCGAGGCAAACGAGCAGGTATTGCAGATCTTCGCTGGCGTCGGCGGGGAAGAGGTCGAGCTCTTCCAGTACGTCGTAGATGCGCTCGGCACCGAAGCTGATGCCCACGCCCGGCAGGTCGCGGCCGCCGAAGATGCCCGTCAGGTCGGCGTAGCGGCCGCCCCCGGCAATGCTGCCCATCTTGATGGTGGGGTGCGCGTCGGTGTCCACGGCCACTTCGTAGATGCAGCCGGTGTAGTAGTTGAGTCCGCGGGCGAGGGTGACGTCGAATTCCACTCGGCTGGTGAGGCTGCCCACCCGGTCGAATACCTCTTGGAGTTCGGCGATGCCACGCCGGCCGATCTCGCTTTCCTGCAGCAGGGGGGCTACCTTCTCCAGGCTGGTAACCCCGAGGAATTGCTTGATTACTTGTACGGCACCCGCGTCCACGCCCCGTTCCAGGAGCTCCTTTTCCACGCCCGCTTCCCCGATCTTGTCGAGTTTATCGATGGCGATCGTGATGTCCATCATGCGGTCGGCGTGTCCGGCGATCTCGGCCAGGCCGGCCAGAATCTTGCGGTTGTTGAGGCGGATGACGGCCTTCAGGCCCAGGGCGGCGAAGACCTCGTCGAGCAGCTGGGTGAGTTCGGCCTCGTAGAGGAGCGAATCGGAGCCCACCACGTCGGCATCGCACTGGTAGAACTCGTTGTAGCGTCCCTTCTGCGGCCGGTCGGCGCGCCACACCGGGGCGATGGCGTAGCGCTTGAAGG
Organism: Neolewinella litorea; assembly: GCF_004803465.1. GTDB lineage: Bacteria > Bacteroidota > Bacteroidia > Chitinophagales > Saprospiraceae > Neolewinella > Neolewinella litorea. Next base: position 66,222 of record NZ_SRSF01000006.1, on the reverse strand, counting down.
GGAAGGCCAGGTCGTTCTGATGCATAACCACGTAGCGCGCGAAAGGCACGGTGAGGTCGTAACGCAGTCCGCGCTTGGAGATCTGCGGCAGCACGGCGTCGCTGTCCTGGGCGGCCAGGTCGCCGGTGTCGGCCTTGCGCAGGAAATCGCCGTTGTTGAGCACCTTGAAGAGCAGGCGGTCGCCCTCTTCGCCGTACTTCCCGGTGAGGGTGGAGAGGTTTTCCATCACCGGCGTTTCGATGGGCTGGTAGCCGTAGCGGTGGAAATGCTGACGGATCACGTCGAAGATGTAATTGCGCCGGCGCACTTCGTGGGGCAGGAAATCCCGGGTGCCTTTGGGGATGGACGGTTTCATGGGCGCGAAGGTAGGGAAGTACGGATTACGGGGCGGCGTGCAGGCTGGCGGACGATCCTTTCAGCGCCCTACTCCGTCGCCGATATTACGCGGATGACCTTCCCTTCCGCATCCAGGAATTCGATCCGCGCCGCGCCCGCCGAATCCACCACCGCCCGGAGGCGTTCCTGGCTTTTCCAGTCGCTCAGGCGCAGGGCCGCCATGCGCCGGTTGCTTTCCAGGGCAACCCGGCGGCCGCCGAATTCTCCCGCGTCGGCCCGGGCCTTAAAGCCCTGCAGGACGGCCTGCCGCTCCTGCTCCGGCAGCAGCGCCGTGGAATCGAGCAGGGCTTTGTAGTCGTAGAGGTCAAAGTCCGTCGACCGGTCGTTCACGTAGAAGCCGGCGCGCTGCCGCTCCCCGTACCCCTCGTATTGCATCAGGGCCACCTGGTCGTGCCGGTACTGGTCCAGGGATAGGTGGCCCAAGGCGTACGGTTCCTCCCGGTGATCGTCGAGGCGGTAGATCAGTCCGCCAACTTCGTGGCCTTTATAGAAGAAGATAAGTCCGGCCGAGCCGCCCCGGGTAGTGACCGTATCGCCACCGATCACCACCCCCGGCATCTGGACGGAATTGGCCGCCAGCAGGGCCAGGCTGCCGTCGGGCTCCACCACATCCAGCCGGCCGGTGACTACCACATCCGCCCGCAGGGTGTCGGCTTCCACCACCCGGGCCGCTAACTCTCCGAAATAAACGGTCTTGACGGGCCCCGCCGCAATGAGCAGAACCCCCGCGAGCAACAGAAACAACAGAGTAGTCAGGCGGGTAAGCAGGTGGACGCGGCGTTCCAGTTCATTGAAGGTCATAGGGTGGACTTTTGGCCGGTGGCAAAAGCACCGGCAGGACGGAAATGTGGCGGCGCGACCCTCCGATTCCGGGAGCAGCCTCCGGATGGAATTTACAATTCGCCCAGCAACTCCACCGCCCGCTGCCGGTAGGGGTGGGAAGGATCGTCCGCGATCCGTTTCAGCTGGGTCCGGGCTTGGGGGCGATTGCCGAGGGCCAACACCGCCAGGGCATCGTACCACCGGGCGGCGTCGTGGAAGGGGCTGTCGACCGGCAGACGGGCCAGCCACTGTCGGGCGCGGGCGGGATCATCCAGTGCCAGGGCACTTACGCCCAGGTAAAGGGGTGCGGCGGGGTAGGCATCGGCCGTGGGCAGCAATTCTTCGTAGGCCGTGCGGTAGTCGCCGCGGTCGTAGTAGGTGAGGATCTGGTTCAGGTCGCGCTCTTCGGCCGTGGTGGGTGGCGTGGTGGCAAAGTGGTTCGGGTAGGGAGTAAAGTAGGTGGCATAGAGCCCTTCCGGACTCGCCTGCGCGTAGAACGTATCGTAAGCCAGCCACAGCAGGATGCCCGTCAGGAGGCCGGCCAGCACGATTCCGGGCGTGGGGGCGTTCAGTTTCCAGCGCTGGCGGGGAGATAATTTTACGGCCTGGGGCGGCGGCGGCGCGGGTGCTGTAACCTCCTCCGCTGGTGCCGGCTCGCGACCGAGTGTTTCCATCAGGTCCTGTCGTCCGGCCACGGTGATTACCGGAGTGTACAGCAGGGTTCCGCCGGAGAAGTCCGTCTCCAGGGCCCGGCGGCAGGACGCGATATCGGCGGCTACTTCTTCGGCTTCGTCCTCGCGGTCCAGGACGCGGGCGATGACGTGGGGCTCCAGTTCGTGGTAATCGGCCAGCAGGAGCAATTCCCGGCAGTCGCTTCGCTCGTTCAGTAGCTTCAGTAGTTCCCGGCCCGGCTCATCGAGTTTGATGGTCTTGGGGAGGTAATCGAGTGGACTCTCCCCCAGCGGAAACTCGCCCGTCCGGACGCTCTGCCCCGTGAAGTACCGCTCGGCGATGGTCGTAAGGTAGGTGAATACGTCACCTGTATAAGGGTCGTCGGACCGCTTGCTGGCCTCGTACCAGGCGATCAGGGCCCGGCGGTAATTGAGGCGCGCTTCCGCCAGGGGATACTCCTGTTCGGCCGCCCACTGCAGGTAGTCGGACAGGTGCGCCGCATAGTGTTTCCTGAGTTCGGCGAGCAGTCGGCCGTTTTGCATGGGTGAGGGTTACGGTGATGCGAACGCCGGGGGGCGGGGTGGGGTTTGGGGGGCTCGGGGCACGTTATGTCCGCGAAGCCCATTCCTCGGTGCCCTCGGAATTGACTTCGCTAAGTCGGAGGCGTCCCTTTCAGGGCCGCTTGGGCGGGCTGCTGAGGGAAACTGACGTTATGTCCGCGAAGCCCATTCCTCGGTGCCCTCGGAATTAACTTCGCTGGTAAGGGGGCGTCCCTTTCAGGGCCGCTTTGGGGGGACGAGCCTTAGCCGTCGTACCTGCGGGGCCGATTCGTAACGCCGTGCAGGGAACAAAAGGGGGCCTCATCCTTTTGGAATACCTAAATTCGCGACTCCTTGCCGTAACCGGCATTTTACATAAACCATACTCCATACATGGCAGACATCCAAGAACTAAAGAAAATCGCTTCCCAGGTCCGGCGCGACATTATCCGGGAGGTATTCCTCTGCCAGAGCGGCCACCCCGGCGGTGCCCTCGGCAATGCCGATCTGCTGGTAGCCCTCTACTTCGAGGTGATGAAGCACGACCCGTCCTTCAATATGGAGGCGGAAGGCGAAGATGTTTTCTTCCTTTCCAACGGCCATATCTCTCCGGTCTGGTACAGCGTCCTTGCCCGTGCCGGCTACTTCCCGGTGGAAGAGCTCAAGACCTTCCGCGCCATCGACAGCCGCCTGCAGGGGCACCCCACCACCCACGAAGGTCTGCCCGGCGTACGCGTCGCATCCGGTTCCCTCGGACAGGGCGTCAGCGTAGCCTGCGGCATGGCTCTTTCCAAAAAGATGAACGGCGACGACCGTACCGTATTCGTACTGACCGGGGACGGTGAGCACCAGGAAGGGCAAATCTGGGAAGCGGCGCTCTTCGCCCCCGATAAGCAACTGGACAACCTGGTCCTAATCATTGACGACAACGGCCAGCAGATCGACGGCCCCACCAAGGAAGTGATGTACATGGGTTCCTTCGAAGCCAAGTACAAGGCCTTCGGCTGGGACGTGCTTCACATGAACGGCAACGACATGGAGGAAGTGGTTACCACCCTGAAGAAGGTCCAGACCAAGCGCAACGGACAACCCACCTGCATCGTCATGGAAACCGAAATGGGCATGGGCGTCGACTTCATGATGGGCTCCCACCACTGGCACGGCAAGGCTCCGAGCAAGGAACAGGCCGAAACCGCCCTCAACCAGTTGGAGGAGACGCTGGGCGACTTTCCCGCTGAAGGAATATGAGTAGGTCTTTAGGCTTTTAGTTCTTTAGGCACATAGTCCCCAGGCCGGCGCTTCGTTTCCGGCTCGCTTTTCAATCATCACCCAAGAATATCCTAGCGCATGCTATCCCTCGATAAATTACAATCCACCGGCAAGAAAGCCACCCGCGACGGCTTCGGCGCCGGACTTAAGGCCGCCGGCGACCAGCACGACAACGTTGTAATGCTGACCGCCGACCTGCGCGGCTCCATGAAGTCGGAAGATTTCATCAATGCCTACCCCGATCGCTTCATCCAGTGCGGCATCTCGGAAGCCAACATGATGGGCGTCGCCGCCGGTCTGGCCACCGCGGGTAAGATTCCCGTCACGACCACCTTTGCCAACTTCAGCACGGGCCGCGTCTACGACCAGATCCGCCAGTCGATCGCCTACAGCGACAAGAACGTCAAGATCTGCGCCAGCCACGCCGGCCTTACCCTGGGCGAGGACGGAGCCACCCACCAGATCCTGGAAGACATCGGCATGATGCGCATGCTGCCCGGCATGACGGTCATCAACCCCTGCGACTTCAATCAGACCAAAGCCGCCGTCCAGGCCATCGCCAAACACCACGGTCCGGTCTACCTACGGTTCGGCCGCCCGAGCTGGCCCATCTTCATCCCCGAGGACACCAAGTTCGAGATCGGAAAAGCCCTGCACCTCAGTGAAGGCAGCGATGTGACCATCTTCGCCACCGGCCACCTGGTCTGGAAAGCCGTCGAAGCAGCCCGCCAGCTCGCCGAGGAAGGCATCAGCGTCGACCTGATCAACATCCACACGATCAAGCCCCTCGACGAGGAAGCCGTCATCGCCAGCGCCAAGAAGACCGGCGCCGTAGTCACTTGCGAAGAGCACAACAAGTACGGCGGACTCGGCAGCGCCATCGCCGAATGCCTCGCCAAGCACCACCCCACCCGCCAGGAGTTCGTTGCCACCGACGACACCTTCGGCGAATCCGGTGAAGCCGAAGAACTGCTAGAGAAGTACGGCCTAGGCACCAAGGACGTGGTCGCCGCCGTAAAACGCGTACTGGGTAAGTAAACCCATTACCGACCCCCAACTTGACGAAGGATTGAAGACTAGCCGAAAGGCGCTTCAATCCTTCGTTATTTTAGGGAGGCTGCATCCCACCAGTCGTCACGAACTTTGCGCTAGGCGCCAAGGATTCGTCGGAAGACGGTGGCGACGAGCCTAAGGCGAGCAGCGCCATACCTTAACCCCTTTACCCCTTTAACCTTCCCCCATGGAAGCGCCTATCAAAATCACCCTGGCCCGCAAGGACTACCAGCTCAAGCAGATCCTTGCCCTCCAGCGCGCCAACCTGATCGAGAGCGTTGATGCGGACACCGCCAGTGCCCAGGGCTTCGTCACGGCTACGCACGACCTGCCCCTGCTCCAGCGCATGACCGCCGCCGCCGCCTCGGTGATCGCCATCCGTGAACGCAAGGTCCTCGGCTACTGCCTGGCCATGACGCGCGACTTCAGCGAGGACATCCCGGCCCTGACTTTTCTGATCCAGCGGCAGGACAGCCTCATGCACCGCGGCCAACTTCTCGGGGAAAGTGAATACATCATCATGGGACAGATCTGCGTAGCGGAAGAGGCCCGCGGCCTCCGGCTGCCCGACCGGATGTACAAGTACCTGCGTGCCTGCTACCACCTGCGGTACACCTACTGCGTCACTGCCATCGACGCGCGTAATACGCGGTCGCAGCACGTCCACGAGCGCGTCGGGTTTGAGGAACTGGACCGCTTTACCTCCGCCGACGGCCGCAACTGGATCCTGGTGATCTGGAACTGGCGCGACGGCATGGAAGGATTCGGGGAAGACTAGCTTTCCTGAAGCACGGGCTCCTCCTCCGTAGCCACGCCCAGTCCATTACCTTCCACGTAAGGCAGGCCCGGCAGCAAGTTATCCTCCGCCGCTTCCGGTACGTACAAGTGGACGTAGAAGTGACCATCCAGATCCGCCACGATCATCTGATGGCCCAGAAAGACCACTTTGGCGCGGTCAATCTCTTCCGGGAAATCCAGTTTTTCTTCCAGGGCAAAGGTGAATGACCGTTCCAGGTCATCGTCGCGAAAGACAAAGTGCAGGACCTCGTCTCCGTCGGACCGCGGCTTGAACTCCACCTCCGATACGGTACCAATCGCGCAAAAAGCCCTGGCCTCCTCTAGCTCTTGGTCGCCAATGTTGGCATTATAGTTCTCCACCAGCGTTTCCGCGTCCACGCCCGAGACCGGCAGCACCGCCTCTGGATCGTCGCAGGAGAAGAAACACAAGCCCATGCACAGCAAAAGCGGTAAAAGGGAAAAGAGAGAGGACATGACTAGGTGTTTGGTAATTTCGGCTAGAGCGCTTTCCGTAAAATAAGGCTTGAGCGGCACTATAACAAGGTGTTTGCAGATGCCCCAACCGCGGCAAACCCCGCAGCGTTATTAATGTACCTACAACGATTACGCCATGACCTACCGCACCGTCGCCAACGTCCTTTCTGGTCATCCCCTGCAGATGGGCATGCTTACGGTTTATCAGCCCCTGCCTACCCAGCGGGTGGACCAGATCGACCCTTTCCTGTTACTGCACCACTTCGGTCCGGTCGAGGTGGAGGCCGGGGGCCGCGATCCACTGGACCTTGGTCCGCACCCCCACCGCGGATTTGAGCCCGTCACGTTCCTTTACCAGGGCGGGATCCGCCATCGCGACTCCCGGGACAATACCGGGCACCTGCGCGCCGGCGACGTACAATGGATGACGGCGGGCCGGGGCATCATCCACAGCGAACGCGGCAGCAAGGAGTTCATGGAATCCGGCGGCACTCTGGAGGGTATCCAGCTGTGGGTAAACCTGGGGCCCGACCACAAGATGGTACAGCCGCGCTACCAGGACATCAAGGCCGCTACCATCCCCCAGGTGGAGCTGGGCGATGGCGCGGAACTGCGTGTCGTGGCCGGTAATTTTGGCGGGCTCGCGGGTGCCGCGCAAACCCACAATGCCATACTGGCGTGGCAACTGACCCTGCCCCCCGGCGTAACCGTGGACCTGCCCGTACCGGAATCCTACAACCTGGCTGCCTACCTGCTCGACGGCGGGGTGGCCGGCAGCAGCGGCTTCGAGAACCCGGCCCGCACCCTGCTCCACTACCGCAATGACGGCACGGGCATCCACCTAACCAATACTGCTGGCAATCCCGCCCGCGTCCTCGTGCTCGGCGGGGAACCCATCGGCGCGCCCGTCGTGAGCCACGGCCCCTTCGTGATGAACGACCAGACCCAAATCATGGAGGCCATGCGGGATTATAAGATGGGGAAGATGGGCTTTTACGTGGAGGAGTAAGGCAACACACCTGCGTGACGGGAGTGGGCAAACCGGATGCTCAGCCAGGTCCGGCACAATTTGTGAGTTGTCACATTGAAAAAAACCCTATATTTAGGTACACGCACCGGTGACCGCTGAATTACCGCCCCCTCCCGCAGGGCGTGGGTCACTTACCCTGACAAGTATTTGAGAGCCTGCCACCCGCCGGGCAGCAGCCAATTCAGCACTATTGAACAACGCATACCATGTTTCCACTCGCCTTTCTCCGATGGGGTCTCCCCCTGTTGGTGCTGATTGCACCATTATCCCTGACGGCCCAGTCCACAAATATGTACCTGGACATCCCGGGGATCAAAGGGACATCAACCACGACTGGGTACGAAAACCTAATAGAAATTCAGGACTTCTCCTGGAATACGGAGACCACCGTATCCGATCCTTCCACCGGCGGGCCCAGGGATGCCTCGCGGCCATCCTTGTGCACCATCCGGTTAGGCAAGCAAGTCGACATATCTTCTCCTTACCTTTTCAAGAGTGCGGTTTTGGGTGAGGTGCACCTCCAAATAAAACTCCAACAGGTACAATTATCCCAATCCGGCCCGTCCAACGTTTTTGTGGAGTATGTGCTGGACAACGTCATCATTTCACTCTACGACACCGGAGGAGTTGGAACCGAGCGTGGGCAGGAAGTGATTGCCCTTAGTCCTTCCCGGATTGAAATGACGGTAAACGAGATTGACCCGGCTACCGGGGCGGTGGGAAAAACCCATACTGCCTATTACGACTTCGAAACCGGTAACGGAGGATGAACCTGAGGACTACTCGGCTGCTCTGTTACGCTCTGCTGCTGGCTTACGGGGGGTATACCGGCACGGCCAACGGCCAGACCCCCTCGGCCTTTGCCGTTAAATACAGCAGCGTATCCGGCTACGCAGTGGGTGGGTACTCCATTGCCCCGCTGTCGGAAACCTTTGAAAACGCCTCGGGCTGTATGGTCGCAGCCGAAGCCCCGCCCCCCTTCCCCCTTCGTATCACTGCCCTGGAAGCTACCCGCGACAACGCCACCACGGTGACCCTGAGCTGGGAAATTGAGGAAAGCGACAGTGGTGAATACCGCTGGACGCTGGAGCGCCGCCTGGACGTGGAGGCCGTATTCACCACTGTCCGCGAACTGCCGCGGGCGCTCATCCTGCAGCGGGAGTACCTCGACCCGAACGCCCACTTCGGCACCTCCTACTATCGGGTCCGGGGGGAAGCCGCCGACGGGGCCAACATCTACAGCCGCATCCGCGCGGTGGACAACGAATTCCGGCGCCCCGAGCTGAGGGTGTTCCCCACCCCGACGCGCCGCGCGGCCAGCGTACAGCTGCCGGATGCGGACCACCCCTTCGCCCTGCGGTTGTCCGACCACTTCGGCCGCACCGTCTGGGCCCGCCGCTTCCCCGCCGCCTCGGCTAATCCCCTGCGGCTCACCTTTCCTGACCTGCCCCCCGGGGTGTATCTCCTCCACTGGTCATCGGGCGCCGCCCCGGGTACGGTGGCCCGGGTGGTGGTGGGGTATTGAGTGGGCTTTTGGCTGTGTCCGTGCCCCGCGACCACTTTGTGGTAGAACTAACCCTAAATTAGTTCACCTTCCCACAGTGGTTTCACCGTGCGATGAAGCTAGTTCCCCCTCCCAGCGCCTCGAGATCCTGGGCCAGGTCGACGCCGGCACTCCCCCACCCAAACTATATCCGCTGCGATAATGGTCCGGAATTTATTCGCCATAATGTGCGCCAGTGGGCTGACGACCGTGCCGTAGAACTCCGGCACATCCAGCCGAGAAGACCGAGCCAAAACGGACACATCGAACGGCTGAACAAACCCTTGCGCTTGGAGTGCATGAACCAGAACAGGTTCGCCTCACTGGAAGGGCTCAACGAGCAGATCCAGGACGGGTCAGTAATCTAAACTATGACCGGTCGCCCCAGATCCTTGGCTAGTAAAGCCCCGGAGCCTACGAAAACGCAAACGACAATTTCTACTTTCCACTGGTCGCGGCTTAGGGGAGGCGTACAACCGGGAAGAATCCATATGCCAATTGCTCACGCTGAGAAATTAATTGTCGTGCCCTAGCTCGTAGCAGGAGGGAGTGAAAGTATGGTAACAGACTACTCGCTACCAGCTTCAGGAGCATCGGTGTTCCAGATGTCCCGGATGCACACGTATTTCCCATCCCGTTTTTCGAATACGGAGACGTACTTCCCCGTAGTGACGTTGCCCGCGGCGTCGGTTGTCGTACTGGTGCCCGCTTCTACGAGGAGATCGCCCGAAGCTTTAATGTCCGTGACCTGGAAGGTGGTGGTAGAGCCCGCGGTATCCCTGGCCATATCCGCCCTGACCTGGTCCAGGATGGCTGCCTTCCCGCTAACCGTTGGCTGATTATTAGGCATACTTACCGCATCGTCGGCGTAGTAAACGACTACCCCATCCGGGTCTTTGGCGTTTTGGGCTTCGGCGTAAGCGTCCTCCATCGCCTGGATTTCCGCTCTGAGCTCGTTCATGTCTAGGGCCTGGGCTTCTTCCCTTTCCGGTTCATTGCAGGAAACGAGGGAGATCAGCAACATGCCGGCAAGGAGTGAAATTGGTGTGATGTTCATGGTGAATGTCTTGTTTCAGTGTAAATGGTCATGGCGGTGTTCCCAGCGGATGTGGTTGACCCGGAGGATTGGTATGCAATAGCTCTCTTAATATACGATCTATTTAACTGGCTTTCACCGGATTATTAAGCACCGCCGGGGTCGTGATGGGCCAGACTGAGCTAGAGTGGCAGGGTACCGGTCTCCGTATTTGTCACTGCGTACGCCTCAATCGGTAGTCCTATGCATGCTTCCAGTATGCCGCAATGCTGAATGAGATCACATCTCGCTTGTTTATTTGGAGGGTTCCACTGACGCTTTCGAAGGGTCCGCTCCAGTCCGGGGTTCCACCAGGGCGGCCCTAGGCGAGGATTCTCCGGCACAGGCCGGCACAACCGGGAAAGCCCGGAACCCGCGCCCCCGCACACCTTGTGCATGTACGACGTAGTAGCGGTGACGAATCGGGGGGGGGGTAAAGCATAGGTGACTCAATAAGCATATCCGTTTATCTTCGGTGCAATCAATTCCGTTCCGACCATGCACCCCCGCCCACTACTCCTCCTACTCTCCTGCCTGATGGCCTTCAGCCTCCTGGCCCAGACGCCCTCCGTACAGCAGTCTCCCCCGCTCACCACCGCCGATCCGGCCAGCGTGGGGATGTCGGAGGAGCGGCTGGCACGTATTGGCACCATGCTGGAGGAGGCTATCGCGGAGGGGCAGGTCCCCGGGGCCGTAGCGCTGGTGGCCCGCAACGGGAAGATCGTCTACCACCAGGCCTTTGGCACGGCCGCGGCCGACGGGCGGGAATTGGAGCGGGACGCCATCTTTCGCATCGCATCACAGACCAAGGCCATCACCTCCACCGCAGTGATGATGCTGTGGGAGCAGGGGCTCTTCCAACTCGACGACCCGATCAGCAAGTACATCCCCGCGTTCGCGGACGCGCAGGTGCTAGATACCCTGTACGAGGACGGTACCTACGACACCCGTCCGGCTGACAAGCCCATCACCATCCGCCACCTGCTCACCCACACCTCCGGACTTGGCTACGGCGTCATCGACGGCGACCCGCGCTTCAAGCGGATCTACGCGGACGCAGGGGTCACGGATCTCTTCACCACCGAGGACATCTCCATCGAGGAGAGCGTGCTGAAGCTGGCCGCCCTGCCCCTCCACCACGATCCCGGTGCGGCGTACACTTACAGCGAGGGGCTGGACGTACTCGGCTACTTCATCGAGGTTATGTCAGGGGAGCCGCTGGACGAATACTTTCGCAACCACATCTTCGAGCCGCTGGGCATGGACGACACCTGGTTCTACCTGCCCCAGGGCAAGCACGACCGCCTCGTGGCCATTCAGCGGCCCGCGGACGACGGATGGGAGAACTACCCCACCACCTTCTACGATCCGAATTACCCGGTGACCGGCGCCCAACGCTTCTTTTCCGGCGGGGCGGGACTTTCCAGCACGGCCGAGGACTACGCCGCCTTCCTGCAGATGTACCTCAACGGCGGGGAGCTGAACGGCACCCGCCTGCTCAGCCGCACCACCGTAGAGAGCATCATGGCTAACCAGGTGGGCGACCTGCTGAACCCCGGCTCCTACTACGGACTGGCCTTCGGCGTGGTGGACGAAACCGGTCAGGGCCGGGGCGGCCGCGGCAGTGAGGGTACCTTCGACTGGGGCGGCTACTTCAACACCCAGTACTTCGCCGATCCGCAGGAGCAGATTATCGGCATCCTGATGAAGCAGACCCAGGGCACCTCCAAGGACCAAACAGGCTGGAAGTTCCGCCTCCTGGTCGGCGCGGCGGTGGACGACTGAGGTGCTTTATTATGCGAGGGACTAACCCAGCAGGGAAGGCTTGCGCAGCAGCGTACCCGCGTAGATCATGGCACCGATCGTCAGTCCCGGCCAGGGTACCTGGTCCAGGATCAGCTCCGCCACGGTGATGCCGCCGACGTAGGAGCAGAAGAGAAAGAAGCCAAGGTTACTCGTCCGCGGGATCCAGTAGAGCAGTACGCAGGCGATTTCGGTCAGTCCGATAGCTATGGCGTACTCGCCCATGCCCAGTTGGGCCAGCAGCGCGTGGATCTCATTGTCGGGCCAGAACTTCGTCATCCCCGAGCCGAGCACCGCCAGGGAGGGCAGAAACGAGAGGAGGTAGCCGATCGCGCGGCGGACCTGGCTGATTCCCGGGTCGTGTAACTGCAACATCATCTGGGTATTTGGCATTAGGCAGCCACCTGGCGGCCGGTTGTTTGATCGGATTTCTTCCCCCTCCCCAATTCTCCCCTATGGACCTTCCTGCCGTCGCCACTTATTTTTCGGGGGTATCCTTCCTCTTCTTCGGGGCGAGCTGCCTGACGTCCTCCTACATGAAAAGCGAGTTCATCCGTTACGGGCACGACCGCGAGCGGCCCCTCACCGGGGTGCTGCAGATGCTGGGGGGTGCGGGCCTCATCGCTGGTTTCTGGCTAATGCCCCTGCTCGCTTTCGCCGCCGCCACCGGGCTGTGCCTGATGATGGCGTACGGATTCGGCGTTCGGATGAAGATCGGCGACAGCCTTTGGGCGGCCACGCCCGCCTTTCTTTACGCCGCACTCAACCTGTACCTGGCCGTCCATTACGCCGGCCGTTGGTGAGTAAAGTTGGCTTCGAGCGGCCCCTCCAGCCGGGATCAACTGCCGGGAACGAAGGCAATGATCAGGCACAACACCAGGAACAGCGCCGCGGGGAAGGACTTGTACAGGGGGTCGCTGATCTTGAGGTGCATCAGCACGGAGCCGGTGAGCATGGCGGCCAGCCCGATGGCCGCGGGGAACCGCAGCGCCGGGTACCAGATGGCCGCGATGAGCAGGAGCGCCAGGACCACCTTAATTACACCCACCACGTACACCGACCAGACCGGCAGGCCGTAAGCCTGAAACTCTTCTACGAGGGTGGTGGCGTCGCCGCCGCGCCAGCGGGTGGCCTTCTGATTCTGCACCAGCCAGACGTTCAGGATACTGAGTCCGACGATAAGTTGGAGGGCGATAATGATGTATTCCATACTGCTATTTTGTGGGCGGAACCGCTGGAAGATACCCCCGGCCTTGCGGGGGTTCAACAGCAAAACGTGCATCCGGTTCCGGGCGGGGCAGGTGTGGGGCCGGCTGTCCCTGGGGTGTCGCGGTTGCGTCGCGGGAATTATTGCGCATATCATTTAGGGGGTTCACGGAGCTCCGAATTGCAGGGCGCGAACGCGGGTGCCATGTTTTGAGGAGAACAGCCACGGCAGTCGGCATCGAAGCCGGGGACTCTGCACCTGCGGCCCCGCCCACCCTTTCAATTGCCGTCCACGGCAGAGTGGTTACCTCCGGAAATAATATAGCATCTGCGTTCCGCACCCCAGCCCTGGACGGTGGACACACGGCTCCTCAGAGTGGGTGGGAGAACCCACCCGGCCACCGCCGCGCTGACGTCCCCCCACCGGCCGCACCACCGCCCACGCCGGTGGCCTTTCCACCCCGGGTACTAAAAGGGGGCAGATGAAGGTTAATGGACAGGCTATCCCGGATCCGTCCGGTACCGGGGCACGGCGGGGCAACGCGTCTATGAAAGTATTGGAGCAGTCCCGGCGGCATTGGTGCGGAAGAAGGGGAACTGTTGGGAAGGAACAGCCAGCCGGTGCACAACAAATGTAGAGAAACTAAATTATAAATACAAATTGTTTTATCAATTTCCTTCCGGTATTCTATTACTGGTCGCAGAGTGGTGAAAGACTCGCTTTCCGCCTGATTTACAGCCTTCACGCTCTGGTAATAAAGGTGACAGAAGCCAGGGCAACCTACCTCCGAATTCTATTTTAATTCACTACCTTCGCGGCCACACCAAGCACCTGGCATGGCAACTGTATTAAGCTTACTGAACCACAAAGGCGGCGTTGGAAAAACCACCAGCGCCATCAACATCGGAGCCGGACTCGTCGAACTCGGCAAGCGCGTACTCCTGGTCGACCTGGATCCCCAGGCTAACCTCACGCTCAGCCTCGGCATTCCGCGGCAAGCCGTAACCATCTACGAGAGTATGATGGGGGAATCCGATCTGGCACCCTTCGAGATCAAACCGGGCTTTGAGGTCGTAACCTCCAGTCTCGACTTGTCGAGCGCCGAAATGGAACTGGTGAACGAAGCGGGCCGCGAGTTTATCCTGCGGGAACTCTTCTCCGCCGTTGACGAGGACTACGATTTCATCATCATCGACTGCCCGCCGAGCCTCGGTCTGCTCACCCTGAATGCCCTGACGAGCAGCCAGCAGGTGATTATCCCCCTGCAGACCGAATTCCTTGCTATGCAGGGCCTGGCCAAGATCAAGCAGGTCATCCAGAAAGTCAAGCTGCGCCTCAACAAGGAGCTCCACATAAGCGGGGTACTCGCTACGATGTACGACCAGCGGAAAGTCCTCAACCGGGACGTCGTGGAGACCATAAAAAAATACTTCGGCCCCCTGCTTTTCGAAACTTACATCCGGGATAACGTTTCTCTAGCGGAGGCTCCGGCCAACCGTCAGGACATTTTCACCTACAGTCGGTCGAGCCACGGTGCCAAGGATTACCTCAAGCTCTGCAAGGAAATCATTGATCGGACGGAAAATCCCATCCACCTGCGCGCCCGCAAGAAAGACCAACCCGCTACGACCCCCGTCAAGTAACCCGTAATGGCTAAGAAACGCTTCACCGACGACCTATCCGGACTCTTCGAGGACAATTACCTCACGGGTACCGACACCGCCACGCAGGAGGACGAGGAAGCGGTAGAGGTAAGCGTGCCCGTACGGACCAAGAAGGCCCAAAAGAAGATCTCGAGTAAGAACTTCACCCAGAACCTCGACGTCTTCCTCAGCGACGACCAACGCCGCGCCGCCGCCGGCGGTACCACCGCCAATCGGCAGACCCCCCGCCGCCGTACCGGCCTGGACTACCTGATCCGCTCCACCGTGCAGGACGAGGACCGCGCCGCGCCCACCGAGCCGGCCAAACCCGACACCAAACGGGTGACTCTCATCTTCAACAAGGAACACCTCGTCACCCTCAAGGAGCAGGCCAAAGAGCGCAAGATGTACCTCAAAGATGTCGTACAGGAGATGGTCGCTCAGTACTTGGAGAAGTAGGCTAACCAATCCTCACCTTTTCCGTTATCTTGACCTTACCATTGTCTTCCCGCTGGTCCGGAGCTGCCGCAGCCCCGTGCCCCGTACCGGGAGATTGATTTAAAGGTCACCCTTGATGCGTCTACTCTTTATCCTCCTGGCCTGCTTCGTGCTGTCCGATCTTCCGGCCCAGACCTCCCGCGTGGAGTTCGGCAAGAACCGGGTGCAGTACCACGACGACTTCGAGGAGTGGGAGAAGTACGAATCCGACAACTTCGTCACTTACTGGTACGGGAACAACCAGGGCGTCGGTCAGGCAGTCGTACAGCTGGCGGAATACGACTTCGCCTACATCCAGAAGATGCTGGAAAGCCGGATGAACCAGAAGGTGCAGTTGATCACTTACCGCGACATCACGGACGTCAAGCAGAGCAACATCGGCAACGAGGAGGTCTTCGAACTGACCGGCAACCAGTCGCTGCGCACCAACACCAGCTACATCTCGGGCACCGAAGCCAAGTTTCTCGGCAATAAGGCCTTCGTTTACTTCAACGGCGACCACGCCGACCTGCGCCGGCAGGTGCGCGAGGCCATGGCCAGCGTATACATCGAACAACTGCTGTACGGCTCCACGGTCCAGGAAGTGGTCCAGAACGCCGTCCTGCTTAATCTGCCTACCTGGTTTAAGCCCGGACTGGTGGCCTACCTCGGGCAGGATTGGTCCAGTGAACTCGACGATCAGTTGCGCGACCTCATGGCGACGGGGGAGTACGAGGACTTTAGCGACCTGGCCGCCGATTACCCGCGCCTGGCGGGTCATTCCTTCTGGTACTACATCGCCGAAAACCTGGGGAAGCCCACCGTCTCGAATCTACTGTACCTGACCCGAATTAATCGTTCGGTCGAGAACGGCTTCCTCTACGTGCTGGGCAGCAACTACGAAACGGTCTTGTACAACTGGCTGGAATTTTACCGCAACCGTTACGCCGAGGACAGTCGCGGACGCCAGACCCCCACCGAGGACCTGCTCACGATCCAGAACAAGAAGCGACTGCCCATTACGCAGCTGAAGGTGAGTCCGGACGGGCAGCGCATCGCCTACGTGCTGAATGAGATCGGCAAGTACAAGGTCTACCTCCAGGACGTGAACACCGGCGAACGCGAGCTGCTCCTCAAGGGCGGCCAGCGCAATTTGCTGCAGGCGACTGACTACGCCTACCCCCTCATCGATTTTTCGCCCACCAACCAAGAGGTGGCAATCATGTACGAGTTCCGCGACCAGCCGAAACTCCTGCTGTACGACCTGAATACCGGCAAATCGACCACCGACATTCTCGGTATCCGGCTTGATCGGGTACTCAGTCTCAAGTACTACGACCCCAGCAACTTTCTGATCTCGGCCATGGCCGACGGTTTCACGGACATCTATACCTACTACCCCGCCTCGCGGCAGGCGGTGAAGATCACCAATGATTTCTGGGACGACCTCGACGCCACCCCCGTCAACGTGCGCGGTCGCCGCGGCGTGGTCTTCTCGAGTAACCGTCCGGACACCTCCCTGCTGGCCCAGCCCCTGGATACCCTCCTGCCCATCGGTCACTACGATCTCTTCTACTACGATCTGGAGAACAAGCCGGGCGAGCTGGTGCGGATTACCAACACTCCTCTGGCCGACGAGCGCCAACCCGCGCCGATCGACGACCAGCACTTCGCCTACCTCAGCGACGCCAACGGCATCTACAATCGCTACCAGGCCCACCTGGAAGACTACCTTGACCACTACGAGCAGCGTATCTACCTGGAGGACGGCACCCAGATCGTGCTGCACGGCGATTCAACCCTGGAATCCCTTGACACCTCCCTGATCGATTCCATCTCGATCTACCCCGTCATAAAGGAGCGCGCCGTCACGGAGGCCACCACCAACTACGGCACGAACGTGCTGACCCTCGACGGCAGCAGCAAACTGCCCGTGGGCCTGGAAAGCTTCATCGTGGATGGCACCACCCTCATCCGCCGCTTTACCTTCGACACGACAACCACGGTCAGTCTGACGCCCACCGCTTACCGCCGCCGGAGTTACCGGGCTGCGGGGCAGACCGTCCCCCAGTTTACGAACGTGGTTAAGGGGGCGCCCGACCGCGTAATGCGACCCAACCGGCGTAACCCCCTGATCGAGTCCGACGACGAGGGACTCCTTTTTCAGACCCGCTTCCAGGACACCATCACTCCCCCACCGGTGGAAGAAGCTCCGGCCGAGGATCTCCTGTCCGATCCGCCCGTCAGCGGCAACCTGCCGCCCGCTGGAGCCGCTCCGGACACTACGGGGACCCGCCCGCCCCTGACCGTAGTAGGCACGCCCCGCGAGCAACGCCGTAGGGAACCCAATACCGGAGCGGGCACCATTTTCCGTGGTGAACGCCCCGTGCCGGAGCTCAACCGCATCTACCGCTTCCGCCCCGGCCGCGTTACGTCTTACCGGACCACCTTCCGGTTGAACTACGTCAAAACCACCGTCGACAACGAGCCGCTGTTCAACGGCATGAACGTTTTCGCCGCCAACCCCGACGGCTACACCCAGCAGCCGGTGGGCATCCTGATCAAGGGAAACGTCATTGACCTGCTCGAAGACTACACCATCACGGGCGGCATCCGCATCCCGACCAGCTTCAACGGCACGGAGTATTTCCTTACCGGTTCCGACCTCAAGCACCGCCTCGACCGCACCTATACCTTCTACCGGCGCAACCGCCGCACCCAGGAGGGCATCTACAACACCACTTCCTTCCTCAACGGTCCGCGACTGGTGGAGGAGAACACCCTGATGGCACAGTACGGTCTGCGTTACCCCCTCGACATCTTCCGCAGCCTGCGGGCCTACGCCACCTTGCGCCGCGACCGGGTCCAGACGCTTTCTACCGAACTGGCGGCCCTGCAATCCGAGCCCATCAGCACCGAACGGGTCGGCCTGCGCCTAGAATACGTCTTCGACAACACCATCAACCTGGGCACCAACCTGCGCATGGGCACCCGGTATAAGGTGTACGGAGAAGTATTCAAGAGCTTCGATATTTCCATCGCCGAGGGTTTTGGAGCACAGTTTGATCCCGGTATCCTGGGCATCATCGGTATCGACGCCCGGCACTACCAGCGCATCCTGAAGCGCAGCGTGCTGGCCTTCCGGATCGCGGCGGCAACAAATTATGGGCAACAAAAGGTGCTTTACTACCTGGGGGGTGCCGACAACAGCGTGATCAACAATTTCAACCAGTCGATCCCTACGCCTCAGACCGGGGAGTTCGTGTTTCAGGACCTGGCTAACCCCCTACGGGGCTTTGATATCAACATTCGCAACGGCGGCACTTACACGCTGGCAAACGCCGAACTGCGCGTACCCATCTTCAACTATATCTTCGAAAACCTTCGCTCCGCTTTCCTGCGCGATTTTCAGGTCGTCGGCTTCTTCGACACCGGTACCGCCTGGGCCGGAAAGAACCCCTTCGACGAAGACAACCCCGTTAACATCACCGAGTACCCCGACCAGAACGCCGGTGGCTACAGCCCCGTGCGTGTCCGTGTCCGTCGCTTCCGCGAACCCATCGTCTACGGCTACGGCGGTGGCGTGCGCACTACCTTGTTCGGCTATTTCCTTCGCGCGGATTACGCCTGGGGCGTGGAAACGGGCATCCGCCAGGCTGGGAAGCTCCACGTTTCTCTGGGACTTGACTTTTAAAAAGCAATAGAACAGCCGCAATACGCAGGTGCTGAGCGGGTAACCAAATGGCCATTATCGGTGGATCGACCTGAGGTCACGAGCCGGGCGGTTCCCGACATCCTGTCGGGCTGCTTCAAACGCGACTTGAGGTCGCGAGCCGGGCGGTTCCCGACATCCTGTCGGGCTACACCAAGCGCGACCTGAGGTTACGAGCCGAGGTACGCGACCAGAGGTCACGAGCCGCACGGTTCCCGGCATCCTGTCGGGCTGCACCAAGCGCGACCTGAGTTCACGAGCCGAGGTACGCGACCTGAGGTCACGAGCCGCACGGTTCCCGACATCCTGTCGGGCTGCACCAAGCGCGACCAGAGGTCACGAGCCGAGTTACGCGACCAGAGGTCACGAGCCGCACGGTTCCCGACATCCTTCGGGCTGCATCAAACGCGACCAGAGGTCACGAGCCGCACGGTTCCCGACATCCTGTCGGGCTGCACCAAGCGCGACCTGAGGTCACGTGCCGCACGGTTCCCGACATCCTGTCGGGCTGCATCAGGCGCGACCAGAGGTCACGAGCCGAATGACGCGACCTGAGGTCGCGAGCCGGGCGAAGCGAGGGAAAAATGCAAGTCGGGAAACTCAAAAACCCGACAACCCACAACCCTAAACAATCAACATAGCGTCCCCATAAGCAAAGAACTTATACTTCTCCTTCTGGGCCTGGGCGTAGGCTTCAAGGATGAGGTCGATGCCGCCGAAGGCACAGGTGGTGATGAAGAGGCTACTCTTGGGCAGGTGGAAGTTGGTCAGCAGGTGATCGGGGATGTGGAAGTCGTAGGGCGGGAAGATGAACTTGTTGGTCCAACCCTCGCTGGTGGCCAGGAGACGCTCGGCGCTGACGCTGTTCTCGAGTGCGCGCAGGGTGGTGGTGCCTACGGCGCAGACCAGTCCGCCGTCTTTCTTGGTAGCGTTGACGGTATTCACCGCGGGTTGCTCGATGCGGTAGTACTCGGCGTCCATCTTGTGCTTGGAGAGGTCTTCCACTTCGATGTCGCGGAAGGTGCCCAGTCCGAGGTGGAGGGTGACTTCGGCTTTCTTGATGCCGGCCAGTTCCATCCGCATCAGGGTTTCGCGGCTGAAGTGCAGTCCGGCGGCGGGGGCGGCAACGGCCCCGACTTCCTTGGCGAAGACGGTCTGGTAGCGCTCGGCATCGCGGCTGTCGGCCTCCCGCTCCAGCAGTTTGGGCAGGGGGGTGTTGCCGAGGCCGTGCAGTTCCTTGGTAAATTCATCGTTGGGCCCGTCGTAGAGGAAGCGGATGGTGCGTCCGCGGCTGGTGGTGTTGTCCACGACCTCGGCCACGAGGCGGTTGTTACCGCGCTTGTCGTTGAAGTACAGCTTGTTGCCGACGCGGATCTTGCGGGCGGGATCGACGAGTACGTCCCACAAGCGGGCCTGACTATTCAGTTCGCGCAGCAAAAATACCTCGATGCGGGCTTGGGTTTTTTCCTTCAGGCCGTACAGACGGGCGGGAAAAACCTTGGTATTATTGAAGACCAGCGAATCGCCCTCGCTATAGTAATCGAGCAGATCGGAAAACTGCTTGTGCTCGATCTCCCCCGTAGCGCGGTTAACCACCATGAGGCGGCTGTCGTCGCGCCGCTTGCTGGGGGTTCTGGCGATGAGTTTGTCGTTAAGTTCAAATTTAAATTGTGAAAGTTTGGTCCTCATCCCGGAATATGATTATTTACGCTGTGTACAAGAAACAGCGCGCAAAGGTAAGAGTTTCCGTACAATTAGCTGTCCGACCAACGGGGCAGTGCCGGTACCCGCGGCGGAGCACGGGGCGTCTGCCCCCAGCACCCTGCCTTTCGTCGAAAACCCGGCACCCGCGGCCGCGCCCCACGCTATTTTAGCCGTTCAAAGTGACACAGGATGGTTCTCTCCAAGGTTATAGCGGAAAGTTTCCGGCAGGCGTGGCAACAGCTTACGGGCAACAAGCTGCGCACCTTCCTGTCGCTGCTCGGTATCTCGATCGGCATTTTCTGCATCATCGGGGTGCTCTCCGCCGTGCAGTCGCTGCAAAAGGAAGTCTCCGGCAGCCTAGCCAAGCTCGGCGACGACGTAGTTTACATCGACAAGTGGCCCTGGAAAGACAACAGCGACGACTGGTGGGAATACTACCAGCGCCCCTACCCCGACCACGACGACTATGAGGCCCTGAAGGAAAACCTCGCCACGGCCAACCTGGTCTCCTACTGGACCGTACCCGGCACCCGTACGCTTAAGTACCAGGGAGAAGCCGTGGAA
This sequence comes from Neolewinella litorea, assembly GCF_004803465.1. Classification (GTDB taxonomy): domain Bacteria; phylum Bacteroidota; class Bacteroidia; order Chitinophagales; family Saprospiraceae; genus Neolewinella; species Neolewinella litorea. The sequence goes on along the minus strand of NZ_SRSF01000006.1, from coordinate 45,441 downwards.
GGCGGCTACCTCTTCGTGACCACCTACGAGCTCGACCGCCTGTTCAATATAGAGATCGACCGCGGCCGCTACTGGTCCACCACCGAATACCGTAACGGCACCGACCGCATCCTGTTGGGCCACACCATTGCCGAGCAACTCTTCGGGCCCATCAACCCCATCGGCAAGGAGGTGAAGATGCAGGGCCGCAAGTACCGCGTGATCGGCACCCTGGCCCCGGCCGGCGACGACCTGGTGAACCCCCTCGACTTCGACGACGCCATCATGGTCACCTACAACAACGCCGCCCGCTTCATCAACCTCAAGACGCGCAACCAGTACGGCGGCACAATCGGCGTAAAGGCGGCATCCGGCGTGGAACTGGAGCGCCTGCAGGACGATATCCGCGGCATCCTGCGCTCCAACCGCCAGCTGCGCCCGCGGGAAGACGACAATTTTGCCCTGAACGAACTGAGCATGACCACCGAGGCACTCGGCAACATCTTCGGGGTGCTGAACATAATCGGACTGGTCATCGGCCTGTTCTCGATCATCGTCGGGGCCATCAGCGTGGCCAACATCATGTTCGTCAGCGTCAAGGAACGCACCAGCCTGATCGGCGTGAAGAAGGCCCTTGGCGCCCGGCAGTACATCATCCTGCTGGAATTCCTTACCGAATCGGTGATCCTGTGCATCATCGGCGGCGCCATGGGCCTTGTGATGGTGGTGGCCATCACCTCAGTCATCAATATGTTTCTGCCCGGCTTCCAGATTAGTCTGAGCGTGCTCTACGCTATTGCCGGCGTGGCCATCTCGGCGGTGGTGGGCATCTTCGCGGGACTGGTTCCGGCCCTGCTGGCCGCCCGCATGGACCCCGTGGAGGCGATGCGCAGCTAGGCGCGAACAAAGCACCGCGGCGGGCCGGTTGCTTGCCGTATGCAGCAGATCCTTTTCATCGCGGGCGCTTTCGCCGTGGGCGCCTTGGTTTCGACCTACCTGACCCTCAATTCCCTCCTCTCCGAAAAGGTGGGCTCGGCCGCCCAGGCCAACCTGCTTTACTTCACGATCGCCTTTGCGATTACGGCGGTGGTCTTCCTGATCCGGGAGCAGCCCGCCAGCCTCGCCAGGTTCGCCGACGTGCCGGTGTGGGCCTTGTGCGCGGGGGTGGGGGGTGCCATCGCGCTGTTCGGCTCCACTTATCTGATCGAGGCGATCGGCCCGGACCGCTACTTCGTGGCCGGAGTGGCGGGGCAGGTCATTGTATCGGTCCTGCTGGCCCACTTCGCCTGGCTGGGCGTGGAGGAAAACGCCATCAACTGGCAGAAGATCCTCGGGGTCGTGCTCTCGATCGGCGGGGTGTTGCTCGTCACCCTCGGCAATGCGGCCTCGGCCGAGTAATTACTGTACGCGGCGCACGGTGGCATCGCCGTAGCCGGCCTCACGCACGCGGTCGCGCAGGTCGCGGGCCTCATCCTGGAAGTAAAAACGGCCGGTGAACACCCGGTAGACCTTGCCAACCCGCGCGAACCAGGCATCGCTGAAACCTTTGGTCTGCAGGTCACTGACCAGCTCGCTGGCGTTCTTCTCCTGGCTGAAAGCGCCCACCTGCACGCCAAAGAGCATCTCGTCGGGGGCAAATTCTTTCTTGCGCTGCGGCGCGGGCTTGTTCGTTTCCGGGGCGGCGGGCGCGGGTACCGTATCGGGCCGTACCTCCGTGATGGTGGTTACCGGAGCCTGGGCTTCCGTGGCGGCCAGGGCGGGCCGGTCACGATTTTCCGTTCGCGTCCTTTTCCGCTTTTCGGCGCGCGTCCAGGCGCCGCGGTGACAGGTAGGCCCCTGGTCGCCGAGTTCCACCACCTTTACTTGCACGCGGGCGGTGCCGGTGCGCAGCAGTCCGATCGAGCGGGCGGCGGCGCGGCTGAGGTCGATGATCCGGTTGGGGTGGTGCGGACCGCAATCGTTGACGCGCACCTCCACGGAACTGCCGCTGGTGACGTTGGTGACCTCCAGCACCGTACCGTAGGGGTAAGCCTTACTGGCGGCGGTGTAATCCTCCTTGTCGTACGACTCTCCGGTGCTGGTGAGCCGGTCGTGAAAGCGATCGGCGTAGTAACTCGCCATCCCCTCGTCGGGCTGGGCGGTCAGGGGCAGCACGAGCAGTTGCAGAAAGAAAATAAGGACGGCACCCCGCAGGGACCAGGGGAGAAAAGGCATATCGGCAGGGTTATCGGGGCGGTCCAAAGTAAAGGAAAACCTCCGACCACGACAAACGCCCAAAAGTTAGCAGCCTGCAGCGTAACACCCCGGCGGTCCGGCGAATCAACTCCCAAGGCCCACCGCCAGTGGGATTTCGGTCACAAAAACACTACATTTGAAAGGAACCACTTCAAGAGCACGCAAGGGCACCGGACGCAGATGCAAACCGAAGACAATGATCTTTTCGCAGCGATAAAGTGCGGTCAGTACGAATTGATTGATCAACTCTACCTGCAACACCGCGACGCCTTCGTCACCTACGCCCAGCGGCAGTTGTTCGCTACGGAGGAAGATGCAGCGGATTGCTTCCAGGATGCCGTTATCGCTTTTTACCGCAACATCGTCGCCGGTCGGCTCACCGAACTAAGCTGCAGTATCCGCACTTATCTGTTCAGTATCGGCAAGCGACTCGTGTACCGCCGCAACCACCAACGCCGCCGCGAACGCCCCACCGACCACGAAGCGGGACCCAACCCCGCCGACGAACTCGACTGGAGCCTGATCGACCGTTTTGAGCAGGAGCACTACCACACGCTGCTGCTGAGTGCCATGGATCAAATGGGTAGCCCCTGCCGGGAAATTTTGACCCTCTATTATTTTCACCATTACCCCATTGAAAGTATTGCCCAGACCGTGGGCCTGCCCTCCGCCGGAGCGACCCGCATCAAGAAAATGCGCTGCTTGCAGTCGCTCAAGCAGTTAGTCAAACCCTGAAGCCAAATTATGAACCATGATGAGCAGCAAGAGCGGATCGACGACTTCTTGACCGGTCGCCTCGGCGATACCGAGGATTTCGAGCGCCAATTGCAAGCCCAACCCCAACTGAAAACCGAAATGGAAGCTACCCGACGGGCCCTGGAGGCCATCGACATCAGCGAGCACCACCGCCTGAAGCGCCGCCTCCAACAACTGGAGACCGACCACGTCGGCCCGCGGGCGCAAGACGGGGCCCGGGTGATCCCGATCCGGCACGTGCGCAAGAGACGCTGGCTCACCCTGGCGGCTACCGCGGCACTGCTTCTCTTTCTGGCCGGTTACCTTATCCTGGCCCCCGACCGCGACCCTGCCGCCGTGCTGGCCGTGCGCGATATTGAGCCCTTTGGACAGGTCCCCTCCCCGGGTTCCGACGCAAATTACCTGCTGAGCGACCCACGGGCAGCCGCCTACGTGGCTTACGAAGCCGGCGATTACGCCGGGGCGGCGGCTGCCTTCCGACGGTTCGGTGCCCCCGAGCCCGTAGACCGTTTCTATCTAGCCCAGAGCCTGCTGGCCCAGGCGGACTACGCTGAGGCAGCAACCCTCTTTGAAGACCTGGTCGATCTGACCGACTTCAACCTCTCCGCCGAGGCGGCCTACTACCGCGCCGTAGCACGATTGGGAGCGGGCGAATGGGTCGACGCCAAAGCACAACTGAGCCGCATCGCGGATACCCCGGGCCACCCCTCAAGGGATGCGGCCGAGCAACTGCTCGATAAATTCTGATTTTCATGACGGCAACAATCGGCCTGGAAGACGTACGTTTTCACGCCCCCCACGGCTACTTCGAGGAAGAACAGCTGATGGGCAACGAATTCAGCATCGACGTAGAGGTGGAAGCCATGGTCGCGGAAGCGGCTACGGAGGACGACCTCGGCGGTACGGTCAACTACGCCACCATTTATTACCTGCTGCAGGCAGAGATGAAAAAACCCACCCGCCTGCTGGAGGCCCTGGCTTACCGGATGGGCCAACGCATCCTTAATCAGTTTGATACGGTAACCTCCGTACGACTGAAGCTGCGCAAGCTCAATCCACCCCTCGGTGGGCGCGTCGGTGCTGCCACCGTGGAAGTGCGTCTGGGCGGGGACGGCGGGGCGCCCGGCTTCCCGGGCCAGCGCGAGCAGCACACCTTCGAAGATCCGGACGACGATGATTTTGGTGACGAAGGGTTCGGGGGCGGAAACTTTGACCTGACCGGCTTCAAGTTTTAGTTCCCGTCACATTGCCCCCACCAAACCAATGGGACCGGATTCCGCTTATAGAGAGGCCTCACCAAACCAAGCATATGCAGCGCCTCCTGATTCTTGTCCTTCCCCTCTTTTTCCTCGGTTGTACCAGCCAGCAGATCAACCAGACGCTGAACACCGTCCTGAACGGCGGCCTCACTTCCACTGACATCGCCAACGGCCTGAAGGAAGCACTCCGTATTGGTGCCCGGGAAGGAGCCGAGGAGTTGGCCAAGCCCGGTGGCTACTACGAAGACCTGACCTATCGCATCCTTCTACCGGAGGAGGTAAGGAAGGTGACGGAGCGCCTGCAAAATGTACCGGGCTTCAGCAACCTGGAAGCGGTGATCCTGAAAAAGATCAACCAAGGCGCCGAAGATGCCGCCACGAAGGCCGCTCCCATTTTCGTTGATGCCATCCGGCAGATGTCGATCCAGGACGCGGTGGGCATCCTCAAGGGCGACAAGACGGCCGCTACGGATTACCTGCGCCGCACCACCTCCCAGGCCCTCACCGCCGAGTTTGCCCCCGTGATCAACGCCAGCCTGGACAAGTACGACGCCAACAAGGTGTGGCTTGACGCCGCGAGTGCCTACAACAACTTCCCCCTGACCCGGGAAAAGGTTGAAACCGACCTGGGGGCCTACGTCACCCAGCGGGCGTTGGACGGTCTATTTCTCAAGGTGGCCCTGAAGGAACAGGATATCAGAGAAAACGTGGCCGCCCGCACCACCGATCTCCTGCGGCGGGTCTTCGCCCAGCAGGATAACTTGAACTAGACCAGTATCACCTTAAGCTTTATCACTATGAAACTACAGGGTAGAAAGGGCAGCAGCAACATCGACGACCGGCGCGGTCGGGGTGGCGGCAGCTTCATCGGGGGTGCGGGCAAAGCCGGCAGCTTCGGCATCGGCACCATCATCATCATGATCATCGTCTTCTTCCTGGGGGGAAATCCGCTTGACTACCTGGGCATGGGTGGTGGCGGTAGCCCGGCCCCCACGGAGAGGCGATCCAATCCCGGCGCCGACATCGCCGAAGACGACACCAATGCCAGGATCGTGTCGGTCACCCTGGCCGAGACCGAGGACGTCTGGAACTCGATCTTCCAGCAGCAGTACGGCCGCAGCTACCAGGAGCCCGTGCTGGTCCTCTTCAGTAGGCAGGACCGCAGCGCCTGCGGATTCGCCTCCGCCGCTACCGGACCGTTTTACTGTCCGGCTGACCAGCAGGTGTACATCGACCTGTCCTTCGCCGATCAACTGCGCGAACGCTTCGGCGCGCCGGGCGATTTCGCCCTGGCCTACGTGGTCGCACACGAGGTGGGCCACCACATTCAAAACCTCCTAGGTTACAGCCAGCAGGTAAGCCAGGCGCGGGGACGGATGAGTGAGGCCGATGCCAATGCCATGTCGGTGCGCCTGGAACTCCAGGCGGATTACCTGGCCGGTGTCTGGGCCAAGTACGCCAATCAGCAATCCCAGCTCCTTGAGCCCGGAGACATTGAAGAGGCCATCGGAGCAGCCACCGCCATCGGTGACGATCGCTTGCAAATGGAATCGCAGGGGTACGTCGTTCCGGAAAGCTTCACCCACGGCACTTCGGAACAGCGGGTGCGCGCCTTCACCAGCGGCTACCAGAGTGGCGACGCCAGCAAGGCGGCCCTTGACCGTTTTTTCTCGACCCGCAACCTTTGATTAGGCGCTGACCTCGCCGTATACCTCGTGGATCTCATCCAGGGTGGCGTGCAGTACGGCCGGGTCAAATTCACTGACGAGGGTCTTGCGGTACTGCTTGATGTGCGGCAGGCCGCGGAAGTAGTTGGTGTAGTGTCGGCGCATTTCCAGGATGCCCAGGGTTTCTCCCTTCCAGTCGATGCTGCGCTTCAGATGCTCCCGGGCCGCGGCTACCCGCTCCTCCACGGTGGGGGGCGGGAGTAATTGTCCGGTGGCGAAGTAGTGCTTGATCTCGCGGAAGATCCAGGGATAGCCGATGGCTGCCCGTCCGATCATGATTCCGTCGACCCCGTAGCGCTCGCGGTACGCGGCGGCCTTTTCGGGGCTGTCGATGTCTCCGTTGCCGAAGATGGGTATTTTGATGCGCGGGTTGTCTTTGATCTTGCCGATCAGCGACCAGTCGGCTTCGCCCTTGTACATCTGCTTGCGGGTGCGCCCGTGGATGCTGAGGGCCTTGATGCCTACGTCCTGCAGCCGCTCGGCTACCTCCTCGATGTATTTGCTGTTGTCGTCCCAGCCGAGGCGGGTCTTTACCGTGACCGGGAGGGCAGTGCGGTCGACGATGGCCTTCGTCAATTCGACCATCTTGGGGATGTCCTGGAGAATACCGGCACCGGCGCCCTTGCACACCACCTTTTTGACGGGGCAGCCGAAGTTGATGTCAAGCACTTCGGGATTCGCCTCAGTCACGATGTCGGCGGCCTGCACCATGCTGTCGAGGTTGGCCCCGAAAATCTGGATGCCAATGGGTCGTTCGTAGTCGTAGATATCGAGTTTGGCGACGCTCTTGTCCGCGTCCCGGATGAGTCCCTCCACGCTGATGAACTCCGTGTACATCATATCGCAGCCCTGGGCCTTGCAGAGGGCCCGGAAGGGGGGGTCGCTCACGTCTTCCATGGGGGCGAGCAGGAGGGGGAATTCTCCCAATTCAATGTCGGCGATTTTGACCAAGGGGCGGTTGAGTTTGGCGCAGGTAAAATTACAACCGGGAGGCGGGAATGGTTGTGGCAGACGTCGGACGTGTCAGTCCGGACATAATTGCAGACGTCGGACGTCTGCAATTATGTCAGCCCAGCAAATACTGGATTTTCTATAGGCCAACGACAAAACACCGCCTATCCACCCCAGCCGAACCCTCCTTTTCTCGTGGCAGACGTCCGACGTCTGTCACATTGTCACAGCTGACACGTCCGACGTCTAAAACCCGCCCACTCCTCCATTTATCTTTCCCGATCTATTTTCACGCCATGAATCAGACAGGCAGCATCACTTCCGAGCTACGCACGAATTTCATGCGTATCGTCTTCTCCCACCCCTCCCACAACAGCATGCCGTCGCACCTGCTGGCCGAACTCGTCGAGCACATCGAGGCCGCCGGCCGCAACGACGCCGTGAAGTCCATCCTCCTGCGCAGCGCCGGCGACGGCACCTTTTGCGCCGGAGCGAACCTGGACGAACTCCTCGCCATCCAGGACGAGGAAAGCGGCCGCGAGTTTTTCATGGGCTTCGCCAACGTAATCCTCGCCATGCGCCGCTGCCCCAAACCCATCGTGGTCGCCGTGCAGGGCAAGGCCATCGGGGGGGGCGTCGGCATCGCCGCGGCGGCCGATTACTGCCTCGGTTGCCGGGCTTCGGAGATCAAACTCAGTGAACTGGCCATCGCCATCGGCCCCTTCGTCATCCTGCCGGCCCTGACGCGCAAAATGGGCGTGGCCGCCGCCGGCGAACTCTGCCTCGACACCGAGTGGCACGACGCCAAATGGGCCCGCGAGAAAGGCCTCTACCAGCGGGTCTATGCCGGCCCCGAGGAACTGTTCCGCGAAGCCCGCCTGGTCGCCCGAAAGCTCGCCAGCTACAGCTCCGGCGCGGCCACCCGCCTCAAGCGCAGCCTCTGGGAGGGCACGGAAGACTGGCCACAATTGCTTGCCGAACGGGCCGGCATCACCGGCCAGCTCATCCTGCAGGATGACGCCAAAGCCGCCCTCGCCAAGTTCAAGCAGAAAAAGTAAGCCCCCGTGAAGCACGTAGTCGTTCTCTCAGGGGCGGGCATCAGCGCCGAATCCGGACTGAAGACCTTCCGAGACAGCAACGGACTCTGGGAAGAGCACCGGGTGGAGGACGTCGCCACGCCCGAAGCCTTCGCCCGCAACCCCGAGCTCGTTATGCGCTTCTACAATCTGCGGCGAGCCCAGTTGCGCGACGCCCGACCAAACGAAGGCCACCGGCTAATCGCGGAACTCGAACAGCAGTACCGCGTCACCGTCATCACCCAGAACGTCGACGATCTCCACGAACGCGGCGGCTCCACCCGGGTACTCCACCTCCACGGCGAGCTGACCAAAGTGCGGCCGGTACGCGGTCACGGCAAGCCCCGCCCCTGGTCGGGCGACCTGGCCATCGGGGACGTCGACGAGCAGGGTACCCAGCTGCGCCCCCACATCGTCTGGTTCGGCGAGGAAGTGCCCATGATCGAACGGGCGGTGGAGGAGGTGCAGACCGCCGACGCCGTCATCATCGTGGGTACCTCGTTGCAGGTTTATCCGGCGGCCGGACTGGTGGGTTTTGCGCCCGAGTCGGCCCCGGTCATTTACATCGACCCCAGTCCGGCCGTCAGCTTCGAACTCCGCAACCGCTCCCAACTTCACGTCCTGGAAATGGGCGGCAGCGAAGGCATGCGCGAAGCCACCGCGCTCCTGAAAGAGCTGCTGTAGGGCGACGGCGCGCGGGTGCCGGGTTTGTACCGGGGGCCAGCCCGGCGGGTACCAAGGGTCATAGTTTGGGCGTTCGCTTTTCTTTATCCCGGTTATTATGCGGTTGAGAACCACCCTCCTTGCTTTTCTGGTATTGCTCGGCACCTGCGCGGGGCGCCACCTGAATGCCCAGGTGGAAACGGCCACCGTAACGGGAAAGGTCACCGATCTGGTCAGCGAACTGCCCGTCGACTTCGCCACCATCTACGTCAAGGGCGCCACCAGTGCCGCGGAAAGCAGCGAAACCGGCCGCTACGTGGCCACCGTACCGGCGGGTGAGGACTTTATCCTGGTCTTCAGCCGCATCGGGTACCGCGAAACGGAAGTACGGGTCGCTGAACTGCCCGCCGGCACCCGAAAACAGATCGACGTGGCCCTGGTACCCGTCGAAAGCCAACTGGAAGTGGTGGTGCGCGAAAGCAAGGTCGAGGAAGGCGGGATGGTCCGCGAGGACCCCACCCAACTGCGCCTGCTGCCCTCCGTGACCGGCAACCTTGAAAGCCTCCTGCCCAGCATCGCGCTCGGCGTAAGCAGCGGCGCCGGCGGCGAACTTACCAGCCAGTACAACGTCCGCGGCGGCAACTACGACGAGAACCTGGTGTACGTCAACGATTTTGAAATCTACCGACCCCAGCTCATCCGGCAGGGGCAGCAGGAGGGACTCACCTTTGCCAACCCCAGGTTGATGCGAAGCCTGAGCTTCAGTTCGGGGGGCTTTGAGGCGCGCTACGGCGACAAGCTCTCCTCCGTACTGGACATCAAATACAAGCGGCCCGATACCCTCCGCGGCTCCCTCGAGGCCAGTCTGCTCGGCGGTGCCGCCCACGTGGAGGGTAGCCAGCGACTCGGGCGCAGCAGTTACCAGCGGCTGCGTTACCTGGTCGGCGCCCGCTACAAAACGACGCGGTACATCCTGGGCTCACTGGAAACCACCGGTGAGTACCTGCCCAACTTCTTCGACCTGCAGGCTTACGTGACCTACGACTTCAGCCGCACCCTGCAACTCGGTCTGCTCACTAACTACAACCGCAGCATCTACAACTTCAATCCGGTGAGCCGGTCCACGGCCTTCGGCGGCTTTTTCGAGACCCTGCAGCTGTTCAGCGTCTTTGAGGGCGCGGAACGGGACGATTTCCTCACCCAGATGGGCGGCCTGTCGCTGACCTACATCCCGGAAAAGACGGAGAACCCCCTCTTCCTCAAATTCCTTACCTCCGCCTTCCGCAGCGACGAGAACGAGGGCATCAGCATCGGCGGCCGCTACACGCTCGGGGAACTGGATACCGACCTCGGCTCCGAAAATTTTGGGGAAATCAGTCGCACCATCGGCACCGGCACCCAGCAGGAGTACGTGCGTAACTTCCTTGACATCCAGGTCTATAACGCGGAGCTGCGCGGCGGACTGGAACTCAACGGCGGCGACGCCACCACGACCCGCGCGCATTTCCTGCAGTGGAGCGTGAAGGCCCAACACGAGCGGGTCAACGACTACATCCACGAGTGGGAGCGGCTAGATTCGGCGGGCTACAGTCTGCCGTTCGACGAGGACGCGGTGCGGCTGTTCAGCTTCCTTCAAACGGAGAACGAACTGCTCAGCAACCGCTTCAGCGCCTTTTTCCAGGACACCTACACCTGGCGGCAGGAGGACCGCGCCGACATCCGCCTGAGCGCTGGAGTGCGGGCCGTAGCCTGGGACCTCAACGGTGACCTGGACGTGAGTCCACGCGCGCAACTGCTCTACAAGCCCCTCGGCGGCACCGCCGACATCACCTACAAGCTCGCCGGCGGACTGTACGTTCAGCAACCTTTTTACCGCGAGATGCGGGCACCCAACGGCACCGTCAATACCGACCTGCGCAGCCAGAAATCGCTACACTTCGTCGGCGGCATCACGAGCGACTTCTACTACGGCAAGCGCAACCCGAAGAAGTTCCGGCTCATCACTGAGGCTTACTACAAGTCGCTCTGGGACCTGGTCAGCTACGAGATCGAGAACGTCCGCATCCAGTATTCCGGACTGAACGACGCCAGCGGCTACGTTGCGGGACTGGATTTCCGCCTGAACGGTGAGTTCGTGCCCGGCGCCGACAGCTGGCTCAACCTGAGTTTGCTGCGCGCCCGCGAAAAACTGCTCGGCGTGGAGCATCGCGAAGTGATCGGCCGCGGCCAGGACGGCGAGGTCATCGATGAAGTGAAAGAGTACGTCCCCCGGCCTACCGATCAGCTTTTTCAGTTGTCGCTGTTCTTTCAGGATTACCTGCGCAACAACCCCAACTTCCGCACCCACGTCAACCTGACTGTCGGTGGCGGCCTCCCCTTTGGCATCCAGGGCAATAACCAGGTATACCGCAATACCCTGCGCTTCGACACCTATCACCGGATCGACATTGGATTCAGTCTCCGCCTCTTCGACCGGGAAACCTCCCGCAATCTGGCTACCTCTCCCCTGCGCTTCACCCGCTCTACCTTCCTGAGCCTGGAAGTCTACAACCTCATGAACGTCGGCAATCAGGCCGGCAACACCTGGATCAAGACCATTTTTCAGCAGCAGTATGCTGTGCCCAATCGCCTTACCGGGCGGCGGGTCAATTTGCGGATGGTGGTGGAGATTTAGTTTGACGGTTCCCGACATCCTGTCGGGCCTAACACTCGACTAGAAGTCACGAGCCAGCACGGTTCCCAACATCCTGTCGGGCTTACCGCGCGACCAAAGGACGCGAGCCAGCACGGTTCCCAACATTCTGTCGGGTCTACTACGCGACTAGAAGACACGAGCCGAGCGGTTCTGGTTCCCAACATCTTGTCGGGTTTACCGCGCGACCAGAGGTCACGAGCCGGGCGGTTCCGGTTCCCAACATCCTGTCGGGCCTAATACGCGACTAGAAGTCGCGAGCCAGCACGGTTCCCGACATCCTGTCGGGCTTACTACGCGACTAGTAGTCACGAGCCGGGCGGTTCCCAACATCCTGTCGGGTTTACTACGCGACCAGAGGTCACGAGCCAGCACGGTTCCCGACATCCTGTCGGGTTTACTACGCGACTAGAAGTCGCGAGCCAACACGGTCCCAACATCCTGTCGGGCTTACCGCGCGACCAGAGGTCACGAGCCGGGCGGTTCCGGTTCCCGACATCCTGTCGGGTCTAATACGCGACTAGAAGTCGCGAGCCAACACGGTTCCCGACATCCCATCGGGTTTAATACGCGACCAGAGGTCACGAGCCAGCACGGTTCCCGACATCCTGTCGGGCTTACTACACGACCAGAAGTCGCGAGCCGGGCGGTTCCCGACATCCTGTCGGGTTTACCGCGACCAGAGGTCGCGAGCCGACTACAACCGCCCCTCCCGCGGAAAGGCCACCCAAAAGAAAGCAGCAGCTCCGACGCCTACACAGCCCGGGACCAGCCAGATGGCCCACCAATTGTGCGTACCGTCGGCCAGGAGGTTGGCGTTGACCACCTCGCCCGCGATCCAGCTGCCGATGAAGGCCCCGACGCCGAGGTTAGCGAAGGAGATCAGACCCTGGGCCGTGTTGCGCAGGTAGGTTGGCACGCGGTTGTTGACGTATATCTGCGCGGCAATGATGATCCAGGCGAAAGCGACGCCCTGCACTACGATGCCGGCGTAGAGCAGCCACTCGGATTCTCCCGGTCGTCCGATTCCGAACGCAAAGTACCGCAGGCCCCACGCCATGAGGCCCCAGAAGATGATGTTCCGGAAGCGGAAGCGGCGAAAAATGAACGGCATGGCCAGCACCACGCCGATCTCGAAAAGCTGTCCGAGCGCCATCTTGGCCGCGGCCGCCGGCCACCCTACCTCGTTGAGGAAGGGATTGAGGAAACTGTAGTAAAAGGAGGAAGGAATGCAGCTCGCCAGCAGGGCAATGAGCAGTACGATCATTCCCCGCTGCCGGAAGATGCCGCGCACCTCCTCGCCCTTCAGGGTGGCCCAGTTGAAGCCCGGTTCCGGCGGGGTATGCGGCAGCAGCAGGGAGTAGGCCGCCAGCAGCAGCGCCACGAAGCCCCCCGACAGTAGCGGCAGGGCCGACTGCTCCACCCGGAAGACGCTCAGGCCGATGCCCACCAGCATAAATGCCACCGTGCCCCATACCCGGATGAGCGGATACTGCTCAGCCGGCCGCTCCAAGTGGTAGAAGCACATGGCCGCGGCCAGACTGAAGGTGGGAATGAAGCACAGGTTGAACAGCAGCATCAGGCCGTAGAACCAAGGGAAACTGACCGTGAAGTAGCAGGCGATCAGACTGAGTCCGCCCACCGTATTCAGTACGCCCATCAGGCGTTCCGATGGGTAACTCCGGTCGGCCAGCCAGCCCATCAGCGGGGGCGCCACGGTGGCGGCGATCGCGTTGGTCGCGTAGATCATACCCACCTGCAGACCGGAAAAGTGCAGACTTTCCAACAGGTAGGTACCCAGGTTGATGAGCCAACTCGCCCAGACGGCAAACTGGAGGAAAAGCAGGATCGATAGCCGAACCCTAAGCGTCAAGTCGTTCACGGACCCGGTCCGCAATTTTCTTCACTACGCCGTCCTCAAATGGATTCTCAAGTCCGGCCAGCTTCACCAGCTCCAGAAACGATTTCGAACCACCAGCCTTGCAGAGTTTGACGTAATCGGCCCAGGCCGAGGTGTGGTCCTGTTCGTCGCGGAGCAGAAACTGAAAGGCGCAGATCTGGGCCAGACAGTAATCGATATAGTAGAACGGTACGTTGAATACGTGTCCCTGGCTCTGCCAGAAGGTGCCGTCCTTCAGGTGGTCGTTGTCGCTGTAGTCGAGGTGGGGCAGGTAGGCCGCCTCCATCTCCTTCCAAATCGCGTTGCGGCCGGCATTGCCGAGGTCAGGGTTCTCGTAGACCCGGTGCTGGAACTCATCCACCGCGCAGCCGTAGGGCAGGAAGCGGAAGGCACTGGCCAGGTGGCTGAAGTAGTACTTGCCGGTATCTCCCTTGAAGAAGCCCTCCATCCACGGGTAAGTAAAGAACTCCATGCTCATGGAGTGGATCTCGGCCGCGTCGAAGGTGGGCCAATTGTATTCCATCGGCCGCTGGTTGCGGCTGCTGTACACCTGGAAGGCGTGGCCGAACTCGTGGGTGAGTACGTCGATGTCGTGACTCGTCCCGTTGAAGTTGCTGAAAATGTACGGCGTCTGGTACTCGTTGATGTAGGTGCAGTAGCCGCCGGGCGCCTTGCCGTCCTTAGCCTCGAGGTCCATGAGTTTCTGGTCCTGGAGGATGCGGAAAAAGGTGCCAGTTTCCGGACTCAGCTCCTGGTACATCTTCTCCGCGTGGGCCACAATGGCTGCGGGATCGCCCTTGGGCGTGGGGTTGCCGTCGGGGAAGCGAAAGGACAGGTCGTAGTACCGCAGCCGGTCCACCCCGATCCGCTCGCGCTGCTGCTCATAGAGCTGTTGCGCGATGGGCACAATGTGCTCGCGGACTTGCCGGCGAAAATTGGCTACCTCTTCCGGTCCGTAGTCGGTGCGGTTCATGTTCGCGTAGCCTAGACCTACGTAGTTCTCGTAGTCCAGCTTCCGTGCCATGGTGGTACGCAGCTGCACCATCTCGCCGTAGATGTTCTCCATGCGCTCCCGGTGCTCGGCGTACCAGTTCCACTTCGCGGTGCTTGCCGCCTTGCGCTTTTCACGGTCTGGTACCTGCTCCAGGGGGGCGATGCTGGAAAGATTGTAGGTTTTGCCGTCGATCTCAATTTCCGCGCCGCCGCGCATCTGGGTGAATTCGCTACTGAGCTTGTTGACGGCCTGGAGCTCCTCGAGGATCTCGGGGCGGAAGGTGTTGATACTCACCCGGGCCGAATCGAAGAGCTGGTCGCCGAAGTGTTTCTGCAGCGCTTCCCGGTGCGGATTGTCAAGCAGGGCGCGGTAGTAGTCGACCCGCCACTGCTCGGTGCGGGGGAGGTTGGTGTCGAACCAGTCCTTTTCCTCCCGGTAGAAGGAATCGCGGGTATTGATGCTGTAGCGGATGTAGCCGATGTTGTAGGCAGTGGCTACGCTCGCCCGGATGCTGTCGATCTGCTCGACCGCGGCAATGGCGTCGTTTACAGTTTCGGCGTCCCGCAATTCAACAAGCACCGCCTGAAATGCATTTTCTAGTTGATCGAGGTCCGGCCGCTTGTATTCGAATTCGGGGAACGTAATTTGTGACATATGGTTAGGGTAGAGAATTGATCTGATTCACCCGGCCCACGTATTCGCCGATCCGAGTGTTGCCCCGTCGGGGCGTCCAAACTTAACCACTAACTTACACCCGTTAGTTCAACCGCATGCTAGGACAATCGCTCAAGCAATCGCAGCTCCAGAAACTCAGCCCCCGTCAGATCCAGCTGATGCAACTGATGCAGTTGCCCCTGTACGAGCTGGAACAGCGGGTCAAGGAGGAGCTGGAGCGCAATCCTACCCTTGAGGAAGGGATCCCTGATTCGCTCGACGGGCCCGCCGATCACGACGCCCAGGAAGCCGAAGCGGGCAAGGAGGACCCCTTCGAAATGGAGGAACTCTTCCAGCAGTACATCGAGGACGACCCCACCAACTACCAGCAAAACGGTAATAGCGACGACACTTACGACGCGCCCGGTAGCTACACGGCTGATGAAAATTCCTTCTTCGAATACCTGGAAGGGCAACTCGCGAATCTGGAGTTCGAAACCCCACTCGACCGTACCATTGCCCTGCAGATCATCGGCAACCTCGACGATGACGGCTACCTTCAGCGCCTGCCCAGCGCCATCGCCGACGACTTGCTCATCAATTACGATATCGAGGTCGAGCCCCGACGGATCCGGGAAGTCCTCAAGGTGGTACAGTCGCTCGAGCCCCCCGGCCTGGCCGCCCGCAACCTGCGCGAATGCCTCCTGCTGCAACTGAACAGCAAGATCGACAACGGCGACCAGCTCGATGATCACCTCTTTGCCGACCTCGTGCTCGCCCAGACCATCATCCGCGACTACTTCGACCTCTTCAGCAAGAAGCACTACGAAAAGCTGCGCGACAAGCTGGAGGTGGAGGAGGACGAACTCCGGGACGCCCTCAACGAAATCCTCAAGCTCAACCCCAAGCCCGCCAGCGGCCTCAGCGGCCGCGCCGGAGGCCGCGCTGCCCGGGTGGTGGTGCCCGACTTTCTGGTGACGGTGGTCGACGGTGAATTGCGCCTCAGCCTCACCGCCCGCAATGCCCCCGACCTCAAGATCAACGACTACTACCAGCAGCAACTCGCCGAATACCGCCGCAAGCAAAAGGAATCCGGCGCCCTCACCACCGCCCAGAAGCAGGCCGCGGGCTTCATCCGCCAGAATATCGATTCCGCCAACTGGTTCATCGAAGCCATCCAGCAGCGACAGCAGACCCTGTATAGCGTAATGCACGCCATCGTCCGCTACCAGGAGCAGTTCTTCCGCACCGGCGACCTCAAAACCCTGCGGCCCATGATCCTTAAGGATATCGCCGGTCCTACCGAGCTCGACATCAGCACCGTGAGCCGGGTTGTGAATTCCAAGTTCGTACAGACCGACTTCGGCACCTTCTCCCTGCGCGAATTCTTCAGCGAGGGCATGACCAACGATGACGGGGAGGAAGTAAGCACCACGCAGGTCAAAAAGGTCCTGGCCGAGATCATCTCCGCCGAGGACAAGCGCAAGCCGCTCAACGACAGCAAGCTCCAACGCGCCCTGAAGGATGCCGGTTACGAGATCGCCCGGCGCACCGTCGCCAAATACCGCGAGCAACTCGGCCTGCCGGTCGCCCGCCTGCGCAAGGAGCTCTAACAAACATCTGGGGTTGCCCTGCGTATCAATGGCACCTGTCTAATCCAAGTAGCATGTCCACCAACCACGAGTCTGTTGTTAACAATGTCGACAAAAGCCGATTTGAGGTCGTCAGCGGATCCCAGCGATCCGAACTAATCTACCGCATGAAGGGAGACAACCAGATCGACCTGGTCCACACCGAGGTGCCGGAAGACCTGACCGGCCAGGGCATCGGCAGCGCCCTCGTCACTACCGCCCTCCAGTACGCCCGCGACAACGACCTGGAAGCGATCCCCTCCTGCCCCTTCGTGGCCTCCTACGTGAGCCGTCACCCCGAATGGAACGACGTGGTAGTCGAACCCTAGATGCTGCTTCTGCTGCTGCTGGCCTTCACCGTCCAGCTCCTGATCTGGTTATTCGTTTTCTATCCGGCCTTGAGTCCGGGGTCCACCCCCGGTCAGCAAGACCGGCCCGTCTCGGTGATCGTCTGCTTCCGCGACGAGGCCCGCCGGATCGAAGCCTGCCTGCGCGGCCTCCTGGCCCAGCGGCACTCCGATTTTGAGGTGATCGCCGTCGACGACAATTCCAGCGATGAATCGGCGGCCATCGTCCAGCGCATCTGTGGGGAAGCCCGGCACCTGCGGCTCGTCCGCCCCGGCCCTACCCGCCCCGGGAAAAAAGATGCCCTTTCGGCCGGCATCGCCGCCGCCAGCCACCCGCGCCTGCTGCTCACCGATGCCGACTGCGTACCGGCCTCCACCGACTGGCTCTCCCGGATGGCTGCCCCCCTCGACGATGGCGCGGAGACCGTCCTGGGCTGCTCACCCTACCGCCGCGCCCCCGGCTGGCTCAACCGCTGGCAACGCTTCGAATCCACCCAGACCGTGCTGCAGTACCAGGGCCTGGCGCGCCTCGGCATGCCCTACATGGGCGTCGGACGCAACCTCGCCTACTCGGCCGACTTCTTCTCCCGCGCCGGCGGCCTCGAAGGCCACGCGCATGTACCCGGCGGTGACGACGACCTGCTTGTGAACGGCAACGCCGTAGCCACCCGCACCGCCCGGGTGACCCGCCCGGAAGCCTGGACGTTATCGGAGTCTTCACCCGACTGGGAAAGCTACTTTTTCCAGAAGACCCGCCACCAGTCGGTGGGCCTGCACTACCGCCGCCGCCACCAGTTGTTGCTCATCGCCATTGCGGCCAGCCACGGCCTGTTTTACCTCAGCGGCCTGCTGCTTCTGCTTACCCCCCTGGCCCCTTATGCGCTCATGCTCTACGCCGTGCGCGCGGTGGTGGTCGTAGCCACGTACGTGCGCAGCCCGGTTTCCCGGTTTTTGGGCGGGGGCGCGGGTGCCGTAGCCTGGTGGAAAGTGCCGGGCCTGCTGGTTGCCGATTCCCTGTATTCTTTCTACTACCTGTTTTTGCTGCTGGCCAGCTTCTCCGACCGCCGCAGCTGGTAGCGCGGGGGTAGTATCTTCGGCGGATAGTTACACCGGTTTCCGAATCCTACCGCCATAACCCCCGGCCCATGAGCAGTACGACCCGCCGCCAGCAGCAGGCCCGCGTGTTGCGGCAGACCCGCCGCATCCACCGCTGGTCGGGAATCACCCTATTCGTTTTCTTCTTCGTGATCGGCGTCACCAGCGTCCTGCTGGGCTGGAAAAAGGACAGTACCTACATCATGCCGGCCACCGCCCGCGGCAGCAGCACTGAACTGACCGAGTGGTTGCCCACCGCCGAGTTGCTGGCCCGCGCCCAGACCACCCTGGTGGATTCACTGGGCTCAGCCTACGATCCCACCATCGACCGCATCGACTACCGGCCCGACAAGGGTTCCCTCAAGTTCCTCTTCAAGGATCACTACGGTGAGGTCCAGCTCGACGGTGCCACGGGACAGGTGCTGAGCGTGGGCATCAGACGGGCTGACTTCATCGAGCAGGTGCACGACGGATCGATTGTGAGCGACCTGTTCAAACTGATCTACTCCACGATCATGGGCCTGGCCACGATCGTCTTCACGGTGTCGGGTTTCTGGTTGTGGTACGGTCCACGGCGGATGCGGCGCTAATCTGTGTTATTGCTTCCACTTGATGCCGCACCCGGCGCTGGGGTACTGCTTTTCAGGGCTGGGTTTGCCGGCGAGCAGGTCGTCGAGGGCCGACCGCAGGTCGGCACCGGTGACGGGCGTACCGGAGCGGGGGCGGCTGTCGTCGAGCCGGCCGCGGTAGTATAGCTTGCCCTGTCCGTCGAAAAGGTAGATATCCGGCGTGCAGGCGGCATCGTAGGCGCGGGCCACTTCCTGGGTTTCGTCGTAGAGGTAGGGAAAGGTGAAAAGATTGTTTAGGGCGAAAGCCTCCATATTCTCGGGGCTGTCGACCGGATACTTTTCCACGTCATTGCTGCTGATGGCCACCGCTCCGATGCCTTTTTCCTCGTAGTCGTTGGCCACGTCGACCAGTTCATCGATCGTGTGGATGACGTAGGGACAGTGGTTGCAAATGAAGTAGACCAGCGTGCCCTTTTTGCCCTTTACGTCGTCGTAGTTGTATTTGGCGCCCGACATGGTATCGGTCAGGTTGAAGTCGGGGGCGGGGGTGCCGATGTCGACCATGGTGGATTCGGTGAGGGCCATCTTGCGTTACTTTAGTGCGTTCTTGGTTAGCTTGCGTACTCCTGTAAAGGCTTTCCCCCATGGGTGGGTTTACTTACTTGCCCGCCTTGTCTTACCCGCCAACGTTTCGTCATGACCTTCCTCTGCATCTCCTGCTACTTCAAGGGCGTCCCGTTCCTACGTGCCCTCAAGAACGCGGGCAATACCGTATACCTCCTGACCGTCAAGAAACTCGAGCACGACCCCTGGCCGCGCGAGGCGATCGACGAGTTTTTCTACCTGGAGAGCGACAGCAACGCCCCGGGCAGCCTGGCCAACCTGGCCAAGGGCTTTGCCTGGATGCTCCGCAGCCGGCCCATCGACCGCATCGTGGCCCTGGACGATTTTGACGTGGAAAAGGCGGCGTACCTGCGCGAGGAGTTCCGGCTGCCGGGCATGGGTCAGACCACGGCCAGGTACTTCCGCGACAAGCTCGCGATGCGCATCCGGGCCCGCGATCACGGGATTCCCGTACCGGAATTTTCCAGTCTATTTAATGACGTGGCCCTCACCGAATTCGCCAACCGCATCGAATACCCCTGCCTGATCAAGCCGCGGGGCGAGGCCAGCGCCACCGGCATTACCAAGGTGCATTCCGCCGAGGAACTCTGGGAGCAGGTCCACGCCTTGGGTGAACGCCGCAAGGATTACCTCGTCGAGCAGTTCCGCCCGGGTGACGTGTACCACGTCGATGCCCTTTCGGTCGACGGTGAGGTAGCTTTCTGCCAGGTATCGCGTTACCTGAGTACGCCATTCGAGGTGGCCCACGGGGGTGGCATCTTCCGCTCGGTCAGTGTGCCGTACCACGACGAGGAGGCCGTCATCCTGCGGCGGATGACCGAAGGGGTGATGCACGCCTTCCGGATGCAGTTCAGTGCCTCCCACACCGAGTTTATCAAGACCCAGGACGGCAGCTTCGTATTCCTGGAAACGGCCAGCCGCGTGGGCGGGGCCCACCTGGCCGAGATGGTAGAAGCGGCCACCGGCGTGGGCCTGTGGACGGAATGGGCGCGCCTGGAATCGGCCAAGGCCGCCGGGCGTAGCTACCAGGTGCCGCCCCGGCGCTACGACCAGGCGGGCATCATCGTGAGCCTTTCGCGCTTTGAGCACCCGGACACCTCCTCCTTCAACGACCCCGAGATCGTGTGGCGCATGGACAAGCAGCAACACATCGGATTGATCGTGGCCTCCGATTCAGTGGGCCGCGTGCGGGACTTGCTCGATAATTACGCTGGCCGGGTGGCCACCGAATTCCACGCTTCGGCCCCCGCCCCCCGGAAGTCCACCCACTAAACGGATCGGGGAGGGGAAAAGGCGGGCGGCCCGCCGCGGGTCCCGCGGCCGTTGAATCCCTATCTTTACAGGTAAACCAAATAGCTTTCAACATGCAACTACGTATACTAGCCCTTTGCCTGGCCCTATTCACCACTCCCTTCGTGCACGCCCAGATCCAGAGCCCACCGGCTTCCCCCGGCGTGACCATGGAAACCACGGTCGGCCTGACTGATGTTTCCCTCGAATACAGCCGTCCCGGAATGAAGGGGCGTACCCTCTTCGCGGCTGACGGTCTCGTACCCTACGGCGAGCTCTGGCGCACCGGCGCCAACCAGGCCACCAAGATTACCTTCAGCGACCCCGTCCAGGTAGCTGGCAAGGAAGTTCCCGCCGGTGCTTACGCCATCCTGACCAAGCCCTCCGCCCAAAGCTGGGACGTCATGTTCTACCCCTACTCCGGCGGCGCGTGGACCAACTACGTGGAAATGGACCCCGCCGTCACGGTAACCGCCAAGGTCAGCGAAATGCCCCATTCGGCCGAAACCTTCACCATCGACATCCGCAACTACACCATGGACGGTGCCGACCTCGTAATGATGTGGGGCAACACCATGGCTACCCTGCCGATCGTCTCCAACGCCAAGGAAAGCGTCATGGCCACCATCGACCGCGTTATGGCCGGACCCAGTGCCAATGATTACTTCCAGGCCGCCACCTTCCTCAGCGAGACGGGTGCCGACAATGAAAAGGCCCTCGAATACGTGCGCAAAGCCATCAGCATGAGCGACAACCCCGCCTACTGGATCGTGCGCCGTGAGGCGGTGATCCTGAACGACCTCGGTCGCAAGCAGGAAGCCGTAGCCGCCGCCAAGAAGTCACGTGACCTCGCCGAGAAAGCCGGTAATATGGACTACGTTCGGATGAACGACAAATCCATCGAGGACTGGAGCAAATAAGCCAATTCCCCCTCCGACGACAAAGGGCGCGATGGAAGATCCATCGCGCCCTTTTGCTTTTCGGTCGGTCAGCGGTTAGCGCCGGGCCAACGATGAGGTGATCAGGCTGGTGGTCGCAATGACGGTACCGAAGACGATCAGGGAGGCGAGGGCGCGGACGGTGGAGCCCTTCACCACGATACCGCTTTCCTTGGCCGTATCGTCAAAGTCACCGTGGCTTCCGTGGTCGCCGGGCACCGTTTCAAAGAGGTAATCCTTGTCGTGGGTAGCCGGCCGGTCAGTCTTCTGACCGCTCACGCCGGTCTTGCCCAGGAAGACGTCCATCAGTCCCGGAAACAGCTTGCTGCCCAGGATGGTCTGTACCGCGGGCATGCCCACGTAGTACTCGCGGTCGTTGGTATCGGCGGCAGAAACTACGGCCCGGGCGGCCACCTCGGGCTGATAGATCGTTCCCATGGGGCGGGGTGCCTTGTCGATCTTGTTGCGGACCAGGCTGAACTGGGTGGTATTGATGCCGGGCAGCTGGACCATAGTGGTCTTGACGTTGCTCTTCTCGTGGCGCAACTCGGCGCGCAGGCTGTCGTAGAACCCCTCAATGGCGTGCTTGGCGCCGCAGTAGGCGGTCTGCAGGGGAATTCCCCGGTAGGCCAGGGCCGAACCGACGAACACGATACTGCCGCGGTTGCGGGGCTGCATCCGGTTCAGGGCGCACTTGGCACCGTAGACCGTACCGAGGTAGGTCACGTCCGTCACCCGCTTGAATTCGTCCATATCGATGTCCTTAAACAGGCCGAGTACGCTGTTCATGGCGTTGTTCACCCACACGTCGATGGGTCCGAAGGTTTCTTCAATCTTGCTGGCGGCGTTGTCGAGTGCCTGATAATCGGATACGTCGAGGGCCAGGACGAGGGCTTCCCCCCCGAGGGCTTCGACTTCCTTGCGGGCGGCTTCCAGGCCGTCGCGGTTGCGGGCGATCAGGCCGATGCGGGCGTGCTCCTTGGCGAATTCGCGGGCGATGGCGCGGCCGATTCCGGCCGAGGCCCCGGTAATTACGATGGTCCGGGGGCGTTCAAATTTTGGGCTGTGCATAGTAAATGTTGATGTTTTAACGCTTCTAGTTACAACCGGATGCGTAGGCGGGATTGTTCGGATACTCTATGAGTGCAACCGCTGAAATGCCCTACTTCGTCCGCCCGTCCAAAAACCTCTCCGCCGAGGAAAAGGAACGGGCCTACGCCCAGGCCTACGCCGCCATTGCCGCCACCCTCACCGGGGAGACCAACGAACTGGTAGCCATGGTCACCATCAACAGCCTGCTGAAAACGTACCTGCCCTACTTCTACTGGACGGGCTTCTACCTGGTGGTCGCCCCTGACAAACTTGCCGTCGGCCCCTACCAGGGCACCCTGGGCTGCCTGTCCATCGACTTCGGCCGGGGCGTATGCGGGGCGGTAGCGGCTTCCGGCCAGACCAAGATCGTGCCCGACACCCATGCTCTCGAGGAAGGACGGGAACACATCGCCTGTGACCCCAACAGCCGTTCCGAGATCGTGCTTCCGGTGCGCCGGTCCGACGGTAGCCTGCTGGGCGTCTTTGACGTAGACAGCACGGAACGCGACAGCTTCGATGCCATCGACCAGCGTTGGCTAGAGAAGATACTGGCCATTTTTTCTGAATCAGTCCTGCCGCTCCGCGCCACCTGGGCCGATTACGCGGTAAGCCGCTGACCGTCGGCTGCTTACCTTTGCCGGCAGCAATCCTGAACCACCGTGGGCTATAATATCCGGTTACCCCAATTCGAGGGCCCCTTCGATCTGTTGCTGTTCTTTATTGAGCGGGACGAACTGGACATCTACGACATTCCCATCTCGCAGGTGACCAACGACTTCCTGGATTACATGCGGCAGGCGGAGCGGATGGACATCGACCTGGCCAGCGAATTTGTACTGGTGGCCTCCACCCTGTGCCGCATCAAGGCAAAGATGTTGATCCCGCGCAAGCCGGTAGATGAAGAAGGCAACGAGATCGACCCGCGCGAGGAACTCGTGCACCGGCTGCTGGAATACAAGCGCTACAAAAGCGTGCTGGAGGAATTACGCAGCCTGGAAACCGAACGGGGCCTGCGCAGCTACCGCGGCAACATCACCGACGAACTCGCCGAACTGGCCACGCGCGCCTTGGTGGACGTCGAGTTGGAAAGCGTTACGCTCTTCAAACTCCTCAGGGCCTACGAGCGCATGCTGGGCCGGCTGGAAGAGGCCAGTCAGCGGCCCGTAGTCCACGAGATCGCCCAGTTTACCCACACCATCGAGGAGCAACAGGAGCGGATCATGGCCCTGGTGACGGCCGCCGATTACGGACAGGCCAGGCCCAGTTTTCAGGATATCTTCGGTGTATGTACGACCCGACTGCACGCCATCATTACGTTCCTGGGGTTACTGGAACTGCTGAACGCACACCAGGTGCGCCTGCTGCCGGGCAGCGGGATCAACGATTTCACCCTGGAATTGGGTTCGGGAGAAGAGGAATAGAAATTGCTAGTTCAGGATGGCGGGCGCAATGTGGAGGAAGCGCGGCACCTTAACGTGGAAGTAGTTCTCCACGCCATCCCTTTCCCGAAACATAACGTAGCTGCCTTCCATGGCCCCGATGGGGGTCTCGAACTGCACCCAACTGTTGTACTCGTACGATTCGCCGGGGGGAATCACGGGTTGCTGTCCGACCACGCCATCGCCTTCGACGTGGCGGCGGAAGCCGGTTGCGTCGATCACCTCCCAGCTCCGGCTCAGCAACTGAATGGGCAGGGCACTATTATTTTCAATACGGATCCGATAGGCGTGGACGTATTGTCCTTCCTGTGGTTGGGAGTACCGCTCCTGGTAGAAGCTTTGGGCACTTACCCGGATGCGCTGGGTGGTCTGGCTGGTCATGGTGTCGGTTTGGGTTAGAAGGGCAGGTCGTCGTCGGCTTCGACTACGGGGGCGTCGTCGGCCTGGGGGAAGGGGCCGGGATTGTCGCTGGACGTATTGCCGGGAGCGGCGTTGGCCGTGGTGGCTTCGACGCGCCAGGCGTTCAGGTTGGTGAAGTACTTGTCCTGCCACTGCCGTCCGCGCAGGTCGAAGTGGACTTTCAGCTCGTCGCCTTCGTTGAAGTCGTCGATTATGCTGGTCCGGTCCTGGGTGGTCTGGAACTTCACGAAATTGTCGTACTGCCCGCCATCGTTGGCTTTGATGACGAAGTCGCGCACGCGAAAGCTCTCGCCTTTGGTTTCGGTTTCGTATTTCTTGACGAGCGTTCCAGTAATTTCGAAGGACATAGGTAAAGATTTAGTCTTTTGTATCAAGCAAATTAGGGGCCGTCCCGGTTCGGGATGTCGGCGAATTTAAGCATTTCGGAGGGCTACTGGGTGCGCTCGCAGGCACCGGCGCACTCGCCGAAGAGGTTGAGGCTGTGACCGGTGACCCGGAAGTTCAGGATCTCGCCCATCATATTCTTGATCTGCTGCACCCGGGGGTCGCAGAATTCGGTCACCCGACCGCAGGTATTGCAGATGAGGTGATCGTGCTGTTTGTACCCGTAACTCTTCTCGTACTGGGCCAGGTTCTTGCCAAACTGGTGCTTCTTGACCAGGTCGCAACTGACCAGCAACTCGAGGGTGTTGTAGACCGTAGCCCGGCTGACGCGGTAGTTGTTGGTCTTCATGTGGATGTACAGCGACTCCGCGTCGAAGTGATCGTCGCGGTTGTAAATCTCCTCCAGTATCGCGAACCGTTCCGGCGTCCGGCGGGCCTTACGCTCGCGGAGGTGCTCGGAAAATATATCCTTAACCTGTTGGATGTCGGTGGTGGGATTGGATCGCATAGACGGGAGCGGGGAAGATCTTTATTCTACTCGTGAAACGGTTGAGACGTTGTCTAAGTTTTGCAGGGCCCGGGTAGCCAGCCGCAGCTGGTCGGTATTGCGTACCAGCAGGCTGATGCGGGCGGTGAAGGTGCCGCTCTCGGCGGCGATGTTGAAACTGCGGATGTCGAGGTCCAGGTGGGTGATCTCGTGGCTGATGCGCTCGATGACGCCCTTGCCGCTGTCCAGGCCGGTGAGCTTGAGTTCGGCGACGAAGCTGTGTTCCGAGGTGCTCACCCACTCCGCCTTCATGATGCGGTAGTCGTAGTTGGCCATCAGGTTCTCGGCGTTCGGGCAGATTACGCGGTGGATCTTCAGTCCGGCATTGGAGGTCAGGTAGGCAAACACCTGGTCGCCCTGTACGGGGTTGCAGCAGCTGGCCATGGTGTACTCTAGTTGGTCGCCGGGCTCACCGTTGATCAGCAGTCGGGTGGTACCCTTGGGCCGGTTGGCGCCGCTGCGCCGGCTGCGGCTATCAGCGTCCTTCTCCTGCACGTGCGGCTGCCCGTTGGAGGCCGGCGGTGCGGCGAGGACGAGCTTGCCGTGCTCTACCGTGAATGGCTTAAGGACCTGACTGATCTGCAGGGTTTCCTGGCCTATCTCGTAGAAGAGGTCTACGTGGCTGCCTTCCGTAAAGTGACGGGCGATGGTCTCCACGGCCGCCTTTTCGTCTTCGACGTGCAGCTTTTTCAGCTTGCGGTGGAGGGCTTCCTTGGCGAGTTCGCCCTGTTGCCGCTTTTCTTCCTTAAGGGCCTGGCGGATCTTGGCCTTCGCCTTGCCCGTCTTGACCATATCCAGCCAGTTCGGGTTCGGTTTCTGGTGCGGATTGGTGTTGACCTTCAGGCGGTCGCCGTTGCGCAGTTCGTACGACATCGGCACGATGCGCTCGTCGCAGAGGATGCTCTGGCAGTGGTAGCCGACCATGCTGTGGACGCTGAAGGCGAAGTCCAACGCCGTCGAGCCCTTGGGCAGGGCCTTCATGTCTCCGTCGGGGGTATAGACGTACACTTCCTCGTTGAAGAAGCTGTTGGCCCGGAAGTCGCCCAGGAACTGTACCGTATCGCTGTTGGGGTTCTCGAGGATGTCACGGACGCTCTCGAACCATTGCTCGTAGACGTCGCGCTGGTTGGTCACGCCCTTGTACTTCCAGTGGGCGGCAAAGCCCCGCTCCGCGATCTCGTTCATGCGTTCACTGCGGATCTGCACCTCCACGAAGCGGGCGCCGGGCCCGACCACCGTGGTGTGGAGGCTTTCGTAGCCGTTGGACTTTGGGATGGTGATCCAGTCCTTGAGGCGCGACGGCACGGCCTGGTAGGCATCCGTGATGGCGCTGTAAGTGGCCCAGGCAGCGAGCTTTTCCTTTTCGCGGGGCACGTCAAGGATCACCCGGACGGCGAAGAGGTCGTAAATCTGCTCGAAGGGTACCTGCTTCTTCTTGATCTTGTTGGCGATGCTGTAGATCGACTTCGGCCGGCCGAAGATGCGGTAGGGGTAGCCCAGTTCGTCGAGTTTGGAGCGCAGCGGGGCGATGAAGCTCTCGATGTACTTCTCGCGGGCGGCCTTGGTTTCCTGCAGCTTGCGGGCCACGGCGTTGTATTCGTCGCGTTCCAGCACCTTCATGCAGAGGTCCAGGAATTCGGAACGGAAGTTGTAGAGCCCCAGGCGGTGCGCGAGCGGCGCGTAGATGTAGCTGGTTTCGGCGGCGATCTTGAGCTGCTTGTGCTCGGGCATGCTCTTGATGGTCCGCATGTTGTGCAGGCGGTCGGCCATCTTAATGAGCACGATGCGGACGTCGACGATCAGGGTGCTGAGTACCTTCTTGAAGTTCTCGGCCTGCTTGCTTTCCGACTGGTAGGCGCTGTCGAGTTTGGTGAGGCCGTTGACCATCTGGGCGATGCGTTCCCCGAACTCGTCCTGCAGTTCCTCAATCGTAACGGGGGTATCCTCCACCACGTCGTGCAGCAGCGCGGCGCAGATGGCGGTGGGCCCCAGGCCGATCTCCTCGGCGCAAATGCGGGCCACGGCGATGGGGTGGAAGATGTAGGGCTCCTCTGATTTCCGGCGCTGGTGGCGGTGGGCGTAGTTGGCCAGTTTGAAGGCACGGTCCATCTGCTCCCGGTCCTCCTGCGAGAAGGGGGTACGCAGACTCGCGATCATGTCTTCGTAGGCGCTGCGGATGGCAGCCTGTTCTTCCGTTGTTATGTCTAATACCTCAGCCATACCCTCTAACAACAATTATACGGCATTCCTGGACGAAATGCCGGGTGACGAACTCCCCCAAAGGTCGGCCGTCGACTATTCTCCGAGCCGCCGCAGCTTCACCAGATCGCGGAAGGCCTTGCGGGCTTCCTGCACGGGTGAACCGAACCAGGCCTTGCCCCCTTCGAGGTCGCGGCCAACACCGCTCTGGGCCATTATGACGGTTCGTTCCCCGAGGGTCACGTTTTGGGCAATGCCCGCTTGCCCCTGCAGTATGGACCAGTCGCCGATCACGCAGTTTCCCGCTACCCCCACCTGGGCGGCCATCTGAACGTGGGCACCAATGCGGCAATCGTGGCCGATCTGTACCTGGGCGTCGAGTTTGCTGCCCCGACCGATTACGGTAACGGAACTGACGCCCCGGGCGATTGTGCAGCAGGGCCCGAGAAAAACGTCGTCCTGCAACCAAACGCTGCCCCCGCTCCGCCAGGGAATAAGGCCTTCGGCGGTCCGTTTGAAATAGAAGGCCTCACCCCCCACCACGCAGCCCGAGCTGACCGTCACGCGGTCGCCCAGCACGCAGCCGTCACCGATCACGCAGTTGGGTTCCAGGCGGCAGTCGCGACCGATGCTAACCCCCTTGCCGAGCACCACGCCGGGAGCGACGACTGTACCGGTGCCTACCGACGCCCCCGGCTCCGGCGACTCATACGGCACCGGCGGCCGCGCCTCCCAGACGAGCCGGTTGTACAAGGCGAATGGCTCCGGGTGTACCAGCAGTGCCTTGCCGGCGGGGCACTCCTCTTCTCGGTCGATCAGGATCACCGTAGCCGCGGAGGCCAGCGTGGGGGTATAATACCGCGGGTGGTCTACGAAACAGAGGTCGCCCGCCTCTACGTGGTGAATTTCGTTCAGGCCCGTCACGGTGAGCGATCCGTCGCCGACCAACCGGGCGCCGAGCCATTCGGCCAGGGCGGCGGCAGTGGTGGATGCGGGTAGTTTCATGGCGGGGGATTGCGGGGCAGGCCTTAGTTGAGGACGCCCTCGAGTTTGTACTTGTAGTAATCTACCCCGGCACCGTATACCCAGCCTTGCTGACCGTTCGACATGCGGATCTTCACCCAGGGGGCGGTGGGCGTGATCTCGCCCAGATCGATCTGGTAGAGGGAGTCGGTTGTCTCGTTCATGAAGGTCACGGGCTCGTACAGGCTGAGCCGACCGATGACGGCCGCTCCGAGGCGGGGCTGCACGCGAACGTTCAGGCCGTCGATGGTGCTGTAGAGGGTGGTCTCCTTCTGCACCACGATCTGCCGGGGGGTGCGGCCGGGCACGACGTTCACGCTGTCGCCCGGCAGGGGTTGGGTACGGGCCCGCAGCAGGGCGGCTTCGCGCGCGAGGGCTTCCTGCTCCGCGTCCGAGAGGAGTGATTCGGCGGGAGTGGCCAGTGCCTGGGCCGCCTGCAGTTTGCGGATGCTGTCGCGCAGGATGCTGTCACGCCGCTCCAGGTAGTCTTCCCGCGTTGCCTGCTCCTCAATCATGGCGTAATCGCTGTCGTTCTCGTTGCAGCGGCGCATGGCCCAGATCATGAAGACCAGGGTGACCAGTGACACCAGGATGAACGGGACGAACTGTGAGGTGCTGCGTTGCGGAGAAGCCATGGCGCGAAGGTAGGGAGCGGGATGTCCGATTTACAATTGCCCATTTGCAATTTATCATTGCAGGCCGTATCAATGCCTGGCCTTTACCAAAACCGAACCCTCCAAAACGCAGTTGTGCCAGTGTACACCCGCACGGGTCCTGATCGCTGAGGCAAGCGCATTTTAGCCGGTATACGCGCGACGCGAGAGAGCCGCAGCTCGTACATTGTATATCACAAACGGTAAATTTTTCATGCCGCGCCACTACTCCCAACTCTATCGCGAACTGCGGGCCGTCGACCCGGCCGATTACCACCGCATCATCCGCATGTACGAAGAGCGGGAGCAGGAGATCGGGCGCCTCGACGTGTTGGAGAACTTCGAACTGACCGTCCACTACGTCGATGCCCTTTTCGAGACGGGCGCTTACCGCCAGCACCAGCTAATGGTGGACCTGGTCATCCACGCCAGTATCCGGCACGACATACGCTACGTACCGGGCCGGGAGGAGGAGATTTACGAGTACCAGCTCTTCCGCAAGGCCGCCAGTGCCTTCCGCATCCAGGAATACGGCACCGCCGAGCACGTGCTGCGGGAATTGATCCGGATGCGGCCGCGGCGCGACGTTTACGTCCGATTCCTGCGCACTACCCTGTTCCGGCAGCAGCGGGAGGTACTGCAGTTCGGCCGCGCCGCCTGTATCCTGTGCATGCTGCTGACCGCCCTGGTCGTGACCCTCAACCTCCTGGTAATCCAGAATTTTTTCCCCGTTTACGCCGACGTCGCCACCCGCCTGAGCTTCTACGTCTTCCTCACCGGAATGCTGAGCCTGTTTGGTGCCTACGGGTACGCATACTACCTTACCTACCGTGAAGCCACCAATTTTCGGTCGGCACAGATAAACAAACGGCTCTCCTAGCCGCTCTACAGAAAAATACTTTCATGGCAGTTACCAAACCCACTTTAGTCATTCTGGCCGCCGGTATGGGCAGTCGCTACGGCGGTCTCAAGCAGATCGACGGCGTAGGCCCTAGCGAGGAAGGCATCATCGAATACTCTATTTATGACGCCATCCGCGCCGGATTCGGTAAGGTGGTGTTCGTCATTCGCAAGGACATCGAAGCCCCCTTCCGGGAGAAGTTCGACGGCAAGTTCAAGGATCAGATCGAGGTAGCCTACGCCTTCCAGGGCATGGACAGTTTCGTTCCCGACGACGTTGACCCGGAAAAGCGGGAAAAGCCTTGGGGAACCTCCCACGCCATGCTCGTGGCCAAGGACGTGGTGAACGAGCCCTTCGCCGTCATCAACGCCGACGACTACTACGGGGTAGAAGCCTTCCAGAAAATGGCCTCCTTCCTGGTGGCCGAAGCCGACCCCGAAACCTTTGCCATGGTGGGCTACGTCCTCCACCGCACCCTCTCCGACCACGGCACCGTTAACCGCGGCGTGACCGTCGTCGCCGAAGATTACCTGCTGCGCGACGTCAACGAGCGCCTGAAGATCCAGCGCGGCAACGACAATAAGGTCACCTACCTGGGTGAAGACGGCCACCGCTACGAACTGGCCGACGACGCCGTGGTGTCCATGAATTTCTGGGGCTTCCACCCCTCCATCTTCGACCGCCTCGAAAAGGGCTTCACGGAGTTTGCCCGCGACAACAAGGACAACCCCCGTGCCGAATACCTCATTCCCGAACTCGTCGACGGCATGATCAAAGACGGCAGTGCCAAGGTGAAGGTCCTCGTCAGCGAAGACAAGTGGTACGGCGTAACCTACCAGGAAGACAAACCCAAGGTACAGGAAGCCTTCAGCATGCTGGTGGCCGAGAATACTTACCCCAGCCCACTATTCAGCTAGCAGGTACTCACTCCAGCTGCCCGGATACAGGGCGGGGAGTTCATCAAAGGCGTAGTAGTACGCCAGGATATTGTGACAGGCCGTCACGCCAGAGCCGCAGTAGAAAACATTCTGCTGCGGCTCTTTTTGCAGTGCAGCGAAGCGTTCGCGCAGGGCTTCCCGACTTTTGAATTTGCCGTTCTCGAGATTATCCGGCCACGGGAGGTTGATCGCTCCGGGGATGTGTCCGGCCACCGGATCGATGGGCTCCACTTCGCCGCGGTAGCGCTCGGGTGTACGGGAATCGACCAGCGTGCAGGAGGGATCTTTCCGGAGTTGCTCCGTCTGGGCGCGGTCGCGGGTGCCGAGTCTGCCGGCAGGCGCCAGGGGGTAGGGTTCCGCAGGCTCGGCCATTACCGGGCCCCATTCGGTGCGGCCGCCGATTTCTAGCCAGGCGTCGTAACCGCCGTCCAGCACCGCCACGGCGTCGTGGCCCAGGTCCTTGATCAGCCACCAGGCCCGCGCGGCGATGCCGCCGCCCTTGTCGTCGTAGGCCACCACGGGCCGGTCCGGGGTAAGGCCCAGGCTGCCCATCAGGCGAGCGAAGTCGTGCCGGTCCGGCAGGGGATGGCGCCCCGTCTTGCCGGGCACAACGGTTCCGGAAAGGTCCTCATTGAGGTGCAGGTAGCGGGCGCCGGGTATGTGGCTTTCGAGGTATTGCTGCCGCCCCGCGTCCGGGGCCATGAGGTCAAAGCGGCAATCCAGCACCAGCGGATTGTCGGCAAGCAGCGAGGATAGTTCTTCGGCGGAGATAATGGGCGTGGTCATACCCGAATATACTGTAGCGATGGCTTCATCCGTCAGGCTGCTCCAATATCGGACGGCCCACGCGCCGCGTGGGCCAAATTTTCGCGGGCGTTCCCTCCTCGCACAGCTCTGTTTACGTCGGGCCACAGGCCCGACGGCCCGTTGTACGCGTAGCGATGGCTTCAGCCGTCAAGCTGCTAAAAAAACAGCAGCTTGGTGCGCAAATCGGGCTTGAAAGCCCTCAACCCGTTTTGTAGCGATGGCTTTAGCCGTCAAGCTGCTAAAAAAACAGCAGCTTGGTGCGCAAATCGGGCTTGAAAGCCCTCAACCCGTTGCAGTAGCGACGGCTTCAGCCGTCAAGCTGCCGAAAATACCCGAAAACAAAGCAGCAGGCCGACTCAAGTCGACGCTACAAACACTATTCCGCCCAAGCAGGTGGAACCAATCCAGCCGGAGGACAAGACCCTACGCTCCTAATAGTCCTTCCAATGCCGCATCTCTATGACCAAATGGTCGGCACCCTGGATGTGGGTAACCAGCTCACCGAAGGAGGGGGCGCGCCATTTGCTGGGCGGCAGTTTGCCGAAACCGTAGGGCTCGGTCGGTACGCCCAGGAAATTCCGGTCGAGCAGACCGTTGCCGTTCAGGTCCTGGAAGGCGGCTACGACGTAACGGCCAGCCCGGGGCAGACTGAGGTCCAACTCCGCTCGCAGGGCCTCCTCGCCCATGAGGTGGCGGGCGTTCGCTACGTGGTCGTCGTTTTCAAAACCGTCGGCGCTGTCGTACACGGCCAGGTAAATTTCGCCGCCGGCGGTGGAGCTGACCACTTCCACGTTCACCGTTTGGGGGGTGTGGAAGGGAAAGAGCAGGGCTATAATGGCGAACAGTAAAGGCAAATCGCGAGGGTTTATCCGGTGCAAAGATCGTCCTAACAACAGAAAACGCCCCGGGAAAGTCCATTCCCGGGGCGTTAAACCTTTCTTATCGCCGGCTGACTAGGAGCAGTAGCGGTCGAAAGCCATTTTGAGGTTCTGGGCGATCACTTCCGCCGGGCGGCCTTCAATGTGGTGGCGCTCCAGGAAGTGGACCAGCTTGCCGTCCTTGAAAAGGGCAATGCTGGGGCTGCTCGGGGGGTAAGGCAGCAGGTGCTCACGGGCCTGGGCGGTCGCCTCGCGGTCTACGCCGGCAAAGACCGTGTACAGCCGGTCGGGCTTGTGTTCGTTCTTGACGGCCAACTTCGCGCCGGGGCGGGCGTTGGCGGCGGCACAGCCGCATACGGAGTTGACCACCAGCAGGGCGGTTCCTTCTTCCTGGCCGAGGGCGGCATCCACTGCCTCGGGCGTGGTGAGGGACTCAAACCCGAAATTGGTCAGGTCCTTTGACATCGGGATGGTAAGCTCGACGGGGTACATACAGTATTATTTTCTTGATGATGGTTCTGTATTTACACCTGTCCGCCTACTTTGGTTGTCGATACACCGGGAGTCGGCGGTTATTACGCTGGCCGGACAATTCCCTCGCCCCCGCCGAGTGGGTTGCGAAGGCCACCGTGCTAGTATTCGAACTCCAACTTTTCCGAAGGGTAACCGAACAGGCAGTCGCCTTTCACCAACTTGGCCACGCGGTCGGGGACCATCTTCTCCCAGCCGTCTTCCCCGGCACGGATCATCTCCAGTACGTTCCGGCTGTAGATGTGGAGGATATTGGGGTTGAAGCCCTCGATGTCCACAATTTGCCCGCTGTCGATGAGGTGGCGGTAAAGGAACTTGACGCCTTCCGGGATCGGTACGTTCTCGGCCGTCATCAGGTCGGCACTTCCCTCCTGCTGCGCCGGGTATACGTACAGTTTAACGTTACGGGTGAATATCTCCCCGAAGGCGGCCAGCAGCCGGCCGTCCTGGTTGGCGTAGTATTTGTCGCTGATGAGCTGCAGCAAATCATTCACCCCCACTACGATGCCGAGCGGCGACACCTTGTAGAGCGAGAGGTACTCGATCAGGTCGCCGTAGCGGTGGTAGTTGCTGATGATTACGGTCTGCCCCAATGCGTTGAGCAGGGTGGCCCGGTGGAGGTAGTCCCGCTCGTTCAACTCCGAACTGTGTTGCAAGTTGTCCAGCGTGAGTTCGGTCAGCAGGAAACTCTTCGAGGGGTCGATGTTTTCCTCCGACCGGAATTGCCGGTAGCCGGATTCCAGCATGTCGGCATTCACGAGCGTAGTGGGGCGGAAGCTCCCGCGCACCACCATCACGGCCTTCTTGTACAGGAACTCACTGGGGTGAATGCTACGGCCCCGTGGGTCGAACATGGTTATGTCGGTCAGGCCGTGCTTCACCAGCCACAGACTGAGCAAACGGTTATCCACCGAAAAGTCCGCTCCACTCAGCACCATCATGTCGATGGCGATCCGGCCTTTCAAGCCATCGAGGAGACTTTCCACCAGTGCTTCGGGGTCGTCGTGCAGGCGGAAGGCACCGTATATCATGTTCACCCCCAGGATACCGATGGCCTGCTGCTGCAACTGGTTATCGTTGTCGAGCATACGCGCGTGGAGCAGCAGGTCATTGGGTCCGCCGTTGGGGGATAGTTCGAAGCGCAGACCCAGCCAACCGTTGCCCCGGATGGTACGGGTGTAGTTGATGGCGGCCACCGTATCGGCGAAGACGAAGAAGTTGGTTTCCGGCCGGTCGTGCCGCAGTCGGTCGACCATCAGGTCGTACTCGTGGTCGAGCATCTTGTGGATGCGGCTTTCACAGACGTAGCGCCCGCTGGGTTCCACCCCGTAGATCTGGTCGGAGTACACCTTGTCATAGGCACTCATCGTCTTGGCGATGGTGCCGGCCGCCGCGCCCACCTGGAAAAAGTGTCGGGCAACCTCCTGTCCGGCCCCGATCTCGGCGAAGGTGCCGTAGATCTTGGGGTTGAGGTTAATTTCGAGGGCTTTCTGTTCGGTTTCTAGGAGTTGGCGGGCCATAGGGACATTCACTTTACGAACGACAATGTACCATTTACCCGGCTACCCCGGCGAGCCTGATGGCGGTCCGGGTCGCGTGCCGACATACCTCCGGGCATGCCCCTACCCCGCCAAAGCCTCCAGCACGGCCGCGGCCGCCCAGGTACGGTTATTGGCCTGCTGCAGCACCAGGGAGCGGTCGCTGTTCAGCACGCCGTCCGAAACGATGACGTTGCGCCGCACGGGCAGGCAGTGCATGAAGTAAGCATTGTCGGTCAGGGCCATTTTATCCTCATCCACGATCCAGCCGGGCAGGTCGGCGGTTGCCCCGTAATGGGTGTAGCTCGACCAGTTCTTGGTGTACACGAACTCCGCCCCCCGCAGGGCCGCAGCCTGATCGTGCACCACCTCGGCACCGGCGGTGAACTCCGGGGCCAGGTCGAAGCCTTCCGGATTGGCGATCACCAGGTCGACCTCACCCCAGTTGACCATCCATTCTGCGAAACTGTTGGCCACCGCCTGTGGCAGTTTGCGCGGATGCGGTGCCCAGGTCAGGGCCACGCGGGGGCGCGCCGACCGCCGGTGCTCGCTGATCGTCAGGCAATCGGCCAGGCTCTGCAGCGGATGGCGGATGGCCGATTCCAGACTGACCACCGGTACGGTGGCGTACTTCACGAAGGCGTTGATCACCCGGTCGGCGTAGTCCGCGTCCCGGTCCACCAGTTCGGGAAAGGAGCGGACCGCCAGGATATCGCAGTACTGGCTCAGCACACCGGCCGCTTCCCGCACGTGTTCGGCGCGGTCCAGATTCATAACTATCCCGTCCTCGAATTCCAGCTTCCAGCCCCCGGCCATATCCATGGTGATCACCTGGAAACCCAGCGTCATTCCGGCCTTTTCGGTACTCAGTCGCGTCCTCAGGCTGGGATTGAAAAAGAGGTTGATCAGGGTCTTGTGGTGCCCGGTTCGCTCGTGGTCGAAGGGGTCGGCCTTGATGGCTGCGGCCCGCTCGATGAGCCGACCGACCGAGGGCGCGTCGTGGACGGAGAGGAAATTCTTCATGGGTGTGTTTGTATGTGCTTAGGGTGGTTTCCGTCGCTATCCCGCGACCAGGGCTTCCCGGAACGCACCAATCACTACATCGCAGTCTTCCCGCCCAACATTGAGCGGCGGCAGGAGCCGAATAGTATTTGGATCCTTCGCCGACCCGGTAAATACCTGGTGCTCGAAGAGGAGTTTCTTCCGCAGTTCGCCGATCGGTTCGTCCATATCCAGGCCGATCATGAGTCCGTGCCCCCGTACCTCCCGAAATCGTCCGGTGGCCTTCAATTCCGTTTGCAGGTAATCCCCCAGTCGGCTGGCGTTGTCCATCAGCGCTTCCCGCTCCAGCACGTCAAGTACGGCAATACCCGCCGCGCAGGCCAGGTGGCTTCCGCCGAAGGTGGTGCCGAGTTGTCCTTTGATAGCCGGAATCTCCGGCGCGATCAGCACACCCCCGATCGGAAAACCGTTGCCCATGCCCTTGGCTACGGTGATGATGTCCGGCCGGATATCGCTGTGTTGGAAAGCAAAGAATTTGCCACTGCGCCCGTAGCCCGACTGTACCTCATCCAGGATCAGCAGCGTGCCGTGAGCGTGGCACAATTCCGGCAGGGCTTCCAGGTAACCGACGTCGGGAATGTGAATGCCTCCGATGCCCTGGATACCCTCGATGATCACGGCCGCTACGTCGCCCTTCTTGAGTTCCCGGCGCAGCGCGTCCAGGTCATTGATCTCCAGAAAAGTGACGGGGTAGTTGCGGTTGATGGGGGCCTTGATGCCCTCGTTGTCCGTAGCGTTGACGGCGGCGGAGGTGCGGCCGTGGAACCCGCCCCGGAAGGCGATCACCCGCCGCCGGCCGGTCCGGAAACTGGCCAGCTTAAGGGCGTTCTCGTTGGCCTCGGCACCGCTGCTGACGAGGAAAAGTTGGTAGTCGTCCAGACCCGACAACCGCCCCAGTTTATCCGCCAACTCCTGCTGCAGGGCATTTTCCACGCTGTTGCTGTAGAAGCCGAGTTTGCCGACCTGATCGGCGACCATCCGGACGTAGTGCGGGTGGGCGTGCCCGATGCTGATCACCGCGTGCCCGCCGTAGAAGTCCAAGTAGCGGGTACCGTCGGCGGTGAAGACGTAGCTGCCCTCGCCGCGGACGGGTTCAATCGGATAGAGGGAGTAGACGTCGTAGAGTTGCATCGTAGTATGGGTTTCCGTTTGGTCGAAGAAGTAGCCGCGGCTAAAACATGGAGGCTTTAAGATTGAGTCCCATTCGCTCGTCCAGGCCCAGCGCCAGGTTCATGTTCTGAACCGCCTGGCCACTGGCCCCCTTGAGGAGGTTATCGATGGCGGTGGTCACCAGCACCTTGCTGCCGTGCTTTTCGACGTGCACCAGCCCCTTGTTGGTATTCACCACCTGCTTCAGGTTGATGCCCTCGTCGGTGACGTGGGTGAAGGCCGCCCCGGCGTAGAAGTCGCGGAACAGCTGCCGCAGCTCCTCCTCCGAACGGTCGGTGTCCAGGTAGCAGGTCACCAGAATACCCCGGGCAAATGGACCCCGCACTGGCAGGAAATGAATGTTGTCGGTCGCCCGGCGGCCAACCTGCGCGGCGCTACGGCTGATCTCGGCCAGGTGCTGGTGGTTGAAGGCCTTGTACAGGCTCACGTTGGCGTTGCGCCAGCTGAAGTGGGTCGTGGGTGACGGACTCTGTCCGGCACCGGTGCTGCCCGTGATACCGTTCACGTGCACTTCCCCTTCGGCCAGGCCGGCGGAGGCCAGCGGCAACAGGGCCAGCTGGATCGCCGTGGCAAAGCAGCCTGGATTAGCAATTCGCCGGGCGCCGCGGATGGCTTCCCGGTTGATTTCCGGCAGGCCGTATACCCACGCCGGATCGAGCCGGTAGTCGGTACTCAGGTCCACCACCAAAGTACCTTGCCGGGGCCGGTGAGATTCTACCCACCCCCGGGAAACGCCATGGCCCATGCAGAGAAAGACGGCATCCACCGGACCCTTTTCCGGGGCCCCGCCACCCGTAAGCGCGGCACCCGCGGACCCGACAAAATGAAGGTCCGTATCGCCGATCAAATCACTGTGTACTTCGTGTACGGCCTTGCCCGCCTGGCTGCTGCTTTCCACGAAAGCAATTTCCACCTCCGGGTGGTGCACCAGGATGCGAAGCAGTTCGCCAGCCGTATAGCCTCCGCCGCCGATGATTCCTATCCGCTTCATGAGTCCTGGTGTACGCTGTTACGAATGCGACCGGGGACGCTCAGAATCTTGGTGAATCCGCGGACGTCCTCGCCGCTCCAGCCCTTGTTCATCTCCCCATAGGAACCGAAGCCGGCGCCCAGCAGATCGTCCGGCGAAGTAATGCCGTCGAGGGTGAAGCGGTGGGGGTGCAGCGTAAGGTGTACGGTGCCGTTGACGGTGTCCTGTGAGCTTTCCAGGAAGGCTTCCACGTCGCGCATGACGGGGTCCAGGAACTGACCCTCGTGAAGCATCATGCCGTACCAGTTGCTGAGTTGTTCCTTCCAAAAGAGCTGCCACTTGCCCAGCGTATGCTTCTCCAGCAGGTGGTGCGCCTTGATGATGAGCACGGCGGCGGCGGCGGCGAACCCCACGCGGCCCTTGATGCCGATGATGGTATCGCCCACGTGGACGTCGCGGCCCACGCCGTAGGGTGCGGCCAGTTTCTCCAGCGCGCGGATGGCGGCGACCTGTCCGACAAACTCTTCGCCGTCAAACCCGGTGATCTGCCCCTGCCGGAAGTGAATGTCCAGTTTTCGCGGCTCGGTGGCCGTGACCGGTACCGGCCAGGCGTCCTCCGGCAGCGGCTGGTCGCTGGTGAGGGTCTCGGCGCCCCCGACTGAGGTTCCCCAGAGGCCGGCGTTGATGCTGTAGGTTCCCTTTTTTTCGGGCCACTGCAACCCGCGTTCGGCCAGGAAGTCCACCTCTTCCTGCCGCGACAGCTTCAGGTCGCGGATGGGGGTGATAATCTCCAGTTCCTTGCCGCTCAGCTCAAAAGCCAGGTCGAAGCGCACCTGGTCGTTGCCCGCGCCGGTACTCCCGTGCGCTACGCCGTCGGCGTCGATCTCCACGGCGTAGCGGGCGGTCGTCATGGCCTGGAACATCCGTTCGGCGCTGACCGACATAGGGTAGGTCTGATAGCGCAGGCAATTGCCGTAGACCAGGAAGCGGAGGCATTCCCGGTAGTATTCGTCGGTGACGTCGATGCTTTTGTAGGATGCCGCGCCGAGGGTCAGGGCCCGCTCCCGCATTTCGGCCAGTTCCTCGCGGGAGAAGCCGCCCGTGTCGACGGTGAGGGCGTGCACTTCGTAGCCCTGTTCGGTGAGGTAGGCGACGCAAAAGCTGGTGTCCAATCCGCCCGAGTAGGCAAGAACTATCTTTTTCAAGGTATGCTGGTTTGTATGGAAGCGGCGGGTGGGGCCGCGGCTTCCCAATTCAAAGGTCAATATCGGAATTTCGGACCCGCCTAGGCCTCCACGATCATATCGGAGAGGTCCACCGCCATCTTGCGGGCCTCCACGGCACTGGGGGCCATCATGGCCGTGCACAGGCACATCCGGCGCTGGTTGCGTTCCAGGATGTCGTGGTTGGGGCAGGTCTTGCAGCCGGCCCAGAAGGCATCGTCCTGGGTGAGTTCGGAGAAGGTGACCGGCCGGTAGCCGAGGTCACTGTTGATTTTCATCACCGGCAGACTGGTGGTAATGCCGAAGATGCGGGCCTCGGGGTACTTCGTGCGCGACAACCGGAAGATGGCCGCCTTGATGCGGCGGGCCAGTCCGTGACGGCGGAAGGCGGGGTTCACGATGAGGCCGGAGTTGGCCACGTACTTGCCGTGCTCCCAGGTCTCGATGTAGCTGAAGCCGCCGATCTCTCCGTCGACCAGGGCCAGGATGGCCTTGCCGCTGAGGATCTTTTCCTCGATGTACTCCGGTTTACGCTTGGCGATACCGGTACCACGGGCCTTGGCGGATTCTTCAATGAGGGCACAAATGGCCGGAGCGAATACGGTATGTTCCGGTTGGGCAACCAGGATCTTAATCTGCATAGCTAAAAAGGAGGGACCGCCGCGCGGGTAGTCAAAATGAAGGGGGAGGGTACTGCGTCGGGCACTGAAGTGCCGGCTTCCGGGCCGTAGCGGGAAGCGTATTAAATCCTTCGCCTGAGTAGGCGGATGCTGGGCGGTACCTGTTGCATGCGGCAAAGTTAGTGCTATTAATACAATCCCTACCCCCTGAGGTTCAATTTGGGCGCGGCCGCGGGTGCCGGGCCAAGTCGTTAGCCGCCGTAAATAAAACCGGGGGCGGACCGCTTTTCAGACGGCCCGCCCCCGGGTAATAAGCCTATATCATTCGGACTACTGCCGCATGATCTGCTGGCTGTAGACCTTCCCGTTGATCAGCAGGGTCAGGTTGTATACGCCTTTTGGTAGGCCGCTGACGTCCAGCTTGTTGTTGACGGCACCGAACTGGCGACCGCCCACGAAGCGTCCTTGCATATCGGAAACCAGCACCGTAAAGTCGCGGATAGCGGGGTCGTGGTTGACGATGTTGACCACATCTACGGTCGGATTGGGGAAGAATTCCAGGGCCAGGCCGCTCTGGGAGATGGGCTCAGCCACGCTGGTGGAGGTGGTGTCGAGCTCGATGGCCCCGATGTCGGGCAGGCCGATGCGCGTGCGGTTGTAGAAGTCCACTTCCGGTACCAGGTCGCCCGTGGTACCACCGTTGATCAATACGTTCGTTTCGCTATCAACGAGGTTGACGTTCGGGAAGTCGGAGTTGGGGTCGGATTCGAAGGGATCCACGAAGATGTCCTCCAGGTCAACCTCAACGTTCACGATATCCTCGCCACTGACGTCGGTGAAGGGCAGGTTGGCCGCCAGGCTGCTACTGAAGTAGTTACCGCCGAGGGAATTGACGGTGATGGCACCAAAGCCGGTGGGGTCGCTGACGTCGCCGGTGTTCAGTTCCAGGCCGATGCTTTCCTCCTGCGGGGCATCCATGAAAAAGGCGTTGTTCTGGATGGTCAGGACGACCGCGTTGGAGTCGGCGTCGGTATTACCGGGCTGGAAGATGGCTACGGCATTACCCACCGATCCGGGGAGGGTGTCGATGCCGATACGGCCGCCGTCGCGGTTGTTGTAGAAGGTATTGTTGATGAGGTAGTTGTCCAGCACGGCGCCCGGGGAGGAGCTGCCGTTGATGATGATACCACCACCGCTGCCTTCGCCGTTGTCGACGGTGTTGCCGAGCATGATGGAGTTGCGCATGTCGATCGTGCTGGAGAAGAGGTTGATCGCTCCGCCCTGCACGCCGGCATTGTTGTTCACGAAGAGGCTCCGCTCGACGGTCAGCGTCGGCAGGTTGTCGGGCAGGTAGAAGGTAAAGGGCACGTTGTCCAGCGTGTCCCGCTCGGGCAGTTGCCACATATTGATTGCGCCGCCGTTGCCGGAGGAGGAGTTGGCGAAGAAGTCGGAGTTGATCACTTCCAGGTTGGTGCCGTTGATTACCTCGATGGCCGCGTCGGCGTCGTTGGTCGAGGCATTGTTTACGAAGCTGGAGTTCATCACCCGGAAGCTGGGTACCATTGGACCGGTGTCTCCGCTGACGTAGATGGCCGAGCCGCCGCTAATGAAGTCGTCGCCCGAAACCACGTTGCCGCTGAAGGTGCAGCTGTCGACAACCACGCTGTCGCCAAGGTTGCCGCCGCTTAGACCGGCCCAGATGCCCGCCCCACGGGCGAAGGTGGAGTTGGTCGAGGATCCGTTGTTGGTAAATTCGGAGTTCACCACGTGGTAGGCCTTTCCACCGGCTCCTACGTAGAGACTGCCGTTGGTGGCGCTGTTTTCCATGAAGCTGCTGTTCGACACCGTGGATTTCTCGAAGAGCAACAGAGCCGCGGCGGCAAAACCCGCGCCCGCCGTATTGCCAACGAATTCGCAGTTATCGATCATGCTTGCGGTGACCCGGTCGGTGCTGGATCCCTGGAGGAAGATGGCACCCGCGTTACCCGCCGCAATGTTGCCTTCAAACCGGCTACCGGTAATTTTCACGTCTACGCCATCGGCAAAGTAGAAGATCGCTCCCCCGCTGCTGCCACTGGTGGTGTTGCGGATGAAGTCGGTATTGTCGATGTGGTAGGCATAGCGGATGGTGTCCCCGCTTTGTCCGTAGACAGCACCGCCGAGTCCGCCGGTCTGGGCTCCGATACCGTCGGTGAAGGTGGAATTGCTGATGGTGTGGCTGATGTTGCCGAAGAAAGCGGCGCCGCCCCAGCGCTGGGCGTTGATGTCCGTAAACGTGCAGTTATCGATCACGCACTCTTCGGCGTTCGTTTCCCGGTCCGCGAGGTAGAGGTTGGGGTTCCGCAGGTACAGGGCCCCGCCGAGGTCGGCCGACAGGTTGCTGAAGTCGCTGTTCATGATGCGGATATCGAGTGTACTGGCCGTGTTCAGCGCACCGCCGCGGACTACGTCGCCGCCGTTGAGGTCACTGAAACTGCAGCCGTCGATGGTCAGGCCGGTCATGGCAACAGTGGAGATGAAGCCTCCGTCCACTACCACGTCGGTTGACCCGCTGAAGGTGCTGTTGGTGAAGGAGATCGAATCGACGCTGTTGAAGTAGTGGTTGCCGCGGATGCCGGAGTAGTTACCCTCGCTTACGACGTTGTCGAAGGTGGACTGCGAGCCGGTAGTGAAGATGTGGGCCGATGCCGAACCGAAGGGCGCCCGGTTGGCCGTGAAGGTGACCCGGGAGATATCGGTGCGGGCTTCGCTGTAGAGTCCACCGCCGGCAAAGGGGATGGGGGAGCCCTCTTCGTAATCCGCCGCTACGGCACCGTCGCGGATCGTGAGTCCATCCAGGGTAACCGTAAAGGAACTGGTCACCTCGCTGGTATCGATGATGATCAACACACGGTTGTTGTCTGCCGCCAGGGTACTATCGTAGACCGTTCCGTTGTCGTTGCCCATCACGTCACCGCTAAGGATGGTGGGATTGGTGACGGGGTCGGCCTCTTCCACGGAAGTTTCGGAACCGTCGAAACCACCGTAGAGCGATAACTCGCGATCGATGAAGAAAGCGGCGGTGTCCGGGGTAACGTAACGGCCCCCGGCGATCCAGAGTGAGCTGCCGGCTTCGGCGTTATTGATCGCTATGCCAAGGTCGGTGTAGGCGTCCGTCCAGGATGTACCGTCGTTGTTTCCCCCGGCGTCGGCGTCCACGTAGATCACCTGGGCGGTCGCGGTAAAGGCCGAAAGGACGAGGCCAATTAGGAGTAAAATTTTCTGCATAGCAATTGTTAGTTTGGAAGTTGGTTTAGCGGTCCGGAAGCCGGAGATACGTGTCGTGCGCCAATATTACGACCCGGTAAATGGATTAAGAAACTAATCATTCCTACGTAGGGGACCGGACAAAATAATAAAATCCGCCGCCCCCCGCCGGCCAAGACGATAATTCGGGCATCATTCGGTGGCTTTTGCCGCAAAAGCCCCTTCATGCGGTAAATTTGGTACCTACCGATCCCATTTGCTCATGCGTTTTTTCTGTCTGCTTACGGTCCTGGCCCTCCTCATCGGGGGATGCACCCCGTCCAGCCCGCCCTTTGACCTGGTCGTCCGCAATGGACTGGTATACGACGGCTCGGGCGGGGAACCGTACCGGGCGGATATTGGCGTACGCGGTGATTCTATTGCGGCGATCGGCCCCGATCTCGGCCGGGCCATCCGCAGCATCGACGCCAC
The DNA here is from genome assembly GCF_004803465.1 of Neolewinella litorea. Taxonomy (GTDB): domain Bacteria; phylum Bacteroidota; class Bacteroidia; order Chitinophagales; family Saprospiraceae; genus Neolewinella; species Neolewinella litorea. The sequence continues at coordinate 1,949 of NZ_SRSF01000006.1, read as the reverse complement.
CGGCATGGCCGTCGCCCCGGGATTCATCAATATGCTCAGCTGGGCCAACGAGTCGTTGCTGGTCGACGGTCGCGCGCAAAGCGACCTGCGGCAGGGCGTCACGCTGGAAGTGATGGGGGAAGGCCGTTCCATGGGTCCACTCAATGCGCGCATGAAGCAGGAAATGACCGAAAACCAGCAGGCGTTGCGGTACGAAGTCAGCTGGACCACCCTGGGTGAATACCTCAAGCATCTGGAAGACCGGGGCGTAGCGGTGAACGTGGCCTCTTTTGTCGGGAACGGCACCCTGCGTACTCACGTGATCGGCTACGCGGACCGGGCGGCCACCCCGGAGGAGATGCAGGAGATGAAAGACTTGCTCGCCCGGAGCATGGAAGAAGGGGCCGTCGGGCTTTCCTCCTCCCTGCTTTACTCACCCAGCATGCACGCCGATACGGAAGAACTCACCGAACTGGCCCGCGTGGCTGGACGGTACGGGGGCATGTACATCTCCCATATCCGCAACGAAGGCGATGAACTGTTTGAGGCAGTGGATGAACTGATCTCCATTTGCCGCGACGCCGACGTGCGCTCGGAGATATACCACCTCAAAGCCTCCGGGGAAGCCAACTGGTGGAAAATGGACAGCGTCATCCGCCTGATCGATCGGGTGCGGGCGCAGGGGCTCCCCGTGACCGCCGATATGTACACCTACAATGCCAGTTCCACCGGGCTCCACGTACAACTGCCGGAGTGGGTACGCAAAGAAGGCATTGACGCCATGCTTAAGGAACTGGAGGACCCCGCGGTGCGGGAACGGGTGATCGGGGAATTGACCTTCCGCAATCCTCCCGACCGCATCCTGTTCGTCGGGTTCAAGAACCCGGACCTGCGGCAATACAACGGCCGGCGCCTCGATGAAGTGGCCGCCGAACTGGGCCTGCCCCCCGGCGAGGCGGTGGTCGACCTGATCGTCCGCGACCAGAGCCGGATCCAGGTGGTCTACTTCTCCATGTCGGAGGAGAACATTGACCGCAAGATTCAGCAACCCTGGATGAGCTTCTGCTCAGATGCCGGCGCGTACTCGGCCGAGGGGGTTTTCCTGGAGCAGAGTACCCACCCGCGGGCTTACGGCTCCTTCATCCGGGTACTTGGGCAGTTCAGCCGCGACAAAGGGCTGTTTCCCCTGGAGGAAGGTATTCGCCGCCTGACGTCCCTGCCCGCCGAAAACCTGCGGTTGGAACGGCGCGGCCACCTGAAAGTCGGCCACTATGCCGATATCGTCGTCTTCGACCCCGCTGAAGTACGCGACAACGCCACCTTCGCCGATCCCCACCAATACGCCACCGGGGTCCGCGACGTGCTCGTTAACGGCTGCCTTTCCCTGGAAAATGGCACTCCTACCGGCAACCCCTGCGGCCGCTTCGTGAAGGGGCCGGGCGCGCGGGCAGCGATGCCCTGAGACCGGATGCCCACCAATGCAAAAGGCCCGAAGCGGATGCTTCAGGCCTTTTATCGCTGGTTTGTGTAGACCCACAGGTTTTAAACTCTACCCCATAATAGCATGACTTATTTGTAATCCGAAACATTGCCTAAAATGAGGCCAAATAAGAGCCACTTTTTGAGCAGGTCAGTGATTTATTCCCATTTTTTTTATTTTGATGACTAATTTAACGTGAGGTTGGGGGCAAATCGGCTGCAGATCAGCGATTTACGCAAGATGAGACGAGTAGTTGGTACCTTGGAAGGACATCTCAACTCCCTTCCGGACCAAAAACCCGCCTCATGCTCACCGAAGATAAAGCATTCAAACTAATCGAGATCTTTGTTACGGTCGACGATTTTTGCCAGCAGTTTGACCAGTGGTTAACACTCCATCCCCAGCCCGTTTATCGCAACCCACGTTTCGAAGGTATTATGAGTATCAGTGAGGTACTCTCCATTATTGTTTTTTATCAGTACTCCGGATA
>NZ_SRSF01000005.1 GCF_004803465.1 Neolewinella litorea | reverse complement strand
CGATGTCTATCTCGCCCAGCGAGGTGCGTACCCGCTTCTTGCCGCGACCGTTTTTCCGATTTGGCGCATCTTCTTCGGCTAGGTGGGCGTCCAGCTCACCCTCCAGGGCCTGCTCCAGAAAAGACTTTAGCAGGGGCGTGAACGCTCCGTTCTCGCCCAGCAGCCCTTCACCGTCCTGCAGTTTCTTGATCGCTTCCTTGCGGAAGGCTTCCACATCAAACTCGTGGTTTTCCATTTGCTTGTAGTTGTGTTACGAAAAGTATTGGTTCTTATCGTGACACACTTTTTGCAACGGTCTCATAGGTTTGGACCCCGCCCAGTTCGGTCTTTTCGCCACACCGTTGGAGGCGATGATTCCGGCCGACGCCGAGGTGCGCGTCGTTGCCGCATTTGTGGATCAGCTCGACTTGCCTGCCCTCGGCTTTAAGCCCGTCCAGGCCGATGGCGCCAGTGCATATGGTCCGGATCTGTTGCTTAAGCTCTATCTCTATGGTTACCTGAACCGGATCCGCAGCAGCCGCCAACTGCAGCGGGCCTGCGAGGTCAACATCGAGGTAATGTGGCTCACGGGAAACCTGCGGCCGAAGTACCATACGATCGCCGACTTCCGTAAAAACCACCCCAAGGCACTCAAGGCCGTCTTTAAGGAATACGTGCTGCTACTCAAGGATTGGGACTTGATCGCCGGCCAGCGGCTGGCGGTGGACGGCACGAAGATCCACGCGCAGAACGCGCCGCGTCATCTGGGGTAGGGGCCCTAGATGTAAGCACTTTAACCGGGCCAAGCTGCAGCGCAACCTGGAGCGCATCGAATATGGCATCGCCGAGGCGCTGCAAGAGTTCGAAGACCGTGACGTCCAGGAAACCAGCGACAACCAGCAAGACCTGCAGCAGCAAGCGCTGGATAAGCTGACTGCCCTGCGCGAACGCAAAGAGCGCTACGAAGAAATGCAGGAGGAGCTTCATAAAAGTGGAGAAAATCAGCTCAGCGAGACGGATCCCGATGCCCGCAGTATGATGGTGAAGGGTACGGAGTCGCTGGTGGGCTACAACATCCAGTCGGTAGTGGACGACGAGCACAACCTCATCGTGCATACGGAGGCTACGAACGTTAATGACATCCAGGCCCTCGCGGGACTGGCTAAGTCAGCGAAGGAGATCCTGGACTTGCCCGATAATCCCGGGGAACCGATCGATATCCTGGCCGACAAGGGATACTATGACGCCACTAACCTGGCGGAGGTAGAGGCCCTGGGCATGGAGCCCTTCGTGGCCGAGCGCAAGTCGAAGCCCCGGCAGGCCGGGGGCTACGGCCCGCGGGAGTTCGAGTACGACGAAGAGGCGGACGTGTACGTGTGTCCCGAGGGGCAGGAGTTGACCAGCAACGGGCGGTGGTACCACCAGCGGGAGAGCCGTGGAGGACGGGCCCAGACCGACCGCCGCTTCCAGCGCTACCGGCTGTCGAACTCAATCTGCTCGCAGTGCCCCATCCGCGAGCAGTGCCTGAGCGAGGCGGCCCGCAGGAACCGCCACGGTAAGGTGATTTACCACCACGAGCACGCGGCGGCGCTGGCGCGCAACCACCAGCGACTGCAGGAGTGGCCGGAAGTCTACCCCAGCAGGCAAGCGATCGTCGAGCATCCGTTCGGCACGATTAAGCGAAGTTGGGGCGCTTACTTCACCCTAGTCCGGGGCCTGGATCAAGTCGACGGGGAGTTCAGTTTGCTGGCTTGCTGCTATAACCTGCGGCGGAGTGTGTCGATACTGGGCGTTCCAGAGCTAATCAGACGGTTGAAGGGGCGTACTTCACCCGCAAATGGCCCGCTTCCCGGTCTTGGAGGTTCGCTTGAGGACTTCGTAGCGACTTTTGGGGCTTATTTACTGCTGGTATCACAGATCAAGCCACCGCGGCCGATTTTTGCCTAGATTGGGCGTGAGCTTTTGCACGGCCTCCCGTTGAGCGACAGCCTGCCATCAAAGGCAGGCCGAAAAAACACTTGCCAGTTTATTGATCGATCCTCGAACCGGATCATAAGCGAATATTTACGAATCAAATCGTATCATTTATGCTTCTGGCTGTTTACCTTGTAGCCATGAAAAATACGATGAAGCTTTACAACTTTAAAGGGAAGCTTGACTGGAATCTGGTAAACCTAATCAGCGAGATAGATCGATTTGACGCTTCATGGGCCATCATAAGGCGACGGGAAGGAGCTAGTCTGACTCAGCTAAGAACAATGGCTACCATTCAAAGTGTAGGGGCCTCTACAAGGATCGAAGGCTCAAAAATGAGTGATTCTGAAGTCAAACGATTCCTATCAGCATTGGATATCAATAAACTTGAAAATAGAGATAAACAAGAAGTAGCGGGATACTACGCAGCTCTCGAAATCATCATAGAAAACAGCGATTCAATTCAAATAGAGAGAAAAGATATATTAGGTCTACATAAAATTCTAATGCAGTACAGCAGAAAAGATGAGTGGCACAGAGGCAATTACAAACAACACAGTAATGCAGTAGAGGCAAAATTACCCGATGGAAGCCGGCAAATAATCTTCGAAACCACACCGCCTGGTCACCCCACAGAAGATAAAATGAATGAAATCATAAAGTGGTACAATACGCCTACTGAAGTGCACCCCTTGGTGAAAACCGCAGTATTAGTATATGAATTTTTGACGATACATCCTTTCCAAGATGGTAATGGAAGAATGAGTCGATTATTGACCACTTTAAGTTTATTACAACAAGGATATGACTGGGTACAATACGTCAGTTTTGAACATCAGATTGAATCAACCAAAAAAGATTACTATCAAGTCCTTAGGCATTGCCAGGCTCAACGACCAAATGAGGACATAACTCAATGGATTCAATATTTTATGAATTCGCTGTTGACAATCAAAAGAAAGATTCAAAGTAAAATCGAGAGAACAAATATTCAATCAAAAATGTCGCCGAGAGAGAAAACGGTTTATGAATTTATTAGTAGCAATGCTGGGGCTCAATCAGGACAGATTGCAGAAGAGCTAGAAATACCAAGTCCAACAATTAAAAGGATACTTTCTACTATGGTTGATCGATCGATCATAGAGAAGCATGGGCAGGGACGGGCCACAAATTACACCATCAAATTATGAGATCGCCCAACACCGCCTACCACGTACAGCCGCCGGTTGAGCTTGTTGGTTGCGTATTCCGGAGTGTCTGACCCCCCTATTCCGGAGTATTGACCCCCCTGGATAACTCACGCTTATGAGGGATTACGAAGATAGGTGTTCGGATCTTTTGCGGAGGCTTTTGCCCTTCAGTTCGACCCGGTGCGCCTTAGGTACGATGCGGTCCAGGATGGCATCGGCTGACAGCAGCCATGCGGGGCGGTCGGGCCACTTCATCCCCATACTGTCCCGCCCCGCCCGGGTCAGGAACACCCAGGGCGTACACCACATGGCGACGAAAACCAGGGAGACCAGTCCGTACTGGCCCGTCACGTTGGCGGACAAGACGAAGGAGAACCGGGGGATTCCAAATGCGAAGATCAAAACGATACCGAGTGCCCAGGCCGATCCGAACAGACTACTCCAAGGCGGCCTGATGGTGGGATAGTCGTGATTCATGGCGGATGGGATGACGGGTAATACAAGTTACCGACTCAAAAACCAACCCCCGCTACCTTAGCCCCCCCAAGCGAAACGCCACTATCCACCGCTGAACGCCCGCCCAATAACTACATGGACCTTACCATCCGTCAAGAAATGCCCCAGGACCACCCAGCGGTCTTCGCCCTAATCCAGGAAGCCTTCGCGGCGGAGCCCCTGAGCGACCACCGGGAGCAGTTCCTGGTGGAGTGGTTGCGGCGCTCGGAGGCCTTCGTACCGGAGCTGTCGCTGGTGGCGGAGACGGACCACCGGATCGTTGGCCACATTCTGCTCACCCGGCTGAAAATCAGGAGCGGGCAAGACACCTCTGAGGCGCTGGCCCTGGCCCCGGTGTCCGTGCTGCCGGAATACCAGCGGCGGGGCGTTGGCAGGCGGCTGATCCGCGCGGCCCGCGAGCGAGCGAGGACCCTCGGGTACCTGGCCGTGGTCTTGGTCGGCCACGCCGATTACTACCCCAGGTTCGGGTACCAACCAGCATATCGGTTCGGTATTGAGCTGCCGTTTGAGGTGCCGCAGGAGAATTCAATGGTGGTAGCCCTCACCGAGGGCGGATTGAAGGGCGTCCACGGGAAGGTGGAATACCCACCGGAGTTTTATGAATAGCGGAGTACGTTGAGGCAGTTGGATCTTGTGGGTTTTCCCGGCACCTGCGCGCCGCCGCCGCCGGCTCCGGGGTACCGCGAGCAAAGCTCACAGATCAAACCCGCGAACCCACCCCGCCCACCCCACTGTTCAGTACCGACGGTAGCCGGGTAGCGTTGGCACCTGACGGATCGGGCTCCGCCCCCAAACCCCGAGCGCTCCCTTATGAACAGAACCATACTCGGTTTTCTCTGGCTGGCCCTTTACCTCTTCGTCGTGCTGGCGCCCATCGGGCTCATGCTGGTGCCGCCGGTGCCCAGCGGGCGGTCGTTCTGGGTGGAGCTGTCGGTGGCGCTGGGTTTCGTGGGAATTACCCAGATCGGCATCCAGTTCGTACTCATCGCCCGCTTCAAGCCGCTGACCTACCCCTTCGGCATCGACGTGGTGCTGAAGTACCACCGGCAGATCGCGGTAGTGGCCCTGCTGTTCGTGCTCATCCACCCGGTGCTGCTGCTCATGGAACACCCCGCGCGGGTGGCCCTCCTCAATCCGCTCGGCGGCACCTACGCCAGCAAGTTCGGACTCGGGGCGGTACTCCTGCTGCTGGCCCTGGTGGCCACCTCCATCTGGCGCGTGCGGCTGCGCATCCCCTACGAGACCTGGCGCGGCCTCCACACCGGACTCGGGGTGCTGGCCCTGGCCTTTTCGCAGGTGCACATCTCGCTGGCCGGACTCTACATCAATACCCTCTGGAAACAGGTGCTGTGGCTCGCCTCCAGCGGGATCCTGCTGTCGCTCATCGTCTACCTGCGCCTCGTCAAACCCTGGTTGCAGAAGCGCCGCCCCTGGCGCGTGGTCGGGGTACGGCCGGAGGGGGGCGGCACGGTCAACATCGACATTGAGGCGGTGGGCCACGACGGCTTTCGCTTCCACCCCGGACAGTTCGCCTGGATCAAGGTGGGCGGCTCGCCCTATACCCTGGAGGAGCACCCCTACTCCTTCGCTTCCAGCGCCGAGAATACCACGCGTCTCTCCTTCGGGGTGAAGGCGCTGGGCGACTTCTCCGAACGGCTGCAGCAACTCGATGCCGGCACCACGGTGTACCTCGACGGTCCGCACGGGGCCTTCACCATCGACCGCGCGCAGGCCCCGGGCTACGTCTTCATCGCCGGCGGCGTCGGGATCACCCCGATGATGAGCTTCCTCACCACCCTGGCCGACCGCGGCGACCCCCGCCCCATCCTACTCATCTACAGCACTAATACCGAACCAGAGCTGGCCTACAGCGACGAGATTGAGGCCCTGAAGGGCCGGCTCGACCTGGAGACTGTCTTTGTGCTCGACGAGCCGCCACACGACTGGGCCGCTGAGGAAGGACAGGTGACGGGCGCGCTGCTCGAACGCCGCCTGCCGAAGGAGCGCTTCGTACGCCGCTTCTTCGTGTGCGGCCCCACCCCCATGATGAAGGCCGTGGAGCGTGCCCTCCTCGACCACGGCGTACCCCAATCGCACATCTATCTGGAAGAGTTCGCCCTGGCCTGAAGCCATTCCTCAATCCCCCCGCCATGCGTCACATCCTCGCCCACATCTTCACTTACGCCCTCGCCATCGGCCTGGTGGTCGGTGCGGTGCTGTTCGCCTGGGTGCGCAGCGAGCAGCTGGTGATCGCGCGGGAAGCGGACGTGGAGCCGCGGGTCCTCGACCAGGATACGGACTTCACCTCCCCCGCCTGGCTGGCCTTCGGCGAGCGGACCTACCGCGTTAGCTGTCAGAACTGCCACACCGTCGACGGCTCCGGGCGCGGCATGTACCCACCGATCCAGCGCATGGCGGCCCACCTGCGGGCGGAAGGCGGGCGCGACTACCTCCTCAACGTGACCCTCCATGGCCTCTACACCGGCACCTACGGCGCTCCGATGCCTCCGATGCCGGAGCTCAGCGACGCCGAAGTGGCCGCCGTGAACAACTACATCCTGCTGCAATTTGCCGGCGGCGCGCAGGAGCCCGGGGCCGCCAATTTGTTCCGCCCCTCCGAGGTGTCCGCCCGGCGGGGACAGCACCTCAGCGAATGGGAGGTGGCCCGGATGCGGCCCCCCATCCCCACCGCGGAAGCCCTGGGGCGTGGCGTTCGGGTAAACATCACCACGGACGCCCCGGCCGTGCCAGAGGGAAAGGATGAGTGAGGTCCTGCCCCGGTTCCGGACCTCCAGTCCGGTTCACAGGCACCATGGCTCCGGACCTCCGGTCCGGCTCATTCCGCCTCACTGAGAACACAGCCAGCGGCAGCGCACCAACCACCGGCCATGGCTCCAGACCTCCGCTCCGGTTCACAGGCGACCACGGTTCCGGACCTCCGGTCCGGCTCATTCCGCCTCATTGCGGACCCAGCCAGCGGGAGCACACCAACCGGCGGCCATGGTTCCAGACCTCCGGTCCGGTTCATTCCGCCTCATTGCGGACCCAGCCAGCAGCAGCGCACCAACCACCGGCCATGGCTCCGGACCTCCGGTCCGGTTCACAACGCATCACTGAGAACACGGCTCCGGACCTCCGGTCCGGTTCATTCCGCCTCACTGCGGACACAGCCAGCGGAAACACACCAACCGGCAGCCATGGCTCCAGACCTCCGGTCCGGTTCACAACGCCTCACTGCGCCCACCCTACCGGTCTTGCTCCAGAATAATACTCAGGCGCGCCACCCAGTTGGCCAGCGACACCAGGCCACAGGCCTCAATGATCTCCTCCTTCTTCAGATCGGCTAAGAACCGGCGCGCCGTGTACTGGATATCGGGCACCTTGTAGTTCACCGTATCCCGGGCAAAGTGGATGAAGCGGGATTCAAAGGGCGTCAGCTGGTCGGAACTCAGGTACGTGAGCAGGTGGTCGATATCCTCCTGCCGCCAGCCCTCCAGCTCCATTAACTGCCGGCCCTCCAGGGTACACAGCGGGCAGTTGAGCGCCTGGGCCACGACCACGAAGGTCAGGGCTTTCGTGCGCCGCGAAAGGTGGGGGGATTGCCAGCAATCCTCGAGAATACGCGCCAGCATAGGGGCCGTGGGCGACTCCCGCAGGGCCTCAATCAATTTTCCACCCAGTTTGGGGGCGCAAGCTTGAATCGCCCCGGGCGGGAATCTCTTCCGGTTTCTTTGCTTAGCGCGGGCGTCAAGCGCGTTAAAAACAACCCTTATCACCGGCCGGAACAGCCGGGCCAGTGGGTTTTTCTCCAGGTCCTCAATATCGTCCGGAGGAATGGCGAGAATGGTGGCCAGGCGATTGCTGTAGCAGGCGCTGGTGGCTACGTATGCCACTTCGGCGATGGCCATCCGGCTGTATCCCACTTCCGCGAGTTCGGCCAGGTCACGAGCGTCCGGGCGCGGGTCGGAGCGGGCGCACTTGCGGGCGAAGGCCAGGGCCGTCAGGGTTCGTTCATCCAGATCCGACTGGTAGAGGTCCTCTTCCAGTTGACTTATCCGTTTTTCGGAGTAACCCGTCAGGCGCAGGATGGAACGCGTGGCCCCGTAACAGTGACGGCAGGAGTTTTCCATGCTGACGATCAGGCCGATCAGGTCCGTCAGGCGGTTGGAAATGTGCGCTACGGGCGGCATGTTGGTGGTCAACGTCCAGGCCACCCACGGAACGGGGGCCAAGTAGGCCGTACTGTTCTGCGAAACGCCCAGGTGCTTGCGAATCTCCCGCTCTACCTCGGTATTCCGCGTGGGCGCTACCAAAGGGGTGTCACACCAGTCGATTTCCGCCAAGGATGCCATAGCCCGTCAGGAATTGCATAATCAAATCCGGGATGTGCCACCGGCCCAATCCCGCCTGCACCCGAAACCAGCGCACGGTCCCGGCGCTCACCCCCCGGTTTGCCTATCCGTCCCGCGCTATCCTAAGTTAATCCCCCGAAGCTACATTTACCAGTACCGGCCACGGATACTGCGTACCGCTGAACATCCGGCCGCGCGTACCTTGATGTATCACAACTAACCCATTCCCCATGCCGGAATTCTGGGAACAACACTTCAGAAAAAAACAGGAGATGTGGGGACGCGAGCCCGCCAGGTCCGCCCTGCTGGCCCGGGACCTGTTTTTGAAACAGGGCGTAAAAAGCGTGCTGGTGCCCGGCTTCGGCTACGGGCGCAACGCCCGGGTCTTCACCGCCGCCGGAATGCACGTAACGGGCATCGAGATCTCCGCCACCGCCATCCAACTGGCTCGGGAGCACTTCGGGACCGACCTCGACGTATTCCACGGCTCAGTCACCGACATGCCCTTCGACGACAGGAAGTACGACGCCGTTTACTGCCACGCCCTCATCCACCTGCTGGACGCTCGGGAAAGGACGGACCTGATCCGCAACTGCTTCGCTCAGCTACGCACCGACGGACTGATGATCTTCACGGCCGTCACCCGGCAGCCTCCCGGCTACGGCCATGGAGACCGGGTGGGCCCGCATCGCTACGAACGCCACCGGGGTGCCCGGATATTCTACTACGACCCCGCGGCCGTGCAGGCCGAGTTCGGCGCATGCGGACTGGTCGATATCCGGAAAGTACAAGAGGATCAGCTCATGTTCCTGATCCAGTGCCGGAAGCCGTAAAGGGGCATTCCCCATCAGCCGGCGGAGCGCGGGTTCCGTATCAAGCCTCCAATGCCCCGCGGCCGACGCCGCTTTCCTCGTGGTCCGCATAACCCTCCACGGTGAACAGCGTCAGGGCTTCCCGTTTGCCTTTCACCGTAATCGGGGGCAGCTCCCGGACGCGGAACTTGTCATCCAGGTGCCGGCGTACCGCCTGGCTGATCAGGATGTCTACCTGGTGGACGCGCGTCTGCGCCTCGATGCGGGCGGCCGTATTTACCGCGTCGCCGATCACGGTGAACTCCATCAGTTGCTGGTTGCCGATCACGCCCGCCACCACCTGCCCGCAGTGGATGCCGATGCCGATCTCCAGGGGGGCCAGGTCACGCCTCCTGAGCGATTCGTTGTATTCTTTAAGCGCCGCGCGCATGGCCAGGGCGGCCCACACCGCGTCCAGGGCGTGCCAGCGGTTGGAGTGGGGGGTGCCAAACAGCGCCATGAGCCCGTCGCCGATGAATTTGGATACGTAGCCGCGGTGTTGGCTGATAGCCAGGCTCATGGACTCAAAGTACCCGTTGAGTACCTCCACCAGTTGTTCCGCTTCCATACTCTCGGCCAGGTTCGTGAATCCTACAATGTCGACGAATACGATGCTCACTTCCTGCCGTTCCCCGTGCACAGCCACGCCCTGCCGGATGATCTGTTCCACCACGCTGCGGGGCGCGAAGCGGTGGAACGCTTTCTGTACCTGCTGCAGTTCCAGGGAGGCCGAGTTGAGGGCCGCCCGCAAGCGGCCGATCCTGCGCCGGGCACGGAACAGGAAAAAGGCAAGCACCACGACCAGGGCAACGGCCAGCACCAGAGGGAACACCGCATTCATGCCGCCTCGTTTTGCTCCAGGATGATGCTCAGGCGGGCCACCCAGTTGGCCAGCGCCACCAGGCCGCAGATCTCAATGGTCTCTTCCTTGCTCAGCCCCTCCAGAAATCTTCGCGCCACGAACTGGATATCCGGCACCTGGTAATTGACCGTATCCCGGGCGAAATGGATGAACCTCGACTCAAATCCGCTCAAGGCATCCGAGCTCAGGTAGGTCTGCAGGTGGTCGATATCTTCCCGAAGCAATCCTTCGCATTCTAATAAGCGATTGGCTTCGGTCGTACACACCGAGCAGTTAAGGGTCCGGGCAATAATGGCGAAGGCCAGGGCCTTCGTCCGTTTGGAAGTGTGGGGAGAGTGCCAGCAATCGTTGAGTATGCTATGTAGCACGTCGGCCGTGGGGGACCCCCGCAGGGCATCGACCAGCCGGTTTCCGAACGGAGGGCCTTCCAAATTTTCGAGTTCGGACCGATACTTGCGGATGTTCCTCTTTTTGGTCCGGTTAAGCACCCCCCGGAACCCAATGGCTACAAGTGGGCGGAACAGGCGCGTAAGCAGCTTTTTATCCTGGTCTTCGATCGCGTCCGGGGGGATGGCGAGAATGGTGGCCAGACGATTGCTGTAGCAGGTGTTCGTGGCCACGTAAGCCACCTCCGCCACCTCCATCCGGCTCAACCCGACCCGCGCCAGGGCATCCAGGTCACCGGCGTCCGGGCGGGGATCGGCGCGGGCGCACTTCCGGGAAAAGTCGAGTACCGTTTTGTTTCTTTCGTCGAGCTTCGCGTGGAAAAAATCCTCCTCCAGTTCGCTGATGCGCTTTTGCGAATACCCCGTCAGCCGCAGGATGGAACGCGTGGCCCCGTAGCAGTGGCGGCAAGAGTTTTCCATACTGACCACCAGGGTGATCAAATCCGACAACCGGTTGGAAATATGGGCTACGGGCTGAATTTTAGTGGCCAGGGACCACGCCACCCAGGGCACGGGTGCCAGGTAAGCGAGACTGGTCAGCGGGAAGCCAAGGTGCCGGCTGATTTCCTCCTCCACTGGTGTACCCCGGGTGGGCAACACCAGGGGAGTCTCACACCAATCGATCTGATCTAATTTTACCATTGGCTAGCGGTGGGTAAATGGGACAATCAAAGCGGCATCACGGGCTCCGGTACGGTATAGTTCCGGCACTGTCGACGACGGCATTAGCACGGTTTTGCAGGCAGGAGGATAGACAGCGCATCAACCTCAGGTACTGGTAATATAACCACACCAGCCCAGACCCCGCCCCACTTGCCCCGGCACCCGCGCGCCGCCGCCCGGAATATTCTCAAGACGATTCAACCCAAGGGCGGTCAATGGCGAAAGCCCTTGTCACGCGGAACCGGTCTGCCCCGGCGACGTTACAAGGGAAGTGACGACCCAACCCCACGCCCCCCTGCTGCGCCGCGGCACCGACTGGTTCACCGCCCAGGGGTGGACGCCCTTCCCCTTCCAGCAGGAAGCGTGGGCCGCCTACCTCTCCGGCAAGAGCGGACTCGTGAACGCCCCCACCGGCAGCGGCAAGACCTACTCGCTGATCCTGCCCATCCTCCTGGAATTCCTGGCCGAGCACCCCGACGACCCGGGCCGGGTCAACAACGGGCTGCGGGCCCTGTGGATCACCCCGATCCGCGCCCTTACCCGCGAGATACAGTCGGCCGCCGAGCGCGCCATCGAAGACCTGGGCATGCGGTGGCGAGTGGGCATCCGCTCCGGCGACACCTCTACATCCGACCGCGGCAAGCAACGCCGCTCCCCGCCCGAGATCCTCATCACCACCCCCGAAAGCCTCCACCTGCTGATTGCCAGCGCGGGCTACGAGAAGTTCTTCGGCGACCTCCGCGTACTGGTAGCCGATGAATGGCATGAGCTGTTGGGCACCAAGCGCGGGGTGCTGGTCGAGTTGGCCCTGAGCCGGCTTCGTGGGCTCCGGGGCGATGCCTTCCGCACCTGGGGCATATCCGCCACCATCGGCAACATGGAAGAAGCTCTGGAAGTACTGGTGCCCGAGCATTCCGCGGCCCACCGCGTGATCGTCCGCTCCCGCCACGCCAAGGAAACGGAGATGATCACCGTGCTGCCCGACGAGATCGAGACCTTTCCCTGGGCCGGTCACCTGGGCATCAAGCTGCTCGAAAAGGTGATACCCATCATCTACTCTTCCGGCTCCACCCTGATCTTCACCAATACCCGCAGCCAGTGCGAAATCTGGTATCAGCGCCTGCTGGACGCCGACCCCGACCTGTCGGGCGCCATCGCCATGCACCACGGCAGCATCAGCCGGGAACTGCGCGACTGGGTAGAGGACGCCCTCCACGAAGGCACCCTGCAGGCGGTGGTGTGTACTTCCAGCCTTGATCTGGGAGTAGACTTCCGGCCGGTGGAGACCATCGTCCAGATCGGCAGTCCGAAAGGGGTGGCCCGCTTTCTCCAGCGCGCGGGCCGCAGCGGTCACCAGCCCGGGGCGAAGAGCGTGATCCACTTCGTGCCTACCCACAGCATGGAGCTGCTCGAGGCTTCGGCCCTGCGCCGGTGCATTGACGGCGGGGTGATCGAGAGCCGCATCCCCTACCTCCGCAGCTTTGACGTGCTGGTACAGTACCTGGTGACGCTCGCGGTCAGCGGCGGCTTCCGGCGGCAGGAGATTTTGCAGGAGATCCGGGGCACGTTCTGCTTCGCGTCGATCTCGGACGAGGAGTTCGCCTGGTGCCTCGACTTCATCACTACCGGCGGCAACAGTCTGGGCGCCTACGACGAATACCACAAGGTGATCCGCGACGAGGAGGGCGTCTACCGCGTGGAAAGCAAGCGGGTGGCCACCATGCACCGCATGAGCATCGGCGCCATCGTGAGCGAGACCACCCTGACGATCAAATATCTCACCGGCGGCTACATCGGCACCATCGAGGAGTACTTTATCTCGAGCCTGAAGCCCGGGGATACTTTCTGGTTTGCCGGCCGCAGCCTGAAGTTCGTCAAGGTTAAGGGCATGGAAGCACTCGTCAAGCGCAGCAACGCCAAAAAGGGTAAAGTGCCCAGCTGGAAAGGGGGGCGGATGCAGCTGTCGAGTCAGCTCTCGGAGTTCCTGCGCCTCTCCCTCGGCGACCTGAAGCGGGAGGACTACCACGACCGCGAGCTCGCCAAGCTGGCTCCCCTACGCGACATCCAGGTGCAGCGCAGCGCCGTCCCCGCGCCCGACGAACTGCTGATCGAATACTTCCACGACCGGGAGGGCTACCACCTGCTGGTGTACCCCTGCGAAGGACGCGGCATCCACGAGGGCCTGAGCTCCCTGATCGCCTACCGCATCAGCCAGTTCGCCCCCCTCACCTTCACGATCGCTATGAACGATTACGGATTCGAGCTCCTGAGCGACCAGCCCATTCCAATCGAGGAGGCCCTGGGCAGCGACCTCTTCAACACCACGGAACTCACCGCCGACCTCAACGCGGGCATCAACGCTACGGAGATGGCGCGCCGCCGCTTCCGGGACATCGCCGCCATCGCGGGGCTGATCTTCAAAGGCTACCCCGGCAAGCAGAAAAAGGAAAAGCACCTGCAGAGCGGCTCCCAGCTATTCTTCGACGTCTTCACCGATTATGAGCCCACTAATCTCCTCCTCCAGCAGGCCTACGACGAGATCATGACCTTCCAGCTCCAGGAGGCCCGCCTGCGCAGCGCACTGGAACGGATCAACTCCCAAAAGATCCTCTTCCAGACACCAGCAAAAGCAACCCCCTTCAGCTTCGCCCTCATCGTGGACCGGCTACGGGAACGCATCTCCTCCGAAAAGCTTGAGGACCGGATCAAGCGGATGAGATTGGCTTTGGTACGTTAGGCTATTAGTTCTTTAGGCTTTTAGTTCTTTAGTATTTTAGTTCTTTAGGCTATTAGTTCTTTAGGCATTTAGGCCCTAACGAACCAAAAGACTAAAAGCCTAAAGAACTAAAGAACTACCTTTCTACAACCCCCCCACAGCACCAATAGTCCATTCCAGGCGCGCATCGATGTTCTGGGTAGTGACGTCGAAGGGAGTAATCACCAGTTCCATTCGTACCTCTTCGTTTTCCAGGAATACGTTGCGGAAGTTCTTTTCTCCGGGATTGAGGTTGACCGTCTGCTGCCGCCGCCCGCCGAGGTCGTCGATGCTGAACATCAGGTCGATGAAGGTGCAGCCGTTCGGACTGGAGACCGGGCAGACCCGCAGTTCCATCCGCTCGATCTCCCGGAAGTCCTCGCCCGACAGGCTGGTCACCCGTGCGCGTACCCCGCCCACCAGGTCCACGTCGTCGGCGGTGAAGCCAGAGGCGTCCAGCTGATCCTGGAAGCGGGTATCCATCCGGGGTTGCGCCACCACGAAGGTCTGAAAGGAGGGCTGGCCGGCCGGTATCGTGAAGTCGATGACCGGGTAATTGATGTCGAACAGGCGATCTCCCACCGAACTGCGGGGACAGCCGGAAAGCAGGAGAACGGAAACGACGGCAATCAGCAAGAGGCGCATGGGATAAGATTTACCGGATCACGGCCACGTCGCCCCGGTAGCCTTCCCGCCGCCCGTTGATGTAGCTGACCTCGATGTAGTACACGTAGATCCCGCTGTTTACCGGTTGACCGTTGACGGTCCCATCCCAGCCGAGGGAAGATTCATTTGCGGGGAAGGGCTCGGGGGCCTCGTAGACCAGTCCGCCCCAGCGGTTATAAATACGCAGCCGCTCCACGTTGGCCATGGCGCGGTTGCCGAAGATGGTGAAGTTGTCGTTGTTCCCGTCGCCGTTCGGGGAGATGGCGTTGGGCAGAAAAGACCGCAAGTCCTCGATGATCGTAAAGGCCACGAAGGCGGTATCCACGCAGCCGCTTTCGTTGACGCCGGTGACGAAGATATCCTCCGAGCGCAGCGGCATCACCCTGACTTGCGAGCAGTCGGGCGTGAGGCACTGTACGCTGTCCGGCCCCCAACTGTAAGTCACGGGGAAGTAGTTGCTGGTCACGCGCAGGGTGGTATCCTCTCCCAGGAAGAGGCGTGCGCCTTGCCCGGCCTGCACGATGAACTCTTCGGGCTGAGTCAGGGAGCCCGTCAGACTGTCCTGGCAGCCGTTGCGGTCGCGCACGTACAGGGTGTAGTCGCCGGCCAGCAGGTCGGACAGCAGGGGATCGGCCTGGTACGTTTCACCGTCCGCGCTGAAGGTGTACTCCGGTATGCCCCCCGCCGCCGCCAGGGTAAAGGTGCCGGTGGAATCGCCGAAGCAGATCAGGTTCTCCCGGTCGACGATGCTGCCCACGATCTCGTCCGGGTTCGTCAGGGTCACGGATTCGGTGATGGTGCATCCCACGCTGTCGGTCAGCTCCAGGGTGTAGGTGCCCGCCCCGATCTGGTCGCGAAACTCTCCCTGGGCCCCGTCCCGCCAGTTGTAGGTGTACTGCGGCCGGCCGCCGGCAGCGAAGGCCAAAATGGCACCGTCGGTAGAGCCGAAGCAACTGATACTGTCCACCTGCAGGTCCGCCGTCAGCACCGGCGGTTCGGTGATGGTGATGGCGAAGTCGGCCGTACAGCCGTCCTGGTCTACCGTGCGCACGGGGTAGGTACCCGCGGTGAGCCCGTCTCTCTCATTCTCCGGCTGGAAACCGTCGCCAAAGTCGTACCGGTAGGGCGCCCGTCCGTTGGCCAGTTCGATGACGATCCGGCCGGTGGCCTCTCCGTTGCAGACGGGCTCGGTGAAGGTGGAAGCCCCGGCCAGGAGTTCCAGCTGGAGTTCATCGACGAAGATGTCCTGCTCCACCTCGCAACCCGCAGCGTCGCGGGCGCGTACGTTTACCGTGCTGACGGTGAGGTTGTCGATCCGGTTACCGGAAGAGAAGGGCCCACCGTTAAAACTGTACTCGTAAGGTGCGGCACCCCCCGAACGGATGGTGAATTCCAGCGCCCCGTTCGTACCCCCTGCGCAATCGGGCGGCGTGATGAGGGTGTCAAGCACGAAGGCCGCCGAACCCTCCACGAGGTAAGTATAGACCGCCTCGCATCCGGAGCCGTCGGTGAGGGTCACGCTGTATTCGCCCAGGTCGAGGTTGCTGATCGAGGGCGTGGTGGCCCCGGTGCTCCAGGCGTAGGCCAGGGAAACCCCCGGCAAGCTGCTGCTCCCCGTGAAGTCGATGGCCCCGTCCATGGCCCCGGCGCAGGTGACATTGGAAATAGTGGCCTGACCGGTGAACTGATCCGCGCAGCACACCACTTCGACCGCGCTCATGGTGAGGTACTCGATACAGTTACGGGTACTGGTGATGGCCAGCGTCACATTCGGACTGCCGGCCTCCGAAAAGCTGATGTCGTGGGGCCCGGCACCACTGGCGAAGCGGGGCGTGGCCGTGGGCCCGAAGTCCCAGTCCCACGATTCGATGCCGTCGACCGAGGTAGACTGGTCGAGGAAGGTCACCGCCTCCCCCACGCAGGCTTCGGTGGTGCTGTAGGTGAGGTTCGGTTCGGGACCCAGGAAGGTGCCGGTGCCGCCGAAGTCGATCTCGAAGCCCTCGCCGGATCCGGTGAAGTTCATGATCACCAGGGCGTAGGACTTACCGGCTTCCATATCGATGAAGCGGACGTAGTTGTTGTCGCCCGGCGAGCAGCCGCAATTCTCGGTCACGTCGGATTCCCGGTTGCCCAATCCGGTAGCCCCAAAGCAGGGGATGCTGCTGTTGGGGTCGCCGCCATTCTCGCCGGAGAACATCTGCCGCAGCACCTCGCGGCGGCCACAGTCTTCCAGCCCACCTTCCAGTTCGTACAGCACGAAGTCGATGTCCTCGTTAAAGGCCGAGCCCAGGGGGGTGATGTCGAAGGTCAGGGTACCCGGCTGGTCGCAGGTCCACTTGTACCAGGCGGAGTTGCTTTCGGCGGGGTTGCTCTGGCAGGTCACGTTGCCGGAGAGCAGGTCGTCGTTGCGGTTGCCCCGGCCCTGGAGGAAGTCTACGGCGAAGGAGGAAGTATCGCAGAGCACCACCGCCGTCTCGCAGTCGCCGCTCGGACTGGGCGGGGCGTCGAACTGTTCGGTGCAGAGCTCGAAGGTGCCGGCGCGTTCGCCGCGGGCCCCGACCAGAATGTAGTAGCGGGCGCCTCGCTGCAGTTCGTTGTAAATCAGGGAGCCGCTGTTGGGCGTGTTGTTGCCCGCCACGAAGGTGGAGCGACAGGCTACGCCGTTGGGATTGCTGCAGTCTCCCTCGAAGAGGGCAAACTGGGGAGCGGTGAGGCTACCGCGCCGGTTGCCGCTTTCGTTGCCGATCACCTGGATGGCTACGGAGTTGCGCTGCGCCACGAAGCTGAACCACACGTCCCGGATCTGGTCGCGCTCGTCAATGCAGATGGGGTAGGCATCCGGCTGCAGGGAGGGCGTGGCCCCTTCGGTGGTGAAGGCGTCCGGTCCCGAGCAGTAGCTCAGGGTCGCCGGCAGCACCACGGCCGAACCGCAGTCGTCGTTGGCCGGTTGCGCCACTACGGCGCCGGCGACGAAGAGTCCCAGCAGCAGGAGGTAAATACGATTCATAGTGTCAAAGCTAGCCTTATCATAACTTATTCAAGGACGCCCTAGGTACGCTCCGGCGCTGGTAAACTGTCCTTACCCTAACAAACCTTTAACTTGTAACTTGCCGGCCGTGAAAGCCTGGATCCCCAACTTCGTTACCCTGCTCAACCTCTTCTGCGGGTGCGCGGCCCTCATCTGCATCCTTGACCTGCGGTTCATTCCGGCCTTCTGGTTCCTCTTCGCGGCCGGCTGGTTCGACTTCGCCGACGGACTGGTGGCCCGCAGCCTCAACGTCAGTAGCGAGCACGGTAAGGAACTCGACAGCCTGGCCGATATGGTCAGCTTCGGGGTAGTGCCCGCCGTGATCTACTACGTATTATTGCAGTTACCGACGGACCCGGCACCCGCGCCCTCCGCAAACTGGCCCCTCGCCCTGCAAGCCCCCATCAGCTGGTCGTGGTACGCCGCCCCGGCCCTCATCGTGGCCCTGTTCAGCGCCCTGCGCCTGGCCAAGTTCAACCTGGATACCCGGCAAACGGAGAACTTCATCGGCGTGGCCACCCCCACCAGCACGGTCTACGCCGTAGGACTGATGCTCATCGTGGCCACCAACCAGAACTGGGCACCCTACGCGCTTCACCCCCTCGTCATTTACCCCTCCATCCTGCTGATGAGCTACCTGTTGGTGAGCGAGCACCCCATGTTTTCCTTCAAGCTGCACGGCTTCGGGTGGGCCGGGAATGAGACGCGGTATATCTTTGCCGCCCTGGCAATCTGCCTGCTTATTCTATTGTGGACCTCGGCCTTCCCCTTCATCGTCCTGGTCTACGTCATCCTTAACCTGGTGTACCCGCCTACTCCCGCCAAGTCGACTCTATGAAGTTCCTAGCCCACATTAACATCATGCCCAAAGCCGAACTCCTCGACCCGCAAGGCAAGGTGGTCGTCAAGAACCTTCCCAACCTGGGCCTGAAGGGCGTCAGCGACGTCCGCATCGGCAAGCACGTCACCATGGAACTGCACGCCGAAAACGAACAGGAAGCCCACGACAAGGTGGAACTCGCCTGCTCGAAACTGCTCGCTAATGTGATCATGGAGAGCTATGATTTTGTGGTGGAGGAAGTTTAGGGGTGGTTTTTTTGGTCTATTGGTAGTTTAGCCCGGTAGTCGCTGGCAGTTATTCCTCGCTTCATTGATGGGTAACGCGCTTGTGGTTGTTTGTCTGCCGTATTGCGGCGGCGCGCAGGTGCCGGGGTAATTCCGGGGAAGCCGCATTCCACTGCGCAGCCCGAGGCCGCATCCTGCTTTCGCGGCCTGAGGCCGCATTTTACTCTCGCGGCCTGAGGCCGCATCTTACCATCGCGGCCTGAGGCCGCATTTTGCTTTCGCGGCCTGAGGCCGCATTGTACCAGCGCGGCCTGAGGCCGCATCTTACCGGAGAACCCTATTCGGCCTGTACCTGTTTTGGCTGGTATGAAAGCTAAAGAGAACTGGAATACCCTGACCCCCGAGGAGGAGCGCGTGATCGCCCGCAAAGGCACCGAGATGCCTTTCACCGGTGAGTATAATAACTTCAAGCAGGATGGTGTCTTCGTCTGCCGCAGGTGCGAGGCCCCACTGTACGACAGCCACGATAAGTTCAGCAGCGGCTGCGGATGGCCGAGCTTCGACGACGAGGTCCCGAACGCCGTACAGCACCTCCGCGACGCCGACGGCCGGCGCATCGAGATCCTCTGCAACAACTGCGGCGGCCACCTGGGGCACGTGTTCCACGGCGAGCGCTTCACCGAGAAGAATACCCGCCACTGCGTGAACAGCCTGTCGATCAAATTCATCCCCCGCGAGAAGTACGAGGCCGAGCACGGCTCCCTCGACATCAACGAAGCCTGAAGGGCTACCCTTCTGCTCGGCAGCGGCTGCTTCTGGGGTCGGGAGTACCACCTGCGGCGCTTGCCCGGCGTGATCGCTACCCAGGTCGGCTTTGCCGGCGGACGGGTAGCCGAACCCACCTACATCCAGGTCTGTGAGCAGGACACCGGCCACGCCGAAGTGGTCGCCGTGACCTACGATACCCGGAAATTATCCACCCGGGCCCTCCTTACCGAGTTTTTCACTCTCCACAACTTCGAGTTCAACCGGGGCAGGGGAACGGGGCAATACCGCTCGGCCATCTTTTCCCTGCAGGACGACGAGCAGCTGGCCACCGCCCGCGCCATGCTGGAAACCCTGCGCGAAAACGGCTTCTCACCGGCTACCGACGTGGAACGCGTGACCGCCTTCTACCGGGCGGAGGCGCGGCACCAGCAGTACTGCAGCGCTCGCGGGATGACGCCTAAACGCCGCGACGACTACCGGATCCGGGAGCTTTTTGCCCCCGTTAAAAGCTGACGAAATTCCAACCTTTCCCCCGGCAACCAAACGAATGCCTAGGTGTTAGCATGGAGCGAATTGATCAAGATCTAAGATATATACCTATGGGCCAGCGCCTTATTTACCTCGACAACAATGCCACCACCCCCACCGATCCCCGGGTAGTGGATGCCATGATACCCTACTTCTACGAGAATCCCGGCAACGCCGCCAGCCGCAACCACCCCTTCGGCTGGGCCGCCGAGCAGGCCGTGGAAACCGCCCGCAAGCAGGTAGCCGACCTCATCAACGTAGATGAGCGGGAGATCATTTTCACCAGTGGCGCTACCGAATCCGACAACCTGGCCATCAAAGGCGTCTTCGAAATGTACAAGCGCAAGGGCGACCACATCATCACCGTCAAGACGGAGCACAAGGCCGTCCTCGACGCCTGCGGCAAGGTCGAAAAGATGGGCGGCAAGGTCACCTACCTCGACGTGAACCGCGAAGGCCTCATCGACCTCGGCGAACTCGAAGCGGCCATCACCGACAAGACCGTCCTGGTCTCCGTCATGTGGGCCAACAACGAAACCGGCGTCATCCAGGATATGAAAGCCATCGGCGACATCTGCGCCAAGCACGGTGTCCTGTTCATGTCCGACGCCACCCAGGCCGTCGGCAAGATCCCCGTCGACCCCAAGGAAGTAGGCGTTCACCTGATGGCCTTCACCAGCCACAAGATGTACGGTCCCAAAGGCGTCGGCGCCCTCTTCGTCAACCGCAAGAACCCCCGCGTGAAGGTCACCAGCCAGATGGACGGTGGCGGTCACGAGCGCGGCATGCGCTCCGGCACCCTCAACGTACCCGGCATCGTCGGCTTCGGCAAGGCCGCCGAGATCGCCAAGGCCGAAATGCAGCAGGACGCCGAACGCCTGAGCCGCCTCCGCGACAAACTGGAGCACGCCCTCACCAGCATGCTGGAAGAATCCTACGTCAACGGCAGCCGCGAAAGCCGCATGCCCCACGTGACCAACATCAGCTTCAAGCACGTCGAAGGCGAAGGTCTCATGATGACCTTCAACCAGAACATCGCCGTCTCCTCCGGATCGGCCTGTACCTCGGCCAGCCTCGAGCCCAGCTATGTACTGGTGGCCCTGGGCCTCGGCGACGACCTCGCCCACTCCAGCCTCCGCTTCAGCCTGGGTCGCTTCACCACCGAGGAAGACATCGACGAAACCATCGCCAAGGTGGCCGAAGGCGTCAACCACATGCGCGACCTCAGCCCCATCTGGGAAATGTACAAGGAAGGCATCGACATCGACGCCATCGAATGGTCGGAGCACTAGCGCCGGTACTTCCCCTACCCTCCCGCCGGCAGCGCGATCATCAACTATGCCGGCGGCTGGCCTGTTATACTAAGACCGACCACGGTCTAACCCTCAAATAATAAGAAAATGGCATACAGCGAAAAACTTCTCGACCACTTCAAGAATCCCCGCAACGTAGGCACGCTCGACAAGAACAAGACCAACGTAGGCACCGGCCTCGTAGGCGCTCCCGAGTGTGGCGACGTCATGCGGCTGCAAATTGAGGTCGACCCCGTAACCAAGAAAATCACCGAAGCCAAGTTCAAGACTTTCGGCTGCGGATCGGCCATCGCCAGCTCCAGCCTCGCTACCGAGTGGCTGAAAGGCAAGACCGTCGACGAAGCCCTGGCCATCGACAACATGGCCATCGTGGAAGAACTGGCCCTGCCCCCGGTGAAGATCCACTGCTCGGTACTCGCTGAAGACGCCATCAAGGGCGCCATCAAAGACTACCAGGCCAAGAACGGCGTCCAGACCGCCGAGTCCATCGTCGCCTCGCACTAAATTTCGATCCTATGCTTTTCGTTGCCGACAGCGCGAAGGAAAGGCTGCGCGAAATTCGTGAGGCCAAAAGCCTTCCCGATAACTATTTCCTGCGGGTGTCCATCACCAGCGGGGGGTGCTCCGGCCTGTCCTACCAACTCGACTTCGACGATGAATTGAAGCCGAAGGATCAGGTGTTCGAAGACAACGGGGAAACCGTCGTGTGCGACCTGAAGTCGTTCCTCTACCTCTGCAACTCCACCCTGGAGTTCAGCGGCGGCCTGAACGGCAAGGGCTTTGCCTTCAACAACCCCAACGCCACCCGCGAATGCGGCTGTGGCGAAAGTTTCGCTGTATAAGCTATCCCACGATAGAATTAGCAACGGCGCACCGGCAACCCCGGTGCGCCGTTCTTTTTTTGGCCTAGCGGGTGAGCACCGAAGCGGCTTCCCGCCGAATGGCCCCCTGCGCCAGGGCAATAGGATTTTCCTCCTGCTGCCCGCTGATCATCCGGAGCCGGTCGGCGATATGCCGGCTCGATTCCGCCTCCTCGGCGGCCCGGGCGATCTGCAGGCTGATGTTGTCGCGCGCGTGGGTGATGATCGACCACAGGCTGTCGCTTACGTATATCTGCTGGGTGATGTTGTACTCCACCTCCTGCCGGATGGCCAGCAGCAGTTCGGCCCGGTACTCCCGCGGCGGCGTCTCTTCGTGGGGCGGGAGGCGTAGCAGGAGGTTGGGCACCGATATCCGCTCCAGCATCAGCGTGAACCGCTCACACGCCTGCAACCGCAACGCCAGCGGATCGACCGGATCGGCTTCCTGTTGCGCGGGCGCGGGTGCCGTAACTTTCCGTTCCAATGCCGTGACCGCCTCCCGGAAGCGGGTCAGCACACCGCCCAGGAGCCACACCAGAACCACCGTCAGCACGACCGGCACCGTCCACAAAAGAATGTTAAGCATTACCACGGGCGTTCGTTGGCGGGCAACTATGCGGTAAATACCGTTGTTAACTGCCCAGTAAAGTAATTTATCGTTTATGAGCGCCGAAGTTAAGTCAACTACCAAAACCACCCCCATCTCCATTACGCCGTCCGCCATGGTACAGCTGAAGCGGCTGCGCAGTGAGCTCGGGGTCAACGAAGAGCACCACCTGCGCATCGGGGTGCGCGGCGGCGGTTGCTCCGGTTTTGAGTACCAGCTTGGCTTCGACCTCCCGGAAAGCGACGACCAAAAGTTTACCGTCGGCGACGAACTCGTCTTGATGAAGCCCGGCCACGCCCTTTACCTCCTCGGCATGGAGATCGACTGGGCCACCGGACTCGAAAACCGCGGATTTACCTTCAACAACCCCAATGCAAAGGAGACCTGCGGCTGTGGCACCTCCTTCAGTGCCTGACGCGTGTCCGCTTTCGGAAGCCTGTTACCCCCGCCGCTCGACGAACGACGCGGCATCCCCCTCTACTACCGCAAATCGGAAGAAGAAGTCCGGCAGGACGTCTACGAACGCTACGATGAACTCGTAGCCCGGCAGACCGCCCTCCACCTCGCCGATGAACTGCACGGCGGATATCCCCTGCAACCCCTCGCCGATTACCTCCAGCCCTGGATCCCCGCCGGCCCCGCTCGGGCCGTAGCCGACGTCGGCTGTAGCGTCGGCCGCCTCGTGGGCGATATCGCGCTGGCACACCCGGACTGGGACTGCTACGGCATCGACTTCAGCTACCAGATGCTTCGTCAGGGCCGCGACTACTGGACGGCCGGCAAAAGCGTTTCGGCTAACCTGCTCCGTTACGGCTACCCCCTGGAGTCCTTCACCGGCCACCAACTGCCCAACCTGCAGTTTGCGCTCGCCGACGCCGCCGCCCTGCCCTTCCCCGACCACAGCCTCGACTTGCTGATCAACACCTTTCTGATCGACCGGCTACCGGACGCGCGCCGGGCCTTTACCGAGTGGCAACGGGTGGTGAAGCCCGGCGGCCGGGTAGTGATGGTCTCCCCCCTCAACTTCCTTAAACAGAAGCAGTGGGAGCACTTTCACCCACCCATCAAAATCGTGGATCACCTGCTGCGCGAGGGCTGGCAACTGCTGGACCTCACCGACCCCCTGGACCTGGAAGAGCCCATGGACAAGCGCGGCAACGTAGTGCGCTGGCGCACCCTGGCCCTGGTACTGGAGCGGTAAGCCTCCCTGCCCGCCTCAACCAACTGCTTACCGGTAGTGTATTCCCTAATTCAACGCCCGAACCGTATGTCCGATACCCCCCGCATCCGCTTTTCCCACTTTGTAGAACAGTTCCCGGAACTGGCCCTCCCCATCACCCTGGGCGAGGACACGGTCCGCCGCATCAGTAAGGAAACACCGCCGCTGCCCTCGCGCATGGTGGACCAGTTCCTGATCCCTCTCGAGCCCACTCAGGTCAACGAGGAGTTTACGGAGTTCATCGCCTGCCTGCGGCTGCCGGAAGCGGACAATTACGTTGGCATCATCTACTGGCGGGCCGACCTGGCGCAGTACCACTATACCCTCGTTACGCTAAACCCGAAAACCGAGGAGGTCATCGACCGCTTGATCCTTGCCGGCACCAGCTACGACGGCGCGGAACTTACCCAGACCACCGCCGCCATCACCGAAGCGCTGATGATCTACCAGGTGAGCGGCCAGGGGCAGGGCGGACAAAAATTCGACTACCAGGCCAGCGCCAGCACGGCACGGCGGTTCCAGGTGGCCGACTCGGGCAAGATCATTGAGTTGTAAGGGTTCCTACTCCACCACCTCCACCCGCTCACCTCCCTCGGGCTGGTGGTTACCGTAGCCAATGACGCGGAAGTTTTCGGGCGCTATACCGGCATTGAGCAGGTAATTCCGAATAGTGACGGCGCGTTCCTCGCTGAGCAACTGGGCCGCCCGCGGGTCGGTGCCCGGAGCCGTGTGTACGCGAATCTCCATAACCCCTGCCCCGGCCCTCACCCGGCCCGCGAGCGCTTCCAGCGCCGCATACCCCGAGGAATTGGGATAGGCCGTGTTCGGAATGAAGGTCACCCCTAGGGCACTCCTCCGCGCCGCCGGATTGGTGGCAGTTGGGGTACCGGGCGACTTGCTGGTCAGCGCTTCCCGGCCGGTCGCCGGATACCGGGTAGCCGATGGATCAGGGGTGCCGTTCATTTCCCGCAGTTGGGCCCGCAGGGCTTCCAACTCCCGCAGCTGGCGGGCGTATTCCGCATCCAATTCCTGCGGAGGGTTCTGCGTGGCCGGACGGGCCACCTCGTTGCGGATGTTGTTCTCCCAGGGACGGCGGTCAGTGACGGCGGGCCGCTGATTGGGGTACAGGCCGGAGCGAACGGTGGAACGCAAAGCATCCGTATTTATATTCTCGGTGGTATCGGGTTCTTCACCGGGCCGGTCGCTCCAGCCCAGGTCCAGGTAGTTGTCGCGCTGTCGCGCGCGCAGGCGCTCCTCCTGTTGTTTCCGGAATTTGGCCTTCATCCGCTCCAACTCCGCCAGATCGCGGGCGTAACGGGCGCGGAAGCTCGCAGAGGTGTCGGCCGCCGGGGGCAGGGTGTCCAGAGCCGTCCATTCTTCCGTTGGCGTTCCCAGGTCGGTTTTTCCTACCGTGTATCGTTGTTGCCGCAGGCGGTCCAGGCGCGCCAGTTCCCGCTGCCGCTCCGCCAGCGATTGGTGCAGGTAGGCTTCGCGGTTGTCGGCGGAGATCTCCCGCAGGCTGGCCAGACTACCGGCCGGACGGACGTTGTCCATCGGCGGCATATCGCTTTCGGGGAAGGCGATCTCCCCGTCGCGAAGCACCACCGCGTAGCGGTGCAGGACGTCGGGCAGTACCCGCAATTCAATCCCCGAGCTCAGGGGCACCGCCACGGTCGGCGATCCCTTGGCGGGCGGGTTGCCCAGGGTACCGTAGCTGATGCGACCGGGCGGGCAAAACACCTTCAGGGGCAGGTCCGGCGTGACCAGGTGCTCATCCTTACCCAGGTCGTCGGTGGTGGCCACCAGCACCTCGTCGGTGGCGGCCAGTTGCAGGTAGCGACCGGGGATGGCTACGGCCTGTGGTGCCCGACCGCGGTCTTCCTGCCGGTACCACTGCCCCGCGCCGCGTCGGAAGTAGAGGGTGCGGCCGTCGGCGGCAAACTGGGGCTTACTTTCGTTTTCCGGGCCGTTGAGCCAGCTCAGGGGCTCCGGGGCGGACCACGCGCCGTCGGCCAGGGCCCGGCGCAGGTAAAGGTCTTCGGAGCCCTTGTCGGGGTTGCGGCGGGAGTAGATCAGTTCCTGACCCGTGGCGTTGAAGGTCGCCTCCGTCGGGTCTTCCACCTCCGCGGGCAGCGGCCAGTGGCCGATGATGCGCCAGCTGCGTCCTTCCCGCTCCAGCAGGTGGATCACGGCATTCTTTCCGGTGCGCAATACGGCCAGGCGTTTGCCGTCCACGCTGGCGTTAAGCAGTCGATCGTCGTCGAATGAGTTGACCGGGGACCCGGGGTTGAGGGCGCGCCCCCAACGGCCGTCGGCACCGCGCTGGCGGAACCAGATGTCGGCACGGTCTTCGGTTCCCTGGTTGCGGGGATGATCGGGTCGGGTGAAGTAGAGCTCCTTACCGGTAGCGGTGAGTACGGGGTCGCGTTCCCGGGTGCCATCCGGCCCGATACGCGTTTGCGCCGCCAGTTGCGTCGCGCAGAGCGCGAGGACTAGCAGAATGGGGAGCGGAACCGGTCGGAAGGTGAACATGGCCGTGGGCGAGAAACAATAAATATACGTCTCCCGCAGTCGTCAATGCGGAGCCGGACGGAATTGTTACCCGAATTTCGTGGATATTGGTCAAAAGGCCCGGCACCCGTGCGCCGGCGCCCCAGGATCACACGTTGAAATCGATGTCGACCTCCGGGGTGGTGGGGTGCGACTGGCAGGTGAGGATGTAGCCTTCCTCGACCTCGGAATCGTCGAGGGCGTAGCACACGTCCATCTTCACGCCGCCCTTGTCCACACGAGCCATGCAGGTGGAGCAGGCGCCCGCCAGACAGCTGTAGGGCGGGGTCTTGCCGGCCTGGAGGAGTCCGTCGAGGATGGACTGTCCGGGTTCCAGTTCGATGGTCAGCAGTTCCTTGTCGAGCTTCACGTTGACGGTACCGCCCACGCTTTTGGTCTTGGCGGCGCCGTTGTCGGTGCTGGCGGAGACGAAGCGTTCGACGTGGATCAGTTTGTCGTCGATGCCGTGGCCTAGCAGGGCGGCCTCAACGTTGTCGATCATTTCCCCGGGGCCGCAGACATAGTAGCGGCAGTTCATCCCGTCGGTGGGGTACTGCTGGAGGAACTTGACGATCGCGCGGCGGTCGATGCGGCCGGTGGCTCCTTCCCAGCGGGTATGGCTGCGCTTGAAGAGCCCTTTCAAGCCCTTGGTGGGGTACTTCTTGGGTTGCGACAGCGTGTGCTCCACGGTAAGCTGACCGGCGTAGCGGCGCTCCAGTTCGTCGAGTTGCTGCTTGAAGATGATGTTGTCCTCGTCGCGGTTGCCGTAGAAGAGGATGACTTCCGATTTGGGTTCCTTTTCGAGGACCGAGCGCAGGATGGACATCAGGGGCGTGATGCCGCTGCCCGCGCCGAAGAGGTAATAGCGGCGGCGGGCGGAGGGGTCCACGTCGGCCAGAAAGCGGCCCATGGGGGGCATGACGTCGACGGTGTCGCCGGCTTTCAGGTTCTGGGCGATGTGGTTGCTGACGATACCGTTGCGGACCTGCTTGACGGTCACCGCCAGCTCATCCTCGTGGGGGGCCGAGCACATGCTGTAGGCGCGCCGTTCCTCCTTGCCGTCGATGACGAAGCGGAGGGTGAGGTACTGGCCGGCCCGGTAGTTGAAGGCCGTCCGATCGTGCTCGGGGAGTTCAAAGTATACGCTTACCGCCTGGTCGGTTTCCGGCTGGAGGCGGTTGACGCGGAGGGGGTAGAATTGGGGAGTAGTCATTATCGCTGGTAAAATCGATTAGGTTCGGTAGGGCTGTGGACGGTCCGCAAGGGCTGCCGTATAACGGTACTACTGAAAGGCCCTTCTAGTTCAATTGGAAGCGCACGACCACGCCGCCGCTCGCGGCCGTCTGGGGGAAACCGAGGGGGTTGAAGGGGGTGGTCTTGCGGTAGTCGAAGAAGGCCCGCAGGCTGAGCCGCTGGTTGAGCTGGTACTCTACCGAGGGGGCCAGGGTGAAGATGCGCGCGCCCTCGATGATCTCGCGGGTGGGCGGCAGCAGGCGGCTGGCGTATGATTTTTCGTCGCGCAGGCTGAAGTTGAACTGGATGTCCATGTCGCTGACGTTGAGTCGGCCGCCGCTGCGGCTGTTGCCGCCGCCGGGGCGTCCGGTGTTGGTCGTGGGGGCGGGTTCGCGGGTGCGTTGCCGGCCCTGCAAGAAGCCGATCTGGATGTCCTGCAGCACGATCCCGAAGCCACCGATCACCTGCTTGCCCACGCTTTCGGAGAGCAGCTTGCTGACCACGTTGATGCTGCGGGTCTCGGAGCTGGTGTAGGCGAAGTTGACCGACAGCCCGTTCACCAGTTCGGCGTCGATGCTGAGGAGGGGCGCGAAGGACTTGGCCTCGGACAGGTTGGGGATCTCGATGCGGGGGAAGAAATTCAGGCTGACCGTATCGTAGCCGGCGATTTGGGGATTGGCCTGCCGCTCGAGCGCGTCCAGGTAATCGAGGCTGGTACCGTAACTGGCGATCGTGAAGGTTGACTGGAAGCCGTGGGTGATGTTGACCCGCCGGAAGATGTTGCTCAGGTCGCCGACCCGGTCGAGGCCGCTCCAGGTCAGTCGCCAGTTCGGGGCGCCGGTGACGTCGAAGGGATCGAGGCTCACCGTATTCGGGTCTTCATCGCGGTAGGCCGCCAGGAAGGCCGGCAGCAGGACTTCCTGCTGATTGGGGCCGTAGCCGAAGGAATAGCCCTGCGCCGCCAGGTCGGGATCGGCGTGCGGGGTGCTGCCTCCGCGGCGGCGGCTGATGATGCGCCGGTTGGCTTCAAAAGCGGCGAAGAGGTTATTCAGGTTGGTAGTATCCTGGTTGAAAAGGCTCAGGGCGCCGCCGTTGCTGAAGGTGAGCGATCCGTCGCGCACGGGAACGCTGTGGGTGAAGGGCTCGTTGGGGCCCTTCTCGAGCACCTTGAAGGTTTCGGTGTAATTCTCCGAGAAACTGCGGTCCATGGTAAGCTCCAGGCGGAAGTCGGCGAAGGGCTCCACGATGGCGTTGGCGTCCCACTGCTTCGTGTAGTTCTGGATCACGTCCTGGCTCAGGTAGGGACTGGTACTGATGTAGCCGCTGGTACCGAGCTCGTTGAGGTAATCCGCGTCGGTGGCCCGCTGGTCTTCGGCCAGGGTGCGGATCTCGGGCTGGAGGCCCGCGACGAATCCCCAGCCGGGGGTGGTGAAGCCGTCGCTGAGGCCGAACAGGTTCGGTTCGGGCAGGAAGCCGGGAATGACGGTCGTGAAGTCCTCACTGTAGGTGAACCGCGCCCGCCGGATGGCCAGCAGGGGCCGGAGGAAGGAACTGCCGCCCGCGGCCGTCTCATTGTTGTTGGACTGCCGACCGGTTTGCCGGGTCGGCCGGCGCTGCCGCCCCGCCTGGTTGGCGGCGCGCAGGAAGGGAATCTGGTCGTAAAAGCGCTCAAAGTTGAGGTCGGCCGTCACCTGCCGTTGCTGGCTGTTCTGGATGATGTTGCCCAGTCCGCGCTCCTGGATCAGCAGCGGCGCGGCGGCCCAGGTGTAATTGCCGAGATACTGGGCGCGCACGTCGACGAAGTCGAGGAAGGGCAGGTAGCGCAGCGGCAGCTGGTAGCTGGCGTTGATGGTGTGGTTGTACTGCTTGGGCCGACCGCCGTTGAGCAGGTTGCTCCAGATGCTGTCGCGGCGGATCTGCTGGGCTTCCTCCTCGGGCAGTACGACGATATCGTTCTCGTCGGGCTCGTCGATCGTCGTGTTCATGTTGGCGTTAAAGCCCAGGCGCAGACTTCGCGTGAGGTTCCACTGCACGTCGTAGCTGCGGTTCCAGATGAAGCGCTTGTTGAAGAAGGTATTGAACTTCTCGTCGACCCCGGCAAAGCGGTAGCTGGTGGTGGCGAAGCTGCGGTTGATCACGTTGGTGATGCTTACCGTATTCGGCAGCGGGTTCAGGTTGAACTCGCTGAGCAGGCGCAGGTACTTGCTCTCGATGCCTTTGAAGGGCTCAAAGCTCTTGGGTTGGGCGCGGCTGTAGGTATAGTCCAAAGCCCCGGTGTGGTCCCGCACGACTTCCGACTGGATGTAGGGGTCACTGTGTTCGTTCTTGGTGTAACCGTAGCTGACCGAGAAGTTGGCCGGATCGATCGGGCTGGGCTTGGTGCGCCGCGTCGAGGGGGCGATGCTGACGTTGTTGAGGTTGACGGCCGTGATCTTGTCGATCTCCTGGGCCTGCTCGCGGATGCTGTCGCGCACGACCGGGCTTTCGGCGGCCCGGAGCTTGTCCTGCAGCGGAATATCGTAGTCATAGGGGTCGTACTCGGGGGTACTCACCTGCTTGCTGTGTTGCAGGTAAACCGGCAAATTCACGCCCCAGCGGGTGGGTAGGAAGCGGTTGAAGCTCAGGGTAGTGGCCAGGTCGTAGCCGGCGGTCTTGAAGCGGTTGCGCTCCACGACGCTGTTGTCCAGGGCCCCGAATCCGATGCTGCTGTAGTTGACGGCGGCGGTGAGGTTACCCAGGTCGGCCAGCTGCACGTCGGCGCGGGCGATGGCGGCCACGCCGCCCCGCTCGTCGAGCCCCTCCAGGCGCAGTTCGTTCACCCACACCTCGGCGCTGATGCCGTCGTTGTCCAGGTCCTTTTCGTTGCGGACGCCGATCATGAAGACCTTCACGAAGCCCAGGTTGGGGTTACCCTTGATGCGCAGGGTATGGTTGATGCCGTCTCCCGGCGAGTAGCTCTGTTCGTAGGTGGCGTCGGAGGGTACGCTGCTGTTGTTGCGCTCCAACTTCAATTCGCGCAGGAGTTCCAGGGGCAGGTCGACCTCGTTCTCCGGCAGCCAGACGGAATCGGCGTAGGCCGTGCCGTTGGGGTTGAGCCCGTCCAGTCCGGTGGTGTCGGAGAGCGCCAGGGGCACTTCGTACTCGTAGTAGTTCTGCTCGAAGTCGGAGCCCAGGCGCATGAAGAGGCGCAGCTCGCCGTCCTTGGGCCGGTCGATGCGGCTCTCCCCGGTGGCTTCGGCGTGGACGAACATTTTCAGGCGCTCGTAGAGGCGCAGGTCGGTTTCCGTGTACTTGAACACGGCGCGGCTGTCGCTGGGCTGCAGGTTCTGCACTTTCAGGGCCAGCGACTGCTCGTTCTGCAGGGTGGTCACCAGGCCTAGGCTCTGCTCCCGACGGATGCCGTTGGGCAGCACGTAGTTGAAGGGTTGCCGGCGACTGTTCTCCTCGATGTTGACGGCGTCAATAAAGAATTCTGTGTCTTCCTCACCCCCGATGATCGGGCCGGTCTGGAAGGGACGGTTGTAGCGGCGCCAGCTGTTGCGCACCAGTTCGAATTCGGCGAAGCGCAGGGTCACCGGTGCCTCGAAATCCTTCATGAACATGCGCATGAAGCGGATCGACCGGAAGTCCTGGATGCCGCCCACGGAGGTCTTCTGGTCGGTATTCAGGGGGATGCGGAAGCGGTACCAGATGCGGCCCGTCCCGCCCACGTCCTCGATGCGGTCGGTGATGAAGGGGGTGGCCTCCACGTCCAGTTCCCGGGGGTTCACGGCCGACTGCACGAAGGGAATCTCGTACTGGAAGTAGCTCTCGGATTCGTTGAGGGTATTGTCCTGGTTGAGGTCCTCGTCGTCGGGCAGGTTGGTGGCCGACTGCCGCAGGTTGTTGTTGGTGTTGTCGTTGGCCGCGGAGTTGCCCTGGGTGTTGTTGAAGTTCTTGTAGCGCGTGAGCAGGCTCACGTCCTCGCCGAAGCGTTCCTGGTCGTTGAAGTAGTAGAAGTTGTCGTTCGACACGTCTTCGGCCAGCCGTTGCTGCACCTGGGGGTTGCCCGCGAAGGCGGCCAGGTAGTCGGCGAAGTGCTCCCGCTCACCGTCGTCATCGAATCCGTCCAGGCCGACGTCCTGCGCTTTCCGGCTCTCGGGGTCGTTGTCGAAGCCCTGGGTGATCTGCTGGGCCACGGGTACGCGCGACCAAACTGTCCGGTCCACGGGCCGCCGCGGGTTAAGGGGGGTGGGCAATCCGTTCTCGAAGAACTTGCGGCTGTCCTTGAGGATGTCCTCGCTTACGTTGCCGAGGTTAATGTAGAGCGTACCCTGCTTGTCGGCGGCGTCCGGAGCAGCCTGCCGACCGTTTTGGGGGTCGAGGAAGGGCGAGAGCATCCAGAATTCGATGAATTCGATGTTGGACGACTGGAAGTCGGTCGTCGTCATCTCCCGCATGATGCCGCCCCAGCGACTGGCGGGGTCGAGCAGTTTCACCGGGGTCAGGGGGTCGCCCTGGTCGGGCAGGGCACCGGCGGTCAGGCCGGGGTAGCCCGAGGGGGTGTCGAAGTTATAGGGCCCACGCTCGTTCGGGTAGAACGACATGTCGAAGGTGAAGAACTGGAACAGTCCGCGCCGCCCGGCCCCCGCGTCGAAGAAGGGGAAGACCTCCTGCTGCGGCACCACGCTGGTGTAGACGTTGTTGTTGTCAAGGGCGTTACGCGCGCTCTGGTCGATGCGGTACCAGCTCAGGTTGGCGCGGTTGGCGCCGCTGACGAGTCCGGGCAACTGCGCCTCCGGGAAGAGCGGGTTGTTGTTGCCGGCGTCGTTCTGCGGTACGGAGGCCAGGTACCACCGCTGCACGGGCGTCATCAGGTCGATGGGGCTGGCCGTGCCCTCGAAGTCGTCAAGGTAGACGATGCCGCCCTTCTCGCTGCGGCTCAGGTTGATGGCCCTGCTGTGGCCGGGGTCCAGGATGGCGGTCTCGGCGGTCAGGCTGACGTTGGAGGGGGCGTTGGTGCTGAAGAACGGCAGCTTGTCGAGGGTGCGCGTGAGCCAGCCGGAGGGTTGGTTGTAGGTGGCGTCAAAGCCGTATATCCGGTTGTTGATGGGGTCTTCGCCGAGGTTCACCTTCTGGGTGAAGGGGCGCTCGAAGAGCTGCATGAAGGTGCCACCGATGGCGAGGTTGTCGTTCACCTCGTAGTCGGCGCGCAGGCCCAGCATGGTTTTGGTCTGCAGGCTGAAGATCGTATTGTCCTCGAAGCTTACGTTGATGGGTACGCCGGAGCTGAGGATGGCGTCGTTGAGGATGCGCACCCGCCCGGTGCTGTAGTCGACCGTATAGTCGCGGCCCTCCACCAGCAGTGCGCCGCCGGCCGTCACCCGTACGGAGCCCGCCGGGATGTTGAAGGCGCCGAGGCTGATCTCGCTCTGAACGGTAGACTTGTAGGAGCCCCGGATGGCGAAGCGGTTCTTCTCGGGAAACTCGCGGGCCTGGAAGAGGGTGGAATCGTACAGTTCCTGGTAGGTAAAGCGCGGTGCCACCTCGGGTGGCAGGCGCTCGGCCAGGTCGCTGCCGAAGGGTTCGAGGACAGGGAAATAGATGCGTCCCGTAGAGGGGTTTATGGTGATGCCCGGCACGAAGTCGAACACCCCGTCGGGCTGCGGATCGCCCTGGGTATTCAGGCGGTCGAGGTTAAAGGCCCGGATCAGCGGCACGCCGGGGATCGGGTTGAAGGTACCGCCGGGCAGGTCGGTAGGTACGGGCAGGAAGCGCTGGAAGCCCTGTCCGGGGTTCTCGTACTGCACGTCGAGGCGGAAGTCCTCCTGGTTCACCTGGTAGGCACCGAGGGAGTAGACGTTCTTCATCATCAGGTCCCACGCCGGCTCGCTCACCCGCTGGGTGGAGCTCTTCAGCAGCTTGGTGATGAGCACCTGGTTGGCGAAGTTGCTGGTGTCGGAGCTGCTGTTGTCGGTGTTCACCGACAGTTCGCCCACCTTGAAGATCTCTCCGTTGTACTTGTAGCGGTAAGAGACGGCCACCACCTGGTCGGGCTGTACGTTGATATTGAGGGAGATGAAGCCGAGCTCCGGATTGACGGTGTACTCACGGGGGTCGAGCTTGCGGGCCGACACCTTCTCGAAGTCGCGGATCTGCTCGAGGCCGAACTGGGCCGATTGCAGCACCGCCACCGTGCGGTCGATGTCGCGCAGGTTCTCCTCCTGGGCCACGAGGCGGCCGTAGAGGTCGTTGGCCCCGTTCTCGGGCAGGGGGCGACCGTCGCAAATCTCCTGGTAGCGGGGCGTGGGGAACTGCCCGACGGCCCGGGGGTTCGTCAGACGGGTGGGCTCACCAAGATCGGCGAAGGCCACGATGTCGCGCACGTCCAGTACCTCATTGCGGTCGTTGGTGATCCAGACCTCGATATTT
Organism: Neolewinella litorea; assembly: GCF_004803465.1. Lineage (GTDB taxonomy): Bacteria > Bacteroidota > Bacteroidia > Chitinophagales > Saprospiraceae > Neolewinella > Neolewinella litorea. Next base: position 190,328 of record NZ_SRSF01000005.1, on the reverse strand, counting down.
TCCAGGTGGAAGAGGGTCTGGATCTGCGGCAGGTTGCTCAGGGCTTCCTCGTACACCTCGCGGTTGTAGTGGCTGAGGAAGAAGTGGCGGTTTTCGTCGTACTCGTCGGCGTAGACCTCGAATTCCTGGAGCTGGCTGCCGCCCTCGATGGTCAGTTTTTCGCGCTGCGACCGCTGCTGGCTGGCGATGGCCGTCAGGCGCAGGTGGCCGAACTGCAGCTCGGTTTTGAGTCCGAACAGCGACTGGGCGCCCTCGATCAGGGTACCGCGCAGGGGCAGGCTCACGTCGCCGGCCTCGATCTTGCGGATGATGTCGTCCTCGCCGAAGGCCTCGCTGTTGTAGTCGAGCTTGATCTGGTTGTCGAAGTTGAAGTTGGCTCCGGTGTTGTAGTTGGTGTTGAGCTTGAGCTTGTCGCCGATCTGCCCGGTCACGTTCATCTGGATGTCCATATCGAAGTCGAAAATGGTATTGCGCCGGAAGCGCTCCACGATGAAGGGGTTGTCCTGGTACTGGTAGTTCAGGCCGAAGCTGAGGTCGACGCTGCCCTGCGGCTGGATGCTGATCTCGGTGCCGCCGAAGAGATTGTTGACCAGGTCGGGGTCCAGCTCGATGTCGGCCAGCGGGTCGCCCACACTGACGAAGTCCTCGGGGTTGCCCACCCCGGCCAGGTTGTTGAAGTAGCGGCGCTGGTCTTCCCGCTGCCGGTATTCAAAGTATTCCTCGAAGGTCAGGTAGGTGGGCGGGCGGAAGTCGATCTCCCCAAGGCGCTCGCGTACGATGTAGCGGCCGGTGGCGGGGTCGTACTCCACGGTCTTCTCCACGCCGGCGGGGTCGCGCAGGTCGACGGGGTTGCGGTTGGGGTCGGTGATGAAGTCGCGGCGGCGGTCGCGCAGGGGGGGCAGGGTGTCCGTCAGGACCGGTGAAAGAAAGGAAAGGGCAGCTTCGCGGCTGGCCACGGCGTCAGCCTCCGTGCGGTAGGGCACGATGGTGAAACTGAGGGAAACCAGGGCAACACAAAGAGAGAGTAGTGTCTTGTTCATACGATGCAATCCTTCCTGACCCCCGGGTATGAAGTAAGGGCGGCGGGCTTAAAGCGTTTTCCCGCTGGTAGTTACGGGAGGTAGTTAGACAGTCAACAGAGGGCCGGGACTAGGAAGACAGTTCACGCAACGCGAGCTTGATCAGGTCTTCCGGCGTAGCCGTCTGAGGATGGGCCGCAAGTACCCGATTTAACGCGCGTTGAACGGCGGGCCGGCCAAAGCCCAGGTTAACCAAGGCTGATAACGCCTCGCTCCTAAGCGTATTGCTTTGCGGCGATAGCATTGTCGGGGATTCGCCAGATTCCTTGATCATCTTGTCCTTGAGGTCCAGAATGATCCGCTGGGCCGTTTTCGGACCGATCCCCTTCACCTTGCGGATGGTGCTCACGTCCTCCCCGATCACCGCGGCGCGCAGCTCCTCGGCGTTCATGCTCGAGAGCACCACCAGGGCCGTGGCCGGTCCCACCCCGCTCACCGAGATAAGTAGCCGAAAGAGGTTGCGCTCCTGCTCTTCGTAGAAGCCGAACAGCGTCTGCTGGTCCTCCTTCACGTGGAAGTGGGTCAGCAGGGTCACGGTCTGGGCACCCTCGATGCGGGTATAGGTGTACAGACTGATGTTGATGTGGTAGCCGATGCCCCCGGCCTCCACCACTACGAAGGAAGGGTTCTTGTGGGCCACGGTGCCCTTTACGTACGCGATCATGCGCGCAAGGTAGCGTTTCGGCCCGTGCTTGCGGCCCTAGCGGATGATCTGACCGGTCACGCGCAGCAGCTCGGTCTCGGTATTCTTGAGGTTGAGCAGGGCGTTGAGCAACTGGAATTCCGCGTTCGCGTAATTGAGCTGGATCTGCCGGTAGTCGAAGCTGTTGATGGTCCCGCCCCGGAAGCGCTCCTCGGCGATCTCGAGGTTGCGCTCGGCGTTCGCGATCAGGTCCTGGGTGATGCCGATGATGCGGGCCTGGTTTTCGTATAGGGCCAGTGTATTCAGCAGGGCCGTGCGCAGTTGTTGGCGGGCCGACTGGTAGTCGAGCTGGGCGGTGATCTCCTGCAGGCGTGCTGATTGCTCGCGCACGCGCCGGTTACCGCCGTCGAACAGCAGGTAGCTGGCCGTGAAGCCCACGTTACCGGTAATCGTCCGGGCCGCCACGCCGGGCAGCTCCTGCTCGCGCCCCGGCTGGTCGCCACCGAATTCAAAGGTCTGGGTACCCGTCTGTACCGCCAAGTCGTAGCCGAAGCCGGCCCCGATGCCTACGGTGGGCTTGTATTCGCTTTCCACCAGCTGGGTCTGCAGGGCTGCCAGGTCGCGATTGATGAGCAGGTTCTGCAGGGTCCGGTTGGCGGCGATCAATTGATCTTCCAGGGCCGCGGCATCGTAGTCGGTGGGGTCGTACACCAGGTCATCGGCGAGCTCTACCTCCTGGTTCAGGTCGTCGCTGCCCATCGCCTGCAAGAGGTTGCGGACGGCGTTGCGGTAGCTCACGCGCTGAACTGTGAGGGCGGAGGAGTCGGAGAGGTAGGCATCCCGGGCCTGCAGTTCGTCAAAGGTGCCGCCCTGCCCGAATTCCTGGCGCACCTGCTGGTACTCGATCCGGTCGCGGCTCAGGGTCAGCACCCGCTCGCGCACCTCGATCTGCTCGCGCTGCACCACGGCGTTGTAGTAGGCGTTGATGATGTCCTGCACGGTATTTTCGATTTGCAGTTGCAGCTGGCCGGCGCTGAGGTCGGCCAGGGTTTCCAGGCGTTCCTTGTTTATGGCGATGCGGCCACCGTTGAAGATCACCCAGTTGAGGTTGGCGGAAGGGCCCAGGGTGTAGCTCGTGGTGGCGCTCTGCACCACGATGCTGGCGGGGTTGCTCTGGTTGCGGTAGGCTACGCCGGGGTTGATGCCCAGGGAAATGGTGGGGTACTTCTGCGTGAGGGCGTAGTCGTTATTGTTGCGGGCCACCTCGAGTTCGTTGGCGGCAATGCGGATCTGGTAGTTGTTTTCCAGTCCGCGCTGGATGGCATCGCTCAGCGTCAGGGTCTCCTGGGCGCGGACGCAGGTGCAAAGCAGGACCGCAAGGAGCAATAACATTTGGTTCATGCCGGGGGTAAGGTTGAAAAAGCCAAAAATACTACCTTTCGGTCGGTGATCCCTCGCAGCGCATCCGACCGGCCCACCATCGCTTGGGCTGCCGCCCCGTTGCTTCCCCCCGTGGCGGCGCTGGCTGCCGGTATCCTGGCGTCCGCGGTTCTGGATTACCGTTACACCGCGCCCTTCGCCGCCCTGTGCCTGACGGCCCTGCTGTTAGCCCTGGCCCTGCACCTGCGGCCGCGCCCAGATCCTCGTCGGGCTACGCTTGTCTCGCTCCTGCTGCTCGCGGCACTAACCGGATTTGGGGGCTGGTACGCCGCCGGGCGGCACCCCCTCAACCACGCGGATAACTTCGGGCATCAGTATGTAGCCGGCGACCTGCTGGCCGGATCGGTGGCGGCCGTGCGCCCCGGTGCCCGACGTACGGCCGTGGAAGTTGAGGTGGCAGGCATCATCCGCGCCCGGAGTACTCACCCCGTCAGCGGCAAACTGCTGGCGTACCTGGAAGGGGGCGACACGCTCGCCGTCGGGGAGGAAGTCCTGCTGAACGTGACGCCGGAAAGGGTGCCGCCCCCGCTGAATCCGGAGGTGTTCGATTACGGGGCCTACCTGGCCGGACAGTCGATCTACCACCGGGCCTACGCCGACGCGCACGAGTGGGAACGTCTGGTGCCCGCCCCGACTTCCTCGCTCGCGGTCCTGGCCGACCGCTCCCGCAATGCCTGGTTTGCGACCCTGACGCCCTACCTCGCGGGCGACAACCTGGCCGTGGCCGCCGCCCTGATCATGGGTAAACGCGACCTGCTGGGCGCGGAGGTGCGCTCGGCCTACGCCGATACCGGGGCCATCCACGTACTGGCCGTATCGGGACTCCACGTCGGCATCCTGGCCCTGGTCGTCATGCAGCTGCTCGGGTGGGTGCTGCCCGCGCGTCCGTTCTGGTCGGCGGTGCGCACGGCGGTCACCCTGCTGGCGGTCTGGTACTTTGCCCTGGTGACCGGCCTGAGCGCCTCGGTACAGCGGGCGGCCCTGATGGTGAGCATCGTACTGATCGGCCGCGCCGTGAACCGCAACAACAGCATCTTCAATCTGCTGGCCATCGCCGCCCTCCTGATGCTGGTCGTGCAGCCCAAGCAACTCTTCCAGGTCGGTTTCCAACTGTCCTTCGCCGCCGTGGCGGGCATCGCTCTCTTCGCCCGTCCGCTGCAGCGGTTGCTGTACCTGCCGGGGCCGCTGACGCGGGTCTGGGATGCCGTCAGCGTCTCTACGGCGGCTCAACTGGGCACCCTTCCGTTCGCCTTGTATTACTTCGGCCAGTTCCCGGTCTACTTTCTGTTCAGCGGCACCCTGGTGATCGTCTTTGCTTACCTCGTGCTGTCTTTGGGGCTGCTGCACGGACTACTGGCCGCGCTCGGGCTGGGGTTGTGGCCCACGGGCACCCTCCTGAACGGGGTGGTGGACCTGCAAAATGCCTTCATTTTCTTCTGCCGGTTCCTGCCGGGGGCTACGCTGGAGTTTGCCGACTTCAGCGGCTTTATGGCCCTCACTTTGGCGGTCTTGATTGGTTGTCTGGCCTACCTGGCCTTTCGCCCCAGTCATCGGGCCCGGTGGGCGGCCCTCCTACTGGCCGGCCTTTTGGGGCTTTACGGCTTGCTCATGCCCTGGCTCAACCCCACTCCGCCCCAGTTCACCATCTATCACCTGCCACGGGCCACGCTGATCGACGTATTCGACGGACGGGCGGGTACGGTGATCGGCGATTCGCTCGCGGAGGGCCAACTCGATTACCAGGTCGCTCCCCTCCGGCGCAAGCTTGGGGTGCCCTTCTCCGCTCCCCTGCCCTTCGATCGCCCGGAGAGCCGGGGGGCGGCGGCCGTGGCCTATCCGCTCCTGCGGCTGCTCGACCGGCGGGTGCTGGTGCTGGACGGGGATCGGACCTATCCGGACACGGCCGCCTGGCCCGATGCCGACCTGTTGTTGGTGCGCAACGGCTTCCGCCCCGGGGCTTTACCCGCCGCGCTGGCGGAGGTTCCGATCGTGGTTGACGGCTCCAACGCGCCCTACCGCGTGAACGATTGGCGGGAAGCCTATCCGGAAAAGTTACACGTGACGGCGGAGGACGGGGCCTTCCGCTACTACAATTACTAGAGCGTCATCACTTCGCGCTCCTTGTTCTCGACGATCTCCTCGATCTTCTTGATGTAGGAATCGGTCCAGCCCTGCACCTTCTCTTCCATACGCTTGCCGGCGTCTTCGGGGTAGCCATTCTTGACTTCCTTACGGATACTGTCCATGGCATCGCGGCGGGCGTTGCGGATCGAGACTTTGGCCTCTTCGCCTTCCGATTTGACGACCTTGGCGAGTTGGCGGCGGCGCTCCTCGGTCAGGGGGGGTATGTTGATGCGGATGAGCTGTCCGTCGTTCTGGGGCGTAACGCCCAGGTTGGCCTCGAAGATGGCCTTTTCGATGTTGGGCAGGTTCGACTTGTCGAAGGGCTGGATGGTCAGGGTGCGGGAGTCGGCGGTGCTGACGTTAGCGGTCTGACTGATCGGCGTGGGTACGCCGTAGTAGGAAACCATGATGCCGTGTAGCATGGCGGGGCTGGCCTTGCCGGTACGGACCTTGACGAGTTCGCGCTCTAGGTGCTCTACCCCTTCTTCCATGAGCATCTTCGTTTCTTCCAGCTGGTCGCTTAACAGGTCTTCCATTATTCAGGTAAATTTTTGCAAAAGTAAGCAATCGGTCCTTGCGGGCTAATCGCGCCGGCCCATATACCGGAGAATCAGCCAGAAAAGGATCGCCAGCGCCGAGAGTGCCGCGACCACGTAGGTCATCGCCGCCCACCACAGCGCGTCCTTGGCACCTTCGTGCAGGCTGCCCCGCGCAGTGCCGCTGCTTTCCAGCCAGGCCAGGGCGCGGCGGCTGGCGTCGAACTCGACGGGCAGGGTAAGGACGCTGAAGAGGGCCGTCACGCCGAACACGCCGATGGTGATCAGCAGCAGCGTTTCCCCGAAGCCGCCCGCGATGCCGGCCACGGCCAGCATCAGTAGGATGCTCTGCAGGCGGGAAGCGATCTGCACCACGGGCACCATCTTGCTGCGGAATTGCAGCCAGGCGTAACCTTTTGCGTGTTGCACTGCGTGCCCGCACTCGTGGCTGGCCACTGCGGCGGCGGCTACGCTGCGGCCGGCATAGACGTCGGGGCTCAGGCTGACGGTCTTGGTGGCCGGATTGTAGTGGTCGGTGAGCATACCTTGCCCGGGCACGATGCGCACGTCACGAATGTTGTAGTGATCGAGCATGCGCTGCGCCACCTCCGCCCCGCTCTGCCCATTGGGCATGGGCACCTGGCTGTAGTGGGCGAATTTGCTCTTGAGGCGATTGCTTACCAACCCGCCAATTCCCGCAAATATCAGGGTAATGATAATGTAAATGCCGTATCCGCCGGTAAACATGGTCGCGTTGCTTTAGGAGGCAAGGGGCGTCAGCCGATCCTTGCCGAAGTAGCCGTGCAGCACTTCGGGTAATAGAATCGCTCCATCGGTTTGGTTGTTCTCCAGCAGCGCCGCAATGATGCGCGGCAGGGCTAGGGCGCTGCCGTTTAGGGTGTGCAGCAGTTCGGTGCCGCGCTCCGTGCGGTAGCGGAGTTTGAGGCGGTTGCTCTGGTAGGTCTCGAAATTGGATACCGAGCTCACCTCCAGCCACCGTTCCTGGGCGGCGCTCCAGACCTCAAAGTCGTAGGTCATGGCCGAGGTGAATCCCATATCGCCCCCGCACAGCCGGAGGATGCGGAAGGGCAGTTCCAGTTCCCGAAGCAGGCCGGCGACGTGGTCGACCATTTCGTCCAGTTTGTCGTAGCTCTCCTCCGGGCGCGCCAGCTGTACGATCTCCACCTTATCGAACTGGTGGACGCGGTTCAGGCCCCGCACGTGGGCACCGTAGCTGCCGGCTTCGCGGCGAAAGCAGGGTGTATAGCCGGTCAGCCGTATCGGCAGGCGGTCGGCGTCGAGGAGTTCGCCGCGGTAGAGGTTGGTCAGGGGCACCTCGGCGGTGGGGATCAGGTAGAGGTCGTCGGCGGGTACGTAGTACATCTGCCCTTCCTTGTCGGGCAGCTGCCCAGTGGCGCGGGCGGTGTCTTCGTTGACCAGCAGCGGCGGGGCGTACTCGGTATAGCCGGCGGCGGTGTTGCGGTCCAGAAAGTAATTGACCAGCGACCGTTGCAGCCGGGCGCCCTGCCCGGTGAAGACCGGAAAGCCGCTGCCGGTGGTCCGTACGCCCAGTTCCAGGTCGAAAATGCCGTAGGTGGCGGCCAGTTCCCAGTGGGGGTGGGCATCGTTGCCGAGGGCGGGCAGTTCGCCTTCGTGGGGGCGGTAAACTTCATTGTCCTCCGCGCTGCTGCCGGCCGGGACGCGTGCGTGGGGTACGTTGGGCAGTTGGAGGAGCGCTTCTTCCAGCTCTTCCACCGCCCGGTTGAGTTCGTCTTCTAGGGGGCCGGTCTGCTCCTTTATGTCGTTCACCCGCTGTCGCTTTTCGTTGGCCTCGTCCTTGCGGCCGGACTTGAAGAGCTCGCCGATGGTTTTCGACAGGCTGTTGCGCTCGGCCAGGAGGTTATCGAGGCGGGCCTGCAGTTCCTTGCGGCGGTCGTCGAGTGACACGACGCGGTCGACGCTCTGCGCGGCATCGAGATTGCGTTTGTTCAATCCCGTCAGGACACGTTCGCGGTCGTCGCGCAGGGTGGATACGAGTAGCATACCATTATCTTTAAGTGGGGCCCAAAGGTAATTCACCGGCCCAGACATCCCGGCCGGCACCCGCCGGAGGGGGCCGTAAACCTTTATGTCCTGATTTTTGTATTAAGTTGCAAATCTATCACCGCCTTTCGTCTACGTTTCGAAATTTGGTTGTAGGTTTGCGCGGCAAGCGATTCCGCGTGCTGACTCTGGTAGTGGCATTTCTGCCCTCCCCGCCGGTCGACCTTCACTTTTTCCGAATCTCTGGCCCTCTGATCACGCTTCCGCTCGGGAAGCCGGCCCGTAACCATCGGTTCCACCAATTTCCCCTTTACGTACCATACCTATAGATGTTTAGCATAGCGCAATTACAGGGCATGCTGGTCCCCGAACTTCGGGACTACGCCGAAAAGTTAGGCCTCAAATCCTACAAGAAACTCAACAAGCAGGACCTTATCCTGACCCTGCTGGAGCAACAAGCCGTCAAAGGAACCGGCGCCGCCAGCGAACCGCCCGCCGCCTCGGATACCGACCGCGTGCCCAACCGCCGCGCCGCAGCCGCCGCTGCCGCCGCCCGCAACAGCGATGACGATACCGACGGTACCGACCAGAATGAAAAATCAGGCCGCGGACGTGGTCGCCGCAGCAACCGCTCTTCCGACGGCAACGACGATAACAAGCGCCCCGCCCGCGGTCGCGGACGCTCCGGCAATAACGGCACCGACAACGAGGACAACGACGACGCCGACAGCAAGGACGACGATAAGTCCAGCGGAGGAGGCCGTACCCGCCAGCGCGGACGCCGCAGCATGCGCGAAGAAACCAAGCAAAAGGACGATTCCGGCCGCAACCGCGGAGGCAATAAGCCCGATAACCGCGACGACAACAAGGATAAAGGCGACGACAACCGCAGCCGGGGACGGGGACGCGGCAATGAAGGCGACGACGAATCCGGCACCGAGCAGCAGCGCTTCGACCGCTACGAGCGCCGGGGCCGCACCGAAGAACGCGACGACAATCGCGGACGGGGCTCCAATAACGAGCGGGGCAACCGTGGAGGCTCACGCAACGACGGCGCCGACCGCGGTAACCGTGGCGATTCCCAGAACACCGACCGCGGCAATCGTGGTGACTCCAGCAACAACGAGCGCGGTAACCGCGGCGACTCCGGCGGCGGAAACGATCGCGGACGCAGCGACAACCGCCGCGGCCAGCCCGAATTCAAACTGGACGGCATCATCAGCTCCACCGGCATCCTGGAAATGATGCCCGACGGCTACGGCTTCATGCGCTCGCCGGACTACAACTATATGACGAGCCCGGACGACGTTTACGTCAGCCAGCAGCAGATCAAATCCTTCGGTCTTCGCACCGGCGATACCCTGCGCGGTCCCGTCAAGCCCCCCAAGGAAGGTGAGAAGTATTTCGCCCTCCTCGACGTAGAAAAGATCAACGGCTTCGACCCGAAGGACGTGCGTGACCGCGTACCCTTCGACTACCTCACCGCCCAGTTCCCCACCGAGAAGTTCACCCTCTCCGGTTCCGTGGGCGGCCGCGACTACGGCATGCGCCTGGTCGATCTCTTCGCCCCTATCGGTAAGGGTCAGCGCGGACTCATCGTCGCACAGCCCAAATCCGGTAAGACCTTCCTGCTCAAGGACGTCGCCAACGCCATCGCCAAGAACCACCCCGAGACCTACCTCATCGTGCTGCTCGTCGACGAGCGCCCGGAGGAAGTCACGGACATGAAGCGCAGCGTCAAGGCCGAAGTCATCAGCTCCACCTTCGACGAGCCCGCCGAAAACCACGTTCGCGTTGCCAACGTCGTACTCGAAAAGTCGAAGCGACTGGTGGAAAGCGGCCACGACGTATGTATCCTGCTCGACTCCATCACCCGCCTGGCCCGCGCCTACAACACCGTACAGCCCAGCAGCGGCAAGGTACTTTCCGGTGGTGTCGAGGCCAACGCCCTCCAGAAGCCCAAGAAGTTCTTCGGTGCCGCCCGTAACATCGACGGCGGCGGATCGCTGACCATCCTGGCCACCGCCCTCATCGATACCGGCTCCAAAATGGACCAGGTCATCTTCGAGGAATTCAAGGGTACCGGCAACATGGAACTGCAACTCGACCGCCAGCTGGCCAACAAGCGGATGTACCCCAGCATCGACTTCACCCGCTCCAGCACCCGCCGCGACGACCTGCTGCTCGACCGCGACGTACTCCAGCGGATGTTTATCCTGCGCAACCACCTGGCCGACATGAAGCCCGAGGAAGCCTTCCAGTTCCTCATGCGCCACATGAAGAACACCACCAGCAACGAGGAATTCCTGGCCACCATGAACTCCTAGCCGGCGCTAATTTCTCGGCCCACCGAACGGGGGATCCGGGTGGTCGTCTACCAAGACGGGCTTCCGGTTCCCCCGTTTTTTTGTGCGGCGGGGCGCGGGTGCATCGCCTGCAGTTCCTGTGGACACGGCTCCCGGTAGCACCTTCCTACTTCGTATTTCGTTCTTCAAACTTTGTACTTTCCAATGACCACCGTAAATACCCTGACCCAGAATCCCGTCCAGGAAAATACCTACCTAGTCTACGACAACGACACCAAGGAGGCCATCATCTTCGATCCGGGTGCCTTCACGCCGGCCGAGGAACGGGAACTGGCCGCGACGATCGACCGGTTGGGCCTGAAGCCCGTAAAGCTGATCAACACCCACTGCCATTTCGACCACATCTTCGGCAACGCGTTCGTTGTGGAGCGTTACGGTCTTCAATTGGGGATCCATCCCCTGGAGCAGCAGATCCTCGAAGCCGCGCCGATGATCGTTCAGGCCTATGGCTTGCCCCCTATGACGGCCTCTCCCGCCCCGGACTACTTCATCCATGATGGAGATACCGTGACCTTGGGTACGGCCACCTTTGAGGTGCTTTTCTGTCCGGGCCATTCTCCAGGCAGCATCTGCTTCTACAACCGCGCGGAAGATTACCTCATCGCGGGCGACGTCCTGTTTCAAAGATCTATCGGCCGCACCGACCTGCCCTTAGGCGATCACGATACCCTTATCGGTTCCATCCTCACCAAGCTGATGCCCCTCCCCGATCAAACGGTGGTTTACCCCGGGCACGGCCCCACCACCACCATCGGTGAGGAACGGCGGGAAAACCCCTTCCTGTAGCGACTTCAGCCCCGTAGCGACGGCTTTAGCAGTCATTCTGCCCCCATATATAGCAGCTTGCCGGCTCAAGCCGGCGCTACGAATGACAGAAAACGCCCCTTAGTGACGGCTTTAGCAGTCATGCTGCCTGTAAATCAGCTTTTGCTACGGCTTCGCCCGTCCTAATGCCCGCATTCCCAACAGCTTGCCGGCTCAAGCCGGCGCTACGAATAACAGAAAACGTCTCGTAGCGACGGCTTCAGCCATCATGTTGCTCGCATCCATTGCAGCTTGCCGGCTAAAGCCGGCGCTACGAATAACAGAAAAACGGCCTTAGCCCTCATGCTGCCCGTAAATCAGCGATTTGCGACGGCTTCGTCCGTCACACTGCCCGCATATAGAGCAGCTTGCCGGCTCAAGCCGGCGCTACGAATAACAGAAAACGCCCCGTAGCGACGGCTTCAGCCGTCATGCTGCCCGTAATTCAGCTTTTCGCGAGGGCTTCAGCTATCATGTTGCTCGCATCCATTGCAGCTTGCCGGCTCAAGCCGGCGCTACGAATGCCGACGGATATACACTGTAGCGGCGACTGTTAGTCGCCAGGCTGCCTGTATTCATAACAGCTTGGCGGCTCGCCCCGGCGCTACGCCGAATCATCCAGCCCATAAACCGCCTCGGTGGCCTCCAGTGGCACCTCATCGGTGAGGTCGCGGGCGAAGCGGCACCACTCACAGTCCGGTTTGCCGCAACCGGTGAACTGGTGGTCCTGAATGGCTTCCCAGGTATCGCGCAGGATCTTCCGCAGGGCGTCGGTGTCCTTCGTCATCAGTTCGATGCGCTCTTCGGTTTGCTGGCCGTCGGGGTTGGTGAGCAGGTAGCTGATGCGGCCCTCCTTGACACGGCGCAGGTTGCCGGGCCGGTTGTCGTACAAGAGCTTGTAAAAGGTCAGCTGCCGCCAGTAGTCTCCGCCGTAGGGGTTGGTCTTTGACGGCCGGCGGAGCTTACCGCTACCGGCGGTGCTCGTTTTGTAATCCACCACGCGAACGTAGGCGTCGCTCATCACATCGATACGGTCGATGATGCCCGTGAGGGGGATGCCATCCACTTCGGCGTTGCGGATCAGGTATTCAATTTCCACGTCGTTGACCCAGTCCTTTCGGAAAGTATCGTAGTAGGTGACCAACTCCCGGCGGCCGCGTTCCAGACGGCTTTCGTAGCCTTTGCGGGACAATAGCCCGCGCCGCTTGGCCAGGGCGATCTCGAAGTTGTACACCAACTCCTCCCGGCTGGGGAAGGCGTGGTCGGGGTCCCGCTTCATCCGCAGGAAGTAATCCTGCAGCGCCTCGTGCAGGGCAGAGCCGTAGACGGTACGTTCCCGCTCCCGGTCGGGCACGCGGAGCAGCTTTTCGTAGTAGAACCGCAGGGGGCAATCCAGGTAGGCATACAGTGCGCTCACACTCAACCGGAACTCGGACAGCAACTGATCGATCGCGCTGCGCTCCAGCAGGGGGAAGCGGGCGGGGTCTTTCGGACTCAGTTGCAGCAGCGCCAGTTCGTCGAGAATGGCGGCGTCGAGGTTGGTTTCCCGGTGCGCTACGTCGCCGCCATCCATCAGTTCGTCCACGAAGGCGACGTGCTGCTGAAGTTTGTCTTTGCTGCTGAACTCCGCGCAGGAAAGCACCACCTCGGAGCGCGCCCGCGTGAGGGCCACGAAGAACAACCGGCGCCGGGCCTCCTCCTCGTCCTCCGTACCGGCGTAGGTGAGGGTGTCGGGCAATTTGAAGCGGCTGCGGGAGCGGCCCCCGCCGGGGCCCCAGCTCTTTTCCGAGCAGTCGAGCATCCAGACCTTTTCGAACTCCAGGCCCTTGGCACTATGGGCCGTGACCAGCAGTACCGCGTCGGCCTGATCCAGGTGGGAACGCAGTGGCAGCTCGATGCGGTTGCCATCCATCTGGTCAAGGGTTTCCAGCAGGTCACGCAGGGTGAGGCGGGGCCGGCGCGACAGTTCGCGCAGTACAAAGTCGGTAAAGGTCGCCAGATGCTGCAGCAGTTCCGCCCGGTTGGGATCACGCAGTACGCCAGCCAGCAAACCGGAACCGTTGAGCACGTACTCCACCAGTTCCGCCAGGGGCAGGCTGCCAATCCGCCCGATTGCCTCCTCCAGCCAGCCGGCCACCCGGTGAAGGGCGGCTCCCTCCTCCACGCCGTAGGGGTACAGCTCCGCCTGTTGCAGGTACTCCCGCCAGCCGGGGAAGCGGCCGTGAACGTCAACGGCGTCGAGGCGCCCGAGATTGACGAGCGACAGATCGTGGGGCCGCAGGCCGAAGCAGCGGAAATGCAAAATGCGGAAAATCAGGTACTCCCCCGTTCCCGGGCGCTCGTACTCGGCGTGCAGGTAGCGCAGCAGATCGCGCAACTGGCGTACCGGTCGGCCGTCGAGCACGTTGGGGCGTCGCTTGCTACGGTAGGGAATCCCCGCCCGCTCGAGCAGGTGGCGGAGCAGGTCGGCCTGACTGTGTTTGGCGTAGATGACGGCCATTTCCGACCACGGAATGCCGGCTTCGTGCCAGTGCTTGAGCTGGCCTACGAGGTACCCGGTTTCCTGCCGGTGGTCGGGGAAGCTGCGGTAGGTGATGCCACGTGGCCCGGCCCCTTCTGCTGGTACGGCACCCGCGTCCGCGCCCGCTGAGTTGCTGTTGAGCCGCTTGTCGATGTCGCGGTGGGGCAGCCGGTCGCCGATGCGCAGGACATTGCGGTTGATGACGGCCTCCGCGCCGTTGAGGATGGGTTGTATACTGCGGTAATTCTCGGTGAGCGTGACCACGGTGAGGTCCCGCGCGTAGCGGTTGTGAAAGTCGACCATGGCGTTGAGGCGGGCGCCCTGGAACTCGTAGATGGCCTGGTCGTCGTCGCCGACGATGAAGATGTTGGGATTTTCCCAGTAGTCGGTCAGCAGGCGAATGATGCGTTCCTGGCTGCCGTTGGTGTCCTGGAACTCGTCTACCAGTAGGTACCGGAAGCGTTCCTGGTAACTGCGCAGCAGCGCCGGATGATCGTGGAAGGCCCGCAGTACCCAGCCGATCATGTCGCCGTAATCGTACCGCCGCTGCTGCCGCAGGGCTTCCTGGTAGCGGGGGAAGAGACTGACGGCCGAAGCGAGTTTGGCCATACGGCCGCGCTCCTCCTCGATCAGACCGGTCTTGGGGTCGCCGGCCTGCTTGTCCTTGTACTTGCGCTGGTAGGTGAAGTCGGGGTGGCGCTCCAGTCCGTCAACGTAGGTGGTGATGCGCTGCTGCATTTCGTCCTCGGTCCAGTTCTCAGCCTTCATCTGGGCGAAGAGGTCCTGCAGGTGGTCCTCGTAGTGGTAGGTTTCGTGGTAGCCGAGTCGCAGGGGGTCGGTTTGCGGCAGCCGGTCGAGCAGGTCGCGGATGATGCGGATGCGCTCGAGTTCCGAAAGCGGTTCGAGGCCGGGCCGGCCGAAGTAGTGCAGGTTGTGCTGGATGACCTGGCTGCAGAAACTGTGGAAAGTGAAGATGCTTACGCGGTGCGCTTCCGGACCGATGAAGCTCAGCAGCCGCTCGCGCATGGCCTTCACGCCGGCGTCGGTGAAGGTCAGGCAGAGGATATTCTGGGCGCCGGCGTCGGTGCGCAGCAGGATATTTCCGATCCGCGCGGCGAGCAGGTGGGTCTTGCCGGTGCCCGGACCGGCCAGTACCATCACCGGTCCTTCCACGGCCTCCACGGCGGCGCGCTGCCGGTCGTTGAGGCGCGCGAGCTCGGCCCGGAAAGAGGCGTTGTAATCGTAGAGCTTACGTGAGGGCATGAAGACAATTAACCGCCGGGCACCCGTCCTAGTTGACGAAGAGGGCCGAGATGCTCGCGTTGTCGTGCGTATTCCGAATGGCGGTGGCGAAGAGGTCTGCCGACCCCAGCACCTTGATCTTCGGGCTGTTCTGCTTCAGGGGGATGGTGTCCGAAACGATGAGCTCGGTGAGCTGGCTGTTGTTGATGTTCTCGTAAGCGTTGCCGCTCAACATGGGGTGGGTAGCGATGGCCCGCACGCTGAGAGCTCCCTTTTCCATGATGAGGTCGGCCGCCCGGCAGAGGGTCCCGGCGGTGTCCACGAGGTCGTCTACCAGGATGACGTCCGCGCCGCGCACGTCGCCGATCAGGGTCATGCCCGAAATTTCGTTGGCCCGCTTGCGGTACTTGTCGCAGATGACCATGTCGCGCTCAAAGTACTTGGCGTAGGCCCGGGCACGCTTTACCCCGCCCATGTCCGGACTGGCGAAGATGACGTTGCTCATGTCCTGCTCCTTGAAGTAGGGGATGAAGATGGCCTGACTCTGGAGGTGGTCGACGGGGATGTCGAAGAACCCCTGGATCTGGTCGGCGTGGAAATCCAGCGTCATGAGGCGGTCTACCCCGGCGGCTTCTAGCAGGTTGGCGATGAGCTTGGCGCTGATTGGCACGCGGGGACGGTCCTTGCGATCCTGCCGTGCGTAGCCGAAGTAGGGGATCACGGCGCAGACGTAGCCGGCCGAAGCCCGCCGGGCCGCGTCGATGGTCAGCAGCATCTCCATCAGGTTGTCGCTGGGCTGGAAGGTGCTGCCGATGATGAAGACGTACTCCCCGCGCACCGATTCCTCGATGATGGGTTGCATCTCACCGTCGCTGAAGCGCGCCACCCGGAACTGGCCGAGTTCGTGCCCGTAGGCTTCGGCGATCTGCTCGGAAAGGTACTGGCTGGTCGTGACGGACAGCAGGGTGACCTTCTCGTTCATAGGGGTCAGGCGGGGCTTGTGGGACATTAAGATTTACAATTTCTGATTTACGATTTTCGATGTTGCTGCCGCATGGCTCCCGCCCTTCCCGGCTGTTTACCTCCCCAAACGCAGCGATTAGTCAATTGCTCACCAGATGGGTCGGGGCAACAAGGTACAGCGGCATCTTCCCAATCGTTAATGAGAAGCCGAGAATCGCATTTCACACCTCACTTCCATTCGTCAGGCGACTAGGGGAAGGGTTTGAATTTAGGATTTACAATTTTCGATGTTGCTACCGCACGGCCCCGCACCTCCAGTGGTGTACCTCTTCAAAAGCAGTGATCGGTCAATTGCTACTCCCGGGTCTGTACCGACGAAGTACGGCGCGCCCCAATGGTAAATTAAGATTGTAAATCCTAAATCACTTGAGCCTCTCAATCAGTCGCCCAGCCACCCGCAGGAAGTCCATCTCAGTGATGATGCCCACCAGTTCGTCGTCCTTGACCACGGGCAGGCAGCCGAGTTTGCCGCCGCGCATGAGTTGCATGGCCTCCTTTATAGTGGTTTGCGGACTTACGGTGGTTGGGTTCTTGATCATAAGGTCGCCTACCGTCCGGTAGTCGTTCATGTTGTTGTTGATGCGGCCCTTCTGGATGTAGTAGCGCAGCAGCTTGCGAGTGGTGATCAGGCCGCAGAGGTGGCCGTTCTCGTCTTCCACGGGCAGGTAGCGGAGTTTGCGCCAGTCCATAAGATCACCTACCAGTTCCAGGAGGTCCGCCTCCCGTACGGTGAACAGGTCCGTCTCCATGAATTCTTCCACCCGCAGTCCTACCGGGCGGTAGTGCTTCAGGTCTTCCACCTTGGGGATGGGCCATTTGTGCACCGGGTCCTGCTCCAGTTGGCACTTGATCATCTGGGAAGTGAGGATGGTGACCGCCTCGTCGCGGTTGACCCGTTCGGTGAGGGAGGTGAAGGATTTCAGCAACCAGCGGGCACCGTTCTGGTGTACCTCCGCCCGTTCCTGGATCACCCTCAGGTACCGCTCGATATCGGGCTGATCGATGCCCCGGGCCTGCAGGCCTTTGTAAGCCAGTGGCAGCAGTTCGTTCAGGATCAGGTCGCGGCAGCTCACCTTGCGGTTGTTGAACCAGGTAAACTGAGTATCTATGCCGAATTTCGCAGCCTTGGAGAAGTTGTCCTTCACGTCCGCGAAGCTCAGGTGCTCGCGGATGTCCTTGTACTCGTGCGCCATACCCATCATCAGGCCGAGCCAGAAGGCGGCGTTGGCCGTCTGGTCCAGCACGGTGGGCCCGGAGGGCAGCACGCGGTTTTCAATGCGCAGGTGGGGCATTCCGTTCTCGCTGATGCCGTAGCAGGGTCGGTTCCAGCGGTATACCGTTCCGTTGTGCACCTGGAGGGCGCGCAGTTTGGGTATTTTTTTCTGGCCGACGAGATCCAGGCTGTCTTCGTCGATCTCGGTGCCCAGCAGCACCCGGAAGCGGGCGATGTCCTCCTTGTAGATCTCCATGATGCTCTGGTCCAGCCACCGCGTGCCGAAGCTTACGCGGGGTTCGGACTGCCGCATGTGTTCCTTGCTGGTCCTTACGTCGAGCGATTGCTGAAAGAGGGCGATGCGCGATTCGTGCCATAGCCGTTTGCCGAAGACTAGTGGGGAGTTGGCTGCCATGGCCAGGGTGGGCGCGGCGACGGCCTGGGCGATGTTGTACAGCGGCACGAAGGTATCGGGCGTCACCTGTAGGTGTACCTGGTAGCTGGTGTTGCAGGCTTCCAGCAGGGGACTGTCGTGGTGGATGTGCAACTCATCGATGCCCTGGAGGTTGAGTTCGAAGCCGCGCTCGTTCTTCTGTTGGGCCTTGATGGCCTCGATCAGCGCCAGGTAGCGGGGTTTGGGCGTGAGGTTATCGAGGGCCAGGTCGAATTTGCGCAGGGTAGGCAGGATGCCCGTGAGCACGATGTGGGCGTTGCTGGCCTTGGCGGCGATCTTGACGAGGCGCAGCTGCTCCATGTTTTCCTCCTCCATGCGCCGCAGGGCGTCGCCGCCGAAGGTGCGGGGCGTAAAGTTGGTCTCCAGATTGAAGCGTGCGATCTCCGTAGTGGCCCAGGGATATTCCTTGAGCCGCTTCAGCACGTTGATGTTTTTCGGGGTGGGCTTCAGGGTTTTGCGGTCCACCAGGCACATCTCCTGCTCGGCGCCGATGCGGATGGTGTCGGTCTCGAACCATTCGTGCTTGAGCATGTACTCGAGCGCCTGCACGTCCTGCAGCAGGTGGCGCGTGAAGGCCGAGTGGCTCTCCGCGGTCGGTACGTTTACTTTTTCTTCTCCCATAAGTACTTCCGGTTGGCTCTAAGGTACATCAGCCGAACATGGGGCCGGGGCCGCAGGTGCGAGGGTCGCTGCTCCCGACCTCCGGTCGGGCGGTACTTTATCTCGCAACCTGAGGGCACGAAGCGGTGGGGTCATGGTTCCCGACCTCCGGTCGGGCGGTACCGTATCTCGCGACCTGAGGGCACGAACCGGTGGGGGCACGGTTCCCGACCTCCGGTCGGGTGGTAATATATCCCGCGACTGGAGGTTACGAGCCGGTCAGGGGCACGGTTTCCGACCTCCGGTCGGGCAGCACCGTATCCCGCGACCTGAGGGCACGAACCGGTCGGGTAGCACGGTTCCCGACCTCCGGTCGGGCAACACTGCATCTCGCGACCGGAGGTCACGAACCGGTCGGGCAGCACTATATCTCGCGCCTAGAGGGCACGAACCGGTCGGGGCATGGTTCCCGACCTCCGGTCGGGCGGTAATATATCCCGCGACCGGAGGTCACGAGCCGGTCGGGCAGCACTGCATCCCGCGACCGGAGGTCACGAACCGGTCGGGCGCTACCGCATCCCGCGACCGGAGGGCACGAACCACGAACCGGTCGCTGGCCAACCCCCGCCCCTTTAGCTATCTTCGCGGCCTAAAATTAAATCCCCATGGCCACCGAGATAGACTTCAAAGCCCTTACCGCCCACGCCAAGGAAAACGGCTTCATTTACCAGAGCAGTGAAATCTACGACGGACTGGCCGCGGCCTACGACTACGGGCCCAACGGCGTACTGCTGAAGAACAACCTCAAAGAGTACTGGTGGCGCAGCATGGTGCAGCTGCACGACAACATCGTGGGTATCGACGCGGCCATCTTCATGCACCCCAAGACCTGGAAGGCCTCCGGACACGTCGACGCCTTTAACGACCCGCTGATCGACAACAAGGACTCCAAGAAGCGCTTCCGCGCCGACGTGCTGATCGAAGACTACATGGACAAGATCGAGGGCAAGATCAATAAGGAGATCGCCAAGGCCCAAAAGCGCTTCGGCGACGACTTCGACGAGGCCCAGTTCCGCGCCACCAATCCCAACGTACTGCGCTACGCCCGCGAGTACGACGAGGTAGCCAGCCGACTGGCCACCGCCATGACCGACGGCGACATGGCCGGCCTCCGGCAGATCATCGAAGACCTCGGCATCAGCGAGCCCGACACCGGCAGCAAGAACTGGACCGATGTGCGGCAGTTCAACCTCATGTTCTCCACCCAACTCGGCAACATCGCCGGCGAGGAAGGCAAGCTCTACCTCCGCCCCGAAACCGCCCAGGGCATTTTCGTCAACTTCACCAACGTCCAGAAGACCACCCGCCAGAAGCTGCCCTTCGGCATTGCCCAGATCGGCAAGGCCTTCCGCAACGAGATCGTCGCCCGCCAGTTCATCTTCCGCATGCGAGAGTTCGAGCAGATGGAAATGCAATTCTTCATCCAGCCCGGCACCCAGCAGGAGTGGTACGAAAAGTGGAAGGAGGCCCGCCTGAAGTGGCACCTAGCCCTCCACCCCCAGGAAAAACTGCGCTTCCACGACCACGACAACCTGGCCCACTACGCCGACGCGGCCGTGGACATCCAGTTCGCATTCCCCTTCGGCTTCAAAGAACTCGAAGGAATCCACAGCCGTACCGACTTCGACCTCGGTGCCCACCAGGAGCTCTCCGGCAAAAAGATGCAGTACTTCGACCCAGAAACGAAGGAAAGCTACGTGCCCTACGTGGTTGAGACCTCCATCGGCGCCGACCGCCTCTTCCTGGCCACCCTTACGCACGCCCTGCGCGACGAGCAGGTGCCCGGTCAGGACGATCCCAACAACACCCGTACCGTGCTGTCGCTCCACCCCGCCATCGCGCCCGTCAAGGCGGCCATTATGCCCCTCAAGCGCAACGACGACCGACTCGTAGGCATGGCGAAGGAGATCTTTGACGACCTCCGCTTTCGCTTCGAGGTGCAGTACGACGACACCGGCTCCATCGGCAAACTTTACCGCCGCCAGGACGCCGTGGGCACCCCCTTCTGTATCACCGTCGATTTCGACAGTCTGGAAGACGGCACCGTCACCGTTCGCGACCGCGACACCCTCGAACAGGTGCGGGTGAAGAAGGAAGAGCTGGCCGGTTTGATCGGACCGAAAGTGGATATGGGAAACCTGCTGCGCTCTGCTCAGTAACCAGCAACCAGCAACTCTCCCCTACAACGTCCCAGCCGCTTCCCGGAAAACGGTAGCCAGTACCACCTGACCCGCGGCCCGCAGGGTACGCTTGTCGATGACGTCCATATTGTCGTCGCCGGTGTGCCAGTGGGGCACGAAGCCGCTGTCGGTATCCTTGCGTTGATTGATGATGTCGATGGTGGGAATACCCGCCATGGTGTTCAGGAAGAAGTGGTCGTCGGTGATGGCGCCGCCGCGCTCGTTGACGAAGTAGCTGCCGTAGCCCATGCTGTTGGCGAGCCGCCACACCTTGCCCACAATTTCCGGGGCGTATTTTTCGGAGTAGCCCTCCACGGCGAAGTTGGCGTCGCGTGCCCCGACCATATCCAGCAGGATGCCGAAGCGGGGCTTGGGGGCGGGCACGTTCTTGGCGAAGTACTGGGCGCCGAGGCCCCAACTGTTGCGGTTGCCGCCGTTTGCTTGTCCGTAGTCTTCCGCGTCCAGCAGTACGATATCCACGCCGATGCCGGGATCGCTCATGCCGAGCTGGCGGGCGATTTCCAGCAGCACCCCTACCCCGCTGGCACCGTCGTCGGCCCCGTTCACTACGGCATTGGGATCGTCTTCCAGGGGGCTGTCGGCTACCGGTCGGGTATCCCAGTGGGCGGCCAGCAGGATGCGGTCTTCCCGCTCCGGAGCGTAGCGCCCGATGATGTTGGTGGCGTTGAGCGTGGTCCCGTCGTAAGCCTCGGCCGCGAAATCCTGGATGCGCACCTCCGCGCCGAATTCCTCGAGTTTCTTGATCAACCACTCCTTGGTCTGCCGGTGCGACTCGGTGTTGACTACGCGCGGACCGAAGTTCACCTGCTTTTCCACGTACGCGTAGGCACTGTCGCGGTCAAACTTGGGTACGGGCTTTGCTTCCCGGGGCGCGGGCGCGGGTGCAATGTCCTGCACCGGAGGGCCGGCGTCGTTGGTGCACGACGCAGTGATCAAACAGATGAATAAGCCGGAAAGGAAAAGGGAAAGCTTCAAAGGATCGGGGTTCAGTGGCCGGGTTCCAGGGTAATGCGTAGCCCGGCGGATAATAATAGCGACGGTGCCGTCTTCACCAATGGAATCCGGCGGGGCGATTACTTGGTCAATACCTGCTCGGCGTCTTCCAGGATGTACATCAGTTGGTTGATGTTGTCGTTGTTGAGCTTCAGCTTGCCGCGCAGGGTGATCCGCTCGGTGCGATACTTCACAGGCTCCTTGGCCGTGACTTCCATAACGGTCTCGGGACCTGCGCCCCCGCAAAAAAAGCACATGTTATACGGGTAGGCGCTGAAGACGAACTCGTTGTGGCTCTTGTAACCCTCCACGGGGACGATGTAACCGCTGATCTCAATGACCTTGCCCTCCAGGGCCTTGACGTCCTGGCCGAACACCGGCACGTCCACCTTGAAGCCCAGCAGCTCGTCGTATTTCTTTTCGTAGCTCACCTTCGCCAGGTCCTGCCACACGGATGCCGCGGCCGATTGCGCGGTGCCGGCGACCGAGAGGCCCAGCATACAGAGCAGAATGAGATAACGCATGGTCGGGAAATTTTGGCTAAGATAAACCTAACGCACGGCCGACCGCAATGGGTGTCAACGAAGCGTTAAGACCGCTACCAGCCGCCGCCCGCGCCTCCGCCGCCGAAGCCACCACCGCCAAAGCCGCCGAAGCCACCACCGCCGCCCCCGAAGCCGCCGCCTCCACCACCGCCGCCGCCAAAGCCGCCGGGCAGGATGAACCAGCCGCCGCCCCGCCGACCGCGCGGACTCCGGCGCCCGTCGTAGTGACCCCCGCGCCAGTAGCCGCCGTCGTCGTCGTCATCATCGTCGTGGCGATTGCCGAAGCGATTGAGCAGCATGAAGATGACGAATATGAAAATGAAGATGAATACCGGGGGGATGCCCGGCTGCTCTTCCGGCACCTCATCCGCGGTATACTCCCCGCGCCCGGCGTCCATGATGGCCTGCACGGCCCCGGATATGCCGGCGTAGTAATCGCCCTGGCGAAAGGCCGGCGTCATGATATTCCGGATGATACGACCCGCCCGGGCATCGTTGAGAAAGCCCTCCACGCCGTAGCCGGTCTGGATGTAGATTTTGCGGTCGTCGCGGGCTACGTAGATGAGCACCCCGTTGTCCTTGTCCTCCGAACCCCCGATGCCCCACCCTTCGGCAATGGCCAGACTGCGATCAAAGACCGGCTGCCCCTGCAGGGAAGCTTCGGTGACCACCGCGATCTGGGTGGAGGTTTCGCGGGCGTAGGCATTCAGCTGTTCGGTGAGCTGGGCCTGCTGGGCGGAGGTCATCAGGCCGGCAAAGTCGTTGACCAGCTGATTGGTGCTGCGCGGGATTTCCGGCTGGGCCCCCAGACCCCAGGCGGTGATCAGCAGAACGAACAACGCCGTCCAGCGGGGCAGACTAAACAGGGGGCGTTGGCGGTACTGATTCACGGTTGGGGTTTTGTGTACTCCCCCGAAGGGGAGGAGTACGCAGGATCTAGTTGTAGCTGATTTCGTCGGGCAATTCGTTCACGTCGTCGGTCTGGTAGGGGAAGAACTGCTTGAGGTTACGGCCAATCTGCTGCACGACCAGTTCAATACCGGTGGCGAAGTCGCCGCGGCGGAAGTGCTGTTGCATCAGGTCGCGCTCTTCGTCCCAGAAATCCTTGGGTACCACCTTATTGATCCCCTCGTCGCCCAGGATAGCGAACTCGCGCCGGTCAACGGCCAGCAGGATGAGAACACCATTGCGGTCCTGGGTCTGATCCATACCGAGTTCGTGGAAGAGGCGCTTGGCCACGTCCAGGGCGGGCTTGCGGGCACCGACCTCCACGTGTACGCGGATTTCGCCCGAGGTGGCCAGTTCAGCCTCCCGGATGGCCCCCACGATGCGGGCTTCTTCCTCTTTGGTGAAAAACCTGACCATTAAAACTCTACCGTCGGGGCGTTTTGGGCACCGGCTTCGGCCTGGAACTGGGGCTTTTCATCAAACCCGAATACGCTCGCGAAGAGGGCACCGGGGAAGCGGCGGATCTGTTTGTTGTATTCGGTAGCCTCCTCGTTGAAGCGGCTACGGGCTACGGCGATGCGGTTCTCCGTACCGGCCAGTTCGTCCTGCAGCGCCTGGAATTGCTGGTTCGACTGCAATTGGGGGTAAGCTTCGGCGGTAGCCAGCAGGCGACCCAATCCGGAAGAGATCTGGGCCTGAGCGGCCTGGAACTGCTCCAGCATTTCGGGCGTGAGGTTGTCGGCGTCGATGTTGATGGAAGTCGCCTTGGCGCGGGCCTCGGTGACGGCCTCCAGCGTACCCCGCTCAAACTCCGCGGCCCCCTTGACCGTATTGACCAGGTTCGGGATCAGGTCCGAGCGACGCTGGTACTGGGTCTCCACGTCGGACCATACCCGCTCGACATCTTCTTCGGCGTTCACGAATCCGTTGTAACTCGTGCATCCTCCGATAAGCAGGATGCCCAAAATACCCACGATCAGGGCGAGGGTGGTAAATGATCTCATGGTCTATTCGATTTTAGAAAGTCCGCCAGTATAACATCAGCGGCGGCGGGAATGGTGAGGTATTCGTCGAGATGGGTACGCAATTCGTCGTTTTCCCAGCCGCGCGATTTCAGGTAAACGTCCAGCCGGCGGAGCAGTTCGCGACGAAGTTGCTCCCGCAACCATTCGGTTCGCTGCTCCTGGCGGCGCCGGGCGATGGCCGCGGACAGCCGCTCCCGGTAGGTTTCCAGGCGGTTGGCCACTTCCGGAATCCCCTGCCCGGTCAGTGCACTGGCGGTGGCGACCTCTACCGTCCAGCCGTCGGGACGGGCGGGAGCCAAATGGAGCCCCCGGCGCAGTTCGGCAGCGGCCAGGCGCGCCTCCTTCGGCAGGGCATCGGCTTTGTTTACAACGAGGTGGTCGGCCAGCTCGAGGATGCCCCGCTTGATCCCCTGCAGGTCGTCGCCTGCGGCGGGCTGGGCCAGCAGCAGGAAGGCGTCGGTCATTGCGTGTACCTGCCACTCCGCCTGTCCCACCCCTACGGTTTCCACGATCAGGTAGTCGTACCCCGCGGCCTCGCACAGCAGGACGGCGGCGCGGCTGGCCGGCCCTACGCCACCGAGTTCTCCGGCGTTCGGGCTAGGGCGGATGTACACCGCCTCCTCCCGCGTCAGCAGTTCCATACGGGTCTTGTCGCCCAGGATGCTGCCACCGCTCAGGCTGCTGGTGGGATCGATGGCCAGTACCGCCAGACGGTGGCCGCGGCGCACCAGTTCCAGACCGAAGGCCTCGATGAAGGTCGACTTACCCACCCCGGGCGTCCCGCTGACGCCCACCCGGAAGGTGGGACGCGCCGGCGGGTGCCGCTCCGCCAGGGCGATGAGCCGGGCGGCGGCGGCCTGGTCCTCCGTGCGGTTGCTCTCTACCAGGGTGATGGCCCGGCCCAGGGCCCGCCGGTGGCGGGCCGACTGTAGATCGGCAAAGAGGGCATCAACGTCCATGGGGCCGGCAAGATAGTATTCCGAAGACCACCGCCGACGCCTAGCCCAGTCCGCAAAGCTTGCGCAGGGCCCCGATCTGCTGCGGATTGCCGACTACGATAAAACTGGCGTTGGGCTCCAGAATGGTCTCCGGCCCGGGGTTGACCGAGTATTTCCCGCCGCCCATCCGATGACCGATGATGTTTACACCCGTATTGGCCCGCAGGTGCAGGTCGGCGATCGGCTTGCCGCGGTAGCGTTCGGGTAACTGGTCGTAGCGGAGCTCCTCGAAGCCGATGTCGGCCGACAACTCGTTGGTGATGAAGCTAAAGAACTCAATGGCCCCGGGCTTGGAAATAAGGGTGGCCATGTAGAAGCCGCCGATCTGTTCCGGCATGATCACGTGCGTGGCCCCAGCCTTCATCATCTTCTGGCGCCCCCTGACTTCCTTGGCGCGGCTCACGATGCGCAGGCGCGGGTTGAGGTCCTTGGCGGACAACACGATGAAGAGATTATCGCTGTCGTCGTTCAGCGCCGTGATCAGGGCATTAGCCCGCTCAATGCCGGCCGCGAAAAGGGTATCGTCGTGGGTGGCGTCGTCGATGACGTATAGGGCATCGTTGTCGTCCTCCAGTAAGGACTGAAGTTTCTCCTCGTCCTGCTCGATGATGACGTACGGATGGTCGTGCAGTTGCAGGTGGCTGACGATCTCCTGACCGTACTTTCCGTAGCCACAAACGATGGTGTGGCCCTTCAATTTGCCAATCTTCGACTGAACCCGGTTGTACTGCATGGTCTCAAATAGTCTTCCGTCAAAAACGTAGTAAGAAAAGGCGGCCAACACGTAGCCCACCACGCCAATGTTGACGACCACCAGCGCGGATACGAATACCCGGCCGCCGTCCGACAACGGCCGCACCTCACCGAAACCCACCGTTGAGATGGTGATCACCGACATGTAGAAGGCCTCCAGCACGGTGTAGCCCTCGATCAGCATCAGTCCCCCCGTACCGATCGCAACGATGAGCAACAGCAGCAGCACCGCCAGCCGCAGGTCCAGCGCAGTGGTCGACAGGCTCAGGCGGGAAAGGGAACGGGAAGCCATACGGCCGCAATTTACACCGCCGGTGAGGAAGCCGGCTGCCGGAATAACCCTCGCCCGGAACGGTAGGAGTGCCAGATTAACGGGTAGGTCCGAAATCGTAAATCGTTACTAATCTACCGCAACTGCCCATTCCCCCGCACCAACCATTTATAGCTCGTGAGGGCTTCCAGGCCCATCGGCCCCCGGGCGTGCAACTTTTGGGTACTGATCCCGATCTCCGCCCCGAGCTCGAACTGCCCGCCATCCGTGAAGGCAGTGCTGCTGTTCACGTACACCACCGCGGAGTCCACCTCGCGCAGGTACCGTTCCTGATTCACTTCGTCTTCGCTGATGATGGTCTCGCTGTGCCGACTGCCGTAGTGCTCCACGTGCTCGATCGCCTCATCTATGCCGGGCACCGTCTTTACCGAAAGCGCCATCCGCAGAAACTCCGTACCGAAGGAATCCTCATTGGCGTGCTTGAGCAGGGCTGCGGGATAACGCCCCTCCAGCGCAGGGTAAGCTTCCGCATCCGCGTATACCTCACACCGGTGCTCGCGGCCCAAAATTTCCAATAGATCAGGCAGCCGATCCAGTTGCTGCTGGTGCACGAGCAGGCAGTCCAAAGCGTTACACACGCTCACGCGCCGCGCCTTGGCGTTGGTGATGATCTTCCGGGCCCAGTCAAGGTTGGCCGTGGCGTCTACGTAGGCGTGGCAGATTCCCGCCCCGGTTTCAATCACGGGCACGGTGGCGTTGGCCCGCACGTGGTCGATGAGTCCCTGGCTGCCGCGGGGAATGATGACGTCCACCAGTCCGTCGGCGGTCAGAATAGGCTGCAGCGCCTCCCGGTCGGCCGGGGCCAGGAAGCAGGCTGGGGGCAGACCGGTGTCCGCCAACGCCCGTTCGATGAGGTGCATGATGGCCCGGTTGCTGTCGGCGGCATCGCGGCTGCCCTTGAGCACGGTGGCGTTGCCGGCCTTCAGGTTCAGCGCGAATACATCGAAGGTCACGTTGGGCCGCGACTCAAACACGATGCCCACTACACCGATGGGTACACTCACCCGACTCAACTGCAATCCGTTGGCCAGCGTCCGCTCCTCCAGCATCCGGCCCAGGGGGGAGGGCAATTCCGCTACCCGGCGCAAATCTTGGGCGATTGCCAGCAATCGGTCTTCGTTCAGCAGCAGCCGGTCGTATTTGGGGTTGGCGGGATCCATACGGGCCAGGTCCCGCGCATTGGCGCCCAGCAGCTCCTCCGTATGGGCTTCGGTCAGATCGGCCAGCCGCAGGAGGCAGGTGTTGAGCTTTTCGGCGGGCAGGCGGTTGAGGCGGCCGGCGGCGGCGCGCAGGTCGCCGAGCGCATCCCGAATGGCAGTGGACTGGTCAGTGGCCGTCATGGCAATAGGGTGTTTGAGGAAAGATCAGGTGGCCGGGTGAACTTGGGTAGCCACCGACCAGCTTCCCCCGAACGGGTCGGAAAAAGCACCGCGGCGGTCGGGGTCGCCCGGTCGCTCCCGGGGTGCATCGATGGAGGTGCCTCCCGCCTCGACGGCCCGCTGATGAAGTTTGTCCACATCGGCAACATACAGGTGCGTCAGCGGTCGGTTGGGCGGAAACTGCTCCGTTGCCTCGGCGAGCATCAGCACGGTATCGTCGAGGCGCACCTCAGCGTGCACCACCCGGCCCTCGTGGGTGTAGCGCCGCAGCCGTTCCGCCCCGAACACCCGCTCCAGGAAGTCAATGTAGGCGTCCGCACCCTTCACTACGTGGTAGGGGGAAAGGCTGTTGTAGCCGGAGGGTTTGAAGGAAGTAGCCATGGCAACGGTGTTGTGCTCCCGCAAAATACGGCCGGCCGCAGGTTTGGCGGGGTTAAGCTTTGGTTTCCGGGGGCTGATTTACGATCTGCGGCGGCGGCTACCATGTGCTGGTCCGCGGATTATTGGTCGGACCACTACCCATCCACCCCTCCCTAACCTTCCCCCCCGCCGTGCGTTACTGCTGCATAACCCCGAAAAACATGCGACTAGAGCACATCGGTATCGCCGTAAGCAACCTGGAAGAGAGCGAAGCCCTGCTGAAAAAACTGCTCGGGCGCGGTTCCTACAAACGCGAAACCGTGGCGGAACAGTCGGTCACCACCAGTTTCTTCCGCGGCGGAGCGGGCGAGGCAAAACTCGAACTCGTCGCCCCCGAAGGCGCCACCGGGCCCATCCAGAAGTACCTCGATAAGCGCGGTCCCGGCATCCACCACCTCGCCTTCGAAGTGGATGATATCCACGCCGAAATGCACCGCCTGCGGGAAGACGGCTTCGAACTGCTGCAGGAGCTCCCCTCCGAGGGCGCCGACAACAAGCTCGTCTGCTTTCTCCACCCCAAAAGCACCAACGGCGTACTCGTGGAAATTTGCCAAAGCCGCCGCGAATGATCAACGAGAAACGGTTGCTCCTCATCCTGGCTACGGTCCAGTTTTGCCACATCATCGACTTCATGATCATCATGCCCCTGGGCAAGACGATCATGAATGCCTTTGCCATCTCCCCCGGCCAGTTCGCCTGGGTGGTGTCGGCCTACGCCCTGGCGGCCTTTACCGGCAACCTGGTGAGCACGGTGGTGATCGACCGCTTCGACCGCCGCACCGCCTTGCTGTTTCTCTTTACCTGCTTCACCGTCGGCACGCTCGCCTGCGCCTTTGCCCCTACCTACGGCTTTCTGCTGGCGGCGCGTTTCGGCACCGGTCTGTTCGGCGGCACCCTGGGCGCCCTGGTGCTGGCCATTGTGGGCGACGTCATTCCCCTGCAACGCCGCGCCTCGGCCATGGGCTGGGTGATGACGGCCTTCAGCGCCGCCTCCGTCGTGGGCGTGCCGGCCGGCATCTGGATTGCGGCGGAATACAGCTGGCAGGCCCCCTTCTACGCCACGGCGGCCCTGGCGGCCCTGTTCGTCACCGTGGCCTTCTTTTTCGTACCGCACATGCGCGGCCACCTGGTGGAGGAAACCATCGTGCCCGACGAATCCCTGGGCGAAGTGAGCCGCGACCCGGAAGCCCAGTTACTGCAACCGCGCTCGGTGGGCAGCAAGATCGCCGCGCCCTTCCGGGCCATCTTCTCCAATGCCAACCAGCGGGCGGCACTGCTCTTCACCCTCACCCTTATGCTGGGTCACTTCACCATCATTCCCTTCATCGCCCCCTACATGCAGATCAACGTGGGCTTTGCCGACAAGCAGGTGAGCCTTATCTACCTCATCGGCGGGGGCCTCACGGTAGTGCTGTTGCCCCTCTTTGGGCGGTTGGCCGACCGCTACGGGCGCATGCGGGTATTCACCATCGCCTCGTTCCTGGCGCTCTTCAGCATCTACGCCCTCACCAATCTCGACACCAATTCCATCCCCGTCGCGCTACTTGTCACCAGTTCCTTCTTCGTGGTCGCCAGCGGCCGCAACGTACCGGCCACGACCATGATCACCAGCGTGGTGCGCCCCGAGAACCGCGGCGGGTTCATGAGCATTCGGCAGTCGGTCAACGAAATGGCCCTCTTCTTCAGCAGCATGGTAGCTGGGTTCATCATCACCGAGGGACCCGACGGCAAGCTGCAGCACTACGAGTTGCTCGGCTACTTCACCATCGCCATGAGCATCGTAGCGGTATACACGGCCAGCCGTATCCGGGCGGTGGCTTGAGGCATATCCCTTATCTCCCGTTCAGATTTCCGTACTTGCACCCATGAGCACACGCATCGCCATTTTCGTCAGCGGCGGCGGATCCAACGCCCGGGTCATGATCGATCGCTTTCAGGCCCACCCGGAGGATGGCGTTGAGGTGGTCCTGCTGGTGAGCAACAAGGCTACCGCCG
The DNA here is from genome assembly GCF_004803465.1 of Neolewinella litorea. Taxonomy (GTDB): domain Bacteria; phylum Bacteroidota; class Bacteroidia; order Chitinophagales; family Saprospiraceae; genus Neolewinella; species Neolewinella litorea. Next base: position 160,592 of record NZ_SRSF01000005.1, on the reverse strand, counting down.
GGGCACTTACCGTTGCGGCGGAGCGCGGGCTGCCGAGTCTGGTCGTCAAGCGGAGCGAGTGGGCTTCCGGCACCGAACTCCTCGGCGCCCTGGAGCACTATGCCGTCGACCTGATCGTTCTGGCCGGCTTCCTCTGGCTCATCCCCGGTTACCTCGTCGCGGCCTTTCCCGACCGCATCGTCAACATCCACCCCGCCCTGCTCCCCCAATACGGCGGCAAGGGCATGTACGGCCGGCACGTCCACCAGGCCGTCAAGGCGGCGGGCGAGTCGGAAACCGGCATCACCGTACACTACGTCAACGAGAATTACGACGAGGGCGACATCATCTACCAGGCCGCCGTGCGCCTCGACCCCGACGACTCACCGGAAAAGATCGCCGAGCGCGTCCTCCGCCTGGAGCATGCCAACTACTGGCGGGTGGTGCGCCGGCTGGTACAAAGCGGCCTCCGGCCGCGGCAGTAGGAAGCGGTTTCAGACCGCGGCAGTACAAGGCGGTCTCCGACCGCGCAAGAACATTGCGGCCTCCGGCCGCGCTGGACCGGCTACCGCGGGAGCAACTCCATTGAGGTATAGTTCTGGAGATTCTCGGGACCTTTATCGAAAGCCAGTAGCATTGCTGCATCTGGAGCCCAACTCACTCGGCGGTCTATGCGGCGGTAAGAGAGTTCATTTTTAGCTTTATGCAGCGCTGCCGGAGGCAGCCTTTTGCTGGCGCTGCCGGGAGGCAGCGTTGTACTGGCGCTGCCGGGAGGCAGCATCGTACTACCGCCGGGGGGCAGCAGCGTACTGCCCGATGCCCATGTCAAGTAGGAGAAGGAGTACTGCTGGGGCCAGGAACCAGTAGAAGTAGCTGTCGTAGGTGCTGAACTCCTGGGTCTCGAATTCTTGCTTCTCGATGCGGTCGACCTGGGCGCGCAGGGCCTGGGCCAGGTTCTCGCTGTCACCGCTGAGAGCGAAGTAAGCGCCGCCGCCACTCTGCGCGATGCCCTTCAGGGTGGTCAGGTCGGCGCTGGTGGTGGCCGGTCCGCCGCCGGATTCCCGGATGTAGTCGCTGCGGCCGTTGTTGAGTTGCACGGGCATCAGGCTACCACTCGCCTGCCCCACCCCTACGGTATAGACCAGCAGGCCCTGATCGTGGGCCCGGGCCGCGGCCTCGGCGGCCTCCCCGGCGTGATCCTCGCCGTCGGAGACGATGATGAGGGCACGGTGATTGGCGCTCTCCGGATCGAAGGCGGCCTCAGCGGTGGTGATGGCCTCGGCCAGGTTGGTACCCTGCGCGCTAATTTGGTAAGGGGCGGCGGTGCTGACCACGCTCTTCACGAAGGCGTAGTCGGTCGTCAGGGGGGCGGCCAGGACGGCGGTGCAGGTGAACAGTTCCACGCCGATGTTATTCCCAGCCAGCTCGTCGATGAGCGTATTGGTGAAGAACCGCGCCCGCTCCATACGGCTTGGTTTTACGTCCTCGGCCCGCATGGAGTTACTGATGTCCAAGGCCACGATCAGGTCGATGCCCCGGCGCTGCACCTCCTCGCGCTGGGCCGACCACTGCGGATTCGCGAGGGCCAGCACGAGGAGGGGGAGGCTCAGGGCCACGAGTCCGAATTTCGTCCACGGCAACCGGCGGTTCACGCCTGGTGCCAGGAACGCAATCAATTCCCGGTCGGCAAAGCGATCCAGCGCCGCCCGCCGCTGCCGCCAGTACCAGACGAAGAGCACCAGCACCACGGGAACCAGGGCGAGCAGCCAGAAATAGTCGGGATGTTCTACGCGGAACATGGAACGGGGTTGATTGATAAATTACCGTGCCCGAAGGTAAGCCGCCCGAAGACGACGTCTCACTAGCGCAGTTTGATGTTCTTGATGATCTTCATGATGTCCGGCGTCATTTCCTTCGGCATTTCGAAGGTCTCGCGGCGGTAGTCGGACCAGGCCTTTTCCTCCTTGATCTGCGACTTAACCTCCTTGGCCAGGGGGCGCAGCAGGTGCTGCAGATCGGGAAAGCGCTCCATGAGCAGTTTGATCACCCGCTGGCTTTCGTCCATGCTGTTGCTGGGGAACAGGTCCACCTGGCAGGCGATCTCGATGCGACGGCGCTGCCGGCCGTAGAACCACTCCTGGATCTCCTCGGCGTCGATGGCGCCGCGGCTGTCGGCCGACCAGATCAATACATTGTACAGTTCCGCCACCTTCTGGGCGGGCACCCCCTCGCTGAGCCGGAAGAGCAGTTCCGTAACCCCCTCCGCGGGCAGGAGCTCCAGGAGATCCGACAGCGCCGAAAACATCCGCTCGTCGAAGGACACCTGCTCGTATCCGGGCTTTCCCTCGATGTACATCAGGTCGTAGACGGCGGCCAGTTGCCGACGGGCGGCGGCGCTGCGACCGCCGGAGGAGGAGGGAGGGATTGAGGTCATGGCGTAAGGCTTAGGGGATCGTCCTTAACACGGTATACCGCAGCAGGGTTTCGAGTAACAGCAGGCCGAAGCCCAACCAGAGGAAACGGGCAAACTGCTCCTCGTAGCGCCGGAAGACCGTCGTCTCAATTTCGGTCTTTTCCAGCTCATCGATGTAGTCGTAAATCGACTCCAGCTCCTCGGTATCGCGGGCCCGGAAGTAGCGACCGTTGGTCTCCTCGGCAATGTAGGCCAGCAGCTCGTCGTCCACCGTGCCCCGGGTGGGTTTGAAGCGATAGCGCCCGCCGCCAATGGGGGCCGAAGGCATCAGGGTCTCCTCCCCGCTGCCGACGCCGATGGTGTACACCCGGATACCGAACTGACGGGCGATCTCGGCGGCCACCTCGGGCTTGTGGCGGTCGCCGGCGTTGTTCTCGCCGTCGGTGAGGAGAATGATAATCTTGGAGGCGGCCTCGCTGTCCTTGAGGCGGTTGATTGCCGTTTCCAGCCCCAGTCCGATGGCCGTACCGTCGGTGATCTCACCCATCTCCAGTTCGCTGATGAAGCGGTCGATGATCTCCTTGTCCACCGTCAGGGGAGCCTTGGTGTAGGCTTCGCCGGCGTAGGCTACCAGTCCGATGCGGTCATACTCCCGTTGGCTCACGAAGTCGCGGGCCACCTGCTTGGCCACTTCCAGCCGGTTCGGGTCGAAGTCCTGCGCGCCCATACTAGTGGAGAGGTCCATGGTCAGTACGATGTCGATGCCCTCGGCCGTCACCGACTCTTCGCTCAGGTCCAGTCGCGGCCGGGCCAGGGCCACGATCATCAGCACCAGGGCGGCCACCCGCAGCAGGGGCAAAAAGGGCCGCAGGGTGCTGCGCCAGCTGCTCAGTCCGTCGACCGAGCGCGTGCTCGGCAGTCGCAAACTCACCAGGCGTTCCCCGCCCCGCTTCTGATTCCAGAGGTACAGCAGTACCGGCACCGCCGCGAAGGGCAGCAGCCAGGGATAAACGAAGGTAAATTGGTTCCACCAGCCCATTACGCCTGCGGTTTGGGGGGTGAAGCCATGGCTTCCTCCGTGCTTTCCGGCTCGGGGACGGGCCGGGTAGACAGGATGAAGGCCCGTACGCGGTCCAGGCTGCGGGGGTGGAGTTCCTCGGCGGGCGTGGCCTTTGCGAATTTGACCAGGTCAGACAACTGCAGCAGTTCGCTCAACTCTCCCGCGCGTTCCGGATCCAGCCCTTCGCGGCGGTCGAGGGCGGCGACGATCTGTCGGGTGGTCATTTCCAGGGCGGGCACGCCGAAGCGATCGCCGAGGTAGGTACGCAGGATGCGCGTGAGCTCGACGTAATACCGGTCGGTGTAGCCCCGCTGCCACAGTCTTTCTTGCTCCAGTTCGTCGAGGGCGGCGAGCGCCAGTTCGTGCGGGGGCGGGGGCGGCGGCGGCGCGGGTGCCACGGTAGGCTGCCGGCGGCGGTAGGCGGTGGCGGCGTAGTACAGCCCCACCACGCCCAGCAAGGCGAAGACCCACCAGTAGTCCCACAGGTTGCGTGGCTCCTCGATGATGGGCTTGATGGGCAGGATGTCGTCTTCAGCCGATACGATGGCCCCCCTTACGGTGAGCAGCAGGTCTTGGGTATAGACGGTATCGCGGCGGCCGGCCGGCGTCTCGAAGTAGACGGGCATGCGTGGAATCTCCACGTAGCCGGTATCGAAACTGGTGATGAGGATGCGCTGCTCGAGCAGCAATTCGGGAGCCTCGGCCAGGGTTTGCAGTCCGCCGTCGCGGATCACCTCCGCGGCGGGCAGCTCATCGATGAGGGTGGCGGAGATAGGGTATACGGTGGTGCCCGGCGGAGCCGAAACGTTGACCGTGAGGTTGATCTGGTCGCCGATGATAATCTCCTTGCGCGCCAATTCCGCCCGGACGTTCACGGTGCGGTTGGTGGACTGCTGGGCCACCGCCGGGAATACCGACAGCAGGACCAGGGTGCATAAGAGGATGCGGCGGAGGGGCATGGCGCGAAGGTACAATCCGGGTGCGAACCCACGGTTGGTTGTCCCTTACCTGCTTGCCGCTGTATTGCCCTTTTCCAGCAATTCCTCCAGGTAGTGGCGCCTGACCCCGAAGCGTTGCTTCAGGGTTTCCCATTGCTCCCGCGCGCCGCCGCCCGCCTGTTTGTCGGACTTCACGGCCGTGATCATGACGTTCTTGGCGGTGTGCTCGAGGGGGATGAACTCAAAGGTCTTGGTAGCGTAGCCCCGCCCCTGCAGATAGAGGGCCCGGAGCCCGTCGGTGAGCATGGCCGCCTGCCGTTCGAGCATGATGCCGCTGTCGAGCAGGGGGCGCAGGTCATCGGGTACTTCCATATCGCGCCTGACCTGCTTCTGGCAGCAGGGGGCCACGATCATGATCTCGGCCCCGGCGGCCAGGCCCTGGTAGAGGGCATCGTCGGTGGCCGTATCGCAGGCGTGCAGGGCGATGAGCACGTCGAGCCGTTCGGGGTGGTAGCTGTCGATGTAGCCCTCGACGAACTGCAGGTGGGTAAAGCCATTGTCCGCCGCGATCCCGCGGCATTTCTCCACCAGTTGCGGTCGCAGTTCGACGCCGGTCACGCGCACGTCGAGGCCCAGGGTATGGGTCAGGTGGTCGTAGAGGGCAAAGGTGAGGTAGCCGCTGCCCGACCCCATATCGACGATGTGGGCCCCGGCGGGGAGGGGGTGCTGTTGGACGAGCTTGTCGACGATCTCCACGAACTTGTTGATCTGCTTGTACTTGCGGCGGCCGGCCGCCGTGACCTGCGCGTCTTCGGTGGTAATCCCGAGCGCGTGCAGGTAGGGCCGGTCGGCGGGAATGTCGCGGTACTTCTGGCGGTTGTGGTCGACCGTCGTGGTTTCGTGGCGTGCGGGTTCGCCGCGCAGGCGGGCGTTGCCCTTTCGGCTCTGAAGCAGCGAGAGTTGCTCGTCGAGAGTAAATAGGTCGCCGTTGTAATAAGTGTCGGCGAGCTGGTCGGCTAGGTAGTCCAGACCGGTCTCCGGGGCGTAGTTTTTGACCTCCTCTCGGTCGGCGTAGCGGTGGGTGACCTGCAGGACCATCTCGCCCTTCACTTCCACGGGCCGGGCGTAGAGGTTGCGCGGGGTGGCGGGATCCTTGCGGCGGGGCTTGCTCAGGGTAAGCTTGGCGAGGCGGCCGGATCGCACGGCACGCCGGGCAGTGGACCAGAAGGTTTCAATTGCTTCGGACATGGGGCAAAGGTAAGGTTGCGGCCCGGCCGGGGATAAGCAAAATATTTGTGTTTAATTTTATTCTTTAAAATATTTGTTTGTAATTCTTCCGGGACCTATTTTGGGTGGTCTACACATCAACCAATCCCACCCATGACTATCCAAGAAATTGCCGACCGCCTGGTCGAGCTCAGTCGCAACCGCCAATCCACCCAGGCTTACCGGGAACTGTTCGCCCGGGATGCCCAAAGCCACGAAATGCCGGGGGTTCCGGACGGGACGGTGACCGGCCTTGACAACCTCATCGCCAAAAGCGAAGCCTTCGATGAAATGCACCGGGAAATACACGCACTTCCCGTGACCGATCCGCTGATCTACCAGAACTTCTTCACCGTGGGCATGGGCATCGACGTGACCAAGCAGGACGGCACCCGCAACCAGGCGCACGAGATCTGCGTGTACCAGGTGCGCGACGGCAAGATCGTCGACGAACGCTTCGTCTATTCCATGCCCGGCTGACCCGGCCGGCTCACGTGGAGCATCCCCCGCCCGCCGCCCCATTTGCAGGGGTGAGCGAAGGTATTTCGCGTCCTATTGCGCAATAAATATCAACTGCTTACCTTTGCGGTCGTTTTTGCGGGTGTGGTGAAATTGGTATACACGCTAGATTTAGGATCTAGTGCCGCAAGGCGTGAAGGTTCGAGTCCTTTCACCCGCACACCATTCCGCCCCCGGGCGCGATTGACGGCCTACCCCCCGGTAGGCCTTTCTTTTAAAGAATAAGCAAATGGCTGAAGTAACGTACGAAAAGACCGGGCCGGTCACGGGTCGCATCCAACTCTTTTTCCCCAAGGAAGAATTGAGTAAAAAACTCAACGAGGAGCTGAAAAAGGAGAGCAAGCGGGTCAACATCAAAGGATTCCGCCGGGGCAAGACGCCCCTATCGGCCCTGCGCAAGCTCATGGGTAACCAGGTCTTCGGCCCCCTGCTCGACCGCACCATCCAGGAGGAGCTCTTCGGCTACATCGAGGAGAAGGAACTGAAACTCATCTTCAGTCCGCTGCCCGACGAGAGCGAGGAGGTGGAGCAAATCAGCGCCACCAATATCAAGGACCTGCGCCTGTCGTACGACCTGGGCCTGGAGCCCGAGTTCGAGCTGAAAATGCCCGAGCAGTCGTTCACGAAGTACGTGCTCGACACCAGCGATGAATTCATCGACGAGCTGGTCGACAACCTCCGCAAGCAGCGCGGTGAGACCAAGGACATTGAGGAGGGGCCCATCCAGGAGGAAGACATCCTCGACGTCACCATCCAGGAAGTGGACGGTGAGCTCACCAACGATACCAAACTCTACGTCGACAACCTTCAGGACGAGGTGAAGGAGCAGCTCATCGGCCAGTCCGTGGGCGCCAGCATCAACGTCGACGACCTCGGCCAGGTCGAGGCCAACGCCAGCGACAGCCACGTGCGCAAGTACCTGCTGGAACTCAGCGAGGAGGAGCAGGACGTGGACCTGAACGGCAAATCCTTCACCATCACGGTCAACAAGATCAGCCGCCTGGTACCCGCCGAACTGAATGAGGAGTTCTTCATCCAGTTCGACCCCGAAGGCAACATCACCAACGAGGAGCAACTGCGCGAGCGGCTGGCCGAGGACAACGCCAAAGGATTCAACGCCCAGGGTGTATCGATGGCCAATTTCGAGATCCAGCGCGCCCTCGTGGAAGGCAACGACTTCGAAGTACCGGTTGAACTCATGAAGAAACTCAGCAAGGACGACGACGAGTCGAACTTCGAGTTCTTCGAGCGCGGCGTACGCTGGATGCTCATCCGCAACAAGGTGGCCGCCCAGAAAGAAATCGAACTGCAGTACGAGGACGTACGCGCCGAGGCCCTCGAGTCGCTGATGCGGATGCTCGGCGGACAGCGTCCGGCCTTCCTAAACGACGAGTTCCTGGACAACTACATCCAGAATATGCTCAAGGACGAGAAGCAGCGCGAGGAACTGAGCAGCAACGCCATGGAGAAAAAGGTGATGGCCGCCATTCGCGAAGACCTGACCCTGGTAGAGCAGCCGCTGTCGGTGGAGGAGTTCAACAAAACGATCAAGGCATTCAACGAAGCCAACACGCCACCGGCCGACGAGGAGGAGGAATAGGCCCTCAACCCTAGCGACCCTGGCACCGTTTACGGGGAGAAACAATCGTTAAAAAATAACAACTTATGACTCCCCAAGTCCCCCAGGATGAATTCATGAAGTACGCTACCCGCCATATGGGTATGAGTACCATGCACCTGGAGAAATACGCCCAGACCATAGGAAGCATGGCCACCCCCCAGGTGACCGGCTTTTCCCCCAACGTGATCGAGGAACGGCAGATGAATGTGGCCGCCCTCGACGTTTTCAGCCGCCTGATGATGGACCGCATCATCTTTATGGGCGTAGCCGTGACGGATTACGTTGCCAACGTCGTGCAGGCCCAGTTGCTGTTCCTCGAATCCGTGGATCCGAAGCGCGACGTGCAGATGTTCATCAATAGCCCCGGCGGCAGCGTCATCGCCGGCATGGGCATGTACGATACCATGCAGTACGTCACCCCCGACGTAGCCACCATCTGTACCGGTCTGGCCGCCTCGATGGGTTCCGTCCTGCTCGCCGCCGGTGAGAAGGGCAAGCGTTCCATCCTGCCCCACGCCCGGGTGATGATCCACCAGCCCAGCGGCGGCATGCAGGGTCAGTTCTCCGACATGGAGATCAACTACCGCCTGATCTCCAAACTGCGTGAGGAGCTTTATACTATCTTGGCCAAGCATACGGGCCGTACCTTTGAAGAGATCGAGAAGGACAGCGACCGCGACAACTGGATGACGGCCACCGAAGCGGTCAGCTACGGTCTGGTCGACGAAGTGCTGAACCGGGACAAGAGCGACGCCAAATAGCCCCTCGCCCTACCCTGTTCCCAATGATTCATCCGGCGGGCCGTACAGACTCCATGTCTTCCGGCCCGCCGTTTTTTACCGATACACCGATATATACACCCCCCTTACATGATGCGAGGTAAACGACAAGATTTCCGCTGTTCTTTCTGCGGTCGCGACAAGAGCGACGCCCTGGTCCTGGTGGCCGGGCTGGACGCTCACATCTGCGAAGTCTGCGTAGAGCAGGCCCAGGAGATCGTGGCCGAGGAGCTCTACGGCGGACTCAACCCGGAAGCACCGGAAACCCAGCCGAAGGTGAAGGCCCCGAAGTTTGAATTCAAACTTCCCAAGACCATCATCCCCAGCCAGATCAAGGAGCACCTGGACAAGTACGTGATCGGCCAGGAGGAAGCGAAGAAGATTCTCTCCGTAGCCGTCTACAATCACTACAAGCGGCTGTCGCATCCCGCCACCACCGACGACGAGGTCCAGATCGAGAAGAGCAACATCCTGCTCGTGGGCCGCACCGGTACCGGTAAAACCCTGCTCGCCAAGACCATCGCCAAATTGCTGCAGGTACCCTTCGCCATCGTTGACGCCACGGTATTCACCGAGGCCGGCTACGTAGGGGAGGACGTGGAAAGCATCCTGTCGCGCCTGCTGCAGGTCTGCGACTACAACGTGGCCGCCGCCGAACACGGCATCGTCTACATCGACGAAATGGACAAGGTGGCGCGCAAGAGCGACAACCCCAGCATCACCCGCGACGTAAGCGGCGAGGGCGTCCAGCAGGCCATGCTCAAGATGCTCGAGGGCACCGACGTGAACGTCCCCCCGCAGGGCGGCCGCAAGCACCCCGAGCAGAAGCTCGTAAAGGTCAACACCCAGAACATCCTCTTCATCTGCGGCGGTGCCTTCGACGGCATCGAAAAGATCATTGCCCGCCGGACCAACACCAAGGTCATCGGCTACGGCAACGCCAACAAGCGGCAGATCAAGGAGGAGGATATGCTGCAGTACATCACCCACCGCGACGTGAAGCGCTTCGGCATGATCCCCGAACTCATCGGTCGCCTGCCCATCATCTCCTTCCTGCGCCCGCTCGACCTTGACGCCATGAAGCGCATTCTGGTGGAGCCCCGTAACAGTCTGCTGCGGCAGTACCAGCACCTCTTCCGCCTGGAGGGCATCAACCTGACCTTCACGGACGACGTGATCCAGTACATCGCCGAAACGGCCCTCGAGTACGAACTCGGTGCCCGCGGCCTGCGCTCGATCTGCGAAGCCATCATGACGGACGCCATGTTCGACCTGCCCGGCCGCAAGGACGTCAAGCACTACGCCATCGACACCGTCTACGCCAAGTCCAAACTGGAGGGCGGCATGCTGGAGGTGCTGCGCGCCGCTGCGTAAATTTTTCCCGCAGATCGTGCGGATCCTGGGCACCAGCAGGACCTTGCTCCTGTTTCCCGGTTGGCGACCCGCGCGCCGCCGCCCGCATGATCTGCGGTAAAACCCTTCCCTATGGCCATTGACGCCAAGAACCTCCGCGTCGACTACCAAGCCGACGAACTGCTGGAAACGGACGCCCCCGACCAGCCCTTCCCCCTCTTCGACCGCTGGTTCAAGGAGGCGCAAGACAGCGATTGCCCCGAGCCCAACGCCATGATCGTGGCCACCGTCAACCGGGACGGCCACCCCGCCGCCCGCGTCGTGCTGCTGAAGGAGGTCAACGACCGGGGCTTCGTCTTCTACACCAACTACGACAGCCGCAAGGGTCGGGAGATCGATGCCCACCCCCACGTGGCCTTGGTCTTCAACTGGCTGGAACTGCAGCGGCAGGTACGCATCGAAGGCCGCGTGGAGCGACTGGACGAAGAAACCTCCACGGCCTACTTCCAGAGCCGGCCGAAAAAGAGCCAGATCGGTGCCTGGGCCAGTCCGCAAAGCGACGTGATCCCCGACCGGGAATTCCTGGAACAGCGCAAGGAAGCCCTGGAAGCCGAATACCGCGACGTCGAGGTGCTGCCCAAGCCCGACAACTGGGGCGGCTACGTCGTCGTCCCCGAAATGATTGAATTCTGGCAGGGCCGCAGCAGCCGCCTCCACGACCGCCTCGCCTACCTCCGCCCGGAGGGGGACGCCGCCGGACCATGGAAGCGCGAGCGCCTGGCCCCTTAAAAACCAACCCCATGCAGACGGACGCCCACTGGGTACAGCTACAGACCGACATTGCCCGCTACCACGCGCCCCTCCACGAGGCGGCCACCACAGTGGTGGATGAGAAAGTGAGCAACTACCCCATCTTCGTGGCCTACGCCGGCGACGACGTGGACAGCCTGCCCGGCATCTACGTGATGGAGGTTCCGACCAACCGCGAGCTTGTCTGGACCATCAACCTGACGACGCTGGAAGAACTGGTGGTCAAGCAGGTGGTAACCCAGGAGAAGATCGATCCCTTCCGCAATGTCTACAAGGATAAACCGGACAGCTTCTGCTTCCTCATCATTGACGAGGCCGGCGGTCGGTTCGGCTTCGTCAAGCAGCACGTCGACCAGGTCTGACCGCCCCACCCCCTTAATTTAACCCCTTACCCCGATCCATGATTTCCGAAGCCACCATCGACCGTACGCTCGACCGCCTCGAAGGCGCCGGGGAAGAATACGAACAGCAGATCCAGGATTTCGCCGAGAGCCAGCCGGAGCTGATGGAGTACCTCACCAACGAGGACGTGGAGGCCTTTACGGAGGGGGAGCGCGAGCTTCTGTTGTTTGCTGCCCTGGTCATCTTCCAGTCGGTCGACGATGAGCGCTCCGGCCTGGAGGAGGTGACCGGCGACGCGATCGCCACCGCCGAGGAACGCAACTATGAGATTATGGCCGCCAGCAAGGGGGCCAGCCTGCGCGACCGACTGACGCCCTTCTTCGAGCAGAGCGGAGAAGAGGAATTGCTGGCTTTCGTGGAAGACCTGACCCTGTCCGAGGACGAAGGCGACGCCATTTCGCCCGAGGCGCGGGAACCCTTCTTCGTGACCCTTAAGACGGTCATCGACACCCTCACCTAACGGCCAGTTCCCGGTTGCGGGCCTCGCGGGCCCGGTCGACCGTCAGCAGGATCAGCAGTCCCCCCACCCCCAGTCCGGAAATGGTATAGATCGAACTGGCGTAACCAAAGTATTCCGCCAACTGGAAACCCAGTACCGGCGTCAGCACGAAGGCCAGGGAGTAGCTCGCCGAGAGCAGACCGAGGTATTCACCGCGGCGGGAGGGCGGCGCGTGCCTGGCCACATAGGTCCCCGTGAATGGCATCAGCAGGATCTCCCCGAAGGTGATCAGGGCCATCCACACCAGCAGCAGGCTGTAACCCACTACCGCGGCCACGGGCAACAAAAAGTAACCCACCGTGATCAGCGCACTGCCGGTGAGCATCACGAAGAGCGGCCGGTAGCGGCGGTCGGCTAAGTACACCAGCGGCATCTCCACGAGTACGATCAGCACTCCACTTACCGTCAGCAGCAGCCCGAACTGCCCCTCCGTGTAGCCATTGGCGGTCAGGTGGACGGGCACCGTGCTGAAGAGCTGAAAGAAACACATGATCACCAGGGTATTGGCCAGCACCATTTGCACCAGCCACGGTTGGCGGTAGCCGGGTCGGGTTTCCGGGCGTGGTGCCTTTTCTGCCGCGGACGCGGGTGCCGTAGAAGGCAGGGGACGGGCCGTTTCGTCGGCCGGCAGGGCCACCAGGAAAAGGATTGCCGCCAGCCAGTAGGTAATCCCGTCCGCCCAGAACAGGCTTTCGTAGCCGTAGGTGGTGATCAGCAGTCCGCCCAGCGCCGGCCCTACCGAGAAGCCCAGGTTGGCGGCCAGCCGTTGCAGTCCGTACGACTGCGTCAGGTGCTCGGGCGGGGCGTAAACGGCAATGGCGGCCCGGTTGGCGGGCCGGAAAGCGTCGGCGGTGAGGGATGTAAGGAAGACCAAGATACACAGTGGCCAAAAGGAAGTGACCTGTCCTATCAAAATGTGCAGCAGGCCCGCGATCAGGAGGCTGAAAATCATGATGTGCCAGGATCCGTAGCGGTCGTTGAGCAATCCACCGAAGTAGTTGCCGGCGATGCCGCCGACCCCGAAGGCTCCCATCACCCAACCCGCGTCGGTGGCCGTATACCCCATGGAGTTGACCAGGTAGACGGACAGGAACGCAATAACCATGGCACCGCTCCGGTTGACTACCATGACCAGCGAAAGCAGCCACACTTTCCGGGGCAGTCCGGAGAACGACCGGACGTATAGCCGACGGATGCGGGGAAGGGTGGAAAGCATGGTCTGGGGTTGCGAGTGGAGATAACGACCCGTTTGATACACAAGTTCCCGGAATGGACTTTAAGTTTGTCCCCAAAAAGGTCCCAACCCTCAGCATGGCTGGCAGGAGAGAAAAGTTTGTCATCGGTAGCATCCGCCGGCTCCTGAACGGGACGGCGCGGATGTCGCGACGCCAGGCGGGAGCGATCGGCTACTACCTGCTGAGCAAACCCCGCCGGGCCGCCGAGGAGCCTCTGAGCACCGCCTTCATGCAGAAAGCGCGGCACTACACCGTGGAGGCCCAGGGGAATACCCTGCAATGTTACCACTGGCCGGGAAAGGGGCCAAGCATCTTGTTGCTCCACGGATGGGAGAGTCACACGGGCCGCTGGTTCGAATTTTTCGAGCCGTTGCAGAAAGCCGGCTATTCCATTTACGCCTTCGATGCCCCGGCGCACGGCAAGAGCCGCGGCCGCCGCTTCAGTGCCCTGATTTACGCCGAGGCCCTGGGTGCCTATTTGGAGCACCACGACTTTTCCCCCGACTACTGGATCGCCCATTCCGCCGGCGGGATGGCCGCCATCCTTTACCTCACGGAGATGAACCCCGCTTACCAGCCGCAGCAACTGGTCAGCCTGGCCGTACCCGGCGAGCTGGAGCACTTTATCGACAAGTTCTGTGATTTCGTGGGCGTACACGACAAGGTGAAGCAGGGCATCGACTACCAGTTCCGGCGCAAGCTGGACGTGAGTTTTACCGACATCTCCTTTGTCAAATACGTCAAGAATCTCCGGGTACCGGGCCTCATCGTCCACGACGAATGCGACGACCTGGCACCCATTAGCGGCGCCCACCAGATGCATAAAAACTGGGAAGGCTCCAGCCTGATTACTACCCGCGACTGCGGGCACAGTCTGATTGGCGAACTGGTACCCGCCATGGTACTGGAGTACCTGCGCCACTGTCGCGTACCTCAATAACGACCTAAACGCAAAAGGGATAAACCATGGGCGGGGGGTGGCCGTTGAATACCATAGCTACAAACCCAACACTATGGCCACTTCCTCTACCGTCGGAATCGATGACTTTTCCACCTATCTCCCCCAGCTCTACCTCCCCATAGAAAGGCTGGCGGAAAAACGGAACATCCCCTACAGTAAGTTGAAGGACGGCTTGGGTCTGGAGCAGATGGCCCTGGCCGATGCCCGCGAGGATACCGCCACCATGGCCGCCAATGCGGTGCTGGACCTCATGCACAAGAACGACCTGGACCCCTGCACCGTCGGTCGTATCTACCTGGGCACCGAAAGTGCCCTCGACGGTGCCAAGCCAACGGCTACCTACGTGCTGGATATGCTGACCGACCACTTCGCCGACGCCTACGGGCCGAACTGCTTTCTGCACTGCGACGTGGTGGACCTCACCTTCGCCTGCATCGGCGGCGTGGATGCCCTACAGAACTGCCTGGAATGGGCAGCCGCCAAGGACAATCGCGTGGGTATCGTAGTGACCAGCGACAGCGCCAAGTACGAAATGGGCAGTACGGGGGAGTACACCCAGGGGGCCGGTGCCGTCGCCATGCTGGTGCGGCAGTCGCCCCGCCTGCTGGCCATCGATGCTGATTTCGGGGTAGCTACCCGTCCGGCCCACGATTTTTTCAAGCCCAAGCGCAAGGTCAGCAAACGGGAGATCCTGCAGGAGGTGATCAACCTGCTTCCCGACCTCTCCGCCGAGGACTACCAGCTGGACGAACTGGAAGAAAAATTGACCAATGGCCTGACCACGAACGGCATCCTTGACTGCAATGAGAAATTCCTCACCCTGCACAAGGACACCCCGGTGTTCGATGGCCCCTACAGCAACGAAGCCTACCAGGCCCGCATCCGTGAAGCCCTGATCGACTATCGCCGCCGGCACGGACTGCAGGCCGGCACCCTGCAAACCGACTACGCCGCCCTGGCTTTCCACCTGCCTTACGCCTACCAGGCCCGGCGGATGTTTTCCGAGATCTTCATGGAGGAACTCAAGGCTACCCGGCAGTGGGAATCCTTCATTGACCAGAATGATCTCAACGTACCCTGCGCCGACGATTACAATGATCGGGAGCAGTACCTGACCAAGTGCAGCGAATTCCTGCGGGCGGTCACCAAAACCGAGGACTACCGCCGTTTCGTAGACTCTCACCTGGCCCCGGGCGACTGGGCCAGTTCGCGGGTCGGCAACCTGTATTCCGCCAGCGTCTTCCTCAGTTTGATGGCCATCCTGGAGGCCGGTTACCATTCGGATGAGGAGTTGGCGGGCAAGGATCTGCTGGTCTTTGCCTATGGCAGTGGCTCGAAGGCGAAGGTTTTCGGGGCTACGGTGCAGGAAGGCTGGCGGGAGGTCGTAGCCGGCTTCGATTTACAGCTTCGACTGAACAACCGGCAGGAAATCGACTACGATACCTACGAGCAGCTCCACCGCTGCAGCCTGCGCGATAACGTCACCGAGCACGAGCAGGGAACCTTCTTCCTGGCCGACGTCCACGATCGCCGCGACGGCACCGAGGGTGTGCGCCACTACGGTTACGCCGCCAACATCCTGGCATAAAAAAAGCCGGAGCGGGTCCGGCTTCGAAAAGGTTACAAAAATTCCTGAGTGTAGGCTACAGGTACCTTCATCAAATGAGAGGCGATTGCCTGTGATGCCGCAAATATATGCATTTGGAGGATATAAGGCAACAAATAGGTGACAAAATCACTTGCTTTTGCCTTCCTGTAAGTATATAAGTTACACTAAGCCAGTTCCGGCTAACCAATTGCCTATTATGGGTGCTCAACCCTTATTCCTGAGTGTTTAACCTGGGAAAGCCCAGGCGCAACAGGCTGTCCTGACGCAGGCTGTCCTGAAATAAACTGTCGCGCAACAGGGTGTCGAAGCGAATTTCGAAGGGGAAGAGTGGCCGCAGGGGCAGGGGTTTGGAGAGCTGGATGGGGGGTGGTTCGCCGGGTCGGCCGGGCCGTGGGGGTCGTCCCGCGATTCGGCGCATGCTGCGCGCCCTTTCCAGCAGGAGAGAGTCGGCGCGGGCGACGGCTGCCTCGAGCACCTTCCGCTCACAATCGCGCAACAGGTTGGCGCGGATGGCCGCCACCTGTTCGGCGGCCCGTTTCTCGACCAGCTGGCGGGGGTCAATGGCATCCTCGCGGCAGGCGGCGACCAGCAGACAGAGCAGGATCAGGTACCGGATCATTCGCCGGTCATTTGCTGCAAGCGCGTACGCAGACGGGTTTCCTCCTCCAGGCGACGTTGTACGATGCTGTCGGTGGCGATAGCCACGCGGTCGGCGAAGGAAGCCTGGCAGAGGCTGTCCAGTACGGGGCGCAAAGAATCGATTTGCGCCGCGGCGATCGCCTGGAAAGCATCCCGCTGGTCCGGGGTAAGTTGCACTCTAACGTTTTCCTCCGGGCCGCAGGCGGTGCCCACAACTGCGACGAACAGCAACAAAACGCTCAACGGCTTCACGCCACAAACTTACGGAGGCTTTACCGTTCCCGGAGCTGGAGGGCCTACCTTCGCGATACAAACAAGCCCTACCGCATGGATCCCCTTCGCATTGGAATTACGGTTGGCGATGTCAACGGCATCGGCCCCGAAGTGATCGTCAAGGCCCTTAGCCGGCGGGGTATCCTGGAACTGGTCACCCCGGTAATTTATGCCTCGGAGGCCGTCTTTGCGCCCTACTCCACCGACGGGGCGTTTACCCTGACTTTCATCACCAGGGCGGAAGAGGCCGGGGAGGGTGACATCAGCCTCATATCGTGCTGGGATCAGGAAGTGGAACTTACCCCCGGGCAGGCGACCGCCGCCGGCGGTCGCGCGGCGGCCCGGTCGCTGGAGAAGGCCGTAGCCGACCTCAAGGAGGGCCACCTCGATGCGCTGGTCACCGCGCCGATTAATAAGTCGGTCATGCCAAAGGACGACTTCCCCTACCCCGGCCACACCGAGATGCTGACCCAGCAGCTCGGAGCAGACGAAAGCCTGATGTTCCTGGTGAGCGATGATCTCCGCGTTGGGGTGGTCACCAACCACATCCCGGTTTCCCAGGTAGCCGGCCAGGTTACCCAGGCCAAAATCCTGGAAAAGATCAAGATCATGGACGCCAGCCTGCGGGCCGACTTCGGCATTGAAAAGCCGCTCATTGGTGTCCTGGCCCTCAATCCCCACGCCGGCGACGAAGGCCGCATCGGTACGGAAGACGAGAAGGTTGTCCGGCCCGCTGTAGAGCAGGCGAAGGAAGCCGGCATCATGGCGCTCGGGCCCTACCCGGCCGATGGTTTCTTTGGCAGCGGGAAGTTCAAGAAATTCGATGCGGTACTGGCCATGTACCACGATCAGGGGTTGATTCCCTTCAAGGCCCTCAGTTTTGGAAAGGGGGTCAATTTTACGGCCGGCTTGCCGGCCATTCGCACCTCGCCAGACCACGGGACCGCCTACGACCTGGTCGGCAAGAACCAGGCCAGCCCCGATTCCTTCCTGGCGGCGCTCTTCCTGGCCCGCGAGACCTACCTCAACCGCGAACGCTACGAGGAGGACACCGCCAACCCCCTGGAGAGCCGTATGCACCTCGTGTACAAGCGCAAGGCCCGGGCCGGAAAATCCGGCGGCGGAAAATCGGACCGCAAAGGCAGCCGCAGCGGGAAGCGGTAAAGATTACACGGGGGTGTCCAACAATCCCGAAGTAGCGCGATTTAGTACGGGAACCTCCAGCCCCCATGCGCCGCTACCGCCTTCCGGTCATCGTCTTCTTTGCCCTCTACGCGGCGGTAGCCGTTTACGGCTGCTTCCGCCTCAATTTCACGTTTGACTTTCAGCAGTTTTTTCCCCGGGGGGATGAGGACCTGGACTTTTTCCTGGAGTTCATCGACGAGTTTGAGGGCGACGATAACTTCCTGTTGGTAGCCCTGGAGCGGGAGCCGACCGTCTTTGACAGCAGTTTCCTGGCCCAGGTGCAGGACTTCTCGGTGGCCGCCCGTGACCTGCCCGGCGTGGAGGCCGCCCAGTCCCTGACTTCCTTCGGCTACCCCATTAAGACCCCCTTCGCCGTCACCACCATTCCGGCGATCCACCTCGACGACCCCGCCCGCTACGCCGCCGACAGTGCCCGCATCATGGCCGACGAGCGCTTCGTCGGCAACCTCATCAACCGGCGCGGCACCGCCCTAGTGACGGTGCTCAAAACACCCAGCCTGATCAACCTGGATCAGAGCCGGGCCCTCATTGAGGGGCTGGACAGCCTGGTGGCCACCTACAATTTTCCCGATTACCACTACCTCGGCCCCGCGTATTTTCAGAAGGAACTGGTGGCCATGCAGATACGTGAGGTTATCGTTTCGGCGGTGATCTCCGGTCTGCTGGTGTCGTTCGTCATGTTTCTCCTCTTCCGACGGCCGCTGGGGATCGCTGTGGCGCTGGTCAGCATCGCCCTGGGCCTGCTGCTTTTCATGGGTACCCTGGGCCTGCTGGGGCGAGAGCTCAACGCCATTGCCGCCCTGTACCCGGTGTTGATGATCATCGTGGGCACGTCGGACGTGATCCACATCATGTCGAAGTACATCGACGAACTGCGTAAGGGATTGCCGAAGGAAGCCGCCATACGCGTGGCCATCAAGGAAATCGGGTTGGCCACCCTGCTCACCAGCCTCACCACCGCCGTCGGCTTCGCCACCCTGTTGACCAGCCGGATCAATCCCATCCGCGACTTCGGCATCAACGCTGCGCTGGGCGTGATGATCGCCTTCCTTACCGTCATACTATTTACCACTTCCCTATTGAGCTACCTGTCGGTCGACCAGATCGTGAAGATCGGGCGGCAACAGGCTTTCTGGGATCGCCTGATGGAACGCACCTACCAGTTCACCCAGCGCCGGGCAACAGCCATCAAGGTCGGTGCCGTAGTAACCGTGGCACTCTGCTTCTGGGGCATCTCGATGATCACTACCAACTACCGCATTGAATCCACCCTGCCCAAGAACCGCAAGGTGACCGAAGACTTTCAATTTTTTGAGCGGGAGCTGAGTGGTTTCCGGCCCTTTGAACTGGCCATCACCAGCCGCGACAGTAGTCCGGTGACGGACTTTGCCGTGCTGCAGCAAATCGGAAAGATTGAGGACTACGTAAAGGAGTTTCCCTTCGTCCAGAGCACGGCCAGCATTACCGCGGTGTACCGCAGCATCAACCAGGCGTTTAACAACAACCGGGTTGACGCCTATGTATTACCCGCGACGGAAGATCGCTACCAACAGTACCGCAGGTTCGCCGAGCGCATCCCCGACGTCAACCTGAACCTGCTGGTGAGCCGCGACCGGCAGAAGGCCCGTATCACGAGTCGACTCGACGACATCGGTGCCGACAGTATCAAGGTCTTTCTCAACAATACCCACGACTGGATCAACGCCAACGTGGACACCTCCCTGGTCCAGGTACGCAGTACGGGCACGGGCCTCATCATCGACAAGAATGCCGAATACATCCGCCGCAACCTGCTACAGGGACTCGGCCTGGCCATTGTGATCGTCTGTCTGCTGATGGCCCTGTTGTTCCGCAACTGGCGGATGCTGATCATCAGTCTGGTTCCCAATATGTTGCCCTTGCTCATTGCCGGTGCCATGCTGGGTTTCCTGGGAATTGAGCTGGAGGCCGGTGTCAGCATCGTCTTTGCCGTCATTTTCGGCATCGCGGTGGACGACACCATTCACTTCCTCTCCAAATACAAGCTGGCGCGCCGGCGCGGCCTGCCGGTACAGGAAGCCATTCACCTGACCTTTCGCGAGACGGGCAAGGCCATCGTGCTCACTTCCGTGGTGCTATTTTTCGGTTTTTTGGTTATGCTCTTCAGCATCAGCCCGCCAAGCGTGACCATCGGACTGCTGATCAGTCTGACGCTGGCGAGCGCCCTGATCAGCGACCTGCTGCTGATCCCCCTGCTGTTGCGGTGGCTTGACCACAGCTGAGCCCCCGCACTGGCCCCCGGTTGGCGATCATTTCTTTTCGGCCACCATGATGTATTGATAGTCGAGAGTAGTATTGTCCGTAGAGACTACCTCAAATCCCGCCGTTTCCAGTATCCCGGCCAGGGCCGATAATCCGATCCGGTCGGCGGGGTCGGGGCCGAGGGCGGTGTCTTCTTTTTTCCAGTCTACGATCACCACGCGGCCGCCGGGGCGCAGGGCGGGTATGAGCTTGCGGAGGTAGTCCTCCTGGTTCTCAATCAGGTAAAGGGTATTAACGAAGAGTACGATATCCACTTCGTTTTCCGCCAGGAGGGGATCGTCGGGCAGGGCCAGCCGGGGTTCCAGGCGGGGCTGTAGGGCGGCGGGCAGTTCCGTCATGCGCACCGTATCGAGGTAATCGATCCAGCGCTGGTCGATCTCGATGGCGATCACCCGGTCGGCCAGCGGGGCAAGGCGGCGGGCGAAGAACCCCTCTCCCGCTCCGATATCGGCGATGACCTTTTCCTCGATATCGCCCAGTACCTCGATAACCACCCCGGGCTTTTGCCAGACGTGCCGCTCGCGGTCTGCTTCGACCATTCCCGGTGGGGCGTAGACGTCCTCGGTGGGTGGTGCAGGCCCATCCGTATTCTGGCAGGACACCAGCAAGCAGCACAGCAGAAGGAAGGTAAAGCGCATGTAGGCAGGGGTAGCGGCGGGCAAGATACGGACCCGCCGTTTACAGGCTCGCGGTGCAGAGGTCGCGCATCAGGTCGTAGATGAGGCGGTTCACCACGCTGGAGCGCAGGTCGTGGTTGTTGACGGCGATGCTGTAGGCTAATCTGCGGCCGTCCGGCCGGTCAACGTAGCCGGCGTAGGTACGCACGGCGTTCACCGTCCCGCTCTTGCCCCGCACGCGGCCCTCGGCGACCGTTCCACGCAGGACGTTGCGCAGGCTCCCGGTGCGTCCGGCCAATGGAATGCTCTCGATCCACCGCTCCGCCCCGGCCTGGCTCACCAGGAAAGCCGTCATGAAGGCCGGTGAGAAAAAATTGCGGGGGTCAAGTCCGCTCCCGTCGCGCAAATTGACCCCTTCGGTATCGAGGCCCTGGCTCCCGAGCCAATCTACGAGTACGTCGGTCGAGCTCAATTCCTCCACCGGCTGTCCGTTGACCTTGTTGATCTCCCGCAACAGGCTCTCGGCGTAGAGGTTGACGCTCTGCAGGTTGGTGCGGTCTACGATCTCACTCAGGTGAGGCGAGTACTGTTCGTCGAGCATCTCCCCAACGGTATAGCCGCCGAGGGTGAGGTGGGTGGCCGGCGGGCCGATGATCGATACCCCGTCCGTTTCCAGGCGCTGGTTAAGCAGTTGGGCGGCGAGCATGGCCGGGTCGGGCAATGATCCACGGATGCGGAAGCTGCCCGTTCCCGCCGGAATACTCCCGCGGATAAAGTGGTGATGGTTGAAGGGGGCGCCGTAGATGTAGGCCTGGTCGCCGCTGCCCCGTGGCCCGCTCCTCAGCTCATTCGTAAATTCCAGGCCGGGCACAACGGGCTCTGTGCGCAGTACCGGCGGCGTGCTGCCCACCTCGGGCCGTTGGGAAAAGGTGATTTCGTAGCTGTTTTCGTTGACGTTGAGGCCGTAGGCGCCGGCGCCGTAGTAGTTGCCCAGGTCGGCCCAGGGCCAGCCGCGCCCGGTGCCGTCGGTGCCGTAACGGCTGCCGTCGCCGACCACCGCGCCGGTTATCCGGGTAATGCCCCGCTTGCGCACGGCCGCGGCCCACTGCTCTACTACGGCCTCCAGTTCGTCGGCGCCGTCCATGCGTTCACTGCCCAGGGTGGGGTCGCCGCCGCCAACGATGTATAGATTGCCGCGGAGCGTACCCTCCGTGACGGGCCCGGAAGCGATGAGGCGGGTCTGAAAGCGGTAATCGGCTCCGAGGAGATCCATGGCCGCGGCCGTCGTGATGAGCTTCTGGGTAGATGCCGGAATGCAGGCGACCCCGGCATTATGGGAGGCAAGCTGGCGGCCATCGACGACCGACCGGATGTCCACGGCTACCAGGGCTTTGCCCAGCACCTGCGTCCCCGCAAAATCGGCAACGAGCTGTTGTACGGAACGCTGCGCGGAGAGTGTGCCGGTGAGCAACAGGCAAAACAGCGAGAGGCGCAGGACCATGATAAAAGGTGTTTTGGGGGCTACAAAAAATACCGGAGCATGTGCAATGATATCAACGCAACAGGAGGATTCGTTCGGTCAGTCCACCGAAGCGACCGTTCAAACGCAAAAAATAGACGCCGGCCGGCAAGGCCCCGAGCTCGAGGCGGTTCAGGGGGGGCTGCAGGTTATTCCAGTCCCGTACGCTGGTGCCCGCAGCGGTATAGAGCGCGGCGGTGACGCCCCCATCCGTCCAGTTCCCCTCCAGTTCGACCGTAAGGTGGTCGACGGCGGGATTGGGATATACGCTGATGCGGCGGTCGGCGCTGAAGTGGTGGGTGCTGCTGGTCGTGTCGAGCGCGATATCGCGGGCGGGCCCCGGAAAGCTGCCGCAGGGATTCACGGAAACGACCCGCCAGAAAAATTGAGCGGGCAGGGCCGCGCGGCCCACCGTCAACTGGCGACCGGCGGTGGTGGCCACGTAAACGGTATCACCAAATTCGGCATCGGTAGAGACCTGCAGACCATAGCTCTCGGCCGTGGCCGAAGGGCGCCAGCGAAAGGTCACGGTTTCCTCGTCCAGGCGGGCGGGCAAGGGCGTTACCGGCTCCGGCACCGGCAAAACCTGCAGCGTGTTTACGGCCCGGCGTTCCGTACCGTCGGCGGCGATCACCACAAAAGAGAGATCGGCGGTGCCGGGCCCCACGATGGTCCAGGCGCTGAAGCGTACTTCCAAGGTACCCGTGGCGGGGTCGAAGTTGAAGGTGTAATTGTCCAGTTCCAGCCCGTCGGCCTCCACTCTGAGGGAGACCTCCTCGTCAAAGTCGGCCCCCAGCTGCAAAAGCGCCGTACTGCCGAAGTTGGAGCAGGACCGGATGGGCGGGGAAAGCAATGCTACGCTGAGGTCGCGTGCGTCGACCCGGTCTTCACAGACGCGGAGGCGGAAATCGGTGATGGCTCCCCCGTCCTCGGCCGCTTCATCGTTCACCACCAGCTTCCAGGTGCCGCGGGACGAAGCTCCGGCCAGTTGGGAGAAGGCGTCTACGGGCCGTACGCGCCGGTAGCTGCCCTCGTCACCGTCTTCGCAGGCTTCGCTGAAGTCCGCGGCCGTCGTACCGGCGCCGTCGGCAAAGATGACATACAGGTTGGTGGCCGGGCAGGCCCCGCCGAGGGGGGGATCGAGGAGCGCTACCACCTTGCCGGCCGGGCTGACCAGCCGCAGCGACAGGTCACCGACGAAGGTGTGCTCCAGGCCCACGATCACCTCCATATGTTTGAGGTCCAGGTCTTCGCTGACCTCCAGGGAGGCCACTACTTCACCGGGTTGGGCCGCCGGAATGGGCACGGGCAGGGCGGTGGCGCCGCGGAGCAGGCAGCTCCGATCGGCGGTGGTGAAGATGCGCGGAGAAGACCAGGCGCCAGTACCGCAGTCGTTGCGACCGCGTACCCGCCAGTAGTATTGGGTACCGCCGGCCAGGGGGAATTCCGGGACAAAGTTGGGGACCACCAGGTCGCGGAGGTCGGCCGTGAGTCCCCCGAATTCGGGGTCGAGGGAGATCTGCAAGTCGTAGCTACTGACCCCGCCTACGGGACGCCAGCCGAGTTCCAGGAAGGGGTCCACCCCGCTACTCTGCTGTTCCGGGCGCAGCAGGTCGACCGCCGCTGGGGCGCTGTCTACCAGGGTGAGGGTCAATACCACCGTATCTGTGAGTCCACTGCCCCCGTCGGCCACGACCGTGATCGGGTAGGTCCCGGCCGCGGCGGCGGCGGGGTCCGCCAGTAAGGTGATGCTGTTTCCGCCCGAGGTGGTGGCGGGCAGGGTGATCGTCAGATCGGAATGGGCGGTAGCGGACAGTCGGGTCCCGACGGGGAAGGCCTCGCCCAGGAACAGGGTATACTCGGTAGTACTGCCCGTGCAGCTGCTTCGGCAGGCGGGGCTGGCCACCAGGGCGGTGCTGAGGGTGGCGGCGTCGAGTCCGTCCAGGGTAGTCGTACCGGTACCGCAGGGGTCGAGCCAGGCTTGCAAGCCGCTGGCGGGGGTACCGCCCCCGATAAAGCTGCGGGCGAAGGAGCCGAAGATGTCTTCGGCCTGGTTACCGCAGGAGGCCCGGCCGCCGAAAAGTTGGCCGCGTACCCGGCCGGCGGTATCGAACAGCGGGGCCCCCGAGGAGCCGGATTCCGTGGAGCCTACCTCCCAGTAGGGAACGCGGTAGAAGCTGCCGTCGGCGTCGGCTTCCCCAAGGATATTCGAGCGGGTGAGGGGTTGCTCGGTGAAACTGATGCGCTTCTCGTCCAGGTTCGGGTGGTGTACGATGGCTACCCGCCCGGTCGGGGGCCGGTTGATCGCCGACCAACCGGCAAAGTAGGCGCGTGCACGCGGGTTCACGGGTTCGTCGAGTTCGAGCAGGGTAACGTCGGTTGCCGAATAGCTGGCCAGGTGGCGGGCCCCGGTGTTGAATACCTCCAGGCGTCCATCGCCGGTGCTGCCGCTGTCGCCCGATCCCGGGAGCCGGCATTCATCGTTTTCGAAATTCCAGTAGGTGACCAGGGTGGGTGCAGTGGCCGGGTTTACTCCGCAGTGGTTGGCGGTGAGGAAGAGCGGCCGGCCGTCCTGGTTTGTGTTGTTGATGAGGAAACCGGTGCAGCGCTCCCGCCCTTCCACGGTATACGCCGCCACGCTGCGGATGACATCGCGGTAGGCATCCACCTGGGGGTAGCCGTCGGCCGCCCCGCAGGCCACGTCGAGGTGGCAATCGTCACTGATGAGGTCCATGACGCCCTCAAAATCGTGATTGACGGAAGAGATGATCAGGTCCACGTTCCCTGCCTCCCCGGCCGGCACGAGCAGTTCGACCATGAGTTCATCGCCGCGCAGGAGGGGCGACCAGAACTGGGCGTGCTCGGCGTTGTCGGCGGCGGTGAAGGGGCCAAAGCGGTCGGTGCGCGTGGTGAGGTAGAGGCGGGCGCCTTGGGGCAGCGCGAAGCGGGTGAAGCCCAGGTTGAGCGACTTGGCACCGGGACTGCGCACGCGCCACCGCCAGAGCAGGGAGTCCGACGTGGGGTTAGTCCATTTCCCGTCGCGATCGGGCTGTACATTTACCGGCAGGGTGAGGGCGAAGGTCTGCGGGCGGTCGGGCCGGCGGACGGCTAGTTCGGCCGCCAGCAGTCGATCGTTATCCTGCGCGGGCAGTTCAACCAGGGGTACTTCGGCGAGCGCCGCTGCGGCAAACCGTTGCTGGCCGGCCAGTTGCGGCAGGTAGAACAGGAGAGCCAGGGTAGCGATGAGGGCGCTGCGAAACATGCACGGGGGGTTGTCCTGCCAAGGTAAGGTGGAAATTCCGTGACAATAAATTGAAGCCACCCTTTGTAGGTTAAGCGCCAAACCCTTACCTTTGCCCGACTTTTGCAGAACCTCCGGCCCGGTAACGAGCGCCTAAAAAATAATTTAGCATGAAAAGGACTTTCCAACCCTCCAAGCGTAAGCGTGTCAACAAGCACGGATTCCGCTCGCGCATGTCTACCAAGAACGGCCGCAAGGTCCTGGCCCGCCGTCGCGCCAAAGGTCGCTACAAGCTGACCGTCAGCGACGATACCTACAAGAAGTAACTGATACCACCGGAGTAACTCCCGGAAGGTTGCAAAATTAATCAGCCCTGACTGCTCTCCGCGGTCAGGGCTTTTTGTCGATGCGGGAGGTCTATTGCTCCTGTTTATCTTGCCCCCATGCGCGTACTTATTCAGCGGGTGACCGAGGCTTCGGTGACCATTGACGGAAGCGTTTCCGGCCGGATCGGCCCCGGGCTTCTGATTTTACTGGGCGTGGAAGACGCCGACACGGACGAGGACATCGAATGGCTCTGCGGCAAGATCAGCCGGCTGCGCATCTTTTCCGACCCGGAGGGGAAGATGAACCTCAGCGTCACGGACATCGACGGCGGATTGCTGGTGGTATCTCAGTTCACGCTCTTCGCCAGCACCAAAAAGGGCAACCGCCCCGGCTTTACCCGCAGTGCCGATCCGGCGGTGGCCATTCCCCTGTACGAGCGATTTGTCGCCCGTCTGAGTGCCGTGGCCGGGCGGCCGGTGGCGACCGGGGAATTCGGGGGGGACATGCAGGTGGCCCTAGTAAACGACGGGCCGGTTACGATCTGGATCGATTCCCGGGACCGGGAGTAGGGAGTAGTTGGTCCGCCGGACCACCACCCTCTTGTACCCTCTCCGACTCAAGCGGAGCAATTCCTACACCAGCATACGGATCATCGAGAGGCCGTCCAACGCTCTACCCGTTGGACGGTGGGGGGACCGTCCAACGCTTACCCAAGCTGGTCCGCTATCCAGTGGTCCGACGACTAAATGGTCGGACCAGTATCCGCCGGACCACCACCCTCCAGCCCCTCCACGCGGCTCAGAAACAGGCCCTCGGGCGCGGCCTGCCCCACCGATATCCGCTCACCGCTTTCCAGGGCTACCTCCAGTTCGTCGGGTGGAATCTCACCTTTCCCCACGCGTAGCAACTGGTACACCAGGATACGGATCATCCCCCGCAAGAACCGGTCGGCCACGAAGCGGAAGCGGTACCTCCCCTCCCCCTCCTCGTGCAGGGAGGCCTCGCGCAGGTCGCAGGTGGTGGTGTTGTGGCGATCGGGCGTCAGGCAGAAGGCCCGGAAGTCGTATTGTCCGGTAAGGGGCCGCAGGGCCATTTCAATCGCCCAGGTATCCAGGTCGGGCAGGTCGAGGTAGCTGCTTACCGGAGCCAGAAAGGGATCGGCCCGGGTATGGAAGTAGTAGTCGTAGGTGCGGGAGGTGGCATCGTAGCGGACGTGGGCCCCGCTGTCCACCGGCCAGGCCCGGTAAAAGACGATGTCGTCGGGCAGCACCTTATTCAAGACGAACAGCCAGTCGTCGCGCAGCTCCCCCTCAGTATCGAAGTGCAGGTAATAATCCGAGGCGTGGACGCCTGCGTCGGTCCGGCCACAGCCTACGGCCTTGACGGGATGGCCTTGCACCCGCGACAGCGCCGCCTCAACGGTAGCCTGTACGGTGGGCACCTCTCCCGATTGCCGCTGCCAGCCCCGGTAATGGGTGCCGCGGTAGGCGAGGTGGACGAAGTAACGCTGTGACATTTGCCTTAAATGTAAGTCCGCGACAGCATCCGACCCGCCGGCAGCGCACTTTTGAGTTGTGACGTAGTTTGCACGACTACCCATCCCGCCCCCCTATGCACGTAGCCATCCTCGGCAACGGTATTGCCGGAATTACCGCCGCCCGCTGGTTGCGCAAGCTCAGCGACGACGTCCGCATCACCGTCATCTCCGCCGAATCCGATTATTTCTTCTCCCGCACGGCCCTCATGTACGTTTACATGGGCCACCAGCGCTGGGAAGACCTGATGCCCTACGAGCCCTTCTTCTGGCCCAAGAACCGCATCGACCTGCGACGCGGCTACGTGGAGGCCGTCGATACCGACGCGCATACCCTGCATTTCTCCGGCGGCGACACCCTGGCCTACGACAAACTCGTGCTGGCCACCGGCAGCGCCTGGAACACCTTCGACTGGCCCGGACAGGACCTCAAGCGCGTGGGCGGCATGGTGAGCGCCCAGGACCTGGAATACCTCGAGGAGATCACCCCCGAGATCCAGTCGGCGGTGATCGTAGGCGGCGGACTAATCGGCATAGAATTGGCCGAAATGCTCCACAGCCGCCACATCCCCGTGAAGCTGCTCGTGCGCGAAGGCAGCTACTGGAGCAACGCCCTACCCCCCGAGGAAAGCCAAATGGTGAGCCGCCACATCGCACGCCAGGGCATCGACCTGCGGCACGATACGGAGCTCCAGGAGATCCACGACGACGGAACCGGGGCCGCGGGTGCCATTACGACCAAGGCCGGCGAGCGCATCGAGTGCCAGTACGTGGGCCTGACCGCCGGCGTGCACCCTAATATCGCCTTTCTGCATGGCAACGAAACCGTGGAAACCGGCAAGGGCATTCTGGTGGACGAGTACCTGCAGACCTCAGCCCCCGACGTCTACGCCATCGGCGACTGCGCCGAACTGCGCCACCCCCGCCCCGGACGCAAGGCCATTGAGGCCGTCTGGTACACCGGCCGCATGATGGGCGAAACTGTAGCCTACACCCTGCTGGGGCGCCCGGTCAAGTACGACCCCGGAATCTGGTTCAACTCCGCCAAATTCATCGATATCGAGTACCAGGTATACGGGGAAGTGCCCGCCCACGGCCGCGACGGACTGGAAACCCTCTACTGGGAACACCCCGACGGCGAAAAATCGGTGCGCATCAACTACGAAGCTAGCGACGGCAGCGTGCGCGGCTTCAACCTGATGGGCATCCGCTACCGGCAGGAGGTCTGCGAAAAGTGGATCGCCCATGGCACCCCGGTAGAGGAGGTGCTGCAAAACCTGGGCATGGCCAATTTCGACCCCGAGCTCTACGCCGAATACGAATCCGACATCGTGGCCCTGTACAACCAACGGACCGGCCGTAACCTCCAGCTGAAACGCAAACGCGGCCTCGATGCCGTCCTCCGCTTCCTGAATTTCAAGACCCGCACCCCCCGCGCCATTTCCCACCCCGATGCCCAGTAAACGCACCCACAAGACCACCCTGCAGTACGTGGGCCTGGCCCTCTTCACCATTGCGCTGCTGGTGTTTACCGGTATGCTGGCGCTGGAGAATTACCGCATCAGCGAGGACGATTTTATCGCTACCGTCGCCCCCGCGCCGGAAGGGGTGGTCACCGGAGTTTCCGCCGGTTCCTCCAGCGGGGAAAGCTCCAACGACGCTCCGCCGGCCCCCGAAGCGGACCCCAAGGCCCAGTTAGTCTACCAGGTCAGGGGTTCCGCCTTCCAGGCCGCCGGCCGGGAGCTGGGATTGTTTGATCAGACCTTCGGCAGCAGTTTCAGCTTTCACGACAAGATCGAGGAAGTGTACGCGCTGGCCCGCCGGCAGGTCGACACGCGGGTCGACCAACTGATGGCGGAAGAAGCCCTTCCCGAAGGGGTATCGGAATGGGACGTACGGCTCTCCGACCCGATCTACTTCAAGGGCAATTTCCTTGCGGTGGCTACGGCCGCGGAACAAGGGCCGGTCAACGACAACCCCCTGCTTTTCCTCGGGCTTACCATCGGCCTGGGCCTGCTGGGCGGACTGCTTTATATACTCCCGAAATTCCGTGGGCACCCGGGCATCAAGCACGACCACATCTACCACTCCCAGCTCACCAAGGGGCTCAACCTGGGCTGGCGCAGCGCCTTCCTCGCCCTTTCGATCATCGGCATCATCGGATACGGGATCCGGTACATGGCCAGCGACTGGTTCTGGCCGGCGGTCACGGTGGCCGTGGCCCTGCTGATCATCGGACTGGTCCTGTTCGCGGAGCATTCCTGGCGCAACTCCCCGGCCCGCGCCGCGGATCCCGCCGGACTGTCCGCCTACCTGGGCATTCTGGCTGGCACCTACCTGATCGGTTTTTACATCTTCCTGTACTGGGCCCCGGAGCACGTCACCCCCTGGATCACCATGGTCAGCCCCGTGAAGCAGGGCTTGTTCGGCGGGATGGCCAGCCAGTGGTTCCTGTACGGACTGCTGTACACCCTCATCATCCTGGTCATGGGCGTCCGTATGCTGGCCAAATACCGCCACAACAAATATCAGATCGTGCGGACGTTCTCCGTCATGTTCTTCCAGCTGGCCTTCGCCTTCCTGATCCCGGAGATCCTCGGGGCCTTGAACAAGCCGCAGCAGGACCTCAAGAACATCTGGCCGCTGGACTACGACTTCTTCTTCAGCTGGCAGCTCGAGGAGTTCCAGAGTGCCGGGGCCCTGGGTACCTTCATGCTGGTGTGGGGCATCTTCCTGGTCATCGTCGGCGTCCCCCTGATGGTCCACCTGGTCGGCAAGCGGTGGTACTGCAGCTGGGTGTGCGGCTGCGGCGGCCTGGCCGAGACCCTGGGCGACCCCTGGCGGCAACTCAGCGACAAAAGCCTCCGCGCCTGGAAGTTTGAGCGGTGGATCATCCACGGCGTCTTGGTGGCGGCCATACTGATGACGGCCCTCACGCTCTATTCCTACTTTACCGGCGCTGACAGCCTGCTCGGTTTCCAGACCTGGAAGGTGCAGAAGTGGTACGGTTTCCTCATTGGCGCGGGCTTCGCCGGGGTGGTGGGTACCGGATTCTACCCCCTAATGGGCAACCGGGTGTGGTGCCGCTTCGGCTGCCCGCTGGCGGCCTATCTCGGACTGGTCCAGCGCTTCCAGAGCCGCTTCCGCATCACCACCAACGGCGGACAGTGCATCAGCTGCGGCAACTGCTCCACCTACTGCGAGATGGGCATCGACGTGCGCGCCTACGCCCAAAAGGGGCAGGACATCGTCCGGGCCAGCTGCGTCGGCTGTGGCGTCTGCGCGGCGGTGTGCCCCCGGGGCGTACTGCGCCTCGAGAACTCCAGCGTCGATGACGGCTACCGCACCGTGCCGGAGCGGGTGATTCACGTCTCCGAGGAAGAAGGGGCCTACTTGAAATTCTGATGGCCGACTGCCTACAGAAACAAAGCCCCCGCACCGGGATCGGTACGGGGGCTTTCGTTATTCAGCTGGCAACAGCTATTGCTGCTTCCAGGCGCGGCTGGCAAAGGCATCGTCCAGCGGGGTTTCGAAAACGTGGTTGTAGTAGTTACTCATCGTCTTTACGCCTGCAGCGGCCACTACTCCGGCAACGTGGCGCTCGTTGTAACCTGCGCTGAGGAAAGCCTCCACGTCCTCTTCCGAGGGGCGGCCCCGCTTGGCGATGAAGGCCTTGCTGAAGCGGCTCAAGGCACCCAGTTTCGCGTCGGGCACTTCGGTATTGTTGCGGATGGCGTCGGTCACTTCGGTGGGCACCTTGCTCATCCTGTCAGCGATGAAACTGTGGGCGGCCAGACAGTACTCACAGCCGTTCTCATAGCTGATGGACATGAAGATTACCTCCTGCTCCTGCGGCGTGAAGCCGGCGTGCTGGCGGAAGGAGTTGTAGGCGTGCGTGTAGGCATCCAGCAGGGCCGGATTGGTGGCCATGCCGGCGTACATATTGGGCACCATACCCATGCTCTTTTTCGCCTGCTCCAGGATGGGGCGGGCTACCGGGTCGGCCGATTCAATGGTCTGGGGCTGGTAGGTAAGATTTTGCAATGTATTCATGATAAAGGTTGTTAAAGGGTATACTAACTAAGCAACCGCTTAGTTATGGGGTAAAATTTTTTATAGCTTCTCGAAGGTCACTTCGATGTAGTCGTTCAATTGGGTGCGATCAAAAACCTTGCTGCCGGCCGTCAGGCCCTGCAAGGCGACCAGCAGGTAATTCACCCAGCGCTCCAGGGTGCCTTCGTCCGCCTGAGGTTTGGCATCGGACAGCTTATCCTTCAGCACCCGCCTGAGGTGGTCAACAAAAGGAGTGATCTCCGCCTGGATCGCCAGATCAGCTTCCCGGGACAGTTCCCCCAGGGTGTTGTGCAGGAGGCAACCGTTCGTTTGCTGGTGCGCGGCGGCAAAATCCAGGAAATCGTAAAAGTAGACCCGGATAGCATTCATCCCTTCCGGAGAGCTTTCGAGCTTGTCTACTAGACGCTCTACCTTGGCGCGGTAGGAGCGCAGGCTTTCCCGCAGAACACCACGCTTATTCTTGAAACTGGCGTAAATCGAAAACTGGTTGATGCCCATCTCCTTTTCCAGCATCCGCACTGAAGTGCCGCTGTAGCCGTGGCGCCAGAAGACGCCCATGGCTTTTTCAATCACTTCCTTCTCATCGTATTGTTTGCTCCGGGCCATTATGCGTAGATGTTGGATTATCCAAGCGTCTGCTTAGGTAACGAATGATGGAAGCATTGGTTCATAATCAGCTTCTTGCACTGGGCGAACTAATCAACCGCCCCACAAGCCTCCCAAGGCCCCAAACCCAGTCACTACTTGGTGTGTGTGCCTTTGGGACCGCTCATCAAAAAGAAAGAAAGAAGAACGGAGGTCATACGGATATGTCGTTTTTTCTCAAATATAAGGGCGGCGGTGCGCGGGTGCAAGAAAAAGGAGGTACCGCGTACGCACGTGGCACCTCCTCTTGTAACCCGGTCCGGGTAAAGCTGGGCCTTTAGCCGCTAGGCGGGAATCATCTTTGCCACTTCCATCCGATCGTAATTGCGGTGCTGGGCGATGGCCTTGATGAATTCCTTCGGCTTACCGTCTACGAAGACGGCCTTGTCGTCCTTGTGGTCACCGACGTGGGTAGCGTCCAACAGCTGTACCCCCTCGCCGTCGACCGCGATGGCCTTGCAGTGCATGAAGGCCTCGTTGACGAACTTCTTGAACTTCGCTTTCTTCAGGAGGGCGTCGAGGGATGGCTGACCGCCGGGAACGTAGATGGCGTCGAAGAGGACGCTTTCCGTCGTCATGATGGCCGCGAATACTTTATGTTCATCCCCCTTGCTGCACCGGATGGTGCCGCCGTGCGGGGCTACGATCTTCACCATGGCGTTCTCGGCCTGGAGGGCGTCATTCATGGCGGTGAAGGTTTCGGCGTCGAAACCGTCGGCGGCCAGTACCGCAATCTGCCGGGTGGCGATAGTGCTTGTTTTGATGAAGGTCTCGCTGAGGGCGGGGGATTTCTCCAAGTAGACCTCTTTCTTCGGGGGCTGCATCTTTTCTACATCGTCGTCCGGGCCAATGGCCTGGTTAACGGGCTCGTCGATGGAACCGGGCACTTCCAGTCCCAGTCCCTCGGCCACCTTTTGGGCCAGATTCTCGTCGATCTGGTTGATGTGGTACAGCATCCGCAGCTGGATGTGGGGGTAGTTGACCTTCCCCAGTTCGAAGGTGTAGGCGTCGGCCGTGTGGGCCTGCTCCCATTTCGTGAGGCTGCGGTAGAACAGGGCGGGCTGGGAATAGTAATCGACGAAGCTTTCGCTGCGGGCGCGGATCTTCTCTCCGTCGACGCGCTCGGTGAAGGATTCAAAGGCACCGTCGGCAATGCTTGTCAGGAACGGGCAGCCGCCACCGAGGGTATTGGGGAAGTAGGCCGTCTTGCCCTTCGGGATCTGCATCTGCATGTGCCCGTCGCGCTGGTTGTTGTGTACGGCACTGATCGACTGGTTGATGGGCAACTGCTCGAAGTTGACGCTGCCCAGGCGACTGAGCTGGGTGTCGCGGTAGGAGAAGAGCCGTCCCTGCAGCAGCGGGTCGTTGCTGAAGTCGATCCCCGGTACCATATGGGTGGGCAGGTAGGCTACCTGCTCGGTTTCGGCGAAGAAGTTGTCGGGATTCCGGTTGAGGGTCATCTTGCCCACGATCTTTACCGGGACCATCTCCTCGGGGATCAGTTTGGTGGCGTCAAGCAGGTCGAAGGGGAAATTGTGCTCGTCTTCCTCGGGGATGATCTGCAGGCCCAGTTCCCACTCGGGGTACTGGCCGGCTTCAATGGCATCCCACAAGTCGCGGCGGTGGAAGTCGGAATCGGCTCCGCTGATCTTGACGGCCTCATCCCAGGTCACGGAACGTACGCCCAGCTTCGGCTTCCAGTGGAAGCGCACGAAGTGGGCCACGCCCTCCGCGTTGATCAGGCGGAAGGTGTGAATGCCGAAGCCCTCCATCATGCGCAGGCTGCGGGGAATGCCGCGGTCGCTCATGACCCAGATGTGGTTGTGCAGGGTTTCAGGACTCAGGGAAACGAAGTCGTAGAACGTATCGTGGGCGGAGGCCGCCTGGGGGATCTCGCGGTCGGGCTCCGGCTTGACGGAGTGGATCAGGTCGGGAAACTTCATCGCGTCCTGGATGAAGAAGATGGGCATATTGTTGCCCACCAGATCCCAGACGCCCTCTTCGGTATAAAACTTGACCGCGAAGCCGTGAACGTCGCGCGCCAGGTCCGTAGAGCCCTTGGAGCCGGCGACGGTGGAGAAACGGGTAAAGACCGGCGTCTTGCGGGAAGTATCGTTGAAGATGCCCGCCTTAGTGAATTCCGGAATGGCCTCGTACAGTTCAAAGACCCCGTGTGCGGCACTGCCGCGGGCGTGGACGATCCGCTCGGGAATGCGCTCGTGGTCAAAGTGGTTGATCTTCTCCCGCAGCAGGAAGTCCTCCAGCAGGGTGCCGCCGCGGATTCCGGCCTTTAGGGAGTTATTGGTGTCGTTGACCTTAAGCCCCATATTGGTGGTCAGGGGCTGGTCGGTACCGTCTTTGCGGTACGGGGCCAGGGCCTCATCCTTGCTGCTTGATGGTGAGGTCTTGGGGGATGTTTTCTTTTGCATGAAGGGTCGGATTTCAGGTGGGCCGATAGTATCTCACAACCCCGGCCCGGGTCCCCCTGTTCGGCTGGGTTTTGCCATTAGGCATCGCCGCGCTTCCCGGTTTGCCGCTGGTAAGGCGGGCGAAGGGGCTTTCCGGAGGGACTAAGCCCCTGCACCCGCCGGCCCCGGCCCCCAGGTGTCTGAAAAGCCAGCCCGAAACGCGATTTTCAATTGTCGATACATTGAACCATCCGGGCCGAAATTCCCTTTTTACTAGTCTAACCATACCAGAAACGGCGGTCGGCCCATCGGCCCCCAAAACCTTATAGCAACCTACATGGAAAACTCCAAGCACCCCTACCCCCATTCGAGCGAAGAAGCCGAAGGCCAACGCCACGGCAAATCACAAAACCAGGACCACAATCAAGATAACGGCAAGGTCTGGGAAGTCAATGAATCGAGCAGAAGCTGCCCCTTCCTCAGCGGGGCCCACTCTACCGCCAGCGCCGGCACTTCGAACCGCGACTGGTGGCCCAACGCCCTGAATCTCCACATCCTGCGGCAGCACAGCGAGCTGGCTGACCCCATGGACCCCGATTTCGACTACGCCGAGGCCTTCCAGCAGCTCGACCTGGAGGCCGTGAAGCAGGACCTGCGCGACCTCATGACCGACTCCCAGGACTGGTGGCCCGCCGATTTCGGTCACTACGGACCCTTCTTCATCCGCATGGCGTGGCACAGCGCCGGCACCTACCGCATTGCCGACGGTCGCGGAGGTGCCAGCTCCGGCTCCCAGCGCTTCGCCCCGCTGAACAGCTGGCCCGATAACGCCAACCTCGACAAGGCCCGCCTGCTACTGTGGCCCATCAAGAAGAAGTACGGCAAGAAGATCAGCTGGGCCGACCTTATGGTCCTCACCGGCAACATCGCTCTGGAAACCATGGGCGTAGAGCCCTTCGGCTTTGCCGGCGGCCGCGAAGACGTATGGGAGCCCGAATCCGATATCTACTGGGGTAAGGAGTCCGAATGGCTCGGCGACGAACGCTACACCGGCAACCGCCAGCTGGAAAGCCCGCTGGCCGCCGTGCAGATGGGACTGATCTACGTCAACCCCGAAGGCCCCAACAGCGAGCCCGACCCCCTGAAGTCCGCCCACGACATCCGCGAAACTTTCGGCCGCATGGCCATGAACGACGAGGAAACTGTCGCCCTCATCGCCGGTGGCCACACCTTCGGCAAGACCCACGGCGCCGCAGATCCCGAGAAGTACGTCGCCGCCGAGCCCGCCGGAGCGCCCATCGAGGCCATGGGTACGGGCTGGCACAACAGCTACGAAAGTGGCCACGGCCCCCACACCATCACCAGTGGCCTGGAAGTGACCTGGACCCGCACGCCCACCCAGTGGAGCAACGATTACTTTGAATTCCTCTTCAAGTTCGACTGGGAGCTCCACAAGAGCCCGGCCGGTGCCTGGCAGTGGCGGCCGAAGAACGGCGAAGGTGACGACCTCGTTCCCGACGCCCACATCCCCGGCAAGAAGCACCACCCCTCGATGCTCACCTCGGATATCGCCCTGAAAGTCGACCCGAAGTACCGCGAAATCTCCGAGCGCTTCCGCAACGACAACGAAGCGTTCAAGGACGCCTTCTCCCGCGCCTGGTACAAACTCACCCACCGTGACATGGGACCCCTGAGCCGCTACCTCGGCCCCGACGTCCCCGGTGAGGAATTGCTGTGGCAGGACCCGCTGCCCGAGCGCGACTATGACCTGATCGACGACAACGACGTAGCCACCCTCAAAGGGAAGATCGCCGATACCGGCCTTTCGGTACAGGAACTCGCCTACACGGCCTGGTCGTCCGCCGCTACCTTCCGCGGCTCCGACAAGCGCGGCGGCGCCAACGGTGCCCGCATCCGCTTCGCCCCACAGCGCAACTGGGAA
Organism: Neolewinella litorea; assembly: GCF_004803465.1. Classification (GTDB taxonomy): domain Bacteria; phylum Bacteroidota; class Bacteroidia; order Chitinophagales; family Saprospiraceae; genus Neolewinella; species Neolewinella litorea. Next base: position 124,422 of record NZ_SRSF01000005.1, on the reverse strand, counting down.
GTGAACAAGCCCAGCCAGCTCCGCAAGGTCCTCAGTGCGCTGGAAGGCGTACAAAAGGACTTCAATGATGGACAGTCCGGCAACAAGCAGGTCTCCCTGGCCGACCTCATCGTTCTGGGCGGTAACGTCGCCATCGAGAAAGCCGCCAAAGCTGCCGGTAAGGACATTACCGTACCCTTCACACCCGGCCGTGTGGATGCACTGGAAGAGCAGACCGACGTCGAGAGCTTCGAGGCACTCGAGCCCTACGCCGACGGATTCCGCAACTACATCAACCGCACCAACCCCATCAACGCCACCGGCGAGGAGCTGCTGGTTGACCGTGCCCAGTTGCTGACGCTCACCGCCCCCGAAATGACCGTCCTGCTAGGCGGTATGCGGGCCATCGGTCTGAACTACGACGATTCGAAGCACGGCGTATTCACCGATAACCCCGGTGCGCTCACGCAGGACTTCTTCAACAACGTCCTCGACCTGTCCACCAAATGGGCGGCCACCGACAACGAGGAGACCCTCTTCGAAGGCAAGGATCGCCGCACGGGCGAAACCCGCTTCACCGGCACCCGCGCCGACCTGATCTTCGGCTCCAACTCGGAACTCCGCGCCCTCGCCGAGGTCTACGCCGCCGACGATGCTACCGACAAGTTCGTCAACGACTTCGTAAAGGCCTGGACGAAGGTCATGGATGCCGACCGCTTCGACGTGAAGTAACCGGAATCCTTACCGCAAATACCAAGAGGCGATCCCCAGCGGGGTCGCCTCTTTTTTTGGTTGAGGCGCTGCGCGCCGAGTCATTTTCTCAACCCACGGCGTCAAGGTGGTATACTGAGGAAAACGCCATCGTCTCTCCGGAAAACTCTATGCTTCCGTGGTTACTACATAACAAGTCGGCGCTACTCGACCGCACGCCCGTAGGCCTCCAGGCAGTCATCCAGCGTCTCTCCACGGGTATGGACGCATTCACAGAATTCCAGACAGGCTCCCGGATCGGTACTCCCCGCACAGCGGGGCCGGCAGTCGGTGATCCGGTTCATCGGCATCAGGGCGTTGCGCATGACAAAAACAACCGAAGCGAAGACCACCACGACCGTAGCCACGACCCCCAGCACGAATTTCCAGGGAAAGCGCCAGGTCAATTCCTCCTTCGCCGGTAACAGTGCCTCAGCCAGGTCGTGGTTCCAGGGGAATACGAGCCGGAATTTGTGGCAATCCCAGCACAGCAGGTACAGGTTGGCCAGGATCATGAGCGGTGCCGTAAGCAATGATCCCTGAAACCGGACGGCGAAGGACAGGATACAAATGTTGACGATGATCGGCAGATAAAGGACGGCCCCCAGCGTAGCAGTGCGCGGGATCAGCAGGAGTACGGCCGCCGTTACCTGGGCCACCCCGATGAAAGTATAATAGTATCCCGTATGAAAGAGCGCCTCCAGGTAGCCACCCAGCGGGTGCAGGTTGTGCAGGTCGGTAAACCGCTCCCCGTTGATCTTCACGTAACCCGCGGGCAGGAACCCGGCCGCCAGCGCCACCCGGTTGAATACGGCAAAAAGGCCCAGCCAGCGATTTTGGCGGGCCTGCCGGTGCAGTCGATCGAGTCGGGCGGAAAAGGACATAAGGTGGATATCTACCCAAAATTAATCGAAGAACTTTATTTTTCAAAGTTTACTTTGAATTGAGTGGCCTGAGTGTCAGAAACGGGAGCCTAGCCGAACGACGTAAGCTTATTTCACCATTTGCCGACGGCGCGCGGGTGCCGGGTAGCCGGTCGGGGTTCCGTATTTTTTGGTTCTTGGCCTATTCCATTGGATCCCAGCCTCCCAGCAGGTGTTTCCGTGCATTGTAGGCGGCCGCTTGCTCATTGGTGAGTTGGTGCGCCCAGCTCACGGGCTGCGAGGGGCTGGCTCCGGGACCCCGGTTGTCATATCCGGCGTAGCGGGCGGTCTCTTCCTTTTCCGGACGGCCCCAGTTGTTCCCCCCATCCGGGTGAACAACCTCGCCCAGGCAGCGACGATAGATCGCCTGCTTTCAGTGCCATGCGTCTAGGTACCACCTGCTTCGCCCGTTCACTACCCATTTTGTAACTGGTGCGCGAGGGGGCTATGGGTAAGATTGAAAAAGCCGGAAGGTAGGAAAGGTGCCACGCGGCAATGGAGATGCCGGTAAAACCCATTGCCAGCTATTCAGGAATTGAGTGGCGCGGCCCTCTTACCCTCTTATCTATCCTTTATCACCATTCAATTGGGGAATGAAAGGAAAGCGAATCGCAGTCCGGTACGGCGATCTGAGGCCAAAACGTACGTCCCAAGAAGAACTATTGGATTTATTTGCTTTCGCTTATGCCCTGCAATCGCCAGGCACCGCTTTCGAGCAGATAGGCCAGGGTGGCCAGTCCGGGAGATCCATCGGCCAGGGAGCGGGTACTTTCTGCCAGCGAGAACAGGAGATCCGAAGTCTTGGCACCGTCGATGGTAGGGGCGCTGAGCTCCTGCTTGAGGGCTTCCAGGTCGCCGACGATCTCGTCGGTACCGTCCATACCGCGCAGTTCGGCGATCCAACCATCAACATTACCGATCGCCGCGTTGGCGGGCAAAGTGGTGATGTCGGCGGCGGCGGACTTTCCGGCCTGCAGGGTCTGGTCGAGCAGACTTTCACCCGCGAAGGCCGACGCGGTAAGTTTCTCTCCACCGGCCTGCAGGGCAGCGACGAGTGCCGATATTCCGGGCGTGGAACCGGCTACCTGCCGGGTATCTTCGGCCAGACTGATGAGTTGCATACCCGCCAGTTGTCCGTTGATGGGCGACTCACTGAGCGTTTCCCGCAGGGACTCCAGGTTGCTGGTCACCTTTTCCGCTCCATTCACGCCTTCCAGTTGCTCGGTCCAGGTATCAATGTTGGCTACGGCAGCCTCGCCGGGCAATGCCGTGATGTCTCCGCCATTGGCCTGTACCGCTTCAACGGTGGCTTGCAGTGTTCCTGCCGGATCGCTGGGCTCCATGGTCGTTTCAGGGGTTTCCACGGTATCATCCACCGTGGCTTCGGAAGTATCTCCACACGCAGTCAGGAAAGCGGCGAATAGAAAGAGGGATAGGTATTTCATGGTCTTGGGTTTGGGTTCGGGTGTTTAATGGCCTTTTGCATATTTGGTTCAAATCACTAATTACCAGTGGATTACCCTTTCCGTTCGCTTTCGCCTGTTTCGGGGAGTTTGTTGCTGATTTACATCGAACAGCTTCAGCTTTCAAGCTGCCCGTTAGCCTAGCAATGGCTTCAGCCGTCAAGCTGCCAGGATACACCGGACCCTTGCCTGCCCTTCGCGCCACCAGTCTTTTACGCCGGGCCACAGGCCCGACGGCCCGGGGGCGTTACTGTAGCGATGGCTTCAGCCGTCAAGCTGCCAGAAAACATCGGACGCTTGCCTGCCACTCTCATGGCATTCTATCCGCCGGGCCACAGGCCCGACGGCCCGGGGGGGCGCTACTGTAGCGATGGCTTCAGCCGTCAAGCTGCCAGGATACACCGGACCCTTGTCTATCCTTCTCGCCACCAGCCTTTCACGCCGGGCCATAGGCCCGACGGCCCGGTCGGCGACACGTAGCGATGGCTTCAGCCGTCAAGCTGCCGGTAATACAGCGGCATGCCGACTCAAGTCGGCGCTACCGCACCGTCCGCCGTCAGGATACCAGGAATACCCGACGCTTGACTGACCTCCCCTAACAGCACTGTATCCGTCAGGCCACAGGCCCGACGGCCCGGTCGGCGATAGGTAGCGATGGCTTCAGCCGTCAAGCTGCCAGGAAACACCGGATACATGCCTGCCCTTCTCGCTACCAGTCTTTTTACGTCAGGCCACAGGCCCGACGGCCCGGTCGGCGATAGGTAGCGATGGCTTCCGCCGTCAAGCTGCCAGGAAACACCGGAAACATGCCCGCCCTTCTCGCTACCAGTCTTTTTACGCCGGGCCACTGGCCCGACGGCCCGGTAGGCAGCATGCCGACCCAAATCGGCGCTACGGCAGTGCAACCCCCGGTCGATCCCCTCGTCATTCGGTACGACTTCGGTTATTATCTTTAATAGGCCTGTTTTTTGATCCCCTTGCGCGGGAATTTTGAAGCGTAACTACACTGCACTATGAAATTTCTACACCTCATCCTGTTGCTTGTTATATGGTCGGGCAGTCTGGCGGCGCAGATCGATCTGACCCCCGACGAATGGCGGCAGGACCTCCGCTTCCTCCAACGGACGATACACGAAGAGTACCCCTTCCTTTTCAAGAAGGTCAGCGCCGAAGACTTCGATGCCGCGGTAGAGGAACTTTACACCGACATACCCGAGCTGGAAGACCACGAAGTAGTCGTAGGACTGGCCAGAATAGTGGCGCTGTTCGGTTACGGACATACCAATATCTGGCTCTCGGGCTGGGGCCCCGATAATCCCTTTGGCTTCCGGGAGATGCCCTACCGGCTGTACTGGTTTTCCGACGGCATATTCGTGCAGGGAGCGCACCGCGAATACGCAGAAGCGGTAGGTGCCCGGGTAACGCACGTGGAAGGCATGCCAGTGGAAAAAGCGCTGGAAGCCATTCGACCCGTCGTATCCGTCGAAAATGAGCAGTTCTTTAAAAGTGCCGGACCTGTCCAGTTGGCCAATCCCGCCGTGCTGCACGCGCAAGGCATCACGCCGGAACTGAAGGACGAAATCACCCTCACGCTGGAAAAGGACGGCGAGCCCTTTGACGTGACCTTTGCGCCGGTAGACAGCACGGGGGACCACGTTCACTACGGACTGGTACAGGAAGACGAACAGTGGCTCGACGCCCGCGACAACGCCACCACTCCCCTGTGGCTCAAGCACCTCGATCGCCCCTATTTCTATGAGTACCTGCCCGACAGCAAAACCGTCTACGTGCGGCAGAGTAAAGTCCGGGACGACACCACTCAGATCCTGCCCGACTTCTACGCCGAGGTATTCCAGTTCGTCGAAGACAATGAAGTAGACCGCCTCGTGCTCGACCTGCGCCTCAACGGCGGCGGCAACAACTACAAGAACAAGGACGTGATCCGGGGCATCATCCAGACCGAGAAGATCGACCAGCCCGGCAAACTGTTCGTAATCATCGGCCGGCGCACCTTCTCCGCCGCCCAAAACCTGGTCAACGAACTGGACAACTACACGAACGCCATCTTCGTCGGTGAGCCCACCTCAGAAAACGTCAACTTCTACGGCGACAACCGCCCGGTGGAGTTGCCCAACAGCAAGATCGAGGCGCGCCTCTCCTTTGCCTGGTGGCAGGACAAACCCCAGTGGGAAAACGACGACTGGCAGGCTCCACACATTGCGGTGGATATGTCATCCGCAGATTACCGCGACAACCGCGACCCCAGCATCGAGGCCATCCTGAATTACCAGGGCGATATATCACTGGCCGACCCCATGGACCATCTTGAAAGACTGTACGCAGCCGGTAAAATCGAAGAAGTACGCTCCGAGGCCCACCGCCTGGTAAAGGACCCCCGCTACCGCTACTACCCCTTCGAGCGCAACCTGAACCGCGCCGGCTACCAACTCCTCGGACAGGGGCAAAAACTTCCCGCCCTGATGGTGTTCCAACTCAACGCCGAACTATTTCCCGAATCACCCAACGTCTGGGACAGCCTCGCCGAAGGCTACTGGAAAGCGGGAAACCACGAAAAGGCGGTAGAATACTACCAGAAGGCGATCGACATGGATCCCGAAGGGCCAACTGCAGTGAACGCCCGGGCTATGCTTGGGGAAATTCGGGGCGATGGGGCTAAAGAGTAAGGGATAAAGGGACTAAGGGCTGCATTCACCCCTTGCTTCACTTAGGCATGCATGCTCAGTTTTTCCGGCCTTCGCTCGGTGGGAAGTCTTCAGGAAGCGATGGCGCTTACCCGAATGGATTCAATCTTGCGCGAGTAGCCATTAATGTTGGTGTAGAGGGTCTGCTTACCCGCTTCAAGTTCCTTACGGGAGGTAAGTCTTACGGCCACACGATCCTCGTCGGATACCAACAGCAGGGCCGCACCTTCCGCGAAGTATAGGACGATAGATTCTACGCTCCGGATATCAAAAGCTTGCGGGTCACCCGCTGCCGGCTCGGCGTCTGGATCGATATTCAGCAGGGGGCGGTCTTCGTGGCCTTCGTTCACCTGTACTTCCTCGAGCGGGCCGTGGATGTCGAGGGCTGAGTAGCGCACCCCGAGGGGTTTGGTCACGCTTTCGTATTCGGCGCGGGCATCGCTGGGCGCGTCCTGCAGCATGACCTCCGCGGTGTGGTAGGTACGGAGCGTCAGGTTCAGGTGTCCGATACCCGGTAGTCCGGGCGGCGTAAACCAGCCGTTCGCCAGGTGCAGCAAGGCTATCTCCGTATCCGACTCCAGTTCAACCGCGAAGTCGGCAAAGGAGGATATTTCTTTGGCTTCTATGTGCGCCGCGCGCAGGTGCAGAGACCTGAAATTCAAGCCGAGTAGGGCCTTGAGGGCCTGCAGTTTCTGGTACGAATAGCCGTGGTCGGCCAGCTGGGTATCCATGGGTTCGAGGGTTGTTGCTAGCCAGAACAGCGGTGATCGGTAGTAATGGACAGGGGCGTGGCAAAAAATTGCCGAGAAGAACCGGGAAATGAGATCGGTATTACCGGTACGCGGCGAGGCAGCGCGAATATTTTTTCCAAAATATCCAAATTTTAACCGCTTGGCAGCAAAGTTTGTCAAACAAATCATCATTCGGGAAGATTCTACCCTTACAATTCACGGTTGACGGAATTCACCGTCGATCATAACACTATGTATCATGGCTAAGCAATCTGATGATTCCAAGAAGTCACCCGGCAAAACCGACAAACCCTCCACCGGAGGAAAAGGCGGTAGCGATAAAAGTGGCGGCAAGTCTGGAGGCAACAAAAGCTCCGACAAGAAGGACACCAAGAAGTAGTCCTTTCGACTAGTTCCACTAGCGGAATCGAAAAGAGACCGGAAGCGAACCATCGCTTTCGGTTTCTTTTTTTGGGGGTATTGCCTCCCGGGCTCGTCGCGGGACTGCTGGACTTCCCCGACTTGTATGGGGATCCTACAGTCTTGCACCCGGGGATAACTATTAGTATACACTCGCCCGCCGGCAAGCCGGCGAACCGCTATTTGGCCGGCTGGGAAAAGGTGACCTACCTTAAGTTCCACACCCGCCCCAAATGAAATTTCATTACCTGTTTACCCTTTTACCGCTGTTGGGAATAGTTTCCTGCGGACAACCAAATGCTGAACCGGAAAGCCCGGCGGCACTGACCCTATTGGACCTGCGTCTGCGCGATAGCCTGCAACTGGTGCGGGACGACTACGCGGATTTGCAATCCTGGCGGGCACTGGACCGTGTATATCGGCTGCGGGATGTGGCGGCCACCCAGGATGATTCAGTATCCGACAACACCAAAACGGAGATCTACCAGCACCTGGCCATCATGCACTACGAGCGGGGCTACGAAGATTCGGTGATCCACTACGCGGCCCTCGCCGATCGACATCTTGGAGAAGATCCGCCGCCCCTGCTGTTCGCCCGACAGCTGCTCTGTGAGGCTTACCTGAAGTATACGGAGTGGGAGTGGCTGGAAATGGACATGATAGCTGCCCTGGGGCTGGCGGTGCTGCGGGAGCACGGACTCGACCATGACGGCCTGCACTCCCAATTGCTGCTCACGCAAGCGTACGCCCGCTGGAAATACGCGAACGCCTGGCTGGAAGAGGAGGAATTCGATAAGGTAGCGGGCGAAGTGGAAAGCCTCGTTCAACAGGCTATCCGCCAATATCGGGCAGCGGGTGGGGCCCGCGAGCGACATGCCTGGGAAGACTGGGCCCTGTTGGCCGCCCGCTTACCCCACGTGTCGGAAGGCGACCTGCGGGCTGCCTTGGATACCCTGGCTGGCACGGGGAATCCGGAAGATCCCATATACGCTCATCCGCACCGGCTCATGGCCTACTGGCATTTCCGCCGGGGTGAACCAGACAGTATGCGCTACCACTACGAGCGCCTGCTGGAACAAACTCCCTTCTACCGCCTCGAGAACCCACGGGAAGCCAACTATATCCTCAAGCTCAACTCCCTCGAACGCGGAGACTACCGCCGCGCCCTTGCGTTATCTATCGATGATTTGCGCCTCTCGAACTGCGCCAGGCCCGCGGCTCGGCTCACCGTTGCCGTTGGTGATACGTCCTTTTCCGAACGTTACATCTGTCCTTACCTCGATCTGGAACTGGTCAAGGTGTACCTGGGACGCTACCGCGCGACGGCCGATACGGCCGACCTGCACCGCGCCTTTGCACTGGCGCAGGTTACCATGGACCGCTACGCCGTGTCCTTCCCCTCCCAACGGGACGAAGGGGTGATCAACAAGCTCGTCGAACTGGGCGACGTGCTGCTGGACGTATGCCTGGATGCGGCCCTGGAAATGCAACGGCAGCAGCCGGAGGAGGCTATGGATGCCGTATTCCGCGCCATGGAACTTAGCCAAAGTCTGCTCCTGCTCCGGGATCTGGCCACCATCGGGGAGGCCGATAACCAACAAAAATGGCGTTCCCTCCACGCGAGCCTGGAACGGTACAAACGGTCGTACCGCGCGGATTTCTCTCTACCGGTCGCCAATTTGCGGGAGTTCCGGCGACTGGATACCCGCTACCGGGAGGAAAAGAAACTGTCCCGGCCAGCCATGGCGGCCTCCGCCCACCTAACAGGGGCCACCAAGTTGGCGGCGGTGCGTGGGCGCCTCGAACCCCAACAGGCCCTGCTGATGTCTACCGAACTGCACGACCGGATATTGCTGCTTTGCATTGACCGGGATACCGCATTCACGTATCAGGTACCGACCGCCATCATTCCGCGCATCGACTCGCTCCGCCAAATGCTGACGGGCGGACGGGTCTGCTCTCCCGGCGAGTACGCCAACGTGGCCTACCAAATTTACGCTCCCCTGCTGGCCCCGCTGGAAGGCCTGTCGCGCAAGCCTTCGGAACTGCTGTTCGTACCCTCGCCCGCTTTATCGGAAGTTCCCCTGTCCGCGCTCACGGTAGCTCCCGGCCGGAAGGAAGAGCAGTTTACCGATCTCCGGTACGTAGTAGATGAGTACGCGGTGCGCTACCTCCCCAGTTGGCGCGTGGAGTTGCTGAACGGTGAAAAGCGGAAAGGAGTACAGACGGAGGCAGCCGATATAGGCGTATGGACGCACCCCCAACTGGTCGGTTACGCGGCGGGCCTGACGGACGACCTGCGGCGTGCGGGCGGCGGCTGGTCCGTAGAGACGCTTGCCCCTCAGACCGGCACCTTCTTATCGCAGGCTCCCGGGCTTGACATTATCCACCTCACCGTCCACGCCCGCGGAAACACGGGGCAACTGCACGAGAACTACCTGCACCTGAACGACCGCGACAGCCTGAACGGGGTCGTCGTGGCGCAATTGCCCCTGAGTGCCCGGTTGGTGGTGCTGGCGGCCTGTGCCACGTCCACCGGCTTCAAGCAGGCCGGGGAGGGCACCTTCAGTCTGCGACGCAGCTTCCACCTTGCCGGCGTCCCGGACGTGATCAGTTCACTCTACGACATTCCGGCGGCGGCCACGGTGGCCGTACTTAAATCCTTTTACCGGCAGCTCGCCTCCGGCAGTCCACCGGCAACGGCCCTGGCGGAGGCCCAGCGTACCTGCCGGGCGGGGAAGCTGTCGCAGCGGTACGCTAATCCGCGATACTGGGCTGGGTTGGTTGCTGGTTAGGTGCACTGTAGTAGTCCGACGAGTGGATCGAGGAAGATGGGGATTATGAAGGGTATGCGGCCGGTGCCGCCCGGCACTTTTTGTACGCACGCGCCCGATGATGCAGCACGTTCGTAATATCCCTTTGGTGCTAAGTTAAATTTCCTTGGTTGCTCCACCCCGAACCAGTTCGAGATTGGTATAATCCTCCTACGGATACAGGCGTGTGGACAGTATCGGATGGTCACTGAGTTTTCCGGCCTCAACTACCTCGTAGCTGACCCTGACATCACTGCCGTGCAGGACATGCTGAACCGTCCGTCCTTCCGTCTGGGTGGGCCAACACAGACCGCAATCCGCTACCAGTGCCCCAACCTGGAGGGCCCCAACCCTATTGTAGGTTCCGTGACCCCGAAAATTGAAGTCCCCCGCCGCGAGAAAGCGCGGCCGTTGGAGGCGGCGGATAACGTCACACTGTTCCCTTGCCCGGTCCGTGTATCGCTTGTCACTCCAGTCGGCCCAGCGATCCTTGATGGTCATTACGCTGCCGTAAATCAGCAGTCGGGGTTCCACGAGATGGGCTGCTACGCCGTTGGTGTCCTCCACGTCGGCGACCCGGTGCATCGCCAGTCTGGTGTAGATGGCCACCTGGTGATACCGGTTCGGCGTTTTGTAGTTTCTTCCGTGCCGCACAAAGGGCGACACCTCACTAAACACTGACGTATAGCCCGGCAATTCCAGGGCAGCATTGGCCTCGGTAAGGATCAGTACGTCGCAATCCAACGCCAACAAATAGTCCCGGACAGCACGAAAGCGGCGGGTACCGTAAACGGGATGGTCAATATTCCAAGTGGCTAGCGTCATGCGGTTTGAACAAGGGCCAGGCCTCGTCCGACGAGTTCCGGCGGTAGCTGGCTCGTCGGACGAGTTGCCTGGAGTAGAAGCTGGCCCAGCCCCCCAGTCGTCGGATGAACCCTTCGCAGGCTCTGGGAATTCGTCCGACGACGGTGGGCGGGCCAGGGTTACACGTTCTCCGTCCGCAGCACCTTACCCAACTGGATGGCGAAGCCGAAACGGTATTCGCTGTCTTCGGGCTCGTTCATAAATTCCTCCAGAATGATGCCCTGGAACTCCACGTCCATTACGGGTGAGTCGGGTTCATAGCCGTTGCGGAAGCGGACGATGTCATACTGCCGGAAATCGGCTAGTTGGCCCTCGTCGTCGGTGACTCCCAGGCGGGAGATCCAAAAGGGGGAGTAGGCGCGGTACTCCTCGGTTTTTTCTCCGGCGCGGATGGCGTCGAAGTACTCGCGCTTGATGGGGATGTGAAGGATAGCCGTTTTAGCCATGTATAACTGCAAGGTGGGTGAGGGTAAAAGGCGCCCTCCCAAAATCGCGGTATCGGCGCCAAACTGAGTGTGGTGCTCAAATATGGCGATTTATCACCACTTGACAATGCGGCTCTTAGGCTCCAACGCGGCTTATTCCCCATCCTCTTCTTCCAGTCGGCGGCAAGTACAAAACTCGCTGCTCCACGGGCACTCCTCGGGCAGGAAATGACAGAACTCCTGTTGGACCCAGCCGTCGTCGCCCGGATCGTCGAAGTCATCGTGCATAATGCGCAGCAGTTCGGGATACAGTAGCCGGGGTGCGATGCCGGCCGGCACGGTGGGAATGATCCGGTGGGCGGTCCAGACGTCCAGTATCTGAAAGACCAGGGCCCGGAGCTGGGGGTCGGAAAGCCGGTCCGCGGGAGGAAAGGCCTCCGGCAGGAGGCCGATCGCCCGGTACATCGAGCCCGCCCCCTCTCCGTAGAAGAAGCGGTCGAGTTCGGCGCGGTAGGTGGCGTAGTCTACGGCCGGCAGTCCGGCCTCGTTACGGGAATAGTGGTCGGCGGGTGCCCCGACCTGCCCTTGTCGCCCGCGGGCAATGGCGCGCAGGTCGGCCAGTAGTTGGGTAAGGTATCGTTCCACGGTGAGTGTAGGTATTAGGTGTAACTATAATATACCGGTGTACGAAAGGGATATTTCCGGCTTTAAACCAGGAAAATAGGCCAAAAAGTTGAATTAGCAACCCCTGGCCCCGGCTTCCCAGTTCCCGACCGCGGCACCCGCGCTCCGACGGCTGTTGGTACCTCCGGAACTTCCCCTACCCCCGCAGGGCCCGCTTCAGCAGCAATACTTCCTCGATATTCTCCAGGTTGAGCACCCCGCTAATGCGCCCCAGTGGGTCGCGGACGCAGCATATCGGGGTTTGCCCAGCCTGCAACTGGACGTAAGCCTCCTGCAACGGCGTATCGCCGGGCAGTTCCAGCAGCGCGGGACGGCGGGCGGCCTCCCCTATCCGGCCGTGTTTGCCGTATTCCTTGAGCCCCCGGATCAAATCGTCTCGCGTAAGGATGCCGGCCGGTTCCCCCTCGTCGAGCACCACGAAATCGCGCTCCTGCCCGTCCAGTAAGATGGACGCGGCGCGGTCGAGGGTCTCATAAACGTTCAGCGCGGTGTACTGCCGCATGACGGCGTCCTCCACCCGGTAGCCTTCCAGCAGGGCCTGCTGCCCCACCGCCCGGTTTTCGCCGCCGGCGCCGAGGTAGATAAACAGTCCGATGAACACCAACATGAAGTTGCCGAAGAAACCCAGGAAGACGAACACCATAGCCAGCACCTGTCCGAGGCGGGCGGCCAGGTGGGTGGCCCGCGCCCGGTCGTACTTCATGCTCAGCAGCGCGCGCAGCACCCGGCCGCCGTCCATGGGGAAGGCCGGAATGAGGTTGAAGAGCACCAGCAGGATATTGACACTCAACAAGCCGATCAGGAAGTTGCGGCCGCTGGGAACCGTGACCGACTCCAGCGCCTCGGGATCGGGCAGTCCACCCGTAGCCGCCAGAATCACGGCCAGCAGCGCCGCGATGACCACGTTGACCGCCGGTCCGGCCAGGGCCACTACCAGTTCCTCGCGCGGCTTCTCGGGCATCCGCTCCAGGTTGGCCACCCCGCCGATGGGCAACAGGACGATGTTGCGGGTGTTGACGCCGTACCGCCGCGCAGCCAGGGCGTGGCCCAGTTCGTGCAACACCACGCAGCCGAAGAGCGCCAGAATGAAGGCCACCCCCACCAGGCCGCCGCTCACCTCGCCGGTATCGGAGAGGTAGCTCAGGAATACCCAGCCGAGGAGGATGAGGAAGGTCCAGTGCAGTTTTACGTCGATGCCGGCTATGCGGCCCAGGCGGAAGGTCCAGGTCATGGTTGGGGAGTGGTTGAAAGGGGAACGGTGAGGGGTGGTTGGGGGTTCTTGGTCTGATAGCTATCGGGGAGACCTCTTTCCGCTGCGCGGCCTGAGGCCGCTTTCTGCTCGCGCGGTCAGGAGACCGCGTTTTACTGGCGCGGTCTGAGACCGCTTTGTGCTTGCGCGGCCTGAGGCCGCATTGTACTGGCGCGGTCTGAGACCGCTTTGTGCTTGCGCGGCCTGAGGCCGCGTTGTACTGGCGCGGTCGGGAGACCGCATCGTACTGGCGCGGCCTGAGGCCGCATTGTACCTTTGGGGGATGGTACGTTTACTTTTCCTCCTTCTGATTGCTTTTCTGCCGCAAGTGCTGCCCGCCTGGGGGGCCAACGGCCACCGCATCGTGGCGCGCATCGCCTACGAAAACCTCAACGACCAGGCCCGGCAGCGGGTCGACGCGGCGCTGGGGAATAATTACCTCTCCCAGGTAAGCACCTGGCCCGACTACATCCGCTCGGAATCCGGCTGGGATTTCACCCACCCCTGGCACTATATGACCGTGCAACCCGACGAGACGGTCGAAGACGTAGCCCGGCAAACAGGCGACGACCCCAAAGTGGACGACGTGCGGGAAGCCATCCACTTTTTCACCAGCGTGCTGGCCGGAGAGTCGGCCGAACGCGAACGCCTCACGGATTTACTGGCCCAGCATAAGGTACTCCCCCTGGCCGGCTCCCTGGACGCTACGGCCCTGGCCTTCCTCATCCACTTCATCGCCGACGTCCATATGCCCCTCCACGTAGGCAAGAACCGCGACCTGGGCGGCAACCGCATCACCGTCCTCTACTTCGGCGACCGCTATAACCTCCACTCCGTCTGGGACACCCAGATCATCGAACAGGAACGCCTGAGCTTCACCGAGTTCGCCGCCTTCACGGTCATGCACACCCGCGAATACCAGGCCGAATGGGCCGACGACGCCCCCGAAGAATGGATGCGGGAATCCATCGCCCTGCGAGAACGCATCTATAATACCCTTTACGATCGTACGGACCGGGAATCGGGACTCCCCGACCTGGGGTATGATTATCAGCACGATTTCCTGCCCGTGGTGGAGGAACGCCTTGGCGCCGCCGGGTACCGGGCGGCTGCGGTGATTAATGCTGTGATGGGGGCCTAGGGGTTTGGTTCGCGGCCTGAGGCCGCTTCTTGCTTTCGCGACCTGAGGTCGCTTTGTACTGCCGCGACCTGAGGTCGCATCTTACTTGCGCGGCCTGAGGCCGCATTGTACTCCCGCGGGCTGAGGCCGCATCGTACGGGTTAGGTGGGGATCAGCTCGTTCAGTTTGGTTAAGAACTTGTCGGCTACTAGGCGGAAGCCGTGGTCGTTGGGGTGGATCTCGTCGTGCCAGAATTGGGGGTCCTGGGGTACGGTGCCGCGCAGGTTGAGGTAGTGGACGTTCTCGTAGTCCTCGCTCAGGTCGGAGATCGACTGGTTGAAGCGGTCCATGATGGAGCGGATGAGCGCCTTGCGGTCCTTGTCCAGGCTCAGGCCGCCGGACTCGATCATGGGCCGGCCGATCCACTTTCCGTCGGGTCGGGGCATGATGTAGTCGTAGCCGTGCAGGAGGATGGGTAATTCGGGATATTCCCGAGTAAGGATTTCGAGCATACCCTCGTAGTAGGTCCGGATCACCTTGATCTCCGTCAGCCAGGTCGTCTTCAGGAAGGAGGCGATATCGTCGGCGCTGCCCTTGCGTACCATACTCGGGAACATCTCAAAAAAGTCATTTCCGCCTCCGCTGAGCACGAACGCCTTCGGCTCGTATTTATCGATCGCATCCAGGTATTCGCCCATATGGTACATGTTGCGCAGGACGTCCCCGGCCCCGCCCAGACTCTTCACGGCAAAGCGGGGATCCTCGATGAGGTAATCCACTACGTCCTTCACTTCCTTCGATATGGTGAGGCCCAGTTGCTTCAGCCGCGGGTACTGAAACCAGGAATCCCCCTCGGTTACGATGATCACCCGGTCGGCATCGCCTCGCCTTTGCTCGAACAGCCGGTCCCGATCTCGCTGGGCGAGCGAATTGGCTTTCCCGATCAGCTTTTCCACGATATTGATCAGCGGTGCACCCTCCAGTTGCCCCCGGGTTACGGCCCCTTCACTTTTCACTACCTGGATATGACTTTTCAAGCGGTATTCCCCCGAAAAGGGACCCGTGGGCAGGTATTCGAAATAATAGTTCAGTGCCTGCGCGCGGGTATCTTCATTTTCCAGCAGTGCCTCCAGTTCCTGGATGGTGATCGGGTTTTTCATAGCGGGCGGTTATTTTAATAGCGGAAAATTCCGCTTTTTCAGGTCCTCAAGTATGTATTTGATCAATACCCCCCGATTGGAGGGTGCGATGGTTCCGGCCTCATCGATCTGCAGTCCCCCCTCGTACGATTCCTCGTTCTTGCCAGCGTGGTGCAGGGCCACGACTTTCCAATGTTTATTAAATACCGGCGACCCGCTCGACCCCTCCCGCGTATCGGTGGTATAGAAAAGGTATTTCCCCCAGATGCTGATGACGTCGTCCGGGAGGGCCATTTTCATATAGTTTCCCCGGGGGTGCTGGATCACCGTCACTTTCTCATGCAGTTGGGGGTCGAAGAAGTCCTCCAGTTCTACGCAGCCCCAACCGGCCAGGGGTGTCTCCGTACTGTCCACCACCTTGACGATCGTATAGTCCAGCTCATCTTCGTGGCTGGTGATGAATACCGTAGGGTCCAGTCGGTAGTGCGTTTCCTGCAAGACGTTGTTGTCCTTATCCGTCTTGAAGTTGAAGGTCAGGCGCGTATTCGCGGCCGTAGCGGCATCCGGTATGACGTGGTTGTTCGTCATCAGCAAACCGCCGCCCAACAGGAAACCCGTACCGCTTTCTCCGTCCGAAGTTTCAATTTTACACACCGTTTTCGACTGTTCCATCGCCCCCTGCACCCAGGCCAGGACATCGATCAGGTCGTCGCCCTTCACCACCTTTTCCAGTCCTTTCCGGTTCGGGACCAGGATATCAAACGCCCTGCGATCCTCTTTTTGCGGGGCCGCGGGTGCAATAGCCGGTCGGTCAATGCCGAGGCCGGATTCACGCAGTTTTTCCGCCAGGTCCTTGTTGATGCCCTCCACAATTCGTCGGTATTCCGTCTGGCCGATCTTTCCGCGGGTACGCTCCGTGCGACGGGTTTCCAGGGTATGGATTTCTTCGCGCAGGTTCTCCTGCAGGGTTTCGGTGGGTATGTCCGGAAAATCCCGTTCGATCCTTTTCGGCAGGGTTTTGAGCGTTTCCATTTCCAGCACGGAATTCAGGGCCGCCGCCGAGGTAAGGGGTTCTTCCTCTTCCACTTCGGTGAAGAGTCGTGCCAGGTCTTCCCGTTCCGGGTATTCCTGGATGGCGAGCTGGACGATATCCATGACCTTGTTCCGCTTGTTGGCCTCCCGCAGGATATTGTGCCAGTTGGAAGTGGCCTTGTCGCTGAAGGCGATCGATCCGGGCGGGATACCAGCCATCTCCACCATCATCCTGCCGTCCTCCTTTTCCGGGTACAGCTCCACAAGGTGGCCCCGTAATTCGGTGAGTTTGCTGTTCCAGTTTGCCATCGCCTAGGTTGTTAGTCCGTACTTGGTCAACACGTCGACCAGTTCCTCCACTTTCTTTCGTTCAATTACGCGATCCAGGAAGTTGGCCGACTCATCGTACACGCGTCCGCCGCCGTACCAGGAGTTGACGTTGATGAGGATATCGTCGGAGCAGGTCTTCAGATCATCGATGTCCATGTGATTGTCGATGAAGATCTTGATCTCGTCCAGGGTATGCTGGTTGAACCGCTCTTTTTTGATCCGTTCTACCATCAGATTGAGGTGGGAACCGGCCGCCGCGTTTTCCTTTCGTAGCTCTTCGGGGGAGTGGAACATCACGTCGTTTTCGGACAGCAGGGGGTGATTTACGAAGGGCTCGATGAGGTAGGTGCCGTAGCGGCCATTCATGTAGCGGTATTCCCCGAAAAAGGCCCGGATATCGTCCCGGAAGTTGGGGTCGGAGGAATCCACCGTCACGAATACGAAATCGTAAAAGAGCGATCCACTCTGCTCGTATTCCATGATGGTGAAGGGGTGGTAAATGGTCGGCAACACTTCCCCCGAAAGCTGCAACTGATCCGGGTGCTCGATCACCAGGTATCCCTTGGGCAGTCCCCGCATGGAATAGAAGCGTTTGGCCCAGGAGGCGTCCATGCGCTGCCAGCGTGCCCCGAGGCTTGCGATCCGCATCCCCTCTCCCAACCCGTGGTGTTGCCATACCTCCTCGTGTACGAGCACCGGAATACCCAGCGAGGCGTTATTGCTGAAGCTTACGCTGGCAATGCGCCATTCCTCCAGGGTCGGCGGAATTTGCAGCGTACCGATACCCCCGAGAATTTTCTGTGATTCACCCGGTGGACTATACCGCACCCAATTGCCGGAAACGTATTCCTTGTGTACGTCCAGTATCTTTTTAAAATGCTGGACCCCGGGGTGAAAATAGAGCCCGGGCACCCGGGCCACGTGCTCGGACAGCGTAACCTCGTATAGGGTAAAAACCTTCCCCCAGCTGCCGGCGACGTCATCCAGAATAAGCTGCCAAAAATGCTCGTCGGCGTAAATATGCGGCGCGCCGGAGGACGGGTCGTTTTTCGTTTCGCCGGTGTCGTTCACCAGGTCGCTCTGGGCGTAATTTTCCAAGGTTTCAATGACGCGGGCGGTAGTATAGGCGGTTTGCAGTGACATAGTGGGCCTATTTTGGTGAGAGCAGTTGCTGCAGTACGGCGACGATCTTCTGCTTGACCCGCTGCTCGTTTTCCGAAAGTAATTTCAGGACGTTAGCCGTATTGACCCGGGCGGGGTTGGTCTCCACTACGGTCAGGCTCACTTCGGCCAGACAGCTGTCTTCCACCAGCGGGATTGGCGACGAATACAGTTGCAGGTCGGTCAGGTCATTCTCCCCGAAAGCCACCGACTGCACCACCATCGGCTTCAGGGCGCGGTCGATGAGTTCACCCCCCCGCAGGAAATGCAGCGTCAACTGTATGGTGTAGTCGAATACGTCGCTCCACTTACTGGTTTTGGCCCTGGCATACTTCAGGTTAAGGCGGGTAAGCTGGTAGACGAAGGTCTTTGTCCCGCGAAGGTGCAAGGGAGTGAATACTATCCTGCGCGCCTCCTCCTTTTGCCCGGTCGGATACACGAAACCGGAGCTAGTGATGACCGGGAGCCGGAAGCTGCCGGCCTGTACATTGGTGGCCCGGTGATCGTCCTGGTATACGAAGCGGGCCTGCCGCCGCTCCAGTTGATCCTGGAAGAAGCGGTAACCCAGCGCCACCCCCTGCTCGATGGCCGCGACCGGGACGGTGAAGGACTCCCGGGTACCGCCACTGGAGGGAATGGCAATGTCGGAGTTTTCAAAACTGATGGTATCGAAAGCCTTGCGAAACGTGATCTTCTCTCCGGCCGGATCGTAGGCAACATATCGGTTGTCGGACTGGAAGAACATCGGGTAGTTCAGGTTTGCAACACCCTGACGGCGCGCCCAATCGGGGCAAACCCTTCCTGCAGGTGTTGGAAACTAAATATAGGCCCCCAGGCATAGCGGTGCCAGGGTTTCTTGGGCTTAGCGGCAATAGTATGATGCCCTACCGACGGGCGTCCGGCATTACACCGGGTACGATTTCTCCTGCCTTGGGACCGTCTTCTCCGGGATAATCGTAGCCCAGCAGCCGGGCGACGGTACGGGCTATTTGATCCTGGTAAAGCTGTTGGTCGTCGGTGACCTCACCGCTGTCGGGCGTGTCGGGGCCGATCACCGCCAGCCAGATGGCGTCCGATCCGCGCGTGCTGCTGCCGTGTCCCTGCCACTCTGCCATGGGGCTGTCGCCCCGCCCGTGGTCGGTGGTGATGACCAGGGTGGTCTTTCCGGCATACTGCGGATCGGACTCTAAGAAGGTCCAAAGATCCCGCCACATGGCATCGGTAGCGTGGGCGGCGTCGAGGTAGCGGTTGTAGCTGCCGTCGTGGGCGAAGTCGTCCGTTTCCCCGTAGCTGATGAAGGCCACCCGGGGATGGTCCTTGCGAAGGGTTTCCATGAGGTAGTTGTGGGTGAACATATCGGGTCGCACACTGCCCCAAAGTCGGGGAGCCTGCTCCTGGAGCTTGTTCAGGAATTGCTCCCCTTCCGTAAGGTCGTCGCCGGTGGCGCGGTCGTAGCCGCTGTTGACGGAGATGCCGCTCCGCCTTTCGTTGACGATGTAGTCGAACACGTCCCAACTGCCGAACGCACGTACCCGGCCGGCCAGGCTATCCTGCCCATTGAGCCACTCCAGAACGGTCACGTTCGGGTTCCATTCCTTGTCATTGCTGTCGATATCGGGGTCGGCGCGCCCCGTCAGAATCTCGTTGTAGCCAGGGTAGGAGAACCAGTAGGGGTTGCGGCAATTGACCTTATTACCGTACTGTCGGTTCCCGAAAACCATGCCCTGGGGGGCCAGTGTGTCCCAGAAAAAGGGCATCAGGCGCCGGCGGCGTTCTTCCCCAGTTTCTCCCAGGTAGCTTTCCGCCATGCGGTCGCGGTCGTGCGTCAGGTCCTCATTGGCGATCATGGAGTCTACCGCCCCGCCGAAGAATTCCTGCCAACGGAGGCCGTCCATGGTAATCAGGATCACGTTCTCCGTGGCGGCCGATTGGGCCACGAGGGTGAACGGCAGCAGCAGGAAGCAGATCAGGTATACGCTCATAGAAAAGGGAGTTGTGGCGGGGTAGACCGGCAAAGTAGTAAAGCGGCCATCGCGGCCTGTCCGAAGTTACCACCGCGGCGGGAGATCAGCGCGGGGAAGCTGGCGGTTCCTCCATTTCCCGGCACCTGCGCGCCGCCGCCCGTGAAACTTCCCCAAGCTCCATTCGGTTACCTTAGGCATATGGCAAACGAATGGAATGTAGGACAGAAAGAGTCCGGACTGAAGCAAGAGACGGAGTACGCCGTCATCGTGGGCGTAGTGCTGCGCGGCCAGACCGAGGAGGAGGTCACGGAGCACCTGGATGAGCTGGAGTTTTTGGCGGAAACCGCGGGTGCAAAGACCGTCAAGCGGTTCGTGCAAAAGCTGGACCATCCGGATAACCGCACCTTCGTCGGAAGCGGAAAGGCCACGGAGATCGCGCAGTACGTCGACCAGCACGAGGACGTATCAATGGTGATCTTCGACGACGACCTGAGCGGTAAGCAGGTTAACATCCTGGAAGAGGAAATGAAAGTCAAGATCATCGACCGCTCCACGCTCATCCTCGACATCTTCGCCCGCCGCGCCCAGACGGCCCAGGCCAAGACCCAGGTCGAACTCGCCCAGATGCAGTACCTCCTGCCCCGCCTGCGCGGACTCTGGACGCACCTCGAACGGCAGCGCGGTGGTATCGGCATGCGTGGTCCCGGTGAAACGGAAATTGAGACCGACCGCCGTATCGTCCGCGACAAGATCAGCAAGCTGAAAAAGGACCTCGAGAAGATCGACAAACAGGCCGAAACCCGCCGCAAGGGCCGCGACGCCATGGTACGCGTGGCGCTGGTGGGATATACCAACGTGGGCAAATCCACCCTTATGAACCTGCTGACCAAGAGCGACGTCTTCGCCGAGGACAAGCTCTTCGCAACCCTCGATACCACGGTGCGGAAAGTAGCCTACGAAGGCATCCCCTTCCTGCTGACGGACACGGTCGGGTTCATCCGCAAACTGCCCCACCACCTGATCGAATCCTTCCGCTCCACCCTCGACGAGGTGAAGGAGAGCGACATCCTGCTGCACGTGGTCGACGTGGCCCACCCCCAGTACGACGATCAGATCCGCACCGTACAGGGACTGCTGAAGGAAATGGATTGTCAGAGCAAGCCGACGCTGCTGGTCTTCAACAAGATCGACCTCTTCCGCGAACGCAATTACGACATGTACCTCGACGCCGCCGGCCGCGAAGAAGTGGAATCGGACCTGGTGAAGGGACTGCAGGCCGAGTTCGGGCAGGAAGCCCTGCTCATCAGCGCCCAGACCAAGGAAAACATCGACGTTCTGCGCGAGCGCCTTACCCAAATGGTGAAGGAGGAGTACCAGCAGACTTACCCTTATATTGCTAAGCAGTGGTAGGTAGTAGTTCTTTAGGCTGGTAGTTCTTTAGGGGGCTCGCTGCCTTCGGCAGCTCACTTTACAAAATAAACGGGCCGTGCTGATCTGACGATCGGCACGGCCCGTTTTCGTTGCGGGCAACCGGTGGTGGTTACTGGATGACCACCTTGCGGGTAACTGGGACGCCGTTGGTGACGGCCACGGCCACATATACTCCTTTGGGGAGGTGGGCGGTGGGGACGGTGGTGGTGGTTTGCGTCAGTTGGCGAGAGAGGACCAGTTCACCGCGGACAGAGTACATCCGGAGTTCGGCGGCGGCCTCCCCCGCCAGGGGGACAGTGACCGACAGTTGTCCGTTGCGGACGGGGTTCGGGGAGATCCGCAGGGCGGAGGCCGTTTCGGTTACCGTGACGATTTCAATAGGCGAGTAAGCGTGAGCGCCATCGAAGTCGACTTGCCGCAGCTGGTAAAGATTTTCCCCCGCCACCGGCTGGGTGTGGGTGAAACCGTAGCGCTGCAGGGTTGCCGAATTGCCGGCCCCCACTACGAAGCCCAGTTCGGTCCAGACCTTGCCGTCGGTGGAATGCAGTACGGCAAAACCCTGGTTGCCCTGTTCCGAGGCGGTTTCCCAGGCCAGTTCCACCGTTCCGTTGACGATGGTAGCGGTAAAGGAAACCAGCTCAACAGGCAGTACGGCGGCACAGGCCACCACCGGCTGGGGTGAGAAGGGGGCGGTGGAGAGGACGTAATCGTTGTTCTCCATGCCGACCAGGGTGGCGGTATTACCGTTGCCGGTGGCGTCGGTCGCGGTGGTGCCGATGGACTCCTCGAACTGGTAGTAGGCCCCGAGGCAGCCGGACGCATCGCCGGGGTTGGTGAAGCTCTCGTCGTAAACCTGGGCCACGCCGGCGGAGGACAATTCACCGGACCAGATGCGGGTCTCGTCGATCTGGCCCTCCCAGTAGCGGCTGCCGTTGCTCAGGCGACCGAGGGCGGCGTCTACGTCTCCGGGGATGGGGTTGAGACTGCCATTAAAATCGTCTACCAACACCCCATCCAGGTAGAGGGAGAAGGTTTTGTAGTCCTCACTCAAGACCACGGCATAGTGGTGCCAATTCCCATCGGCTACCGAAGCGGGAGTAAATAGTTCCGCGCCCCCCGCATTGTTTGCGGGCGAGCGGTACTTACCAAAAAGGATTCCTCCGTCGATCACTTCTACCGTGAGGTAGTTCAAGCCACTCGGTCCGCTGACTGGGAAGGCTTCAAATAGAACCCCCGTAGTTGAAGTATTGGCGGCCTGGAACCATCCTTCCACCGAAAATCCGGTATTTGCCAGGAAGCTCAGGGTAGGCAGGTCGACGTAGTCGTTCACCCCGTCGAAGTCCAGGGCATAATCAATATCTCCGCTCAGGTCGGCGCAGTTGGGCGCGGTCACCGTGGTGACGGATGCTCCGGAGAGGACGTAGTCGTTGTCTTGCATATTCACCAAGGTGCCGTTGTTGCCGTTGCCGGAGGCGTCTTCGGCGGTGCTGACAACGGATTCCTGAAACTGGTAGTAGACGTCGAGGCATTGCCCGACGGCGGTGGGATTGGAGAAGGCATCGTTGTAGTGGTCGAGGACGTCGGCGGGGGCCAGGGCCCGTGACCATACGCGTAGTTCATCAATCTGGCCGTCGAAGTAGCGGGCCCTACTGCCCAGAGAGCCTAAGCGGGCGTATACGGAGCCGTCGTCGATCCGGTTGACCGTCCCTGAGCTGGTGTCTTCTTCGATGCCGTTAATGTAGAGCGAGAGGGTGTTATCAAAGTTTAGCACTAAGGCTACGTGGAACCACCCTCCTCCGTTGACTACAGTGGTGGAGTAGAGATTAGCTCCTCCTGCTTTTGCTGCCGGCGAGCGGTAGACCACATGAATTTGACCGCCATTCAGCACCTCGACGGTAATGTAGTTCCCCTGCGGGTAAAGGTCATCGGGTGCCGTCAGTTCGTAGGCGTCAAAGATGACACCACTGGTGATCCCGGGCTCGGTTCGGAACCAGCTCTCGACCGTAAAGGTGGAATTGTCGAAGGCCGTGAGTACGGGCAGGGCCACGAAGTCGTCCACCCCGTCGAAGTCCAGGGCATAGTTGACGTCGCCGCCCAAGTCAGCGCAGTTCGGGGCCAGGGCTGCCGTGACGCCGGCGTTGGAGACCACCCAGTCGGCGTTGTCCATGTTCGTCATGGTGGCGCCGTTGCCGTTGCCTGTTTTGTCCCCCACTGTGGTACCGAAGGACTCCTCAAAGGTGTAGTAGGCCTTGAGGCAGTTCGCCACGCTGGTCGGGTTGGTGAAGGTTTCGTTGTAAAGGTCGAGGACGTCTTCGGCGGCCAGGGTGCGGGACCAGAGGCGGATTTCGTCGATCTTACCTTTGAAGTACGTATTGGAGTCCCCGTTGAAGCGCCGGCCGATGCCGGCCTGTACCGTGGCGGCGGTGATGCGGCCAGTTGTATTTTCGGTATCCTGGTGCACGCCGTCGATGTAGAAGGAAAGCGTATTATCCAGGTTCAGTACAACGGCAAAGTGTTTCCAGGCACCGTTATTTACCGTAGTTGGGGATTCCAGCAGGGTGCCCCCGGAACTACCCGCGTTGGGCCGGTAAATCACCCTCATGGTACCGTTGGCCAAGACCTCGACCGAAAGGTATTGGCCGTTGGATCCTGGAAAGGCCTCAAAGAGGATGCCGTAGGTGTTATCGGTAGTAGAAAACCACCCCTCAACGGAGAAGGCGGAGTTCTGAAAGAAGGTAAGGGAGGGCAGATTCAGGTAGTCGTCCACCCCATCAAAGTCTAGGGCGTAGTTGGTATTAGTGCCGAGGGTCTGGCAGGAGGGGGCGGCCTGGCTGGTCACGGGGGCGGTGGAGGTCACCCAGTTGGCGGCGGTCGTCCCTACCACCATCCCAGTATATCCGTTCCCCGAGGCGTCGGCGAGGGTAGTGCCGGAGCTTTCGTTGAACTTGTAATAGGCCGCCAGGCAGGTGGTCGGGGCAGCCAGGGTAGCGGGATCGGTGAAGGTTTTGTTGTAGAGTGCGGAAATGTCGGTAGCTTCCAAGGCCCGCGACCAAAGCCGCAGTTCGTCCAGGTCTCCCCGGAATTTGCGGCTGTTATTGGAATGCAGGTTGCCGATTCGCCCATCTACAATTTCCGAAATATAGCTTGGTGAGGTCGCCGCACTCTGCGCACTCAGCACTCCATTGATGTAGAGAGAGGCCCTCCCCTGGCTGTCATACACTGCGGCGTAATGGAACCAGTTTCCGGAGGTAACAGCATTGGCAGATAATACCTCGATTCCGCCGATGTTCGCGCCATTCGCCCGGTGAACGTACCGGAGTCTACCACCGGTAGCTACCTCTATCGCAATAAAGTTTCCGGCGGTCCCTTGGGGGGCAGACGTTCCTGATATGGGGAAAAAGTCGACAAGCATCCGCCCCTCAGTGGTTGTTTTGGCCCAACCTTCAACCGTATAGGGGGAATTCTGCGCAAAGGGCATATCGGGTAGGTCGACGTATTCGTTGGCCCCAGCCTGGCCGCCGTTGAATTTGAGCGCATTGCCCGCCTGGGCGTACAGTCGGTCGGTACCGACCAGGCATAGGAATAGTAATACGAGCGTGGTAAAGCTTCTGTTCATAGTGTGACATTTCCTCTCTGAATGCCCCACCACCATTAACCCGAGGGCGTCCGTCGGGCAGGGTAGAATTACCCTGTATCCTGCGAACTCCTCAAATAGTGAGATAGGCTCCGGAGAGCGTGAATAATGGATTTTCCAAGGGCGTACTGCGCGCGATAATGGATCTTAGGGTGTACGCCCCATACAAGAGAAAAGCAGGGTGGACTCAGAAGAGTCCAAGACATCGCGGGATACCGGACTGCAGACAAAGGCACGCCGGTGATCCCAGGGATGGGGCACGAAGGCCCAGAGTCGGTTATCTGCCTTGTGATTGGGAATGACCAATCGGGTAAGGTAGATGGCCTGACCAGAGATTCCATAGTAGCCTCTTAATCAGGGCGTAACTCGGCATTCGTGTAAAACGAATGTAAATTAAAATGAGTTAAACATAAAATGTTTTTGGAAAATTTATGTTACCCAAGCTTTTTTTTAACCAGGGGGCGGTGTAAACCCGAGTGTTAAAACCAGTTTCCGCGGTGATTTGGCATCCGCGTATTGAGGAGGACTTGGCGGACCTGAATTTGATGGAATTCCCGGGCGCAGCTAATTTGGCAGGGGCAGGATTAGCGGGCAGCTAAACAATACCCGGGGGCGCAGACCTTTACGCAGACACCTTCAATACTGCTATTCACATGGAACTTCACCCCAAAACCCTAGACAAGTACGCCCACCTCCTAGTCAATTACTGCGTAAGCCTGCAAGCCGGGGAACGCTTGTTCGTCAATTCCACTACCCTGGCCGAGCCCCTGATCGACGCGATCTACCGCGAGTGCCTGAAGGCGGGGGGCCACTGTGAGTTTACGCTGACCACCCGCGGGCAAGCCGAAGCCCTGCGCGAGTACGGCAGTCCGGAGCAGGCGGCCTACATCCCCACCCTGCAAGAGCGGGCCATGAATGAGTTTGAGGCTTACATCTTCGTCAGTGCACCCTTCAGTCTCCGGGAGCCGGAACCCGCCGCGGCACTTAAGGCGGCCCGCCGCGCCGCCTACAAGCCGATGCACGACACCTACTTTGCCCGCACGGCCGACCGCCGGCTGAAGCGCACCATGTGCATCTACCCCACCCCGGCCCTGGCCACGGAAGCCGGTATGAATCTGGAGGAGTACGCCGACTTCGTCTACCGCGCCTGCAAGCTCGACCAGCCAGACCCCCAGGCCGCCTGGTTGGCGGTGCGCCACCGGCAACAACGCGTGGTGGATCACCTGAACAGCTGTACGACCTTCCGCTACGTCAACGACCGCAGCGACATCACCTTTACCACCAACGGACGAACCTGGATCAACAGCGACGGGCAAACCAACATGCCCAGTGGGGAGGTGTACACCAGTCCGGAGGAAGACAGCGTCAACGGCCACATCTACTTCGACTACCCGGCCATCCGTAACGGGGAGGAAGTTCGTGGCGTCACCCTGGAAGTGGAGAAGGGAGAGATACAGTCCTGGCAAGCCGAAAGCGGGCAGGCGGTGCTGGATGAAACCTTTGAAATTCCAGGTACGCGCCGCTTTGGAGAGGCAGCCATCGGCACCAATTACGACATCGACCGCTTCTCAAAGCAGATCCTCTTCGACGAGAAGATCGGCGGCACGGTACACATGGCCGTAGGGCAGAGCTACGCCCAGGCGGGCGGCAAGAATGAGAGCAGCGTCCACTGGGATATGATCGCCAATATGCGCGAGGGTGGACGGGTATACGCGGACGGGGAGGTGGTATACACCGACGGTCGCTTCTCCGATCACCTCTGGCAATAGCCTGGAAGCCTACCCGGGGCAATAAATCAAGGCACACTGGCTTTGTATTAACCCGCCCTTTAACGGGCTACCGTTCGCCTGCATCGAACGATAGTTGTACGTGGGGCCTTAATGGTAAAAGACTTACCTTTGGTTTTGCCTTATGCTTTACATTTTGACTGTGGGAAACCCCTTTGTTGACTGAATTAACCCTAAACCGTGAACGAGAACATCGCCTTTCTAGAGCTTAAGTACGGGAATATATACGGCGGATATCCTAACTTTTACGCGATCAGCGAAATCGCTCTCCTGGTCTTCGAACGGGGATCCAACAAAATATTCCTGGAAAGCTGGATCAATCAGGCCAACGTCGACATCGTCGACGTTTACGCCGAAACCGATGAGCTCGGCCACACCATTCGCCGCGTCCGGGAAGTGCTTAACATGCGCACCAACCGCCGCTACCCCTATCATGAGGACTTTCGCCTGAGCGAGCACGACCTGCAGTTTGCGTTCCGCAATCTTCGGTCGACCAAGAACGCCATCCGCAACTTCCTCAACAAGAACCTGAATAAGTACCGCTTCCAGGATATGATCGTCTTCGACGGTCGTCGCGATATTTTCCTCTGCGAGCGCAGTGGCGTCCGGTTCAATTATACCAACATCATCGACATCCAGAAGGACCTGAACCGGGAGACCGACTATCTTTTCAGCCTCAATAAACTGGCCCGGGTCATCAACTTCAACACCGACCGCTCCTACCTGCGGTCCAACAACCTGGAGTACTGGCTGCACCCCATTGCCGCCCGCCAGATCATCCCCGGCACGGCCGCCTTCGACGCCGCCCGCCTGCTGATGGTCTTCAACGAGTACACGATGTTCCACGACGACTTCCTCATCAAGGCCGCCATCCTCCTGAACAAGGTGAGCAAGCGCAAGGAAGAGAAAGCCGCCCAGCTGGAGACCGAGAACAACGATAACGACAACGGGGAAGACTAGCCGCGTCTCCGGAGACCGGACCCAGCGATCAGTAAAGGAAGATTACCGCCACCACTAGGATTACGCTGATGCATAATCCGATCAGGAAAATATTGTAGGCGATCTTCAGCAGTTTGTACTTGCGGTCGATGTCGCGCCCCAGGCCGTGCAGGTCACTGATGAGGTTGCCGTAGAGGGCGTCCGGATTGAGCAGGGTAGTCTCCATGCGCCGGGTAAATTCCTCGCGGTTCAATTTGCTGATGGTGCCGTAAAACGCGAGGTTATCTTCCTCATTGTAGCGGCTGTGGGGCTTGGAGGAGATGATGGCGTAGACCAGACTGGCCAGCGCGCAGGCGATAAATACAACTACCGGAAGGAGGATTTCGGGCCGGGTTTCCGCCCAGTTGCGGTAACTGACAAAAGTGATGAGCACGCCGATAAGCAGGGCGTTAACGCTTACCATGATCGCCGCCTTCTGGTCGGCCATCCGCTTCAGCTGGATGTGGTTCCGGAAGATGGTCCGGAAGTACGTTTGCGTAGCTTGCCGGGTAGGTCCCTGCTCCAGGTCGTGCAGCAGTGCCGGGGCGCCGCTGTCGTCGACGGTGGCGGGCAGCAGTCCGGGTTTTTTCTTTTCCAGTCGGTCAACGAGCTTCTGCAGGTCGAGCAGTACCGCGCTGTGGGTGTGCTGGTACCTCCGCCGCAGCTCGCCGTCGCGGAAGCGTGCCTGCCGGAGCTCTTCCAGGTACTGGGCCAGGGCGTCGGTCCGGTTCATACGGCGCCGGGGGCCCTGCCCGCTGTCCAGTGCGTAGCGATTCTCGAGCCACATCAATTCCGCGCCTTCCGGGCCGCTGAGCAACCGCTGCGCGAGCTGGGCGTCGTAGAGGACGTCGGCCACTTCGGTGCGCAGGCCGGAACTGCCTTCGGGGAGGACGGTGGCCAGCGTCAGTTGCAGGTTGAGGTAGTCGGGGCCGGTCCACTCGCGGAACTCCTGGGCCACTTCCTTCCAGTTGCGCAGTTCGCTGCCGTTGCCCCAGTAGCGACAGGCCTCCATAAAGGCCACGGTGCGGGCCAGGTGGGGCAGGTCGGGGGAGACGCCGGGGCGGCGCAGGGCTATTTCCAGGGAATGGGCGGCCAATGCCAGCGCCCAACTGTCGTTGTGCAATACAAGGGCGCGGGGCAAACGTTCATACGTCATGAGCATGAACCGCTCCGCCTGATCTGCCAGATTGCTCAGGTGTAAGGCGGTGAAGCGGCCGTTTTTCATAGTGCGAACGTTAACGGTTGGTGATGTACAAGTTCTGGAAGGTAACGATAGACGAAGCCGGAACCAAATCCACAACGCTCCTTTTTAACGGGCATTGCACCCGCTGACGAGCCCAAGCGATGCCAGTGCCCTGACTTCTTAGCTACCTCCCTATGCAAAAGGCTTTACTCCCGTTACTGTTCGCCTGCGTGGCCACCGGCTGCAACAGTCTGCTCGATGATTTCACCAACCTCGAGGCCATGGAACAGCACGCGGAATATGCCTTGCCACTGATTGACAGCCGCGTAGACCTGCGCGGACTGGTCGGGAAGGTGGACGAGCGCTTCGAGTTGACGGTGGACCCCGACGGACTTTTTCGTTTTATTTATTCCGACACCGTGCCCTCCGTGACCAGCGAACCGGTGTTTGCTGCCATCCGCTCCGTGGCCCGCGGTATCCCCCTGCAAATCACGAAACGGCGACAGGAGATCGACTTTCCCCTGCCCAACGACGCTTCCCTCGACGTCCTGCGGCTGAAGGCCGGGCAACTTGCCTACAGCCTCCCTAACCCTTACCCCCAGGCCGTCAACGTACGCCTGACGCTGCCGGACATCAGTGTGGGTGGAAAACCGGTAACGGTGAGCGGGCAGCTACCGGCTTACACCGGCACCGGCGCGCCGCCGGCCCTATCGAATGCCGATGCCCCCCTGGATCTGGCGGGATACGAACTGGCCTTCCCCGACGAAACCTTCACGATCGAGTACACGATCGACGCCCTGGACGGCACCCCGCTGGATCCGGGCCGCGGCACCATTGCCGTGCTCAGTAACCTCGACTTTTCCTACCTGAAGGGCTACTTCGGGCGCACCCCCTACCCCGGCGTGGATGACCAGTTGGAAATAAACTTCTTCGAAAATTACCTCAGTGGGGAGGTGACCTTCGAGGACCCCCGCATTCTGGTGCGGGTCCGCAACAGCGTTGGCGTACCGGCGCGCGCGGTGGTGGAGGAACTCAACGTGGTAACCGTAGACGGCCGGGTGATCCCCGTGGAGGGAGAAATAGTCGACGAGGGTTTTTCCTTTGCCTTTCCCCGGGAGCCGGGCCAGAACAGCTACACCACCTACGTGATCGACAAAAGCAACAGCAACCTGCTCGAACTGCTCGACGCCAAGCCGGTGGCCCTGAACTACAAGATCAGCGCGCTCATTAACCCCAACGCCGACCCCTCCACCAAAGGGTTCCTGGCAGATACGAGTTCGTATTCCGCCACCGTAACGGCGGAGTTGCCCCTGTACGGATCGGCCGCCAATTTTCAGGTCGCGGACACCTTCGCCGTCAACCTGGGAGAACAGTATGGCGAAGTGACGGCCGCCACCCTGCGGGTGACCACGGACAGCGAGTGGCCCCTGGACCTGGAGGTGAGGGGTACTTTCACCGATGCCCAGGGCAACCCCCTGCTCGACCTCACGGACGGTCAGCTGCTGATCGTGCGGGCCAATTCGGTAGACGCCTCCGGCAACCCCACGGGCAGCGTGCAGGCTGCGCACGATATCACCTTTTCCGGCGATCGCCTGGCCCTGCTGCGGCAGGCGAGCCATTTGGTGCTCAACGCTTCCTTCGCTACCCTCGAGGGGGGTACCCGCCCGGTGCGGATCACCAACCAGCAGGAGCTCCGCGTGCGCATCGGGGCCCGCCTAACCATTGACAAGCCATGAGCATGCTTCGAACGCTTTTCGCCCTGACCACCCTGCTGGTCAGCGGGCTGACGACGGACCTTTCCGCCCAGAACCTTACCGCTCCATTGCTGTCGGGCAGTTGGCAGTCCACCTACCACAACCCGGCCATGCTGCATTTTCTGCCGGGAACGTTCACGCTCGGCCTCCCCGGCGTGGCCAATGACCTCCAGCTCGAGAACATCACCTACAACGATCTCTTCGTAGACGTCGGTGGCCAGCGCGTGCTCAGCCTCAGTGCGGTATCCGCCCTGACCGACGACCGCAACGACGTACAGGACGTCTTTTCGATCGAAACCGTGGGTCTGGCGTTCCGTCGCGGCCGACTGGCGCTCAGCGCCTACCACCGGCTGCGGGTAGAGGGGCAGGCCCAGTACCGGGGCGCACTGGTCGACCTCTTCGTGCTGGGGAATGCCCCCTTCATTGGCACCACCGTTGAGATATCCCCGCAGGGGCAGGTGGTCGGGTTCCAGGAGCTGGGACTGGGCGCGAGCTACGCCGTCAACGACGTGATTGCCCTTGGCGGCCGACTCAAGTATCTCGCCGGCGTGTCCAGTATCAGTACAGACGAGGGGGCGAGTCTGCGACTCACCACCGGTTCGGAAAACTACGCCCTCACCCTGGAGCAGGACCTCACCCTGCGTACCGTCGGGGCCCTCACCTACGAGGGGCAACTGAATGAGATTGGCTTTGACTACAACCCCAACCGTCTGGCCCCCGGCGACCTCTTCAGCGGCAACACGGGGGTGGCGTTTGACGTGGGCGTGGCGGTGAACCTCGACCGGCTGCGCCTTAACCTGTCGGCCACCGATCTGGGGGCGGCGATTTCCTGGAAGAACGACGTGACCACCCTGCGCTTCTCCGGTTCGGACACCTTCACCGGCCTGGACGTACTGTCGGACCTGCTGTCGGACTCCGTTTCCCTCGATTCTGCCCTGGACAGTCTGCTCGTAACTTTCGATCCCGAGCAGCGCAGCGACCCGTACCGTACGGAATTGTCTCCGCGGTTTTACCTGGGTGGAGAGTACGACCTTACCAAGCGCCTGACCGCCGGCGCACTGCTGGTGGTGGAGGACCGGCTGGGCAAGACCACTCCGGCCGTGGCGGTAACCGGGCGGTACGCGGCCACCGACTGGCTGCGCGTCGGATTGAACGTCAACCACCGGTCGGGATTGGGCACCAACGTCGGGCTGCACCTTTACGCGACGCCCGGGCGGGTTCAGTTGTTTGTCTCGTCGGACAAGCTGCTGACCTTGCTTAGCACGGGTAGTCCGGCGCTATCCGGCATCAGACTGGGGGCTGCGTTGACGCTGGGGACGCGGGATCGTTCATCCGCTTCATTTCGTCCCGAATCTCGGTAAGCAGCTGAATGTCCTTGGGCGTCGGGACGGTCTTGTCGCCCGTATCCTCCGCCCGGTCGCGCAGGGAGTTGATGAGCCGGATGATGATGAACAGCGTAAAGGCGACAATCAGAAAATCGATCATTGCCTCCAGGAACAGGCCGTAACCGATCACCACGCCGGGGTCGATTACCTCTCCCTCGGCGTCGAGTTCCGGGCGCCGGATCACCCAGGCCAGGTCGGCCAGTTCAATACCCGTGGTAAGGTAGCCCAAGGGCGGCGTGATGATCTGCTTGACCAGCACGTCGACGATCTTGTTGAAGGCGGCACCGATGACGACCCCGATGGCCAGGTCGATCATGTTACCCTTGACGGCAAATTTTTTAAACTCGGCAATGAATCCGGCCATGCATATTCAGTTTTAGGTAGTGAGTATTCATGGCCGTTAACCGCTCTGATCGGGAATTTGTTAGCGGTGCAGCGCCACGGCGGTAAGGGTGAGGGCGGCCGCGAAGACCAGCAAGTGGAAGAATTCCGCCCGAGCCTCCGTCCGTCGCGCCAGCCACAGTCCGAGCAGTATGCCCAGCGGGGGTAGCACGACCTGGGCTGAGCCGGCATCAACCACCGAATCCAACAGGGCTACCAGAGGGGTAAAAAGCAGCACCCAATACACGAAGGCATTGTTCTTCGCCCCCTCGATACTGAGAAGGGCCCGGCTGGGGCTGCCGCTCGAAAGGGCTACCAACAAGCCCAGGGCCAGAATTCCGAATCCGATGAGGTCAAGCCAGTGAAGGGCAGCAAAATTGGCGAAGCCAAAGCCAGCTAATTGGCCCGTGACGAAGGCGGCCCCTGCACCATCCAGGTACGCCACCGTACCACCCAGGAAGAACGCCACGCACACGCCCACGAGCAGTTGGGTAATGGTCCTTAGGTTAGCCGTCCGGAATATGCTGATTCCCACCACGAAGGCCGGCACGAATACCAGATAAACGGGTTCCAGCAGGGCGGCAAGGCCCAGCCACCAACCGGCGTTGAAGCGGGCCACGTCCGGCGAATGACTTTTGTAGGTGCTGCCGAGGCTCCCCATGGCCAGCAGCAGGAAGGCGTGGCACAGATCCGTAGGATCGAAGGCGTGAAAGGAGGGGACCACCGCCCACAGTAAGACGAGAACGAGGCCCGGAAACTGGGTAGTGGTGCGCGCAAAGCGGTAGCGGTCGCAAATGCTGTTGGCCACCATGCCCGCTACGGCCAGCATGACGGGGGGCAGCAGTACCGTCAGCCACCAGTTGCCGGCGACCAGCTCACGGATGAGGGTATCGAAATAGGTCCCCCCTTCGAAGTCGGCTTCCGGAACCCCGAACACCAGCACCGGCGCCTGCAGCAGCAGGGCATAGCCAAACAGTAGCAGGCTGGCAAACGATTGGTTGGTGCGAAAGAGGGAGAGCATAGGCTATCGGAGCTGCCGTTCGGTCTCGGTGATGAGGTCCGAGGCGAGGGTGTAGGTCTCATCGAGATCGGCGGCGGTGTCCTGTCCGGCGTAAAGCGCCATCTCACAACGGCCCAGAAGGCGGTCGTAGCGCTCGGTCAGGTCGGCGTCGGCTCCGGCCGCGCGCAGTACTTCGGTGATGTTGCGGCGGCCGAGGTCCTTCACCGGCAGGTTGAACCGGTCGCGGAGGTAGCGCAGCAGGGCACCCTCCACGGCGTCGTAGAAGGGGCGCGGCTCCACGCGTTCCAGGTGCTGCCGGGCTTCCTTGAGGCGGGCGGTGGCGACCCTACCGGCCCGTTCGCGCAGCAGGATGGCGGGGTCTCGTTCGGCCAGTTGCTGCCGGTAGTGGCTCCAGCCGATGAGCCCACCGCCGAGGAGCAGGGGCAGCAGCATCAGTCCCCAGAACAGGGGCGTGCGGGCCAGGTTGCCGTCGTAGCGCCGTCCGGGGGGTAAGGGCCGGGCCGGGCGCAGGGTGAGTTCCTCCGCCACAGCGGCGGTGGTATCGATGGTGTAGGTGAGTTGACCGCTGCCGCCGGTGACGGTCACGGTGAAGGATTCCGGAGTGAGGGACTCGTACTCACCATTGTCGGTGTTGAAGTAAGTCACGGTGGGCGCCACGGTGTACTTGCCCGGGCGTTTGGGCACCAGCTGGTACTCGAAGGTCTTGCGGCCGAACATGCCGGAGGGGCTGTCCAGGAATTCCTCCTCGATCACCCGCGGGTCGTAGATGTTCCAGTCAGCCTCATCTACGGGCACCGGGGGTTCGAAGCGCTGTATATCGCCCTGGCCGGTCACGCGCACCAGAAGGCGCAGGGCATCGTCGGTGGTCAGGCGGTTGCGGTCGATCTGGGCTTCGGCCCGGTAGGTACCTACCCCGCCGCTGAAGTCGTCCGGCCGCGGCTGGGGCAGTTCGCGCACCTGTATGCGGAGGGTGTCCGAGTTGACGGGGATCTGCTCGGTGTAGCGGCGCGAAAAGCTGCTGCTGGTGCGGGTACGCACCGCGCCGATCACCATGCGGTAGGGGTCGATGGTCAAGGTTCCGCTCTTGATCGGGAAGAGGGCCAGGCTGGCCAGGGTACGGCGCTGGTATTCCCGGCCGTTCTCCACAATCGTGACCGGGGAAGCGTCGAATCGGCGGCGGGGGCGGGCGAAGAAGCCGTCGAGGTCCGGCTCGCGGACCATGTTGCGGGAAATGGGGTTGACCGAGGCGTACAAATTCAGGTTCAGGATGATCTGCTGCCCCACGTAGGCCTGGTCGGTACTCACCTCCGCGCGCAGGAAGTTTTCGGTGTTGGCGCCCACGGAATTGTCGCCGGCCTCCAGCACCGTCACGGTCTCGGAATTCGTACGGTAGGTACGCCCGGCGGCCCGGACGCTGGCCGGTCCGATGGACAGTTCACCGGTCCGCTTGGGTTGCAGCATCCAGGAGAAGGTCATTTGGCTGGTGGCCACCCCGTTGATGATGGTGGTGCCGATAGAACGGCTGGGGCCCTGCAGTACGTCAAAATCGCGGAAGGGTGGCGGCTCCAGGTTTTCGCCCTGGGCGTTGCGCAGCGTCAGGTGGTATTCCAGGGTGCTGTTACGCAGCATCCGTTTCTTGCTCACTTCGGCAGTGAAGGAGATGTCCTGCCCCTGTCCGAGGGCCGCTGTGGCGGTGCCCGTCAGGAGGAGGATCAGAAAGATTAGGCGTGTCGTCATCACCAGTCTTTGGTTCCGGTACAGCCTTCCTGGTTGGCCTGTCGGAGGCGGCTCAGGGTGCGTTTTTCCTCCTCGGCGGCGATGCCCAGCTGTCGTTCGGCTTCCTCACGGCTCATTTGGGGCTGGTCGGGGTTGGCGGTGGACTGGCCGGGTGTGCCGGGTTCTCGTTGCTGCTCGTCCGTTTCTTCGCCGTCTTGGGATTGCTCGCCGGGTTTGGGTTCTTGTTGCTGGTCGCCGTTGTCGCCGTTCTCCCCTTCGCGTTCCTGTTCTTGCTCCTGGTCGCCGTCCTGGTCCTCGCTGTCTTCCTGCTGCTGTTGCTGTTGTTGCTGGACCTCGCGGATGGCCTTGGTGAGGTTGTACTTGGTTTCGGCGTCGTCGGGGTTGATGCGCAGGCTTTGCTTGTAGCTTTCGACGGCTTGCTGGAAATTTTGCTGTCGGTAGTAGCTGTCGCCGAGGTTACGGTAGGCGCGCGAGCGTATCTCGGGGTCGTCGGCCAGTCCGGCGGCTTCTTCGTAGCGTTTCGCTGCTTCGGCGTAGTCGCCGCGTTCGTAGAGGGCGTTGCCGAGGTTGTAGTTCCCTTTGGCGCTGTTCGCTTCCTGGATGGCGCTGCCGTACTGCCGCTCCGCCTCCGTGAAGTCACCTTCTTTATAGGCGCGGTCGCCCCGACGCAGGGCCCGATGGCCGTCTTGGCTGAGGGCGGGGACGCTGGTGCAGAGCAACAGCAGGAAGGCAATGTAGGCCCGGTAGTGCATGGGGACAAAGTTACGGATTGCCAGCGGCAGACATCGGACGTAGTTGTTGCGTCATTTCGGCATACGTCCGACGTCTGCCGAATTGTCAGCCACTTATTTTCATAGTTTCTGGCTAAAAAATATCATGGATTTATTATATATGGTCGGTTTTCGCAAAACATAGGGCATGACACGTCCGACGTCTGCCATAATGGCACGGTTGACACGTCCGACGTCTGTCACTCGCCCATATTCGGCACCATCCGCTCCCGGCGCACCGCCGGTTTTTCCAGGAATTTGCGGACCAGCCCACTCAGCTCCGCTGGCTTCTCAGCGTGGATCCAGTGGCCGGCTCCCGCCACCGTAGCCAGTTCGGCCAGGGGGAAATGGGCCAGGATCCCTTCCCAGTCGTCGTTCTTGATGTAACCGCTCTTGCCGCCGCGCACGAAGAGGGCTTGCCCCGGAAAGGTCTGTCCAAGGGTGCCCACAGGGGCAATGAGGTTCTCGTAGTCGCGGTGCAGCACTTCCAGGTTCATGCGCCAGCGGAAGCCCTCTTCACTGTCGCGTGCCAGGTTCTTGAGCAGGAACATGCGCACCCCGGCGTCCTCCATGTGCGGTTTCATGCGCTCCTCGGCGTCCCGACGGTCTTCCAGCGAAGCCGGATCAAGGGCGTTCAGGGCAGCGAATACGTCGTCGTGGCCCCGGCCGTATTGCCGCGGGGCCATGTCCACTACGATCAGTTTTTCTACCAGGGCCGGATAGGTCAGGGCCACCTGCATGGCCACCTTGCCACCCATGCTGTGCCCCAGCACGTGACACCGGTCGATAGCCTGCTCCTCCAGGAAGGCCGCCAGGTCGTGGGCCATCAGGGGGTAAGTCATTTCGTCGGCGTGGGGGGAGCGGCCGTGGTTACGGAGGTCGACCAGAATAATTCGGTAGTCGTCGGCCCACTTCCGCGCCAGCGTCTGCCAGTTGTCAAGGTTGCCGAAAAGGCCGTGAAGGATGACGAGGGGAAAGCCCTCACCGTAGGATTTATAATTCAGTTGCATGGGATAGGGTAAGCTGCTGAGGTCTGATGGTAGTTACTCGAATGACGTTGATCGGCCCGATGAGGTTCGCCGAAGGCCCGGGATATCTGACCGCCGGCCAGCCACCGGGGTGCAGGCAACCGCTGTTGCCCAACGTCCGACAAAGCCCTCCCACGTCCGGAAACCACCCGGCGCGGAGCGGCGAAAGCCGCCGGTTTATTGCACGGCACCCGCGTCTCCGCCGCCCTCTTCCGCTGGTTTTCCGTTGCCGCCCGCAAGTCCGTGCGCCGCCTGTTGCGTGCTGATGACGCGGTCGAGGCCACGGCCGCCCCGGATCCAAAGATCGCGCTGGGGGAAGGGGATCTCGACCCCCCGCTCGCGGAATGCCTTGTCGATGGCGAACCGCACGTCGCTCTTCGTGTCCTCGATGCGCATGAAATCGCGCGACCAGAACAGCACCTCGAAATCCAGCGACGAATTCCCGAAATCCAGGAACCGCACGATGGGCTTTGGCATTGACAGGACGCGCGGGTGCTCTTCGGCTACCTTGGTCAGGATCTCCTTGACCAAAGACGTGTCCGAACCGTAAGCCACCCCCACGGCGACGTGGAAACGGGCCTTGCGCTCGACGTGGCTCCAGTTGACGACGTTCTCGCCGATGAGCTTGGAGTTCGGGACGAAGATGATGATGTCGTCCCGCGTCTCAATGGTGGCCGTACGCGCCCCGATCTTGCGGACGGTGCCGATCTGTCGCTCCGAAACTTCCACCACGTCGCCGACCATCACGCCGCGTTCGAACAGGATGATGATGCCGCAGATCAGGTCGTTGAAAGTTTGCTGCAGGCCGATGCCGATTCCCACCAAGAGGGCCGCCGCCCCCGTCCACAGCACCACCAGGTCAAAACCCGCGGCCTGGAGCACCAGCAGCACGCCCACCACGTAGACGAAGTAGGTGATGAGCCGGTTGATCGCGTACTGAGAGCCCGTATCCACCTTCGAGCGCCGGTAGTAGGCCCCGAGGATAAGGTTGGTAATCGCCATGAGGAGCAGGCGCAGGAAGAGGAAAACGGCGATCGCGAAAACGACGTTCCCGACGGTGATTTTGGAGGTAACCACTTCCTCGTTGCGCACCACCTCGGTGAAGGCGTGCAGCACGTAGGCCGAAAGTCCGGTATCCTGCAGTACCACCAGTATCGCGAGGGTGTACATGAAGGGCCGCACCGCCCGGAAGCGGTTAGCGGCGGCCTCTTCGTCGGAGAGCGACTGGGCCGTGGCATCGTTGGAGCGATGCATGCGGTGGTATCGCTGCACGAGCAGTTCCTCAATAAGGATGTCCAGCACGTTGGCCACGATGAAGGCCAGCAGTGCCTTGACCAGGGTACTGATGCGGATGGTCAGGTACACCGGCGGCCCGTCGCTGGTGGAGGCTTGCTGGATGGCCTCGTCCACGAAGGTGATGTCGATGTTCAGGATCCGCAGGATCACGATCACCAGCAGACTGAAAAAGGAGAAACGGGTGACGTTGCGCACCCGGGTCCGGTTTTTCTCGGATACCTCCTCCCGCCCGTAGTACCACGGCAGCAGGTGGCGCACGATCAGGTAGTTGGTGCCCATCAGCAGCACGGTGGCCACCACGATCAGCAGCAGCTGGTAAGCCGTCACGGTGAACCCGCCGATCTCCAGTAAAAGAATTTCCCGTAGTCTGTCCATGCTCGGTGAAAGTAACCCTTCTTTACGCCCGCGGTTGCAACCCCCCGCCCGCCTTTCCGTTGGGGCAAGACAACCTACCCACACGCAATGCAGGAAATCAAGGGCCGCTACGTTGATCTCGACGCCCGGGAAATTTACGGCGCGGTAATGACTATCGGCGACGACGGGCGCATCGCCGCCATCACCCGCGATCCGGAACGCGACAAACGCGGCTGGTATATCCTGCCCGGCTTCGTCGACGCCCACGTCCACATCGAATCTTCCATGCTCCTGCCCGTGGAGTTCGCCAAGCTGGCCGTAGTCCACGGCACGGTAGCCACGGTGAGCGACCCCCACGAGATCGCCAACGTCATGGGACTGGAGGGCGTAGAATACATGATCGACAACGCAAGGCATACGCCGCTGAGCATCAACTTCGGGGCCCCTTCCTGCGTGCCGGCTACGGGGGCGGAGACCGCCGGTGCCGTACTCGACGCCGAAAGCATCGCCGAGTTGGTTCAGCGCCCCGATATCCGCTACCTCAGCGAAGTGATGAACTACCCCGGCGTCCTCCACGAGGACCCCGAGGTGATGGCCAAGATCGCCGCCACCCACGCCGCCGGCAAGGTGGTCGACGGTCACGCCCCGGGCCTGCGCGGCGAACGGGCCGCCGCCTACGCCGCCGCCGGCATCACCACCGACCATGAGTGCTTCACCGCCGCCGAAGCCCGCGACAAGCTGGCCGCCGGCATGAAGATCCTGATCCGCGAAGGCAGTGCCGCCCGCAACTACGCCGCCCTGGAGGAACTGATCGATGAGTTTCCCGATCGCCTCATGTTCTGCACCGACGACAGCCACCCCGATGCCCTGTTGGCCGGTCACATCAACCGCCTGGTCATCCGGGCCGTGCGCGGGGGCCACGACCTCTTCAACGTACTGCGCATCGCCTGCCGCAATCCGGTGGAACACTACGGACTCGACATCGGCCGACTGCGGGTGGGCGACCGGGCCGACTTCATCCAGGTCGACGACCTGCGCCACTTCGGCATCATGGCCACCTGGATCAACGGCCAGCAGGTAGCCGAGGCCGGTGCCCACCGACTGCCCGACTTCCGCCCGGAGCCAATCAACAACTTCCACTGCACCCCGAAGCGACCGGAAGACTTCCGCGCCGCCCCCGGTCCGGCGGGGGGCAAGATCCGCGTCATCGGCGTCACCGACGGCGAGCTGGTGACCGAAGCCCTGGAAATGACGCCCGAACTCGACGCGGAGGGCCGCCCCGTAGCCGCCCCGGAACGCGACCTGCTCAAGATCGCCGTAGTGAACCGCTACGCCGATGCGCCCCCCGCGGTAGGATTCGTTCAGGGCATGAAACTGCAGCGCGGCGCCATGGCCAGCAGCGTGGCCCACGACAGCCACAACATTGTAGTGGTGGGCGTCGACGATGAGAGCATCTGCCGGATGGTCAACGCCGTCATCGCCGAACGGGGCGGTATCGCCGCCGGCCGCGACGAGTACCTGGAAGTACTGCCCCTACCCGTAGCCGGCATCATGAGCGCGGAGCGCGGTCCCTACGTAGCGGCCCGCTACGCTGAGATCAGCGGCTTCGTACGGCGCAAGCTCCGCTGCGGACTCGAAGCACCGTTCATGACGCTCTCCTTCCTGGCCCTGCTTGTCATCCCCAGCCTGAAACTGAGCGACCGCGGCCTGTTCGACGGGGAGCGGTTCCGGGCGGTGGACCTGTGGGTACCTGGCTGATTCGCCTCGGCTCGTGGCCTCTGGCCGCGCTATCCCTTCTCATGGCCTCCAGCCGCGCTTGTTACAGGCCGCGACCGGAGGTCACGATCCAAGCCGCGACCGGAGGTCACGATCCAAGCCACGACCGGAGGTTACGAACCAAGTCGCGACCGGAGGTCACGATCCAAGCCACGACCGGAGGTCACGAACCAGCCCGCGGCCGGAGGTCACGATCCAAGCCGCGACCGGAGGTCACGATCCAAGCCGCGGCCGGAGGTCACGTTCCAAGCCACGACCGGAGGTCACGAGCCAAGCCGCGACCGGAGGTCACGATCCAAGCCGCGACCGGAGGTCATGAACCTGGCCGTGACCGGAGGTCACGAGCCAGGCCGCGACCGGAGGTCACGAGCCGGGTCGCGAGCTGGATCACAAGCCACAACTAAAACAGCTTCATTCCGGGAGGGGTCACGCCAGCCAGTCGCAGGTAGATGGAGGCTTGTCCGCGGTGATGGGTCTGGTGCTCGAAGGCCTTGGACAGGGCGGCACCGCGGTTCATGTCGAACTGGCCGAAGACCTGCACTTCTTCCTCCATGCGCGGGGCGTCGAGGTTGCGGATGCCGTCGATGACGTAGTCGTAGCTGTCGGATACCTGGCTGATCAGGTCTTCCTTGGTGGGGTCCTCGGCCATGTCGGAATTTTCCGGTGCTTCCGGCATATCCTGGCCGGTTCCGGGTGATCCGAAGCCGTAGTTGGCCTCGGCGATGTGCATCATCAGTTCGGCGAAGGAGCGTATCTCGGGAGTGGGCCGGAGGTCTAATTGGTCTTCGGGCATAGCCTCAAGGTATTCCAGGGTGAATGCCTTGGCGCGCTCCCAGTCGGCAATCATCGTTTCGGTGGCCGATTGAGATTGGACGGCCGCGCCGCCGAAGAGCAGGAAGAGCAGCAGGAAAAGGGTACTTTTTGTTTTCATAGCCGAATGGGTATTGTGTGGTACTCCTTTAAAGTTAGGGGATTCGGGGGTGCCGCGCCGCGGAGATTTGGGGCCCCACCGGAAAGACCCTTCCCCCTTCCCGTGGCTGCACGACCCGCCAAGCAAGGTCACCAAACGCAAAAAGCCCGATCAGTTTCTGATCGGGCTTTCCCCGCTGCCAAAGGCAGCTTCGTAGTAATGTGGTCGCTGAGAGACTCGAACTCCCGACCCCCTCGGTGTAAACGAGGTGCTCTGAACCAACTGAGCTAAGCGACCCGGTAAGCGGCAGTAGCGACCTACCATCATAAGTCTGACCGCTAAGGGAGCGCAAATATACAGTTGCCAAATTGAATCCTGCAAGGGCTGGCCGAAGAATTGAAAATTTTGGCCGCTCGCTAGGTGTGGCCGTGGCTTATTTGTCCCCTTAGCCATCCCCAGGCGGTAAACCGGCCGAAAGGAGGGCAAGACCGGGGCTATTCCCCCGGCCCATTGAACCGGGGGGCGAATTATCGGGTATGGAAATGGGGAAGGGGGCCGACCGACGGACACACCGACCAAAAACCACCCGACCCGGCAAGCTGGGGGAAATTTCCCGCACCCGCGCGCCGCCGCCCCACGTACACGCATTTTACCTTAACCAGAATTACCAATCCATGAAGTTTCTCTACCTCTTCAGTCTGATGCTCCTCCTCACCGCCTGCGGCAACGCCGAAAGCGACGCCGCCGACAGCGCCGAAGAGCGGGCCGTAACCGCCGCCCAGGAAGCCGCCTACAGCTCCATGATGGAAGGCCACGACCGCGTGATGGACCAGATGGGGCAGATCACCCAGGCCCAGCGCACCATCACCGAGCAACTGACCACCGGTGGCCACGGCGAAGACTACCGCGAACTCCTGCTGGCCGCCAACGAGCAACTGGAGGACGCCGACGACGCCATGATGGCCTGGATGAACGGACACCGCCCCCTCGACGAACTGCGCGCCAACATGAAGGAGGAAGAGATCATGAACTTCATTCGCGAACGGACGCGCGCCATCGCCGACGTAGAAGCCGACATTAAGACCAGTCTCGCCAACGCCGAGCAGATTCTCACCAACGAGGACCACGAGCACATGGACGGAGACGACCACAACCACTAGACCTGCCGTGCAGAACCAACGCATCCGCCCCCGCTTCGACCTGACGGGGCGCGTAGCCGTCGTGACGGGCTCCTCCAAAGGAATCGGTGAGGCTATGGCGCGTGGACTGGCCGAGTTCGGCGCCAAGGTGGTGGTGAGCTCCCGCAGCCAATCCTCCGTCGACGCGATCGCGGAACAGTACCGGCAGGACGGACTGGAAGCCACCGCCATCGCCTGCCACGTGGGCGACGCCGACGACCGCCAGCGCCTGATCGAGCGGACCATCGACACCTACGGGTGCCTCGACATCCTGATCAACAACGCCGCCACCAATCCCTACTTCGGACCCGTGGAGGGGCTCACCGCCGAAGCCTACCACAAGACGCTGGACATCAACCTGACCGCCGCACTGCAACTCAGCAACCTGGCCCTGCCCCACCTGCGGGCATCGGGCCACGGGTCGGTGATCCACATCAGTTCGATCGAGGGACTACACGCCAACCCCAATTTCGCGGCCTATAACATCTCCAAGGCGGGCATCATCATGCTCGGCAAGAGCCAGGCCCGCGAGTGGGCCGCCGACAACGTACGCGTGAACGTGATCTGCCCCGGCCTCGTGAAGACCAAACTGAGCCGTGCCCTGTGGGAAAACGAGCAAGTAGCCGACCACATGCTTCAGTCCATCCCCCTGAGCCGCATGGCCACTCCCGACGAAATGGCCGGCCTGGCCGTATGGCTGGCGAGCGACGCGGCCAGCTACGTGACCGGCAGCGTGGTGGTGGCCGACGGGGGTATGCTGGGCTAACCCTTACAACTCCAGCACCTTGCGGCGCAGTACGAAGTTCTTGCCGAGGTACACCTTGCGCACCATCTCGTCGGCGGCCAGTTCTTCGGCGGTGCCGGCCTTGAGGATATTGCCCTCGAACATGAGGTAGGCCCGGTCGGTGATGCTGAGCGTCTCCTGCACGTTGTGGTCGGTGATGAGGATGCCGATGTTCTTGGTCTTCAACTTGGCCACGATGTACTGAATGTCTTCCACCGCGATGGGGTCGATGCCGGCGAAGGGCTCGTCGAGCAGGATGAAGTTGGGGTCGGTGGCCAGGGCGCGGGCAATCTCGGTGCGCCGGCGCTCTCCGCCGCTAAGGGTGTCGCCGTTGCTGCGCCGCACCTTGTGGAGGCTGAACTCGTCCAGCAGGCTTTCCAGCTTTTCGGCCCGCTCGTACTTGTTGAGCTTGGTCATTTCCAGGACGGCCGAGATGTTGTCCTCGACGCTGAGTTTGCGAAAGACCGAGGGTTCCTGGGGCAGGTAGCCGATGCCGCGCTGGGCGCGCTTGTACATCGGCAGGTCGGTGATGTCGTCGTCGTTCAGGTATACCCGCCCTTCGTTCGGCCGGATGAAGCCGACGGTCATGTAGAAGGTAGTGGTCTTGCCGGCACCGTTGGGGCCCAGCAGTCCGACGATGTCGCCGCGGTCTACGTGAATGCTCACGCCCTTGACTACGGTACGGCTGCCGTATTTCTTGACCAGGTTTTCACTTTTTAATCTCATGGTTGCTTTCTCGGGCCGCGGTGGGCCCCAATGTACAAGGTTGCGACGGGCTCATC
Source organism: Neolewinella litorea (assembly GCF_004803465.1). Taxonomy (GTDB): domain Bacteria; phylum Bacteroidota; class Bacteroidia; order Chitinophagales; family Saprospiraceae; genus Neolewinella; species Neolewinella litorea. Next base: position 80,504 of record NZ_SRSF01000005.1, on the reverse strand, counting down.
CGTCCGCCGGCAATAGATCAATGGTTACCTCCCGACTTTTATTTTCCCGGATGACGGTTAGCGTAAGCCGGTCGCCGGGCCGGGCGCGCCCGATGATCTCGGTCAGTTCGGGCAGATCGCGGATCGGGCGGCCGTTCACTTCCACGATCAGGTCGTTGACGAGCAGTCCGCCCGCCTCCGCCGCGCCGCCGGGGAAGATGGCGTCGACCACCACGCCTTCGCTGCGGTCCACCAGTCCCAGGCGCTGCAGGTCAGCCGCGGTAAGGGTGGAGATCTCCACGCCCATGATGGCCCGGCGGTAGCTGCCGTACTCGATGATGTCGTCGACGATCCGCTTAACCAAATCACTGGGAATGGCGAAGCTGTAGCCCTGAAAGCGTCCGGTGCGCGATGCGATGGCGGTATTGATGCCCAGCAGTCGGCCCTCGGCGTCGACGAGCGGTCCGCCGCTGTTGCCGGGATTGACGGCCGCGTCGGTCTGGATGAAACTCTCGATAGCGTCGGGGTCGCGCAGCAGACTCAGGTTACGGCCCTTCGCGCTTACGATGCCGGCGGTCACGGTACTCGTGAGGCCCAGCGGACTGCCCACGGCGAGCACCCACTGCCCGGGCTCGGCGGCATCGGAATCGGCCAGTTCCAGAAAAGGCAGGTTTTCGGCGGCGATCTTCAGCACGGCCAGGTCGGTCTTCGGTTCGGTGCCCACGATTTCGGCGGGGTACCTCCGGCGGTCGGCGGTGGTGACGGTGATGTTGTCCGCGGCCTGCACCACGTGATAGTTGGTGACGATGTAGCCGTCGGCGGAGTAAATGACCCCGGAGCCCTCGCCCCCGAGGGTGCCGCTGGATTCCTCCCGTCCGAAGAGGGCCTTTACGGTGGCGCGGTCGCGCCCCTCCACGCGGGCATCGACGTGAACGACCGTAGGCGTAGCCCGGCGTGCGGCGAGGCGCAGGTCCACGGCCGCGGCGGGCAGCGCGGGCAGGGGCTGATCGATCGGCACGGGGGGGTCGGCCAGGAAGCGTTCCGTCACCCGGCCGTCTACCGGGAAAATGAGGTTTTCCGCCCCCCTGTGTCCCAGGCCCACGACGAGCAGGGCGGCCAGCAGGCCACCGCCGAGCGCGGAAAGGAAGCAGTAACGGAATTTCATTGTTGATGGTCAGCTGGGGTACGAAGGCCCCGTCCCCGGTAGTTATCAATGAACAGACGATACCCCCGATTTGGTTATCGCTTCCCTTACTTTACGGCAACTAAGCTATTTTAACGACCGTTATACGCCTAGAAGCCTTGCCCTTTTCACTTTGACCACCCAACAGCTAACCCACCTATTGCAACCCGAAACTGCCCTGGAAGCCCGCTTCCTGGAAAGTGAGGAGTTTCGGGAAGGGCTGGTCTGGGGACTGCCCCGGTACGGCCACCCCGAAGGGACGATCTGGCGCCACATCATTGAGGTAAACCAGAACATCGACGCCCTGCCCGTCGACCCCGATACCCGACGCAAACTGCGCATCGTCTGCTGGGTGCACGACACCTTCAAGCACGTCGAGGACCGCGGCAATCCCCGCGACTGGTCGAAGCACCACTCCGTCTACGCCCGGCAGTTTCTCTCCCGCTACGTCGACGACCCCCTGCTGCTGAATGTGGTGGAACTGCACGACGAGGCCTACTATTGCTGGCGACTGGCACACCTGTTCGGACAGTACGCGGAATCCGAGCGCCGCATGGACCACCTGCGCGAGCAGGTAGGTGACTACTGGCAGTTGTACTACCTCTTCTTCAAGTGCGATACCTGCACGGGCGACAAAAATCCCGCCCCCCTGATCTGGTTCGAGGAGCACGTCGACGATATCGAAGTCGTAGAGTTCGTAGGTGGCGAAGCCGCCATCTAGCGCTCGTTGCCCACGACTACCCTCCGGGTCTCCCAACGGCCGTTTTCCATTTTCAGCCGCAGCACGTACGTTCCGGCCGGCAACTCCCGCATCCGCACTGTGAAGGACTGCCCCGGCGCCTCAGCCCCGACGGCCGCTACCACCACCCCCTCGGTGTTCAGCAACTGCCATTCGACCACCTTCAACTGGCTCTCTACGTTAAGGGTATCTCCCCCGGGATTGGGGTATACGCTGGTTCGGACATCTAACCCTTCGTCTTGGGTACTCACCGTACCGTCGTCGGACAACCAATCGAAAGCGGGCAGCGCCCGCCCGTCGTAGTCGAACCAGGAGGCATTTTCGTAGGATGAGCCCTGTCCCCAGGCATCACACATCCCGCTGCTAACCCAGGCCGGCTCCCAGTAGTAGACGGCCGTACCACCCGCGGCGCAGACCGTCCGGCTGAGGGCGCCCAGGAACGCCCGCTGTCCGGCCGGCGTAGCCGGATGATCGACTACCTCACCGTTCCCGGCCAGGAAGTTGTTGTAGCCGTCGGAGCCCCCGGTATTGTTATGGCTGAAGCCCGTCTCGAAGATCATGATCTCCTTGTCGTAGGTCTCGCCCAGGTGGCTGACCAGTTCGCCGATCTCCGCTACCGTGGTCTGCGGATTAAAGTGCGGGTAGTAGGAAAGCCCCAGGATGTCGTAGTCGGTCACACCCGCCGCGGTTAATCCGGACGCGCCGTGGCGGGCGTAATTTTCCGTCAGGTGGATCGCCGAGCGGATGCTGGTGCCCTGCGCGGTGTTGAAGTCGCGTACGGCCCGCAGCCCCGCGTTGAATTTGTCGGCGTCAGCCGCCCATTCAAAGCCGTTCGTGGGTTCGGTCGCATCCACGAAGCCGTTGTTGGTCTCGTTGCCCACGGCCACGATAACGGGGTCCGTGCCCTGCGCATGCAGGCGTTCGAGCGTGCGGTAGGTGTAATGGTAGATGCTGTCGAGCAGGACCTGTCCGCTGTGCCCGTCCCAGGCGGCGGGGCGCCGCTGCTTGCCGGGGTCGACGAAGTAGTCGCCGTAGTGGATGGCCAGGTTAAGTCCCATGCCACTGCTGTCGGCCTTCCGGGCGGCGAGCAGCACGTCTTCCATCCCACCGCTGCTGATGGGCTCCCCGCACTTGCTGCGGATGTTCTCCGGGCGGTGCCACAGGCGCAGGCGTACCATTTCGGCTCCGCGGTCGGCAAAGTACCGGTAAGGGTCCACCCGTTCGCCGTCCGCGTCACGGTATATCCCGCCGGCCTGTTCTATGGCGTTCACGTACGACAGGTCAACGCCCTGCAGGCACTGCGCGGGCAGCCACCCCGACAGGAGCAAAAAGGTAATAGGGTAAAGTGCTTTCATCGTAGGGTTTTTGCGGCGGAGCGCAGGTGCAAGGTGAACTCAATGCGAGCGAAGGTACAGGGTAGCGGAAAAGGGGCGATCGTCCCGGACGCCCGTCATCCGGTAAATCCCCGGCGGCAGGTGGTCGGGCAATTTCAGTTCCCGGTGTTCGCCTTCCGCCACGAGCAGGAGTCGGCCCAGGACATCGAACACCCGCAGGTCACTCGCGGCCCGGGAGAGGTACAGGTGGCCGGTGGTCGGATTGGGGTACACGCCCCCGCCGGTCACCGCCGTCGGGAGAATGGAGGTGGTATTTTCCCTGTCCGGCAGGCGGTGCAGTCGGTCGACCGCCAAGTCGTAATAGCGCAGGGTTTCGGCCCCCGGCAGGTCGATGAGCAGGCTGTCGACTCGGTCGGCGGCGCCCACTCCAAAGCGCACCACACCCTCATGCTGACTGGCGTAGCTACCGCCGGCCCGTACCTCGCCAATGTGCATCCGCCCGCCGGACCAGCAACGCAGCCGCGCCCCGATCGTTGGCACGTCAAAGGCTACCCAGTGGTAGGCGGTGGCGGTCGTATTCAGGAATAGCTGGCTCGGCTGACCGCTGTTGCCCACGAAAAGGTCGGGGCGCCCGTCGCCGTCGAAGTCGGCCGTAGCGGTACCGTAGGCGCTGCGCGCGCTGCTGATGTCGGCCTCCGGCGGGGCGGCCGGGGCGAAGGACCCGTTACCCAGGTTCCGGTAAAGAATGTTGTTGTAGCGGCGTCCGGCTACGGTGAAGCCGGTTTCGTTGGCCACGTACAGGTCGGGGTACCCGTCGAGGTCGTAGTCCAGCCAGGCGGTCCCCCACCCCATCCCCAGGTCGTTCACGCGGGCGTCGAACCCCACCTCGCGGAAGGTGCCGTCTCCCCGGTTTTCGAGCAGAAAGTTTTCGTACAGGTTGGTGACGTACAGGTCGAAGTCGCCGTCCAGATCGTAGTCGGCCGCGTCCACCCCCATCCCGTCGCCCACCACGTTAGCGCCACTGGCCGCGCTCACGTCCGTGAAGGTTCCCCCGTCGTTGCGCAGCAGGGTGTTGGGTTGCAATCCGTCGCGGACGAGATAGAGGTCGGGGTCCCCGTCCAGGTCGTAATCGAATGCCAGACACCCCATGCCCAGTCCGCTTTGCGCGGCACCTGCGTCCCCGCCCACTTCCCGGAACAAAAAGCCGCCTTCGTTGCGGTAGAGGCGGTCGGGGGCGTTGAGGCAGGAGAAAAACAGGTCGGGGAGCCCGTCGCCGTCATAATCCAGGACCGCGCCCGCCTGTACCCTCGCCCGCAGTTCCAGGCCCGATCCCGCCGTAAGGTCGGTGAAGGTGCCTCCGTCGTTGCGGTAGAGCCGGGCGGGCAGGTCGGGCTGACCGAGTACCGCGTCCTGGTCGCCGTCGCCGTCCAGATCGACCCACAGGGAAAATTGGGTGGGTCCCGCGTTCGCCAGGGGAGTGCGGTGCCCAACTTCGGTAAAGCGGGCGTGGCCGTCGTTCTGGTAGAGGCGGTTGGGGCCGTCGAGCACGCTGAGAAAGAGGTCCGGGTGGCCGTCGCCGTTGGGATCGCAAACGGATACGCCACGCACCCGGGCGCTCACGTCGATGCCGGAACCGGCGGTGGCGTCCCGGAAGGGATCCTGCCCGGCAAGGGCCGAGGCAAGGAGCAGGCAGCAGAGCAGGAGCCGGAGGCGCATGGTGAGGAACGACAACGGGCACGCCTCTTGCGAAACGTGCCCGTATGGTTGCTTGATCAAGCCCGATCTATTCGTCGAAGTTGTAGGCCAGGGTATTGACGTTGAAGCGGACGGTGTAGGTACCGGCCGTTACGGGGATATTAGGTCCCTTGAAGGCGGCCGTTCCGGCGGGGAATTCCGAACCGCCCCAGTCGTAGTCCCAGGCGTCGTTGGCCCGGAACTTGGCTTCACCGTCGGTGAGGGTGATTTGTCCGCTCACCTCTCCCATCACGTCGGGGTTCAGGGTCAGGTCGGTATCCGCGTCCCAGCCGCCGGGGGTGGCGTCGCCGATGATGCCGATGGAGGCCGGCGTGAAGGAGTAGGCGCCGGTCACTGGGTTAAGGGTGATCAGGTAGATGCCGGCCGTAACGGGGATGTCGGCGCCGCCCTGGGTACCGGTTCCCGAAGGGAAGTCGCCGGCTCCCCAGTTGACGTCCCAGTTGCCGTTGGCGCGGAACTTGGCGCTGCCGGTTCCGAGGCCGATGAGGGCCGACCAGGTACCGTCGCCGTTATCGGTCAGGGGGGTATCGTTGTCCCAGCCGCCGGGGGTGGCGTCGCCTACCAGTCCGATGCTGGCGATGCCGGCGTCTTCCTGGAAGGAGTAGGTCAGGTTGTTGATGTCGAGCGTCACCTTATACTTGCCGGCTACTACTGGGATGTCGCCACCGTTCACCACGGCGGTGCCGTTGGGGAATTCGGTGCCGCCCCAGTTGAGGTCCCAGTTGTCGTTGGCGCGGAACTTGACCACGCCGTCCGTCAGTTCGATGGTGATGGTGTATACGCCGTTGCCTTCGTCGGTCATGTCGGTGTCGGAGTCCCAGCCGTTGGGCGTAGCGTCGCCGATGATGCCCACGCTTTCGGGGGCGGCGGGGCGCAGGAAGGTGAGTTCGTAGGCCAGCGACCGGTCGTTGAAGGTGATGCTGTAGTAGCCTTCGGCTTCGGTATCGGGGTAGACGATGTTGCTGCCGTAGCGCTCGGCGATGCCGTCGTTCTCGTTGTCGCCGTAGTTGATGCCCTGGAAGTCGGGCATTTCGGCCATCTTGAACTGGTCGCCGGGCGTCAGGAGTACTTCTTCGAGCACCCAGCGGTTGTCGTCCACGAGGGCGAACTGGTATTCGCTGCCTTCAAAGTTGTTGAAGGTGCCCAGCAGGTACAGGCTCTGGGTATTGGAGGCGTAGCTGACGGCCGGGGTTACGCTGTAGCTCAGCGTCTGGTCGTTGAAGCGGATGTTCACCAGGCCGCTGTAGCCGCACTGGGTGTCGCCGTTGCCGCCGTCGGCAAAGTTGGAGACCATGAAGCCGTTGCACTGAGCATCACCCCAGTCTTCGTCGCACCAGTCGGCGCAGTTCTTCAGTTTCCACGCTTCCCCCTGCAGGTCGACGTTCTGGATCTCCCAGATGTTGTCGGACACCAGGGTAAGGGGGTCGGCGCCCCAGCCGTTGAAGGCTCCGGCGATGAAGATCGCGTCGTGGTTCGCCGGGTAGGGCAGGTTGCTGATCTCGAAGGTGAAGGCCGTTTCGGTCGTCTGCCCCTTGGCGTCGGTGACGCTGATGTCGAGGTTGTAAACACCTACCGCAAGGTCAGCGGCCCCGAAGGATGAACCTTCGATGACCAGCGAGTCCTGGATGCCGGTCAGGTCGCGCGACTGGGTGGTGATGACGTTCATCGCCGAGTCCATCAGGGTCACCGTGGCGGAGGCCAGCGGGGAGACGGTGCCGTCGGCGAAGATGACGCGGACGTCGAAGTCGCCGGCTACTACCCGTCCGTTGGCCGAGGGGAAGGACGATAGGATAGAGGGGGGAAAGTCGGTATTGTTGGCAATGTCGAAGTCCTCGCGCTCGCAGCCGGTAGCCAGGGCGAGCAGGAAGAACATCGGAAGCCAGGAGAGGAGTTGCTTCGTAAACTGCATGGTGCGGTGGTTAGTAGCCTTCGTTCTGGCTCAGGTTAGGGTTGGAGAGAATTTCGGACGACGGGATCGGGTACAGGTTGTAGATCGCCGAGGTGGTACGTCCTTCGGGCACCCCACCCTTCCAGGGCCAGATACCATTGACGGTGAACGCGTTGAAGCGAATGCGGTCGGTGCGGCGCTGGGCCTCCCAGTAGAGTTCGCGGCCGCGTTCGGCCAGGATGAAGTCGAGCGTCAGGTCGCCGTCGGTAATGTTACCGGCGTCGCTGTCGTAGGCGCGCTCGCGCAGTTCGTTCACGAGTTCCACGGCGCGGGCCCGGCTGCCGCCGCCGCCGCGCAGCACGGCTTCGGCGTACATCAGGTAGGCGTCGCCGAGGCGGAAGAAGGGATAGTCGGTGTCCGGAAAGCGCGGATCGCTGCCGGTAACACCTTCACTGGTCACGTTGGTGTACTTCGGGACGGCGTAGCCCTGGTTGAATTCGGAGATGTTGTTGATCTCCAGCGTCTGCCCGTCGGTGTAGAACATGGCGCGCTCGTCGGCGTCGCCGGTCACGTCGGGGAAGAGGGCCACCAGGTCCTTCGTGGCGCGCAGGCCGAACCAGCCGCCGTCAATGCCGTACTCGGCCGGGTCCATGCTGCCACCTACGGGAGCGTGGGTCAGGTAGGTGAGGCCGCCGAAGCCCTGGGTGAACTGCCCGTCGAAGGGGATCGACCAGATCAGCTCATCGGAGGTGTGGTTATCGGCCTTGAACAGGTCGGCGTAGTCTTCCTCGAGGCTGTACACTCCGCTGTCGATGATGCGCTCTACGGCGGCGAGGGCGTCGGCGTGACGGTCCTGCCCGGCGTACACCTCAGCGTTCTGGTACAATTTGGCCTGCAGCATGTACAGGGCACCGCGGTCGACGCGGCCGTACTCGGCGGCACCGATGGCGGGCAGTTGCTCTTCGATGGCCTGCAGTTCGCTCACCAGGAAGTCGAATACCTCGCCCCGGCTGCGTACCGTGGGCGGATCGCCACCGATGGCGTCCTCCTCGGTGTAGAAAATCACGTCGCCGAACATGTCGATGGCGTGCCAGTAGGACAGAGCGCGCAGGAAACGGGCCTCGGCGCGGAAGCCCTCCACCGTGGGCCGGAAGCCTTCGCGGATGCCGCGCTCGTCGAGTTTGGCCGGCGTGGTTTCCCGCAGGAATTCATTGGCCTGGCTGACCTGGAAGAAGATGCGGTAGTACATCGCGCGGATGAACTGGTTGTCGCTCGTCCAGGTCTGGTACACGAGCTCGGGAAGCCCGGCGTCGCCCCAGGCGATGACGGAGGTTTCCGTGGGCAGTTCCTGGAGTTGCCAGTACTGCCGCAGGTAGTTGGAGAAGCCCTCGTCGAGGCTGGCGATGTCGGATGCTCCGGCCGGGCCCTGCTGACCGGTGACGGCCAGGCCGGCGTAGACGCGGGCGAGGAAGGATTCGTAGTTACCCTCCTGGCTCAGCACGGCGTTCGGGTCGGCCTTGTCCTGGGGGAGCAGCTCGAGGTCGGTGCAGGCCGAAAGGGCGAGCCCGAGGAAAAGCAGCAAAAGTGCTCGGTATTGCATGATTCTTATAGTTGACACCCCCACGGGGGGGTGGGTGGTTTAGGATAGGTTACAGGCCGATGCGGGCGCCGAGGGTGTAGATGCGGGCGCGGGGGAAGGGAGAGTTGTCGATGCCGTTGCCTTCCGGATCGTTGCCGCCGTAGTTGGTCAGGATGAAGAGGTTCTGGGCCGCGGCGTACACCCGCAGGTTGAGTCCGCCACCGGCCAAACTGCCGAAGTCGTAGCTCGCCGAGAGGTTGTCGAGGCGCAGGAAGCTGCCGTTCTGCAGGTAGTAGTCGCTGAAGTACTGCGGGCGGTCGAAGCGGGTGTACACGGCGCTGGCGTGCACGTTACTCACGTAGTTGGCCCCGAGGTCGATGCGTGAGAAGTTGCCGCCATTGGAGGCGGCGTTGTTGTACACGTAGTTGCCCAGGTTGCCCCGCAGCGTGAAGCCGAGGTTGAACTTGCCGTAGCGGGCGTTGGCGGTGAAGCCCAGCAGCACGTCGGGCATGGGCGATTCGTTGATCCGGAGGTCCTGGTCGTTCAGTACGCCGTCGCCGTTCAGGTCTTCGTAGATGTCGAGGTTGTTGGCCACGCCGTCTTCGTTGTAGTCCACGCCGTCGCGCAGGGGCCGTCCGTCTTCGCCGTACTTCTGCTGGTAGAGGTAGAAGGAGTAGGGGGTGGCGCCGACGCGCAGGAGCTGTACGGTATTACCAACGCCACCGGCGATGCCGCCGGTCTGAATGTCGGCACTGCCACTCCCGTCCAGGCGGGTTATCTCGGTCTGCTGGAAGCTGACGTTGCCCGTCACGTCTAGGCCGAACCGGGCCTGGTCGACGAGTACGCCGTTAAGTGTCAGTTCCACGCCCTGGTTTTCCAGGGCCCCGATGTTGGTGGTCACGCGGTCGGAGAGGTTGGTACCGGCGGGTACGTTGACGGTGAAGAGCAGGTCGTCGGTGGTCTTCTGGTAGTACTCCAGGATACCGCTGAGGCGGTTGTTGAAGAAACCGAAGTCGAGGCCCACGTTGAGGCTGGCGGTTTCCTCCCACTTCAGGTTGGCGTCGTAGGCGTTGGGCCGGATGGTGGAGACGAAGCGGTCGCCGAACTGGTACTGCGTGCGCTGGTCGCTGTACTGGTAGACGGGCAGGTAGAGGTAGTCGCCGAAGTCCTGGTTGCCGGTCACGCCGTAGCCGATGCGCAGCTTGAGGTCGGAGAAGGTGTTGCCGAGGCCGGCGGCGAAGTCCTCTTGCAGGATCCGCCAGGCCAGGGCGGCCGAGGGGAAGAGGCCCCAGCGGTTGCTCGGTCCGAAGCGGCTTGAGCCGTCGCGCCGCAGCGAGGCGGTGAAGAGGTAGCGCTCGTCGATGTTGTAGTTGAGGCGGCCGAAGAAGGAGATCAGCCGGTTTTCCACCACACTGTTGTAGGCGAAAATGTCTTCGGCCACGCCGGGGTTGGCGGTACCGAAGGCGTCGGTGGAGAGGTTCTGCCCCTGGATCGAGGGCCCTTCGAAGTTGAAGTCCTGGTAGGAGTAGCCCACCTGCAGGCTGGCCCGCTGGTTGCCGAAGTCGGTGGCGTAGGTCAGGTAGGTATCGAAAAGCTTGCTGGTGCGCAGCGCGTTGTTGATGTTGAATTCACCCGAGAAGCCGTTGGTGGCCAGGGTGGCGAAGGTGGTCGGCACGAAGCGGTTGTTCTCGCCGCTGTTGACGTCGAAGCCCAGGACGGCCTTGTAGCTCAGGCCCGGGATCAGGTCGTCGAACTTGTACTCCAGGTCGAGGTTGCCGATGCCCCGGTAGGTCTTGCCGGTGTTGCTGATCTGCTCGGTGGCGCTGACGGGGTTGCGGGGGGCCAGGGAGTTGCCGTACTCGAAGAAGCCGGCGTAGGTTGTATTGTTGGGGTCGTAGATGGGCTGGGTAGGGTCGAAGTCCAGGGCCGCGTTGATGACGCCGGGGTCGAAAACGTTGTTCTCGTTGGCGCCCTTGAGGCTGGCCCCGACGATGAGCTTGTCGCTGAAGAGCTTCTGCGTAAAGTTCAGGTTTAGGCTGATGCGCTCGGTTTCGGCCCCGCGAATCACGCCCTCCAGCTGCTGGTAGCCGGCCGATACCCGGTAGGTATTGGTCTCGCCGCCGCCGCTGATGCTGAGGTTCTGCTGGGTGCCGTAGCCGGTCTGGGTCAGTTCGTCGAACCAGTTGGTGTTCCCGGTACCGAGCGTGCCGAGGCGGGCGGGTGCGGCGAAGGTGACCACGTTGCGGAAGTCCTCGGCGTTGAGGTTCTGCTGGCGGTTGATGACGCTGGAGACGGTTCCCTCGGCGCGGTAGCTGATGGTGGGTGCGCCGGATTTTCCCTTTTTGGTGGTGATGAGTATGACGCCGTTGGCCCCGCGGGAGCCGTAGATGGCCGCCGCCGAGGCGTCCTTCAGTACGGTCATGGAGGCGATGTCGTCGGGGTTGAGGAAGTTCAGGGGGCTGCGGCCGCCGGTGACGCCGTCGTTCGAGAGGGGTACCCCGTCGATCACGTACAGGGGGTCGTTGCTGGCGTTGATGGAGGTGCCGCCGCGGATGCGTACCGTAGGCCCTTCACCGGGGTTGCCGCTGCCGCTGGTGATGTTGACGCCGGCTACCTTACCCGCGATGAGGTTGGTGGGCGAGACGATGGCACCCTTGTTGAAGGTCTCTTCCTCGATCGTATTGACCGAGCCCGTCAGGTCTTCCTTCTTTACCGAGCCGTAGCCTACTACCACTACTTCCTCGAGCAGTTCCCCGGCCTGCAGGGCCAGGTCGATGGTCGTGCGGCCATTGATGGGCTCATTGACGGTGGGGTAACCCGTGTAGCTGAACTGCAACTCGGTCACGCCCTCGGGTACGTTGAGGGCGTAGTTACCGTCGAAGTCCGTGATCGTACCGGTGGAAGTACCGACGGCCAGGATGCTGGCGCCGATAAGGGGCTCGCCGGTCTCCTGGTCGGTAATGGTACCGCTGACGGTGGTCTGGGCAACGAGAAGGGATGTGCCGCACAAGGTTGCTGCAAAAAACAGCAGGCGGACATGAGTAAAGACTCGCTTCATATTTTCATTTACTTGATGATCGAACGGGGGCTCCCGCAAAAATGGGCGCGCAAATGTCGTCAAATTTCCGACACTTGATCAAGCCCAACCGTCATATCAAGTAATTTGGCACCTGAACGGCAAAGACACCGTTATTCGCGATCCGCCGCCTCCCCCCGCGAGCGCCGGCCCAGTTCCGCGACCCTCTGCTTCAGTTCGCCAGCGGTCCGGATCTCCCGCAGGCTGCCAAGTGACAGGGTCAGGGCGATCACCCAGCCACAGAAGAGCAGCGCGAAGAGGGAATAATAGCAAAAGGCCTGCAGCATCACGTTACGCGCGTCGACGGTGCTGCCATCGGTGTAGATCACCCAATCCAGGAAAGCAAAAAAGAATTGCCCCAGCACCGAATCCAGGATAAACCCGGCCGGCAGCGCGATCAGCAGAAGCATCAGCACCACGCCGTAGCTGTGGGCCAAGTTGGTGTACACCATACGGAACAGCCTACCCGGTGACAGGCCTTCGGTATACGTTCCGATGGCCGCCATCAGCAGATAGGGGAAGGTTAGAAACGTGAGCAGAGCCACCACCTTGCCGCTGTAGGCCAGGGTGACGGCCAGCAGTCCACAGCAAGCCAGGAGCCGCCCTTCCCGCCGCCAGGATGCAGGGGGAAGGACCAGGTCGGTGTGCCGCGCCGCCGCACCGAGCCCCAGGTGTACGAGTCCGTACAAGCCTACCGCGACCAATCCGGAAAAGGACCAGTCCCGGCCCAATCCGTAAGAGGCCGTCAGGGCGTGAAAATTTTCCAGTTCGGCAAAGAGGTAGCCCGCGAAGCGGTACCGCCCGGCTGCATCGGGGGCAAAGGCGAAGGACAACAGGCAGTACCCGAACGCCAGAGCCAATACGCCACCAAGCAGGCCACCCGTGCCCCGCCGGCAAATCGTGAAGGTGACCGTCAGTTGCTCGCCCAGACTGCGGATCTGCCGCAAACGGATGACCGGAGCCGGTCGTCCCTCCTCGGACAGGATGGCCCTTTCGGGCCGCGGGGTGCGGGCGACCGACCGGGGATAGATGACGTAGTACCAGACGATGAAGGCGAAGCAGAACAGGATAAACCCGAGGCGCAGGGCCGCCGGCAGGTCGGTCTGCCGCGTCACGAATCCCTCCAGCAGGCCCGCGATCACGAACAGGGGCACCGTGCCCAGCATGATCTTCACTCCGGCGCGGGCCGCGCGTCCGAACGACTGCAGCCGCGTCAGGGTGCCGGGGAACAGCAGTCCCCCGCCCATGGCGAGCCCCGCCCCGCCGGCCAGTACGAAACTGCTCACTTCGAGTGCCCCGTGGATCCAGATGGTCAGCAGGCTTTCCCGAAAGACCGACGCGTCCTGAACCACGAACGAAAGCAGGCCTTGCACCTTTTCGAGACCCGCGCCCCCGGCCGTAAGTATCCAACTCAAACTGCGCAGCAGCCAGTCCGGGCCTGAGCCGTCCGACGCAACCGCCAGGTTGCCGCGGGCAAAGAAGAAGTACTGGAATACCCCGATCATCACCCCCGTACGAATGAGCATGACGATGCTGCCCACTCCGAGGAAAGCGCCCGCCAGGAAGGTGAGGAGGGCTACCTGCAGGTTGTTCAGGGTGATGTGAAGGGCGGCGCCGGCGGGGTTGCGCGACCGGTAGACGGCCATCGGGTCACCGTCGGCGATGTTCGCCTCGGTCATGCGCACGTAGTCCGCCCCCAGAATGGTCTCGGCGAAGGCGGGATCGATGCGGTAACCGACCACGCCGATGAGCAGCGCCAGGGAAAAGGTAAGCAGCGCCAGCAGAAGATAGCGCCGGTAATCGTAAACGGCTCTAGGCAGGTCGTCGGACCAGAAGGTGAGAAAGGAACGGAGCCCTCCGCCCCTCCCCCGGTACAATTGCAGGAAGGTGCGGCGGGCCAGTCCGTTGAGGTAGACCCGCACGGTGCGGTTGGGGTAAAAGGTGCGGGAGATCGACAGGTCATCGGTGGTGTGGACGTAGAGCTCGCCGAGCCGGGCGGGATCCTGGTCGCTGCGCTGGAGACTTTCCTCGTAGCGCTCCCACTTGTCCTGGTTCTTGCCGATGAAGTCGGTCTCCCGCATGGCTTTATTGCTGCCCGCTCAGCCGGATAGCTTCCTGCACCTCGATGCGCTGGCCGTCGTTCATGGCCACTACGAAGGCGTCCTTCACGCCCATTTGCTTGAGGCGGTCGCGCAGGTTAGCGGCGTTCTGGTAGGTGCGGAAACGGCTTACGACCACCTTCTGCAATCCGTTCTGGTCGGTAAGGTCCAGGGCATCGCCGGTGGCCATGTCGGGGTCCACGCGGTTCTGCGCGTAGGCGCCGAGCTGCACCTGGAAGATGACGCCCTTCACTTGGGGCTGGTCGGTGATGACCTCGTCGGGGCGCTGGTTGGCCTCGAGGGTGCTGATCTGCTGCCGGAGCTGCTGGATTTCCTGGTAGGCCTGTTCGGCGGAAGCCTCCGCGGTGGAAAGCTGGTTCTGCAGGTCGCCGGCCTCACTTTCGTAGCTGGTCAGTTGCTGGCGCATGCCGGTGAGTTCCGACTGGCTGCGTTCGCAGTCCTCCACGAAATCGCGCAGGGCGGCGGGGTTTTCGCGGTATTCGGCCGCGCGGGCGTTCCAGTCGGTGCCGTCCTCGCCGATGACGGGAGCGACCTTCGGGGAACAGCCGACCAGCAGGACGGCGGAGAACAGGAGAAGGAAAGATAGTTGTTGCATAAGTTGTATGGATTTGGGTTAAAGGTAGCTTTAGCCGGGAATTGTAAGGTAACCGGCGGAAGGGGTGGTCCGGGAGACCGGCATTTTATTTAGACTGGGTACAGATAGCCTACTTTGTGTATCTTTGTGCCGTTACGAAGCTGACCAACCCAGACTGCCATGCCCTTCCCCGTTCCCGCTGCCGCTTCCCTCTTTGAGGCCGGTCAATCCGGCACCATCGACCGCTTTACCAACGAGTACCTCGCCGGTAAGCTGCTGGACATCGGGGTGCGCCCGGGCTCCCGCCTGCGGGTCGTTCGCAAATCCCCCTTCGGCGGCAGTTGGTACGTAAAGATAGACCGACAGTGCCTGGCATTGCGGAAGAAAGAGCTGGCATGCATAATGGTCAAGTAAAGGCCACCCCCGTTGTCGGTCTGGTTGGTAACCCGAACAGCGGGAAGTCTTCCCTATTTAATATTCTCACCGGTCTGCGGCAACGCATCGGCAACTTCCCCGGCGTCACGGTGGAGAAAAAAGCCGGTATGCTCACCCTGCCCGGTCTGCCGACGGTCGAGCTGATCGACTTCCCCGGTGCCTACAGCTGCTACCCGACCAGCCTCGACGAGCGACTGGTGGTGCAGGAGCTCACCAATCCGGAAGGCGACCTCTTCCCCGACGCCATCCTCTACGTGGCCGACATCACCAAGCTGGACAAGCACCTGCTGCTCTTCACCCAGCTGCGGGACCTCGACCTGCCCATGATCCTGGTCCTGAATATGGCCGACCTGATGGACGCCGACGGCCTCACGGTCGACATCCCCCGCCTCAGCAAGGAACTCGGCGTACCCGTGGTGCCCGTGAGTAGCCGCGACCACCGCGGCATCACCGAGTTGAAGGCGGCCATCGCCGGGCTGCTCCAGGACCCCAACCGGCACCGCCCCCGCCAGGCCTTTTTCGAGCCCGGGGCCAATACCCGCGACGTGCTTACCGAACTCCGCCGGGAGCTCCCCGCCCGCAACGATTACCACGCCCTGCTGCTCACCCACCACGCACCCTGGCTGAAGCACATCCCCGACGCCACCCGCCACCAGGTGCAGGAGGCCCGCGTGCGCCACGGCTTCCACAGCCTTCGTTCGCAGGTGGAGGAGACCATGGAGCGTTACAACACCTTCGAGCCCATCGTCCGCTCCGCGGTGCGCCACGCGGGCGATACCTCTTCCCGCAGCGACCGGATCGACAATGTGGTCACCCACCCCATCTTCGGTCCCATTCTGTTCATCGCCCTGATGCTGCTGCTGTTTCAGGCGCTGTTCGCCTGGGCAAGCATACCGATGGACCTCATCGAATTCACCTTTGGCTCTCTCGGACAATCGATCCGCGAGACCCTCCCCGCGGGCTGGTTCACGGACCTGCTCGTCGACGGCATCATCGCCGGACTCGGCGGCGTATTGGTTTTCCTGCCCCAGATCGCCATCCTCTTCTTCTTCATTGCCATCCTGGAGGAGGTGGGTTACCTCGCCCGGGCGGCCTACCTCTTCGACAGCCTCATGCAGCGCTTCGGGCTGAACGGCCGTTCGGTGGTGGCTCTGATCAGCGGTCACGCCTGCGCCATTCCGGCCATCATGAGCACCCGCACGATCTCCAACTGGAAGGAACGGCTGCTGACGATCCTGGTGACGCCCCTTACCTCCTGTTCCGCCCGCATCCCGGTCTACGTCATCCTCATTTCCTTCGCCGTCCCGCCGGTCGTGTACTTCAACGGACTGATCAGTCTGCAGGGACTGGCCTTCGCGGGACTGTACTTCCTGGGCATCCTGGCCGCCATGCTTTCGGCCCTGGCCTTCAAGGTGGTGCTGCAGACGCCCGAGCGCAGTTTCCTGATGCTGGAATTGCCCGAGTACCGCATCCCGGTATGGCGCAACGTGGGCACGACGGTGTGGCAAAAATCAAAGACTTTCGTACTGGAGGCCGGCAAGATCATCATGATCATCAGCGTCATTCTGTGGGCCGCCTCGACCTACGGCCCCCCGGAAGATATGGCCGCCGCCGAAGCGCAAGTCACCGAGCGGGCGCGGACGCAGGAGCTGAGCGAGGACGAGGCCGCCGACCTGCTGGCTTCCGAACGGCTGGAGGCCAGTTACGCCGGTCACCTCGGCAAGGCCATCGAGCCGGTCATCCGCCCCCTGGGCTACGACTGGAAGATCGGCATCGCGCTGCTGACCAGTTTTGCCGCGCGGGAGGTATTCGTCGGCACCATGGCCACGATCTACAGCATCGGCAGCACCGACGACGAGTTCCGGATCCGGGAGCGACTCGCCGAGGAACGCGACCCGGTGACGAATGAGCTGGTTTACAACCGGGCTACTTCCTGGAGCCTGCTGATCTTCTACGTCTTTGCCATGATGTGCATGTCGACCCTGGCGGTGACCAAGCGGGAGACCAACGGTTGGAAGTGGCCCATCGTTCAGTTCGTTTTCATGACCGCGATCGCCTACATCGGCGCCATGGTCGTTTACCAATCCCTGGCCTGATTCTTCGGGTAAGCGCCCGGCCCGGTTTACCTTTACCCCCTGATCTCAAAGGTATTGCGTCACTTCATCCTCATATGCTGGCTGCTGGTGGTCGGGACTTCGCTTCCCGCCCAGTCGGGGAGCAATCCCTTCGAACTCACCGAGCGCCTCGCCGCCGCCCGGCAGACAACCGCTCGCGACACCTCCCCCAACCCCTTCGACCTCTATCCTTCCGACGGACCGGCAAAGGCTACAACGCCCGCTGCCGCCGCCGCCCGACCGGAGATTGCCTCCCCCGGTGAGGTGGATACCGAGCCCGTGGTGTTCGTCCACCTGCTCCTGGTGGTGATGGTCACCAGTCTGTGGGTCCTCTTCCGCAACCTGCTCAAGCAGTGCCTCACGGCCACGCTGAACGACAACATGATGACGCAGTTGTTCCGGCGGCGTTCCGGCGGCCAGATCTCCGCGCTCTGGCTCTGTTACCTCTTCTTTTTATTGTCGGCCGGCTTCTATCTCTACCTTTTGGCTACGGCCCTCGACGTGCCCCTGCCCGGGGGGGTATGGACGGGTTGGTTCATTACCTCCCTCATCGTGGCCGCGGTGGTGGGCCTGAAATTCTTCGTGCTCTTGCTGCTGGGCAGAATTTTCCCACTTCGCAAGGAACTTAGTCGGTACACCTTCGTCCTGATGGTGTTTTCCATCCTGACCGGAGTGATCCTCGTACCCATCAATCTGCTGGTGAGTTATGCGCCGCCAGACTACGGGTACTACTTCCTGATTGCCGGGGCCGCAGTGCTGGCGCTGATATATCTGGTGCATTTGGTGCGCGGGCTATTCATTGCTAATCACTACGTTGGCAGCCGACCGCTCCATTTTTTGTTATATATTTGCACCATTGAAATAGCACCCCTCCTCTTGGTGTACCGCTATTTGACGAGCGTTTTGATTTGAGTGTAGACACCCTAACTGCGTAAATAGTACATAACCCTCATTCTATGGCGGCTGAAAGTCAATCCTCACAGGAATCGTACAAACCCATACGTACAATCCTGGTGTCACAGCCCGAACCTGAACGCAGTCCGTTCGCTAAGCTGGAGGAAAAGTATGGCCTGCAAATCGACTGGCGCCCCTTCATCGAGGTAAAGGGGCTTTCGGAAAAGGAGTTCCGCAAGGAGCGGATCCGCCCCGACGAATACACCGCGGTAATCTTCACCTCCAAACTGGCCATCGAGCACTTCTTCCGCCTGTGCAAGGCCCTGCGCATCGAGATGAGCCAGGAAACCAAGTACTACTGCATGACGGAGGCCATCGCCAACTACCTGCAGAAATTCATCGTCTACCGCAAGCGAAAGGTATTCTACGGTCAGCGCACGATCCAGGATCTCGCCCCCACCCTCAAGAAGCACCGCAGCAAGGAGAAGTTCCTGCTGCCCACCGGCAACCTCGGCTCGGAGTTCGTCTCAGAATACTTGGACGAGAACAACTTCGACTGGACGCCCGCCCTGATGTACCGGACCCTGCCCGCCGACCTGAGCGACCTGGAGAACGTTTTCTACGACGTGATCATCTTCTATAGCCCCCTGGGCATCGATTCCCTCTACGAGAACTTCCCGGATTTCAAGCAGCGCGACACCCGCCTGGCCGTTGCCGGGCGCAAGACCACCGCCGCCGTGGAGCGCGCCGGCCTGACGGTCAACATCGCCCCCAATCCACCGGAGGTGCCCAGCATGGGCATGGCCCTGGAAAACTACCTGAAGAAGTCGAATAAGCCCTAATGGACCCCACCCTGGAGGGTGCCGATTTCCTGGAACGCATTCGCCGCCGCCTGCGGCGGGGTGACCTGCCGGGATACGCCGCCCAGGAAATCATGGGTCACGCCCTGCGCAAGGTCCATACCGAAGCGCCGCCCACCGCCCGGCCCGCTTCAGTACTGGCGCTTTTCTACCCGGTGCAGCAACGCCTCCACCTGCTGTTCATTCAGCGTACCAGTCCGCCCGGCGACCGCCACGGCGGCCAGGTCTCATTCCCCGGTGGCGCCGCCCACCCGGAAGACGACAGCCCCGCGGCCACCGCCCTCCGCGAAACCCACGAGGAGGTCGGCGTGGACCCCGCCCGCGTACAACTGCTGGGCGAACTAACGCCCCTCTACATTCCGGTGAGCAATTACCTGGTCAACCCTTTCGTGGCCTACACTCCCACCCGACCGGACTTCGTACTCCAAACCAGCGAAGTGGAACGGGTACTCGAACTGCCCTTCGATGGCTTCTTCGCCGACGACGCCGTGGACTACCGCAACAAGAAACTCTTCAACGGACTGGTTCTCGAACAGGTGCCCCACTGGGTCGTGGCCGGTGAGGCGGTCTGGGGCGCTACGGCCATGATGGTCGGGGAACTGGTGGAGATGGGTCGGGGGTAATTCTTTGGTCTTTTAGTTCTTTAGTCTTTTAGGGGGTAGTTTATATTGTGGCATCGCCCCCCCCTCCTACGCGAAACCCCGGAACACCTCCGCCAACTGCATGAACTCGGCCTCGATCATGGCCCACCACTTCTGCTGCTCGCTGTGGTGCTCCTCCTCGGGAATATTGTCCGCCTCCTCACGCAGCTCCTGCACAACTTCAAAGAAGAGGCGCGGCTCTCGGATCAGCAGGGCACGCATGGCGCTTTTGAGTTCTTCGCGGGTTAGGGGGGTGGGTTCCATATTGGCCGAATTAGTCATCAAGGAACATGTTTATTACCCTACAAAGTTTTGCAAAAGCCTACAAACCTCTTCAATTATCGGGGATCCCACGAATAGGTATTGGCGGCAAACCACTGTTTGCAAGCATCAAAATTCACCTTCCCACTTGACATCTCAAGAGTAAATTGAATCAGATTATCATTCACATCTCCCGAAATAACTTTTCCGGGTACTTTTTGATCCTGATAATCAATTTGCGTTATTCGATCTGCCCAACGGTAATGGTTTGCCTGTAGAAATACACTTGCAGCTTCCAGTCCAGTCCGCTGATTGCCGTCGTGGAAAATGTGGTTACTGACGATTCCAAACATATAGGCCGCTGCCTTATCTGTCAATGTGGGGGTACATAACCTTCCCAAAAACCTGAGCATGTACTGACTCGACAACGTACTGCAATGCATCAGGACGAAAGAGGTTAGAGGGAGGAACGAAATGGCCACCGTGGGCCTCAATAGTTGACTTATTGATCAGAATAATCGCCTCGGCACTTAAATACTCAATCTTCTTCATGCTAGCGCGCGAAAGACAGGATCGTATTTAGCAAAATCTAATTTGACGATCTCCCTCACCTCATCCAAAGAAATATAGTCTACGGTGTCTGCCACCGTAAGAGATTCACTTGGTGCAGCACTTTCGAGGGCTCGAAGGATAAGTTCTGGATGTTCATGAAGAATTTCACGCAGAAGTTCTTTCAATTCCTCTCTGCTGGTTTGCGACTCAATCATGGCACTTAGGATTTATAACTTGCTCAACGCCCGCCATTTGGCATTAGTTTTCCACCTCCACTTCCCACAGAACCTTCATCTTATGATCGCACCCGCGCGCCCGCCCTACAGATCGACATTGTGGCGGTAGCCCTCCGAATGCCGGGGGATGTGGTGCGTAGCCCGAAAGACGAAGCCGCTGATGACCCCGAAAACGAAGCCGCCAATGTGGGCCCACCACGCAATGCCCGTACCCGCGCTGCTCTGCAGACTGGCGAAGCCCGCCGAAGACTGCTGGTAGAACCAGAAGCCCAAAAACAGGAAGGCCGGCACGTTGATCCGGAAGAAGAACAGGTAGCCGCGTACGTTGGACCGCGGAAAGAGGACGATGTAAGCTCCCATCACCGCTGATAGCGCCCCACTGGCCCCGACGGCCGGTATCGGGCTGCCCCAGTTGAAGTACAGGTGACACAGTCCCGCCGCGATACCCCCCAGGAAGTAAAACACAAGAAACCGAGCGCTGCCCACCGTAGCCTCGATGTTGTCGGCGAAGATCCACATGTAAAGCATGTTGCCGACCAGGTGAAGCCAGCTGCCGTGGAGAAACATACTCGTGATGAGGGTCTCCAGCCCCTCCCCTGCCGCGATGCGCTCGGGGATGGTGCCCCACTGGTAAACGAAGGACTCCCCCGGTTCCGGACCCAGACTGTACTGGTAGGCAAAGATCAGCACGTTGAGGGCGATGAGGCCGTAGGCAAAGTGGGGGCGATGACCGCCATCGACCTGATCGTCGCCGGTGGGGAAGAACATGGGAGATTATTTACAGTATACCAGGTGCAGCTTCTTGCCTGGGGCAGGCCCGCTTTAGGGGCTACTCCAGCAGGCGGACCGTGAGGCGGTAAGGCCCTGGATCAGGAACGGAAGCGTCGGGATAAGGTTCCAAATGCACCAGCTGCAGCGGCCCCTGGTCGGTAGCCAGGGCGTTGCCGTCGATGGTCACCGTTTCCTCGGTCAGGGTACCGTCGCGCATGACCTGCACCGCTACCACGGCCCGGCCGGCCTGTATGCACTGTACGCCTCGGGGGCAGCGGCTGTCTTCGAGCACCTTTACAAAGGTGAAGAAATCATCCGCCCGGGGGTCCGCACGCAGGCGATCGCCCACCTGCAGTTGGATTTCCTCATCGGGAGAAGCCACGTGGGTACCCTCGGCCATGCGGCGCTGACAGCCCAGCAAGAGGGGCAGGAGTAGGAGCAGGAGGGAGAAAAGGGGGTGTGCTTTCATCGGGCGTCGTAGGTCATCTTTACCAGTCGCAGGCGGTTGCGGTGCTCGCTGGGCATCACGAGTTCGTTGGCGGCCACCTGGATGCCGTCGCGGAAGCGGAGGCGGAGGTTCAGGTCGCGGGTATGGAAGAGGGTGTTGCGGTCAAACTCCCCGCGTGGGTTCAGGACGTATTCACTCACGGTGTTCTCGAAGCGGATCTCGTCGTTGAATAGCAGGCGCAGCCGGCTCGGGGTTTCCATCAGGAAGAAACTGGAGTATACCCCGTTGTCGTCCTGGCTATACTGCTTCTTGTGCATGATGTTGCTCCAGTGGGGCGTGCCGTCGGGATTGACCGCGAAGACCACGATTTCGTCGAGGTGGTAGTCGACCAGCGGCCGGCCGCCGTAGGTGTTGAGCAACTGGTTCTGAGCGGCGCCCCCGCGGCGTTGCAGGCGGCGGTCGCGTTCGGTGATCATCACCATCCCGCCGTCGCGGCGCAGCATCGCGTCGCGCACCGTAAGCTCGTTGATGCCCGGGTGGCGCTTGTTGAACTTGCGGCCTTCCACGTTCTTGACCAGGTTGATGGGGAACTCCTGGAAGCGGGGCCGCAGTTCGTCGCGCGGGTTATCGGGGTTGATCCAGAGGTAGAAGTAGCCTTCGGCGCGGATGAAATCCTTGGTGGAGTACAGTCCGCCCGCCACCAACCGGCGGTTGAGGTTGTCGTATTTAAAGAAGACGTCGTAGGTCAGGCTGTCGCCCAGGTTGACGTCGATCATGGCGCGGTCGCCGCCGTCGGCGCGGTGGGTGTACACCTCGTAACGGTGCTTACGGCGGCGGCTCTTGAAGTTGTCGCGCTCCACGATGAAGTACATGTCGCCGGTATTGGAAATCTCGGCCTGCAGGAAATCGTCGTTGAAGAAGAATTTCTCCGGCTCCAGCTCGCGGTCGTAGAGCAGCTTCATGCTGTCGAGATCAATGCCCAGGTAGCGCGCCTTGCTCTGCTGGTCGATCATGAGCAGCAGCAGCTTGCTGTCGTCGTCGGAGTGGTAGATCTCATCTTCCGGCGTCGTGACGAACATTCCGAAATCGACCAGCGTCACGCTGTCCTGCAGGTTACCGGCCGGGTTGTAGCGATCCAGTTGCAGGTGGTTGCGGCCCTTATCGCGGTAGAGATAGAGCAGGTGGAAGCCGGTCCCGTCCTGCGCCGGCAGGGCGTCGAGCATGCGCACGTTGCGGCCGCGCAGCTCCAGTTCCTTCTCCCAGCTCTGGTTCATGCTGCGTCCGTAGGCGGTGAGCAGGTGCTTGTTCTCGCGGTCCTGCAGCAGCAGCACCTGGCCTCCGAGTTTGCCCACCAGCGTGTACTCTGTATCGTTGCGCATGGGTATCTCCTCGCTCACGGTCAGTACCTGGGCGCGGACGCAGGTGCCGAGCAGAATGAGGAAACAGCAAAGTAAGGTGGTTCGGAAGCGCATAGCGGATAATCGGTATTCAATATAGTAAGACGAAATTTACCTTCCCCGGGTTTTAGCGGGAAGCTTGCCTAAGTTCAATGGTGCCGAACCGATCACGCGCCGCGTGGGCTTACCGCCTGCACACCCCTGAAATCGGATTCGAAGATTGAAGTTTCCCTTCTTCCGATTGCGATGGGTCGATCCACCCCACCTTTTGGTGCCCGCAATGAATCTGCGCCACAATCCGCGGTTCGCAAGACCACTGAAGTGCCATAGAGGCTAAAAATTCACCGCATATTCCGCTGATTGGGGCGCAGATTAAAGCGCAGATTGATTTCACCAAACTTGACATAAGTAAGCAGCGTGAGCAAATATCCGCGGTTCAAAAAAATGCTCCGTCCTTTTGTCTTGCTACAAAAGGACCAAAAAAGCAAGCCTTTGATATCGCCTATATCGTGCGGCGGAACCCAAAAGGGCGGAATGCTGCAAACTCGCTGCAAAATCCAATCTCCGACATTAGTCTGTCGATAGTTCCCCATCCGTTTTCCAACCAAAATCTCAAGCGCGCTCAAACAGTGCAGCCTTCTTTTTCGCCCTTTTGCGCCCCGCCGCCCGGGCGATCTCAAGGGCGGTCTACACCACTTTTCGGTGCCTACAAATAATCCGTGCTGCGTGCAAAATGACGTAATAAGAGTACACTTTACGTCCGAGCCGCCGAAGGCGAAAAAATCCGCGCCAAAATCCGCGCAAGAATCCGCGTGATTTGCGGTTCAAAGACCCCTGAAGCACCACAGGTGCTACAGAAACTTACCGCAGATTCCGCTGATCGGCGCGCAGATTAAAGCGCAGATTGACCTAACCTAACTTGACATGCGCGAGCAGCGCGAGCAAAAAATTTGCGCCAAAATCCGCGCAAGAATCCGCGAAATCCGCGGTTCACAAGACTCCTGAAGCACCACAGACGCTAAAGAAACTCACCGCAGATTCCGCTGATCGGCGCGCAGATTAAAGCGCAGATTGACCTAACATAACTTGACATACGCGAGCAGCGCAAGCAAAAAATCTGCGCCAAAATCCGCGCAAGAATCCGCGTGATCTGCGGTTCAAAGACCCCTGAAGCACCACAGGTGCTACAGAAACTTACCGCAGATTTCGCTGATTGGGGCGCAGATTAAAGCGTAGATTGACCTAACCTAACTTGACATACGCGAGCAGCGCAAGCAAAAAAAATCTGCGCCAAAATCCGCGCAAGAATCCGCGAAATCCGCGGTTCAAAGAACGCCTAAGGCGCCGAAGGCGCGAAAAATTCACAGCAAAGCCCGCAGATTAAGGCGCAGATTAATCCCCCGACCCCTATTGCGCGTCATGCCCGCCGGTCACTAAATTAGCTTTCGGCCTCGGCCACGCTACTTTCAAATCACTACCCTATGAACCCAGCAGACACCCTGACCTTTTCGGTCGAAAAAGAGCACAACCGGATCCGGATCCAGCGGGAATATGCCGCGCCCCGGCAACTCGTCTGGGCGGCCTGGACCACCGCCGACCTGCTGGATCAGTGGTGGGCTCCCGCCCCGTGGAGATCGCACACCAAGTCCATGGACTTTACCGAGGGCGGCTCCCGCATCTACGCCATGCGCGGACCCGGCGGCGAAGTACACTGGGGCCGCACCGACTACGAATCCATCCACCCGCAAGAATCCTTCAGCGGCCAGGACGGGTTTTCGGACGAAAACGGTGAACTCAACTCCGACCTCCCCCAATCCAGCTGGGTGAACACCTTCACTGAACGGGGAGAAAGTAATACCCTCCTCACGGTGGAGACTACCTACCCTTCCGCCCGCGACCTGGAAGCCACGCTCGAAATGGGCTTCCGGGAAGGATTCACGGCCTGCCTCGACCAGCTGGAAGCCCTGCTGAAGGAATCGTACCGCTAAGACATAGCCCCCGGTGGTGCCTCGCGAGGGGGAAAAGGCGCTTTTCTTACCTTAGCCGCCCTTAGACCCCCACCAGATGCGCTTGTACCTTCCCCTGCTCTTCCTTGCCGCAGGACTTTTCCCCGGCTCATTCCTTGCACCCGCGCTCGGCGCCCAAAGTACCGTTACGCCGCCCGACGAATTTCTCCCCCACGAACTGGGCGAAACCTTCACCCCCCACTGGATGCTGGTCGACTACTACCAACTCGTAGCCGAGGAAAGCCCCCGGGTGACGCTGGAACAGTACGGCACCACGAACGAAGACCGTCCCCTGCTGCTTGCCACCGTGAGTACGCCGGAAAACCTGGCCCGCATCGAGGCCATCCGGGAGAACAACCTGCGCCGCGCCGGACTGTTGCCCGGAGATACGGACCCCGCCCTGGACGACATTGCGATAGTATGGCTGTCGTTCAGCGTACACGGCAACGAAGCCACCGGATCCGAGGCGAGCATGGGCGTGCTCTACGACCTGGCCGACCCGGACAACGCCCGCACCGGCGAATGGCTCAAGAACGTGGTCGTACTCCTCGACCCCAGCGAAAACCCCGACGGCTACAACCGCTACACCAACTGGTTCCGGCAGGTAGCCACGACGAACCTGGACGTGGACCCCGCCACCCGCGAACACCAGGAACCCTGGCCCGGCGGGCGCACCAACCACTACCTCTTCGACCTGAACCGCGACTGGGCCTGGCAAACGCAGAAGGAAAGCCGGCAGCGCATCGTGCAGTACCAGCAGTGGATGCCCCACATCCACGCCGACCTTCACGAGCAGGGCTACACCTCGCCCTACTACTTCGCCCCGGCGGCGAAACCCTTCCACGAGTACATTACCGATTGGCAGGGCGACTTCCAGACCGAGATCGGCCAAAACCACGCCCGCTACTTCGACGAACACGGCTGGCTCTACTTCACGCGGGAGCGCTTCGACCTGCTTTACCCTAGCTACGGCGACACCTACCCCACCTTCAACGGGGCCATCGGCATGACGTACGAACAGGGCGGTGGCAGCCGGGGCGGGCGCGCCATCGAACTGCCCACCGGCGATACCCTGACCCTGAAGGACCGCGTGGCGCACCACCGCACCACCGCCCTGAGCACGGTGGAGATTGCCGCCCGGGAAGCCGACCGCCTGACGAGTGAATTCGCGCGCTACTTCGCCGGGGCCACCGACAATCCCCAGGGGCCCTACAAGACCTACGTGGTCAGCGCCAACAACCCCCAGGGCAAACTGCGGGCCCTGACCGACCTGCTCGACCGCAACGGCATTCAGTACAGCCGCGCTACGGCCGCGCGCAACTTCGATGGCTACAACTATGCCACGGGCGAAGAAGGTAAGCTGGCAGTCAGTGCCGGCGACTTGGTGGTTTCCGCTTATCAGCCGCGCTCCGTGCTCACCCAGGTGCTGTTCGACCCCACCGCTTTCGTGGAGGATTCGGTGACCTACGACATCACCGCCTGGTCGGTGCCCCTGGCTTACGGACTGGACACCTACGCCAGCACCAGCCGCCTGAACGTGGCCACTGAACCCTACCAGACGGCGGACTACCAGAACCCCCTGGCCGGCGTCGACGTGGCTTCCACCTACGCTTTCGCCCTGCCCTGGGAAGGAATGAGCAGCGCGCGCTTCCTGGCCGCCCTCCTCAAGGCCGGCATTCAGGTGCGGGCCTCCGAGACGGACTTCACCTTCGGCAATACCGAGTACCCGGCCGGCACCCTCATCATCAACCGCGGCGATAACCGCGTTCACCCCGACTTCGCCGGCACCCTGCAGCGGCTCACCCAGGACCACGAAGCTCAGCTGCAAGTTTTGGAGACCGGCTTCAGCGCCTCCGTGGGCGGCGATCTGGGCGGCAGCAACTACGCCCTGATCGGTAAACCCCAGGTGGCCACCCTTTCGGGTGAGGGGATCTACTCCAACGAATTCGGTCAGGTGTGGTACTACTTCGAACAGGACCTCAACTACCCCCTGAGCATCTTCCACCGCGAGGACGTGATGGAAGTTTTCGACGGCGATTACGACATCCTGGTACTGCCGGAAGGGCGTTTCAACTTCACCGACGCCGAGACGGAAGCCCTCGCCGGCTGGGTGCGGGCCGGCGGTAAGCTGATCGCCATCGGCGCGGCCAACGGCAGTCTCGCCGGTAAGGAGGGCTTCGGCCTCACCACTAAGGAAGCAGCCAAGGACACCCTCTCGGAGGAAGAAAAGCGCGAGAAACGGCTGCAACCCTACGCCGATCAGGAGCGCCGCTTCATCGAAGGTTTCATCCCCGGTGCCATCGTGCAGGTAGAAATGGACGGCACACATCCACTGAGCTTCGGCATCGGAGAGGCCTACTCTTCCCTGAAGACCAGCGACGACGCCTACGACTACCTCGAGAACGGGTGGAACGTGGGGCGCGTGCGTACCGAACCCCGCGTCTCCGGCTTCGTGGGCAACCAGGCCTTCGACAAGATCCAGGAAACGCTCAACTTCGGCGTCGAGCCGCTGCGCCGCGGACAGGTCATCTACCTGATCGACAATCCGCTGTACCGGGCCTTCTGGGAAAACGGTAAGTTCCTGTTCGCCAATGCGCTCTTTCAGGTGCAGTAAGCGGATTAACCTTCCCCCACAGCAAGGAATCGCCGACCTGCGGCGTTTGTCAAGCGTTAAGCTTTGTTTAAGTCGCGACCGCCGTATAGCGTTACGGCGCGCCGACCTGTTTATCTGACTACCGTCGTTGAAACCAACCTATGCCAACACCGCTTCGCAAAAAGCTTACGGCCACCGTTACCCGTCTGGGTCGGAATACCGTGCAATACCTTCGCGCCCAGCCCCCGGGTAAGCTCGTTCTGCTCGGCCTCGGCGTGCCCGTGGCGCTGGTCCTGGTGCTCTTCCTCTTCCTGGTCATCGGGGTGATGACGGGCAGCTACGGACATTTGCCCAGCCGCGGGGAACTGGCCAAGATCGAGAACGACGATGCCTCCTCCATCTTCACCGAAGACGGGGCCCCCCTCGGCAAGTACTACACCATCAACCGTGTGAGCGTGCCGCTGGACGCGATCAGTCCGTACGTCACCCAGGCCCTCATCGCCACCGAAGACGCCCGCTTCTTCGAGCACCAGGGCGTCGACCTCCGGGCCCTGGCCCGTGTGGCCGTCCGGACCATCCTGATGGGCGACCGCAGCGGCGGCGGCGGCAGCACCATCAGCCAGCAGCTGGCCAAGCAATTGTTCCCCCGTAACCAGTACGACCGTCTCGGCATGCTGAAGGTGAAGCTCCGGGAGATGGTCATTGCCAGCCGGCTCGAGGACGTCTATTCCAAGCGCGAACTGCTCAACCTCTACCTCAACACCGTTCCCTTCGGCGAGGAAGCCTACGGCATTGAAGTGGCCGCTGGCCGGTTCTTCAACAAGCCCGCCTCGAAGCTCAACCTCCAGGAGGCGGCGATACTTGTCGGTCTTCTCAAGGCCAACACCACCTACAGTCCGCGCGCCCACCCCGAGAAGAGTGTCGGCCGCCGCAACGTGGTCCTGACCCTGATGGCCAAGAACGGCTCGATAACCGATGAGGAGGCCGATTCCGTTGCCCAGCTTCCCCTCGAACTCCACTATACCCGCGACAACGACCGCGTCGGGTCGGGGGCCCACTTCCGGCAGCGCCTGCGCGCCGACGTCCAGGCGGCGTTGAAGGACCTCCAACACCCCGACGGCCGCCCCTACGACGCCGACCGTGACGGGCTGCGCATCTTCGTCACCATAGATTCCCGCCTGCAACGCATGGCCGAGGAGAGCGTACGGGAGCAATTGCCCCGTATACAGCAAAGCCTGGCCGACGACTGGAAGTCGCGCAAGCAAGCCCCCTGGGAAGATGCCTTCAACTCCGCCCTGCGGCGCAGCGAGCACTACCAGCAACTCCAGCAGCGCGGCCTGAGCGAAGCAGAGATCCTCGCTGAACTCCGTGAGCCCCGGCGGATGACCGTCTACGACTGGCGGCAGGGCGTCGCGGTAGATACCCTCATGCGCCCGGTCGACAGCCTGCGGCACTACTTTACCCTACTTAACGCCGGCTTGCTGGCCACCGAACCGGCCACGGGCGTGGTGCGCGCGTGGGTGGGCGGCGTGGATTTCCGCACCGTGCAGTTCGACCACGTGAGCAGTCGCCGGCAGGTAGGCTCCACCATCAAACCCGTCGTCTACGCCACGGCCCTGGAGCAGGGCATCCTCCCCTGTGAGTACACTCCCGCGGAGCAGGCCACCTACGTCGAGTACAACGACTACAGCCCCGGCAACCCGAACGGTCAATACACGGGCGCCTACTCCATGAAGGGCGGATTGGCCAAATCGGTGAATACCGTTGCCGTCAACCTGGCCGTGCGCAGCGGCCTACCCACCCTGGCCGAACAGATCAACCGCATGGGCGTCCAAAAGCCCGTGCAGGCCATCCCGAGCATCGCCCTGGGTACCGTAGAGGCCAGCCTCGCTGAGATGAACATGGTCTACAGTGCCTTCGCCAACCAGGGACGGCGCCCCCGCCGCCTGCACTACCTCGACCGCATCGAGGACGCCGACGGCAAGGTACTTGTGACCTTCGAACGGCCAGGTGAAACGGAGCGGGTGCTCGACGAGCGCGTGTCCAAGATCGCCACCTTCCTGATGGCCGGTGTGGTCAACGGCGGCACCGGGGCCCGTTTGCGGTCGACCTACGGCATCGAAGGTGCCCTGGCCGGCAAGACCGGCACTACCCAGGACCAGTCCGACGGCTGGTTTCTCGGCTTCACCCCCAAGCTGGTGGTTGGCACCTGGGTCGGGGCCGAATACCCCGCCGTGCACTTCCGCACCCTCTCACGCGGTTCGGCCACCGCCACCGCCCTACCGATTTGGGGCACTTTCCTCCGCAAGGTGCAGCGCAGCCCGCAGCTTAAGGCCTTTCACGGGGGCGGTTTCGCGCCCCTGGACGAGATGACTTTGGCGGAACTCGACTGCCCCGACTACCTCGACGAGATGCCCATCTTCGCCGACCTTAACCTGAGCGAGGAGATCGCCCGCGCCCTCGGCCAGTTCGACCAGGCGGAAATCCGGGAGAAGGTAGAGGACAAACGGCAGCGCACTAATGAGACCGCTACCGAATACGCCGCCCGCATCGCCCAGGAATTGCTGAAGGACGACCGCCGGGAAGAACGCCGCAGCGAGCGAAAGGAATCCTGGATCAAACGCCTGTTCGGCAAGAACAAGGACTGATCCCCCGGGCCGGCCGGGCCGACGACCGGAAGGTGGGTCTGGTCCCCAATCCAGCGGGATTTGTATCGAACTCGCCGGGCCGCGCTTCCGTTGGAACAGGAAAACAACACTATGTCATTTGTAGATAAAGTCATCGAATCCGTTCGAGACATCGACCTCACCCCCATTGAGAAATTCGCCTCCAGCACCTACCACCAGGCCGAGAGCGGCCTGAAAAGCGCCGAAGGCTACGCCGCCGGCACCCTGGGTGCCGCCAAGCCCTACTTTAACCGCACCGCCGGTGAACCCGACTACGTACGCGGTTTCTTGGCCGGCATGATCGGCGGACTCGTCGGTACCGGCATCAAAATGCTGGTCGACCGCAGCCTGCCCACCGCCCAGCCCCAGGAAGAGCACGACGCTCGCCTGCAAATTGTGGAAGAAGGAGAGGAAGTGACCAACACCAACCTGAACCGCAACCAGGAAGAGAACGCCCAGCAAGCCATCAACCTCGCCTTCGGCGCCCTCGTTGGCGGCATTTACGGCGTGATCGTTGAGGCTGCTCCCGCCGCCCAGGCCCCCGCCGGCATCCCCTTCGGTGCCGCACTTTGGACCGCCGCCCACAAGATTGCCCTGCCCGCCCTCGGTCTGGCCCCCAGCCCCCTCAAGGAGCCCCTGAGCCTGCAGGCCGGACAACTCGGCAGCCACATGGCCTACGGCGCCACCGTAGAGATGGTGCGCCGCAGCGTCCGCCACGTCATGGACGAGGAAGATTTGCTGTAACCAGCCGGCGCAGCGACCTTTGCGCCCGTGCTTTACCTCATCCCTACCCCCATCGGTAACCGGGAGGACATCACCGCCCGCGCCCAACGCCTGTTGGGTGAGGTCGACCTGGTCCTCGCCGAAGATACCCGCACCTCGCGTCCGCTGTTGCAACACTACGGCATAGAGACGCCACTGCGGGCCTACCACGCGCATAACGAGCACGCTCTGGTTGAGCAGCTCGTCACGGAACTGAAGAATGGTTCCACCTACGCCCTGATCACTGACGCCGGTACCCCCGGCATCAGCGATCCGGGCTTTTTGTTGGTACGTGCCTGCCGGGAAGCCGGTATCGCGGTCAGCTGCCTGCCCGGCCCGGTGGCCTTTGTACCCGCGCTCGCCGCCAGCGGCATCCCCTCCGACCGCTTCCACTTTGAGGGTTTCCTGCCGAAAAAGAAAGGTCGCCTGACCCGCCTGCTCTACCTGGCCGAGCTGCCGAATACCTTTGTCCTGTACGAGAGCCCCCACCGCATCGCCAAGCTCCTGGCCCAACTGGAAGAACACTGCGGCCCCGACCGCCTGGGCTGCGTGGCCCGCGAAATCTCCAAACGCTTCGAAGAAATCACCACCGCCCCCCTTTCCGAACTCCGCGCCGACTACGCCGCCCGCCCCAAGGTCAAGGGCGAGATCGTGGTAGTCGTGGCCGGCACCCCCTAGTTTTTTCCTTATGGTTTCCATTCCCCTCCTGGCTTTCGGCCTCACCCACCTGACCGACGCCCGCTACTTCGCGGCCTGGGACGCCCGCTTCCTCTGTTTCCCGATCGGCCCTGCGGGTCTTTCCCTCGACTACTTCCTGGCCATCCGCGAATGGGTGGAGGGTCCCGTTTGTGTGGCGGAACTGGGCGCGGGTGCCGAGTTCCCCGCCGAAGCGCTGCGGGAAGCTGGCATCACCCACGTACTCATCGACCACGGCGTGGATGCCCAACCCTACACGCAGGCAGGCATCAACGTACTGACCCGCATCCCCGTAGCCGGTTACCACACCCTGGATGACCTGCGCGAACGCCTTACGGAGACAACCGGTACCGTGATCCTCGACTTCGCCGACGGCGGCATCACCTACACCGACCTAGAGGAAGGAACACCCTTCACCACCACCGACCTGGCCGCCGTGACCCAGGACCGCGAAGTATTCCTTCACCTCGACCTTGCGGCCGAGCAGGCTACCGCCGCCGTCCGCCACCACGGCCTGGCGCTACGCGGCAGCGGAGAGGAAAAGGTGGGCTACAAGAGCTTCGACGATATCGACGACATCCTGGAGGCCCTGCAGTAGGCCGAGGCCCTTTGGGCCGAGTGATAGTGTTATCCGGGAAGAGTTTTATTGAGCTCGCCCCATAGGGGCTTGATCTCGTAAGGGTCGAGGCGTTGCACGCCGAGGGATGGCGTGACCCGGAAAGGGATTTTAGAACTCGGCCCATAGGGCCTCGACCTCAATTGGCTCGCCCCACAGGGGCTTGATATTATTTGGCATTCCACCGCGCGAAGTCCTTCGCGAAGTAGCTGATGATCACGTCGGCGCCCGCTCGACGGATGCTCAACAGGGCTTCCGTGGCGGCCTGCTCGTAATCCAGCCACCCCTTGTCGGCGGCGGCCAGCAGCATGGCACACTCTCCGGAGACGTGGTAGGCGGCAATGGGCAGGGAATGCGCGTCGTGGAGCCGCCAGATGATATCCAGGTAGTTCAGGGCCGGTTTGACCATGAGGAAATCCGCTCCTTCTGCGGCGTCGAGGGCCCCTTCGCGCAGCGCCTCGCGGGCGTTGGCGGGGTCCATCTGGTAGGTCTTCTTGTCGGAAGGCACGTCGGCCAGTTGGCGGGGCGCGCTGTCGAGGGCATCGCGGAAGGGGCCGTAGAAGGCACTGGCGTACTTGGCCGTGTAGGCCATGATGCCGGTATCGGTCAGCCCTTCACTATCCAACGCCCGGCGAATGCTGCCGACGCGGCCGTCCATCATATCGCTGGGACCGATCACGTCGAAGCCGGCCCGGGCCTGGGCTACGGCCATGGCGTCGAGCAGTTTCAGGCTTTCGTCGTTGTGGATCTTGCCGTCGATCACCACGCCGTCGTGGCCGTCGCTGCTGTAGGGATCCAGCGCGGCATCGGATATCAGGCAGACGTCCGGGAAGCGGTCCTTGATCGCGCGAGCCGCGTGGAGGTAAAAGTTCTCCTCCGAAGTGGCGTAGGTGCCGGTTTTGTCCTTGTGCTCCTCGGGTACCGCGGGGAACATCATGAAACTGGCCAGCCCCACCTTACGGCAATCCTCGATCTCGCGCAGCACCTCATCTATGCCCAGCCGGTAGGTACCCGGCAAACTGGGGATTGGCAACCGCGCGCCGGCATCAGGCATCAGGAAAATGGGTTGGACGAGGTGGCCGGCCGTAAGCTCGGTTTCCCGGACGAGGTTCCGGACGGCGGCGGAGGAACGGTTGCGGCGGGGGCGGGACAGCATGTTTGAAGGGGTATGATGGTAAGGGGTCAGTAAAAATGGCCGGCGGTGGCCTTCCGGACAGCTATCAACGGCTGGAAGGCCAGAAAGATGAACGAAAGACTGAGTGGCAGCCCTAGTCTCATAATCTTGACGCTGGGCTGTCAGTTGCAATCTACCGGTTTACGTACCAGGCGAAGGTGCGGCATTCCGCGATCAGTTCGTCGTAGAAATCGGTGTCGCGGTACTCATCGCGCAGGATGCTGAAGTAGCTGAAGGGCCGCTCCCCGCCGGGCCGGCCGAGGGCGTAGTGCTGGTTGCGCTCCGCCTTGGCGGCGTAGTAGGCGGCCAGGGCGGCGGCTTCGCGGTCGGGTGCCCGCCGCAGTGCCCGTTCGAAGTAGTAGAGGGGCTGGTCCATGCTGAAGTGCTCCAGGTTGCCCAGGGGGGCATTGACGTGGGAGAAGACGTTGGTCGGACTGCGGGCCCCGGCGGCGCGGGCCGCACTGGTGCCGGAGCGAAATACGTCGGCGAAAGCCCAGTTGTAGCTGAAGTAGGTGAGGTTGTAGAGGGCCAGTCCGATATTGAAGTAGTTGCGGGCGGCCAGGGTGTCATTGGTGCTTTTGTCGGCTGCCTCCTCAAGCTCGTCCAGGCGTTGCAGGAGTTGCACCTTGTTGTAGGTTCCGGCGTCGGCCGGCGGGGTGTAGTTGACGCGGTCGCGCAGTTGGCGTTCGAAGGGCACGAAGCGGCCATAGTCATCGATCCGGTCGGGGGGGATCCTGCGATAGATTTCCAGGGCGGCCTTCCATTGTCCGCGTTGCAGGTAGTGGTTGCCGATAAGGTTCTGGAGGTCGGCCACGGGGTCGGTGCCGATGCGGTCGGCGAAGAGGGCGCGGTCGAAGCGGTTGCGGTTCAGGCTGTCGGCCA
This sequence comes from Neolewinella litorea, assembly GCF_004803465.1. Classification (GTDB taxonomy): domain Bacteria; phylum Bacteroidota; class Bacteroidia; order Chitinophagales; family Saprospiraceae; genus Neolewinella; species Neolewinella litorea. The sequence goes on along the minus strand of NZ_SRSF01000005.1, from coordinate 46,273 downwards.
GTCGCTCCAGGGCCAGCAGGGATTCGATGGAGGGGTTCTTGGCAATGGCCCCGAACCCGTAGCGCAACAGGTTGGCCTTGGCTTCCCGGCCGGACTGCCGGTATACTGCCTCGAGTTTCCGGTTGACCAGTTCCCGGAAATCCGGGTACCGCTGCCGGATCCCGGCATCGGTGAGCAGGTCGTAGTAGTGTATCTCCACCGAGTCGGTTACTCGGCTCAGCTGCAGGACGTCGATCACGTCCCGGAGTATGGAAATTTGCTGCTGCAGGCTGTCGCCCTCCGTGGTCTGGGCGAGCGAGGCCAGGGTACGTTCGGCGTAGAAGTAATCGCCCGCCAGCAGCTCCAGAACGCCGCGGGCGAACTGCCAGAACTCGGGCTTGTCGGTCTTGTCCTCTTTGATGACGCGGTTGACGAAGGCCTGCATCGCGATTACGCGGTCGGTGGCCGCCCGCGGCGGGCCACCCGGGCGCAGGTTGCCGCCGAGCAGTTCCCGCTCCAGTTCCTGCATCTCGCGCATGGCCAGGAGTACCAGCGCCTCGTTGGCGGGTTCGTAGGCGTAGATGTTGCGCATTTCCTCGAGCACCACCGCCCGTCCGTTGTGGGCGCGCAGTACGTGCAGCATCGCCCGCTCGTGGTCGTTCTGGCACAGAAGCAGGGCCTGCTTCCACTGCTCGTCGGTCTGGATCAGGAAACTGTTGTAGGCACTCTCCCGCTTGCTCGGACTGCGCTCGAAGATGCGGCTGAAGAGGTAGGCCGACTGCGGGTAATCGCCCAGCGACTGCAGGGCTCCGGCGCGGTGGCCCTCTATCCAATCGTCCAGGATACTGGGGTCCGCGTCCACCTTGGGCATGAGGTAGTCGTAGAGTTCGAGCACGTAGGCGTATTCCTGCAGGTAATGGGCCAGCCGGATCAACTGGTAGGCGTAGCGGAGGCGGACGTAGTGACTTTCCAGCCGGGGGAAGCGCGTCAGACCGGTTTCGAGCAGTGCCTCCATTTCCGGGCGGGAGATGTTGCGGCGCTGGAATGCATTGGCCGGACTGGTCACGAAGGGCTCGACCTGCTTCGCGTAGATCAGGTAGTCCACCACTTCGCGACAATTGGCCTCCAGCAGGTGGCGGGCGAAGGCATTGGCCTGGAGGGCTGGAGAAAGGTTGTCGGTACGGGGGTCCTTGGTATCGAGCAGCCGGCGCAGGCCCTCCAACTGGTTCAGGTTGTCGCCGTAAACAATGGCGTCGATATCGGCGGCGTCCGCCTGGTCGCAGAAGCGCTCGTGCCATTCCGCCACGTTGTCCGCGCGCTGCTGGTTGCCGGGCTGACCGAGTTGCTCGCGGTACACCGCACCGAAGTGGAGGAAGAAGGGCGCAAGGGGAGAATCAAGGTCCACCACCCGCGGATTAAGAAACCGAAACCCCTCCGGCTCCGCCCGGCACTGGAAGGGGCTGCCGGAGCCGGGCAGGGCGAAAAGGAGCAGTAAGATCAGGGAACCGTACTTCATGGTGGGGGGGCCAAATTACGCTGGTCCGACGGCTTAATGGTCGGACGACTTGAGTGGTCCGACCACTGAGCGGCGGACCACTATAGCAGGTTTCTCGCAATTTTCATAATCTTACCGCCCCAATCCCCCCGACGCATCACCGGCCGGAGGGTCCGGCCGCCGATGAAGACCCACCTTACCCTGCTCCTTTGCTGCCTCCTTTGCACCTGCGTCCGCGCCCAGGGAGATACGAAGGTCGGACTGGTACTCAGCGGCGGCGGCGCCAAAGGCTACGCCCACATCGGGGCCCTGCGCGTGATCGAGGAAAGCGGGGTGCGCGTCGATTACATCGGCGGCACGAGCATGGGAGCGGTGGTGGGCGGACTCTACGCCGCCGGCTACAGCGCCGACCAGCTCGAGCAACTGCTGCGCAGTATCGACATCATGGCCGAACTGCAGGACGCCGTGGAGCGCCAGGACCGCACCATCTACGAAAAGCTTTACAACGAAAAGTACCTGCTCTCGATCTCGATGCAGGACTTCAGCATCCAACTGCCCACCGCCCTTTCGGACGGCCAGCGGGTACACGACCTGTTCGCCAACTGGACGGCCGAGGTGGGGCACATCCGCGACTTCAGCAAGCTGCCCATCCCCTACCTGGCCGTGGCCACCGACATCGAGACCGGCGACGCCGTCATCCTGGAAAACGGCATGCTCGCCGAGGCCATGCGCGCCAGCGCCGCCCTGCCCGGCGTGCTGAGCCCCTACGAACTCGACGGCCACCTGCTCACCGACGGCGGCGTCTCGAACAACTACCCCGCCGAGGAGATCAAGGCCAAGGGAATGGATTACGTCCTCGGCGTCAGCGTGGAATCCGACCCCCTCAAGGCCAGTGAGATCGGAAGCGTGGCCGACCTGATCCTGCAAATTGCCTTCTTCCAGGCCAACCGGCGCAACGTCGAGCAGTACGAAGTCACCGACTTGGACATCAAGCCCGACCTGAAAGGCTTCAACGTACTCAGCTTCAGCGACATCGACACGCTCATCAACGCCGGTTACCGCGCGGCCATGGACATGAAGCCCACCCTAGACTCCCTGGCCGCCCTGCAGCGCAACAAGAAAAGCACCCGCGATACCAGCGACGCCGACGTGCCGCAGTACCTCAACGTCGGCCGCATCACCATCATGGGCAGCGACGAGCTTTCCGACCGGCAGGTGCTCAGCTACTTCGACGACCAGCTGCCGGGGCGCATCAGTTGGGAGGATTTCCGGCAGGGACTGGTCGACCTCCACGTCACCGGCCGCTACGCCAACATCAACTACCGCTGGGAATACCTGCTGGGCGGCTCGCGCGACGAGGTCGCCCTGGAGATGGTCTTCGAGCAAGTACCTGCCTTCGGGCAGCAATTACGGCTGGGCCTGCACTACGACCCCGTGTACCGCGCCAACCTGCTGCTCAACCTGACTCTCTACGATCAACTGGTCGACAACAGCACCACCAGCCTGGACCTGATCGCGGGCAACCGCCTGCGCTACCGATTCGACTACCGCATCAACCGGATCAACGGCTCGGCCTTCGGACTGCGCAGCCGGCTGGACTACGCCGACGTGGGCTTCGACGTCACGGACGTGGAAAACGAAAACCTCGGCATCGTTCTCAACCGGGTCGACTTCCGCTTCAACGATTGGAATGCCGAAGCGTACTGGGACGTGCGCCAGACCAAGAACAGCTTCACCGGCATCGCGGCGGAAATGAAGTACTACTCCACCACTTCCGACCAGCTGGCCTCGGCCGATACGTCCAGTCTGTTCACCCTCGGCCACGACTTTTACTTCGTGCCCAAGCTGTATTTCATTTACGACAAGCTCAACCAGCCGCACTTCCCCCTGCGGGGGTTCACCATCGACAGCGAGGCCCGTGCCGTGCGCGCCCTCTCCAACCGCACCCCCGGCTGGGCCTTCAACGTGGACGTCGATTTCCTCGGGATGGTGCCGCTCACCGCCAAGAGTTCGCTGGGCATCGAGGTAAGTGCCGGCACCTTCCTGGGCCGCTCCACCCTGCCCTACCGCTACTACCTCGGTGGCGTGAACCGGCAGTTGCTCAACAACTTCAAGCCCTTCCCGAGTCTGGATTTCGGACAGGCCTCCGGCAACGGCCTGCTGCTCACCGAACTGTTCTGGCGGCAACGCCTCTTCTCCAACCACTATTTCCACCTCGGGGGCCGGGGTGCCTACATCGGCAACCCCTTCGACGTACCCAGTTCGGTCGACGATTCCTGGATCGCGGCCGGGGTGGTGGCCTACGGACTCAGCACGCCGCTGGGGCCTATCGAACTTACCTACGCCCAGGGCTCCCAGGGCGGGGGCCTGTACTTTTATCTGGGCCACTGGTTCTGACCCCGGTCGTTGACTACCTTACGCTTATGATAGATCTCCGGGGTAAAGTAGTAGTGGTCACCGGGGCAGGTTCCGGCATCGGTCGGGAGCTCGCCCGCCAACTCGCCGACCGGGGTGCCATACTGGCCCTCAACGATCTGAGGGAAACTGAACTCGAAGCCACCTGGTTTGGGCTACCGGAAGCGTCCAGGGGGCTGCGGCAGGCCTTTGACGTGGGCGACCGCACGGCCGTGGAGGCCTTCGCCATTGCCGTGAAGGACCAGCTTGATCGGGTCGACGTCGTCATCAACAACGCCGGGTTCAGCGTGCGGCAGCAGCCCGTGATCCACAGTCGGGTGGAGGACTACGAGCGCACCCTGCGCGTCAACCTCTGGGGGGTCATCTACGGCTCGCTGGCCTTTCTACCCTACCTGCGCGAGAACGCGGACAGCAGTCTGGTCAACGTCAGCAGCGTATTCGGACTCTTTGCGTTCCCGGGCTCCGGGCCTTACAACGTGAGCAAATTTGCCGTCCGGGGGTTCACCGAGACACTCCGCGTGGAGATGGGCCCCAAGATGCACATCTGCTGCGTCCACCCCGGCGGTATCGCCACCAACATCCACCGCAACGTCGAGATCGAGGATCCCAAGGAGCGCGAACGCTTTATCACCACCTTCGAAAAGCAGGCGCACACTACGGCCGCGGAAGCCGCCCGCCAGATCATCCGCGGCATCGAGCGACGGCGGTCTCGGGTACTGATTGGCCAGGACGCCTTCTGGATCGACAAGGTGACCCGCCTGCTGCCCGACCGCTACGAACGGGTGCTCGCCCGCTGGCTGGACCGCGACAAGTTTTTGGCGCGGCCGCGGGTGCCGCGCTAATCCCCGAAAGCCGGGAATCGGGGTTACGCTACCCGTTTACGCCGGAATGCTACCTATTCCCAAGCCACGGTGTAACTCCTTGCCGCTGCCGGTTGTATTAGTTGGAAACAACCTCCCGTGGAATTTCTCTCCCAACCCTGGCACTGGTCCGTCAGCGGCGTCCTGATCGCCCTGACCATGCTGGCGCTGCTGCTCCTGGGCAAGGAGTTCGGCGTCAGTTCCAACCTCCGCACCATGTGTACGCTGGTCGGCGCGGGCCGGCGGCACGACTTCTTCCGGATCGACTGGCGCGCCCAGACCTGGAACCTCGTCTTCGCTGCGGGGGCGATCCTGGGCGGTTTCATCGCGACCACCTGGCTGGCGAATCCGGATCCGGTGGCCATTTCCGCCGAAACGACCGCTTACCTCAACTCCGTCGGCATCGATTACCCGGCGGGCGAAGGCTTCGTTCCGGACGAACTCTACGCCATGGACCGGCTGCTGCAGCCGTTGAACTGGCTCTTCCTGGTGGTGGGCGGCTTCCTCATTGGCTTCGGCACCCGCTGGGCCGGCGGCTGTACGTCGGGTCATGCGATCAGCGGATTGGCCAACCTGCAGCTGCCGAGTCTGGTAGCAGTCATCGGCTTCTTTATCGGGGGGCTGGTGATGACCTGGCTTATCCTTCCTTTCCTTCTTCCCTACCTAACCGCCGCAGCATGAAGTTTCTAACCTACCTCGGCATCGGCACCATCTTCGGGATCGTCATGACTAAATCGGAGGCGGTCTCGTGGTTCCGCATTCAGGAGATGTTCCGCTTCGAGAGCTTCCACATGTACGGCATCATCGGCGTGGCGGTGGTGGTGGGGGCCCTCCTGGTGGCCTTGCTCAAGCGCTTCGACGTACACGCCATCGATGGCAGCGAGCTGCGCCTCAAGCCCAAGGCCCACACGTACCGTCGCTACATCTACGGCGGCACCCTCTTCGGGCTGGGCTGGGCGATGACGGGTGCCTGTCCCGGGCCGCTGTTCACCCTGCTGGGCCACGGCATCTTGTCGATCGTGCTGGTTATCGCCAGCGCGGTGCTGGGTACTTACGTTTATGGGGCTTTTCGGGGGCGGCTGCCGCATTAGGTTATCTTTTTTCCTGTCAGACGTCCGACGTCTGTCAAAATGTCAGACGTCGGACTTCTGACAGGATGACGTCAAGGTTTTCCTAGGGTTTCCACCTACTTCACCGCGACCGATTATTGCAGATATCCAATTTCCTCAATTCTGGAGATTAGGTACACGTCCGACGTATGTCAAACTGACAGCCGCATAAATACTCGCTATTTATTTGCGGATTTTCTGAAACAGGCATTTCCGAGCCTCTTTGGCCACGAAATTGCAGGTACGCAGCCAACTGACACGTCGGACGTGTGCCAAAAAGGCACACGTCCGACGTCTGTCAGTCCGTCACCCGCTCCAAAAAGTACCGGCACCGCTCCCGCACCACGCAGTCGCCGCAGCGCGGATGAGAGTAGGTGCACACCCGCTGCCCGTGCCGGAACAGCAGCTTGTGGAAGTTGAGCAACTCATCGGCGTCGCGGGGAAGGATCTCCAGCAGGGCCCCATGAGCCTTGGCCTGACTGATTTTGGCCGGCAGAATACCGAAGCGCGTGCTCACCCGATGCACGTGGGTATCCACCGGCAGCACCGGCATGCGCAGCGAGAACAGCAGCACGAAGGTGGCCGTCTTGAAGCCTACCCCCGGCAGTTCCATCAACAAGGCCTGCGCCTCTTCCACTGGCATATCGGCCAGGAAGTCGAGGTTCAGGTCGCCGTAGGTATCCTGAATGTGGGTTAGTATTTCCTTAATGCGGGGGGCTTTGATCTCGGGCCAGCGGCTCGTCTGTATGCATTGCTCTATGCCCTCGACCGTGGCACCCGCGACCCCGCCCCAATTGCCGTAAGTAGCGAGCAACTTGTCGTAAGCGGCCTTTTCGTCGGCGTAGTTCGTGCGCTGACTCAGGATCGTAGCCACTAACTGGTCGATGGCGGTTTTCGTACTGTAGCGCGTCTGCCGGCCGTACGCCTCTTGCAGGGTGGTGATGAGGTACTCCAGCTGGGTTTGGGTGGGGGTATCGGGCATGACGGTGGGGCGGGCTTACCCCATAAAGGTTGACCGCCCGCCCCCGGGTTCGGTGCTAACGGCGGGCGTGGCCCATTATCCGGTGCTGGATCATGTCCTGCAGGTCATCGCCCTCCTGGCGGTGCTCGCGTACGTAGTCGGGAGTCACATTGTGAATCTTGAGCGCGAGCAGGGTTTCAAAGGGGATCATGCCGTAGCCGAGGCCCTCGTACGACCGGACAAAAGCAGGCGTGATGCCGTGTATGCTGGCCGCCAGCAGGTCCTGTCCGGACAGGTCGGCGTACCCCAGTTTCCGCAGTTCCTCTACCTGTTCGGGGTTTACTCCGTGAATGCGGTAGGCCATTAGGTCCTCCAGGCCGTTGATCTCCAGGCCGGCCGCCCGGATCTCCTGGGTATTGGCGGCGGTTACCCCGTGAATTTTGGCCCCGACTACGTCCTCGACCGACAGATCGGCGAATCCCAGGTCGCGGATCTCCCGCACGTAATCCGCATCGATGCCGTGAATCGACAACTGCAACAGCTGGTCAAACGACAGCTCCCCGAAACCCAGGTCTTTCATGCGCCCCACCATCGCGGGATCCAGGTCGTGAATCCGGGCCTGCACCAGGTTGTCGAGCGTAAGGTCAGGGTAGCCCGCATCCGCCATGCTGCGCATGTACTGTCGGTCGACGCCAAAGATTCGCAGTTGTATCACCTGTTCCATCCGCGGGCGCTCAAATCCGGCGGCGCCGAGGTCGGCAAGCACTTCGGTGAGGGTGGCATGGTTGATACCGAAAACGGCCATTTGCAGCAACTCCTCCCGGCGGGGATTGAAATTTTCCCGCTTCAGGTAGGTAAGGTATCCGGCGGTAAGGTCGCTCAGGAAAAAGTGAAACAATTCCCGGTCCGAATACCCCTCATAGCCCGCGGCGGCGAGCGCCCGTTGGAAGGCCGCGTCGGGTACGAAGGTGTAGGTGCCTTGTCCTCGGCCTCCGGCAAAGCTGCCGGTGAATTTCAGGGTGCCGGCTTCCCGCGACGCCTCGAAGGTTCCGCTTATCCCCTCGGGTAAGGCACCGAGTTGGGCGGCGGGGAAGCACTCGCTGTTGGTCGAACTGTAATGGTCATCGCCGGCCGACTCCTCGATCAGCGTAAAGCAGACCTCATCTCCGCTCATGTAGGCCGTCCAGTGGTACCCCAGTTCTCCGTGCAATGGCGCTGGCGGCACGGGGGGCGCGGGAGGCGCAGGGGGTGCAGGTGGCGCGGGTGGCGCAGGGGGCGCAGGGCGGGTTTCGGGAGCGGGTGCCGGACGCTCGGTGGGGGTGGGCGTTTCCTGGGCCACTACATTGAGGGAGCTCAGCGAGAGCAACAGCAGCAGGGGCAGGGCCAGGTATTTCCAGCCGGCGCGGGGGGAAGACTTTTTCGATTTCATCATGCGGATTCTTTGTTCCAGAAATTGGTGATTGTAGCCCGTGGCCAGCCGGTGCGCATAGCGCGGCGCGGCGACCTGCAGCAGACTGAGTTGGTAGTGGACCGGGTCGTGCCCGCGGCGCAGCACTTCTGCGTCCGTCAGGTATTCCAGGTTGTTCTCGACCGCCCAGCGGTACAGCCAGGCAACGGGATTCCACCATTGCAGCACCACCACGAGTTGTGCCAGCAGCAGATCAACCGTATGCCGCTCCCGCACGTGTACCCCTTCGTGTTCCAGAATACGGGCGCGGGTGGCCGAGTCATAGTTGCGCGGGTTCAGCACCACGCGGTTCCAGAAGGAATACGGGGCGGTGGCCTCCCCCACTTCCAGTACCTGCAGCTCCCCGATCCGGTAGGTCGGTGGCCGCGTCAGCACCCGCCCGACACGCAGCAGGTGGTGGAGGAATTGCATCCCGAACAGTCCTACCCCCAGCCAGTACACCAGCCATAGGGCTTGGCTCCAGCTGAAACTCGCGTACCATTTGGGCGCGGCCGCGGGTGCCGGATCGGAGGTTGCGGGAGCCGTATTAGCCGGTTCCGCAAAGCGAAGTACTTCCCCCGACCCGGGCATTGGCACGGCTACGATGGGCACTTCGGCTACCGACAGACTCGTCTCCGCCGGCCGCGGATCCTCCAGGGCCGCCCGCAGCGAAAGCCCGGCCGGCACGGTCACCAGCGGCAGGAGGAAACTGGCCGCCAGCCCTCCCAGCAGCAACCAGCGGTTGAGGCGGAAGAAGGTCTCACCCCGCAAGACAAAGTAGTAATAGCCGTAGCAGGCGGCCAGCAACAGACCGACATGGATCAGGTAATGCATGTTACTGTTCTTTGATGAGGCGCAGCAGGCGCTCGAGCTCCGTGGCGTCGAGTTGTTGCTCCCGGGCGAAGTAGTTGACCAGATTCATGGGGGAATTGTCGAAGAAGCGGCGCACGACGTCGTCCACGGCCTTCTTCTGGTAGTCCTCCTCCGCAACGACGGGAAAAAAGCGGTAGGCGTTGCCTAATTTCTCGTGAGCCACGAATCCTTTTTCCTCCAGAATCTTGACCATGGTCGAAACCGTGTTATAGTGCGGTTTCGGATCGGGCAGTTCCTCGATGATATCCTTTACGAAGGCCCGCTTCAGCCTCCACAGTACCTCCATAAGTTGCGCCTCGCGGCGGGCCAGTCGCTGCATGTCTACTAATTGATTAGTACAAGTATAGTCCTAATCTTTTAGTATTGCAACTAATTCTTTAGTAGATAACCTCTGTGAAGGCGCCGCCACCCTGACAGACGTCGGACGTCTGCCAAAAAGTCAGACGTCCGACGTCTGTCAGTTAGTCAGGAAAGACAACGCGGAAATGGGTCCAACTGTCCGCTTCCGTGCGCAGGCGGTAGTCGGCTCCATGTCCCTCCAGGATCTCGCGCGACAGGGTAAGGCCCACCCCCTGCCCCGTAGCTTTGGTGCTGAAGAAGGGGGTGAACAGCCGTTCGGCGACGTCGGCTTCGATGCCTGGTCCGTCGTCAGAGATCACGAAGCCCGGCGGAGAGCCGGCGCTACTGATGCGTATATGGCCTTCCTTCCCGATGCTCTCCCGGGCGTTCGTCAAGGCGTTGATGATCACCTGTTCAAGTTGGGCGCGATCGGCCTGCACCCATACCGGATGCGGGGCGAGGGCCAGGTGCAGTTCGATCCCGTCGCGCCGCATGAGTTCCTGCATGACCTCCACCGCCGAACGCAGCGCCAGGTTGAGGTCGAGCCGCTCACGGCAGGGGGCGGGCAGGCGCACCACGCGGGCGAAGTTGCGCATGAAGGCGGTCATGTGTTCCGCCCGCAGGATGACCGGCGGCAGGTGGTCACGCGTCAGACTGGCCAGCTCGGGGTCATCGTCGCCGGCCACTTCCAACAGGGTTTTCAGGACGGATACGATGGCGGCGTTCGAATTATTCACTTCGTGGGCCATCATGCGGATCACCTTGCCGTAGGCTTCCTTTTCGGCCTGCATCAGGTCGGCCGTCACATCTTGTAGGATGATGAAGCTCCGTTGAAAGCCGCGGTCGACGAAACCATGGCGCTCCACGTGCAGCCGCCGGTTACCGGGCGTAGTGAAAACTGCCTTCTCCCCCACTCCAAGTGTTAGGGCAGGCTGCACAACGGCGGCACCGAAGTCGGCCCCCGACTGCCGCCGTTCGGTTACCCAGGGATTTTCGGATTCTATTTGTCCGTCAAAGTCCAAAATGATGATCCCGACCCCGGCGGCCTGCACCAGGCGGTCCAGGAATTCCTCACGCTGCCGACCGGCGATCCGCTCTCGACGCAGTTGCTCGATCATACGATTGTACACTCCCGCCAGCCGATCCATTTCCGGACTGCCCGTGGCGCGAATCTTGACCGAGAAGTCCTGATCGGCCAGGGCGCCGGCACCACGACTAAGCAGTTGCAGGGGTGCTACCAGCACTTCGTAGAGGCGGTACCCGAGGTAGGCTGAGAGCAGCAGTACCATTTCAATCAGGAGCAGCACCGGCCCCGGCCCCACCACCGCATAGATCAACCCCCCGATCACCAGGTGCAGGGCACCTACGTAAGCGAGGTATTTGAAGGCGACGGACACGCGATCCAAGTTAAGGGGTGGTGATTGAAATGCCATACTTCTCCAACCGGCGGTAGAGGGCCGCGCGGGTCAGTCCCAGCTCGCGGGCGGTGGCCGTGATTTCTCCGCCGTTGCGTCCAAGGGCGGCGCGGATCATACGGATTTCCATTTCCTCCAGGGTCACGCCGGAGGGCGTGAAACCCGCAAGCGGCTCACTGTTGCTACCCGACTGCCGTTGCAGCTGGTCGACCGTGATCGTGTCGTCCGGCGACAGGATAGCCGCACGTTCGATGAGGTTCTGGAGCTGGCGGACGTTGCCCGGGAAGGGTTGGCGTCGCAGCCAGGGCACCGTGGGTGGATCGAACCGCAACCCCGGCCGGTCGTAGCGGCGACGGGCACTGTCCAGGAAGTGTACCGCCAGGGGGGCGATGTCTTCGGGCCGTTCACGCAGGGCGGGGAGTTGCAGATGGATGAGGTTGATGCGGTACAGCAGGTCTTCCCGGAAGGTGCCGGCCGCGACCATGCTGTCCAGGTTCCGGCTGGTGGCGCTGATCACGCGTACGTCGGTGGGGCGCGGACGGCTTTCCCCCAGTCGCTCATACTGCCGTTCCTGGAGCACACGGAGCAGTTTTACCTGGGCGGCGGGCGCCAGGTCGCCGATCTCGTCCAGAAATAAGGTGCCGCCGGCGGCCAGTTCGAAGCGGCCCGCGCGGTCGGTCCGCGCATCGGTAAAGGCGCCGGCCTTGTGGCCGAAGAGCTCGGACTCGAACAGTTGCTCCGGAACCCCGCCCAGGTTGACGGCCACGAAAGGTCCGCCCGCCCGCCGGCTGGCGGCGTGGATGGCTTCGGCGACCAGCTCCTTACCCGTACCGCTCTCACCGGTGATGAGCACGGCGGCCTCCGTACCGGCCACGCGACGGGCCTGATTGATGATGTCATTAAGCACCGCGGAAGAGCCGATCAGGGAACCGAACGGCTCGGCATCTCCCGCCGGGACCGCGGCACCCGCGTCCGCGCCCCGCTCCAGTTGCGTCCGGATGGTGTTGAGCAGCTCCTTGTTATCCCAGGGCTTGGCGATGAAGTCGCGCGCGCCAGCCTTCATGCCCTCCACGGCCAGCTGCACCGTTGCCCAGCCCGTCATCTGGATCACCGGAAGCTGCGGAAAGGCTTCCAGCAGCTCCATCAGTAGCCGCATGCCCGCCCGCCCGCTGGTCTCGACGGTGAAATTCAGGTCTAGCAGCACCAGGTCGGGCCGGTACGCCCGTACGCGATCCACCGCCTCCCGCGGCTCGTAGTGGCTCTCCACGGCGTAGCCCGCCCTCTTCAGCAACAGTTCGAGGCTATTGCAGACCGTACGGTCGTCGTCGATGATCAGGATACGTGGGATGGGATGTGAACTTTATTGTTGATAATCGGTGAGCGGCAGGTGTCATTCCTCGTGCAGTACCTGCGCCGGATGCAGGCGTGCCGCCTGCCGGCTGGGCAGCAGGGCACAGGCCGTGACGATCAACAGTATGGTAACCACTGCCGCGGCGATGCCAAGGTAAAAGTACTTTCCGGGCCAGGGCAGCAACTCCAGCAAGGGAACCTGCACGGCGAAGAAGATCCCGAGCAGCAAACCGGCCGCGGTGACGATGAGCACCTCGCCAACGAACTGCGCCGTCACTTCACCGGGGGTAGCGCCCAGCGCCTTGCGCAGCCCGATCTCGGCGCGTCGGTATCCGATCTGGGTGAACAGCACCCCGAAGAGCCCCAGGGCAATATTGATGAGCAGGAAGCCGGAGATGACGAGCATGATGACCAGGGGGATCACCACCGGCCGGTTGGCCTTGACACGGTCGTCGGCCATGCTCCAGATGACTACGTCGGTGTTCTTGGTCAGGTCGACCAGCCGTCGGTAGAGGGGCTCCTGGACGTTAGCCGTTGCGCCCGGCCGGGTGCGTACGATGAGCATCTCAAATGGTCCTTGTTCCGGGTGGAGGTCGACGTGGGAGAAAAAGGTCAGGGGAACGTTCTCCGCAAAATTGCTCTGGTACTTGAAGTCGTCCACGACCCCGACGATGCGGTGCTCGCCGCTGACCGGCAGGATGCTGTCGATGAGGGTTTCGGCGTCGGAGAAATACTCGTCTTTGAAGGCTCCATTGACGATGATCGGGGGATACTTCGCGTTCAGGTCCGCGGCGGTGAACCAGCCGCCCTCCCGGAAGGACAGTTCGGCGGTTTCGGCAAAGTGCTCGTCGGCGAACATCATCTGGGTGCGGATAAGGAAACCGTAGCGGTCGTCCGACGTCTGCCAGGTACCGCCGCCGAATGGGTTGACCGGTCCGATCCACGATACGGCGGCCACGTCCGGCATGTCCAGTAACTCCTCACGGATCCTGCGCTGGAGGTCCACCACCCCCGCCGAATCGAGCTGGTCGTCGAGATCGACCTGCACGCCTAGACTGTGTTCGTAGCTGAACCCCAGGGGCGACCGGTAGCGGTCGAAGTGATAGATGGAAAAGGTGTACACCCCGAACAGCACCACGAAGGCCAGCAGTATCTCCAGGAAAATCAGGACGTTGGAGCGGCGCTTGTTCCACATTAACTTCAGCAGGTGGGAGAGCATAAGGTTTGTTTTTGATGGTGGACTGGCCTGGCTTATCCCCGCAGGGCGTTGGCGACGTTGGTGCGGCTTACGCGGTAGGCCGGCAGGATGCCGGACAGCAACCCGAACAACAGGATGACGATGAAATAATAGAAGACCACCTGCCAGGAAAGCGACAGGCGGGTGATGCCCAGCAGGTCGTTGGTATTGATGTACCAGATGAGGAAGAAGGCCAGTACCAGTCCGATCGCCCCGCCGATTGCGGTGATGACCAGGTTCTCGAAGAGGAACTGAAGCAGAACGTCGCGGGCCTCTGCCCCAAAAGCCTTGCGCACCCCGATCTCGGCCCGGCGCTCGTACACGCGGCTGATGTTGAGGTTGATCAGGTTGATAAGCGGCAGGGCCACGAAGAGCAACAGCAGGATCACAACGGGTATGAACAGGATGCGCAGGGCCCGCGCGGGATCCTGTTCCTGCACCACCCGCATCGCGTAGGCCTCCGGGATGCTGGCATTCATGATCTTCAGTTTGTTGTAGTCGCTCTCGGGCGGAAAGGTGAAATGCTCGGCCATGAAGTTTATCTCCTCGCTTAGCACCTTGCGCCGCTCGGGGGAGCTCACTTCGAATATGGCACTGAAGCCTCCCGACACGTCCGTACTCGACAACGATCGCTGGTCGAGGGTGGTGAGGGGCAGGTAAATGTCGCCGCCGAACATGGGGCTGTCCGACAGGGGCCGGTTGATCACCCCCGCCACGGTGAAGGCACGACGGCCCAGCAGCATCTCGCGGCCCAGGAGATCAGCAGTTACTTCGCCGAAATACGCGCGGGCTGCCCGGTCGGTCAGGACTACCTTCTGGTTGCCGGCGGCTACGTCCGCTTCGTTGAAGGGCTGTCCGAAGCGGAAATCGAAGTCCAGCACCCGCCAGTAGTCGGCGTTCGTATAGTAGGTCGAGAAGGTAAATTTCCGGCCGTCGATAAAGCCGTCGGTGAAGTTGCCATCGTGGTATATGGCCATCCGCTCGGCCGCCTCCATGTCGGCCAGGTTATCCATGAGGAAGCGGTAGCTCATCGGACCGTTGGAGTTGGAGACCACGTTCTCCGTGATTTCCTCGGTGGTGTCGTACCGCTCCGTTCCGTCGTCCGCGTATATCGTCTCAATGCTCAGGGTGGTATCGGGCTCGTAGCGCAAGCGTTCGGCCATGGGGGCCACCAGCAGGCGATCGCGTTTGGTCATGGGCTGGTTGCGACCCAGGCCGGCATCGAAGAGGGATGTCAGCAACATCAAAATCATCAAAGTAAAACTGATGCCGAACAGGCTGACGAAGGCGTAGAACGGCTTACGTCGCAGCACCTTGAGGGCTAGGGTTAGGTAGTTTTGGAGCATTTTTGATTTACGATTTACTATATCCGGTTTACGATTGGGCTGCCGCTGGTTTCTGCTCGCTTCGCTCGGGGGGATTTACAATTTTTGATTTTTGATTTACAATCGGGCCGCCGCTGTTTTTGCTCGCTGTGCTCGTGGGGGTAAATGGTCAATTGTAAATCCCAAATCAACTAACCCGCTCCCCGTCGCTCAGCCGGACCAGGCGGTGGGTCTTTTTGGCCATCCGTTCGTCGTGGGTGACCATTACGATGGTGGTTCCCAGTTCCTGGTTGAGGCGCAGCAGGATGTCCATAATTTCCCCGCCCATGTGGCTGTCGAGGTTGCCGGTGGGTTCGTCGGCGAGCAGGATGTTGGGTTGCCCGACGATGGCCCGCGCGATGGCTACTCGCTGCTTTTGGCCGCCCGACAGTTGGTTGGGAAAGTGGAAGGCGCGATTGCTTAGGCCTACGTGCTCCAACGCCTCCAGGCTGCGCCGCTTGCGTTCCTTGCTTCCGACCTTGCGGTACAGCAGCGGGAGCTCCACGTTGTCGACCACCGAAAGGTCGTTGATCAGGTGAAAGCTCTGAAAGATGAAGCCGAGCTGTTCGTTGCGGAAGCGGGCCACCCGACTGCCGTTGTAGCCGGTCACCTCCTGTCCGGCCAGCACTACCCGCCCCGCGGTGGGCTCGTCGATCAGGCCCATGATGTTCAGCAGGGTGGATTTTCCGCAGCCCGAGGGCCCCATGATGCTCAGGAACTCCCCCGCCGGCACCGTCAGGTTGAGGTGCTGCAGGGCCAGGGTCTCGATGGTATCGGTGCGGTAGGATTTGGATACGTTGGTCAGTTCGATCATTTCCGGGGAGTTTAAGGGTGATGGGGGCGGACTACTTTTCGTAAAGCGGTTGGTCATTGATGAAATCCCAGAGCGTGAGCCGCTCCAAACTGGTGTAGGTGAGCCAGTACGCGCGCAGGGTTTCGGCGTAGGCGCGAGTATTCAGGTCGCGGTTCTGCTGGGCGAAGGTGAGGTCGGTAAGGGGGATAGCCCCCAGGGTGTAGCTTTCCTGGCTGATGCGGAAGCGCTCCTCGGCCAGGTCGCGGATGCGGATGGCCAGTTGCAGTTCTTCCCGGACCGTCCTCCACTGCTCCAGCAGCTGGGTGAGCTGGCCGGTGAGTTCGTTTTCCCGTCGCCGGCCGAGTTCACGGGCCAGATCCACCTCGGTTTCCGCTCGCCGGTTGAGGGCCTGCCGCTCGCCCCAATCGAGCAGGGGCACCGCGAAGGTGAGGCTCACTACCCTTTCGTTCTGGGGGTCCCGGTAGATCGGGTTCAGTTCGTCGGCGTTGCGGATCAGTCCGATGCTCGCGTTGAAGTCGAGGCGGGGCCCCAGGTCGCGGCGGATACGGTCGGCCTCCCGTTCGGCTTCCAGTACACGCTGCTGGAGTTGCAGCAGTTCGGGGCGGTCGGCCAGGTGCGTCAGGGCCTGGGCTGCGGGGATGTCCACTCCGGCCCGGGCGTCGGGGGCTGCCGGGCGGAGGAGTTCGCCGTTGTATGCTCGCCCCAGGTACTGCAGGATGTTCGCGGAGGCCCGTCCCACTAGGCGTTCGGCCCGGAGCAGATTTTGTTCGGCGCTGGCCTGCTCCAGTTGCAGCTGCACGAGGTCGCCCCGGTTGATTTTGCCCAATTCGTAGCGTTCGGCGGCGATGTCAAACAGCGTGGCGTTGGCCGCCCGGTTTGTCTCGGCTATGCGCCGTTCTTGGTCGGCGTTCACCAGGTCGAAGAACAGGGCGGTGGCGTCCAGCGCGGCGTCGGCGCGGGCGGCGCGGAGGGCGGCGTCGCTTACACTCACTTGCATGGGCAGCAGGCGGCGGTCCCACTTCCAGGGGTTGAAGGCCATGAGCGGCTGCTGGAAGGTGAGCCGTACGGGGGAGCCGTTGTAGCGCTTCGTTTCCTGCGCGAAATTATCGGTACGTTGTAGGAGGGTCTCCAATCCGAGCAGTCCGCCGGTGCCGGCGATGCGCTGGGTAGCCAGCAAGGACGCCGAGGAGTTATTGAGCTCGATCTCGCGGAAGGCGATAGTGCCGTCGTCCTGCGTCACTTCGGTGGAGGTGCGGAAATAGTTGGGCAGGGTGGCGGCCAGGTCGAGGCGGGGCCGCAGTCCGGCTTCGAAGGCCTGTAAGTTGAGGGTAGCGGCGCGTTGTTGCTGCTCGGCGATGAGTACCTGTTCGGCGCGCTCGGTAGCCGCCTGCTGCAGTTCGGTGAGGCTGATCGTGGTCCCTCGCGTTTCGGTTTCCTGGGCGCGGACGCGGGTGCAGAGGAATAGGGCCAGGAGCAGGAACCACAGGTGCAGGCGGTTGAGTCGGTCGATCACGTTCATTCTTCGTCCAGTTTGAAAGCGTTCAAGTCCTTCAAGGCTTCGAGATCGGAGATGACGATGCGGTCGCCGGCCTGCAGCCCTTCCTCTACCTCTACGTAATCGCCGTTGCGCGCGCCGATGCGGATGTCACGCCGCACAGCTTCGCCGTCCCGGACCACGAAGACCGACTGTGAGCGGCCGCCGCGGAAGACCGGGCCATTCTTCACGCGCAGGGCGTCCTCGACCCGACTGGTGATGACATAGAGGTCGGTGCGCAGATTGGGCCGCAGGTCGGTATGAGCCGGATTGTCCAGGTCGACGCGGAAGCGGACCAGGTTTTCGGTCACTTCCGGCAGGATGGCGGAAACGGTGCCGGTGAGCCGCTCTCCGGGCAACCGCAGTTCTACGGGCAGGCCCACGGCAAGCTGGTCGGCGTAGCGGTCGGAGCAGCTGGCCTCCACCTTGTAACGTCCGAGGTTGGCCACCCGGGCCAGGGCGGTACCTTCCGTGACCTGCTGGCCGATGTTTTCGTTTACCCAGGTGACCACGCCGGCGCGGGGGGCGCGGACCTCCGTTTCGCGGAGGCGGCGGCTGAGCTGGCTTACTTCCTTTTCCTCCATGCCTACCTCCAGCTGCAACTGTCGTTTCCGTCCCGCCAGACTGTTGCGGGCGTAGTCGAGCTGATTGTCGAGTTTGTGGGATTCCAGTTCGCTGATCCGTACGGCGAGCTCGGCGGCTTCGACCTCCTCTTGCGTGGCTCCCCCGATTTCCAGCAGGCGACGGGCGTCGGCCAGGGCGGCGCGGGCGGCCGCCAGTTCGAGTTTCTTGATCTCGGCATTGTAGGAGAGTTCCTTGAGGTCCCGGTCGTACTCCAGGCCGAGCAGCCCGATGCTGTTTTCCTTAACCGCCAGCTGGTCGCGGCGGCTATCCAGCTGCAATTGTACGTAGTCGCGGTCGAGCCGCATCAGCAGGTCGCCGGCTTGCACCGCGGTACCCGCCGTGAGCAATACCTCATCAATGGTAGTGGCCACCGGGGCGTTGATCTGCTCCTCGAAGGCGGGCAGCACCAGCGCACTCGCGTTGATGGTGTTGACTACCTCACCGCGTTCTACGGTCGCGAAGCGCAGGGTGTCTTCCGCCGCCGTGGGGCGCAACATTTTCAGTCCAAACCAGATTACGGCCACCAGCACCGCGCCCAGGCCCACCCACCCGAGCAGTCGGTTGCGGCGGCGGCGGTTGATGTCCTTGGGGTCGAGGGTGCGGTCCATGCCGGCACAACTGCACAGACCGTGCCACGAATTTTACCTATTGATAGTCAATAGATTATAAATCGCCAAATCATCCATGTGTACGAAACCGGACACGCGCCCGTCCGCTATCGGACAAGCGGCTACACCTTCAGCTCCAGGAGCAGGGCGAAGTCGATGAAGTCGAGCACCGACTCGTGGGTGGCCTCCAGCTTCACCGGCGGTGCAACGCCCGCGTCGTGGGCTTCCTTCCAGCGCAGGGCGCAAAGGCACCAGGAATCGCCGGGTTTGAGGCCGGGGAATTCGTATTGGGGGATGGGAGTGGTGAGGTCGTTGCCGCGTGAGCGGGTGAAGGTCAGGAACTCCTCCGTCATCACGGCGCACACCACGTGGCGACCGCTGTCGAGGTGGCCGGTGCGGCAGTAGCCGTCGCGGTAGAAGCCGGTCGGAGGGTCGGTACAGCAGGCGACGAGTTCGGTTCCGAGTACGTTTTTCACGGGATATGGGGAAGGTGGTTTGCATAATACCCCAAAAGAGGTTCCGGGTTCGGCGGCCACCGGCCCCGGCGGCCCGGGGAATTATCCGGCACCCGCGCCCCGGCGCCCCAAAAATTCTTGTAGGTACCTCGACCCAAAGCCCGAATAGCTTGTTACATGCCTTCATGGCCAGCAACGAAGAGAAGCAAAAGTTTGACCTGTACCTCCTGTGGCGGGTCCTGGCGCTGGCCAAACCGTATAAGGCCGTGGCCATCCTGGCCGTCACCCTGGCCGTTGTGCTCGCCCCGCTGTCCATCGCGCGCCCGCGCCTGATCCAGAAGATGGTCGACGATTACATCTTCGCCGGGGACACGCAGGGGCTGACCTTTTGGGCCATGGTCATCGCCGGACTGCTGGTCATTGAAGCACTCTGCCGGTACGCTTTCGTGTACAGCTCCAACTGGCTCGGGCAATCGGTGATCCGCGACCTCCGCGTACGCGTCTTCCGCCACATCAACAGCCTGCGCCTCAGCTACTTCGACAAGACGCCGATCGGCACCTCCACTACCCGTACGATCAACGACATCCAGTCGATCAACAGCATCTTCGCCGAGGGCGTCATTACGATCCTGGCCGACCTTATGTCGATCTTCGCCGTACTGGCCATTATGCTCACCACGAGCTGGCGCCTGACGCTCATCTGCCTCACCACGATGCCGTTCCTGATGCTGGCCAGCTACCTCTTCAAGGAGGCGGTCAAGCGCTCGTACCAGCAGGTGCGCTCGCAGATCCAGAAGATGAACGGCTTTCTGCAGGAGCGCATCACCGGCATGCGGATCGTACAGATCTTCAACGCAGAGCGCTCCGAGGCCCGCAAGTTCGCCGGCATCAACGCCGACTACCGCAAGGCGAATATCGACGCCATCCTCTACTACGCGATCTTCTTCCCCACGGTCGACATCATCGCCGCGGCCAGTCTGGCCCTCATGGTATGGTGGGGTGCCCAGGACGTAGCCCGCGCCGGCGGCGTGACGCTCGGTGCCCTGGTGGCCTTCCCGATCTACATCAACATGCTATTCCGCCCCATCCGGGTGCTGGCCGACAAGTTCAATACCCTGCAGATGGGCCTGGTCGCCTCCGAGCGGGTCTTCAAGGTGATCGACCGCGACGACCAGATCGAGAACACCGGCACGGCCGTACCCACCAGTCTGGAAGGCGAGGTGGAGTTCCGCAACGTGTGGTTCGCCTACACCGGCGTGGAATGGATCCTCAAGGACATCAGCTTCAAGCTCAAGAAGGGCGATACGCTCGCCATCGTGGGAAGTACCGGCTCGGGCAAGACGACCATCACTAACGTCATCAACCGTTTTTACGAGTACCAGATGGGTGAGATCCTGATCGACGGCGTGGACCTGCGGGAGTACGAGCTCACCGCCCTGCGCAGCCGCATGGCCATGGTATTGCAGGATGTTTTCCTCTTTACCGGCTCGGTGATGGAGAACATCACCCTACGCGACCCGGCCATCAGTCGCGAACGCGTCATTGAATCGGCCAAGCTCATTGGAGCGCACGAGTTCATCGAGCGGCTGCCCGGCGGCTACGAATACGACGTTATGGAGCGGGGTGCCACCCTGAGCATGGGCCAGCGGCAGCTGATCAGTTTCGTGCGGGCCCTGGTCTTCGACCCCGACATCCTCATCCTCGACGAGGCTACCAGCAGCGTGGACCCGGAAACCGAGGGCGTCATCCAGCACGCCATCGAAAAACTGATCGACCGGCGCACGAGTATCGTGATCGCCCACCGCCTCAGCACGATCCGCAACGCGGACAATATCATGGTGCTCGAAAAGGGGCAAATTCAGGAATTCGGACCCCACGATGCCCTGCTCCAAATCGAGGATGGACGCTACCGGGAACTCTACGAAATGCAGTTCCTGGAGACGGCGGAGTAGAAAGGTTTGTCATGACCGGGGGTGGTGGTTTGGAACCGCATTGTTATGAAAACCTTTCTCAGGGTTAAACTAAAGGATGTATTTATGTATTAATTGGTCTGCTATTGTAAATTTTTAGCATTCCCGCATGAGTATACCCTCTACCTCCCGTCTTGGCTTATTCGATAACCTGAAGGGCGATATTCCGGCCAGTGTGGTCGTCTTTTTCGTTGCCATTCCCCTTTGTTTGGGTATTGCCCTCGCCAGTGGGGCTCCTCTCTTTTCCGGCCTGATCGCGGGTATCATCGGCGGCATCGTCGTCGGTGCGGTAAGTGGTTCACAGGTTGGGGTAAGCGGTCCGGCAGCCGGCCTGACGGCCATCGTGCTGGGGGCCATCACCGAGCTTGGCAGTTGGGAGCTCTTTCTGACCTGCGTGGTGATCGGAGGGGCCATGCAGGTGGTGTTCGGCATTCTGCAGGCCGGGGTAATCGGCTATTTTTTTCCGAGCGCGGTCATACGTGGGATGCTGACAGGCATCGGGCTGATCATCATCCTGAAGCAAATCCCCCACTTTTTCGGTTACGACGCCGACCCGGAGGGCGATGATGCCTTCCTGCAGGCCGACGGCGAGAATACGTTCTCGGAGCTGTTCAACATGTTCAACTACACCGACGACGGGGCCACCGTCATCGCCTTCATTGCCCTGGGCATACTGATCCTATGGGAGGCGGTGCTGGTCAAACGGAGCAAAATTTTCAACATCATTCCCGGCCCGCTGGTCGCCGTGGCGGTCGGTATCATCTGGGAAGTATCCATGGGCGGGGGCGACCTTGGCATCTCGGAGGAGCACCTGGTGAGCGTACCGGTGCCCGACAGCTTCGACTCGTTCATCAGCCAGTTCAGCTTTCCCGACTTCAGCGCGATCACTCAACTGAACGTCTGGGTGATTGGCTTCACCATTGCGCTCGTGGCCAGTCTGGAAACCCTGCTGTGCGTGGAAGCTACCGATAAGCTGGATCCAAGACGGCGCGTCACCCCCACTAACCGGGAGTTGGTGGCTCAGGGAACGGGCAACATCATTTCCGGCCTGATCGGCGGACTCCCCGTCACCCAGGTTATAGTCCGCAGTTCGGCCAATATCCAGTCCGGCGGGCGAACGAAACTTGCGGCAATCCTGCACGGCTGTCTGCTGCTGATATCGGTGATCTTCGTTCCGAATATCCTGAACCTGATCCCACTTTCGGTGCTGGCGGCTATTCTTCTGCTGGTGGGTTACAAGCTGGCCAAACCGGCTACTTTCCTTTCGATCTACCGGGCCGGGTGGCGACAGTTTGTTCCCTTCATCGTCACCGTGGTGGCTATCATCTTCACCGATTTGCTCATCGGGATCAGCCTGGGGCTCATCGTGGGCATTATCGTGATCCTATACACCAGCTACCAGAACTCCCACTTCCTGCATATGTCCAACGATAACGGTCAGCGGCCCGTAGTCAATATGGTGCTGGCGGAGGAGGTCACCTTCTTCAACAAAGGTGCTATTCGCAAGCAGTTTGACGAAATTCCCGAGGGTTCCCTGCTGCACCTGGACGTACGGAAGACCCAGTTCCTGGATTACGACGTCGTCGAGATCATGAATGATTTCGTGACTACTTTCAAGAACCGCAATATCGAAGTGGAATTGATCAAGGAAAACGGAACCGTTTACAATCCAGAGGACTACTTTGAGGTGCTCGGCATGCGATCGGGTGCCGTAACCTCGCACTAACGACGGTCTTGGATAAAGGTATTCGTGGCAATGTCCGCGAACTGTAGAGCCGGTTGCGGGTATCTACATCGGGCGATCCTCGCCCATACCTTCCAAGATGCTGCCATGAAGAACCCCTTTGTCTTTGATTTCTCTAACCTTCGGGGCGACTTTTTCGGCGGTCTTACCGCAGGTATTGTAGCCCTTCCGCTGGCCCTGGCCTTCGGAGCGCAGACGGCCCTGGGGCCCATGGCGGGGCTTTACGGCGCTATCGCCATCGCCATCGTTGCCGCGCTTTTCGGCGGCACCAACACCCAGGTGAGCGGGCCTACCGCCCCGATGACGGTGGTATCCTCGGCCATCATTGCCAATGCCCTGATGGAATCGGGTGCCGAAACCGTACAGGAGGCGCTACCGCTCATCCTGGCCACTTTTTTCCTGGCCGGCCTGATCGAAATGCTTTTCGGGGTAATCAAACTCGGCAGATACATCAAATACATACCCTATCCGGTGGTCTCCGGCTTTATGAGCGGGATCGGGGTGATCATCATCATCACGCAGTTATTCCCCGCACTCGGTTACAGCGCCAGCAACGACGCTGAACTCGTCGCCAGCCAGATGCCCCACGCCGAGGAGGTCATCCTGGAGGAGATCATCCGCGAAGAGGAGGCCGACGGAGCCCTGAAGGGCGTCATGGACGCTGCCGTGATCGAGGAAACCAGCCGGCGTTTTGCCGAAGTCAGCCAGGAAGAGATCCGTACCCGCGCCGTACGCCTCGCCGGTCGGAGTGCCAGCGGCACGGTAGGCACGCTCTCCAGCATTGACCGGCCCTTCTCCACCCCGGGGGGGATCAACTGGCTGAACGTGTTCTTGGCGCTCTCGACGATCGCTATCATATACGGCTTCAAGCGGATCACGGATATCGTTCCTTCGAGTCTTGTGGCCCTGATTATCATGACGCTCGTGGCCTACTTCTTCATGCCCGGAAAAGTGCCGGTGATCGGGGAGGTACAGGAGGGCCTTCCGCCGTTCTACTTTGACTTTTTCGGCCAGTACTTCGGTTCGGGTATGCTTCTGCGGATCCTGGAATTCGCCTTTACCCTGGCGGCCCTGGGGGCCATCGATTCCCTGCTCACCTCCGTAGTGGCCGACAACATCACCAAGACCAAGCACGACCCCGATCAGGAACTCATCGGTCAGGGACTGGGTAACATGGCCGCCTCCTTCATCGGCGGCCTGCCCGGCGCCGGCGCCACGATGCGTACCGTAATCAACGTGAAGTCCGGCGGCAAGACCAGAATCTCGGGCATGATCGCCGGTTTCTTCCTGCTTCTGGTGCTGCTGGGCCTGAGCGGCATTGTTAGCTACATCCCCAACGGTGTATTGGCCGGCATCCTCATCACGGTCGGTATCGGCATTATCGATTACCGGGGCTTCCGCCACCTGCGAGCCGTACCCCGGGGGGACGCCGTGGTCATGATCCTGGTGCTCCTGCTCACGGTCTTCGTAGGGCTGCTCGAAGCCGTGGCCATCGGCATGGTACTGGCCGCTGTACTCTTCATGAAGAAGACCGCCGATACGGTGGAAGCAGGCGCCACCTCCACGTCGTTTTTCGAGTTCAGCCGCGAAAAGCCCTGGGCCGATGAAGGCGACCTGCTCAAACGAGTTGGCGACCGGGTGTTCATCAAACGCCTCGAAGGCCCCCTGTTCTTCGGCTTCGTCTCCGGTTTTCAGGCCATGATGCAGAAACTGCCCACCGTGGAGGTGGTCATCATCCGAATGGGTCGCGTACCCTACATCGACCAGTCTGGGCTCTACGCCATGGAAGACGCAATCATGGAAATGCACAGCCGCGGCATTGCCGTCGTCTTCACCGGGATGAACGAGCAGGTAAAGGACATGATGGAACGGATCAACCTGATCCCGGGACTGGTTCCCTACAAGCACGTCTTCACTACCTTCGCCGAGGCTCGCCGCTGGCTTGGGGAGCGCCTGGAGGAGGGCAACCTGTCCACGGTTTCCGACGACCAACGCAACCAAACCCCGGTCATCGGCGAGAACATCAGCGAGATATAGGCACCCTCCGGAATTAACACACAACACCCCAGTCGCGCTCGGCGCGGCTGGGGTGTTGTGTTTCAGCGCAATAGTTACTTGCTCAGCAGGTCATCGTAACGTTGCCGGTCGTTCAGCACCGCGATGGCCTCCTGCACTTCCGTATCGTTACGCAGGCCCATCTGGACCTGTCCGCGCTGGTAGTAGTACCGTCCGGCAATCTCCTTTTCGATGATGTCGATGATCTCCTCCTTCAGTCCGGCAATGGCGGCCGCCTGCTCGCGGTCTACCCGCTCCTGGATGGCGGCCAGGTCGGCGGTGATGTCGTAGCCCTCCTCAGCGGCCCGTTCGGCGGCTTCCTCCAGCAGCTGCTCGGCTTTGGAGGTGAAGCTGAAGTCGGCCCGGTTCAGGAAGGTCTCAAAGCGGTCCCAGTCCTGAAAGTGAAAGTCTGCCACCGAGTCAATCGTCGGGTGATCGCGCACCCATTCGTTGACGAAGTCGAAAATGATGTACTCTTCCAGCAGTCCCTGGGCCACGTTGTTCTTGCCGAGCACGTCGACCTCAATGTCAGGGGCCACGCCGCCACTGCCGAGTACCGTGCGACCGGCGCGGGTCTTGAACTCGGGCCGCTGGGCGTCGGGAATGTCGTAGGGCTTTCCGTTGCGGTATTCAATGGCCTGAATGCAGCGCTGGCTGGGGATGTAGTACTTCGCCGTTGTGATCTTCACCCGGCTGCCGTAGCCGGTTTCCATGATGTTCTGTACCAGTCCCTTGCCGTAGCTGCGCTGGCCTATTAGTACGCCCCGGTCGAGGTCCTGCAGGGCACCGGATACGATCTCCGAAGCCGAGGCCGACCGGCCATTGATGAGTACGGCCACGGGCAGCTCGGTATCGAGGGGATTTCCCTTGGTGGAGTAGCTGCGGTTCCAGTCGCGCACCTTTCCCTTGGTGGTCACGATCAGTTCGTCCTTCGGCACGAAGATGTTGACGATGTCCACCGCTTCGTTCAGCAGTCCCCCGCCGTTGTTGCGCAGGTCCAGCACCACGCCCGCGAGGTCGGGGTTCTCGGCGCGGAGTTTGGCCACGGCGTCGCGCACGTTCTGGGCGGCGTTCTGGGTGAAGGTGGTCAGAGCCACGTATCCGACGCCGTTCTCGAGCATGCCGGCGTAGGGTACGTTCGGGATGTCCACGTCGCCCCGGGTCAGTTGCAGTTTCTTGAGGCCTTCGCCGGGTCGGTCCACGGTCAGGTCCATCACGGTACCGGGGAAGCCGCGCATGATCTCCTCGAGTTGCTCGCGGTTGTAGCCTACGGTCTCGCGGCCGTCGATCTCCAGGAGGCGGTCACCGGTCTTCAGGCCCGCATCGTCGGCGGGCTGGTCGCGGTACAGCGTCAGGATGGTGGGCAGTCCGTCGATGTACTCGATCTCGGCGCCGATGCCCTGGTACTGTCCGCTCTGGCGCAGGCGGGCGGTCTCCACGTCGGTTTCGCTGATGTAGTTGGTGTAGGGGTCCAGGGAGCCCACCATGGCCTCGATGCCGGTGCGCATCAGTTTGTTGGGTTCGATCTCGTCGACGTAGTAGGTATTCACTTCCTTGTACACGTTGGTATACACCTCGATGGCCTTCATGATCTCGAAGAACTTGTCGTTCACGGGGCTTACGGTAGCGGCCGTCAGGCTCAGAAAGGCCACCGCGCCGAGGGCGGTGTACAAAGCGGATTTGCGTAAAGACATGGCGGTGTTGTTTGGGACTCAGGAAGATAACGCGGTGGGGGGTGGATAGATTGATTCGCCGGTTCTGATTCGGAATTTGGCTGCCGCGCGGCATTTGTCCTTTCCCGACATGGGCGGCGGGGCGCTGGTGCGGTCAAGGTCGGATGGCTGGGGTTGGTGGGGTGCGGCTGGCGTTTGATGGTTGGGTTGTAGAGCGCTGGGGTTTTTTGGTGTGGGTTTGGTGTTGGTACGTTGGCATTCTACGCTCGGGCTGGAGGCCACTCGACCGCTGGACGCTCGGGCTGGAGGTCATTCGACCGTTTCGCTCGGGCCGGAGGCTGATTACCGTTTTTTGGTGTGGGTTTGGTATTGGTGCGTTGGCATTCTACGCTCGGGCCAGAGGCCACTCGACCGTTTTGCTCGGGCCGGAGGCTGCTGACCGTTTTTTGGTGTGGGATTGGTATAGTACGTTGGCATTCTACGCTCGGGCCATAGGCCACTCGACCGTATCGCTCGGGACTGATGCTGCTGACCGTTTTTTGGTGTGGGTTTGGTATTGGTGCGTTGGCATTCCACGCTCGGGCCGGAGGCCACTCGACCGTATCGCTCGGGCCTGATGCTGCTGACCGTTTTTTGGTGTGGGTTTGGTATTGGTGCGTTGGCATTCCACGCTCGGGCCGGAGGCCACTCGACCGTATCGCTCGGGCCTGATGCTGCTGACCGTTTTTTGGTGTGGGTTTGGCATTGGTGCGTTGGCATTCTACGCTCGGGCTGGAGRTCATTCGACCGTTTCGCTCGGGCCTGATGCTGCTGACCGTTTTTTGGTGTGGGTTTGGCATTGGTGCGTTGGCATTCTACGCTCGGGCCAGAGGCCACTCGACCGTTTTGCTCGGGGCGGGGGCTGATTACCGTTTTTTGGCGTGGGTTTGGTATTGGTACGTTGGCATTCTACGCTCGGGCCAGAGGCCACTCGACCGTATCGCTCGGGCCTGATGCTGCTGACCGTTTTTTGGTGTGGGTTTGGCATTGGTGCGTTGGCATTCTACGCTCGGGCCAGAGGCCACTTGACCGTTTTGCTCGGAGCGTAGGGTGCCCGACCTTTTTCGGTGTAGGTTTGGTATTGGTACGTTGGCATTCAAGGCTCGGGCCAGAGGCCACTCGACCGTATCGCTCGGGCCTGATGCTGTTGACCGTTATTTGGTGTGGGTTTGGTGTCGGTACGTTGGCATTCTACGCTCGGGCCGGAGGCTGATTACCGTTTTTTGGTGTGGGTTTGGTATTGGTGCGTTGGCATTCTACGCTCGGGCCCGGAGGCCACTCGACCGTATCGCTCGGGCCTGATGCTGTTGACCGTTTTTTGGTGTGGGTTTGGTGTCGGTACGTTGGCATTCTACGCTCGGGCCGGAGGCCACTCGACCGTTTGGGGCCATTAGCAGCCTTGCTCGCCCACTACCCGCACCCGCAGGCTGGCGCCCGACTCGCGGTCGCGGATGGTCACCGTGCCGGATACTTCCCAGAGTTCCGAATCGACCTGGCGCTCCTGGGTCACGGTGGTGGTAACCTCGTAGGCATCGTTGGCGTGGACGAACGTGATGGGCCCGCCCCCATCGGCATTCCCCTCCTCTTCGCTCACGGTTTCCAGGGTCTGGAAGCTGCCCCCGAACAGGCCTTCACCGGGGCCCTCGCCGTAATTGAAGCCGTAGAGGTACAGCCCCTCCTCCGCGTCCTCGGGCCGTAGCAGGAAAGTACACCCCTTTACGTCGCGGAGGTCGTCGAGAACCATGAGTTGGTAGCGGATGCCTCCGCTGACCACCGGCTGGGGACGGGTACCGGGCGCCGGCTGGCTGGTCTGGTCTGGATCGCCTTCCTGGGTAGCATCCGAAGCCTCCGAAGCGCAGGAAGTCAATAACAGAAACGGGAGAAGCAGCAGGGTGAATTTCATGGGTTTCATGATTTTGGTTTGGCCCGGGCGTAGTCTTTTCGGATGGGGTCAGTGGCCCGATAATAGGTGTCAAGCCCGCCTACGGTCAGGGTTTCCAGGGCCAGGTGATCTACGTGGCCGGTTTCGGCAACGACCCGGTCGGGCACGATAATCTCTTGCACGCGCCCGATGATGAAGAGCGTGCCATTTGCCCTGACGGGATACTCTTCCTCAAAAGTAAGGCCGATCCGGACGGCACTTTCTTCTACGTAGGGGGCCTTGCAGCGGTCGGAGTACGTCGGCGTCAGGCCGGTAGCGGCAAACTCCGACTCCCCAATCGGGTAATTGGCGCTGGTCTGGTGGGCCGGATCCAGGATATGGGGGTGCAGGGTATTGAGCGTGAACCAACCGGTAGCCTTCAGGTGATGGTAAGTATGCCGCGGCACGGTAAGGGGCCGCAGGATGAAACCGAGGAGCGGCGGACTGGCCCCCACGTGCACCACCGAACTGAAGACGGCCAGGTTCTCGGTGCCCCGGTGGCCACGGGTGCCAATGAGGTGTACGCCGCGCGGTCCGGGCAGGGTATTCATCAGGTCGCGGCGGAAGGCGGCGGGGCGCGCCATGAGGTCGTCGAGGGAGAGGTGCATGGGGGCAGGGTTGCAAGAGGGTAAGCGCGAATGGGGGTTACGGTTCACCCACACCGTAGCTAGACTTTACACATTCTTGCCGCCATGGGCCGTCGGGCTCAGTAGCGGCGGTTGTGGGCCAGTCGCTTGTTGAAGAACTTATCTTGAAAGCGCTTGGGCGTAAGGCGCAGCAGTTTGGCCATCCATCGCTTGTTCATCACCAGCACGCCGGGCTCCGGCGTTTCGTCGGTGAGGGCGCGATAGATGGCTTCGGCCACCACTTCCGGCTCCACGCCGCTGGCTTCGGCGGCTTCGGTGTACGGACCCAGCTTCGGGAGGATATGGCTGTAGCGGTTGTCCTCGAAGGCGTCGGTCTGTTCCCTGCCCTTCGACCAGATGGGCGTCTTCACGGGGCCCGGGGCCACGCTGATAACATCGATGCCCGAGTCGAGCAACTCGCGGCGGAGCCCGTCGGTCAGGGCCTCCACCGCAAACTTGGAAGCCGAGTAAAAAGTCGTAAAGGGGGAGGTGAGGTAGCCGCTTACGCTGCTGATATTCACGATGCGTGGCCGGAATCCGCCCTCCCGCGACGCGTGCAGCAGGGGCAGGGTCTCCTGGATGACGGCCACGAGTCCGAATACATTCACCTCGAACTGCCGCCGGTACTCGGCTTCGCGGACGGTCTCTACCGGACCGGAGACCGCGATCCCCGCATTGTTGACAACGCCGACCAGCCGGGCCCCATCGTCGAGTATCCGCTGTACCCCGGCGCGGATGGCGTCGCGGTCGGTAACGTCAAAATTAAGTGCCGTGAACGCCGGCTCCCGGGTGAGTTCCTCGGGACCCGCGCCCCGCCGCACGGAACCGTAAACCTGGAAGCCGCGATCCAGCAGATAGCGGGCGGTGGTGAGGCCAATACCGGAAGAAACGCCGGTGACGAGAATGCTGTCTTTCATGGGTAGTTTTTGACCGTCCAACCGCTTAACCCGTTGGACGGGGGGTACACCGTCCAACGGGTTAAGCGCGGACGGTGTACCCCCCGTCCAACGGCTATCCGGGTCACTAGTTAACGGAGATCTCCATTAAATAACTGCAAACCAGCGCCCCGTAGGTGCCGAGCGCGTAGCCGATAACCGCCATGATGGCCCCCACCGGAGCGAGCACCGGATTGAAGGCACTGGCCACTACCGGCGCGCTGGCCGCACCGCCCACGTTGGCCTGACTGCCCACCGCCACGAAGAAGAAGGGTGCCTTGATCAGGTAAGCGGTGACTAGGAGCACCGTGATGTGCACGAGCATCCAGATCAGGCCGATGGCGAAGAGCCCGAGGTTGTCCAGCACGTCGCCTATGTTCATCTGCATGCCGATGGTGGCCACCAGGATGTAGATGAAGATGCCACCCCACTTGCTGGCCCCTACCCCCTCCAGTTTCCTCGCCCGGGTGAAGCTAAACAGGAATCCGAAAGTAGTAGCGAGCACCACCATCCAGAAGAAGCCGCTGGTGAGGGTATTCAGCCGCAGGGCCCCCAGGGTGGCTTCGAAGCGGCCGAAGAAGGGCGCCAGCAAATCTGCCCCCAAATGGGCCAAAGCCACACCGCCGAAGGCTACGCCGAGCAACTGGTAAAGGTCGATGCTGGTGGGGATGCGCCGGACCTGGTCGGCGTAATCCTCCATCTTGCGCACGAGGTCGTCGATGGCGCGGTTGTCGGCCCCGATGAAGCGGTCGATGCGCTTGGCGCGCCCGGCCCCAAACAGGAGGAAGGCGAGCCAGATGTTGGCCACGAGCACGTCGACCACGATCATCTGTCCGAAGATGCCCGGCGGCACCTCATTGATGATCTGCATGGCCGCCTGATTGGCCCCACCGCCGATCCACGATCCGGCGATCGTGCTCAGTCCGCGCCACAGCAGATCGGGATCCAGGTTGATCAGTCCGGGAAAGAAGTAAGTCACGATCAGCAGCGCCGCCGGCCCCCCCAGGATGATGCCCACGGTCGCCGCCAGGAACATGACGATGGCCCGGTACCCCAGGTTGATGATTCCCGGGATGTCGATGTTAAGGCAGAGCAGGATGAGGCTCGCCGGCAACAAGTACCGACTGGCCACGAAGTACAGTTGGCTGTGGCCCGTGTAAGCACTGAAGTCGGCCGGATCCAGTCCCTGCGCCTCAATGTAGCGGTTGATCTCTCCGAACGACAACCCCTCTGGTAGGCTCACCCCTTGCTGGGCCAGCGCGTCGATTACCCCGTATTCGTACCAGTCGTAAGCGATGATGCCCAGCGGCCAGTTCAGCAGGGCCGGCAGGAAGTAGCACAGCAGCAGGGCCGGCACGTAGGTGTAAAAAGTCTTCCAGAAAGGTCGCTCGCTATTCGCCGTGGTAAATACCAGCGCGAGGATGACGAGCAGGAGGCCGAATACTACGGCGTCGTTGGTGATTAGGGGTTCCAATTAGTGAATTGGTGAAGGAGTGAATGAGTGAATTCCCGAAAAACAGAATGGGTGAATATCCGGCAATTCCGTGACATGGCCCATTCACTAATTCAATCATTCACTAATTCAAGCATTCACTAATTTCCTAACTAAGGTACTTAGCCACAATAGGAAACCGCCGACCCATCCCGAAGGCCTTCTTGCTCACGCGCAGCACCGGAGCGGTCTGGTGGCGTTTGAATTCGTTGATGTTGACGAGGCGGAGGGCCTTTTGTACCAGCAGCGGGTCGGCGCCCTGCTCAATGATGTCCTGGGGGCTTTTGTGCAGCTCAATGTACTGGTAGAGTACGGCGTCTAGTTCCGGGTAGGGGGGCAGACTGTCGCTGTCGAGCTGGTCGGGGCGCAGTTCGGCGCTGGGGGGTTTGGTTATGATGTTTTCGGGGATCACCTCACCATCCTTATTGATGAAGCGGGCCAGTTCGAAGCACTCGGTCTTGTACACGTCGCCGATCACGCTGAGTCCGCCGCACATATCGCCGTAGAGGGTGCCGTAGCCTACGGCCATCTCGCTCTTGTTGCTGGTGTTGAGCAGGATGCTGCCGAACTTGTTGCTGAAGGCCATCAGGATCATGCCGCGAATGCGGGCCTGCAGGTTCTCCTCGGCCAGCCCTTCGCCGTAGCCGAAGAAGTGGGGCTTGAGGAGGTCCATATAGCTGTGGTAGACGCTCTCGATGGGCACGATATCGTACTGGCACCCGAGGTTCTGGGCCAATTGGCGGGCGTCGTTTACGCTGTGGTCGCTGCTGTGTTGACTGGGCATGAGCACGCAGCGCACGTTGTCGGGGCCCAGGGCGCGGGCGGCGAGCACGGCCACCAGGGCCGAGTCGATGCCGCCGCTCAGTCCGAGCAGGGCTCGTTTAAAGCCTAGTTTGTTGAAGTACTGCCGGATGCCCATCACCAGGGCGTCGTGGATCAGGGTCATCTTGTCGCGCTCGCGCTCGCCGGTCATTTCCGCCCCGTCTTCCACCTCGTCGGTGTTGTACACCCGCAGGCACTCCTCGAAGTAAGGCATCTCGTCCACCACTTCCCCCTGGCGGTTGATGACCATGGAGCCGCCGTCGAAGAGCAGCTCCGTTTGGGCGCCAACGTGGTTGACGTAGTACATCGGCAGGTTGTACAGTTCCACGTTGGCCTGCAGCACCATTACGCGCTCGGGGGCGTGGTCGTAGGAGAAGGGGGAGGCGGAGATGTTCAGGATGAAGTCCGGCTGGTGCTCCATCAGCAGGTCCATCGGATTGATCTTGTAGAGCGGGTTTTCGTTCCCTACGTTCCAGCTGTCCTCGCAGACGATCATGGCGATGGTCTTGTCCTGATAGCGCACCACGTTCCACTCGGCGGCGGGCTCGAAGTAGCGGTATTCGTCGAAGACGTCGTAGGTCGGCAGAAGTGTCTTGTGCTGCACCTGCTGGATGCGGCCGTTGGCAAGGAAGTAGGCGCTGTTGTACAGGTCCTTGCCTTCCACCACGGTATTTTTGGTGGGCGAGCCGACCACGATGGCGATACCGTCGGCGGCCTTGGCCAATTGTTCCACCACCAGGTTCGCCTGGTCGATGAAGTCGTCAAATTCCAGAAAGTCGCGCGGTGGATAGCCCACGGTAGCGAGCTCCGGAAATACCACGATGTCCGCCCCCTGCCGCTTGGCACGCTCGGTATAGTCGAGCATCTTTTTCAGGTTGGCGTCGAAGTTGCCGACGTGTACGTTGATCTGGGCAAGGGCGATGTTCATGGCGCGAAAGTTAGCACATCGTGAAGATATACCGGCTTAGTTTAGAACCAAAGCAAAGGCACGTTCCCGCGGGCGGCGGCGCGCGGGTGCCGGGCCGGGGCCGAGGGGCGGTATGCGTAGGTTGCCGGATTTATTCCCGCCGGCTCCGTTCGGGCGGTAGCTGAAACAAAAAAGCCCCGCCTTGCGACGGGACTTCCTCTCTAATCCAAAATAACCATTAAATCCTGGTGGGTAGGTACCCTATTTCTTCGCCGCTTTCTCGGCCAGTTGTCGGGTGTCCACGTATTGTTGGAAGGCGATGACCTTCCCGTTCTTGATGGTCCAGAGGTGGGCGGCCTGCGCGTCGATCTCCATCCCGTTCTCCTTCAGTTTGGCGTCGTAGCGAAGGGTGGCGAGCACCTGGTTGTCGACCATGGGACGCACCTTGATGTCCTTTAATTTGAAGTACTCATGCTGGGCGCCGAGGCGGGCGAATACCCCCTGGAGTACGGCGTCGGGACCTATGTAGGGATTGCCGTCGGCCAGCTCGTTGCCTTCCGCTTCTTTCCAGACAACCTTATCATCCAGCGCCGCGAGGACGGTGGGAATATCCCCGTCCGAGAAAGCGTCGTAGATCCGCTGCACCAGGGTGGCGTTGTTGGGATTGGACAGCAGCCCCAGCTGCTGCGAGAAGAGCATATTGTCCATGAAATCCTGCTCCCGGGCGATCTTGCCGTCGCGCATCTGCATGAGCGTCACGCCTTCCAGGTCGACCTCGTTACCGGTGGCGGGTACGCCGAAGAAATCGCCGGTGTGGGTGCCCCTGAACCGCCAGTGTTTGACGAGCTTGTCGCCCTGCCCGAAGATATCCTCCACGGTGAAGGTGACGGCGGAGAAGCCCGTCACGAAGTTTTGGTAGTAGTCGCGGAAGTTGTCGATCCCCCGGACATCTTCCGTAGCGCCCACCATCACAATGTCGCTGGCGAAGTTGCCGGAGTTGATCTCGGCGATCTTGCCTTCATTGATGATTTTGTCCCATACGGTCCGTACGTGCTGGATGTTGCGCTCGAGTGAGGCGTCGGTCTGCCCGCCGGAGGTGCCGGTCTTTTTGGCCACCGCCTCTTGCGCTTTTTCGGCCGCGCCCGGCATCCCGCGCTCCGCCGCCATACCGTAATACTTGGCTGAGGCGTCGTAGTCGCCATTGTTCAGGTAGAACTCGCCCATACTGTCGTAGGCGTTCGCTTCATCGGGGGCCAGGGCGATATACTTTTCGAAACTGGCCTTGGCCTGGTCCATCTCCTTCCTTTGCATATGGAAGTAGCCCAGGTTGTTATGGACCGGGGCGAAGTCCGGTGCCAGGGTGGTCATCTGGCGGGCGTATTTGAAGGCGGCGTCCAGGTCCTTTTCCGTGTAGGCGGCGTGGAGGTAAGCCCATTCGTAGGCCTCCGGGGTATCGGGGTAGGCTTTGATGAGGGCCTCTGTCATCTCGGTGGGCATAGCCTCGGGGTCTTTTTTCAGGTCCATCAGGTAGCGGCGCATGATCTTTTCCGCCTTCGTGAATCCTTTGGGGTCGATGGCCAGGGCCTTATCGATCATACCCGGTTTCTCCTCGTCGGAGGCCAGCACTTGGATGGCGTAGGCGTAGCCCATGAAGAAATCGGGGTCGGCAGCCAGGGCCTTGTCGATCTCTTGGCGGGCAGGACCCATACGGACGTTGGAGCTCAGATGGCTTGCCTTCTGATAAGACTCCAGCGCCGATGGGGAAGAAGTGGAAAGCGGCAAAAAGAAATCCTGGGCCGTAAGCAGCCCCGCCGTTCCGAAAACAAAAACGAATAGTAAGGAGAGTGTTGTGTTGTTCATCAGTGTATGCGGTTGGTAGCCGATTACAAAAGTCGGCGAACAGGGCCCCCATCCCATTTACCCATCCTACAAAGGGTAGCAGCTATACGACGTTACAACACTAAATTCCGGTACTTATCTTGCAAACGCACGGTATGATAAGTGCTAAATTGCTATTTATCAGACATTTATAAAGTGGCTGGGATTATTATGGAATTCCTCCTGAAAAGTGCGGCTGAAGTAGCTCGGGTCGGAGAAACCGACAGCGTAGGCGACCTCCGAAACGGTGTAATGCCCCTCCCGCAGGAGTCTCATGCCCTCCCTTAGCCGGTAGCTCCGCACGAAGCGGGAGGGTGTCTTGCCGGTGATCGCTTTGATCTTGCGGTACAGCTGCATGGAGCTCAGTCCGGCGGCGGCGGCCAATTCGGCTACGCCGAAGGTGGTATCGTCCAGGTGGTCGTGGATCAGCCCGTGCAGTTTCTGGATGAAGGTATCCTCGGCCTCGGTGCCGGCGGGGGGTGCATCCTGCTGGCCGTACCGTTGTTGGAGCTGCTGGCGTACCTCGATGAGTTTCTCCAACCGGATGATGAGCTCGTCCTTGTTGAATGGCTTGGTCAGGTAGGCGTCGGCGCCGTACTTCAGGCCTTCGATCCTGGCTTCGTGGGTGGTCTTTGCGGTCAGCAGAATGATGGGCACGTGGCTGGTCCGCTCGTCGGCCTTTAGTGTTTCGCAGACCGCGAAGCCGTCCTTTTCCGGCATCATGACATCGCTGATGATGATGTCGGGCACCAGTTCCAGCGCCTTCTCGATTCCCGAGGCGCCGTCCAGGGCCGTATGGATACTGTACCGATCGCCCAGGAGGGCCCGCAGGTAGGTGATGATGTCCGGGTTGTCTTCGATGACCAGCAGTTCGGGGCGATCTTCCGACGGGCGCCGCGGCGTCACTTCCGCCTCCGGGACGCGGTGATCCGCGCGGATGGGCAGCAGGACCTCGAAATCTGTCCCGACCCCCACTTCGCTGCTGACGGATATCGTTCCGCCCATCAGGTCGACGAGTTCCCGCGTCAGGGCCAGGCCGATGCCGGTACCCCCGGCTTCGTGGTTCTGGTCAACCTGGTAAAAGCGCTCGAACACGTGCGCGGCGTGCTCCGGACTGATCCCTACGCCGCTGTCCTTGACTACCAGGCGCAGGAAAGGCTGGCCGTCCTGGGTGATCTTGCTGGCGTGCACGATGATCTTGCCGCCGGAGGGGGTGAATCTCAGGGCGTTGGCGATCAGGTTATTGACGATCCGGAGCACCTTGCTTTCGTCGAAGTCCATCCGGATCTCCCGTTCCTCCGCGTAGAACATGAAACGGATGCGCTGTTGCTCGGCAGCGGAGTAGAACGACTCAGTGAGGTAGCGCAGGTAACCGACGATGTCGTCGTGGATCCAGGTGATGGCGATGGAGCCGGATTCCAGTTTGGAAAGGTCGAGCAACTGATTGACCAGCCCAAGGAGATTCTTACCGTTGCGCTCGATCAATTGTTTCTCTTCCGCGTGGCCCTGTATTCTTTCGCTCATGCCCATGATGACGGTGAGGGGGGTGCGGAATTCGTGGGTGATGTTGGTGTAGAACTGCGTCTTGAACTCCGTCAGTTCCTGCAGGCGATCCGCTTCCATGCGCTGTTTTTCCTGCAGCAGCCGGCTTTCCCGCAGGGCGTAATCCGCCTGCTCCCGGGCCTGGATTTGCTTCCGTTGGCGGTAGGCCAGTCCGAGGGAGAAGATCAGCACCTCCACTACCACACCAGCCTTCAGGTACACGAGGGTGAAGGGCGGGAAGGCCACCCGCGTCAGCAGGGAGAGCAGGCAGCCCAGACTGATCACGGCTACGCCCGCGAAGACGAACGCACCCTTTTTGTCGCGCGTGCGGTAGAGAGGATACAGCAGCAGGGTGCAGGAACCGACCACCAGGATGATATACGTTACCGTGGTCCAGTCTTCCACCGCATGACTGAAATTCGAGAGAATGGTGACCGCAACGAAGGCCGCCATCAGGGGGAAGCCGAGCCAGACCAGGATCTTGAAGTAGCGATCCCAGCGGGGCAGCAACTGCTTTAGGTCCGCGAAACTGCGGATGAAGGAGAGGTAGCACATCAGTCCGATGAAGATCGACAACTTGAAAAAGCTGTAGTACTCCGGCTGGCCGGGGAAGAGCCGGTCGCCGAACCAGTCGGAAAGGTCGCTGCCGGAGTAGCAGGCGTACACAATCATCATCAGCAGGTAGCCGGAGTAATAGATGAAGCTCCGCGCCCGCCCCAGGAAGTACACCATCAGGTTATAGAGGAGCATCATGCCCAAAAAGCCGATGAAGACGGCGTTGCTCACCTTGGCCTTCAGCAGTTTATTGTAGAAAACATCGGTGGTCTGCAGGTACGCGTGAAAGGAGGGCGGCAGGGATACGCGTTCGGCCATCCCCCGGAAATAGATGGTCTGCACCTCCCCCGGCGGCAGGGAGAGCTTCACGAGGTTGCCTCGGGTGGTGGGCACGAACGGCTTTTCGCCGGGGGGCAGGAAGGTGCCATTGGGCTCGGTGTGCCAGTTGCCCTGCCGGTCCCGGGTAAAAACTTCCAGCCGGGTCCAGTTGCCCGACAAGTAGAGCACCCACTCCGTACTCCGCTTGCCGTCCGGCAGGCGGTTGACTGCCCTGACCCTGCCCCAGTACCACTGGTGGGAATTCAGCGTACCCGCGTACTCGCGATAGGGTTGAAACGCCTGCTGAGTGGAAGTATCAGTGACGTCTTCGATGGATAGTCGGCCGGCCGAATCGGGCAACACCTCGATGTAGTTCACCAGTCGGTAGTTCAGCAGCGCCGAATCCAGCACGCACACTTCACCACCCGCCTCCCCCGTTGCCATCGCCTCCCCGGATTGCCGGCAGCCCAGGCATAAACATAAGAGCAACAAGGCGATGCATCGATAACTGCTAGCTCCCATAATCCCTTGAAGATAGGCAATGGGCCGCTCACCTCAACTACACCTTGTTAGGTGCGGGGAGTTGTGCTGCGGATCCGCTCACTCGCATTTAGTGTCCGCGAGCCGAGCGAGCGAAAAAATCCGCGCCCAAATCCGCGCAAGAATCTGTGGAATCTGCGGTTAAGCCGCTCCCCAAGCGCCAGAGGCGCTCAAAAATTCACCGCAGATTTCGCCGATTGGGGCGCTGATTAAGGCGCAGATTAATCTCCCATGACGTATAATGAGCGAGCAGCGCGAGCGAAAAATCCGCGCCCAAATCCGCGCATGAATCCGTGGAATCTGCGGTTCAAAAACCCCCTGTGCGCCAGAGGCGCTAAAAACTCACCGCAGATTTCACTGATTGAGGCGCAGATTAAGGCGCAGATTAATCTCCCCTGACTAAAAATGAGCAAGCAAAGCGAGCGAAAAATCTGCGCCAAAATGCGCGCATGAATCCGTGGAATCTGCGGTTCAAAAACTCCTCAACCGCTATAGGCGCTAAAAACTCACCGCAGATTTCGCCGATTGGGGCGCTGATTAAGGCGCATATTAAACTCCCCTGACTCAAAATGAGCAAGCAAAGCGAGCGAAAAAATCTGCGCCAAAATCCGCGCAAGAATCCTTGAAATCTGCGGTTAAGACAATTACTTCGTCCTTTTGTCTAGCTACAAAAGGACCAACCACGAGGCCAGAGGTGGGGGCCCCTGGGCGAAGTTGTGATCTCGCCTTAATCGGTCGTCGGAACCCAAAAGGGCGGAATGCTGCAAACTCGCCGCACGATCCATTCTCCGAAGCAAGCCGGTCGATAGCCCCCCACTTAGTTTCCAATCTCAATCTCCAGCGCGCTCAAACAGTGCAGCCTTCTCTTTCCCCTTTTGCGCCCCGCCGCCCGGGCGATCTCAAGGGCGGTACACACCACGTTTCGGTGCCTACTAGTAATTTGTATTCCTTGGTATGCGACGGAAAAAGAGTCCACTTCGCGTCTGAGCCGCCGAAGGCGGAATAATCTGCGAAATCCGCGAGCCGAGCGAGCGAAAAAATCCGCGCCCAAATCCGCGCAAGAATCCGTGGAATCCGCGGTTCAAAAACCCCTGAGCGCCAGAGGCGCTAAAAACTCACCGCAGATTTCACTGATTGAGGCGCAGATTAAGGCGCAGATTAAACTCCCCTGACTCAAAATGAGCAAGCAAAGCGAGCGAAAAAATCTGCGCCAAAATCCGCGCAAGAATCTGTGGAATCTGCGGTTCAAAAACCCCAACTAACCCCTACCCCCGCCGTTTGAAAAACCGGAGCAACTCCTTCACGTAATCTTCCGTCGTCTCCACGCTCAGCGTATCGGCGCCACTCTGCTGGAAGGCGGTCTTGAAGTAGTCCATCTGCTCCCGGTACCAGCCGGCGTAGCGGTCGCGGACGCGCTTGCTGTCGGTATCGATCCAGTGGGCTTGGCCGCTTTCGGCGTCCACGGCGCGCAGCAGGCCCACGGGCGGCAGTTCCCGTTCGCGGGGGTCGTAGAGGTGCAGTCCTACCAGGTCGTGGCGGCGGGCGGCCAGGCGCAGCGATCGCTCGTAGCCGGTGGCCAGGTAGTCGGAGACCAGGAAGCAGATGCTCCGCTTCTTTACCATGTTCGTGAAGTAGGTCAGGGCCATACCGATGTCCGTACCGCTGCCCTCCGGCCGGGTGTCGATGAGTTCGCGAATGATGCGCAGGATGTGCCCCCTGCCCTTCTTCGGTGGCAGGTACTTCTCCACCCGGTCGCTGAAGAGCAGCAGGCCCACCTTGTCGTTGTTGTTGACCGCAGAGAAGGCCAGCACCGCGCAGATCTCGGTGATGAGCTCATTCTTGGGCTGCTTCACGGTGCCGAAGAAACTTGACTTCGAGATGTCGACCAACAGCATCACGGTCAGCTCCCGCTCCTCCTCGAATACCTTCACGTAGGGTTCCCCTGAGCGGGCGGTCACGTTCCAGTCGATGTTGCGCACGTCGTCGCCGTACTGGTAGTTGCGCACCTCCGAGAACGACATGCCCCGCCCCTTGAAAGCCGAGTGGTACTCGCCGGAAAATATCTGTCGGCTCAGCCCCTTGGTCTTTATCTCGATGCGGCGGACGCGCTTCAGCAGTTCGGTAGTTTCCATGGTCGGTGGTTGCGTTCGTGGGCCGGTACGTTTCCTTCCTGCGTACCGCAGCAGCAAGGTACGGACTGGGGCGTTCGTCCGGGCGGCGGGGCGCGGGTGCCGTATTTGATTTTGGATGCGGGGTGGGTTTGGTTTCCTTCGTTGGGGTTATTCCTCGGTCA
This sequence comes from Neolewinella litorea, assembly GCF_004803465.1. Classification (GTDB taxonomy): domain Bacteria; phylum Bacteroidota; class Bacteroidia; order Chitinophagales; family Saprospiraceae; genus Neolewinella; species Neolewinella litorea. The sequence goes on along the minus strand of NZ_SRSF01000005.1, from coordinate 6,084 downwards.
ATTCCGCGGGGCCCATTCCTCGGTCAATTCCGCGGGGCCCATTCCTCGGTGCCCTCGGAATTGACCCCGCTGGGTAGGGGCCGTCCCTTCCAGGGCCGGGCGGTGCAATTTGAGCAGGTGGGTACATTTCGTGCTGGTCTGATGGGGATACGGTGGATCGCTGTCCGTGGGATACATTCCTCGGTTGTCCTCGCGGGGTCCATTGTTCGGTTCTCTTCGCGAGGCCATTCCTCGGTCAATTCCGCGGGGCCCATTCCTCGGTGCCCTCGGAATTGACCCCACTTATGTGTGGCCGTCCCTTTCAGGGCCGGGCGGGGGGTCAAGGGAGGACGGCCGGGTGCAAGGGGAATCTAATGATCAGCCTTTTCAGCGCCCTTTTGTCGGAGGGGTTTCCAGGCGATAGGTGCTGGTGCCAGTGTAGGTGCGGCCAAACTGGTCGGTAGCGCGGATTTCGATGGTGTGGGTACCGGGATCCAATCGGGTGGGTATGTTGGCGCGCCAGAGGTGGGTACTGGGGATGGCGTTCGACCCGCGTCGGCCGGGTAGCAGGGTATCGGCGGTATCCCATTCGTAGATGGAAGACTCGTAGGCGGGGTCCTGTTCCTCGACGTAGGACATGGGGTTCCATTCGCCTTCATCGACGCGGTAGAGGACCTCGTCGCCCTGGTGGCCCACGAAGAAGTTGGCGTAGATGCCCGCCCGGGTGCCTTGTCCCTGCGCCAAAACGCGGGGGTGGAAGATCTCCATCTGGTAATCGGCGGGGCGGCCGGCGGCGCGGTACTCGGTGGAGTAGCGGTTGCCGTCGAAGTGGAGGAAGGCATAGCCCTTGGGGGTGCCGTCGCGCATGGTGGAGACGGGCACGCCGTTCGCGTCGGGCTTGCCGGAGTACCAGTCGCCGGAGGTGGTGCCTACGTTGTATTCGTGGTGGGGGGTGCCCCGCTCGTTGCCCGCTTCGGGACCGAAGTAGTCCTGCCGCTGGATGTGGGTGTGGGCGGAGAGTGACAGCGTATTGGGGAAGCGCTCCAGGATGTCGAACAGCCGCTCGCGGTCGGCGTCGCGGTAGGTTTCTCCACCGCCCTCGTTCAGGGGGATGTGGAAGGCCAGTACGATCAGGTGGTCTTCGGGTACGAACTTCAGGTCGTTCTCCACGAAGTTGAGCTGGTCCTCCCGGAAGCCGCCCCAGTAGCCGCTGGAATCCCGGGGGTCGGGATAGAGGATGTCGTCCAGGACGATGAAGTGGACCTTGCCGTAGTTGAAAGCGTAGTTGGCCGGACCGAAGTGGGCCTCAAAGGTCTCGTCGGCCAGGGCGTCGGTGGGGGCATCGAAGTTCATGTCGTGGTTGCCCATCACGTTGTACCAGGGGATACCGACCTGGCGGATGGCGGCGGTGTAGGGGCGGAAGAGGTCGAGGTCGTCGCCCACCAGGTCGCCCAGGCTGAGGCCGAAGCGCACGTTCTCGATGCCCGCCACCTCGGAGACGATGCCCCGGGCGAAGTAATCCACCTCCTCCTCGGTATAGGGCTGGGGATCGCCGAAGATCAAGGCGGTGAAGCGCTCCGACTCCTCCGACGGAACCAGTGGGAAGTTGATCGCCGCGGGCAGGGCCCCGGTAGCCGCCACCCCGGGAAACTGCGTAGCGGGAGAGCCTTCGGGTTTGTGGTGGTAGTAGTAGCGGGGCAGGTTGTTCCCGTCCACGGGCACGGCGTAGCCCGCGGGCTTGATGACGGCGATGGTGTTGTTGGAGCCCACCGGCAGGCTGTAGCGCCCCGCGGCGTCGGTCTGCACTACTGCTTCGCCGTTCGTGACGCTTACGCCGGGGATGCCCGCTTCCTGGCGGTCCATTTTGCCGTTGCCGTTGGCGTCGGCGTAGATGGTGCCGCGGGCGACGGACTGTGCGGACAGGCCAGCGGCCAATACCAGAAAGAGGGAAAAAAGGAGGGTTCTCATAGTAGGTAAAATAGGTAAACCGTGAAGATTCCCGGACGTACGATGCCCGGGCAGGGACAGCAGCATTCACTCCTCGGGATCACCATCCCGGTTGATGTGCCGTCGCAAAAGAAACCGGGGTATGCAATGGCTGGGTAATGGTGGGGTTAAGGATTAGATAAGGTTAACAGGGTTAGAGGAGGTAGAGGGGTTAGACTGGCGGGCATTTTTCCCTCGCTTCGCTTGGGCCGCTTGGTTCGTGAGCTCTGCTCGCGACACGTCGGATCACCCTCTCGCGTGATTCATTGGCCCGGGCTGCGCTTCGGAACCGAATGCCCATTGACACAAACTGCCCCAGGCCCTAACTTAAAGGAGGAACCACCACCCGTCCGTCATGCGCTACCTCACCCTCCTCCTGATGCTGTCGTCGCTGCTCGCCTGTGCCGATGCCAATTCCCAGCAACCGTCTCCGCCCCCGGGCGACGCCGACGTAGAACAACTCCTGGCCGCCTCGATGCGGCAGGTAGAACCCACGAAGTACAACGAGGTCCTCGACCGGAAAAGCGGAATGGTACAGGCCCGCTTCCCCATCCCCCAAAGCTGGCGGGTGAACCACCCGGAGGCCCCCATTTTCGCCGAGGGGCCGGACGGACTCCGCATCCACCGCCAGGAAAGCCAGCAGTATGCCTGGTCGTCCGACCCGATGATGCAGCAGACCATCCGCATGCAGGGCACCTACCAATTGATGCAGCCGCAGACCCTGCAGCAGATTCTGGAGAACTACGTGCGGCCCAACGCCGCCAACCAGGGGTACAGCTTCGTCGGGGAGGCCCCGGCCCCGGAGGTCGCCGGTTTCTGGCAGCGGCTCTACAACGCCATGCCGAATACCGGATCGCGGCGGAGCGTGGACGCCCGGGTGACGGAGTGGGATACCCCCAACGGCAAGTCGCTCATCCTGCTGGTACTCACCCAGACCACCAACGGGCAACTGCTCATATGGAACCTCATGAGTACTGAAATGGAGTCCGCCGCCAACGCCTACAACCGCCACCGGAACGCCTACCTCTACTCCTACGCCAACGGACAGCTGAACCCCGCCTGGATCCGGCACATGAATGGGGAGCTCGCCAGCCAGCTGCGGGAGAATGACCGCCAGTTCGCGGAGGAATCCGCCCGCTCCGCCTCCGCCCACCGCCAGCGGATGCAGGCCATCGCTGCCCGGGGCACCGCGGCGTCCGCTGCCGGACAGACCTACAGCGACATCCTCGACATTTCCCACCAGGGCTTCCTCAGCCGCAGCAACATCAACGACGCCGGCCACGCCCGCACGATCGACGCCATCTCCGGAACCGCCCTCATCGGCAACCACGAAACCGGGGAACACTACAGCGTCCCCGCCGGCGCCAACTACTACTGGGTCTCCAGCCAGGGCACCTACTTCGGTACCGACAACGCCCTCTTCAACCCGAATACCGACCAGCGGACGAACGATACGGAGTGGACCAAGTTTGCGGTGGAACGGTAGGGCTCTAGTTTTCCGGGTAATTGCACGGGTTGTCGGGCTTGGGGCCCGGCGATGGCCGCGGCCGCGGGCTTGGGATTGGCTGAATACCTGGTTGCGGGTGAGGAAGAACCGCTTATTGGCCGTATAGAAATGGTTTGTGGTCCCCTACCCTATTTGGAGATGGTGATGTTGGTTTGGTGCACACCCGTCAACTCGGGCACACCCGTCAACTTTTACTGGCCGTGACTACGGGGAGATTATGTATTATTGGGGGGTGGGTGGCGTGCATCCTTCAATAGTTTCACCGCTATTGGGTGCGTATGTGCATTATGGGCGTGTTAATGTTCCGCGCAACCAAAATATTACCCATCAGGTTTCCACTTAATGAGTATCGCAACAAAGCAAAACGATGATTGGTCAATCAAGCTTCTAAGAGCCCAAAGGCGAAGCTACAACTTAGCCAAACGCTTTGCACTCGTAGATAAGGCCTTAATGTTTTTGTCACTGATTTCACCAGCAATAATCATTTATGCTGATCGGTTACAATCCATAAAGACAATTACTATATGGACTTTCGTTCTCATCATACTATCGATTGTTGTAAAGCGCTTTATCAAGGCGCATACCAATAATGGTGCTATTATACAGGAAATGTTTGACACGCGGTTATTTGGATTAGAATGGAATGATATCCTTATTCCAAAGCCTATACTTGATTCTGATATAGTTTCATTGTCGAAAAAACAAGACGATAAGTTCTTACTAAATTGGTATCCTGTAGAGATCGATCAAGTTCCGAATAAAGATGTGCAGATTCTATTGTGTCAAAGAAGCACAATGGCTTGGGATGCCAACATTAAAGCCAGGTTTATTTTGGTTTATATGTTGCTATTTGTATTGTATTACCTGCTGTATATAGTAATAGGCACCAAAAACGATCTCAATCTATACGAAATTATTTTGTTTGCCGCTCCATCTTTCTCCTTCATGCGAACTTCAATAACCGAAATGATAGAGATTTCAAAACAGGTGCAAAGGCAAAGAGAAGTTATCCAACGAACTAGCAATGTAATTGAAAAATACTCATTGGATCAACATGTAGAAATCAAAAATAGTACATTGAGACAAGTTCAGGATTCAATTTATCTAAATCGAGTTTCGAGAGCAAAAGTCCCTAACTGGCTTTATTGGCTTTTTAGAACTGATGATGAAAATTCAATGAAGATGACTGTTGATTCTATTGTGCACAAGAACAAATAATACGATGTCAGTACTTGCATATTTGAACACCATTGAAAGCAATGTAAAGTTAGATAAGGATACAGAAAGAGACGGTATAAATAGATCAGTTAATACACTAAAAAGCCGACTCTCCGAATATTTTGATGATGAAATTAGCTTAGTAACAGTATTCGGATCATATGATCGAGATACTCTATTATCTAGATATTACGATGCTAAGTCAGATGTAGATGTAATGGTCAGGTTCCAGAATAGTGATTACCGACCACAAACCTATTTGGACAAACTAAAGCGCTTTGCAGAACGCAAATACTTATCTTCTCAAAATGAGCAGTCGTCACCTGCAATAGTCCTTAATTTAAACCATATTCGATTTGAACTTGTGCCCTCCATATACCAGTATTATGCAGAGCGAATACCCGCACCAGCAAATAATTATCAGGACTGGATTTCGACTGACCCAAGCAAAATAAAGAATGACCTAGATAGCCATAATAGGTCGCATAAGTACATTACTAAAAGATTAGTTAGATTATTAAAGTATTGGAATATTAAGCAAGGAAGAATATATTCATCTTTTGAGTTGGAGACTCATATTGTTTCACATTATTATTTTCCTGACAATAACTTAAAGGAGCTTTTCTACAGAGCAATTGACTATCTTCCTTTGTATAATCTCCCTACCTATAAACAGCAAAGAGTTAAATCAACTAAAAGAATAGTTAAAGAAGCAAAGGAATATGAAGATCAAAACTTCCCCTATTTAGCAGAGAGTAAAATAGCAACATTATTTTTATAAAAATGCGCGGAACATTGCGCCAACTCCATTAAGCTAAGCAATTAAGCACCATACCGGAGCCTCCATCAGGGCTACTCTTCGGCCGCTATTGCGGTGAGCCAGGTTGGAAAGTAACTTTAGGGTATAGTGTCCCCGTCCGGCCGTGAGGCTGTATTGCCCCCCTAATTGATCGGAACGGATTACAGTTCAAAAACTGTAATTTTTCACCATGTCAAAGCGCAAATTCACTACCGAAGACAAGCTGCAGATCATCAAAGAGGCTTCCGAAAAAGGCGTCAAGGTTACGCTGGAGAAGTACGACGTCTACCCGGCCACTGTATTGCCCCCCTAATTGATCGGAACGGATTACAGTTCAAAAACTGTAATTTTTCACCATGTCAAAGCGCAAATTCACTACCGAAGACAAGCTGCAGATCATCAAAGAGGCTTCCGAAAAAGGCGTCAAGGTTACGCTGGAGAAGTACGACGTCTACCCGGCCACCTACTACGCTTGGCGCAAGAAGTTCTCCGAGATGGGTGAGGACGGCTTCCGCCACGGCGTCACCGTCAAGCGGCTGCGAGAGATCAAGTCCCTGGAGAAGGAGAATCGAAGTTTGAAGGAACTGGTCGCCGA
>NZ_SRSF01000004.1 GCF_004803465.1 Neolewinella litorea | reverse complement strand
GGGCCGGCCCTCCCGGGCATAGTAACCGTCCAACTCCTCATCGATCCACGGCCAATCAATTTCCTCGGACAGGCGGCAGAGCTCATGGTCCAGACTGATGATTGAAGTCAGGCGATTGCGGAACAAATCCGTTTGGTCATGATTGGGCAGCGAGCCTTTCATTTTTCGCAAGGTTTTGGCCGTATTTGGCCGGTTTCTGGCGAAAAGTTAATATGCCGTCAACAATATAAAAAGATATTAGCCTACTGGTTTTCAACACTTTGCAAGACTGATTCATACTTCTTCAGGGACGACTATTTTAATATAAGATTTTCTAAAGTATTTGAACCTGATTACTGACCAACTAGCCTGCAATTTGTCATATGCTTAAGTAATAATTCGTAACACTTTCAAATTGCTTGTTCCGGACTATTGGGCTTAAGTAAATTGTTTTCAACGAGAATATTCAATACTCGGGATAGTACGGATAAATGTATTTTACTTCGCCTAGAAATATCCATCAGGTCATTCTTCCCATCCGATAAATTCAGCAACCACATCATTGCTGCCAATTCATTCTGGTTACCCTTTTGGGTTCCTAAACTTGGATATAGCCCTCGTTTACCTAGCTGTGGCTCACCAAACGGAAGTTGGTTTACGTATTTTTTGTTTAATTCTAACACATCGATAATGTCCAGAAATCTCCTAACCGAAGACTCCATTGCAGGGAAGGAAATATAATCCTTATTATCAGCCGATGTGTGATACTCAGAGTATTTCTCGTACATTGTCCGCATAAGAGATCCAACGGGCAAGTCAAATCCGGGGGAACAGTACTGTCTCTCATCACTACCAATTGGAGAAAATGGTATAATTTCGTGGACATCTTCCGCCTGGGAAAGCACTATACTCACTACCCGATCGCCTAGCGAATCACCTTTGCGCGACTTCTTATAGGTAAAGTTTCCTCCGTCCCCAATACAGGTCAGGATAAAACCTGCGTCAAGTTTATCTTTTAGGTGATTCCCTCGTTTTGACAGATAGTATATTGTTCCGATAGTTTCCGGCTGAAAAGCAAAACGATACGTGTACCTAAGCTTCTTTCGCATTAATAATTCTCGGTAGACAAATGCGGCAACCAGAACTCCGGACAATTCGTTGCTGGCAAGAGAGGGATGACAAAAATAGGTCGATATTAAGATCTCGCGATCCGATGTCCCTTCAATCACCGCCTCAGCAACAGTCATGCTCCCTTGTTCGTCTAAGGTGGAATCAATAAGTACCTCGTACTCGTCTGATCTATCTAGAGCCAAGTAATCACGGTGGGATAGACAAAATCCCCATCTACGCTTGTAATAAGAAGTTATATATGGAATTAATTCAGGTTGCTGTGGGAGTGTATACAAGTGTTTGTCGAGTTTGGAAAATGATAGCTTGCCTGAGTATGGCTCTGAATAACCCAGCAGATGCAAATTGTGCCGAGCAAAATCTATCACCTTTTCTCCCTTCGAATTCTTAACCCAGGCCGAGGTTACGTTCCATTCCGGAGGCACCTTCCAATCAAAACATTTGGTTCCAGACGGTACTTCCTCAATTTTCAGATCGATTAGCTCGGTTAGGATCTTAAGCGTTTCCCGATTACCGTTGCCCGTTAAACTTCTATTTAAAGGCCATAAGCGATCAAAATATTCTTCAATTTCATTCTTCATAAGGAAAAATGATTTTTGCTTCACCAGTTAATACTAGCTCTGATTTTTCATTGAAACACTCTGTCTTAAAGATTCCCCTTCTTTTAAGCGAGTCAAACTCAATAAGTGTGGTCTTCGTGGAGACTTCCTCATTCAGGTAGACCGGTGCAATGAATTTCAACGTTTGGGACAGGTAAATACTCCCCTTCCCGGGAAATATCGTTCCAAATATTTTTGAGAAAGTACTCGCGACGAAGAATCCGTGGACAATTCTTCGCTTGAATATGGAACCCGCTGCATAGTCTGCATCTAAATGAACAGGATTGTTATCGCCGGATAGTTGCGCAAAACTATAGACGTCCTCTTCCGTAAAAACACGAGAGAACACTGTTTCTTTTCCGATTTGGTATGTCATTCTACTACTTTTCTATTGAGTACAGATAATCCTTGGCTCGTCCAGACTTTATAATTCTATCCGTCTCACTATAAAGATCGTTAAAATCAATCGTGCGCATTCCATACCCTTCGTCAGGCCGTTCGCCTTTGTACAAGCCGATGTTCCATAAGTGATCCATCATTCTATTCACATCCGTTTTTACTCCTCGCTCTATATCGCGGACATAAAGTTGATACGTCTTTTCTGATGTCTGCCCATTAAAGTCCGTATACATACCAGAGAAATTCTTGTAGTAACGGTAATCCACTTGGTTTTGCTCTTCAACAAAGTGATAACTGGTCATACTATTTTGATCATCCAAACCGATAACCGCAATTTTACCCTGTAATTCCTTTATCAAAGCAAAGGGACTGTCTGGTCCGTATCCGCTGGGGTTATCTACACCACTAAATTTATCTGCATGTTTCCCTCTCACCGCAAATGAGTAAATTGGGTGACCGGTTCGTACGCTTTCCGGGTCAAGACGACCCACCTCGGTAAGTGCTCCCATTTGAGAGGGAGTATGATTCACATCAAAAATGCCCGTCTGAGGAAAATCGAAATTAAAGAGAGGTAAAATTATTGTCCCTGACTCACCCACTGCCTTCACGAGGGACTCATATACGATATTTGGTGTAACTTTAATTTTTGATTTTGCGGCAAAATGCCTTATCAATCTGCGCAAGGACGAATGAACCAGAACTATGTCACCCTCAGAGATTCCACTCTTCAGCCACTGCTCTGCGAGACCATTGGTAATATTCTTTTCAGTGTCCATAACAGTTGTTATTGTGTTAAATGTTTTTCACCATGCCGTCCAACCTCCATCCACAACCAGGTTTGCTCCCGTCATGTACGTCGAAGCGTCCGACATTAGAAACAAAATTGCGCCCTGGTAATCATCTGCCTTTGCCATTCTACCCAGTGGCGTTAGCTTGGAATAATTGGTTATAAATTCCTCGGATTGGTTGTTAAAAACTCCCCCCGGGCTTAGACAATTAGCGCGAATGTTTTGGTCAGCAAGATGAGTGGCTAAATAGCGGGTAAAGTTGATTAACGCTGCTTTGGAAGTCCCATACGCGACGGGGGAATTAATGCCGGAATCACCGTAAATATGCTTGTTTGCGCTAACATTGCCGTAAGTCGATGATATGTTAACGATAACTCCACAGCCATTGTCTTGAAAATATGGGATTGCTGCCTGACTCATCAAGAAAGATCCTTTCAAGTTAACTTCGTGCACCATGTCCCAAGCTTCTTCTGGGTAATCCTCAAAGGGAGCAAAGAAGTTTGACGCAGTATCTAATTTACGGGTATTTCCTTTAAAATGAAAACAGTTGATCAGGCCATACAATAGTCCATGACTTGCACTGGCCTGCTGAAAAAAGCGGTGTACCTCACTTTTGTTACTCACATCGATGGGGTACACATGAATTCGTTCGCGCGATGCTTCATCTTCAAGCGCTGCCACTTTCTGCGCAGCCATCTCGCCATCAATATCAGCAATTAGCACGTGTGCGCCTGCGTCCACAAGTATCTTGCACAGAGAAAACCCTATTTGTCCGGCACCACCACCTACAACAACTGTTCGGTTTTCCAAACTAAACAGCTTATTAACTAACTTCATAAAAGACTTTTTTACTCTGCGCTGCAGATTGATGCATCAATAACATCAGCTCAGTGTTTTTGACTGCGTGTTTGAAATCGAGATCGTGGACGGCAACCTTGTCGTTAATCAGGCTAAGAAAAGCCTTAAGTTCATCAATGTACAAGTCATTAACCGTAAATCCTTCTTTAATGCCCAGTATCCTATCTTCAGTGTTGTGTTTTTGTACAATTATTTCGTTCGTATGCCAATTCCAGACTAATTTTCCTTCTTCACAATATATTACAATATTTCGATCATAGTCTTTTTGCAGATAGTCTAAATGCAGTGAAACGACCTTATCTATATAACTAAAAATTGCCTCGCAGTGCTCCTCTACGGTTATATCTAGTATACCAAAGTTGCTAGCTTCACAATAGACCGCTTGTGGCTCACTAAACAAATATTGGATCAGATCTAATTCATGGGTAATGGTATTTATCACTCCACCGCCAAGCTCACTGCGGGACGCATAACTGGTCTTGTAGTCTTCCCAGGGATGCCAGCTGGGCAGATAGCTACCGAAAGCGAGGCGCGCGGAATAAACCGAACCTAGCTCCCCCCCCTTAAGGACTTCCTTAATTTTCCGTACCAATGGATGAAAGCGTAACATAAATCCAATAAAAAAAACACCCTTATGGTGTTTCAGAAGTTTTTTTGCTTCGATTAATCCTTTTTGCTCGTGAATCAGCGGCTTCTCCATAAATATAGCCGCGTCGTTCCTCACGGCAAACGCGATGCCTTCATTATGTAGCGAGGTGGGTGTACACACAAAAACCGCCTCGAAGTCAATGTTAGTTGCATCTTCATAGGAGGTGATGATTGTGACCTGGTACTGCGATGCGAAGTCCGGATCATCCTCCCGCCGAAGCACCCAAATATTATGAAACCCCAACGACTGCAAATTGCGCAAGTGCCTCTTGCCAATTGATCCACCTCCGATAATTAAAAAATTAGGAGTCATTATTGGTTTAATTGGGACTTTCGTGATGATAAGTAGCGTTCTAACACGATATCAAGCAAATTATTTCGTTCTAGGTATTCCTCGACGAAGCTACGGAAAGCCCCGTCGCCTCCCCGGACCGGAATAACCCAGTCTACAATTTTCTTCACGTATCCTGGTCCATTTTCAGGACAAGCACTGAGACCTACTTGTTCTAACAGGAGAATGTCATTGATGTCATCCCCAATATAAGCTACTTCATTAATGTTGATGTTCAATTGCTTGCACAGGGTATCTGCAACAGCAACTTTGTCTGTAACGCCTAAATAAAGATGGTCAATTTGAAGTTTTGCGGCTCTCCTTTTGACAATTTCGGTGTTTTCTCCAGTAATGATTGCCGTCGGAATTCCTAGCAATCGCAGAAAAAGTACTCCCGCACTATCTGAAGTGTTGAACTTCTTGAGTTCATTGCCACTCTGATCATAATACATCCCTCCATCTGTCCAAACGCCGTCGATGTCCGTAATGAAGAGCTTGATGTTATGCATATTATGATATTCCAAGATTAAGCAAAGTATTCCGGAAGTAGCGTAGCATCAGCGTCTATATCCATTTGAGCTGTTTTTCCCAAAATCTCCGTTCGATCTTTCCACGTCAATCCGGTTCCGGGACTCTTAAGACATAGCATATCTTCCGTAAGAATAGTTCCCCGGGGAATATCACAGTTGCTGGTTACGCTCCGTGCTAATTTCTCCTTTGCGGCTCTGGTAGCAGGATTCACTACCTTAACTCCATCTCCCTTTGCCTTTTCGGACAAACGGATATACTCAATCATCTTTTTTAATCCTGGTTCCTCTAAGGAGCCCGCCTGGTCGCTTCCTTTCATAGCACGGGATAACGTGATATGCTTTTCAATGACCGCGGCACCCATAACGGAAGCCGCCACTGAGGCGACGATACCAGCGGTATGATCCGAAAATCCGGTTATTTTTCCGTATTTTTCCCGCAGCGTATGCATCACTTGAAGGTTGACATTTTCCATGTCTGCCGGATATTGTGAGATGCACTGCAGTATGATGATATCGCTCCTGTCCTTGCCTAGTACTTCAAGCGCGTCATCAATATCCTCATAGCTGGCCATACCAGTAGAAATGATAACAGGCTTACCGGTTTTACCCATGGCTTCCAATGCTGGAAGGTTGGTTAAATCACGGGACGCCACTTTGTAGAATGGGACTCCAATACGCTCCATCATTTCTACCGATGGTACATCGCACGGCGTACAAAAATAAGGGATACCGACAGACAACGCATACTCCTTGAGTTCCAGATGTTCCGCTTCATTCAATTCCAGGGCAATACGGTGGTCACCGTAAGTTCTGCCAAATGAATTAGGGCTGTCGTAAATTTTATCAAAAGCAGATTTAGTCAATTCAGAGGGAATATCTCTTTTCTGGAATTTCACCGCATCGGCACCGCAGCGCACTGCCATGTCGATCAGCTTTTTGGCCATATCCACACTGCCATTATGGTTCTGACCAATTTCGGCAATTACAAAGGTTGGATGACCATCTCCCACCCACGTATTGCCTAATTTGATGGCAAAATCATTGGTTTTTCCGCCTACCCGTGGAACTACATTTGTATCCAACCAATGGTACATGGCTGAAAAGTTGAAGGCATCGTATTCAACGGCCTCTAACATCTCTTCGAAACGCTGCAGGTCGTCCGTCGTATCTACCGTCAAGTACCGATCCAGGTCATCTCTAAGACCAGCAAAATCGGAGGGAAGCGTTTGAACCTTGAAATCATTTTGGTGCTTTCGGAGGAACGGCGTAACGTGTTCCTGGTCGAATTGCTCCGTCACCATTGAATGTGCCTCCCGTATTGCTCTAACCTTGATAAACTCAGGTACTATGTGCGAAAGACCATCGATATGGGTATAATCGTAGTTGCCTTGGACATGTAACTCCAGGACCTTTTGTGCAGTTCCAATATGGTAAATTGGATTATCAGCTGTAAATCGTAGTATCTGGTCTTCCTCGCCTAAGTCAACTGAAGCGTCGTTGAACCGCTTCAGTACATTGACGGAGTCTCCTCTGAAGATATCGACACCCAAATTATTGGCAGCTGCTGCGATGGGATCATCCGCTTCGGACCGTGTCGTCGCAATCATCACTTCGTCAATAAATGGGAAAGCCTTAACAGCATTAACTACACGGTAAAGCAATGGAGTTCCGGCCACAGCCATTAATGATTTACCTCTCAGCCTACGGCTAAGCATTCTAGCTTGAATAATTGCTCGAACTTTCATAGTTAAATTTTTAACTTAAAATAATTTAATTGATGACAAACTTGTGTTAGTTTTTTGACCATATTTTCCACCAAGGCTTATTCGTATCCTCATTGTAATAACCATATCCGTAGCCATATCCGTAGCCATATCCGTAGCCGTATGCTCCCCCTTTTGGCACACCATTTATGATGCAAGCCATGTTACTCAATTTACCATCCTTATATATCTTGTCTATATAGGCCGCCGTAGGTTTACGGGATACACCTATTCGAACTACGAATAAGCTATTGGTAGCGTATTGATTAATGAGAAAAGCATCAGTGACTAAGCCAACCGGGGGAGTATCAATGAGTATATAATCGTATTCGGTGCGCGCATAGGCAAAAAACTCTTGCATCCGCTCCGTCATGATTAACTCAGTTGGATTGGGTGGAATAGGTCCACTAGTCACAAAATCCAGTTTTCCGTGTAGGCCACTAGTCCGAATTACATCTTCGGGTTTCACTGAAGGGTCCACTACGTAATTAGATATCCCCTGGCTAGTATCTTCCAGACCTAAATAGTTGCCTAATTTAGGTTTTCGCAGATCAAGGCCAATAAGTAAAGTACGCTTATCGGAGATCGCCATTATGAGTCCCAAGTTAACCGTAACAAATGTTTTGCCCTCTCCCCCCATCATCGAAGTGACCAAAATTGTGTGGGATCCCTCCTCTGACCCTTTAAGCATAAAGCGCAGGTTAGTCCGTACCAGACGGAACATTTCCGCAATTGCACTGCGACTGGAAGAGGAAACTACAATTTTTTCATTCTGATCATGTACATTAATACCACCAATAATCGGTACATCCGAAGTTTGTTTAATATCGTCTTCACCGCGTACTTTATCGTCAAGTACTTGCCGGGTTAAAATACCACCAATGGGCAAAGCCAACCCAATGGAAATGGCTAAAGCAAAGACATTAAAGGGAATCGGATAAACAGGAGTTGGAAGAGCCAAAGCAGAATCGACCAAACGAGAGTTTGGTGTTGTTACTGCAAGGGAAAGGGCAGTTTCTTCTCTCTTCTCCAGGAGATACAAAAATAGATTTTCTTTAATAATTTGCTGCCGTTTGCGCTCTAGCAATTCACGTTCCGCCCGGGGTATACTACTCAGGGTTTGACGTAAGTCGGTGTACTTTCGCTCGACCTTTGCTTTTTCCTGCTCAATAGAATTTAAATAGATTCGCAAATTTTCTAAAATCATTCCACGCAACTCTGTAATCTGACCTCTCAGGCGAATCAATAACGGATTTTGAGTACCTGCACTTTGCTCCAACTTATCCCGTTGGATTATTAGTTCATTGTACTGATCAATCTGGGCGTTCAGTTGGGGGAGATCTGCATTGATTACTACAGGTAACAAATCTTCACTTTCTGCTCGATTGAGCATTTGATTGAGTAAAGCTTCTGATAGTTCTCTTTGAGTCTCAAGGGTAGCAATATTCTCCTCATACTCCGTCACTCGCTGAAGTATAGCTTCTGCACTAGTGCTGAGTTCTAAGCCGATATCATTCCGGCTTTTGTAGCGCTCCAATTCACCCTCCACCTCTGCAAGCTCGGCGGTGAGAAATTCTAGGCGCTCTCCAATGAATTTTAAGGTATTGTTGCCCACGCGATTTTTGTCATCAAGGGTTGCTTCATTATATTTTTGAATTAATGTGTTTATGACCGCTTCCGCCTTTTGTCCGTTGTAATCTACCAGTTTTAGCTCCAGAACATTCGCGGCATTTCCCACCTGGCTGATTTCAATTCGAGTAGCGTAATTACGTGCAGTTCCGATCCGATCATCAAATTGTATGGCTACAGGCAAAATAGTATCAATCTCCCGTGACGGTACAGCGGTCACCCGGAAACTTCCCTCATTGAGAGGTATTGCTTCTCCGAAAGCAAATTGCTCAATTATATCTTCCCCTTTCAATACTGCTACCCGTCCCGAACCAGCCTCCTGCAATGTAATCCGCTGACCAGCTATTGCTTCTGCATCTAAGCCACTTGTATCAACTAGAAAAGGTTCCTGACCAAATAATTCGGTGTTCTTCACTCGACCCAGAGCAAAATAACGAATTTGCAAATTTAATTCGTCTACGACTTCTAACATCAAAGTCCGTGACTTGAGTATTTCAATCTCATTTAAAATGTCTGCTTTATAATTCACAAGACCAAGATCCTGTAAAATAGCTTCTTCGCTTAGCGAGGATGTATTGTCCGCATCCTTGATCAGCAGCTTAGCTGATGCCTCATATTCAGGTATAGTATATCGTAGGTAAAGATATGCTACAGTTATACATATCGTTAACGAGATGATAAACCAGTACCAATATCGCAAGTATTGCCAAAGATAAGCTTTTACGTCAAAACGTTGCTCTTCCCCTCCTTCCGTAAAATTAACATCGTGCTGGGTCATCATTACGACTAGTTAACGGCTGAAAATGACAAAGATGAGTGAAATTAAAGAAGCTCCCACGCTGCCCCACTGCACAATACGCTGCGTCTGATCACGAACCGTGGCGGTACGCTCCGGTAACGGTTCAACATATATATAGTCGTTCTGGCGTAAATAGTAGTAAGGGGAATTGACAACATCGCGATCCCGCAAATTGATGCGCCCAAATTGCCTCTCTCCATTCTGCTCTCGAATAATTAGGATGTTGGTGCGGTTTGCGTACTCTGTCAACCCACTGGCCAATCCAGTAGCATCCAGCACAGTTACTCGCTCGTTAGGCATGATGAAAGACCCGGGAGTATTTACTTCTCCGTCAACCGTAATTCTAAAGTTTATGAATCGGATAATGATCGCAGGATTAATAAGGAGGTCACTTAATCCAGTTTGTAACTTTTGCTTTAACTCCTCAACGGTCATTCCGGCTACCTCCATACGCCCGATCCCGGGAAATTCGATCTTTCCCGTAGCATCAACAAGGTATCCAACAAGGGGTCGACTGCCACCGGAGCTGGTGATATTTGTATTACTTGGAAAAAGGTTGTATGGTGCCGATGTCTCCACATCAGGCGTGATAACCTGAATTGATAATAAGTCATCCGGCTGGATGATCATTAATGGGGGCGTATTAGCTACACTATCAGGGAATTCCCCCTCGCTAAAATTGAGCAGCTCACGGTGCTGAATGCAACTACTGAATAGAAAACCAAGCACACAGATGAAAAGAATTCTTGCTAACAACAGACTAGTTTTTAAGTGAGCGCAACTGGACATTATTCCAATCGCGCGAGGTATTTTTTGTCCAATTTTTTTGCCAGGGGAATTTTGCCAAAGCATGAAGGTGCCGTTCGTGGTGAAGGTCTGTGCCCAAATAAGAAGCTAGATTCTGATCAAGCAGTTCTTTGCCCCACCTTGCCGGCCCTTTGCCATAGTACCCCGACAAAGATAGTAAATTGAGCTGCAACTGGACGCTCTTGTCCCGCATCCTTTGGTACACATTGATATCTCCCGCCCAGTAGCGATAGCGTTCCGGGTGAGCCAAGACGATGCGGTAACCTTTTGTTTGAAGCGTAAAGAAGGTTTCTTCCCAGTTTGGAGGAGCTCCGGCTTGAGGAAACTCTATCAGAACTGTCCTTCCA
The DNA here is from genome assembly GCF_004803465.1 of Neolewinella litorea. Taxonomy (GTDB): domain Bacteria; phylum Bacteroidota; class Bacteroidia; order Chitinophagales; family Saprospiraceae; genus Neolewinella; species Neolewinella litorea. The sequence continues at coordinate 383,207 of NZ_SRSF01000004.1, read as the reverse complement.
TCTAGTGTAAGCAGGTACTCATTGGCATTCAAAAGTGAGGCAAAGTTTTCATCTAGCATGTATTCGGCTGCGGCCTCAAGCTCAACCTTAATTCCTGCAACAGCCACTGCTGCCCGCAGTTCATCCATAGCCGTCCGGATCGTTGCTGGAGTATTTGGGTGCAGATCCATCATTATATGAGGCGTAGCGATCAGTTTATGGTAACCCAGATCAACTAATCCCTTGACAAGTTTCACGGCTGATGCTACGTCAGGCGCCCCATCGTCAATTCCCGGTAAAATATGGCTATGCATATCTACGCCTAGATCGGCGTAGCCAAAGGGGATGGATGAATGGCGGCGAAAGAAGGAGAACATAATTCTACGGGTACTATAAGCGCCAAATCACCTCACCCTTCCTAGCATCATTGCGGTCGAATAGGGCTTTCAAATCGAAAAGGATAAGATCTTGTCCGGGCTTTGAAAGATCACGGAAATAATCGAGATCGCGATCACAGTATTCACGATGAGCAACAGCTACGATGACTGCATCATAACTTTTCCCCGGCTCATCCTGCATGCTAATGCGATATTCTCTTGCAACTTCGTTGGGATTGGCATAAGGATCCACTAGATGAACATTGATAAAATAGTTCATCAATTCATTGACTACATCGAATATCTTGGAGTTACGGATATCAGCAACATTCTCCTTGAAGGTAGCCCCCATAACTAGCACTTTGGCTTGCTTGGGATTGATGTTCCGCTGGAGAAGTAGCTGAGTCAGCTCCTTAGCGATGAATGCCGGCATCCCATCATTGACCCGCCGGCCACTGGCAATCACTTCGGGCTCGTAGCCTACCTGCTTGGCCTTATGGAGTAAGTAATATGGGTCGACACTTATACAGTGTCCGCCGACCAGGCCAGGTTGGAATTTCAGAAAATTCCATTTTGTGCCGGCAGCCGTCAGTACTTCCTGGGTATCTATACCCAACTTTTTAAAAATGATGCTCAATTCGTTAACGAAGCTAATATTCAGATCCCGCTGGGCATTCTCTATTACCTTCGCGGCCTCGGCGACTTTAATACTTGGCGCCCGGTGCAGTCCGGCAGTTACCACACTGCCATAAATCCCGGCAACGACTTCCGTAGTATCAGGATCACTCCCGGCGACAATTTTCAGGATCTTATCGACCGTGTGAACTTTATCACCCGGGTTGATCCGCTCAGGGCTATATCCCGCAAAGAAATCCTCACCGAAAGTCAGTCCACTTTCCCTTTCCAAAACGGGCACGCAATCTTCCTCCGTACAACCAGGATAAACTGTGGATTCGTAAACCACTATATCGCCCTTTTTGAGGGCTTTACCCACAGTTTCCGAGGCGCCAAGCAAAGGCTTGAGATTTGGTTCACGGGATGCATTAATTGGTGTAGGTACGGCAACGATATGGAAGGAAGCGTCGCGAAGCCTAGAGGGATCAGCAGTGAACTCAATATTTTTACTGCAAAACGCCTCATTCGCCAGTTCTTTACTTGGATCACTTCCTTGCTGCATCAACTTCACCCGCTCGGAACTAATGTCAAAACCAATCACCCGGTATTTGTTGGCAAGCAACAGGGCTAAAGGTAACCCAACGTACCCAAGGCCAATCACGGAAATAGCTTCTGAATGTGAGGTATAAGCGGCGAGCCTGTCGATCGGTGAAATTTGGGTCATAAAATGCTGATGAATGAAAAAATAATTAGATGTTTTGCAACACCCCCCTAGTATGTTTACTATAAACTTAGTCCTTCTTATGTATTTTTTCCTAATTCATTTCAGGTTGCCTTGGGGATTGGACCATGTTTATTAATAAATCTCAGCCCAACACCTACTGCTTATAAAACTTTCGGTACCAGGCAACGAATTTGCCTACACCCTCCTTTATCGATGTCTCTGGCGTGTACCCTAAATCAGCTACCAGGCTACTAATGTCAGCGCTGGTTGCCGGTACATCACCTGCCTGAATTTCCATGAATTGTTTTTCGGCCGGCAGCTGGAGTTCTTCCTCTATAGCCGCGATAAAATCCACTAACTTGATCGGGTTATTGCTTCCTATGTTGTATAGCTGGTAGGGCCCGGGTGCCGTACTTGGATCGGGATGATTCCCACTCCACTTAGGGTTACCCGTGGACGGGTTATGCATCACCCGGACAATCCCTTCCACGATGTCGTCTATATACGTGAAATCACGCACCGTTTTACCGTGATTAAAAACTTGTATGGGTTTACGCTTAAGAATAGCCTCCGTAAAGAGAAAAAACGCCATATCAGGGCGACCCCAGGGTCCGTATACGGTAAAGAAGCGAAGCCCCGTTGTTGCCAGGCCAAACAGATGGCTGTACGTATGAGCCATCAGTTCGTTACTCTTCTTCGTAGCGGCGTAAAAACTGATTGGATGATCGACATTATCGTGGACGGAAAGCGGCATTTTTTCGTTTAAGCCGTACACGCTGGAACTGGAGGCATATACCAAGTGCTTTACGCCATGGTAGCGGCATGCCTCAAGGACGTTGGTAAAACCGACAATATTACTATCAATATAAGCCAGCGGATTTTCCAAGCTGTACCGCACCCCCGCCTGCGCGGCAAGATTGACTACAGTACCGAATTTTTCTGCGGCAAATAGTGCATGTAATTTATCCTTGTCGGTGAGGTTCAATTGAATAAAACGGTAATTAGGATGCTTGGTGCTTTGCGCTAATTCACCATAGGTTATGTCTTTTCTGGCAACACCAGATTCCGCCAGCCGCCCACACTTTAAGCCGACATCATAGTAATCATTGATCACATCGAGCCCAATAACCTGCTCCCCGTCGCGTACTAACCTTTCTGCAAGATGAAAACCAATGAATCCAGCCGATCCGGTAACTAATATCATGCTATGTTGATCAACTATCCGATTGCCTGTAGCGCGACCATATTTTGAAAGGTCGCGGAAGTCTTGAAAAGATCGTCGAACGTCCCTATCTCGTAGCTTCCACCGGGCTTCAGATATAATATCTTATCGGCCTTGCGGATGGTAGAAAGCCGATGGGCAATTACAATCATGGTGTAGCTGCCCGAAAGACTTTCAATATTCTCCTGTATGAGGTTTTCACTTTGAGAATCTAGTGCGGACGTGGCCTCGTCCAAAACGAGAATATCGATATCCCGGTACAATTCACGTGCAATCGAAATTCGCTGCCGTTGTCCACCACTGAGATTCACGCCATTGATACCAATTACAGAGTCCAGTTGCTTGGGGAGGGCACGAACAAATTGCTCGGCGTGAGCCAGTTTTAACGCCCTCCAAACTTCGCGCTCGCTTTCTTTCGTCCGCTCCTTCCAAAAACTCACATTGTTGTAGATCGTGTCGCTGAAAACCTGTGCTTCCTGGGTTACGTAACCGATCCTGTCCCGGAGAGTATATGCATCTACATCCATGATATCTTTGCCATCAATGAGCAACATGCCTGGACTAACCTTCAAAAGGCCACACATAATATTGACCAAGGTGGTTTTTCCGGTACCACTTTCACCGACTATTCCGACTGTTTCATTTTTACGAATCGATAAATTTACTTCTTGTAAAAGATCATAGTCTTCGTAACTGTATGACAAGTTATTAAGTACAACGGAGTGATTTAACTTTTCTATAGTTTTGCTTCCCGTAATTTCCTGATTTAGCTCCAAGTCAGCCACGAAGGATTCCATGTTTTCTATTGAGCCTGACGTCCCAAGGAAAGTGTTGTAATAATTTTGTACGGCAACAAGAAAACTGAGGCCACGATAGAAAAACAATAAACTCAGGATAATTGTCCCCAAAACCCCGCCAAACACTTTAATTTGTATAAGAATGGCCAGTACAACGATTCCCATAATGATAGGCTCCCTGATGGCGGTGGCAACGCTGTTCATCGTTCCGACGCGCCGTTGTTCCATTTCAACTCCCAATATCGTTTCATCCACTCTTTTCTTATAAGCCTGAATGAGATTGGTAGCTTTCAGGAACTTAAAACTCGTAACACTTTGAATGAGGTAGCCCTGGAAGGAATGTGTCTTTGAGGTGATCTGACGGCTAGCTTTTTTAGTAATCTGGTATATTTTGCTGAATGCTACATTGGATAATATTCCGCCAATTGCTACAATCAGCGCAAAACGAGGGTTCGCAATGTATGCCATCATCACGTACACGCAAGTCATGATGCCATACTGCATCATACTGAAGTATGAGCGGAAGGCACCATTCAGCCTTTCTACTTCTCCGCTAAAAGTATTTTGAATTTTCCCGGAGTCCGCGGTGGAGAAAGCGCGGTAGTCGTACCCGGCAAGAAGCTCCATGTTGCGTAACCGTACTTTGTTGGCAAACCGCTGACGGAGAATAACCAGATAGTAATCCGCGAAGAATTTAGCCACTCCCTTCAGCGAAAAGAACACTAACATGATGAGTAGAACATTCGTGGTGGTCAGGGATACTCCTACAGCCTCAATCGTGTCAGTTACAATAGCCATATCCCCCATGTCCGCCCCCGCATCCGCCGCATTGGCACTGCTGTCGGTCACTTTGAGAAGGGGAATGAACATGGTCAAACCGATTCCGTCCAGCAGCGCCACGAACATGGAAGCTACCAAAGCATAGAAAATGCTTTCCCCCAGATACCTGTAGAAGAACGTGAAGTACCGCAGCATCTGCTTCGGCAACAGTTTTTTGGCCTGCTTTTTCACTTTGTCAACAATAGATTATCAAGGTACTGTCCGTAGCTGCTTTTCCGGAGCGGACCGGCTATTTCTTGCATTTGCTCATTACCAATCCATCCCATCCGCCAGGCCACCTCCTCAATACAACCCGCCTTATATCCCTGCCGCTTCTCAATGACGCGGACGAACTCCGAGGCATCGTGGAGACTGTCCACCGTGCCGGTGTCGAGCCAGGCGGTACCGCGGCGCATGATGCCCACTTCCAGTTTTCCCCTGTCAAGGTAGTGGCGGTTGACGTCGGTGATTTCGTATTCCCCCCGGGGGCTGGGGGTGATGTTCTTGGCAATTTCTACCACGTCGGCGTCGTAGAAGTAGAGTCCCGGAACCGCGTAGCGGCTCTTCGGCCGCTGGGGTTTTTCCTCGATGGACACCGCACGCTGCTGGTCGTCGAATTCCACGATACCGTAGCGCTCTGGGTCCTGCACAGCGTAGGCGAAGATGCGCGCGCCCTGCTTAAGTCGGGCGCTCTCCTGTAAGAGCTCGGTGAGGCCGGCCCCGTAGAAGATGTTGTCGCCCAGGATGAGGGCACAAGGGTCGCCGTTGATGAATTCTTCTCCGATCACGAAGGCCTGGGCCAAGCCATTGGGTTCGGCCTGAGTGGCGTAGGCGAAGCGGCAACCGAGCCGGCTGCCATCGCCCAATAGACGCTGGAAGGCTGGGCCGTCTTCCGGGGTAGTAATGATGAGAATCTCTCGTATCCCGGCCAGCATCAGTACCGACAGCGGATAATAGATCATCGGCTTGTCGTAGATCGGCATCAGTTGCTTGCACACCGCCAGGGTGATGGGGTACAAGCGCGTGCCGCTGCCGCCGGCCAGGATTATCCCCTTCATGCGGCGGAAAATTCTTTCAGGTACCAGGCTACGGTTTCTTCCAGCCCCTGTGTTAAATCTGTTTGGGGCGTCCAGCCCAGTTCCGTCCGAATCTTCTCGGCGTCTATGGCGTACCTCAGGTCGTGACCGGCCCGGTCCGGCACGAAGGCGATCAAAGCCTCGCTGGTGCCCAGCTTCCGGCCCAGTTGCTCGTCCACCGTGCCGCAGATCCGGCGTACCAGGTCAATGTTGCGCCACTCGTTGTTGCCGCCGACGTTGTAGGTCTCCCCTACCCGTCCCCGATGCAAAATCAGGTCAATCGCCGCTACGTGGTCTCCGACGTATAGCCAGTCCCTTACGTTGATGCCTTTGCCGTATACCGGAATAGGCCGGTCGAGTACGGCGTTGTGTATGATGACCGGAATAAGCTTTTCCGGATACTGCCGCGGTCCGTAATTGTTGGAGCAGTTACTGATGACTACGGGCATACCGTAAGTGTGGTACCAGGCCCGCACGAAGTGATCGCTGCCCGCCTTGGAGGCCGAATAGGGACTGCGGGGGTCATAAGGCGTGTCCTCCGTAAAGGCACCGGTTTCCCCCAATGATCCATACACCTCATCGGTGGAGACGTGGTAGAACAGTTTGCCGCCAAAGCTTCCTTTCCAGGCTTCGTGGGCCGCCTGCAGCAGGGTAGTGGTACCGACTACGTTGGTTCGCACAAAAATCAGGGGATCCTCGATACTGCGGTCCACATGGCTCTCGGCAGCCAGGTGAATGACCGTATCGATGGGATAGATCGCGAAGATTTTCCGGACAGCATCGAGGTCCGTAATGTCAACCTCCAAGAAACTGTAGTTATCAGCCTCTGCTACCGCGCTCACGTTGGCCAGATTGCCGGCGTAGGTCAGGGCATCTAGGTTGATAATGTTGTAGTGCGGATACGTGCGCACCAGATGTTCTACCAAGTGAGAACCGATGAATCCCGCCCCCCCGGTTACCAGAATGGTCTTGGTGATCATGCAGCAATCTCGTTGAGCCAGCCCGCTAACTGCTTCACCAGACGGGGGTGGCTGTACTCCTTAATGACCTTCCGATCAAGCTCCACCGTACCTCCCCGGCGGAAAGATTGGTGGGCTTCGCGCAGGTATTCGGCGACGCGCGCGGGTTCCGTATCGTACCCAAAGGTGCAACCACTGTCGGTTCGCGCCATGATGTCGGCCACGTTGCCGTCTGCTGGCCCGAAGGTCAGGATAGGCCGGCGCGCGGCCAAATATTCGAAGAACTTACCGGGTATGCGGCCTGCCGCGTTGTCCTGCTGGTTAAGCAATAACAGCAGTAGGTGGCTGTCAAGGGTTTCCTGCAGGGCCTGCCGGCGGGTCACCGTACCCGCGAAATTGGTCTGCGCGGAAATGCCGTAAGATTCGATGGCCAGTTTGACTCGATGATCCACCTGCCCGTACAGGCGCAACTCGAAATCATCCGCAAAGCCCGGAACTTCCTTTTTCAGCTGGGCAATCGCTCGGAAAAGCACCTCCGGATTGCGGTCGTGCCCCATGATGCCGAGGTGGGTCAGGGTAAATTTTTGGTGGGCTTCGCGCTGCAATCCGTTAAAATCATCGGGGTCGTAACCCCAGTAAAGCACCCGGACGTTACGGGCACCGATATTTTCGAGGTCTGTTTTCCAGCTCGGACTTACGATGGTGATCAGACTCGCCTGCCGGAAGGCTTCCTGCTCCTGTCGCTCGTGTTTCTTTCTCGCCCGATCCGTCAGGTTCAGCATCTGGTAGTAGTCGACCTGGGTCCAGGGATCCTGGAAGTCCGCCAGCCACGGCAGCCCGGTGGCCCGGCTCACCAGGGTAGCGATGCGGGTGTTGGAGTGCGGCGGCCCGTCGGATAGTATAGCATCCACCGGGTTGTCCTTAAGGTATTCCAGGATGCGGTTGACCGAGCCCCTGATCCAGGTGGCCCGGGAGTCGGGTATAAAGAAGTTACTCCGGACCCAGACCGCCAGCTCATGCTTCCACCCGCCTTCCGCTTCGTCGGTATAGAAGACGTTGTTGACGTTCTCGTCCGCGGGTTTTCCCATGAATTTCTTGTACCAGGCGTAGGGCTCCCAGATGGGCTGACGAATGATTTCCAGATTCTCCGGCAAATCCTTATCGTTGCTCGTATCCAGGGTTGGATAGTGAGCGTTCTCCGCGGTAAAAATGACGGGCTCCCAGCCGTACCGGCGGAGGTATTTGGCAAATTTGAGGCACCGCAGTACGGCGATCCCACCGGATGGTGGCCAGTAGTAGGAGACGATCAGTACCCGCTTCAAGAAATGCGATCAGTTGCTTGCGCGTACGGCTTCGCCGTCCATGTGTCGAGGTCACTTTGTCCGATCCGCATCCGCGGCACACTTCCCGACTTGGTAAACACTACTACCAAAGTTTCTTTTGGCCTTCGCGGGGCGAAGGGTCCGAAGGTAAAACATCGCCGTCGAGGGGCACGACATCACGAGGTGAAACCTCAAGAGTCATGAGGCGGGCATCGAGCCCTCCGAAGGAAATGATAAAGGTCTTTTTGTTTTTCGCGTTGACGTAGTGCCCCCGCACGCCGGCCAGGGGTCCCCGGCAAATTTCAACCAAAGTACCCGGACTTAATGCCTCAATCTTCTCTTCTACCACCCATTCCAGGGTATTGTCAGTGGAAAGACGCTTGAGGAGTTCGATCTCGTGCGGCTTTACCTGTCGTCTCTCCCGGCCCAGTTTCACGAAGCCGAAGACGAAATGCTGTCGCTGCACCACGATCGCCTGTTGGGCAACGATTCGTACAAAGAGGTAGCCGCCAATAAGGGGGATTTGACGCACCCCGGTCTTGGATTTGTACCTGAAAGGGCGCTCCCGCAAAGGAAGAAAGCATTCGACACCTTCGAGTTCCAACTGCCGCGCAACCACTTTCTCCTTCCGGTGACCCACACGCACGGCAAACCACCGGGGTTCGGCGGGATGCAGGTCGTCCAGCGCCGAGGATTGAGCGGATGGATAGTTTTGGGAAAGGGCAGTTACAAGCACTAAGCGACGCTTTAACAAGGTCTTATTCTCCTAAGAGACCGCAAAGATAACCTTTGGGATTACAATAGCGAAGTTTGTATGATAAAGGATGGGCGTAATCAACTTCGGCATCGGGTACCCGACCAAATGGTCATCAGCGAGAAAACAAGAAAACCATTGCATCGATTATAATCAAACAAGGGCACCGCCGGATCAATTCTGAACCGGGGCACCCACAATTAGCACATAAATCACCTCCCTCTACTCCACTACGATAAACCGCGTGGTCTGCACTTCCTCACCGTTAACTACCTGAAGGGTGTAGGCCCCGGGCTCGTAGTCCGTAAGGTCCAGTCGGTAGTTGACGGCCCGGGTGGTTCCGGCATTGCGGACCCGCCCGTCGCTACCAATCACCCGTACGACCACGTCGCCGCTAAAATGGGTGGGCAGCGTCACGTTGAGGTTACCGTCCGTGACCGGATTGGGGAACACGCTAAGCCGTTCGTTTGGCAAAATGGTCGCATCGTCCTTCGACAGAGCGCGTGAAGCCACGTCCGGAGTCGAAGTGCCGCAACTGATTTGCTTTTCATACGAGCCGATGTCCCGAACACCACCGAAAACCGGTTGTCCGATCTGGTCGGGGGAGTTGTCGGAGGGATCCCCCATGTTGATAACGGGGCTGCTGCACCTGGGCTCGTGTGTTAGGGTCGTTCCTCCATTATCCATGAGGTGCAAGAGTTTGGCGCTCATACCCTCCTTGTCGGTGGGTCCGGCGGGGAACTGGTCGTAAAAGTCCATGCCGATCAGGTTGTACCCCCCCGAAACGACAAGACCCAGAAGCGTACCAAAATCAGGTGCGATGGAAGCAGTGTTATCCGCCACAATCGTACTGGAAATTAGCAGACTGGCACTGGGCGTAGCCTGCGCGAATCCACCGCCGGCCACGGCGGTGTTGTCGGTGATGGTGGTGTTTTCGATCTCCACCGTTCCGTCGTTGGCCATCCCGCCACCGATGCCGGCCAGGTTACCCGAGAGGGTTGACAGCGAAAGGGTAACCGTTCCGCCCGTATTGTTGGCGATGCCGCCCCCGCCGGTAAATTGTCCACCGGTCACACTGTTGCGGGCTACGGTGGAATTCATCACGTCGAGGATTCCCCCGTTGTTGAAAATTCCGCCGCCACCGACTCGCTTCGCCGTAGTTCCCACGTCGGTGACGAGGTTATCCAGGATGTTAACGTCGGTGATGGTCATCATGGATCCGTCCTGGTTCCAGACTCCCCCTCCCTGATTGTACGCCACGTTTTGGACTATGGCCCCTCCATTGATGTCGACGGTAGAATTGTTTCCGGTTACGTGGATCGCTCCTCCGTTACCCGGATTCCGCCCCGCCCCGTTGAGTTTGTATATGACCCCATTGGAGGTATAGCCGCCATCGATTATTTCAACCGCGCCACCCGCTCTGGGAGCACCGTTGCTGAAAAATTCGCCGCCTTCCACGGTTATCATCCCGCCGGTGCTTAGCAATCCACCGCCCGACCCCGCAGTACCGGTTGCCTGGTTTTGCCGGATCCTCGAGTTCGTGACCACCATGGTGCCTCCATTGTTATACAGCGCTCCCCCTCCGTGGTCGGCATCATTTCCTTCCGCAACATTAAAGCGCAAATCGACTTCAGTTACCTCCATAGCTCCGACACCGTTCCAGAGCCCGCCACCCTCGGATCCGGCCCGGTTATTGGAGACGGTGCCACCGCTGATCGTCAGTTCTCCATCACCGCCGACATGAATGCCTCCACCGTTGCCGGGAGCGTTGTAGACGATGTTGCGATCGATATTTGAATTGGTGACCGTAAAGGCCGTACCCGCGCCCGACGCATCCTCGATGCCACCACCCGCCCGGTTCGCTTCATTATGAGAGACCTGGCTGTCGGTGATCAGCAAAGTGGACCCGACGTTGTTCAGGATGCCGCCGCCGCTGCCGGAGGTGCCCGTCGCCTTGTTGTTCAGTACGCGTACGTTGTTGCGCAGGACGATGGTGCCGTCGCCGTTGTTGTAAAGCCCGCCACCGCCCTGGTCGGCGTCGTTGCCCATGGCTTCGTTCTGCCGCACCAGTGAGTTGTCTACGGTTAGGGTGCCGGCTCCGTTCCAGACACCCCCGCCTTCGGCTCCGGCCTTGTTCAGGTCAATCGCTGTACCGGTGATCGACACATCGCCGTCGCTGCCGATGTGTATGCCGCCGCCGTTGCCGGGTGCATTATAGACGATGTTGCGTAGAATTTTGGAGTCGCTGATCGTCACCGCCGATCCGCTGCCGGAGGCGTCTTCGATGCCTCCACCTGCGCGATTGGCTTCGTTGCTTTCGATGCGTGCGCCGGTGATGGACAGTACCCCACCAACGTTGTTGAAGATGCCGCCACCGCTGCCGGCCGTTCCGGTGGCAGTATTCTGCACCACGCGAACTCCGCCCGTAAGACTGATGGTGCCCCCGCCATTGTTGTAAAGGCCTCCTCCGCCCTGGTCGGCGTCTTCTCCCATGGCCTGGTTACCCATGATTTCGGTGCCGACAAGCGCGAGCGTACCCAGATTGTTCCAGATGCCGCCGCCTTCGGCGCCGGCCTTGTTGTTATTCACCGTTCCTCCGGTGACGGTAAGGTTTCCATCTCCGCCAATGTGGATGCCGCCACCGTTGCCCGGGGAGGTATTTACGGTGTTGCCGTCCACGTGGCTGTTGGTAATTGTGAAGGCCGAACCGCTTCCCGAAATGTCCTCTATGCCGCCGCCCGCCCGGTTGGCTACGTTGCCTTCAATGCGGCAATCGGTGATCGTAAGTGTTGCTCCAACATTGTTCAGAATGCCGCCTCCGCTTCCGGCCGTACCGGTGGCCTCGTTGCCTAATATCCGTGTACCCGCCATCAGGACGATGGCACCCCCTCCGTTGTTGTAGAGACCACCTCCGCCCTGATCGGGATCGTTTCCGGCGGCCTGGTTCCGCCGAACGGTTACGCCTCCCTTCAGGGTGAGGGTTCCCAGATTGTTCCAGATGCCACCGCCTTCGGCGCCGGCCTGGTTATCGTTGACGGTACCCCCGGATACGGTCAGGTCGCCGTTGCCCCCGATGTGGATGCCCCCACCGTTGCCTGGGGAGTTATAGACGACGTTCTCGTTAATCATCGAGTTGGTGATCGTGAAGGCAGTAGCGCTACCCGATACATCTTCAATGCCACCGCCGGCTCGGTTCGCTTCGTTCCCCGAGATTTGACTGTCGGAGATCAGCAGCGTGGTTCCTACGTTGTTGAGGATGCCGCCGCCGCTGCCGGAAGTTCCGGTAGCCTTGTTGTTCAGGACGCGTGCATTGTTCTGCAGGACGATGGTACCGCCGCCGTTGTTGTACAGGCCACCACCGCCCTGGTCGGCGTCGTTGCCCATCGCTACGTTCTGACGAACCAGGGAATTGTCGACGGTCAGGGTGCCGGCACCGTTCCATACGCCGCCGCCTTCGGCACCGGCCTTGTTCAGGTCAATGGTCGTACCAACTAACATCACGTCACCGTTGCTGCCGACGTGGATGCCGCCACCGTTGCCCGGTGCGTTGTTGACCGTGTTGCGCAGGATCTTGGAATCGGAGATGGTCACTACCGTACCACTACCCGAAACATCTTCGATACCGCCGCCCGCCCGGTTGGCCTCATTACTCTCGATCCGGGTGCCGGAAATGCTGAGTGCACCCCCCGGCGCATTGAAAATTGCACCACCAGACCCACTCGGGCCTACAGCCGCGTTGCCGGTCAGTTTTGAATCTACAATCGTCAGGTTGCCTTCGTTGAAGATAGCACCGCCCCCCTGGGTAGCCACCGGCCCATTGGCTACGCAATTGTATATGTGAATTCCTTCGATCACCAGTGAACTGCCCGCGCGAATACGGAGTCCGCCGCCAATGCGCTCTACCCCATCGAATATGCTCAGGTCCTTGATCGTGACCGTGGCACCTTTCCGGATCGAAAAGGCACGGTTGGTGAAGTTCCCCCTAATGAGGGTATTCGTCATCCCGTTCCCCACCACCGTCAAGTTTTTCTCGATATTGATCACCGAGAGCAAGGTGATGGCGTGGTGATCGGTGGCGGCGGCAAAGACGATCATATCGCCGGGTGCTGCACTCGCGACGGCTTGTCGCAGCGAACCCGATCCGTCGTTCGCGGTCGTGGTGACGGTAATTGTCGCGGCTACCGCAAGGTTGAGGGAGACAAAGCTCGCCAACAGCACCATACAGGTGCGCAAGAAGTACTTGTGTGTCATAGGTAGTTCATTAGTGTGTAACCCTTCAGGCAAGAGACCTGAGGCTAGTGAAAATACGGAACTACCTTAAATTTAGATTTTAAATTTTTTTATACACACCGTTTTTATGTTTTTCAGACAGGCTAAATAAGGTATAATAAACTGTTATGACTTTTAATTTCGGAACAAATGACTATTTCAGGTAAGCAGGTAATGATGATTCTCCGCTCTTACGCTCAGCGTTTGATTTGCGGTCGATGTGGCTCTTAGTCCTCATCCGCTCCTAGTGGCAGTAGGAAGCTTCGAATAATCGACTTCTCGCAGACAGGACAGAACCTTTGCCATGCATGTCTTGCATTTTCTCCACCCGGCGGGTGGAGGTTCCGGGCGGAACATCATGGCGTAGCGTGGACCAAACTTCTATCCTGCATGCCTTCTGTCTTTTCCACCCGGCGGGTGGAGGTTCCGGCCGGCGGGTGGAGGCTTCAGTCGGACCACCCAGTCAAACCTTTTGGTTGGCTGCTGTAAGCGTAGATATCAATAACCCCCCGCCCAGCGCCGCAGTCCCCACTCCGCAGTAAACAGGGCCAGCAAGAGGAAAAAGATCCATTTCACGTTCAGCACCGAGCGGGTAGTGACGGTCTGGAACAACACCGGTTTGACCGCCTCACTGGCGGAGAGGGTGTCGGCCAGGGCGGCAAGCTGTCCGGGAAAGAGCAGGCTTCCCCCGTACCGGTCGCTTAACTGCCGCAGCAGGGCGTGGTCGGCCTCCAGGGCGTAGCGCTCCACTTCGACGGCCTGAACGCTGAAGCGGCCCTCGCTCACCAGCGCCTCCCCGTTGCTGTTGACGGTGGCCCGGTAGCGGTAATTGCCCATCGGCAGCGTACCGGCGTTGAGGGTGTAGGAGTTGTTGGTTCTGGTGAAGGTGAAGTTGTACTCTCGCCCTTCCGGCCCGGTGACCACTACGCGGGCTTCCGGTTCGTTGACCAGTTCGTAGCTGGAGTTGTACAGTTCGGCGTCCAGTTGTACCGGCTCGTTCTCGTCGAAGATATTTTCTGCAACACTGACCCGGAAACGGCGCTTGTCCTCCTGCACGGTCAGGTACTGAGCCAGTTGGCTCACCAATTCATCGAAGCGAGCGTGGTCCCCGTATTCCAGGTAATCGTACAGTCGCCACTGCCACAATCCGGCCGCGACCAACACCCCGGTGCGCCGACCGCGGTCCTCGCCCACCACCAGCAGGGGAAATTCCGTGTCCACGCGCCCGATCCGCTGGAGGAGCAGGACATTGGCTCCCGGCCCGGCCCGGAATTCCCCGAACGGAGCGGCCAGGGGGGGAAAGGTCGGCAGGGCCTGCCGGAGCTCGTCGCTCAACGTGAAGGCGCTGAAGCCCGGGGCGAGGCGGGCGGTTACCTCATTGCCCTGCACCTGCGCGCCGCCGCCCCCTACCTGGAGCAGTTCCTGCGAGGCGTTGACCATGGGAGCCGGCAGGTCCGGCCCGGTAATGAAGAGGGTGGGGATATTTTCAGCCCGCAGTGCTTCCAGGACCCGCGGAATCCGGTCGATCGCGGAGGGCAGCTGGTGCAGGATGACCAGATCGTAGTCGGCCACCCGACCCGTAAACTGGTTCCCGTAGGCGATCTCTACCTCGTTGTTGCGGCCGCCCACCAGGGATTGCCGCAGGGCACCCAGGTCGGGATGGGGCGCTGCGGCGAGAATGAGAATGGACTGGCGGGCGTCCAGCACGTCCACGAAGATGTCGCGCTGATTGTTAGCCGTACTCACCTCCCCCCCGATGGTGGAAACGGCGATGCGGTAGCGCTGGACGCCGGGGCGGTCGGCGTCGAGAATCACTTCCCGGGTGGTGAAGTAGTCGGGGCCGTCAATGGTCAGCGGTTCGGTGTGAAGAACGGTGCTGCCCGACTCCCCTACTCGGCTGACGGTCAGGAGGGTACGTTCGCCGGCGGCGTTGCGGGCACTGACATCCACTTGAATACTAAACTGGTCTTCAAGGTAGGCAATGCGGTTGTGGAACACGCGATTGATGAAGACGTCGCGGCGGCGGGTGGTGTCGCCCAGCCCCACCGTATAGACCGGCGCGCGCAGGGCGAAATCGCGGTAGGCCGGATTCGGGCCCTGATTGTAAATGCCATCGGAGGCCAACACGACCGCCCCAAGGTTCTGGTTGCCGTAGAGGTCGGCAATCTCGGTCAGTGCCGCGTCGAGGTTAGTCTGCTTGTCGGCGAAAGTGATCGCGCCTCCCTCCCGCACGCCGCTGCCGAAGGTGTAGCTCACGACGCGGTACTGCCCGGAAAGGGCGTCGCGCAGCGATTCCCATTCCGCCACGTAGGCTGTGGTGTCGGTTTCCATACCCACGGATTCGCTGACGTCCTGCGCCAGCACGATGATCGGCTCCTGCCGGTCGGTCTGCAAAAAGCGCAGCAGCGGCGCCATGAGCAATATGGCCAGCAGGGTATAGCCCGTGAACCGCAGCGCGGCCATGGCCCACACCAGCGGGCGGGCGGCCTGGATCGGAGAGCGGAAGTAGAGGAGCAGGGTAACGGCCAACCCCGCCAGCGCGCAAAGGAGCAGGTACCAGAGGGGGTAGGAAAAGGAAATATTCTCCACGGTTGCGGGTGGGTTTCGACGTGGCGGCAGCGCCGGGGGCTACTCCACGAACTTATAACCAACGCCCCGTACGCTCAGGAAGTGTGTCGGATTCTTGGGGTCCTGCTCGAAATACTTGCGGAAGGACAGGATGAAGTTGTCGATTGTCCGCGTGCTGGGGTAGACATCGTATCCCCAGACCGACTGCAGGATCTGCTGGCGGCTGACCACCTCCCCGCGCCGCTCGGTGAGCAGCTTGAGCAGCATGGCTTCCTTCTTGGTGAGGGTGAAGCTGCCCTGGTTGCCCGTGGCTTCGTAGGTGGCGAAGTTCACCTGGTTGTCGCCGAAGGTGAAAAGGTCCGGCTGCACGTCGGGCGATTTGCTGGTGCGCTCGATGAGTCGGTTGACCCGCAGAAGCAGTTCCTCGAATACGAAAGGCTTAATCAGGTAGTCGTCGGCCCCCTTCTTCAGGCCCTGGATGCGATCCTGCGCCTGATCCTTCGCGGTGAGGAAGATGATTGGCGTATCGCGGTTGGTGAGGCGCACCTGCTCCACCACCTGGAACCCATTGACTTCCGGCAGCATCACGTCGACGATCATGATGTCGAAGTGCTGTTCGCTCGCGTGCTTGAGGGCTTTGCGGCCGTCTTCGGCGGTCACCACCTCGAAATTTTCCATTTCGAAGTTGAGTTTCACGGTGTCGCGGATGTTCTCTTCGTCTTCGACCAGCAGGATACGGAGCATGGGGGTTACTTTAGCAGTTGGTACAATCGGTAGTATACAATGGTTGTTGCGTCCCGGCAAAGCGTGGACATTACCGATCGATCAGCCTTAGTAAGCTATTTTTCACGTTCTTTGTTGCTGCTGCGACGACCACCCCTATGAATAACTGGAACTTCTTTCGGGAAGCCGTAAAAAACTTTCGCTCCACCGGCGCCATCGCTCGGGCCTCCCCCGTCCTGATCAAACGCCTCATCAGCGCCATCCCCTCCGACGCACCGCTGAACGTGGTAGAGCTTGGTCCCGGAGAGGGTTGCATTACCCGTGCCTTACTGGAACGCCTTCACCCCCGCAGCCGACTCACGGCCTTTGAGATCAACCCCGCTTTCGTCCGCCGGCTTCAGGTGATCAACGATCCCCGATTGCAGGTGCTCCCGATCGGGGCCGACCGTCTTACCGACCACCTTCCCGTCGGCAGCGTCGACTTCGTCGTTTCCAGCCTGCCCCTCAGCATGATCGACCAGCAGGTCAAGGAACGCATCGTGGCGCAGTCTCGACGGGTGCTGGCCCCGAACGGACAGTTCCTTCAGTACCAGTACGCCTTGCAGGACTACGGTCTGCTCAAGGACACCTTCCCCAACGTTTCCGTGAGCTTCACGCTGGCCAATTTGCCGCCGGCGTTTGTGTACAGTTGCTCGCTGGGCTTGCTTTAGGGCGCGGCGCGCGGGTGCCGGGCCTAAGGTAGAATGCCGCGACGGTGGTTGCCCCGGCCTTGGGAGCCGCTACTTGATAATGATGTTCTCGATCACCACGTCCTCCCGCGGCCGATCGTAAGCGCCACGCTCGGCTTCGGCGATGCCTTCCACGACGTCCATGCCGCTGATCACCTCGCCGAAAACGGTGTACTCCTGGTCGAGGTCCGGCCGGCCGCCCACGGTCTTGTAGGCTTCGCGTTGGGCCTCATTGTACTGTATTCCCTTGATGCGCTCGATGTTGTCGAGGGTGTTATCGGTCTGCAGCTCTCCGGTGACGATGTAGAACTGGGATCCGCTGCTCCGTTTTTCCGGATTGGGGGTCCGGGCGGCGGCAAGCGCCCCGTACAGGTGGGGCGCGCCGATTTCCGGGTCGATCTCGTAACCGGGCCCGCCGCGGCCGAGGGGCTGGTCGGGGCCGGCACCGCGGCTCTCGGGATCACCGGCCTGCACCATGAATCCGGGGATCACACGGTGAAACAGCGTACCGTTATAGAATCCTTCCTCGGCCAGTTTGATGAAGTTTTCGCTGTGGCGCTCGGTCTCTGGGTAGAGCAAGACTTCAATGTCGCCGCGGTTGGTCTGGATGACGGCGTGGGTACCGTCGTCCGGGGAGCAGGACAGGATGGTGAGGAGTAGGGCAAAGAGGGAGTAGCGCATTGGGCAAATTTAACCTGCCCCAACGAGACCGCCCGCCGGCTCGCGGAGGTAGCCTAGCCGATGAAGCCTTCCTCCGCTTCGAGATCGCCGAAGTAGGCGATGATTTTCTCCTTCAGCAGCTCTTCCTGCCCCTTGAGGTCGGTGGGGGGGATCTTGCTGGTCAGTTCGTAGTGGGGCCAGCCGTCGTCGTCGCGGCCCAGGAAGCGGTAGTGGCCATCTTCGGCCAGCAAGCGGCAGACGGCCACGTGCATAAGGTCGCGCTTTTCCTCCTTGGTGAAGTCAGCCTGCCAGCGGCCCAGTTCCTGCACGCCGATCAGAAAAAGGAGGGCGTTCAGGTCGGGCAGGGTGTCGCGGCGAAAGCGTTCCTTGATGAGGTGCCGCACGCGTTGGTAGGCAAAGTCTTGTTCCCAGTTTTCGGGCACGAGCGTTAGGGTTGGCATGGGTTAAACAGCAGTGACGGGGTGCCCGGTACAATTTGGCACACTACCTTCGCGAAGCAAACGACCCGGGGGGCGGTTCCGGTTGACCGGGCCCCGAAAACAGCTGTAGTGCCTATGCCTTTTTCCGCTACTCCCATCCCCGATCTGCTCATTTTTGAACCACGGGTATTCGGCGACGAGCGGGGATACTTTTTTGAAAGTTTCAATGCCAAAGTGTTTCGGGAGGCGGGGGTGACCGTCGACTTCGTTCAGGATAACCAGGCCGCCAGCAACCGAGGCGTGCTGCGCGGTATGCACTTCCAGCACGGTGCTGCGGCCCAGGCTAAATTGGTACGGGTAGTGGTTGGGGAAGTCTACGATGTGACCGTGGATCTTCGTCCCGATTCTCCTACCTACCGACAGTGGTACGGCTGTTACCTCAACGATGCCAATC
This sequence comes from Neolewinella litorea, assembly GCF_004803465.1. GTDB lineage: Bacteria > Bacteroidota > Bacteroidia > Chitinophagales > Saprospiraceae > Neolewinella > Neolewinella litorea. The sequence continues at coordinate 364,721 of NZ_SRSF01000004.1, read as the reverse complement.
ACCGGCAACTTTACATACCCCGGGGCTTTGCACATGGGTACGTCGTGACTTCCGAAGTGTCCGTCTTTCAGTACAAGTGCGACAACTTCTACGCTCCGGAAGCCGAGGGGGGACTGCGCTTCGATGATCCCGCCATCGGCATCACATGGCCGACGATAGAGGGCGGCTACACGGTGGCCGACCGCGACCGCAACTGGCCCCTGCTAACCTGAAGCCGGTCGCTGCTGTTTGAGCAGCATGGACACTTCCCAACCCATCCTCTTTTTCGACGGCGTCTGTAACCTGTGCAACGGCTCGGTGCGCTTCATCCTGGAACACGACCGGCGAGGGGTGCTGCGCTTCGCCAGTCTGCAGTCGGAAACCGCCGCCGAGCTGCTGCCACGTTTCGGGGTCGACCCCAAGGCCCTCAACTCCGTGGTCCTCTACGAGAACGGACGGGTCTATTCCCACAGCGACAGTGTACTGCGCACCTTCAAGTTGATGGGGGGCCCATGGGCGTACCTGTACCACCTGGGCATTGTCCCGCGCCCCCTGCGCGATTGGGTCTACAACTTTATTGGCAAGAACCGCTACCAGTGGTTCGGGAAGCGGGAGGCCTGCATGTTGCCCCGGCCGGAGTGGGAGCCCCGGTTTGTGGATGAGCGGTAGTGGCGAGTGGTGCTGGGTAGCAGACGTCGGACGTATGTCAAAATGACATACGTCCGACGTCTGCCGAAATTACAGGCTTCCGCACTAACCTTTTCTCATATTTGCGACGACAGTATAGAAAGGAGGAGCAAACTCAATTAAATAACCATCTCTAGTTGCGTAGCAGGCTCTAACACCTGGCAGTTTCCGTGAAATGGCCTGTCAGACGTCGGACGTGTGTCAGAATGGCACACGTCCGACGTCTGACAGGATGACACCCCATCAAATTCGCCGTCCCTACCTACCTTTAACCCATGACGCTTACTTTCTGCGGTGCCGCTCGTGAAGTCACCGGCTCGGCCCACCTGCTTACCCTCGACGACGGCTACAAGATCCTGCTCGACTGCGGCCTGTATCAGGGCCGGAACGACGATATGGAGCACTTCAATGAAAACTGGCGCTTCGACCCCGAGGAGATTGATGCACTCGTACTTTCCCACGCGCATATCGACCACAGCGGGCGGATCCCGAAGCTCGTCCGCGACGGATTCCGCGGCAAGATCTACAGCACCCACGCCACGCGCAGCCTATGCGCTATTCTACTGCTAGACTCCGCATTCATCCAGGAGAAGGACGCCGAGTACTTCAACCGCAAGAACAAAACATCCGACAAGACCCGCCGCCCACTCTACCGCCGCACAGACGTCAAACCCGCCATGGAACGCTTCGTCGGTCTGCCTTATAACGAATGGCAGGAGCTGCAGCCCGGCGTAGAACTGCAGTTCCGCGACGCCGGCCACATCCTTGGCAGCGCCAGCGTGACCCTGCGCATCCAGCGGGAAGACGGTCTCACCACCACCGTAGGCTTTACCGGGGACGTCGGCCGGCCCGACCGGCCCATTCTGCGCGACCCGCGACGTATGCCCACCTGCGACTACGTGATTTCCGAATCAACCTACGGAAACCGGGAACACGAGTCGCCACCCAATGAAATGCGCCGCTTCCTCGAAGTGATCCGCAACACCTGCGTGACCAAACGCGGCAAACTCCTCATCCCGGCCTTCAGCGTCGGGCGCACCCAGGAGATCGTCTATATGCTCGACCAACTGGAAAGCAGCGGGCAACTCCCCAAAATACCGGTTTTCGTCGACAGCCCCCTGGCCGTAGATGCCACCACCGTCTTCGGAGCCCACCCCGAATGCTACGACCTGGACCTCCAGGAGTACCTTTTGACGGACGACGATCCCTTCGGCTTCAGTCGCCTGACCTACACCCAGTCCGTCGACGAAAGCAAGGCGCTCAACTACCTGGACGGACCCGCCATCATCATCAGCGCCAGCGGCATGATGAACGCAGGACGCAGCAAGCACCACCTGGCCAATACGATGGGCGACCCGAAGAATACCATCTTCATCGTAGGTTACTGCGCCCCGGGAACCCCCGGCGGCAAACTCCTCGACGGCGCAGAGGGCCTCCACCTCTACGGACAGTACCACCCCCTGCGCGCCGACGTGGTGGTGATGGACTCCTTCAGTGCCCACGCCGATCGCTCGGAACTGATCAATTTCCTGAACGGACAGCAGGAAACCTGCGAAAAGGTCTTCCTCGTCCACGGCACCTTTGACCGGATGGAGCCCTTCGGAGAAAGCCTTACTCAGGCCGGTTTCCGGGAAGTGATTATCCCCGAACTGGGCGATGAGGTGCATCTGTAGCCTCCTGCTGCTGTTGGCCTTCAGTTGCGGGGCGGAGAACATCCCCCCACCCCGCTACGCCTTCTACCACTGGCAAACGGATCTCACTCTGCCGCCCAACCGCCTTGCGGACTACGACGTACAGCGCCTGTACATTAAGGCTTTCGACATCAGCTGGACCGACGGACAACCCCAGCCCTCGGCGCTGCTGGTTACCGGCCAGGACAGTCTGCCCCGCGAAGCCGTCCCCGTGGTATTCATCACCAACGAAGTCTTCGCGCACCCGGCACCCTCGCTCATACCGGACCTGCTGACCCTCCTGGAGGAAGTTTTTCCCTATCCCTACACCGAACTGCAGATCGACTGCGACTGGACGGCCGGCACCCGCGACGCTTACTTCTCCTTCCTGCAGGCCCTCCGCGATGCCACCGGCCTAACCATCAGCTGTACGGTACGCCTCCACCAGTACCGCGACCGAAAGCTACAGGGCATACCCCCCGTCGACCGCGCCGTGCTGATGGCCTATAACACCGGCGACCTGGAACGCTGGGAAACGGACAACAGCATCGTCGACCCAACCATCATCGCGCAGTATGTGGAGAATCAACCGCCCTACCCTCTACCCCTCGACCTCGCGGTGGCCGCCTACGACTGGGCGGTGGTCTACCGCCAGGGTCGACTCGCCTATCTCATCAACGAACCCGATCTCCGGGAACTCGCGGACACTTTTCGCTTCACCCCCCTCTCCCGGGGGCGCTATCAAGTAGACAGTTCCACCTACTACGGTGGGTTGTACCTCTACCGGTCCGATATGATCCGCCACGAAGTAGCCGACACGGCCCTCGCCCGCCGCCTCGGCCGGGACTTGTGGCCGCGCATCGCCAATCCGGGCAGCCGTTACCTGATCTATTATCGCATCGGCAGCCGGCAATGGAATAATTCCGGTAACTGATCAGCGCCGTATCCGCCGCGCCATCGCGTGTCGCCGGATGTGGGTGGCCTCGGCGGCGATGTACAGGTACTCATCATCGTAGATGCCCACCGCCTCGTGTTGGGTGGGCAGCGCCCAGGCCAGGTTGCGCCGTTTCAGGTCGCCGGTGAAGAAGCGGTCATTCACGTAATCGCTCAGGGTAATAAGTGAGGCGGCACCCGTGGGAAAAAAGCCCAGCAGCCGACGATAGTTATAGGATACGAGGTAGAGTTGCCGCGATTCGCGGTCGAGCGCGGCCCCCGTGATCACCCGCCGGGGCAGGTAGAGGCTGTCGACCAGCTCCGCCGTATAGGCTCCGGGTGCGGCCGGCAAGCGGAAGTGATAGATGTAAAACGGTCGTTCTTTGTACAGGATATCCTTCGTGAAGAGGTGGAGGTAACCGTTACTGGCCACCATGGCCTCGCAGTCGTAATTACCCCGCACCAGCCGCCCGCCGCCATCCTGTCCGGGATAGGTATAGCGGATGGAGTCCGTCTTTCCGGTTTCGCGATTATAGCGGTAGATCATTGCCTGTTGCCGTTGCCCGGTGTTGTTGCCGAAGTCGCCCACGTACAGCAATCCATCCTCGTCGGCGCAGACGTCTTCGTAGTCCACGGCCCGCGCCTCCAGGGTATCGATGGCCATTAGTCGCCCCCGCAGGTCAGTAGTATAAAGGTAGGGGCCGTCGCCGCTGTCGTTGTGCCAGATCATCCGCTGCCCGTCAACCACCAGTCCGGAAGCCTCATTGAGCACCGGCGGCAGACGAATTTTCCGCGGCAGGTCGGGTGCACCGCAGCCCGTCATGACCAGAAGGAGGGCGGGGACGCAGGTGCAAAGGAATTTACCAGGGAACATGCCGGCATGGGGGGTTAGGCGGCCAAAGATAACATCGCTACTGTATCCACTTTTCGGAGTGCCCCGGCTATCTTGGAGCAAAATTCGACCATGCGCCTGTTCTGCTGCCTTGCCTTTCTCCTTTTCGCCGGCCCGCGGTTGTCCGCTCAGAGCCTCGCCTCCATCCTGGGCTACGGCCCCGATGAAAAACTGCTGATCGTACACGCCGATGACCTCGGGGTTACCCACGCCACCAACCAGGGCAGCTTCCAGGCCCTCGACGGCGGCAACGTGAGCAGCGCGAGCATCATGGCCAATACGCCCTGGCTGCCGGAGGTTGCCCGCTACGCCGTAGCCAATCCCGACGCCGACCTGGGCATGCACCTCGTGCTCACCAGTGAGTGGCGCGACCTGAAATGGGGCAGCGTAGCCAGCGCCGACCGCGTATCGAGTCTGCTGGATTCTACGGGTTACCTGCGACCGGGCTGCGCCGAAATGGCCCGTACCGCCAAGCCCGAGGAAGTAAGGACCGAGATCAAAGCCCAGATCGAAAAGGCCCGCGCGTTGGGCATCAACCCTACTCACCTGGATTCCCACATGGGCTGCCTGGCCGCCACGCCCGAACTCTTCCGGGTATACCTGGAGACGGGTCGGGAATACGGCCTGCCCATCCTGATCAGCCAGAACCGCCTGGAGGGCATGGACCCGGCCTATCGCCAAGCGATTACCAACGAGGATCTGGTGGTGGACAATCTATTTACGGCCGGTGAGCCCGATTACGAGATGGGGCTGGAAACCTACTACCGCGATCAGCTCGCGGACCTGCCCGCCGGGGTGAACGTCCTGCTCATCCACACCGCCCTGGACGGAGCCGAAAGCGCCGGAATGGCCGGCGGCGTAGTGGGCTGGGGCAATCGCTGGCGACAGCTGGACTACAACTTCTTTTCCAGCCAGGAATTCGCCGACCTGCTGGAAGAGGAAGGTATCCGCCTGATCACCTGGCGTCAGCTGGCAGAGCGGTGGAAGGAGAAGCGGTAGTTACCTTTGCGCCGCTACCCCTAACCCTATGCCCCAGCGGACCCTCAAACTGATCACCACCACCGACGACGAACGCCCGGTTTACGTCGCCGGAACCTTCAACGACTGGAACGCCCGCGACGAGGCCTACCGCATGGAACCCGGTGACCGGCCGGGAACTTACCGCCGCAAGTTTCATTTCTCCGACGACGTCCATAAGGTAGAATACAAGTACACCCGCGGCGGCTGGGAATCGGTCGAGCTCGGCCATTACCAGGAAAGCGCCCTGAACCACCTGCGGTACACCCACGACCACTGGCTCGTACCCGACCGGGTGGAAAACTGGGGTAGTTCGGAACTCGTGTACCTCAGTGAACTCCTGCCAATCATCGAGGTGATCGACGAGAATTTTGAAATTCCGGAGCTCATCCGTACGCGGCGGGTAGCGGCACTCCTGCCCCACGATTATTATACTTCCGGCAAGCGGTATCCGGTGCTCTATTTACAGGACGGTCAGAACCTCTTCGACGACTACGCGCCCTACGGGAGCTGGGGGGTCGACAAGCGCCTGGCCAGTCTGTCCGAACAGGGCATGGGCGACCTGATCGTGATCGCCATCGACCACGCGCACGCCAAGCGCGTGAGTGAATTCACGCCCTCATTCAAGACGCGTCTGGGCCGCGGGGAAGGCCGGAAGTATACCCGCTTCTTGGTGGAGCAGCTGAAACCCTTCATCGACGGGCATTTCCGGACCCTGCCCGAACCCGAGCACACCGGTATCGGCGGCAGCTCTCTCGGCGGACTGATCAGTATTTACGCTGGCATCATGTACCCCGAGACCTACCAAAAACTGATGGTCTTCAGTCCGAGCCTGTGGGTCACCCCGGACATCCCCTTCACCCTCATGAAGCTCACCCACCAGTACCGGGGCCGCATGTACCTCTACGGCGGCGAGGCGGAAAGCGCTACCATGGTTCCGAACATGGAACGTTTCAAGGAACAGTTGCTGAGCCAGAGCGACGCGTCCTCACTGGAAATTGAAATGGCCGTCGACCCCCTGGGCCAGCACAACGAGGCACGGTGGGGCAAGGAATTCCCCAAAGCTATCCGGTGGTTGTTTTATCCGGAGAAAGCCTGAGGTAAATTTTCTATCTTTGGCGAAATCGCCCCAGACCCTCCGATAATTCCGGCTTGAACACCCTGTACCGCCTGTTACTGCTGCTTTTCCTGTGCCAGCCCCTTGGGGCCACGGGGACTTCCCTGGCCGAGGCCGAGCGGCAGGCGCGGACCATAATGGAGCTCAGCCGTGAAGAAGTGGAGGCCCGGCTGGCGGCCTTCGATCCCTCCCTGTTAGAGTACCGGGTGGACGATGCGGTTTACCGGCGCATCGTCAATTATCTGCAGGACTGGCCCATTTCAAGCGGACGTATGCTGGCGCGGTCGGCCCGCTTCTACCCCATCTTCGAGGAGCAGTTGCGCGATGCAGGCCTGCCCCTGGAACTCAAGCACCTGAGCATCGTAGAGAGTGCCCTCCGTTCCTGGGCCATAAGTCCGGTAGGCGCCGGCGGCTTGTGGCAGCTAATGCCGGCGACGGCCCGCGAACTGGGCCTGATCGTCAATCACGAACTGGACGAGCGTCTGGACCCCGCCCTGGGCTGTGCCGCCGGACTGGATTACCTGAAAATACAGTACGAGCGATACGGCGACTGGGCCCTGGCCCTGGCAGCCTACAATTCCGGACCGGGCAACGTGAACCGGGCGATTCGCCGTTCCGGCAGTCGCGACTACTGGAAGTTGCGCCGCTTCCTCCCCCGCGAGACGCGGCATTACGTTCCCAACTTTATTGCGGCGGTATTTCTGATGAATTACCACCACCATTACGGCCTGCCAGCTACGCCCCTGCCCCTTGACCAGCAGCTGGTGGAGCGCGTAACGGTCTACCGCAGGATGAGCCTCTTCCAGGTGGCTCTCGTGACGGGACTGCGCCCCGAGGTGGTGCTGGAAATGAACCCACAGTACATCCGCGGCTACCTACCCGGGCTGCGCGGCGGCCACCAACTTATGGTACCCAAGCGGGTAGTGCCGGCGCTGCGTGACTACCTGGACCGTTTTCCGCGCAATTTACCCGAGGAAGCCGTTGCTCTTCCCTGGACCCACCCCCGCGCCGGGCGGGGCGAGCTGGCACCCAATCGTTACTACCACCGTTACGAGATTACCGTAGAAGAAGGCGACACCACCGCCCGGCAGGTGGCTGCCCGCTTTGGGATCCCCGTGGATCAGTTGCTAGTATGGAGCGAGCGCGGGGAACTGGACACGCTTTCAGCCGGAGACCTATTATACTACTACGACGTCGATCTTTACCGGCCGCTCGATCCCCGCATCCTCGACCGCCGGCCACCCGCCCCCCAACTTTTGGTTTACGATCCAGAGCGGCTGGGCAAAGCGCTGCACCGGCATTTCCATCCGCTTCCCGCCCCCACCCAGGCGCCCGCCCCGACGGTGCGCCGCCGCTGGTGGGAAGTCCTCAAGCTGTAACCCCGCAGGGCCGGCCGCGCCGCCACCGATACGGCGCCTGCGCTCCGACGGCTATGTATGACGCAGCCTATTAAGGGGTAAGTCCGGCAATTGACGGTGAAAAGATTCCCCGCATGCCCCGAGTGCCGAAACATTATCGTTAATTTACGGCCCCTCCGAGGGGGCGAAAACAAATCGATCATATGAAATTCAATTCTCAGGGTGACGAAGAAGTTACCTACGACGCCATCGTCGTCGGAACGGGCATCAGCGGAGGCTGGGCCGCCATGGAACTGACGAAGAAAGGGCTGAAAACACTGGTGCTCGAAAAGGGGCGCATGGTTCAGCACGGCGACTACCCTACGGCCAGCCTTGACACCTGGGACATGGAGCTGCAGAATAACGTCTCCGCCGAGGAAATCGAAAAGCACTATTACAAGCAGAACCGCACTGGCTACACCGTGAAGCCGCAGAGCAAGCACTGGTTTGTAAAGGACGACGAGCACCCCTACGGGGAGACCGAGCGTTTCGACTGGATGCGCGGCTACCACGTCGGCGGCCGCTCCATCATGTGGGGCCGGCACAGCTACCGCTGGAGCGACATGGACTTCACCGCCAACGCGCGGCAGGGCATCGCCACTCCGTGGCCCGTCGGCTACGCCGAAATCGACCCCTGGTACACCTACGTCGAGACCTTCGCGGGCATCAGCGGGGAGAAACTTGGCCTCTCGCAATTGCCCGACGGCAACTTCCTGCCCATGATGCCGCTGAACTGCGTCGAGGACCAGGTCCGCAAGGGTGTCGCCGAAAACATGGGCGGCCGGGTCGTCACCGCCGGTCGCGTGGCTCACCTCACCGCTTACGACCCCAGTGTCCACCTCGGCACCCGGGGTGCCTGTCAGTTCCGCAACCGCTGTATCCGGGGTTGTCCTTACGGCGGCTACTTCAGCAGCGTTTCTTCCACGATCCCCGTGGCGCAGGAGACGGGCAACATGACGCTTCGCCCGAACAGCTCGGTCTACAGCCTGATCTACGACAAGGAAGCCAAGCGCGCCAAAGGCGTGCGCTTCCGCGATACTACCACCGGCGAGGACCACGAAGCCTTTGCCAAGGTGATCTTCCTGTGCGCTTCGGCCATCCCCAGCTCCTTCATCGTGATGAATACCGAGCACGAGGAGGGCGTAACGATGGACACCAGCGGTGAGCTCGGCGGCAACATCATGGACCACCACTTCCGCGTGGGTGCCTCGGGTGCTACCGACGACTTCGGCGACAAGATCGAGAAGGGACGCAAGCCCAATGGCGTGTACATTCCCCGCTACCAGAACCTCGGCGACCGCAACAGCAAGAAGGACTACCTGCGCGGCTTCGGCTACCAAGGCGGTGCCGGTCGCGGCGGCTGGAGTCATACGGTCCGCGAAATGAACGTCAAGGTGGGTCCGGAACTGAAGGAGGCCCTGATCCGGCCCGGCAAGTGGACGATGGGGCTTACGGCCTTCGCCGAAACCCTGCCCGACACCAACAACCGCATGACCATCGACCGCAACAAGCTTGACAAGGACGGTCTGCCCACCCTCGTCTTCAACGCCAAGTGGGGAGAAAACGAGTACGCCATGGTCGACGATATGATGAACGACGCGGCCGAAATGCTCGAAGCCGCGGGCCTGAAGGACGTGAGCACCTACAATGCCCACTCTTATCCCGGTCTCGGTATCCACGAGATGGGCATGGCCCGCATGGGCAGCAGCCCTTCCAACAGCGTAGTGGACAAGCACAACCGCCTGTGGGCCGCCCCGAACGTCTACATGACCGACGGTGCCTTCATGACTTCCGCGGCCTGCGTGAACCCGTCCCTGACCTACATGGCCTTCACCGCCCGCGCCGCGGACCACGCCGTCAATGAACTTAAAAAGATGAACATCTAAGCGATGAAAAGAAGAGAATTACTGCGGTATACCGCTTACGTAACCGGTTGGGCCATCAGCGCTCCCGTCGCCTCCGCCCTCCTGGCGGGCTGTAAGCGCGACGAAGCCGTGGCGGCCGGCGAGGCCACCTACTCGCCCAACTTCTTCAACGAGGAGGAATACCGCTTCATCACCAAGCTTTCGGACACCATGATCCCGACGACCGACACCCCGGGCGCCGTGGACGTAGGCGTACCGGAAATTATCGACAAGATGGTCGGTCAGGTCTACGACGAAGAGGCCCGCACCAACTTCCGTGACGGCCTGAAGGAACTGATGCGCCGCATGGACGCCGACGAGACCAACGGACCATTCTCGGATATGGAAAGCGAGCAGTCGCTCGTGTTCCTCCAGGACCAGGACCTCCACTACAAGGATCCCGACACCTCCTGGGACACCGTACCCGACGTGGAAGCCAACGCCCGCAACGTGTACTTCGACCTCAAGTCGCAAATCGTCGGTGCCTGGTTCAACAGCGAACCCATCGGCACGGAAGTACTGGCCTACCTGCCCGTACCCGGCGAGTACATCCCCTGCGGCGACCTGCAGGAACTCACCGGTGGCGTAGCCTGGGCCATCTAGGGCCGGGGCTTTCGTTCACCAGCGTCATTTCACCATGGGGTTAGATCAGTTGGAAACCGGGAATACGCCGGACTTCCGATCGATCTAACCCCTTCTTTCTATCGACTACCCTCACTCCCCCTTTCATGCGCTTCAATTCACAAGGACAGGAAGAAGTCACCTACGACGCCATCGTCATCGGCTCCGGCATCAGCGGCGGCTACGCGGCCATGGAACTTTGCCGCAAGGGCTACCGCGTACTCATGCTCGAACGCGGGCGCATGGTGGAGCACGGGGAGTACCCCACCGCCAACCTGGATTCCTGGGACCTGGAATACCAGGGGCGGGTGCCGCGGGAAGAAATAGCCGCCCACTACTACAAGCAAAATCGGCTTTCGTGGTGGGTGAACCAGGATAACAAGCCCTGGATCGTCAAGGACGATGAGTACGACTACGAGGAAAAGCAGCGCTTCGACTGGATCCGCGGGCATCATGTGGGCGGCCGCTCGATCATGTGGGGACGGCACTGCTACCGCTGGAGCGACCTCGACTTTGAAGCCAACCTCAAGGAAGGCATTGCCGTCGACTGGCCCATCCGCTACGCCGATATCGAGCCGTGGTACACTTACGTGGAAAAATTCGTCGGGGTACAGGGCAAAAAAGAGGGCCTCGCCCACCTGCCCGACGGGGAATTCCTGCCGCCCTTCGACCTGAATTGCGCGGAAGACCACTTCAAACAAGCGGTGGAAAGCGCCTTTCCCGAGCGCCGAATCACCCCGGGGCGAACGGCCAACCTCACCAAATACATCCCGGAACTGCACCACGGCACGCGCGGGCAGTGCCAGGCCCGCAACCGCTGCTGGCGCGGATGCCCCTACGGCGGGTATTTTTCCAGTCTATCGTCCACCATTCCGGTAGCCAACGACACCGGAAACCTGACCTTGCTGGCCAACAGCATCGTACACTCCATCATCTTCGACGACGCCACCCAGAGCGCTACGGGCGTAAGGGTGATCGACGCGGAAACCAAGGAGACGCGGGAGTACTTCAGCCGGGTGGTCTTTTGCAATGCCAGCACCATCGGCTCCACCGCCATCCTGCTCAACAGCAAATCGGAGCGCTTCCCCGACGGCCTGGGCAACGACAGCGGCGAGCTCGGCCACAACCTCATGGACCATCACTACGGTATGGGTGGCTCGGCGACCTTCGGCGGGATGCAGGACAAGTACTACAAGGGCCGCAAACCCAACGGCGGATTTTACATCCCCCGCTTCCGGAACATTGACGCCGCCACCCGGCAACCCGACTACCTGCGCGGCTTCGGTTACCAGGGCGGCATGAGCCGGGCCACCAACATCGACGCTCCCTTCGGACCGGATTTCAAGCGGGCCATCACCGAACCCGGCGAATGGCGCTTCCGGGCCACCTGCTTCGGAGAACTGCTGCCCTACCACGAGAACAAGATGGAACTGAGCAAGGACAAGGTCGACCAGTACGGCATGCCGGTGCTTGTCTTCGATGCCGGCCTCAAGGAAAACGAGCGCAAGTTGCGGGAAGACGGCGTGCAGTGTCTAGCCGAAATGATGGAGGCCGCCGGCTTCAAGGACATCGAGACCCACAACAACCCCACCGCCGTGGGTGCCGCCATCCACGAAATGGGTACCGCCCGCATGGGTCGCGACCCCCGCACCAGCGTACTCAACCAGTGGAACCAGGTACACGCCGTACCGAACATCTTCGTGACCGACGGCAGCTTTATGGTGAGTTCCGGCACGCAGAACCCCTCGATCACCTACATGGCCATGACCGCCCGGGCGGTGGACTATATGGACAAGCAACTGCGCAAGGAAGGCACCCTCTAACCACCGGCTACCGTCCCGCCAAAGTCTGGTGTACGTCAGTCCGGGCGGCCCGTCGGGCCGGCACCAGTGAGGCCAGGGCACCCACCACCACGGCCGCCAGCAGGATCCAGGCTTCTTCGGGTAAAAAGACCAGCGCGCGGAAGTCGTAGCGGTAATTTTCCGAGAAATACCGGGCGATCAGGGCAAGCCCCAGGTGGCTCAGGGCAAGCCCCAGCAGGGCACCGGCCACGGCCGTCAAGGTGCCTTCCAGGAGCAGGAGGCCGAACAGCTTGCCCGGACCGGCACCCAGACTCCGCAGCAGCGCCAGCTCACCCCGCCGGCGATCGAGGCTGCTGTAAAGTCCGATGAAAATGCTCAGGATACTCACCCCAACCACCACGTAGCCCAGTTGCCGGAGTATCTGCTCCCCTTGCCCCACCGTCGCGTACAGTTCGGCGAGTTGAATGCTGGGGGTCACGGCCTGCAATTCGGTGTTCTCGTTGATGCTGCGCTGCATATTTAGTCCGGCCACGCTGGTGCCCCGGAAGCGGAGGAGCACGGAGGTGATGGATTCATCGGTGTAGTCGGTCAGGGGGGCGTTGACGTCGTAATGGCTTTTTTGGTGGTCCTCGGCCGCGTGATCGTGGGTATCGTGTACCGCCCAGAGGCTTTCATTGGGGGTGAGCAGAATAAGGTCGGCCACCGTGCCGCTCGGGGCCAGGATACCGGTGATGCGGAAGCTTGGCGCCTCCCGGTGGGTGAGGTCGTCGTCTTCGATCAGCCCGTGACTGCTCTGGAAGGTATCCCCCACTTCGAGATTCAGTTCCCGGGCCACGGTGGCCCCGGCAACCACGTCCATCACCTCCGACCACATTTCCCCCTCCGCCAGCGTGGCACTGTAAAGTTCGAGAAACCTGGGCCGGGTACCAACGATGCGGCGGCCGCGGTACGAATCGCCTAGTGAGAGGGGTACCCCGAGTTCGATGTAGGGGTGGGCGGGATTAAGGAAGGGCTTGACGGCATCGAGCGGAACGTTCCCGGTAGGGGAACTGATATGGTACATGCTCGACATCATCAGTTGCAGGGGGCTGCCCTTGGCGCCTACGACCAGGTCGATGCCCGCCAGATTGCGGTCGAATTGCTGCTCCAGTTGCCAGTTCAGCAGCAGGATGATGCTGATGAGTCCGGCGCCCAGGGCGGCCAGGATGACGCTGAGCAGGGTGCTCCAGGGCCGGTAGAGAAGGTTGCGCCACGCGAGGGAGAAAAGGGACATGGCGGATTCAGTTGTGGATGGATTGCTGGGCCAGGTCGACCACCTGCCGGAAATCACCGCGGAGGCGTTCGTCGTGGGTCACCACCACCAGGGCAGCACCGAGTTCGGAGGCGCGCTCCCGCAGGAGGGCGCTCACGCGGGCGGCGTTGCGGTTGTCTAGGGCGCTGGTGGGCTCGTCAGCCAGGATAAGTTGAGGGCGGTTGACCAGGGCGCGGGCGATGGTGACGCGTTGCTGTTCGCCGACGCTGAGCCGACCGGGGTGGCGATCAGCGTAGTCGTCCATGCCCAGGAGGTGGAGGGTTGACTGCAGGAGCTCCCGGTCCGGCGGCAGGCCGGCCGTCCGGCGGGCAATGGCCAGGTTCTCCAGGACGGTGAGGGCTTCCAGGAAGTATGGCCGCTGAAAGACCAATCCGATGTTGCGGCCGCGGAAACGGTCGAGTTTCGAGCCCCGCAGCGCGGCGTAATCCACGCCGTCGAGTTCGGTGCGGCCGCCGGATGGACTGAGCACACCCGCCAGGAGGTGCAGCCAGGTGGACTTTCCCGCCCCGCTAGGGCCCAGCAGCAAGAGGGTACCCGCGCGGTCGACCCGGAGATCGGGGAAGCGGAAGGTAGTGGAGGAATCCGGGTAACGGTACGTAAGGTCCTGGGTGATCAGCACATCGTAAATGTACAATGTGCGCCGCTAGCTGCGGCCAACAACCGCCCCCGCCCCCTGCGCGTTACGTCTGCCAGAGGCTATGCGAAACAAAACTGTACTCATCACGGGCGCCAATGACGGCATTGGGCGGGCCACCGCCGAACGCCTCGCCAGGAAGGGAGCCCACCTGGTGCTTGCCTGCCGCAATGAGACAAGTGCTCAGCATACCGCCGACTGGCTGGTGGAACACACTGGCAACCGTAACATCGACACCCTACCGCTCGATTTGTCCAGCCTGCGCAGCGTGCGGGACGCCAGCGAGATCTTCCTGGCCGATTACCCCCGTCTGGACGTGCTGATCAACAACGCCGGCATCTACTGTGAATCGCTGGAACTGACTGAGGACGGCTACGAACTGCAGTTCGGGGTCAACCACCTGGGCCATTACCTGCTAACCCTTAATCTGCTCCCGGCGATGCAGTGCGCCAACATCTGTAGCCGCGTGATCAATGTATCAAGCGCCCTGCACACGAAGGGGGGAATAGACTTCGGCAATCTCCGGGGGGAACGGGGGCCCGGGGCCTACGACGGTACCGCAGCCTACGCCCAGAGCAAGCTGGCCAACATCCTCTTTACCAAGGAACTGAACCGCCGCCACGGCAGCGAACTCACAACCAATTGCCTGCACCCGGGCGTGGTGGGGACTTCCCTCGCCAGCAAAAAGGGCAAATTTTTTACCCGCGCCATCTGGTCGCTCTACAAACCTTTCGCGCGCACGCCGGAGCGGGGGGCCGACACGAGCGTGTACCTGGCCAGCAGTCCGGAAGTCCGTGAGGTCTCCGGCCGCTATTTCAACCCCACGCAGTGCCTGGTGAAGCCTTCGCCCACCGCCTGTAATGAGCAACTTGCCCGACGCCTCTGGGAATACAGCGAGACGGCCGTTCGGGATTTTCTACTCTAATCTTTACTAGGTAGTACCTTCGCCCCATGCCACTGGATCAACAGGATGTAGACACTTGGAAGTACGACGAGGCCGGTAAGCCCGTCCCGGAAATCGAAAAGGAAATGTCCTTCGTCGATCACCTGGAAGAACTGCGGTGGCACGTCATGCGCGCCCTGATCGCGATTTGCGTCGCCGGTATCTTGCTCTTCGTTTTCAACGACTTTTACTTCACCTACGTCCTTTACGGACCGCTGCGGGAAGACTTTCTCAGCTACCGCATGTTCTGCCGCCTTTCCGATTTTCTCGGTACCGGCGCGGCGCTATGCTTCCATCCGCCTACGGTGCTGGTGCAAGCCACGGAGTTCGGCGAGCAGTTCATTACGGCCGTGAAGATGGCCTTCGTAGGCGGTTTCGTGCTGTCGTTTCCCTATGTGTTCTACGAGATCTGGTCGTTCGTACGCCCGGGCCTTTATCCCGCCGAGCAAAAGGCCACGCGCTGGGTCATTCTCATCTGTTCTTTCCTGTTCTTCGTGGGCGTGTCTTTCGGCTTCTTCGTCGTGGCTCCCTTCGGCACCAACTTCCTGATGGGCTTTGAAGTCGGCGGGACGGTCAACCAGCCTAAAATGGACTCGGTCATCAGCTACATGATCATGTTTACGCTGCCGGCCGCCCTGATCTTTGAATTGCCGGTGCTCATCTATTTCCTGGCGAAGTTCGGGCTCATTACGGCGGAATCGATGCGGCAGTACCGCCGCCACAGTTTCATCGGCATCCTGATATTGTCGGCCGTGCTTACGCCGCCCGACGTCGTGACCCAGATCCTCATCGCGGTTCCGCTGTACACCCTTTACGAAATCTCCATCTTTGTCGCCAAGCGCGCCCAGCGCGAATACGAGGCCTCCCTGAAGTAGTCGGGGGCGGCAAGCGCGGGTGCCGTGTAAAAACCAATAAGCCATGTTCATCATACCTCCCTATATCCGATTTGCGCTCATCGCCGCGGGTGTTGTCGGCGGCGTCGCCCTCTGGATCGCCTTCGGGTTCTGGTACGGCTTCCCCTTCCTGCTGGCCGGAATCATCCTCCTGATCGGTTACATCTTTCTGGGCACCGTGGGTCCGGCCGCCAAGGCCGTGCAGGCGCAGGACTTCGACCGGGGCGAGAAACTCCTCAACCTGACCCTCAAACCCGAGTGGCTCTACAGTGCCAACCGGGCCTTCTACTACATGATGCGCGGCACCATCGCCCTGAGCCGCAAGGACCTGAACGCCGCCGAGGGCTGGCTCAAGCAAGCCGACTCCATCGACGTGCCCACGGCCAACGAAAAGGCCATGCTTAAACTGCAACTGGCTCAGATCGAAGCCAACCGCCGCAATTTCGGAGCCGCCAAGAAATACCTCAAGGCCGCCAAGGAAACCAACGTCAAACTGCCCCAGATCACCGAGCAAATCGACATGCTCGACACCGCCCTCAAGCAATCCGGACAGGTAAAAGCCGCACAACGCATGGGCAAGGAAGGTCACCAGATGATGGCCCGTGGGGGGAAGCGGCGGCGGCCTAAGGGACGGTAAGGGTTTAGGATTTACAATTTACCATTTCTTATATACCATTTACAATTTGGGGAGCATGATGTTCCTCGGTTGCTGGCTGGGTTTCCTGGTTTACTTGGGACTGGTGGTGCTGCTGGACTGGTGGATTTTCAATTTCTTATATGCCATTTGCAATTTGGGGGGCGTGATGTTCCTCGGTTGCTGGCTGGGTTTTGGGCTTAACTTAGGCTTGGGTGGTGCTGCTGGATTGCTGGATTTACAATTTCTCATTTAGCATTTACAATTTGGGGGCCGGTGTTCCTGGGTTGCTGGCTAGGTTTTGGGCTTGACTTAGGCTTGGGTGGTGCTGCGTGATTTTTGCTATAGTTGTAAGGAACCACGGTGCACGGCCTCATTACCTTTCCCGGGAACCTGCGCGCCGCCGCCCTAACCCGACGGATCGGAAAACTAAAGTGGTCTGCAGGGGTATACGGGTAGCGGGCAACGCAAGCGTCGCCGGCCTTGGTAAATGACAAATTGCACATTGTAAATTGCTGTACCTCCACATTCCTTTCTGTAAGCAAGCGTGCAGCTATTGCAACTTCCACTTCAGTACGAACCTGAAGGGGCGCGGCGGGGTGCTTGTCGCGATGGAACGGGAGTTGATCGTGCGGCGACAGGAATTGCCGGAGGGGCCGGCACCGACCATCTACTTTGGAGGTGGTACGCCCTCGCTGCTGACGGGCGAGGAACTCTCGCGACTGTTCGGGGTCCTAAAGGATGAAGGATACTGGGACCCGGCGGCGGATACCGAAATCACGCTGGAGGCGAACCCCGACGACCTGGATGCGGAAACGATCGCGGTGCTGGCGGACAGTCCGGTTAACCGGCTAAGCATTGGCATTCAGAGCTTCGACGCCGAGGACCTGCGCTTCATGAACCGCGCCCACTCCGCCCGGGAAGCGCTGACGGCGGTGGAAAAGGTGAGGGCTGCCGGATTCGGCAATCTCAGCATCGATTTGATCTACGGCGGACAAACCACCAGCGACGCCACCTGGCTGGAAAACCTGCGCATCGCCACCGACCTCGGGGTGCAGCACATTGCATCATACGCCCTGACGGTAGAGCCCCGCACCGCCCTGGGCCACCGGGTAGCCGCGGGCGCGGTACCGGACACGGACGATGACAAGTTTGCCCGTCAGTTTAATATGCTCATCGATCACCTAACGGGGGCCGGATTCGAGCACTACGAGATCAGCAACTTTGCCTTGCCGGGTCACCGGAGCCGGCACAACAGCGGTTACTGGACCGGGCAGTCCTACCTCGGCGTGGGACCGGGGGCCCACAGCTTCGACGGAGCCATGCGCCGACGCTGGAACGTGAGCAACAACGCCCGCTACGCGAGGGTCTGGCCGGACATCCGCAACGCCGCCGGGTTCGTGGCCAGTGGCCCCTTGCTTTACGAGGAAGAGATCCTGACCCCCCGCGACCGCTATAACGAATACGTGATGACGGGACTACGGCGCAGCGAGGGGATCGACCTGGTGGACCTGACGGATAGATTCCGCCAGGATATGGCGGAACATTTCCTGCGGGAAATCACGCCTTTCGTGGCCGCGGGAACGGTGGCGCGGTTGGTCGATGGTCGGCAATTTTGTCTGACACGCAGCGGATTGGCCGTAGCAGACGGTGTGGCCGCCGCGGTTTTTGCCTAGTCGTCCTCGTAGGCGTCACTGAAGCGATAGCGCACGGCAATGCCGCCCAAGTCGTAGCCAAAGCTACCCCTGTTGCCGTTGCGGCCAAAAAAGTAGGTAGGTACCCAGTCGGCCGATACGGAAACCGGGACATTTTCGAAATTGTATTCCAAGCCCAAATAGGCACTTGCGGTAACCACGGTGGCCCCGGTTTCGGAATGGTCATAACTCCACCGGCGGATTCCCGGCCCGGCCCCGTAGTAATAATTGAGGCCCCGCAGCGACTCGATCTGCTGGTGAGACAGGTAGGCGGCGTTTACGCTGATATATCGGGATACGTCGTAACCGCGGTAACCTACGTAGACCTCAGCGGCGTGCCGCTCGTTGAAGTAAGCTTTATAGCTGACGGCTGAGGGAGCCCCCACGCGCACACCGACTGCGGATCTGAAACTCTTCTGGGCGTCGGCAGTGAGCGCGACAAGTAGAAAAACGGGGAGAAGAAGGTAGCGGAGGCGGATCATGGTGGGTGTGGTTCACCCTTCCATTCGCCGGGGCACCCGTTCGTTACTGTTCCAGGGCCCTTCGCCCCCGATTGGTGGCCACTCCGCTACCGGATCCGAAACTTCCGCGGCAGGATGTAGCGTACCGCCAGGGCACCGGCACCAAGGCTGAAATTGTGGAAGTCGGTAGCTCGCTGGGTGCCGAGGTAGACGGTGGGGCGCCAGTCTGCGCTCACCGAAATCGGTGTATCGGGGAATACGTACTCCAGTCCGAGGTAGCCGGACAGGCTAACGGTAGCGGATCCGCGGTCGAATTCGTCGTAGTTCCAGAGCTGCAGTCCGGCTCCGGCTCCATAGTACCACTGGAGGTCGTCGATGGTACCCAGGTCCTGATGGATCTGGTAGGCCCCGTTGATGCTAAAGGCGCGGTAGCGGCGCCAGCTCCGCCAGCCGGCGTAGACCTCCACGGCGTCGCTGGCGTTCACGAAAGCCTTGTAGCTCACCGAGAGCGGATAGCCGAAGCGGACGCCGATGGCCTCGTCGTACGCCTGGGCCGCAGCCCGGGTGCTGAAGAGGATGAAGAAAAGGGCCAGCGCCAGGCATTTGCAAACGTTCATAGTAGTCCTTCAAGGTTGAACCGCAAAGACAGCAGAATCCCCACAATTATTGCAACCAGCAGGCCAATAATTGTCGTCGCCCGCTGTAGCCGGCGGCTCTCCCTTACCTCGTTCTGGTATTTCTCCCGCAACTTCGTGTCCACCGACGAGGTAATCGGGGGCCGGCGGCGGCGAACGGCCGACCGACGGGTACGGAGCGGCGTAGCGAACCTCCGGAAGTCGGAATGGGTAGCGGGAGTGGAATTTGCGGGTAACATGACTGATAACATTTGAATATGTAAGACAATCTATTCCCCGACGGCATACCCGTCCACTCCTTACGATACAGTCAAGGCCGGAATCGACGAATGCTTGTCGGCGGCGACGACCGGGGCCGGCAGTGAACATTTTTTTCCGGCTGTCTATGTAAAAGTATGTCCGCCACCTCCGCCACCAAGATCTTACGCGAACGCATCGTCCTCATCTTTGACTTCGACGATACGCTGGGGCCGAACACCACCCGGGCCTATCTGGAGCACCTGGGGTTGTCGTTTGACGACTTCAAGTCGCGGCTGCACGAGCGGAAGAAGAGAATGTGGCAGGCCCCGCTGGCCAAGGCCGATCTGTACCGGGAGTACAGTCACCGCAAAGGCAGCAAGTTGCGTCGGGAGACCATGCAGGCCTTCGGCAAAAAATTCCCCCTCTTTGCCGGGGCGGAGAACCTGGTGGACTGCCTGCGCGATTTCGTGCGGGAACTGGATGAGGACATCGAACTGGAGTTCGTGTTACTGACGGCCGGCTTCAAGACCATTCCGGAGCATTCGGTGATCGGTCAGCAGTTCGACCGCGTGTACGGCGGTGAGCTCCACTTCGACGATGAGGGGCGGATCCTGAGCGCACGGCGGGTCATCAGCCACGTCGACAAGGTGCACTACATCAAGCAACTGGTGCAGGGCCTCGACCTGGACCGCGCCAGCGAACTGGAGAATACCTACGTAGACCACGACGCCGAGCATTATTACGTACCCATGGCCCAGGTGATCTATGTGGGAGACGGCAACAGCGACATGTCGGCCTTTCAAATCGTGGAGCAGGGCGGCGGCGTGGCCGTGGCCATCGACAAGGATGGTGACGGGGAATGGGACAACTACGACGAGATGAGCCCGGGGCGCCGCGTCCACAACATCGCCCCGGCCGACTACCGGGAAGACAGTGAATTGATGAATACCCTCCGGCTGGCCCTGCGGATGATGGTCAACCGGATCAAGTTGTTGCGGCGCGGCCGGGACGAGTAGCGTCGGTGCTTTTGTATATTCGGTCGACCAAAGATCGATCGTGGCAAAATACCTATTCCTTTCCCTGCTGGCCCTGGTGCTGGCGGGTTGTTCCTCCGCCGACGAGGGGCTCCTGAAACTGCAGCCGGAGGACCGCATCGTCCTGATTGGCAATAACCTCTGCAGCCGGATGTCGGAGTTCGGTCACTTTGAGACCAGCCTCTACCAAATTTATCCCGAGGCCCGACTGACGGTACGCAACCTCTGCGACCCCGGTAACACGGCCGGCTTCCGGCCCCACGCCAGCCGCAATTCGCCCTGGGCCTTCCCCGGTGCCGAGGCCTTTAATCCGGACGTAAGCCGCGACAGCGGCAGTGAGGGTTTCTTCCCGACCGAAGACGAGTGGCTGGATTCCCTGAACGCCGACGTGATCATCGCCTTTTTCGGACTGAACGAGAGCTACGGCGGGCCTGCGGGCCTGACCAACTTTGCTTTGGAACTGGACAGCTTCCTGCGCTATTCGGCGCAGCAACGCTACAACGGGGAAAGCGCCCCACAGCTGGTGCTGGTCTCACCCCTCGCCTATGAGAACTCCAGCGAACTCGGCCTGCCCGATGGAGTCGCGGAAAATGAAAACCTGGCCCGCTATACCCGCGCCATGGCGGACATCGCTGCCGAGAACGGGGTGCCGTTCGTGGACCTGTTCTCCGTGTCGCAGGACTGGATGCAAGAAGGAACGCGGCTGACTACCGACGGCATCTCCCTCAACGATGCCGGCTACCGGCGCCTGGCCGATCACCTGGCCGAACGCCTGTTCGGCTCCTCGCCGCCGGCCGAGGATCCCGAACTGCTGGCCCGCGTCAAGGAAAAGAATCACTTTTGGCTGCTCGATTACAAGATGCCCAACGGCGTGCACGCCTACGGGCGGCGGTACAACCCTTACGGCCCCGACAACTACCCCTACGAAAAGGAAAAGGTGAAGCAGTTGACCGCGAACCGCGACGCGGCCATCCACGCCTACCTGCGGGGGGAGGACTACGACCTGGCACGAGCCGACGCCGAGACCCGTCCGTTGCCCCCCGTACAGACCAACTACGCGGTGGAGCCCGCCGACTCGGTGGAGTACCTCTATGGCGCCGACGCCCTGGCTACATTCACTACGGCGCCGGGCTTCCAAATCGAGCTGTTCGCCTCCGAGCGGGAATTCCCCGAACTGGCCAACCCCTGCCAGATGAACTGGGACGACCGCGGACGGCTCTGGGTTAGCCTGATGCCCAGCTATCCCCACTACAAGCCGGGCGACGACCTGCCCAATGACAAACTCGTCATCCTGGAAGACACCGACGCCGACGGCCGGGCGGATGAACTCAAGGTCTGGGCCGACAGCCTGCACCTGCCCGTAGGCTTTGAATTTGCCAATGGCGGCGTGTACGTGTCGCAGGGCACGGACCTCGTCTTTTTAAAGGATACCGACGGAGACGACCGGGCCGATTACCGCGAGACTATTATGAGCGGCTTCGACGACCACGACACCCACCACAACATCAGCGCCTACGAGGCCGACCCGGGGGGCGGCATTTACATGGGCGAAGGCGTTTTCCTACACACCAACGTAGAGACCCCCTACGGTCCGGTACGCGCCACCAACGGCGGTTTCTACCGCTTCAATCCCGCGCGGCGGCACCTGGAGCGCACAGCCCAAATTTCCATCCCCAACCCCTGGGGCATCATCTTCGACGCCTGGGGGCAGCCCATCTTCGCCCACACCAGTGGTCCGCGGGTGCAGTGGATGCTGCCTTCGACCATCAAGGACCTCTACGGGGTACAGAACCCCATGGCTCCCGACCTCATCGAGCCAGAGCACCGGGTGCGGCCTACCTCCGGCCTGGAAATCATTTCCAGCCGGCACTTTCCCGAGGAGATGCAGGGCGACCTCCTGATCAACAACACGATCGGATTCCTGGGTACCAAGCAGCACCGGGTCTTCGACCAGGGCGCGGGCTTCGATACCCGCTGGCGGCAGGATTTGCTCACGAGCACCGACCCCAATTTCCGTCCGGTAGACATGGAATTCGCCCCCGACGGCAGTCTCTATCTGGTAGACTGGCACAACGTGCTCGTGGGTCACATGCAACACAACGCGCGCGACCCCCTGCGAGACCACGTCCACGGGCGCATCTACCGCATCACCTACCCCGGCCGGCCGCTGGTACCGGAACCGAAAGTGGCCGAGGCTAGCATCCCCGAGCTGCTTGACAACCTGAAGGAACCCGAGTACCGGACACGCTACCGGAGCCGCCGCGTGTTGCGCGAGCGCGATCCGGCGAAGGTGATGACGGCCGTCGGGCAGTGGGCGAAGGCCCTGGACCGGCAGGACGAAAAGTACCCCGACTTCCTGCGCGAAGCCCTGTTCGTGACCTGGGGGGCGAACGCCATTGACCGGGAGATCTTGGACGCGGCCAGCCGGTCGGACGACTTCCGACTGCGGGCCGCCGCAGCCCGGGTGGTCCGCTACATGGGCCACCAACTGGAGGACGAGACCCGGCGCCTCGCCGCCTTTGCCGCCGACCCCCACCCCCGCGTGCGGATGGAGGCCATGACCGCCGCCAGCTGGCTGCCCAGGGAAGAAGGTGAAACGATCCTTGCCGAAGCCGAGCGGCAGGAACTGGACGAACTCGGTCGGGAGGTGCTACTCAATGCGCGCGCCCACCTGGCCAACAAGGCGTACATCGCCCCCGCCGCCAATATTGCCGAAGCGCCGGATAGTCCGATCGGGCGAGCCTATGCCCTCGGTGCCGAACTATTCGAGCAGGAGGGCTACTGCGGTACCTGTCACCAGCAAGACGGGCGGGGGCTGGCCGCGACGGGCTACCCGCCCCTGGCGGGATCCCCCTGGGTGACCGGCTCAAAGGAACGGCTGATCAAACTGGTCATGCACGGCCTCTACGGTCCCATGGAAGTGAACGGCAAGATGTACAACGGCCAGGTGCCCATGACCGCCTACGGCGGACTGATGAACGACGAGGAGATGGCAGCCGTGCTGACGTACGTACGCAACGCCTTCGGCAACGAGGCACCCATGATCAAGGCGGAAGACATCGCCGCCGTGCGCACCGCCACTGCGGGGCGTAAGGGCATGTACCGCGCCGCGGAACTGCTGGAGGAGCACCCCTTCCCCGAAGAAGTAAAGAAATAACGTGGAAATACCGATGATAAGAAACCTGCTGGCCCTGCTCCTGGCCACTTTCCTTTGCACCTGCGGACCCGCCCCCCAGGAAAACGGGACACCGGCCGCCGCCGCGGACACCGCCCCCCCGAAGATCGTCTTCCTCACCGGCGACGAAGAGTACCGCTCGGAGGAATCCATGCCCATGCTCGCCGACATCCTCGAGCGTGAGCTGGGGGCCGAAACGGTGGTGGGGTACTCCCTGGACAGCAACGGCGTGATCGACCCCAACAACCTCTACCACGTCAGCGCGCTCGACGAACTGGAGGACGCCGACCTCATGGTGGTTTTCCTGCGGTTCCGGCAGCTGCCCGCCGACATGGCCCGCAAGATCACCGACTACGCCGAAAGCGGCCGGCCCATCGTGGGATTCCGTACGGCCACCCACTCCTTCCGCTACACCGAGCCCCGCGACAGTGCCCTCATGGTGCTGAACGACGAGTGGCCCGCGCGGGTATTCGGCCAGCAGTGGATCACCCACCATGGCCACTTTGCCGACGGGCACGGGCGGCTCACCGAGGTGAGCCTGGTCGACGAACGCCGCGACAGCCCTATCCTGAACGGCGTGCAACCCTTCCAGGCCTATTCCTGGCTGTACCACGTCGACGGCGGCGAATGGAAACTGAGCGGAGACAGTGCGCCCCTGCTGATGGGCCATAGCCTGCGGTCGCAACACGAGGCGGACGGTAAACTGGACCAGTTCCCGCTGGACAATCCGGTAGCCTGGACAAAAACCTACACCGGCGAGAGTGGGAAGCCCGCCCGGGTCTTCTTCACTACCCTGGGTCACCCGTATGATTTCCGGGAGGAGTCGATGCGCAAGCTCGCGCTAAACGGCATCTATTGGGCGCTCGGGCGTGAGGCGGACATTCCGGCCGGTGGCGTGAACGCGGACTTCGCCGGGCCGTACGAGCCCAATAACTCCGGCTTTGGCAGCGAGTACAAGCCGGGCATGCGGCCGCGGACGCGGTGAGTTGGTCCGCAAACTTTTCCTGCATCCGCTTGCAAGGTTTCCAAGCTTATAATTACCTTTGCGACCGCCTTACCCGGGAACGCCCGGATTTACGGCAAATCGGTGCGGTAGCTCAGTTGGTAGAGCAATGGACTGAAAATCCATGTGTCGGCGGTTCGATTCCGCCCCACACCACATGATCCTTGGAGTTCACCATCATCATCTTTGTCTTCCTTGCCCGTCGGCGAGCGACCAGGTGGTGCGGTAAACTTTATACTCCCCAAACCTATTGCTCAGAGGTCCGCCGGAAAGTCCGGTGGGCCTCTTTGTATTTTACCCCGAATCGAAATGTCTACTCCCCCCCTCAGAATTGCCGTACAGAAATCCGGCCGCCTCCTTGATGAGTCCATCCAGCTCCTGAAGGAATGCGGCATCAAGATCGACAACGGCCGCGACCAGCTCAAGGCACCCGCCCGCAACTTCAACGCCGAGATCCTTTACCTACGCAACAGCGATATCCCGCAGTACATCCAGGACGGCGTAGCCGACATCGGCATCATCGGCGAGAATACCCTGATCGAAAAGCAGAAGGACGCCGAAGTGGTACAGAAACTGGGCTTCTCGAAGTGCCGACTCAGCCTGGCCACCCCCCGCGGCAGCCGCTACACCGGCCCCGAGAGCCTCAACGGCCGCCGCATCGCCACCAGCTACCCAAACAGCCTGCGGGCGTTTCTGAAAGACAAGGGGATCGAGGCCGAGATTCACGAGATCAGCGGCTCGGTGGAAATTGCGCCGAACATCGGACTGGCCGACGCCATCTGCGACCTCGTTTCGACGGGCAGTACCCTCTTCAAGAATGGCCTGGAGGAGCAGGACATCATCCTTCAATCCGAGGCCGTCATCGCGGCCAGTCCGCGCATCGACGCCGACCGTCGCGCCATTCTGGAGAAACTCGTCTTCCGCATCAAATCGGTACTCGCCGCACGCAACCAGAAGTACCTCCTCATGAACGTGCCCAACCGCAGCATCAAGGAAGTGATCAAGATGCTGCCCGGTATGCGCTCACCTACCGTCCTGCCCCTGGCCGAGGAAGGCTGGTCGAGCGTGCATACGGTGATCAGCGAAGACCGTTTCTGGGACATCATCGACCGCCTCCGCGACGCCGGGGCCGAGGGTATCCTGATCGTGCCCATCGCCAAAATGATCGTCTGATGAAGATCTACGAAGTGCCCAACCGCGGCGAGTGGGCCGCCCTCGTACAACGCCCCGCCAGCGACCTGGGCAAGCTTGAGGCTTCGGTCCGGGAGGTGATGGACCGGGTCAGGCGGGAAGGCGACGCCGCCCTGCGGGAATACACGGCGCGATTCGACGGCGTGGAGCTGGAGGATTTTGCCGTTTCCGCCGACACGGTGGCCGCCGCCGAAGCGGCCGTACCCCAAGACCTGAAGCGGGCCATCGGGGTGGCCTACCGCAACATTGAAAAATTCCACCGCAGCCAGCAAGCGGTGGTGGAGGAAGTCGAAACCATGCCGGGCGTGCGTTGCTGGCGGGAGAGCCGCGGCATCGACTCCGTGGGCCTGTACATTCCCGGCGGCACCGCCCCCTTGTTCAGTACGGTGCTCATGCTGGCCGTCCCGGCGCAACTGGCGGGTTGCCGCGAGATCGTGCTGTGCTCGCCCCCCGACCGGGAGGGCAACATACACCCCGCCATTCTTTACGCTGCCCGGTTGTGCGGGGTCACGAAGATCTTCCGCCTCGGAGGTTCCCAGGCCATCGCGGCCATGACGTACGGTACCGAGTCGGTGCCCCAGGTCTACAAACTTTTCGGTCCGGGCAACGCCTACGTCACCGTCGCCAAGCAATTGGCGCAGCTGCAGGGCCTGGCCATCGATATGCCGGCGGGGCCGAGTGAAGTTCTTGTTTGCGCGGACGCGGGTGCAAAGGATGCGCACGTAGCGGCCGACCTGCTCAGCCAGGCGGAGCACGGCCACGACAGCCAGGTCGTGCTCGTCACCGACAGCCGGGAAAAAGCCGGGCTGGTTTGGCAGGAAGTCGAGCGACAACTCGCCGAGCTGCCCCGACGCGCGCTGGCCGAGCAGAGCATCGCCAATAGTCTGGCGGTGGTTTTCCCCGATTGGTCGGACGCCGCGGAATACGTCAACCTCTACGCCCCCGAGCACCTGATCCTGAGTATGGCCGACGCCCGGGCATTCGCGGTCAAGATCCGCAACGCCGGTTCCATCTTCCTCGGGTACCACACCCCGGAGAGCGTCGGCGACTACGCCAGTGGCACCAACCACACCCTGCCCACTTACGGCTACGCGCGGCAATACAGCGGCGTGAGCCTCGACAGCTTCGTCAAAAAAATCACCTTTCAGGAGCTCACGGCCGACGGTCTGCGCAATATTGGCCCCGCCGTAGAGACCATGGCCGAGGCCGAACAGCTGCGGGCCCACCGAAATGCGGTAAGTTTGCGTCTGCGCGATCTCCCATCCGAATAGCCCCGCGCGTACCATGACGGAAGTTACCCTGCAAGACCTCGCTCCCATTCACCTGGTCGGCCTGTCCCAGCTCACCACCCTGGCCGCGCTGGATACCCCTACCCTGTGGCGGGCCTTCGCGCCGCGTATCGGGGAAGTGAATGCCCGGGCGGACGCCTACCGCTACGCGGTTCGGGAGTACCCCACCGCGGGTCAGCCGCTGCGCCTCGAGCCCGATACAGAGTACCGGGAATGGGCCGCCGTGGCCCTGACCAATGCCGACGACAGTTTGCCCGAGGGCCTGCAATTGCTCAAGATCCCCGGAGGGATCTACGCCCACTGTATTCACCGCGGGCTGGCGAGCGAGTTTGGCCGGACGCTGGACTACCTTTTCCGGACCTGGCTTCCCGCTTCGGGCTACTCCGTTGACAATAGCCGTCCGCACTTCGAGCGGATGGGCCCCAACTACCGGCTGGACGATCCGGAAGCCACCGAGGAAGTGTTTGTACCCGTGGTGCCGGCCGACTCACCCCTGCATACTGAAATTACCGTACCGCCCCAACCCTAACCTAACCGCCGTCGGGCGACCGCGTCCGGCCCTATACCAAGATCATGACCACCACCGAAAACGTTACCTGGACCGAAGCCAAGATCAAAGGGCTAGTACGCCCCAATATCCTAAATCTCACGCCCTACTCCAGCGCCCGCTCGGAGTTCAAGGGGCGCGCCGACGTTCTGCTGGACGCCAACGAGAGCCCCTTCGACACCGGAGTGAACCGCTACCCGGAGCCGCTGTCGACCGACATTCGCGAGGCCCTGGCCGGGATCAAAAACGTCCATCCGGACCGCATTTTCCTCGGCAACGGATCGGATGAGATTGTAGATCAGGTAACGCGGGTGTTCTGTATTCCCGGACGGGACGCGGTGGTGGCGCTGCCCCCGACCTTCGGCATGTACAAGGTGGCCGCCGGCATCAACGACGTGGAATTCCGGGCGGTGACCCTCAAGCCCGACTTCACCATTCCGGTCGACGAACTCAAGGCCAGCTGGGACGCCGCGGCCAAAATTCTCTGGCTTTGCAGTCCCAACAACCCCAGCGGCAACCTGATGGAAGCCGCCGTAGTGGAGGACCTGATTCGCAGTTTCCCCGGCATTGTGGTGCTGGATGAGGCGTACATCGACTTCATTCCGGAGGAAAGCTTCCTGCCGCGGTTGGACGAGTTCCCCAACCTGATAATCACCCAGACGCTATCCAAGGGCTGGGGCATGGCCGGGGTGCGGCTCGGAGCGGCCTACGCCAGCGAGTTCATCATCACGATGCTGCGCGCCATCAAGATGCCCTACAATATCAATGTCCTTACCAAGAATGCCGCCCTGGAGGCCCTGGCCCAACCCGAAGTGATGGAGGCGCGGGTCGACTTACTCAAGCGCGAGCGGCGGCGGCTGGAGCGGGAGCTCGGTCAGCTGTCCACGGTCGACTACATCTTTCCGTCGGTGACCAACTTCTTGCTGGTGCGCTTCACGGACTCCGATAAGGTTTACAACCACCTGCTTTCGGAGGGTATCGTGGTCCGCAACCAGAGCTACCAGCCGAACGCCAGCAACTGCCTGCGCATCACGGCCGGCACCCCTGAGGAGAACGACCAGCTTATCGCGGCGCTTCGCACCCTCGGTTAACCCTAATTTCCAAGAATCATCCTCCAGCGGCAACGCTTATGCCCCAGAAACTCCTCTTCCTTGACCGCGACGGCACCCTGATCCTCGAGCCCGACGACTACCAGGTCGACAGCGTGGACAAGGTCAACTTTTATCCCGGCATCTTCCGGTGGCTGGGCCGCATCGTGCGGGAACTGGACTACCGCCTCGTGATGATCACCAACCAGGACGGCCTCGGCACGGAGGCCTATCCCGAAACCACTTTCTGGCCCGCTCACAAACTTATGCGCCGGGCGTTGGCGGCCGAGGGCATTGAATTTATCGAGGAGCTGATCGACCGCACCTACGCCAGGGACAATGCTCCGACGCGCAAGCCGAATACCGGCCTGGTGGATAAGTACCTGCAGGACGACCGCTACGATATTGCCAACAGCTACGTCGTCGGGGACCGCCTCACCGACATGCAACTCGCCAAAAATATGGGGGCGCGCGGCTTCTGGCTGGCCAACGATCCGGAGCTCGGCAACGAAGAACTGAGCGACGATCCGCTGGCGGGCTTGCACGAAACCATCGCCCTGCGCACCACCGACTGGGAAGACATCTACCGCCACCTGCGACTGGAAAACCGTACGGCTTCCGTGCGTCGGACCACCAAGGAAACCGACATTCACATCACCCTCGACCTGGATGGCACCGGCAAGACGGAGATCGATACCGGACTCGGCTTTTTCGACCATATGCTCGACCAACTGGGCCGGCATTCCGGTTGCGACCTGACGATTCGCGTGAAGGGCGACCTCGACATCGACGAGCACCACACGATCGAGGATACCGCCATTGCGCTGGGGGAAGTGTTCGGCAAGGCCCTCGGCGATAAGCTCGGTATCGAACGCTACGGCTTCTACCTTCCGATGGACGACGCGCTGGCGCAGGTCGGGATCGATTTCGGAGGCCGGCCCTGGCTGGTCTGGGACTGCGAATACCGCCGCGAAAAGATCGGGGACATGCCTACTGAGATGTTTTTTCACTTCTTCAAATCCTTCACCGACGGTGCGCGCTGCAACCTCAACATCAAGGTGGAAGGGGACAACGAGCACCACAAGATCGAAGCCACCTTCAAAGCCTTCGCCAAAAGCATCAAGATGGCCAAGCGGCGGGACGTGGACAATATGCGGCTGCCGAGTACCAAGGGGGTGCTTTGAGTTCTAGTACGATAGTCGTACAGACCGGTAGTTCAATGGGCGGACTTTTGTTGAGGTGTCTAGCCCTGACACGTCCGACGTACTTTGGGTAGGTTGTAGGTGCACGTCCGACGTTTTTGTGGCGCTACACTCTTGAAACACCCCGTCATTCCCTTGTAAACCTTGCGTTTCGGCACCTAATACGTCCGACGTCCTTTGGCTGGGTTGCTAGTGGACGTCGGACGTCTTGCTGCACTGTTGAGAGGCCACGTCCGACGTCTTATAAGCAGGGCAGGCGACTAACTGGTGATTAACGCTACTTTCCGGACGGTAAAAGGGGCGAAATGCTATATCTATCTACGGTTTCAGCGCTGAGCACGTCCGACGTGTCAGAGTCTGGCGAGCCGGGCACGTCCGACGTCTGGGCCGGGGTAAGACTACAGGCCCGCGCCCCTGCGTTACCCACGAGTGATCCCAAAAGCATTGTGGCTGGTCCTCTGTTTACTGGGCGCCGGCGTGCTTGCGGCGCAGGAGGAGGGGTCGCTGTCCAACCTGCGGGAGAAAACGATCGCGGTCAATCCCGCCGGACAACTCGTGGATACCCTGACCATCGCGCCCGGGAGCCTGCAGGTCTTTGCCTTGGATGGGCGACGGATCTCCGAAGATCAATATATCCTCAGCGGACGATTCCTGCGCTGGACCAGCCTTACGCTTCCCGATTCCTTGCACCTGCGCTACCGCGCCCTACCCTTTGCGCTGGATGAGCGGGTAAGCCTGCTGGACTCGACACGGCTGCGGCAGGAGGAAGCCGGACTGGTGATCGGTGCCTACGACCCTTACGTGCGCGCCGGACTGCTCGACAACGACACCAAAGTGCAGACGCGGGGCAGCTTCAGTCGGGCCATCAGCTTCGGCAACCGGCAGGACCTGGTCCTGAACTCGGCCTTCAACCTGCAACTCAACGGCGAACTGGGCAACGGCATCGAGGTGGCCGCCGCCATCACCGACGAGAACCTGCCGGTGCAGCCGGAGGGGACCACCCAGCAACTGCGGGAATTCGACCGCATCTTCATCCAGTTGCGCAAGGACCGCAGCCAACTGACCGCCGGTGATTACGAACTGCGCAACCCGGACGGCTACTTCATGCGCTACTACAAGAAACTGGAAGGCGCCACTTTCACCACCGTGGCCGGCGACGGAGAGGAAGGAAGCGGGAGCTGGGAAAACAGCGCCAGCATCGCCGTGGCGCGCGGACAATTCATCCGCCAAAACATCACCCCCGGCGAGGGCAACCAGGGCCCCTACAAACTGACCGGAGACGGCGAGCAGCGATTCCTGATCGTGCTGGCGGGCACGGAACGGGTATACCTGGACGGCGAGTTGCTGGTCCGGGGGCTGGACGCCGACTACGTGATCGACTATAACCTGGCGGAACTGACCTTCACCACGCGGCGGCTCATTACCCGCGACGCCCGCATCACCGTCGAATACGAATACGCCGACCAGCGCTACCTGCGCACCCTGACGGCGGGGAGCAGTCATTACACCCGGGGGCGGATCTCGGGTTATGTAAACCTCTACTCCCAGCAGGACAGCAAAAATGCCACGGGCGACCTGCGGCTCACCGCCGCCCAGCGCGAAGCCCTCAGCCTGGCCGGGGACAATCCGAACGGCGTGGTAGTGCCCAGCATCGATACCCTGAGCGGGCGGGAAGAACTGCGCGCGACCTACGAACTGCTCGACACGGTCATCGACTGCGCCGTGACCCAGGCCTACCTCGTCAACAGCAATGATCCGGTGCGCGGACGCTACGTGGCCACTTTCACGGATCGCGGCCGCGGCGGCGGACCGTACAATCTCGACCCCGACCGGCCGGCCAACGAGCGGGTGTACGTATTCGTGGGGTACGACGAGGAGTGCCGGCCCCTGGGTCGTTTTGCCCCGGAGATTGACCTGGTAGCGCCGCGGCAGCAACAGCTTTTCAGTGCCGGGGGGGAATACCGCTTTGCGGGCGAAGGGTCCGTGCGTATGGAGGGCAGCCGGAGCAAATCCGACCTGAACCGGTTCAGCGACATCGACGACGGAGACGACGCCGGGCACGCCCTGCGGGTGGATGTGGACCGTACCCTCGCCCTGACCAGCGACAGCAGCGGGTGGGCCGTGGCCGGCCGCGGGCGCTACGAATGGGTGGAGGAGACCTTCACCTTCATCAATCCGTACCGCTCCCCGGAATTTTACCGCAACTGGAACCTGAGCAACCGCCTGAGTACCACCAGGCCGGAAGCGGCCACGGAGCAACTTGTCGGGGGTGGCGTAGGATTGTTGCGGGAGGGGGTGGGTCGACTCGACTACGATTTCGAGCAGTTCACCCGGGGGGAAGATTACCAGGGGCGGCGCCACGAGGGTCTGGTCCAGCTGCGCACGGCGGGTTGGGAGGCGGTCGGCAGCTACAGTCTGCTCAACAGCGAAGACCGGGAAAGCACCGGCACCTTCCGGCGTCCAAGCCTGCGCCTAAGCAAAAAATTCGCAAGCCTGGACGGCTGGGAACTGGCGGCGGCCTACGCCGGGGAAAAAAGCGTGCGCCGGCCGGGGGGCGGGGATACCCTTTCCGCGCTGTCGTTCCAGTACGACCGCTACACCCTTGGGCTGACCGCCCCGGCGAACGACCGCTACGGCTTCGCCCTGAGTGCCAGCCGGCGCGACGATCGCCTGCCCGACCTGACCGAACTGCGCGCGAGCACTTCGGCGCGGGAAGTAAGCGCGGAGGGCAAATACCAGGCCGCCCGCAACCTGCAGCTGGGGGGAAATTTCACCTACCGCGAACTGGATGTGCCCGGCCAGGACCTGGTGGAAGACAAACCCAGCAGCACCTTTTTGGGACGCCTTGATCTGCGGGCCGATGCGCTGAAACGGGCCTTTACCAGTCAGACCACCTACCAGGTAGGAAGCGGACAGGAGCCACGGGTGGACTTCCAGTACCTGTACGTTGGGCCCGGTTTGGGACAGTATATCTGGCAAGACAGTCTGTATAATAACGACGGCCGCATCCAGCCCAACGAGATTGAGTTGGCCCCCTTTGCCGATATCGCCGACTACATCCGGGTGAGCGTGTTCAACAACAACTTCATCCGCACCGACAACGTAAGCATCAACCAGCGCTTCAACTGGGATCCGGACCGTATCTGGCGCGGCGCGGACGGCATCCGGGATTTCCTTAGGCGCTTCGCCCTGAATACGGCCATCAATATCGACCGCAAAACCCAGGAGGCGGAGGACATCATGCCCTGGAATCCCTTCCAACTCGCCGTAGCCGACAGCAACCTCGTAGCCCTGAACGTGCGGCGGCGGCACGGAATCTTCTTCAACCGGGCCAGTCCGCGCTACGACATCCAGTTGTCCAACGACGAGCAGCGCAACCGAAGGGTGCTCACCACCGGCTACGAAAGCAGTCGGCGCGAAGACTGGGAACTGCGCTTCCGTTTTCGGCCGAACGACCAGCTTAGTCTGGAAGCTGCCGGCATCACCGGACGAAGGGAATCGGACTCCGAGCGGTTCAACGAGAAGGACTACAAGATTGTCTTCAACCGCCTGGAGCCGGGGATCAACTGGCAGCCGGGAGAATTCAGTTTCAATACCACGGTGGTAGCCGGGCGGGAGGAAAAAGTACTCCCGGCGGGCGACGGAGAATACACCCTGCGGCGGGAAGCCAAATTTGCCGGCAACTACCGCAACTGGATCAATGCCAGTTTCCAGTGGATACAGATCGAATTCGCGAACGGCCGTTCGGGCAGCCCCGTCGGTTTTGCTCTCCTGCAAGGCCTACAGCCCGGGCGCAACCTCCTGTGGAACCTGAGTCTCACCCAAAACCTCGGCGAATACCTCCAGCTCAACCTGCTGTATGATGGTCGGCAGACGGGAGAAGCGGCAGTGGTGCACGTGGGACGGGCGCAGGTTACTGCTCAGTTTTAGATGGCAAGGGGTGAAGGGGGTCAAAGGGTGAAGGTCTGAAGGGGTGAAGGACTGAAGGGGGTGTTGCACTCTTCCCTCACTGCGTTCGGGTAAGCGAGTCACTGAGCAAACGTTTTCAAGGCAGGCAGGGAGCGCGAAGGTAAGCGACACGGAGACGCCCCCGCCCGAGCCAGGTTACTGCTCAGTTTAGGGGGCAAGGGGTGAAGGACTGAAGGGGTGAAGGACTGAAGGGGGTGTTGCACTCTTCCCTCACTGCGTTCGGGTAGGTGAGTCACTGAGCAAACGTTTTCAAGGCAGGCAGGAAGCGCGCAGATAAGCGACACGGAGACGCCCCAGCCCGAGCCAGGTTACTGCTCAGTTTAGGGGGCAAGGGGTGAAGGACTGAAGGGGTGAAGGACTGAAGGGGGTGTTGCACTCTTCCCTCACTGCGTTCGGGTAAGCGAGTCACTGAGCAAACGTTTTCAAGGCAGGCAGGAAGCGCGCAGATAAGCGACACGGAGACGCCCCAGCCCGAGCGGAGCAAGGGACAATTGCCCGCCACCAATTCACTAATTCTGTAATTCACCAACTCATCACCCCACCGGCTTCATCCGCGTAAACGCGTCACTGAGCGAATGCTTTCAGGGCACGTAGCTAACGCACAGATATGCGACACGGAGACGCCCCGGCCCGAGCGGAGCGAGGGACAAATGGTCGCCACCAATTCACTAATTCTATAATTCACCACCTCACCACCTCACAGGCTTAATCCGCGTAAACGCCTCACTGAGCGAATGCTTTCAGGGCACGTAGCTAACGCACAGATATGCGACACGGAGACGCCCCGGCCCGAGCGGAGCGAGGGACGAATGCCCGCCACCAATTCACTAATTCACTGATTCACCAATTCATTCCCCAACAGGCATCCCCTTGCCGCCGATGATATTGCCTTCTCCGAAGCGGAAGCGGAGGTAGGTAATCGTCTTCCCGAGGTCCTTATGCATGCGCTCGTAGTAGGTTTCCGTGGCGAGCTCCGGAAGGGGGAGGGGTTTGCTGTAGATGTCGTGGTCGTGGTATTCTACCTGTACGGCGGGTTGTTGGGCGAGGGTTTCCAGGGACCAGTCGTAGAGTTCGCGGCTGTCGGTCTTCAGGTGGACCACGCCGTCGGGGCGGAGGATGCGGCGGTACTGCTTGAGGAACTGAGCGGCGGTGAGACGGCGGTTTTCCTTGCCTTTTTTGAGGAAGGGGTCGGGAAAGGTGATCCAGATCTCCTCCACTTCGTGCGGCGCGAAGAAGTGGCTGATCACCTCGATGCGGGTGCGCAGGAAGGCGGCATTATCGAGGTTTTCGGCGAGGGCGGTCTTGGCCCCTCTCCAGATGCGGGCTCCCTTGATGTCCACGCCAATGAAGTTGCGGTCGGGGTACTGCCGGGCCAGATCCAGGGTGTATTCGCCCCGGCCGCAGGCCAGTTCCAGGGTGATCGGGTTGTCGTTGCCGAAGTGCTGTGCCGCCCACTGGCCCCGCAGGTCGGTGATCGCACCGTTCTCCCCCGTCAGTACGGGTTTCGTGGGTTCGAAACTCTCGTAAACGTTGGGCATTTTGAGAACTTCGGCGAACTTTTGCAGCTTGTTGCGGCCGGGCATGCAAGGGAAAAATTGGTGGGCCGCGAAGATAAGCCCGTCCAACGGCTTACCCGCCGCATCCGGCTTATCCCTCCAGCTCCAATGAACAGCGCCCCCTGAACCTACCTTACTGTTCTGGATATTGTAACTTTTGACATTTTAAGTGAGTGGCTGGCCGGAACCAAAATATATTTGGCTTGACAATCCCAAATAAATACCTGAAATTTGTTATACTAGGTTTAACCGACATTTTTACACGCTTTCAGACTTTCACGCTTTGGACCCAGAAACAAACCTCCAGGACTTCCGTAAACGATTCATGCAGGAACACCACGCCTCTCGTGAGAATACCATGCTCTCCCCAGAATACCGGCGTAAGAAGTACGCGCTTTTCCTCCTACGCACTTTCTGTCTTGCCGCTCTCTACATCTTACTGTGGGACATCACCTGGGTGCGCTGGACCCTCCTGCTTACCCTTCCCGTTACCGGCCTATACTTCTTTTCCCTGGTCGGGTGGCGGTATTTCCTCGAACGCAAGATGCAGCGGTTGAAGGAGCAAAACTGATTTTCTCGCCCCGCCCGTCCGCCCGCACATGCTACAACTCCGGTTGTGGACACACTTGGGCGACTACTGACAATGACTGCCTAGTCATCAGCTAGCCCCTTGCCGTTTCCTGCGATTGCTACCTGACCTCCGGCCAGATCGAGGCCAGGGTATATCCCTGGCTATCGAGCAGCCGCACACCCTCCCCTTCGGCAAAAAGGCGCATGCGGTTAAAATCCGTGGATGGGAAGAAGATCTCGGTGACCACGGTAGCTCCCCCGTCGGCGAAAAGCTCTACGCTGGCCCGGTCAATCAACAAGTGCATGCTCAGTTCCCCACTATCGCTGATCCGGGGTGCCTGCTCGAAGGTGCCGGTAAAGGCATCGGAGAAGGAGTGGTCACCCGCCGCGCGGCGGTCGCTGAAGTAGTGGCCTTTGGCGGCATCGTACCCGATCCGGTACACCTCCCCATCCTCATTCAGGAGCTCCAGGCCGAAGCGCGCCTGGCTGCCGGGCTCAATTGAGTAGCGCAATTTCACTTCTGCGGAGGCCGGGGCGGGGAACGCGAGTGCCGCGGATTCATCGGTGGCAGGCTGGGCGGGTTGGTTCCCTTCCATTTCCGCTACGGCAAACTCCGACCCCCGTAAGGTCTCCAGTTCCGCAACGGGTTGGGAGAAAACGCGGTATCCGGCCGGCGTTTGGTGCAGGGTCAATACGCGGGGTACGGTCATGGCGCTTCGCCAGGTTTCGGTGGGGACTACATTCGCGTAATTCCAGTTGCTCATCCAGCCCAGGAACAGTCGCCGTCCATCCGATTCAGGAACGTCCGACCAGGTGACCCCGGCGTAGTTGTCGCGGCCGTAGTCAAGCCACACCCCCCGTTCATTCGTCACGTCGGAGGCGAAAGCGGGGTCCAGGGTAAAGGTGGTGCCGTCAAAATTGCCGACGAAGTACTGGGTGCCCGATCCACCATTGGGTGCGCCGGGATTGATGCTTACCAGCAGGACGTGCTTACTGTCGTCGCCATCCTTCACCGGCAGGCGGAACAGGTCGGGGCATTCCCATACGCCGCCGTGGCTGCCCAGGTCGCTTCCGAAATCGCTCAGGTGCTCCCAGTCGATGAGGTTGTCCGAACCGTAGAAGGAGATGTGGTCCTGCGCCGCGAGGGTCATTACCCACTGGTTGGCGGCTTCGCTCCAACTGACTTTGGGATCGCGGAAGTCGCGCAGACCCGTATTATTCGGCAGGACGGGGTTGCCGGCGTACTTCGTCCAGCTGCGGCCACGATCGTGGCTGTAGGCGATCGCCTGATATTGGTAATCGTCATGCCCCGCCCGCTCGCGTTCCGCGTTGTGGTAGGTGTAGATGGCCACCAGCGGGGCTTCGCCTTCCTTGCCGAGCCCGCTGGTGTTGCGGTGGTCCACTACGGCGCTGCCCGAGAAGATGTAGCCCAGGGAGTCGGGATAGAGGGCCACCGAAAGGTGTTCCCAATGCACGAGGTCGGTGCTTACGGCGTGGCCCCAGTGCATGGGTCCCCACACAGTGCTGTCTGGATAATACTGGTAAAACAGGTGGTACTCCCCCTCGTGATACACCATACCGTTGGGGTCGTTCATCCAATTGGCCGGCGGAGAAAAATGGAAGCGGGGGCGGTGGGGTTCACCGTAGTCGGTCTCGACGCTCGCGACGCCGGCAACCGCTTCGGGGGGCGTGGATCGTCCGCAGGCGAAGGTGCCAAGGAGGGCCAGCGTGAGGCAAAGCGGCAGGAGAAATTTGTCCATGAATGGGGGATCGTTTGATGATCGGCCTTTAAAATTTCAGCCGTCGCGCGAGGCACCCGGTGGGGCCCCAGGGCCTAACCATGGCCTTTCGATGCGCGGGCGGCTGGCCCCCAAAGTACGAAACCGGATCAGGTCCCCAATGGGCTAACGGCAATTGGGTAACGGTCACAGGATGCGTGAAGCCGTCAGCGCGATATCCGCCGTTGCCCAGGCTTTTTCCAACTGGTCTGCCGCGGCCCTGGCCTTACCGGCCTCGCCCATGCGCTCGTAGGCAGTCTGCAGGCCACGGAGCGCCCAGCCATTCCTGGGAAAGGTGAGGAGGTCCTCCTCGTACACCCGTGCCGCTTCGGCAAATTGACCGGCTTCCAGCAGCACCGCGCCAAGGTGGTGGCGGACCGAAAAGAACCAGTCGGGGGGTTCCATGTAGTGCAGCGCGTCTTCGACGGCGACGGCCTTCTCCAGCCATTCGATGCTGCTGTCGTAGTCCCCATCGCCGGCGGCCAGTTCTCCGGCCAGCACTCCTTCGGCAATGGAAGCTACCGCACGGGCCGTATTGACCCCGATGACCAAGGAATCAAGCGACGCATCGGCGGCCAGCCTGCGCAGGGCGGCCAGTTCCTCGCGGGCCGCGGCCGGGTCATCCTTGCCCAGGTAAGCCATACCGCGGGCGTAGTGGCGGATGATCTTGGGGTAGGTCAGATTGCGGCGTACGTCAATCGAGTTGAGGATCTCGTCCCAGAGGCCGAACTTGACCCGCACGTAATCCGGGATGGTGTAGTAGTGCTGGAGCATCCCCAGTTCCGGCACCGTCATCAGGTCGTTGTCGGCGTGGCGGGCGGTACGGAGCGCCGCGTCCATGGCCCAGTCGGGCTTGCCCTCCAGGGTGGCGGTAGCGGCCAGGAAGTGGTAGTTGTGGGGGTGATAGATGAGCGGATAGGCTCCCTGGGCCCGGCAGGCGGTGATGTAGCTGCTGTCGACCCGCACGGCCTCACGGTTGGCCACCGACCCGGCGTGGTAATCGCCCGTCCGGATATAAATGTGGGAGGGCATGTGCACCAGGTGCCCGGCCCCCGGCACCAGACCGGCGTCCAGGGCGCGGGCACTCGCCAGGCCCTTCTCTGGCGTCCGACTGGCCTCAATTGCGTGGATGTAAAAGTGATTGGCCCCGGGGTGGTCGGGGGCGATGGCCAGTACCTTGTCGAGGGTCTCAAGGATTTCCGGGGTCCAGGAATGGGGTTCGCCCTTCTTGTCCCAGAGGTCCCAGGGGTGCAGGTCCATGAGCGACTCCGCGAAGAGGACAAGGATATCGGCATCTTCCGGAAAGCGGGCGGCCACCTTGCGCATGGCCTCTGCGTAGGCCTGATCAAGTGCACTGCGGTCTTCGGGCGCGTCCCGGTGGTAGCGGGTGGCCAGGGCATCGATGAGGGCTTTCTCTTTTTCGGTGCCGCGCAGGCGGGCCAGGGCTTTGGCCCGTTGGACGGCCTCATAGGCGCGCGGGTAGTTGTCCGTTTCCATGCCGGCGTTGTAATTCGGCCCCAGCACGTAGGCGTAGCCCCAGTACGGCATCGGGCTATCGGGGTCCAGTCGGGTAGCGTGGTAGAAAGATCGGGCGGCTTCGGCGTGGTTGAAGCCGTAGGCCAGTACGAGGCCCTGGTCGAAGTAGCGCTGGACCAGCGTCCGCCGGGTCGTGATGGGAAAGTGATGCTCCCCCATACTGTCGAAGAGGGGTGCTTTCTGTTTGGTCTCGTACCAGGCGCGGTCGTTGGTGGCCGGCAGGCACGCGGCGGTTGCCGCTTGCGCCTCGGTATAGGCGGGAGGACTTTGCCGGCGGTCGCCGCAGGTGCAAAGACAGACCAACAGCAGGGCCAGGCAGGTGGGACGCAGGATGTGGGTAGCCATGACGAACGGATTGAAGGTGAAGGAGGGGAATGGGCACCGGGGCATGGGGGGGCGGGCTGAACCCGAGAGGCCGGTTCTTATCGGAAGCGTACGGCACCCGCGCGCCGCCGCCAGCTTACCGCCGACTGTGAGGGGAGGGCGGCGGGATTCGTACTAAATATTACGCCTTTCCGGCCACATTTTCAAGGGTTGCCCCGGAAGAAGTAACTGCTCGGCAGCCATTATCTTACGCTAGCTGAGGCGGAATGCCTTTTTTCCTAAACCCACTCAACTATGTCCACCCACGCCTACAAACAATACGTTTTTGACATCCTGGAAGACCTGCAGGGCTACCGACAACAGCAGGGCGACCGGTTCCGATATTCCGACATTTTCGACGGCGACGGGCACCAGTACGTCAACCTGGTGCAGGAGGGCGGGGGCGTGCTCGGTATTGCCCTGGTGGGCTTCACCTACGTGCTGGAGGAAATGGGGATACGCTTTCTGAGTCTTGGCGGCACCAGCGCCGGATCGATCAACACCCTGCTGATGGCCGACGCCGGCACGCCCGAGGAGAAAAAGAGCGTCAAGATCCTGGAGCGGATCGCGAGCAAGCGCTTTACCGACTTCGTGGACGGGGGCCAGGACGCCAAAAAGCTTACGCAGCTCATTCAGTCGGGGGTAAAGTTCAGCGAGGCCTTTAACGTCGTTCCTAAGCTGCCCGCCCTCCTGCAGGCGGCCGATAACCTTCCGGAGCTGTTCAGCGAATTTGGTATCAACCCGGGCGATCACTTTGAGGAATGGCTCTCCAAGCAACTTACCCACCAAAGCTGGCAGGAGCTGAACGAGAACCTGTGCAAATTGCCCGACAGCCTGGAACACGTGTCCGACTACGGCAACCGCCGCCGGCCCGTCGATGCCGAGGAACTGCAGCCCAAGATCGCCATCGTGGCCGCCGACATCACCACCCAGACCAAGGTGGAATTTCCACGTATGGCCGAACTCTACTACAAGCACCCCGAAGCCCAGAATCCGGCTTCCTTCGTGCGGGCCTCGATGGCCATCCCTTTCTTTTTTACCCCGAAGCGTGTTTCACTTGCCTGGACGCAGGGAAAGGAAGAGGAGGTGCGCCGCAATTGGCGCCGCCTGGCCGGCTATCCCGGAGAATTGCCCGGCGAGATCCTGTTTGTCGACGGCGGCGTGATGTCCAATTTCCCCATTGACCTCTTCCACAAGAGCGACCACATTCCCCAGCGCCCCACCATCGGCGTGAAACTGGGCGTCGACCGCCGCCACGCCACCGACATCAAGAATCTCGGCGGCTACCTGGGCAACATGCAGGAGGGCGTACGAAACCTGCGCGACCTGGAATTCATCCGCAACAACCCCGAATACAAGGCCCTGGTAGAATACATCGACGTGGAGGGCTTCAACTGGATCAATTTCAATATTTCCGAGGCGGACAAGCTGCGCCTGTTCCGCCGCGGGGCGGAGGCCGCCGGTCGCTTCCTGCGCCGCTTCAACTGGCCGGAGTACAAGTCGGACATCAAGACCAACCTGCTTCAGCGCATCAAGCCCGTCCTGTGGGAGCTCAGCAACGTGCGCGACCTCGACCGCACGCTGGAGGCCTTCGGCATCCGCGACAATCCGGAGATCAAGGAAAAGATTTCCTACCTGGCCCAGCGGGAGGAGAAGTACAAGATCCTGTGGGTCGACGACAGCCTCACCTATCCCCTGCCGATGGCCATTCTGGATCGCCTGCACACGTATTGCTACACGATGCGGACCAGCGACGAGGCTTACCAGCTGCTCGTGAACCGCAACAAGCAGGGTGACTACCCCGAGAACCGGATCGACCTCATCATCAGCGACGTGA
Organism: Neolewinella litorea; assembly: GCF_004803465.1. Classification (GTDB taxonomy): domain Bacteria; phylum Bacteroidota; class Bacteroidia; order Chitinophagales; family Saprospiraceae; genus Neolewinella; species Neolewinella litorea. Next base: position 323,118 of record NZ_SRSF01000004.1, on the reverse strand, counting down.
CGCGGGACGAAACCGGGGGCAACGAGAAAACGCGCGGCATCGACTTTGCGGCCATGCTCGCCTGCGATCCCGTCATCCGGCACGTGCCGGTGCTGTTCTACGCCCACCGCCGCGAGGAACTGGAAGAACGGTACGGCCGGGACCTTCCACCCAACGTAATCAATACGAAGGACCGCTACACCATCATGCACGGCGACTTCATCGCGGAGGTTGTCGACGCCCTTTACGCCCGGGCCAAATCCTTTGCCGAATAGTTACTGACGCATGATTCGCCGGTACACGGTGCCGTCGACCACCAGCAGGTACACGCCCGGGAGCAGGTCGTCGGTATCCAGGGTAGCCGCGCCCGTTGCCAGCGGCACCCACCGCCGAAGCAGACGGCGCCCGCTCAGATCGTAGAGGTCGAGGCTCATATCGCGGTTTCCGGGGGCGGACCAGCGCAGGTGCAGGGCACCCCGGGTCGGATTGGGGTATACAGCCAGGGATGCGTCCAGGGGCGCCGTTTCCCGGGTGGGGTTTACGGCGTCCTCGGTAAGCAGCAGGTCGTGGTAGGTGACCGGCAGGTAGCCGCCGCTCTCGGTGGTCACCACGAAGCCGAATTGGTCGGTGGCGAGGGAGCTGTCGCGATTTTCGTACACCAGCCGGCCGTCATTGATGTCGGCCTGGGTGAAGGTATCGCCCAGCCGGAGGACGGTGCCGCCGATTTCCAGATGTCCGCGCGCGGGCAGTCGGGTCAGCTGGTAAAGGGTGGCGGCGGGTGCGTCGGCGTCGGTGACGATTTCCAGTTCGGCGCGCAGGACGGCGTTGCGGCCCAGGGGCTGCACTTCGGTGGGGGTGTTGACGAGGGTTTCCGGCGTGGGGGCACTTACGTCCGCACAGAATTCTACGGACCAGGCGACGATCTGGCCGGCCGCGCCGTTGGTTTCGCTGACGGCCACGGAGAGCACCCAATCACCGAAGGTATCCTCCCCGGCGAAGGCGGCCAGGGCGTCCAGGGGCTGGAACACCCGCTTATCGTCGGGGGGGCAGGCCACGGCTTCCGGCGCGTCGTCGTCAAATCCCAGGTTGATGGAATTGGTACTGAAGCATTTCTCGGCGTAAAGCGTAACCGTGGTGCCGGCGGGGCTCGTCAGGCTCACGGTTACTTTGGAGGCGAACTGGTAATTGATGTGGACGTTGGGCAGGTTCAGGTCGTTGATGGTGCCGCGCCGGTCGACGAAGAGCTTTGACTCCCGGGTGAATGCCCCACCGGAACCGGGCAACGCCACGGGTGTATCGGTACCGGTGTAGGTATCGCACTGGCTGCTTACCGTGTGGAAGGAGGCCGTCTCCGTCCAGGGACCCGCACCGCAGCTATTCACGGGCCGCACGCGCCAAAAGTAAACCTGGTTGGGGGAGAAAAATTCTTCCGGGGTGAAGGTGGTGCGGGTAAGGTCTTGGGCCGAAGCAAAGAGGGTGCCCGCAGCGAAGGCCGGGGTAGGCGCGATTTGGATCTCGTAGGTTTCGGCGTTGGCCGCGGCGGTCCACTTGAAATCCGCCGTCAGCCCAATGCCCTCCGTACCCTCGGCGGGTTGGCCCAGCTGGAGGTCGCTGAAATCGTTGGCGACCACGTCGAGCACGATCTCGCGGCGACTGCTTTCGCGGCCGGGCGAGGTGACCGACACGGGTATCGTCAGCCGCCCGGTGGAGTTGAAGCCGGAAAGGTCGATGGTCAGCGTGGTAGACTGGCCGGGAATCAGTTGGGTTTCCGCGAAAGTGGCCACTACGCCTTCCGGCAGCGAGCCATCCGCCACTTCCAACAGCACGGGGCCGGTGAAGTCAAGCACACTGCCTACCGTGAAGGTGGAGGTGACCGTCTCGGGCAGACATACGTTGGCGTAGTGCAGGCTGTAGTCCAGGATATAGGTAGCCTCCTCGGCGGGGGCTATGCTGAAATCCTGGGCATTCATATTATAGAACACGTTGTCGGCCGCCGCCACGATCACCCGCATGGCCGTACCCAGGGTATCCGGAACGGTCACGAAGGCGCTGCCGGTATTGGCCACGTTGGCCACAAGTACCTGATCGAAGGTGAGTCCGCCGTCGCCGCTGAGCAGGATGTCGACGCTGCTGGCCTTGACGGGCGCGGCGTCGGTGCCCGCAACATTCCAGGTCACTTCCCGGTATTCACCAACCCGCCAAGCGCCATCGTCGGCCAGGTCGGGCTCGTTGACCGTGAAGGCCCCTACGTCGGCTACCTGAAAGCGGACCGTGGCCCAGTCGACGCCCCCGACGACGGGGTTGTTGTCGCGGGCGGTCAGGCGGAAGGTGAGCGGCCGTGCGTAATCGGGCAGTACCTCATCGCTGGCGCTGATCCCGTTGGCCACGCGGTCAACGCGGGGAAAGTAGCGGGTGAAGCCGTCGGCCGCGGGGGCCACGGAGCGGAACAGCGGGGCAGAGCCTTTGGGGTCGGTGATGTCGACCGCCGGACCCAGGTCGTACTCCTCCCAGTTGTAGGTGAGCTGTTCCTGGGGGTCGTTGGCATCGGTGGCCGTACCCGTGAGGCGGAAGGGCGTCCCCTTGGGAATGTAGAAGCCGTCCTCGTAGTCGAGGATCACTTCCGGGCTCACGTTGTCGGTCTCAATGACGGTGGCGCAGCCGGCGGCCCCGCCTTCACGGGTGTAGGTGATGAACTGTTCCAGGCTGGCCACGTGGTAGTAGGGATCGGGGGAACCGACGTTCTGGTCGCCGCAGGCGCCGGCGTACGACATAATCGTGGTACCCGAACCGGGCTCGAAGGCGGTGTTGCCCGCTCGCTGTGCCTGACTGGAGGGGCAGTTGTTCCAGCTGTGGCTAACGGTGAACTGGTGGGCGATCTCGTGGGCCATCACCCGTTCGGCGGTGCGGGCGATGTTCTTGCCCTGCAGACAGGTAACGCCGCGGGTCTTGCTGCCGCTGCAGGCGAGTCCGCTCACCACGCCGCCGACGTCCACGCAGCTGGAGGTAAAGATGTGGCCGAGGTCGTAGGCGGTAGCCGGGATGTTGTTGTCCTGAAAGGCATTGATCACCTGGTCGAGCAGTCCGGTGCCTTCGTCGGTATCGACGAAGGGGTCGGTGTCGGGGTTGAGGTAGATGAGTTGCTCCGACAGGGGCAGCAAATTCATGCGGACGCCCACCTCGCGTTCGAAGATGGCGTTGATCGTACTCACCGCGGTATTGAAGGCGGCCAGTACGTCTTCCTTCGTGCCGCCTACCTGCTGGGCGAATTCGCCGGTATTGGTGAGGGCCAGGTCGTACTGTCGGAGTTCCCGCGGCGCTCCGGCGCGTTTGCCGGAAAGTTTGGCGGAGGACCGTCCGGTCCCCGGTGCCGACAGGGGGTCGGCGGGGTCGTAGCCGCAGTTAAGGGGCAGGTTGAATTCCTCGCCGGCGTATTCCCGCGTGTAGAAGACCAGGTGCTTGTCGGCCGTTTCGCCGGGCTGGATGGCGTAGGTACCTTCCGGTCCGCGCAGCAGGGCGTCCACGCCCTTGTGGGAGATGGCGATCCGCCCCGCCCCCCACGGTCCATCTACCCGGTAGCTGCCGATCCGGGGGTAGCGGGCGGCCAGTTCGGGGGCGAAGACTGGGCTGTTCTCCACGGTGAACGTGCCAAAGGTGCCGTCCGGAAGCGGCAGCTCCAGCGTCTGCCGCTTGGCGGCTAGTTGCGTGCGGAACAGGGGCTGATCGAGGGAGAGCGCGGCGTAGGTGCCGACCACCTCGGTTGCGGCCTTGGGGTTGGCGGTGAAACGGAAGGCGGACTGGGCGGAGAGGCTCCCCACGAGGAGCGTAAAGAACAGAAGTAGACCTCGGGGCATGGCGGGGGTTTAGGCCGCTAAGATAACCCGGGGCGCGGGCGCTTATTGTCGCCTGGCTAATACCGGGCCGGTTTTTCGCCGGGCAGCGCGGCGCGGATGAAGGTGCGCAGGTCTTCGTTGGCGGCTTCCAGGTCGGGTCGGCGCAGGTACATCATGTGGCCGCTTTCGTAGCCTTTGAAGCTGAGCCGGTCGCGCATCCGCCCGCTGGGGTCGAGGTGCCACAGGGTGTATTTGGCGTCGTAGTAGTTGGTGGCGCCGTCGAAGTAGCCCGACTGGATCATGACGTTCAGGTAGGGGTTCATGGCCATGGCCTGCTGCAGGTTGTAGCCCGTGCGGTCGCCGGACCGGTCCCAGGGGTGTACGGGCCCAAACATGTTGTACTGCAGGTCGGTACGGAAGTTCAGTTCCTCGCGCAGGTAGTAGTTGATGGCGGGGGTGAAGGAGTGCAGCCAGCTGGTGATTTCGCTGTTGTAGTCCGGGCGCTCACCGGCGGCCATGGCGTCGATTCCGCGGTAGCGGCTGTCCAGGCGTCCTACGGTATAGTTGCCGGCCTCCTCGCCGCGCAGCAGGTTCTTCCAGAAGTAGGCGGCGGAGGGCATGAGGTTGTTGTCGAGCCATTCCTGGGCTTCCAGTCCGGAATAGCGGGCGGCGGTTTCCGCTACCTGTCGGCGGCGCTCGTCGCTCAGGTCCATGCCGCTGGCCAGGGCGGGCAGCAGTTCGTTGCGGGTGTAGGCCTCCACTTCGGCCAGCAGGGGCTCCAGCTCCATCGACTGCAGCTCGGCGGGCAGTTGCTGGTGGTACCAGGCGGCGGCGGCAAAGTAGGGCAGCTGGTTGGCGGCCTCGACGATGCCCGCCCGCTCGATGCCGATCTCGGTGGGCGATACCAGAATGACGCCGTTGAGGTACATCCAGCGGTTATCCTGCAGTTCGAGGGCCAGGCCCGATACCCGGGTGGTCCCGTAGCTTTCGCCGATGAGGAACTTGGGCGAGCGCCAGCGGTCGTGGCGACTCACCCAGTTGCTGAGCCAGTCGGCCAGGTATTCGATGTCCTGGTTCACGCCGAAGAATTGCTCGCGGTCGGCCCCCTCCACCATGCGGCTGAAGCCGGTATTGACGGGGTTCACGTACACAATGTCCGTCAGGTCGAGCACCGAGTAGGGGTTGTCGCTGATGCCGTAGGGCTGCACGGGGTAGCCTTCCTCGTCGATGTTAAGCACCTTGGGGCCGGTGTAGGCCAGGTGCATCCATACCGAAGCGGAGCCGGGGCCGCCGTTGAAACTGATGAGCAGGGGCCGGTTGGGGTCGTTCTGGTCCGTGCGGCGGTAATAAGTGTAGTGCAATCCGGCCGTAACCTTGCCGCTGTCGTTATAGACAGGCTGCACGCCGATCTCCACGCGGTAGGGAACGGCCTGACCCTTGATGCGGACGGTGTTTTCCGTCACGATTGCCGTGTCGAGGGGGAGGCGCCGTTTGTGTTCCTGCGAAAGCAGGGAAAGGGCGAGGAAAATATTGAACAAAAGCAATAGGGAACGTAACATATAGTAGTGGTTATAGCCGGGCGGCGTCGTATCGCCTAAAAGTATCAAAATTTGAAAGGGACCATCCGACAGTGGCGGGAATTCTTCTCCACCAACCCCTACGAGCAGCTGCTGCGCACCTCCTGGGCCTACGCCCGGGGCCTGCGGGGGCGCTACCTGCTCATCTATGTCATGTTCACCTTCGTGAACCTGCTCGCCTCGCTGCAGCCCATCATCTTCGGTTACTTCATCAACTACCTGCAGGAAGAGCGCGGCGACCTCATCACGGCGGCATGGATTTACGGGGGCGCTTACATGGCCCTCATCCTAGGCGGCTGGGCGTTTCAGTGGCCGGCCCGTTTAATGGAGCGGCGCATGGCTTACGAGATTAGCCGGCGCCTGCTTATGGAGACCTACGACCGGGTGGTGCGGCTGCCCCTCGACTGGCACCGGCGCCATCACAGCGGCGATACCATCAACCGTACGCGCAAGGCCTACGAGGCGCTCAAGAATTTTTTCGACAACGGCTTCGTCTACTTCCAGACGCTGGTGCGCATGCTCTTTTCGATCGTCGCCATCATCTGGTTCAGTGCCCTTTTTGGCGGGGTCGCGGGTGCCGTGGGCATACTGATCGTGCTGACCGTGCTGGCATTCGACCGCCCCATCATCGCCGTGACCCAGGAAACCAACGAACGGGAGAATGACCTGCTGGCTGGCCTCACCGACAACCTCGGCAACATCATCACCGTCACCACCCTGCGACTTGGCCGGCAGACTTCGAAGCAGATCGACCGCCGCATCAAGGCCGTCTGGCCCCCCTTCCTCCGCAACACCCAGCTCAACGAGCAGAAGTGGTTCGCCACCGGCGTCCTCATCGGACTGATGTACGTGATCATCGTGATCGGCTACGTGTACCAGAACTACGTGCCCGGAGAGGTCTTCCTGGTGGGTGGCCTGGTTACCCTCATCGGCTACGTCAATCAGTTCGCCAACATGTTCAACGCCCTTACCGGTCAGTACAACACCGTTATCCGGCTGCGGGCCGACCTGGCCGCGATCGACCCTATCACCTCCGCCTACGAACGGCGCGCGCGGCCGGCCCTGCGGCCCGGTACCCCCGTAAACCGCGACTGGCGGGAAATCCAGATCGACCACCTCAATTTTACCTACGCTACCGACACCGAGGAGGCCCGCGGCCTCAGCGACGTCAGCCTTCGCCTGGGCCGCGGTCAGCGCATCGCATTCATCGGGCCCAGCGGCAGCGGCAAGACCACCCTGCTCTACAACCTGCGCGGACTTTATCCGCCCGACTCCCTGCAAGTGACCTTCGACGGACACCCCGCCGGCTCACCCGCCCAGCTATATGAGCAGACTACCCTGATCCCCCAGAGCCCGGAAATTTTCGAGGAAACGATCCTGCAGAACCTCACCATGGGCATCCAGCGCAAGCCCGCCACCCTGGAGCAGGCCATTCATCTGGCCGCCCTGGAGGACGTGATCGCCACTGCCGACAACGGGCTCGACACCTGGCTATCGGAGGGCGGCACCAATTTAAGTGGCGGCCAGCGGCAGCGGCTGAGCATCGCCCGGGGTCTGCTGGCCGCCGAGAGCTCTACCCTGCTCCTGCTCGACGAGCCCACCAGCAGCCTGGATCCCGAGTCGGAAGTGCTCGTCTATCAGCGCATCTTCGCCGCTTATCCGGACCGAACCATCGTCTCCACGCTCCACCGCCTGCACCTGCTGCGGGAATTCGATTACATCTACTACCTCGAGGAGGGCCGCATCGTGAGTGAGGGCAGGCTCAACACCCTCCTGCGCGACAGTGAGGCCTTCAGGCGGCTTTGGCAGAATCAGGTACAGGTTTGATTTTGCGGCCATCCTGGCAGACGTCGGACGTGTGACAGAATGTCACACGTCCGACGTCTGCCACGGTGCTTTTCTGTGCCCCCTACACTATCTCGGCTAAGACGAAAATGTGGTCATGCCTGAGTTTGCTAGGTTTTTTACGACTGCCTTTTTGTCAGACGTCGGATGTCTAAGACATCCGACGTCTGACAAGGGACAATGCGTACATTGGGCCCAATGCGCCGCTGGTACTCGAACATCCCCCCACCCCTCATCATGTTGTTTGCCATCATCGTTGTCGTGACGGTGCTGACGTACGTGCTGCCAGCCGGCCTGTACGCCCGCACGGAGATCAACGGCAGTCTGCGGGTGGTGCCGGACAGCTACGCCGAGGTGCCCTCCACGCCGGTCGGCCCGTTTGCCATGTTCCGTGCCTTCCCAGAGGGCTACCGGCTGGCCACGCCCGTCATATTCATCTGCCTGGCCAGTGCCCTGATGTTCTCCGTACTGGAGCGCTCGCGTACCATCGAGAATGCCGTGGGCCGCCTGGTGTACCGCATGGGTCGGCAGCGCTCGGAACTCCTGCTGGTGCTGCTCACCTTCGTATACGGAATGCTCGGCGTGCTGGTCGGATACGAGAACAACATCGCAACCGTACCCATTGCCGTGGTGGTGGTGCTGGCCCTTGGCGGCGACCTTATCCTGGCGGCGGGCGTGAGCCTGGGAGGAATGACGGTAGCCTTCGGGCTCTCCCCCATCAACCCCTACACCGTGGGTATCGGCCACGAGATCGCCGGCCTGCCACTCTTCAGCGGTTGGTGGTTGCGCTCGATCCTGTGCTTTGGCGCCCTCGCCCTGACGGCCTTTTATAACGTACGCTATTACCGTCGCCTGCAGGCCAATCCGGAAAGCGGCATCGGCCGGGGCCTCGACACCACGGGGTTGGCACTTTCCCAGCCACTGGCTGATTACCGCATCAGCGGTCGCAACTGGTGGTTGTTGTCGGTCTTCCTGGCCGGACTGGGCGTCGTGCTTTTCGGGGTCTTTCAGTGGGGGTTCGGGATTAATGAGATCTCCGCCGTCTTCCTGATCGTCATGGTAGTGTGTGCCCTGACCAGCGGCCTGAGTGCCAAGGAACTGACCGATGCGGCCATGCGTGCCGTCGCGGAAATGGCACCCGCCACCTTCATCATAGGAATGGCGGCCACGGTCAAGGTGATCCTTGAACAGGGTCAGATCCAGGACACCATGAGTTACGGTCTGGCGCAGGCACTAGATGGACTGCCCACCTACGCCTCCGCCGTCGGGATGTCGATCGGCCAGAGTGGCATCAACCTGCTCATTCCCAGCGGTAGCGGGCAGGCCCTGGCCACCTTGCCGGTAATGATTCCGCTCGGGCGGGCGCTGGATCTGAGTCCGCAGATTTCCATCCTGGCTTTCCAGATTGGCGACGGGGTGACCAACCTGTTCAATCCCTCACTCGGCGGTCTGGTGGCCATGCTCGGCGTTTGTCGGGTGCCGTTCGACCGTTGGCTACGCTTTATCCTCCCACTCACGGGACTCATCCTGATTTGGGCGTGGGCCGGACTTTTGCTGGCCGTAGCGGTAGGTTACCAGTAGTTGGTACACGCTGACTGGCCCGTGTAACGGCAATGGCACAGTTTCGTCCATTAATCCACGTAAAAACCCTACTGGTCACCTGAGTAAACCGGTAGGTACTTTCCCACCCTTCGTCGCGGTGCCGTCACGCCACCTTTTCCGATTAAAACATCTATGGATTAATATTATATATTGAGGCACTTCCTGGCTACCTCAGTTTGCGTGGCTAGCCTGCCGGAGCATCTCGCGTATGCGAGATTACTGTTAATCCCAACAACTACCCCTTATGCGCTTTTCGTTTTTACCAGCCGCAGCCCTGCTGTCTGCTACCTTCTTTATGGTTTCCTGTGAGCAGGAACCAATAGTTGAGCAGGTTTAACTAACCACCCCCGCCCCCCTCTTCCTTGACTTACCCACGGGCAAAAGTGGTGCCGCCAACCTCGGCAAAAGTGCCGACGGCCATACCTACGCCGTAGCCATGGCCGAGTACATTACTTCCGGCGATTCCGACGAGATGGGGAATGTGATCTTCTTCAACAACCGCGGCAACAAACAACTGTCGTTCGACTTCGTACCCGGCTCCCTCCAACTGGATGGAACCGATGCCGTGACTTACTACGTTGACGAAACCCGCCCCTCCGGTAATGTCTCCGTGGAGGAGAGCACCAGCGCCATCGTAGCTTCAATGGACACCTGGGAAGCCGCGTCCTGCTCCGAACTGGGCATAACCCGCATCCCTTCGGACGGTCGCCCGACCGGATTCTACTCCGCGCTTCTCGGCTTTGGAGGCAGCTTCTCCTACGTGGCCGACGTCGTACACGGCGGCTGGTTACCAGGTATCTTTTTCGATCGTCTGCGGCCCAACGGAAGCCGGTCCATACTCGGCGTGACCTTCACCATCATTTACGTAGACGGAAATGGCAACCCCGTCGATACCAACAACGACAACAAGGGTGACGTCGCGTGGCGGGAAATCTACTACAACGACAACTTCACCTGGAGCGCCGGGGCCAGCCCCGGCTTTGACATCGAGACGGTCAGTCTGCACGAAGTAGGTCACGGCCTGAGCCAGGCCCATTTCGGCAAGGCTTTCCGCACCACGAGTAACGGCAAGCTTCACTTCTCCCCCCGGGCTGTCATGAACGCCACCTACTCGGGCGTCCAGACCACCGTGGACGGGACCGACAATGCCGGCCACTGCAGCATCTGGGGCAACTGGCCCAAAAACTAAAGCGTAGTAAAGGCTACCTGAGCGAAAGGCCTCATCCCTCCGGGGGTGAGGCCTTTCCTTGTCTTAGTTGTCCCGCTTGCCGGCATTAGGTGTGAGAGAGCCGAGGCGACCAGCCACCCCGCCACTGATTTAAAAATTTATCATCCTTCAAATAATCACTACCGGGAACCGTTTCCATCTGACAGCCCATTTGTTGCTCTTGCAATCAATGGACCTTTTCCGCCCCCGGTCATTGCCGGGCAGGGAAAATTCGCTGTCATTTTGCATTAACCCTTTTCCTACCGGTCGACTTATTGGGTGCTTGTGCGCCCGATAGAACAGGCCGCTCTCTAATCTCTCTTCATTTATTCACCTAACTCATGACTAATTTTTTCATCCGTACCGGAAGCCTGCTATCGCTGGCTTTCCTTACCCTAGCCTGTGAGCAGGAGCCCATCGTGGATACCATCGCAATGGCCACCCCCGAGGCGATTTATGCCGACCTCCCTACCCCCGGAGGCAAACTGGGCAAAAGCGCAGATGGCATCCGCTACGAAGTGGTTAAGGCAGAGTACATCACGGCGGGCGATTCCGACGAGATGGGCAACACCGTTTTCTTCAACAACCGCGGCAACAAGCAACTGGATTACGACTTCGCTCCCGGACTTTCGGGCGACGGCACCGATGCCATTTCCTACTACATCGACGAAGCCCGTCCGAGCCAGGACGTTCCCTCCGAACTGAGCAGCGCCGCCATCGGTCGTGCCATGGATACCTGGGACGAAGCTACCTGCAGCGACCTGGGCATGTTCCGGATCGCATCCGACGGGCGCCCCACCGGGTTCGTATCCAACCTGCTGGGCTACGGCGGAAGCTACGAATACGTAGCTGACGTAGTACACAACGGCTGGATGCCCGCTTCCTTCTTCCAGCAGCTGTTCGGCAATTCCGGCCGCTCGGTACTGGGTGTGACTTTCACCCTCGTGGCGGTGGATGCCCAGGGCGACCTCGTCGACATCAATAACGACCGGAAGCCCGACGTAGCCTGGCGCGAGATCTACTACAACGACCGCTTCAACTGGGCCACCAGCATCGACATCGAAACCGTTGCCCTGCACGAGGCGGGTCACGGACTCAGCCAGGGGCACTTCGGCAAGGCCTTCCGCAAGGAAAGCACCGGCAAGGTGCAGTTCAGCCCCCGGGCGATAATGAACGCTGCGTACTCCGGTCTGCAAACCGAAGTAGACGGCACCGACAACGCCGGCCACTGCAGCATCTGGGGCAACTGGCCCAACAAATAGTCTACACATTCACTCATTAGGTAGTAAAGCCCTGGCCGTATCCGCGGCCGGGGCTTTCTGCTTGGAGGCCAGCACCCCCTCGCTAACCGCCGTTGCCTACCGACCATTCTCCCTCTGATGGACGCCGGTGGGGAGGATCGTCGTGTGAATAAAGCGTTCTTTCCACAACTTCCCCTGCACTGACCGGTTGCCCCTACTGGGACACGACCAAACGCTCCCGCTACCCACGAATTAGCAGCGGAGTGATTTTGGCGTATCCTGACTGGACTAGTGATACGCGCATCCATTGTTATTCCTTTTAGTACCCCGGCGTTGCGTTTCCCCCCCTAAAGAAGTCTATGGCAGATACTTTCAACAAAAAACAGCGAGAGAAAAAGAAACAGAAAAAGAAGCGTGAGAAAAGTGAAAAGCGGGAGCAAAAGAAACTGAGCGCACGCAAGCCACCCGAATTCATGTACGTTGGCGTGGATGGCAACCTGACCCCACACGCTCCCGATCCGAGCCTGCGCAAACAGGTGAGCCTTGAAGAAATAGAAGTCAGCGTCCCCCCGTCCGAAAAATCAGCTGAATCCAGTTTTGAAAAGGCTGGATTCGTTAAATTCCTGAATCACGAAAAGGGGTACGGCTTCATCATCGGCGACGAGGGCGACGAGAGCTATTTCGTGCACGTGGATAATCTCCAGGGCCCGATCCGCGACGGCGACCAAGTCGTTTTTGAAGCCGGCCGCGGCCCCAAAGGCCCCGTTGCCGAGAAGGTAAAATTGCGGGCCTAGTGGGCTGGTGACCAAGGGCTTAGTAACCAACATCGTCTTGGCTACTCAAACAATAAGCCCCCGGCCCCCCCTTAGACATAAAAAGGCCCTTCATCACTTTGGTGAAGGGCCTTTTCCATGGGGGGGGTACTGCTAAGCACAAACATAACCGAAGCAAGCGGCCCGGGCACCGCGGTGACGTTCTGGTATACACTCCGTTCACACTCAATTGTGGGCGTTAAGAAATTGCTAGATCATGGGCAGTGCCACCTCCGGACGCTCCCCGCTGGTGCTGTGCCCGGTATCCGGGATAGTGCGCTGGCACATGATGTCTCCGTGCCGCTTGCCCCGGTTATCGTAGATCACTGCAGAATAAGCAGGACGGGATGCAGGCGGCTTACCGGCGATCCAGGATATTCAAATTGTTGTAGGCGGGATGGCTACGGCAAGCCTCGTGGACGGTTCCCGCCTTTCCGGACTTTTCCCAGGTTTCCGCCACCCTCGCTGGAGGAAATCAGCTGGTTTACCGGGCAGGCGTCCACCGCAAGACTTCCTTACCTTCGCCCCATGCCCAATCCCGACACCGACAAGCGCCTCTTTTTGCTCGACGGACACGCCCTCGTATACCGCGCGCATTTCGCCTTCATCAACCGCCCGCTCATCAACTCCAAGGGGGTAAACACCTCGGCCATGCACGGCTTTACGCGGACGCTGTGGGATCTGATGAAGAACCAGCAGCCCACTCACCTGGCCGTCGTATTCGACCCCGAGGGCCCGACCTTCCGCAATGAACTGGCGGCCGACTATAAGGCCAACCGCGAGGAGCAACCCGAGGACATCGGAATCGCCTTCCCCTATATCCATCAGATCCTGCAGGCCTTCAAGATCCCGATCATCATCGTGCCGAATTATGAGGCCGACGACGTCATCGGCACCCTGTCCAAGCAGGCCGCCCGCGCGGGCTACACGGTGTACATGGTTACCCCCGACAAGGACTACGGCCAGCTCGTGGAGGAGAAGATCCTGATGTACAAACCCAGCCGTATGGGCAACGGCGTCGAAATCCTGGGCGTCGACGAGATCAAGGAAAAGTGGGATATCGACAATCCCGATCAGGTGATCGATATGCTGGGATTGATGGGCGACTCGGTGGACAACATCCCCGGCGTGCCCGGCATCGGCCCGAAGACGGCAGCGAAATTCATCAAGCAGTTCGGCACCATGGAAGCCCTGCTGGATCAAACCGACAAGGTGCGCGGCAAGAACCAGGAACGCCTGCGCGAATACCGTGACCAGGCACTGCTGAGCAAGAAACTGGCGACGATCATCCAGGACGTCCCCATCACCTTCGACCCGGAAGCCTACCTCATTGAACCCTTCGACCGCGACTACCTCACCGACGTGTTCCGGGAACTGGAATTCCGCTCGATCGCCAACGAGATCCTGGGCGAAGAGGAAGCACCCAAACCGGCCTCCGCCCAGGGTGACCTGTTCGCTCCCGCTTCCACGGATACGGCACCCGCGTCCGCGCCCACCAATGGAAGCTCGCGCTTCCGGCAACCCCCGGCCCACGCCGTGGCCGACGAGCACCTGGGCAACACCGAGCAGGCCTACCACAAGGCGGAAACGCCCGAGGAACGCGCCGCTCTGATTGACCAGCTGAGCCAGCAGAAACTGTTCTCCTTCGATACGGAAACGACGAGTATCGACCCCACGACCGCCGAGCTGGTGGGACTGTCCTTCGCCTGGCAGAGCGGAGAAGCCTACTACGTGCCCGTACCCGCCGACCGCGCAGCAGCGGAAGCTATCGCAGCCGAATTCGCCCCGCTGCTGGCCGACGCCACCATCGACAAGGTGGGCCAGAACCTGAAGTACGACATGATCGTGCTCGAACGCTACGGGGCCCCGGTCAAGGGCAAGCTGCTCGATACCATGGTGATCCACTACCTGCTGCACCCCGACAAGCGGCACAAAATGGACATCCTGAGTGAGGAATACCTCAATTATAAGCCCGTGCCCATCGAGGCCCTCATCGGCAAGGGTAAGAAGCAGCTGACCATGCGCGACGTACCCGTGGAAAAGGTCGTGGAATACGCCTGCGAGGACGCCGACATCACCCTGCGGCTCTACCACGCCCTGTGGCCTGAACTTGAGGAGGAAGGGCTGATGGAACTTTACGAAACCGTGGAAGCGCCGCTGATCCCCGTGCTGCGCGACATTGAACTCGAAGGCATCAACGTCGACGGAGAATTCCTGCGCAACTACAGCAAGGTGCTCACCGAGGAACTGCAGTCGATCGAGCGGGAGGTGTACCAGATGGCCGGCTCGGAGTTCAATATCGGTTCGCCTAAGCAGATCGGCGAGATCCTCTTCGGCCGCATGGGCGTCCCCTACAAGGGCAGCAAGACCAAAACCGGGCAGTACAAAACGGACGAAGCCACCCTGGCGGAAGTGAGTGCCGACTTCCCCATCGTCAAGCAGATCCTGCGCCACCGCAGCCTGAGCAAACTGCTGGGCACCTACGTGGATGCCCTGCCCCTGCTGATGAATGAGGACGGGCGGATCCACTCCAGCTTCAACCAGACCATCGCCGCCACGGGACGCCTGAGCAGTAACAACCCGAACCTGCAGAACATCCCGGTGCGTACGCCGGAGGGAGCCGAGATACGCAAGGCCTTCATCCCGCGTGACAAGGACCACATCCTGCTGGCCTCCGATTACTCCCAGATCGAACTGCGACTGGTGGCCGCGCTGAGCCAGGACGAGGGGATGCTCGATGCCTTCCGCACCGGGAAGGACATCCATACGGCTACTGCCGCACTGATCTTCGACGTACCCTACGAGGAGGTGAGCCGCGTGCAGCGATACCAGGCCAAGACGATCAACTTCGCCATCCTCTACGGGGCGGGTGCCCAGCGCCTTACGCAGGAACTGGAGATCAGCCGGGCCGAAGCCAGTCAGCTCATTGCCAACTACTACGAGCGGTTCACCGGTTTGAAAAAATTCATGAGCGGCACCGTGGAGCAGGCCCGCGAGGAGGGTTACGTCACCACCCTGCTGGGCCGCAAGCGGAGCCTGCGCGATATTAACAGCCGCAGCGGCGTGGCGCGGTCGCTGGCCGAGCGCATGGCCATGAATACCCCGATCCAGGGTACGGCTGCCGACATGATCAAGCTGGCCATGATCCGCATCCATAAGATGCTGCGTGAAAAGGGCTTCCGCACCCGCATGGTGCTGCAGGTACACGACGAACTAGTGTTCGACGCGCCCCGGGATGAGGTGGAGAAGGTGACGCCGCTGATCGAGGAACTGATGCGCGAGGCCATTCCCCACTTGGACGTACCCATCGTGGTGGAAACCGGAATGGGGGAAAACTGGTTAGAAGCGCATTAAGCAGCGGGGCAGCCGCCCCACCGGCCAGTGCCAAGAAAAGGAAAGAACTATACCGACCGGTTACGGGGCCCCGTCGGGGAGTGCGAACTCTGCGCGCGGGTACAGCCCCTAACGGAACACCACCTCATCCCGCGTGCGGTGCATCGGAAGAGCTATTTCCAGAAGCGCTTCAGCAAGGAGGAAATGACCCTGAACCGCATCCTGATCTGCCGCGCATGCCACAAGGGCATTCACCGCCTGATCCCCGACGAAAAGGAGCTGGCGCGCGACTTCCACACCAAGGAACTGCTGCTGGCCGACGAGCGCATCCGGCGGCACGTGGAATGGGTGGCGAAGCAGCGGTAGGCTAAGTTGTCAGCGGGGGGTTAAGCACAAAAAAGGCAAGTCGGAGGATCCGACTTGCCCGAACATTAACCAAAAACCCAGCAAAAGACATGACCTTAGAAGTTGCGATTGACTCCACAACGCGTTGTGAGCTTCGCGATAATATTGGTCAGCCTGCACGGGAAATCGTGGCGTTGCTGAACACGACCCGTGGCGGGATGGCACGTTCAGCGGCGCCGGTAAAATCAGTCCCGGCCGGGGTGCATTTTGGTCAACGGTACACATGTGTACTGTCTGTTACATAATCTGAGCAACCACGGAGATGTTCACCCCCCACCCCAATTTCAGCCAAACATGCCAGGGCCTTAGCCGTTGCAGTAGCCAAATCATCAACCATGCAACTTACCAAAGAGCAGGCCGCCGAGAAGCAGGCCGTAGCCGCCCAACTGCTGACCATCAAGGAAAATTCCTACCAGAATATGCTGGCCATGCAGAACGCCGACCTGGCCGAGGCGGAAGAAACGAACGAGGAAACCGAGAACCTCTTTGAGGACGGCAAGGTCGACCAGTCGATCAACCGCGTGGAAGCACGCTCCTCCGTCGTGGAAGCCCTGCAACACGAGATCCGGATGCTGGCCAACATCGACAGTATCGAACCGACCGAGGAAATCCAGTTGGGCGATATCGTCGAGACCGACCGGGGGCTCTTCTTCGTCGGCGCCGCCAGCGACGAGTTTGAGGTCAACGGCAAAAAGTACCGCGGCATCTCCACCGAAAGCCCCCTCTACAAGGCCATGCGCGGCAAGCACAACGGCGACACCGTAGAAGTGAACGGCACGAAGTTCCGCATCATCAACTCTTACTGATCCGCCCGGCGGATACCGCTTAACCCAGGCACCGGAAACCAATTTCGGTGCCTTTTTTCCGCGCTGCCATGACCCTAAAGGAGGCCCAGAACGTTGTTGACCAATGGATCACCACGGTAGGCGTGCGCTACTACGGTGAGCTTACCAACACCGCTATCCTCATGGAGGAGACCGGGGAGGTGGCCCGCCTGATGGCCCGCCTCTACGGGGAGCAGTCGTTCAAGAACCCGCAGGACGCCGCCGAAGCTCCTGCGCAGCTGGCCGATGAACTTGCCGACGTGTTGTTCGTCCTGATCTGCCTGGCCAACCAGACCGGCACCGACCTTACGGAGGCCCTCGAGCGCAACCTGGCCAAGAAGACGCGGCGCGACGGCGACCGTCACCGCGACAATCCGAAGCTACATTAGGGCGCGGCCGCAGGTGCCATATTTTCAAACAATTTCTGTACGCAAAGTAGTTACAAAAATCAATTTATCGCTAAAAAGCGAATTATTATTCGACAAATATTGCTGATTTCCTTGCGGGCCGCCCACAGTATGTTTATATTTGTAGCGTCGCAAAACAAAAGCAGTTTCAAACAAACAGGATAATGGCAGATAACAACAAAGACACCGCCGCCAAGCTGAAGGCGCTCCAGATGACGATCGACCGCCTGGACAAGGCCTACGGCAAGGGCACCATCATGCGCCTCGGCGAGAGTCAGGCCGCCAACGTGGAGGCCATCCCGACGGGATCCCTGGGCCTTGACGTCGCCCTCGGCATCGGTGGGCTTCCCAAGGGCCGCATCATCGAGATCTACGGTCCCGAATCCTCGGGTAAGACGACCCTGGCCATCCACGCCATCGCCGAATGCCAGAAGCGCGGCGGTATTGCCGCCATCGTGGACGCCGAGCACGCTTTCGATCGCTTCTACGCCCAGAGCCTGGGGGTAGACACCGACAACCTGCTGATCTCCCAGCCCGACAACGGCGAACAGGCCCTGGAGATCGCCGAAAACCTCATTCGCTCCGGAGCCGTCGACATCCTCGTGGTCGACTCCGTGGCCGCCCTTGTCCCCCGCGCGGAGATCGAAGGAGAAATGGGCGACAGCAAGATGGGCCTGCAGGCCCGCCTGATGTCGCAGGCCATGCGGAAGCTTACTGGCACGATCGGCAAGACCGGCTGCTGCTGCATCTTCATCAACCAGCTGCGCGAAAAGATCGGCGTGATGTTCGGCAACCCCGAAACCACCACCGGCGGTAACGCCCTGAAGTTCTATGCCTCCATGCGCCTCGATATCCGCCGCACCGGTGCCGCTATCAAGGACAAGGAAGGTAACGTAGTCGGCAACCACGTCAAGGTGAAGGTGGCCAAGAACAAACTGGCCCCGCCCTTCCGGGTAGCGGAGTTCGACATTATGTACGGCGAGGGCATCTCCAAGTCGGGTGAAATCGTCGACCTCGGTGTCGATCAGGACATCATCCAGAAGTCCGGCGCCTGGTACGCCTACGACGACGCCAAGATTGCCCAGGGCCGGGAAGCCGCCAAGCAGTTCATGCTCGACAACCCCGAAGTGGCCGACGAGATCGAAATCAAGATCAAGACCAAACTCATGGGCCTGGAAGAGGAAGCCCGCGCCAACCGCAACGGCCGCGGCAAGACCGCCGACGCCACCGCGGCGGAGGCTTAACTCTCCCTCCCTAACTAGGTAACAGGCGCCCGCCTCCGACAATGTCGGGGCGGGCGTTTGTCTTTTCATTTCCAAGCAATTAACCCCGCCGCCCGACCGGGAAATACCGCGACTTGCGGTAACTTTGCCCCTTCAATTCCTCCCCCATGAACCGCGACACCGCCGTATTCGACCTTATCGACCAGGAACTCGAACGCCAGCGCCACGGCATTGAGCTCATCGCTTCCGAAAATTTCACCAGCGCCGCCGTGATGGAGGCCATGGGCAGTTGCCTGACGAACAAGTACGCCGAAGGTTACCCCGGCAAGCGGTACTACGGCGGCTGCGAGATCGTGGATCAGGTGGAGCAGCTGGCCATCGACCGGCTCTGCGAACTCTTCGGGGCCGAGTACGCCAACGTACAGCCCCACTCCGGGGCCCAAGCCAACGCGGCCGTGTTTCTGGCGTGCCTGAAGCCGGGTGACAAGACGTTGGGCTTCAGCCTGGCCCACGGCGGTCACCTCAGCCACGGCCACCCGGCCAACTTCAGCGGCAAGAACTACCAGGCCAACTTCTACGGCGTGGAGGAGGAGACCGGCCGCATCGATATGGACAAGGTGGCGGAAAAGGCCCGGGAGGTACAACCCAAACTGATCATCTGCGGTGCTTCCGCCTATAGCCGCGACTGGGATTACGCCCGCTTCCGCGCCATTGCCGACGAGGTAGGCGCGCTGTTGCTGGCCGACATTGCCCACCCCGCCGGACTCATCGCCGCCGGCCTGCTCAACGATCCGATGCCGCATTGCCACATCGTCACCAGCACCACCCACAAGACGCTGCGCGGACCCCGTGGCGGCATCATCATGATGGGCAAGGACTTCGACAACCCCTGGGGTCGCAAGACCAAGAAGGGTAACGCCATCAAAATGAGCAGCATCCTGAACAGCGCCGTATTCCCCGGCATGCAGGGTGGCCCCCTGGAGCACGTCATCGCCGGCAAGGCCGTGGCCTTCGGCGAATGCCTCTCGGAAGGCTGGAAGGCTTATGGTAAACAGGTGATCGCCAACGCCCGCGCAATGGCCGACGCCCTGATCGAACGCGGCTACCACATCATCAGCGGCGGTACCGACAATCACAGCATGCTGATCGACCTGAGCAACAAGGACATCACCGGCCGCGACGCCGAGGTAGCCCTCGGCAAGGCCGACATCACCCTCAACAAGAATATGGTGCCCTTCGACAAGAAGTCGGCCGTGGTCACCAGCGGCATCCGCATCGGCACGGCGGCCATCACCACCCGGGGCTTCAACGAGGACGATTGCCGGCAGACCGTAGCCTGGATCGATGAAGTGATTCGCCACTCCAACGACGAGGCGGTGCTGGCCAGAATCCGCGGCGAGGTACACGAATTCATGGAGCGGTTCCCCCTTTACTCCAATGAGTTGGTGGGTCGCTAACCCGGGAAACCGCCTGCGGGAAGAACAGATTTACGTTATTTTAAGAATTACGGAATATTTAAGCGCCGGACCGCACCTCAAGCGTATATTAATGGCGTTAGTACCTTACGGGCTTTGCCCGACGTTTTCAGCGCTATTTATCCCAGCTTACTATTCCCCGGTCCATGAAGCTTACGTTCCCTCTTATTGTTTTTCTTCTCCTGACGCTTTCTTTTCCACTCATCGGTCAACAGGTTTACCGGCCAGACCTCTCCCAACTTACCGCCCCGGAAAAACGGTGGGTTGATTCGGTTTACCAATCGATGTCGGAAGACCAGCGGTTGGGTCAGCTATTTATGATCCGTGCCCACAGCGACCTCGGCCCCGACCACGTGGCCAGCGTGGAACGGCAGATCCGCGACTACCACGTTGGCGGATTGTGCTTCTTCCAGGGTACCCCCGAAAAGCAACTCGAACTCACCAACCGCTACCAGGCCCTCAGCGGCCTGCCCCTGATGGTGAGCATGGACGCGGAGTGGGGACTGGGCATGCGCCTGCCCGACCACACCATCTCCTACCCCAAGCAGCTGGCCCTCGGTGCCATCCGCAACAACCAGCTCATCTACGATATGGGGGCCGAGATCGCCCGGCAGATGCACCGCATCGGGGTGAACGTGGCCTTCAGTCCGGTACTCGACGTCAACAACAATCCGGATAACCCCGTCATTGCCACCCGCTCCTTCGGCGAAGACCGCTACAATGTGACCGCCAAGGGGTATATGTACATGAAGGGCCTGCAGGACAACGGCATCCTGGCCAGCGCCAAGCACTTTCCGGGCCACGGCGATACCGACGTCGACAGCCACCTCGACCTGCCGGTTATTAACCACAGCCGGGCCCGTCTCGACTCCATCGAGCTATATCCCTTCCGCGCCCTGATCCGCTACGGCATCGGCAGTATGATGGCGGCCCACCTGCAGATTCCGGCCCTCGACCCTCGCCCCAACCGCCCCTCCTCGCTGAGTAAGCCGATCGTGACCGACCTGCTGCGCAATGAACTGGGCTTTACCGGACTGATTTTCACGGACGGTCTGGAAATGAAGGGCGTCACCAAGCACTACGGCGATGGAGAAGTGGAAGCCGAAGCCATTGCTGCCGGCTCCGACGTGCTCCTGCTCCCCGAAGACATCGGCGCGTCCTTCTCCGCCATCAAACGCTACCTCGCCGAGGGCAAGATCAAACCCGTCGACATCGAAACCAAGGTGCGCCGCGTGCTGCTTTCGAAGTACCGCCTCGGGCTGACCCGCCCCACCTTCCCCGCAGCCGCTAACCTGCGCGCCGACCTGAACTCACCCGCCGCCAAGGCCCTGAAGCAGGAATTGTACGAAGCCTCCATGACGCTGGTCCGCGATGCGGAAAACCTCGTGCCGATCGAGACGCCGGTTACCGGAAAGATCGTCTCGTTGCGCATCGGGGCTTCCCAGCCCACCACCTTCACCAACCGGCTCGACGACTACGGTCAGATCACGCACCTCACCACGGCCGCGAGTCCGACCGACACGGAAAAGAAACAAATCCTCAACCGCGTCGGCGCCGGAGACGTGGTCGTAACCAGCCTCTACAGCGATGGCAGCCGCTTTATCGAGAAAGTGACCATCACGCCGCAGCTGCTGAGTCTGCTGCGGGCCATTGACGAGCGCGCCAAACTGGTGGTGACCGTCTTCGGCAACCCCTACAGCCTGAAGGCCCTGGACGGCTTCGGCACCCTGCTGGAGGCCTATACCCGCGATGAAGTAGCTCAGGATGCGGCGGCCCAGGCCCTTTTCGGCGCCAATCGCCTCACCGGTCGCCTGCCCATCACCGCCAGCCCCAACGCCCCCTACAATGCCGGCCTGGAAACGACCGCCAATTTCCGGATGGGCTACGCTCCTCCGGAAAGCGTCGGCATTGACGGAGAACGCCTCGCCAGTCGGGTCGACCGCCTGGCGAAGGAAGCCATCAATAGTCGTGCCGCCCCGGGCATGGTGGTGCTCGTGGCCCGGCACGGAAAGGTAGTCTTTGAGAAGGCCTACGGACATCACACCTACGCCAACGACCAGCCGGTAACCACCAACACGGTATATGACCTGGCCTCCATCACGAAGGTTGCCGCGACTACCCTCAGCGTCATGAAGCTGGTCGACGAAGGCAAGATTGACCTCGACAAGTCGCTCGGATACTACCTCCCCGAACTAAAAGGCACCAACAAGGCCCCCTTGAAGATACGCGCCGTGTTGGCGCACCGGGCCGGCCTGCACAGCTGGATCCCTTTTTATCGCTACACGCTTACTCCGGGCCGCCACCCCAAACCGAGTTCACAGTATTACCGAACTACCCAGACCGGCGACTTCGTAGTGCCGGTGACGGACAAGCTTTACATGAGCAAGGTGGGGATCGACAGCGTATGGCAACGCATTTACGACAGCCCCTTGCCGAACGTCGGACGTTACCGGTACAGCGATCTCGGTTTCTACCTTATGGCCAAGCTGGTCGATCGGGTTAGCGGACTGACGGTCGCGGAATACGCCGCCCGGCACTTTTACCGCCCCATGGGTCTGGAATCACTCACGTTTAACCCCCTGCGGTCCATTTCCCGCGACCGCATTCCGCCCACCGAGAACGACAACTACTTCCGCATGTGTACCGTGCAGGGCTTCGTCCACGACATGGGGGCCGGCATGATGGGTGGTGTAAGCGGACACGCCGGGCTCTTCGGCTCCGCGCACGACCTGGCCGCACTCTTTCAGATGCTGCTGCAGGAAGGTTCCTACGGCGGGCGCCGGTACCTGAGCGAAGAGGTCATCCAGGAGTTTACCTCCCGCTATCCCGGCGAAACGCGGCGTGGCCTAGGTTTCGACATGAAGCAGCTCAATGAGAACCGCCACCTCAATATGTCAGATGAGGCTTCCTCCCGGGCCTTTGGGCACCTGGGCTTTACCGGCACGGCCGTATGGGCCGATCCCAAAGAGGACCTGGTGTATGTGTTCCTCTCCAACCGGACCTTTCCGAATGCGGAGAACAACAAATTGCTGAAACTGAATACCCGTACCAAGGTACAGGATGCGGCCTACGAATCGATGGAGCCCCTCTCGGTATTCAACCGCCGCAACGATGCGACCACGGCTGCCCGGCTGGGTCAGCGCCCCTAACGGGTGCCCCCGCTCATGGCCTTGTAAAGGTAACCGGCCGGCAACTGGTCGTTCAACTCCATACCGTTCAGGACGGCAAATTCTTCGAGCCGGTCTTGCGGGATGCCCGCATCCAAAAGGGCCTGCTGCAGGGTCTTGGCGCGATTCGTGGTCATGATCTTGATCCGCTCGGGTTTCCGGTTCAACTTGCTCTGGTCGCGCAGCTCCGCGAAGCTCCGGATGCTCGACTCCATTTCGCCGGCGTATCGGCGGAAGTCGGAAGCCATCGAAAGGCCCGCCAACATGTAGATATTACCGCCGTAGCTGATGAAGCTGGCGATGGTTCCAAGCGAAGAGCGCTGCCCCTGCTGGTTTTGCTGGTTGATTTGTCCTACTATGGTGGTGGCCGGCAGTCCGTTGATCGACTGGTCGCTGGTCTGGCTGACCTGCACCTTGTTCTGCTGGATGAATTCCTGGGCCGCGGCGCGGAGATCGCTGCCGGGGGCGAGGCGCATCTGCATGATGGCTTTCTCATCGGGAGCGACCATCTGCACCATGGTCGGGGAGTTGATCAGTTTCCAGTTCCGCGGGATGGTAAAGTAGAAGCGGAGGTCGGGGTGGTAGAAGCCCCCCTTTTCGACGTAGCCGTTCTTGGGATCTTCTCCGTACAGGATGCCGTCGATGCGGCGGAGGTAGCCTTCGCGGTCCACCTCATAGCTGCCTCGGTTGTCGGCGGCCTGGAATTGCTGGGCGAGTTCCGCTACCCGCACCTCCCGGTTCAGGGGGTCGGGGTGGGTGCTCAGGAAGGTAGGCGCACGGTTCTCTGAGCCGCCGCTCAGGCGGTCGAGGGTACTGAAGAAGCCGGCCATTTCCTGGGCGTCGTAGCCGATGGCGGTAGAATACTTGACGCCGAGTTCGTCCGATTGGCTTTCCGCGTCGCGTCCGAATTTCAAAAAGAGGAGTTGCATCCCCTGCATGAGGGATTGTCCCTGACTGGCCAGCTCAGGAGAGAGGATCATTCCGCCGATCAAGCCGATCTGGGCAAGCTGCTGCTTGCTCTGTTGGGCCACGGTATGGCGTGCGGTCACGTGCCCGATCTCGTGGCCGAGGACGCCCGCGAATTGGGCTTCATTGTTGAAGTGGGCCATAATGCCCCGGGTGAAGTAAACGAAGCCCCCAGGTACGGCGAAGGCGTTGACTACTTCGGAATCCACCAGCCGGAAGGTCCAGGGAAGGTTGGGCCGTTCGGAAATGGCGGCCATGGCGTTGCCTTTCTCGGTGAGGAAGCTCTGGAGCTGTGGGTCTTCGTAGATTCCGAACTCGGCCACGACCTGCGGGTCGTACTCCTGTCCCATCTGAATCTCGCTTTCCTCCGATATGAAGGCGATCTGTTTCTTGCCGGTGACCGGGTTGGTGGCGCAGCCCGGGAGGAGGATGGAAAGGTTGAGTAGAAGTAAGGCGGCGCACAAGCGCGAGAAGGTGACGTACATGTCTTGTTGGCTGATGGTTTACCCTGCTAGAAGTCCGACCAAGCGGTATAAGTTTGGTGCAAAAAGTTAAGCGTTGATGCTTCGCTTCAGTAGTGCCCCGGTGCCGGGCCGGTCGGGGTAGATCGCCAACCCCGTCCGCGGATCAAACTTCACCCCGGAGGCGGGGTCGTCGGCGAGCAGCATGGCGCCGTCCAGGTCCGCATAATCCAGTTCCGGCAACAACTGGGCGATGCCGCTGATGCCTACACTGCTCTCCGTCATGCAGCCGGCCATTACTCTCAGTCCCAGCTGGCGGGCGCGAGCGATCATACGGCGCGCGGGCAGAAGACCGCCGCACTTGACCACCTTGATGTTGATGCCGGAGAACAGTTTGGCGCAGCGGTCCACGTCGTCCTCCGTCTGGCAACTCTCGTCGGCCAGTACGGGCAGGGCACTGTGACGGTGCACTTCCGCCTGTCCCGCGGTGTCTTCGGGCTTGAGCGGCTGCTCGATAAATTTCACGCCGAGTTCCTTGAGCGGGCCGGAGTAATC
This sequence comes from Neolewinella litorea, assembly GCF_004803465.1. Classification (GTDB taxonomy): domain Bacteria; phylum Bacteroidota; class Bacteroidia; order Chitinophagales; family Saprospiraceae; genus Neolewinella; species Neolewinella litorea. The sequence goes on along the minus strand of NZ_SRSF01000004.1, from coordinate 298,209 downwards.
AATGGCCTGCCGGGCCGTCCACCCGGTATTCGCATCAACGTAGAAGGGGGCCGCGGTGTGTTCCCGCAGGGCGCGAATGATGGCCACGTCGTCGTCGCCGCCACCCAGTTTGATCTTGTAGACCGGCCAGGGGAAAGTCCGAAGCTTGCGCACCATCTCCTCCACGGGAGCCAGTCCGATGGTATAGCAGGTGGGGATCTGCCGGGTGCGGTCCTGCTTCCACAGCCGCCCCACGCGTTGCCCCTTCACCTTGCCCCACAGGTCATGCAGGGCCACGTCGAGGGCGCAGCGCAGGAAGGGATTGAAATTCTGGGGAACGGTCAGGTCGAGCACCGCGGCTACGCCAACTTCGTCCAGCTCCCGGGCGGTCCAGGGCGCGAACGCGGGTGCCAGGGTCTTCAGTTCCGCCGCGCAACGCTGGCTATCGAGTCCGTAATAGCGGGTCATCGCCGTCTCCCCCAGGCCGCGGTATTCCCCGGCAATCAGCTCCACGATTAGGGTCGGCTGCTCGGTACGGCTCTCGTGCGCGATGCGGAAGGGGTCGCGTAGGGGTAGGGAGAGTTGGTGGACTTTTAGCTTCAAGGGGTGAAGGAGTGAGTTAGTGAATTGGTGAATTAGGATGCATTTGTCCCTCGCTTCGCTCGGGCCGGGGCGTTGTCAGGGTACGGGAGTAATAGACTGAAGAACCAACAGCCTAAAGAACTAGCACCCAGGAGATCAAGAATTACGCCAGCGCTCTCTTCGCTTATGCCAGGGCAATATCAGGGCACGAAACTAAATGCCTAAAGAACTAAGAGCCTAAAGAACTAGGACCCAGGAGATCAAGAATTGCGCTAGCGTTCTCTCCGCTTATGACGGGGCAATATCAGGGCACGAGACTAAACGCCTAAAGAACTAGCACCCGGGAGATCAAGAATTACGCCAGCGCTCTCTCCGCTTATGCCGGGGCAATATCAGGGCACGAAACTAAACGCCTAAAGAACTAACAGCCTAAAGAACTAGCACTCAGGAGATCAAGAATTACGCCAGCGCTCTCTTGGCTTATGCCGGGGCAATATCAGGGCACGAAACTAAAAGCCTAAAGAACTAACAACCTAAAGAACTAGGACCCAGGAAATCAAGGATTTCACCATCGCTCCCTACTTCTGCCGGAAGAAGATGGTGATGGGTACGCCGGTGAAGTCGAAATTTTCCCGGAGCTGATTTTCCAGGTAGTTTTTGTAGCTCTCTTTTACGTGCTGGGGGTGGTTGCAGAAGAAGGCGAAGGCCGGGTAGGCCAGGGGCAGCTGGGAAACGAACTTGATGGAGATGACGCGCCCGCGGGAGGCCGGGGGGCCGTAGCGCTCGATGGCGGGGAGCATGACGTCGTTGAGCTTGGAGGTGGGGATGCGGCGGGTGCGGTTGGCGTATACCTGTTCGGCGGCCTCGATGGTCTTCATGATGCGCTGCTTCTCGGTGACGCTCATGAAAATGACGGGGACGTCGCTGAAGGGGGCGAAGCGGCGGCGCACCTCGGCCTCGTAGTCGCGGGCGGTGTTGGTTTCCTTGTCCTTGACGAGGTCCCACTTGTTGATGGCGATGACGATGCCCTTGTTGTTGCGTTGGGCGAGTCGGAAGATGGCCAGGTCCTGGCTCTCCACGTGGTCGGTGGCGTCGATCATGAGCACGCATACGTCGGCCTTCTCGATGGCGCGGATGGCGCGCATGACGGAGTAGTACTCGAGGTTCTCGTGCACCTTGGCCTTCTTGCGGATGCCGGCCGTGTCGATGAGGATGAACTCCTTGCCAAACTTGTTGTAGTGGCTGTTTATCGAGTCGCGGGTGGTGCCGGCGATGTCGGTGACGATGTTGCGCTCCTCGCCGAGCAGGGAGTTGATAAAGCTGGACTTGCCGGCGTTGGGCTGCCCCACGATGGCGAGTTGCATCAGCTCATTGGGCTCTTCCTCGTGATTGGTGATGTACTCTACGGCCGCGTCGAGCAGGTCGCCCGTACCGCTGCCGGTAACGGAGGAGAGAAAGAAGGTCTGCTCGAAGCCCAGCGACCAGAATTCGTTGGCCTCCAGTTGCCGCTGGTTGTTGTCGACCTTGTTGACGGCCAGCAGGACGGGCTTGTCGGCGCGCCGCAGCATCTGGGCCACCTCCTCGTCGAGGTCGGTAATGCCCGTGGTGACGTCGACCATGAACAGGATGACGGTAGCCTCCTCGATGGCGATCTCCACCTGGTCGCGGATGGCGGCTTCGAAAACATCGTCGCTGTTGCGCACGAATCCCCCGGTGTCGACCACCGCGAATTCCTTGCCGTTCCAGTGGCTCCGGCCGTACTGCCGGTCGCGGGTCACGCCGCTCTGGTTGTCGACGATGCTCTGCCGTTCCCCGATGAGGCGGTTGAAGAGGGTGGATTTCCCGACGTTCGGGCGTCCTACGATGGCAACGATATCCATAAATTGGGGGGTCTGATTCGGTAGTCTTACTGTTACCGTAGTACAATAGTACCGCCTTTTCGTTCGCCGCCCGCGGGCTGCGGTGCGGCTTACTGGAAGAGTCGGTATTGCTTCCCCCCCGGCAGGAGGGTAAAGCTACGGCGGTGATGTACGGTCGCCCCGTGTTGCTCGATGGCGGCACGGTGGGCTTTCGTGGGGTACCCCCGGTTGGTATTCCAGCCGAACTGGGGGTATTTTTGGTGGAGGTCCAGCAGGTAGGCGTCGCGGTGTGTCTTGGCCAGGATACCGGCCGCGGCGATGCTTTGATACTTGCCGTCCCCCTTGATCACGCAAAGGTGGTCAATTCCGGCGTAGGGAACGAAGAACTTGCCGTCGATGAGGAGGAAATCGGGGCGCACGGCCAGGGCATCGATCGCGCGGTGCATCGCGCGGTAGCTCGACTGGAAGATGTTGTAGCGGTCGATCTCCTCCACGCTGCAGCGGGCCACGCGCCAGGCCAGGGCGTCGGCCTCGATCTCCCGGCGCAGGGCATCGCGGGCGGATTCGTCAAGCTTCTTGCTGTCGTTCAGCCGGGGGTTGTCGTAGTCCGGGGGCAGGATCACCGCGGCGGCGAAGACGGGTCCGGCCAGGCAGCCGCGGCCGGCCTCGTCGCAGCCGGCCTCCAGGCGGCCCTTGGTGTGGTAGGGTTGTAACACGGGGGGAAATTACAATATCCGCCCCACCCTGCATCATACGACCGGGCTTGCTACATTCGGGAATGCTTCCTCTACTTTTGCGCACTACCCTCGCTTTGCTCGTATTGTCCACCGGCGCGCTTTCCGCGCAGGCCACCATCTGGCAGCTCGGCGAACCCGACGGCAGCGCGGGGGAGTTTGCCCTGGCCCCGGCCGGCTACGAAAGCTTCCTGGCCAACGACTTCGGCTGGGAAGACCGTTACTTCGCCCTCGGGCAAGACACCCTGGAACGGGGTTTCCCCTACGTGCTGCCCGGCACCGTCGACTACTGGGGCGGCACCTCACGGCTCTCAGGCATCCGCCCCCACGAACTGAACCTGTTGTTCAATCTGGCGGGGACGCGGGATGCCGTGCCGTACCAACTCGTAGTGGGCGTACTGGATTGCAGTCCGGATGACCCACCCCTGGTGCGCGTCACCGTCAATGGAAAGGTGCAAAAATTCCAGCTCGACCCCGGAGAAAGCGAGGACGCCCTGACCGGTGCCGGCAACCGCTCCCGCCCGCAGAAGCTGGTGATGACCCTCGACGCGGCGGACCTGCGGGAAGGCGGCAACGTCGTCGAAATTACCAGCCTGACCGGCAGCTGGTTGGTGTTTGATTACCTGAGCTTGCAGGGACCGGGGCAGACCAGGCTCATACCTCCCGGCGGACTGTTCCTGCACGGTGTAGCGGCCGCCGACTATGAGATCGAGGCCGGGGACGGGCGCGTGCAGCCCTTGCTCGTCGACGTGCAGCACCTGGAGGGGGCACCGGTCCTTTCCGTACTGCTGGACGGGCGGGAGGTTTTTCAGGAGCGGGTGGTCCACGGGCGACACGCCTTCGAGGTTCCCCTCCCGGCGGTGGACGCCCCCCGTGAGGGCACATACGAAGTCAGGGCGGATGGGGAATTACTGTCCTCCGGGCAAATCGAACGGGCACCCCAAAGGGTCAACCGCCCCGCGGATTACGTGGACACGCGGATCGGTACCGGCCATTCCCGCTGGATGATTGCCCCCGGCCCCTGGATGCCCTTCGGAATGGTGAAGATCAGTCCGGACAACCAGAACGCCGGCTGGCAGGCCGGCTACCAGCCTACCTTCGAGAACGTCGGCACCTTCAGCCACGTCCACGAGTGGACTATGGCCGGACTCGGGACTTTCCCCACCAACGGCCCCTTGCAGACCACGATGGGCGACCCGACGGACCCCGACAGCGGCTACCGGTCGCGCATCGACAAGGCCACCGAGGAGGCCCCGCTGGGCTACTACTCCGTCCAGCTTACCGACTACGACATCCGCGCCGAACTTACGGCTACGACCCGCGCCAGCTTTCAGCGCTACACCTATCCGGCGGGGGATGCCCGGTCGCGCATCCTGGTCGACCTGAAGATTCCCGCGGAATACGACTACCGAATCGAGGAAGCCTTCCTGGCACAGGACGGCCCTAACCGGATCGTGGGTTACAGCCGGCAGGTGACGCCCGGCGTGTGGGGCGAGCGGTATTACCGCAAGCAGATGATCGAAAACGGCGACGCGGAGCGGGCCTGGGACGACATTGAGCAGGAATACATCCTCCACTTCGTCCTCGAGTTCGACCAACCGATCAAGCGGTTCCGGGTATGGTACGACGGCCCTGAGCCGGGGGCCGGGGATACCCTGCTGGTGGACGACCGGGATTCGCTGGTCCTGGAACGGCCCGAAGACGTGGTGGCGATCCTGGAGTTCAACACCGGCGAAGAGCCGATGGTGCAGACGCGCACCGGCCTTTCCTACGTAAGTATCGAAAACGCGCAAGAGAACCTGGCGGCGGAGATCAGTGAACCCTACGGCTGGGACTTCGACGCGGTCCGCGAGCAGCAGGTAACCGCCTGGAATGACCTGTTGGGGCGGGTCGCCATCTCCACCCCCGACCGCCAGGAGAAGGTGCGTTTCTACTCCAACATGTACCGCGCCATCGTGAGCCGGAACATCTTCAGCGATGTCGACGGGAGCTGGGTGGACGCGACGGAGACCGTCCGCAAGCTGCATGATCCGGGCGCTGTCGCCCTGGGCTGCGATGCCTTCTGGAATACCTTCTGGAACCTGAACCAGTTCTGGAACCTTGTCGTCCCCGAGTGGTCCTCCAAATGGGTCAATTCCCAGCTCGCCATGTACGACGCCAACGGTTGGCTGGCCAAGGGGCCGGCCGGCATGGAGTACATCCCGGTAATGGTCGCCGAGCACGAAATCCCGCTGATCGTGGGGGCCTACCAAATGGGCATCCGCGACTTCGACGCCGAAAAAGCCTTCACTGCCGTGCACAAGATGCAGACTACCCCGGGTGATACCGTGGGACACGGTTTCGCCGGCAACCGCGATCTGGAGACTTACCTAGAGCACCACTACGTGCCCTATAACCGGGGGCGCTTCTCCAATTCCCTGGAATACGCCTTCGACGACTATGCTGTGGCCCAGTTTGCCGGTGCGCTCGGGAAGGACAACCTGTACCGGGAATTCATGGACCGCGCCTACTGGTGGGAGAACGCCATCGATACGACGGTGGGCTTTGCCCGGCTCCGTCATTCCAGCGGCGAGTGGTACGCCGACTTTGACCCCCTGAAGACCGGCGGGAACCACCAGTACGTGGAAGGCAACGCCTGGCAACTTACCTTCTTCGTTCCCCAGGACGTACCCGCCCTGATCGACAAGATCGGCGTCGACCGCTTCGTCCGGCGCCTCGACGACGGGTTCCGGGTGAGCAGCCCCTGGCGCTACAACGCCCCGAATGAGTTGTACTGGGACTTTCCCGTCATCCAGGGTAACCAGCAGTCCATGCACTTCAGCTTCCTGTTCAACTGGGCCGGCCGGCCCTGGCTCACCCAAAAGTGGAACCGCGATATCCTGGACCGCTACTACGGCTCCGGCGTCTCCAATGCTTACCTCGGCGACGAAGACCAGGGACAGATGAGCGCCTGGTTCGTGATGTCGGCCCTGGGCCTCTTCCAGACCGACGGCGGCACGGCCATGGAACCCATTTACGAGATCGGCAGTCCGCTCTATGAACGGGTAGAGATTAACCTGGGCGAGCGGTACGGCCGGGGCAAGACCTTCACGATCGTGGCGGAGAACGCTTCGTTCGAGAATAAGTACGTGCAGTCGGCCACCTTGAACGGGAAGCCGCTTGCTACCTTTTGGTTCCCGGCGCGGGAATTACTGGGTGGGGGAGAGCTGCGGCTGGTGATGGGGGCTGAGGCTAATCCCCGGTGGGGAGTGGGTGGATTGCCGGTTAAGGTTGGACGGTAGACGTTCTGGGTTGGAATTCAGGCTCGGCTGGGCAGCGTATTCTGCCCGGTTGGACACCGTGTTGTTTGGCGCTGCCTGAGGCCGCTTTGTACTGCCGCGGCTTGAGGCCGCATCGTACTAGCGGGTGCGGAGCCTTACTACCGGGCAGACGATCTCCTCCAGGCTGATGCCGCCGTGCTGGAAGGTGTCGCGGTAGTAGTTGTTGTAGTAGTTGTAGTTGTTGGGGTAGAGGAAAAACTTGTCTTCCTTGGCGAAAATGTAGCTGCTGCTCAGGTTGGGGCGGGGCAGCTTGGCCTCCTTGGGTTCGCGGACTTCCAGTACGTCCTTTTCCTCGTACTGGAGGTTGCGGCCGAGCTTGTAGCGCAGGTTGGTGCTGGTGTCGCGGTCGCCGACAACCCGGCTGGGGGTGTTCACGCGGATGGTACCGTGGTCGGTGGTGATGATCAGGTTGATGTCGCGCTCGGCCAGGCGGCGCAGTGTGGCCCAGAGGGGGCTGTTCTCGAACCAGCTGCGGGTGAGGCTGCGGTATGCCTTTTCGTCGCCGGCCAGTTCCTTGAGGACTTCCATCTCCGTGCGGGCGTGGCTGAGCATGTCGATGAAGTTGTAGACGATGACGGTCAGGTCGTTGTTCAGAAAGTCCAGGGCGCGGTCCTGCATCTGCCGGGCGAAGTTGGTGCGGGTCACCTTGGTGTAGTCCCACTTGAAATCGTTGCGGCGGATGAGGCGCTCGAACTGTTTTCCGAGCAGGTCGGCCTCGTGGTTGTTCTTGCCGCCCTCCTCGCTGTCGTTGAACCACCACTGCTTGTAGTGCTTCTCGATCTCGGCGGGCCACATGCCGGCAAAGATCGCGTTGCGGCTGTACTGGGTGGCGGTGGGCAGGATGCTGTAGAAGTAGTCCTCCTCCTCGATGCGGTACAGCTCGGTGATGTAGGGCTCGATGACCTTCCACTGGTCGTAGCGCATATTGTCGAGCAGCACCATGACCGTGGGACGATCCTTGGAAAGGTGCGGGAATACCTTTTCGCGCATCAGGTTGTGCGACATGATGGGCGCGTCCTTTTCCTGCACCCAGTCCATATAGTTGCGCTCCACGAATTTGGAGAACTCGGCGTTGGCCTCCCGTTTCTGCACGGCGAGGATCTCGCCCATCTGGTCGCTGTTGCTGTCGTCGAGTTTGAGCTCCCAGTTGATGATCTTTTTGTACATGTCCACCCATTCCGCCTTGTCCAGGCCGGAGTTGATCTGCATAAGCAGTTGCCGGAAGTCCTGCTGGTAGTCGCTGGTTGTCTTTTCGCGCACCAGGCGCTTCTCGTCCACGATCTTCTTGAGGGTGAGGAGGATCTGGGAGGGGTTGACGGGCTTGATCAGGTAGTCGGCGATCTGGCTGCCGATGGCCTGCTCCATCACGTCTTCCGCTTCGTTCTTGGTGATCATGACCACGGGGATCGAGGGCTGCATATCCTTGATGCGCGCCAGGGTATCCAGGCCGGTAAGTCCCGGCATGCTCTCGTCCAGAAAGATAATGTCGATGGTCTTGTCGTTCTCCACCTCCTCCAGTGCATCGTGCCCGTTGGTGACGGTGACCACTTCATAGCCTTTTTTGCGCAGAAACAGCATTTGCGGCTTGAACAGGTCGATTTCGTCGTCGGCCCAAAGGATCTTGATGCTGTCCATATAGAAGAGATTTTACGGTAAGTAAAGCACTGAGGTAACTGTACGCTTAACGGTCCACGGGGGTTTATAGTGCGGCTGCCCATCCCCGCAAGGAGCGGCATCCCGGCAATCGGGTTGGTCACGGCTTGTCGACGGTCACCTATCAATGTACCAACAATAGACTATTTTTGCGGCCCCAACCCCAGTGAATCATGAAAAACCTCGACCTTCTCAAACGAATCTGTGAAACCCCGGGCGTCTCCGGCTTCGAGCGCCGGATCAGAAACCTGATTCTGCAGGAGGTACGCGGACTGGCCGATTCGGTCAGCGTCGACAACATGGGTAACGTCATCGCCGTCCGCAAGGGGCGCGAGCCCAAGCGCGTGATGGTCGCGGCCCACATGGACGAAATTGGCTTCATCGTCAACCACGTGGACGAGAACGGCTTCATCCGCTTCCTCCCCCTGGGCGGTTTCGACCCCAAGACCCTGACGGCCCAGCGGGTGGTCGTCCACGGCCGCCGCGACGTCGTCGGCGTCATGGGCAGCAAGCCGATCCACATCATGAAGACGGAAGAGCGCAACAAGGTGGTGCCCGTCAACGACTACTTCATCGACCTGGGCCTGCCCAAGGAGGAGATAGACCAACTGGTCGGCATCGGCGACCCCATCACGCGCGAGCGCGACCTGATCGAAATGGGCGACTGCGTGACGGGCAAGTCGCTCGATAACCGCGTGTCGGTGTTCATCCTCCTCGAAACCCTGCGCCGCCTGCAGGGCCAGGAGCTGCCCTACGACCTCTACGCCACCTTCACCGTCCAGGAAGAGGTAGGCCTGCGCGGCGCCATGGGCAGCGTGGGGCACATCGACCCCGACTTCGGCTTCGGGCTCGACGTTACAATCGCCTACGACGTACCCGGCAGCTCCAGCCGCGAGAACGTCACCTGCCTCGGTAAGGGAGCAGCCATCAAGATCCTCGACGGGTCGGTGATCTCGGACTTCCGCATGGTCAACTACCTCAAGGAGGTGGCCCAGCGCCGGGAAATCCCCACCCAGCTCGAACTGCTGCCCGCCGGCGGCACGGACACCGCCGCCCTGCAACGCTACGGCACCAAGGGTTGCATCGCCGGTGCCATCTCCATCCCCCTGCGCAATATGCACCAGGTGATCGAGATGGCCAGCCGCCAAGACATCGAGCACTGCACCGCCCTGCTCACGGCCAGTCTGCTGGAGCTGGACACCTACGACTGGGACTTCACCGCCGCCCACGGCGACGGCGAGCACCCCGACCGCGATCGCCGCGGCGACTTCGACTGGCTGTAGGCTACCCCGCCCCAGGTCGGTCGAGCGACGGGCCCTTACTGCGCCTTAATAATTCTTAGCTTTGCGGCGTTTCGACTTTCCAAGCTTTGCGTTATGGGTAAACTTCACCGCCTCCACCAGCTGACCGGCTGGATCGTTTTCATCATTACGGCGACCGTCCTGCTGCTCAGCGTAGAGCGTACGGGCAGTCTTTGGGACGTGGGGGAGTTCATTCTTGGTGCCTACAAGCTGGAGGTGGTCCACCCCCCCGGAGCGCCCCTCTTTCTGCTCATCGGCCGCCTGTTCGCCAGCCTGGGCAGCATCCTTTCCGACGATCCCTCCCTCATCGCCGCCTTCGTGAACGGCATGTCGGCCATCTGTACGGCCTTCGGGGCAACCTTCGTAGCCTGGTCGACGATGCGCCTGAGCCTGTTGTCGCTCACCGGTCGCGACGAACGCGCGGAAGTGGGCGGCGGACAGGTCATTGCCGTGGCGGGAGGCGGACTGGTGGCCGGACTGGCCGCCGCCTTCACCACCTCGGTGTGGTTCTCGGCCGTCGAAGGGGAGGTCTACGCCATGTCCTTTTTCTTCACGTGTATGACCGTCTGGGCGGCCATGCGCTATTACACTACGCCGGCCAACCGCGACTACATCGCCTACCGCTGGCTCATCTTCAGCATCTTCTGTATCGGCCTGTCGAGCGGCGTTCACCTGCTGAGCATCCTGGTACTGCCCTTCATCACTGTGCTGTTCTACCTGCGCGAGCGGGGACAGCTCTTCCTTACCCGGGTGGGCAAGATCGTGGGCTACCTGTTCGCGGCGAGCCTGCTCCTGACGGCGGCTTCCTTTACCGGCAAACTGCTGGGCATTGGCGCGGTCGCGGGTGCAACGTATTTTCTAGGAAGCCGTAAGCTGCCGCACTGGGCCCAGTTCATCGTAGCCGCCGGCTGCGGCGTCCTCATGATCGGCATCATCCAGACGCTGGTCATCATCGGCGTTCCTTCCGTCTGGCAGTGGTTCGAGATCGGCATGGTCAACAGCGGCCTGCCGGTACACATCGGCATCGTCCCTACCCTGCTGGCCTACGGCGGCCTGCTTTACCTCGCCTTCCGCTACGCCCACCGTAAGCACGACCAGGGCGTCCAGCTCGCGGCCATGGGCATCGCCACCATCCTGATCGCCTATAGCGTCATCGCCGTGGTGGTCATCCGGGCGGAGGCCAAGACGCCGGTCAACATGAACAATCCGGACAACGTCACCAGCCTGCTGCCCTACCTCAACCGCGAGCAGTACGGGGAGCGCAGCCTGATTTTCGGCCCCCATTTCGACGCCCAGGTTATCGCTACCGACGTCGAGGACCGTTACGGCCTGGTCAACGGACGCTACGAATACACCAACTACAAGATCACGCCGCAGTACGAGGAAGACAAGCAGATGCTGTTCCCCCGTATGGCCGACGGCACCCAGGGGCGCCCCGGACTCTACAAACGGTGGATCGGGCTGGACCCCTCCCAGCCGCTGCCCTACGGCCGGCCCTCGATGGCCGACAACCTGAAGTTCATGGTCAACTACCAGTTGGGCTGGATGTACTGGCGCTACTTCATGTGGAACTTCTCCGGCCGGCAAAACGGCGACCAGGGCTACTTCTCCTGGGACAAGAGCAGCGGCAACTGGATCACGGGCATCAAGTTTCTGGACGAGCTGCGCCTCGGCAACCTTGACGAACTGCCCGACGATTACCGCAACGACCCCGCCCGGAACACCTACTTCCTGTTGCCCTTCCTGTTCGGGCTCATCGGTCTGTTCTGGCACTCCGGCAAGCGCGGAGAAGAGTTTCTGGCCCTGCTGACCCTCTTCGTCATCACCGGTATCGGCATCGTAATCTACACCAACCAGCCGCCCAACGAACCGCGGGAGCGTGATTACGTGCTCGTGGGTTCCTTCTTCGTCTTCTGTATGTGGATGGGCATGGCCGTGCCGGCCATCTACGAGTTCATGAAGCAGAAGATCCGCGCCCGCGGCATGGGTGCCGCCATCGGTGCCTCGGCCCTGGTACTGGTGGCGCCGATCGTCATGGTGTCGCAGAACTGGGACGACCACAACCGTTCCCAGCATACGGCCGCCCGTGACTACGCCCACAACTTCCTGGAGTCGGTGGACCAGAACGCGATCATCTTCACCTACGGCGACAACGATACCTATCCGCTCTGGTACGCCCAGGAGGTGGAGGGCATCCGCACCGACGTGCGCGTGGTCAACCTGAGCCTCATCGCCGTAGACTGGTACATCGACCTGCTCCGGTACCAGATGAACGACTCCCCGGCCATCGACCTGCAGCTCACCGAGGACCAGCTCCGCGGCCGGCTGCGCAACCAGGTCCAGTACTACAATCCCCGCAACCCGGACGCCCCCTGCGACCAGGGCCCCCAGGTGAGCCTGGAGGAGTTCATGAACGAGCTGGCCACCGATAAGAACCTGGCCACCCAGGGCGGGCGCATCATCGAGACCACCTACTCTACCTGCAACGTGAGCATCCGTGTGGATCCGGGTCGCCTCGCCCAGGCCCCCTGGCTCACCCCCGCCGGCCAGCCCGTAGTGCAGAATATCCCGCTGCAGATCGACCAGCGGTCGATCCAGAAGGACGAGATCGCCATCCTGGACCTCATCAATTCGAACTTCTACAAACGCCCGATCTACTTCGCGGTAACTTCCCAGCCCTCCAAGTTCCTCGGCCTGCAGGACTACATGCAACTGGAAGGCCTGGCGCTGCAGCTCACCGCCACCCGTACGCCCACCGAACAACAGGCCGTGCAGGCTCAGGGCAACACCGCACTGGGAGGCATCGACGTGGACAAGAACTACAACCTCATCATGAACGAGTGGTTGTGGGGCAATTTCGACCAGGTCAATACCCACGTCAACACCAGCTATTCCCCGGCCATTCAGTCGATGCAACTCGTGATGCTGCGCACCATGAACGAGCTGGTGCGGCGCGGCGACGTCGAGCGAGCCCTGGAGGTCGGCGACAAGTACTTCGAGGTGTTCCCGAACATGAACTTCCCGTTCTACTTCGAGGCCTTCACGATGCTGGCCCCCTACTTCCAGACCGGCAACATCGGCCGGGCGCGCGACGTCGTCCTGCAACTCGCCGAGAATACCGCCGACCGCCTGGACTTCTTCGCCAGCCTGGACGAGCAGACCCTCGTGAACAGCTACGACTACGAAAACCGCCGCGGACAGTACATCGCCCAGCAACTCCTCCTCCAGTTGAGGAACCAGGACGACGCCGAACTGCGGCAGCAGGTGGAAGACATCCTCTCCGATTACCTCTACCTGATCGAAGGGGCCACCCCGGGATAAATCCATGAACAAGCAGAAATTCGGCACCGCCCCCGTATTCTTTACGGCCATTTCGACCATCCTTGGGGCCATCATGTTCCTCCGCTTCGGTTTCGCGGTGGGCATGGTGGGGCTGGCCGGAACGATCGGGATCATCCTGATCGGGCACGCGGTGACGATCCCCACGGCCATGGCCATCGCCGAGATTGCCACCAACCAGAAGGTGGAAGGCGGCGGGGAGTACTACATCATCTCCCGCTCTTTCGGCCTCGTCATCGGATCCACCATTGGGATCGCGCTGTACTTCTCGCAGGCCATTTCGGTGGCTTTCTACATCATGGCCTTCACCGAGGCCTTCAAGCCGCTGCTGGAGTGGGTGCGGGAAACCTACCGGCTGCTGCCGTGGATGGAGCAACTCCTTTCCTACCCCCAGACCATCGGCATTCCCGCCCTGCTGCTGCTCACGCTGCTCATATTGACCAAGGGAGCCGACCTCGGGGTCAAGGTCCTCTACTTCGTAGTGGCCACCCTGGCCCTGGCGCTGCTGGCCTTTTTCGTGGGCACCACCGACTACGCCCGCACCCATCCCGTAGAGTTCTTTGCCAGCTACGGCAACGAAGCCACCACTCCCGAGATCAGTACCCCGCTGCGTGATCCGGGTGTAACCCTGGAAGAGGCCTTCTACCCAGGTGGGGAGGAAGTAATGCGGGCCGCCCCGCCCCCGGCACCCGCGCCCGCCGCCCCGGTGATCCCCGAGTTGAGCTTCTTTACCGTTTTCGCCATCATCTTTCCCGCCTTCACCGGCATGACGGCCGGGGTGGGACTGAGCGGCGACCTGCGCGACCCCGGCCGCTCTATCCCCCGTGGCACCCTGGCGGCTACCATCGGGGGCATGATCGTGTACCTCTTCATGGCCTGGAAGCTGGCCGACAGCGCCCCCCCAGAGGCCCTGGCCGATACCAGCAACCTGATCATGGCCGACATCGCCTGGCAGGGCTGGTGGATCATCCCCCTGGGACTGGCCGCGGCCACCATCTCCTCCGCCCTCGGCTCCATCCTGGTGGCCCCCCGAACCCTGCAGGCCATCGCCGCCGACAACATCTTTCCCACGGCCAGCATCAATCACTTCCTGGCCCGCGGGAAGGGCAAGCGCAACGAACCCTACAATGCCAGTCTGATCACGGTCGTCCTGGCCGGCTTCTTCATCCTGCTCGGGGCGCTCGACAGTGTGGCGGAGATCATCTCCATGTTCTTCATGGTGACCTACGGGTCGCTCTGCCTCATCAGCTTCCTCAACCACTTCGCCGCCGACCCCAGCTACCGGCCCACGTTCCGCTCAAAATGGTACGTCTCCCTCTTCGGGGCGATTGCCTGCTTCGGGCTGATGTTCTTCATGAACTCCACTTATGCCGCCGCGGCCGTGGTGCTCATCGGGCTGCTCTACCTCTACATTTCCTACAGCAATCCGGATAAGCGCAGTCTGGCCCTCATCTTCCAGGGGGTGATCTTCCAGATCAGCCGCCGCATCCAGATCTTCCTGCAGAAGGCCGAGAAGGAGGAGAAGAAGAGCTGGCGCCCCAGCGTGATCGCCGTCAGCGACGCCACCTTCACCCGCCTGGGGGCCTTCGACCTGCTGCGGTGGCTGTCGCAGAAGTACGGCTTCGGCACCTACCTCCACTACATCAACGGCTACCTGAGCCACGAGACCTCCGAGGCCGCCGCGGTGACCAAGCAGCGCATCATCCGCATGGCCGAGGCCACCGATAGCCGCATCTACGTGGACACCATCGTGTCGCCCTCCTACACCTCAGCCATCGCACAGATCATCCAGTTCCCCGGCATCGCCGGTACGGAGAACAACCTGCTGCTGCTGGAGTACTCCAAGCGCGGCGGCGAGGGGCTGGACGACATCATCGACAACTTCAAGCTCATCAAGTCGGTCGACTTCAACATCGGCATCCTGGGACTGTCCGAGCGCGGCTTCGGGCTTAAACGCACCATCCACATCTGGATCACTCGCGCCCACCTGGAGAGCAGCAACCTGATGATCCTGCTGGCCTACGTAATGACCGGCCACAGCGACTGGAAGAACGCCGAGATCAAGCTTTTCGCCGTTTTCGAGGAATCGAAGCTCGCCGCCGAGCAGCAGCGCCTCTACGACCTGATCGAAACCGGCAAACTGCCCATCAGCCGCAACAACATCGAGGTACTCTGCCGCCTCGACAACACCGACAGCCGCAGCGTCATCGCCAGTAAATCCGGCGAGGCCGACCTGGTGATCCTCGGCTTCCGCGATGAGGCCCTCAAGCGGATGAAAGAGGACCTTTTCGCCGGCTACGACGAGATCGGCAACGTGCTGTTCGTTCATGCGGCGGAGGATGTGCAGCTGCGGTAGGGGGGCAATACACCCGCTTGTTATCGTCCTGCAAGTGCTTCAGCCAGCCGGCCAGATAGGCGACGCTGTTTTCAGTGACAGACTCTAGATCGATACCGGTATGGGCAAAGAGGAAGGAAGCCCCCATTTCCGCAATCAGCTCTTCCCGTGTGTATTCGCTGCTGCCCGGTTCAATGCCACTGTTGGAAAGGTATTAGCGGTAAACTGGATTATTCAACCCGAACTGTACGAAAGTCCGATTAATAGGGGGGGCAAACCACTCAGTGCATCTCCGTGCCTCGGTGGTTTTTCCGGTGGCGCGCAGTGAGAGGAGGCCTCGAAGGTCGTGCGGCTGCGCCGGGCGACACTTCGAGGTCCGGTAGGGTGGACACGTTAATTTGTAAATTGTCTCCAGACACTTCCACACCACGTGTAAATGCACAGGCTGGCGCTGAATGCTACGCCGGGCCACGGGCCCGATAACCCCCTCTGTGAACCTCCGTGCCTCTGTGGTTTTTTCCGGTGTTGCGCGGTGAGGGGGATCCTCGAAGGTCGTGCGGCCACATCAGTCAACACTTCAAGGTCCGGTACGCCCCGCGTTGCGTAGCTTAGCCCGCCCTGCCAGACCGTCATGACCCAGAAGCAACTTACCGTTTCCTACACCGAATTTCCGGACCCCGCGGAACTGCCCGCCGCCGACCGCGAGCTGCTGGTCGCCGCCACCCGCGCCCTGCCGGCCAGCTATGCCCCCTACTCCAACTTCCGGGTAGCCGCCGCGGCCCGGCTGGAGGACGGCACCGTGGTGACCGGCGGCAACATCGAGAACGCCGCCTACCCCATGTGCATCTGCGCCGAGCCCAACGCCATGGCCGCCGCGGCCAGCCTGCGGCCCGGTATGCCGGTGGTGGCCATGGCCATTACCGTCCAGGCCCCGGGCCGCGTACTCGACACCCCGGCCAGCCCCTGTGGCTCCTGCCGCCAGATCCTGAGCGAACACGAAAGCCGCTTCGGCCACAGCCTGCGGCTCATCCTGCGCGGGGAGGGTGGACCGGTCTACGTCTTCGAGCGGGCCACCACCCTGCTGCCCTTCGGATTCAGCGGTGAACTCCTGTAGCCTAATTATGCCCATGCGCCTAATTCTCCTGCTCCTCCTAGCGGGCCCCTTGCTGGCCCAGGACTCCCCTTATTTCCAGCAAGCGGTCGACTACGCCATCGACGCCCGCCTCGACGACCGCGCCCACGTCCTCCACGCCGAGCTGCAACTGGGCTACACCAACCACGCTCCCCGCTCCCTCGACTCCATCGTCTTCCACCTCTGGCCGCGGGCCTTCAGCGGCGACAATACCGCCTTCGCCCGCCAGCAACTGCGCAACGGCAGTACCGACTTCCACTTCGCGCCGCCTGCGACCCGCGGCACCCTGGATAGCCTCGACTTCCGCGTGGACGGCCGCCCCGCCCGCTTCGCCTACACCGCAGATCCCGACGTGGGGGTGCTCTACCTGAACGAGCCCCTGCGGCCCGGGGCCACGGCCGCCATCACCACCCCCTTCCGGGTGAAGATCTCCGAGAGCTTCAGCCGGCTGGGCCACGTGGGGGAGTCCTACCAGCTCACCCAGTGGTACCCCAAGCCCGCCGTCTACGACCGCGACGGCTGGCACCCCATGCCCTACCTCGACCAGGGGGAATTCTACAGCGAGTTCGGCAGCTTCCGCGTGACCCTCGACCTGCCCGCCAACTACGTGGTGGCCGCCACCGGAGTGCTGCAGGACCGGGAAGAACGGGCCTGGCTGCTGGCGCGGGCCGACAGCACCCGCCGCGCCCTCGCCGGCCGCCGCGACCTTCCGTCCGGCTACGTCGACGAGCCCTTCCCCCCCAGCGCCACGAAGCGAAAGACCCTGACCTACACCGCGGAGGGCGTCCACGACTTCGCCTGGTTTGCCGACAAGCGCTTCGCCGTGCTCCACGATACCCTGCACCTGCGCTCCGCCGCCCCGATCGACGTATGGGCCTTCTTCACGGAAACCGAAGCCGCCCTGTGGAAAGACGCCACCGACTACCTCAAGCGAGCCGTGCGCTTCTACTCCGACCACCTGGGGCCCTACCCCTACCCCCAGGTGACGGGCGTACAGAGCGCCCTCAGCGCCGGCGCCGGCATGGAGTACCCCATGATCACCGTGATCGGCCGCAGCTACACCGCCTACGGCCTCGACGAGGTGCTGGCCCACGAGATCGGCCATAACTGGTTCTACGGCATCCTGGGCAGCAACGAACGCGACCACCCCTGGATGGACGAGGGGCTGAACAGCTACTACGAGGGCCGCTATACCCGGCAATTTTACCCCGAGCGGCGGGGACGGCAGCAGGTCATCCCCGGCCGGGAGGTCGACACGGACGCCCTGGCCTACCACTACCTGGCCCGGCTGGGCCGCGACCAGGCCCCGGACACCCCGAGCGACCAACTGAGTGCCTTCAATTACTGGATCTCCGCCTATAGCAAGCCGGAACTGGTGCTCCAGGCCGTGGAGGAAAGGGTGGGCACGGAAGCCCTGGACGCGGCCTTCCGCGACTACTACGTGGCCTGGAAGTTCCGCCACCCCCGTCCGGCCGACTTCTACGCCGCCCTGGCCCCGCTGGGGGTAGACGACTACGTACGCGAGGCCATGACCTCCACCACGGCCGGGGAATTCAACAGGGCGGCCCGCTCCGCCGCACGGTCCCCCGGTCTGGCCCCACCCAAAGTGGCCCTGGTCACCGACGCCGCCACGGACAGGCCGCAGCTGTTCGTCTCCCCCCTGCTCGGCTTTAATGAGAACGACGGGGTGCTGGCGGGCCTGGCCCTGCACAATCGTACCCTGGAGCCACGGCGGCTGGAGTGGCTGGTGGCCCCGCTCTACGGCTTCGCGAGCAAGGAGCTGGCGGGCTTCGCCGGTGCCCGCTACCGGATGGTGCGCCCCGCGGAGTGGCTGCGGCAGGTGGTCGTGGGCGGTGGGGTGCAGCGCTTCAGCGACTTCGACCCCCCGGCCGTGGACCGGCTGTACGGCTACGACCGCTGGGCGCTGCGCAGTGACTTTTACCTTGATCACCCGGCCGGAAGTCAGCGCAGCAGCCGGCTGTACAGTCAGCTCATCCGCCTAGACCGCCGCCGCCCAGACTTTGGCGACGGGGGCGTGCTGCTGGACCGGGCCGAGACGCTCACCACCCATTTCCTGCGCGCGGGGTACGCGGTCCGGGTTGAGCGGGAGATCAATCCCGTCGGATACGGCCTCCAACTGGAATACCGAAACGGGGGGGCGCAGCAGTTCCCCGCCGCCGACTACCTGCGGCTGGACGCTACCCTCACCGGGGGCTACCAGTACCAGGCAGACAAATTTCTCCGCTGGCGCTTCTTCGGCGGCTACTTCCTGCAGCACGACCTGCGCGAGGGCAATACGGCCCCCTCCATCAGCCTGTCGCTCGTCGACAACGCCGCCAGCGACTACGCCTACGACGACCTCTACCTGGGCCGCAGTCAGGATGGCTGGTACCAGCAGCAGCTCGGGGAGCGGCAGGGGGGCTTCCGCGCGCCGGTGGCTGCGGCCTTCCCCTTCGGCCGCAGCAACGACTACCTGGCTGCTGTGAACCTAGACGGCGACCTGCCCTTCCCCGGCCCGATCGGGGTCTTCCTCGACGCCGGGGCCTACGGCTACCGCCCCACCCTGAGCAGCGCCCAGTCCAACGCCGTCCGCTGGGTGGGGGGGCTGTCCGTAAACCTGTTTCGGGACCAGTTCCGCCTCTTCGTCCCCCTGCTGGCCGACGCCGACACCCGGGGGCTTCTGGAGCAGCGGGGCAACCTCCTCGACCGCGTTTCCTTCCGCCTCAACCTTTCCCGCCTCTTACCTTGGCAGTGGATTGACGAATTACCCTCCCCATGACCCTACCTGAATTTATCCAACTTGCCGCTGAGCACCCCCGAGAGGTGGTATTCTACTTTTCGCTCGTGCCCGTAGCCGCCCTCCTGGCGGGCTGGATGGAGCGGGAGGAAGATCACCTGCCCCCCTGGAACTACCTGTACACGGCCCTGCTTTATCTGGTAGCGGTGCCCGCTACCCTTTCCCTGGGCCTTAGTGCCTACCATTGGGTGGCCGGCGACGCGCCCGCCGTGGCCCGCAACGTGGTGCTGCAGGTGGTGCCCGTGGCCAGTTTCCTGTACACTGCCTTCGTCATCCACCGCCGGGTGGCCCTGAATGCCCTGCCCGGCTTCGGCCACCTTTCGGGCCTGGTCCTGCTCGTGTCCGCCGCCGCCCTGCTCATGTGGGGGATCGACCGCGTGGGCCTGCTCAATTTCTCCGGTTGGAAGGTGCAATATGTGGTGGTCGTCTTCATGATTTTGCTGGTGGTGCTGCGGACGCTGGGTCGCCGCTTGACGAACTGAGCAGTACCACGGGAATCCCCCTCACGTCTTTTTCCGGGGCGGCACGCGCGGGTGCCCCGTGAATTCCCGGGCGCCGCGCCGGGGTGGTGGCCACGAGCGCAAGGCAGCTGTCAATGTTGCCCCTTGGGTACATCCGGGCTGCCGCTTATCCCGTATTTTGTCCTCGACCGGAAACTCCCCCGCATGCCCCTACCCCGTCTGCTACTCCTGCTGGCCCTGCTCGGCTCCGCCGCGCTGGGGGCACAGGGATTGGACTATGGGCAGGGCCAGCTCATCGTTCAGCTCCGGGGGGAAGTCGACGGCAAGGCCTGGGCGCGGGCCCACAAGGAGCTGTCGGCCTGGAAGCCCCTCAGCCGCGGACTCAACACCTACCTGGTAGCCTTCGACTGGGCGAAGTACGCCGAGAAGCAGCTTCGCTCCGACTTCGCCGCCGACGACCGCGTCGTCAACGTACAGCTCAACCACCGCCTCTCCCTGCGCCGGCGGCCCAACGACCCCCGCTACCCGCAGCAGTGGCAGTTCTTCAACACCGGGCAAATCGGCGGAGAGAACGGAGCCGACTACAACGTGCAGCCGGCCTGGGACGTCACCACCGGCGGAGTGACCGTCAACGGCGACACCATCGTCATCGCCAGCATCGACAACGGCATCGACCTGGACCACGAGGATCTGATGGCTAACATCTGGGTCAACCGCGACGAAATCCCCGGCAACGGCCGCGACGACGACCGCAACGGCTACATCGACGACCGCTTCGGCTGGAATACCGCCCTGGACAACAACGACGTGGAAGGCGGCAAGGGCGACCACGGCACCCCGGTCATGGGGCAGATCGCCGCCGTCGGCAACAACGGCCTGGGGGTCACCGGCGTGAACTGGACGGCCAGGGTCATGAACATCACCAACGATTTCGACCCCCTGGAGTCCGAAGTCATCGAAGCCTATGGCTACGCCCTCGAAGCCCGCAAACGCTACGACGCCAGCGGCGGGCGTGAGGGGGCCTACGTGGTGGCCACCAACGCCAGCTGGGGCCGCGACCGCGCCTTCCCTTCCCAGAGCCCCATCTGGTGCTCACTCTACGACACCCTGGGCAAGTACGGCATCATCAACGTGGCGGCCGTGCCCAACCGCGACATCGACGTGGACGAGGTAGGCGACCTGCCCTCCCTCTGCGAATCGGAATACCTGGTGGTGGTCACCAGCATCGATACCCGCAATAAAAAAGTGAAGGACGCGGCCGGGGGGTCCATCTCCGTCGACCTTGCCGCCTTCGGCGAAGGCGTGTACACCACCCTGCTGGGCAACAGCTACGGGGCGGTGTACGGCACCTCCTTCGCCGCCCCGGCCGTAACGGGGGCCTTCGGTCTGCTCTACTCGGCACCCTGCCCGAGTCTGGGCCAGTTGCTGCGCAGCGACCCCGCCGCGGCGGCCCGCTACTTGCGCGACGTGCTCTACGGCTCGCTTCGGCCCCTGCCCACCCTGGCGGGTACCACCGTCACGGGCGGATCGCTTAACGTGGGCGCGGCCATGACCACCCTGATGCAGGGCTGCGCCGACTGCCTGGCCCCGACCTCCTTCACCGCCTCACCGCCGGGCGATGCCTCGTCCGACCTTTTATTGAGCTGGAAGGTATCCGCGGCGGTCGACCGGGTAGACCTGCAGTACCGCCCCACCGGCAGTACCGAGTGGACTACCGTAGCGGGCGTCGGCTCCCCCTACCGGCTTACCGGCCTGCCCTCCTGCCGAGAGTACGACCTGCAACTGGTCAGTCGCTGCGGCGGCACCACCTCCGGCACCGAGATCCGGTCGGTCGAAACCCCGGGCTGCTGCCGACTGCCCGACGACTACCGCGTGAAGGCCCTGGCCGGGGGGCGCATCGTGGCCGAATGGGAGCCCCTGCTCAATGCCCTCAGCTACACCCTGCGGTACCGCACCGGCGACGACGAGTGGACGGAAATTACCACCCCGGAAGCTCGCCTGGAACTGACCGGCCTGCGCAACTGCCGCACCTACGAAATCGAGTTGCGGACCAATTGTACCGGGGGCGTGACCCGTTTCCAGGGCCGGCGTATCCAGAAGACGCTGGGCTGCGGGGTGTGCCTGGATGCGGACTATTGCCTGCCCACCGGCTTCGGCAACGAGCAGGAGTGGATCGCCCGCGTGGAAATCCCGGGCATCCTGGATGTAGCCTCGAGCCGCGAGATCGACGGTTACCGCAACTTCGGCGACGAGACCCTCAGCAGCATGGTGCCCGGCGGTGTGTACCCCATCACCCTTACGCCCGCCTACCGGGGCAGTGGCTTCACCCAGGATTTTCACGTGTACATCGACTGGAACCAGGACGCCGTATTCACCCCCGACGAACTCGTGGTGGAACAGACGGCCCCCCGGGGCGGCGTGGCGCGCGGCGTCATCGAAGTACCGGAGGTTAGCGAACTCGGCCTGACGCGTATGCGGGTAATCATGCAGTTCACGACGGTGAAGACCGGCCCCTGCCCGGCGGGCACCAACCAGCAGTTTTCGGGGGAAATCGAGGACTACTGCATCGACGTCACCCCCGTGCAGGGCTGCCCGCCCCCGGACGGTCTGACGGCCACCTACGAAGATCAGCCCCAGCAAACGACCCTGTCCTGGGGTGCCTCGGCGGCCCCCGGCGGCAGCTATCACCTGCGGTACCGCCCCCGTAGCGGCGATGTGAGCTACACCGAACGCACCGTGAAGGGGCTTTCCGCCACCGTCGCCAACGTCAACCTCTGCAGCAGTTACGAGGTGCAGATCGCCAGCATCTGCGACGGCGTACCGGGGGAGTACCGGGTCACTTTCTTTGGCGACGACTGCGTATCCAACCCCGACGCCAGCCTGCCCGAAACCCGCTGGTCGTTGTACCCCAACCCGGCCTCCGGTTGGACCCGCCTCGCGTGGGCAGGCGAACTTACCGTTGCGTCGGTCAGCCTGTATACCGTGGACGGCCGCCGGGCCCTGGAGTGGTCGGTGGACCCGGCCGCCCGCGAGCTGGAGCTGCGCCTCGACGGTCTCCCACCGGGGGTGTACGTGCTGCGCCTGTTCACGGTCGACGGCCGCAGCGGCAGCCGGCGCCTGCTGCTGCGGTAGCCGGTCGTTGCGGGCGGTAGCTTACCTTTGGGCCATGAGCGTACATAAAGTGAGTGATGTCAAACGGGTAACGACCCATACCCTGCAGTCCATGAAGGAGGCTGGGGAAAAGATAGCCATGCTGACCGCCTACGACTACTCCACGGCCCGGATCCTCGACGCCGCCGGCGTGGACGTGCTGCTGGTGGGCGACTCGGCCAGCAACGTCATGGCCGGCCACGAGACCACCCTGCCCATCACCCTCGACCAGATGATCTACCACGCCTCCAGCGTAGTACGCGGCGTACAGCGCGCCCTGGTGATCGTCGACCTGCCCTTCGGCACCTACCAGGGCGACAGCAAGATGGCTCTTAAATCCAGCATCCGCATCATGAAGGAAAGCGGCGCCCACGCCGTAAAGCTCGAAGGTGGCCAGGAGGTGGAAGAAAGCATTCGCCGCATCCTCACGGCCGGCATCCCCGTGATGGGTCACCTGGGCCTTACCCCCCAGTCGATCTACAAGTTCGGCACCTACACCGTGCGCGCCAAGCAGGAAGCCGAAGCCCGGCGGCTGCTCAAAGACGCCAAGATGCTCGACGAACTGGGCTGCTTCGGCCTCGTGCTGGAGAAGATCCCCGCTGCCCTGGCCAAACGGGTGAGCCGGAGCGTCGACATCCCCACCATCGGCATCGGCGGCGGCGCGGACTGCGACGGGCAGGTGCTCGTCACCCAGGACATGCTCGGGATAACCAAGGACTTTCACCCCCGCTTCCTGCGGCGTTACGCCGAACTCTTCGACGTGATCAAGGAAGCCACCACGGCCTACGTCAAGGACGTCAAGGCCCGCGAGTTCCCCAGTGACCAGGAGCAGTACTGAGTCCGCGGGTCGCCCGGCCTCCCCAAGACAGGTACTGGGCGCACAACCTCCGGCACCCGGCATTGTTAGCCAAACTGCGCGCGGGCGGACCGCCGTATGCGGATTGATTTAAGCTTATGAAAAGGATCATCGGAATACTCTTCCTGCTCGGCCTGGCGGCCGTCGGCTTTGCCTACTACCAACTGATGGTGGTACCCGTAGTCCCGGAAGATCGGCAGGGGCCCATCACGGTGCAGATTCCCACCGGCAGCGATTACGAGGCCGTCATGGATACCCTGGCCGTTCACGGCATCCACCTCAACCGCACCTTCTTCGACCCGCTGGCCGACCAGATGGGGTTCCGCCGTACGCCAATGCGCTCCGGCCGCTTCGACCTGCAACCCGGCAGCAGCGCCATCACCCTGCTGCGGAAATTGCGCAGCGGCTCCCAGGCGACCGTCGATGTAGTACTCACTACGGAGCGAGAACCCATGAACGTAGCCGCCAAGGTGGCCCGCTTCCTGGAACCTGACAGTCTGACCTTCGTGCGCCTGTTCCAGGATACCCAGTACATCGACTCCATCGGCTATACCCCCGAGACGCTGCAGACGCTCTTCATCCCGAACACCTACGAGATGTACTGGAACGCCACCCCGCGGGAGTTTGTCGCCCGGATGGTGAAGGAGCACGACCGCTTCTGGCACGCCAACGACCGCCTGAAGAAGGCCGAGGCGCAGGGCCTCTCCCCCGCCGAGGTCTACACCCTGGCCAGCATCGTGGAGAAAGAAAGCCTGGTGGCCTCCGAACGGCCCCGCATCGCCGGCGTCTACCTCAACCGGCTCCGCATCGGTATGCCCCTGCAGGCCGACCCCACCGCCGTTTTCGCTACCCGCGAGTTCGACGTCGGCCGCGTGCTCACGCGGCACACCCAGTTCGACAGCCCCTACAACACCTACCGCTACGCGGGCCTGCCCCCGGGGCCCATCACGATGGCCAGTGTCGGCAGTATCGACGCCGTCCTGAATCCGGAAGACCACAATTACCTCTATTTCTGCGCCCGTGGTGACGGCAGCGGCGAGCACAACTTCGCCAGCACCCTGGCCGGGCACTCCCGCAACATCGCCATCTACGTAGCCAATCTGCGCGAACGCGGACTGCGCTAGCCTACCACCGGGCAATCCGCAGCGTCCGCGCGGCCTCCCCCGCCCTGACGCGCAAGAAATACATCCCCGACGGAACCTGGCTCAGGTCGACCCGGCCGGCAACCTGCGCGCGCCGCCCCAGATCTTGCACCTGCAACCGCTGGCCCCGGGCATCGTAGACCTCCACCAGTATCTGCTCGGCCGTCGGCAGCTCCAGGCGAAGCGATAACCAGCCCGAGGTGGGGTTGGGAAATACTTCCAGACCGGCCAATACGGCGTTCGGATCCTCGGTTGCCACGGCGTCCAGGTCGACGCTCACCGACAACTGATCGGTACACCCCACCGCGTCGGTTACCGTGACGGTATAATCGGCCACGCTGAGGCTGTCGGCCGACTGGCTGGTATCGCCGTTGCTCCAGGCGTAGGTGTAGGGCGGCAGACCGGCCCCCACCAGCACGTAGGCGGTACCGTCGTCGGCGAAGATTCCCGAGGGCGGCGCGGTGGTATAGCGCAGGTCCAGGGAGCCGGGGCAGCGGCGCACCCCGATGTCGTCGAAGGTCACGAAGAAGTCGCCCTCCGCGCGGACGGCCGTGAATGTGAAGAAGAAGCCTTGACCCACCGCCGACAGCGGCAGGGTGAAGGTCGAATCCGCGGGCACATCCTCCAGGAACAGGAGCGTGGACACCACGTCATCGCAGTCGGAGCCCACCGCTACGGCCAGGCTTTCGAGGACACCGCTGACGGGATCGCCGTCCGCGTCGCGCAGGCGCAGGGTGAAGGTCAGTTCGTCGTCGGCCTCCAGTACGCCGTAGCTGGCCGTTGTGAAGGAGAAATCGGCATCCTGTTCGTTCAGGTTGTCGGTGAGGGCGACGGAGGGCGTTCCCGCCCGGCGCGCAATGACCGCATCGGCGGGTAACGACCAGTTATCGGGGATGCGGCCGTCCTCGAAGTCTACGAGGAATGGAATTTCCTGCACCACGGGATAGACGTAGGTCAGGGTATCGTTGTAAAGGGCACCGTCGTTCTCGGCACTCAGCCACACCATCAGGCGATTTTCCGTGCCGGTTTCCTGGTTTACGGTCAATGGGTCGGCGAAGCGGTAGGTCATGGGCTGGCCGATGACGCGGGGCGCGGCGGCGCGGGCGCTCACGGTATCCCCACCGTTGAGGGCGTAGCTGACGGTCAGGGAATCCACCGGCTCGCGGCCCAGTTGGGTAAAGGTGAAGGCCAGGGTGTCGGTCCGCTCCTCGCAGTTGACGCCGTTGAGCAGGCGGGCGCTCACCGCGGCGTAGTCGACGGCCGGGCGCCGCGCGATGCGGATGTTATCGATGGCCACGCCTTCCCGTTGCCCGTCGCCGTCGCTGACGAAGACGAAGCGGAAGCGCACTTCTTTCCTGCCGGCCAGGCCGCGCAGTTGCTGGCCCACCAGGGCGTAGCCGCCCCCGAATCCTCCGTCGCCGTCCCAGACCTGCTGCCGCCGGTTGTTGTACCAGTTCACGCTTGTCGGGTTGCTTTCCACGCGCCGCCAGGTGGCACCGCCGTCGGTGGTCGCCTGCAGGTAGAGTCCGTCGAACTGGGCCTCAGTATCGACGTAGAGCAGGAAGGACATGAAGGGATCGTCCGTAAAGCCGGAGAAGTCGAAGCAGGGCGACTTCAGGTAGCTGAGCTCGTCGTCGTTGTAGGGTCCGCCCGCATTGGTGACGAAGGCGAAATCACCCGATCCGGCGCGGTTGATACGGGGCGCGGCGGGGCGGGCCCGGTCCCAGGAGGAGGGTCCGCGGCCGGCGGCTTCCGGCAACCAAAAGCCGTTGCCGGTCTCGAAGGATTCCAGGTAGGGGAAGTCGGCGATCACCGGCAGGCTCACCACGGAGGCCGTCAGGGTGTCGTTTTCGGTATTCTCGTCGCCTTCCAACTGGGTGTACACCTTGATCTCGTAGTAGCCGGCGTCGCGCAGGTCTACGGGCGTCTTGAAGGAGAAAAATTCGGTGCTGTCAACGCCCACCACGCCGGTGTAGATGCCGTCGAAGGGGAAGTTCACGCCCCCCGCTTCACCGTTCACCGTAAAATTGATACGGAAGAACTGCTGGGGTTCGCCGCCGAAGTTGGTCACCCCCACGGTCAGCGTATCGGTGCCGTCGCGCTGGCAGCGGTCTACCGGACTGCGCAGCACGGTGATGCCCACGTCGCGGCGGATCGGGGTCACGATGCGGAAGGGGCCCCGGCGCACGCTCGTCTGCTCCGGATCGTCGCATTCGGTGGCCACGTAGAATTCGTAGGCGGTACGCGTTTGCAGGTCTTCGATCCGCAGCATGGTATCCTGGGTCGTGATACGGGTGCCTTCCCCGGCGTCGGGGTCGAAGCCGGCTTCCCCGTAGGTGATCCGGTAGGTGGGCCGGTCGGGGGAGCCGCGGAACCGCAGGTCGACGGAGTTGTAGCGCAGGCGGTACAGCTCGATGGAGGAGAGGGGCGGCGGAGCGCAGGTGCGGCATTGCGCCGTAAAGGCCGTGAGCTCCGGCAGCGTAGCGGGTGCCGACACGGTGTAGATCAGGCTGTCGTTGTTATCCAGGATGGAAAGGCCCACCTCACCGGGAAAAGCCCCCGCCGTAAAGCCGACGGTGACGCGATCGCCGTTTTCCACGGGGAAGAAGAAATCACGACGGGCGCCGTCATCGTTCATCGCGTCGAGGGTGAAGACGCGGGGCCGTCCGTCGACGGTCACCGTAACTACGGCACCGTTCCAGCCGTCGCCCCCCTGGTCCGTCAGTTGCAGCTGGTAGAAGCAGTCCTGGGCGCTGAGGCCGGTGACGAGCAGGAAAAGGAGGGAAAGTAGATGTGATCGCATAGTGGCTGGATTCCGTCGGGAAAAATACCACAAAGGCGACGAACGCGGGCGCGCCGGAGGGCCTGAACCATTCTTTTGGGGGGGCGTTAGTCCCCCGGCTACCCAACAAACCTACTTTATCCCTCCGACTTGGCCGTTTACACCATCAGCGACGTTGAAAAACTTACCGGCATCCGGGCCCATACCCTACGGGCCTGGGAGCAGCGGTATGAGCTGGTCACCCCCCGCCGCGACGAGAACAACGTCCGGCACTACCTGGAGGAAGACCTGCGCGAGCTCAGCAACATCGCCCTCCTCAACCGTCACGGGTACCGGATCAGCCGCATTGCCGCCCTGTCGCCCGAGGAAAGGGCGAGGGAAGTAGCCTCGGTATCCTCCCTGAACATCAGTGCCGACACCGAGCTCGACGCGCTAACGCTGTCGGTGGTGGAGATGGATCCCTTTAAGTTCAGCCTCATCGTCGATACCAATATCGCCCAGCGGGGCTTCGAGGAGACCATGATGGAGGTAATCTACCCCTTGCTCGACAAGCTGGGCCTGCTCTTCTTCACGGGCTCGGTGGCGGCGGTACAGGAGTCGTTTACGGGCGGACTGATCCGCCAGAAGATACTGGCGGCCACGGACCGGCTGCCCCAGATCAGGAAGGAGGGCCGCCCGTCGTTTGGCCTCTTTCTACCGGAGGGGGAGCAGCAGGAGCTGAGTATGCTCTTCGTTCAGTACCTCTTGCGCAAGCGGGGGTTCCCGGTGGTGTACGTCGGCACCGACGTTTCGTGCATCGACCTGGGCGACTTCTGCCGGGTGCGGCCCGTAGACTACCTCTTCACCATCCTTTCGAGCAACTACGTCGCGCGGCCGGTCGACGACCTGATCCACGACATTCTTGACCACTGCCCGGACAGTCGTCTACTGCTATCGGGTTACCAGGCTACCCTGCACGACCTCAGCGGCTACCGGCGTGCCGAGCGGCTTTCGGGCCTGGGGGAAATGATCGAATGGATGGACACCTTCAGTACGCGCGCAGGTCCGAGAATTGCTGTAGCGAGATGATCTGCCAGTCGTTGAGGGTGCGTTCCACCTCCGCGGGGTGTATGGCCGCCATGGCCACCAGGGCCGTTCCGTTCTCCGGACGCGGCAACAGGTCGCTGTAGTATTCGGGGAAGGCGCGGCGCTCGTCGTCGCTGGCGTTGGCGCGGGTGCGTTGTACGGCCCGGGTGGCGTTGCTCCAGACTTCAAAACCCAGTCCGGCGTCGTAGCAGAGTTGCTCCAGTTGCTCGATTTGGCCGGCGTCGCTGGTGTGGAGCAGGCAGCTGAAGGTCTGGTAGGGCGACCGCTTCAGTTGGCACACGCCCTCGAAGATGGGCACCCGCCGGCGGGCCACCACATTGTACCCCTTTTGGCCGCGGCGATCGTAGAGGATCAGGTCGCGGTACCGCATGCCGCTGCCGGGGTGGGGAATGCTGACCACCCGGCCGCGGGCCGCGTCGAGGGGTTGCATCCAGAGGATCTCGTAGCCATCCTGGTGCTTGAGTTGCAGGCCGAGGGGCTGACCCAGGTTAAGGTGGCCGAACCCAAATTTTGCCCAGACCGTCTGCGCGGTGCGCATTCGCTTGAGGGGCACCGCCGCCAGTCCGAGCTGCCACCACGCCTCGCGGTCGTCGGCGTCGAGGGCCACGGTCTTACTCCAGTAGTGGAAGGCGGGCTTCCACTCGGCGCGGCGGGAGTAGATGCGGCCGAGACTGCGGTAAGCTCCGGCGTAATCGGGTACGAGCCGGGTCACCTTCTTGAGCAGCTTCACGGCAGTGTAGGGGTCCCCCACCCGGTCGTAGCGGAGGGCCTGCTCGTAAAGGTCCAGGTAGTTAGGTGGTAGGTTCATAGCTCGTCAACTGCACGCAAAAAAGGCCGGTGGCCGGAGGATTACTAACGTATGAGAGCCTGCGAGGTTGGAAGGTCAACCACCGTTGCGGGTCAGGCGTTGCTCTCCCATGGCCACACTGACCGCTACCCGCCCCGATATTCGCTCCCTTAGCCTGGAAGAACTTACCTCCGACCTCATCCTGGCCGGCGAAAAGAAGTTCCGCGCCAAGCAAGTGTACGAATGGCTCTGGCAAAAGGGCGCCCGCAGCTTCGACGAGATGACCAATTTGTCGCTGCCCTTACGAGACAAGTTAAAGGAGAAATACGACCTGCCCGTCATCACCCTCGACCAGCTCCAGCGCAGCTCCGACGGCACGCTGAAGAGCCGCTTTCGCCTGCACGACGGCCACCTGATCGAATCGGTGCTCATCCCCGTAGTGGCCGACGACCGCTATACGGTCTGCGTCTCCAGCCAGGTGGGCTGCAGCCTCACCTGCAGTTTCTGCGCCACCGGCCGCATGAAGCGGCTGCGCAACCTCACCGCCGCCGAAATTTACGACCAGGTGTACCTCGTCAACGAGCAATGCCTGGAAACCTACGGCAAGCCCCTGACCAACATCGTGTACATGGGCATGGGTGAACCCCTGCTGGCCTTCCGCGAAGTGATCGGCAGCATCGACCGCATCACCAGCCACACCGGACTGAATATGGCACCCCGCCGCCTGACGGTGTCCACCGCCGGTATCGCCAAGATGATCCGCAAACTGGCCGACGAGGACACCAAGGTCAACCTGGCCCTCAGCCTCCACGCCGCCGACGACGCGAAGCGTAATGAGATCATGCCCATCAATGAATCCAACAACCTCGAAACCATAATCGAGAGCCTCGAGTACTTCTACGCCAAGACGAAGAAGCGCATCGGGTTCGAGTACATCACTTTCCAGGACTTTAACGACGGGCTCGACGACGCGGAGAACCTCTACCGCATCTGCCGGCGCGTACCCTCCATGGTCAATATCATCGAGTACAACCCCATCGACAACGCCCCCTTCCGCAAGTCGAGCGAACACCGTATCGACGACTTTGCCACCTACCTGCGCGACCGGGGCATCATGGTCACCGTGCGCCGCAGCCGCGGCAAGGACATCGACGCCGCCTGCGGGCAGCTGGCCAACAAGGGGTAACTACCGCTGCCGCGCCGCGTTCATAAGTAAGTTCTCCAACTCGGCCTGCTTCTCGTCGTTGTCGATCAGGTAGACGGGCAGGGTCACTTTCCGTCCGTCCTTCATCTCCAGAATCATTTCCCGTACCGATGGCCGCGTGGCCCCGGACAGTTGCTTCAGGTCCAATTGTTGCTTGCCGTTCAGTTGATCTAGCTGGTAGGTCATGGTGCCGCCCCGAATGGTGACGAAGCGTTCGGGCGGAGATTCGGCGTTGCCCGCGGTGCGCTGGTAGGTGAACCAGGCCACCAGGCCACCCACCAGCAGGTAAATGAAACCCAGTACGAGTTGCCAGAGGTGGTCCCGCTCGTCGCCCACCGCCCAGTGGGTGGAGTAGAGGTAGAACTCGTACACCGCGGCCAACAGCAGGAGCAGGGCCCCCGCGTAGAATAGCCAGTGGAGCAAACGCAGGTTCCCCGTATTCGGGGTATCGGAGTGGAAGTCGTAGTCGGGGATCACGGCGACGAAGATAGGGAGAAGCCGCTACCGGATAAAAACGATCTTGGCCACCGCGCTTCCGGGGTTCTCCACGGCGAAGCGACGGTTGCTTGAGGCAAATACCAGATAGACGCCCGTCGTCACGCGCCGCCCGTTGTAATCGGTGCCCTGCCACGTGAATTGTCCCCCCGTCGCCAGGCCTTCCTCGACGAGCTTGCCGCTCAGGTCGGTGATCTTCACGCGGGCGTTGCGGGCCAGCCCACGGATGGCGATGGGGCCATCGTAACCGGGCTCTACCGGATTGGGAAAGACCTCCAGTTCACCGACGAAAATCTCCGCCGCCGCGGTAGCCGTGCCGCGGTAACTGATGATGCCCAGTTCGGTGCCGAAGAAAACCGTGCCCGACACCGGGTCGATGGCAATGCTCTTGACCACGTCGTCCAGCAGGGGGCTGTTGCCGCGGTCGAATTTGAGCAGCTGCTCGTCTCCGGCCTCCGACAGCAGGAAGGCCCCGCCGTTGGTGCCGATCCACTTCCGGTTGCCCCCGTCGACGGCAATGGTGCGAATCTCCTCCGTCTCCAGCAGGTACCCCCCGAATCCATCGTCGGCCGACACCAGGGGGCGGTATCCGGTACACAGTTCGGTATCGAAGACCGTGCCCGGACAGGTAAAGATCACGATGCCTTCCGCGGTACCCACCCATACGTTTCCCTCCAGGTCTACGGCGATGCTGCGGGTCTGGTTGGTCGGCAACTGATTCTGGCTGCTGGCCAAGATGGTCCGGCAACGGTCGTCGCTCGGGTCCATCGGCGTGCCCATGGGGTCGATCACCGTGAGCCCCCCGTTGGAGCCGCCCCGGTGGACCACCCAGACGTAGCCGAAGTCGTCCACCGCGATGTCAATGGCGATGTTGAGGTTGCAGGACTGGCCCAGGGCCGCCCACTGTCCGTCCGGACTGCGCACGCTCACGATCCCATTGGCTTCGGCCCGGCTCACGGCAAAGTAGGTGTAGCCCTGCTGGTCGGTTGCCGCCCCCGCCGCCCTGATACGGCCGGGCCCGGCATCCGGGGCCAGCTCCAGACTGCTGTTCGTCTCGTCGTAGAGGGTAAATTCCCCCTCCGCGTCGCGGCCCACCACCCCTTCGAAGAAGGAGCTGAAGTAGTGGACCCGGTTCAAGGGGTCGTAATCCACGTCGATGATGGTCAGGAAGTCGTCGTCGCCACCCGCTGCCCCGTTGCGACCGCGCAGGGCCGGGGTGTTGAAGGGCGTGAAGGTGGTCCAGCTGCCGTCGGTATACCGCCAGACTCCGTCAGCGTCGAAGGCCGGTGTCGTATTCTCATCGAGCTGGCCGGGGGCCACCCACAGGGAGGTGCCGTCGTGGGTCATTCGGTATACCCGGTCTTTGGGGGGGCCGGGGTACGCCAGTCGGCGGCAGTCGCCCGCCGGGCCGGTGAGGTAGCGGATGTCCTCGGCGTCATCGCCGAACCAGATGCGGCCGCGCTCGTCCTCGATGGCGTAGTTGGTGCGGTAGGCGCAGTCGGGCAGGGGGCGGGCCGTTCCGGGGCTTGCTCCGAGGTCCAGGACGAGGCGGTCGGCGCAGTTGCCCGTCGTACAGCGGTAGCCGGCCAGCAGCAGGGTAGCCTGTCCGTTGAGGTATTCCAGGCGGTTGTCCGCCTCGGGGGCGTCGTAGTAGGGCTGAATAGTACCATCCTGCAGGCGGTAGACGTCGTCGTCCACCGCGAAGTACAGGGCACCTTGCCAGGTGGTCAGGGTGGCGGAGGTGTAGTCGCCCGGCAGTCCGTCGGCGAAGCCCAGTAGGTCCCAGCGGTTGAAGTCGTTAAGGTTGACGCCCTGCAGCGGGGCGCGGTAGAGCCCTTCGTCGGTGGCGGCGTAGAGGTGGCCACCATACGCTACGACGCTGTTGACCCGCACGCCGGTGAAGGTGGTGAAGTTGAAGATCTGCTCGTCCAGGGAAAGCGAGCTCAGGCCGTAGCCCGCCGCGAGGTAAATGGTGTTGTTCTCCCCGAAGGTGACGTCGTAGATGCGCTTGTCGCCGCTGAAGTTGAAGTTGTCGATCTGCCGCAGGGTGGAGAACTGCCCCCGGCGGTAAAGGTCGATGGTACTGTTCTCGTACACGATGATCAGCGTTTCCGTGGGCGGGTGGTACTTGATCAGGTCGATCTGCCCGCCGGCCAGTCCGTCGGTGCGGGTGAGGGGCCGTATGCTGAGGTCCTCTTTGTCCAGGAAGAACACCACGTTACCGGTGGTGTAGATGATGGATTCCGCGCTCTGGGTCACGTAGGCCCCGGATGCGAATGACTGCAGGCTGTGCCACTGCCCGATACTGTCGACCTGGGAGCGCAGGGCGGCGGCGGTCAGTAGCAGCAACATTCCGAGAAGAAGCTGTTTCAGCATGCGGTAAAGGTAAGTCCGGGCGCGGCCGCGGGTGCCATACCGCCCCCTGAAAGCTTGGTCGGTGGTTTAACCAATCCGGGCATACCCCGCTTCCCGAAAAATGCCTAACTAGGTAGCATGGATCCCGACCTCTCCCTCGGCACGATCGTCTTTTACCTGCCCGACCGCGGTTTCGGCTACCTGCGGCTGCAGGGCACCCGCGAGGAATTCTACTTCCGCCGCCGCAACCTCCTGGTGCCGGTCGTGCGCAAGGGTGATCTGGTACGCTTCGTGCTGCGCGACGGGCCCCAGGGCTATTACGCCGACGCCATCGAACCGGGGGGGCTGGGGTAGCGTCCAACCGACCAACCGTTGGACGGTGGGGGGGGGCAGGTGGTCCGCTGCTCAGTGGTCGGACCACTTTCGGGCGGACCAGCCCGCGCCCGGGGGCCGACAAAACCTCATCCCTCGCTCACGGGTTGATAGAACTATGCCTTCAACCACGACTACCGCACCCGCGGCCCCGCAAAAAATCAAGCCGGAAATACCCCATACGGAGCGCTTCATCAGCGTGATTGGCGCGAAGGAGCATAACCTCAAAAACATCGACGTCGAACTGCCGCGCAACCAGTTGGTGGTGATCACCGGACTGAGCGGCAGCGGTAAGTCCAGCCTGGCCTTCGACACCATCTACGCGGAGGGCCAACGGCGGTACATGGAGACCTTCAGCAGCTACGCCCGGCAGTTCATGGGCACCATGGAGCGGCCCGAAGTTGAACAGATCACCGGCCTGAGCCCGGTCATTTCGATCGAGCAGAAGACCACTAACCGCAGCCCCCGCTCCACCGTCGGTACCGTAACCGAGATATACGACTTCCTGCGCCTGCTCTACGCCCGCGCCGGTACCGCCTACAGCTACGTCTCCGGCAAGCCCATGCTGCGCTACACCGAAGAGCAGATGCTCGACCAGATCGCGGAGGCCTACGACGGCCGCAAGATCATCGTACTGGCACCCCTCGTCCGGGGCCGCAAAGGCCACTACCGGGAGCTCTTCGACCAGGTACGCAAGCAAGGCTTCACCAAAGTGCGGGTCGACGGCGAAGTGCAGGACCTGAAGGAAGGCATGCAGGTAAGCCGCTACAAGGTGCACGACATCGAACTGGTGGTCGACCGCATCAAGATGGGTGCCGACCGCCGCGACCGCCTCAGCCAAAGTGTGTCCACCTCCCTCAAACTCGGGGAAGGACTCGTCTTCATCCAGGACGCAGAAAGCGGCGAAGTCTCCCCGTACTCCAAGAACCTGATGGACGCCGAGAACAACATCAGCTACGAGGAGCCCAGCCCGAATACCTTCTCCTTCAACTCCCCCTACGGGTACTGCCCCACCTGCAAGGGCCTCGGCCAGGTGAACAGCCCGGACATCACCAAGATCATTCCCGACCGCTCGGTGAGCATCAACAAGGGAGGGCTGGCCCCCTTGGGCGACACCCGCGACAATACCACCTTCAAACAGATCAAGGCCATCGCGAAGGCTGAGGGGTTCAAGCTCACCGACCCGATCGAGCGCATCCCGCCCGAGGCCCTCAACGTGATCCTCTACGGCCGCAAGGAAAGCAAGCGGAAAAAGAAAAGCAGCTACGACAAAAGCGCGCACGACCTGGTCTGGGACGTGGAGCAGAACGGACTGGTCAACATGATCGTCCGCTGGTACGAAGAAACCACCAGCGAGCGCATCCGCAGCTGGGCCGAGGAGTTCATGACCATCGATACCTGCCCTGAATGCGAGGGCGCCCGGCTGCGGAAGGAGGCACGCTACTATAAGATCAAGCAAAAAACGATCAGCGAACTGGCCCACATGGACCTCGGCGAACTCGGCACCTGGATGGAAACCGCCGAGGAGGGGATGGACGAACGCACCACCCTGATCGCTACCGATATCCTGAAAGAGATCCGCTTCCGCCTGCAGTTCCTGCTGCACGTGGGGCTGGGTTACCTGAGCCTGGACCGGCCCGGCCGTACCCTCTCCGGCGGGGAAGCCCAGCGCATCCGCCTGGCCACCCAGATCGGCAGCCAGCTCACGGGCATTACCTACATCCTGGACGAGCCCAGCATCGGGCTGCACCAGCGCGACAACCAGCGCCTGATCCGGGCCCTGCGCGACCTGACCGACATCGGCAACACCGTGCTGGTCGTGGAGCACGACAAGGACATCATGATGGCCAGCGACTACCTGCTCGACCTGGGCCCCGGGGCCGGAGCCCTGGGCGGAGCCGTCGTCACCGCCGGTAAGCCCGAGGAATTCCTGAAGCAGGAACACGCCGGCAGCATCACCAGCGACTACCTGGCCGGCCGCCGCCGCATCGAAATACCGGAAGCGCGGCGCAAGGGCAATGGCAAGTTCCTTACCCTGAAAGGCGCCCAGGGCAACAACCTCACGGGCGTCGACATCAAGATCCCCCTCGGCACCCTTACCTGCGTGACCGGGGTCAGCGGCAGCGGCAAGTCGACCCTCATCAATGAGACCCTCTACCCCATCCTGCGCCAGCACTTCTACAATAGCGTTAAAAAGCCAATGGAGTACGGCCGCGTCTACGGCCTGCAGCACATCGACAAGGTGATCGACATCGACCAGTCGCCCATCGGCCGCACCCCGCGTTCCAACCCGGCTACCTACACCGGGGTCTTCACCGACATCCGCCAGCTGTTCACCAAGCTCCCCGAGGCCATGATCCGGGGCTATAAGCCCGGCCGCTTCAGTTTTAACGTCAAGGGTGGGCGCTGCGAGGTCTGCAAGGGCTCCGGCATGCGCACCATCGAGATGAACTTCCTGCCCGACGTGGAGGTGAAATGCGAGAACTGCCAGGGCATGCGCTTCAACCGCGAGACCCTGGAGATACTCTACAAGGGAAAATCAATCACCGACGTCCTCAACATGAGCGTATCGGAGGCCGCCGAGTTTTTCGAACCCATTCCGAAGATTTACCGCCGGCTCAAGACCCTGCGCGACGTCGGCCTGGGCTACATCACCCTGGGGCAGCGGGCGACCACCCTTTCCGGCGGCGAGGCCCAGCGCGTCAAACTGGCCGAGGAGTTGAGTAAGCGCGACACGGGACAGACCGTCTACATCCTCGACGAACCCACCACTGGCCTCCACTTCGAAGACATCAAGTACCTCCTCAAGGTCCTCCAAAAACTGGTTGACAAGGGCAACACCGTCATCGTAATCGAGCACACCATGGACGTGATTAAAGTGGCCGACTACCTCATCGACATGGGTCCGGAAGGCGGCCGGGGCGGCGGCCGGGTGGTAGCCACCGGCACCCCCGAAGCGGTAGCCAGGGTCAAGGAGAGTCACACGGGGCGGTTCCTGCGGGAAGAACTTCCTCAATAAGCGGGTATTGGTAGTAAGTTTGTGCGAAATACGCCTCCTTGCAGCACCCTCCCCCGTTGGTTCAGTCCTATGCCCTTGTGTTGGTCGTAAACCGATCTACCCACGCCATCGTGGCTGCCAGTGCCCAGTCGGAACAGCGGTGCGGCCGTAAACCACGACAACTGTTGCAACTGCGCCTGGAAGATCTCTTGCCCGTCTATGTCGTGGAACAGATTGTGGCCGTACCCGCAGACGACCAACAAACAGCGGTATACCTGAGTGCCCCGTCCGGCTGGCCCGCGGGAGATTACCAAGCAGTCGTTTACCCGCTGGCGGAAGAGATCGTCCTCGAGATCGAACCGCGCCGGAAATGGTCGCACGTGGGCGATTACGCGGCCCGGCTTGACGGGTTTACCCGTGAACTGGAAGCGGAGACGACCACCTCCGGACTGCTGCAACGCCTCTGCAACGGACTGACCCAGCACTTCGGATACGACCGGGCTATCGTTCTGCACTTTGACAACCTCCTGAACAGCATCGTCACCCACGAGTCCAGGGTCGATGAACTGGAATCCATGCTGAACATGCGCTTCGTTGCCGCGGATATCCCCGAAGATACTCGTGTGCGCCAGCTCTCGGAGACCGTGCTGAACTTCACCGCCGAGAAGGAACCCCTTCATCCCATGGTGGGGGAAGTGAACCCGGCAGCCCACGAAATCCTGCACCTCAAACTGGCCGCCCGGGAGCCCTTTGTGAACAGTCTGCGTTTCCTGCGCGATACCGGCCTCAGTACCATGGGCTGCCTTTCCATCCTGATCGACGGCAAGCTCTGGGGCTCCTGCTTCATGCACAGCATTGAACCACTCTACCTCGACTTCCAGATGCAATCCTTCCTGCGCGTCGTCGGCCGACTGGTGCAGCAGAAGATCGCCTACCACCTATACCACAATCACCTGCGTAGCGAGCAGAAGGCAAACGAGGTCCGCGACCGTCTTCAAAAGGAAATCATTAAAGCCGAGAACCTTTCCAACGGGCTTATGGCGGGCCGGACCACCATCCTGGATCTATTGCCCGACACGCACGGTGCGGCCATTTGCTCCGACGACGACCTGAGCACCGCTGGCAACACCCCGGATAAGGATCAAATCGCCGAGATCGTCGGTTGGGTCAAGGAGGTGATCGGCGACGACAAGCAGTGGCACACCGACCAGTTGGCCGCACATTTCCCCGCCGCAGACGGCTATGTCAAGGTAGCCGCCGGCGTATTGTTCCTGCCACTTGACCCCGCGGTCAACCAATGGATCATCTGGTTCAAACCTGAGTCGGTACGGAAATTGACCTACGGCAGCACCGCCGTCGAGGGAGATCCCGAGGGCAGAAAGTACAGTGTGCGCGCCGTGACTTCGCACCGGTGGTCGCTACCCTGGGTAGAGGAGGAGATTGTTGCCGCCCGGACGCTGCAGAATTTCCTGCAAAAGGTCGTCCTCCAGCGCTACTCCCTCACCCGCAGGCACAACACCCTGTTGCGGGAAGCCCTCGACGACCTGGAGCTGTTCAGTTATACCATCGGCCACGACCTGCGCGCGCCCCTGCGCGGCATCTCGAGCTACGCCGACATTCTGCAGGACGAATACGCCGACCGCCTCGATGAGGAAGGCACTTCCTTCCTGTCGCTCATCCAGCAGAACGCTCAGCGGATGCGCACCTTCATCGACGACCTGCTCGCCCTCAACCGCATCGACCGCAACAAGATGGTCTTCAACAGCCTCTGCGTGACTGAACTCGTGGAGCGCGTTCTGGCCGACCTCTCCCACGCCGACGACCGCCTCGCCACCCGCTGCCGCATCCAAAAGCCATTGCCGGCGATCTGCGGCGACCACAACTACCTGATCGTGGTATTCACCAACCTGCTGTCCAATGCTTTCAAGTACAGCGCGCGGGCGGATTCGCCACGGGTGGAGGTAAGTTTCACCGGTAAATACCGCCGCGGCTTCCCCATTTTCTGTATCGCCGATAACGGAATCGGGGTGCCCACCGACCAGCAGGACCGCATATTCGACCTCTTCACCCGCTCCACCAACAGTGAGGGCTTCGACGGCACCGGCATCGGCCTGGCTCTGGTCCAGCGCATCATCCGCTTCCACGAAGGTGAGGTCTGGGTCGAAAGTGAAGAAGGCGAGGGGGCCCGTTTTTACTTCTATACCGGCGTGCGCGTCAGCAGTCTGGCGGGTGCGGTCTGACCCAAAATAAATCACCCCCCGCAATTCACCGGCTGATGGCCGGGGACTGCGGGGGGCGATGGTACGGTGCGGGGCTGTTTACGAGAATTTCAGCTCACGCAGGTACTGCGCGTCCACCTCGGCGCTTTTCAGCGGCGTAGAGTTGGGGTAGCGCTCCTGTTCTACGATGTAGTATTCCATACCCTGCTCTTCCGCTACGGCAAGGATGCGGGGGTAGTCGATAGATCCGGTACCCAGGTCCACGGAGGCCTCGCTCTCGGCGGGGTCGGCGCCGCGTTCGCGGTCCTTGACGTGGCAGAGTTTCCACTTACCGGGAAATTTGTTGAGGTAGTCGATGGGGTCGGCGCCACCGGTCACCACCCAGTAGATGTCCATTTCGTAGTCGACCTCGTCGGTGGTGTTTTCCATCATGAAGTCCTGCGGCATGATGCCGTCCACTTCCTGGAAGCTGTAGCCGTGGTTGTGGTAGGCAAACCGAATGCCATTATCGGCGCAGATTTGGCCGCGCTGGTTGAACTTGTCGACCACGGCCTGCCAGCCGTTGCGGTCGTCCTGGGCACCGATGTAGGGGCAGATCAGGTAGTCCATGCCGATTTCCGCGGCTTGCTTGGCCTTCTGCTCGAAGTTCTCGTCGATGTTGCAGTGGCTGGAAACCATGGTGAGGCCCAGCTCGTCGAGGTAGTCCTTAAATTCCGTATTTGACATACCCCAGAAGAGACCCATATTCCCTTCGTACCCCTCGATCTGCTGGTAGCCGTAGTCGGCAATCTTGCGCAGGGTGCCCTTCACGTCCTGCGGCAGCACGTCGCGGAGGGTGTAGAGCTGGATCCCGAAGGCGTCGAGGCTGCCCCCGGCGGTTTCGGCGGGCTGCTCGTCCTGGAGAGCTTCTACACTCTCGCCCCGGTCTCCGGAACTGGCACCGCAACCCCAGGCGGGGAGCAGGAGGGTGGCCGCCCCCAATTTAGCGGATTGGCGTAGGAATTTTCTGCGGTCGGTCATCATACTGGATTTTGGATGGTCAATGTATGGAAATCAGCGCGGATTTCGCCAGTCCGCGCGTTTTCCAGGTATGGCGCCGGCGGCGCGCGGGTGCCGGGGCCGGCCAAATCCGCCGGCCCGCCGTGGCTCCGCTCAGGTAGCGATGAGCAATACGGCGTAGGCCACCACCCCGGTCAGGAAGGCCCAGATGTTGCTCTTGCGCTCCTCCGGCAACTCCTCCTTCAGCACGTTCATGATCACCCCGCCGGCCACGAAAGCGAAGATCATACCGACGTGGATCTCCGCGATCTCCACCGTCAGGCCCAAGGCCCAGCCGCCCACCAGAGCGGCCACCACCATCCAGCGGCCCCGGCGGCGGTACAGCTCCTGGTAGTGTTGGTACAGACTGAAGTCGGTAACCATAAAGTGGAAGGCCATGGCCAGCACGTAGTATACCAGCCCCATGGTCGACTGGTCCTCCCGGCCCCACAGCAAATAGCCGATGATGCCGTTGTAGACCATGAACGAGAACATGTGGATCCAGAAAACGCTGGTATCGTCCTCCTCAACTTCTTCGGAAGGTTCACGGTGCGACTGCTTCGAGCGCTTCGCCGCCCGCTCCAGCGCGTAGAAAGCCACCAGGCCCAGCAAGGCGAAGCCGTAGATGTGGTGCTCCATAAAATTGAGCACGTCGTCGGAAGTATGCTCGGCAAACATCTCCTGGTACTCGGCAAACTCCGGCAGGACGTGCAGAAAGATGTAGGTCACCGAGATCCCGCCCCCCAGCGACAGCCACTTGCTGCGGGGGATACCCGACAAACCCAGCCGACTGACGAAAAGGTGCACCAGCACGAGCACCACGATGGAAATAAGGGAAGGAACAAGCATGGGGCTTAAGATACCCTATCGCTCTTTTTTCCCTTCCAGGCTACGGACCGGTCACCCAACACCGGGCAGCGCGGATGGCCGGGGGGCCATACCCTCCCGGCTCCGCTTTACCGCTTTAGCACGGCACCCGCGTCCGCGCCCCAATGACCTCGGCTGCTTACTGTACCGATACGAAATCTTTCAGTACCACGGAGTACCGATCCTTGCCCGCATCGTACGCGATGCGGTAATTGGTGGGGTAATACCCGGCATGTTGCCACTCCTGCGGCTGCCGTACCTGTGCGGTGACGTCGGGTTTGGTCCGCAGGAACTCGGTGGTCACCATGGGTTCCAGGAAGATGATCTCTCCGTCGTATTTGCCGTAGATGAAGGTGTGAGTGAACGATCCCTCGCCGCTGATTTCCGGCGATTGCAGGTCGATCACGTGGGCGCCCATGCGCGGTACGCCACCCGGGGTTTCGAGGTAGTCCGGGGGAAGGTTCTCCGCCGGGAGGGGCTTGTTGAAGGCCAGGGAATCATCCGGCCCGATACCGTCGCGTTCCGTCTCCGAGATGAAGTAGAAATGGATATCGAAATGCGGCACGTCGTATACGTGCATGGGTTCGTGGCCGTGCTCGTTCCAGTCGAGCGTAATGTGGTCGTAGGGCGGCAGGTCGACTCCGGTGGGTAGCCGCAGCACGTAGGACGGCGGGTGGTGCTGACCGGTGGGCAGGCCCTCCATGGCATCGGCGTCCATTTCAACGGCCAGACTGGTGGGGTTACCCCGCTGGTCGGTGTTTACTACCGTCCAGGCCTGCCCGTCTCCAACGGCAACTTCCGGGCCCGTGAAGCGGGTCTGCACCTTTTCGTCTTCCTGACAGGAAAGGAACAGCAACAGCAGCAGGGCGAAGAAAACAGATTGCGTATTCATAGTAAGTTCGGTTAAAGGTGAAAGGAAGGGAGGGCTCAGACGAAGTGGATTCCGTAGCGACCGCAAATGCCAAAAACGGTGGGCATGTCGGGCGGGCCGGCGGGCAGTTCGCCGATTTCCTCGAACATTTTCTCGATGCCGGAGGGAAAGGCGGTGAGGATGACGCGGGTCTTCCCCTCGCCTACGGTTCGCCAGCTGTGGGCAACGCCGCGGGGGCCGAACGCCATGTCTCCGGCCCTCAGCAGGGTGGTTTCGCCGGCGACGGTGACTTCCAGTTCGCCCTCCAGGACGCGGAATATCTCGTCTTCGTTGTCGTGGATGTGCGGCGGGATCGCGACGCCGGGGTCGTTGTATTCCTCG
This sequence comes from Neolewinella litorea, assembly GCF_004803465.1. GTDB lineage: Bacteria > Bacteroidota > Bacteroidia > Chitinophagales > Saprospiraceae > Neolewinella > Neolewinella litorea. The sequence continues at coordinate 256,114 of NZ_SRSF01000004.1, read as the reverse complement.
ATCATGGTGAGCCGGCCACCGGTATCTTCGCCGGTCAGTTTGAAGGTCATGCGGTCGCCGAGTACGTTGACCTGCTGGCCTTCTTGCTCGCGGACGATGCGGGGGTCGAGTACGGGGTCCCCCGGTGCGGGGCGGTCGTGGGCGGCGAGGGGGCGGAGGGCGGTCATGGCACCGGCGGCTAAGGTGGTGCGGAGGAAGGCAATGCGTTTCATAGTGCGGAATGGATGTGGAATGAAGGGTACGCCGGAGTCCATTGCTCCGAACACCTCTAAATTCCGGCCCGCTCCGGCGCGGCGCCCCACACAAATGGGTGGTTATTCGTACACCCGGCTCACCAGTTCGGCCCGGCCGGCCACCCCGTACTTGGCGTAGATGTGCTTGACGTGGTACTTGAGCGTGTTCTGCGAGATGAACAGCTGCTCGGCGATCCGGCGGTAGGGCAGGCCCTCCACCAGCAGCCTGGCCACGCGTTCCTCCTGCTCGGTGAGCGGCTCGGGGCAGTCGCTGAGGTTGATGCCCCGGTTGCGCTTCAGGCGTTGGTAGTTGCTCCACGCCACGGCCAGGGTGCTCAGTACGGTTTCGTCCTGAAAGGGCTTGACGAGGTACCCGAACGGCCCCTGCTGCATGGCGGCTTCGAGGGTGGCCGAATCGGAGTAGGAAGTAAGGAAGATATAGGGCAGTCGGTAGCGGGTGTGCAGCACTTCCGCGACTTCCAGGCCGCTGGGGCCGGTTCCGAGGTTGATGTCGAGAATTACGAAATTGGGCTGGGTGGACCGCAGCAGGTCGTAGGCGCAGACGGCGTCCTTGGCCGCTCCTACGACCTCCAGTCCGTGACTCGTGAGCAGGGACTTCAGGTCCGTACGAATTACCGGATCATCCTCGACAATCAGGATACGCATCGCTTCCAGGCTCATGCCGCTACCTTGTAATCTTTCAACAGGATATTAACCCGCGTTCCGGCCTGTCCGTTTACCCGCAGTTCTCCTTCCAGTTTGTCGACCAGCGCCGTGATCAGCTCGTAGCCGTAGCTGTCGCCGTTGGTCAGGGCTTCCGGGTCCTCCATGCCCACGCCGTCGTCGTCGACCACCACCCGCAGGCCGCCCTCGGTCTGCCGGATACTCACGGCGATGCGGCCCCCGCCGGCGGGGAAGGCGTACTTCAGGGCGTTGGTGATCAGTTCGTTGAGGATTAGCCCCAGGGGGATGAGGGTGTCCACGTCCAGCACCAGCTCATCGATGTCGGCGTCTACCCGGATGCGGTCGGGAGAAATCTGGTAGGTACGCAGCAGGTTGTCCAGCAGCTTATCAAAGTACTCCCGGATGTTGATCCCCGTCAGCTGCTCCTGTCCGTAGAGGTTTTGGTGGATCAGCGCCATCGTCTGCACCCGGCTGCGCCCTTCGTTGAGGGCGTCGCGGGCGACCTTGTCGCGCACGTGGCGCGACTGAATACCCAGCAGGGAGGAGATCACCTGGAGGTTGTTCTTGACCCGGTGGTGGATCTCGCGCAGCAGGATGTCCTTTTCCCGCAGGGCGGACTGTAGCGCCGTGTGCTGTTCGCGGATGCGGTCGCGTTGCCGCCAGAGCAGGTAGCCCAGCGCGCCCAGCACGACCAGGGCGGCGAGCAATCCGAAGATGACCCGGCGCTGGCTTGCCAGCCGGGTGGCGTTGAGGGTTTCCCGCAGTTCCAGGTTGGCCAGTTTTTCCCGGCTGAGGAGTTCGCGCTGCCGGAAGTCGTTTTCCAGGCGCAGGGTGGTGAGGGCCTCCACGTTTTCGGCGTTGAGCAGGCTGTCGCGTAGGGCGAAGGCGGCTTCGAGGTGCGGCAGGGCCCGTTCGGGACTGTCGGTTCGGAGGGTCTCGTATAGCCCGTGGTGCGCCTCGTAGGTGAGTTGGGGGTCGCCCATCCTTTCGGCCAGTTGCAGCGCTTCGCGGTAGCGGTCGCGGGCGGCGTCTGCCTGTCCAAGTTGGCGCAGACTGTGGCCCAATTCTACGAGGCAAAAAGCCGCGTCGCGGGGATTGTCCTGCGCGCGGGCCACTGCCAGTCCGCGGCGGTTGTAGTCGAGGGCCGCCGCGTAGTCGTTGCGTCGGTTGGCGATCTTTCCCAGGTTGTTGAGGGTGGTGGCGATCTCGGCTTCCAGTCCGATCTCCTCCTTCACCGCGAGGCTGAGCAGAAAGTAGGTCTGCGCGGAATCCGGCACGCTACGGTCGAGGTAGGCCACGCCCAGGTTGTTCAGGGCGGTGGCTTCCCCGCGCCGGTTGCCGCTCTCCCGGCTCGCCTCCAGATAGGCGGAGTAGTGGCGGACGGCCTTGGGGTAATCCTTCTGGGCGTGGTAGACCTGTCCGATATTGTTGTTCACGATCGCTACGGCAGCGGCGTGCCCGAGACCGCGAAAGAGGTCCAGCGCCTCCAGGTACACCCGCATGGCGGCGGGATACTCGCCCCGGGCGTAGTAGATGAGGCCGAGGCTGTTGCGCACCGTCCCACGGGGAAAGCTGTCGGATCGCGTTTCAAACACTTGCAAGGCGCGTTCGTAGACGGCGGCGGCGGAGTCCAGTTCGCCGCGGGCGCGGTAGGCCGTGCCGAGGTTGGCCAGCGCGCGGGAGCGGGCGCTTTCGTCTTCTCCCGGGGCCAGGGTTTCCAGGATACGGCGGTGGTACCACTCCACGGAATCCATCCGCCCCAGGCGTTGGTAAGCGGCCCCGTGGTAATGGAGGTAATCGATCCGTTGCCGGGGCGTGGCGGCGGGCAGCAGGGGCGCGATCGTGGCGAGCAGTTCGAGGGTGGGCCGGGGTTGGAGTACGAATAGCGTATCGGCGGCTTCCAGTACCTGGCGAATGCGGGCGGTATCCTGTCCGTATAGCGGCGGCGCGCAGGTGCAAAGCCACCCCAGTAAGAGCAGCAGCCAGTGGCTACGGAGCAGAGCATACCGCGGATGGGAGGTTCCGGGTCGGCGGATCGGGGCGGGCGGGAGGGGGTGTTGCGCGGGCATCCTGCTTAAAGTTAGCGAAATCTGCTATATGTATTTGGGTAGAGGGGCCGGTAGCGCCACCGGATTCCTATATTCACCGGCTCAATCCTTACCTCATTTATGGACCTGCTCACCAGCTTTAGCGTTACTTCCCAGACTACCCCCGACGATGGCCACGACCTAATCCACCCCCTGCTGGCGGAGGGCGAGACAATCGAACTGGCCTACAAGCACGTCCGCGACCGCGTGTGGTTCACCGACCGGCGTATCCTCACGCTCGACGTGCAGGGCCTTACCGGCTCCAAGAAGAACTTCCGCAGCTTCCCCTACGGCAAGATCGGCTCCTATGCCGTGGAGACCGCCGGCCTGATGGACACCGACGCCGATTTCAAGATCTGGGTAAGCGGCGTGGGCCTCTTCGAGATCAATTTCAGCCGTACCATCGACGTCACCCCGGTGAACCGACTGCTGGCCAGCCGTGTAGTGTAGGCAAATACACTATGTACCCCCGTTCCTTCTCCCACATTGGCATTACCGTCCCCGACCTGCCCCGCGCGGTAGAATTCTACCACGAAGTGATGGGTTGGTACGTCATCATGCCCCCCTCTACCGTACAGAAGGAACGCGACACGGCCATCGGCCAAATGTGCATCGACGTATTCGGTGAGGACTGGGAGACTTTTGAGATCGCTCACCTTTCGACCTCCGATGGCGTAGGTATCGAGTTGTTTTCGTTCCCCCAGACCGAAGCCCGCAAACCCGAGTTCAATCCCTTCGCTACCGGGCTGTTCCACTTCTGCGTCCAGGATCCCGACATCGAAGGCCTCACGGAAAAGATCGTCGCCCGCGGGGGCAAACAGCGCATGCCCATCCGTGAGTACTACCCCGGCGAAAAGCCCTACCGCATGGTCTACGTGGAAGACCCCTTCGGCGTGGTCTTCGAGATCTATACCCACAGCTACGAGCTGACGTACTCTTCGGGGGCTTATCAGGATTGAGCGTCTTCAGGCCTGAGAGACTACCACCGCTACCTGCACAATTTGGGAACTTTTGGGTCCGCACCCTCGGATGTCCTGCGGACGCGCCGAGATGCTACCACCACGGCGGAGGCGTGAGGTTTTTTTAATGTGCCTCCACGCCTCCTGGTATCGATGATGAGTCGGGCCTTGAGGCCCTCTACCCGGCCCGGCCCTGAAAGGGACGACATCCAACCAGCGGAGTCAATTCCGAGGGCACCGAGGAATGGGCTTCGCGGGAATAGCATCCCGCACCATCGGGCATGGAATCCCACCACCGGCCCGGCCCTGGAAGGGACGGCATCCAACCAGCGGAGTCAATTCCGAGGGCACCGAGGAATGGGCTTCGCGAAAATATCATCCCGCACCATTGGCCCTGGAAGGGACGGCACCCACCGAGCGGAGTCAATTCCGAGGAAAACCAAGGGATGGGCTTCGCGGAAATAGCATCCCATTCCATCGGCCCTGGAGGCCCTTTACCCGGCCCGGCCCACCAACGCTCGAAAAGATTTCCACAGACAAATTTTGCTATCAGATGGGAAAAGCATAAATTACATTAAGTAGGTCATACACGCTTACTCCAGCTTTAGATTTGAGTTACTACTTGGAATACCCATTTGACTTTGTCCGACGATTGGCGGGCACCCCCTGAGGACATCCATCCTCTGTTGTCCGTCAGTCGTCGGCACCTACCCCTCTCCTAAATTAACCCATAGCCTATCCGTCCATCCGGTCGGAAGATTCGGCCGTGCGCACCATATGGTTCACATGCCGGACCCCAACACTATTCGGACAACCATTTTCTCACACTATAAATAACACGATGATGCACTTCGACATTTCCATTTCCAAAACCGGGAAATACGTGCTCCTGCACTTCTTCTGCCTGTTCCTCTCGACGGCGTTGATGGCGGGAACGACGATTTCCGACAATACGGTAGCGTCCGATTCCCCGGAGCTCACGACCACCACTACCGCTGGCCTCGACTTCACCTGCGTTAATCCCTACTGTCCGCCCGATTACGAGGTAGACTGCCTGGAGGATGCCGCGCCGGACTTCAACAATCCAACCTACATTCCGCACTTTGAGGCCGACTGCGAAATCTTCCTGGACTATACCGAAGACGTTGACAACAATCCCAGCGACCCCGCCTTGGCTGCCATTATCACCCGAAACTGGACGGTAAGCAACAGTAACGGCGACGAATTCTACTGCACCCAGATCGTCAAGGTCACGGCGGGCCAGGAACCCACCGTCACCGCCCCCGCTGACATCACCATCGCCTGTGGGGCCTCAACCGATCCCGCCGATACCGGTATGGCCACCGCCACCGATGCCAATGGTTCCGTACCCGTAAGCTATTCCGACGAAATAGTCGGTGATCCTGAAGACGATTGCAGCACTATAATCCGGACCTGGACCGCCTCCAATGAGTGCGGAGAAGGTCAGGATGTCCAGATCATTACCCGTACCCCCCCGCCGCCCTTCGAGAACGAGTGCTACTCCCTGGCGGCGTGTATGGATTACGACAGCGAGGCGGGCACCACCCGCTTCACCTGGGAACTGTGCCTGATCGGCGACGACTGCAAGGACATCTCCAACATTCGGTTCTCCATTCCATGTGATCTTCCGAAGTCGGCCCTGCTCGAATCCTCCTCCAGTATGTCTGGCCTTAAAGTAGAAATCAACGGACGCACCGGCAACTGCGAGCGCTACGACGTACAGTTTGAAGGCTTCGGCGACGGCGCCATGAAGCGTGAGCCCAACCAGTGCGTCACCTTCAGCTACCTTATCGATGCCGACCTGAGAGAGTACGTAACCGACGTGGCCATCAAGGCCGGCAACCAGCAGGGGCTCGACTTCCCGGGCATCAGTCTGGACGGCTGTAACGTGGAGCGTACCAGCACTGCTACCCAAGTGCCCAGCGCTGAGAACTTCGGCAATGGCAAGGGCAAGAAGTCTCTTGTACAATCCTCCGGCAACGTAACCGGTCTGGAGGAAGTAGCCGTGTTCCCGAACCCGGCCCGCGATCTCATTACCCTGCAGTTCGCCTCCGAGGATAATCAGCGAGTGGACCTGCAGATATACGACGCCACCGGTCGCGTTGCGTTCCGCCGGGTGGTGGAAGCCGCTACCGGCACCAATACCGTTGAACTGAGCCTGGGAGACATTCCCGCCGGTCTCTACCAAATGGTGGTCACGCCCGAGATGGGTGACCGCACCGTACGTTCCTTCCTGCGACTTCGGTAAGGATTGACCGCTTACCAATCGGGCTGACGCCCGGCAACCTCCTTTTCACTTCGGTGGGAAGGAGGTTTTTTATTTGACGCTTCACCGGTACATGCCAGCCCTGCTGGTAACCGTGGCCGGAACTTCCTAGGGACGGAGCCGCGGAAGCCGGCCGTTCGGGGGGATATAGCACCCGCGCGCCGCCGCCCGCCCGGATGCGGGTGAAACAGTACCTTGGGAATCGAATTAAATAATTGTGGTATGTCTACTCCCCTATCCGTCGGACTGATCGGCTTCGGCCTTTCCGGTCGCTATCTTCAGTCGCCGTTTTTCCGCGCCCACCCCGGCTTTACGGTCCGCCGAATAGTAACGAGCCGCGCCCAAGAGGTAGCCGAAGAGTTTCCCGGTATGGAGCCTACGGCCGACATGGAGACCGTCCTGGCCGACCCGGACATCGACCTGGTGAGCATAGCCACGCCGAACGCCACCCACTACGAGCTGGCGCGGGCCGCCCTGGAGGCGAACAAGCACGTGCTGGTCGACAAACCCGCCTGCGCCACCGCCTCCCAGCTGCGTGAACTGCGCGACCTGGCCGCGGCCAGGGACCGCCACCTGTTCGTCTTTCAGAACCGCCGGTGGGACAGCGATTTCCTCACCGTGAAGCAAGTGATCGAGGGGGGCAGCCTGGGTGAACTGGTGGCCTACGAGGCACGCTTCGACCGCTGGAAGCCCGAGCCCAACGCCAAGCCGTGGAAGGAAAAGCCCGGTCCGGCATCGGGCATGCTGTACGACCTCGGGGCCCATATCCTCGACCAGGCCATCGCGCTGTTCGGCCGGCCGAGTGACGTGATCGGCAACCAATGGATGCAGCGGACGGGCTCCGATATTCCGGATGCCTTTGACCTGCAGTTGGTTTACGACGGCCCGCTGCGGGTTAGCTTGTCCTGCAGCCTCCTAGTGCGCGAGCCTACCCCCCGGTACCGCCTCCACGGGCGGAAGGGGAGCTTCGTGAAGTTCGGCATCGATATCCAGGAAGACCAGTTGAAGGCGGGTATCCAGCCCACGCACGATCACTTTGGGGAAGAGCCCGCCGAGCAGCACGGCCTGCTCCACACGGAAACTGCCGGGGTGACCGTGCGCGGCCCCGTACAGACCCTGCCCGGGCGGTGGTACGACCTGTTCGACAACGTATACCAGGTCATCACCCGGGGCGCCCAACCCGGCGTGCCGCTGGACGACATCGTGGCCCAGCTGGAGATTATGGAGGCTGTGCCGGTGGGCGTCTCAGAATAACAATCCGCCCTTATAGCTGCAGCAAGCAGATTCCCCACCAGCGCCGGGGTGGCTATGGAAAACAGGTTTGGGCGCGGAGCGCGGGTCGCGGCACCACTTGCGATGGCGGAGAAATGTGGGCTCCATCCGGCAAATCCGGCATAGCATTGCGTGTTATCGTTGTCAGGATACGGGGTGATCAGCCAAATGGTGGAGCAACTTATCCCCGGGTCATCGTCCACCGAAAAGCGTCGGCATATTGTTACCCGAAATGCTTTTCGTGGCCTGTGGATTAAGAAGCGCAAATACGCATTCAATGGCGCAAGGCCCCAACAAGCAGGAGAATAATATATTGCAATATATTATATTAAAGAATATTATACCATATTCTTAATATATGCAACGATATGTTTTGTGCCTGCGGTTGAAATGCTTATATTCTAGGACCTTCCGTAAAAGGATCATCTGTTTTTAAGTATTGGGCCTCGTTTCGCGCAGGCTCCCACCGGCAGGATTACCCATTGTAATCTTATTCACACCGCTGCTGAACGAGATTCCATAGCATAGATGACATATCCGCTTTACCGAGACCTTATAGTACTGCACACCCCTCGGCGCCTTATCTAGACACCCCCCGGCTTAAGCGCCCGGCCTACGATACCCCACTTTCACCCCCTGAATTTTGCCTTTTGGGACAGCGTTTTCCGCTGTATCCCCTGGAATTTCATTGCGCCATCGGCGGCTCGCCCATCCGTGCGCGAAACCGTCAACTGATTACCTCACCATTAAATGCATCGTTGCTATGAAACACCTTCACCAATCGCAGTGCCTCACGCTACTTGTGCCCATTGCCAGACGATGTTTGACTTCCCTGCTCACAATATTCCTGCTGCTAAGCCTGCCGACAGCCTTTTTGTCCGGCCAAGCTTTCTGCATTGGCGACCCCGTGCCCGCCAACCAGGCAACGCTGCGGGACAATCCCGAGTACGAGGATGGCAAATGCCCCGCCAACGACATACAGATCATCAGCGCCCGACTAAGTACCGGGGATCCTTGTAACAGTTGCACCCCCGGGGACGTCATAACGGCCGACCTGCTTATAACGATCCACCATAATACCAACAGTTCAAACCGGTACCTGGGGGTTTTCGCTGATATCAATGAAACCTTTGACGGTTCGACGACTACCTGCCGTTTCGCCCGCTGCGCGGGTCCGCTATTTACAGAGAAGGCCCAGCCCGACAGTATATTGGTAAACGGCAGTTGGATCAGAGTACAGACCCTTAACTACGGGCAAGTGACGTTCACCTGCGGCAGCGAACTGGACTTGTCCAATATCCTGCTCGTTTGGACGGCCGCCAATGGTGCCTGCCCCATCACGCCCGCCAACAACCCGAACGGCAAATACTGCTTCGACAATCCGGTCATCGACATCACGCCCCCGCTGAACGCCGTGGCCGAAGCCGAATGCGGCATCGGGAACACCACCAACATCGACCTGACGGTAGAGGGGGGCGTCGGACCGTTCACCTACCTGTGGAGCAACGGGGAGACTACGGAAGACCTCACAAACGTGCCGCTGGGCACCTACACGGTGACCGTAACGGATAACGGCAGAAAGGACGCCAACGGACATCAATGTACCGTTGTCGCCTCCACTACCTTTGAAGGTCCTTGCTGTGAGCCCCCCGTTATTACTTGCCCCACCGACTTGACGCAGGACTGTACCGAATCAACACATCCAGACAATACGGGTACGGCTACTTCGGAAAAGGGATGCGGTGAAGTAGACATCAGCTTCGAAGACAATTCCGTGCCCGGTGCCTGCGCCAACGAGGAAACGATCTTGCGAACCTGGATCGCCACGGATGAGAACGGCAGTGCGGACAGCTGTGTGCAAACGATCACGGTTACCGACAACATTGCCCCAGTACCACCGGCTCCTCCGGCCGACCTAACCCTGCAGTGCGCCGATGATGTACCTCCACCAATCGCCCTGACCGCCACCGACAACTGCGGCGGGGAGATCACCGAGAATCCGTTTTTAGATGTTACACGCGGTCTCTGTCCAAACGAATTAATTCTGGTTCGTACCTGGACGTTCACGGATTTTTGTGGCAACACCAGTAGCGTCAGTCAAACTATCACCGTTCTCGATACCCTGCCACCGGTAGCACCCGCACCACCGGCCGATCTTACGCTGGATTGCGACCTGAAAGTGCCACCGCCCTCCCCATTGTCCGCCCTGGACAACTGTGATGGCCCAATCACGGCCGACCCGACCACCCAATTTATTCAGGGAAGCTGCCTGAACGATTACACCCTGATTCGTACCTGGACCTTCACCGACGTCTGCGGCAACAGCAGCAGCGTCAGTCAGACGATCACCGTGCTCGATACCCTGGCCCCAGTACCCGACCCGGCTCCCGCAAACCTCAGCCTTGAGTGTCTCACCGACGTGCCTCCGCCCCTGATCCTGACGGCCATCGATAACTGCGACGGGCTAATTTCCGCAGCGCCCCATGAGGAAGAATTCCTGGGCGGGTGTATTAACGACTTTACTCTGATCCGCACCTGGACCTTTACCGACGTCTGCGGCAACACCAGCAGCGTGAGCCAGACCATCACCGTGCTGGATACTATCGCTCCCGCCGCGCCCGCGGCCCCGGCCGACCTGAACCTGGAATGCGCCAGCGACGTACCCGATGCGATCGACCTGACGGCGACCGACAACTGCGATGCAGACATCACCGTGGCGCCCTCCGAAGTCGAACTCCCGGGCGGCTGTGTTAACGACTTTACCCTGATCCGCACCTGGACCTTTACCGACGACTGCGGCAACACCAGCAGCGTGAGCCAGACCATCACCGTGTTGGATGATACTGCACCCGCCGTACCCCCGGCCCCGGCCGACCTGAACCTGGCGTGCGCCAGCGACGTACCCGATGCGATCGACCTGACGGCGACCGACAACTGCGATGCAGACATCACCGTGGCGCCCGACGAGGAAGTAATCCCGGGCGGCTGTGTTAACGACTTTACCCTGATCCGCACCTGGACCTTCACCGACGTATGCGGCAACACCAGCAGCGTGAGCCAGACCATCACCGTGCTGGATACTATCGCACCCGCCGCGCCCGCGGCCCCGGCCGACCTCACCCTGCAGTGCGCCAATGATGTACCCGCGCCGATCAACCTGACCGCCATCGATAACTGCGACGGAGACATCACCGTGAGCCCCACGACTCAAATCACGCCCGGTGCCTGTCTGAACGACTTCACCATGGTCCGGACCTGGACCTTCGTGGATACCTGCGGCAATGCCAGCAGCGTCAGCCAAACCATCACCGTGCAGGATGATACTGCACCCACCGCACCCCCGGCTCCGGCCGACCTGAGCCTGGAATGCGCTGACGACGTGCCCCCACCGATCAACCTGACCGCAGTTGACAACTGCGACGGGGAGATTACCGTGAGTCCGTCTACCCAGATCACGCCCGGTGCCTGTCTGAACGACTTCACCCTGGTGCGTACCTGGACCTTCGTGGACACCTGCGGCAACACCAGCAGCGTCAGCCAGACCATCACCGTGCTCGATACCCTGGCGCCCGTCGCGCCCGCGGCTCCGGCCGACCTGAGCCTGGAATGCGCTGACGACGTGCCCCCACCGATCAACCTGACCGCAGTTGACAACTGCGATGGGGAGATTACCGTGAGTCCGTCTACCCAGATCACGCCCGGTGCCTGCCTGAACGACTTCGTGATGGTGCGTACCTGGACTTTCACCGACACATGCGGTAACACCAGCAGTGTGAGCCAGACCATCACCGTGCTGGATACCCTTGCGCCAGTGCCACAATCAGCGCCGGCTGACCTCAACCTGGCGTGCGCCAGTGACGTACCGCCACCCGTTAACCTCACCGCCATCGACAACTGCAGCGGAGAGCTCACCGTGGGTCCTTCCACGGTCATTGTTCCCGGTGCCTGTCTGAACGACTTCACGATGGTCCGCACCTGGACCTTCTCCGACACATGCGGGAACACCAGCAGCGTCAGCCAGACCATTACCGTGCTGGATACCCTTGCGCCAGTGCCACAATCAGCGCCGGCTGACCTCAACCTGGCGTGCGCCAGCGACGTACCACCGCCCGTCAACCTCACCGCTATCGACAACTGCAGCGGAGAGCTCACCGTGGGTCCTTCCACGGTCATTGTTCCCGGTGCCTGTATAAACGACTTCACGATGGTCCGCACATGGACCTTCTCCGACACCTGTGGGAATACAAGCTCAGTCAGCCAGACGATCTCCGTGCTGGATACTTTGGCGCCAGTGCCACAAGCAGCACCCGCTGATCTCAACCTGGCGTGCGCCAGTGACGTACCACCACCCGTTAACCTCACCGCCATCGACAACTGCAGCGGAGAGCTCACCGTGGGTCCTTCCACGGTCATTGTTCCCGGTGCCTGTATAAACGACTTCACGATGGTCCGCACCTGGACCTTCACCGACACCTGTGGGAATACAAGCTCAGTCAGCCAGACGATCAAAGTGCTGGATGACCTGGCCCCCGACCTGATCGCCCCCGCAGATATACCGGCCCTATCCTGTACGGAGTCCACCGACCCGTCCAATACCGGCGTAGCAACGGCCACCGACAATTGCGATGGTGAACTTGTCCCAACCTACACCGATGTGATCATCGCGGGTGCCGGAGTAGATTGCTACACGATCAAGCGCACCTGGAGTGCGACGGATACTTGTGGAAATACCGCCTCGCAATTGCAGACCATGAATGTGGTGGACGACGTTCCGCCGACCTTCGTGGATTGCCCCGCTGATGTCGTCCTGGCGTGCACCGAGGACGTTCCCGCGGTCGCCAGTCCCCAGGCCGTAGACAACTGCGACAATGAGGTCGACGTGGTCTACAACGGTGAGGTACGCGACGACTCCTGCGGTGAGGACTTCTACACCCTCACCCGTACGTGGACGGCCACCGACAACTGCGGCAATACCACGACCTGCGAGCAGGTCATCACCGTCAACACGCGACTGACCAATCCCTGCTACTCCCTGGAGCTTGAATTGGTATACGACCAGGCAGCGAACACCACCCGCTTCACCTGGGAGCTCTGCCTGATTGGGGATAAGTGTAAGGATATCTCCAATATCCGCTTCTCCATCCCCTGCGACCTTCCGAAGTCCTACCTGCTGGAAACCTACAGCAGCGTTAGCGGTCTCAAAGCGGAGATCAATAATAAGACCGGGCGTTGCAACGGCCGCTACGACGTACAGTTTGACGGCTTCCGAGATGGCGCGCTCAAGCGTGAACCGGGCCGCTGCGCCACCTTCAGCTACCTGCTCCGCGGTGACCTGCGGGAATGGGAGACGGACGTGTCCATCAAAGCGGGCAACCAGCAAGGGCTCAACTTTGACGACGTAGGACAAGCGTGCTCCTGCATCGACGCCAACGGAGCTGCGGCCCCCCATGAGCTGTCGAACAACCGCCTGCTCCTTGATGGAGCGGTTAGCGAGGGCATTGCCGACGTACAACTCTTCCCCAACCCGGTAGAAGACGTCGTTACCCTGCGGTTCGACAACCCCACCGGTGAACCCGTCATGATCCATATTTACGACGCTACCGGACGACTGCAGTTTGCCCGCCAGCTGATTACGAGCGAAGGCTTCAATCAGGTGGACGTAGAGGTAACCAGCCTGCCCACCGGCCTGTACCGTATGGTCCTCACGCCCAACAGCGGTCCGGCACATACCCGGCCCTTCATCCGACTCCACCGCTGATCCAGCGGGTTGAATTGACCAAGCCCTTCTCTCCGTCGCCGGGGGGAAGGGCTTTTAGATTTGGGGAAACGGCACCTGCGCGCCGCCGCAATCCGGGTCTAGCCGCGCGTCACAAACCGGTACTCCTTCTTGAAGTCGGTGGTGTCGTAAGCCAGGGCCAGTTGCCGCAATTCGAAGTGGTCGAAGAAGGTGTCCCAGCTGATCTCGCGCAACTTCGCGTCGCTGCGGTTTTCGGGCCAGATGATGGCCAGCGGACGACTGTCGTTGGCGGTGGTGGCTTCCTCGACGACGCCGGGTACGCCGTTGTGCTTTTCGGCCCAGGCCTTGATGGTTTCGTGGTCGGTGGTGGTGGCGTTGGTCATGGGGGGGGTTGGTAATGTTGTGTACCCTTGCAACGCAGTCCGCCCGCCCGTGGGTTCGCTGGGTGGCGCGATGGGCTCCCCCCGAAAGACCTAAAGAACTAAAAGACTAAAGAACTAAAAGACTAAAGAACTACTACTCTACCGATCATACCCAAACCGCTTCAGCCAGCTCTCATCGTCGCGCCAGTCTTCGCGGATCTTGACGTGCATTTCCAGAAAGACCTTCCGCCCCAGGAATTCCTCCATCCGTTTGCGGGCGTTGGTGCCGAGTTTCTTGATGCTGCTGCCGCCCTTGCCGATGAGGATGGGCTTCTGGGTTTTGCGGCTCACGTAGATCACGGCGCTGATGCGGGCCAGCTCTTCTCCGTCCTTGGTGTGGGTTTCCTCGAAGGTCTCGATCTCGATCTCGACGCTGTAAGGCACCTCCTGGTGGTACTGTTCCAGGATCTGTTCGCGCAAGATTTCGGAGACGAAGAAGCGCTCCGAGCGGTCGGTAAGCTGGTCGGCGGGGTAGTACACGGGGCCTTCCGGCAGGGCTTCCTTGATGGCATCGAGCAGATCGTCCACGCCGAGGCCCGACTGCGCCGAGATGCCGAAGATCCGCTGGGGTTTCACCCACTGCTTGAACTGCCGTTCCAACTCCCCGACGCGGCGTTCCTCCACCAGGTCGAGCTTGTTGAAGACCAGGAAGAGAGGGACGTCCATCCGCCGCAGTTTGCCCACCAGCAGGTCGTCCTCGGCGTAGCTTTCCTGGGGGTCCACCAGATAGATCATCACGTCGGCGTCCTCGAAGCTGGAGTTCACGTAGCTGTTCATCTTCTCCTGCATCTTGTAGCTGGCCTCCTCGATGTAGCCCGGGGTGTCGCTGAAGACAATCTGGTAGTCGTCCTCCGTCAGGATGCCGATGATGCGGTGGCGCGTCGTTTGCGGCTTGGCGGTGATGATGCTCATGCGCTCCCCCACCAGGGCGTTCATGAGGGTTGATTTTCCGGCATTGGGCCGGCCGATGATGTTGACGAATCCGCTCTTGTGCATGCGGCAAAGGTAAGGGCGCGGACGCGGGTGCCGCGGCTTTCCCGAGCGGCGGTGTAACGGGGTTCCGGCCACCGGCATTCAGAGGTGGAACGGGCCAAACAAATTCTCCGGCGAACGCCCGAACTTTTGTAAGTTACAACACCACACTTGCCGCCTTCACTGTTCCGGCGCCCTTCGCCCCCCGAGTACTACCAACCTAAAATCACCCAAACACACCTTGCACACATGTACCACATCACCTTTTCGGGTGGATCACCCATTTACCAAACCGGCCTGGCCACCTACCTGGGCGAGTTCTTTCCCGGTTCCCGCGTTCACCCACAACAGGACACTACGGAGACGGCCGCGGCCGTAGACCTGCAACTCATCGTCGTGGGCGTCCAGCCCCGCTGGAAAAAACTGCAAAGCCTGCTCCAGCGGGCCACCGGCGGACGAAAACTAATGGTCGGCGGACAGCTCTCCCTGCGCCTGATCAAACAACTGCTGGCGGGCGGCCTCGACGGTTACCTGCTGCAGAGCGCCCCTCCCGAACGCTTCCGGCAGGCCGTGGACGAGGTCTGTGCCGGGCGCGGGTACATCGATCCGGAACTGAAGGCCGACTGGCTGCGGCGCGAGCTGGGCGAGTACCGCCTCACCCCGATTGACCCCCTTACCAAACGCGAACGGCAGGTGCTGCGACTCATCGTTCTGGAGCACACCACCGAGGAGATCGCCGGCATGCTGTTCATCAGCCGCTGTACCGTGGAAACCCACCGCGCCCACATCCTGAGCAAACTCGGCGTGCGCAATACCGCGGGCATCGTGCGTGAGGCCATGCGCCGCAACCTTTGCGCGGTATGAGGCAGGACTAGATCGGGAAATCCATGATTTTTAAAAATCATGGATTTCCGGGACGCGCCGCGGTGCCGGGGATGGGAACTTAGACTCCTTACCCCCGACACCCATGCCCAACGTCCAAGATCGCGTATCCGACCTGCTGATGGCCCTGCGCGGCTACCTGCAGCTTCGGTTGGACGAGATTCAGAGTTCCGCCCTGAACCGGACGGTGATCGGGAACATCAGTCGCCCGGATTCCGACGGCATCGCGGGCCCCAACACTACCCACCCCCTCACCGACTCGGTAGTGATCACCCTGGTACGGATGGAGGAGGACCCCACCCGGAAAAACCAGCGCAATTACCGCGTCAACCCGCTGGCCACCGACAACAGCGACGGCATCCTGTACCGCAATCCGCCGGTCGGGCTGAACCTGTACGTCCTCATCACCGCCAACCACAACAACTACCTCACGGCGCTGACGATCCTCTCCAACGTCGTGGCCGTCTTCCAGAACCGCAACCGCGTGCCGGACGAGCCCGGCGTGCCCTGGCCGGCCAATGCCCTCTACAGCGAACGGAGCCTTAAACTCACCCTGCTCTCCCCCACCTTCGAGGAACACAACCACCTCTGGAGTATGCTGGGCGGCAAGCAAGTGCCCAGCGCCCTCTACCTCCTCCAGACCGCCAACGTGGAACTGGTACCCGACACGCCCCTCACCGGCCCACCGGTCACGGAGATCGTCCTGAACGAAACCATCACCTGACCATGGGCTTCCGCATCGGCTTTACGAAATGGCTTACCCTGCGCTGCTGGCACCCGGATTACCTGCGGTCCATGGCCGGCAACGTGCCCGTAGCACCCACCGATACCCTGAGCACTACCCAGCGCAACGACTATTTGCGCTACGACGTCCGCAACCTGCTGGACATCCGGCCCACCGCCCACGGCGCCGCCCTGCTGAAACGCTATTCCTTCATCTGGACACCCTCCACCCTCGGCGGCTGGCTGCTGGCCCGCGACACCTACGACGAAACCGATCCGGGCGTACGGCTCCAACTCGGGGTTTACCTGCGCGACCCGGGCTTCGCCGCGGCCACGGATTTCGGGATGAGCTCCGTGGAAGGCTGGCTCTTTCACCTCACAAACGCGACCTCGGCGGTGACTGCCGAGCACGAACTAACCGGCGGCAACCTCCGGTCGGTACACTACCTGCCCAGCCGCGATTTCACCCTTACCCTGCCCCAACTCACGCCGAACACCGATAGCCAGGTGCAGCTGCGCGACCCCCTGCTAACGGGCAATCCCATCCTGGAGACCATCGCCGTAAAAGCCGCCGCACCGTCCGCCGACGAATACCGGGTGGAGATCATGGGCCGTCCGCCCGGCCTCTACCGCTTCACGGGCAGCAACATCACCAACCAGAATATCCTGCTCGGCTTCACGGGCGACCCGACCCTGATCGGCGTGATCGATCTGCGCCTCGCCGACTGGGACGGGGCGGCCTTCGACCTCCATTTCAAACCTTCCTAATTCACAGCCGCATGTCCAACTACCGCCGACCCGGCGTCTACGTCGAAGAAATCACCACCTTCCCACCTTCGGTAGCGGCCGTGGAGACCGCCCTGCCCGCCTTCATCGGCTACACGGTGAAAAGGCCCGAACGGCCCCTGCTCGCGGGCATGGATCCCACTACCGCCGAGGAGGACCGTCCACCGCAGCCCATCCGTATCGGTTCGCTTCTTGAATTCGAGGAACTGTTCGGGCGCGGGCGCCCGCCCGCGATCAATGAGGTGCTGCTCGATGAGAACCTGCAGTTCGTCAGCGCCGACCTCAGCCAGGACTTTTACCTCTACCCCGCCGTGCAGCTGTTCTACGCCAACGGCGGGGGCGACTGCTTCATCGTGTCCGTGGGGGAACTGCTCGTTGATACCACCACCCCGCAGTCGGGAGATTTTACCCAAGGCCTTGATGCCCTGGCCACCTGGGACGAGCCGACCATTCTGCTATTCCCCGACGCCGTCTCCCTCACCGGCGGTACCCACCCGATCTACGCCCTTCAGGATGCCGCCCTGAAACAGTGTCAGGACCTGAAAGACCGGGTAGCAATACTGGATCTCCCGGAGGATGATACCGACGGGGCGGACTTCCGCGACAACACCGGCACGGTCGGCCTGAGCTACGGCGCGGCCTACACCCCCTGGCTGGTGACCAGCCTCCCCAAGCCCATCGATGCCAACGTACTGGACGATGCCGGGGCCGTATTCAAGATCGGCGCCGGTGGAACGGCGCAGGACCTTTCGGCTACGCTCATCGCCGAGGAGCAACCCCTCCTGACTGCCGTGACCGGCGCTACCACTCCCCAGGCCGTGGCCGATGCGGAACTGACCCTTTATCAGCAATCGTCGACCTACCGCAGCATCCTGCGGGGCCTGAACAATGCGCAGATCAACGTTCCCCCCAGCGGGGCGGTAGCGGGCCTTTACGCCATGGTCGACCGTACGCGCGGCGTATGGAAAGCCCCCGCCAACGTGAGCGTAACCGCGGCCGACGGACTGACCGAAGTCTTTAGCCAATCCGAACTCGGCGACCTGAACGTAGACGTCACCGCCGGTAAATCGATCAACGCCATCCGGCAATTCACCGGACGAGGGATCCTGGTCTACGGCGCCCGCACCCTGGCCGGCAACGACGGGGAGTACCGCTACGTGTCGGTCCGGCGCCTGATGAACATGCTGGAAGAATCCATTCAGAAGGCCACCGCCCAATTTGTCTTCGAGCCCAACGACGCCAATACCTGGACGCGGGTGCGGGCCATGATCGAAAACTTCCTGACCCTGCTCTGGCGCGACGGTGCCCTGCAGGGGGCCAAACAGGAGCACGCCTTCCGCGTGGCGATCGGACTTGGCCAGACGATGACCCCTCAGGACGTCGTCGACGGCCGGATGATCGTCACCATTGCCGTCGCGCCGGTACGCCCCGCCGAGTTCATCATCCTGAAATTCATGCAACACTTACCCACCAGCTAAAAACCGCCGCCGCTCATGTCCATCCAGAAAGTCCCGGGCGTATACGTCCAGGAAATAAGTACCCTGCCCCCCTCGGTGGCCGCCGTGGAAACGGCCATTCCGGCCTTCCTGGGGTATACCGCCGAAACGGTCACCCCGACGGGAGACACCCTGATTAACGTACCTGTACGCATCACCAGCCAGATGGACTACGAAGCCATCTTCGGTGCCGGCCCGCCCCTGACCGTCAGTGAGGCCGAACTCGACGCGGCGGGTGCATTCGTACGCTCCGACCTGGCGATCCGCTACTACCTCTACGACGCCATCCGCCTGTTCTACGCCAACGGGGGCGGCGAATGCTACATCGTCTCCACGGGCGGTTACACCTTCACCTCCACGGGAGAGGCCGAGATTGTGGATACCGCCTTCACCGACCCCGGCATGGCCCTGGAGGCCATCGCTAAGGTCGACGAACCCACCCTGCTCCTCTTTCCTGACCTGGCCGCCACCGACGCCACCACCCTGACCGACGTCCAAAAGGCCGCCCTGGCGCAGTGCGGTACACTCCAGGACCGCTTCACGATCTGTGACCTGACGCGCGACGATACCACCGCGCGCACCACCCCGGCCAGCGTGGCACCGGGGGGCAACTTTCGCGATGCCATCGGCGTCAACCAGCTGAGCTACGGCGCCGTGTATACCCCCTGGCTGAAGACCAGCCTGTACCATCCCGTAAATTTCGGCCTGCTGGAAAACCTCACCATCCGGCGGGCGGACGGCAGCACCCTCGCGGGTTTCGACCACACCGAATTGCACGAGGACAATCCCGACATCCTCGCTTTCATACGCATAGCCCGCATCAGCGCCGCCCACCAAACCATTCAGGACACTACCCCGGCGGACGCCAGTGACCTGACCGATGTCCTGGACGATTTTGAAGCCGCGCCGCCCGCCGCCCTGACGGCTGAGGTTACCGCCGCCCGTACCGACCTCGATGCCGCCATCGCGGCCTACGACGCCTCCGATGCGGCTACCCTGACCGACCTTGAAGAGGCCCATACCGCCTTCCAGGAGGCCCTCGTGGCGGCCTATGACCCGGACGCTAATCTGCGGCGCATCTTTCCCATCTACGGTACTATTGCCGCGGGAATCGAGAACGACATCACCTACCACCCCCCCAGCGGCGCGGTGGCGGGCGTATACGCCCGGGTAGACGCCACGCGCGGCGTCTGGAAAGCACCCGCCAACGAAAGCCTGATGCGGGTGCTCGGTCCCGACGTCCGCTACACCCTCACCCAACTGAGTGACCTGAACGTCCACCCCACCGGCAAGTCGATCAACGCCATCCGGGCCTTTCCGGGCAAGGGCACCCTCATCTTCGGCGCCCGCACCCTGGCGGGCAACGACGGGGAATACAAGTACGTCAACGTACGCCGCCTGCTCATCTTCCTGGAGGAGAGCATCAAGAAAGCCTGCGAGTCCTTCGTATTCGAGCCCAACGACGCCAACACCTGGCTGCGCGTGCGCGGCATGATCGAGAACTTCCTCAACCTCCAGTGGCGGGCCGGTGCCCTGCAGGGCGCCCGCGCCGAAGAGGCCTACCGGGTGGCCATCGGGCTGGGCCGCACCATGACCGCCCTGGACGTGACCGAGGGCCGCATGATCGTCGAGATCAGCCTCGCCCCCGTACGGCCGGCGGAATTCATCATCCTGAGATTCAGCCAGCAACAGGCCCAATCGTAACCCATCCTTGCACCTGCGTCCGCGCAAAAACCTACAACCATGGCAAACCTGCCTTTACTAAAATTCAGCTTCCTTGTGGAATGGGGGGGCGAGCGTGTCGGCTTTACCGAAGTGACCGGCCTAGAGTCCAGCACCGAAGTGATCGAGTACCGGGAAGGGGCCAGTCCGGTGGCTTCCAAGACCAAGATGCCGGGCATGCTCACCTACAGCAACATCACCATGAAGCGGGGCACGATCGCCCCGGACTCGGACTTCTACAAGTGGTTCAACAGCCACCAGTTCAACGCCACCGAGCGCCGCGACCTCACCATCAAGCTGCTCAACGAAAGCCTGGAGCCGGTCATGAGCTGGCGCGCCCTGAACTGCTTCGTGGTAAAATATACCCCCTCCGAACTCAAGGCGGACGCCAACGAGGTGGCCGTGGAGACCATCGAGGTAGCCACTGAGGGCATATCCCAAATGACCTGATATGGCAGCCCCCTTCCCACTGGCCTTTCACTTCAGCGTGCACTTCGGCTTCGACCAGGGTGATGAGGACATCCGCTTCCAGGGGGTGAGCGGACTGAACGTGGAATTCACTACCGAAACCGTGGTGGAGGGAGGGGAAAACCGCTTCGAGCACGTATTGCCGGTGCGCACCCAGTACACCAATCTGGTACTGAAACGGGCCCTGACCACCAATTCGGCGCTTTCCAAGTGGTGCATACAGGCCTTCAAAGACTTCATCGTCGAGCCCACCGACGTCACCATTCATCTGCTCAATCCCCAGGGCGAACCCCTCGTCAGCTGGCAGGTAGACTGGGCCTGGCCCAGGAAGTGGAGCTACTCCGACTTCAACGCCGAGGAGAATGCCCTGGTCATCGAAACCCTGGAACTCGGCTACCGCACCTTTCACCAACTCTAAACCCCCTGCCCGTGCCCGTCATCATCCGACAACTCACCATCACCGTCAAGGCCAACGAAGAACGGCAGCCCCCGGTGACCCAACTGCGGCCCCACGAACGGAGTCAGACCCAGCAGAAAGGACAGGACGCCCTGGTCCGGGAAGCCGTGGAGCAGACCCTCGAGATCCTGCGCACCGAAAAAGAACGCTAGCCCATGCTCGGCCCACTGGAAAAAATGAAGATCCACGCCTTCAAGGATGCCGACCGCAAGCGGCCGGCTACCCCGCCCACCTTCCCGGTGCTCATCAATCCGGAAAGCTACGGCGTGGAGCACGCCGTGGAATACGAAGTGGACGAAACGGTGCGCGCCACGAACGGCGACGAAAGCACCACCACCCTGCCCTACAAAAAGACCCCGCCGAACACCTTCAGCTGTCAGCTCATCTTCGACGCTTCCGGAATCCTGGACGGAATCCGACGGCCGGATGTGGTAGCCGAGACCGAGCGCTTCAAAAAATTCCTGCTGAGCGTGGACTCCGATACCCACGACATGAAGCACTTCACCCTGATCTGGGGCACCCTGATCTTCAAGGGGCGGGTGACGGCGCTCAACTACAAGTACAAGCTCTTTACGCCGGACGGGCGACCGATCCGCGCCACGGCGGAAGTGACCTTCAAGGGCAGTTTCTCGGACAAGCTCGGTGAACTGATCAACAACCTGCTCTCCCCTGACCTTACCCACCGGCGCACGGTGCGGGCCGGAGACACCCTGGCCAATCTCTGCCAGGAAGTGTACGGCAACCTGGACTACGTGCAGGCCGTAGCGCGGGTCAATGAACTGTCGAGCTACCGCAGCCTGCCCGTCGGCCGGGAACTGGCCTTCCCCCCCATCAAAGTACCGACCGCATGAGCCTGCCCAGCAGAAACATCCCCACCGTTGCGCCGGCTACCGCCGTGAGCTTCACCGTGATCAGCGGCGGAACCGACCTGGGGCCCAACCTGCCCGTCCTGTCGCTGGTCGTCGACCGGGAGGTGAACCGCATCCCCACCGCCACCCTGATGCTGCAGGACGGCAGCCTGGCCGATCAGACGTTCAAACTGAGCGAGAGCGGCTCATTCGACCCCGGCCAGGAGATCGAGCTGCACTTCGGCTACCAGGGCACCGACCTCCCCATTTTCAAGGGCGTGATCGTAGGTCAGCGCATTCGCCTGCAGGGCGACCGCACCCTCCTGGTGGTCAACTGCAAGGATGCCGCCTTCCGCATGACCGTCAACCGCCGCACCCGTTACTTCGAAGATGCGAGCGACGCCGATGCCCTGGAAACCCTGCTGCGGGAAGCCGAGCTGGAGGATGACGTGGCCAATACGGGCGAGGTCGTGCCGGAACTGACCCAGCACCTCTGCACGGACTGGGATTTCGTGGTCAGCCGGGCCGAAGCGAACGGGATGGTGGTGCTGGTCAAAGACGGCAAGGTCACGATCAACAAACCCGAACTGGCGCCCACCCCCGCCCTCAAATTGGAGTACGGCGCCAACCTCACCGCCTTCGACCTTGAGGTTGACGCGCGGCAGCAGTACCGGGAAGTGGAAAGCCACGCCTGGCGCCCCGCCGACGACGAGACCGTAACGGAGACCAACGCGCCGGGCGCCCCTGCCCCGGGTGACTACTCCACCGCCGCCCTGGCGGATGTCCACCACACCGACCCCCAGCAGCAGGTCCACGGGGCCGGGGTAGAACCGGCGGAGCTCATCGCCTGGTCCGACGCCACCGCCCGCTTCAGTGCCGTCAGCCGGGTACGGGCCACACTCAGCTTCCAGGGCACCGGCGAGGTGTCGGTGGGCGACACCGTAACCCTCGACAAGCTGGGCGCGGTGTATAACGGTCCGGCCTACGTGAGCGGACTACGCCACGAGCTTACGGCGGGCAGCTGGACCACCACTGCCCAGCTGGGCCTGCGCCCGGAGCGCTTCACGGAGCGCTTCGCGGTGAGCGCGCCTCCGGCGGGCGGGCTCCTGCCGGCCACCAGCGGACTGCACATCGCTACCGTAGTCCGGGTCCACGACGACCCCCTCGGCGAGGAGCGCATCCAGATCACCCTGCCCGCCACCGCCCCCAAGGGGGCGGGGAACTGGGCTCGCCTGGCCAACGGACTCGGCGGCAACAACCTCGGGCTCACCTTCCGCCCCGAGGTGGACGACGAAGTGGTCGTGGGCTTCCTGCACGAAGACCCCCGCTTCCCGGTGATCCTCGGCGGACTGCACTCCTCCGCCCGACCGGCCCCCTTCCCGCCCACCGAAGAGAACGAGGAGACCGGCTACGTCAGCCGCGGCGGGCACCGCCTGACCTTCCACGACGGCGAGGAATCCATCATGATCGAAACGCCGGGTGGCGACAAGCTGCACCTGCTCGGCAAGGACGGCAAGGTGCTGCTCGCCGACGCGAACGGCAATCAGCTGGAAATGTCCGCCCAGGGCATCACCCTGGAAAGCGCCGGCGACCTCACCCTGAAAGCTTCGGGAAAAATCTTGATCGACGGCAGCACCGTCGACATCAAGAGCGCCTCCACCGGCAAGTTCGAGGCCGGTGCTACCCTCGACCTCAAGGGATCACTCATCCAAATCAACTGACCATGCCCCCCGCCGCCCGCCTCACCGATATGCACACCTGCCCCCTCGTCAGCGGTACCGTACCCCACGTGGGCGGGCCCATCGCCGGTCCCGGCGCCCCAACTGTCCTCATCGGCGGGCTGCCGGCCGCGGTGGTGGGCGACAGCTGCGTGTGTGCGGGGCCGCCCGACACCATCGCCGCGGGCTCCGGCACCGTCATGATCGGCGGCAAACCGGCCGCCCGGCTCGGCGATTCCACGGCCCACGGCGGCTCCATCGTGCTCGGCTGCTTCACCGTCATCATCAATTAAACCCCATGATCAACGACGACTTCCTCGGCACCGGCTGGAGCTTTCCCCCGGAATTTTCCCGCGCCAGCGGCGGCGTGAACATGAGCAGCGGCCCCCGGGACGTGGCCGAGAGCCTCCGCATCCTGGTCAGCACCCTGCCGGGAGAGCGGGCCATGCGGCCCGACTACGGTGCGGCCTTCCAGGATCTGCTTTTCGCCAGTATGGACACCACGACGCAAACCGAATTCTTCGACCGCATCCGCATCGCGCTGCTACAGTACGAGCCGCGAATACTGGTGGAAAAGATCACCCTTAACACCGGCTTCCTTCCCGAGGGCCGGGTCGAACTGCTCGTCGACTACCGCCTGCGGTCGAATAACACGCGCTACAACTTCGTCTATCCCTTCTACCTGGAAGAGGGAAGCCTCATCGAACAAATCTGACCCCGCCCATGCCCGCTCCCGCCCCGGATCCGACCCGCAACCCCCACCCGCTGCTGCCCGACGGCAGCTTCCAGGGCCGGCGGCTGCCGGCCGCCCTGGCGGACGGCTACGTGCAGGTGGACGGCAAGGCGGACACCGACTGGGTGGAGTTCGTGCGGCTGCTCGCCAGCGAAGTGAACTTCGTCGACGCGCAAAACACGGTCACCGACAACTGGTCGCCGTTCTACGAAAAGCAGGCCGCCGTGGCCGCCGCCCGACTCCTCGCCTGGCCGCTGGAGCAACTCGGACGGCGCTTCGCCGAACACCGCGAACTGATCGAAGACCGGCAGGGCACCCTGTCGGTGGACCAGTTGCTGGACAGCCTCTTCGACCTGCTTTCTTCGGCCGTCGTGGCGCTGGACCGCCTGACCGACCGCTTCCCCGTCGGCACGCCGCTGCGCGAACGGGCCGAGGCCCTGATTGCCCACCAACTGGCCCCGGCTTACGGTCGCTGGCTGGCCTACCACCGGGCCGGGGCGCCGGTCTACTTCGCGGCCCTCGGCGCGGATGCGGTGCCCGACTACCTGCGCGACGCCTACGCCGCCGGGGGCAGCCTCATCGCCACCCAGGACGTCGTCGACGGCACCGTAAGTCTGAACCCCCGCTGGACGGGCGGCCTCAGCTGGGCCGACCACCTCGCCGCCATCGGTACGGATGAAGTGGTCTACGGAGCCACTCCTACGGCCGCCAATGCCGGGGAGCAGATACTGCACGCCGTGGGCCACGCCTTCTTTCACGGTGTGTACGAGCTCTTCGTGAGTTCCGCATTGCACCTGCGCGCCGCCGCCCGATCGGAATGGGAACGTCTGCAGACCGACCCTGGAAACGCGCCCCACCTGGCCCTTCTGCTGGCCTACCTGCGCATGCGCGAGCGGCAGCGGGCGATGCTGAACGGACTGACCGACCGCCACCTCAACTTCTACTACCAGCGGGTACTGCGCACCCTGCCGGCCCCAGCCCGCCCGCCCCGCGCCTTCCTGACGCTGGAAGCCAGGAAGAACCTGCCCGCGACCTACCTGCCCGCAGGTACGGCCTTCCGCGGCGGCAAGGATGAAGCCACGGGCACCGAACGTACTTTCCTGAATACGGGGGCCGTGACCGTGAGCCTGGCCACCGTGGCGGAGAAGCGGGCCGTTTTCAAGGTAGCCGACGACCCTTCGGTGTACGACTTTCCGAACGAGAACCGCAAGGTGTTCGCCACCGCCGATGCCGGACGGCTCTTCGCGGCGCGCGTGGTGGACAGCGGCGACGGCACCGGAGAGGCCGAACTACCCGAGGAACAGAACGGCTGGTACCCCTTCGGCCAGCAGGCAGTCTCTGGCGGGCACCTGATCGCGGGTATGGAAGAAGCGCGGGTGGGGCTGGCCATCGCCTCCCACTACCTGTACCTGCGGGAGGGGACGCGGACCATCACCTTTGAATTTGCGGACCTGGACCCGCTGCCCGCCTATCCCGGCGTGGAAATGAAGGTGCTCCTCACCACGGAGGAGGGGTGGCACGAGGTCGAGGCCACGCTGCAAGAACAAAGCCTGACCGTAGCGCTCCCCCCGGAAGCCCCCGCCATCGTCGCCTACGCCGAGGAGGTCCACCAGCAGGGCCTGGCCACCAGCCTGCCGGTTGCCCGCCTGGAACTGCCCCAGACCGCGGGGAGCCTCACCAATAACCTGCTCCTGCGCCACCGCACCTTCTCCCGGGTGTACATCGGGGTTGACGTCAAGGGCGTCCGCCAGTTGGCCCTGTCGGGCAGCGCCGGCGTAGTTGACCCTTCCAAGCCTTTCCACCCGTTCGGCGCCGCGCCGCGCAAGGGGGACGTGCTGATCATCGGTCATAAGGAGTCCTTCCAGAAAGAATTCGCCGAAGTGACGCCGCGCTGGACCTGGGCCGACGCCACCGGAGCTACATCCGTGAACGTGGATCAGTACAGCCGGCAGGGTGGGTCCTGGCACCACGAACGAAGTTTCAGCCTGAACGACGGCAACTTCACCGATTACTTCGGCAACGCCGACCGCATCGTGCCCGACTTCAGCGCGGACGCGCCGTTCGCCGTGGGGGCTACCGGGGGTTTCCTGAAGCTTACCCTTACGGGCGACTGGGGGCACGCCGCCTACCCGGCGGCCCTCACCGACTGGGCCGCCAAAAAGGCCAATGGTGAAACGGTCGGGGCGGTGCCGGCGGCCCCCTTTAACCCCCTCTTCGCTGAACTGAGCCTCGACTACCTCGTCGACCACGCTTCCGCCAACGTCCGCAACGCCCAGGAGGGCAGCCACCAATTGTTTCACCTTACGCCCTTCGGCTCCGATCCGCTGCCGGCTACGGGCACCCGCACTTTCCTCCCCAACCTCCTGCCCCAATCCGGGGATGCCGTGGGCGCGGACGCGGGTGCCCTGTACCTCGGCATCGAGCAATGGGAGGCTGGTTCCCAACTCTCGTTGCTTTTCCAGATCGCCGAGGGCACGGCCGACCCTTTGCTGGAAAAGCCGGAGGACCACGTACGCTGGCACTATCTGAAGGACAACCAGTGGGTGACCTTCCCCAACGACAAGCTTTCGGACGGCACGGAGGGCCTGCTGCGCACCGGGCTCGTGCGCCTGGACCTGCCGGCCGGCACGCGGGCGGAGAACGCCCGTTTCAACGACGCCAGACAGTGGATCCGGCTGAGCGTCGCCGAGAAGGTCAATGCCGTCAACCGCCTGCTCGGAGTGCACGCCCACGGGGTGGAGGTAGCCCAGGCCTTCACGGCGGGACAGTCGGCAGCCAATACTCCCCTGCCACCCGGCACCGTGACCAAACTCGCCCTGCCCCGGCCGGGCATCAAGAAGGTGGAGCAACCCTACTCCACCTTCGGCGGCGCGGCACCCGAGAACCGCGATACCTACTTCACGCGCCTGAGCGAACGGCTGCGCCACAAGAACCGTGGCATCACGGAGTGGGACATCGAGCACCTGGTGCTCGGGGCCTTTCCCGAAGTGGAGCGGGTGATCTGCCTGCAGCACCTCCAATTTGCGCCCCGCGAAACTCCTGGCACCTACGACTACCACGAGCTGCGGGCCGGGCACTTTACAGTCCTGCCCCTCGGTCGCTCGGGTGAGGAAGGCCTCCGACCCTACGTCAGCCTGAGCACCCGCGAGGCCATTGAGGCCTTCCTGCACGCCCGTATCACCTGCCACGCTACCCTGCACGTGCGCAACCCCCTCTTCGAGGAGGTACAGGTGCGGGCTGACGTGAGGTACCTGGAAGGCACGGACGAAAGCTGGGCCCAGACGCAAATCCAGACCGACCTCATTGATTACATCAGTCCCTGGTACGACGAGGGCCTGGCCGGACTCGACTTCAGCGCCGAGGTTCACCGCTCGGGCGTGGTGAACTTCCTGGAAGAGTTGCCCTACGTAGACTACGTCAAGAACCTGGTGCTGCTGCACCTCGCGGACCCCACCCAGAACGGGGCCGAGCGGCTGCGGGCCACCAAGCTCGTGAGCGTACTCGCCTCGGCCCCCCACCACCTGATCACCCCCCTGCACGACCTGACGGTCACCGGCCCCACGGAAGTGTGCGCACCGCCCCGCCGCCGGGCCCGCCGCGCCCGGGTGACCGTCACCGAAAATCCCATCGACTGATGAGCACCGTGATCGATCCCCGCTGGCAACCCGCGGCTGCAGCCGACTACCGGGCACTGCGCGCCGAGGCCTACGCGGCCGTGGAGCAACTGGCCCGCGACCAGTGGACGGACTACAACGCCCACGACCCCGGCATCACCCTGCTGGAGCACCTGGCGGACGCCCTGGCCGAACTCGGATACCGGGGATCATTCGACGTGGCCGACCTGCTCACCGACGCCGGCGGAGGCATCGACTACCGGCAACCCTTCTTCACGGCCCGCCACATCCTGACCAACGCGCCGGTCACCAACGACGACTATCGCCGACTGCTGATCGATAGCCTGGGGCTGAGCAACGCCTGGGTCATCTGTAAAGCCTGCGCCTGCGGACCCGCCCCCTACCCCGACTGCACCGACGGTGAACTCACCTTCGCGCCCCGCTGGCGGCTGCGCCCCAGCCAGCGCCCCGACGAGCACGAGCCGGCCATAATTATCCGAGGCTTCACCGACGTACTCATTCAGTTCGCGCCGGACGCCGAACTCGGCAACCTCAACACCGACCGCGTGGAGGGACAATTGTTGCTGCCCGACGGCAGCGGTGGTTCGGTGGCCATCGACGCCGAGTTGCGCTTTCCGGAATGGCGCGACCTCTCCCCGGCCGCCTACCGCCTGGCCGGCGACCCCGGAGCCACCCTCACCGCCTGGAGCATCGACCGGTTCAGCCGCGACCGGACCAACAGCGAACCCGTGGACGCGGACGATCTGCGTCGGGGGCTGCGCGACATCTTCTTCCTCGACCTCAGCCTGGAATTTACCGCCGGTGGCCAAACGATCAACCTGCAGCTGCCGGAGGTCACCCTGCGGCTCTGGAAGCGCGCTGACCTGCCCGCCGGCACCGACGGTGCCACGCTGACCGGGCTCCTCGAGGCCGGCAACCTGATCGATACCTACCATCGGAAGCTGCAGGTCCGCGCCCAAAAACTGGCGGAGACCGAAACCCTCCTCCACGATAACCGGAAGGTGGGCGAGGATTTCTGCCGCTACGACCGGATCCGGGCCGAGGACGTGGCGGTGTGCGCCGACCTTCACCTGCGGGCGGGTGCCGACGTAGAGCTCACGCTGGCGCGCTTCTACCGCACCCTGGAATTGTTGCTGAACCCGCAGGTACCCTTCCGCTCCCTCCCGGACATGGAAGCGGCAGGCTATGCGACCGAGGCCATCTTTGACGGGCCGGCGCTGCAGCAGGGGTTTATCCTGCAGGACGACCTGGACGCCTCCGTTCTTCGTTCGCGCGTATTTGTCAGTGACCTGATCAATGCCCTGATGGACATTGAGGGCGTGCTCGCTATTGAGGCCCTGCGCTTCACGGTCTACGACGCCGAGGGCCGCCCGGTGGCGCCAGCCCACGACTGGTGCATACCCGTCAGTGCCGGCCACTACCCCACGCTCTACCTCGCGGCCAGTCAGGTGATGGTGTACAAGGACGGCCTTCCCCTCTTGCCGCGCCGCGCCGAACTCACCGCCGTACTCAACCAGCTGCGCGCCCAGGACCGCGCCCTCGCCCTGCCGGTCAGCCGCCTCGACTATCCCGTACCCACGGGCACCCACCGCACGCGGCCCGGCTTCCTGCCCGTGCAGCGGACGCTGCCGGCCACCTACGGACTCAGCCTGGAAGGCCTGCCCGACAATGCCAGCGACCGCCGCGTTGCCCAGGCCCGGCAGCTGGCGGCGTACCTCATCCCACTGGAAGTGATCACGGCGAGCACCGCCGATCAGCTTACCTATTTCGGTGACCTGTTCAGTACGGACGAGGGCGTATCCACCACCTACCGCGTACCGGACCTCTTCGACACCGGCGAGCCCCTGGAACACCTGCAGGACCTGCTCGCCGGCCCCGCCAACGCACGGGATACCCTGGCCGGCCTGCTGGAACGGGAAGACGAGTTCACCACCCGCCGCAACCGCTTTCTGGATCACCTGTTGGCCCGCTTCGGGGAGTCGATGCAAGACTATACCCTGCTGATCCACGATCAGACCACGCGGCAGGCGTACGGTCCGGAAAAACTCATTCAGGACAAGGTGCGCTTCCTGCGCTTCCTGCCCGAGATCAGCGCCCGCCGCGGCATAGGAATCCATTACCGGCTCGAAGACGGGGTATGCGGCTACCGCAACCGCTCCGGCCTCGGCGAGCGGATCCGCCGCTTGCTGGGGATGGAGGACGTACGCGCCTATTTCCGTCTGGCCATCGAAAAAAGTCCGCCAGGCTGGAAGGTAGCCTACACCCTTACCCACCCCTCCACGGATACTGAATTACTGACAGATGTTGCCGTGGGCGAATCCTACCCCACGGCCCAGGAAGCGCAGGCGGCGGCCTGGTCGGCCATCGAGTGGGTCGTCGAGCGCGGCACCGACGCCGCCCACTACCGCACCGACGGGGGGAGCACCTTTCTGACCGGACCGGAGGGGGACGACCTCGCCGAACTGCCCGCCGGGGTCACCGCCGACGACCTGCGGACCTTTCTCGCCGACACCCTGCTCCGGGAAAGGCTGTACGTGGTGGAGCACCTGTTGCTGCGGCCGAAGTTCCCGGGGGATGCACTCATGGACGTGTGCCTGGCGGACGACTGCGACCACCGCGGCATGGAAGACCCCTACAGTTTCCGCATCACCTACCTGCTGCCGGCCGACGTGGCCCCCTTCAGCGAGGACATGGACCTTCGCCGCTACGCCGACCGCCTGATCCGCCGGGAAACGCCCGTCCACCTGCTGCCCAAGCTCTGCTGGATCAGTGACGCGAAGGGGGAAAGCGAGTATACACCGGAGGAGCTTGATGCCCTGCTGGCCACCTGCCGCTGCCCGGTGCCCGACGAACTGGCCCGCCAACTCAGCCGGTTCGAAGCCGCTTGGTGCCCCTGGCTCACGGCCAACGCCGCCTTCGCCTGGCCAGAGATCAATGACGAGCTCGAGGCCGCCGTCCTGGACTGGCTCCCCCAAAGCGCCACCCTGAGCCAGGGCCGCCTGCTGCTGGGCTACTTCGGGGAGCGCTACCGCGCCTACGTATCCAGGCTGGTGGACAACGACGACGACCTCGCCGGCCCCGCGGCCACCTGGATGGACGAGGTGTGGCCTGACTTCACCGCGGATCTTGACCTGCTCCGCACCCGCGACCCCGCCCTGACCTCCGCCTGGGGACTGCCCGACGCCGCCCGCCTGAATGCGCTGCGCGATCTGCTGACCGGATTCTACACCGAATGGTTCGCCGTCAGCGCCCTGCTCCACCGCCTGTTGCGCGTCTTCCAGGGCCTGCGTAGTGCCTACCCCGTGGCCACGCTGCACGACTGCGACGACGGGGACGACGAAAATCCGGTCCGCCTGGACCAAACCACCCTCGGTACCTTCTAAAGCTGTTCCGCCATGCAACCTATCCACACCACCTATCCCCAGTTCGCGCCGAACCAGATCCTGAGCAGCAGCCACCTCAACCAGCTGTACGACTACCTGGGCGAGCAGGGCCGCCTGACGCGGACCCACCTCATCGGCATCGGGATCGTCTGCGGACTGGAAGCGACCCTCAACCAGGCCGGCAGCGGGATCACCATCAGCCGGGGATGCGGCGTGACCTCCGCCGGGCACCTCATCATCTGGGATGAGGACGAACCCCTCGAGTTTTTCGCTCCCTACACCATGCCCGAGGACATTGACTATACCTTCTTCGACCTACCCGACGGCGACGGGACCTACCCCCTATGGGAACTGACCACCGACCGCAACGACAATGCCGCGGCCCGGGCCGTGAGCCGCGACTTCCTCACCGGCACCAACCAGTCTGAAGGAGAAGGCGACGAAAAGGTGCTCCTGCTTCTCTTTGAATGCCGCGCGGTCGACAATCGGAACTGCACGCCCAACAACTGCGACGACAAGGGCCGCACCGTGGAGACCATCGTGAAGCCCCTGCTGATCCGCCGCCAGGACCTGGTCGAGATCCGGCGCGTCCTGGCCACGGACGTACCGGGAGCCGCCACCTACTATTCTCTTTTCGACAACCGCGCCGACCGGCTCGCCCTGCCCACCCTGCGGGCCGCCCGCTTCAACGTGCCGAACACCCATCCGCTGACCACTCGGCAGCTCTTTGAAACCTACCGGGCCACCCTGTCCGGTACCTACCTGTCGAGAATACAAACCGCCCTGGACCAGTCCTACACCAGCCTGGCGCCGCTATTTCCCGGCTATGCGGCCAACCCCTTCTCCGCCCGGCTCACGGGGCTGACCTTTCTGCACGACGGCCGCCTGCTGCAGGGGGCAGAGGCCCTGGCCTACCAGTACTACTTCGATCACCTGGCCACGATCGTTCACGCCTACGAGGAACTGCGGGAGGGGGCCGAGGACCTGTTCAGTCTTTGCTGCCCGGACGACCGCATTTTCCCGCGGCACCTGGTCCTCAACCACTTCACCACCAACGGACTGTCGGACGAGATGCGCCACGTGTGGGTGAGCTCACCCGTGCAGAACCAGCAGGCAGAGAGCCGGCAGCGGCTGGTCTCCCTCTTCGACCGGCTGGTCGCGCTGGTGCTCGGCACCCAACTTCCCGTGCCGGCCGGCGCTTCGCCCCCGACGGTGGGCAACCTGTCGGGGATCGTCATGAATCGGGTGCGGCGACTGCGGGGCGTGGGCACCTCCAACAACCGCCTGGAGAACCCCGCGGAACTTCCCCTGGCGAGTACGAATACCGGCAACGTGCGGCGGCCGATCCGCATCACGCCGTCCTTCCTCGGCCGGCCGCTCTCGCGCAAGGCCATCCCCTTCTACTACGATCCGCAGGCCCTCGTGAACCTCTGGAACTACCACCTGACCCGCAAGGGCCGGGCCGGGGAGAACCTGGGCTACCACGCCGTACAGTGGAATGCTACGGACGACTTCGTCCGCCGCCCCCTCATTTATGACCTCGAGCCGCGGCAGTTCCTGCGCATCGAGGGGGCGGTC
Organism: Neolewinella litorea; assembly: GCF_004803465.1. Classification (GTDB taxonomy): domain Bacteria; phylum Bacteroidota; class Bacteroidia; order Chitinophagales; family Saprospiraceae; genus Neolewinella; species Neolewinella litorea. The sequence goes on along the minus strand of NZ_SRSF01000004.1, from coordinate 223,032 downwards.
GGTCAGGCCTACCAAACGGCCCTCGCGGAGATCCGCCAGCAGATCCGCACCTACCGTCTGCCGATCGACGTGGTGGCCCTGCGTACCGGCGACCTGGCGGACGATATGGTGATCGAGGATTACCGGCTGCACTTCAGCGACCTGGAGGCCCAGTACGGCACGCTCCGGGCCGGGCTGTTCGGTCGGCTGGCCGAAGTGGCTGTACGCTTCTACGATACCAGGATGCTCACCGGAAAGCGCAGCGCGCAACCGGCCTACCCCCTGGGACAGCCGCGGGCGGCCCTGCTGCGCCGCCTGCCCGGGTACCAGTACCTGAAAGGCACCGTGGGGGAATTTTTTGAAGCCAACTTCGACCGCCACACTTCGGCCGGTCCCTTCACAACGGGCTTCGACGGCACCTATCTCGTTCACCTCCTGATCGTGCACCGTCTGGTGTTCCTGGAAAACCACTTCGCCTCCCTGCTCCGCGATCTCAACTTTACGGAGGCCGAGTCGGCCCTCACCGAACTGATGAGCTGGACCCGGGCCTGGGCCCGACTGGGGGCCGCTACCCTCAACGACGCGCAGACCGGGGGTGCGGCTACCAATAATCGGATCGACCTGGAGGAATTTTCGGACCAGCTTGACGAGCTCATCACCGCGGGAGAGCTCGATGCCTTCCGCGCACTCTACGATAGCTACCAGCGCCGCCGAGAGGAAGTGCTCCGCCGGCAGCTGTTCGCCCGCTTCCAGGAGGACCACCCGGGCCTCCAGTTCAAGGCCGGCACCGAACTCGGCGGCACCTTCGTGCTGGTCTACCACGGCGGCGGCACCCCGGCGGGGCAGGGCCGGACGGGTCGCTTCCGGCTGGTCGGACAGGTTGTGCTGGGCGACCGCGGTCTGCCCGGCGTAGTCATCACCCAGGTCAATTCCGTCTCCGGGACCCTCACCGACCAGGATGGTCGTTTCAGTCTGTACGTAGATACCCTGCCCGTGCAGCTGCGCGTGCAGTCGACGCCCCTGATCATCGGTACCATCGAGCGGATCGTTACGGTAAGCCAGGAAGACCCCTTCCTGCTGATCGACCTCGGTGAAGGGGGTACGCCACCGAATGAGGTTCCGATCCCGGGCATCGACAACGGTACCGTCATTGCCGACTTCTACCTCCCCTACCGCTGCTGCGGCCGCGGGGCCCCCATTCACATTTTCCCGCCCCAGGAACCTGAGGAGCCGGCCGAACCCCTCGTCGCCACCCTGGAACAAGAAGGCTGTACCCGCATGACGGGTGGGGCTACCCGACTCTCGGCCGCGGGCGGGTTCCAGGCCCCCATGCGCCTGCGGGTGAGCGGGGGTACGCCACCCTACTTCCTTCAGGACGCCAACGGCAACCGGCAGCCCGTGCCCGAGGAAACGTTAATGCTGCGGGCCGGCCTCAGCTTCACCGTTGTCGACGACGGCGGACAGCAGGTGAGCCTCACCGTCGCCCTGCTGCCCCCGCTGCGGGCCCAACTGGCCGGTGCGCCGACCTGTACGGACGACCTGCAGACCTTCTCCCAGGACTTCATCATCGAAGGCGGACGGCCGCCCTACACCTTCCGCCAACCCGACGGCTCCTCCGCCACCGCGGAACAGGGGGAAGTGGTTACCGTGAGCGGCATCGCCTCCGGAGAATCCTTCACGCTCAATGTACAGGACGCCTTCGGGGAAGAATGCGCCACCACCCTCGACTTTCCCGCCCATACCTGCGTGGCCGACGAGCCCGATTGCGGTCTGCCCTGCGACGGCATCGCAGTACGGGCCAGCGCTCCCCTCTGGGCCCAACTCCCCGCCCGGGATACGCTACGCTACGAAAACTTCCGGCTTACCGTACGCGGCCTGCAACTGACCCTGGACGATGGTACCACGCTGAGCCTGGGTCGGCAGGAGCTCGCCACCTTGAACCGCAACCTCCGCACCGAGATCGACGGCGGGGGTGCCCTGACGAACGTGGACTACGCCAACCGCATGCGGGAATGCATGAAGATCATCATGGAATCCACCGACGCGGCCATCAATCAACCGGCCGGCCTGGCCAACGGGGAACCCGCCCTGCGACTGGACAGCCGGACCGAGGACGGTCCCGACCGACTCACCTTCCAGACCTTTGCCTGCTTCACCTTCGAAATGGTGGTCAACGTGCGGTACACGGAAGTGGACCGCACTACCGACTTCAACCGTGACCGCGAACGCACCCTGAGCTACAGCCAGGACGGCGTGCGGGAAAGCGACAACGCGCCATTCCCCTCCTTCGAGCGCTTCCGCATCGATCGCTGCGACCCCAACGCGCAGCCCGAACCGGAGTGCCGCGACCTCTTCGAAGTGCGGATCCAGGTAGAAGGCGACGGCATGTCGCGCTCCCTTGGCACAGAGGGCGGCGGCAATCGTGAGCTCCGCTTCTGGTGGGACGCCCAGATGGCCGATCCGGGCTTCGGGGAAGGCCGTAAGATCGAGGTCACCTACTCGCGGGACGGTACGGAGGTCATCGCCGCCGTGCTGGCCGTGGATCCCGACACGGGCTGTTCTGCCACGGCCATTGCCCGCATCAACGTCTGATGGCCGGCCAGCACCATATCCGCCGGCAGGAGCTTTTCCTTGAGCTTCCCTCGGTCGACCCCCGGCAGGCCAACCGATGGCACGACCGGCTGGAGCGGCTGCAGGAACGGGTGATCGAGCCCGAACTGCGCCGCCAACTGGATTGCCACGCCCCGCCGGGGGTGACCCTGCACCTGGATCACCTGGACGTGGAAATTGCCCTGGACCACCTGGATCGCCTCGACGACGATTTCGCCGCGGCATTCGCGGTGGCCCTGGCCCGGGAATTGTCCGCCGCCCACGCCCCGGCCGCCGCGCAATCACCCGCTGTCGTGGTACCGGCCGTCCTGCACTTCCTCGCTACCGGCACCCTGCCCTGGGACTACCCCACTCTCGCCGCATTCGAAGCTGGCGTCAGCCGGTGGTTGCCCCAAGCCTCTACTACCGACTGGTGGCCCCTCCTTCGCTTCCTCGACCGCCATCCCGCCTGGTTTATCGGCCGCGGCGCGCAGGTGCCGGGAAAATTCCTGGAGCGGGCGTGGTGGGTACTCACCCGAGGCACCGACGCCAACCCGGACGACCCCCTCACTTCCGACCATCCACCAACGGATCCGGTGCACTGGCAAAGGCAGTGGCAAAACTTCCGTTGGCTGACCGATCCGGCCCATGCCCGGGAAGCCGGACCTGCGCAGGAAGCCCCCATTATACTGAGCGAGACGGAGGCCTACTTCCCCGACCACGCCGGCCTGGTACTGCTGCACCCCTACCTGGCTTACCTGCTTCGGCAGGTAGGAGCCGTGACGGATACCGGCGATCGACCGGACCTGCCCCGGGCCGCCGCCCTCCTGCACTACCTGGTGACCGGCCGCACCGACTGTCGGGAGTGGGACCTTCCGCTGGTCAAGGTACTGCTGGGACTATCGCCCGCCGACTACCTCGCGGTTGCGACCTCCCTCAGCGAGAGCGATCGTGCGGCCGCCGACGCCTTGCTCGACGGGGTGATTGGCCACTGGTCGGCCCTCGGAAGTACCGGTCGTGACGGATTGCGGGAAGGCTTCCTGCAACGTCCGGGCGTACTTACCCTGGTACCCGGCGGCTGGCAGCTGGAGGTCGAAAGCCGCGCCCACGATCTGCTGCTGAACCGGCTTCCGTGGAGTTTTTCCCTGATCAAGACGCCGTGGATGGAGGGGCGCCTGCACGTGAACTGGTCATGAGGGAACGACAGCGGGCACGACGGGCACCGCCCCCGCCGGCACGCGCCCGGCAACCGCTGATCCCGGTACGGGGTGGGCCGGACGCGCTGTTGCCCGTGATCACGGCACCCGCGCCCCGCCGCCCGGAGATTGCTCCGCCGGAAGAAGGAGTGGCCGTGGCCCCCGCCCCCGAAATTGCCCCCGAAGCAGCACCAGCGGAAACGGCGCCAGAAACCGCCACACCGGACGCCGAAACCGAAGCCGCCGGCCCGGCACCGATGGAGGTTGCCCTGCTGATCCCGCCCCCGCCCCCGGACCTGGAGAGCCGGACGATGCAGGGCGCACGCGCCGCCAGCCGGGCCATGGGCGGTGCCGGTACCGCCACCCGCGCCCTGCCGCCCGCCGCGGCCAATACCGCCGCCGCCCGGGCCAACGTGCAGGAGCCCGCCGAGGAAACCACGGCCCGCGCCCAGGGTGCCCTCACCGCTGCACTGCGCGAACAACCCGCCCCCAGTCCGGAAATCGAACAGCTCTGCGCCGACATTCAGGACGCGATCGAGAACCGCCGGCCGCCGGACGAGGACAGCCTGCGGCGCACCAATCCGGAAGCCGAGGCGCAGGCCGTGGGTCAGGCCCTCAACGACGACATCACCGAGGAAAGCCAGGGCGTAGCCACCGACTACAACGCGGTGAATGCCCCCGCGGCCGGCACGCCGGCCCAGAACAGCGCGCCCCTGCCCCAGACGCCGGCCACCTTAGCCACGCCTCCCGTCAATGCGGCCGCGGCTACTCCCCCCGCGGTGCCGGCCGGCGATCTCTCGCTCGATGCGGACGTAGCCGCTACCCAGACCCAAGTGGAGGAGGCGGGAATGACCACCGAACCGGCCCAGCTGATCACTACCGGGCCCGTGGCCGACGCGCGCGCCGGAATGGGCGAACTGGAGCAGGCCGCCGCCGTGGCCCCCGAAGAGGTGCTGCGCCAGCAGAACGAGGCCATCAACGCCAGTCGGGAGGCAGCCCTGCAGGTAGAAAGCCAGGCACTCGCCGCCCTGGAGCGGAGCCGTTCGGGCACCGTACAGGACACCCTCACCGCCCAACTGGCCATGGCCGGATCAGAGGAGGAGCAACGCGTCGCCGCCGCGGCGGCCGCCGAGACCATCTTCACCACCGCCCAGACGGCGGTCAATAACCTGCTCACCCCCATGGTCTCCACGGCCATGTCGATGTGGAATACGGGAAAGGACCGCATCGCCAGTGCCTTCGACGCGGAATTGCAGGAAGCCAAGCGGCTGGTCGACGAGCGCCACGAAGGCGTGGGCGGCGCCATCGTTTCCATCTGGGACAGCGCTACGGGGCTGCCGGATTACATCACCGACATCTACACCCGCGCGGAGCGCACCTTCGGCCGCGACATCTGCACCCTGATCCGGGAAGTATCGACCTACGTGAACGGCATCGTCATTGCCTGCGAGGAGCTGATCGACAACGCCGACCGCGACATCAAGGAACTCTTCAGTCAGCTACCGGAAAGCCTGCAGGGGTGGGCCACCGAGCAGCAGGCGGGCTTCCAGGGGCGGCTGGACGGGCTGCGCGACAACGTGCACGAGACCCAACAGAACTTCACCAACGACCTGGTGAGTCAGGCCGGTGATGCCGTCCAGGAAGCCCGGGAACGCATCGATGCCCTGCGGGAAGCGGCCAAGGGGCTTATCCAGAAGGTCGCCGACGCGGTCAACGCCTTCATCGACGATCCGGTACGCGCCATCATCAACGGCTTGCTGATGCTGGTGGGCATCGCCCCGGCCGCGTTCTGGGCCCTCATTGCCCGCATCGAGCAGGTGGCTTCCGACATTGCCGATGACCCGCAGACCTTTGCGACCAACCTGCTGGCGGCCCTGCGGCTGGGCTTCGAGAAATTCTTCGGAAACTTCTTCTCCCACCTCCTGACGGGCTTCGTGAAGTGGTTGTTTTCGGCCATGAAAACGGTGGGCGTGCAATTACCGGCGGACACCTCCCTGAAGAGCATCATCACCTTCTTCCTGCAGTTGATGGGGCTCACCTGGGCCAACATCCGCAAGATCCTGGTCAAGTACATCGGCGAGCGCAACGTTGCCCTCCTGGAAAAGGCTTACGAACTGCTGAGCGTCCTCATCAATGAGGGTCCGGGGGGCATCTTCGAGCTCATCAAACAGAAGCTGGACCCCAACCAGATCTTCAGTACCATCGTGGAGGCGGCCGTGCATTACATGGTGGAGACCATCGCCAAGCAGGTGGCCACGCGTATCCTCTTGCTCTTCAATCCGGTCGGGGCCATTGCCCAGGCCATCGAGGCCATCTTCCGCGTCCTGAAGTGGGTATTCGAGAACGCGGCGCGCATCTTCCAGCTCGTGGAAACGGTGGTGAACGGAATGGCCGAGCTCATCGCCGGCAACATCGAAGGCATGGCCAAGAAGACCGAGCAGGCACTGGCCGGGATGCTGGTGCCGGTCATCGACTTCATCGCCGGCTACCTGGGTATGGGCGACCTGCCCCAAAAGATTGCCGGCGTAGTGGGCAGCTTCCAGCAAATGGTGCTGGGTGCCGTGGATCGCGCCATCGCGTTCCTGGTCGAAAAAGCGAAGGCCTTACTGGAGCGGTTGGGGCTGGGGAAGAAGCAGGGGGAAGCGGGACTGGACGAAGAGGTGGGCGAGCAGAAAAGCTTTTCCGGGGGCGGAGAAAGTCACCGGTTGTGGATAGACGTAAGGTCCGGAACCCGGGTGATGGTGGCCAGCACGCCCCGCCCCCTGGAGCAGTTATTGAACCAGTGGAACGGGAAACTCGGCACATTGGATCCCCAAACCAGGGATGAGGCCAGTGGCCTGCTCGCGAAAGTCAGTTCACAGAACGGTATCGTTCTCCAGGAAGCAGAACAAGCCAAACAGGCTATCGCGGGCGCAAAATCAGACCCCGAGAACGCCCAGAAAGTGACTGCGGCCAAACAGGAAGACGATCAGGTAGAAGACTTGGAAGGGCAAATGACTCCGGATCTGGCCCGATTATTTGACATTTTCGAGGGAGGCATCCCGTTCTCGCCGATCAATAAAACCGTCAACCTAAGTACCGCCCGCCTGGCATTGGATATAGTGGTGGCAGGAACTCAGCTCGCCGTTAAGTTGGACAACGCCGATATACAACAGCAGTTGAACCAGATGATCTACGGTCCAACGGCCCAGGCCCACCATCAGCACGGCAACCAGCTTATTCAAACCATTGCCCAGCAGTCGTCAGAATCCATCAGTTTTATCCATCAGGTCACTCCGTCCAACGGCCGGGTTCTTTCTCCCCTTCTGGAGGAAGTCAACCGTCACGCTACTACCATCAGCGACCAACTGGCGACACTGGCGCCTACCAAGGCCCATTCCCTTACCCATCTCAAAGCCCCACCCCCGCACAACATCCAAAGGGAAGAAGTGACCTTCAATACCTCCTTTACACTCACCACGGTCCTGGCCGAGTACGACCGGCAACTCCGGTTGCAGCAAGATGGCATCAATGCGCTGTTGGTGGACCAGTGGATCCTCAACCGCAACAGCTACAGTCTCGATCCCGCGGTAATGGTCTCGCTGGACGCAGAGCAGAGAAGGGTTCTCCTTGCCGAGCTGAAGAACCGGGCCGATGAGGCGGAAGCCAGGAGCGGCAACCGAACCGCCAAGTACCGCAATGCGCAGGCGGCCATTCAGGCGGCTATCGACCACCACGACGATGCCACCTTTACACCGGATTTCGCCGCCATTGGCGCAGTAACCGGCCGGTTTGGGAACGAAAGTTCCTGGAGGAACCAAAACATCGGCGAGCTGAACGAAATAAAGGCTGCGATGGATCAAGTAATTACCGGATGGTCCGCGGTGGTCACCAGCGTCAATATCCTCCACAATGCGGACCAGATCGCGGGCGGGTTCGGGATGATTCCAGAGGTCATCTCGGTTCCCAAGCCCGTAGACCCAACAGACAATCATCTCCCCTGGCTGAACTATATTCAGCAACTCACCCAGTACGTGGGGGCCGCAAACGTCAACCAGAGCATCGGTAGCAACTGGAAGAACAACATCGACGCCCTGGAAGGATCCATCAAAAACCGGTACCCCAGTGAAGGCTGGGCCATTTGGAAAATGAACGTGACCCTTCGGCGTACCTAAAACCGACCACCATGGCATCCGCGATCGACGCATTCAAACAAGCCTTTGGCGACCCTGCCGGAGCGCCGGAAGTGCCGCTGGTTTTCCCGGCCGCATGGGCCCAGGGCATCTGGTCCTATTTCGTTCAGGAAGCCGGAGTGGGGCCGTTCCGAGACGGCTTTCTTCACCTGTTCACGGAGCGTGTCCAGACGCTGAGCGACCTGCTCGACGATTGGTCCTTCTTGTTCGCGGACCAAAGGGAAAGGTGGGTGATCGGCACCAATGCGTACGGGGCCCTGCTGGTTCTCGAAGACCCAATCAAAGAGGGTACCAAGGGGCGGGTAGGCCTGGTAGACCCCCTGGAAGTACGCTACTTCAGCGACCCTAACCTGACCTTGATGTCCTTGCTGGGCAGATGGTTGCCGGAAGACCGGTTGCCGCACTTTCTCAATGATCGGGTGTACCAGGACTGGTTGACGACCCACCCGGGCGGGCTGGCCTTTGGCGATATACTTGCCATCAAAACGCCGCTGCCCCTGGGGGGTAAAATGGCGTTGGAGAACTTTCAAGTAGAGCCCATTGCTTCATACTACGCCACCACCGGACCCCTGTACCGTAAATCCTGGCTCAATGAAGGATAGAACGCAGCGCCTGGACAACCTGGAGGCGGCCATGGGGTATCTGCAACGCCTCATTAGTGCCAGGCTGGAAGTGCACCTTGGCAAGTCCGAAACCGTTTCGGTAACGGCACCTGTTTTTCGTCCGGACGACAGTGCCTTCTCCCACTTCCTGGAGGAGCATAAACCCACCTATCAAGAGTACGTAGCCATCCTGCTGGCCTTGGCTCCTCAGGTCAGGCCAGACTTTTTCGATGAACTGCTGCCTTCTCATATAGCTATGGGAGACCATTTTCCTGCTTTCGGCGGATTTCGCGGCAAACAATGCCGGGGCATTCTCCCTACCGGTGAAACCTTGCAGTTCGTACTTGCGGGTAACAATCTCGCCGAGCGGATTGCCGTACTGCATCTGTTGCGCGACGACCACTGGCTGGTCCGATCCGGCTTCCTGCTCCTCCACCCCCCGCCCCCGGGCGAACCCCCGATGGCCGGTCAGCTCGTGGCCGACCCGGAATGGGTGGAACAATTGCTCACCGGACGGGTGGCCCCGCCGGCCTTCTCCCCCAACTTCCCCGCCCAGCGCGTAGAAACCGAGCTGGAATGGAACGACCTGGTACTGGCCGACGACAGCCTACGGGAGATCGGCTACCTGACCAACTACCTCAATCACCAGCAGGAACTGGCCGGCGACCCGGGCTACGGCCGCCACAGCCGGCGGGGCTACCGGGCTATCTTTTGCGGTCCGCCCGGTACAGGCAAGACCCTCACGGCGGCCCTCCTGGGCAAGGCCAGCGACCGGCCGGTCTTCCGCGTCGACCTTTCCATGGTCGTGTCCAAGTGGATCGGCGAGACCGAAAAAAACCTGGCTGGCCTCTTCGAACGGGCGGAAAGCAAAGGTTGGATACTCTTCTTCGACGAAGCCGACGCCCTGTTCAGCAAACGGGGAGAAGTGAAGGAGAGCCGCGACAAATACGCCAACCAGGAAACGAGTTTCCTGCTCCAGCGGGTGGAGAACTACGACGGGCTCTGTATCCTGGCCACCAATTTCCGCAGCAACCTGGACAAGGCCTTCACGCGCCGTTTTGAGGCCATTGTGTCGTTCGCGCCCCCCTCCCCTACCGAGCGCCTGCAACTCTGGCGCAAGATGCTGCCCGCCCATCTACCCCTGGCTCCGGAGGTTGACCTCGACACCCTGGCTCACCGCTACGAGCTCACCGGCGCCAATATCGCCAACGCCATCCGCCATAGCGTCTATGAGTCGGTACACGCGGGTGCCGGCCAACTCCGGGAAGCCGTGCTTCGTGAGGCCATCCGTCGGGAATACCAGAAAGAGGACCGTCTGTTCCCCGCCGACGGGCCATGAAAGAAACATTCCCCGCCCGAAACTGTACAGCCTTATTAGAAAACCAACATCTATGCAGGCAACCATTCTGACCGTGGGAGACGAAATCCTCATCGGGCAGGTCATCGATACCAACGCCACCTACATGGCCGCTGCCCTGAGTGAAGAAGGTATCAGCGTAGTTGAACACCTGAGCGTAGGCGACAACCGCATGGCCATTATGGGTGGGCTCGACCGCGCCTTGCAGCAGTCTGACCTGGTGCTCATGACCGGCGGCCTGGGCCCCACCAAGGACGACATCACCAAGCAGGTGCTGGCCGACTATTTCGGTGCCGAGTTGCGCCTTCACAACCCCACCTGGAAGCGTTTGCAGAAGGTCTACGCCCGTCTCGGTCGGGAATGCACCGATCACCACCGGCAGCAGTGTCGGCTGCCCACCGGAGCGCGGGTGTTGCCCAACGAACACGGTACCGCCCCCGGCCTCTGGCTGGAAAAGGAGGAGCAGATCGTGGTCTCCATGCCGGGTGTGCCACACGAGATGGTTTACCTGATGGACCACGAGGTGATCCGCCGCATCCAGAAACGAAACCTCGATGCCGAATTGCTGCGATCCATTACCCTCCTTACCGCCGGTGCCGGCGAAAGCACCATCGCCGAGCGCCTGGAACGGATCGAAGACAACCTTCCCGAAAATATGTCGCTGGCCTACCTGCCCGACACCGGTACGGTACGCCTGCGGCTGAGCGCCCGCGGTCAGGTGGAAGCCTTGCTTCAGGCTCAACTCGACGAGTACCGCAATCACATCGAAGGGGCCCTCGGCAATCTGGTTTATGGCTACGGCAACGACAACCTGGCCTCCATGGTCGGCCGCCGCCTCGAGGAACGCGACGAGACGGTAGCCACTGCCGAGAGTTGCACGGGCGGGGCGCTGGGGCACATGATCACCATCCACCCGGGCTCCAGCAAGCACTTTCTGGGGGGCATCATCGCCTACTCCAACGACGTCAAGAAGGGGGCCCTCGGCGTCCCGGCTGAAACCCTGGAAAAATTCGGTGCGGTAAGCGAGGAAACCGTCACTGCCATGGCCGAAGGAGCCCGCGAACGGCTCAGTGCCACCTATGCGATGGCCACCTCCGGCATTGCCGGCCCGGACGGCGGCACGCCGGACAAGCCCGTAGGCACCATCTGGATTGCCCTGGCCACGCCAAGCGGCACCCGCACCAAGCTGCTGCGCTACGGCAAGGACCGCGCCCGGAACATTACCTACACCTGCCACCACGCCCTCAACCTCCTTCGACTGGAATTGACCGACCGGCCGGATCCCGCACCCCAACCCAAAGCCAAGCCGAAAGCGAAACGCAAGGCCAGACCGAAACCAGTCCCGAAAGCAAAGGCCAAGGAAGAGTCGACACCCAAGACCGAAGCAAAACCCAGAACCAAAGCGAAGGCTAAGCCAAAAACGGAGCCCGAAGCAAAATCCGCAACTGTGGTAAAGGCCAAGCCCAAGCGCCGGCCGATCCGCAAAAAGTAACTACGGCTTGAGCCGTCAGGCTGCAATCATGACAGGCAGCTTGGCGACTAAAAGTCGGCGCTACATACCAATGGCCTCAGCCGTCATGCTGCAAAGGAATATTAGCGGCACGCGTAGCGACGGCTTGAGCCGTCGTGCTGCGATCCTGACAGGCAGCTTGCCGACTAAAAGTCGGCGCTACATACCAATGGCCTCAGCCGTCATGCTGCAAGTAAATATTAGCGGCACGCGTAGCGACGGCTTGAGCCGTCAGACTGCAACTGCTACAGGCAGCTTGCCGACTCAAGTCGGCGGTTAGTAGCGACGGCTTCAGCCGTCATGCTGCCAAGAAATACGGGCTGTGTGCATTGAACGAATTTATCGTCGAGCCACTTTCGCTTTCTGGTTTACCAGCAGCTTGCCGACTAAAAGTCGGCGCTTCAGTACACACCTTCAGCCGTCGTGCTGCGATCCTGACAGGCAGCTTGCCGACTAAAAGTCGGCGCTACATACCAATGGCCTCAGCCGTCAGACTGCAAAGGAATATTGATGGTATGCGTAGCGATAGCTAGAGCCATTGTGATCTCCAATCGGAAACGGCACATCTGGCAACGGTGATCCTGAAGCTAACCGAAAAGAATTTTTCCTATCCCACATACAATACAAACAATTTGTTTAATATAGCGGTACACCCCACCGCTATGAATCGCTTATCAACTTTCCACCGTAGTCGACTCCCACACTATACGCCAATAGGCGGCACTTTCTTCGTCACCTTTCGTGTACATAATGCACTTCCACTCCGGTTGATGCAGGGATTGCGTTTTGAATACGAACAAGCCGTACATCGAGCTACTAACATTCTGCTCCCCGCCGCGGATCGTAATCGACTAATTGCCCAGGCTCGCTATGAGTACTTCCAATCGTACGACAACCACCTTGACAGATTGCACGACAGCCGCTGCTATTTCCAGGACCCCGCTGCGTGCCGGTGTCTCACACGACGACTTCATCAATACGATGGCTCCCTGTACGAGCTTAAAGCCTACTGCATCATGCCCAACCACGTTCATGTCCTGCTCTCCCTCGGGAACCAGACTACCGATGTTGATAACTTCTTCCTTACGGATGATGCCCTAAGCTTTAGTTACCAGCCCCTATCGGAGGTGATGCGCCGAATTAAGGGTGCATCCGCCCGAGATATTAATTTATACCTGGATCGTAGGGGAACCTTCTGGCAGAAAGACAGCTACGATCATTACGTCCGTGATGCCAAAGCTTTCGAAAACATCCTGTACTATATCCTTTACAATCCCGTCAAGGCAGGTTTGGTCACCGAGTGGCGGGAATATCCTTTTACCTACTACGCGTAGCGAAGGCTTCAGCCGTCATGCTGCCTGAAAACACCGGCTGGATGCAATAGAATTATTCATCGTCGGGCCACTTTTCCTTTCAAGTTTATCAGCAGCTTGCCGACTAAAAGTCGGCGCTACAGTACACTCCTTCAGCCGCTGTGCTGCGATCCTGACAGGCAGCCTGCCGACTCAAGTCGGCGCTACAGCGCACACCTCCAGCCGCCGTGCGGCCGGGCTAAAGCAGGCGCTACGGGATAATGTCAACCCTACCGCCTAAATTTGCTTTCCCCTAGTCGATCACGGCCTAACCAGCCGGCAAAAACCAAAGCACCCCTCATGGCCCAAGTAGAGCTCATAATGCCCAAGATGGGCGAAAGCATCATTGAAGCAACCATCCTGAATTGGGTGAAGCAGGTGGGCGACACCGTAGAAGTAGACGAAACCGTTCTGGAGATCGCCACCGATAAGGTCGACAGCGAGGTGCCCGCTCCCGTAGCCGGAACCATCAAGGAGATTCGTTTTGAGCCCGACACCACTGTAGCCGTGGGCGAAGTGATCGCCCTGATCGAGACCGAAGCCGGCGCCGAAGTCGAAGCCTCCCCCGCCGTTGCCCAGTCTGAGGAACCGACTCCCCCGGCCGAACCGAGCACCCCGGCACCCGCCCCCCAGAAAAAGGCCGCCGCCACCGCGACAAGCGCGCCAGAAAAAGAAAACACCCCCACAGAAAAGTCCGAAAACGGTCGCTTTTATTCTCCGCTAGTTCGTACTATTGCGGACAAGGAGGGCATCGGCCAGGCCGAGCTCGACCAGATCCCCGGCAGCGGCAACGGCGGCCGGGTCACCAAACAAGATATTCAGGCCTACCTGAAGCGGCGCGATAACCGCTTCATAACCGGTCCTGGCAAGGCTGCACCAACGGCTGGAACCTCCGCGACAACCCTTCCCCCCCGCCCCCCTGTCGCACCAGCCGGCAGTCTTGCCTCCGGTTCTTCCGACGAGATCATACAGATGGACCGGATGCGCCGCCTCATCGCCGACCACATGGTCGACAGCAAGCGCACCAGCCCGCACGTCACCAGCTTCATCGAAGTCGACGTAACGGACATCGTCAACTGGCGGGAACGGGTCAAAAAGGGCTTTCAGCAGCAGCACGGTGAGAAGATCACCTACACCCCGATCTTCATCGAGGCCGTGGCCAAGGCCATCAAGGACTTCCCCCTCGTCAACGTGAGCGTCGACGGCAACCAGATCATCAAGAAGGCCAACATCAACATCGGAATGGCGGCCGCCCTGCCCAGCGGCAACCTTATCGTCCCCGTGATCCGCAACGCCGACCAGTTGAACCTCATGGGACTTACCAAGCGGGTCAACGACCTGGCCAACCGCGCCCGGCAAAACAAACTCAAACCCGAAGAGATCAAGGACGGCACCTTTACCGTGACCAACGTGGGCACCTTCGGCAACGTCATGGGCACCCCGATCATCAACCAGCCGCAGGTGGCCATCCTGGCCGTCGGCGCCATCCGCAAGAAACCGGCCGTGGTTGAGACGGAGTACGGCGACCTCATCGCCATCCGCCAGATGATGTTCATGAGCCTCAGCTACGATCACCGCGTGGTGGACGGCTTCCTCGGCGGATCCTTCCTGCGGCGCATCGGCGATTACCTGGAAGCCTTCGACCCCGAGCGAACCGACGTATAACGAACCTTTGACCGGCCGCCGCGCTTGGTGGGAGGAACGTATCAGCATGAGCACACTATCATTCCTGCTCGAGGGACTGCGCAACATCGGTACCACGGGCACCATTACCCGCAGCAGTCCGGCACTTTGCAAGGCCGCCATCGACCGCATCGATTTCAATACCGCCCGCACCATCGTAGAACTGGGGGCCGGCGACGGCGTCATCACCCGCCACATCCTGGAGCAACTGCACCCCGAAGGGAAGGTGATCGCCTTCGAAGTCAGCGAAGACCTCTGCGACGATATGCGCGCCATCGGCGACCCCCGCCTGGTGGTGGCCCAGGACAGCGCCGAGAACATCCGGGCGTGGCTCGACAAGATCGGGGCCGACCGCGCCGACCACATCGTTTCCGCCATCCCCTTCGCCGCCCTTCCACCTGACCTCGGCCAACGCATCGTGACCGCCGCCCGCGACAACCTCCGAGCCGGGGGCTGCTACAATCAGGTGCACTACAGTCTGAAAACGAAGTCGTACTACGAGCGCGCCTTCGGCCGGGTCGACGTGCGCCGCATCTACCTGAACCTGCCGCCCGCCTGGGTCCTGTACTGCCAGAAATGATGCGACGGCTGCCGCTTCTGCTGCTCCCCCTGCTATTCGCCTGTTCCTCAGAGCCGGACATCCGCGCTTATTACTACCCTGTCCGGGAGCTTACCGACGGACTGGTCTATCAGTACCGCAACACCGGCGACGTGAACCAGGAAGCCTACGAGTACTGGTACTACCTGGGGCTCGACCGCGACACGGCCCTCTACCTGAGCGCCACGCGTTACGCCAATGGCATCACCCCCGTGCAGGTTTCCACCGAGCGGGTGCGAAACGACGGGGCTTATTTGGAGCAATTGGCCCTCTACCCGCCCTCACCCGACGGGCAGCGGCAACGAGTGGAAACAGAGGTGCTGTACGACCGCATATTCCCCTTTTATCCCACGGACGGGCAGGCCAGCGGATACCGCGTCCGCTTCAAGGTGCCCGGTAACAGCGACGCGCAGAACTTCGTCTCCCTGAACCGCTATTACCGCGGCGATACGATCCTGAAGGTGCTCGGCGAGGAGCGGGAAGCCGTCGTCTTCGACCTGCAGGGTGAGGTCAGCCAGCGAGATGCGCAACTGGGCGACATCAGTCCGACCTTCACGGGCTACGAGATCTACGCAAAGGGTTTGGGCCTGGTAGAGTACCATCGCGATCTGGGCGCGGGCGGGGCCGCGGGTGCAAGGCTAGTCCGGCGAATGCCGATGAGCGAGTTTGCGGGACCACCAGATTAAGCCGAGATTGGGTGGACGGAAAAACAGCTATGCCTGGCGCTAAGGCCCCCAACCGCGCCTTGCCCGCCCAGCCGATGGCACCCGCCCAAATCCCGCATTTGCCTTAGATACGGCACCCGCGCTCCGCCGCCCGGAGCTTGCGAATATTCGCTAACTTCGCCGTTCCCAAACCAAGCCGATCATGAATTTCCAACTCACCGAAGAACAGCTGGCCGTGCGCGATGCGGCCCGTGATTTTGCGCAGCAGGTCTGCAAGCCCGGCGTCATCGAGCGCGACACCCACATGACCTACCCTACCGAACAGGTGCGGCAAATGGCTGAACTGGGTTTCATGGGCATGACGGTGAGCCCGGAGTACGGCGGCAGCGGGCTGGACTACATCAGCTATATCCTGGCCCTCGAGGAGATTTCGAAGATCGACAACAGCTGCTCGGTCATCATGTCGGTGAACAACAGTCTCGTTTGCTCCGGTCTGGAAGCCTACGGCACCGAGGAACAGAAGCAGCAATACCTGACCAAACTGGCGAGCGGTGAGTGGATCGGCAGTTTCTGCCTCAGTGAGCCCGAAGCCGGTTCGGACGCCACCCACCAGCGCACTACGGCCGTGGACCAGGGCGACCACTACCTGCTCAACGGCACCAAGAACTGGATCACCAGCGGCGGCACCAGTCGCGTACACCTGGTCATCGCCCAGTCCGACCCGGAGGCCGGCCACCACGGCATCAACGCCTTCATCGTAGACACGGAATGGGACGGGGTGGAAATCGGCGCCAAGGAAGACAAGCTGGGCATCCGCTCCAGCGATACCCACACCATCATGTACAACAACGTGAAGGTGCCCAAGGAAAATCGGATCGGCGACGACGGTTTCGGGTTCAAGTTCGCCATGAAGATCCTGTCCGGCGGGCGCATCGGGATTGCCGCGCAGGCCCTGGGCATTGCCGGCGGTGCCTACGAGCTCGCCGTAGGCTACTCCAAGGAGCGGGAAGCCTTCGGCAAGCCCATCTCCCAGCACCAGGCCATTGCCTTCAAACTCGCCGACATGGCCACCGATATCGAGGCGGCCAAGATGCTGGTATATCGCGCCGCGTGGCTCAAGGACTCCGGCGGCAACTACGACCAGGCCGGCGCCATGGCCAAACTCTTTGCCAGCTCAGTGGCCATGCGCCACACGGTGGAAGCGGTACAGGTGCACGGGGGCTACGGCTACGTAAAGGAATACCACGTAGAGCGCCTGATGCGCGACGCCAAGATCACCCAGATCTACGAAGGCACCAGTGAGGTACAGAAGATCGTGATCAGTCGCGGTGTGCTGAAGGGCGGTCTGTACGTAGAGTAGCGATTGATCTACGGGCGGCGGCCCAGCTCCAGGTTACGGATCAGCTCCAGGTAGCTGCGGCTGAACTCCGTCAGGTCGGCGAAATTGAGCTGTGACACGGCGGGGCGCAGTTGGGGGTATTCCGATCGGTAGCGTTCGGCGATCTCGGTAACGGCCGAGCGAATGGCGCGGCGGGCCGGCCGGCCGTCGCGGTCAAGGAAGGACTGGGAGTAGCCCAGCCGGTGGAAGTAGTCGTTCTCCGTCACGCGGTAGTACAGGTGCAGCAGTTCGCGATCGGGCGGCGGCACGGCGTAATTGAACAAAGCGTAACCGGCGATGTAGCCGGGGATAGCCCGCGCTACGGGGAGGTAGCCGTTGTCCTGGTACCAGTCCATATTCGGCAATTCATTGTTGACCAGGCTGGCGAGTCGGTCGTGGCTGGCCGGAAGGGTGATGCCGAAGGTGTACTTGCCGGCGTACAGTTCTTCGGAGAAGCTTTCCGGGGCCCGGCGGAGCAGTTGTTGGAGTTCCCCTAGCAGCCGGACATTTTTGTAGGTCACGGGCTGCTGCTCCTCTTCCCGTTCGAAGTACATGCGGTGCATCCGTTCCAGGGCCTCCATGGTGTGCCCCTCGGGCCGCAGCAGGTAGTCGAGGCGGTATACGAGGTCGAGCAGCAGATAGGCCACGGCGCCCGGGTGTTCCTCCGGATTGATCGCGTTAGAGGCGAGGTAGTCGATCAAGCCCTGGATGCGCTCCCGCAGGAATCCCAGCTTGATGCGTTTGAGCTCGGCGGAGAGCGGCTCGAGGTGGGTGACTTCCACGGGACTGAGACAGCCGCTGAACTCTTCGAGGAGAAGGTCGTCCTGCTTATCGGCGCGCTGGGCCACTTCTTTGAGGGCATGGTAGAGTTTGTGCGGACTGGCGTCGTGCACGGGCGTATCGAAAATGATCGTCAGGCAATTCTCATCGTCCAGTCCGAAGCGGCTATACTTCAGTTCGTAGTTCATGGCCGTGAGGCGGCGGAGCAGTTCCGTATCGGTTCGTTCCAGGCGGGCGATGCGGGCCGAGGCGCGGAGCTGGTCGCGGTCTGCAAATCCCGTCACCCGTTTACTGCCCTGGTAAAATTCGAAGTAGAGGGTACCGTCTTCCCGCTTCCACTTCACGTTGTTCTCCCGGGGATCGAAGAGGTAGGCCATGAAGGCGGTACAACTCTGCAGGAATTCCCCGTCTTCGAAAGCCGTGACGGCCGCCTCCCAGGCCGCGTAGTTTTCCCGCGACTTGTACGCATCGTTATAGCGCCCGAAACGGTGATCGGGCTCTTCGCCGTCGCTTCGACCGGCGGTGCGGCCAAACAGGGTATCCCAAATGCTCATCGGGGGAAAGATACGGCGGGGATGTAGGAGGGGATTGGGATTTACGATTTCTGATTTGCTATGTGCGATTTACCATTTGGCTGCCGCTGTTTTCTGCTCGCTGCGCTCGTGGGGGTTATTTCCAATTTCCATTTTTGCTCGCGAAGCCCATTCCTCGGTTCCCTCGGAATTGACTTCGCTAGGAGGTCACCGTCCCTTTCAGGGCCGGTTGGGATTTACGAGTTTTGATTTGCCATGTGCGATTTAGCATTTGGCTGCCACTGCTTTCTGCTCGCTGCGCTCGTTCCGGCCGGCCCGTCATGAGATGTTGACCGGAGCGGGAGGGTTAGGAATTATCAATTTGCAATCTTTTATGTGCAATTTTTAATTGGCGCTGCCGCATGCCTTTGCTCGCTACCGCCCGTGATCGCGCCTGGTGGCGCTCCGCCCGTAGCCGGCCGATGCGGGTGGAGGGTCTCCAGGCCCGATTACTCTTACCGTTATGATGACTTCGTGATAAAAACGTTACGCTTTTCGTCCGCGAAGCCCATTCCTCGGTTCCCTCACAATTGACTTCGCTAGGAGGTCACCGTCCCTTTCAGGGCCGGTTGGGATTTACGATTTCTGATTTGCTATGTACGATTTAGCATTTGGCTGCCGCTGTTTTCTGCTCGCTGCGCTCGTTCCGGCCGGCCCGACATGAGATGTTGACCGGAGCGGGAGGGTTTGGAATTTACAATTTGCAATTTTTTATATGCAATTTTTAATTGGCGCTGCCGCACGCCTTTGCTCGCTACCGCTCGTGATCGCGCCTGGTGGCGCTCCGCCCGTAGCCGGCCGATGCGGGTGGAGGGTCTCCAGGCCCGATTACTCTTACCGTTATGGTGACTTCGTGATAAAAACGTTACGCTTTTCGTCCGCGAAGCCTATTCCTCGGTTCCCTCACAATTGACTTCGCTAGGAGGTCACCGTCCCTTTCAGGGCCGGTTGGGATTTACGAGTTTTGATTTGCCATTTGCGATTTAGCATTTGGCTGCCACTGCTTTCTGCTCGCTGCGCTCGTTGCGGCCAATCCGTCATGATGTCGACCGGGGCGGGAGGATTTGGGATTTACAATTTGCAATTTTTTATATGCAATTTTTCATTGGCGCTGCCGCACGCCTTTGCTCGCTACCGCCCGTGATTGCGGCGGGAGGTGAAGGAGATTCGGGGGTAAAGGTTACGCGATTTCCATTGGGGGATAATTCGTAAAAATGGGCGGCGCCGTGCCCCTATCTTCGAACGGCATTCCGTGCCAGCCTGGCTTGGATCCGTTTGATTATACGGCACCCGCGTACGCGCCCCGGAGATAGGCGGGCCTGAACCAAAGAGGGGCGCTGAGGCGGATAGAGTGCATAACCTGATTACCGGGAGAGAGTATGCTGCTACCGTATTTATTCGACATCGTGCTCCCCCTGACCAATCCGGTAGTGAAGTTCCTGTTGATCTTGGTCATCATCTTGGTAGCGCCCCTGCTACTGAACAAGATCAAGATCCCCCACCTGTTGGGTCTCATCATCGCCGGGGCGGTCGTCGGGCCTAACGGTTTCAACCTGATCGAGCGGGACAGCAGCATCATCCTCTCCGGCACGGCGGGACTGCTCTACATCATGTTCCTGGCCGGACTGGAGATCGACCTGGTCGACTTCAAGAAGAACAGCCGTAAAAGTCTGGTCTTCGGTATGTACACCTTCATCATACCCATGACGCTGGGGACACTGACGGGACTTTACGTACTCGGGTTCTCCGAACTGACGTCCGTCCTGCTGGCCAGCATGTTCGCCTCGCATACGCTCATCGCCTACCCCCTGGTCAGCAAGCTCGGGGTGGCCAAGAACAAGGCCGTGAACATCACCGTGGGCGGCACCATGATCACCGACACCCTGGCGCTGCTGGTTCTGGCGGTAGTGGTGGGCATGACGTCCGGGGAGGTGAATGCTCAATTCTGGATAAGGCTCACGCTGTCGATCCTGGCCTTCGGACTTACGGTCATGCTGCTGTTCCCCGTCATCGGCCGGTGGTTCTTCCGGCGGTTCGACGACAACGTGTCGCAGTACATCTTCGTCCTGGTGATGGTCTTTCTCGGGGCCGCGCTGGCCGAACTGGCGGGTATTGAGGCGATCATCGGGGCCTTTCTTTCCGGGCTGGCGCTTAACCGGCTTATCCCGCGCATTTCTCCGTTGATGAACCGCATCGAGTTCGTGGGCAACGCCATCTTCATCCCTTTTTTCCTGATCGGGGTGGGCATGCTGATCGACTACCGGGCTTTCTTCGCCGACCTCGATACCCTGCGGGTAGGCACCATCATGATCGTTGTGGCCACCGTCGCCAAGTTCCTGGCCGCCTGGCTGACGCAGCACACTTATGGTTTCTCGGTTGACGAGCGCCGCCTGATCTTCGGCCTCAGCAACGCCCAGGCCGCCGCTACCCTGGCCGCCGTGCTGGTGGGCTACAACATCATCCTGGGCGAAACGCCGGCGGGTGAGCCCGTCCGGCTGCTCGACGAGACCGTCCTGAACGGTACGATCCTGATGATCCTTTTCACCTGTACAATGGCCTCCTTCGTGGCTCAAAAGGGAGCCAAGAACATCGCCCTGGCCGAAGCGGGAGACACCGTCGGGGAGGAGGAGGAACACCGGGAGCGCATCCTGATCCCCATCAGTAACGCTGAGACCACCGATGAACTCATTAACCTGGGCATCACGGTGAAGTCCAAGAACAACAAGGACGGATTGTACGCGCTAAGCATCGTCGACAACAATGCCGCCAGCAATAGCGGCGACACCAAAGCCAAAAAGATCCTGCACAAGGCGGCGGTAACCGCCTCCGCCACCGATAACCAGTTGCACGAATTGCTACGCTACGACCTGAACATCGCCAACGGCATCATCAGCGTAGTGAAGGAGCAGCGCATCAGCGACCTGATCCTCGGTCTGCACGTGAAAAAGGACATCTCCGATACCTTCCTCGGCAACCTCACGGAAGGGATCCTGACCAAGTGCAACACCACCACCCTGATCTACAAGCCCTTCCAACCCTTCGCTACCATCCAGCGGCACGTGGTCATCATTCCGGCCGACGCGGAAAAGGAGATCGGCTTCCCGTTCTGGCTGGTCAAGGTCTGGAACATCGCCCGCAACTCCGGCGCCAAGCTGGTCTTTTATGGCCCCACCGATACCCTAGAGTACATCCAGGGGGTGCAGGCGAAACATCCGGTCTACGCCGAATTCAATGCCTTCGACGACTGGAACGATTTCCTCATCCTGACCCGGGAGATCCAGAAGAATGACAACCTCATCATCGTCATGAGCCGCAAGGAACACCCCTCCTTTCACGAGAGCATGATCAAGGTCCCCTACTACCTCAACAAGTACTTTGCCGACAAGAGCTTCATCCTGGTGTACCCCATCCAAGCCGGTGTGACGGATGACGCCAGCATCGACTTCAGGAATCCCACCATGCTGGAACCCTTCGAAAAGCTCGACGAGATCGGAAAGACCATCGCCAGCCTTTTCCGTCGGAAGTAACTGCACGGTGGGAGGTTATCGGGAACCCGCTTTCATTCCCGCAGCCAGGCGGGTGCCTCATTCCGTTTCGGGCCATTGGTAAGCCGGATCCGCTCTTTGCTTGCCAGGTGGACCAGCCACAGATCATACGCCCCCGCTGAGCCGGCCGTGTAGGCGATCCATTGCCCGTCGGGCGACCAGCTCGGAGAGTAACATTCGGTGGTATCCTGGGTCAGGTTGCTGAGGTTGCTGCCGTCGGCGTCCATGAGGTAGAGGTCCCAGCGGTCGTCGGCCAGTCCGTAAAAGACGATACGTGTCCCGTCGGGGGAATACACCGCTCCCGAATCGTACCCCTCCTTGCGGGTCAGTCGCTGCACGTTACTCCCGTCGGCCTCCATGCGGAAGATCTCCCCGTTGGCGGCGTGGGTGGTGTCCTTGGGCTCGCGCAACTGACGGGTGAACAGAATATGCCTACCGTTTGGGGACCACGACGGGCTTTCTTCGTAGTCGGCGTTGTCGGTCAGGGCGGTGACGTCTGATCCGTCGCGTTTCATCCGGTAGATGTCGCGACCTTTCCCTCCGCGTTCGCTTATGAAGACGATGTGCCTTCCGTCCGGGGAGAAACGGGGGAGCACGTCCGCGGTCGGATGATCGGTCAGTCGCTCCAGTGGGCCGCCTTCGGTGAGCATCACGTATATCTCCTGGTTTCCGTCCCGGTCGGAATAGAAGGCCAGCGCAGTCCCATCCGGCGAGCCGGAGACGCTGAAGTCCAGCGCGGGGTGGTCGGTCAGATTGGTCAGTCCACTGCCGTCGGTATTCACGGTGTAGACATCGTAGTTGCCCGTCCGGTTACTTACGAAGGCGATGCGGCCGTTGGGTGTACCCGGTACTGCGGCACCCTCCGCGACCGGGGGCATACCGCCACTGCGGCAGGCGGTCAGAAACAGAAGGGAGAAGACGATCGGGAGAAATCTCATCGCGGTAGAAAGTGTGTATAGTCCAGCCCCTTTCCGTAAGGTAAGGTTCCTGGTTGATGGAGTGGGGTTACCCCTTGCCCCGCCCTACCGGTTATTTTCGCCGTCATTCCGTATTTACGCCTCGGCATGACCATCTTCTACAATCTCGGCTTACTGATATTCACGGCGGGGCTCTCCCGCGCTACCGGACCCGGAAACCTTCTCCGCAGCTGGATCCTACCCCTCTCCCGTCGCGGCCGGAAATTCAGCTGGGGCTTCACGGTACTGGCCCTGGCGTGCGTGGCCTACCATGGCATTTCTACCCTCATCCAGGATATCCATTGGACGTGGGTGGAGCAAATCGTGCCCGGCCTGCTGGCCCACTCCCTCTGGTACGACCTCAACTCCGTACTATTCGAGGAACTGATCTTCCGGGGCATTCTCCTGTATATGCTCCTGCGGCGCCTGCCCGAGGTTGGGGCCTGTTTGATTTCCGCAGCCGCCTTTGGCGTATACCACTGGTTCACCCAGGGTGCCTGGGGCAATCCGGTGGCCATGGCCGTGGTCTTCCTGGTTACCGGTCTTATGGGCTACGTCTTCGCTTTCGCCTACGCCCGCACCTCATCCATTGCCCTGCCCTTCGGCCTCCACCTGGGGTGGAACCTGGTGAACCATACCCTGTTTGCCGCCGGTCCCTTTGGTGCCCTGTTGCTGAGGCCCGTCTCTGAGGAGGCGGCCTCACTGGTCTCCCTGCTTTTGTACCTGGCCATCCCCCTAATTGTCCTTTTTCTGGTGAACCGCCGCTATCCCCTATCTTCCAAGCCTCACTAACCCATCCCCGACCAACGATCATGGCAGAAGACCTGAAATCAACCTCCGAAAAGGCCACCACAAAGCCCCGCGTAACCGGTATCGGCGGCATATTCTTCAAGTGTGAGGACACTGAGCGGACCAAGGAATGGTACAGCCGCCACCTCGGACTGGCTACCACCCCCTACGGCTCCTCCTTCGAGTTCCGCAACGCGCACCGCCCCGAAGAGATCAACTACCTGCAGTGGAGCCCTTTCTCCGAGGAAACCACCTACTTCGATCCCTCCTACAAACCCTTTATGATCAATTACCGGGTACACGATCTGGAGGCGCTCGTCGAGCAATTCAAGGCCGACGGCGTCACGGTGCTCGACGAGATCGAAACCTACGACTACGGGAAGTTCGTCCACATCATGGACCCTGAAGGCAACAAAATCGAACTCTGGGAGCCGGTCGACCACGTGTTTACGGCGATGGGCGGGCCCACCACTAAGTGACCATCCGCCGGACCCCCACCGCCATGCGTACGATCTTCGCCCTGTGCTGCCTGCTGGCACTGCTCACATGCCATTCTCCGGCACCAGCTCCGTCAACCCAAAACGATTACCAAGAGGCAGCCCCGCCCAATATCGTAGTCATCCTGGCCGATGACCTGGGCTACTCCGACCTCGGCTGCTACGGAGGGGAGATCGCCACACCCACCCTGGACCGCCTGGCTGCCCGGGGACTGAAGTTCCGCCACTTCTACAACGCCGCCCGCTGCTGCCCCACCCGGGCTTCCCTGCTCACCGGGCAGTACCCCCACACCGCCGGAATGGGCAAGATGGTGAGCAGCATCGACAGCGAACCCCCACCCGGCCCTTACCAGGGTTACCTCAGCGACAGTATCCCTACCCTGGCCGAAGCGCTACGGGTACAGGGGTATCGTACCTACATGGCCGGCAAGTGGCACGTAGGCGAAAAGCCGGAGCACTGGCCCCTGCGGCGGGGCTTTGACCGGTACTTCGGCCTGATCAGCGGCGCGAGTAGCTATTATACCATTCGCCAGGACCAGGATCGTCATCGCCAGATGGTGCTCGACTCGCTCCCTTGGGCGCCACCGTCCACCGGGTTCTATGCCACGGATGCCTACTCCGACTACGCCAACGAAGTCCTGCAGGACCACGTCGCCGAATTCGCCGATCAACCCTTCTTCCTCTACCTCGCCTACACCGCCCCCCACTGGCCGCTGCACGCCCCGGAAGAAACCGTGGAGCAGTACCGGGGTCGCTATGCCGCGGGCTGGGACAGCCTCCGCCACGAACGCCACGCCCGGCAACGGCAGTTGGGCCTCACCGACGATCGCTACCTGCTGCCCCCCCTCGACGAAGACGTTCCCGACTGGTCCGCCGCCGATCCCGCCCTGCAGTGGGAACGCCGCATGGAAGTCTACGCCGCCATGGTACAGCGCATGGACGAGGGCATCGGCCGCCTGGTCCGCCAGCTCGAAACCACCGGACAGCTCGACAATACCCTCATCCTGTTCCTATCCGACAACGGCGGCTCCGCCGAGGATATCTCCGGCCGCAACCTTCACCGGGATACCGCCGCCATCGGTCAACCGGGCAGCTACGTGGCCTACCGCAAACCCTGGAGCCAACTCAGCAACGTCCCCTACCGCAAGTACAAGCAGTGGACCGACGAAGGCGGCATCGCCACCCCCCTGATCGCCCACTGGCCCGCCGGTCTGCCCTCCCGTTCCGACTGGATTGACGCCTACGCCCACGTCATCGACCTGCTGCCTACCTGCGTAACTGCTGCGGGCGGGGACGCGGGTGCCATGCAACTTCCGGGTATCAATATCTTTTCGGTTCTCAACGAGCAGTCCCAACACCAGGACCGCCCCCTCTACTGGGAGCACTACGGCCGAGCGGCCATTCGCGTGGGCCGTTACAAACTGAGCCGCGTGGCCCCCGACACCGACTGGCGCCTCTTCGACCTGCACACCGATCCCACCGAGCTCCGCGACATTGCCACGGTTCAACCGCAACGGGTGGAGGAGATGGCCAACCTCTACGCCGCCTGGGCAAAGAAAGTAGGGGTGTAGGGAGAGAAGAGACGGGTATAGCAGGCAGAAATCTACGGCAGCGAAATCGTAAATGAAACTGTGTAATTGGCAGATCATGTATTCCTCGCCCGGCCCTGGAAGGGACGGTTCTCAATTAGCGAGGTCCATTCCGAGGGAACCGAGGAATGGGCCTCGCGGGCATAAGGTTTGATCCCCCTGCGGCGGCGATACCATAAAGTCTCGTTCAAATCAGACGTTCGAGATTTGCGATTCTCGATTCTCGATACTTGATTCTCGATTAGCTGCGCTGCTGCCTTTGGCGGTTGGCTACCGCACGGCTCTGCTTACTGAACTCGTCGTCGGGTCTGGAGGCCCTCCGCCCAGGTGGGCACTAGCGCAGCGAGCATGAAGCACCGGCAGCCAAATCGTAAATGAAACTGTGTAATTGGTAGATCATATATTCCTCGCACGGCCCTGGAAGGGACGGTTTCCAATTAGCGAGGTCCATTCCGAGGGAACCGAGGAATGGGCCTCGCGGGCATAAGGTGTGATTCCCCCGCAGCGGCGATACCAAAAAGTCTCGTTCAAATCAGACATTGGAAATTTGCGATTCTCGATACTTGATTATCGATTAGCTGCGCTGCTGCCTTTGGCGGTTGGCTACCGCATGGCTCTGCTCGCTGAACTCGTCGTCGGGTCTGGAGACCCTCCACCCGGGTGGGCACCAGCGCAGCGAGCAGAAAGCAGCGGCAGCCAAATCGTAAATTGTATATAGCACCTTGGAAATTGTAAATAACAAATCCCTACCCAGCTTCCCCATCCACCTCTTCGGCCATCTGCCGCTCCACAATCTCGCTGTAATAGCCACCGTTGGCGAGCAATTCTTCGTGGGTGCCCATCTCGGCTACCCGGCCATCTTCCAGCACGATGATCTTGTCGAAGGTGAGGTGGCCGTAAATGCGGTGGGTGATGATGATGGAGGTTTTGTCCTGCAAGGCCTGGTTAAAGTAGCCCAGGATCTGCTGTTCGGTGTTGGTGTCTACGGCGCTGAGGCTATCGTCCAGAATGACGATGTCGGGTCGCTTGATGAGGGCGCGGGCAATGCTCACGCGTTGCTTTTGGCCACCGGAAAGGGTAACACCGCGTTCGCCTACGAGGGTGTCGAAGCCGAGGGTGAGGCCTTCGATATCCTTGTACACGGCGGCGTGTCGGGCGAACTGCTCGATTTCAGCGTCGTCGGGGTCGTGGTCGGCTCCGAAGGCGATGTTGGCTTTTATGGTGTCGGAGAAGAGGAATACGTCCTGGGGTACGTAGCCGATCTTCCGCCGCAAGTTGGCCAGACCAATCTCCCGGATGTCCTCACCGTCGATCAGGATGCGGCCACTGGTCACGTCATACATCCGCAGCAAGAGGTCAGCCACCGATGTTTTGCCCGAACCGGTACGGCCGATGATGGCCAGTTTTTCACCGGCTTTCAGCGTAAAACTAAAGTTATCCAGGGCCTTGATGCCGGTATCCGGATATACGAAGGTGACGTTCTCGAAGGTAATATCGCCCTTGATAGCGCCCCTGTATTCGGGATGCGGATCGGTGATGGTGGCCTTGGTATCTAAAAATTCGTTGATCCGCTTCTGGCTGGCGGCGGCCTGCTGTACGATGCTGGCAATCCAGCCGATGGCGGTCACCGGCCAGGTGAGCATATTCACGTAAATCACGAACTCGGCGATATTACCCGCGGATATCTCGCCGGCGACTACCTGTAGCCCGCCAACGTAGACGGTGAGTACCGTCGCAGCACCCACCATGAAGACCATAAGGGGAAAGAACCAGGCATCCACCTTGGCCAGGTCGACGCTCATGTCCTTGTATACGTCACTTTGCTTGGCAAAAAACTGCACCTGCTGCCGCTCCCGCACGTAACTCTTCACCACCCGGATGCCGGAAAAGACCTCCTGCGCGATGCTGGTCAGTTTGGAAAGCTGCTGCTGAATCAGCGTGGAGCGGGTATGGATAATGTTGCTTACGTAGTAGATACTGATCGCCAGTACGGGTAGCGGGATCAGGGTATAAAGCGTCAGGGTCGGACTCACCGCCAGCATGCTCGCAATTACGAAGATGATGGTTGAGATCAGGTTGGCGCAGTACATCACTGCCGGACCCAGGTACATGCGCACCTTGTTGACGTCCTCGGTGATCCGGTTCATGAGGTCACCGGTATTGTTGCGCTTATAAAAATCGAGACTCAGGTCTTCGTAATGCGCAAAGATCACCTCCCGCAGGTCGTACTCGATGAGCCGCGACATCACGATGATCGTCTGCCGCGTCAGGTACAGAAAGAACCCCATGATCAGCGCGAGTACCAGTACGAGTCCGGCAAACAGCATCAGGGTATGGCTCAAAATACCAAAAAACTCCCCCTGCACTTCGAAACCGTCGTAGATCCGGTAGGTATTGACGTAGTCAATGACCAGATCCAGGGCCTCCCGGATCACCTGCGGCTGCAGAACCTGAAAGTAGTTGGAAATACAGATGAATACGATACCCAACGCGAGGCGCCAGCGGTACTTCCAGAAGAATCGGTTTAGGAATTTAAGTTCGCGCAAGGGAGTCGGGGTTCTGCGATCGGGGATGGAACGTTTGCGGCGACGGATAGTTGGAGGGGCACGTCGAGGCCCTGTGGGCCGAGCCTGGGGATTTACCAATTACGGTGGACCTAGGGCAATGTACCATTAGCGGCCCTGTACCCGCAAGGCCATTCCCTCGGGTCCCTCAGAATTGACCTTGCTTGTTGGGGGTGTCCCTTTCAGGGCCTTGGGGGAACTGCGATTTTCAATTTACCATTTGGCTGCCGCTGCTTTCAGTTCGCTGCGCTCGAAGGGTCGTTTAGGATTATTGATTTGCGGCTCCGTGTGCAGCGGGTTCGTGTTGCGCGGTGGCGGAGTTGATGTCTTACGCCGCATTCGCCCTACAGGGTGGCGCACTCCCGGCGAAGCCACTCGAGTTCGTCCCCGTCCAATAGCGGCGATACCTTTTCCCAAACGAGGCGGTGATAATCGTTGAGCCACCCCAACTGGGCGACCGTCAGCAGTGAAGTATCGATCAGGCGGCGGTCGATCGGGAAGAGGGTGATGGTTTCGAAGTAGAGCCACCCTTCGCGGTCCGATTCGGTGACGACGACCAGATTCTCGGTTCGGATACCGTATTCGCCGTCGCGGTAATAACCCGGCTCATTGCTGAGTACCATTCCCGGCTCCAGGGCGTGTTGGGCGGTCGGCGACAGGGGGTTAGGACTGATGCCCGCGGGACCCTCATGAACGTTCAGGAAGAAGCCCACCCCGTGTCCGGTGCCATGACCGTAGTTGAGTTCGTGCAGCCACAGCGGCCGTCGGGCCAGCACGTCGAGTTGTACGCCACTCGTACCCGTCGGGAAACGGGCCATGGCCAGGTCGATGTGCCCCTGCAGCACCAGGGTGAAGTGCAGCCGTTGCGCTTCGGTAGGCGTTCCCACCGCGAAGGTGCGGGTTATGTCAGTAGTGCCGTTGTGGTACTGGCCACCGCTGTCTACCAGCAGTATGCCCTCCGCCTTCACGGTAGCCGAATCTTCGGCCGTAGCGTGGTAGTGCACGATGGCGCCGTTGGCACCGTAGCCTACTATTGGGTTGAAGCTCTCACTTACGTAATTATCGTACTGGGCCCGAAAGTCCGCCAGTTTTTCACCAACCTCGTATTCCGTGACCCCTTCGCCGACGGCTCCGTCCAACCAGCGGCGCAGGCGCAGGAGCGCGACGGCATCGTGCGCCATCACTTCGCGCAGGTGGCCGAGGGCCGTGGGGTTTTTCTTGGCTTTCCAACGGGGTATAGGGCTCGGGAAATTGGCCGCATCCTTACCGCCGGCGGCCCGCGCCAGAAAGACGGAAGTGGTGGTGGGGTCAAACCCGATATCGGCGTCCTCCGCGTTCAAGCGGCGCAGGAAGTGGGACGCTTCGCGGTAGGGCAGGCGCTGCAGACCGGGCAGTTTGTCGGCCCAGCCGGAAAGGGCGTCGGTCTGCTCGGCAAACACGGCGTGGTCGCCGCGGCGACCGGCAATAAAGTACCCGACCATGAGGGGGTTGAAGTCGATATCCGTCCCGCGCAGGTTGAGCAGCCAGGCAAGCTCGTCCAGGGCCGATACGAGATAGTAATCCAGGTCCTGCTCCTGCATCCAGGCCAGGAGCTGGTCCAGTCGGTCTTCCCAGCGTTCACCGCTGAAGTCGGCCAGGTGCTCACTCACCGGTCGGTTGGGAAGGTCGGGGCGGTCCTTCCAGATGAAGTCGATCAGGTCGTGATCGGTGCGCAGGTGCAGTCCGGCTTTCTTAAGTTTCTTCTCCAGCCGCTGTGCTGCGTGGGCGCTGAAGATCCGTCCGTCCACCCCGACGGTTTGCCCGCTGAGCAGGTGGTCGGTCAGCCATTCGGCGTACTCGGGGGTGTGGGGCGTTTTCAACTTCATGAGCTGGATGCCGCTACCCGCCAGTTCCTGCTCGGCTTGCAGAAAGTAACGGCTGTCGGTCCAAAGCCGTGCCTCGTGGAGGGTTACAACCATGGTACCGGCCGATCCCGTGAAGCCGCTCAGCCATTCCCGCGACGCCCACCGCGGGGCGGGGTATTCGCTCTGGTGTGGATCGGTGCTCGGCACGATGTAGGCATCGAGTTGATACTCCAGCAGTTGCTGGCGCAGGGCGGTCAGTTTTTCCGGAATCGTCATGCCGACAATATACTTCATCCGGGGGGAGGTGCTTGAGCTATGCGGGGGCGTTTTGGCTTGGATGAGGAGAGTGGTTGATTTACAATTTATAAAGTGCCATTTTCAATTTACAAATTAGCTGCCGCTGCTTTCTGCTCGCTGCGCTCGTGCTGCAGGTTCAAGGCCGAGTTGGTTGGAGGGTCTCCAGGCCCGAGGTGTTATTATTCGGCGATCTCAGGGCTACAGGAACTACTCACGCCCTAAGCCCGCCCGCGAGCACGCTATCCCGGTGTGCCTCGGAGTTAATCTCGCATATTGGTTAGCGTTTCTTTCTGGGCATTTAGCGTGATTTGCGATTTATGAAGTACAAGGTTCAATTTAGCTGCCGCTGCTTCCTGCTTGCTGTGCTCGTGGGGTGATATACTATTTCCGTCTCTCCTCGCAAAAGTCGAGCTGCGATTGATGCGCCGAGTGGGAGGCCTCCAGGCACAATTTCTTCCCCGGCGCACTATATAGTTTGCCTATTCGTCTTTTAGGATTTGCCTCGGTGTCCGCAGCTGATTACTTTCAGGGCAATCATTACCGTATGTCGGAATTCACCTATCGCCCCGATGCCGCGCTGCGGGCCATCCTGCTGGAACTCGCCGTCATCGCCCTCTTCTCCTGGATTGTTTGGGATAGCGATGAGGGCTTGGGAGATTTCCTGGCAATTTTCCCCGGCTTTGCCTGTCTACTGTTGATTGTTCGTTTTGGCTATTTATTCAACAATTGTCTGGTCTTGCAAGGCGGTGCCCTCACGCTGCGCCGCAGTATCGGTCCGAATCAACGGGTCCCCTTCTCGGGCATTCGGCGGTACCGGATTGGAGAATTTCGGGGACAGGTAGCGCACCGCTACCGGCAAATGGTCATTTTCCACGATGGCGGGAAGCTTACCGTCAACGTCTCGGACCTGGAGGACGAAGCCGGCTTCATCCGCGCCCTCGAAGCAAGACTCGACGGCAGGGCCACCCGTCTGGCGGATCCCGACGACGGAAATCTCTCCTTCCTGGAACGGGTAGCCGACCGGATAATGCGATAGATGCGTCTCCCGCTTCGGTCGTCCAGACCGTAGCTTTGGGTCATGTTCGACCTGATCCGGATACTTCGCCCCCTGCCCGATCCCCCGGCAGCCTACCGCACGCCGGAAGGGGTCTACAATCTGTTACCAAGGAGCGAGAAGCCGGCCAATTACGTGGAACATTATCAGCGGGACGCGCAGGAATTCGACTACTTCGCCGCGCCCCCCGACCCCGCTACCCGTCACGAAAACCAGCGCCTGCACGAGGTCATCCTCCGGCACCTGCCGGCCGCCGCCCGCGTAGTTCTCGACGTCGGTTGTGGCAGCGCCTGGGTTGCCCGCGAACTGCTGGGTCGAAAGGACGCCGTCATCAGTTTCGACCTCGCGCTCCGCAACACCACCGAAGCCCTGCGTCTCTATCCGGCTCCCAGCCACTTCGCGGTGACCGGCGACGTTCTTGCCCTTCCCTTTCAGGACAATTCCGTCGATGCCATCATCTCTTCGGAAGTCATCGAGCACGTACCGGAGGTGACTCCCTATCTGGAGAACCTCATTCGCGTCGTCAGACCCGGCGGAACCATAATCCTTTCGACGCCCTACAACGAGACCATCCAGTATTCCCTCTGCGTGCATTGCAACCGCCCTACCCCACTGCACGCCCACCTGCACAGCTTCAACGAAGCCCGGGTAATATCCCTCCTCGATCCGCAGCCCGACATCCGGTTCCGTATGGAAAAGTTCTCCAATAAAGCCCTGCTCTACCTGCGCACCCACCGGTTGCTGCGCCATTTTCCGCACCGACTGTGGCGCACCGTCGACCGCTTCGCCAACTGGATCGTGGACAAACCCGCCCGCCTGGTCATCGTTATCGAGAAATTGGAGCATCAGCCTTCTACCCCCCCTACACCATCCAGTAGTAAGCCATGAACAAGGCCAGCAGGTAAACCCCATACCACCGCAGATCGGCGTACGACCGCCAAGGCGTCCCCGTGCGGTAGCGCAGGTAGAGTACCAGACAAAGCTCGTGGAAGTAGCTGGCGATCACCGTCGCCCAGATGATGCCCTGCAGTCCGAACCGGGGCGCCAGCGCCAGGGAGAGTGCCACGTTCACCAACAATTCCGCCAGGCCCCAGAGGTAGATGCGGTTCGTCTCTTTCAGGGCGGTGAGCACCGTCATGGCAAATACCAGGCGGCATCCCACCACCAGAAGGTAGGTGCGGAAGATGGGCAGACTTTCGGCGAAGACCGGGGTAAAGATCAGCGTCCACCACCAGTGTGCGGTCAGCATCATGACCAGACTGAGGGCAAATACGTAGTGGAACAATTGGCGCGACTGCCGGCGCAACAGGTCCAGTCCGGCCGCTCCGTCGCGGGCAATGAGCGGTATAGCCACCACCGTCATCCCGCTGATGAGGGCGGCCAGCAAGGGGAGTTCCCGCACGCCGTATCGGAACACGGCGAATACGTCCTCGTCGCCCCCCGACCAGTAGTTCACGATCCAGGGATCCACCGCGCTCACCAGGGCGGCCACGGAAGCGTAGGCTACCAGCGGACGACTCTGTCGGAGCCACTCGGTCATTTCGGAGGAGTAGGAAGAAGAGGGCGCGGCCGCAGGTGCAGGGGGAGGTACCAATACCCATAGCAGCAGGAGCAGCGCCTTGGCACCCGCGAAACCCGCCAACCAGCGCATGGCGTAGAGCATTTCGTGGCCCAGGTACAGCGGCAACAGCAGGGAGAGGAGCAGGCCCAGGGCATTGGCCACGGAATAGAACGTCAGCCACCCTACCCGACCGGAGAGCAGCAGCGCCTGCTCGAAGCAGTAGCCCGGCCAGCGGCTGAACAGCAGCAGGAAGAAAAGCGGCCAGCCCAGCGGGGCACCGTCCAGTTGCAACAGGCGAAACAGGGGACCGTGGAATACTGCCGCCAAGACCAACAGCACGGCCGAGAAAAGTGCCGTGGTCCCGACCGCCCACCGGGCGAAAAGGGCCGCGCGTCCGTTGGCGAGGACGCCCATGCGTACCAGGAAGCCCTGCAGCAGACCGGTGGTCCAGCCGAAACCGAGCACGAATCCGAGGAAGAGTAAGGTCTCCCATTGCCCGATGACGCTTCGCGGTACGCCCAGGCGGGGCAGGAGCAGGGCGATAAGGATGTAGGCACCCTGGCGGGCGGCCTGGTTGAACTGACCGGCCCTGACGAGTGTGCTAGAGGTCAACCGTATGGTGGGTAAATTCCATTCCGTAGTCCTTCATCTCCTCCAGCACCGGCTCGTACACTTCGCGCATGGTCGGGATGTGTACGCCGGTGGCGTGGATCTTGCCCTGGCTCATCAGTCGTACGAATATGCCCAGGGGAAGTCCGACCAGGCGAGCCATAGCCGTATCCTGTGCGTTCTCGCCCTTCATCACGAGGTTGGAGACGTCACGCTTGATCTTACCGTCGATCCGGTAGTCGATCTGGTGCTGCATGACGATGAGGTCTTTGTCCTCGGGCTGTAGTTTCCACTTGTCGAGGAGCAGGTTTTCCAGGATGAGGGCCGGGGTGGCGTCCTTCAGTTTGATGCGCTTCTTGCGGAACAGGCCGAGCCAGGTCAGGCGCTTCATGACCTCCCCTTTGGGCTCGAGTTTCAGCATGCTGGCGATGCGGTCCTTTACCGAACCGGGGCCGCTGGGTGCCAGGGCCTCCATGAGTTCATGGTAGGTGATGTTCTCGCTGTCGAGGATCGGGAAATCGCCGTCGGTCATGCCGATGCGTACCAGCGCATTCCAGGCCGCGCAGTAACCCGGATAGCGAAGGGTGCCGCGCAGGATGGTAGGAATGTTTTGCAGCCCGTACTGCTCGCGATAGAGGAGGCTGTCGCGGTTAGCGTAGGCTTCGAATTTGCCGATGCCGGGCACTTCGACGTCCCAGGTATTGCCGAATAGGCGGTAGTAGGGCAGGTACTTCAGTTTCCCGTCTTCGAGGTACTGCGCGGTGCCTTGTCCGGCCAACACCACGTTGCGGGGGTTCCAGGTGAATTTGTAGCCCCAGGGGTTGTCGTTGCTTTCGGGGGAGATGAGTCCGCCAGTGAACGACCGGAAAGCCGTCACTTCGCCGCCCATGCCCCGGATGGCGTTGATACGCTGCATGGCCGACATGTGGTCGATGCCGGGGTCGAGGCCCATCTCACCCATGAAGATCAGTTCCCGATTGCGGGCTTCGTCGCCCAGCCGGTACAGTTCCTGACTGACGTAGCTGGCGGTTACCAGGTGCTTTTTGAGCCGGATACAATCCTGGGCCACCTCAATATGCAAATGGGCGGGCAAAAGCGACACTACGATGTCCGACCGGCCGATCAGCTCCCGGCGGTCGTTGGTTTTGGTAACGTCGAGCCAGGCGGTGGTCCCGCGGGGGTGGTTGTTCACCTTGGCGGCGGCGGCGGCGGGGTCGGCATCGGCTACGGTCACGTTCCACCCCAGTGCCTCGCTGTTGTTCAGGGCATATTTAATGAGCGCGCTGGAGGATCGGCCGGCACCGATGATCAGGATTCTGGAGGACATGTGGTAAAGGTAGGTTAGTACGGCAGTACTGTAGAACGGTAGTTTGGCAGTATCTCAGTACAATAGTAGGTCAGTGCTTCAATAAGGTAGTGCAATAGTTGAACGGGACAATAGTACGGCAATCTGGTTCCACCGTGGTACCGTTTCCCACCCAGTACCGTTGGGGTTACACCGTCGATTTCACAAAAAAGAGCTAGCTGCCGGGTTTGCGGTGCTTCAGCCAGGGAGGGTAGCCGCGTGTTGGAACCATTAGCCACTCACACGGCTGCAGGATCAGTGAATATTGTGTCGCTGTCGTGCCCTTTATCACGACTATTCTTTGCCCTGGCCCAGGGTTGCCTCACCAAAGAACAGTACGGGCAGTAGGTCCGGGGCGCGGAAGAGGTGGGCAAACGGCTTGCCTATGTGCTGCAGTGACCGGAACCGTTCATCCCAAAAGGGATCACCCGGCCTGCCAAGCAAACCGGGTGATCCCTATCGCACTTCCGTGCTATTCCGTGGCGGTACTACTAAGATTCCACAGCTTCTTCTTCAAGGATGTTGCCGTCGACCAGTACGCGGCTGCAGTGTTCGCAGGCCATAAGGCGTTTGCGCTGGCTGATCTCGAGTTGCTGCTGGGGCGGGATGGCGTTGAAGCATCCGCCGCAGGCGTTGCGCTCCACGGTCACTACGGCCAGTCCGTTGCGGAAGTTGGCACGGGTCTTGTCGTAGGCACGCAGCAGGCGGTCTTCGATGAGCTTGCGCTGCTTGTCGGAGAGGCGGCGCAGTTTCTTCTCTTCCTTTTCGGTCTTGGCGATGATGCTCTTCAGCTCTTCCTGCTTCACTTCGAGCAGTTTGAGCTTGGCGTCGCGCCGTTCCTTGGTGGCATCCAGGGTAGCTACGCGACCTTCCAGGTCTTCGCTGGCGGTCTTGGCTTTCTTCTGGCTGAGCTGGATCTCGAGCCGCTGCATTTCGGTCTCCTTCATCAGGGCCTCGTACTCGCGGTTGTTCTTGACGTTGTTCATCTGCTCCTCGTAGCGGGTGATGAGCATGTCCGACTCGTTCATGTTCGCCTCGTGGCGGCTGATCTCGGTGCGGAGCTCGTCAACGATACCTTCGGTACGGCTGATGCGCGTCTCCAGTCCGGCGATCTCGTCTTCCAGGTCGCTCACCTCCATGGGGAGTTCTCCTTTGAGGATCTCGATCTCGTCGATCTGGGAGTCAATGAGTTGCAGGCGATACAGTTCGCGCATTTTTTCTTCGACCGTCAGTTCGGTGGGGGCAGCAGCAGCCATGCAGTGTAGCTTTAAAGATGTTAGAGGGTACCTTACCCTACGTAATAGCGCACCGGATTGGTGTTCCGCTCCGTGGAAAGGACCGCAAAGGTAGTAAATTCTTTAGTTAACAACTCCGCAAGTAATTGAGTTGTAAACTGTTCGCTTTCGTAGTGCCCGATGTCGCATATGACGATATCCCCCTCAGCGTCAAAGAACTCGTGATACTTGTAGTCGGCCGTCACGAAGGCCTGGGCACCCGCCGCCTTCGCATCGGCCAGCAGGAAGCCCCCCGCCCCGCCCGCTACGGCTACGGTACGGACCTCTTTACCGGTCAGGGGCGTGTGGCGCACGACCGTGGCGTGCATCCGCTCGTGAAGTAACGCCAGGAAGTCGCCCTCGGACAGGGGCTGGGGCAGTTCGCCCACCATGCCGGAGCCCACCTCCCCGGTTTCGTCCTTGGCCCGCAGAAGCCGGAGCCTTTGCAGTCCGAGCCGCTGCGCGATACGCTCATTGACGCCACGGAAGCGCACGTTGTCCAGGTTGGTGTGGATGGCGTAGATCGCGATGCCGCGGCGGATGGCCTGGATGACCGTCCGTTCCACGTAGTTGGCCCCGTTGAGGCGCTTCAGTCCGCGGAACACGATGGGGTGATGGGCCACCACGACATTGCACCCGCGCGCCGCCGCCTCCTCGATGATTTCTTCGGTACAGTCCAGGCTCGTAAGCACACCGGTCACCTCGGTAGCGGGGTCTCCCACGATCAGTCCGGCATTGTCGTAGCTCTCCTGCAGGTGCCCGGGGGCGATCCGTTCCAGGTAGTCGGTGACTTCCTTGATGGTGGTCATGTCGCGTTGGTTTTCCTTTGCGCCAGAGCGCAGGTGCAAGGTACCCTAACGGATGCTTTCCAGCAGCGCGGTGGTGGAGTGCCCGGCGACGAAGGGCAGGACTTCTACTTTGCCACCCCAACTGCGAACCTCGGGGGCACCCACCATTGTCGCCTCGGTGTAGTCGCCGCCCTTCACGAGCACGTCGGGCCGCAGGGCCTTGATCAGTTCCAGGGGAGTATCCTCGTCGAAGGAAATCACACCGTCGACGAAGGCCAGACTGGCCAGCAGTTGCATACGCGCTTCCAGGGGCATGACGGGGCGGGAATCGCCCTTCAGCCGGCGCACGCTTTCGTCGCTGTTCACGCCCACGATGAGGCGCCGTCCGAGTCCGGCCGCCTGCGCCAGGTAGGTCAGGTGCCCGGGGTGGACCAGGTCGAAGACGCCGTTGGTGAATACGGTCCGGTGACTGTAACAGCGCCAACCGCAGCGGCGGCGACTGAGCTCGGGGAGCGGGAGGATCTTGTCGTAGACCAGTTCGAGTGGCGTCATGGCGAATATTCGCTGAAAAAATGCGGTAACCCGATCAAGCTACAAGGAAAAGTGATCGAAACAACCCATTGCCGGAACAAATCGTAAATCACCGGGGGCACATGTCCGCCTAACTGCCTAATTAACACACCCTTTACCGCCGCACGCCGGCCCGGTAGCGTACCCAGGCATTGTAAATCAGCCGAAAGGGAGTGACCGCCGCCGCGACGATCGCCCACACCCCGAAAAAGCGGAATTCAGCGTGGATGTAGCTGTCTATGGTATTGGCCACCTCCTGCTCGAGTCCGCCCAGCAGCACGTCCGGTCCCTGCTCATCGAAGTAAATGATGAAGCTGTTGAAGGCTTGCACCATATAGAAGATGAGGGGGATCAGTAGCATCGCCACCGCGGCCTGAATGATCAGCCGGTCGCGCAACCAACTCACGTGAAGCAGAAAGAGGTAGCGCGTGAGGGTGATGGCCACCACCACGTAGATGAAATTCGGGACGTAGAAGGGGTAGTTAGGCAGCGTGCTGGAGATCGGCAGCACGACCAGTCCGGCCAGCACCAGGGCGAAGGCCCACCAGGCGAGTTCGAATACTGCCGTAGCGGTGCTCCTACTGCTTACCAAAATGGTCTCGGATCTTTTCGAAGAGCTCAACGCCGATGTTGTCCTGCGCCTCTGCGGTAGCGGCGCCAATGTGGGGAGTAACACTTACGCGGGGGTGCTCCAGGAGGTCGCGGCGGGGATTGGGCTCGTCGACGAACACGTCGAGGGCGGCTCCGGCTACCTTGCCGCTGTTGAGGGCTTCGAGCAGGGCGTCTTCGTTGATGACGCCGCCCCGGCTGGTGTTGGCGATGATGACGCCGTCCTTCATGCGGGCGATCTCTTCGGCACCCATAAGGTCGCCGCCGGGTACGTTGATGGTGATGTAGTCGGCCTGGCTGATGGCTTCGTCGAGGGATACCATGTCGAAATTGAAGTCGATGCTCCGTCCGTCGGCGAAATCAAGTTTGACGGTTTCCTTTTCCTTGTAGGGGTCGACCGGCACCACTTTCATGCCGAGTCCGAGGGCGATACGCCCGATGGCGATGCCGATGCGTCCGAATCCGACCACCACGAGGGTACGGCCACGCAGTTGCTGACCTTCGGAATAGGCTTTTTTGAGCTTGTTGAAGTTACCGTCGGGCCGGGTCAGTTCGCGGTTCGAGCGGTGCAGGAAGCGGCTGAGGGCAAAGAAGTGGGCGAATACGAGTTCGGCCACGGCCTGGCTGGAGGCGGCGGGGGTATTGTAGGTGGGGATGCCCTTGCTTTCGGCGTATTCGTGGTCGATGTTGTCGATACCCACGCCGCCGCGGAGGATGGCCTTCAGGTTGGGGGTGGCGTCGATAAGCTCCTTGCGTACCTCGGTGGCGCTGCGCACGATGATGGCGTCGTAATCGTTGAGGCGGGTCATGAGTTCGTCTTGGGGGATCTTGGTCGTATCCACCGAGAAGCCGGCTTCTTCCAGGAGTTGCTTGCCGTTGTCGGCGATGCCGTCGTTTGCTAAGATGCGAATCATAGTGCAGAAATTTTGCGCAAAGATAGAAGGATTGTGGTGGTGGGTCTTTGGGTTGGTAGGTTGCTGGTTTTTTGAGTTGGCGCTGCGTTTGCCCTGGCGCTTCGCTCGGGGAGTGCGGCTTGTCACCTCCGGACGCAGCGGTTAAAGCCCGTAATTCCTATTTGGGCAGCTACCACAAATGACCATCATAGCCGGGAACCTGGGGATAACAGATCACTTTCACTCCACGCTTAGCGGGATACTGAGTGGCCTGTGGAATGCTCATGGAATGATCGCTTACTCTTATCGAGTCTACACGTCAGTTACCCCCGGATAACGCGGTCCCGCACTCATACCGGTAGGGCGAGGTGCAGAGGCGAACCAGGCGCTGTAGCCTCCGAGAAGAGCGAGGGACGAATGCCAGACTTCACACCCAACAACTCAAAAACTCCACAACGAGATGACACCCGCCCGGGCAAAGCGAGGGACGAAAGCCAGACGGCAAACCCAACACCTCACCAACGCAGCAACCCAATCCCCCTTATCTTTACAAAATGGTCATCGACATCGTCTGCCTCATATTTCTGGCTTACGGCTTCTGGGTAGGATACAGCCGCGGGATCATTTCCACGGTGCTTAGCCTGGTGAGTTACATCTTTGGCGTACTGGCGGCGATGAAGTTCGGTCCCATTGCGGCGGAGATGATCTTCGATGCTTTCCCGGCGGTGACGAGCGCGGGGGCGTTCATTCTGGGGGTGGTGTTGCTGTTTTTCCTGACGCTGGTGCTGTTCCGAATCCTGGCGCGTGGACTGACCGGTGTACTGGAATCCGTTAACATCAACTTTATCAACCAGATCCTGGGCGGCGTGCTTTCCGGACTGTTTTTTACGTTCATTTTTTCCGGTTTGGTCTATTTCGGCGACCGCAGCCACATCATCAGCGACGAGGTACGGGCCGACAGTATCACCTACCCCGTGCTGGCCCAACTCCCGGACCTGGTCATCGAAAACGCGAAGGCCATCTTCCCGATTTTCTACGATTTCTACGAACAAGCCGTGGACGCCATGGACCGGTTGCGCGACGGGGTGGATAAACGTGAGAGCGACAGCATTTTTGATCTGGAGGAGTGAAGAGTAGTTCTGTAGGCAGTTAGTTCTTTAGGCGGGTAGGGCTTTAGGCTATTGGTTCTTTAGGCTGTTAGGATTTCCCGGGAAGGAATTTTTCGGGGTTGCGTTGCATGAAGGACAATAGTTTTCCGACTTCTTCCGCGTCTGCGGTTAAACGCTGGTGAGTAGCCTGGTTGATGTAGCCACAGTCAAGGGCAAAGTCGAGCCACACCTGCGTCTCAAAGTTTTCCCCGGCAGAATCGGTGAGCTTGGCATGGAAGTGTTTGGGGTAGCAGCGCTTCGCATAGGCCTCACCCAGGTTGGCACAAACCGATCGACTGCTCCGCCTGATTTGATCGGTGAGGCTGTATCGCTCCTCTCTAGGAAAGGCTGCCGAGTGATGCAGGATGGATGTGGATAGCGACCGGGCCTTGCGGTATGCGGCCCATTCCTTGAAACGGGAAAATGCCATAGTAGAAGACTTTCCCTAAAGGTCTGGTCCAGTCTCCCTTATAATCGATACTTAAACGAATATAATCGAATATATACGGCTATATACGGTTCGGCGAGTTGTTCAACCTATCTCGTATAGCTGGGTTTTCCTCAGCTATTCATTACGGAAGTGGAGGAAGGTAATGCCCTGATCTGCGACTTGCACTAAGTAAAGGAGGCGCACCATCCTCCAAAGGAAAGCCACCGCACTAAGGACCTTCACCACAAGTTAAATGCCCGCAGTGCGAGCACGACAACGGGAATAGCAATCGCATAGATCAGCGCCAATCGGTAAACCAGGCTATGATATTTTGATAATACACGAGTGGGAAATTGCATGTAGGCCACGGCCCCCATTATGAGTGGAGCACCAAGCACGAGGTAAGCAGCCCCGAATGATGCCAGGGCCGACCACTTCCAGAATAACGCCGTCAGCAGAACCAGAAGCACACCTCCGTAGCTCGCAAAAACCAGGAGCAGAGAACGGACAGGAGGACAAGAAGTATGCTCCTTTTTCATCCTCTTCAACATGATCAAATACGCCAGTACTCCCCCTGCCGGAACAAAAACATGTATCCCCATCCAAAGCAGAATGTTGATCATCGCAATTATTCAATTCATTAAGGAGGCCCTTCCCAGAATGATCAGATATCCTAAAGAACTATCAGCCTCACCGCCAAAAGAACTAATGGCCTAAAGAACTACCCACCTAAAGAACTAATGGCCTAAAGAACTAACGGACTAAACCACCTAAGAGACTAACATTCATCATTTTCCAAACCATCTCCTTCAGCAACTCACTCTCCCCCTTGCCTGCCAGGTTACTGCCTACCCCTTTGCTTTTGAGGTCGTATTCGCGCAGCAGGGCGAAGACTGCGTACAGGTCGTGCAGACTGAAGTTTCGGGCCGTGCGCTCGTAGTCCGCCAGAAAGAAGTCGAAGCGTAAGCCGAGGGCCTTCATGATCTCCTGCCGGCTCTCACGTTTGCGTTGCAGTTCCTTGAGCAGAAAGACCTTGCTGAAGTAGTTGTACAGGCTACCGGTGACCATGGGCAGTGGGGCGGCCTTGGGGTTGCCGCGGAAGTATTGCAGGATACGCGCGGCTTTCATTTGATCGTGGTGACCTATGGCCCGCTGGAGCTCGAAGACGTTGTAGTCCTTACTTACGCCTACCTGGTCCTCTACGATCTGGGTGGTCACTTCGGTGCCCTTGGGCAGATTGAGCAGGAGTTTGTCCAGTTCGTTCGTGATCTTGCCCAGACTCGTGCCGAGAAACTCCGCCAGCAGGTTGCTCGCCTCTGGCTCGATCTTGTACTTGCGTTCGCGGAGGTAGCCCGAGATCCAGGCCGGCACCTTGTTGTCGTACAGCCCCTTTGACTCGAAGACCACCCCGTTCTTCTTGATGTGCTTCGTTACCGCCAGGTTGCCGTTCAGCTTTTTGTGCTTGTGACTGATGACCAGCACGGTGGTCGGTGCCGGATGCTCAGCGTAGCGCGCCAGTTCCTTGATGTCGCGCATGTCCTGGGCTTCCCGCAGCAGGATCAACTGCCGCTCGGCCATCATCGGGAAGCGACGGGCCGCATCGACCACCTGCAGGTGATCGGTATCCTTTCCGTAAAGGATCGTCTGATTGAAGGCCCGCTCGTGCTCCTGCAACGCGTGCTGCTCAATGGCTTCCTCGAGCTGATCGATGAAGTAGGGCTCCTCCCCGTGTAGAAGATAGATCGGTTTAAAATCCTTACCCTTGATCGCCTTCAGCAGTGCGGAAAAGTCCATGAAATGGGGAATCGATTGGAAAAACACAAAGGTACATAAAGCGATACCCAGCTACCCGGCTTTAAGATTGCAAACGGCACCAGCGCTCCGCCGCCAAACAAAAAACCAAACCACCTCCCTCCGCCCCTGAAAGGGACGCCCCCAAGCAAAGTCAATTCCGTAGGGAACCGGGGGAACGGGTTTTGCCAAATCGAAAATCGTAAATGGTCCCACGAGCGAAGCAAGCAGATAGCAGCGGCAGCCAAAGGGTAAATTGTACCATTGTAAATGGAAGATGTTAACCACCCTATTCCCCAAGCGCCGCAACAATCACCCCGCAAGCCCAATCAATCTCTTCCTCGGAAATGGTCAGAGGCGGGGCAATGCGCAGGCTGCGCTCGTTGAAGAGGAACCAGTCGGTGATGAGTCCGCGCTCCAGGCAGCCGGCAATGGTCTGCTGAACCTCGCCGAAGTCGGCCAGTTCCACGGCCATCCATAGACCGGCCGAACGAATCTCGCGAATGCGGGGGTGCACCAACAAGCGCCGAAACCGGGCTTCCTTTTCCTTCACCGCCGCAATGATTTCTGGCTGTTCCACCAAAGTGCGCAGGGTCGCCAGTCCGGCCGCGCAACTCACCGGGTGGCCGCCGAAAGTGGTGATGTGCCCCAGGACGGGGTCGGAAGTAAGCGCCTGCATCACCTCCCGTCGCGCCACGAAGGCCCCGAGGGGCATGCCCCCGCCGAATCCCTTGGCCAGCAGGAGAATGTCGGGCACCACGCCGTACTGCTCGA
The DNA here is from genome assembly GCF_004803465.1 of Neolewinella litorea. Taxonomy (GTDB): domain Bacteria; phylum Bacteroidota; class Bacteroidia; order Chitinophagales; family Saprospiraceae; genus Neolewinella; species Neolewinella litorea. Next base: position 179,672 of record NZ_SRSF01000004.1, on the reverse strand, counting down.
AGGCAAAGAGGGTTCCGGTACGGCCCATGCCGGCCTGGATCTCGTCGAGGATCAGCAGGGCACCGGTTTCATCACAGCGGCGGCGCACGGCCTGCAACCATTCCGGGCGGGGGGTGCGCAGCCCCCACTCTGCCTGCACCGTTTCCAGGACCACGGCGGCGGTGTGCTTCGTAATGCGGTCCAGCCCCGCGTCATCATTGAATTCCAGGTGGGTAATTCCCGGCAGAAGGGGGTGGAAGGCCTGGGTAAAGTCCTTGGGCCACATCAGGCTCGCCGCCCCCTGGGTGCTGCCGTGGTAGGCGTGGGTGGCGGCCACGAATTCCGCGCGACCGGTGTACCGCTTGGCCAGTTTCATGGCCCCCTCGGTGGCTTCGGTGCCGGAGTTGGTGAAGTAGACGTTGTCGAGCTCCGGCGGCAGCTGGGCGCAGAGCAAGGTGGCGAGTTCGACCTGGGGACTCAGGACAAACTCCCCGTACACCAGCGTATGCATATAGGTGGCCGCCTGCCGCTGTACCGCCTGCACCACGGCGGGGTGGTTGTGGCCCAGGGCACTCACCCCGATGCCGGCGATGAGGTCGAGGTAGCGTTTGCCGGCGGTGTCAATGAGGTAGACCCCCTCCCCACCCGCGATTTCCAGGGCCATGGGGGCCGGACTGGTCTGGGCAAGGTGTTTCAGGAAATTGGCGCGCATCCGGCAAAAGTACGGTGCCGCGCCGGGGTGGCTAAAGACGCTGGAGGTCGCCGACCAACCGACCAAGTTCCTGGGCGGTAAGGTCGGTGCGGGCCGAAACCAGGGTGGTCCGTTCGTCCTCCCGCACTACGGCCACCAGGTCCCTGATCTTCTCATTTTGGTAGCGCACACTGAGCGTTACCCGCTGCCCCTCCGGCGTCCGTACTTCGGCCCAGCGTTCAAAGCGCTTATACCGCTCCAGCACGTAGAGGAGGTTGACGACGCTGTATTCCGGCTCCGGGAAATCGTCGTCCAGGTAGGAGACCAGCCGCACGGTACCGACTTCGCCCAGCAGGCGGAAGACAACCTTCTCCCCGGGGTCATCGGTACTCACGGTGGCCACGTCGCTGGCCAGGCCAATCAGCCAGCCGGGTACTTTCACCGCGGCGTTCTCCGCGCCTTTCCGGTGCACCTTGATGAAATCCTTGATGACGGCCTCCTGCGCGCCCAGGGCGGCGGACCAGCAACAAAAGCAAAGGAGTAAAAGGCGTAGCATGATCTTGTCTTTAGCGGTTGTTTATTCGAGGGCCTTTTGCAGCTGCCCCAGTTTGCTCAGGTCGATGCTGCCAACGAAGCTTAGCATCGCGAAGCTGTCGTCGGCACCGACCAGGAGAAAGAGTTCGTTGATGGCAGCCCCCTCATCCTGGATGAAGGCCTCTACGTTCTGTCCGTCCTGGGTACGCACCTTGAAGAGTAATTCATAGGCATCGGTGCCGATGCGGCCCTTCGCTTCCCGGTAGAATTTAAGGGGCGTGATGTCAGTGTGCAAGACGCGGATGCCCTGCAGGTCGCGCACCACTTCCAGTACGGCGGCCACTTCCTTTTCGTCCATTTCGTCGAGATCGAACTGCGCGTCCTTGAAGAGCGTGAACATCTTTCCGCTCACGTACACGGCGGTGAAGCGCTCGTCGTCGACGTACTCGCTGAAGTAACTCGAGATGGCATCCAGCGGCAACTTGTTTTGCGCGGACGCGGGTGCAGCACACAGCAGGAACAGCAGGGCAATGAGGTATTTCATTTTTACAGGCGTTGGCGCAGCGGTAGCTGGCGGGTGATTCAATGGATGATTTGGTCTGCCTCGCGGAGTTCGCGCAGGGTGATGGCGGGCCCTTGGGTCAGTTGACGGGAGGTCGACTTTAGTACTGTCCGCAGGAACAGCAGGGCTTCTTTCTCGTCCGTTATCTCGTGGCGGCTCCAGTCTACCGGCGCGGCTTCCGCCACCGGGAAGGCGGTCGGGGTGGGCGATGGCTTCAAGACCAGGCCACGGGCCACCAGCAGCAGCAGGAGGGCCGCCGCAAGGGTAAGCAACAGTCGCGGCAGTCGCCGAGGCCGTAGGGTCCCCACCCTTGCAGGGGCGGCAATACTTGCCTCGCGGTCCCAGTACGCAAACAGGGGGGCGTACACTTTTAAATCTTCCGCAACGTGCGAACCGCGGAAGTATTTCTTCAGGGCACGCTCCTCCTCCAGGGTGGTTTCTCCGGCGAAGTAGCGGTCCAGGAGTTCGGTGATGCGTTGGTGCTTCATCGTTCGATTATCTTTTTCTCCAGCAGCAGTCGGCGCAACTGCCGGCGGCCGCGGTGGAGGTACACTTTTACTTGGTCCAGGGTCAGACCGGTGGCTTCCACGATCTCGCGGTAGCTCAGTCCTTCCACTTCGCGCAGTTGCAGTACGGTGCGCTGCTCCGGACTCAATTTGGCCATTTGCCGGTCGATCTGCTCCAGCGTATCCCGCGACTCCACCAGCCGGTGGGGTGTCTGCAGGTGGTGGTCAGCGGGGGCTGCCGCACTTTCGTAGCGCGTGCGCGCCTTGCGCGACCGCAGCCGGTCGATTGCCCGGTTGTGGGTCATCCGCAGCAGCCAGGCCGGTGGGTTGTCGAGCCCGACAATCTCCTCCTGCTGTTTCCATCCGCTCAGCAATACTTCCTGCACCACGTCCTCCGCTTCACTGCCGTCGCCGGTCATCCGCAGGGCCAGCCGGTACAGGCGGTCGCGAACGTTTTCAACTAGAGAGGTAAAGCTTTGCACGTTGGCGCGTTTGAAGGGTACACGTAGTAACCTAGCCCCTTTGTTACAGCCCCACCCACTTTTTTCGACCAATCCTTCTCCCGCCATTGCCGACTACCCGATTGTAGTATGCAGAGAAAAGAGGGATCTCTAATAGTTGCTACGTCAAAGGCGGGAAAGTCCGCGTCAGTCCGCGAGCAACGCGAGCAAAAATCTGCGCCAACATCAGCGCAAGAATCTGTGTGATCTGCGGTTTAAAAAACCCTCAAGCGCCGTAAGCGCTAAAAATTTACCGCAGATTCCGCCGACTGGGGCGCGGATTAAGGCGCAGATACATCCCCTCGAACCTAGATAATCGAGCCAAGCAAGCAAAAAAATCCGCGCCAAAATCAGCGCAAGAATCTGTGTAATCCGCGGTTCAAAAAAGCGCTAAAGCGCCAACTCATACACAAACCCCCTCATACCTCAGCGCCCAACCATACCTCGCACCCCTCGGTACAATTCTTGCAAATGTCAATCTCCGAGCGGCCGGTCAGCAGCTTGGTGCGGAAATCGTCGTAGGCCGGGCCATCCCACACTTCGTCCAGGGACTGCGATTTCACGTCCCCGAGGCGGTGGGTGACGTCCTTGTCGAAGCAGCAGGGCGCTACCAGCCCGTCCCAGGTAATGACGCAGCTATGCCACAATTTCCAGCAGTGGTTCTGCAGCTTATTCTTTAGACCGTAGGTGCCGTCGTCCTTGCGGTAGTAGCGGGCGTACTTTTCCTGTTCGGGCATAAGGGGATTGCCGTGCTCGTAGTCGTAAAGCTGGGCGGATTTAAACTTTACCTCATCAATGCCGATCTCATCGGCCAGGCGGACCACCTCGCCCATCTGGTGCTCATTGGGCTTGACCACCAGAAACTGGAAGATTAGGTGGGGGGTGGCCGACTTCAGTTCTCGCTTCCAGCGGACAACGTTGCGGGCACCCTGGAGGACGGTCTCGAGTTTGCCCGATTTGCGGTACTGCTCGTACACTTCCTGGGTCGTGCCGTCGACGCTGATGATGAGGCGGTCCAGGCCGCTTTCGATGGTGCGGCGGGCGTTGGCGTCGTTGAGGAAGTGACCGTTGGTGGAGGTAATGGTATACACGCCGCGGTCGGTGGCCTCGCGCACCATATCCAGGAAGTCGGGATTAATGTAAGGCTCCCCTTGAAAGTAAAAGATGAGATACAACAGCCGGTCGGCAATGTCGTCCAGGGTGCGGCGGAAGAAGTCGGCCCTGAGGTTGCCGGTGGGGCGCGTAAACTGCCGCAGCCCGCTGGGGCACTCCGGGCACCGCAGGTTACAGGCGGTAGTGGGCTCGAAGGAAACAGTGAAGGGCTTACCCCACACCACCGGGCGCTGCAGCCAGCGGGTGGCGTAGTAGCTGGCGATGACCCGGGTGGCATTCACTACCCGCCGTGGCGTGAGCTTCCGCAGAAAATTGAGGGTATCGCGGGGGTACAACTTCGCCATGCGCCAAAGATAAAGGAACCGGTCGGCGGTGCCGACCGGTAACCCAAAAAGACTATGTAATCAACTAAACTGCTTCATCGCAACCACCGGTAGGTGACTTTTACCAGGAAGTTGTTCCGGACGTCCTCGGAAAAGATGTTGTTCCCCAGGCTGTGCAGCAGGCCCTGTCCCGGATTGCCGCTGGCGGTATTGCCCTGCGACCACACGAGGTACAGCTCCGAGCCGGGCCGGTACTCCCAGCGGAGGACCATATTCGACCGGAACTGAATGAAGTTGAAGTCGGGGTTACCCACCCGGTACCGCCCCGCGGGCCCCAGCAGGTAGCTGTCGGATTCCATATCGTAGGTCACCTCGTCCGCGGCAAAAGCCACGAAGCGCTCGCCGAAGGTTGAGGCGAGTCCGTCGCCGGTGAAGGTCTTGAAATCACGGTAACGGCCCTGACTGATGAAGGGCTGTCCGTAGTACTGGACGGTCAGGTCGGGGGTCAGGTTATAGGTCAGGCGCAGGGTGGTACTGAAGGTGCGCTGATCCACCGCGCCGACGATGTATTCAGGCCCGGACTCGCCTTCAACCCGCGTCACGTACTGATCCGCCCGGTCGAAGGTGGAGTAGGTGGGTTCCAGGTTCATGGAGGCTGCGTCGAAAGGTTGCCACTGGACAAAGAAGGACATCGAACGTTGCCGCTCCGTACCGTCGAAAGACTGAAACGAGTAGCCTTGCGTCCCGATGGTCGCCTTCTTGCGGTTGTCGGAAACCACGTAGCCGAAGTATTCGTAGCCGGGACTTTGCCGCAGGAGGGGTCCGCCGCGCAGGTCCGTCTTCGATGCCCGGTAGACCACGTAGGTGGCGCCGGTGCCGGCGCGCATAAAGTTGGTAAAGTTGGCGTGGGTATTAAAATTGGCGGCCTGGCCCAGGCTGGCACCACCGAAGTCGAAGGTGCTATACAGGTTACCGTTCACCTGGAAGCGCCGGAAGATGGAGAAGGGCTCCTGCCACCGCCGTGCCGCCCACCCGAAGTAGTTGATCTCGTCGGCCGACCGCATGAAGCCGATATCGTTGATCTCAAAGCCCGGCGACCGCCACGTGGCCCCGGTTTCGAAAATGAAGTTGCCTCCGAGATTGCCCACTTTCAGTAGTCCACTGCTGCCGTTGAGCCGGGTGGCGGTACTGTCCACCGAAAGATGCTCGGCACCCGGGCGCTGGAAGAAATGCTCGAAGCCCGTTTGCGTTTGGAGGATCGCCTCCCGGCTGCCGCTTACGGAGGAGAGTACAGTATTGCCCGCCACGTACCAGGATCGATCGTCCCAACGGTGGGTGAAGTCGACGCCGCCGGAATACGCTTCGCGGTGCAGGAAACCCAATTCGGGATCGTCGTTCAGACTACGCTGTACCCCCGTCAGAATGGCCCCCACGTAGGTATCGCCGCCCCGGAAATCCTGCTGGATCCGTCCCACCTGGTAGTTGGTCATGGGCTCCACTACCGTCTCGCTGCGCTCCCCCGCCAGGTCCAGCGTGGCCATCTCCCGCTCGGTCATGCTTTCCAGCAGGCCCACCGAGAGGCCGGATTTGGTCTTGCCGCTGAATTTGGCCGCCCCAAGGATCGTGGTGTTGTTGGGCTGATCGACGTAATAGCGGCCGGCGGCATTGGAAGAAAGTATCCGGTGCGGACTGCCCCCGATTCGGCGGGAGTAGAACAGGAGATCGGAGGTATGGCGACCGCCCGCCTGTGCGTCCGACAGGCCGAATTCAAAGATATTCTGCCCCTCTACGAAGAAGGGCCGCTGCTCCCGGAAGAAGATTTGGTAGCCGTCGAGGTTCAGGGCACCGGGGTCGGCCTCTACCTGGCCGAAGTCGGGGTTGATGGTTAGGTCAAGGGTGAGGTCATTGGTGATACCGACCCGGGCGTCCAGTCCGGCCGAAAGCCGGTTGTCGGTGCCGTCCACAAAGGGGTTGTTCTCCTCAGCCGGGAAAGTGGAGCGCTGGGCCACCACGTAGGGCTGGACTTCGAGGGTACGGCGGGGCTGCAGGTCACGGAGGCCGCGGAGTTCCCCGAAGCGGCTCACCCAACCGGAGGCCGTGCGCGAGCGGGGTTGCCAGATACTGCGTTCGTCCATACGGAAGTCGCGGCGGGTAGATTGGATGCCCCATACCTGATCGGCCCCGGCCGAAAACCGGATCTGGGAGAGGGGGATGCGCAGCTCGGCCGTCCAGCCGGCGGAATCGATCTGGGTGCGGGTCTCCCAGATGGGGTTCCAGGAACTGTCCCAGTTGTTGCCGTCGTTGGAAATGAACTCATCGCTCTTCACCCCAGAAGCCGAAACTGTAAAGGAAAAGGCGGTACGCTTGTCGTGGTAGCTGTCGATGTTCAGTTCCACCCAGTCGCCAGGAAATTGGTCGCGGCGCGCCATCCGTTGCTCGATGAGTTCCGGCTGATCGTCTTCACAGCGGTAGGCTACGTAGAGGTTGCGGTCATCGTAGAGAAATTTGATGAAGGTCCGCCGTGTCGGTGGGTCTCCCGGGTTGGGCTCGAATTGCATGTAGCCCCCGCTCCATTCCACCAGGTTCCACGCCGCCTCGTTTGGCGTGCCGTCGATGACCGGCACTTCCGTCGTTACCCTTTGGGTGTGGTATACCCGCTGGGGGTACTCCTCCGTCGCGGTGGCGTCCGACTGCGCGACCAGTAAAAGGGGGAGCGCAAGGACGATGGTGGGGATCAGGAACCCTCTCAATTTCATGCCGGGTGTATTTACTGGGTAGTGAGCAATGAAAGGACGATGCGTCGCAGGCAGGGTTGCAACCCGGAGCTCAGCGGGTGATGCGCAGGTAGACGTTGTTGTAGGGCGACTTGCATTGCACCCGCGCGCCGCCGCCGTTGATGGTGCCCTTGATGCGCTCGAAGAAGTTGCGGTGTTCACTGGCTGTGGCGTCGATGGCGATGTCGAAGTCGGTGAGCAGGTTCTCGTGCTCGGTTTCCAGCTCCAGGTCGGCGGTGGCATCCGCGGGTAGGGCCAGGTCCACGTCGCCGTAATTGCTGTAGAGCACCAGGTCGTCGGCCCGGTCCGCCGCACGGTAGGTCACGGTGACGGCGCCGTAGGTGGATTCCACGGCCTGTAGTCCGCTCACGTCGTCCACTTCCACGGCACCGTAGAGCGTCTTGATGTGGACCGTAAGGCCGGGCGGCACGGACACCAGGAGGCGGGTATCGATGTTGTGGTCGCTGTAGCCGACCTGCTTGCGGCCCGAGATGATCACTGTATCAGCGGTCATGGCCGACTTGAGGTCGTCTTCCAGGGGGTGGGTTTCGGTGATGCGGAGGCGTTGGCCGTCGCGGCTCACGGCCAGCTTACCGAGTTCGGGGCGGGGCTTACCGGTCACGGTGATACGGTGGTCCACCTCGACGGCCGGTCCGCTGCCGGCAGACAGTTCCACGGTGCTGAAATGGGCGTCTACGATGAGGGTGAGGGCGTCCTCGACGGGTATGGAAGTAGGGTTGGACTGGGCATGAAGGTAGCCGGCGGCCAGGAGGAGGCCGCTAATGAGGTAGCGTAGCATGGCGATGAAATTTACTTTTTGCGGAGGTACAGGTTGGAGTAGGTCGAAGTCAGGGCCAGCAGGGTGCCACCGCCGCCGATGGTGCCTACCAGGGTGCCGGGTTTGACCGCGTCGGGCTCTTCGCGGTCGCGCTCCCCGGAGCCGTTGGCGGCCAGCGTATTAGACTTGATCTGCAGGTCGAAGTCGGTAAACATGTCGCCGTAGCCCGTCGACAGCCGCAGGGTGGCCCGGGTGACCGCGGGCAGGGTTACGTCGACGCCCGCGTAGGTAGAGTGCAGCCTGGCTTCTTGCGTGGGCGGACTGTCCCAGGTGGCGGTCACTACATCGTAGATGGTGTTGACGGCCAGGGGGCCGGTGGCGTTCTTCAACTGCACTTCGTGGTACATCATGCTCACGTCGAGCGGACCGGCGAAGTTTTCCACGGTCAGCCCCCCACCCCGTTCGGTACTTTGCTCTACGGTCACGCGGGCGCTGTTCGGTACGCGCACGGTGAAGGCCTTGTCGGAGCTGCCGACGGGCTGGATGAGGATCCGCCCTTCGCTTTCGGTGACGCTCAGACCCAGTCCGGTATTATCGCGCAGGCCCAGGGCACTGATCTTGCGTAGTCCGGCCGCGCGCCGGTCGTCTTCGCCGGAGGTGCCTTCGTGCTCGATGACCAGTTCGTTGCCGGAGGTGCCGATGAGGGTCATTTCCCCCATTTCGCTGAATTCAATGGCCTTGCCGGCCACGGCGATCTTGAAGTTTTGCTGGGCGGTCAGGGAGGCCGTCAGGCACAGGAAAAATAGGATATGGTACAGGGTAGTCATGGTTAGATCAATTTAAAGGTGCCGAGTTCCGCCGCGTCGCGTAGGGGGCGGGGCACGGTATCGTTACGGATGAGGTTTTCTAGGTAGGGCAGCACGCGCCGTTCTTTCAGTCCGACCAGGGTTTCCAGCAGTTGGACCTGCACGGCGGGGGGCGGGTCGCCGGCCATGGCGGCCAGCATTTCGTCGCGGGCGGCGGGGGTGCCGGCAAAGCGATACAGAGCGTCCAGGGCGGCCAGCCTGACGTTGGTGTTGGGGTCGGTCCGCAGCAGGTGGCCCAGGTTGGCGATCACTTCGGGGTCGGCTACGGGCACCTCCAGACTCACGGTGGCGGCACGCATCCGGGTCGTGCTGTGTTCGGCCTGCATCAGCTCCAGCATGAGGGTGCGCGTGGCGGCGAGTTGCCGCTCCATTTCCGCGGTATCACTGCGCCCCGCGTACCAGCCTACTGCGTAGACCAGGAGCAGGAGGGAAGCGGCCACACCCAGCAGGAGGGCGGCGGCGCGCGGGTACCGCATCCGGCGAATGCGGCCGGAGTCGGTGGTTTCCGCGGCCAGCATAGCGGCGAACCGGGCATCGGCGGCCGGGCTGGGCGCTGGGTCAGTGGTCTGGGAAAGCTCGCTTTGCATTCCGCGCAGCGCTTCCAATTCACCCTGCAGGGCGGGATTGCGGGCCAGCTGCCGGTCGAACTCTTGCCGGCGTTCGGGGGAGAGTTCCCCGGCCAGGTAGTCGATCAGGTCGGCTTCGGTGATGGGCTTCATAGGCGGTTTGCGTTGTGGTAATTGGCGCGTAGTTGCTTGCAGGCGCGGTGCATGCGCACCTTTACGTTGGCTTCCGTGGTGCCGAGTACGGTGGCGATCTCGGCGTATTTGAGGTTGCGTTGCCAGGCCAGTTCGACCACTACCCGGTAGGGGTCCGGCAGGGCCGCCAGGGCGCGGCGACAGTCGAAAATCGGTTCGGGCTCTTCCTGGCTTGTCTCGGTCGGGACGTCCACCTCCTCAAGGGTCAGTCTCCCCTCCCGGCGCAGGTGGTCCTGGTAGGCATTCCGGGCGATGGCAAAGATCCAGGCACGGAAGGACTGCCCCTCGCGCCAGCTCGACCGGTACCGGAGGATGCGCTCAAAAGTGTTCTGCAGCAGGTCTTCCGACGTGGCGCGGTCACCACCCGCGCGGTTCATCAGAAACCCGAATACCGGTGTTTTGTACCGACCGTAAAGCTCCGCCAGCCGACTCGTCTGGCCTTTGGCTACTTCACTCATCAATTCTTCGTCGGTCGGCGACACGGGCGTGCTTGGTTTCAGAGGGGATACTCCCGCTTTTGCTGAAGGTTACACTTTTGTGGATGTTTTTTTGCGCGCGAAGCCCATTCCTCGGTTCCCTCGGAATTGACTCCGCTAGTCGGATACCGTCCCTTTCAGGGCCGGGCGGTAGTGGGCCTCCAGGTCCGATGGGATCGATATGATCGCGAAGCCCATTCCGCGGTTCCCCTCGGAATTAACTCCGCTAGTCGGATATCGTCCCTTTCAGGGCCGGGCGGTAGTGGGCTCCAGGCCCGACGGGATCGATATGTTCGCGAAGCCCATTCCTCGGTTCCCCTCGGAATTGACTTCGCTAGTCGGATACCGTCCCTTTCAGGGCCGGGCCGGTGGGGGGCCTCCAGGTCCGATGTTGCAGGGGCTGTGGACACTGCAACGTGCTGATTGTAGAAATGATACCAACCCGGACTGTTCCGCGTATCGCGCCTGGAGTCGCTCAACCCGCTGCTGCTCCCTACGGGTTGGGGGCCTCCAGGCCCGATGGAATCGATATGTCCGCGAAGCCCATTCCTCGGTTCCCTCGGAATTGACTCCGCTAGTCGGATACCGTCCCTTTCAGGGCCGGGCCGTAGTGGGCTCCAGGCCCGATGGGATCGATATGACCGCGAAGCCCATTCCTCGGTTCCCTCGGAATTGACTTCGCTAGTCGGATATCGTCCCTTTCAGGGCCGGGCCGGTGAGGGGCCTCCAGGTCCGATGTTGCAGGGGCCGTGGACACTGCGACGTGCTGATCGTTGGAATGATATTAACCCGGACTTTTCCGCGTATCGCGCCTGGAGTCGCTCCGCCCGTGGGATAAGCGGGTTGAGGGCTTTCCAGCCCGATCGGCTGAATCACCTTAGCTTGTTGAATCGCGCCTGGAGTCGCTCAGCCCGTGGGGTAAGCGGGTTGAGGGCTTTCCAGCCCGATCGGCTGAATTACCCTAGTTTGCTGAATCTCGCCTGGAGTCGCTCATCCCGCTGCTGCTGCTCACGGGTTGAGGGCCTCCAGGCCCGATGTTGCAGGGTACGTGAACACTGCGACGTGCTGTGCCATGTAGCAAACGCCAGGACCTCGCAGCGTGCCCGACGCAAGGGGGACCTGAGAGGGTCCGGTCAGCAGCCCTCACGGAACAAGCCCGACACTGGGCCGTTCCAATCCAGGAGCCACCTTAACCTAGCTATGTCCCCACGGAATACTGCACCTGCGCCCGCGCCCGAAAAGAGGCGCACCTCCACCTTGAAGAAGGTGGTCTACGTGATTATCCTGCTGATCGCGCTGTCGCTGATCCTGCAGGCATTAGGCTTGGGGGTAGTCGATCAGCGGGAGGAAGATACCCTGATCGAACGGCCGCACGCGGAATAAAACTAGAACCAGCCACCCATGAGTCCCTCGCGCCATGGCCAGGGAATGGACAGCAGGATGATCAGCAAGCCGATGGAATAGAAAAGGGCGATGGTCTTCCAGCCCTTGTTGAGTTCCGCCTGCCGCTTGGCCCGACTGTACCCGATGGTGATGAGGATGATCGCGATGATCATGCCCGCAAAGTGCTCCACGGTGTAGAAGCGGAGCTGTGGATCGCCCATGATGTCGCCTTCGAAGCGGACGTAAGGACTCAACCAGAGATAGAGCGCAAGGCCCAGTAGCAACTGAATGTGTACGGAGATCAGTCCGAAGAGCGCCAGCTTGTCCTTGCCGGGATATACCGTGCCGCCCTTGCGCCGCGACAGGGCCCGCCCGATAGCCGCGATAAGCAAAATGAGGACGACCCAGCGCAGGCCGGAGTGAGCGTGTTGAACGGCGGTGTAGAGAACTCCCATATACGATTGGCTAAGGTGGGCCGCAAGATAGTCCGTCCCGGCCTATTCCTGCCCGAGGAGGTAGGCGTAGTCCTCCATGCCGTTGACGTGCTTGAAGATGATGCGGACAATGGCTACTACGGGAATGGCCACGATAGCGCCCACCGCACCCCACATAACGGTGAAGCCGATGACGGCAACGATGGTAGTGAGGGGGTTAATGTCCACCTCGTCGCCCACGATGAGGGGGGTCAGAACATAACTTTCCAGCGTTTGGGCCAGGGCGATGGTGCCCAGCACGCCCAGAATCATATTCGTACCCCCACCGCTGGCTATGGCAATGGCTACGGCGATCAGTCCGCCAATAATGTTACCGAGATAAGGGATGATGCTCAAGATGGCCACCAGAAAAGCAATGACGATGGCGTAGTTCAGTCCGACGATCGTAAAGCCAATGCCGTAAAGCACCGACAGAATGAGAATCAGGATGAGCCTCCCCTTGAGGTAATTTTGGGCCACGTCCGTAGCTTCGTTCATGGCCTGGTGGGCCTCGCCGCGGTGCTCATCGGGGGTGCGGCGCAGAACGAATTCCCGCAGGCGCTCCTTCTGGCTCAGGAAAAGGACCACGTAGACGAACATAAGCAGAAAGTCGCCCAATACGCTGAGCGTCTGGGAAAGCGCCCCCTTGATGGTGCCGCTCCCGATGGGCAGATCCTGCAATAAGCTTGAGGAGCCGGTAGAGGTGGCGGTGCTGTCGGCACGGGGAGAGGAGGCCGCGTTTTGTTGCGTTTCCCCTTCCCCCCCGGGGAGCATGGGGATCTTTTCTCGGACGTTTGCCAGTTGCTCGGTCAGGCGTTCTTCGATCTGTGGCCAGTTCTGGGAGAACCGCGCGGCCTGCTTGCCGATCGCAAAGAAGATGCCCGCAAAAAAGAAAAGCAGCAGGAAGGTAGCGCCGGCTATGGCGAATCCGGGCTTCCAGCCCCAGCTGCGCAGTTTGTTGTCTACCGGATCAAGCAGGATGGCGAGCAGTCCGGCGATGGTCAACAGGACCAGGATAGATTTTCCGTAGTAGAGGATCGCTACCACACCAAAAAGCGCGGCCAGCCGAAGGACGAAGCTTACCAACTTATCAGATACCTGCATAGGGGGGTACGGTTATGTTTTACTCTTTGATAGGTCTGAGGGGGGGTCTCTGTTCACTCCGGTGTATTTTTGCGGTCCATCTATCCCCCTCGTACCGTGGTTTCCCAAAAAGCATTCCGTCTTTCTCCCCGCCCGCGCGGTTTCCACGTCGTCACCCGTGAGATCATGGAAGAGCTTCCCGACCTGCCGCAGACGGGCATGCTCCACCTCTTCATACAGCACACGTCGGCGGCCATTACGGTGAACGAAGCGGCGGACCCGGACGTCCTTACCGATTTTGAGTCGATCTTCAACCAGCTCGTACCTGAGAACCTGCCCTTCCTTGTGCATACCCTTGAAGGGCCGGACGATATGCCCGCGCACATCAAGGCGGCCATGATCGGCCACAGCATCGTACTCCCTATCACCGATGGCCGGTTGGCGCTCGGCACCTGGCAGGGAATTTATCTATGCGAATTCCGGAACCGCGCCTCAGCGCGCTGTCTCGTGGCCACCATCTACGGCTGATCGCCAGGTAAGGTAACCGTAAATGGCCATCACGATATAGAGGATCATCAGCAGGGCAAACAGCAGGGCGCCGGCGCGCAGGTAGATGTAGACGTAGACCGCGTCGATCACCATCCAATAAATCCAGTTGTCGAGCCGCCGCCAGATCAGCAGGAAGGTGGCCACCACGCTGAATGAGGTAGTGACGGCGTCGAGGTAGGTCTGCGTAGCCGTGGACACTGAGCCCACCAGATATCCCAGCAGCAGGCCCGTAGTTAGACCCAGACCGATCACCGTAAGGTGTTCGCCCGTCTCCATACGGCGTATGTCGCTTTCCCCGTCGGCCACGGGGTCCCGGGCGATGCTGTCGAGCATCTCATTGGGTGGACTTACCCGGCGCGATCGTTGCCAGCGGAAAAGGCCTACGCCGGCCATAACCAGGTAAAACAGCTGCAGGAGCGCATCCGAAACCAGTTGGTAAACGATCAGCGACTGGTAAGCCCACAGCGTGGCGCTCAGGGCGGCAAACAGCCAACACCAGTTGTTGTCGCGCGCGGCCAGGTATACATAGGCAAGGGCCGTCAGGGTGGCGGCCCACTCCACGGCGTCGGTAGCGTAGACTTGTGCGAGAAGTTCCTGCATTGGCCCGGCCGGGTTGCGATTGGTGCTTGCTGCCTAGATAGCTACGTGGATCAGGTCGGCAAACCGCTGCACGCGGTGGTCGATCTGTTCCCGGTCGAGGCCCTGCATGCGGCGGGTACCGAAGTCTTCCACCACGAAGCTGGCCATGGCCGAGCCGTAGATGACCGCCCGCTTGAGGTTGGCGAAGCTAAGGTCGTCGGTAGCGGCCAGATAGCCCATCAGGCCACCGGCGAAAGTGTCGCCGGCACCGGTGGGGTCGACCACTTTGGGCAGCAGGAGGGCCGGAGCGGAAAACAGCTCCTCCCCGTCGAAGAGCAGGGCACCGTGCTCGCCCTTCTTGATGATGAGGATGCGGGGACCCATTTCCACGATCTTCGCGGCGGCCTTGAGCAGACTGAGTTCGCCGCTCAGTTGGCGGGCCTCCTCGTCGTTGACGATGAGCACGTCGATGCGTCGCAGGACGGCCTTCAGGTCTTCCAGGGCGTGGTCCATCCAGAAATTCATGGTATCAAGGGCCACCAGCTTGGGCCGACCCTCGAGCTGGTCGAGTACGCTCGACTGTACGGCCGGGGTGAGGTTGCCGAGCATGATGTAGTCGGTACCGCGGTAGCTGGGGGGAACCTTGGGATTGAAGTCAGCCAGGACGTTCAGCTGGGTGTCTAGGGTGTCGCGACCCATCATATCGTCGTGGTAGCGGCCGGCCCAGTAGAAGGACTTGCCATCGGGGATGACCTCTACGCCCTCCAGGTCGGCGCCCCGGCGCTCCAGATCGGCCAGAAAAGCATCGTTGAAGTCGCCGCCGATAACCGACACCAGCTGCACGGGCTGCACGAAATAGGTGGCGGCCATGGCGATATAGGTGCAACTGCCCGCCTCAATCATTTTTACTTCTCCGTAAGGGGTGTAAACGTCATCGTAGGCCAGGGTTCCGACTGCGAGCAGGCTCATATTTTTAATTTTAGGCCGGCAAAGATTGCAAAATAAACCCGGACCACGTAAATTTGCGTCCGCTTAAGCGCCCCGCCTCAGTAGCTCAGTTGGTTAGAGCGGCGGACTGTTAATCCGTAGGTCAAAGGTTCGAGCCCTTTCTGAGGCGCACAGCAAGTTGCAAACCCCGCTTCCTTTTTGGAGGTGGGGTTTTGTGTTTCGGGCCTTTGGGTCTTTGGGTTTGCCGTCTGGCCCTTGCTACGCTCAGAGGGGTGAGGGCAACACAACCTCCGCCCGCATCAATTGTTTCTTGGTAGATTTATCGCCCCAAATTAGACCAATGCGAATTTTATTTTACCTCCTTTTGGGGGTCTCCCTGCCCGTTACGGCTCAGCAACAAGCCATTTCTCTCGAGGATATCTGGTCGTCGTACATTTTCACACCTGACGGCGTTAGTGGCTTCAATTTTCTGCAAGACGGCGGTTCCTACGCGGAACTGGAGGGGAATGCCGTAGTTACTTACGACATCACCACCGGCGAGGCTACGGATACATTGGTCGACGGCAGTGAACTGGACAGATCGGGCGGCTTCAGCGGCACCATCAGCAGTTATGCGTTCAGCGAAGACGAGCGCAAACTCCTGCTCAGCAGCGATACCGAGCAACTGTTCCGGCGCAGTTCGCAGTCCAACTACTTCGTGTACGACGTCGCCTCCGGGACCTTGACGTCCGTGTACCCCGAGGCCAAGATTCGCCTGGCGACGCTCGACCCTACCGGGCAGCGCGTGGCCTTCGTGGTCAACAACAATGTATTTATCAAGGAGCTGTCATCCGGTGACCTGACGCAGGTAACCGAAGACGGTGCGGTCAACGCCATCATCAATGGCGCCACCGACTGGGTCTACGAAGAGGAATTCGGCTTCAGCAAGGCCCTCTATTGGAGCCCCGACGGCCAGCGACTGGCCTTCCTGAAATTTGATGAACGGGCCGTCCCGGAGTTCACCTACACCGACTTCCATAACGGTATGTACCCCGAGTACAACACCTTCAAGTACCCCAAGGTCGGCGAGGAGAACAGTACCGTAAGTCTGCACGTCTACCACCTCGACCAGCAACTAACCACCGATCTGCTGACCGTGAACGGCGAAAACAGCGGCGCGTGGCACTACCTCCCCCGTGTTCAGTGGACCAACGACGCCGGGGCACTCACCGCCCAGCGCATGAACCGCCACCAGAATGAACTGGAACTCCTGCTCTTCGACCTGGAGGGCAACAGCCAACGTACGCTGTTGCGGGAAGAAAACCCCTACTACGTCGACGTGCACGACAACCTCACCTTCCTCGACGGTGGGTTCATCTGGACGAGTGAGCAGGACGGCTTCAACCAAATTTACCTCTACGATATGGATGGCGGGCAGCCCCAGCAACTGACCACCGACCGCTACGACGTGACGGAATTCTACGGGGTAAACGACGGCCAGATCTACTTCCAGGCGGCCGGGCGCGATCCCATGCAGCGGGAGGTATACATCAAGAGCCTGCGTGGAAAGGACCTGCCCCGACCAATTGCGGCGGCGCGCGGGTACAATGAAGCCCAATTCTCCGGCGACTACGACTACTTCGTGCTTACAAACTCCACCATCAACCAACCCGCCCGGGTGGTGGTCGTGGACGAGAGCGGCACTGAAATTCGGGAGATCGTCAGCAACCAGGAACTGGCCCGGAAAATACAGGACTACGGCTACCAGCCTGCGGAGTTCTTCACCTTCACCACCGAAGAGGGTACGGAATTGAACGGGTACATGATCAAGCCCGGAAACTTCAGCAGCAACGTCGAGCACCCGTTGCTGATGCACGTCTACGGCGGCCCCGGCAGCCAACAGGTACTCGATAACTGGCGCGGACAGAATATGGCGTGGTTCCAACTGCTGGCCCAGAAAGGCTTCGTAGTGGCCGTGGTCGACAACCGCGGCACGGGCGCCCGCGGACAGGAACTTAAGAAACAGACCTACCTTACACTTGGTAAGCAGGAGACCGAGGATCAGATCAGCGCGGCCAGGTACCTGGGCGGCCTGGACTACATCGACGCCGATCGCATCGGCATCTTCGGATGGAGCTACGGCGGCTTCATGGCGCTTCACGCCATCCTGCAAGGGAATGATGTTTTCTCCGCGGCCATTGCCGTAGCCCCGGTGACGAACTGGAAGTGGTACGATACCATCTATACAGAACGTTATATGCGTACCTACGCCGAAAACAAGGAGGGTTACGACCGCAACAGCCCCATCCACTACGCCGACCAATTGAAGGGCGACCTGCTGCTCGTACACGGAATGGGCGACGACAACGTTCATTTCCAACACACGGCCGAAATGGCCAACGCACTGATCATGAATAATAAGCAGTTTGAGACCTACTTTTACCCCAACCGGAACCACGGTATCTACGGTGGCCCCACCCGGCTGCACCTGTATACCAAGATGACCAACTTTTTAATCAACAACCTGGGCTCAAATCCCGGCTCGAAGTAAACATATAAGTCTGCTCCGGCTCTTATAGTAGCGATTTCCAAAGCTGAAACGGCCGTTTCCAACGGCGCGTAGTGTTTATACCTACATTGAGAGGCTCCGTCATGACCCGACGGGGCCTTTCCTTTTGGCACCTGGGGCGAGAAAGGTCGCCACCCCCCCCCCGCCGTCCCGGAATTTAACGGAAAGGGTCGCATTTTATCAATGCAGCGTGTATCGGCCGGGCCTAACTTGAAAGGGGAAACCTATCCTCACCTTATCACGCGCCAAATCAGCCGGAATGTCCACGCTGAAATCTACCTTCATTGGGACCGCTATCGGACTGCTTCGGCACGCCGAGCAGCCCGGGACTCGGCAATTCATTCTCTCCGGCCTGGCGCAGTGGCGCCGTTCCCTGCCCGTCGCCCGCGACCGTCCCTTCCACCGGGCCATAGCCCTCATCCATAACCGGGCACCCGCCGCCCGCAGCGTTCACCGGCTGAGTATGGCGGTGGGGATCAGTCGCCGTCAGCTGCAGCGCATTTTTCAAAAACGACTGGGTGTATCGCCGAAGGTATACCTGCGGTTTTTCCGCTTTGAACAGACCTTCCGCTTTTTGGAGCGGCACGGTTGGGTCCCGCTGTCTGCCGTAGCCTTCAGTCACGGTTACGCCGACGCGGCGCACCTGATTCGTGAGTTCCGCGCCTTCACGGGCGTCACCCCGCGCACGCTGCTGAAGGAAGCGTGCCCGGTAGCCGAACTGGAAATGGCGGTTTGAGCCAGGGACAATGTGGCTTGTATCGCAGCGGTCGGGGCGGGTCATCCACCTCGCGAGCGTGTCCGATATTGGGCGCAAGATCGGTAGGGCAACTTTTACCGGGGCAGACGTATTATATCCCAGCTATGGCTAAGAAAACAAAGGAAAAGGAGTTCGTCAACCGCAAAGCGAGATTCGAGTACGAATTCCTGGAAACCGTGGAGGCGGGGATTAAACTGACCGGCACCGAGATCAAGAGCATCCGGGCCGGGCACGTCAACCTGCGCGACGGTTACTGCGTCTTCGACCGCGGCGAAATGATCCTGCGCTCCCTGTACATCGGTGAGTACAAGGAAGGCAACCAGTTCAACCACGAGGAACGCCGCCCGCGGAAGTTGCTGCTCAAGCGGCAGGAGCTGCGCAAGTGGGAGAAGAAGGTGAAGGAAAAGGGATTCACCATCATTCCCTACCGGCTGTACATCAACGAGCGCGGGCTTGCCAAGGTGGAAGTCGTGCTGGTGCAGGGCAAGAAAGTCTACGACAAGCGCGATACCATCCGCCAACGCGAAAACAAGCGGCAGATGGACCGCATCAAGAAACAATACCTATAGGCTGGCTACGGCCCGGTAGTTGTGGAAGAAGTTGAGCAGCATCGATTCGCGCTGCTGCACGAAATTCCAGACCGGCCGCTCGTAAATCAGGGTTTCGGCACGGGCGCCCAGTAGCGTCAGGTAGGGGTCGTACCCCAGGAGTGTCGCGGTGGCGTCGGCCACGTCAAGGTTCTCGTCCAGCGGGAGCTCGACCAGGTTCGGGCGGCCCCAGAGGAACTGCTGTACGGTGTGCTTCTTGTGAGCAGGTATGCGCAGGCGATAGCCTTCGACACTACCCGGGATGTAGGCCTGGACAAAGTTCGGGTTCAACCGGCGCAGGGTAGAGATTCGCAGGTCGCATTCGCGGGCGATCTTGGCAAGCGTCATGCGGCGGTGTACGAATACGTAGTCGGTCGTTTCCATTTCGTGGGGGACCAATCCGTGCTCTTCGTAGTAATTCACGGCGTAGGCGGCGGCCACGTAGGCGGCTACGTAACGCTGGGTTTCGCTGGGGAGGTGGCGCTCGACGAGCTTGTACCGTTGGCTGCCGGCCGAACGGATGGCCTGTCGTACCCGACCGGAACCGCAATTGTACGCAGCCAGGGCGAGGTGCCAGTCGTTGAATTCAGCGTGGAGGGTCTTGAGCATCACCACGGCGGCTTCGGTGCTGCGGTAGAGATCGAGGCGCTCGTCGATCACGCCGTCGACCCGCAGGCCCATCTCGCGGGCGGTGGCGGGCATCAGTTGCCAGAGGCCGGCGGCACTCATGGAGGAAACGGCCCCCGGTACCAGCATCGATTCGGCTACGGCGAGGTACTTCAGGGTGGCGGGCATATCGTGCTTGCGCAGATAGTACTCGAAGACCGGGAAGTACTGGTTGGCGCGCCCGAGCATCTTCTCGGTGCTGCGGCCGCCTAACTCCAGATAATCAGCGATCTTACGCTTGGTAAAATCATCGGCGGCTTCTACCTTTAGGGGAAGGTTCAGCCGTTGTACGCGATTCACCATCTGTGAACGCGCTCGGGTGTTGTTTGTGGGGGTGAATAAAGTGGCGTGAGCTAGGGTAGGAACCGTAACCAGGAGCATAAGCAATACCTGGCACAGCCCCTTTTGGAGCTTGCTCATTAAGGATTATTTCGTGAAAAAATGGCACCCGCTACGTGCAAATAGCGGGGCTTCGGGGGGACCTATTCCGTCCCGATACTCACTTACCAGCGGGCCATAACCCGTTAGCTGTGAATGCAAATCTAGGACGGTTAGTCCACGCCAATCAAGGGCGCGGGTCCGACTGTTACTTTTTTAACAAGTTGTTGACGTGCGCTGTTCGGAGGCTGGATTTGGTCTACCAAATTACCTTCCGACACAGGTTCGGCCCTTATTACCCCCCGCCTTACTTCTGACCCCGGAGCCCCCGCTCACCGAATTTAATTGTACGCTCCAAAACAGAGATTCGTAAATGTGTGGGGCGGCTTTTGAATGTTAAAGTTTTTGAAATACACTCGTTTTAACACTTTGCCCGGCCTGAAACCGCTTTCCCCGCCGCGGAGTAGCTTTGTGGCCTAAGCCCTCAACATGCTCAAAATCGGACTCATCGGTGTCGGTCACCTCGGCAAAATCCACCTCAAGTGCATTCGCCTGGCCCGGGAGGTCTACGAACTGGTCGGCATTTACGACACCGACCAGGAACTGGCCGGCCGCGTGGCCGAGGAGTTCGGGGTCAAATCGTTCGCAAACCTCGAGGAACTGATCGATGCAGCGGAGGTGGTCGACGTGGTCACGCCAACATCTACCCACTTCGCGGTCGTGAAGGCCGCGCTCGAGGGCGGGTGCCACGTCTTTGTGGAGAAGCCCCTCACCGAGACCCTCGACGAAGCCGAACAACTGATCGAACTCAGCAAACAGACCGGAAAGCTGGTACAGGTAGGGCACGTAGAGCGCTTCAACCCCGCCCTCCTCGCCCTAGGCGATGTCAAGGTGCAGCCCTACTTTATCGAAGCCCACCGCCTGGCCATGTTCAACCCCCGCGGCACCGACGTGAGCGTCATCCTGGATCTGATGATCCACGATCTCGACATCGTACTGAAACTGGCCAACGATGAGGTAGCCGAAGTACGGGCCAGCGGCGTCGCCGTACTGAGCAACACCCCCGATATCGTGAACGCGCGGCTGGAGTTCCGCAACGGCGCGGTGGCCAACCTAACCGCGTCGCGGGTAAGCCTCAAGAATATGCGCAAGGTGCGGCTCTTCCAACGCGACGCCTACATCAGCCTCGACCTCCTGGAAAAGGAAAGCCAGGTGGTCCGCCTCTTTGACGCCGACGCCACCGACCTTCCCGACCGGGGGCAGCAGTTTCCACTCGAAACCCCGCGCGGCCCCCGTATCATCCACGTCGACCAACCCGCCAGCGGACCGGTCAACGCCATTCAGATGGAACTCGAAAGCCTGGCCTACAGTATCCGCGATGAGCAACCCGCGGCCGTCAGTATTGAAGATGGGTACCGCGCCCTCGCCCTCGCCCAGCGCATTGCCGAGGCAGTGGCCGATAACCAGTCGCGGCTGCCCGACCCCCTAGCCTGATCGCCATGCTTCGCCTGCTTGTCCTGCTGCTGCCCGTTCTGGGCCTTACCTCCTGCCCCGCCGATATCGAGGTAGCCCCCGCCGTGGTGACGGTCGACGGCTTCGCGCTCACCGTAACGGAAGGGCAGGGCGCACCCACCACGGCCATCACCGAAGTCTGGGCCTTCGCCGACGATGAATTCCTGGGGGTATTCCCCCTCCCGGCACGCATCCCCGTTTACCGCCTGGGACCCGTATCCCTGCGGCTGGAGGCCGGTATTCGCCAGGACGGCCGCAGCGTTACGCCCGATATTTACCCCTTCTACACCCCGTCGCTCCACAATCTGGACCTCAACAGCAACGCTTCGGTGGCACTGGGCATCCTTCCGATAGCCTATCGCCCCGAGACGGTTTTCGGGTTCGTGGAGGGCTTTGAGCCGGAGACTGCGCGGGTGTTCACGGACCGTTTGTCGGGTACGGAGGGCCTGGTCGTGCAAACGGAAGTGGTTCGTAGTGGCGCGGCCGCGGGTGCCGTATATCTCACCGACAGCAACCGCTTGGTGGAGATCGCCACCGATCGCGCTTACGGCGGACTGAATGAACTGCCGATCAATGTCTGGCTGGAGGTGGACTTCCGCAGCGATGCGCCGACGGTCTTCGGCGTGATCGGCCAGGAGGGCGGGTTGCCGGTTCGGGTCTTTGACCCCGGTTTTCTACCCAGGGCGGAGTGGACCAAGATTTACTTCAATCTCAGTTCGGTGGTCGGAGCGGCGGACCTGCCCGAGGTACGCGTCGCGTTCTCCACCCTGCTCGGGGCGGAGTTGACCCGGGGTACCCTGTATCTTGACAATATCAAACTCCTGTACCTTCCCCCCCGATGACGCCTCCTCTGCAGCAAGCACGTGATCTACAGCCCGACACCGCCGGGCGGCGGCTGCGGCACCGGTACGTGTATGTGGCGGGCGATTTTGCCGCGGCCTGGCTGGGGTGGTCCCTGTTTTCCGCCGCCCGGGCATCCGACGCCATCTACGCCACCGTCGGGCTCGGAGCGCTAATTGCCGTGGCGTGGTTGCTGCTCTACGCCCTGTTCGACCAGTACCGCGACATTTACCGGCTGAGCCGATTGACCACCCTGGTCCAGACCCTGGCCCTTTCGGTGGGCGGCGTATTGCTCCTCTTCTTCCTGCTGCCGGCGGATGATCCGGCAACCCTGTACCAGCCTCCTTACCGCGGCTTGCCGGTCTACCTGGCCTACCACTTCTTTCTTACCGCCTTCGTTCGCATGTTCCTGCTTACGCGGGCCAGCCGTCGCCTCAAGGCGGGCGAAGTAGCTTTCAACACCCTGCTCGTCGGCGGCGGGGAGCGGGCCGTATCGTTGTATCAAGACATCGTGGGGCGACCGAAAGGACTCGGCTACCGCTTCATTGGCTTCGTCGACGGACGTCGGAAATCCACACCACAGCTGGAGGAACAACTTCCCCGCCTGGGGGGTCTCGACGACCTAGGAAGGATCATCGAGGAGCGCAACGTCGAGGAAGTGATCATCGCTATCGATACCAGTCAGCACAGCCGCCTGCGGGAATTGTTGGGGGTGCTGGGGGAATACGAACGGCAGGTGTTGGTGAAGATCATTCCGGATATGTACGACATCATGCTCGGCACCGTGAAGATGAACCACGTCTTCGGAGTCGTGCTGATCGAGATCCGGCAGAACCTCATGCCGCGCTGGCAGCGTATCACGAAGCGGCTTCTGGACGTAGTCTGTTCCATCGCCCTGCTGGTACTTCTATCACCACTGTATCTCTACGTGGCGCTGCGCGTACGGATGTCCTCGCCCGGTCCCATCCTCTACACCCAGGAGCGGATTGGGCAAAACGGTACGCCGTTTCACATTATCAAGTTCCGTTCCATGTACCAGGACGCCGAGAACCTTGGTCCTCAGCTGAGCCGCGACGACGACGAACGCTGTACCCCCTGGGGTGCCACCATGCGAAAGTGGCGGCTGGACGAGCTGCCCCAGTTCTGGAACGTGCTCATCGGCGAGATGTCGCTGGTCGGGCCGCGGCCGGAACGGCAGTATTACATCGACCTGATCAGTGCCCAGGCACCGCACTACCGCCATTTGCTACGGGTTCGGCCCGGTATAACAAGTTGGGGGCAAGTGAAGTACGGCTACGCCTCCAACGTGGAGGAGATGGTGCAGCGGCTGAAGTTTGATATCCTGTACATCGAAAACCGGTCCCTTGGCCTCGACTTCAAGATCCTGTTCTACACCCTGCTGGTGCTCATTCAGGGCAAGGGGAAGTAGGAAACGTTGGCCTACGGCCCCTAGATCCGTCACCCCCCGCCGACGCCGGGCGGAGCGACTCGCTTGTATTGTAACTGATCAACCAATCGCATCGACATATAAACCAAACGGCGATTTGTCGGGTTACCCCCAGGTCACCACTGGCTCCCGGCCACCTTAACCCGGCCCGGGAGGCAAACATAGCACCCGCGGTACCGCCCTCCCGGTACACGGTACGTGTTTCAAGATTTGACGGGCTACGAATAGGTGGTCCGTTCGATACATTCCAGAAAGTAGACCCTGCCGCGCCCGGCTCACCGCCGGGCGCGGCCTTTTTTGGCATTTATCTATCGACGCAAGGCGCTGCACAGGATACCCGCCGCTACGGCCGCGTTGAGGCTTTCGGCGGAACGGCCCGGTGCCTGCGGGATGGTGAGCCAGCGGTTTATCCTTTCCCGCGTTTCTTCCCGGATGCCCGGTCCTTCCGCCCCGATGACGAGCAGTCCGGCACCGGGAGGGTCAATGCGGTGTACGTTTTCCCCGACCAGGTCGGCGCCGAACACCGTAAGCCCCGGGAAAGGAGCGGTGATAGCCTCTAATGTCATTTCCCGGTAGTCGACGCGGAGGAATGAACCCATACTGGCCTGGATGCTCTTGGCATTGTAGAGATCGGCCGTACCCGGCCCGCCAAAGACGTTGCTGAATCCGAACCAGTCGGCGATGCGCAGGAGGGCCCCGAGATTGCTGGGCGACTGTAGTCCGTCGAGGTACAACGACCAGCCGGTATCGAGGTCGTCGGGGAGGGGGTCCGGGCCGGCGGGGATGTCGACCACCGCCAGCACCTGGTTGGGGGTGGTGAGCTGACTCATGCGGCTCAGCTCCCGCGGACTAACTTGCGTGAGAGGAACATTGGATTTGGGATCTACGTTATGGACCCAGCTTTCCAGCGCGTAGACGTGATCCACCCGGTAGCGCTCCTGCCGGAGGAGCTCCCCGACGATGCGCCCACCCTCGGCGGTGAATTTGTGGTAATTTTGCCTGACTTTTTTCTGACGTAGGCTGCTTATGAACTTGATGGTACCGGAGCTGATGGGCATACTGGCTGGGGGTCTGCGCCGCCTGGGTCCGGTCCTGACGGCGGCCGTGCTGCTGACGTCCTGCAATGTTACGAAATACCTCGCTGAAGACGCCGAGCTGCTCACCGCCCAGCGGGTAGCCATCCGCAAGGGCAGCAAGCTGGAAAACCGCGGGGAAGTGAACTACGAATTGTCGCTGCTGGCCCAGCAAAAGCCTAACGGCAACTTCCTGTTCCTCTTCCCGCGCGAGCACTTCTACCTCGCCAACAGCAAGCCCCGCGATACCACCCGGATCGACCGTTTCCTGCGCAACACCATCGGTCAGCCGCCGGTGCTGTACAGCGATAGTCTGGCGCGGCGGTCGGCCGAGCTCATGGAGGATTTCCTGCGCTACCGCGGCTACTTCAACGCCACCGCCTACCACGAACCCGACCGGCGGAAACGGAAGAAGGTCAATCTGATTTACCACGTGGAGCCCGGCACCCGATTTTACATCGACAGCGTACAGTATTCCAGTCCGGCACCCGAGATCGACAGCCTGTTGCAGGTGCTCAAGGAAGACAGTCCCCTACAACCCAATACCCCCCTCAATCTCAATGCCTTCGACGAGGAGAAAGCGCGCATCAGCCGGTACCTGCGCGACGAGGGCTACGCCTACTTCTCGGGCAATTACTTTGACAAACTCGAGATTGACACCAGCCAGCGTGAAGGCTACGCCAACATCTACCTGAGCATCCTGCCCCCGGAGCAGGAGGAGGCCTACCGCAAGTACCGCATCGGGGAAGTGACGGTGATCACCGACTACTCCCCCGCCCTCGACGCCGCGGGGGCTGCCTACCCGGGGGATACCGTGGTCGATGGCATTCGCTTCCTCTCCCCCACCCCCCGCTTCCGGATGCGGCCGGAATTGCTGGCCCAGAACATCTTCCTCCACACCGACAGCACCTACAGCCGGGAGGCTTACGAAAAGACGAACCTTTCCCTGGGCGGCCTGGGCATCTACCGCTTCGTGCGCATCAACCAGGTGGTGGATCCCAACCAGCCGGACGTACTCAACTACCGGATCCAGCTTAGCCCGGACAAACGCATGTCCGTAGGCGTAGACCTCGACCTCAACTACACCAACCGCAGCCAGCTGGTCAATACGGACACCGACCAAAACACCGCCTTCAACAACAACCTGATCGGGGTGAGTGTCAGCCCCAACTTCCGCAACCGGAACGTCTTCGGGGGCGCCGAGCTGTTAAGCGTGGCCCTGCGGGCGGGGGTGGAGATCAACCCGAGCTCCGACAGCGCGGCACAATTCTTCAACACCATCGACCTGGCCGCGGAAGTGTCGCTGAACCTCCCGCGCTTCAAGGATTTCGGCTTTTACCGGCTGGCCAACCGGACGGGTATACTCTCCGGCAACTTCTACCAGCAACTGCGCGAACGGGCCAGCACCCGGTACAGCATGGCCTACGAGTACCTGCTCATCCGCACCTTCTACGCCTACACCACCGCCAATGCCCGGCTGGGCTACGATTTCCGGCGGTCCGCCCAGACTAGCTACCGGATCAACCACGCGGCGGTCGACATCCTGAATTTCACCATCGAACCGCAGTTTGAGGAGATCCTGCAGAACAACCAGCGGCTGCGCCGCAGCATCAGCGACCAGTACTTCTTCAGTGCCCTCTTTCGTAACCTGGAGTATTCCCGCGTGGGGCGGCCGGACCGGCACGGGCGGTCGATGAACCTCAACGGGCAGTTTGAGCTGACGGGCGGGGAAGTCTACCTCGCACGACAGTTCTTCAACAATCTCGACCCGCGGGACCACTTCGCCCAGTACGCACTGGCGGTGGCCGACGTACGCTACTACAAGCAGTTCAGTCCGCTGCGCAGCTTCGCCTCACGCCTGTTGTTCGGCATTGGCCGGCCGATGGTAGTGGATCAGGAGGTGCCATACGTAAAGCAGTTTTTCGCCGGCGGTGCCAATTCCATGCGGGCGTGGGCCCCGCGCGGCCTCGGTCCCGGCGGCTACGTCGATCCCCTGAGCATCGATCCGGCCGACGGCACCTTCAACAACAACCTGCGGCTGTACCAGACGGGCGACCTGCAGCTGGAACTCAACCTGGAATACCGTTTCAACCTGTTTTCCTTCGTGCGGGGTGCCGTGTTTACCGACATTGGCAATGTGTGGACCGTGGAGGAGGACCCCGACCGGCCGGGCTCCCAGTTCCTGTTTCAGGGACGCATCCGGCGGGAGGAGGGCTCCGACCCGTTCTACCACCAACCCTTTTACCGGCAACTGGCCGTGGCCGGGGGAGCGGGGATACGGATCGACCTGAGTTACTTCATCTTCCGGCTTGACCTGGCCCTGCCGCTGCGGTACAATTACCCCCAGATGGGGGACGGGGAGCCGATCTCTCCGCGGGAACCCATCAGCTACCCGGAAACCGCCTACTGGCGGGATTTCGGCTCCTTCAGGTTCAGTGACATCACCTTCCAGCTGGGCCTGGGCTACCCTTTCTGATTCACGGCCGGCTACCGCTCCACGAAAATGACCTGATCGTCGGCGAATACGGGCTTGCGCTGGTATTTCAGGAACAGCTGGGCGGTGGCCAGTACGTCCTTCTCACAGTACACGGCGATACGCTCTACGTCGTCTTCCGCCCAGAATACCCGACCCACATCGCTGCCGTCGATATCGTCCTTCGGGCTGGGGAATCCCAGCACGGCGGCCAACAGCTTGAGGGAGACGTAGGACTTGCGGTCGCCGAATTTCCACAATTCCATGGTGTCCACCAGGTGCTTGGTCTCCCACGGCTTCTTCCCAGAAATGTCGAGCAGAACGGGCATGGGCAACTGGTTGATCACGATGCGGCGGCACATGTAGGGCACGTCGAATTCCTTGATGTTGTGCCCGCAGATGTAGTACTTGTTGATGTCGCCGTAGTACTGGTCGATCATTTCGCTAAACTCCCGCAGCAGGGTAGCCTCATCGCGGTGGGCGAAGGACTTGAGCCGGATCTTCAGTTGCTTGTCGCGGTCGCGGTACACGGCCCCGACGCTGATACAGACGATCTTGCCAAATTCGGCAAAGATGCCGGCCTTATCGTTGTAGGCTTCGGCGACCTCCTCCGGGGTCAACTCCTCACCGTAGCGCTTCAGGGCGGAAGGGGCCTTATACGACCAGAGTTTTCGGAAGTTCTCGTCGAGAGCGTCGTAATCCGGGGCTCCGCTTACGGTCTCGATGTCGAGAAAGAGGACGCGGGTAATGTCAATCTGGTCTACCATGGCTTTATCGGTTGGGCGCGCTCAAATTATAAATTAATTGATTAAAACAAAAAGTTTGTAATCAAAAAGTTTACTCATTAAGCTCGGCCGCCCGCTCCAGTTCGCGCAGCAGGTTGCCGACGCTGCTGGTGAAGACGAAATCCATCCGGCGGTTGCGGAACCGCCCCTCCTCGGTGGCGTTGCTGCGGGTGGGTCCGTACTCTCCCTGGCTGGCGGCAATGAGGCGGTTGGGGCTCACGTAGTAGGCGGTGGCCAGTTCGTCGGCGATCTTGGTGGCCCGCATGGCGCCGTACTTCCAGTTGTCGGTACCGCGCAGGGGGTTGGGCTGGTTGTCGGTGTGGCCTACGATACGCAGTTTAAGGAGCGGATTGGCCTGCAGTACCTGGGTGACCACCTGCAGGATGGGCTCGTGCCCGTTCTCGAGGTAGCCCACGGAGCGCGGTCGAAAAATGGCGCTTTCCTGAATACTGAGCACCAGTTCACCGGGCAGTTCCCTGACCTCGTAGAGGTTGCTGTCCAGTTTCATCTCCAGGGAGTCGCTGATGCGGTTGGCGGCCTGCCGCAGCCCGTCGGAGTAGTCGCGAATGATCCGGCGTTGGGTACTGATCAGGGAGTCGCGGAGACGCTGGTTGCGGGCCAGGTCGCGGCGCAGGTCGGCCACCTGTTCCCCCATTTCGCTATTGGTGGAGTTCAGGCTGCGCTCGAGGTCTTCGATCTGGTCGTCTTGTAACGCTAAACGGTCCTGCAGTCGGTTCTGGGTTTCAAGCAGCATGTCGTTGCCGCCGCGGCTGCGTTCCAGGGCCAGGGTGAGTTGGTAGATGGAGTCGGCCTGAGCGGCGGCCAGACTGTCCAGCCGGTTGATCTGCGGTTGGTAGCGCTCGGCGGCTTTCTTGGGGGAAATACAGCCCACTAGGGCGAGGGCCAGCAGGCCGATTGACAGTATACGCATGCCGCAAAATTAGCCCAATACTTGCGGATCGAAGCGCAGGCCGTTCCCGTTTTCCCGCAGCCACTGGTCGTAGCGCTCATACTCCGGCAGGGCGCGCGCCACTTCGGCCCAGAAGCGGGCGGAATGGTCGGCTACCACCAGGTGGGCCAGTTCGTGGATGATCACCGCGTCGAGCACCTCGGGGGGAGCCAGCAGCAGACGGGTCGCCAGGTTGATGTTACCGAGGTGGGAGCACGACCCCCAACGACTGTAGGTGTCGCTGAGCTTCACCGCCCGGATGGTGCGCTTGAAGTGCCGGTCGTTGAGCTCGTGGACCCGCCGGGAAACTTCCGGCAGATAGCGGCGGCCAAAGTGTTTAGCCAGCAGTCGGGGGATGGCTTGCGTCGGATTGGGGCGGGGATCGCGGGTGCTGAGGGCTACCCGCAAGCCAAGATCCGGGGTGGCAACAATCCGGTGCGTGGCCCCGTCGTGGGCCTCCACCGTAATTCGGTATTCGTGACCGCGGAAGGCGAAAGTGTACGCGCCGGCCGCTGGAGGCGGGACGAAGTGGGCGAAGGCCTCCGGTTTCTCCGCAGCGGTTCTGCGGGCCCAGTCGAGCATCTCAGTAATCCGGCGCTCCCGCTCCCCCTTGCTCAGGGCGGCCGGCAGCCGGATGTAAAGGGCGCGCTGCCGCACGGAGGCAATGGTCGACCGCCGTCCCCGCTCGGTGATGATGCGCAGCGGTACCGGGATCCCGTTCAGGTCCAGGGTGCTGCGGTGCTCGCCGGTTTTGCGGGTGCGGGGCATGGACTACGCTTCTTTGGTGGTCAGTCCGATCGTCTGCAGGTCGCGGTAGAAGTCAGGGTAACTCTTGTTCACCACCTCCGGGTGCTCCACTTCAACGGGGTGCAGGAGCGCCAGCGGGGCAAGGGCCATCGCCATGCGGTGATCGTGGTAAGTGGCAAAGCGCGGGGTGCCGCCCGCGAAATCGGCCCGACCCTCCTGGGCGAAGTAGCGCACGCCGGTCTTCTCCGTCATGTGCGGCGGGATCTTGTACAGGCTCACGCCCACTTTCGCCAGTTCGGTCTTCATGGCCTTCACGCGGTCGGTCTCCTTGATGAAGAGCGTCTGCAGGCCGGAATACAGCCCCTGCACGCCCAGTCCCGCGCAGGTGCCCATGAGGGTCTGCGCGATGTCGGGGCACTCCACGAAATTGTGCTCAAACAGGGGCGGCGGCGGGGTACCCGCTGCCTTTTGCAGGCGCACGCCCGTTTCGGTGAAGGTGGTAGTCACGCCGAACTCCTCGTAGAGTTGCTGGACCACGGCGTCGCCCTGCAGGCTTTCGGCAAAGAGGCCGTCGATCTTCAGGTCGGCAGATTCGGCCAGAGCCGCCAAGCTGTAATAGTAGCTGGCGGCCGACCAGTCGGCCTCCACGGTGAACGACCGGGCCTGGTAGTACTGGGGGTTGATCACGATGGTCTGCCCCTCCCAGTGGTGGTGCACGCCGAAGTGCTGCATCAGGGCCAGGGTCATTTTGATGTAGGGCAGGCTGACGATCTCCCCCTCCAGCGTGAGTTTCAGCCCCGTCGGCAAGGTGGGTGCCAGCATGAGCAGACTGGAGATGTATTGGCTGCTGGTGTCGGCCGCAATGCTCACCCGGTCGCTGCGATCCAGGGCACTGTAGCCGATGCGCAGGGGCGGATAGCCTTCTTTTTCGGCGTATTCAATGTCCGCGCCCAGCGACCGCAAGGCATCCACCAGGATGCCGATGGGCCGCTCCTTCATGCGCGCACTGCCGGTTAATATCTGGGTGCCCCGCCGCCGACACAGGTATCCGGTAAGGAAACGGTAGGTCGTTCCAGCCGGACCGCAATCCAGCACCTCCTCGTCGCTCTCCAGTAGTTGTTGCAGCCGCACGGTGTCGTCCGCGGCCGCCAGGCCGTCGATTTCAAAGCCCCCCGGGGTCAGGGCACGGATGAGCAGGGCGCGGTTGGCGATGGATTTGGAACCGGTGAGACGGAGGTGCCCGGTGAGGGGACCGCCTGGATAGCTGAGCGTCATGGGGCCAAAGGTAGGATGGGGCGGACTATTGGGCGGGCTGCCGCGATCAGTATCCCGCCAGCTCCTCCAGTCCGATGCGGCCCTCGTAGATCGCCTTGCCCACGATCACGCCGTAGCAATCGAGGGCCGCCAGGGCGTCCAGGTCTTCGGTGGTCGTCACGCCGCCGCTGGCGATGAGCTTCACCTCCGGTTGCTCCCGCCGAATGCGGGCGTAGA
Source organism: Neolewinella litorea (assembly GCF_004803465.1). Classification (GTDB taxonomy): domain Bacteria; phylum Bacteroidota; class Bacteroidia; order Chitinophagales; family Saprospiraceae; genus Neolewinella; species Neolewinella litorea. The sequence goes on along the minus strand of NZ_SRSF01000004.1, from coordinate 148,544 downwards.
GTTCACGGGCGGTGCCCTGCAGCAGTCCGTCCTTGCTCACGTCGGTGCATATGGTGTAGCGCACGCCTTGGGCCACGTAGTCGGCCAGGAACTCGAACAGCTCCCGGTCGCTGGACTCCTCCCAGCCGCTCACGGCGATGCGGGTGCCGTGGACGTCGGTGCCTAGGATGATTCGCTCAGGCCCGAACCGCTCCAGCCAGCCCAGGAAAACTTCTGGTTGCTTCACCGCGATGGTGCCACCGGTCACCTGGTGGGCACCGGCTTCGAAGGCGATGCGCAGGTCTTCGTCGCTCTTCATCCCGCCGCCCCAGTCGATCTTGAGATTGGTGCCGCCAGCGATGCGCTCCAGGACATGGTGGTTCACGATGCCGCCGCCGCGGGCTCCGTCGAGGTCGACCACGTGCAGGCGCTCCAGGCCGGCCTGCTCGAACTCACGGGCTACCGTGAGGGGGTCTTCGTGGTAAACGGTCTTCTGGGCGTAATCGCCCTGGGTCAGGCGCACGCACTTTCCGTCAATCAGGTCAATGGCGGGGATGATGTACATGCCGCAAAAGTACTACTCTACCACTACCGACCACTTCTTCACGTACCAGCGGCTCACGAGGCCCTTGCGCACGTAGGGATCGGCTTCGGCGAAGGCTTCGGCGTCGGTGGCCGTCTCCCCCTTGAAGAGGAGGGCCGCCCCGTCGGCCGGATCGAAGGCCCCGGCCATAATGAGTTCGCCGCGTTCCTGGGCCTCACGGGCCAGACGCAGGTGGCTGTCGCGGTAGGGCTGGCGCTTGGCCTCGTAGCCCTTGACCGTTTCGTAGAACAGAAGGTAGTAGTTCATGAGCTGTGGATATCGGATTCTTCGGCAGTCCTTACCCACAATCTAGGGCTTGGGCCGGGCAATCGGGTGCCTCACCGTTCGGCAAAGGTATCCTCTTCCTGAACAAGGAACACCAGCACACCCGCCATAAAAGATACCACGCCGGCACCCAACAGATAGCTGCTGTAGGTGGCGCTGTCGGACAACTGGGTTGTCATAACTGCCCCGGCAAAAATCAACAACGTGGCCAATACGCCTAATACGATGGGTAAATGACTCATAGGTCAAAGGTTTTGGTGCCATGGCGAAGTACGCAGCTCATTCATACTTCGCATACGTCGGTACATATCCGCGGCCACTACCAATTATAGCGACCGGGTAACTAAGGTAATAACTTTCACAAGATTGTGCAAACACGTAACTCGCTCGTTACCAAAATTTAATGGTTAAGGGAACAATCTTAACTTGACCGCCTCCCGGTAGCTCCCGCCAATGGGAATCCGCGCCTGTCCCACGAGCAACTGGTTACCTTCCAGAACTTCTACCTTGTCGGCGGCCACGATGAAGGACTTATGCACGCGCAGGAAATTGGCCGGCAGCTCCTCCTCCAGTTGCCGCAGGGAACCCAGGGCGACCGTCCGGCCCCGGGACGTATGGTAGGCCACGTATTCCCGCAGGCTTTCCACGTACAGGATCTCGGCGTGGGGGATGCGGTACACTTTTCGGTCGGCCCGCACCACCTGGTAGGTGGGCGATTCCGTCATGGCATTCGGGGGCGGCGGCGCGCCGGTGCCGTAGCTGGCCGCAAAGCGGTGATCTCTGGCCTTACCGACGGCGCGCACGAAGCGCTCGAAACCGAAGGGCTTGAGGAGGTAGTCCGCCACGTCCAGGTCAAACCCTTCCAGCGCGTACTCGGAGTAGGCGGTGGTGAGGACGACGGCGGGCCGCCGACGCAGGGTGCGCAGGAAATCCAGCCCGATCATCTCCGGCATCTGGATGTCGAGGAACAGCAGGTCAACGGTCGTTTCCCGCAACAACGGCAGGGCGGCCACCGGGTTGGGTGCCTCGCCAATCACCCGCAGTCCCGGCAGGCGGTCGCAGTACGCGCGTACCAGCCGGCGGGCCAGTTCTTCATCGTCGACGATCAGGCAGTTCAGTACGCTCATGACAATTCCAGGCTTAGGCTGACGGAGAAACGACGGCCCTGATCAATTACCTGCAACGCATGCCGGTCGGGGTACAGGAGCGCCAGCCGCTTACGGACGTTATCCAGGCCGATGCCCCCTACGGAATCGACCGGGGAGGGAACCACTGGCACGGTGTTCTCCACCGCGAACCGTATGCCGCCGGGGGTGGTCGAAAGCGACACGTGCACGAAGGCGTCGGGCAGGTCCTCCACGCGGCTGTGCTTGAAGGCATTCTCAACGAAGGGGATCAGCAGCAGCGGGGCGATCGGAAGTTGGGGCCGGCTCTCGTCGAGGTCAGCCCGGATATTCATGTTACGGCTGTCCTTCAGCCGCCGAAGGGAGATGTAATTGCGGATGTACTCGATCTCCCGGCCGAGGGGTACCGCTTCCGTCTCGGAGTCGTAGAGCATATACCGGAGCATGCCGGACAGCCGCAGCAGGCTTTCGGAAGCCTGCTCGTCGCGCAGTAGCGTGAGGGTGTAGATGTTATTGAGACTATTGAAAAGGAAATGGGGGTTGACCTGCGACTTGAGAAACTTCAGTTCCGTAGCGAGCTGCTCACGTTGGGCTTGCACGGCCTGTTTTTCCTGGTACCCGGCGTACCGCATGACCTCGAAGAGCGACGAGCCCAGAAAGGCGGTGGCCAGGGGCAGAAGGTAGCGGAGGGTGGCCATGCCCGGGCCCGCCGCCCGCGCCCCCCGTCCGAAGCGGATGGGGAAGGCCCGGTCGGGTGCCATCCCGTACTGCAAAAAGAAGCTGAGCGCCAGTACCAGTACCGCGCCGGCCAAAACGAACCACCCGCGCCGACCGGTGAAGTACAGGCGGGGCAGCAACACGGCTCCGTTGACGGCTACCACCAGTGCAATGGCAAGCAAGAGGGGGAGAAGCCGGAAGATGCCGCGCACCGGCGTAGCGAATCCACCCCCCAGCACCAGAAAGACCACCACCCACACCCCTACCCAGGCGAGGGCCTGTCTGGCAATACGGGAGTAGTCCAGTGGTTTCATCCCGACAAAGGTCGCCCCTGAAGCGCGGGCAGAAAAGGGTTTCGGTGGCGGTTCGTTGAAGCAATCGGCCCGTTCGTTGAAAAGAATTGGCCGGCGTAAGCGCTTCCGGCATATTTGTATCAACAGAAGCGGAAAAGCCCGCTTCGCTCCTCATCACCAAAACCGATTCCGATGAAAACTACCAGAATGATCCTTTTCGCTTTCCTTTTCTTCCTCACCGCCGGTGGGCTCTTCGCCCAGGACGACGCCGGACTTGATCCCGTAGCCCGCGCCGAACGGCAAGCGGAGCGGCTGACCACGGTGCTCGACCTCAGCCCCGAGCAGGCGGATCAAGTGAAAGAAATAAACACTGCCTTTGCCCGCGACGCAGAAGCTGCCCGCGAGGAAATGCGGCAGACCATGGAAAAAGCCCGTTCCGAGCGTAAAGCCCGGATCAAGGAAGTCCTCACCGCGGAACAGTTCAAGAAACTCGAAGCCCTGGAGGCCGGTCGCCGCGAACGCCACCAGGATGGCAAGGCGGGTCACCAGCGCCCACGGCAGCGCGACCGGGGCTAGGAACACCTGCTCAGTGCGTGCGCCGGTGGCGTCACGGCAACTATATCCGGCATACGGGGGCGACAGCGAATGGTTTCGTTGTCGCCCCTCTTTTGTCAGTGACTGCTCCCCGTTCCCGTAGGGGTAGCCAGTAAAGATGGCATCGGGGGAAATTCCCCGGCACCCGCGTGCAGCGCCCGACATCCACAGGCAAAGCGGCACGGTCGCCCAAACATTTGGGGGCCTTGCGCGTCCTACTTCTTCAAACCAAGCCAAATGCAACAACTGAGCCTTACGGGCCTGCTGGCCGCCCTCCTTCTGGTCGTCAGCTGTTCAACCACCCGCCCGGCGGTAGCTACCACCCCTACCCCCGCGGAGACGAGCGACCCCACCATCACCGAAACGCGCAACCTGGACACCCTGACGGTGAGCCCGGCCACCAACGGTGAGATCACGGAAGAGGAAATGGAAGGTACGGCCCCGGAGGAAGTGCCCACTACCCTGCCCCCACGCGCGATCGCGTTCAACCGGGTGCACGACCTGCTGCACACCAAACTGGAAGTGAGCTTCGACTGGGAGCAGGAGATGGTCATCGGCAAGGCGACCCTGCGGCTTAAGCCCATCTTCCGGCCCAGCGACGAACTGACGCTGGACGCGAAGAACTTCACCTTCCGGTCCATCACCAACGGCGACGGCACCCCCCTGGAATACGCCTACGACGACGACCGGCAGCAGGTGACCATTCAGTTGGACCGCGCCTACACCCGCGGTCAGGAATACACCGTGGTGCTCGACTATACCGCTACCCCAGCGGAAGGGGGCGGGGCCGGACAGGCCATTACTTCCGACAAGGGCCTCTTCTTCATCAACCCCCGCGGTGAGGAAGGCGACAAGCCACGGCAGATCTGGACCCAGGGCGAGACGGAAAACAACAGCCGCTGGTTCCCGACCATCGACAAACCCAATGAGCGCACCACGCAGGAGCTCTACGTAACCGTCGACGACAGCTACAAGACGCTCTCCAATGGGATCCTGGTCAGCTCCGAGCCGGCCGGTGAAGGCAAGCGGACGGACTACTGGAAAATGGACCTGCCCCACGCCCCTTACCTCTTCGCGCTGGTGGTGGGAGAGTTTGAGATCGTGGAAGACGAGCCCTGGAACGGCATCCCCGTCAACTATTATATGGAGCCGAAATTCGCTCCCTACGCCACTTCCGTTTTTCCCTATACGCCTGAGATGCTGACCTTTTTCAGCGAGCTGACCGGCGTGCAGTACCCCTGGCCGAAGTACAGCCAGGTGGCGGTGCGCGACTACGTGAGTGGCGCCATGGAAAACACTACCGCCGTCATCTTCGGCGAGTTCATGAACGGTACCGACCGCGACCTGATCGACGTGGACATCAACGAGAAGATCGTGGCCCACGAGATGTTCCACCACTGGTTCGGCGACCTCGTCACCTGCGAGAGCTGGTCGCAACTCACCCTCAACGAAGGTTTCGCCAACTACAGCGAGTACCTGTGGATGGAGAAGCAGCACGGTAAAGATGCCGCCGACTACCACCTGCTGGAGGAGTGGCAGGGTTACTTCAGTTCCGTACAGAACGGGGCGCCCCACGAACTGATCTGGTACGACGTGCCGGACAAGGAGGCCATGTTCGACGCCCACAGCTACAACAAAGGCGGCGCCGTGCTGCACATGCTGCGCCATTACGTGGGCGACGAAGCCTTCTTCAACAGCCTCCAGCACTACCTGGAGCGCCACAAGTTCTCCGCCGTCGAGATCGACGAACTCCGCATGGCCTTTGAAGACACCACCGGAGAAGACCTCAGCTGGTTCTTCGACCAGTGGTTCTTGCGGGCCGGCCACCCCAGGCTCCGGATTACTACTGATTATGCAGACGGCAGCGTATCGCTTACCGTCCAGCAGATACAGTCTACCGACGACAACGTGCCCGCCGTATTTAAAATCCCCGTAAGCGTCGACGTGTACACCAACGGCACCGCCGAACGCCACGACATTACCATCGAGCAGCGCGAGCAGACCTTCACCTTCCCCGCCGACACCGATCCGGACGTAGTTATTTTCGACCCCCACCACCAGTTGCTGGCTGAGTACGACTACCAAAAGACGGGCCAGGAGCTGGCGGCGCAGTACCGTTATGCCCCCGCCTTTTTTGACCGCTACGAAGCCGTAGGACTGATCGGCCGCATGGAAGGGGTACCCGAACTGGAGGACGAGATCCTCACGGCGGCCCTGCAGGACACCTTCTACGCCATCCGTGGGGTGGCCGTGCAGAGCCTGGTGGATCCGACGCCCGTCCAGCTGGAACGGGTACGTAACATCGCCCGGCAGGATGACCGCAGCCAGGTTCGGGCCGCCGCCCTCGATGTACTGGCCCAGGTGGGCGACGAAGAGCTGGCGCCGATCGCGCGGGAAGCCATGCAGGCCCGGGCCTACTCGGTGGTTGCTGCCGGACTTCAGGCCCTGGTGGCCACCGACCCCGACGCCGCCACGGAAGCCGCCGGCCAGCTGGAGGATATTGACAATCCGGACATCAGTGGGGCGCTCGCCCAACTTTACAGCGAATCCGGCGACCTGAGCAAACTGCCCTTCTTCGAAGAACGGCTGGAGGGCAGCGACGGTTACTCAGCCATCAATCTGTACACGGCCTACCAGTCGCTGCTGGCGCAGGGGCAGTCGGCCGATCAAACCGCGGGTGTCTCCCGCCTGAAGGAGATTGCCCTGGACCAGTCGCAAAGCCCCTGGCGTCGCCTGGCCGCGACTAAGGCCATCAGCGACCTGCGGACTACGCTTTCGGAGCAGATTGAGCAGCTGGGTGAGGCCGGCGACCTGAACAAACTGATCCTGGAGATGGGTACGAGTCTCGAAGCCATTAAGGCCGCGGAGACCAACACCGACCTGCAGAATATCTACGAGCAGTTCTAAATCCCCCGCCGCGGCGAGCCGCAGTCTTTATCTTTGCGGCTTCCTATGCTGACACCCGCCGTTATTACTCTCGTGGTTGCGTTGGGGGCCGTCGTTCTTTTCGTTACGGAATGGCTCTCGGTCGACCTCGTTGCCATGCTCATTGTCGTGGCCCTCATTGTAGGTGGGGTGATCAGTCCGGAAGAGGGCCTGGCCGGCTTCAGCAACGATGCGACCCTGACCGTGGCGTTCATGTTCGTGCTGTCGGCGGCGCTGCTCAAGACCGGGGCCCTGCAACAGGTGGCCGGGACCATGGCCGCCCGCTTCCGCACCAACCCCAAGCGGGCCATGTTGCTGCTTATCCTGGTCGTGGCGATCAGTTCTGCCTTCATCAACAATACCCCGGTGGTCGCGGTCTTCATCCCCGTGGTGATCCGCATCGCCGCCACCGCCAAGATCAAGCCTTCCAAGCTGCTGATCCCCCTGTCGTTCGCCAGCATTTTCGGCGGGCTTTGTACGCTGATCGGCACCTCCACCAATATTCTGGTCAGCGGGGTAGCCATCACCCACGGCCTGCCCGGTTTCGGCATGTTTACCATCACGCCCGTGGGCCTGATCCTGCTGGCAATTGGGGCGGTGTTCCTGACGTACTTCGGATCCCGCCTGCTGCCCGACCGCGACGGCGATAACGACCTGGAAGAGAAGTTTGCTCTGCACGACTACCTCGCCGAGATCGTCATTCTGGACCATCCGGACCTGGCCGGCAAGCGGATCATGGACTCCCCCCTCGTCCGGGAACTGGACATGGACATCATCGAGGTGCGGCGCGATTCCCAATCTTTTGTGCTGCCCCCCGGCGACTTCCGGATGGTGGAGGGTGATACTCTTAAAGTCCGTTGCGACCGCAAGAAGATCCTCAACCTTAAAGACTGGGTGCGGCTGGTCGACAATTCCGGCAGCGTCAAGGTCATGGGCACCGGCCTGGAGCGCGACAACAGCAGCCTCATCGAAATGGTGGTCACGCCCGATTCCGACTTCGTGGGCAAAAACCTTCGGGAGGTGGATTTCCGGCGCAGTTACCGGGCCGTACCTCTGGCGATCCGGCAGCGGGAGGAAACGCTGCACGAACACCTCTACAAGCTGCCGCTGACGGCAGGCGACGTGATCCTGGCCGAAGTAAAAAGCCACTACATCAAGGAGTTGCAGCACATCGAGCAGCAGCAGGACAGTCCCTTTATCCTCCTGTCGACCGATACGATCACCGACTTTAACCGCGGCCGCTTTTACTTCGTCAGCGCCCTCATCCTTGCCGTGATCGTGATCGCTACGCTGGGTTTGCTACCGATCAGCATCGCCGCCCTGTTGGGCGTCTGCGTACTGGTGCTTGGCAACACGGTCACGATGTCCGAGGCGTACGAGTCCATCGACTGGAAGATCGTCTTTCTGCTCGCCGGCGCGCTGAGTCTCGGCCGGGCGATGAGCAACAGTGGCCTGGATGGTGACATCGCTTCCTTGCTTACGGGCACCATCAGTCAGCTCGGGCCCTTCGCCCTCATTGCCGTGCTCTACCTGACCACCAATCTGCTGACCGAGGTGATGAGCAACAACGCGACCGCCGCCCTGCTGGCCCCCGTGGCCATCGCCGCGGCCGAGCAGGTGGGCCTCGATCCTATGCCGTTGCTGGTCACCGTGGCCGTGGCGGCCTCAGCTTGCTTCATGACACCGGTGGGCTACCAGACGAACGCAATGGTGTATAGCGCCGGGCGGTACAAGTTCCTGGATTTCACGCGGATCGGTGCGCCCCTGAGTCTGATCTTCTGGCTGGTCACTACCCTTACCGTACCCTTCCTGTTCGGGCTCGTGTAAGACCCCGGCGTAACAACCTTTAGGCGCGAACGCGGGTGCCATATACTAAAAAGAGGAGCAAAAAGATCGGGAAGCAAGTTTTTGCTCACCGGACCTTTCGGCTCCTCCTGTGGGTCGGGATGACTGGATTCGAACCAGCGGCCTCGTCGTCCCGAACGACGCGCGCTACCGGGCTGCGCTACATCCCGCAATCGGTCGGCAAAGATAAGCTATAGGCTTTAAAATTGCTACCGCCGGTGGGTGTGCCGAGCGGCATTTTCGGGGTCGAAATAGTAGCCGGATCTGGCCATAAAAAAAGCCGACAACTCCCGGGGAGTTGTCGGCCTTCTTTGCCGTGGAGCAAGGTTGGTATTACTCGAGCTGGAACTTGACGGGCAGGTTGAACTGAACGCGTACGTTACGTCCACCCTGTTTGCCGGGGGTCCACTTGATTCCTTTCTCGTTCATCAGGTTAACGACGCGGAGGGCTTCTTCACCGGTCTTGGCACCGGGATTACGGACTACTTTGGCGTCGGTGACCGTACCGTCCTTTTCGACTACGAAGGAGACTACTGCCATTCCTTCCACACCGTTCTCCCGGGCAATGGCGGGGTACTTGATGTTGCCGTAGATGAATTCGAGCATCTTCTTGTCGGCGCACTGCTTTTTCTCGGCGTAGCTGCCCAGGTCGTCACAACCGGGGAAGAGCGGCATTTGCTCTACGACCTTAAAGATCTCTTCTACTTCCGGAGCGGGCGGCGGTGGCGGCGGTGGTGGTGGGGGCGGCGGGGCCTTATCCTCCTTCACTTCCGGCGGAGCTTCCTTGATGATGGTTTCTTCGTCGATGGAGGTATCCTCGAATTCGGGCGGATCTTCCTCGATCAGTTCTTCTTCCGGTACCTCCTCAATGACGGGGGGCGGCGGGGGCGGTGGTGGCGGGGGCGGTTCGGCCGTACGCGGCGGCTCCATTTCGATCTCTTCGTTGAGCTCAAGGGCACCTTCGGGGATAATGATCTCCGCTTCGTACTGCGTCCAGGCGAAGGCCAGGAGCGACATTCCGACGGCGAGGGCAAGGCCGAAGTTGAAGAAGGTGGAGCTCAGTCCAAAGACATCGACCCGCTCGTACTTCGCCCGGTTTTCGATGTAGGAGCTGTTCTTGTCAGCTGCCTCGGTGTACTCACCGGCAATACCCTTTTCGGTTCGTGACTTGTACACGTTCCGCATCATTACGATGAGGCCGATGAACAAGAGCAGGATGACCACGAAGGCTATCGCCAGGGAACCACCACTTATTGATAATTGGTCCATGGCAAATATTTAAACAGTTATCGCTATGACCTCACCGGAGTGAGGTACTTAATCATAATAGGTTGGAGCAACAGGTACACCATTCCTCCCAGCACGGCACCGATCAGATTGGCCGCCATGTCGACGGGATCGAAATCGCGCCCGGTCCCGGCAATTCCTTGCAGGACTTCCATGAGGGCCCCGAAGAGGGCTGCGGCCAGGGCGGCCGTTGCCGCCCGCTTCCACCGGGAAGCCATGCCGTTTGAGAAAGACAATAATACTGCAAAAAAGGCGTAAGCGCCAAAATGTGCAATCTTATCCGGCGAAAATAACTCGCCCCAGTCAAAAATTCCCGGGATCCGTTGACCCGGGGCGAGACTGACGTAGACCAGCAGTAGGGCGTAGGCTCCGGTGACGAGTCTTAGCCGTCGCTTTCCCTGACTGACAGATGCGGCCGGTCGGCCCTTTGGTGGTTGTATCGACAAATTATCAGGAAATTAATGCAGAATAAGCCGCCGCGTCGAGCAGGCCTTCCCGGTCGTCGGGATCGGTAAGTTCCACTTTCACGATCCAACCCTTACCGTAGGGGTCTTCGTTGACCAGGGTCGGGTTGTCCCCGTCGCTCTCGTCCAACTCACCGTTGAACTCGATCACCTTGCCGGCGACCGGCATGAACAGGTCGCTGGTGGTCTTGACGGCCTCGACCGTTCCGAATACCTCATTGCGGCTCAGGGTCTCCCCTACCGTATCCACTTCCACATAGACCAGCTCATCGAGCTGCTCCTGGGCAAAATCGGTGATACCTATGGTGGCGACGTTTCCTTCGATCATCACCCATTCGTGCTCTTCGGTGTAGAAGAGGTTGGCTGGTACGTTCATACAATTATTCTATTTAGAGTTGTTCTTTACCTGGTTCATTACCCAGTCGGTGGTAACCGATTTTGGGCGTTCCAGGGGCATGCCCAGGGCGCGGCTCCAAATTCCGGCGGCCAGTACGCCAAGGGCGCGGCTGACGCCGAACAGGACGGTGTAGTAGCTGAATTCGCTAAAGCCGTAATGAACCAGGAGGGCACCGGAGTGGGCATCCACGTTGGGCCAGGGGTTCTTGACCTTACCGAGCGCCTGCAGCATCGGCGGCACCACGTCGAAGATCTTCCATACGGTACTGATCAGGTCGCTGTCGTGGATGTACTGCTCGGCAAAGCGGCGCTGCGCCGTGAAGCGGGGGTCGGGTTCGCGCAGTACGGCGTGGCCGTAACCGGGAATCACCTTGCCCTCGTCCAGCGTTTGCTGTACGTAGTCCGCGATCTGTTGCTCGGTCGGCGTCTTGGTGCCGAGGCTGTCGATCATTTCGAATATCCACTTGATCACCTCCTGGTTGGCCAGTCCGTGCAGGGGTCCGGCCAGGGCGTTCATACCCGCGGAAAACGCCAGATACGGATCACTCAGCGTGGAACCGACCAGGTGGACGGTGTGCGCGGAGGCATTTCCTCCCTCGTGGTCGGCGTGAATGGTGAGGTAGAGGCGCATGAGGCTGCGGAAATCCTCATCATCGCTACCAAGCATGTGGGCGTAGTTGGCACTGTAGTCCAGACTCGTATCCGGCTCGATGTGCTTACCTTCCTTGAAGGTTCGGCGGTAGATGTAGGCGGCGACGCGCGGGAGCCGGGCAATGAGGTTCATGCTGTCTTCGTAGACGGCATCCCAGTAATCCGACTTCGGCATGCCCTCGGCGTAGCGGCGCGAGAAAATACTGTCGGACTGCATGGCCATCACGCCGATCGTCAGCTGGGTCATGGGGTGAGCGTCGGTAGGCAGGCTGTCCAGGACGGTAAACACGGCCCCGGGCACGTCGGCGCGGCTGTGCCACTCCTGGGTCAGGGCGTCCACCTCCTCGGGGGTGGGTATTTCACCCGTAAGCATGAGCCAGAACAACCCTTCGGGCTTGGGTTCACCCTGCGGACCGCTCGGCAGGGCCTCCTTAATCTCCGGAATGGAGTAGCCCCGGAATCGGATTCCCTTATTCGGGTCGAGCTGGCTGGTTTCCCAAAGCATCATCTTGATGCCTCTTGCTCCGCCGACCACCTGGCTCAGGGTAACCTCGTCGACTTTGAGGGTGCCATTGGCCTTCGTGGCGGACCGGAGTTCTTGGTATAGGGAAAGGGCCTTCTCGGCGAATTTCTGTTTAAGGGCTTCCATTGACTGGGTGGGGAATTTGTTGGTATTGGTCTTTATCGGTAGCTAGCTAACGCCGCCGGTAGCGGAGGGTTTGCTGCCGGAGCTCGTTGGCCCGCCAAGAAACAAAATTTCGCCGGCACCGCCCCTAGTTGGCGGCTGGTTCCTCTTCTTCCTCTTCGGTGATCATTCCTTCTCTTTCGCGTTTGGTCAGGCTGTACTTACTTTCCTCTTCGGCGTACAGACCGGTAACCTTGCGGTCGGGGTGTGCGATCAGGATAATATCACGTGCCGCCTGGTACAACAGTAGGATGACGGTAATCATGCTTCCCCCCAACAGGGCCGTGTAGGTCAGCATGACGTAGTACACCACATTGTAGAATCCGGCAAAGGTCTCCTCGGCGTTGCTGATCGGGACATTGAGCACCATCAACAGCACCAGCGCCGCAATGAAAATCACGGCCGCGAAATGCGCGATGTAGCCAATCCGGTCGTAGTGGTAGGCCTTCAGTTTTCGGTCCGTTTGCTGGCTGAACGACAGCAGGGTGAGCATTAACGCCAGGATAGTGGCCGTGGAAGTCATCAACCCACTGGCCGTGAAGCGTAGCGTGGGCCGGACCTCCTGCAGGTTCTGGATGGCCTCCTGACTGGTGATGGTGCCCAGTAGGTACGTTCCGATAAAAATTATCATCGCCGCCAGAGCTCCACCAATCAGTGACGAACGCAGAAGGGAGACGTGGGGAGTGGGCATGGTTACGGTTGAGGCTTGGAAACTACACTTTTACGGGCGGATGTGGTGCGCCGCACCGGTTCCCCTCCTAAAAATCAAAATTGTGGGGGTCCGGCCCGAATCGCTCATCCCGTTCCAATTGGTCGATGGCGGTCATGTCTTCTTCCGACAGTTCGAAGTCGAACAGCTGACCGTTCTCAATGATACGGCCACGGTTAACGCTCTTGGGAATGACGATTACATCGTTCTGCAGGCACCACCTTAATACGACCTGGGCGGCAGTCTTGTCGTAGCGCTTCCCGATCTCGGCGAAGAGGGGCTCCTGCAAGAAGTTACCCTGCATGAGGGGCGACCAGGCCGTGATGGCAATGTCGTTGGCGTCGCAGATTGAGATCGCGTCCGCCTGGGTCAAATAAGGATGGTACTCGATCTGATTGACGGCGGGGGTGATGTTTCCACCGTCCAGGATTTCCTGTACGTGCTCTTCCATGAAGTTGCTCAACCCGATACTGCGCACCTTCCCTTCTTCAACCGCTTTTTCCAGTTCCTGCCAGGCCTTCACCCGTCCGGATACGGGCCAGTGGAGCAGTACCAGGTCCACGTAGTCGGTCTTCAGACGCTTCAGGCTGTTGTCCAGGGCCTGGGTGGTTCTACCTTCCCGGATGGCGTCGTTCCATATCTTGGTGGTCAACCAGACCTCTTCCCGGGGAAGGGAAGCGGTCTGAATGGCTTCGCCGACGGCCTCTTCGTTCTTGTATATTTTGGCGGTGTCCACATGCCGGTATCCGGCTTCAAGTGCCCAGTGGATGGCGTTCACGGTTTCCTGTCCATTGTCGCTTTTCCAAACGCCAAGGCCCAATCGGGGCATTTCCAGTCCGTTGTTCAGTTTGTAGGTTCTCATACCAAGCATAACCTGACGAATGCCCCTGGGTTCTTAGTGGTCCAGCTTTGCGAGGTAGCGACCGAAACGCACCATTACCCATTTGTGGGCCCGCGCCTGGGTCAGGACGTAGAGATACCAGGGCAGGGCCGGCACGAAATTGTGAACGGCGGAGATGATGAACCGGCCGCCGAGTACGCTGCGAAATTCCAGCCAACCCTTGTTGTCCGGGGCTGTCAGCAGTCCGCCGACGATGTAAAACAGCTGGCGGTGATTGTCGCTCCGGCTCGGTATGAACGCCAGCCTGAGCAACGGGATACCCATGAACTGGAAGGTCGACTTCTCCCCCTCCGTTTTTACCCCTACCAATGCCCGGAAGAACACCGGCAACCACCGCTGATACAGCCTGGCTACGTAGGTGGCGGTGTGCCGGCGGGGATTTGGTAACCGCTGCACGCTCCTTACGGTATTCCGTTCTATCTGCTGGCCGGCGCGGCGCGGGGGCAGGGGCGGCAGTCGATCGTTGCCTGCCAGGGCGCGCTGGGCCGCTGACCGGAAGTTTACCCTTTCGGGGAAGGCCTGCAGCACTTCGTTATCCCTGGCTACCATGCGGTGCCGTAAACTTTCAACCAGGGGAGTTACCAGATCCGTCGGGGTATCGGTGAAGGTGCTCACCCAAAGCGTAGACAAGCCGGGGCTGAAAAAGGAGACGGGCTGAATGATCCGCCGCTTGTCCATCAGTTCCGCTACGGTGGCCAGCATTTCCATGTAGGTAGTCACCTCCGATCCCCCAATGTCAATCGCCCGCTCAAAAGTCGAGGGCCGGTCGAGGCAGTAATCGATGATCTGTAGCGCGTCAAAAAGCTCGATGGGGTGGGTCGCCGATTGGCACCAGGCAGGGCAGACCAATACGGGCAGCCGATTGACCAAGCGCTCGATCATTTGAAAGGAAGAGCCACCGGGACCCACGATGATGCCGGCCCGCAGGGTGGTAACCGGCACACCGGTGGAGGCGAGGGTGAGTTCTACTTCCCGCCGGCTGCGCAGGTGCCGGCTATAATCCTCGGGTACCTCGTCTTCCGGCAGCAGGCCACCTACGAATACGATCTGCCGGATGCCCTGATTACGGGCCGCGCGGGCGAAATTATCCGCCAGCAATACATCGGTATCCTCGAAGCTGCCCTGGGAGAGTCGGGCCGAGGGCGACATGGAGTGCACCAGATAAAGCGCCAGGTCAGCCCCGGCTACCCCCGCCTCGGTACTCGTGATGGAATACAGTTCAACCTGTCGCCACTCGGCTTTGTCGTAGCCGGGGGCCGGTTCCATTGCGCTCCGACTGAGGGCAATGATCCGGTATTTTTGGTGGTACCGCTCGATGAACCAGCGGCCGATAAATCCGGTGGCACCGGCGATGACGAGGGTAGGTCGCGACATACCCTTCCAAACGGCGAATCTCGGGAGTTGTTAACCACCGGTCCCCAGCACCTGCGCTCCGCCGGCGGCAGATGGATGCCAGGCTGAGTCGAGCGGTAAGCGTTAGAAGCGCAGGTCTTCGACGTGGTAGCCCGGGAACTGCGACTTATCGAATGTGAAGTTGTTGTCGGCCAGGGCGGTGTTTCCCCGGGTGTTGTCGAGGAAGAAGGTGTAGCTGCTGCCATCCCGGCTGAAGGCCTTGACGGACATGATTTCCTTGCGCTGCTGATCGGCCATCAGGCGGAGTTTGGTGAAGTCACTGGCGTTGCGGTCCACCGGCTTCATCTCGATGATCTGAAGCTTGCGGCCATCGACGGTCTCCTCGCCCTGCAAGGACAGGACGTACTCCTCTCCCTCGTAAAAATTGAAGAGGTTCTGGGGGGTGAGCATACCCGTGGTTTCCCCGGGCTGCGGCAGGTCGTTTATCTGTACCTCCTTGCTGTTGTGGAGGATGAAGTAGGCGGCATCCTTGTTGATAATGCCCTCCTGGCTGCCCAGTTTGAAGCGGACCAGGTCACCTTTACGGCTTAGGCTGCCGCGCTGAACTTCTACCGGTTGGTTGGGGAAAGCCAATTCCAAACGAAAATCCGCCGTCAACGTAGCATAACCGTCATACTTTTGGCGTATGCTTTCGAGGATCCTTTTGGCTTCCTTATCGCTTTGGGAAGCGTTGGTATAGTGGTTGGCCTGAGCGGCAACTGATGTTCCAAACAGGAGCAGGGCCAGCGAAAGCAGAAAAGAGGAAAATTTCATACAACAGGTTTGTACGACTTTAACGCAGCAGGCGCATCAATGGACGTTGGGGCCCTCTTAATTTGACGTTAAAGCTAAGATGAAGGCCTCTGGAAGGTTACCTCATGGTCACGAATGGTATCAACCAAAAAACTGGAAAGGCACCGGATTATTCAGTATTTGCTGAAATATCAGAATAAGATATCAATTTTTATTATCTTTGACCCCCGGCCTTGATCGTGGGGCCCCGATATCCTAACCATCTAACCCCATACAGAGTAAGTGAACATGAAGGCAAGGCCCGAAAAGGACAGGAATTTAGTAACCGATGACCAATTCAGGGAGCTTCGCTTTAATCTGCTGCATAGTTGCAGCTGGATTAACAACAGCATGCGAAAGTTTCTTCACCCCCATGACATTACTCCCAAGCAGTACAGCATTCTCCGTATTCTCAACGAGCACTTCCCCGAATCCTTGTCCATTCAGGAACTGCGGGATATGCTGGCCGACAAGATGTCGGACGCCAGCCGGTTGGTAGACCGCCTGGAGAAGAAAAACTTGCTGGACAAGTTTCCGTCTGACCACGACCGCCGCAGCAACCGTACCCGTATCACCACGAAGGGTAGCGAACTGATCGAACGGATCGACCGCGACCGCAAGGACCTTGACGCCATTATCCGCGAAAGATTGACGGAAGGGGAAGTTGCGTACCTGAACGAACTGCTGGTCCGCCTCCGATAAAGCACCACGACCGGCGAAGGTGCTTACCCCGGCTGAAGTAACTTTGGCCCATGAACCTTTCCGCGCGCATGGCATGGCGGTACCTCTTTGCCCGCAAGTCCACCAATGCCATCAACATCATCACCTTCGTAGCCGCCTTCGGGGTGGCTATCGGTGCTGCCGCGCTGATTATTGCCCTGAGCGTATTCAATGGGTTCGAGGATATATTCGTGGGCCTCTTCAACAACCTCAATCCCGACGTTCGCATCACGGCGGCGGAAGGAAAGACATTCGAGGCCTCGGACGAACTGCTCGCCAAAATTCGCAAGACGGAAGGCGTAAGGATCATTTCCCACACCCTGGAGGAGACCGCCCGCTTCCAGTATCTCGGACATCAGGCTTTTGGACCACTTAAGGGCGTCGACAGTGAATATGCCCGGATCAACGGCATCGACTCCATGATCGAAGAGGGGCGCTACGATCTCCTGGTTCCCCAGTTTGAAACGCTGGGCGCCGTAGTCGGTCAGAACCTCGCCCGCGAACTGCTCATCGACCCCTTCAACCAGATCAACCTGCTGTCGATCTACGTTCCGCGCCCCCGCACCCGTGGTGGGGGGACGGTCCTGGCTTCAGGGCGACTACCGTACCAAGTGCGGGAAGTGTTGCCCGTTGGCATCATTCGCAGCCAGGAGGCCTTTGAAAATCAGGCCGTACTAATCGATATCGGCCTAGCCCGGGAGATCATGGGGGTGGAAGCACCGACGGTTTCTTCCCTGGAGATCAAATTACTCCCCGGGTACGCCACCGACCGCACCTACAAGGCCCTGAAGGAGGCCCTGGGAGAAGCCTACCTGGTGAAAAACCGGTTCGAGCAGGAGAACAGCATCCTGAAACTGATGCGGGTAGAAAAATACGTGGCCTACGCGATCGTGACCCTCATGGTAATCCTCATCAGTTTCAACCTGGTGGGTGCCCTGTGGATGATCGTCCTGGAAAAGCGCAAAGACATCATTATCCTCCGCAGCCTGGGTATGCTAGGGTCCGACATCCGAAACGTGTTTCTGCGGGTCGGATTACTGATCTCCGGTATCGGACTCTTCTCTGGTTTTGGACTGGCGGTCCTTACCTACCTGATCCAGACGCACTACGGAATCGTAGGATTGCCAGGCACCCTGGCGGAAGCCTATCCGATGTCGTTGCGGCTGTCGGACTTCCTCATCGTAGCCGCTACCGTACTATTCATTGGATTGCTGGCCTCCATACTGCCCGCGCGCCGGGCCGAGCAACTGGCGGAGAAACCGGTCGTGGTGGTAGACTGACCTGAGCGGGTGCTTTGTCAACCAAAAAATGGGTGCCCGACCTCGGTCGGGCACCCATTTTTTGGTTAAATCTGGATTGATCCATCCGATCAACCTCGGACACTATGCAGCCAGGTTACGCTGCTCATTGCGGTAGAATTCGCGGAAGGAGATCATCCGCTGCTTTTCTTCATCCCACAGTTTGTTGAACATCAGGGGCAGGCTTTGCAGGAAGGTAATCTTCGTCACGTGACGCTGCAGCACCGGATTTTCCTTGGCGCAACGGCGCAGGTTGTAGTTCGGGATACGGCTGCTCAGGTGATGAATGTGGTGATAACCGATGTTGCCGGTAAGGAAATGCATGATCCGGGGCAGCTTGTAGAAGGTAGCGCCCTTGATGGCCGCGGTGAGGTAGTCCCAGTTCTTGGACCACTGCATGTAGGTATGATCGTGCTGGTGCTGTACGTAGAAGAACCAGAATGCGATGATGCCGAAGAAGAAAATGATACTACCCTGAACGATCAGGAAAGCCTTCCAGCCCAGGAGGAAACCCAGACCTACGTAAGCGGCCAGGATGAGCAAGTTGTTGAGGTGCATCTTGCGGTGGATGGGCGACCAGCCGGGGAAGTTGATCCGGGGAACGCGGAGTACCACGCCCAGGTAAAGCATGGGCAGCAGGATGAAGAGCACGAATGGGTTGCGGAAGACGCGGTATTTAAACCGGCCCCAACCGTTCAGTTTACGAAACTCGTCCACCGTCAGGAAGTCGATATCGCCGATGTCACGGTGCTCCAACTGACCGGTGTGACCGTGGTGGAAGCTGTGTACCCGCGCCCAGTAGGTGTACGGAATCGAGCTGAAGAAGGAGCAAATGAAGCCCATGGCATCGTTGACCTTCCGCTTACTGAAAAAGGAGTAGTGGCCGCAATCGTGCTGAATGATGAAGATCCGGACAAGAAAGAAGGCGTTCACCATGCCCAGCAGCAAGGTCAACCAGATGGAGTACCCGACGCTGAAGTACATCGCTACCCAAAGGGCGACAAACGGACCAAAACTGCTGAATAATTGGCCAATCGCGCGCCAGGTATTTGCTTGTTGGTACTGGGAGATAATTGTCTTCCAGTTTTTTAGCGACTGGTGGATGTCTTCGACAGTGTTTTGAAATTGTACTTGCACTTGATGAATTTTAAGAATAATGCCCTGATGGCGTTGCGGAAAACCGGCCATGGATCGATAAAGATACACCCCGAACGTTTTCTCAACGCCTCTTCCCATCAACCTAAACGGCAGGGGCCGGGCAGAGTTATGACGAAGAAGTTATTATTAAGTCAAATTTAATGCGGCACCCGCCTGTGGGTGCACCCCTTTAGCGACGGGCGAAGCCGTACAGCAACTTCATTTTGTCAAAAATAGCAGTGTTTTCGAAAATTCCCGAAAACTGCTCCGCCCCCGGCCCGTAGGCAAACACCGGGATGAGGTCGGCGGTATGGTAATCCGAGGTGAACGCCCCTTCGATCTGTCCGCGAACCGATCCCGTATTGATGGCGTAGCCACCCGTTTCGTGGTCGGCAGTCACGATGACCAGCGTTTCTCCGTCCTGCTGGGCGAAGTTAAGGGCGGCTCCGATTGCCCGGTCGAACTCCAGCACTTCGGAGATGATGTAATCGCTGTTGTTGCTGTGTCCGCCCCAGTCGATCTGCGAGCCCTCCACCATCAGGAAAAACCCCTTGTCGAGGCTGTCGCGCTGGTCGAGGAAATTCATGGCGATTTCAGTGGCATCAACAAGGTAGTCGCGTCCCTGGCTGTAGGGCAAGGGCTCACTGTCGGCCGTGTAATAGGCGATCCGCTTGGCTTTTTTGACCTTGATATCCTTCAGCTTGGTATCAACGAAAGAAGCCACTTCGCTTCCCCGGCTGCGCATCTCGTCGCTGAGGTTACGCGTATCCATCTCACGGCGCTCGAAATATTTGGCACCACCGCCAATGAAAATGTCGATGTCGGTCTCCATCAGATCAGCGGCGATCTCCTCGTATTCCTTCCTCAATTTCACGTGAGCGTAAAAGGAGGCCGGCGTGGCGTGCACGATCGACGACGTGGCTACCAGTCCGGTAGGCATGCCCGCCGATTCGGCCATTTCGAGAATCGTCGTCACGGGCATAGTGTCCATGTCGACCCCGATGGCCCCGTTGTAGGTTTTCACTCCGGCGGAGAAAGCCGTGGCACCGGCGGCGGAGTCGGTAATGAGGTTGTCCGCACTGTAGCTCTTGTGAAGACCGATAACCGGAAAGCGCTCCAGATTGAGCTGTTTGTCGCTACTGTACATACCCGCCGATATCTGCGTGACCCCCATGCCGTCCCCGATCATCAGGATGATGTTCTTCGGTCCGCGCTGGGCCCGGACGTAAGCCCCCCCATCCCGTACACGGCTGTCGGGTTCGGCAGAGGATACCGGGGCCGGGTTACCAATTACGGTATCCTGGGGAGCCGGCGGACAACCGGTGAGGAGGACTACCAACAGGAGGACAAAGGCTGAGTGGATCATATTCATGCCGCAAAGATAAATGACACCCGGCAGGGAGGACCGATAAGTGACCATCGCGCTCAACCCGCGCGCAATCGATAGCGATACCCGGGCAGGGCAGTGATAACCTCCCGCATCTCGAGTCCCAAAAGAATGCCCGCCAGCCTGGCCGGGGGCAACTGCAAATTACGGTTGAGCTCATCAATGGAGGCACCGGCTTCCCCGCCGAGCTTCCCGACCACTGCCTGTTCTTCGGGGGAGAGCGAGTCGAATAGCCGCATCTGCTCGGGAGCAGAAGCTTCCCTTTGCCAGCCTAGGAGCTCGATGATGTCCGTCGCCGAATCCACCAAATGGGCCTTGCCCATCTTGATCAAGGCATTACAGCCGGCGGTGCGCGGGTCGCCACCCCTGCCCGGACAAGCCGCGATCTTGCGGCCGATATCGTGCCCCATATTGGCCGTAATGATCGACCCCCCGGTGGTATCTGATTCGACAACCAGGATAAGGCGGGATAGCATGGCCACGATCCGGTTACGGGCCGGAAAGTGCTCCCGCTCCGGAGATTGCCAGGGTGGGTATTCGGTCAGTACGCCCCCACCCCGCTCTTCCATCTGTCGTGCTACCCGGTAATGTGCCCGCGGGTAAAGCTGGTCAAAGCCACTGCCCATCACCGCCAGCGTTGGAAGCCCCACCTCCAGGGCACGCCGGTGAGCGGCCACGTCCACGCCGTAAGCCAGACCGCTCACGATCAGGGGCTGGTAGGATTGCAGAGGGTCCAGCAGACGCTCAACTTGTCTGGCACCCTGCTCACTCATCCGGCGGGTACCTACTACGGCGATGGCGCGGGGGTTAGCAAAATCGGTGGTGCCCCGGTGATAGAGCACCGGGGGCGCATAGTCAAAGGGGGTGAGGGCGGGGGGATAGTGCTCGTTCCCTACCTGCAGTATCTCGATCGAGTGGGCGCGCGCGTGGGCAATAATGCGTTCCGCTTCCCGGAGGTGGTCCCCAGCGGCAAAGTGGGCGGCGGTACGTTCACCGATGCCGGAAATACGCTTCAGTTCGCGGGGACTGGCCTGGCAAGCACCCTCAGCGGACCCGAAGTGGGAAACCAAACAGCGGTACACCTTGGACCCGACGGATGGCACGCGGCTCAGGGCCACGGCGTAGAACGCTTCGGAAGACATGTTCAAATTCTGTGCTGAAACGAAGGTGCCACGGAGAGAACAGACGGCGGGGGAACTGAGAAAAGGTCGGGTAGCGTGGCGGTACAAACATAAGTATTTTGCCACAAAATGTTTGTATTAACGCAGAAACTTTTTCCCCTGCTTTGTGCTTTTCGGCGGACTGAGTAACTTTGTAGCGCTGAAAAGCTTCCCGGAGGATTGGCGGAGCTGGCTGAACGTGCCTGATTCGAAATCAGGTGTACCCTTACGGGTACCGGGGGTTCGAATCCCTCATCCTCCGCCTAAACACCAACGGCCCGTTCCCTCGTGGGAAACGGGCCGTTGGTGTTTTACGGCACCTGCGCGCCGCCGCCCCTTGGCGTACAGGTTGATTAGACGGGAACCCGGTTTCGCTTTCCTGCATAAAAAAGGGCCGGCACCCGGAGATGCCGACCCTCGGTCGATCTAGCCGCCTGCCACTCATCGTTTGACGAAGCGCTCAACCGTCTGGCAGTCACCCTGCAGCAGCTGCAGGTGGTACAGGCCGGGCGGCAGATCACCGACGGAGAGTTCAGTACGTAATGTCCCGGATTCCTTGCTGCGCTGCAGGTGGCGCACCTGGCGGCCCAGCGCATCGACGAGATTGAAGGTCACTTCGCCCGCGTAGCCGTCGGTTAACTCTACCGTGACGCGGTCCGTGGCGGGGTTGGGGTAAACCACTAGTGCCACCGTCGTGAACAGCTCATCTTCGTAGGGCAGTACCTGCTCTTCCCGGCTGGCCCCTTTCAGCGCGAACGGCGCGGACACGGTACAATTTTGGGCGGGTTCGCCGGTGCCGAGAGGCAGCTCGTTTGTGGGCGACAGGATCAATTTGTCCAACTTCGTGCCGGGTTCCCGGGCGGCCACCGTAATGGTGTGCTCGCCGGGCGACAGGGGGAAGGAGACGGGACGGACATCGTCGTTAACGCGCCGCCATTCGAAACCCTGGGTCAGGAGTTCCCGGCCGTCCTCCTCCCGCCACATCTTGATCCACGGGCCGCCGTCCACGCGGACCCAGAAGGAGTTGCGGCCCACGTCGGGCGCATCCAGGCGCAGGAAGAGGTAGAAGGTATCCGTCGTCGCGGTACGGAAATTGTAGTTCAGGTACTGGTCGGCGTGCTGCATACTCGGTTCCCGCTCACAGCGGCAGCCGGTGTAGCTCACGAAGCGGTCGCCGCTGGCATCGGTACTGCCGCTGAGGCGCCAGTTGGGGTCGCGGCTGGTACATTCCGCCTCGAAGGCGAAGGGCGGCGCGGTGGGTACCCCGTCGGGGGGCGTCACCCGGAGCTTGAGTTGCGCGGTATTGGTCAGACCGGCGTCGTCGGTGACCTTCAGGGAAATGGTGTACTGGCCAGCCTCGAGGACCACCGTGGGGGTGGGTCCGTTGGCGCTGCCGCCGGTCCAGCTCCAGGCGTACTGCACGATCTGTCCGTCGGTGTCAAAGCTCTGGCTGCCGTCCAGCTGCACCGTGAGCGGCGCCGCTCCCTGCAGTACGGAAGCCGAGGCAATGGCCGTTGGGGGCTGGTTCACGAGTTCGGTGCAGTTGGTGGCGTACTGGCCGAAGCCCGTGGGTTGAGTAGCCTCCCGGGCGAGGTATACTTTATCGAGCTGGGCGTTGCCCTCCCGGAAAGCAATGTCCAGGGTGTTGGTGCCGGCCGCCAATTGCAGGTCGGTGGGCAGGGTGGCCCAGCTGAAACGGCGGGTGCAGGGGATGTTGTTCCACCGGATCCATTCGCCCCCGTTGAGGCGGATCCAGAATGAGTCTTCCCCGCGGTTACGGGTGTAAGCGCGGATATGCAGGTGGTAGCTGCCGGCCGCCGCCCGCTCCAGGGTGAAGCGGATGCGGTTGTCGGGCACGTCCATCGGCGGCTGAGCGGTGCTGCGCCGGCCGGGAGCGTAGACGAAGGCTTGGTTAGAGGCGTCGGCATCCGCAGCCACTTTCCAGTTGTCGCCCACCTGGGCGCACTCGGCTTCCAGCGAGTAAGCCGACAGGGTATCGGCCCCACCTCCCGGGGTACCACAGGCGTCGCCGATTCCGTTTGCGTCGGTGTCGGACTGGTCGGGGTTGTAGGTGCCCGGACAGTTGTCGGGATCCAGCGCGGTCAGTTCGGAGGCGACGAATCCGTCTGTCGGCCGGGTGCAGTCGGTCACCGAGCCTTCCGGGTACCCGTCGCCGTCGCGGTCGAAGTACCACAGTTGGCCGGGAAAAGCCAGCGCATCGCTATCGTCGCAGTCGCCGGCTTGGTCCACGTAGCCGGTCGGGACCGTGCAGCCCGTGGTGGTAGCTGAGGGGTCACCGTAGCCGTCGTTGTCGGTGTCGGCGTAGAAGATCGTGGCCTGTCCGATGGTGGCGTCGGTGTCGTCGCAGTCCAGGGCATTGGTCACGTAACCGGGGGGCGGGGTACAATCCTCCAGCGGGCTGCTCGGGTCTCCCAGGCCGTCCTGGTCGACGTCGGCGTAAAAGATACTGGAGATCACCTCATCATCGATGGTGCCGTTGCAGTCGTTGTCAAGGGCGTCGCAAAGCTCGGGGGCGCCAGGGTAGATGGTGGGGTTCGCGTCGTTGCAGTCGCCGGCCTGCGAGACGTAGCCGGTTGGGGCTACACAAGCCATAATGGTGGTTGCCGCATCCCCGTAGCCGTCGTTGTCCGCGTCGGCGTAGAAGGTGGTGATGGTTACTGCGTCGTCGAT
The DNA here is from genome assembly GCF_004803465.1 of Neolewinella litorea. Classification (GTDB taxonomy): domain Bacteria; phylum Bacteroidota; class Bacteroidia; order Chitinophagales; family Saprospiraceae; genus Neolewinella; species Neolewinella litorea. The sequence continues at coordinate 124,529 of NZ_SRSF01000004.1, read as the reverse complement.
CGTGCCGTTGCAGTCGTTGTCCAGGCCGTCGCAGAGCTCGGGGGCGCCGGGGTAAATGATGGCGTTCGCGTCGTTGCAGTCGCCGGCCTGGGTTAGGTAGCCCACCGGGGCCGTGCAGGCCGTGGTGCTCATGGTGGCGTCGCCGTAGCCGTCGTTATCCTTATCGGCGTAGAAGGTGGTGGCCTGTCCGACGGTAGCGTCGGTGTCGTCGCAGTCCAGGGCGTTGTTCACGTAGCCCGGGGGCGGGGTGCACCCTTGCAGGGATACGGTGGGGTCTCCCAGTCCGTCGTTGTCGCCATCGGCGTAGAAGGTAGCGTTGGCCCCTTCCTCATCCACGTAACCGTCGCAGTCGTTATCGAGGCCGTCGCAGAGCTCCGGGGCGCCGGGATATATGGTGGCATTGGCGTCGTTGCAGTCGTCGGCCTGGGTGACGTAACCAGCCGGGGCCGAGCAGGCGGTGGTGATGCTGGTCGGGTCGCCGTAGCCGTCGTTGTCCGCGTCGGCGTAGAAGGTGGCTTCCGCTCCGATGGCAGCGTCCGTATCGTCGCAATCCAGGGCGTTGGTCACGTAGCCAGGAGGGATTGCGCAGTCCTCTACTATAGCATTCGGGTTGCCGAGGCCGTCGCCGTCGGCGTCCGCGAAGAAGGATGTGTTGGTTACACCGTCGTCTACGGTTCCGTTGCAGTCGTTGTCCTGACCGTCGCAAAGTTCGGGGGCGCCGGGATAAACCGTGGCATCCGCGTCGTTACAATCGCCAGCTTGGGCGACGTAGCCCGCCGGGGCCGTGCAGGCGGTGATGCTGTTGGACGGGTCACCGTAGCCATCGTTGTCGGCATCGGCGAAGAAAGTGTTGGCGGTCGCGCCCTCGTCGATGCTGCCGTCGCAATCGTTGTCCAGGCCGTCGCAGAGCTCCGGGGCGCCGGGGTAAATGGTGGCGTTTGCGTCGTTGCAGTCGCCGGACTGGGCGACGTAGCCTACCGGAGCGGTGCAGGCGGCGGTGCTCTTGGTGGCGTTGCCGTAGCCGTCGTTATCCATATCGGCGTAGAAGACCGTGGCCTGTCCGACGGTAGCGTCGGTGTCGTCGCAGTCCTGGGCATTGTTGACGTAGCCGGCAGGCTGGGCGCAGGCTTGTGTTGAGACGGCGGGGTTGCCCAGGCCATCCCCGTCGGCATCCTGGTAAAAGGTCAGTGAGGCGACGCCGTCATCCACGGTGCCGTTGCAGTTGTTATCCAGGCCGTCGCAGGGTTCGGGGGCGCCGGGATTGATGCTGGCGTTCGCATCGTTGCAGTCGCCGGCCTGGGTGACGTAGTTGGGCGGGGCCACACAGGCTGTAATGGAATTTGCCGGATCACCGTATCCATCGCCATCTGCGTCGTAAAAGAAGGTACTGTTAACGACACCGTCGTCGATGTTTCCGTCGCAGTCGTTGTCAATGCCATCACAAAGTTCCGGTGCCCCGGGGTAAACGGTTGCGTTCGCGTCGTTGCAGTCGCCGGCCTGGGCGACGTAGCCGGGCGGAGCGGTGCAGGCGGTAGTGGCCGCCGACCCATTGCCGTACCCATCTCCGTCACTATCGGCGTAAAAGGTGGTGGCCTGTCCGATGTTGGGGTTTGTATCGTCGCAGTCCAGGTTATTGCCGACGTAGCCTGCCGGTTGGTCGCATCCTTCTACGGTGGAATTTGGATCCCCCAGTCCGTCGCCGTCGGTGTCGGCGTAGAGGGTGTAGGGGGTTACCCCGTCGTCGACTATACCGTCGCAGTCGTTGTCGAGGCCGTCGCAGTATTCGGGGGTTCCGGGGTTAACGTTGGCGTTCAGGTCGTTGCAGTCGCCCGCCCGGGCCACGTATCCGTAAGGTGCCACGCAGGCTATGGTTGTTGCGGCGGCATTGCCGTAACCGTCGTTGTCCTTGTCGGCGTAGAAAGTAGTAGGCTGGCTGATGGCGGCGTTGAGGGGTTCGCAATCCGCGTTGTCGGCTACGCCGTCGTTGTCGTCGTCGGGGTCGCAGACATCGCCGATGCCGTCTCCATCAAAATCGGCCTGATCGGGATTGTACATCGTCGGGCAGTTGTCCTCAGCATCGGGGATATCGTCGCCATCGGTTCCGAACTGGTCGGCTCCGATACTCGGAGGATTAGCGCGCGTTTCCCCGTCGATATCTTTCGTGACTCCCGCAACAGCTACGCCGGCCTGCGACAGGGCCAGGTTCTGGGCGTGCAAGTCGGTAGTTGAGATGAACTGCGGATCGACGCTCAGGGATTTGGCGTCCTGCCCGGAGACACTCCGCCAGGCGGCCAGGTCCGTCACCTGTGTATTTTCCCACTGCGCCAGGTAGGGGGCTTCGGTGGTGTACAGGTTGTTGTGGTTCATGTCCAGGTCCGTGACGCCGTATATCAGTACCGCCTGTCCCGCAACCGACCGGAAGATGTTGTTCTTTATCGCGACGTTCTCTCCGTTGTACTGCGTAAAGGCGGGATTGCTGGTGGACACGCTGTTGTAGTAGAAACGGAAATGATCAGTGCCTGATAGTTGTACGCCCTGGGAACCGGTGGGCAGGGCCACGAAGTTGTTGGCCACTAGCACCGGTGTGGACGGCGTGCCGTCCCAGTCGCTGATGAACAGGCCATAGTAGCCGTAGCCATCGCTACTACCGACGATACGGTTATCAGTAAACGATCCGCCCTGCAGGGTATTCAGGGTCACACCGTAGTAAAAAAAGTCTTTCACCACGTTACCCATGATCTCCGTACCCGTGGGTCTGGCGTTGCCGACGCCGACGAGGTAAATGCCGTTACTTCCACCACTTAGGTGGTTGTTCCGGATGCGGATGTCGCTGGCCAGCGTGGGAGATAAATAAAGAAGGGCTTGGCTCTGATCGTAATAGTTTGTCGTTATCGGTGCCAGCAGGCGGTTGCCCTCGAACAACAGGTCATCGGCCCGATTGATCACTTCCACCGCCCGTGTATAGGAAGTAGCACCCGTGCTCTCTACCGTCAGGTTTCGCAAGCGAAAGTTAGAAGCGTTGGTGAGCCGCAATACGTAGTTCATGCTGTAGTCAATTGCCTCGTAGGTCAATTTTACATCCTCGGCCTTGCCCGTAGCCGACTGAAAGGTGATCGTGTTGCTGGCCGACCCACCGTTGATGTCCGGAATCGTTACTTGCTCATTGTAGGTGCCCGAGGCCACGTTGAAGGTCACCGCCCCGGAAATGCCGTTGACGCGCATCGCCTCCACCGCGGCGTTGAAGGTGGGAAAGTCCGCTCCGGATTTGCCGATAGTGTAGACGCCCGACAGGGGGGCCAGCGCGGCGGCGGAGTACTCGTCCGCCCCGATACTGGGCGTGGCGTCCCGGCTTTGCCCGTCGATGTCCTTGGTGATCCCCGCAATCGGGGTTCCCGCGTTGGCCAGGGCCGGTGCGGTCGCGTGCAGGTCCGTAGCGGAGACGAACTGCGGGTCGAAGCTCAGGGATTTGGCGTCCTGCCCCGAGGCACTGCGCCAGGCGGCCAGGTCCGTCACCTGGGTATTTTCCCACTGCGCCAGGTAAGGTGCTTCGGTGTACAGGTTGTTGTGGTTCATGTCCAGGTCCGTGACGCCGTATATCAGTACCGCCTGTCCCGCAACCGACCGGAAGATGTTGTTCTTTATCGCGACGTTTTCTCCGTAGTACTGCGTAAATGCGGTATTGCTGGCGGTTACACTGTTATAGTGGAAGCGGAAATGCTCGCTGCTCACCAAGTACACCGCCTGACTACCACTGGGCAGGGCAATGAAGTTGTTGGCCACTAGTACCGGGGCGGACGGCGTGCCGTCCCAGTCGCTGATGGACAGCCCGTAGTAGCCGTAGCCATCGCGGTTACCGACAATACGGTTATCAGTAAACGATCCGCCCTGCAGGGTATTCAGGGTCACACCGTAGTAAAAAAAGTCTTCCACCACGTTACCCGTGATCTCTGTATCCGTTGGTCTGGCGTTGCCGACGCCGACGAGGTAAATGCCGTTACTTCCACCACTTAGGTGGTTGTTCCGGATGCGGATGTCGCTGGCCAGCGTGGGAGATAAATAGAGAAGGGCCTGGCTCTGATCGTAATAGTTTGTCGTTATCGGTGCCAGCAGGCGGTTGCCCTCGAACAACAGGTCATCGGCCCGATTGATCACTTCCACCGCCCGTGTATAGGAAGTAGCACCCGTGCTCTCTACCGTCAGGTTTCGCAAGCGAAAGTTAGAAGCGTTGGTGAGCCGCAATACGTAGTTCATGCTGTAGTCAATTGCCTCGTAGGTCAATTTTACATCCTCGGCCTTGCCCGTAGCCGACTGAAAGGTGATCGTGTTGCTGGCCGACCCACCGTTGATGTCCGGAATCGCTACCTGCTCGTTGTAGGTGCCCGAGGCCACGTTGAAGGTCACCGCCCCGGAAATGCCGTTGACGCGCATCGCCTCCACCGCGGCGTTGAAGGTGGGAAAGTCCGCTCCGGATTTGCCGATGGTGTAGACGCCCGACAGGGGGGCCAGCGCGGCGGCGGAGTACTCATCCGCCCCGATACTGGGCGTCGCGTCCCGGCTTTGCCCGTCGATGTCCTTGGTGATCCCCGCAATCGGGGTTCCCGCGTTGGCCAGCGCCGGCGCGGTCGCGTGCAGGTCCGTAGCGGAGACGAACTGCGGGTCGAAGCTCAGGGATTTAGCGTCCTGCCCCGAGGCACTGCGCCAGGCGGCCAGGTCCGTTACCTGTATACCTTCCCAGTACGCCAGATAAGGGCTCTCAGTGTACAGGTTGTTGTGGTTCATGTCCAGGTCCGTGACGCCGGACATCAGTACCGCCTGTCCCGCAACCGACCGAAAGATGTTGTTCTTTATCGCAACGTTTTCTCCGTAATACTGCGTAAAGGCGGTATTGCTGGCGGTTACACTATTGTGGTGAAAGCGGAGATGATCGCTGTTCACCAGGTATACGGCCTGACTACCACTGGGCAGGGCCACGAAGTTGTTGGCCATCAGCACCGGGGCGGACGGCGTGCCGTCCCAGTCGCTAATGGACAGGCCGTAGTAGCCGGATCCTTCGCGGTTACCGATGATACGATTATTGGTAAAGAATCCGCCCTGAAGGTAACTAAGGTATGCGCCGTAATAAAGAAAGCCTTCCACCACGTTACCCGTGATCTCCGTATCCGTCGACCTCACCCCGCCGGCACTAGCAAAATAAATACCGTAGCTCCCTCCCCGTAGGTGGTTGTTCCGAATTTTAATGTCACTGGCCAAGGTGGGCGATAAATAGAGGTTCGACTGGCCTACATCATAGTAGTAAGTTGCCTGTGATACCAGCAGGTCGTTGCTTTCAATAACCAGATCGGCAACTTCGCCGAAAACCGTAATTGTACGGGCATAACTGGCCCCGGCAGCCTCAACGGTCAAGTTCTTGATCCGGTAGTGTTTTCCCCCTTGGATCTGCAGGACGTAATCATCGTTGGGGTCAGTAGCGGCGTGGCGAATAATCACGTCCTCGGGTTTGCCGCTTTGCGACTGGAAGGTTATGGTATTCGTGGTAGATGCGCCGGTGATGGCTTCCAGCTCCACGTTTCCGGCGTAGGTCGCCGCCCGCAGGTTGAAGATCACGGGGCCGGAAACTCCTTTGGCCTTCAAATCCGCTACCGCGGCCGCGAGGGTGGAGTAATTCGGTGAGCTGCCGCCGATGGTGTATGTGCCCTGCAGTTGGGCAAACACGGGTGAGAGAATGGCAAGCAGGGCCAGGACAAGCCACGCCCTGCGGTATGAAAAAAGTTGGGTTGGGTACAGTGCGTTCATAGTGAGTTGGGATTGAAGCATAAGCATGGCACGGCGCCCGGGTGTAAGGTTCGGGGACCGAAAAAAGGCAGAACTGGTCGCATTATCGGGATTCGATCGCGGCAAAGCGACTCGAGGATCGAGCGGAGAAAGCGTATGCGAAGCTAGCGTGGCCATAGGTGCGCGCAACTCCCTATCCCTAGCGATAATTGGCTAATCGTAGATGTAGCCAGCAGTCTTCGGACGTAAAAAAAAGCCCGCCCCACCAAGGTGGAACGGGCTTCGGGGTTAACCTTTGCACCTGCGCGCCGCCGCCGGCAGCTGGTCTTGTCTAGTTGGCCATTTCGCTCAGGAACTTGATGCGGACCAGTTTGATCTCCTCCAGGGTAACATCGTCTTCCTGCAGGTGCTGGAAGGCCACGTCGGGGTCGTCGGTCTCGGCCTGCATGAAATACTCGTAGGTATCTTCCAGGCTGTACTCGTCGACTTCCTCCTCGATGTAGTAATCAATGTTCAGTTTGGTGCCGGAGGAGACGATGACCACCATCTCGTTCAGGAGCTCGTCCATGGAAAGCTGGTTGCCGGAGGCGATGTCCTCCAGGGGCAACTTGCGGTCGACGCCCTGGATGATATTGACCTTGGTCTTTGACTTGTTGGCTACCTGCTTAACGACAAAGTCGCTGGGCCGGTCGATCTGGTTTTCCTCGCAGTGCTTTTCGATGAGTTGGAGGAAGGGCGTGGCGTAGCGGCGGGCTTTGCCGATGCTTACCCCGTGGATGTTCTTCATCTCGTCCAGGTCGATGGGATAGCGGGTAGCCATGTCCACCAGGGAGGGGTCCTGGAAAATAACGAAGGGGGGAATGCCGAGGCGTTTGGACTCCTTCTTGCGCAGGTCCTTGAGGGCCTTCAGCAGGGGTTCATCCAGCACGACGGCCCGGGCATCGTCGGCTTCGCCTTTCATGTCCTCGGCCAGTTCCTTTTCAAAATCGTGGTCGATGGGGATCTCGAAGGGGGTGGGGTTTTTCAGGAACGCTTCTCCCTCCTCGGTGATCTTGATGGTTCCGTAGCTCTCAATGTCCTTGCGGACCAGGTTGTTGAGGAGCGCCTGGCGGAAAACGGAACTCCAGAACACCTCCTCCCGGCCCTTACCGGTACCAAAGCCGGGCAGGTCGGTGAAGCCGTAGTCCTTCATCTGCTTCGTTTCCTTACCCAGGACGAACTCGATGAGGGTCTTGAGGGGGTAGTTTTCGTCGAGGGTCTTGACGGAGTTGAGGGCCTGGACCATTTCCTGGGTGACACCCACGCGTTCGCGGGGATGGCGACAGTTGTCGCACATCTTGTTGCAGTTCGACTCGTCGTATTCCTCGCCGAAATAGTGGAGCAGGAAGCGGCGGCGGCAGGCGGTGGTTTCCGAATAAGCCATTACCTCCTGCATCAGTTGGGCGCCCATTTCGCGCTCCATGAGCGGCTTGTCGCGCAGGAATTTCTCCAGTTTGAGGATATCCTTGTAGGCGTAGAATGCGATGCACCGCCCTCCCAGGCCGTCGCGGCCGGCGCGGCCGGTTTCCTGGTAGTAGTTCTCGATAGACTTCGGAATGTCGTAGTGCATCACGAAGCGGACGTCGGGCTTGTCGATACCCATACCGAAGGCGATGGTGGCGCAGATCACGTCGACGTCCTCCATGAGGAACTGGTCCTGGGTGCGGGAGCGGGTCTTGGGGTCGAGTCCGGCGTGGTAGGGAGCGGCCTTGACGCCATTGACTACCAGGGCCTGGGCGATCTCCTCGGCAGCCTTGCGGCTCTGGACGTAGATGATTCCCGACTGGTCGGGCATCTCCTTCACCAGCTTGATGATCTGGCGGAAGGTGTACTCCTTCTTTCCCTTGGGGCGTACCTCGTAGTAGAGGTTATCGCGGTTGAAGGAAGAGACGAAGGTATTCTGGTCTTCCCCCATGCGGAGGTTCTTGACGATGTCCGATTGCACCTTGGGGGTGGCGGTGGCGGTCAAAGCGATGATCGGGATGTTATGACCGATGAGGTCCAGCATTTCCCGGATCCGGCGGTATTCCGGGCGGAAGTCGTGGCCCCATTCCGAGATGCAGTGGGCTTCGTCGATGGCCACGAAGGAGATCTTCGCGTCGCGGAAGAACTCGATGTTCTCCTCCTTGGTGAGTGTTTCCGGCGCGACGAAGAGTAGCTTGGTCTTACCGGAGGTAATGTCCTCCTTCACCTGCCGCATCTGGGTCTTGGAGAGGGAGGAATTGAGAAAGTGGGCGATCTCATCGCTGTCCCCGTAGGAACGGATGGAGTCGACCTGGTTTTTCATGAGGGCGATGAGGGGGGAAATTACCAGGGCGCACCCCTCCATCATGATGCCGGGCAACTGATAGCAGAGGCTTTTACCGCCTCCGGTGGGCATGATGACGAAGGTATCCTTCCCGTCGAAGAGCGATTGGATGATCGCTTCCTGATTTCCCTTGAAGGTATCAAAACCAAAGGTGTCGGCTAACGCCTCTTCCAGAAAGTTAACTGACGCTTTAGCAGTCATGTGATTATGGCTTTATAATCCCAGTACAGGTTCAACCGATTGTTTCCCGCCGAAATTAAGCAATCGGGGTAAATCGGACGCAGTACGGGTACACGGAGTTAGGTTCCGTTTGATGGTTAAAGAGATTATGGCAGGATGGGCCGGGGGCAACGCGTTTCCGCTCGTGACGCTGAAGCGTTTGGAATTACGAAAACCCATAGTCTACCTTTCCGGCTGCCCTGGGGCACTTAAATGACACTTTACTTTGAAAAAATCCGATGTAGTCGTCCGAGTTGCGCGTGAAACCTTGCAAATCGAAGCAGATGCACTCAGTCAATTGGCCGATAGCATCGGTGAAAATTTCACCCGGGCAGTAGAGGCCATTTTCCACAGTGGAGGACGGCTCATCGTGACGGGCATTGGTAAAACGGCCCTGGTGGCCCAAAAGATTGTTGCTACCTTAAATTCAACCGGTACACCGGCTTTCTTTTTACACGCCGGCGACGCAATACACGGCGATATTGGTATGGTACAACCCACTGACGCAGTGCTTGTTCTGAGCCGAAGCGGAGAAACCGCGGAGATCAAGGTGCTCACCCTGTTGGTGCGTAACCTCGGTAATACCCTGATCGCCATGACAAGCCGGGAAGACTCCACGCTGGCCAGGAATGCCGATCACCTGTTGCTGACGCCCTTCGAACGAGAGGCCGACCCGAATGAGTTGGCACCCACCACCAGTACCACCTTACAGATGGCCATGGGCGACGCGTTGGCTACTTCCCTGTTGGCGCTTCGGGGGTTTTCACCGGCGGATTTTGCCCGCTTTCACCCGGGTGGCTCCCTAGGTAAGCAGCTTTACCTGCGGGTCCGGGACCTTTATCCGCACAACCAGCGGCCGGTGGTGCATCCCGCCTCATCCCTGAAAGAGACCTTGTACGAGATGACGGGCAAGTGCCTCGGAGCCACGGCGGTCGTCGACCCGCAAACCGATCGGTTGGTGGGCGTGATCACCGATGGCGATCTGCGCCGCTTCCTTAACCGGGGCGAACCCCTGGACGTCGCTACGGCGGCGGACATGATGTCGGTCCATCCCAAAACAGTGGTGGAGGATGAACTGGCCGTCCAGGCCGTAGCCGTACTCCGGCAGCACAGCATCAGCCAATTGATCGTGACCGATAGTCGGGGGCAATACCTAGGATTCGTTCATCTGCATGATTTTATTCGGGAAGGGCTGATCTAAATAGGGAACGGGGATGCAAGCCATTTCGTCTTACATCCCCGTTGCAGGTTGACAGCTTGCGCTGCTTGTACTATTCCTGAACAATTTCCATGTCCATTTCCCGGACTACTTCCGGGTGCAGGCGCATGGTGAATTGGTAGGTACCGAGTTCCTTGGCTTCTTCCGGCAGGACGATCTTCTTGCGCTCCACTTCCACGCCGAACTGCTCCTGCAGGAGGTTGCGGATCTGGAGTTGGGTGATGGATCCGAAGATACGGCCGCTGGTACCGGACTTGGCGCCGACGCGGAGGGTCTTACCTTCCAACTTCTTGGCGATTTCGCGGTACACGTCGAGCTTCTTCTGCTCCTGCGCGTTTTCGCGGCGGATCATTTCGTTGAGGCGTCCCATGTTGGACTTGTTGCCGATGATGGCCAGTCCGCGGGGCAGCAGGTAGTTACGGCCGAAACCGTCCTTTACCTCAATGACTTCGTGCTTATCGCCGACTTTATCGACGTCTTGCAGCATAATTACTTTCATGATAAATTATGTTGTCCCGGCCTTTCGGGGCGGTGCCCCATTTACGAACCGGTTAGAGTGATGAGTAGGTTTGCAGGGTAGCCGGGTGGCACGGTAGACACCAAGGTGCCGATGTACGGTACGACCCGGCTACTGAACGCCCTTACTTGAGAAGGTCCGTGACGTACGGCAGCATCGCCAGGTGGCGGGCCCGCTTGATGGCGGAGGCCACCTTGCGCTGGTACTTCAGGGAGTTGCCGGTAATCCGGCGGGGAAGGATCTTGCCCTGCTCGTTGACGAAGGTCAGGAGAAAGTCGGGGTCCTTATAATCGATGTACTTGATTCCGAAACGACGGAAACGGCAGTACTTTTTCCGGCGGCCGCCAATCTTGGGGTTCGACAGAAACTTGATATCATCGCGACTGGCCATGATGGTTGTTTTTTGAAGTTACTACTGTGGTTATTCCTCTTCCTTGAAGGATTCGGCGTCTCCGGAGGGGACACCGGTGAGGTGTGGCGAATCGGCCTTCTTGCGGCTGATGCCGTGGGCAGCCGGCTCGGTCTTGGCAGGTTTTTCCTGCTTGTGACGCTTGGCCTTGCCAATTTTGCCGGCGCGCTTGTCGGCGTTGTACTGAACTCCGTACTTGTCAAGGGCAACGGTGAGGAAGCGCAGGATGCGCTCGTCCCGGCGCATGCCAAGCTCGAAGTTATTCAGAAAGGCGCCGTTTGGAGCGATATACTCCACACAGTAGTAGACACCGTTGTTGCGTTTGTTGATGTCGTAAGCCAGCGTGCGCAGGCCCATTTCATCTACAAATACAATCTCGCAGCCCTCCTTCTGGAGGTTGTCTACGTACGCCTGAGCTGTCGCTTTAATCTCATCCCCCGACAGCACTGGGTCTACGATGAATGTAGTCTCGTAATTTCTCATCGGATCAGGTGTACTGATTGGTTAAAAACAATGGTTTCGCATGCTTCAGTCCCGTAGCCGGGTCCAAAGCGGGTGCAAAGATACACTTTATTCCTTTTACCTACAAGGAATTGTCGCCCTCGCTGCTACAGTGGTGATAAACGAAGGGCACAAAAATGGGAACGGCCCGCATATGCGGGCCGCCCGAAAATAAATTGGTCTGTAAAAATCCCTGTTATTCGTCGAAGGACATGTTCATCTGGCGGGAGGCCTCTACCAGTCCCTGGTACTCAGCGGTGGTGAGCCCGTCATAGCAGTACTGGATGGGGTCGACCCGTTCTCCGTCCTTCTCAATTTCGTAGTGCAAGTGGTCGCCCGTGCTCATACCACTGCTGCCGACCAGTCCGAGGAGGTGGCCGCGGTTGACTTCCTGTCCCTTCTTCACCTTGATGGCACTCATGTGGGCGTAGCGTGACTTGTAGCCGTAGCCGTGATCGATGACCACGCAGTTGCCGTAGCCGGACTGTTGGCCGGCGAATTCAACGACGCCCTTACCGGAAGCCTGGATCTCGGTGCCGCGTGGGCAGTTGAAGTCGATGCCGTAATGCATTTTGTTGACGCCCAATTTCGGGTGCACGCGGTATCCGAAACCGGAGAGGTTCTCCATCTTGCGAGCAAATTGGTCGCCACGCACGGGTTTGATACTCGGTATAGAGGCCAGCATATCCTCTTTTTCCAGTGCCTTGTCGGTTACCTCATCAATGGACCGGCTGTGGAGATCGATCTGGTACCGCAGTTGATCCACCTTTTCGCGTAGGGAGGCAATCTGCGGGCCTACGTGGGGCAGGCTTTTCAGGTCCTGGTAGGCGTCGTGCCCTCCCTTGCCACCCTGGAACACGTCGTTGTCGACGGGCTCCATGCGGAGTGCGAGGCGGACGGAGTTGTTGCTTCTCTCGTGCAGGTGGGATACGATCTGCGCCAACTCTTCGTAGTCGGCAGCCAGGGCTTCGTTTTGTGCGCGGGCGATCTCCAATTCCTGGAGCACCATTTTTTCACCCGGACTGGGTAAATAGCGGTGGATAGCGGCCGTGAACAATAAACCGGCAAGCAGGGCTGCGCAGCCAAAGCTGAAGAAGCGAAGCAAGGTAAAACTGAGGGGCTCTACAATCCGGTCGTACTGTAACGTACGTTGATTAAACACAAATTTTTCACGTCTCATTGACGAAGGCTTGAACCAAAAAAGACCGGAAGGATCGACGGTTGGTTTACGGCGTCTTTCCCAGCGGTGTGCGTGTGCGGGGCCAGCGGCCCTGACCCGAACGGGGCCAAATTACTGCGCTACAGCTTATAGCTACAAGCTTCAGGAAATAAAGTTGCGCGCAGTATAATCCATCTGCTTACGTTCTGGTCCGATTGGGGACCGAAAACGCAGTGTTGCACTAATTTGATTCAGTAAATGTGGAAAAAGAATTTCCTAGACGGCGGTCGACCGATCGCCAATAAGGGCCTTTAGTTTCTTGCGGGCCAGGAAAATGCGGCTTTTCACTGTACCGATGGGGATGTTGAGGTAGCTAGCGATCTCCTTGTATTCGTAGCCACGGTAGAACATGAGGAAGGGCACGCTGTAGATCTCGCTGATCTGACGGAGCTTGTCTTCTAGTTCCTCCATGCGCATGTTCATTTCTCCGCCGTTGGCGATAGCCCCTTTGTTCTCCACGGCAAAGAGGAAGCTCTCCACGGGTTCGTTGACGTGCTTGCGGCTCTTCATCTTGCGATAGCGATTGATGTAGGTGTTCCGCATGATGGTCGACGACCAGCTCTTGAAATTGGTGCCCATGGCAAATTTGTCGCGGTGCTTGTAGGCCCGGAAAATGGTTTCCTGCATCAGGTCCTGGGCGTCTTCGTAATTGCGGGTAAGGCGGAGTGCAAAAGAAAACAGGATGTTTTCTAGGCGGTCCATTTCGGACATAAACTGCTGGTTGGTCATGCTAAAGCTTAATCGGGTGTGTGTGTATGGAAAAATGCACTCGCCGAACAAGTTGCAAAGATTGTGCCAAAGATGCAACTAACTGTAGTTCAGTGTATTGGATAATGGGCCAACCACCAAATACTGTTCTCATTTCACGAAATGATGATATTCAATCATACACGGCAGCGTCATTTTAACCTCAACAGATATATTTGTGGCCTACCTCAACAATAGCTGCGCGGCGTGAACATGCTCCGGGTAGGCTCGTTTGTCCCCACAGGATTCTACCGCAGCGAAATGCTTTGAGCGTTTGGTATATCAGTAGTGAAGGCCGATGTAAGCGAATTTGGAACTTACTCCATGCAAGGGCAAAATTTGAAACAGATTAACGACACCAAAATCAACGAGGTGTTGGCGCATGCCGGCTTGTCCGTGCTGCTGATCACTTCCACCTGGGATGGTCATGGCATCATCATGCGTACCCTGCTGGAGGGGCTTTCCAACCGGTATAGCAAGGTCTTTTTCGGGGTAGCCGACGTGGAAGATTCCCCCCGCATTTGCAAGGTTTTCAACGTCACCAACCCGCCCGGGCTGCTGCTCGTGAAGGATGGCGAACTGATCGAGCGGGCCATGGGGCCCATCGGGGGAAGCGGGATCGTCGACCTGATCGAACGCAACTCATAAGTTAAAATTTCTCCTCGTGAGCGACGAAATATTCAAGGTTTTCATTTTGGAGGACATGCCCGTCGACCTGGAGTTGGTGAAGCGGCAGGTTCGGAAGTTCAATCCGAATGTCCTGTTCGCGGTGGCCCGCCACCGGTCCGAATTTCAGGATAAAGTTGCTCTCTTTCAGCCCGACATCGTGTTGTCCGATTACAACCTGCCCGACATGAACGGCCTGGAAGCACTGCTTTACGTGCGGGAGCATCTGGACAGCACCCCCTTCATCTTTATTACGGGAATCCTCAACGACGAGGAGAAAGTAGCCGAGGCGATCCTGAATGGAGCCTCCGGGTACCTATTAAAGGAGAACCTCCGGAATCTTCCCGAACTGCTGGAGACGGTGGTCAAGCAGAACGAGCAAGCCATGGCACAACGGGAAAACGACTGGGAGCGCAAGCGCAACATCCAGATCAAACTGCGCAAGAGTATCGCTATGCTGCGGCAGGTCAATTTCCCCGGCAGCGATGAGATCGCCCTGAGTCTGCAGGAAGTGGCCGATGACCTGGGCTGAGAAGAGCCCCGAAGGATTAAATTACTAGCCGACGGCTACTTGGGTACCAACTTCCTCGCGGGTAACGGCCGACAGTTGACTGGACTCCGCCTCTGGTCGGCCGGTGTTGGTCGTCACGATGTTCTCGATCATGCGGTTGTACTCCAGCATGTGGTTGATGAAGACCAGGAAGTTGTCGATGTCGCCTTCGGTGGTCTCTCCGGACGGGTTGACGTTCTTCTTGAATTCGTAGAAAACCTTGAATCCGTCAAGCATCCGCTGGATCTTGCTGGAGAGTTGAGCGATCTCCTCTACCGAAGTCGAAGGAAGACCGCTAGCGCGCAGGCCGCGTCCCTTACCACCCGTTATGTACTCGACTTTCAAGTCGGTAATCACCAGGTCTTCGAGGGCGACTCCGAAGTAGTTGGCCATTTCGTGGATCAGGGCCAGGCGAGGCTCTACGTTCTTTGTTTCGTAAGCAGCAATATTGCTTCGTTTGACGCCTAAATCATCGGCCAACTGCTGCTGGGATAACTTACGCTGCTTGCGCAGGAACTTGATGTTACTGGATAGGTAATTCAATTGCCGGGGTTCTATGGTTAAGCTTGAGTTCAAACAAAGGTAAGAGAAATGTCGCTACTCGGTTCAGAATTTGACCGATTGACAAAATCATACTCCAAAACGAACGACCTGTTTCGGCCCGGAGTTGTCCATTAAGAGGGCGTAAAAGCGCAAATTTAGTCAACCAGCCGCGGTAATGAACATCTTCACGGGGAAGGACGATATAATAGCGAGCGCCGATATGGGCCTCACTAACTTAAAAATACCTTCAAATGAGAGACAATAATAGTTCAGGAAAAGGGTGGGCGCTCGGCTTCGGTCTGCTGGCCGGTATCGCCGTTGGCTACTATCTCAACTCGAACGAGGGCCGCACCATGCAGCGCAAGGCCAAGGCCCAGTTTGACGAGTACGGCAATCAGATCAATGCCTACGGTCAACGCGTTTCCACCAAGGCTAACCAATTGGTAGACGAGGCCAAACACAAGGGACAGGAGTACCTGGACCAGGCCAAAGTAAAGTCCAACGAACTGTCGACCCAGGCTAAAACCAAGCTGGAGGAAGGCAAGAAGTGGGCTTCCACCCAGGCTGAAACAGCCCGCAAAACGATTGATGAAAAGACCGACGCGGCCAACCGCTCGGCCCAATCCACGGTGAAGAGCGCGGAAAGCAGCTTCAACCGCGGCGTCAACAAGGCAGAAAGAAAGATGGACGAAAACCGTGAGAAGATCGATCGTACCACCGAAAGCTAGTAAGCGGTCGTTGACCGATCACGAGTCTTAACCAACGACGGCCATGCAATGTCTCCACCACTGCATGGCCGTCTCTATTTAATAAACAGTAACCTATGCAGGCCAAAGAAGAACTCCTCGAGCAACTGGGAGAGAGTTACGGATACGTCAATCGCCTAGTTGAGAAGAAGATCGAGTACTTCAAACTGAACCTCGCTGAGACATCGGCGACGACCATCTCAGGGATCATCACTGGAGTGGTGCTCGCCGTAATCGGCCTCATCACGCTCATCCTGGCACTCATCACGGCCGGATTTGCCCTCGCAGCGGCATTTGACAGCTTTGTCTATGGCTTCGGTCTGGTAACCCTCATTTTCCTCATCCTTTTCCTGCTTGTCCTGGCGCTGAAGAAGCCGCTAATCACCAACCCAGTGGTACGGAAAGTGATCTCCAAGTTTTTCGAGCACGACGGAAAAGAAGTCTAGTATGATACGAGAATCAAAAATCACGACCCTCGCCGAGCTTAAGAAGCGTAAGAAGCAGGTCAGAATGGAAGCTGAACTGGCCAAGCGCGAATTCGCGCATAGCCTGGGCACCACCCGGGGCAACGCCGGCAACTTCCTCCTCAAGAACGTAGCCCTCCCCGCCGGAGGTGGAATACTAGGGCTGATGGCCCTGAGTAAATTGCTGTCCTCGGGGAACAACCGTCCTCAGGTCATCAAGGAAACCAAAGTCATCCACGAATACCCGGATGGCAATCCCTATACTGCCGGAAACCGCCGTTCCAAACGCAGTCGCGCCAAGCAATTTACCGCCCTGATGGGGAGTCTTCGCGTACTCATGCCCATTCTGCAGGCCGTAATTGGCGCTTTCAACACCCACAAGGCGCAGGAAGCAGCCAAAGAAGCCAAGTCCGCCGCAGTCAGAAAGTGACCTACTGCCTGCGACCATGAATAATGTGATATTTTCCCTGTCCACCCTGCTCGGGACCGAAGTCTACTCCACCAAAGGCATGGCTATTGCCCTGCTGTGTGACGTGGTCTGCAACAAGGACACCGGGAAGATCACGTACTTCATTCTCTGTACCGGAATGCAGCAGGAGCCGGAAAGCGACCCTCCGGAATACTTCGCCGTGCACCATTCGTTCTTCTACCTCAGCGGAGAAGACGAGATCCTCACCTATAGCCCGAAACTCGGCAACGATGAACACTGCTTCTTCCTCGATTTGCCCGAGGAATACGAGGACACAGAGGTGCAGGACATCGCGGATTTCAATTCCTACCTCTATACCACCGCCTCGATCGCCGGCCATCGCAGCGATAACGATTGACCCGTATGGCACCTGCGCGCCGCCGCCCGCCGGTTCTGCTCTCCGTCAGGCGTGTGCCTCTTCCACTTCTCCTTCACGTGAAGACGCCAAGAGTGGGCGCAGCATATATACCGCCGGACCGATACACATGACGACCCCGGCCGGAGCAATCACCGCCGGAGCGGC
The DNA here is from genome assembly GCF_004803465.1 of Neolewinella litorea. Classification (GTDB taxonomy): domain Bacteria; phylum Bacteroidota; class Bacteroidia; order Chitinophagales; family Saprospiraceae; genus Neolewinella; species Neolewinella litorea. Next base: position 107,618 of record NZ_SRSF01000004.1, on the reverse strand, counting down.
AAACCACTCCCCACAGGAAAGTACCGTAAGAATTACCAGGGTGGAAAAAGGCAGCGAGAAGGCCAAAACATTGAGGCCCAAGTCCAGATCGAAAACCGGATCTCCCGATGTTCCACGCAAGGCCTCTACCGCCGACATATGCGCGAAGGGCCAGAAACTGACGGCGCACTGAGCAAAAATGACCGCGAGCAGCGCCAGCGGTCCGGACAGCCCGCTCAGGTATACCAGTCCTGCACTCAACAGGAAAGCCAACCCGGAGCGAAAGCACAGCACCCTTACAATGAGCGGCACCTCACGCCGGTTGAAGCGTACGGCCATGCCGATGAATAACAGTACAAGCGGGGTCATCAGCGAGGCCAGGCGGGCCACGGTGCCTTCCAAAAAGACCGGCAGGTCACTCAGCGTCCAGCCGAAACTCAGCATGGCGATGGCGGCGAGGATAACCAAGTTGACCGGTTCCTGAACCAGGGCCAAGCCCAGGTCCTTCAACTTGCCGCGCCGGTCGGGTGCCGCGCTGGCCGTATCATGGCGGGCGTAGTACCAGTTCATGGCCACGAGGTAGAGTACAATGAGCACAAACACCTTGTTACCCACATCGGCCAGCGCCGCCATGGCCAAAGGCGCTTCTCCCAGGTACTCCAGAATGAAGGGAAAGACGCTCAGGCCCGGCGCCAGAGAAGGCAGGAGCAGCATCATGGTGCGCCAACCGGGGGTATCGCGTCGGAACCCGAGTCGGGGAAGCAGGAGAGCGGATACCGCATAGAGGATCCCGTTGAGCAGCAATGCCAGGAGGGGCAGCAACAGCATCGTGGCCGAGATTTCGATCTTGAGGAGGGCTACAAAAATCGTGGCGGGCAACACGATACTCAGGATGAGAACCTTGACGCCGGCGAGTTCCTGCTTGCCGACGATCTTGCGTTGGAGCAGGTAGCCGGCCAGAATAAGAAGCAAAAAGGCAAGGGTTTTTTGGAGCGCGGGGTTCATTGGGGGAGATTACCGTAACAAAAGGTGCTGCGGGAGACCAAACGGCCCACCCGCAGCGGAAAATGGGATTAAGCCAGTACCTGTCGGAGTGCCGTGAGGAACATATCTACCTCTTCAAGCGTGCCTACGCTCACGCGACAGTAATCGTTGCCGTGGATGGAAAAGGAGCGGACCCCAATGCCGCGGTCGAACATCTGCTCCAGGAACTTCTCCCCGGACAAGGGAATCGGAAAGAGTACGAAACTGGTGAAGGAGGGCAGGTAGGGCATCCCCATTGCTTCCAGTCCGGCGTACACCTGCTGCCGAAAGGCGGTGGTCTGCCGACGACTGGCCTCCTGGAATGCTTCATCCTGCATACTGGCCATGGCGCCCTCCAGCGAAGTCTTGCACAGCCCCATGTTGCCGCGGCTGATCTGATACACTTTCTCCAGGGTCTCGGGGCGGGCTACGGCGTAGCCAACGCGCAGTCCGGCCATACCGTGAATCTTGGAGAAGGTGCGGGCCACGATGACGTTCTTCCCTTCCTGAATCAGCGGTACCATGGTCTTCTCCCGGTAGTCCGGCAGAAATTCGAGATACGCCTCATCCACGAAAACCGGGACCTCATCGGCGACCTCCCGACAGAAGTCCTTCAGCGCAGCGGCCTCTGTAAGGGTGCCGGTCGGGTTGTTCGGGTTGCAGATGTACACCATTCTCGTTTCATCGGTGATGGCGGACCGCATGGCGGTGAGGTCGTGGGCCCAGTCGTCGGTCACCCTGACCTTGTTCCACGTGCCGCCCATTCCCAGCACTACCTTGATCAGTGACATATAGGTGGGGTCCGCCGCCACTACGTTGCCCCCGCCCAGGAAATGCACGATGGCCATTTTCTCCAGCACGTCGCTGGAGCCCGGGGTCACCATGATGTATTCTTCCGGTACGCCCTCAAAGTCGGCGATCATCTGCTTGAGTTGCTGGGCGGCCTCGTGTTGGTAGCGGTTGCCGGCGGCGGCGGATGCGCCAATCGCTTCGAGGCACTTCGGCGACGGACCATAGGGATTTTCGTTGGCCAGCATCCGCGCTTTCAGGGGAGGTTGCCCCTGCAGCTTTCGTTCCCATTCGAGCTGAGGGAGGTATTCCTGGAAACCAGGCTGCGCTACCGCCCCGGGGGCTGGTGTCGCCCGGAGCGACAGGGAGGGCAGAGCAGCCAAACCGGCACCGGCAAGGGCGGCGCGGCGCAGCCATTGACGGCGATTGGTGGGAAAAGAGGTCATAGAAATGAATTTGTAAATCGTTTCGAAAAGAAGGAGTTGTGGGGTGCGGAGCCTTGCCCTACAGGTTGGTCAGAATGCGGAAGGCCTTGCCGCGGTAGGATCCGGACCATTCCAGGCGGGTCACCCCCTCGATATCGGCGAAGGGCACGGAAAAGACCGCCCGGCCATCGGCGTCGGTCACCACCGTTTGGAGGAGGGTCTGCGTCTGGCTGTACACGTCCAGTTCCAGATTGGCGGCCGGGGTGGCCACAATGCCCACCTGGTGGTCCAGGATGCCGTCTTTATCCAGTTCGGTGAATACTGCCGCATAGGCGATGGTGCCCGGGTCCGCATTATCCAGGCGGACGATCTCGGCCTTGAGGGGTGAGGCTTCTACGGTGAAGGCCATCTCATCGTCGAGGCAGGCGGTCAGCAGCAGGAGCGGCAGGAGGAGCAGGAGGAGGTTCTTCATAGGAATATGCTTTGCATTGGGGGGGAGGGGGTGAGCCTATTCGGCCCACCAAAGGGGGGTGAGTTTGGTATCGGGTCCGCCGTTCATGGCGACGCCCGCGGCGACGTTGGCGTTGTTGAGGCTGTACTCCGACTCCGGGTACCGCAGGCGGGTGGGGACTTTGCCTTCGTTTTCCATCACGGCGCGGGGGTCCGGATCGGGGAGCACGGGAAATCCGGTTCGCCGGTATTCAGTCCAGGCTTCGATGCCCTGCGGAAACAGGGCCTTCCACTTCTCGGTCATCAGGGTTTCGCGGCTGATCCCCCGGCCGGCGACGTAATTGTCGGGCATGGTGAGGCCGTACTGTTCGAAGCTGGCACGGACGCCGGCTTCCAGGTATTCGACCGCGCCGGGTCCGGCGGTGTACTCACCGTCCATGGCGGCCTCGGCCAGGATGAAGTTGATCTCCGCGTAGGTGATCAGGGGAACGGCCTGCGTCTCGGCGGTGAAGTATTCCCCCGGGCGGCTGGCCGTGGTGAAGTAGGCCACGGCGTCCCCTTCGGGCAGGCCATTTGGGGCGCCGGCGTATTTGCCGGCCCGGTCGCCGGCCTGGGCCGGCTTGGCGTACACTTCCAGGCGGGGGTCGGTGGCGTTGCCCTCGGCGTCGGCCATGGCGTTGATCAGGGTGGTGCTGATCGACCAGTCCTCGCGGCTGTCAAATACCATCACCTCATGCCAGCTGTTGTTGTTCTCGTCGTTCTGCCGGGCGGTGGGGCGGAAGAAGGCTGCATCGTAGTTGGACGTGATGATGGGGTAACGCGCGGGATCACCGAGTATCTCGGCGAATACGGCCCGGCTTTCACCGGGGGCCCGATCCGCCATCCGGTTTGCCAGGCGCAGGCGCAGGCTGTTGGCGAATTTTTTCCAGAGGACGATGTCGCTGTTGAAGAGGATATCCTTGTCGATCGGTCTTCCGGAGGGATCCAGTTGTTCACTGGCCGCTTTGAGGTTGGCCAGCATACCTGCGTATACGGCTTCCTGGCTGTCGTACACCGGAGCCAGGTTCCCTTCGGTAGAACCCGCCAGCGCCGCGCTGTAGGGAATGGCGCCCCAGGTGTCCGTCAGGATCGAGAATACGTATTCCCGCATCACGGTCGCCGCGGCCGCGTAATTGGGATTGTAGTAGCGGCCGTCGGGAGCGGCGGTGAGGTTGATCACCGTCTGCAGGTTGACCAGGCTCTCGGTGTAGAAGCCGTCCCAGGTCTCGTTGCGCAGGGTGGCGGCGGGGTTGTAGGTGTCGCCTTCATTGACGTACTGATTGCGGGCGAAGTACTGCATCCACAGCATGCCGCCGTCGAGGTTCAGTCGTTCGTTACGGGTCCGGTGCCCGTGGATTCGGTCGACCGCCTCGCGCACGGCCAGAGGGAAGAGCGTGGAGGGCGGCACCAGTTCGGGTTCATTGGGGTTGGCGTTCAGTTCCTCAAAACCATCATCGCAGGCGGTAAAGAGCAGCAACAGGAGCAGGGGGATCAGGAAGTTGGTGGCTTTCATAGGGAAGTTATTGGGGGCGATAGAGCTGAGGAAAGGGAAGGGGGCGGCGGCGCGCGGGTGCGGGGCCACCATCAGAAAGTGAGGTTCAGGTTGACCCCGAAACTGCGGGTGCTGGGAATGGAGGTATAGTTAAGGGCGCCCTGCAGGTTACCGCCATAGCTGTTGAACTCGGGGTCTACTTGACTGTGGTTGCTGTAGAGCATGGCCAGGTTGCGGCCGATCAGGCTCACGCTGGCGGCGTGCAGAAAGGATACCTTGTCGACCAGGGCACCGGGCAGCGCGTAGGTGATCCCGGCTTCGCGCAACTTCACGAAGCTGGCGTCGAAGATGGCGCCCTCATTGGCGTAGCGGACGCTCAGGGCACCGACTACATCGCGGGTGGGAGCCACTACGTCGTTCGCGACGTAGACCGGGTTTTCCGCATCGCCGACGTTGCGGGCGCCCACACCGATGACACCCTCCTCGCGCCCAATGGCCGTAAGGGGATAGACGCCGGTTTGCATCCCTATCGAGCTGCTTTCTTCGGCGATGTCACCACCTATCTTGGCATCTATGAGGAAGTTGGCGGTGAAGGCCCCCAGGCGGAACATATTGCGAATGCCCCCGATCCAGTCGGGCGTGACGTTGCCGAGCACCTTCAGGTCGGGATCTTTCACGGGCACGCCGTTCTCGAAGATCACCTGCCCGGCCAGGGGACCGTCCGGAACGCGGGCAAAGCCACTGCCGAACAGGGTGCCGAAGGGCTCCCCTACCCGGGCTTCCAGGCTAAGTCCGCGGCGCGACTGCAGTACGATGGTCTCGAGTTCATTGCCGCTCTCGTCGGTGTAGAGTTCCAGTACGGTGTTGTGGTTCCTGGCGTAGTTCACGGCCACGTCCCAGCCCACCTTCGGCAGGTCTACTAAGGCTCCCGAAAGGACAACCTCTACGCCGCGGTTACGCACCTTCCCGGCGTTGATGAGCTTGCTTTCGTAGCCGGTGGCCCGGCTGACGGCAATATTGATGATCTGGTCCTCGGTGGTTTGCTCATAGGCCGTCACGTCCAGACCGATCCGGCCGCCGAGGAAGCGCAGGTCCAGTCCGGCCTCTTTGCCGGTGGTACGCTCAGGGCGCAGGTCGGAACTGGCAATTGCAGCCTGTTCGGCGAAGAGCGGGGTGGTGGAGTTCCAGGGCGTGGAGGGTGCAAACACCTGCCGGAGCCGGTAGGGATCGGTATCCGAGCCCACCTGCGCCCAGCCGGCCCGCACCTTGGCGTAGCTCAGCACGGCGCCGCCAATGGGGAGGGCGTCGGTGAGGACCCCGCTGATGCTCACTGAGGGATAGAAATAGCTGTTGTTCTCGACCGGAAGTGTACTCGACCAGTCGTTGCGCGCCGTCACGTCCACGTAGAGGAAGCTTTTGTAGCCGAAACTGGCCGCTCCGAAGAAGCTGTTGACCTCCTTTTCCTCGATCCGACTGAGGTTGGTGTTCTGGCTGGCGTTGTTGGCCACATTGTAGAGGCCGTTGATCGTGGCGTCGTTGACGCCGATGTAGTTGCGCTTGTAATAGTTGCTGCGGTGGTTGCCGCCGAATTGGGCGTTGAGGCTGAAATCCTCCCCGAAGTAGCTGTTGTAGGTCAGGATGAAGTCCAGGTTCGTCTCCTGTCGGCGGAGGATGTCCTCGCTGAACGACTGCGTCCGTTCGGTACCGCTCTTGATTCGCTCGGCGCGGGTAACCGCGCGGCGGGTATCGGTCCAGAGATCGGTGCCGCCGCGGACCAAAAGACTGAGGCTGGGCAGAAACTGGTAGGTGAAAGCGACATTACCCAGCAGTCGGTCCTTCTCGTTGGCGTTGGTCAGGTATTCCTGCTCATAGAAGCGGTTCTGGGCGAATGAGTGCTGCCAGTTGGCGTAGGGGTAGACGTCGCCTTCCCGCACAATGTGCACGTCCATGAAGTTGCGGTAATCGCGCAGCAGTCCCCAGTCGTCGTGCCGATGGTGCCAGGTTCCAAGCTCCCAGAGGGCGGGTTGCTGCCGGTTATCGGAACCCGATTTGATGTATTCGGTGCTCACGCGTACGCTGAGTTTCGGGGCGAGTTCCTGGTCGAGGTTGAGGCGGAAGTTGTTCCGCTCGTAGTCGTTGTTGTAGAGAAGGCCCTTGGTATCCACGCGGCCGAAACTGAAGCGGAAGTTGCCGGTGCCGTAGTTGTTGGAGATGCTGAGGGTATTGTTGGCGGTGTGGCCGGTGTCCCAGAAATTGCTCCAACTGTCGGGAGCCGGTACCAGAGGGGCCACCTCCGTACCCGTCCACCAGTGCCGGACCAGCCGCCCGTCCATTGGTGCGCCCCAGCTTTCGTCCACCCCGGCGGTGCCAACAAGCGGGGCATCGGGGTACACGCTGCGAAACTGCTCCACGGCCAGGGGGTCGGTGATGCCCCCGTTGCGGCCGTCGGCGTACCAGGTCACGCCTCCCGTTCCCCCGCCATAAGTGTTCTGGAATTCGGGTACGACAAAAGGGTTCTCGATTGAATAGCTTCCGGCGTAGTTCACGGTGAGCCCCTCGACGTTACTGCCGTCCTTGGTGGTGACAAGGATCACCCCGTTGGCCGCCCGGCTGCCGTACAGGGCCGCGGCGTTCGCTCCCTTAAGGACGGTGATGGAAGCGATGTTGTCCGGGCTGATCTCGGAGATGCCGCCGCCGTAGACGTTGTTGTCGACCGCCCCGTCGATGGGTGCGGCAAAGTCGCCTTCCATCGGCACGCCGTCGATCACGTACAGCGGCTGGTTGTTGCCCAGCACGGAACTGTTGCCGCGGATGGTGACCTGGGAGCCACCACCGGGCACGTTGGCCGCCGATACCTGGAGGCCGGCTACCTTGCCGGATAGGCCGTTGACCACGTTGGTACTGCGCGTCTGTTCGATGGCTTCCCCCTCCAGGTCCTGGACGGCGTAGCCCAGCGACTTCTTTTCGCGCTTGACGCCGAGGGCCGTGACGACTACCTCGCTGAGATCGAGGGCCGACTCCTGGAGCAGAATGTCGTATTCCGATTGAGCGGTGATGGGAAGGTAGACGGCTTCAAAGCCGGTGTAAGTGACGATGAGGCGCTCGATGCCGTCCGGAACGGTCAGTTCGAATAGCCCCTCGTAATCAGTAACGGTGCCGATGGTTGTCCCGTCAGCCATTACCGTGGCCCCGATCAGGGGGTCGGTACCGTCAGTGACGGTTCCCGTAAGGGTGCGCTGGGCGCCGAGTCCGCCGGAAAGCAGCAGGAGGAGCCCGAGAATGTGGTAGATGAATGGTTTCATATGCTAGTGGATACAGCCCCGTAAGGCGTGGATAATTGGGGTCAAGTCAGGAATCCGATCGGTCAAACTGGTTCTCAAAGTTCACGACCGGGCGGGGCAGAAATCAAATCAGAAAGAAGTCTATTTTGTGATGGTATATTCTCCGCTTTTTCGACTACCGGGTCGGCAACCTGGTGTTTTCCGCTCCTCATCAGTCGATTTACCTGGATGGTCTACGCACATTTTACCCCGGTCCCAGCAAATACGGACCGTCACAACACCCCCGATTTGTTATGGCAATTGCGAAAAAAGAGCTGTTAACCGAGTTGATTGAAAGCCTGGACAGCTCCGAAAGGCGATTCTTCACGCGGCATGCCAACCGGAGCGGCGGGGGTGAGGAGAATAAATTCTACCGCCTCTTCCGCTTTCTCAGTGAGGGTGGATCGCTCGAAGACCCCGGCCTGCCCGCGCAGCTCGGCATCGAAGGGACCGCTCAACTGGCCAACCTGCAACGGCACCTTTACGGTCGCCTGCTCGATGCACTACGCCTGCAGCACCGGCGGCGCGACCTGGGAATCCAGGTACGCGAACAGATCGACTACGCCAATCTGCTCTACGATCGGGGCCTTTACCTGCACGCCCTGAAACTGCTGGGGCGGGCCAAGGAACAGGCGATCAAATTCCACCTGGACCTGCACCACCTGCTGATCATTGATTTCGAGAAGGTGATCGAAAGCCGGCACATCACCCGGGCCTCCTCCGAACGGATGACCTCGCTTACTTCGGAAAGCCGGCGCCGCCAGGAGGTAATGGGCAGTACGGTACGGCAATCCAACCTGCAGCTCATGTTGCAGCGCCACTTCATTCAGCACGGCCACGTAGCCTCACCGGCCGAGGCGCGGAAGTTCTACCAACTGTATCACCATTACTTCAGCGATCCGGTTCCGGTCGGCGCTACCTTTCAGGAGCGGATACTCGGTCACCAGTGTCGATTCTGGTACCACTACAACCAACTGCAGTTGGAGCAGGCGGCCCAGCACGCCCGCAGTTGGACCGACCAGTTCTCCGGGCACCGGGAATGGCGGGAAAGAGACGTCAACTATTACCTTAAGGGTATGGACCGCGGGCTGCTCATCGCCTTTTTCCGCCACGACGCCGAGGCGCACCGGAAAATACACGCGGAGTTGGTGGCCTTTATAAACCAGCGGTCGGACACCCAGCAACAGCGCAACAGCCAATTGATGGCGACGATGGTGCTCCTGCGAGCCGAAATCAACCAGCTCCTGTTGACGAACCCCTGCACCTGCGGCCCCGCCCAGCTGGAAGCATTCGCCCGGCGCATCGCCGCGCTACAGGGGGTGGACCGCCACAAGCAACTCGTGATGTATTACAAACTCGGCGCGCTGAGCGTACTGAACGGCCGATTGGAAGCGGCGCTGGATTTCGTGGCCCCCATACTCGCTGAAGGCAAGCCCCTGCGGTACGATCTGATGGTTTACGCCCGACTACTGCAGCTGGTATGCCACTACCGCCTCGGCCACCACGAATTCGTGGGATACGGGGTAAATAACCTGGCGCGCTACCTCGGGCGCATCGACTACCACAGCCACTACCCCACCCTGATAATTCAACTGCTGCGCGGGCTGTTGCGGGAGGAACCCACCGCACGAACCGCTTTCGATCTCGGGCTGGCACGCTTGCGGGATCGGATTTTCAACCTGCGGGAATTCCGATACTTCGACGCGGTACGGCTGCTTGCCATGTAGCAAACTCCTATATTGTCGCACCTTCCCGGGCAGGCGGGTACGTTCGTTTGTCCCAATCACTAAAAGTATATCATGCAACTAGGTCAACTGGGTACGATCGACACGATCATTTTCGCCACCTATATCATAGGGGTGATCCTTTTCGGCATCTGGATCGCGAACCGGGAAAAGACCTCAACCGCCAGCGACTACTTCCTGGCCAGTCGCAGCCTGCCGTGGTGGGCCGTCGGTGGCTCGCTCATCGCCTCCAACATCTCGGCCGAGCAGATCATCGGCATGAACGGCTCCGGGTTTGAGCTCGGACTCGCCATTGCCGCCTACGAACTCATGGCCGCCATTACGCTGATCCTGGTGGCGAAGTTCTTCCTGCCCGTCTTCCTGAAAAAGGAGATCTATACCATGCCGCAGTTTTTGGAGGATCGTTACGACGGCACGGTACGCACCATCATGTCGGTGTTCTGGATCGCACTGTTCGTTTTCGTCAACATCGCCACGGTCATCTACCTCGGCGCCCTGGCCATCGAGACGCTGCTGGGCGTTGACCTGATGTACGGCATTATAGGACTCGTCCTTTATTCGGCATCCTTTTCCATCTTTGGCGGACTGAAGGCCGTGGTCTGGACCGACGTAGTACAGGTGGTCGTACTCATGCTGGGGGGTACCATTGCGGCCTACGGCATCCTTAGCGTGGTGGGCGACGGGAGCGTATTCGCCGGCATCGCCAATCTTTACGAGGCACTGCCCGGCCACTTCGAAATGCTCTTCGAGCCCGGCGATACCTACCTGGACGTGGCCAATGCGCACGAACTATCGACCGGCGTAACGCCCTACGGCGAGCCGACCGACCTGGAAGCAGGAGCGGAAATGAAGTCGAGTTTCCAGTTGCTGCCCGGATTTGCCCTGCTGCTGGGCGGCATGTGGATCACCAACAGCTACTACTGGGGCAACAACCAATACATCATCCAGCGGGCCCTGGCGGCCAAGGATCTGGCCGAGGCACAGCGTGGGGTGGCCTTCGCGGCTTTCATGAAGTTGTTCATCCCCTTCTTCGCCGTGCTGCCCGGCATCGCTGCCTGGTACCTGCTGCGCGAGCAGGATCCCGCCAACCTGCCGATCACCAAAGCCGACCAGGCCTTCCCCTGGGTGCTGGCCAATTACGTTGGAGTGGGCTTCACGGGACTGACCTTTGCCGCCCTGGTAGCCGCCATCGGTTCTTCGGTGAGCTCGATGGTTAACTCTACCTCGACCATCTTCACGATGGACATCTACAACAAGTTCATCAACCCCGGCGCCACGGAAGCCCGGCAGGTGAGGGTGGGACAGATCTCCGCCGCCGCAGCCCTGCTGATCGGAGCCCTGGTGGCCCCGGCCCTGGCAAATGCCGGACAGGTGTTCCAGGTAATTCAGGAGTATACGGGCTTCATCAGCCCGGGCGTGCTTACGGTCTTCATTTTCGGCTTCTTCTACCGCCGCGGCACGGCCAAGGCTGCCCTGGTGGTGGTACTGGCCTCGGTGCCGGTGTCGTGGGCCTTCCAGCAATTGATGCCCGACCTGCCGTTCCTAGACCGCATGGCCTTCGTTTTCCTGATCTCGGCGCTGCTTATGGTGGTCATCAGCCAGTTTACCGGTCGCACCAAGAAAAACACCGCCGACGAAGGGGTTTCAGATACGCCCTATACAACGCAGGAAAAGCAGGCCCTCGGGGCACGGATGGTGAAGGACATCAAATTGCGCAACGGTCTGTCGATCGCCATCATCGGTATCGGTTTGGCCACCGGAATCCGCCTGCTGCTCCAACCGGTGCCGGGCGTCCCGATGAGCATGTCGATCATCTTCGTCGTTCTGTCGCTGGTGGTGATCGCGCTGATCTACACCGACAAGGCGCCCGACGACTACAAGGCCATCGACCTGGAACCCTCCCTGTTTCGGACCCGCATGGGCTTCAATATCGCCGCGATCACGATCATCCTGCTGCTGACCTTCCTCTACACCTGGCTGGGCTAAACGACTACGCCCCCACCCTGCCAAAGCAAGGTGGGGGCGTAGTGTGTCCGGGAATCCGGTAAAGGGCCTAGAGCCCGGTACCCAGGTCGGCTCCGTCGCCTACCGATCCTACGGCCAGTGCGGTAAGGATGCAGAGGGTGAAGAGGGCGATTGCCAGGCCCCAGGTGACCTTCTCGATCACGTCAGTGGACCGGGAGGCGCCGAGCATCTGGTTGGCTTGACCCCCACCGAAGGTAGAGTCAATACCACCGCCCTTGGGGTTCTGGATCAGTACCACCAGCATGAGCAGCAGGCAAACGACACCGGTCAGGATAGTAAGGAGGTTGACCATGGGGTTATAATTTTTCCTTCAGTTTTTCAATGAGGCCGGCAAAGATCGGTTTTTTCTCCGGATAAAGCAAGATCAGTCGCCGGTACATCTTGATGGCGCTCTGGTATTGCTCCTGACGCACCAGCAGGGCGGCCAGGGTTTCGCTGACGACCACCCCCCCGTCGCCGGTGTCGGCGGAAGATTTCCGCGGCGTGGCCGATTGCTGCCGGCGGCGCAATTTCCGCAGGCGATCGCTCAGGTTCGCGCTCCGCGACCGTCCGTTGATCAGTTCCTGGAAGACGGCCGGATCTTCCGGGCGGGCTACCCTTACGAAGACGGGCAGCAGCTGACTGTAGGCGCTGGCCAGATCTACCCACTCCCCAATGCCGGACCGCGGCACCGGAGGGGCGAATGTAGCACGCGTTCGGCTGATCGGCGGCATCAGCGGCGGCAGTTCCTCATCAGGGTCATTAACCGTGCCCGCGGCCGACGGGTTGGGCAGCTCATTCAGCCGGGAAGGAAGCTCTTCGTTGAAGATGTTTTCCAGGGGCGCAAGTTCCAGTTCTTCCAACTCTAACAGCTCCAGCACTTCCCCGCGTTCCTCTTCGCGGAGGTCGAGTGCGGCGAGCAGGTTGTACAGGTGGGTACGGTCAAAGGTGGCGGAAGCGAAGCGGTTCAGGTATTTTTCGTAGTCGGGATCCTTTTCTTGCCGGGCCTTCAGCAATAACAGCAACCGAAGGTTCGTTGAATAGGGGTACCGCGCGATCAGATCCAGAATTTTTTCTGATGTGATCTCGGAAAGCAGCGAAGGCCGCTCTATGTATTGCAGTAATGACTGTTGCATAGGCCATAAGGTCGGACCCAAGGTCGGGGGAAACCCCCGGATTCTTTACATCCGGTGGTCGGTTTCTCCGCTTTCGAAAAAAAATGAACCCCAATTTGGGTTTTCGATTGGAATTAATGTCAAAAAGACTATCTTTGTCATCGCCGAGAAAAATCAACCCGTCCTGAATGGGACGTTCTTAAGATCTTGTGTTGTTCATAGTGTTTGTTATGTAGCCTTTAACCGAGTGTTAAAGGCTTTTTTTTGTCCGCTACCTTCGTAGCGGGCCGGCCGTTCTGGATAACCTTTTTGTTTCCGACACGCTTATGCGTTATATTAGGATAGGTTATACCCGAAAGCCATGTCAAAATCCTCCAACCACCCTACACCGGACGATTCCGAAAGCGGCACACTGGTTGACGCTTCCGCCCTCTCGCGGGCGGCGCTGCTCCTGCGGGCGCTGAACCACGATCTGCGGCAGCAGATTATCCGCCTGCTTTACGACAACGACCAGTTGACGGTGACGGATATTTTCATCGCGCTGCGGGTAGAACAGTCCGTCGCTTCCCAACACCTGGCCATCCTGCGCAAGGCAAGAATCGTCAAGCGGGAGCGGCAGGGTAAATACATCCTTTACAGCATCGACAAGGAGCGGCTGGTCCACATCAATCAGCTGGTCCGTCAACTGGTCGCCGAACCCTAACGCCGGAAATCGCGGGTGAAGGTGGTCCGGTTGCCCCGCCCGTCGGTGATCTCGAGTTCAAAACGGTGGGTGGTGTTGCCCCCGATTTTGCGCATATCCTCGAAGGTATGGGTGAGGGTGCCAGACTTGGCATCGTACTCCAGCAGCACCCATTCGCCATCCACGGTGCCGCGGTAGCCAAGTTCCCCGCCTACGGCATCCTTTACGAACAGGCTGAAGCCCGGCCGGCCGCGCAGGTCCGAGCGGAAGTCACGGATACGAACCTCCGGGGGCTCCCGGTCCAGCAGCAGGGCATAATCGCCGAACGCGCCGATATTCGTCTGCATGCTCCCGTCGGGCAGCCATTCACCGCCTACCGTACGGGGGGCTCCGTCGGATCCGCATTTGCCAATGTACACGCGTTCGCGCAGGGAATCGGGTACCACAGTACGCGGCCGCAATCGCAGCACCGCCCGGCCGTGCAGGGCGGTTTCGGGGTCGTGCAGTTGGTGGACGTCGCTCAGGTAGCCCTCCGAGGCATCTTCCAGCCGTACGTAGCGGAACCGCAGGTCTTCGTACAGGGCCAGCTCGTCCAGTTCCAGGCGCAGGCCTGCCGTATCGATTATGCTGGCCTCACCCGCGGGCAGAAAGTACTGATGGGGCGCGGCGGCCGCTTTTCCACTTGTTGCGGCGACCGGGCCCTTAATCGGTTGGTGTACCACTACCACCTCCACGGAGGAAGTGTTGCCGGCGTAGTCGGTAGCGGTGATGTTCACGCGCTTCGGGACGCCTGCTGGCAGGTTCAGTATTCCGTCACCGGCGGCGGGCGGCGTTTCAGCCCAGAAGCCGGCCTCGGCCACCGGCGTGTACAGCAGGTAGTACCAGGAGGAGTTGCGCCGCCACTCGCGATAGTCGGTCAGCGCATTGATGTAGGCCGTTTTCTCAAGCGGTACCCGGTCAAAATCAAAGGAAAACACCTCCGTACTGTCCACGCACAAGTTGGCGCGGTAGATCCCGTTCCAGTTCGGCATGCTGTTCTGCCGGTCGTAGGCCTTGAGCCCGAAGCCGATGCGGGGCGCCGCGACGTAGAGCGTATCCGGCAACTCGTTCCGGATCAGGTCGTAGGAAACCGCGGTCGACTCGGGCTCCCCGTCCGCCCAGGTATAGAGCCGCAGGTTGCGCAGCTGGGGTTGGCGCGTATCCGGAATCACGAAGCCAAGGGAAAGGGGATTCAGCTGGGCATCCGTGGCCGCTTCCCGAATCTCGAAGTGCAGGTGGGGGCCGAAACTGAAGCCGCGGTTCCCTACCCCGCCGATAACTTGCCCCTGCCCGACGGGGTACGCCAGGGAGTCAGGGCGGAAGTCGATCTCGAAGGACTGCCGGGCGTACTGCAACTTGCGGATGGTGTCCTTGAGTTCGGGAGCCAGCACCTCCAGGTGACCGTACACGCTCCGCTTCCCGTCGGGGTGATCCACGTAGACCGCCTGCCCGAACCCTCCCCCACTCACGCGCACGCGGCTCACGTAGCCGTCGGCTACCGACCGCACCGGGGTACCTACCGACGCCCGAAAGTCCAGTCCGCCGTGATAATGATCACTCCTCAGCTCACCGAAGGTACCCGTTACCAGCAGCGGCCCGCGCAGAGGGGGTGCGTACTGGGCCGGCAGGAAAAATGAATACAGCAGCGCGAAGATCAGTAAGAGCGGTAGGTGCACAAACGCGATATTGGAGGGGCCAAATATACTCTTCCCCGGCGGCGGAGCGCGGGTGCAAAAGGGTCACAGAAAAGCCGGGCGCGGGGGCAACGACTTCCCCATCCTGGACGCAAAAGCGTATTCATGCACTCCCTCGGCGGTCGGCGGGGGTGGAGCATTGGGCCCAAGGCGCGTCCGGCGCTAGCCGAAAGCGTTGATGCCGGTGATGTCGTGGCCGGTGATGAGCAGGTGAACGTCGTGGGTGCCCTCGTACGTCAGTACCGTTTCCAGGTTCATCAGGTGGCGCATGATGGGGTACTCGTTGGTAATGCCCATGCCACCGTGAATCTGCCGGGCCTCGCGGGCGATCTCCAGGGCCATCATCACGTTGTTGCGCTTGGCCATGCTGATCTGGGCCGGAGTGGCCTCTCCGCGATTGGCCAGGGTACCCAGCCGCCAGGCCAGGAGCTGGGCCTTGGTAATCTCGGTGATCATCTCGGCGAGTTTCTTCTGCTGAAGCTGGAAGCCGCCAATGGGTTTGCCGAACTGCTCCCGCTCCAGGCTGTACCGCAGGGCCGAGTCGTAGCAATCCAGCGCCGCGCCGATGGCCCCCCAGGCAATGCCGTAGCGGGCCTTGCTCAGGCAACTCAGCGGACCGCGTAGCCCCCGGATGTCGGGGAAGACGTTTTCCTTCGGAACGCGTACGTTTTCGAAGACCAGTTCCCCGGTGATGCTGGCGCGCAGGCTCCACTTGCCGTGGATCTCCGGGGCGCTGAAGCCGGGGGTGTCGGCGTCGACGACCATGCCGCGTACCTTGCCCTCCTCGTCCTTGGCCCAGACGACGGCCAGGTCGGCGATCGGACTGTTGGTGATCCACATCTTGGAGCCGTTGAGGACGTAGGCGTCGCCGTCGTCAACAATGGTGGTGAGCATCCCGCCGGGGTTGGAACCGGCATCCGGCTCGGTAAGGCCGAAACATCCGATGAGGTCGCCGCTGCCCAGTCCGGGCAGGTATTTACGCTTGATCTTTTCGCTCGCGTAGCGGAAGATGGGGTACATCACCAGACTGCCCTGCACGGAGGCCATGGACCGCAGTCCGCTGTCGCAGCGCTCGAGTTCCTGCATGATCACCCCGTAGGCGATCTCGTCCATGCCACCGCCGCCGTACTCTACCGGCAGGCTGGGTCCGAAGGCCCCTACCTCGGCCAGTCCCTTGAAGAGGTGAGTAGGGCACTTGCCGCGCATGGCGGCGTCCTCGATGATGGGGCTAACCTCGGCCTTCACCCAGTCGCGCACGGCCTGCCGCGCCATGCGGTGTTCGTCTTCCAGCAAATCGTCGACGAGGTAGTAATCGTGAAATTCGAAGCGGTCGGCGCGGGCCTGCTGGTGAAAGTCTTCCTTGGTGGTAAAGGCAGGGCGGGGCCGGGTGGTGGTGTCGGGCATGATATTCGGGTTTATCGAGGACCGTAAAAGTAAACAATATCACCCCACAATGCGGCCGAAGACCGGTACCGGCGGCCGGGAAACGAAAGGATACTTGGCAAAGTGTATTTTACCCCACAATATCTTTTACTATGCTCAAGTGGTTGGTGTTTCTCTTTGCCCTCCCCCTGGCCGCCCAAAGCGGCTACGTGAACGACAACATGACCCTGCCATCGGAAATTCTCGGTGGCGAGCGGAAGTACGCGGTTTACCTTCCCCCTGGGTATGAGGAATCTTCCCGCAGTTATCCGGTGTTGTACCTGCTGCACGGCGGCGGCGACGACCACAGCGGCTGGGTGCAGTTCGGGGAGGTGGCTCACCTCGCCGATGAAGCCTTTCGCTCCGGCCGGGCCACGCCCATGGTGATCATTATGCCGGACGCCAACACGGGGCGGCGGGGCTACTTCAACCGCGTCGGCGGCGATTTCCGGTATGAGGATTTTTTCTTCGAGGAACTCATGCCCGAAGTCGAAACCCGGTACCGCATCCGGCGTGAAAAGCGCTACCGCGCCGCGGCCGGCCTGTCCATGGGCGGGGGCGGAACCTTCATTTACGCCCTTCACCGCCCCGACCTCTTCTCCAGCGCCTGCCCGCTGAGTGCTTCCATCCGGCCGCTGGACCGGGAGGAGATGGCGGACCGGCTGCGGCAATCGGGTGATTCCACCTTCACCGACCAACAGCTTACCGCCTACCACGAATCCTACAGCGCCCTGGAGTTGGTCAGAAATGGCGATCCCGAAAAGATTGGTTCCGTTCGCTGGTACATCGACTGTGGCGACGACGATTTCCTGTACGAAGGCAACAGCCTGATGCACATCCTGATGCGCGAGCGGGAGATCCCGCACGAATACCGCGTTCGCGACGGGGGCCACACCTGGACGTACTGGCGCGAATCACTGCCGGAGGTCCTGTCCTTTGTTTCACAGGCCTTTCACCAGTATTGACGGCCTTACCCTACCGGCCCCGGCACCCGCGCGCCGGCGCCCCACCTGAAAACTGAAATACCATGAACGCCATCATTACCGGAGCCTCCCGGGGCATCGGACGGGCCTGCGCCGAAACCCTGAGCGCGGCAGGCTTCCGCGTGACGGCCGTGGCGCGTAACGAAGCCCAACTGCGCGAACTGCAGCACACCCACCCGACGGTGGAGCCGCTGGTGGCCGACCTGACCCGTGAGGTACCGACCGGTGTATACGACGTAGTGATCCTGAATGCGGGCTATTACGCCCCCGGTGGCCTACTCGACCCCGGGCGCGACGTCTTCGGCGAAAGCTGGGAACTGAACGTGATGGCCAATCACCGGCTGGCCCGCGCCCTGCTGCCGCCGCTGGTGGAGCGGGGGCACGGCCACCTGGTGGTCATCGGCTCCTCGGCTACGGACGATACCTCCGGTCACATGACGGCCTACGGGGCCACGAAAAAATGCCTGCGCATCCTTTACGAAAGCTGGGAAAGAGAACTGGAGGGCAGCGGCGTACGGACGACGCTGGTGGCGCCCGGCGCTACCCTGACAAGCAGTTGGGCGGGAGAAACTCCCCCGCCCAAAATCCTGCAGCCCACGGCGGTGGCCGACTTGGTGTTGCGCTGCGTGAATGAGGGCATCACCGGCCGCGTGACCATTAAGGCCTAGTTATAGTGGCTTTCCAGGCCAAGTTCCTTCACTACCAGGTAGTAGAATACGGGGCGGTGCTTGCTGCGCTCGGTGTACTTCTGGCAGGCGGCCTGCACGGCATTCATGGCCTTGTCTTCGTCGGTCATCCCGAGTTTCTTCTTGCAGAAGTTGTCCACGACCCGCTGCAGTTCGGTCTTGTCGCTGCAGGCTACCTTGTTGGAATCGTTGTTGTAGATAGACGGACCGAGCCCCTTGGCGACCTTGCGCAGCAGCTCCAGGTCGGGCTTTACGTTGATCTTGGCCATGGAAGCCTCGTAGGCGGTCATCTTCTCATCGAATTTACTCACGTGCATGATTTGTTGTGCCGGCGAAAAGGCCGGCGAGTGGGAAAGTGGTAAAATAGGAAATTGCCGACAGTACCGCCAAGTCCGACCGCCCGGAACCGGGGTATATTCGTTTTCCGCCATGAATTTCCGTCCGATCGCCTCTTTGCTTATTCCGCTTCTGCTGCCGCTAGCCGGCGGCGCGCAGGAGTACGGTCCCTTCCCCGCCGAGCGGTACCGGGCCCTGCGCGAGGAGGTGCGTTTCGATGCCCCGCCGCCCGCGCCGACTCCCGCACCAGCCGGAACGATCGACTGGGCCGCGCTGTACTGGCCCACTTTCGTCCTGCTCACCCTGGTATCCGTCACCGGCCTCGGATTCCTGCTGCACCGTATTCGGCGGGATATTCGGTCCGGCGCACCCGCCCGGGGCGGGAAGGACGCGCAGTCGTTCCCCACTCCGGAGCTTGACGAGGAGACGGTCGTCCGTCGGGGCGTCCCCGCCGACTGGCTTGCCACGGCGGAAGCGGAGGGCCGTTACGACCTGGCCGTTCGCCTGCGCTTCCTGCAGTTGCTGGGGGAACTCGAGCGGTCGGGCGTCCTGCAATGGCGACGCGACTTCAGCAACCGGACCTACCTGCGCCAGCTGGCGCACCACCGGCTGGCCGACGGCTTTCGGGCGGTAAGCGAAGCCTACGAGCGTTACTGGTACGGGCTGCACCCCGTCGACCGACTCAGCTACCGGGTACTGGGCCGCCAGATGGAGGAACTGAGCCGGCGCGCCCACGAGGGGAGCGTTCAAGCCTCGAAAGGATGAGGCTGCCCCTACCCTTGCGCTTGCTTCCGCTGTTGGCCGTACTTACCCTCTGCGGTTGCCCGCCCACCAACTGGTATGAGAGTTACCGCACGGATGGTAAAAATCCCTACGACCTCTACGTACTGCACGAACTGCTGGCAGCCCGGGACGCGGGGGCCTCTATTCTTTACGACACCCTGGACCTGCGGGGGCTCGACAGCGTACGGGGCACGAACTACCTCTTCGTCGGCCACCAGCCCCACTACGCATCCCCGGCCGTGACCACCCTTCTCGACTACGTGGAACGCGGCAATACGGCCATCCTGGCCACGGGCGAAGTGCCCGAAGAACTGGCGCGCCACCTCTTCGGGGCGGGGTGCTACGACGACTTCGCGGTGGGGGAAGCCCGCTTTCCCAGCGAACGGGCCGATTCCGTGGTCGCCTTCCTTTATCCCGCCGGCGACAGCTTCCCCCTGGTCAACGTGCGCTACTGGGCGCCCGCGGCGGTGCCGCTGCGCACGATCAGCGAAAAACTGCTCTGCGATCCCGGCTACGACGTGCAGGTACTCGGCACCCTGGATACACTCGGCGTCAATTTCGTGCGCCTCGGGTGGGGGCAGGGCAATTTCTACCTGTTCTCCACCCCGCGCTACCTGACCAACTGGTACGTGCTCGATTCCACTGCCGTTCTCTACCCCGCTGCCGTCCTTTCCGTCCTGGATACGGGCCGGGTCTACTGGGATGAGTACCACCGCCGCTACCTGCAGGACCCCGTTGCCGCGACGGACCAGCCCGCCGAACGCGGTTACACGGGGGGCCGGAACCTGCTCAGCGGGAATCGTACTTTGCTTTACATCCAGGAGCATCGGGAACTGACCCTGGCCTGGTACCTCCTGCTGGTGGGGGCCGTACTGTTTGTGGTGTTCCGGGGGAAGCGCCGGCAGCGCATCATTCCGCTGCTGCCCGCCCGACGGAATACCAGCCGACGCCTCATCGAGACCCTGAGCCGCCTGGGGCACCGGCAGGGGAATCATACGGCACTGGCCCGCCGCGAACTGGTCAGTCTGCGGTTTCACCTCAATCATCGCCGGGGCGTGCGCTGGCGGGAGGGGGAGACGCCGCCGGAAGACCTATCCATCCGGCTGGGTTTACCGCAGGAATCGGTAGACCGGGCGCTCACCGAGATCCGAATGGTGGAAGGGGGCGGCAAGTTGCGGGAAGCCGACCTGCTGCGATTCTACCGCGCCATTGAGCCCCTGTACGGCTGAGCGCTCAGCCTAGGGGGTTAAAGTACCTTGATGTCGTAGCTCATTTCGTAGACCTCATTCGGTTCCAGGCTGATGATGCCTTCCTTGTGGGCGAACTGCCCGTCGCCGGAGGCACTGTCGGCAAGTCCGATCCAGGGCTCAATGCATACGAAGTCGCCGTGCGGCTTGGCCCAGATCCCGAGGTGGGTCCAGCCCGCGTAGTCCAGTTTCAGTACCGGGCCGTGGTTGCGCGATTCCAGCAGTACGCTGCGCGAGTTGAGGTCCTTGAACACCAGCGCGTCCTGCCGGAACAGGTCGTGGGTCAGGGGCAGCACGGTACCGTTATCGGTCCAGGGCACCTCGTGGGTCCCGTCGCCAATGGTGCCGCTGTCCGTAACCTCATAGGTGCGGCTTGTCTCGGGGTGCTCGAACCGCAGCAGGTAATCCTCGTAGCGGTCGCCGTCGAAGAACGGGACCCGGAAGGCGGGGTGGCCGCCCAGGTGGAAGAGGATCGGCCGCTCATCGATGTTCATCACTTCATGGTAGATGATCAGGTGCTCATTGCGCAGGCGGAAGGTGATCCGGAAGTCGAAGTGAAAGGGATAATGCTCCAGGGTTTGCTCGTTCGAGCACAGGCGGAAGATGATCCGGTCCTCGACCTTGGAAAAGAACTCGAGCTGGTCGTTGTGGCGAATGAGGCCGTGCTTCGGTATACGATATTCCTTACCGTCTATCGTTGTCTTACCGTCCTTCAGGCTGCCGATGATCGGGAAGAGCACGGGAGCTGTACCGGCCCATACGTCGGGGTCGCCGCTCCAGATGTACTCCTGGCCGGTCTCTCGCTTCACCAGACTTTTCAGCTCCGCCCCGGTGCTGTTGATCTTGATGCTGAGCTGGTCGTTTTGCAGGCTGAAATCCATTGGGAATTTGGTAAGTTGTTGCGGCTGATGCCCGCCACAAAGTAATCATTTAAGGCATACTCCCCTTGCGTCTTGTTTCCCCCTTCCTGACCGTCCTTT
Source organism: Neolewinella litorea (assembly GCF_004803465.1). Classification (GTDB taxonomy): domain Bacteria; phylum Bacteroidota; class Bacteroidia; order Chitinophagales; family Saprospiraceae; genus Neolewinella; species Neolewinella litorea. Next base: position 86,385 of record NZ_SRSF01000004.1, on the reverse strand, counting down.
TCTGCTGCTGCACCTGCTGGTTGCCGGCGCAGCCGAGCCTGGTACTGGAACCCGCCCCGGGAGTGTACAGGACGGATCAAGACGTGACTATTCTGGGCGGGGACGCGGGCGCCGTATACTTCACCACCGATGGGTCCCGGCCTTCGTTGCGGTCGGATCGCTACACCGGTGCTCCGATTGCCGTGGGGCGATCCCGGGTCATCCGCGCTGCCGTATTCGCTGGTACCGAACGCCTGGCTGAAGTCGGCGGCAGCTACCTCATTGACGAGCCCCGCAGTCCGCTGCTCACCCTCTCCGTAGGCATCGACCCCGCACGGCTTTTCCACCCACGCACCGGCTGGTTTCTCGCGGGTGACAACCCCCGCCGACCCAACTGGGATACCCACCGGGAACACCCCATTCACGTCGACTTTTTTGAGTCCGACGGATCATCGGTCTACAACGGCACGGTGGGCTTCCGCCTCTTCGGGGGTACAAGCCGCACCCACCCCCAGAAGTCTTTTTCCCTCTCGGCCCGGAAGTCCGACGGCAACCAGAAGATCAAGTACCCCCTCTTTGGCCCGGACGGACTGGACGAGTTCCGCTTCCTGGTGGTGCGTAACGGGGGTTCCGACTGGGGACGCAGCTATATCCGCGACGCCTTGATGACCGATCTCCTGGCCGACCCGAGCTGGGATCTGGACCTGCAGGACAGCCGTCCGGTGCGGGTGTTCCTCAACGGCAGCTACTGGGGCGTGTACCACCTGCGGGAGAAGATCAACCCCCGCTTCCTGGCCGATCACCACCGGGGCGTCAAGAAGGACTCCCTCAGCCTGCTCGAACACGAGATGACCGCCAAGCACGGCACGACCCGGGAGTACGAACAGTTGCGCAACTTCGTTCGGGACCACGACCTGAGCCAACCGCAGCACTTCAGCCGGGTGCGGGAGATGATGGACGTCGATAACTTCCAGCGGCTGCAGATTGCGCAGACCTTCTTCGACAACCGCGACGCCGGCGGCAACATCCGGTACTGGCGGCCCGACGGCCCGCAGGGACGGTTCCGCTGGATCCTCTACGACGTGGATCAGGGCTTTGGATTGCACCGCGACTCCGGCTGGACGGCCAACACCCTGGAACTGCTCACCGCCCCCGACGGCCCGGTATGGCCCAATCCGCCCTGGTCAACCCTCTTTCAGCGCAAGCTGCTGGTCAATCCGGTCTACCGCAACCGGTTCGTAAACCGTACGCTCGACTACCTGCACACCGACTTCAGTACCGAAGCCGTCACGGAAAGCATCGACGCGGCGGTGGCCGACCTCGAGCCGGAGATGCCCCGCCACCTCCGCCGCTGGGAACAACGGGAATACAACTGGCGCTACCACATCGACCAACTGCGGCGCTTTGCCCTCTACCGGCCGGAACACCTGCGCGAACACTTCCGCACCTACTTCCGGGGGGGAGCCGACCGCCATGTAGAGATAACGGCCTCGCTCGGAGGCTACGTCGTACTCAACGACAACCTGCAGGTAGGCACGGACGGGCTCTCGGGCCACTACTTCGCCCATTACCCCATCACCCTGCGGGCCGTGCCCCAGCCCGGCTACCACTTCCGAGGATGGGAAGGGGCGCCGGTGGATTCGCTGCAATTGCAACTGGACCTCACCGATGACCGCCCCTATATTTTGAAGGCCGACTTCGAGCCCGTGGTCCACCCCAACGCCAAGTCCATCATCATTAACGAGCTGTGCCCGAAGAACGACCGGTCCGGCGACTGGCTCGAGCTCCACAACCGGGGTACCACCCCGGTTGACCTTACCGGCTGGTACCTCGTGGACGGGAGCGATCGCCGCTTTGTGTTGCCACCGACCGTCCTGCGCGCGGGCGGATACCTGGTCGTGTGCGAGGATACACAGGCCTTCCGCGCCACCTTCCCCCGCATCCGGGACGTTGGTGGCGACCTGCCCTTCGGGCTAAACAAAAGGGAAGACCGCATCGGGCTCTACGCCGACGACAACAGCTACGTGAACGCGATCAGCTACCAGCTTCCGGCGACAGCCGACAGCGTCTTCACCTACGCTCTGGCCCTGCCGGGCCTCGACAACAGCCGCCACCGCAACTGGGTGCGGGAGGAAAATGCGGGCACCCCGGGGGCCGCGAACCCGGGCTATCTGCAATCGGCCACCATGACCAGTCAGCGCTTCTGGATGCGACTCGGCATCGGGCTGGCTGCCCTGCTGCTGGTGGTCGTCGTGCGCGCGTTGCGGCCGGAATAATGCTTCAGCCCCCGCGACCCTATCTTGCGGCATGAAGCAACGCGAAGACCTGATCTACGGCCGCCACCCCGTGCTCGAAGCCCTGGCCGCCGGCCAGCCGGTAGACAAGGTGTACCTACAGCAGGGTACCCGCGGGGAATTTGAGAAGGAACTCCGCGCCGCGTGCAAACTGCACGGCGTACCCATGACGCTGATTCCCCAGGCGAAACTGCAGCGCATGGTTCGGGGTAACCATCAGGGCGTGGTGGCCCAACTCGCCGCCGCCCGCTACCAGCAAGTTTCCGACGTGCTGCCCCAGCTGTACGAGCGGGGGGAGACGCCCCTGCTGTTGTTGTTGGATGGCGTCACCGACGTACGCAATCTCGGAGCCATCGCCCGCTCGGCGGAAGTGTGCGGGGCCCACACCATCATTATACCCCAGAAGAACAGTGCCGGCCTGACGGCCGACGCGGTGAAGAGCAGTGCCGGAGCCCTCAGCCGCCTGCCGGTATGCCGGGAAAAGAGCCTGGTCAACACGGTGCAGGAGTTGCAGCTCAACGGCGTCCGGGTGATCGCCAGTGACCTTGCGGCGGAGCGCCAACTACACGAACTCGACCTGAGCGGCCCCCTCTGCATTGTGCTTGGCGCCGAAGACGAGGGCATCAGCACGGGCGTGGCGCGGGCGGCCGACCTTACGTTCCGGATCCCCCAGGTAGGCAGCCTCAACAGCTTCAACGTTTCGGTGGCCGCCGGCATCCTGCTTTTCGAGGCCATGAAAGTCAGGCTCGCGGCGGGAATCGTGTCGGACGCGAACGACCTTTGAAGGTAGCGCCGGGAAGCGTATATTTACCGCAAATTGTTTTAAAATAGGATGTCCTCCCCCGTCAGCAAGGCCGGTGTGCTCGATCGCGGTATCGCGGCCCTGAAGGGTATCGGACCGGCGAAGGCGGAGCTGCTGGCCAAGGAGCTGGCCATTTTTTCCGTCGGCGATCTCCTCTACAGCTACCCTTTTCGGTATGTAGACCGCACGCAATTTCACCGCATCATTGATATTCTACCCGATCAGGGCACCGTGCAGGTAAAAGGCCGGTTGGTCACCCTCACGGTAAAGGGTGAAAACCGAAAGAAGCGCCTGGTCGGGCGACTGCGCGACGAGAGCGGGGCCGCGCTGGAACTGGTGTGGTTCCGGGGTATCCATTACCTCGACCGCACTTACAAGGTGGGCGAGGAATACGTATGCTACGGCAAGATCGAAGAGTTCAACGGCCGGCTCAGCATCACCCACCCGGAGATGGAACCGGCGCAGCAGGCCGTCGTGGAAGCCGCCGCCACTTTCGAACCCGTATACACGAGTACCGAAAAGCTCAACAAGCGCGGGCTCGACGCGCGCGGGCGGCGCAAGATCATCCGGGAGGTGCTGGACGGGCTTACTCCGGCCGACCTGCCAGACATGCTCCCCGAATACCTACTCCGGGAACTGCGCCTGGTAAGTCATTACGCGGCGGTCCGCGCCATCCACTTACCCGCCAACCAGATCGAACTGGACGCCGCGCGGCGGCGCCTGAAGTTTGAGGAACTGTTCCTCCTCCAGATGCGCCTCCTCCAGCTCAAGGTCAGCCGGGAGGCGCGCGTGGCCGGTTACACCTTTGAGCAGATCGGGGAAGGGTTCAACCGCTTCTACCGCGACTTTCTTCCCTTCGAACTGACGGGCGCCCAAAAACGGGTGCTGCGGGAGATCCGGCACGACCTCGGACGGGGGATACAGATGAACCGCCTCCTGCAGGGCGACGTCGGTTCCGGCAAGACCATGGTCGGGCTCATGTCGATGCTTATGGCACTCGACAATGGCTTTCAGGCCTGCATGATGGCTCCGACGGAGATTCTGGCTTACCAACATTACGAATCTCTCGAGGAGTACCTGCGGGGGATGGACGTTCGCGTTGCCTTCCTCTCCGGCAACATCAAGGGCAAGGCCCGCAAGCAGTTGCTCGCCGACCTGGCGGAAGGCAAGATCCACATCCTGGTGGGCACCCACGCACTGATCGAGCCCCCCGTGGTCTTTCAAAACCTGGGCCTGGCGATTATCGACGAGCAGCACCGGTTCGGCGTCAAGCAGCGGGCGAAACTCTGGAAGAAGAACCGGCCCTACCCGCCCCATATTCTGGTCATGACGGCGACGCCCATCCCGCGCACCCTGGCCATGACGGCCTACGGGGATCTGGACGTGAGTGTTATCGATGAATTGCCGCCCGGCCGCACCCCGATCAAGACCGTCCACGTGACCGAGCACCGGCGCGAGCGGGTTTTCGGCCGCATCCGTGAAGAGATCGCCAAGGGCCGGCAAGCGTACGTAGTCTATCCCCTGATCGAAGAGAACGAAAAGCTCGACCTCCTCGCCCTCGAAGCCGCCTACGACGAAATGCTCCATCGCTTCCCCCGGCCGGAATACCAGATCAGCGTAGTCCACGGGAAGATGAAGCCCGAGGACAAAGACTTTGAAATGGCACGTTTCAAGAACGGGGAAACGCAGATCATGATGGCCACCACGGTGATCGAGGTGGGCGTCAACGTACCCAATGCCACCATCATGGTGATCGTCCACACCGAGCGCTTCGGACTCAGCCAGCTTCACCAGTTGCGGGGACGGGTGGGCCGGGGGGCCAAGGAAAGCTTCTGCATCCTGTTGTCAAGCGTGAAGTTGAGCAAAGAGAGCCGCCAGCGAATCAAGACGATGGTGGAAACCACCGACGGATTCAAGATCGCCGAAGCTGACCTGAAACTCCGTGGCCCCGGCATGATCGACGGTACGCAGCAGAGCGGTGTCTTACAGATGCGTATCGCCGATCTGGCGCAGGACGGCAGGATCCTTTCGGTAGCCCGCGACCGGGCAAAAGACATTCTGCAGGCCGACCCTGACCTGCAGCAACCCGAACACCGGCTGTTGGGCCGCTACCTCGAGCGCCACTTTAAGGCGGTCAAGGGCTGGAGCCTGATCTCCTGAGGCCGGATCCAGCGTACCGGACAAAAAAAACGGCCCGGAAGGATGATCCTTCCGGGCCGTTTACTTTCCGGTAGTTCGAAGGCGGCGCTTAACGCAGCTTCACGAACTTCTGTAGCAACTGACGATCGTTCTCCAGCACGCGCAGCGTGTAGGTACCCATCGGCAGTTGGGATACGTCGAGGCCGTCCTGCAGCACTGCAGCTTCCTTCTCGTACTCGAATTCGCGCAGGGTTCTACCGTGGATATCGGTGATCATCACTTTCACCCGGCCGTGGTAATCACTGCGGAGGGCAAAGTTCAGTCGGTCGATCGCCGGATTCGGGTAGAGTTCCACTGCCGGAGCTTTCGAAACCACATCGTCCAGCAGTGCGGAGAGCACGTCAGGTGATTCGGTTTCGGTATCGGGAGCGGTAAGATTAGTGGGGCAGTTGGTTGCCTCATCTCCCATACCCGAGGGTACGGTTTTCAAAGCGGATACCAGGAACTTGTCGAGCAGAGTGTAGGCACCACGGTTGGCAACCCGGATCGTGTGCTCACCTGCGGACAGGTAGAAAGTCACGTCGGTACCATTGTTGTTCACCTTGACCCACTCGAATCCTCTGGTAGCGATCGGGTTCCCGTCAATGAACTTGGAGAAGTTCATCCAGGGGGAGTTGTCGACCTGCACCCAGAAGGAGTTGCTGCTGCTTCTCCAGGCGTGCATCCGCAGGAAGAGGTGGAAGTTTCCGGCTTCCACGATATCAACTTTCGCTACGATCTGGGCACCCGGATCGGCGGCCGTCGGCGCGGAGAGATCATTCAAGCCGATGTAGGCCATGAACTTCCGTTTCGAAGCAGCAGAGCTGGATCCTTCGGCCCACCGGCCCGGATTGGCGGCACATTCGGCTTCCAACCAGTAGTTGCCGTCGTGTACCTCGGGTTCCTGGCAGGCGTCGCCTACTCCGTTACCGTCGGTATCGAGTTGGTCGGGGTTGAAGATGGTCGGGCAGTTGTCTCCGAAGGTACTTACGTAGCCGGCCGGCTGCGTGCATCCGAAGGTGTAGTTGCGCGAATCTCCAATACCATCGTTGTCCGTATCCGCGTAGTAGATGTTCTGGAACACTATGGTGGGATCGAGCGGATCGCAGTCGTACCTATCGGCGGTGCCGTCGTTGTCGTCGTCAGGATCACAGGCATTGCCGATTCCATCTCCGTCGGTATCCGTCAGGTCAGCAGACCTGATGGTCGGGCAGTTGTCCAGCTTGTTGTCTACGTATCCAGCCGGAGCTGCGCAGGCCTGAATGGATTCCGCGGGATCACCGTAACCGTCACCATCGCGATCGGCGTAGAAGGTCGGGAGAACCTGGTCGGCATTGGCCACGGCAGGACAATTGTCCTCCGAATCCGGAATACCATCCTGGTCGGTGTCCGTCGGATCGACCACCACCGTCACCGTATCGGTATCGGTGGCACCGTCGTTGTCAGTTACCGTCAGCACGATCGCGTAGGTTCCGGCTTCGGTCAGCTCAATCTCGGGCTGGGCGCCGGAGGCCGTGCCACCGTCTTTCCAGCTCCATTTGTAGCTGGCGATAGTACCATCTGAATCAGTCGAACCCGTGCCGTCCAGTTGTACCCGCAGCGGGGCTTCACCAGTCGTTGGGGTGGCCATGGCTACTGCCGTCGGGGCCACGTTGGCCGGATCGACGACTACCGTCACCGTATCGGTACCGGTGGCACCGTCGTTGTCGGTCACCGTCAGCACGATCGCATAGGTACCGGCTTCGGTCAGCTCAATCTCGGGCTGGGCACCGGAGGCCATGCCACCGTCTTTCCAGCTCCAGCTGTAGCCGGCGATTGTACCGTCAGAATCAGTCGAACCCGTGCCATCCAGTTGTACCCGCAGTGGGGCTTCACCGGTCGTTGGGGTGGCCAGGGCTACTGCCGTCGGCAGTTCATTAGGCTGCTCCAGGACCGTCACGGACATGGTATCCTTATCCGTAGCACCCTTGTTGTCGGTTACGGTGAGGACGATGTTGTAGACATCCGGGGTTTCAAAGGTTACGGTAGGCATTTGGCCCGTCGTACTTCCGTTTTTCCACTGCCAGTTGTAGCTGACAATGGTGCCATCCTGGTCGGAAGATTGGCTTCCGTCCAAGGTGATGGTCAGCGGAGCGTATCCGCTGGTCTGGCTCGGCCGTCCACTTGCGATCGGGAAGATGTTCTCCGGTTCGCCACAACCGCTATCGACCTCACCTAAACCGGTCGGCAGGGTATTGTCGACATCCACGTGGATCTTATCGAGTTTCGCCTCGGATTCACGGAAAGCGAAGTCGATCGTATTCCGACCGGTGACGAGCGTTACCGGGCTTCCGGCAACGGCGTTCCAGACGAACTGCCCGTACTTCGTGAACTGGTTCCATTTCGTCCAGTTGCCTTCGTTCACCCGAACCCAGTAAGAATCTCTGGCGGCATCCTTTGCAAATACCCGGGCGAAGAGATAGAACGATCCGGCCTCGGCGTCCTGAAGGATGAAACGAACGTAGTTCTGGGGAACATCAGCGGGCGCAGCCGTCGAGGCGCTTGTACCGCGGTACACTACATAGGCTTCGTTGGAAGCGTTGGCATCGACTTCCTGGGTCCAGGCACTACCTACCACGGCGCATTCCGCTTCCATGGTGAAGGAGGTGTAGCCAACCACCACGTCGTCACAGGCATCGCCCAGGCCGTCGCCATCCGTATCCTTCTGGTCCGCGTTTGCGATGGTCGGACAGTTGTCGGTTCCGTTCAGTACATAACCGTCGGGTTTTGCACAGGCCACCAGGCTGTCAGCAGGGTCACCGAAGCCGTCGCCGTCGGTATCCGCGTAGTAAGTCTGCGCAGCACCGATCGCAGGATCGAGCGGATCACAGTCATCAGCGTCAACCACCCCGTCGCCGTCATCGTCATTGTCGCAGGCGTCGCCAATACCGTCGTTATCGGTATCCGTCAGGTCGGGAGAGCTTACCGTCGGACAATTATCGTCGGCGTTGGCCACGAACCCGGCGGGTTGCTCGCAGGCTTGGATGAAATTATTGGGATCACCGTAGCCATCTCCGTCCGTATCTGCGTAGAAGGTGGATATCGATTGGTCGGGGTTGGGGGTATCGGGGCAGTTGTCTTCACTATCCACGATACCGTCGCCGTCGCTGTCGACACCGGCATCGAATACCTCGATGTTGACGACATCCGATGCGGTGGCACCGTCATTGTCGGTTACCGTCAAGGTCACCGAGTACGTACCAGTGGTAAACACATGGGATACTTCAGCACCCGTTAGTGTTTCCGCCCCCCAGGTCCATTTGTAGGTAACAATACTGCCGTCGCTATCGGAGGAGGATCCACCCGAGAGGTTCACCGTAAGGGGAGATTCACCGCTCTGCGGGTCGGCCAGAGCTACTGCTACCGGCGGCACGTTCTCGGATTCGTCTACCGTAATGATGACCCGATCGGTCGCCTTGGCTCCGTCGTCGTCGGTGACCGTAAGAACCACGTTGTACGATCCGGCGCTGGTCAGCGTGATGGCGGGGTTGACACCCGTGGCGGATCCGGTTTCCCACGTCCAGTTGTAGCTCACGATGGAGCCATCGGGATCGGAGGACCCACCACCGTCAAGTTGCACATTAAGGGGGGCCTGACCGGTGGTCGGCGTAGCGGCAGCCAGGGCTACCGGACGTCGGTTGTCCGGGGAAGTTGTACCGCAGTTGATCGCGTCGCCGCCCATTTCGGTGGGCATGGCACTTTCGTAGTCAATGTGCAGTTTGTCCAGTTGGGCTCCATTCTCCCGAACGGCAACGTCCACGGTATTGTAGCCTTCGCGGAATTCGAAGGGACTGCGGACCACCTCGTTCCAGTTGAACTGGCCGTTGATGATGATGCCGCTGGACCATTCAACCCAGTTGCCGTCGTTGACGCGCACCCAGAAGGAATCGTCACCATTACTGGCCGCCAGTACACGCGCAAAAATGTGGTAGCGGCCCGCCCGTACGCGCTCCATGACGAAGCGAATGCGGTTGGCGGGGATATCCTGGGGCGTGGTGCGTGATTCAGCCGTCCGGCTAACCACGTACTTGCCGTTTGAGGCACCTTCAGCGTCTACCACCGACCATTGTTCTCCAACCTGGGCGCATTCTGCTTCCAGCCAGAAGACATTGACGCCCGGTACAGAGGGGTCACAGACGTCTCCGATCCCGTCGTTGTCCGCATCCGTCTGGCTGGGGTTGGAGATCGAGGGGCAGTTGTCCGTATTGTTGAGTACAAAACCGGCCGGCTGGTTGCAGGCGGTAATCGATTCATTCGGGTCACCGAAGCCGTCGCCGTCGCGGTCCGCGTAGTAGGTAGGTCCTACACTGCGGGAAGCATCGAGGGGATAGCAATCCTGACCGTCGTTTACCCCGTCGTTATCGTCGTCGGGGTCACAGGCGTCGCCGATGCCGTCTCCGTCCGTGTCTTTCAGACTGGAGGAGGTGTTATCGGGGCAATTGTCCAGCTTGTTGTCCACGTACCCTTCGGGTGGGGCACAGGCCAGGATGGTATTGTTGGGATCACCGTAACCATCGTTGTCGAAATCAGCGTAGTAGGTATTCTGCCGCTGATCCGGATTCGCGATGGTCGGACAGTTGTCTTCTACGTCGCGGATGCCGTCTCCGTCGGTATCGGTATTGTTACGCTGCACGTTGATAGCTACCACGTCGGTGGCCGTATCACCATCGTCGTCGGTGACGGTCAGGGTTACGTTGTAGGAGCCGTCGTTAAGGACGATCTCGGGATTGGGACCTACGGCGGTTCCACCCCCGTTCCAGGCCCATTTGTAGCTGATGATGACACCATCGGAATCCGAAGAGCCGGTGCCGTCAAGCGTTACTTGCAGCGGGCCCAGACCAGAGGTCGGGTCAGCGGCGGCAACGGCCACGGGGCGGTTGTTGACTTCTTCACCACAGTTCGAGGCGATCGGACCGGTCCCGGTGGGTACCGCTCCGTCCACGTTGAGGTGGATCTTATCCAGTTGGCCGCCGTCTTCCCGGTAGGCGATATCGATGGTCGAAGTACCGTCCGGGAGGGTGAAGGGGCTGTCGAGCAGTTCATTCCATTCGAAGGTGGAACCACTCTGGATATTGTTCGACCACTTGACCCATGATCCGTTGTTGATGCGGAACCAGAAGGAGTCATCGCTCGAGTCCTGCGCGCGGATGCGGGCAAATACGTGGTACTTACCCGGCTGGGCACCGTTCACCGTAAAGCGAATGCGGTTAGCGGGCACGTCGGCGGGGGGATCATTGTAGGAGTTGCCATTGGGGAACACGACATACTTGCCGCGGGAAGCACCCGTAGCGCTGCCCTGCACCCAGTTGGAACCGACCTGCGCGCACTCCGCTTCCAGCCAAAAGGTATTCTTACCTACTACGGATGGATCACAGGTGTTTCCGATACCGTCACCGTCGCTGTCCATCTGGTCCGCGTTGGACACGGAGGGGCAGTTGTCGGTGTTGTCCAGCACGTAGCCTTCGGGGCGGGTACAGTCCGTTACACTGTTGTTCGGATCACCGAAACCATCGCCGTCGAAGTCGGCATAGTAGGTGTTGAACTTACCCACGCGTGGGTTCAGGGGGTTACAGTCTTCCGCATCGGGGAAACCGTCGCCGTCGTCGTCATCGTCGCACTGGTCGCCGATGCCGTCGCCGTCGGTGTCGGTGACGTCGGTAGAGGTGAAGTTCGGACAGTTATCCCGGGAGTTGGAAACGTAGCCGGGGGGCGCTTCACAGTTTTCCACGTAGACGGCGGGGTCACCGAGTCCGTCGTTGTCGGTGTCCGAGTAGAAGGTCGGCAGCAGCTGGTTCGGGTTAGCGAACAGGGGGCAAACGTCTTCGTCGTTGTTGATGCCGTCACCGTCGGTATCCTGGTCCGGATTGAGGACCCGGAGAGTCTTGACGTCCATTCCCGCAGTACCCTTGTTGTCGACTACGGTAAGGCTTACGCTGTAGGTGCCTTCGTTAAAGGTTACCTGAGGGCTTTGACCCTGCGCGCTGCCGCTACCCCAGTCCCAGGAGTAACTCTCGATCTTGCCGTCCTTGTCCGAAGACCCGCTACCGTCCAGGGTGACGGTCAATGGAGCGTTGCCGTAGGGGGGCGACAGCTTCGCTACCGCAATCGGGGCCTCGTTCAGGGCGGGGGCACAGTTCAGGGCTTCTCCACCGAGGCCGGTCGGCATGGTGCCGTTCAGCGCTACGTAGAGTTTGTCGAACAGCGTGTTGGGTTCGCGGTAGGCTACATCGATGACCACGTCACCGTCGGGCAGGTCGAAGCCGCTCTGCGACAAGGCGTTCCAGGCCCATTTGCCGTACTTGAAGTTATCCGCCCAGCGCAACCACTCTCCGCCGTTGATCCGTATCCAGTACGAATCGCTTGCGGGGTCGGAAGCCAGGAAGAGTCCGAAGATGTTGTATTTACCCGCCTGGACGCCTTGCAGGCGGAAGGTTACCAGGTTCTCGGCATTGGCCATGGGCGGGCTCGTGGTAGATTTCTCACCCTTGTACACCACGTACTCGCCGTTGGAAACGGTGTCGTTGCGTACGCGGTTCCATTTGAAGCCAACCTCGGCACACTCCGCTTCCAGCCAGAATACAGAGGCTCCGGCTGCGGACTCATCACATACGTCTCCTACTCCGTCGCCGTCGCTGTCGGTTTGGTCGGGGTTGAAGTTGAAGGGGCAGTTGTCCAGGTTATTGGCCACGTAGTTTTCGGGCGCCAGAGCGCAGGTGCCGAAGCCGTTGTTCGGGTCGCCGAAGCCGTCGCCGTCAAAGTCGGCATAGTACATCGTTGCCCGGCCGACCCGCGCGTTGAACGGTTGGCAGTCGAATTCATCTTCCACGCCGTCGTTGTCGTCGTCGGGATCACAGCCGTCTCCTATGCCGTCGCCATCCGCGTCGGCCAGGTTCTTGGAGTTGACCGTCGGGCAGTTGTCGGCCGCATTGGTGACGTACCCGGGGGGCACCACACAGGAAAGGAGGGGCTCGTTGGGATCACCGAATCCGTCGCGGTCGATATCGGAATAGTAGGTCTGGGGAGCGGTGATTTGCACCTGAAGGCGGGCAAAGTCGTTACCACAGCCGTTTTTACCGCCGACCGTGTAGATGTACTCACCGGACTTGGCGGTCTGGGGCGTGAACATATCCGATACGACCACACCATTGAAAGTCCAGGTTCCACCGGCCTGGGGGTTGCCCCCAAAGGCAGCCAGGCGGCTGTACAGACTGAAGGCTTCGGCGTTGCCGCACACGGTGATCGAACCATCGGCGCCGGCACTGGGCGCGGAGAGGTCCTGCTTGATCACAATGGACTTAGTGACCACGCAGCCGCTGGCGGAAGTGGCTTCGACGCGGTAGGTGCCGGCCTGGTTAACCTGCAGTAGGGCGGCTGAGCCGAGTACCTGGTTGCTGGCGTTGTACCATTTATAGGATGCTCCCGTATCGCCCGACTTGGCCGTCAGGTCGATGGAAGCTACCGAGCAGGTGATGCTGGTGTAGGGCGCTTCGATGACAAGCGTAGCGGGCGTGGGCCGGGGCGATACGACCACCGAACTCGTCAATGGACAGTTGTTGGCGTTCGTACGCAGGGTATACGTACCCGCGACCGATACCAGCGGATTTTGCTCGGTGGAAGTGAATCCGTTGGGGCCGCTCCACTGGTAGCTGCCGGCGGAAACGTTTCCGCGAAGGCGTACGGTGCCGGTGTTGCAGTCCAGGGTCTTGGGCTGACCGTCGGCGTTGGCATTGACGGTACAGTTGATATCCGTATCCCGCACCGTAATGGTGAAGGTGGAGCTCACGGTAATCAGGTTGTAGTCCGTTGCCTTTACCCGTACGCGGATCTGCTGGTTGGCTTCTTCGAGGCCGGGCGTAATGAGCACCTTGCCACTCAGGGAGTCAATGCTCACCCAGTCGGGCAGCGGTTGTCCGTTCTCCAGGGTCGCGGCGTAGGTAAGCCGGTTGCCGGGGTAGCCTTTGTTGAAGAAGGGATTCAGGTCGTAATTCAGTTCATCCAATACGTCGAGCGTCACGTTAGTGATGGCCGAGGCACTGGGCTGCTTGACGGGGCGGACGTTGATCAAGTAGATCATATTGTCCTGGAAGTCACAGTTACCTTGTCCGGCACCACAGCCGTCGCCGATGGCATCCTGGATGGCGATGTATTCGTTGGGAATGACCCGTCCGTCCCGACCAATGGCCTTATAGATCCGGACGCCCAGAATCTTGTCGGCGAACTCACCTTTTGAGTTTCCGCCGCGCGAGCTGTAACCGTTGATGGTGACCGAGAAGGGTACGTCGACTTGGTTGTTGAATACCCCGGTCAGGAAGGGAAGGTCGTCGCGGTTCCACGGCAGCACGGCCTGGAACCAGGAGGGTCCGTGGTCCATTTCCATCCGGTTGATCTTCACCTTGTTGGCGTCGTACAGGATCGTCTTATTCGCGCCCCGGGCGTGGAATGCGGCCAGTTGCATCATTTCCACCGGTTCGCTGGGGTTGGCCTGTACGAAGAAATCGGTCAGGATCAAATCGCCTTCCTGTCCGGAAGCGATCTGGGCTTCGGTCGGGATGTACGATCCGGGATTGGTGATGTAGTTGCCATTGGCGTCCTTACCCATCTGGGTTTCGAAGCCGAAGGCCTCGAACAGCTGCTGGGTGGTAAGCTCGCTGCTTCCTTCCGGCGTATTCATCCAGGCTCCGACGAGGGTAGCTTCGGTATCCAGGGCGTTATCGGCATTGGAAGAGATCACCAGTTTTTCGGTGATGAGGCGGCGGTAGGGCGGAGCCTCATTTACGAAGCGGATGACGACATCAACGAACGCTCCGGGCTGAATCACCAGTCCTTCGGCGGGCACACTGGGCTGAACGATGATGAAGTGGTCCAGATCGGTAGTGGTCAGTTTATTGATGACCAGTGGGCTGGTGCCGTCGTTGTGGATGCGTGCGGTATTCTCCAGGCGGGTCACGGTAGGCGTACCCTGGAAGTTGACCGGGCGCTCGATCTTGTTGAAGGTGTACCAGTCGTCGGCTGGGAAACCCCGGTCGCGGAAGCGGATCTTGGCCATGTTCTCCAGACGCAGCAGGGCCCCTGAACTTTGAATAAGGGTAAACGGACGTTTTACCGTTCCGACATTACCCCGTCCATCGGTGACCGTGGCCGTCAGCTGGTTGGCCTGGGCCGTGGTGCCGGCGGGAATGGTTACCTGGAAGGGGCCGGTGTAGCGCTGGGCCTGGCCACCGTTGAGCGTATAGAAGATATCGCCCAGGGGGCCACCGCCGGAACGGTCGGCGGCCGAAAGGGTTACCGTTACGCTGCCGTAGTATTCACCGGCCTGGTTCTGGTTGCCGACCAGATCGACGGTCAGTTCAGGCGCGAAGCTGCTACTGTCTACCGGGATAATGTCGACGTAAATGATCTTGGTGTTGCCGTCTTCGGGCGCTCCAACATCGTCAATGGTAAGCTTGCCGTCGGATACCCGAATGGTATCGACGCCTACCTGGAAGGTGCTGTTAGAGGACGGGATAAAGCGATCGATCACGACCACGCCTTCGGCCCGTAGGGTGTGCTTGCCGTTGGTGCTTCCCTGGTCACCGGCAGCCAGTTGCACCCGGTAGAGTCCGTTGGGCAGGGCAATCTCCCAGTCGTGGGGATTGTTCAGTCCCGGCACGTCGAGCTGGTTGAAGGAGCGCAGCAGCTTGTCCGCATCGGAGCTAAGCGAAGTGATGCCCCTTTCGTCTCCGCGTGCCGCAGCTGTATTGTCCTGCGGTTGCTTCGTCGAGGGGTTGATCCATCCGTAGGTCAGTCCATTAGCCCGCGGGCCGTAGGCTGCACCGACGTCGGCTACGTAGCCTGCCGGTGGATCAAAGGTGTCGTCCTGGAAGTTGACCTTGACCGTTCCGGGCTTTTGCTTCTCGGTTACGGTGGCAATTACCTTAAGTACGCCCGATTCGAATCCGTTGGCGCGGGCGGTCACGGTGCCTTCGTAGACACCAAACTGCAATTGGGAGGCGTCCACGGAAACGTCGATGAGCTCTCCGAAGGTGAAACTCGTGGGCAGGATGATCCAGGGCTGGCTGGCCGACAAGCTGACGGCGTTATCGGCAATGGGAGTATTGGAGGTCAACTCCACGGTGTAGCGCCCGGACAGCTGACCGGCTACGGCGTTGGCCCGCACTTCGGAAGGCTCAAATGCTAGGGCCGGATCGGGAGCCACGTAGGGTTGGGCGTTGGTAATCAGGAAGAGGTAATCCTGGTAATCTCCATTCGTCGCGTCCTCAAATCCGATGAGGTAGCTGTTCGGGATGATCGTTCCGGCGCGGTTGCGGGCCGGGTACACCCGGGCGCGGTGGGGCACCTCCTGGTTCAGTTCATCCTGAGTGTAGTTGTAGCGGTTGAAGCTATTGGAGTAAACGTACAGACCGAAGGCTCCGCGGGGATTGAAGGTGGTCGTCTGGTCACCGGATTCCCGGGGCGGGAACAGCATTTGCGACTCAGGTACGCCATTTTTCAGCACACCAGCTTCGGTGCGGTTGATCTTGCCGTTTCCGTCGATCTGGTACCAACCGAAGGGCAGACGCTCGGCCGGAGAGTAACGGGCGATAGCCGTGATGCTTACCCCTTCCGGACCGGCGGCCTGGAAAAGGGGCTCGGCGATCTCCTGTCCCTGAAGGGTAGCCGAGGTAGTGTGATTGAGGGTAGTCCAGCCAACATTCACGTTGTAGCCAAGGGTCTTGACCACATCCTGCAGGGGGGGTTCGCCGCCGCCGCCGGAACCGCGCTTCTTGAGGCCGTGCAAGCCAAGGACGAAGGTGCCGGATTCGGTGTTGGTCTTGAACGTCAGTTTCGCTTCCTGGTAACCCAGGTTATCACCGTTGTTGGGCGGGTCGAAGATGACGGTGTACTGTTGCTTCGAGGCGGGCTCGAGGCTTACGTTCTGGGGACCGGTAAATTTGTAGTTGTTCTTGATCTCGCCGCCGAACGGTCCACCAAGCGTCACCGAGGTGATCTTGAGCGTGGCGTTTCCACTGTTCGTGATCGTCACCACGGCGGTATCGGCCTGCGGCCCCTGGGCCAGTTCCATTGCCTCGAAAAGCAGTTCGGGCGGAGTAGCCGTAATCCGGGGTGCCAGCACGACAGCCGCGGGTTCTATGTTGCGGACCAGTACTACGAGGTCCTGATAGTCGAAGCCGTCAATGTGCTCCTCGAAAGCGATGATGTAGGTGTTGTCCACCCCGGGAATCTCGTACACCCGGACGTGGTGCGGGATGGCACCCGAAAACTGATTCAGGACATCCTCGGAATAGAGGTAGCGGTTGTTGAAGAAGGGCCAGCGGCTGTAGAAGCCGAAGACCTTTTCACCCACGTTGAATTTTTGGACGCCGGTGACGGCGGGGTTCAGCGTCTGACCGTTGCCGGCCACGTTGTTACGTACGGTGAACAGTTCCGAAGCGGAGGCGGTGATGCCGCTCTCGTACCAGCCGAACCCGACAATGGGATCATTGGCCTCGGGTCCGAAAACGCCCAGTACCTCGACTTCGATCGGAGCATCCGTCGCCTGTTGGAAGTACTGGATGGAGGTTTCGTCTCCGATAATGGAGTTGTAATTCTTGCCGGCGGGCAGATCGATCTTGTTGGTAGTGGGATCGGTGTCGCCTACCGCGATCGGGAAGCCGTAGGTATCGAAGATCTGCTGGAGGGAAGGCTCATTGCCTCCGCCGGTGCCCTTCTTACCCAGGCCGTTTAGGGAGACTTCAGCGGAAACCACGGCATTTTCGCCGGTGATGACAATGCTGGCGGTTTTGGTACCCGGGGAGGTGGGGTTGAAGGTCAGGAGAAAGGAGGCCGACTGCTGGGCGTCCAGTACCTCTTTTGGTACGGTGGCCAGGTTGAGGGCGAATTGATCTTTATCGGGTCCGGCAAGGGTGACCCGGGGCTTCCGCAGGGCTGCGGTACCGGTATTGGCGAAGGTGACCAGGATCTCCTTACCCGGCTTGCCGTCCACAACATCGTCGGTCACGATCGAGGTGGGCGTCACGGTGATGGAGGGCTGGGCAACTGAGTTATCGCTGGGCTTGACCAGTACGATGGTGCGCTCTCCGTAGTCGGCAACGTACAGGTTACCAGTTTGCCGGTGTTCGACCAGGTCGAGGGGGTCCTGGAAGCGCGTCAGACCGGGGATGCCCACCTTGGCGGTGAGGATGTCGCCGTTCGGACCGTTGGGTACCAGGGCGATGATGTCGCTACCACCGCTGTACCGGCACACCAGCAGGGCACCCTGCAGTTTACCGCCGACGGCGGAGCTTTGGTACTCGATCACTCCGTTGGGCGAAATACCGTAGTCGAAGTTGTAGGCGAATCCGCGATAATTCGGATCGGGCTGGATGCTATTGGGGTATCCGGTAACGTCGACCGGACCGCGGTTGAGCACGAACTCACCGCGGCGGGGGTTGGCGTGACCAAAGTAAGGCAGGGGTTCAGCCAGTGGATCGACCCGGAAGAGGAAGTCGCGCTGGGTGTTGTTGCCAAAGGTGGCCGGGATCACGGGGAATTTCCCGGAGGGATCCTGATAATCGTAGAAGGTGCCATCCGGACGGCGGGTGTCGTCGACCGAAGCCGGTGTGTTGCTGCCGCCCGCGGTACCGTTGGCCGGAATGTAGAGCTGGCCGTTGGAGTGCCATACCAGGTCATAGGCGTTACGGATGCCGGTGGCGTAGAGCTTCAGTGGGGCATTGACGTAGTACGGGTTATACGTACCGTTGTCGGGGTAGGTCACTCCGTTTTCAACGTAGGTCCCCGTACCCGAGCCCAGGGTGGGCGAATTTACGTTGGCGGCGTTGATCGCCGACTGGTCCATGGTTGTCTTGGCGTTCAGCGGCCATTTGCTGGGGGGCAGGAGATCGAGGTCCAGTCGGAGAGTAGCTCCCGAAAGGAGGGTTTCCTCCCGGAATCCCCAGGCTTTGTCCGGGGCACCGCCGGCGGTGTTACTGCCGACGTTGAAGTACATCACGTTGTTCTGGTTCGGATCGAATACGATGCCGTTCGTGAGGTGGTCCCGGCGCGAACGCGGCAGGTTGGTGACCACCAGTTTTTCCGTTCCGAGGTTGGGTCCCGAGAGTTGGCTGATCTTGCCGTCCCAGGCCGGGGCGTTGTTGAGTACTCCGGTAGAGTGGCTGATGAAGATGATCGGCTCCGTGAGGGTGGCCTGGGGGGAGAACACCATACCGATGGCGGCGCGGGCCCCGTATTTGTCTTCGAGGGTCGTGAAGGTTTCCTTGTTGCTCAGGCTGCCGTCCGGCTCGATGCGCCAGCGGTCAACGGTACCCGACAGGCGCAGGCCGTACAGGCGCTGGTCCGGGCCGATGGCCAGAGAGGAGTAAGTCTCACCCGTAACGACGTTACCGACCTTAACGAAGGATACCCCGTCGAGGGCGGTTTCCTTGCCTGAGTTGTCGGCGGCGGTGGTAAAGGTGGCCGCGTACGGCTCAAAGGTCGCGCCAGTCAAATCCTTTACCCCGTTGATCTCAAAGCGATAGGTGGTATTTGATTCCAGTGAGAAGGTGGGCGAGAGCACGATGGCGTCTCCCCCGCCGGTACCGTTGACGGAGGCACTTACATACTGGTTCAGTTTGACGTTGAAAAGCCGGACGGTCTGTTCAGTGATCGTACTGTTGTCGACGCCGAAGATGCCGTCCTTCTGATTGGGGACGTACAGGTCGTCGGCCCGGATCGAAGTGGTCAGGGTAACGTTTGTCGCGCCATTGGCGGGGATACTGCTCAGTACCCGCGGTACGGAACTGGCCTCGGATACCTTGAGGGTAACCTTCATTTGGGCCGACTGGTAATTGGCGGCGGTAGCCGTGACCGTGGTACTGTAGTCCCCGACGGGCAAATTGGCCTTCGTATAGAAGAAGTAGGTACCGGGCTTATTTGCGTCGGCGGGCAGTTCGAGCCAGGAGGCAGAGCTGGGGTTGTCGGTGAGGGTGATCGACGGATTCTTGCTGTCGTTGGCGAGCAGACGCACTTCCACGCGCTGTGGGGCTTCTCCCTGGTACTGGGTCAGGTTGACCGTAGCGGGCGACAGGATAAGCGAGGGGGTAAAGGGAGCCACCTCGATGCTGAAATCATCAAAGGAAAAGACGATGGCCTCGGAGGTCGGGGCCAGCCGGTGCGTGGTGAAAAGACCTCCGTAAGTGAGGTTCGGGGTGTTCGCGTCGCCATCGTGGTCCGTTCCTTCACCGAAGCTTTCCGGCAAGGCGAGCGTACTGCCCTCGGCGTTGCTGACCAGCACTTCATTGGCGCCGTTGATGGAGAAGTATCCACTGACGGTACCGAAAACGGGATCGACCCGCAGGCGCAGGCGGACGGAGTTGGCGTCGCTGCGGAAGGTACTCGAAGCGATCTGCTCGATAATTACGCGATCCGGGGCTGCGGGATTGATCCGTTCCACCAGCAATTGAACGTTCTGGACCTGTTCAGATACCTTGACCAGGGCCAGTTTGACGTAATTGTCCTCGTCCAGTCCGTACCAGATGCCGCCTTGCTGGTCGCCCGCTGTGGAGCTTGAGCTGAAGTCGGGTTGGGTCAGATCGACCTCCAGGTCAAACACGCTACCCGGTGCTACGAAGCCCACGCCAAGACCGTTAACCTGGGTGTTGTTGTCGCTGCCTGCGGGGGGCAGTTCGTAGCGGGTTCCCCGCGTACTGGTGATGTTTAGGCGGCCGTTGTTGACGTTGAGCAGGCCGGGCTCCAGTCCGGGCACGTCTGGCAGGGAGGGCACAGCGGGAAACTGCGTGACTGAGGGGGGGTCGACCATGGTGAAGCCCGTTCCGCGATCCTGGCGGTCAAGAATGCCGCCCTGGTTGTTGTCAAAGGAGAGGGCAAAGGGCAGATTCACCGCGATTTCACTACACTCGAGGGTGCTTATCGGGGAGCAACCCGCAGCTTCCGGAGCGGGTGCCAAATTGATTCCGTTCCCGGGGCCGGCAAAGGCCAGGAGCGAAAACAAAAGGGAAATCTGTGTGAAAGCGATACGTAAAGTGTTATTCATTAGTGTCAATTTGGGCACCCTCTTTAAAGTACTTTCCAACCGGGTTAATTATTCGGTTGGCGTGGGTGGGAATTGGGTTGCTAAGCGTCGTTCAAGAAGTAAGCGTGTCGGACCATTGAGAACCAAAAACTCAGTGGTATGTCTAGGTGTGGGACGTTTATGGCAGGTGTACAAACCTGTTCGTGCTAAGACTTACGACAAAAAGCAAGGGGATAGTTTATGCGGACCGGGGGAAGGTGATGCAACCCGGTACCACATGGAAAGCAACAGTTAGGCGGCGGCGAAGGTAAGCTATAAAGCACCCGACACCCAACTTGCTTGTCATCATCATGCACAACAGACGACAAATGCGCCATTTGAGGAAATCTTTTTAAACCTTGCTTTCTGCCAAAGACGAACCCTGGCGAAACATACCATTACAGTCAGACTGCTCTTCCTTATCGGATATCAGCAGCTACTCTATAATCCTGTTGTTTACTCTAAAGTTACTTCCCACCCGGGAAAACGGAGAACTTTAACGTTTCGGTTTTATCGTGCACAGGGCTTTGTCAGCCATATTATCAAGCTATTCCGAGCGGCCGTGACCACGATGCCGGCTGCTTCGGTCTTGCCCCTTGCACCCGCGCCCGCGCCCCTTGCAGAAGCCCCGGTACTGCCTTAGTTTTGCGGCACCTTAATAAAGGACAACGCCAACGATAGCGGATTGCACGTTGGCCGGGTTGATCATGGATAAACGGTACCGGTTGTTGCATACGCTTGCCTTAACCAAATTGAAGATACACCTCCATGCATCACAGACGCGCAGCGGCGGCAGGGCGTAAGGCCACTACCTTTTTTTGCAGGGCCATCATACAAGAGTCCGGCTCCCGGTCGTTGTACGGACAGTCAAGGTTGATTACTTGTGTAAACGCTTGCGCCTCCACACCATCTAGCAAGGCCGACGGAAGGTTCCCCGACCGTCCCGTACAGTTGCCAGGTTTACCGTCCGGGCCATGCCGAAATTCATTTACTGACGATCTTTTCCTTTGTACATGAGGAGATCACGGTCGTCTTGTTCACATAAAAACCCGCAAAAAGCCGGAAGACGTCACGGTCTTCCTTACGTATTGGCACGCTTGCTGCAACAGGCTGGACAAACCGGAATTGTGTCGCTTCGACGCATAGAGGCCGAAGGCGTGCCGATAATCCGCTAACTTCACCGACTACACTCATCACTACTATGCGCCTACCTCTTTTACCGTTGTTGACGATCGCCTACCTGATTACCAGCCTTACCGCCTGTGTTTCCTACAGCGAGCTGGTAAACTTTGACGACATCCGCGCGCCACAAGGGCAAACGAGGGAAATTGAAAATGCGCTGGACGTGAAGATTCAGGCCAAGGATCTTTTGCGGGTCGACGTAGAAAGCATCGACCCGGAAGCCGCCATGCCCTTCAACCAGGGGGCGGAAATGGCGGGTGTTTCCCAGGCCAGCAACCAGAATATCCAGCTTTTCCAGGGCTACCTGGTCGACGAGGACGGCTACATTGACATGCCCCTGCTGGGCCGGGTAAAGGCGGCGGGGCAGACCATCGAATCGCTGCAGTTTCTGATCCGGGGCAAGCTCAAGACCTATCTGCGGGACCCGGTCGTGAACGTCCGCTTCCTCAACTTCAAGGTTACGGTACTGGGGGAAGTATCCAACCCCGGCATCCTTAATATGGCCAACTCGCGGGTCACGATCCTGGAAGCCCTGGGTATGGCCGGCGACCTGACCGACTACGCCAACCGGTCTTCGGTGCTCATCGTACGCGAACAGGACGGGGAGCGCAGTTTCCAGCGGCTCAACTTGCAGACCGACGAAGTTTTCACTTCGGAGTATTACTACCTCAAACAAAACGACGTTATCTACGTAGAGCCCATCCGGGCACGGACGGCAACGGTATCGGATCCGGGACAGCGCGTTCTCGCGTATCTGGGGCCCATCCTTTCCGTCGTAACGCTCGTCATCGCACTCGCCAGCAGAAACTAGACAGAGCTGCGGCCCATATCCAAACGCTATGAAAAATTATCCTGACGAAGTAGCCCCCCAGAACTGGCGGACCGGAAGTCCGGGCCAGCAGGACTTCGCTCCGGCGGTGCAACTCGACTATGCCTCGCTGCTGAACCGGATGAAGCGGAACTGGTACTGGTTCGTCCTGGCCATTGCCGCCTGCGTCGGTGCCGCCTGGCTGCACCTCCGGTATACCACCCCTGTCTATCTGGCGCAGACGTCAATGCTCATCCAGGAACAGTCGGGCGGCCAGGCCGGCCTGTCCAAAGAAGTGATCTCCCAGCAACTGGGCTTCGAGAACACCTACGTGATCGACAACGAGATCTATATGCTCCGGTCGAAGTACCTGATGGAGCGGGTAGTCAACCTGCTGGGGCTCGACATCAGCTACATCCACCAGGGTGCCGTCAGAAACACCGAGATATACCAGCCCGAGAATTTCGGCCTGGTGCTGCTCGACACTACCAAGGCCACCCCCGATACCCCGGTGGAGTACGGAAGCGTGATGGTGCGTTTCGACAATCCCAGCACTTTCTCCCTGATCCGCTACGGAGGCGACACCACGAGCGTCAGCTACGGCGAGCCGTTTGAAATCGGCAACCGGCAATTTGCCATGACGATCTCCAGCGACGATCCACCCGAGGACAACACCTCCATTTACCAGGTCAACGTCATGAACCCGACCCGGGTAGCCCTGCAGTACAACAACTCGCTCAGCGTACAGCAGGTGGAGCGTTCGGGCGTAGTTACCCTTTACCTTTCCGACCCGATCCCGGATAAGGCCCGCGACATACTCGACGCGCTGGTCACGGTCTACGAGCAGCAGATCGTGGAACAGCAGAGCCAGACGGGCGGGCAGACCCTGAGCTTCCTTGAGGAACGCCTCGATTACGTCACCGATGAACTCTACGAAGTCGAAAGCAACGTAGCCAGTTTCAAGCGTAGCGCCAACCTGAGCGTGGATATCCAGACCCAGGGTGCCAACTACCTTGCGCAGATGAACGAGGCCGACGCGCAACTGGCCGAGTTGCAGGTCCGCCGGGACCTGATCATTGACATCCGCAACACCCTGACGGAGGGCGACGAGAATTTCGAGATGTTGCCCGTTTCCTCGGAGATCATTTCCGGCGTCCTCGCCCAACTGATCACGGAGTACAACGACCAGATCTTCCGACGCGACCAGCGCCTGGAGACCGTCACGCCTGATCACCCCATGGTGGCCACCTTCGACGAAAAGCTGGGCGACTTGAAACGCAGCATCCTGCGGAGTGTCAACTCCCTCTTGCGTGAGACGAACGAACGGGTATCCAAGATCGAGGAACGCATCCGTCCCTTGCAGGCGCAGATGACGCGCATCCCCGGCAACGAGCAACGGCTGCTGCAGATCATGCGCCAGCAGGAGATCAAGCAAAACCTCTTCATGTTCCTGCTCGAAAAACGGGAGGAGGCCGCCCTGTCGATCGCCGCCCAGGTGCCCAACACCCGGATCATCGACCGGGCATCCAGCACGTCCGCGCCGATCTCCCCGAACGAACCGGCCTTTTACCTGCTGGCCATCGGAATGGGCCTATTCATCCCCGGCAGCCTGATCTTCCTGCGGGAATTGCTCGGCACCACCATCGGAACGGAGCGGGAGATTATGAAGTACATGCCCTACCCCGTCGTGGGTCGCATCATCAAGAGTCCCGACCACGGAACGGTGATCGTTACCAAGACGAACCGGAACGGAGCGGCGGAAGCCTTCCGTCTGCTGCGCACCAACCTGGGCTTTTTGCTGCCCAGCGAGCAATCGTCGGTGATTCTGGTCACTTCGAGCGTGAGTGGGGAAGGAAAGAGTTTCATTGCCACCAACCTTTCCGCCGCCCTGGCCCTATCCAAAAAACGGGTAGTTGTGGTTGGGCTGGACATGCGTAAGCCCCGGCTGGCGGAGATGGTGACCGACGAAGCCGTTGACCACAAAGCCGTCGGATTGTCCAATTACCTCATCGGCAAGTCGTCCTACGAAGATATCATTCGCCCCACCTCGCAGGAGGGGCTGCACCTTATCACGAGTGGCCCCCTACCCCCCAACCCCGCCGAACTGCTGATGGAAGGCAGGATGACAAACCTCGTCCACCGGCTGCGACAGGAGTTCGACGTGGTCATCCTCGACGCGCCGCCCGTTGGCATTGTAACTGACGGACTTCTCATGAAAGATCTGGTCAACCTTACGCTATTCGTCGCCCGGATAAACGTGACGCCCAAAAAGAGCGCCGGCTACATCAACGAGATGGTCGAGGCCGGGAAACTGCCGCGGGTAAACCTGGTTATTAACGGAATTGATCCCAAGTCGTCCTACGGCTACGGTTACGGCTATTACGAATAGGTCCTTGTTGCAATCTTTTTCTAAAATGGCGGCGCGTGCTCCTCAGTTGGTCAAATGGGGCAAACTGGTAAGTGTAACGGGGGGCGCTCAGCTGCTTATTCAGGGTGTCGGATTCATTTGCGGCATCTTCATCATCCACGTGCTGTCCACGGAGCAGTACGCCTATTACACTCTGGCCAATACGATGCTGGGGACCATGACGGTGCTGGCCGACGGGGGCATCTCCACGGGGGTGATGTCGGAGGGCGGCAAGAACTGGCGGGACAAACCCGAGCTGGGCAAGATCCTGGCGACCGGCATGCACATGCGCCGGCAATTTGCCGTCGGCAGCTTGCTCGTATCGGTGCCCATACTCTACTACCTCTTGCAGGAGCAGGGGGTGGTGTGGTGGCAATCCATCCTGCTTATCCTGTGCCTCACGCCAACTTTCTGGGCGCAGTTGTCGGGTTCGCTCCTGCAGACCGTCCCGAAGCTCCACCAGGACATCAACGACCTGCTGAAGGTCAACGTGCAGATCAACGTGCTGCGGCTGCTGATCACCATTCCGAGCCTGCTCTTCTTCCCCTTCGCCGCCGTGGCGATTCTCGCCTCGGGGGCCAGTCAGGTGCGGGGCAACCTCCAGTTCCGCGAGTTGTCGCTCAGGAAGGCAGACTGGCAGACCGGGAGCAGCGAATATTACCGCAAGCGCATCCTGAAGACCGTAAAGCGGATTCTGCCAGGCAGTATCTACTATTGTGTATCCGGACAGATCACCGTCTGGCTGATCGCCATTTTCAGCACCACGGAAAGCATCGCCCAGATCGGCGCGCTTTCCCGGCTGATGATGCTGCTCACGCTGGTGCGGCTTTCAATAGACATGCTCATCGTACCGCGCTACGCGCGCCTGCCCCCGGATCGGCGGGTGATCATCCTGCGCTTCTTTCAGGTGCTCGGACTACTGCTGGTGCTTTCGGCTTTCATCGTCGGAGCGGTTTACCTGTTTCCCGATATCTTCCTCTGGATACTGGGTAGCAAGTACCAGGACCTCGAAACGGAGGTGGTGCTGATGACCCTGGGCAGCTGTTTGATGATGATTAGTGGGGTGGCCCACGTGATGTCGTCCTCCCGGGGAATTATCCCGAACCCCTACCTCTTCATCGCCGCGACGATCCTGACCCAGGTATTTGTCCTATACTTCCTAGTAGATTATACTACCCTCAGCGGGGTCATCCTTTTTTCGGTCTATTCGGCCATCCTGACGATCGCATACCGGATCGTCGACTTCCTGTACCGTACCCTGGTCCGCAACGAGGGGATGGAGGAGGAAGATCCGTCAACCGCCGCCGCCTGATTCTGTAAACCGTCGCACACAATACGCCCTACGACCATTCCGCCAGTATGAAGATAATGACCACCCTCGCCGAACGCGATTACTTTCTCGGCCTCGCTGCCCTGCTCAACTCCATGGCCCGCCACGGAACCTACGTTGACAAGGTGATCGTCGGCTACCGGGAAGCGTTGCCCGATTGGTTGCCGCCGCTGGCCTCTTCCCGTCACGGTCAGTCCTTCACCACCTCCGGCGGCGTCGAGGTAGAGCTTGTCGAACTCAACGGCAGCCTGCATATGGTACACGAGAAACCCAAATGGTTCCTGCACGTAACGGAAGTGCTGGCTCCGGAGGCTACCGAGTACTTCTTCTTCGATTCCGACATCGTGATCAATACCCGGATGGATTTCTTCGGCGAATGGGTGCAAGAGGGCGTAGCGATCTGCGGCGACGTCAACTTCGTGTTCAACCGCCGCCACCCGATCCGGCAAAAATGGGCGCGCATTGCCCGCGAAGGGGGCCGTACGATCACCAACGAACTCGACGACTACTACAACAGCGGATTTCTGGGCTGGACGCAGGAGACGAAGTCCTTCATCCAGGACTGGAACGACGCATTCGCCCTGCTGGCACCGCACAGCGGCAACATGAATGAATTCCGTGTGTACGACCGCACGGCCGTAGTGCTGAGCACCAACCAGGATTCCCTGAACCTGGCGATGATGACCACCGACCAGCCGCTATCCCTGATGGGCCCCGAAGCTATGGGCTTCATCTACGGACTGCGGTTGATGCACCACCCAATCGGCCCCAAACCCTGGACCCGCAACTTCACCCGTGAGTTCTTCAACGGAAAACCCCCGCGGGATTCCGACCTGATATTCTGGGAGAACGTCAACGGTTCAGAGTTGCAGCCGGTGCCGGACAGCAAGGTGCGCAAGATGCAACGGCTGTGCAAAACCCTGCGCTTCGGCGGCCGCTATTACAAGAGCCTCGGATAATCGTGTCTGATCGTATCCTTTTCCTCTGTGGTTCCCTCGTCCCCGGCAAGGACGGTGTCGGCGACTACGCCCGCAAAATGGCTGCCGAACTCATCGCCGGTGGTACCGGCGTGCGTCTGCTGGCCACCCACGACAAGGGGGTAGCGGAAACGACGGAAGAGGAGCAACGGGAGGGAACAGTGGCCGTACCCGTAGTGCGTATACCTTACGGTGCACCGCAGCAGGAACGAATCCGCCGGATCCAGGATAGCATTGATGGCTACCACCCCGGCTTGCTGAGTCTGCAATACGTGCCCTACTCTTTCAGTCCGTACGGCCTGCCCTTTTCCCTGATCCAACAACTGCGATCCCTGCGCTACCGCGGCCGGTGGCACGTGATGTTTCACGAACTCTGGATCAAGAACCAGGGTGTGCGAACGCCAAAGGATACAGTGGTGTCTGCCTTACAACGCTTGGCCGTCCTGGGCCTGACCAAGGTGCTACGGCCAGCGGTAATCCATACGCACATCCCATATTACCAGGCGCAGTTGAAGCAACTCGGGATCACCGCCCGGCCGCTGCCGCTGTTCGCCAACATTGCCCCGCAGGTGGGCACTGCCGGCCCTGACTCCGGCGGGGGGAGCTTCCGGCTGGGCTTTTTCAGTCAGTTCATCCCCGAGCGGGTGATCCCCTTCATCCGATCGCTCGATACCTGGCTCCGCACCACCGACGGCCGGAAGCTGGACATCCAATTGCTCGGTGGCGGAGCGGACCGAGTAGCGGAAACCCGGCGCATTTTGGCGGCCGAATTCCCGCAGGCGACGATAAATGCCTCGGGCTTCCTGTCCGCAGAAGCACTGAGTCGGGAGTTGAGCCGGCTGGACCTCGGCATCACCCCGGTCGATCACCACCTGATCGGCAAGAGCGGAACGGTGGCCGCTTTCCTGAACCACGGAATCCCGGTAGCCGCGCCCTACCGGACGGAGCATGCCCCGAGTTTCTTCACGCCCGGCCTGACGGCCGCCACCCTCGAAACCTTCAGTGAGACGGGCCTGTTGTCCGCCATGCGGGCCGCCGGTTCGCTCGACACCCATCCTATATCGCCGCAGGGCGTAGCCCGGTGTTTCCTGAACGACCTGTCGCTTTCACCGGCACATAATTTCATTTCCTCCAACAGTTCGCCCGGATCAGACTACTAGCACCGGTCTCAAGACCGGCTAAGAAGCCCCATTATGATAATTGTATCCCACCCCACCGGCAACGCCAACGTACGCGCCATCCTCGACGGGCTACGGGAAAGGAACCTGCTATTGCGGTTCCATACTTCGATTGCCAATTTTCCCGGTAACCTGTGGGACAAGATCGGCCAACTGCCCCCCTTGCACGAATTTGAACGCCGGCGGTTCCGGCCGGAGCTAAGGGCATACACCCGCCAGCACCCCTGGCTGGAGCTGGGCCGGCTGGCCGCGGGTCGGGCCGGGCTCCGATCGCTTACCGCCCACGAGACCGGCGTCTTCAGCGTCGACCACATTTACCACGCCCTGGATCGCCAGGTTGCGGCCGACGTAAGGCAAGCCGAGGAGGCTACCGCCGTTTACGCCTACGAAGACGGTGCACTGGAATCCTTCAAGGCGGCCAAAGCCCGCGGCCTCACCTGCGTGTACGACCTGCCGATCGCCTACTGGCAGACCCTGCGCGAACTCATCCGGGAAGAAGCCGAACGGCGGCCCGCCTGGGCCGACACCCTCGGGGGCGGCATCCGCGACAGCCAGCAGAAACTGGACCGCAAGACGGAGGAAATGGAACTGGCCGACGTGGTAGTGGGCCCCGGCTCCTTCGTAATGGACTCCCTGCCGGACTGGGCAACCCACAAAAGGCGGATCGTTTCCCCTTTCGGCTCCCCGGTTTCTCCCGCGGCACCCGCGCGCGCCGCCACCCCCTCCACTAACGGGAAACTCCGCGTCCTTTTTGTTGGCTCGATGGGGCAGCGCAAGGGGCTGGGCGACCTATTTGAGGCGATGAAACTGCTGAACAACCCCCAAGTAGAACTTGTAGTGCTCGGCAGTCTGCAGGCCCCCATGGAATTCTACCGCCAGGAATACCCTGACTTCACCTACGAGCCGACGCGCCCCCACGCCGGTGTACTCGAACTGATGGCCAGTTGCGACGTCTTCTGCCTGCCCAGCATCGTGGAGGGCCGTGCCCTGGTCATGCAAGAGGCGATGAGCCGCGGCCTGCCCGTGATCATCACCCCCAATACCGGCGGGGCCGACCTGGTCGTGCCGGACGAAACCGGTATCCTGGTTCCCATCCGCTCTCCGGCGGCCATTGCGGAGGCCATCCAGTGGTTCTGCGACCACCGCGACCAGTTGCCACGGATGTCGGAGGCCGCCCGCCGCCACGCCGCCGCCTACACCTGGCCGGCTTACGGGGGGACGGTAGCCCGCGAACTAGCTGATCTCTCACCCGCCACCGTATCGTGAACGCCGCCGTCCTGCAACGCCCCCTGGCTCCGCCCCCCGCGGCCGTCGAGCAACAGCACCGGCTGACGAAGCGGCTGATATGGCTGTACCTGTTGCTGCTGCTCTTTGAAGGAGCCCTGCGGAAATGGGTCCTGCCGGGTTTGCAGGCTCCCCTGCTGATCGTGCGCGATCCGGTGGCCCTGCTGATCATACTGCAGGCGGCCAACCGGCACGTGCGCATCCTGAACCCCTATACGCTGGTGATCTTCTTCACCACGATACTTTCATTTCTGATGACCTTCCTGAGCGGACACCAGAACCTCTACGTGGCCATCTACGGACTGCGGATCACGATCCTGCATTTTCCCCTGATCTTCATCATCGGGCAGGTCTTCTCCCGCCTCGACGTGGAACGCATGGGCAAGTTCCTGCTTTGGGTAGCCCCGTTCATGACGGTGCTGATCGCGCTGCAATTTTACAGTCCGCAGTCAGCGTGGGTCAACCGGGCCGTGGGCGGCGGCGAGGGCGGCGGCTTTGACGGTGCGATGGGTTACTTCCGCCCGCCGGGCACCTTTTCGTTTACCAACGGGACCACGCTGTTCTTCAGCCTTACGGCGGTGTTCGTCTTCTACTTCTGGCAGGCGACGCGGAAGGTCAACTTCCTCATCCTCCTGGCCGCCAGCGTGGGCATCATCGTCGCCATCCCGCTGGCCATCAGCCGGGGGTACCTGTTTCAGCTCATCATCACGGCGGTTTTCTTCGTGATGGGAAGCCTGGTGGGCGGGGGCCGCGCCGTGGGTCGTCTGGGCCTGGCCGCCGTAGCCCTCCCGATACTATTAATGATCCTGAGCGGTTTTGACTTCGTGCAGAACGGCATCACCGTATTTACCGACCGCTTTACCAAGGCCAGTCTCGCCGAGGGTGGCTTGGAAGGGACGCTAGGAGACCGCTTCATCGGCAGCATGATCGAGGCCGTGGGCGGCGCCGACGATCTGCCGTTCTGGGGGCAGGGCCTCGGCAAGGGTACCATCGTAGGGGCCACCCTGCTCACCGGATCGTCCGACACCTTCCTGGTGGCGGAGGGCGAGTGGGGTCGCGTCATCGGAGAGATGGGGCCACTGCTGGGCATCCTCACGATACTCACCCGGGTAGTCCTGGCCATTCATTTCCTGGTGCGCAGCGTGATCTACGTCTTCCGGCGGCAGCCCCTGCCCTGGTTGCTCACGAGCTTCGGATTGGTACAGATCATCACCGCCAACTGGTCGCAACCTACCGCCCTGGGGTTTGCGGTGGTCACGGGCGGCTTACTCATCGCCAGTTTCAACGAGCCGGCGGAAAATCGGGCTTATGCGGCTTAACCTGTTTTTCCGCAAGGCTTACCCCACCGCCTTCAGCATCGAGCGCCTGTTCGATCAGTTGTCGGAGGCATTCGTGCAGCGGGGCGTGTCGGTGCACCGTCTGGAACTCCCGGAATACAACAATACACTGGGCAACGTGCGCAGCAACAACCGTTGGGCGCGGACGCAGGTGCAGGGCTGTTCCCGCAAAGAGCCGTGCATCCACCACGTGACCGGCGACGTCAACTCCATCGTTTTCGCGCTGCGGGGGCCGTCGGTGATCACCATCCACGATTGCAACCCGCTGTTGCGGTATCCGCGGTGGCACCCCCGGTACTGGTTTTACCGCTGGATGATCTTTGAGGGCCCCGCGCGCAGGGCGGCGGCCGTGACGGTGATATCCGAAAAGACGCGGCGCGAGCTCGTGGAACTGACCAGTGTAAAGGAGGAGAAACTGCACGTGATCCCCAATTTCGTGGATCCGGCTTTTGTGCCCCGTGACCGACCGTTCAACACGGCACGTCCGACCATCCTGCAAATCGGGGTGAAACCCAACAAGAACCTCGCCCGCCTGGCCGAGGCCCTGGCCGGCGTTCCCTGTCGCCTTGAAATTATTGGCCAGCCCTCCGACGACGATCTCGCGGCCCTTGAAGCCCACAACATTGAATTCAACTGGGCCACCGGATTATCCGACGCTGAAGTGCGCCAACGCTATACGGAATGCGACCTACTGGCCTTCGTCTCGACCTACGAGGGATTCGGATTGCCGATCCTCGAAGCGCAGGTGACGGGGCGGCCGGTAGTGACCAGCAACCTCTCGCCGCACCGCGAAGTGGCGGGTCCCGGTGGAGCAGCCCTGGTAGACCCCTTCGAACCCGCCGCTATCCGGGAAGGTATATTGCAGGTGATCCGGCACCCAGAATACAGAAATCAGCTCATCGAACGCGGGCGGGAGAACGTTGTGGATTACCACATCGACTCCGTAGCCAACCGTTACCTTGACCTTTACTCCAGTTTGCTTTGAAGAAACTCAAGATCCTTTTTCCCGCCGGAAGTTTTTATCCGGCCCAGACGGGCGGACCCGACAATACCGTCTACTGGATCACGAAGGCCCTGACCCGCCGGGGGCATAAGCCGATCGTCTCAACCACGGACCGCGGGCAGGGACTGCCCATGCCCCGCGACCGGTGGCTGGATACCGACTACGGTACCATCATCTATACCCGGAATCCGCTGCACTACCTGCCCGTTAACCTGGTGTTTCGGGCCCTGCGTCAATTGAAGAAAGTGGATGTGCTCCACCTCTCGATGATCACCTATCCCGCCTCCCTGACCATGGCGGTGATCAATTCCTACTTCTACCGCAAGCCGATGCTCTGGTCTTCGCGGGGCGACCTCGACCCGCCCATGCTCCTGCGTTCCCCGAAAAAGAAGGCTACGATGATCAAGCTCATCAATTCGCTGGTGGACAAGGACCTGCTGTGGTTTCACTCCACCTGTGATGCCGAGACCCGCTACATCCGCGACAATTTCGGCGAGGACGCCAAGGTGGTACAGATCCCCAACTATATGGAACTGCCCGAGCGGATCGAGACCAACAAGGAAAAGTACTTCATGTACATCGGCCGCATCGACCCGAAGAAAGCGATCGAGAACCTCATCGAGGCCATGTCTAGATCCACGGCCTTTCTTTCAAGTGAATTTACCCTGAAAATTGTCGGTGATTATTACAACGATTACGGACGTTCACTCGTCAAACAGGTTGAGGACCTGGGGCTTACCCACAAGATCCGCTTCCTCGGCCACCGCGACGGACGCGAGAAGGAGGAGTTGCTGGCCGCGGCCTGGTTCACCTTCATGCCTTCCCACACGGAGAACTTCGGAATTGTGGTGATGGAGGGCCTGGCTCAGGGTACGCCGGCGGTAGCCTCCACCGGTACGCCCTGGGAGATCCTGGAAAAGCACGAAGCCGGCTACTGGATCCCGAACGACCCCGACAGTCTGCTGCGGACGATCGAACACATCCATACCCTTACCCCCGACCAAATGAAAATCATGAACAAGAACGCCCTGCGACTGGCCCGCGAAGAGTTCAGCATCCACGCCAATGTTGGCGAATGGGAAGCCGCCTACCAAAAAGTGATCTCATGCACCACCCGCTAACCATCGTTATCCTCACCTTCAATGAGGAAGCCAACATTGAGAATCTGCTGGACTCCCTGGCGGGGGTAAATGCCCCCATCTTCGTGGTGGATTCTTACTCCCAGGACCGCACCCTGGAGATTCTGGACCGGCGGGGTATTCCCTATACTCAGCACGCCTTCAAAAACTACGCCGCCCAGCGCAACTGGGCCCAAAGCAACCTCCCGTACGAAGGGGAATGGGTGCTGCACCTCGACGCCGGAGAGCGCCTTACCCCGGGAATGGTCACCTGGATCAACGAATCGTTCGATCCGGTGGACAAGACCGTCGACGGCTACATGTTTGCCCGTCGCGCCATCTTCCTCGGCCGCTGGATCAAGCACGGCGGCTACCACCCCATATACCACCTGCGCCTGTACCGCCGCCACCTGGGCCACTGCGAGAACAAGGTGTACGACCAGCACTTCGTCGTCGATGGCAATACCGCCAAGGCGGGCCGGGGCGCGGATCTTGAGGACGGCGTAATGAGCAGCCTGCGCGACTTTACCGTCAGCCACGCCCGCTGGGCGGTCTTCGAGGCCGTGGAGTCTATCCTTAGCGAAGAAGATCCCGGCGAAGTGAAGGCCCGGCTCACCGGCAACCCGATTGAGCGGAAGCGCTGGCTGAAGAGCAAGGTATTTCAGCGCTCCCCCCTTTTCTTGCGGAGTTTTCTGTACCTCTTCCACCGCTACATCATCAAACTGGGTTTCCTGGACGGCAAGGAGGGGCTCATCTTCCATTTCCTGCAAGGCTTCTGGTTCCGCTTCCTGGTGGATTCCACCATTTACGAGATCAAGCAGGAGATGAAGCACCGCCCACTGGAAGCCGTAGTGTGGGACAAGTACGGCCTGGACGTGAACGTCTTCCTGAACAAAGAACCCGCCGTAGTCTGATATGGAGGAGCGCTACCAGGACCTGAGTACCTTTGAATTGCCGGAGAACTTCCGGGGCCGCCCCGGCTGGGTCGTACAGTTGTGGTGGATCGTGGAGGCCTTGTTGTTCCGGCCTTCGCCCCAGTTCATGTACGGCTGGCGACGGTGGCTCTTGCGATCATTCGGAGCGACGGTCGGGCGGGGCGCAATCATACGCCCGACGGTGCGCACGCAGTTTCCCTGGAAGGTTTCCATTGGTGATTTTGCCTGGATCGGCGACGACGTCGTACTGTATAGTTTGGGGGCTATCCACATTGGACCCCATGCCGTTGTCTCTCAGAAGAGTTATCTTTGTACCGGTAGCCATGACCCTGAGAGCACAGCATTTGCTATCTACAGTCGACCTATTAGTATAGGTGCCGAGTGCTGGATAGCAACTGACGTTTACGTCGCCCCGGGGGTTACAATAGGTAGGGGCACCCTGGTCGGGGCCCGTTCCTCTGTATTCAAGGACCTACCGCCGGGCATGATCTGTATGGGATCTCCCGCCCGGGTGATAAGGAAAAGAGTTGCCGGCTCCCCCGCCGGCGGTTTGGTTTGAAAGTAAATCCCAGTTAGCCCGCCCTGAAAAGCGGGTGTCTCTAAACCCCCGGGTTGATACCGGCGGGCTATATATCGTGAAAGTACTAATCTACGGCATCAACTTTGCCCCGGAACTGACCGGCATTGGCAAGTATTCGGGTGAAATGGCGGCCTACTTCGCCGCTCAGGGTGACGAGGTGGAAGTCATCACCGCTCCCCCCTATTACCCCCATTGGAAGGTAAAATCGGGTTACGTCAACGCGTACCGGGAAGAGAATATCGATGGCGTACGGGTATTGCGCAGCCCCCTGTACGTGCCCGAGGAGGTAACCGGTCTGCGGCGCATCCTGCATGAGATGAGTTTCGTGCTCAGTTCCCTGCGATACTGGATACCCCGCTACTTCCGCTCCTATGATGCCATCATCTGCGTGAGTCCGCCCTTTCACCTCGGCTTTCCCGCCTTGCTGCATCAGTGGTTGCACGGTACGCCCGTCATCAATCACATCCAGGACCTGCAGGTAGACGCGGCCCGCGACCTGGGCATCATCCGGCAGAACTGGTTGCTGCGGCTGCTGGAACGTTCGGAACGGTGGTTGCTGCAACGCATGACCGCCGTTTCCACGATCAGCGATGGCATGCAGCGAAAGATTCTGCAGAAGGGCATAAACACGGACAAAATTATCATGTTTCCAAACTGGGTAGACGGAGACCTCGTATATCCAGTGTCGCGGAAAGATTCTGCGAGAGAAGAATGGGGTTTTGGCGATAACGATCGCCTGGTATTGTATGCCGGCAATCTCGGCGAGAAGCAGGGATTGGAAAATATTCTTCAACTTGCGGATCGGATGCGCGACGTTCCAGATCTCACCTTCCTAATTATCGGGGAGGGGGGTGCTAAGTCCCGCCTTATGGCGGAGGCCGAAAGACTGGAACTTACCAACGTAATTTTTAAACCCTTACAACCCCTTGACAGATTGGCGGCCAGCCTGGCCGCGGCAGACGTTCATCTGGTTTTGCAGAAAAAAGCTGCAGCCGATCTCGTGATGCCGTCCAAGCTGACCAACATCCTGGCGGTGGGTGGGCATGCTCTCATCACCGCCGAAGCAGGAACTACCCTACATGACCTCGTAAAGGCTCACCATCTCGGAACACTGGTTGCTCCCGAAGACATTGATGCACTGGAACAGGGATTGAGGAAAATTTTAGCGGGCGAATGTGAAACGAATTACCGCGGAGCCCGCACCTTTGCCGCAGAACAGTTAGATAAGCGGAACATCCTTTTTGGTTTTAGACAGATTTTGACACAGAACACTAAACAACACAACACATGGAATTCACCTCTCAGTTAACCGCAACCTCGAGTTCGAGGGTGTTGCGGTCGACGCCACACCGTTACGACCTTATAGCGACTGACTTTTTCCTGATCAATCTTTCCTTCCTGCTGGCCAGTCTTATCACTTATGGGGTACTGGACTACAGCGCCGCGATGACCGGGAGGAACCTTGCGTTGATTGTTTTCGTCAACATTGCCTGGGGCTGGCTCTGCGTTTATTTTAATGCTTACCGCTGGTACGAACGGGTAAGGATGGAGCAGCAACTCTCCAAGGTCTTCAAGATCCTGATCTTTCTGCTCGCTTTCACCTCGCTGTTCTACTACAACGTACTGGGGGAGGCTCCGCACACTCCCTTCATCCTCCTGGCGCACGGACTGGCGCTGATCCTCATTTCCACCGGCCGGGTATTTCACCGCGTCCGGGAAGAAAGCCCCTTTGAAAAGTTCCGCTACGTAGTGGTAGGCGGCAAGGCCGAGAACCTGCAACAGCTGTTCAAGGCCTTTGATTACTGCTTTCCCGGCAGCGCCGAACTGGTGGGCCGCTTCGGCAATACGCCGCACGCCAACGTAACCAACATCGGCAATTACGGCGACCTCATGGATTACCTGAGCACGCAGCCGGACATCGACAAACTGATCTTCTTCTACAGTGACCTTACCCTGGAAGAAGAACGGGAGATCATGCGCATCTGCGAAACCCAGTTCATCGACGTGGAAGTAGCTCCGCGGGAAACCACCCTTTTCCCCCGGACGTACAAAAGCCAACAGCTGGGCGACCTTTCCATGCTCACGCTGAAGGAGGAACCCCTGAACGAACTGCGCAACAAGGTGCTGAAACGGGCCTTTGACCTGGTGGTCAGCAGCCTGGTGATACTGTTCATCTACCCCATCCTGATGCCTATCGTGGCCATCGCGATCTATCGCGAAGACCCGGGCCCCATCTTCTTCCGCCAGGAACGTACGGGTTACCTCAACAAGGTCTTCAAGATGTGGAAGTTCCGTTCCATGCGCATCAACGACCGCGCCGACGACAAGCAAGCCACCCGCGGCGATTCCCGCATCACCAAAGTGGGCGCTTTCCTGCGCCGGACCAGTCTGGACGAGTTCCCCCAGTTCATCAACGTGTTCCTGGGTGACATGTCGGTGGTCGGACCACGTCCCCACATGATCAAGCACACCGAGGAATACTCCCGCCTGATCGACAAATTCATGATCCGCCACAAGGTAAAGCCTGGCGTGACCGGACTGGCGCAGATCAACGGATACCGCGGCCCAACCGACGAGGTTTGGAAGATGGAGAAGCGGGTGGAGTACGACGTATGGTACCTGGAAAACTGGAGCATACTGATGGACATCCGCTGTGTCGTCATGACCGTCTATAACGCCATCAAAGGAGAGGAGAACGCGCTGTAAGCGTCCCTTATCCCATATCCGCCGCATCACGGTATCACGTTTCCCGCACGTGGTACCGTGATGCTTTTTAGAGACTTCCCCTATGAAAATTTTACTCTCCACCCCGGTATTCAAACCGATGGTTGGGGGGATAGAGACCCTCGCCCTGAACACCGCCCGTCACCTGACGGACCGGGGTCACGAAGTGGTAGTGGTCACCCCGATCACCAGCGAGGTGTCCGATAACGAGCCCTTCCGTGTGGTAAGGCAGGCCGCTCCCGGGGAACTGCTGGACCTGGTGCGCTGGTCGGACCTGGTGTTTTGCAACGGCGCCAGCCTTTACATTGCTCCCTATACGCTGCTTGTACGCCGCCCGGTGGTGATGCGCCACGATGGATACCAGGTTTCCTGTATCGACGGGGCGGGATGGTACGCCGGCGGCCCGGCGCCGCTGCGGCCGCTGCCTTCCTTTTGGTATCACCTCAAGCGCGGCAATCCGTTCTTCGCCCTGCGTGGCCTGCTCAAGGTTACTGCCTTGCGGCTGTATGCCAACCACGTTGTCCGGGCCAACGTAGCCATCTCAGACTGGATGAAGGACCGTCATCCGCTTTCGAATCACGTGCGTATTCACAACCCCTTCCCCATTTCCAAATTTGCCGGGGCGCGGAATACCGACGGGAGCTACGATTACGATTTCTTCTTCCTGGGTCGCCTGATCTCGGAAAAGGGGGTGGCCGTCCTGATCGACGCCTTCATCCGCCTTCAAGGTCGTACCGGCAACGCCTACCGCCTCTGCATCATCGGTGACGGTCCGGAACGGAATCACCTGGAGGGACGGGTCACTGCCGCAGGTTTGGACGCATACGTCCATTTTGCCGGCATGACGACTGGCTCCGACCTCATCGACCTACTCCGCCGCTGCCGCATCGCCGTGCTGCCTTCTACCTGGGAGGAGCCCTTCGGGGGGGTCGCGACCGAACTCATGGCCGCGGGCAAGAACCTGATCGTTTCACGCGACGGGGCCCTTTCCGAGTTGGTAGCCGACGCCGGTCTGGCCGTGCCCAACAGCGACGCTGAGGCCCTGAGCGAGGCGATGTACCAACTTGCCTCGGATAAAAACCTGCAAACGCAACACCTCAAACGCGCTGAAACCATTCTTTCCCGTTTCGACGAGGAGCGTTTGATCGACGCTTACGAAAACCTCTTTCTCCGCGTTCACAACAACCAGAGCATTTACCCCATTAAATCAATTTAGCCATGGCCAAGAAAGCAATCATCACCGGAGTGACCGGTCAGGACGGCGCCTACCTCACGGAACTTCTGCTGAAGAAGGGATACGAAGTGCACGGCATCAAGCGTCGTGCCTCCCAGTTCAATACTGATCGGATCGACCACCTGTACCAGGACCCCCACGTATCGGATCGGAACCTCATCCTGCACTACGGCGACCTTACCGACTCAACGAACCTAGTCCGGATCGTACAGGAGGTACAGCCCGATGAGATCTACAACCTGGCGGCCATGAGCCACGTGAAGGTCAGCTTCGAAATGCCCGAATACGCTGCGGACGCGGACGGCATCGGCACTACCCGCCTGCTGGAGGCGATCCGTCTGCTCGGGCTGTCGGAAAAGACACGCTTCTACCAGGCGTCGACTTCAGAGCTTTACGGCCTGGTGCAGGAAGTCCCCCAGTCGGAAACCACCCCCTTCTACCCCCGATCCCCTTACGCGGTAGCCAAGCTGTACGCCTACTGGATTACGGTCAATTACCGAGAGGCCTATAATATGTATGCCTGCAACGGCATCCTGTTTAACCACGAAAGCCCGCTGCGGGGTGAGACCTTCGTGACCCGCAAGATCACGCGTGCCGTAGCCAAGATCGCGCTGGGCCTGCAGCAACACCTCTACCTCGGAAACCTGGACGCACAGCGCGACTGGGGCCACGCCAAGGATTACGTCGAGGGAATGTGGCGGATGCTGCAGCAGGATGAGGCCGACGATTACGTACT
The DNA here is from genome assembly GCF_004803465.1 of Neolewinella litorea. GTDB lineage: Bacteria > Bacteroidota > Bacteroidia > Chitinophagales > Saprospiraceae > Neolewinella > Neolewinella litorea. The sequence continues at coordinate 47,214 of NZ_SRSF01000004.1, read as the reverse complement.
GGCTACCGGCGTGACCACCCGGGTGCGCGATTTCGTGCGGATGTCGTTCCGGGAAGTCGGCGTCGAACTGGAATTCAAAGGAGAAGGAGCCGAAGAAACGGGTGTCATCTCGGAAGTACACAATGATGAGTTTCCGCTGCCCGTAGGCACTACCGTCGTCTCGGTAGACCCCCGATACTTCCGACCCACGGAGGTAGAGCTGTTGCTAGGCGACCCCACCAAGGCCAAAACCAAACTGGGCTGGGAACCAACTTACGACCTGGCCACCATGTGCGCCGAAATGGTCAGGGCCGACATTGCGCTCTTCGAGCGGGATCAGCTGCTGAAACGGGAAGGTTTTGAGGTCCGGAACCAATTTGAATAGCCCCCGCAAAAAAATGTTTGTCGATTTGAAAAATAAATTTCGGGGCTCCGCAGTTAACTAATCGACACTTACCCACCCCGGAGACTCAACAATAGCCTAACATTCAGGCCGTTGCCCGGAAGGTGGAAATGAGCTTTCCCGTGTAAGCGAACAGGAGCTTTCACAAATTTGCCCGCCTTCGGTTTGCAAATTATTGTAGGCACCTGTAGTTTTGCTGCCGCTTAGACACCTGAGCATCAGACTTTTTTGTAGTCACACGGTATTCCAATTTGCATAACTCTCTTGATTAGATCTGTACGACGCAAGCCGTATAGGCCTCACCTGATTGTTCTACATTTTAAATACCTGTGATTTGTCCTACCAGTCTAGTCAACGGTTTTCTACGGTTATCGCCCCTTTAACCACCTTCTCCGGAGCCTGGGACCGCCAAAAAGCAGCCCACCTGCTTCGACGCACGGTTCTCGGCCCACGCATCGATGAGATCAACCGGGCCCAGCGCGATGGCCTTAGCCGGACCATCGATCTCCTCCTCAGCCCCATAGCCGTCCCGCCGCCGCCCGTCAAGTATCGCAATGATGACGACGAGTACCTGCAGATGGGAGAAACCTGGGTTGATAAAAGTTGCCGCGGCACCAACCTCTACCGTGCCCACTCCCTGAAGGGATGGTACTACAACAATATGGTCCAGGCGGATCGCCCCTCCAATATTCAGGAGCGGATGTCCTTTTTCTGGCTCAACTACTTCTCGATTTCCGCCCCGAACTCTGACCCGCGGGCCATGTACAAGCATATCCGCCTGTACCAGGAGGAGGCTACCGGTAACCTGCGCAGGATGCTGCAAAAGGTGACGGTGGACCCCAGGATGCTGCGGTGTCTGAATGGCGACGTCAATAGCAAGGCGAACCCCAACGAGAACTACGCCCGTGAGCTCATGGAGCTCTTCACGCTGGGCAAAGGCCCTCAGGTAGGCGACGGAGACTACACCACCTACACCGAGAAGGATGTCGCGGCCCTGGCCCGTGCCCTCACGGGTTGGAAGATCAACAACTATCGCTTTGCCAAGGATGATACTCCGGTAGACAGCCACTTCGACGTAAACGACCACGACACTGGTGACAAGCAACTCAGCAACCGGCTCGGCAACGTCGTTATCAAGAACGCCGGAGCGGACGAATACAAAGTGGTCATCGATATTCTGCTGAAGCAGGAGGCCACCGCCCTTCACTTCTGCCGCGAACTGTACCGCTACTTCGTTTTTCACGACATCAACTCATCGGTTGAAGATCAGATCATCAAGCCCCTGGCCCAGACCCTGCGCAACAACAACTACGAGATCAAGCCGGTACTGAAGCAGCTGCTCTCCTCGGAGCACTTCTTCGAGGCCGCCAATACGGGTGCGATCATCAAGAACCCGCACGACTTCCTGTGCAGCATCGTTCGCCCCTTCAAGGAGTTCTGGCACGACGGTCCGATGAAGGATCTGCGCATGCGCTACGAGCTGGGCGGCAAGTACTGCGATTACATCTACGATCTGGGAATGGAATTCCTGGACCCCCCCACCATTGCCGGCTGGAAGGCCTACTACGATTCGCCCCAGTACTACCGCCACTGGATCAGCCCCGCGCTGATGCAGCGCCGTGTGCAGATCTCAACCGCCATCATCGACGGTGATTTCCACATCAACGGTACGCGGCTGACGATCGACTACTATTCGTTTCTCAAGGCTTTGACGAATCCGCTTGACATTAATTCAGTTATCGATGAGATTGTCCTCATCTTTTTGCCTCGTCCGATTTCCGCACAGCAGACTGCTGCACTGAAGGAAACCATCATGGGTGGACTGGAAGACAAGGAATGGACCATGAGTTGCAGCGATTTTCTCTCCAATCCGGGTAACTCCAATTACTCGAAGCCGATCGAAGGTCGTATGGCTTTATTCTTTGTGGACCTATTCTCTTTAGGCGAATTCCAACTCCAGTAAAACCCTAATTACCATGAAACGTAGAAATTTCCTCCAGACCGCGGCTGCTCTTACCATTCCGACCTTCATGCCCCTTCCCGGCATGAAAGCCAGTAGCTCCCGGTTCACTTCCCTTATCAATTCCGACAGCGATCGGGTACTCGTGATCGTTCACCTGTTCGGCGGCAACGACGGCCTCAATACCGTCATCCCCCTGGATCAGTATGATGGTATCACCGCAGTCCGGCCCCGCCTCTACCTGAAAGCGGATTTGACGCACAAGATCACCGATACGGTGGCGCTGCACCCCAGCATGCAGGGCATGTCCAACATGTTCAAGGACGGTCGCCTCAAGATCATCCAGAGCGCCGGCTATCCCAACCAGAACCGCAGCCACTTCCGCTCCACCGACATCTGGACTTCGGCTTCCAAATCGGATGAGTTCCTGAACACCGGCTGGGTGGGTCGGTACCTGGATTCCCAGCTGCCCGGCTACCCCGCGGGTTACCCCAACCAGACCCAGCCCCACCCCCCGGCGATCTCGATCGGAAACGTTGCCCACCCCACCTGTGAAGGGGTGAAGATCAACTTCAGCCAGACGGTCAATGACCCCCTGAATACGACCGAGCTTTCCGGCGCCATGGCCGACATGTACTCCGGCGACCGCTACGGCGGGGAGTTGAAGTTCATCCAGACCACCATGCAGCAGACCAACGATTACAACAACGTGATCAAGGAAGCGGCTGCCAAAGGCAAGAATGCCGTACCCTACCCCGGCAACTCCAACCCCCTGGCGGTTCAGCTGCAAAAGGTAGCCCGTATGATCAGTGGCGGCCTGAAGACCAAAGTATATACCGTATACCTCGGCGGATTCGACCTGCACGCCAAGCAGGTGGAGGCCAACACCACCATCGGTGCCCACGCCGACCTGCTCCGTCAGGTCAGCGAAGCCATTGACGTCTTCCAGCGCGACATGGTAGCCCAAAATCAGGACGACCGCGTGATGGGAATGACCTTCAGTGAGTTCGGTCGCCGCATCCGGCCCAACGCCAGCTTCGGTACCGACCACGGCACGGCCGGTCCCATGTTCCTCTTCGGAAGCTGCGTCAACGGCGGAATTCTCGGCGATAACGTGGAGGTCGACAAGGACGTAAGCCAGGGTGAAGGTGTACCCATGCAGTTTGACTTCCGCGACGTGTACGGATCCATCCTTGTCGACTGGTTCGACGTTCCGGCCCTCAGCGTTAAGAATATGCTGCATCAGGACTTCAAATACCTGCCCCTCGCCGGGAAGTGTAACGAAGCGGTCAGCGACGGCACCGACAGCACCAGCGAAGGATGGACCTTCGGCGAGCCCTACCCCAACCCGGCACGTAAGGAGGTGTACCTCAACATCGGCAGCCCGGCCAATAACCGGCTCCGCTACTCACTCTTCGACGGTCGCGGTCGCCTGGTCCTGGCCAACGAGATCGCCGTCAACGACAAATCCGACTACCTCCTCTTCTCCCGGCCCAGCCGCCTTTCCTCGGGGACTTACTCCCTGCGCCTGGCTACGGAAACCGGCGGAACCATTTCCCGGAAGGTAGTCTTCGAATAACAACCCTCTTTTCTAGACTAAAGGACACACCCGAAAAGACGCACACTTGTCATGTTACTGTTACCAGGGGAGCCTTACGCTCCCCTGGTTTTGCTTTTAGGGATGTACTTTTCCGGTTGGTAAGCTGTTAAAGAAAAACTTTCCGGCTCGTTTGCCGCTTATTTTCAAGAACCCCCCAGTATGCGTACAGTCTTAATTACCGGTGCCGCCGGATTCCTCGGATCCCACCTTTCGGATCGATTCATTGCGGAGGGATTCCGGGTGGTGGGTATGGACAACCTCCTGACCGGCTCGATGGATAATATCGCCCATCTGATGCCGCTGAAGGAATTCGAATTTTACTACCACGACGTCAGTAAGTTCGTCCACGTACCCGGTGACCTCGACTATATCCTGCACTTCGCCAGTCCGGCCAGCCCGATTGACTACCTAAAGATGCCCATTCAAACCCTGAAGGTGGGCAGCCTGGGTACCCACAACCTCCTCGGACTGGCCAAGGCCAAGCAGGCCCGCATGCTGATCGCCTCCACCAGCGAGGTCTACGGTGACCCACTCGAGCACCCCCAGCAGGAGACCTACTGGGGCAACGTCAACCCCGTCGGCCCCCGTGGCGTCTACGACGAGGCCAAGCGCTTCCAGGAGGCCATGACGATGGCTTACCACACCTTCCACGGACTCGAGACGCGTATCGTGCGCATCTTTAATACCTACGGACCCCGCATGCGCCTCAACGACGGCCGCGTACTGCCCGCCTTCTTCAGCCAGGCCATCCGCGGCCAGGGGCTCACCGTCTTCGGCGACGGCAGCCAGACGCGCTCTTTCTGCTACGTTGACGACCTCGTGGAGGGCATCTACCGCCTGTTGATGAGCGACTACGCCCAGCCGGTCAACATCGGCAACCAGGACGAGACCACCATCATGCAGTTTGCCGAGGAGATCATGGAACTCGTAGGTAACCCCGACGCCTATCTCGACCGCCGCCCCCTGCCCACCGACGACCCGAAGGTGCGGCAGCCCGACATCACCCTGGCCAAGAAATTGCTAGGCTGGTCGCCGAAGGTCAGCCGCGAAGAAGGACTGCGGCGCACCCTGCCGTACTTCCTGGAAACCGTAGCCCAGGCCGACGCCCAAAAGAAATAACCTCCGGCGGCTACGGGTTTAGTCCCTCTCGGCCCGGCTCTTTGATGGAGCATGGCACCCGCGCGCCGCCGCCCTATTATTCCATTTAACCCCACTTAACTCACATTTTACTCCCTACACTATGAAAATTGCAGTAGTTGGGACCGGATACGTTGGACTCGTTACCGGAACCTGTTTTGCCGAAACCGGCAACGAAGTAGTGTGCGTCGATATCGACGCCGCCAAAGTGAAACGCATGCAGAACGGCGAAGTGCCGATCTACGAACCCGACCTGGACGTGCTCTTCGAGCGCAACCACCGGCAGGGCCGCCTCAAATTCACCACCGACCTGAAGGAAGCCGTTGACGCTTCCGATATCATATTCCTGGCCCTGCCCACTCCTCCGGGCGAGGACGGGTCCGCCGACCTCCGTTACATCCTGGGCGTTGCCAAGGACCTCTCCAAACTGATCACGAAGTACACCATCGTCATCGACAAGAGTACCGTGCCCGTAGGTACGGCCGAGAAGGTACACGCCGCCCTGGCCGAAAACCTCGACGAAAGCCTCTTCGACGTGGTCTCCAACCCGGAATTCCTGCGGGAAGGGGTAGCCGTGGACGACTTCCTCAAGCCCGACCGCGTGGTAATCGGCACCGACAGCCAGCAGGCTGAGGACAAACTGCGCCGCCTCTACGAGCCCTTCGTACGCAGCGGCAACCCGATCATCTTCATGGACCTCCGTTCGGCCGAGATGACCAAGTACGCCGCCAACTCCTACCTCGCCACCCGGATTTCCTTCATGAACGAAATCGCCAACCTTTGTGAAAAGGCCGGCGCCGACGTAGACGCCGTGCGCCGCGGCATGGGCAGCGACTCCCGCATCGGCAAACGCTTCCTGTTTCCCGGGGTCGGCTACGGCGGATCTTGCTTCCCCAAGGACGTGCAGGCACTGGCCCACACGGCCGGTCAGCACGACTACAGTTTCCGCATCCTGAACGCGGTCATGGACGTCAACACCAAGCAGCGCTTCCGCATTGCCGACAAGATCGAGGCCTACTTCGGCGACGACCTTTCGAACCGCACCATCGCCCTCTGGGGACTGGCGTTTAAGCCCAATACCGACGATATCCGGGAAGCCCCGGCCCTCTACACCATCGACCGCCTGCTGGAAGCCGGTGCCAAGGTGCGCACCTTCGATCCGGAGGCCACCGAGCACGTACGCGCCCTTTACGGCGACAAGCTGACCTACTGTGCCGATCAGTACGAGGCCCTGGAAGGAGCCGACGCCCTGGCCATCGTGACCGAGTGGAGCGTCTTCCGCACGCCCGACTTCGACAAGATGAAGAACCTGCTCAGCAGCCCGATCATATTCGACGGGCGTAACCTCTACGACACCGCCCGGATGCAGGAGGCCGGATTCCATTACGACAGCATCGGCCGTCAGCCCGTCGGAGCACAAGACTAGGTGGCCGACATGAATCCCGATCAGAAAATATACGTTGCGGGCCACCGCGGCATGGTTGGCTCGGCCCTGGTGCGCAAACTGCGCAGCCTCGGGTACGAGAACATCGTGACGCGTACGAGCCGGGAACTGGACCTGCGCCAACAGGAGGCGGTCCAGGACTTCTTCGCCGACGAACGCCCGGATTACGTATTCCTCGCGGCCGCCAAGGTGGGCGGCATTATGGCCAACAACACCTACCGCGGACAGTTCCTCTACGACAACCTCATGATCGAGGCCAACGTCATCGAGGCCGCCCGCGTCCACGAGGTGAAGAAGCTGCAGTTTCTCGGCTCCTCCTGCATCTACCCGAAGATGGCCCCCCAGCCCCTGACGGAAGACGCCCTGCTGACCGGCCCCCTGGAGCCGACCAATGAGCCCTACGCCATCGCCAAGATCACGGGGATCAAACTCTGCGACGCTTACCGCTCAGAGTACGGTTGCGACTTCATCTCCGTGATGCCGACCAACCTCTACGGCCCGAACGACAACTACGACCTGCAAAGCAGCCACGTACTACCGGCCCTGATCCGCAAGTTCCACGAAGCGAAAAAGGAAAACCGCCCGGAAGTCGTGATGTGGGGCACCGGCTCCCCGAAACGGGAGTTCCTCCACGCCGATGACCTGGCCGATGCCTGCGTGTTCCTCATGCAGAATTTCAGCGACTACGGTTTCGTCAACGTCGGTACCGGCGAAGACCTCAGCATCCTCTCCCTGGCGGAGACGATCAAGGAAGTGGTCGGCTACGAAGGCAAGATCACCAAGGACCCCACCAAACCCGACGGCACCCCCCGCAAGCTGATGAACGTGGATAAACTCCACGCCATGGGCTGGCACCACCGGATCGACCTGCGGGACGGGATTGAACGGGTGTACGCTGAACTTGAGGACCAGGACTGGTACTGATATCTTTATTTTGGAAGGATCGCCTACGACAAAGGGCGTCGAGATTGCTCTCGACGCCCTTTTTTTGTGGTCGCGGCCGGAGGCCGCATTTTGCTGGCGCGGTCTGGAGACCGCTTCGTACTGGCGCGGTCGGGAGACCGCGTTTTGCTTGCGCGGCCTGAGGCCGCGTTGTACCGTCGCGGTCTGAGACCGCATTTTACCGGCCGAGGGCGCGGGCCATGGTGGTGCCGATATCGGCGGGGCTCTTGACCACGTGCAGACCGCATTCCTCCATGATCTTCATCTTGGCTTCGGCGGTGTCTTCGTGGCCACCGACGATGGCGCCGGCGTGGCCCATGGTGCGGCCTTTGGGGGCCGTCTGACCGGCGATGAAGCCGACGACGGGCTTGGTGCCGTGCTCCTTGATGTAGCGGGCGGCGTCGGCTTCCATGGTGCCGCCGATCTCACCGATCATGATGATACCTTCCGTGTCGGGGTCGTTCATGAGCAGCTCCACGGCGTCCTTAGTGGTGGTGCCAATGATGGGGTCACCGCCGATGCCGATGCAGGTGCTCTGGCCCATACCGGCCTTGGTTACCTGGTCAACGGCCTCGTAGGTGAGGGTGCCGGAGCGGCTCACGATGCCGATCTTACCGGGGGTGTGGATGAAGCCGGGCATGATGCCGCACTTGGCCTGTCCGGGGGTGATCACGCCGGGGCAGTTGGGGCCGATCAGGCGGGTATCGTAATCGTTGATGTAGGAGCGCACCTTCACCATATCCTGAACGGGAATGCCCTCGGTGATACAGATGATGACCTTGATCCCGGCGGCGGCGGCCTCCATAATGGCGTCGGCGGCGAAGGGCGGGGGTACGAAGATGACGGATACGTCGGCGCCGGCCTCCTTGACGGCTTCGGCTACGGTGTTAAAGACCGGGCGGTCCAGGTGGGTCTGTCCTCCCTTTCCGGGGGTTACGCCGCCTACGACGTTGGTTCCGTACTCGATCATTTGCTCGGCGTGGAAGCTTCCTTCCTTACCGGTGATACCCTGTACGATTACATTTGAATCTTTGGTGACTAGTACTGCCATCTGTATTGTTAACTGTTTTTTGGGTTGCGTTGAAATTCCGGTAACCCCTATTGATCGACGATAATAAAGACATCCTCATCGTCCTGCTGCATATAGTAGTTCTCGCGGGCAAAGCGCTCGCGGTTCTGCTCCATGTCCAGCTTTTCCGCTTCGGCCTCCGCGGTCAGCCGGTCGTAGCGTTCCAGATCGGCTTCGAGCCGGTTCACGGTACGGTGAAGGCGGAACTGGGTAGACAGGTCGTGACGGTCAATAAAGATCATCAGGACCAGGAACAGCAGTAAAGTCACGAAGTACCGGTTCCGCAGGTAGGGCGGTACGCGCATCCAAAGTGCGGTAAGGGGGTTCTGGGCTTTACGGGAGGCCATGTGCGACAGGTCAGGGTTGTCGGGTGAAGATAGGAAATAAGGGTGTAGCAGGTAGCGAACAGCCCACGTCGGTTTCGCGGACCGTTCGCTACCTCCTCACTTACTTCCCGCGCCCGATCTTGCGGAGCAGGTCGCGCCCGGGGAAGTAGGCGGTTTCGGCCAGTTCCTCCTCGATGCGCAGCAGTTGGTTGTATTTGGCGATCCGGTCCGAGCGACTGGCGGAGCCGGTTTTGATCTGTCCGGTGTTCAGGGCCACGGCCAGGTCGGCGATGGTGGTATCTTCCGTCTCGCCGCTGCGGTGGCTCATCACGCTGGTGTAGCCGGCGCGGTGGGCCATGCTTACGGCGTCGATGGTCTCGGTGAGCGAACCGATCTGGTTGACCTTGATGAGGATGCTGTTGGCGCTGCTCTCCTTGATGCCGCGGCTCAGGCGTTCGGTGTTGGTCACGAAGAGGTCGTCGCCCACCAGCTGGCAGCGGTCGCCGATGGCGCTGTTGAGGGCCGTCCAGGCACTCCAGTCGTCCTCGTCCAGTCCGTCCTCAATGCTAAAGATCGGGTACTTGTCGACCCAGCCTTTCCAGTAGTCGACCATGCCGGCGCTCTCGATCTGGCGGCCGTCGGATTTGTGGAACTTGTACACGCCTTCCTTGCTGTCGTAGAACTCGGAAGCGGCGGCATCCATGGCGATCATGATGTCGTCGCCGGGCTGGTAGCCGGCTGACTCAATGGCTTTCAGGACGATCTCAATGGCCTCCTCGTTGCTCTTGATATTGGGGGCAAAACCACCTTCGTCGCCCACGTTCGTGCTGTAGCCTTTGTTCTGCAGCACCTTCTTGAGGTGGTGGAAGGTCTCTACGCCCATGCGCAGCGCTTCACTGAAGGTATCCGCGCCGAGGGGCAGGATCATGAATTCCTGGAAGTCGATGCTGTTGTCCGCGTGGCTGCCGCCGTTGAGGATGTTCATCATCGGCACCGGCATCGTGTGGGCGTTCACCCCGCCGATGTAGCGGTACAGGGGCTGGTTGAGTTCCAGCGCGGCGGCTTTCGCGGCGGCCAGGCTGACGCCCAGGATGGCGTTGGCGCCCAGCTTGCTTTTGTTCGGGGTACCGTCGAGCTCGATCATCGTCTCGTCGATGTAGCGCTGGTCGGTCACGTCGACGCCCAGGAGCTCCTCGGCGATCTTTTCCTCCACGTTATCAACGGCCTTGAGTACTCCCTTGCCGAGGTAGACGTCCTTGTCCCCGTCGCGCAGTTCCACGGCTTCGTATTTGCCGGTGCTGGCTCCGCTCGGTACGGCGGCACGGCCGATGGCTCCCTCGGCGGTCACCACTTCTACTTCTACGGTGGGGTTGCCGCGGCTGTCCAGAATTTGGCGGGCGCGGATATCAAGGATACTACTCATAGTTGGGTTGATTTCTGTTTTAAGTCTTGGTGGCGCGGCGGTCCTGCCGGCGGGCGGCGGAGCGCGGGTGCCGGGCGGGGTCGTCGCGCGCGCTAGTTCTTGTGGTTCCGCTCCTTGATCAGGTCAATGAACTGATCGAAGAGGTAGGCGGCGTCGTGCGGACCAGGGCTGGCCTCAGGGTGGTACTGTACGCTGAAGGCCGGCTTGCCCACGATCCGGATGCCCTCGATGGTATCGTCGTTGAGGTTGCGGTGGGTGATCTCCACAATATCGAGGTTTTGCTCGATGGCCTCCGGGCTCACCCCGAAGCCGTGGTTCTGGCTGGTGATCTCGCTCTTGCCGGTGATGAGGTTCTTCACGGGATGGTTAATGCCGCGGTGGCCGTGGTGCATCTTGTAGGTGGGGATCCCGACGGCGCGGGCCAGGATCTGGTGGCCGAGGCAGATGCCGAACATGGGCTTGTCTTCCCGGAGCATCCCCTGGGCCGTTTCCACGGCGTAATCCATGGCACCCGGGTCGCCGGGGCCGTTGCTGATGAAGAGTCCGTCGGCGCCGAAGGCGTTTATCTCCTCCATTGAAGCGCGGGCGGGGAACACCTTCACGTAGCAGTCGCGCTTTACGAAGTTGCGCAGGATGTTCTTCTTAGTACCGAGGTCGAGCACCGCTACCCGGATCGGGGCGTCGGGGTCGCCAAGGGTGTAGGCCTCCGTGGTGGTCACCTGGCTGCTCAGTTCCAGCCCCTCCATATCGGGGGCGGCGTCGAGTTGCCGCTTCAGGTCCTCCAGGTCAAAATTATCGCTGGAGATGATGGCGTTCATGGCCCCCTTGCTGCGGATGTGGCGGACGATGGCGCGGGTATCCACGTCGCTGATCCCGACCACGCCTTCTTTCTCGAAGTAGTCCTGGATGGAGGACTGGGCCTGGTGGCGGCTGTAGGGGACGGTGAAGTTCTTACAGATCAGTCCGGCGATCTTCACGTTATCCGATTCCACGTCGCTGTCCTTGATGCCGTAGTTGCCGATGTGGGCATTGGTGGCGACGAGGATCTGGCCGTAGTAACTGGGATCGGTAAAGATCTCCTGGTAGCCCGTCATTCCGGTATTGAAACAGATTTCTCCGGTGGTGGTCCCGATCTTTCCGGCGGCTTTGCCTTCGTAGGTGGTTCCGTCTGCCAGCAGCAGTATCGCGCGTTGTTCGCTCATATTTTGACGGGGCTTGTACGTGGTGGCCGCAAAGATAGACAATTCGATGCGTGGGTGAGGATTGTGCGAATAATACCTGCGGCGCGCGCCTCCGGACAGTACCGGATAGTTGCGCGCATTCGATGGCTTAATTTGTCCACGTGAAAGGAAAAGAAGCACACACCTACGATGCCATCGTGGTCGGAACGGGCATCAGCGGGGGTTGGGCCGCCATGGAACTGTGCCGCGCCGGCCTCAAGACCCTGGTGCTCGAGCGGGGCCGCCACGTGGTCCACGGCGATTACCCCACCGCTACCCTCGACACCTGGGACCTCCCCTTCCGCAACGAGGTCCCGGCGCGGGAGATTCGCGCGCACTACCCCAAGCTTAGCCGCAAGGATTACATCACCAAGCAGGCCAGCAAGCACTGGTTCGTCAAGGACGACGAATACCCCTACACCGAAAAGCGGCGCTTCGACTGGATCCGCGGCTACCAGACCGGAGGCCGCAGCCTCATGTGGGGCCGGCAGTGCTACCGCCTGAGCGACCTCGACTTCAGCGCCAACGCCCGCGACGGCATCGCCATCGACTGGCCCATCCGCTACGCCGAACTGGAGCCCTGGTACGACTACGTCTCACGCTTCGTGGGGGTGACTGGCCGCGCCGAGCAACTCGCGCACCTGCCCGATGGACCCTTCCTGCCCGAAATGCCCTTCAACTGCGCGGAAAGCCTGTTCCGCGACCGGGTGCAGGCCCGCTTCCCCGATCGCCGCGTGACGCCCGGCCGCGCCGCTCACCTTACGGCCTATGACCCGGCGGTCCACCTCGGCACCCGGGGCAACTGCCAATACCGCGACCGCTGCATCCGCGGCTGTCCGTACGGGGGATACTTTTCCAGTAACTCCGGAACCATCCCCGTCGCGGCCGAGACCGGCAACCTCACCCTGGTCAATAATGCCGCCGTGCGGGAAGTGATCTACGACGCCGACGCGGGCCGCGCCACCGGCGTGCGGGTCCGACTGTCGGAAACCGGAGAGGACACCGAATACTTCAGCCGCGGCGTGATCTTCCTCAACGCCTCCACCCTGAATACGGCCGCCATCTTGCTGGCCAGCACTTCCGACAGTCAGCCCAACGGCCTCGGCAACAACAACGACCAGGTGGGCCGCAACATCATGGACCACCACCACCGCATCGGGGCCTCGGGCAATTTTGACGGCTATACCGACAAGATCGAAAAGGGGCGCAAGCCGAACGGCTTCTACATTCCCCGCTTCGTCAACCTCGGCGACCGCGACACCAAACGCGACTACCTGCGCGGCTTCGGCTACCAGGGTGGGGCCAGCCGGGCGGGCTGGTGGCGCCTGATCCGGGAGACCGACCTTACCCTCGGCCCCGAACTCAAGGAAAAACTGCTGGAGCCCGGCGGCTGGACCGTCGGCATGACCGCCTTCGGAGAATGCCTGCCCAATCCGGATAACCGGGTGACCCTAAACCACGACCTGCTGGACAAGGACGGGTTACCCACCCTCACCATGGACGTGGCCTTCGGGGAAAATGAAAAACGCATGCGCGACGACATGGACACCGCGGCCGCCGAGATGCTGGAGGCCGCCGGCGCCCGTAACGTAAGCACCTACCGGACCCCCGCCCACCCCGGGTTCTCGATCCACGAAATGGGTTCCGCTCGGATGGGCAACGACCCGCGCACCAGCGTCCTAAACCGGCACAACCAGATCTGGGACGCCCCCAATGTTTACGTTACCGACGGATCGGCCATGGTCAGTACCGCCTGCGTGAACCCCAGCCTGACCTATATGGCCCTGACGGCCCGGGCGGTCGACCACGCCGTCGGTGAACTCAACCGACAAAATCTTTAGCGCCCTGTACGGGCCGGCACGGCATTCCCGCAGCGGCCGGCACCCGCGTGCAACGCCAATACCCGAGGGGGAACGAAGGGATCGCTATAGCCTCTATCTGGCCCGAGGGCTTAAGGGTTACCCACCCTTTCTTTTACATTCCCATCCGGCGGACCGGCAATTCCGGACGCCCGGGATTTGTGCCGGATTGTCAAGCTGACAATTCCCTATCTTGAAGCCGCATTACCACCTTAAACGTCTGCATCATGAATCGCCGCAACGCCCTCAAAAGTGCCGCCCTTGGACTGGGCGCCCTTAGTCTTTCCAACGCCATCTGCGCCACCGACCAGGCCACGGCCGGAAAGTACAAGACCAACCACAGCACCTGTCTGTGGTGCTACAACGGAATCCCCCTGGAAGAACTGGCCGAGCGCGGCAAGGACATTGGCCTGCAGAGTATCGAGCTGACCACCGTAGACCAGTGGCCCGTGCTGAAAAAGCACGGCCTGACCTGCGCCATGGGCACCCACAGCAATTTCAGCATCGAAACCGGCTGGAACGACCCGGCCAACCACGCCAAGCTGCAGGAGCAGTACAAACAGGTAATCAAGGACGCGGCCGACCACGAAATTCCCAACGTCATCGTCATGAGTGGCAACCGCCGCGGCATGAGCGACTTCGACGGGATGCGCAACTGCGCCGTGGGCCTGCGCCCCATCGTAAAGCTTGCCGAAGAGGCCGGCGTGACCGTGCAGATGGAATTGCTGAACAGTAAGGTCAACCACCCCGACTATATGTGCGACCACACCGCGTGGGGGGCCGGACTGGCCGAAATGATCGGCTCCGACCGTTTCAAGCTGCTGTACGACATCTACCACATGCAGATCATGGAGGGCGACATCATCGCCACGATTCAGAAATACCACCCTTACATCGGCCATTACCACACCGGCGGCGTACCCGGACGGCACGAGATCAACGACAGTCAGGAGCTCAACTACCCGGCCATCGTACGCGCCATCCACGAAACGGGCTTCCAGGGCTTCATCGCCCAGGAGTACATCCCGACCTACGAGGACAAGATCGCGGCACTGGAAGAGGGGCTGCGTATCTGCGAGGTATGAAAACGCCGCCCTACCAGCTGATTGCTACCGTAGGGAGCATCCTCCTCGTCGCGTTCGTGTTGGCGGCCTACCGTTTCTTTCCCGGCCAACTGCCGCCGTGGACCTTCACGCTGGCGTGGGTAGTGGCGGCACTGGTGCTGCTGGGCACGGTTATGGAACTGTGGCTGATGTGGCGGGACTACCGCGCCGGCTACCTCTTCCCCATGCGCAACGCCTCCCTGTTCATCCTGCTGTTCAGCGTGATCGGGCTGCCGGCCTACCTGGTGTTCGCAGGGGCGACGGGGCGTGAATTGGGCCCCGCTACCCTGCTGCTCGTACCGGTATTTCTGGCCTTCGCTACGCGTAACCTGTTCCGCGTACGGATCGACAACCTCACCCTCCAAGCCAAGACCGGCTTCCGGGCTCCCGTGGAAGTTCCGCTGTTTCAGATCACCGAGGTGAGCGGCACGGAAGACAAGATCACCGTGCATTCCGAAGGGCACCGGCCGGTCCAACTGCTGCGGGTGTTTTTCCTGGCCTCCCACTGGCGGGCCCTGCGCGACCGACTTGGCGAACTGGCTACGACTCGTACGCCGTAGACGCCCGCAGCACCCGGAAGAAATAATAGAGGATTGCCACCACGAGCGCCGCGCTCAGCAGATAGGCCCAAAGCGGGGTGACCAGTACCTCCTCTGCACTCTCCGACAAGGATCCTCCGGCACTGAACAAGAAGAGCCCCGACCGTTGGCCCCGGTCATGCTCCGAAGCAGTGTGGCTCCTCCACGCCTCGTGCCGGCGCGAAGCGACCGCCGCGTCCTCACGTTCCCGGTCCCAAAGTGGATCGGGTAGGCCTTTGGGAGCCGGCCCCGAAAGAAAGGCGGTGGACGGAAGTATCATGTTAACCGGTAAAGCTTTGCCGGACAAGATAATCGCAGAAGCAGTAACGGCGGGCATCCGGGCGTTTTTCCGCATCTTTGCCGCTTCAGGATACACCCCAAAAACCACCAATATGCAAGACCTCCGCACCGCCATCGAAGCCGCCTGGGAACAGCGCGACCTGCTCAAGGAGCGGGATACCCAGCAGGCCATCAACGCCGTCATTGAGGAACTGGACAAGGGCCGGCTGCGCGTAGCGGAGCCTGGCGCGGACGGCGAATGGCAGGTCAACGACTGGGTGAAGAAGGCCGTCGTGCTCTATTTCCCCATCCGGCAGATGGAGACCATCGAGGTCGGTCCCTTTGAATTCCACGACAAGATGGCCCTGAAGAAAGACTACGCTGCCATGGGCGTTAGGGTGGTGCCCCACGCCGTGGCCCGTTACGGGGCTTTCCTGGAGAAGGGCGTGATCATGATGCCCAGCTACGTCAACATCGGTGCCTGGGTGGGCAGCGGCACCATGGTCGACACCTGGGCTACCGTGGGCAGCTGCGGACAGATCGGCCGCAACGTCCACCTGAGCGGCGGCGTAGGCATCGGTGGCGTGCTGGAACCCCTGCAGGCCACCCCCACCATCATCGAAGACGACTGCTTCATCGGCTCACGGTCCATCGTGGTGGAGGGCGTACGCGTGTGCAAGGAGGCCGTACTGGGCGCCAACGTGGTGCTGACCCAGAGTACCCGCATCATCGACGTGACCGGCGACGAACCGGTGACCCACCGCGGCGTGGTCCCCGAGCGCTCGGTGGTCATCCCCGGCAGTTACACCAAGTCCTTCCCGGCCGGCGATTACCAGGTGAGTTGCGCCCTGATCATCGGCCAGCGCAAGGAAAGCACCGACAAAAAGACCAGCCTGAACGCCGCCCTGCGGGAGCACGACGTAGCGGTGTAGGGATCGCGGACGCGAACCACCCTGCCCGGCCCCTGTATTCCATCCCTGCACCCGCGGCCGCGCCCAGTGCTGCCAACGGGTAGATTGTATCCGGTAAACCGTAATCCACTTGCACCTTTCCTCCCTGAAACTGACCCAGTTCAAGAACTACGCGCGACAGACGCTCGCGTTCAGTCCGCGGCTGAACTGCTTCGTAGGGTTCAACGGGGCGGGCAAGACGAACCTGCTCGAGGCGATCTACTACCTGTGCATGAGCAAGGGCTACGGGAGCCTGGCCGACCAATACAACATCCGCCACGGCGACGCCGGTGCCCGGCTGGAGGGCATTTTCCAACTCGACGACGACCGGGAAGACCGGATCGTAGTAAAACTGCGCAAGCGGCAGCGCAAGGTGATCGAGCGCAACGGCACCGCCTACGAACGCATCAGCGAGCACGTGGGCCGCTACCCCGTGGTGATCGTGACCCCGGACGATATCAGTCTGGTACTGGAAGGCAGCGCCACCCGCCGCCGCCTCCTCGACAACAGTCTGAGCCAGACGGACCCGTGCTACCTCAACCACCTGATCACCTACAACAAGCTCCTCGAGAACCGCAACGCGCAGCTCAAGGAATTGGACGGCCGCCCCGACACTTCCGGCTTGCTCTCGGTCTACGACGAGCAGCTGCGGGAGCCGGCGAACTACATTTACAAGAAACGCCGCGCCTTCGTGGGGCCCTTCACCGAGCTGCTGCTGGAGGCCTACGCCGCGATCAGCGGGCAGCGGGAGGAAGTCGGGCTGGAGTATAAATCGCACCTCACGGACCACAGCTGGGAGGATCTCCTGCGGGAGCGCGCGGAAAAGGACCGCGTCCTTCAGCGGACCACCGGCGGGATCCACCGCGACGACCTCATCTTCACCCAGGACGGCCATCCCCTGCGGCGGGTGGCGAGTCAGGGGCAGTTAAAATCTTTCGTCCTGTCCCTTAAACTGGCCCAGTACCGGCTGCTGGAGCAGAGCACCAACCGCACCCCGATCCTGCTGCTCGACGACATCTTCGACAAGCTCGACCACGAACGTGTGCGGCAGTTGCTGGAATTGGTGATGACCTCGGCCTTCGGTCAGCTCTTCATCACCGACACCGATCCGGAACGCATCAGTGCCCTGGTGAGCCGCCTGCAGGGGGTCGACTGGCAACGCTTTATCGTTGCCGAGGGCGTCGCACGCAACGAAGCGGAGTGGAAGCGGTTCTTAGAAGAAGAATAGCCGTCGCCGCCATGTACAAAAAGATACCCCCCAAGCCCGAGCCGCAGGAACTCAAGCAAGCCTTCCTGCGCCTGCTCCGCAACCAGAAGAACGAGGCCGGCTACTTCAAGGCACGTACCAAGTTGGTGTGGGAGAAATTCTTCGGCAAACACACGGCCGACAACACCCGCGATTTCCTGGTCCGCAACCACAAGCTCTACGTCTACGTCACGAACGCCCCGCTGCGCAATCAATTGACCATGGTCCGGGAAGGCATACGCCAGCGGCTGAATGAGGAATTTGGGGAGGAGTATTTTTTGGAGGTGGTGATTAAGTAGTTCTTTAGTACTATAGGCTTTTAGTTCTTTAGTCTTTTAGTTCTTTAGTTCTTTAGGGGTATGCTGTCTGGCTATCGGCTGTTGGTGACGCCGATCCGGGCGCAGTCGTCGAAGACGGGGCAGGTGCTGCAGCGGGGGCGCGTTCCGGTGCAAACGTGTTTGCCGAAGGGGACCAGCACGCGGTTGATCTCAATCCAGAGGTCTTGGGGAAGTTTTTGGGTGAGCGCGTCGCGGGTCTTATCCGGCGAGGAGGTGGCTACGTAGCCCCAGCGATTGGTGATGCGGTGCACGTGGATGTCAACGGCAATGACGGGCCGGTCGAGGGCCACCCCGAGGGCCAGGCTCGCGACCTTGGGTCCTACGCCGCGGAAGGCAATCAGTCGGTCGTAGTCGGCGGGGGTGACGCCGCCGTAATCGTCGACGATGGTTTGGCTGAGGGCGAGAATGTTGTCGGCCTTGGCGGGCGCGAAGGTAGCCTCGCTGATGGTCTGTATAATAGTTTCCCGATCCAGTCGCACCATTTCGGCGGGGGTGCGGGCGAGGCTGAAGAGGCGACGGCTCACTTCCGTGCTTACCTCATCGTACGTTCGCACGCTCAGCAGACTGCTAACCAACTGTTCGTAAAGACTGCCGTAGCCCTCGTCTCGCAGACCGAACATCGCGGCGGGGGGCTTGTCGGCTACGGCTGCGGCGCACCGCTCCAGCACGGAGTGAATCGGAAAATCGCTCATGGCTTGGTAACTGGCGCTGCGGGACGATTTGTTCGTAGATGCCATCGCCTCGCGATGTTGCCAAATGTTCCCCGCCGCCCCGCAACTTTCATGCGTTGTAGCTAATCTGTCTGATGCCCGGAAGCCTGGTTTATCAATACCGGCCTGCCAGTTCCCGCAAAATCACATTACCGCCGGGTCGTGAGGTCATGTGGGGAAGTCCAATCTTGACTTCACCATCGTCGAAACCTTGCTGGGTAAGCACCGGCCGTAAGTTCTTCAACACTCCCCCGTGCCATTCATGGGCAGGCCGCATGCCTTCCCATTTCCGTTGAAATCAGATAAGCCTCAGGGGGGCGCGGCCGCGGGTGCCGACATCCGCAAACGGTGCCGGGCGGGAGAAAAAAGATCAAAAAAAATACAGATCGCCCGATAAATGCAATTGCTTGTAAATCAGAACATTGTATGATAGTTAACCGTATTTAAACGTCTATATACGTATTTAAACGCAAGTAAACGCATAATTGACGATTAGCGGTTTGGAGTGCGCTCACCTTTGTCCTGTCACCAACCGAAACCACCGTGTGCTGCTTCACGGGTCGCTTCACTGGGGGCGCATTTCATCACCAATGCTCGTATCCACTTATTCATGCGACAACGGGTACGAGCCATTATCAACTCCTTTTATTATGCAAGTACGTAACAGTGTAACCCTTATCGGCAACGTAGGCCAGCTCCCCGCCATCAAGACGCTTTCGAGCGGCAGCCGGGTGATCGAGTTCAGTTTCGCCACCAACGACACCTACCGCAACCGCGAGGGGGAAAAGGTCACCCGCACCGAGTGGCACCAAGTCAAGGCCTTCGGCAAGGTCGTGGACGTCCTGGAGCGCTACGTCACCAAGGGCAGTGCCCTGGCGATTACCGGCACCCTGCGGTACCGCAAGTGGACGGACAAGTTCGAGCAGAACCGCGTGTCCACCGAGATCATCCTCGACCAGTTCACCTTTTTGGGCGGCCGGGACGACAAGTCTTACCAGGCCGGGCAAAACGAAGACGAGGAGGCTTCTGAGGCTTCCATGTTGGCCGCCGAGCCCGCTCCCAAGAAGACCGCGAAGCGGCGGGGTAAAAAGGCGGCCGCGGCCGTCGTCACCCCAGCCGAAGACCTGCCCTTTTAAGACCGGGGCATACATCCCTTACGTCCCTTGATTGCTAACCGGGATCGTCGGGGAGGGATTTTTGCAACCCAATGAAGCCTCGCCGGCACCGGGTACGTCACCAGTAGACCGACTTAGAGAAAACCAGGCACGTTTCATCCCCACCGGTAGCTGTAGAGGCAGGACCGGTATCCACCCCCCGGGGTCGGATGCCGGTCTTTTTATTTTACCACCTTCAGGCTCAGGTCGAGGCTGACGGCCGAGTGGGTTAGCGCTCCGACGGAAATGTAGTTCACGCCGGTTTCAGCCACCTTCCGGATGCTTCCCAGGGTGATGCCTCCACTGGCTTCCGTCTCGAAGCGACCGCCGATGTGGGCCACGGCTTCCCGCAGCAGGGGCAGTTCGAAGTTGTCGAGCATGATGCGGTCGACCTGACCCACTTCCAGCACTTCCATCAGTTCCACGAGGTTGCGGACCTCCACGGTGATCGGCAGTTGCATATCGTTCTCGCGGAAGAAGGCCTGGACCCCCTCGATGGCCTTGGTGATCGAGCCGGCGGCGTCGATGTGGTTGTCCTTGATCATGATGCGATCGTAGAGGCCGTCGCGGTAGTTGTGGGCGCCGCCGAGGCGTACGGCCCACTTTTCCAGGAACCGCAGGTTGGGGGTGGTCTTGCGGGTATCGAGCACCTTCACCGGCAGGTCCTCCACCTCGAAGGCGTAGCGGTTGGCCAGGGTGGCGATGCCACTCATCCGTTGCATGGTGTTCAGCACGAGGCGCTCGGCCTGGAGCAGGGCGCGGGAGTTGCAGGTCACGTAGAAGGCTTCGTCGCCGACGTGCATGTAATCACCGTCCTCCATCCGCTGATCGAATTCCGCCTTGGGGTCCACCGTCAGGAAGATCATCTTGGCCATCTCTACGCCCGCAAGTACGCCGACGTCCTTGACCAGGAGGCGGGCCGTATCCCGCTTGGTGGCCGGAATGGTAGCTTCGCTCGTGAAATCGCCGGGCCCAACGTCTTCCGCCAGGGCTTCGTTGATAAATTGCAGGATCCGTTGCCGCAGGGTTTCGTCTATGTTAGCCGCCATATGGTTACTTTGGAGTTCCGCCACGTTCGGGACGGATGTTTCAGTTAGGTCTCGGGCCGCAAAGGTACGCCTTCAGTCGGCCCTATTAAATTACATCCCGTGGTCAAACCATTTTTTGATGATCTCGTGCGGCGGCTCCCCACGGCCGGTCTGAACTGGAACAATCTTCGCCGCGCGTACGCCGGACGGCCCTACCATAACCTGGAGCACCTCGAGGAAATGGTTGCACACCTGCCGCGCCACCGGCCCCCGGCCGACGCCGACATGCTGGGCGTTGCCCTGCTTTACCACGACATCGTCTACAAACCCACCCGCATCGACAACGAGGAGCGCAGTGCGCAGTCTGCCGTCCGGGACCTGCAGCAGATGAGTGATCTCGCGGCGGATCGGGTCGATCGGTGCCGACAACTTATCCTGGCCACGAAGGACTACCAACCCTCCGACCGGGACGATGGCGATGAAGCCCTGCTGGTCGACCTGGACCTGGTGGTACTGGCCCGCGATCCGGCCGGTTACGCCCAATACGCCGCCGCCCTGCGGCAGGAATACTGGATGCTGCCCTACTTCACCTTCCGGCCCAAGCGTTCCGAAGCCATTACGGCCTTCCTGGACCGGCCGCACATTTATCATACCGACTACGGCAGGGAACATTACGAAGCCCAGGCGCGGGAAAACCTGTGGCGGGAACTACGCGACCTCTAGGCTCAGCGGCTTACCGCGCGGAGCCGTCCTCGTCGTCGAGCAGCAATTGAATGTCCTCCATCAGGTGGTCAACTTCTTCTTCCACCAGTCCGCTGGCGTAGGCGCGCACGTACCCTTCCCGGTCGACAAGCACTAGGTACCCGCTGTGGTCGAATCCACCGGGCGCAGCGTCGTTTTCCAGGGCTACGCTCAAGTAATCCTCGTCCAGGTCGTAAATCTCGAATTTATCGCCCTGAATGAACCGCCAACGGTCCATATCCTCGATACCCAGCTTTTGGGCGTACTCGGTCATGCGTTCCGGGGTATCCCGCTTCGGGTCTACGGTGAAGGAGACCAATTGAAAGTCGGGGTTATCCTTGAATCGCTCTTCCAAGCGCAGCATCTGGCTCTTGACCTTGGGGCAGATGGTAGGGCAGGACGTGAAGAAAAAGTCGGCTACGTAGACCTTTCCCCGCAATTCGCTGGTCCCGAAGGGCCGGTTAGACTGGTCGATGTATTCCCAATCCCGCACCGGCTGCGGGTCTACTTCCCCGGTGACCGGATCGGTGGGGTGGTTGCCGGGGTAGCCGAGGGTATCCACGAGGATCAGTCCGGACTCCGGATCAATAGGGTGATGCTGCAGGTAGCCGGGGGCGTGCTCGGGGTCGATCCCGTTCTCATGGTCGTGACCGCAGGCGATTACGAAGAAGGAGAGGACAGACAGCAGTACGAGGGAACGAATGCGCATAATTTTTACTTAGTGGTCCGGTAGGACCTGGGTGGTCGGGCAAGTGCCGCGTGAGCGATGGCATCATTTACCCTGTAATTCTTCGAACGTATCGAGCCCGCAGCGCAGGAAGGCTTCGTAGGCTTCCGCATCGGGGGTATAGGCCACGGGCGGGTTGAGGGTCTGGCCGTCCGGCGAGACCAGCACATAGTAAGGCTGCGTAGCGTGCTGGAACACGCTCTGCTGGAAGTAGTGCCACTTCTCCCCTACCTGGTCGATCAGAATGCTGCGACCGGAACCGTCGAGGCGGGCCACCTCCTGGTGTTGGTCGGTGGGCAGTTCCTTGCGGTCGTCAACGTAGAGGCTGATGAGGACATAATCCTCGGTCAGGATGTCGTTGATGCGGTCCTGGCTCCACACGTTCTCTTCCATCTTGCGGCAGTTGACGCAGGTGTAGCCGGTGAAATCGAGCATGACCGGCTTGTTCACCTCACGGGCGTAGGCCAGTCCGGCATCCAGGTCCTTGAAGCAGGTGATGCCCTGGGGGCAGTCGCAGGGGTTCATGTAGCTGTAGCAGACTGGCGGGGCAATGCCGCTGAGGAGGTTGAGGGATTCATAGCTGCCGGTTTCCTCGTTCTTGGTGAAGCCAAAGGCGAGGTAAGCGGTAAAGAGCACGCCGGCCACGGCGATGATGGCGGCTACCGGTCCGACCTTGCGATTGCGGCTGTCGTGGGGGAAGCTGATCCACCCGAAGAGGTAGGCGGCGATGCCCAGCGAACAGAGCATCCAGATGAGCAGGAAGGGTTCGATGCGCAGCAGGTTCCAGTCGCCCACGAGGTCGGCGTTGCTGAGGAACTTGAATGCAAGGGCCACCTCCACGAAGCCCAGCACCACTTTCACGCTGTTGAGCCAGCCGCCCGATTTTGGCATGCTGTTCAGGACGCCGGGGAAAGCGGCAAAGAGGGCGAACGGCAGGCCCAGGGCCACCCCGAATCCCGCCATGCCCGCCGTGAGCGGCCAGGCACCGTCGCTGACGGCCTCCACCAGCAGGCTACCCAGGATCGGCCCGGTACAGGAAAAACTGACCAGCGCCAGGGTGAGCGCCATGAAAAAGATGCCCACTGCCCCGCCTACGCCTTCGGCCTGACTGGCCCGGTTGCTCCAGCTCTGCGGCAGCGTCAGTTCGTAAAAGCCGAAGAAGCTGCCCGCGAAGACCATGAAGACCACGAAGAAGAGCAGGTTCAACCAGAGGTTACTCGCGATGCTGTTGAGGATGGAGGGGTCGATACCAGCGATCAGGTGAAAGGGCGCGCTCAGCAGTACGTAGATGAGGAAGATGAAGAAACCGTAGAGTGCGGCCTGCTTGACGCCTTCCGCCCGGCTGCCCCCACTTTTGGTGAAGAAGCTCACCGTGAGCGGGATCATCGGAAAGATACAAGGCATGATGAGGGCAAAAAGACCGCCCAGCAGGCCCAGTCCGAAGATCGACCACAGGCCCTGTCCCCGGGTTACGGCCTCACCCACGTTGCAGGCGGCCAGGGGTTCCGCGTTGAAGTTGTAGTCGCCGAGCGGCTGGACTCCCACCACGGCGCGGTCGTCGTTGACCGCGAAGGGATCGTGGTCCGTGCCGCTGATGCCGTCGACCGTAGCCACGCCCGCCGCGGCATCAAAGGTGAAGGGCACGTCCCGCGGGGGGAGGCACATCACATCGTTGCAGGTCTGGAAGGTGAGGTAGCCGGAAACGGTAGCGTTGTCGTCCATCCGGACCACCTGCGAATAGGTCACGGTACCACCATCGACCTTGCTCACCTCGGCTTCCCAGGTGTTGTCGTATTTCTTTTTCAGGGTGGCGGAGGTTTCCGTTACGGTGCCAATCGGCTGTACGCCCGGACCGGCTTCTACTACCATTTCCGTGGGGATGGGTCCGATCTCGGGGTCGATGTCCTGGCTGTAAACTGTCCACTCATCGGCCAGCGTAGCCACCATGGAAAGGCGGTAACGGCTCCCGTCCAGTTCCTCCACGCGGAAGCGCCAGCTCACCGGTTCCTCCTGGGTGGGCGGGGGCAGCGCGGCCTCGTAGGTATTCAGTACCTCCTCGGCGGGCAAATTAGCGACCGGCGGCGGGGCGGTTTCCTTATCGACGATGGTGCCGTCGGGTTTTGGCTTTGGGGTAGTGGCCAGCTCCTTGCGCTCCGCCGCCCCCGAAGTAACGCGTGCCGGGGAATACGAGAAAGGTTCCGTGGTGGGCGGCAGGCACTGGGTATCGTCGCAGCACATGTATTCCACTTCACCCGTGATGGGGACTCCGTACTCCAGGATGCGGACCGTCTGGCGGAACACGGCGGGTTTGTCGCTCAGGTATTTGATGACGTTGACGCCGAAGAGCTCGTCCATTCCCTCCTTCTTGTGGCCGCTTTCGGTCACCGGGCCAATGCGTTCGTAGTGGTCGCCCTCGTCCCAGTAAAAAGTGGTCGGTACGGGACCGCCGTCGTCGGTGAACTGACTGTAGATCGACCAGTCGGTCTCCGCGTGGGCGGTGGCGACCAACTCGTAGCGATCGGCCTCCAGGTGCCGGGCTTCGAAGGTCCAGGAAATGGGGCTCGCAAACTGGGCGCTCAGGGCCAGGGAAAACAAACTCAGGAGGAGGGTAAGCCGTGCGGCCATAGACAAACAATTTTCCGGAAGCGGGCGAAAAGTGGAAAAGATAACGCCCTAGCGGATGCGGTAGTTATGTCCGGTCACGGCTCGTGGCCGGATAAGCGCGTTTAGGGGAGATTTATGGCGTAGATTTTACGTGGCCTACGCTGGTGGGCCTAGGCCAGCAGGAGGAACATCGCCGGTCGCTTCTGTAAGCCGGCACCGATCGCCGGAGCGTCGTCCCCGATCCAATCGCTGATCGCGGCGGTGCGTACCCACTCCGTTTCGGTGGTGAGATCGACGGCTACGGAGAACAGCGTAGACGGTGCGAGCGCTTCCACGGCAACCTCGAGGGTGGCCTGGTTGCGGTACGGGGCCTCGATCCAGAGCTGGGTTTGTTGGTGGCGCCGGCTCTCCGCTTCTAGGCGTTTCAGGTCCTTGGCCAGTTGCGGGCGCTTCGGACTCAGGTAGCCGTGAAAGGTGAAAGACTGCCCGTTTAGTCCCGCGGCCATCAGGCAGAGCAGGATGGCGGAGGGCCCCACCAGCGGTACCACGCGCACTCCGTGTCGGTGGGCCAGCAGGATCAGTCGGGCCCCGGGGTCGGCCACGCCGGGCGCGCCGGCGTCGGAGAGCAGGCCTACATTCTGGCCGGCGAGCGCGGGTTCCAGGAGGGCGGGCAAAGCCTCATCGGGGGTACGTTTGTTCAGCTCGTAGTAGTGGCACTCCTGCAATCGGTGATCGAGCTGCACTTCCTTCAGGAAGGCCCGGGCCACCTTCCCGGTCTCCACCACGAAGTGCCGCAGCGGCCGGATGGCGGCCAGCGTCCGTGGGGGAATGGTATCGATGGCCCCCGGCCCGAGGGTGGAGGGAATGAGGTAAAGGGTGCCGCTGCTCATGCGGGCTAATCTACGATCAGCTCCGCGGTATCGAGTTGTTGCTGGCGGACGTTGGCGGGCAGTTCGCGGTACTCGTACTGCTGGGTACGCAGCTGGGGCCGGAAGCCGGCTTCCCGGATGGCCTCCTGGATGCCGTCGGCCGTAAATCGCCAGCGGGCTCCGGCGGCGCTCACCACGTTCTCCTCGATCATGATGGAGCCAAAGTCGTTGGCGCCGGCGTGCAGACACAACTGCGCAACCTGCTTGCCCACCGTGAGCCAGCTGGCCTGGATGTTGACTACGTTGGGCAACATGATGCGGCTCAGGGCGATCATGCGGATGTATTCGTCGCCGGTCACGGTGTTGCGGGCGCGCTTGATTTTCTTGAGGATGGTGTCCTCGTCCTGGAAAGGCCAGGGGATAAATGCGAGGAATCCCTTGGCACCTTCGGGCTTCTCCCCCTGCACCTGCCGTATCCGGACCAGATGGTCCATGCGCTCCCAGTTCGTCTCGATGTGGCCGAACATCATCGTGGCGGAGGTGGTGATGTGGAGCTGGTGGGCGGCGCGCATCACGTCGAGCCACTCCTCGCCGCCGCACTTCCCTTTGGAGATCAGGCGGCGCACGCGGTCACTGAGGATCTCGGCACCGGCGCCGGGCAGACTGTCGAGTCCGGCAGCGTGCAGTTCCTTCAGTACGTCGTAGTGGCTCATTCCCTCCAGCTTGGCCACGTGGGCGATCTCGGGCGGACCGAGGGCGTGCAGCTTCAGGTTCGGGTAGAGTTCCTTCAGTTTCCGGAAGAGGTCGGCGTAGTACTTCAGTCCCAGGTCGGGGTGGTGCCCGCCCTGCAGCAGCAGCTGTTCGCCCCCGAAGGCGAAGGTTTCTTCAATCTTCTGCTTGTACTCCTCGATGCTGGTGATGTAGCTCTCGGCGTGGCCGGGGCGGCGGTAGAAGTTGCAGAACTTGCAGTTCGCGATACAGACGTTGGTGGTGTTGCTGTTGCGGTCGATGATCCAGGTGACGGTCCGCTCGGGCACGGATTCAAAACGCAGGCGGTCGGCGACGTACATCAGTTCGGCGGTCGCGGCGTTTTCCAGCAGCCAAACCCCTTCTTCGGCGGTGAGCCATTCGCGGTTAAGGCCTTTTTCCAGCAGTTCGGCAGTGTTCATGGGAGGAAAACGGCTGAGGGTGGGGGTAGTTGCGGGGGAAGTTTCATTTTTTAGTGAAAGGTCAGTCTTTGGGTCATTAAGTTGTGGGATTGGTGTTGCGCTTTTCCCTCGCTTCGCCGGGGGGCGGCAATTTCGACATCGGATGTTGTCCGCGTACTTTAGCGGGACACCGGCTACACGTATGACTACAATCCACCACTGGCTGACCGCAAGCCTGTTCCTTTTGGCGGCCACTACCCTGCTGGCCCAAACGGAATATCTGGTCCACTCCCACAACGACTACCTGCAGGAAGTACCCTTTTGGCGTGCGTACAGTAGTGGCGCCGCCTCGATTGAGGCAGACCTGGTCCTGCACCACGATACTCTGTACGTCGCCCACGCCCGGCAGGAGATCGACCCTGCCGTAACCTTCTCTGGCACTTATTTGGAAGAACTTGCCCGCTTGGCGGGCAAGGGGAACCTGCGCCCGGTCCGCCTGCTCATCGACCTGAAGACCGAAGCCTACGCTACCCTGGATCGCGTGGTTGCCGCGATCGCCGCCTACCCTGAGCTGGCACAGGGTGACAAGGTTACCTTCATCATCTCCGGCAACCGCCCGCCCCCGGAAGATTACGCCAACTACCCGGACTTCATCTATTTCGACCACCAGAACCTGGAGGACCTTGATCGGGTAGACCTTTCCCGGGTGGCGATGATCAGTCAGAGCTTCCGCGGGTATTCCGTCTGGAACGGCTACGGCAGGATGACCGCTCAGGACCTGGCCCGGGTAGACTCGGTAATCCAGCGGGCGCAAAACACCGGTATCCCCTTCCGCTTCTGGGCAACCCCCGACACCAAAACGGCCTGGGCGACCTACGCCCGTCTCGGAGTGGATTACATCAATACCGACCAACCCTCCGCGGCCCGGGCCTTTCTAGACAAGCTGAACCAGCATACGTACGCGGCGGATCCCCCGTCTGCGACTTATACCCCCCGGAACCAGATCGACGCTTCCGCCTCCCCCCGGAACATCATCCTGATGATCGGCGACGGCAACGGGCTGGCCCACATTTCCGCGGCACGGATGGCCAACCGGGGAGCCCTGTCGATCACCAGCCTGACCCACATCGGTCTGGTGGGCACCGCGGCCGCCGACGACCCCGTTACCGATTCGGCCGCGGCCGGCACCGCCATGGCTACGGGGGTGAAGACGAACAACCGCGCCATCGGGGTCGATACCGTCGGCCGACCGTTGCGGTCGCTCGTCGAGCACCTCAGTGATCACAACTACCGCACGGGCATCATCACCACCGACGGCATTGCCGGGGCCACCCCCGCGGCCTTCTACGCCCACACGCCCGAACGGGACGACTCCGAAAAGATTATGGAGGACCTGGTCCGGAGCGACCTGTCGTTCTTCATTTCCGGCGGGGAGGGGCTGGAAAAGGCCATCAGTGGCCGCTTCACCCCTACCTCCCTGAGCCAGTTCGAAACCCTGGACCATTCAGTAGCCATATTCAACGGCACCGACAAGATGCCGGCCATCGCGGCCGGCCGTGAGGCCTTTCTACCCGAGAGTGTGGCCAAATCCCTGTCGGTCCTGGGTCAGGACGAACGCCCTTTCTTCCTTATGGTCGAGGGCGCCCAGATCGACAATGGCGGCCACGCCAACGAGATTTCAACCATCGTCAAGGAGCTGCTGGATTTCGACCGGGCGGTCGGTGAGGCCCTGCGATTCGCCGATGCCGACGGGGAAACCCTGGTCATCGTCACCGCCGACCACGAAACCGGTGGTCTGGGCATTGCCGGTGGCTCCGCGGCGGGCGAAGTGCGGGCGGATTTTCTGAGCGTCGATCATTCGGGCACCCTGGTACCCCTGTTTGCCTACGGCCCGGGCGCCCGGAATTTTACTGGCGTGTTTGATAATACGGAGGTCTTTCACCGCATCCTGGCTGCTCTTGGCATCCCGAAGTAGGGAGGGGGGCGGCGGCGCGCGGGTGCCGGGACGTTCCAACCTCCTTTAAGTGGTGGCGCTGTCTTGGGCAGCATTTTGCTTTCGCTGCCCGAGGCAGCATTTTGCTGGCGCTGCCTGAGGCAGCATCTTACTGGCGCTGCCTGAGGCAGCATTGTGCTTTCGCTGCCCGAGGCAGCATTGTACTGGCGCTGCCCGAGGCAGCGTTGTGCTGGCGCTGACTGAGGCAGCGTTTTACTATCGTTGGAGGCGTTCGCGTTCGCTGAGTTCCTTGAGCTTTTGCCAGAAGGCTTCGTTGTCCCTTTCCTTTTTGGTCTTGTCGAAGGTGTCGGTATCCAGGAAGGGTTCCTTCTTGCGTTGTTGGCGCTTTTTTTCTTCCTTTTTGCGCTCGGCGATGACTTCGTGTTCTTCCCGCTCGCCGCGGTAGGCGTAAGCGCCCAGGACGCCCATGACGAGACCGAGGAGGTGGCTTTCCCAGCTGACGCCTTCCTCGCCGGGGAGGATGCCCACGATCATGCCGCCGTAGTAAAAGAGGACGAGCAAGGACACGACTATGGCCCGGAAGTCGCGCCGGAAGATGCCGCTGAAGGCCAGGAATGCCGCCAGGGCATACACTACCCCGCTGGCGCCGATGTGGGTGACGTGGCGACCGAGCACCCATACAAGCACCCCGGTACCGAGCCAGAGGGAGGCCAGTACCCGCGGCCACAGCCGGGGATAGAAAAAGACCAGCAATCCGGCCAGCGAGACGAAGGGTACCGTATTGCTCAGCAGATGCCCCCAGCTGCCGTGCAGGAAGGGCGCGGTGATGATGCCGGGCAGGCCGGCCAGCTCGCGGGTGTGGAGTCCGTAGTAAGCACTCAGCAGTCCGCCCGTGAGGTAGTAGTCGAAGATGAAGACAACGTACATCACCGCCAGCAGGCCCAGCGGCCACCGGATGACGTTACCGAGATTGCGCTTGCTGAGCATGGGGCGCGGGGTTTATTCGTCCTTCGGAGCCTGCTGGCCCTCGGGCATTTGATCCTCGGCGTAGAGCTTTTCGAAGATGTTGTCCACCTTGTTCATTTCGTCGAGGGTCTCATCGATGAAGTAGGATAGGTCGGGGAGACGGCGCAGCTGCCGGCGCAGGCGGTGGGCCAGGGCGCTCTTCAGGCGGGAGTGCTCCTCATCCATTTGCAGGATTACGGCCTGCTTGTTGTCAGTATTCCAGATGCTCAGGTACACCTTGCCCACACTGAGGTCGGGGCTCACCTGTACGTCCATCACCGTCACCAGGGGCTGGGCGCCGTAAATGTAGGGGCCTTCCTGCTGGAGTACGATGCTGAAGTTGCGCTTGATGAGCTCGGCGACCTGCCGCTGTCGTTTGGTTTCCATGGGTGGTGGTTTTGGTTGGTTCGATTGGAACGTGGTTCCCGTAAGTTAAGTTGCTCCGGCGATATCTGGTCCGACGGCTTAGTGGTCGCACCAGGGGACCGTCCAACCGTCCAACCGTTGGACGGTGGGGGGACCGTCCAACGGCTAGAGCGTCTTCAGGTACTCCACCACCGCCCAGCGCTCGTCCTCGCTCAGCTTGTCGCCGAAGGTGTGGCCGCCGTTGCCGTAGCCGGGCACCGAGGTGTCGAAGGTCCACTTTTGGTTTTTCGGGGCGGGGTCGTATTGCCAGCCCAGCTTGCGGTGGTCGTAGGAGGTGGAGCGGCCGTCGCGGGTCCAGCGCGCGGGGCGGGCCGCGGAATTCAGGAGTTCGTAGACGGTGGGAACCGAGCCGTTGTGCAGGTACGGGGCCGTGGCCCAGATGCCGTCGAGGGGCGGGGCTACGTAGCCGTGCACGGGTTCGAA
The DNA here is from genome assembly GCF_004803465.1 of Neolewinella litorea. Taxonomy (GTDB): domain Bacteria; phylum Bacteroidota; class Bacteroidia; order Chitinophagales; family Saprospiraceae; genus Neolewinella; species Neolewinella litorea. The sequence goes on along the minus strand of NZ_SRSF01000004.1, from coordinate 16,569 downwards.
GGAGGATTTCGGCTCACTGGTCGCAAACCAACTGCTGTTGTACCAGTCGACGATGGCCGATTGCTGGATGTAGTCGGCGTAGAGGCGGTCGGTTTTGACCACGTCGACGTTGATGACCTTGTTCGGATAGGTCTCTTCCGCGCCGTAGGTGCCGTGGCAGCCGGAACAGTTGTCGTTGAAGATGGCCTCGCCGCGCCGGGCCAGGGGCTCATCGATCGCCTGCGGGTAGGCCGGGGGTTCGAGTTGGCTCAAGTAGGCGTACACGTCGCGGAAGGCCTCTACCGACCGGCGGGTATGGCTGCTGTCGGGCACCCCGAGTACGCTGGCCTGCAAGAGCAACTTCGGCATGCTCCCGCGGCCGGTGCCCGTGTAATACAGGCTGTTCTTTTTCCCCACGTGCCAGAGCGGCGGCGTGTCGGTGCCGATGTTATAGTTCCACATGTCGTAGAGCGGCTCCTCGACGTAGGTGAGGTCTTCGGGGTTGCGGTGCATCATGCAGGCCTCGGCGAGGCGGAAGGCCGGGTTGGCGCCGGGCTGGGTGACCTTCACGGTCGGGGCCATCTCCTTGAAGTACTTGCCAAAGTCTTCAAACGCCACGGTTTCCGGATCCTCCTTTTTGTACTTCACGGCCATGCCCAGGCGCATCATGGTCCCCATCGGCACCATGCTCTTTTCCCACTCCGCGAAGCTGTTGCCCAGCCCCAAGACGAGCTGCCCATCCACCCGCCCGGCGTGGCAGGTGAAGCAGTTTCCGTTCACCGTTTCGGCCCCGTTCGGGGCAATGAAGGCCGTCATGTAGTAGGGTATCCCCTCGTTGAGGGCGTTGCGCGGGTAGAGGCTGTCGAGATGCGGCATTTTGTCGGACTGCTTACGCATTATCTCCAGCGGAATGCCGCTGCCGATATAGTCGCCGTGGATCAGGTAATCGAGTCCGGCCACCGGGTCGCCGTCCTGCGGTTGCGGACTCGGGGGTATCACCCGGGACTTCCAGGGTGCCTCCTCCGGTTCCGGCAGGGCCAGGGGTTGGTAGGTGTTGCAGGCCACGAGCAGGGCCAGGGTAAGGAAGACCAATAGTTTACGCACGGATAGTAATACGGTAGATCGCAAAGGGTAAACGGCGTGGCCCGAAGATCGTTGCGAGATGGTACCGCAGGGTATGGCACCCGCGCGCCGCCGCCCCGGGGAGTCAGAGGGAGCAGGTGGCGCCGTGGAAGGTGAAGGGGAAAACGAAGGCGCGCGCCTCGGGAATGCCCCCGCGGGTGGCCGGCGTCCAGCGAACGTCGCGGTCCATGAGGAGGTTGACGATGCGGAGGGCCTCGCTGCGGTTGCGAAGGTCGGCGCCCTGGGTCACTTCCGGGGTGGCCATGCGGCCGTACTGGTCGATGGTGACCTTCACGAAGACCCGCTCCGCGGCCGAGCCCGGGGGTTGATACTGGTGGTCGTCGACGAAGGCGAGCAGGCGCCGGAAGCCACAGAACACCCGCTCCTCGTAGTCGGACTGCCCCTCGCAGCCGGGGAAGATCGGCAAGGTCATGTTCTCCTCGCTGGGGAGTTTCGGACGGTAGGAAAACGGTAGCCCGTATATCTTCATGGGGTTCCAGGCCGTGCCGTCACCGCAGTGGTCCGCGGCTTCCTCAACACGTTCCGGCGCGACCTTTGGATCAGCGGAATACCCCCGCCGAAACCCGAACACGGCCGCCGAAAGCAGCATCGCCAGCAGCAGGCCGGTGAGCAGGAAGCGGGAATTCAGGGTATCAGGGTTCATCAATGGCGGGTTCTAGCGTAGGTGAAAGCGGATAGGCAGAATGAATTCCGACGCTACGGGCCGGCCGCCGCGGAGAGCGGGTTCCCACACGGGGTGTTCGTGCAGGATGCGCCGGACTACCTCGCGGCCCGCGCGACCGAAGGCCGGGTGGCTACTGCGCACCACTTCTGGCTGCCCCGTCAGTCCGCTGGCCTCGACCCGGAAGCGGACCACCACCGAGCCGGTCGCCGGCCCCGTGAGGGTTTCCGGGTGCTTGAGGTGCATCTGCACGTACTGCAGCAGTTCACGGTCCGCGCACCGTTTGCGCTTCTGGTAATCGGGCTGGTTGGGGCAGGCCGGAAAGAGGGGGGACTGCATCCGCCGTCCGCCGTGGCGGTGGTGCCGCACGGTGGTGCGCTGCTCCACCCGTATTTCCTGCCGGGGGCGGGTCTGCTCCATCAATTGTTGGCGGGCGGCATCGGGAGCGGTGCGGAAGCCCCACGCCACCAGGGATACTACGGCGGACAGCAGCAGTCCGACCAGGAAGAACCGGGAGGGGAGGCCAGGGTAGCGCATAGGGGTGGTGTTTCCTTAAAAATAGGAAATCCGCACCACATTTTTCGGACGATTCTCACTTCATCCCGGCGATGTCCGGGGCTGTCCGTTGGCCGCCACTCCGTGACCTCCGACGATCATTGCACGGCGTCGCCGCGCAGGATGCGGTACCGCTTCCGGGCCTCCACGGCGAGGATGCTGTTGCTGTAGTCGATGAAGAGGGTTTCGTAGAGCTCCTGGGCCTTTTCCTTGTTGCCGAGTTCGTTTTCGAACAGTCCGGCCAGGGCAAAGAGGGCGTTGTCGAGGCGGATGCTTTCGGGGTAGGTATCGATCACCTGCCGGTACTGGGCGGCGGCGTCTTCGTAGCGCCGCAACTTCTGGTAGATGCGGCCGCGGAGGTACACCACGTCGTCTTCCAGGTCGTGACCCGGGAAGTCGCGCAGCAGCCCGTCCAGGGTGGCGAAGGCCTCGTCGTAGCGGTTCTGGAACATGAGCAGTTCGGCGTCGGCGTAGGTCTGCAGGGCCGTGGCCGTGGTGTCGAGTCCGAGGTTGTCCATGATGAAGACCGACAGGTCCAGGGCATCGTTGGCGATCAGCCGGGAGGTGCTGGCCTTGAGCACGTCGAACTGCGACTGCGCCCACTCGAAGTCGCCGCGGAAGTAGCTCAGGCGGGCGTTGCGGAAGCGGGCCTCATGGCCCAGCAGGTCTTCCTTGAATTGTTTGTCTACCTGGCTGTACAGCAGGGTGGATTCCCATACCTCGCCCTGCATGAGGTAGTAGTCGGCCAGCGCCAGTTTGGCTTCGGCGCGCACGGTTTCGTCGACGCCGTTGAGGTCGACCACGCCCTGGAGGATCTGCGTGGCCTGCTCGAGGTCGTTGAGGTAAAGGGCTTCGAGTTCGGCCAGCTGGATGGCGATGCGGGCCGAGGCGGGGTTACGGCCGAACTGCTGGAGGAACTCCATGTAGGCCGTTTCCAGGATGCGCAGGTCGGCTTCCGTATAGTCGTAGCCGTCGGTAATGGCCTGGCGGCGGGTCAGCAGCCCGGAGCGCTTGGCTTCCAGGTAGAAGGGCGAGCCGGGGGGCTTGTTCTCCACGACGTAGTCGAAGGCCGCGATGGCCGTTTCGTAGTCGTGGTCGTTGGCGGCCAGGTGGCCCAGGTCGAGCACGCGCTCCCCGTTCTCTTCCAGTTTGCGGTCGAGGGCGCGGACCTGCCGCAGGGCCCCCTTGTAATCCTTGCGCTGGATGGCCACCCAGGCCAGCATCTCGGGGTAGAGGGGATTTTCCTTGCGGTCCTGCTGGATGCGGGCGTAGAGTTGCTTCTGGGCCTCCAGCAGTCCGTCGGCGTCGAGGTAGCGCTGGAAGTAGGTCTGTACGTTGCGGGCGTGGCGGGGATCTTCGGCCATTGCGTCGAGGTAGTTGGCAATCATGGGTCCGGTATCGCCCTTGCGGCGGTAGAGGTCGCCGAGATTGAGGCTGAAGGCGCCGTCTTCCTTCAGGAGCTGGGTGCCGCGCTCGTAGGTGCGGATGGCGTAGTCGTACTTGGTGAGCACCAGGAAGGCGTTGGCCAGCTGGGTGATCTGGAATTTATCGGCCCGCAGGTTGTCGATGGCCTCCTCGTACTGCTTGCGTGCCTTGTCCTCGGAAAATTCCTGTTCGAGCAGTTGGCCGTACTTGACGTGCAGGGTCAGGTCCTCGGGGGTGCGTTTCAGTTGTTTTTTCAGCGCGGATTCCGCCTCGTCGTAGCGCCGCAGGTTCATCAGGCTGCTCACGTAGCGGTCGAAGTAGAAGGAGTTATAGCTCTCTTCGGCGAGGGCCCGGTAGAGCTCGGCCGCCTTTTCGTATTCCCCGTCCATGTAGTACTGCTGGGCGAGCTGGTTCGACTGTCCGCCGAGCCACAGCGGGGCCAGGCCAAGGAAGCAACAGAGGAGGAGGTAGCGCATCGTTCGGGGGGATTACGTCAAATTAACGCGGCGGACCGCTTTTAGGTGTAGCCTTTCCGGCTTTTCCGGGTTGGGGCGCGGTCGCGGGTGCCGTACCCCCCACTTAATGCCGGCAAAAGTGGCTCAGCGCCGCATCGCACGGCCTAAATGCTTGGTACATCTTATATTACGTAATCAAGCGGAGGCAGTATCCACCGCCAGAGGCACGAGGCACCATGAAGGCGGAACAACTGGTTTATGAAAGCGTACGCACCAAAATCCATTACCTGGAAGACAGCGAATGGGGCGGCCCCGTGGTGCGCAAGGCCCTGAACTACGAGTTTCCCACCCCCCGCGAGATTGCCAAGTTTTACCGCGAATTCGAGATCACCAAGAACCTGGAGGGCGATGCCATCCGCCGCGTACTGGGCCGCACCCGGTCGCAGAACCGCCATTACCTCTACCTCGAATGGGTCGACGCCCCCACCCTGGCCGAAGTGTTCAAGGACCGCAAGCACGACATCGGCGGCTTCCTGCGCGCCGCCGTAGCCATGGCCGGGGCACTGGCCGAAGTCCACTCCGCCGGCATCATCCATCGCGATATCAGTCCCTACAATATCCTCCTCGACCTGCCGCGGGCGGAAGTTAAGATCATCGACTTTGGCATCTCTTCGCGGATCGACCTGAAGGAGCAGAACCTGGGCAACCCCGAGGTGCTGGAAGGCAACCTGCACTACATCTCCCCGGAGCAGACCGGCCGGATGAACCGCGCGGTCGACTACCGCACCGACCTGTATTCCCTGGGGGTGGTGTTCTACGAGATGCTCACCGGCCACTGTCCGTTCCGGGCCAAGGAACCCCTGGAGTTGGTCCACTGTCACATCGCCCAGCGCCCTCCCGACATCCGCAAGCTCAATCCGCAGGTGCCGGAGTCCGTAGCCCTCATCATCGACCGCCTCCTGGCCAAGAACGCCGAGAACCGCTACCAGTCGGCCCGGGGCCTGGAGGCCGATCTGCAGCACTGTCTCGAGGCCTACGAGGATACCGGGGTGATCCAGCCCTTCATCCTGGGCGAACAGGATTTTTCCGGCCGATTCCGGATCGTGGAGAGGCTCTACGGCCGTGAGGAAGAGACGGCCCGGCTGTTGGCGGCCTTTGAGCGGGTGAGCCGCGGCGGACTGGAAACCGTGCTCGTGGCGGGCTATTCGGGTACCGGCAAATCGGCCCTGGTACATGAGGTCCACAAGCCCATCACCCAGTCCCGGGGCTACTTCGTCGAGGGGAAGTTCAACCAGTTCCAGCGGGCGGAACCCTACTTCGCCCTGCTCCAGGCGCTGGGCCGCTTCGTCGACCTGGTGCTGACCGAAAAGAAGGAGACCGTAGACAGCTTCCGCGAAAAGATTCAGGCGGCCGTGGGCACCGAGGGACGGGTACTGACGGAGGTCATCCCCCACCTCGAGCACATCATCGGTCCGCAGCGCGAAGTACCCGAACTGGCCGGTTCGGAGTCCCAGAACCGCTTCAACTACGTCTTCCGCAAGTTCGTCCGCTCCATTTCTACGGCCCGGCACCCCATCGTGCTCTTCATCGACGATCTGCAATGGGCCGATTCCGCCTCCCTGGAACTCCTGCGGCTGCTGATGACGGACCTGGAAAACAATCACCTGCTGTGCATCGGCGCCTATCGCGACAATGAGGTCGACGCCTCCCACCCCTTCCTGCAGACCGTCCGCGAGATCGAATCCGCCGGCGGCAAGCTCACGACCATCGAGATCGGCAACCTCAGCGTGGACGACGTCAACAACCTGATCTCGGAAGCCACGGGCATCCAGCCCGCCGCCACGCGGCCGCTCACCACCCTGGTGTACGAAAAGACCCGGGGCAACGCCTTCTTCACCACCCAGTTCCTCTATTCGCTCTACGAGGAAGAGCTGCTGTGGTTCGACACGGAAAGCCGGCGGTGGACCTGGGACCTCGCGCTTGTGCGCCAGCGTAACATCACCGACAACGTGGTCGAACTGATGGCGGCCAAGGTCATGCGGCTGCCTACCCCCGCGCAGGACCTGCTGAAGGTGGGCGCCAGCATCGGCAATGAATTCGACCCGGAGACCCTCTGCGTGATCGAATCCGTGGACGCGGAGAAAGTGGAAGAGATCCTTTTCCCCGCCCTGCGGGAAGGCCTGCTCCTGCCCTTCGGCAAGGCGTACAAGTTTGCCCACGACCGCATCCAGCAGGCGGCCTACTCCCTCATACCGGATGCGGACAAGGCCGCGGTACACGCACGCATCGGCCGCCTCCTGCTGGCCGATACGCCCCCCGATCATCTCGACGAGCGGGTGTTCGACATCGTCACCCAGCTCAACAGCGGACTGCCGGCCATCAACGATGGGGAAGAACGGCTGCGCCTGGCCGAACTGAACCTGCGCGCCGGCCGCCGCGCCAAGCAAGCCTCCGCCTTCCGCCGCGGTGCCGAGTACCTGCAGGCCGGCATCGACCTGCTGCCGGCGCAGGGCAGCTGGAAAAGTCACTATGAGTTGAGCCGCGACCTCTACACCGAAGCGGCGGAATGCAATTACCTGAGCGGGGAATTCGCCACCATGGACGGGATGGTGGCCACCATCCTCAACGAGGCCACCGAATTGCTCGATAAGGTCAAGGCCTACGAGATCCGCATCCTCTCCTTCAAGGCCAAGAACCAGCTGAACGAGGCCATCGACACCGGTCTGGAAGTACTCGAGCAACTGGGTGAGAAGTTCCCCGGGCAGCCGGGTCTGCCCAACGTTATGTCCGACCTGCTCTACACCAAGTTGCGCTTCTACGGCAAGGATATCCATACCCTGGAGGACCTCCCGATCATGAACGAGCCGCGCAAGATCGCGGCCATGCGCATCATCGCCGACATCGCCTCCAGCTCCTACTGGGCCCGCCCCAACCTCTTCCCCCTGGTCATCTTCCGCATGTGCCGGATGTCGCTGAAGTACGGCAACACCGCCCTGAGCGCCTTCGCCTTCGCCACCTACGGGGTCATCATGTGCGGGGTGCTGGAACAGATGGAGTCGGGCTACCGCTACGGCAAGCTCGGCCTGCGCCTCATGGACAAGTTCGAGGAACGCGCCTGGACCACCCAGATTTACTGCCCGGTCTACGCCCTGATCATCAACTGGAACGAGCACGTGCGCAATACGCTGCGCCCCCTTCAGGAGAGCTACCACATCGGACTGGAGACCGGCGCCATCGAGTTTGCCTGCATCAATTCCAACATCTACTGCATCCACTCCTACCTCATCGGCCGCAACCTGCAGCGGGTGGAGGAAGAGACCGCCGCCTACAGCCGCAATTACCTGCAGCTGAAGCAAGAGACCAACTACAACTACAACGAGGTCTACCGCCAGGGCATGCGCAACTTCATGAAGAAGTCGGCCAACCCCCTCATCCTGACCGGCGACGCCTACGACGAGGCGAAAATGATGGAACAGAACACAGAGCGCGACGACAAGACCGGGCTGTTCTTCATCTACTTCAACAAGCTCATCCTGGCCTGCCACTTCCGCGACTACCGCCCCGCGGCCGAGCACGCCGCAAACGCCCGCCGGTTGCTGGAAGCCGTACTGGCCAAATTCGAGATCCCGAACCACCACTTCTACGAAGCGCTTGTCAACCTGGCGCTCTACCCCCAGAGCGACCGCCGCGAGCAGCGCCGGATCATGCGCCGGGCCCGGACCAACATCAAAAAAATGCGCAAGTGGTCGCGCACGGCCCCCGAAAATTACCTCCACAAGGCCGAACTGATGGAGGCCGAACGGCAGCGCGTACTGGGCAACTTCAACCTGGCCCGACTGGCCTACGACCGGGCGATCGCGGAAGCCAACCGGCAGCAGTACGTGCACGAGGCCGCCCTGGCCTACGAGCTCGCGGGCCGCGCGTACCTGGAACAGGGCATGGAACAACTGGCGGGCTTCTTCTTCAAGTCGGCCTTCAGTGCCTACCGGGAATGGGGTGCGGAGGCCAAGCTGGCCGACCTGCGCAACCACTACCCCGACCACCTCCGCGGCACGGAACTGCGGGCCGCCGGCACCATCGGCAACACGACCACCCTGCACGCCCTCACGAGCTTTGGTGATACCTCCCTGCTGGACCTTCAGACGGTACTCAAGGCCGCCACCTCCATCTCTGCCCAGATTCAGCTGGGCGACATGCTCCGCAACCTCATGTCGATCGTGATCGAGAACGCCGGAGCCCAGGAAGGCGTACTGCTGCTGGAACGGAACGGCAGCCTGCTCATCGAGGCCGCTTTCTCGGTGGAGGCCGAAAGGACCACCGTCCTGCAGGCCCTGCCGGTGGAAAACTCCGGACTGGTCGCCGAATCCGTCGTCAAGTTTGTCAACCGCACGCGGCAGCCCGTGGTGATCAACGACGCGGCCAACGACGACCGCTTTGCCCTCGACCCGTACCTGCTCGAGCGCGGGGCCCGCTCCGTCCTCTGCCTGCCCTTCCTCAACCACGGCAAGTTCGTGGGCATCCTCTACCTGGAAAACAAGCTCGCGGCGGGCGTATTCACCGCTGAGCGGATCGACCTGCTGGCGCTGCTGTCCGGACAGATCGCCATATCGATCGACAACGCTATCCTGTACGAAAACCTGGAAGTAAAGGTGCGCGAACGCACCGAGCAGCTGGCGGTGGAGAAGACGAAGTCCGACGATCTCCTCCTCAACATCCTGCCCCAGGAGATCGCCGAGGAGCTGAAGCGCAATGGCCGCACCCTGCCGCGGCGGTTCGACAGCGTGACCGTGATGTTCACCGACTTCCGCGGCTTCACCGGGCTGGCCGAGACCCTCCACGCCGAGGAACTCGTGCGCAGCCTCGACGCCCACTTCTGCGCCTTCGACGAGATCATCGGCCGCTACAACATCGAGAAGATCAAGACCATCGGCGACGCCTACATGTGCGTGGCCGGACTGCCCACCGTAAGCTCCACCCACGCCGAGGATATGGTGCGCGCCGCCCTGGACATCCGCCGCTACATGGAGGAACACAACCGCAGGTGCCGCGACCGGGGCGAGGAATGCCTCGAGATCCGGATCGGACTGCACTCCGGACCCGTGGTGGCGGGGGTGGTGGGCCGCAAGAAATTCGCCTACGACATCTGGGGGGATACGGTAAATACCGCCGCGCGCATGGAATCCAGCGGCGTGGCCGGCCGGATCAACGCCTCCGGGGCCCTGCGCGACCTCATCGGCAGCCGCTACACCTTCATCCACCGCGGCAAGATCGCCGCCAAGAATAAGGGGCAGATCGATATGTACTTCATCGAAGACCGCCCCACGCCGGAACCCGAGGAGAAAATTCAAATACAACACACATGAGCCACACCGAGCACTCCACTCTGATTCGCGAGACCATGGCCGACTGGATACGCAACGCGTGGGACTACTCCCTCATGTGGGTGACCTGCAAGGTGTTCGGCCTCGCCGTGGCCATATTCGCCTCGCTGATGATCAAGCGGCGCATGTCGCACGACAACGGCATCGCCGCCACGGGTACCGTGCGGATCTTGGACAACCCAAACATCCCCCTCCACAGGTTCTTCCTGCCCGACCGCACCTTCCCCTGCCGTATACGGCACGCCACCGCTACCTTCCTGGACGATGCGGTGAAGGGCATCCGGAGCATGTCCATCAAGTTCTCCGACCACCACCTGGAAAGCCCCTTCGACCTACAGATGAACACCGGGGAAAAGAGCCTCTTCTGGTCGGCGGCCAGTTTCCTGCAGTTCGCCCGGATGCGCAAGCAGCAGTACGGCGTGCAGTACCGAGAATACTACCGCAAGTACCCCGACGGCCTCGACGGGGCCATCGAGGCCATCCGAGAGAATCCGAAGTCCTTTTCCGACCTGCGGTATTACGCCAAAACACCCTTCCGCTTTGTCGGGGAAGACTTCATCCCCCGTTACGCCAAATACCGCGTCATCCCCGGCGAACCAAAGACGGAGGAAACCGGCAAACTCAAAAACCCGGACCCCCGTGAGATCCCCAACCAGCGCGTGGCGGCCCACAACCCGCGCGGCCGCAACTACCTGAAATACGAATACCGCGACCGGGTAAAGAAAGGTCCGGTCCACTACCTGCTGCAAATCCAGCTGCGCAATGCCGCCACGGACGACAAGCCCGAGATCTTCAACAATATGCTCCCCTGGAACGAGGATCTGTACCCCTGGCACGACCTGGCCGAAATCGAAATCACGGAGACGCTAAACTGGAACGAAAGCTGCCGTACCACTTTCAGCCTGACCCATATGCCCGAGTCGCTGGGCATCATCCCCGCGCGGTCGATCTTCGACTACAATTCCCTCAACTACATGCGCGCGCAGTCCGCCGTAGCGCACAAGGCCCGGCTGCTGAACTATCGGCTCTTCGGCTACCCCCCGGAAATCCCCGACAACGATAATCGTAACTGGTCGGACTGGGAAAAGCCGCCCCGCATCCTCAACCGCACCTATCTCGTCCAGAAGAAAAATTAAGGAAGCATGTCCGGCAAACCTCCCTCCCCCCGCCAAGACCCGTACGCCAAGTACGGCGGCTACGACAACGTTCAGCGGATCTATCGGGAATGCATCGAGTCTACCAAACCGGTACCCTCCGGCAACCGCGGCGTCCTGAAGCCCAAGCTGAAGGGTTTTCACCACCTCGATATTGCCTACTCCAAGATGGTCACGGCCACCCCCGCCCTGATCCTGGACTGGCTCTACGAGACCTATGACCGCGTCCGGGACCAGATCAACCAGTGGGCCATGGACCTCTTCCCCCGCTACCCGAAGATATGGGGACCGAAAGAGAAGGACTCCGTCATCGTGGGGCGCACCACCTACGCCAGCCGGGAAGACCTGGGCACGCCCCTCCACCACATGCGCGTCGAGATCTGGGCCCGCACCTGGTGGCTGAGTTGGCGGCGGCTGGCGAAGGGCTTTTCCGACCACGACGGCAACTTCAGATTGAAATACGATCTGCGGACCGCGCGCTCGGTGGCCGTGCGGAAGATCCGGGCGGAAGTATCGCAGAAGTACTACCGCTACAGCAAGACCGGCCAACTGTCTCCCTGTTACTGCATTGCCCTGGCGATCCCCATCCCCAAGTCCGACCTCGTGGGCATGCAGTACAACCTCCGCGACATTCAGATCGACATCTGGTCGTACCGCCCCGACTCCCCCATACCCCGCGTCAAGATCGACGACCTCCAGGATGAAGCTCCGGAGAAGTACGTAGAGGGACGCGATGATGCGATCACCGACCAGTTCATTCCCGTGGAACTGATCAAGCTGCGCCACGTCGTCCAGCTGCGCGCCCACCCCGATTCGCTCACCATCGACCAGATACAGCGCGACTACCCCCCCAACCTCACTACCTGCCTCGAAAAGCGGCTGCCTGGCTATACGCGCTCCGACATGTTCTTCGGGGAAAGGATGATGAACGGGATGCACGCGCTCACCTTCCAGCCGTTCGCCAATGCGCAGACGAAGCGCAAGGCGGAACACTATCAGGACGTCGACCCCGACCACCTGTACCACGTGGTCAACTGGGGGTACCAGGGCTACGACCACAACGACATCTACGCCTTCCCCACCACGGAAATGGTCTTTGAGATACAACCCGGCGATTTCGTGCCGCGGCCGCTGAGCATCACCTTCACCGGGGCGCTGAGTGCCTTTGACCGCGATCCCTACCAGGAACGCACCTTCTTTCCCACCGACGGCAAGAAGTGGATGCAGGCCAAGCGCGTGGCGCGGTGCGTCGGCGGCCTCATCTCCGAGGTCGACGATCACTTCGCCCGCACGCACGTCAACGTCGAGCAATACGCCATTGCCGCCTTCCGCAACCTGCGGCTCAACCCCATCGCCAGTCTGCTACTACCCCACCTCAAGGAGGTTTCCCTGGTCGACCACACCGCCGACCGCCTGCTCATTTCCCAGGAGTTCGGATACCTGCCACGAGCCTCGGCATTGACGGAAAAGGGATTGCACCAGCGCGTGCGCGACACCCTCGGTATGCTGAACTGGAAGGATTATGAGCCCATGCGCGTGGTGAACGACCACCACCACTACGCGAAAGCCGAAACCTTGTTCTGGAAAATCACCGAACAGTACATCGAGGAATTCATGGGCGAGAACGCGGCGGGAATACGTATGCACTGGGCCGAGATCTACCGCATGTCGCAGGATCTGGTCACCCACAGCGTGCCCGACTTCAACCACCACCATCACCTGCACGGACTGGAAGGCCACGACAAGGAGGTCAAGGCCCGGTGCATGTCCTACTTCGAGCACCGCTTTGAGCACAAGACACATACTCACCGGGAGCACCACGACGGCGAGTGCAGGGCCCTGTCGCCCATCACCCGGCAGGCGAACTTCGCGGACCTCGACGATCAGGCCAAAACGGAAGACTGGGAGAACCTGAAGGAGCTGTGCTGCTACGCCATTCACCACGCCACCTTCCTGCACAGCTGGGTCAACGAACACCAGCACGACGACATCGGCGAGGTATTGTACTGCAGCCTCGGCATCCGCTTCGGCGAGCACCCCGACGGCGTGCTGCGGCCGGAGTCGGACCACAAGATCGCCCTCGACCCACTGCGCGCCACTCAGATGCTGTGGTGGAGCAACCTGCTCTCCCGCACCGAGTACGGGGCCATCACCAAAAACCCGGATGGCGACGTTAACCCCCGCTTCGGCGAACTGCTGCAGGAGCATGCGGAAGAATTTGAACGCTACGGCATTTCGGTGGATAACATTGAGTCGCGTACCAATATTTAGCGGTTTTTGGAATTGGTTACCGCCTTCGGCTCCGATGCTTGGGTTGGATGGATATTGCTGTACAGTTTGCCCGACTACACGGGGGATTGATATGGGGGAGTATGGTCCACCCACGCTCCGCATGGGCTAAATCTGTGCACCTCTGTGAAACCCTCTGCGTACCTCTGCGGTAAAAACCCCCACACGCGAAGCGTATTCTCTGAGTTTCGCCTCCTTCGGAAGCTTCCACTATTTTTCACCGCAGATCACGCAGATTGAGGCGCGGATTTGGGCGCGGATTTTTCGGATGCGTGCTGCTTACCCCGGACCGCCCACGCGCCGCGTGGGCATTTGATGCTCTGGTGCTTTTCTTTTTTCTTGATAAAAAAGAAACAAAAAATCAAGCTTCTACATCCGGCTTAATCGGCTGCCAAACCCCGTCAGGGCTAAAATCCACAAACTCGCACGTTCTCAAGTGAGGCCTCATTGCCGGGGATCCGAATAGTGCTTCGCCACACCACACGACTCCGTCCCGGCTCATACAGTATGTATTTTTATACGCCCTGCCGCGGCCCGGCATCCGGCCGGCTGTAAGGGCGACTTTCCTGCTATTTGGTATTCACCGTGGAGAATCTGTGCACCTCTGTGAAACCCCTCTGTGTGCCTCTGTGGTGAGAAAACCTACACACGCGAAGCGTGCAAACTATGGAACTCTCAGCTTCGCTTCCTTCGGAAGCTCGGGGTAAGGTGACCACAGAGGACACAGAGTACAGCACAGAGGAATCACAGAGTGGGATTCCTGGTGTCCTCCTTTAAATTGCTGACTTTCACCAGGCTAGCGGAAGCCCCGGACCGCCCACGCGCCGCGTGGGCATAATCTGTGCACCTCTGTGAAATTCCTCTGTGCACCTCTGTGGTAAAATAATCCGGCTACCCCAGCACCCGAGGCCCATCCGCCGCCACCAGCACGTCATCCTCCAGGCGGATGCCGCCGAAGTCGCGGTAAGCCTCCAGGGCATTGTAGTTGATGAATTCCCGGTGCTTGCCTTCCGCGCGCCAGCGGTCGGTGAGGAAGGGGATGAAGTAGATGCCCGGTTCCACCGTAAGGGTGAAGCCCTCGCGCAGGCGGCGGCCGAGGCGCAGGTTCCGGGTGCCGAAGAGCGAGCTGCGCTTGAACTCATCGTCGTAGCCCACCAGGTCCTCGCCCAGGTCTTCCATATCGTGGACGTCCAGGCCGATCAGGTGGCCCAGGCCGTGGGGGTAGAACAGGGCGTGGGCCCCGGCTGCGACGGCGTCCTCGGGGGAGCCCTTCATGAGGCCGAGCTCCTTCAGGCCGGCGGCGATGGTGCGGGCCGACTGGTCGTGGATTTCTCGATAAGCCACGCCGGGGCGCAGGGCGGCGATGGTTTCCGACTTGGCGCGGTCCACGATGTCGTAGACGGCCCGCTGCCGGTCGGTCATTTCCCCGCCCACGGCGAAGGTGCGGGTGATGTCGCCGGTGTAGCCCGAGGGGGCCTCGGCGCCGGCGTCGATCAGCAGCAGATCGCCCTCGCGGAGGGTGTTGCCGTGGTAGTGGTTGTGCAGGATGTGGCCGTTGCGGGTCACGATGGCCGGGTAGCCCAGGCGACCGCCGGCGCTGATGGCCAGCCCCTCGACGAGACCGGCGACCTCCGACTCCGTCATGCCCGCCTGGGTGGCGCGCTCGGCGGCTTCGTGCATCTGCATACTGGTGCGGACGGCCTTGTTCATCTCTGCCACCTCCTCGGCGCTCTTCACGGCCCGCAGTTCGACCACGGCGCGGATGAGCGCTTCACTGGCTTCCCGGTCTTCACCCAACCACTTCCGCAGCTGGCGGCGGCGCTCCTCCCGGTAGGGCGGCAGGAAGTGGACGGTGTCGGCCTTGGACAATTGACCGCCCAGCTGCTCCAGCGTACCTCCGTATTCGGCGCCTACGCGCTGGGCCAGATCCTTCACCAGTGGCTGCTCGCCCATCCAGACGATGTCGTCCAGGGTGGGATCGTCCCCGTACAGTCGGCTCTCCCCGCTGCCGGCGTCGATGGTCAGCACCAGTCCGGGCCGGTTGTGGCCGGCGAAGTAGCGGAAGCTCGAATCCTGGCGGTAGGGGTAGGTATTGCCCCGGTAGTTCATCGGCGCCTCGGCGTTGGCGGGCAGCAGGATCAGTCCGGAAGCAAGGGCCTCGGCCAGGCGGCGGCGGCGGTCGGTGTAGGTCTGGGTGGGGAACATTTGGGTTGGTTTTTATTGGCGTTGGGTTGGGCAAAATAACAAGGCCTCCTGCCGAAGGCGCGACGGGCTAAGGTACGGAGGAGCGGACGGGGGCAAAAATGGCCCGGGGGGCGGGTGTCGGGGAATGCCGTTACGGCCGCGGTTGATGGCCGATACACCCCGCTACCTAACCGGCAGTCCAAACCACCCTATCCTACCCCGCCCCCTCTGATACGATCTCGTGACCACATGTTTTGAGTGGAAGAATATACTAGGGCTCTAGCCGTCCACCATACCGTCCAGTGTTGGCCCCATTTTACACCGGCTCGGACTTATGGCGAGCTAAGTTTTAGCGGGGTGATGTCATTGGGGTCCGAGAATCCCGGGCGCGCACACCCGTCAACCCGCGCACACCCGTCAATTATCTCCCCAGCAAATCCGGGACATTACGTATTATTGGCGGGCGGATGGCGCACACCCGTCAATAATTTCACCGCCATTGCGTGCGCAAGTGCAATGCGGGTGTAATAATGTTGGCGGAAATGCCAGTACCACAGGTAATTCATCCTCCAGGTTTTGATATTGGAAATCTGTCTATCATTCAACACAATGAATAAGCACCTCGAAAAATCGGTGTACTTTTTTGCCAGCGGAGTATTGGTGATATTAGTTAATCAAATCATGTTAAGACCTGGAATGAGATTATACCAGGAAAACAACGCTTTAGCACATCAACTCCCATCGGAGATATTCCTAGTTGCGGCTATGTATTATCTATCGCTGATAGGAGGGATTGTTCTAATATTCTCTGGTATTTTAAAGTTGGCAATCTATTATAAACGGATCTAAACCCGCTAAACAGCCTAAAGATATCGCGAGTTACTCCCCCATTGGCCAAAGAAAATCTACCGCCAAGTATTTAGCCTGCACTACAGGGTAAAGCTGCCAAGTAGGAACAGCCCGCACAGCTCTAAAAAAATTCCGCGTAGAAACAGCACGCACTACTCTAAAAAGCTGCCGCGTAATTACAGCTCGCAACACTATAAATAGTCGTCCCTGAAGAAGTATGAATCAGTCTTGCAAAGTGTTGAAAACCAGTAGGCTAATATCTTTTTATATTGTTGACGGCATATTAACTTTTCGCCAGAAACCGGCCAAATACGGCCAAAACCTTGCGAAAAATGAAAGGCTCGCTGCCCAATCATGACCAAACGGATTTGTTCCGCAATCGCCTGACTTCAATCATCAGTCTGGACCATGAGCTCTGCCGCCTGTCCGAGGAAATTGATTGGCCGTGGATCGATGAGGAGTTGGACGGTTACTATGCCCGGGAGGGCCGGCCC
>NZ_SRSF01000039.1 GCF_004803465.1 Neolewinella litorea | reverse complement strand
TAACGTGAGGTTGGGGGCAAATCGGCTGCAGATCAGCGATTTACGCAAGATGAGACGAGTAGTTGGTACCTTGGAAGGACATCTCAACTCCCTTCCGGACCAAAAACCCGCCTCATGCTCACCGAAGATAAAGCATTCAAACTAATCGAGATCTTTGTTACGGTCGACGATTTTTGCCAGCAGTTTGACCAGTGGTTAACACTCCATCCCCAGCCCGTTTATCGCAACCCACGTTTCGAAGGTATTATGAGTATCAGTGAGGTACTCTCCATTATTGTTTTTTATCAGTACTCCGGATACAAATGCTTCCAATACTTTTTCGAGGATATGGTGACTAACGAATTACACAGCTATTTTCCCCGGCAAGTTGGTTATCGCCGCTTCCTCCAGTTGATCACAAAGGCGCTACCCCATCTCTACGTGTTTGCCAAATGGACTTGCCTGGGTAGCCAAGCCACGGGGACCTACTTCATCGACTCCAAGAAGCTACCGGTGTGCCACAACCGTCGCATCCACAACCACCAGGTTTTCCGCGACATTGCGGAGCGGGGGCGTACCTCAACGGGCTGGTTTTACGGCTTGAAACTGCACTTGGTGGTCAACAACCTGGGGCAGGCTATGAACTTCACCTTCACGTCCGGCAACGTATCGGACGCCAAGGCCGAGGTCCTGTACGAGCTTCTCCACAAACTCAAAGGCAACTGTTACGGTGACAAGGGATACATATCCGGCATATTTTCCGAGTTGTACCAGCAGGGGATAAAGGTGGTGACCAAAATCCGGAAAAACATGAAGAACAAACTAATGCCGATAAATGAAAAGTATGCGCTATTCAAACGTGGAGTAATTGAGTCAGTTTTCGATATCTTGATGACGGTATTTGATATTGAACATACCCGGCATCGGAGTCCGCAGAATGCCCTGGCACATATGTTGAGCGCGGTGGCCGCCTACTCCTTCATGGAGCAAAAACCTGCTGTTTTGCTGCCAAAACTGCTTGGATAGCCCCAACCTCACGTTAAT
>NZ_SRSF01000038.1 GCF_004803465.1 Neolewinella litorea | reverse complement strand
GACGGGTATAAGGCCTATGAGACCTACTTGCGCAAGCATCCGCAGGTCACGGGGGTGAGCTGTCTGGCGCACATCCGCCGTAAGTTCTTCGAGGCCCGCGAGCAGCATCCCCGGCTGGCGGAGCTGGCCCTGGCCGCCATCGGCTTCCTTTACCACGTCGAGGCGCACTGCCGCAAAAGGGGGCGGTCGGCAGCCGAACGCCTGGCCCTGCGCCGGCGGGTGAGTCGGCCAGTCTACGAGGCATTGCTGGACTGGGCGGAGTACGAACAGAAAAACAACCTGTCCAGCGGGGCCATCGGTAAGGCRCTCAAGTATGCGAAGGATCAACTGCCGCGGCTGCGGCCCTGCTTTGAGGACGGTCGCCTGGAGGTGGACAACAACCTGATCGAGAACTCCATCCGCCCCCTGGCCCTGGGCCGGAAGAACTAYCTCTTTGCCGGCTCGCACGAGGGSGCGCRGCGGGCGGCGATGCTGTATTCTTTCTTTGCCAGCTGTCAGCGGCTGGGGGTTAATCCCCGGGCCTGGCTACGCGATGTGCTGGAGCGCTTGCCCGACCACCCGGTCAACCGGCTGGACGAGCTCCTGCCGCACCGGTGGGCGGAGGCGCCGGCCGAGGTGAGTACGCAATAAGAATGACGTAGACCATACGCGGTTGCTCGGACGCTTACTGGCGGACTTTGCGGGCTACCTGCAAACGGACGGGTATAAGGCCTATGAGACCTACTTGCGCAAGCATCCGCAGGTCACGGGGGTGAGCTGTCTGGCGCACATCCGCCGCCGGTTCTTCGAGGCCCGCGAGCAGCACCCCCGGCTGGCGGAGCTGGCCCTGGCCGCCATCGGCTTCCTTTACCACGTCGAGGCGCACTGCCGCAAAAGGGGGCGGTCGGCAGCCGAACGCCTGGCCCTGCGCCGGCGGGTGAGTCGGCCAGTCTACGAGGCATTGCTGGACTGGGCGGAGTACGAACAGAAAAACAACCTGTCCAGCGGGGCCATCGGTAAGGCGCTCAAGTATGCGAAGGATCAACTGCCGCGGCTGCGGCCCTGCTTTGAGGACGGTCGCCTGGAGGTGGACAACAACCTGATCGAGAACTCCATCCGCCCCCTGGCCCTGGG
>NZ_SRSF01000037.1 GCF_004803465.1 Neolewinella litorea | reverse complement strand
TGTATTGCCCCCCTAATTGATCGGAACGGATTACAGTTCAAAAACTGTAATTTTTCACCATGTCAAAGCGCAAATTCACTACCGAAGACAAGCTGCAGATCATCAAAGAGGCTTCCGAAAAAGGCGTCAAGGTTACGCTGGAGAAGTACGACGTCTACCCGGCCACCTACTACGCTTGGCGCAAGAAGTTCTCCGAGATGGGTGAGGACGGCTTCCGCCACGGCGTCACCGTCAAGCGGCTGCGAGAGATCAAGTCCCTGGAGAAGGAGAATCGAAGTTTGAAGGAACTGGTCGCCGAACAGCAACTTCAGATCAAAGCACTAAAGGAGGCCCGCGTAAAAAAGAGCTGAGCCTGGCCGAGAAACGGGCACGGGTGCGGGACTATCAAAGCCAGGGTTTACGCCTGCGGGATGCTTTGGAAGCCTTCAACCTTACGCGCCATCAGTACTACCACCGGCCTCCGCTAACGGCTGATGGTAGCCGTTCCCGGCCAGGCGTTGCGGCCAGCACGCATACCGATCACTTCGACGAAGCGGGGATCTGCAGTCCGCGCCCGAACGCCGAGGTGGTCGAGCACATCCAGACCGTGCAGGAAGATGATGACCTGCGCTGTGGCTACAAAAGGATGACGGCCCAGTTGGAACTTCGTGGCTACCGGATCAATCGCAAGAAGGTTTACCGCCTGATGAAGCAACATCGACTTCTACTGTCCCGGGCCAAGAAACAGGGTGGCCCGTACGTCACCCACCGCTGTGCTCAGCCGGCGGAACCACTCACGCTCTTCGAGATGGACATCAAGATGTTCTGGATCGAAGAACACCGGCGCTACGCTTTCGTGCTCACCATTCTGGACACCTTCACCCGGGTTGCCCTGGACTGGCAGGTGGGCTACAGTATGAAGTGGACTCAAGTCAGGGCCGCTTGGGAGCGTATCATCGAAGGGCTTCTTCAGGAGGAAAATCTACTGGCCAAAGGAGTCCATATCGAAATCCGAAGCGATAATGGACCGCAGTTCCTGGCGGCCAAACTGCGCGAGTTCTTCTACGACAACCACCTTTGCCAGGTCTTTACCCACCCCTACACCCCGCAGGAAAATGGACACGTCGAGAGCTTTCATTCCATCCTCAGCCGGGCTACCCAAGGGGACACATTCTGGACGTTGTCGCAACTGGAGC
>NZ_SRSF01000036.1 GCF_004803465.1 Neolewinella litorea | reverse complement strand
TCCACGCAGGCGATCAGGATGTCCTCCAAGCCTCTGTTCTGCAGGTCCGTGAGCACCTGCATCCAGAACTTGGCCGACTCATTCTGACCGATGTAGAGTCCCAGCACGTCCCGATAACCTTCCTGATTAACGGCGATGATCCCGTAAACCGCCTTGGTGATTACGCGGCCTTCCTCGCGGACTTTGTAGTGGATGGCGTCCATGAAAACGAAGGGGTAAACGCTCTCTAATGGTCGGGTACGCCATTCTTCCAGCAGCGGAATAATCTTGTCGGTTACCCGCGAGATCGTCGCCGGCGATACTTCCACCCCGTACATCTCTTCCAAAAAGTCCCGGATGTCACCCAGGGAACTGCCGCGGGCGTAGAGGGTCATGATCTGTCTTTCCAGGTCCTTCGGCAACTGCTTCTGCCGCTTGCCGATTACTTTGGGTTGGAAACTGCCCGTGCGGTCGCGGGGCGTGGCGATCTCCACTTCGCCCAACGAGGTGCGGATGCGCTTCTTGCCACGGCCATTTTTGCGATTTGGTTCGTCTTTATCGGCTAAGTGAGCGTCCAGCTCACCGTCCAGTGCCTGCTCCAGAAAGGACTTGAGCAAGGGGGTGAAGGCTCCCCCCTCACCCAGCAGGCCTTCGCCCGCTTGTAGCTTCTTAATCGCCTCCTCGCGGAAGGCTTCCATATCGAATTCTTCGTTTTCCATGGTGCTTGTAGTGTGTTACGAAAGTTATTGGTTCTTATCGTGACACACTTTTTGAAACGGTCTCGAAAGGCTTCCGCGAGATAGTCCATCATCAGGCAGAAAAGCTGCCACAAACCACTAACCCCGCTTAACAGAGATTAATTAACAAAAAAAGTACTTCCGCCAACACCGCGCCATCGTCAAGCCGGCGGTAATGCTTTTGGGTGCCGAGGATGCTTTATTGGTAAGCGTCCGAGCAACCGCGTCTTTCTCTGCTGATTGGTCGGCCTGACCTTTGCTGGAAACAGCAACCATGGACAAAGCCAGCCGCATGTACGCCCTGCTGGACCGGCAAGCGACTTCGGGAAAGACCATCAAAGACTTCTGTACCACGGAAGGTATCAGCTACGCCACCTTTCACTACTGGCGCCGCCGGCGGCGGCGGCGAGACAGTCCGCAACCGGAGCCAGCGGTAGTAGGTCGCGACGGATTTATCAATCTGCGGTGCTCACCGCCGCAGGAGGGGATTACCGGCGACGCCA
>NZ_SRSF01000035.1 GCF_004803465.1 Neolewinella litorea | reverse complement strand
CCGATGGCCCCGCTGGACAGGTTGTTTTTCTGTTCGTACTCCGCCCAGTCCAGCAATGCCTCGTAGACTGGCCGACTCACCCGCCGGCGCAGGGCCAGGCGTTCGGCTGCCGACCGCCCCCTTTTGCGGCAGTGCGCCTCGACGTGGTAAAGGAAGCCGATGGCGGCCAGGGCCAGCTCCGCCAGCCGGGGATGCTGCTCGCGGGCCTCGAAGAACTTACGGCGGATGTGCGCCAGACAGCTCACCCCCGTGACCTGCGGATGCTTGCGCAAGTAGGTCTCATAGGCCTTATACCCGTCCGTTTGCAGGTAGCCCGCAAAGTCCGCCAGTCGTTCCATCACGCCGTGCACCCCGCGTCCTTTACGGTAGTCGAACAGCACCAGTCCGGAGTCCGGGTCCCGATAGACCCACTGGTAGCCCAGGTGGGCTTTGCCTTTCTTTTCCGAAGCCAGTACCTTGATCGTCGATTCATCCACCTGCAAATAGTCGCTATCAACGACCGTGCGGAGTAGTTGCTGGTATAGCGGCTCGAGTAAGCTACAGGTGGCGGCGAACCAGTCGCCTACGGTGGCTTTATGCACCACCCAGCCGTGATCACGCTCGAAGCGCTTGATCTGGCGGTAAAACGGCAGATGATCGACGTACTTGGCCACGCACAGCTCGGCCAGCAGCCCCGGTTCCGGGATACCCTTGTCGATGGACCGGCTCGGTAGATCGGCCACCAGCACGGTGGTCGACCCGTCAGCTTCCGGGCGGGCGTACTTAGGACGGATGCGCCGGATAATGACCAACTTACCCGGACGGTAGTCCAGCGTATCGGTGACTTCCTGCCCAATGCACTCCAGGCCAGCGGTGTCTACGTCTTGCGGCTCCAGGACGATCTCCTCCACCGGCAGGTGATCCGGCAGCGAAGCCCGGCCGGGGTGGGTCTTTTTCGGCTTGCGACGCGTGTAGGTGACTTCTTGCTTCGGTGGCTCGGCCGGCACGCTTTGCCCCCACAGGGCCATCTGTTCGGGGGGCGCGGTGGCCTGGCCTGCCAGGCGCTCGGACTTGGCTCCGAAGATCAAGCGCTTGAGTTGATCGAGCTCGTGGCGCAAGGCCCCGTTCTGCTCCTTGAGCGACTGATTTTCCGCGATGAGCCCTTCGATACTCACGGGGCAAAAAATACGAAAAATAGCCCCGACGTCAAGCCGCCGGCGGGTATCTTTTGCGTCGTTTGACGGATTTTATCTCAATGCCGGCCAGTAGCAACTGTAGGTCGGTAAAGGACAGCTCCACACTATCACCCTCGGCCCGCGGCAGCTCGAAGGTTCCCCGCTCCAGCACCTTGTACCAGACCACCC
>NZ_SRSF01000034.1 GCF_004803465.1 Neolewinella litorea | reverse complement strand
CTCGCTGCCCAATCATGACCAAACGGATTTGTTCCGCAATCGCCTGACTTCAATCATCAGTCTGGACCATGAGCTCTGCCGCCTGTCCGAGGAAATTGATTGGCCGTGGATCGATGAGGAGTTGGACGGTTACTATGCCCGGGAGGGCCGGCCCAGCATCCCGGTCCGCACCATGGTCGGTATGCTGTTACTCAAGCGGATGTACGATCAGAGTGATGAGTCGGTGCTGGCACGCTGGGTGGAAAACCCCTACTGGCAGTACTTCACCGGTGAGACCTACTTTCAGCACCGGCCGCCCTTCGATCCGACGGACTTTGTCTACTTCCGTAAGCGCGTTGGGGAGGACGGAATGGAGAAAATCTTAAGTCTGACGGTGCGCCTGCACTGTGGTAGTGAGGCGGAAGCGGAGGTGCTCCTCGACACCACCGTGCAGGAAAAGAACGTGACCTATCCTACCGATACCAAGCTGGCATTGAAGATCATCAAGTACTGCTGGGCTTACGGCGAGCAGGAAGGAGTCCAGTGGCGTCAGTCTTACTGCTTTGTGGTTAAGCGCTTACGGTTGGCTACCTACAACGGCAGCCATCCCCGACGGCGGCGGGCTGCTCGGCGGGCCCAGCGTAAACTGCGCACCATTGCCGGGCGGCTGGTCCGGGATCTACGCCGCAAGCTGTCGGCTGAAGCACTAGCCTACTACCGTGATACCCTAGATCTGTTTGAGCAAGTGCTGGCGCAGCGTCGCGGCACGAAGAACAAAAGGTACAGTCTACACGAGCCGGCAGTCTGGTGCATTGCAAAGGGTAAAGTCCACAAGAAATACGAGTTCGGCTGTAAAGTGTCGGTAGCCCGGACCGCCTTGAGCGGCATCATCGTCGGCATGAAGAGCTTCGTGGGTAATCCCTACGACGGCGATACACTAGCCCCCGCCCTGGAGCAGGTTCAGCGGGTGCGAGAGGATGCCGGGGGAGATCGGCCGACGGCTGCAGTGGTGGACCGAGGGTACCGAGGCCGAAAACGCATCGCGGGGACCGAAGTATTGATCCCGTCCCCTGGATCGAAGGGACAAACGTATTACGAGAAACAAAAGCAGCGAAAGCGCTTCCGGCGACGGGCGGGGATCGAGCCCATCATCGGTCACCTCAAGGATGATCACCGCATGCGGCGCAACTTTTTGAGCGGAGAACTAGGCGATGCCGTCAACTGCCTGCTGGCCGGAGCGGCCTTCAACCTGGTCAAGCGCCTGAATCAGCTGAAAATGCTGCCGGTGATGGTCATGCTGAAGCTGATCCAGCTGGCGATGGCCTTCTTTGAAACCTGCGTAGAAAGGCTAAATGGAGTAACCCTACCGAGGGCCCACCAGCGCAGAATGGCGTTGGGAGCGATATAAGCCTAAACCAAACCGCTGAGTATCTTTTTCAGGGACGACT
>NZ_SRSF01000033.1 GCF_004803465.1 Neolewinella litorea | reverse complement strand
CCCCCCCTGTGGATAACTCGCGCCGTTAATGGATTATAAAGATAGGTGATCCGGTCGTTTGCGTAGGCTTTTGCCCTTGAGTTCGATCCGGTGAGCCTTTGGTATCAGGCGATCCAGGATGGCGTCTGCTACGGTCGGTTCGTCCAGATAAGCGTGCCATTTGGCTACGGGTAGCTGGGAGACGATCACCGTGGCGGCTCGTTCGTAGCGGTCTTCAAGGATCTGTAGCAGCAGGAGTTTTACCGGGTGGGTGATGGCCTGCAGCCCGAAGTCGTCCAGGATGAGCAGCCGTGCCTTCTTGAGCTTGTCCAGCCACTTCACGACACTCCCTTCTGCCTTCGCTACGGCGATCTGTTCGCACAGCCGGTTCATGTTGAAGTAGAGCGTACGCTTGCCCAGTGAGCAGGCGTGGTTACCCAGTGCGCAGGCCAGGTAAGATTTGCCGCAGCCGGTAGCGCCGGTGATGAGCACGTTCTCGCCCCGCCCCATCCAGGCCGGGTCGCTCAAAACGGCCAGCTGAGAGGTGGACAGGTTACGGTCGGCGGCGCAGTCGATGTCCTGCAGCGTGGCCGCGTAGCGCAGTTTGCTCAGGCGCAGGTTGAGCTGGGTACGGCGGTGGGCGCGGCCCTGGCGTTCGGCGTCAACCAGGCGGGCCAGCATATCGTGGCCTTCGGGTTGTTGATCCAGAGGCAGGGCCAGGATGGCTTCGTAGGCCGCGGCCATGTCCGCCAGCCGGAGTTCGCGCAGGGTGGTTAAAGAAGCAGAAGTCATATCGCAAAGGGTTGATGAAGAGTGGATTATTGGGTGAGCGCTTATCGGTAAGCAGCCGGTCCGCGGATATTGTCGTGGTCCGGCGGGGTGAACAGGTCGCACTGGTCACCGGTCCGGTCCAGTCCCCGCTCCAGGATGTTACGGAGCATACCGTAGCGTGCCTGTCCGGCCGTGCGGCAGCGCTCGGCGGCGGCTTCCAGGCGGTCGGGCCCGTAACGCCGGGCCAGGCTCTGCACCCCCTGACAGGAGCGATAGGCCTGGACTTCGAAGGACTTGTTGGTCAGTATCCGGTCGACGGCCCAGGCCGTGGCCGGGCCAATGCGGGCACCCCAGGAGCGGAAGTGGGCCCCGTCGTGGCCTTCGGCGGCCAGGTACTCGGCGTGGCTGCGCGGCAGGTGTCCGGCTTCGGTGCGGTAGCGGTAGCGATCGGCGGGATGTAGGCGGGGATGGGTAGCCACCCGGTCGGTACCAATAAAGACCTCCACGCTGCGGCGGGAGTAGACCACCGTAGCGGTCTGGCCGACGTACTGGTAGGGCACGCTGTAGAAGTTGTGGTTCGGCCCCAGCTCGACGTGGTAGTTGCGCTGCACCTTGGCGCGGGTGGTGGTGCGTAACTCAAAGGGCTGCGAGGGTAGCCGCCGCAGGCACTCCCGCTCGTA
>NZ_SRSF01000032.1 GCF_004803465.1 Neolewinella litorea | reverse complement strand
CATCGGTCACCTCAAGGATGATCACCGCATGCGGCGCAACTTTTTGAGCGGAGAACTAGGCGATGCCGTCAACTGCCTGCTGGCCGGAGCGGCCTTCAACCTGGTCAAGCGCCTGAATCAGCTGAAAATGCTGCCGGTGATGGTCATGCTGAAGCTGATCCAGCTGGCGATGGCCTTCTTTGAAACCTGCGTAGAAAGGCTAAATGGAGTAACCCTACCGAGGGCCCACCAGCGCAGAATGGCGTTGGGAGCGATATAAGCCTAAACCAAACCGCTGAGTATCTTTTTCAGGGACGACTCGTTAGGGTATTCGTATGATTTATGGATCCTATTAACATAAATTGCATGTGGGTATGGCTTACTGGATTTAACCCCCCCCCGTTGCGGTCCCCCTCCTCCTCTTCCTCATCGCAAGCATCTTTAAGGACGTGATGAATTTCCGTGGCCTGTGGGTGTGAAGACTTACCCAAATCTGGACAGTTTAAAATTAACCGGTTTGCGCCAATTGGCGCTACCCAAATTCCTTGGGCGGTATTCCTCCGTTGCCGGCGTGGGGATGATGCCAGTTGAAATCTTGGCGGAATCGCTCGGCCACCACGTTGAATTGCTGGTACGATTCGAACAGGTTGTACGCTTCCCCCTCCCTGTACGCTTCCCCTAGGCCGCAACCGCTCTAAAGTAGAATTTCTCGTTTGCTTTTTCGTAGGCCTCCGTGGGTAAGCGTCCGAGCAACCGCGTATAGTCTACGTCATTCCTCTTCCGTACTCGCCTTGGCCGGCGCCTCCACCCAGCGGTGCGGCAGAAGTTCATCCAGCCGGTTGACCGGATGATCGGGTATACGCTCGAGGATTTCGCGTAGCCAGGCCCGGGGGTTGACCTCCAGCCGCTGACAGCTGGCAAAGAAAGAATACAGCATCGCCGCCCGTCGCGCGCCTTCGTGCGAGCCGGCAAAGAGATAGTTCTTCCATAAGCGTCTGAGCAACCGCGTATAGTCTACGTCATTCCTCTTCCGTACTCGCCGTGGCCGGCGCCTCCACCCAGTGGTGCGGCAGGAGTTCATCCAGCCGGTTGATCGGATGATCCGCGATGCGGTCGAGGATTTCGCGCAGCCACGCCCGGGGGTTGACCTCCAGCCGCTGACAGCTGGCAAAGAAAGAATACAGCATCGCCGCCCGCCGCGCCCCCTCGTGCGATCCGGCGAAGAGGTAGTTCTTCCGSCCCAGGGCCAGGGGGCGGATGGAGTTCTCGATCAGGTTGTTGTCCACCTCCAGGCGACCGTCCTCAAAGCAGGGCCGCAGCCGCGGCAGTTGATCCTTCGCATACTTGAGCGCCTTACCGATGGCCCCGCTGGACAGGTTGTTTTTCTGTTCGTACTCCGCCCAGTCCAGCAATGCCTCGTAGACTGGCCGACTCACCCGCCGGCGCAGGGCCAGGCGTTCGGCTGCCGACCGCCCCCTTTTGCGGCAGTGCGCCTCGACGTGGTAAAGGAAGCCGATGGCGGCCAGGGCCAGCTCCGC
>NZ_SRSF01000031.1 GCF_004803465.1 Neolewinella litorea | reverse complement strand
TATCCGGCATATTTTCCGAGTTGTACCAGCAGGGGATAAAGGTGGTGACCAAAATCCGGAAAAACATGAAGAACAAACTAATGCCGATAAATGAAAAGTATGCGCTATTCAAACGTGGAGTAATTGAGTCAGTTTTCGATATCTTGATGACGGTATTTGATATTGAACATACCCGGCATCGGAGTCCGCAGAATGCCCTGGCACATATGTTGAGCGCGGTGGCCGCCTACTCCTTCATGGAGCAAAAACCTGCTGTTTTGCTGCCAAAACTGCTTGGATAGCCCCAACCTCACGTTAATTTAGAATTTGACAACCGTACATCTATGTTTCGATACCTTCTCGTATTAACATGCGTAGCAATCTTTTCTGCAGATATTTTCTCACAAGACGCGCCCAAAGGGGCTAACGTTATCGAAATCCATACCGCCGACAACATCGATGATGCCTTCAAAAAAATGGGCCGATTACTTCTCGATGAAGGCTACACCCTAGAAACGGCAGACAAAAATTTTTATGTCATCACGACCGAAGTGAGAAAAATGAACTACGGTTTTATGAACGCTGGGGAATTAGAGATGAAACTTATTATCGAATTCAACGATGATGAGGATGGAACCACGATGATTTTAAAAGGGATGAAGAGCAGCGAACAACTCCATAGAGCAGCTACGACAGGGGCCGGCGTATCCAGTAATACCTCTTTTGACAAGGATGCTAGTCGAATTTTGAACAAAGGCGGGAAAGGTAGTATTGTGGGGGCCAGTTGGATATTTATGGAAAACCTTGCCAAAGGCTATAAAGGGGGTAAGATCGAATACCTTACCGAAGAAACGCGGTAGACCTGTTCTCGCTCTTGTACCGTTGCCACATTCGGCAACGTCGCCAATCTAACGATATGCCTAGACGCTTAAGAAGTGCAAGCTATACCGGTAATTGAGTGGTTTGGGATAAGTGCACGGAAGTGCCCCCTACGGTCCGAAAATTCAGCGTTAGGAGGCTGCGCAGTTCTTTCTTGTACTGCTTAATGTCCTCCAAAAAGGTCACGCTTGCCGCGCGGAACTCGGCGTGTTTCTCGTAGTAGGTCGAGTTGAGAATTTTCACCCGCATGAAGTGCCAGAGGCGCTCGATCAAGTTGAGGTTAGGCGAATAGGTAGGCAGGTAAACAAACTCAATTCGCTGCCCGGCCGCCCAGGTAGTCAACAGCTCATTACGATTGTAGCGCGCGTTGTCGGTAAGCGTCCGAGCAACCCCGTCTTGTTTAGGGGTATAGTGAGCAAGAGTTTTGCGGGCAAAAGCAATCGTGGATAAAGCAAAGAGAATGCAGGCCCTGGTGGAGCGCCAGGCCAGTTCGGGCCAGTCGATTAAGGATTTCTGCGCCGAGGCGGGGATCAGCTACGCTACCTTTCATTATTGGCGTCGCAAGTCCCGGACTCTCAGGCAGGCGCCTTCGGCCGACGTGGGCTTCATTAGTCTAAAATGTTCGCCGCCGCCCCCAGAGCCAGCAGCGGCGGCCGCCGCTACCCTGGAAGT
>NZ_SRSF01000030.1 GCF_004803465.1 Neolewinella litorea | reverse complement strand
GCTGGGCCGGCCCTCCCGGGCATAGTAACCGTCCAACTCCTCATCGATCCACGGCCAATCAATTTCCTCGGACAGGCGGCAGAGCTCATGGTCCAGACTGATGATTGAAGTCAGGCGATTGCGGAACAAATCCGTTTGGTCATGATTGGGCAGCGAGCCTTTCATTTTTCGCAAGGTTTTGGCCGTATTTGGCCGGTTTCTGGCGAAAAGTTAATATGCCGTCAACAATATAAAAAGATATTAGCCTACTGGTTTTCAACACTTTGCAAGACTGATTCATACTTCTTCAGGGACGACTAGTTATTGAGCAGCAACGATTTCAGAGTAGGGGCAGGGAAACCGGGAGGATACCATCTTGAATTATTAAAAGGCCCCAAATTTTAACGTATATTATGAATAAATTTGATCCAAATTATAAGGGACTCAAGGACTTCTCGAGGATCCACGTGTTAACGATGCACATCCTTTCGCCACTGAAAGATCAATCCTTTTTAACTGTCGAATATGGTCTTGGTAACAGCCGTTATGTAAATATCAACTTGGAAGGAAATCATCGGTGTATAGATATTGATATATGGATATCACCATCTCAACTGGACTGCACTTTGGGGGCCTCCAAATCGCCGTGTTATGAAATGGAAAGCAACCTGACCGAAAAACTACTAACCGATTACACAAATATTCTATCCTGCATAGTACATAGTGACCTGAAAGAGCTTCTCTATAAATCGGGGGCTGTCGAAATTATTGACGTGGTTAAAAATGATATTATATTTTCATACAGGCCATTTTCAGCAGCTATTTTTGATCTAAAACGCGAAGTGAAGACTTGGCAGTATATTCCTTGGGCAGTTCAGAATGGAGAAACGTAATATACCGCTCACGAACTGGTTGGGGTCAGCAGCGGTTTGAAGACGTATGGACTTTCAGGTTGGAGCGTGTCTAAAAATTTCAAGTCACCAAACGGTCCAGTGGCGAAAGAACCATCTGCATGTTAGCCATCAGTACGAAGCTGGCAGAATTTTCTACCGTTCGTTCGTAATCTTTGATTAATCGACGATACCAATTCCACCAGGCAAAGGTCCGTTCGACTACCCAGCGCCGCGGTTCCACCACAAAGCCCCGCCGCGCCGGATTCCGCAGGGAACACTCAAAACCAACGCGATCTAGTCGCTGCATCATGGCGGCAAACTGTCCGGTGTAGGCCGTGTCCGCCACCAACTTTTCTGCCCGGGGCAACTGTCCGGTAAAGTCGGGGTAGATGAGGTCCAGACCAGTGTATTGCCCCCCTAATTGATCGGAACGGATTACAGTTCAAAAACTGTAATTTTTCACCATGTCAAAGCGCAAATTCACTACCGAAGACAAGCTGCAGATCATCAAAGAGGCTTCCGAAAAAGGCGTCAAGGTTACGCTGGAGAAGTACGACGTCTACCCGGCCACCTACTACGCTTGGCGCAAGAAGTTCTCCGAGATGGGTGAGGACGGCTTCCGCCACGGCGTCACCGTCAAGCGGCTGCGAGAGATCAAGTCCCTGGAGAAGGAGAATCGAAGTTTGAAGGAACTGGTCGCCGA
>NZ_SRSF01000003.1 GCF_004803465.1 Neolewinella litorea | reverse complement strand
TATCCGGCATATTTTCCGAGTTGTACCAGCAGGGGATAAAGGTGGTGACCAAAATCCGGAAAAACATGAAGAACAAACTAATGCCGATAAATGAAAAGTATGCGCTATTCAAACGTGGAGTAATTGAGTCAGTTTTCGATATCTTGATGACGGTATTTGATATTGAACATACCCGGCATCGGAGTCCGCAGAATGCCCTGGCACATATGTTGAGCGCGGTGGCCGCCTACTCCTTCATGGAGCAAAAACCTGCTGTTTTGCTGCCAAAACTGCTTGGATAGCCCCAACCTCACGTTAATCTAAAAATATTAAATCAAGCACCATGAAGACTTTAAGGAACTTGGAATGCGCTTCCATATTCGGAGGTACTGGAGACGAGCAGGATTGGGTTGACAAGACAAAAGCTTTTGTCAGAAATCTTGCTAGAGGCACACGGGGCTTTTTTAATGGCTTCTTTGGGTACGAAGACTGCCATTGTAATTAACCTCGCGGATCGTCTGGGACGAAGTTGAGAAATTCTTAACTTCGTCCCTGCTTTATATTACACGTCATGAAATACATCGCATACATAGCTATATCCATCCTTGCTTCTATTATTGGGTACGTAGTAGTCGCAGTTGCGCTAGAGTACTTTGCCGGAATGGAAGGCAGACGTTCCGCAGATATTGCATCCACCTGCAGCACTACGATTTTGGCGGCTTCTCTGTTATATTTTCTCTTCCTTAGAACATATATTAAATAGGACACTACGCAATTGTAGATATCATCAATTGTTAATAGTAGTCGCAACCGCCGACAATATGTATTTATTAATACATTATCAGTAAAGAAGGTAACCGGACTACGTCAAATATTGGTCTCGTACAGCTTGAAGATACCAACAATGGGAAGGTAACAGTAAAAAGCCGAATCCAACCCCTACCCCACCCCACCAAACCACCCCTACTCCACAATCTCCTTTACCTCCTTGGCCCGCAGCCTCCGATAAAAGGGAATCTTTACCCCCGCGTAGACGTCGGCGGCGTAATTGGTATCGGTAAACAGGTGGGAAAGGAGGGTGGCGGAGCCAATCGTCACGAAGCCGAGGCGGAGGCCGGCGCCGAGGGAGGTGCCTTCCGGGCCGCCGAAGCGGGCGGGGGCGTAGAGGCTCAGCCACTTGGTCTCGAGGCGGGGGGCTACGGTGATGGCGTTGGTGATGCGGTTGCCGGCTAAGAGCGGATCGGCGTTCAGGGCCGAGGCCGAGAGCGCGCTCAGGAAGAGCCCGCCGGCCAGTCGGTAGTCGAGGTGGAGGTACAGGGCGGTGGGCAGGCGGAAGTCGGCGGCCTCCCGGCGCGAGGTACCGTCGTAGTTATCTTCCAGGACGTAAGCCAGGCTCCTGCCTTCCAGGAGGTCGGTGGAAACGCGTCCGCCCACCGGGTAGGTGGATACCCGCGCTTCCTCGTAGGTGACCGCCCCCAGATCGACCACGGAGGCGCCGACCTTCAGCCGGTAGGGGGTGCGCAGCCGGTCGGCGGGCACGCCGCCGGGCCGCCACTCGAGGGAAAGTCCGAGGTCGAAGCCCACGCCGGTGCCCAGTTTTTCACTGAGGGCATCCAGGTCCAGCTCCCCGTAGCTGTAGTCGCCCGCCAGCACGTCGGCCACTTCGCCCCCGGTGATCAGCTCGCCGCTGCCGCCGTCGTAGGCTACTTCCAGCGACGGGCTGCCCGCGTGGTAGCCGCCCAGGCCGCGCAGCACCTTCACGGCCGCGCCGCCCTTCAGCTGGAATTCCTTGCGGTTGACGAGCACGGCGCCGAGCACGACCGCTACCTCCGCCCATCCGTGTGAGTTGGTGTTGAAGTCCTGGTAGGTGCCGGAGAAGTCGTCCAGGCGGCCAAAGCCGTCGTCCTGCCCTTCGGTGAGCCGCCCGTCAAGGTTGCGCACCTCGTAGAAGTTGCGCACGCGGGTCACGAGACCCAGTCCGGCCGACTGCCCCAGGCCCATGAGCAGGGAGGGCCCCAGCACGTTGAGGTGGGAGCTGCGGAAGTTGTCGGCCGCCGGCGTGCGGGTCAGGTCGGCGGCGTAGATGTCCTCCTCGTCCAACAAATCGGAATAGGAAGGCAGCCCGATGTAGTCGTTGGCCAGACCGGCGTTGACGGAGCCCAGGTGCAGTTCGAAGCCGACGTTGTTGGCCGCGGCGTTGGCCGGATTGAGGAGCAGACCGTGGACGCCCGCGTAATTATCGAAACTGAGGCCGGGAAAAGGTTGGGCCCCGAGCAGGGCGGAAAAAAGGAGGGACACGACCAGCAGGCCGGGGGCGGAAAGTGTTTTCATAGTGTGTAGTTGCCTAAAGTGAGCAGGGGGGGGAAGAAAGCATCCGCCGGTACGCCCGGCCGTGTTCCACATCCTTGCCCCTTTCATCCGGACGCACGGAAAAGGTTACCCCCGTGGACCGCCGATTTGTGGGATATGCCTTGCACAACGTTGCCGGAGTCAGCGCAGGAGGTATCTCCAGATTCGCTCCACCTCGCAGACCGTGAGGTGGAGCTGGCTGCCGTAGCCCATCATGAGTTCGCGGGGGCTGCCGCCGAAGCAGTTGGTGCGTCCGCTGCCGCCGTTGTGGTCGGTGCATTCGCCGAAGCATTCCTCCAGGGGGTCGAAGCCCTGACCGGCGCAGGGGTTGTCGCACTTGAAAGTGTGGTCCAGCGAAAGGGCGTGGCCAAGTTCGTGGCCGATCAGGCGGGCCACCGTCCAGGTATCGTGGCTGCCGGCCAAGTAGGTTTGCAGGCGGTCGTAGACGTAGATGGTGCGGCTGCCCGTACCCGTGGTGGCCCCGTCCGGCCCACGTGCCCCCGCGCGGCCGTGGGTGGTGAAGACCACGTTGAAAGCATCCGCCACCGGGCGGATCCGTTCGCCGTGGGCGTAAAAATGAGCACTCTCCAGCGGCCGGGCGGGATCACCGGCGTAGGTGAAGCGCAGTTTGGTATCGCGGCTCGGGGGGTAGTCCAGCAGCGCGGTGCGGAAGCGGTGATTGAGCTCGTTGAAGAGGTAATACATGAGTACGTCGGCACGCAGTTTCTCGTGGCGCCCGTGGGCGAGGAAGAGGCTGTCGTCGGGATCGCGCACGAAGTTGCGGCCGTCGGGCAGGGCCACGAAGTGAAAGGCGAGGCGGAAGGTAGTGTCGGCCCGGCGCTGGATGGCATCGATATCCACGGCCCCCGGCTTCACGGACTGGCCCGGCACCCGCGCGCTGACGGCCAACAGGAAAAGCAACAGCCAGAAGTAGTTGAGCGCGCGCCGGAACATCGTGCAAAAGTAAGGCCCCGTCGGCGGGCGGTACGACGCGGGTGCAACAAATGGGGCCCTTGATCCTTATACCGGAGCCCCCCCCGCCCGGGGCCCATCCCCTATGTCATGGAAGTAAAGTTCCTCGAAAGCCTGCTGTTCCTTATCCCGGTGGCCACCTTCGTGGCCCTGGCCTACTTCCTGTTCCGTTTCCTGCAGCGACAGGGGCGGCGGCAGAATGGGGAGGAGGACCGCTAGTCCGCCGCGTCCATACCCGCCTGGAAGGCATCCACGAAGGCGCCTACGTCGCGGCCGTCCATAAGCGCGTGGTGGCCGTGGATGGAAACGGGCATACCCAGGCGGCCTTCCCGTTCGGTGAGTTTACCTACGCTGATCTTCGGACAGCTGTCCGCGCGGCCGTAGTGGCGGGCGTGACTGAGGGCGGTGAAGTCGAGCCAGGGCGCGGCGCTGAAGTGAATGACGTCGTCGCCGGCCACGCCGGGGTTCAGTCCGGTGGTAGCCCGGATGCGTTCGATCTCGGCCCCGGCGTCGGCGGCGAAGCGGGCAAAATCCTCCGCGTAGGGCAGGTAGGAAAAATCGAAGCTGCCGTCGGCCCGATCAATGGTCGCCGAGGCGTGGATGCGGTTGTGGACGACCACCCCCTCCCCCCGGATGCGGAAGCGGAAGGGCTCCACGGCGTTGACCGCCCGCAGGCAGCGGTACAGGTAGTAGAGAAAGAAGGAGTGCCCCCCGGCGCGGCAGCGGGCGTAGGCCTCCGTGGCATCGATCCGCACGGTAAGGCCGAAGAAGGGCTCGTCGAAGGCCCGGAAGAAGTGGAAGTGGTCCCGGCGGGGCCAGGTGGCGAGGTCGAGGTGCTTCACGGGAGGAGTGGGGGTATTTCGGACAGGGAGGAGACCTCGCGGAAGCGGGGGTGGTCGGTGTCGCTGGTAGCCACCTCGTGCGCCCAGGTAGTGTGGAAGGGGACGTGTACGGCGTAGCCGCCGAGTTCCAGCACGGGCAGGATGTCGCTTTTGACGCTGTTGCCGATCATGAGGAACTCTTCCGGCCGGCAGTCGAGGTGGGCGATGAGTTTGCGATAGTTGTCCACCCGCTTGTCGCTCATCACCTCGATGTGGTGGAAGTGGTGGGCCAGCCCCGACCGTTCCAGCTTCCGCTCCTGGTCCAGCAGGTCCCCCTTGGTGGCCAGCACCAGGCGGTAGCGGCCGCCCAGCCTCGCCAGGGTTTCTTCCACCCCGTCGAGCAGCTCCACGGGTTTGTCGAGCATGTCTTTGGCGATCTGCAGGGCGCGGTCGACCACCGCCAGCGGCCCGCGGCCGTCGGTGACGCGGACGATGGTCTCCACCATGGAAAGCGCGAAGGCCTTGATGCCGTAGCCGTAGCGCGGCAGGTTGGCGATCTCGGTGGCGTAGAGTTCCCGGTTCACGGTGTGGTGCGGCAGGTAGTCTTCCAGCAGTCCGCAGAATCTATCCTCCGCCTCCCGGAAAAAGGGCTCGTTGACCCAGAGGGTATCGTCGGCGTCGAAGGCGATTGCGCGTAGCTTATCCATGGGACGAAGGTAGGGTACACCTACCGCCGCGCCCGGTACACGGCCTGCAGCTTCAGCAAAAAGATCAGTCCGGCCAGGCTGGCCGTAACGGCGTTGGCCACGATGATGGGCAGGTCGCCGATGCAGTAGCCGTAGCCCAGCCACAGGAGGGTGCCCGCCAGCAGCATGCTGAAGGTGGCCAGGGAGAGGGACGCCGTGTCCCGGTAGCGGATAGACTTATACGCCTGGGGAACGAAGGCGGCCGTGGTGAGCAGGGCGGCCAGCCCACCGATCAGGGAAACAACGGTCATGGAGGCGATGATTGCGGACCGCGTAAAAGTACCCCTTTTGGCGTCACCGCCGACAAGCTCCGCCGCCGGGCGTGCAGTACCTTGGGCCCGCCCATGCGCAAACTTCCCCTCTACGGTTTCCTTCTCGGTCTTGGCGTGCTTGCCCTGGGCCGCTGTACGCCGGAACCGAACGCTCGCGAACTGGTGGCTCGCCACTGCGGATCCTGCCACCTGGCCCCCACGCCGGAGTCGCTGCCGAGGGCCGTTTGGGAGAAGCGGGTGCTGCCCGAAATGGGCGCCCGGATGGGGATGCGCACCCTGGGGTACGATCCGGCCGGACAGCTCTCACCCGAAGAATACGATCTGGCCGTGGCGCACGGCTTCTACCCCGACGTTCCGGTGGTGTCCTACGACGACTGGACGGCCATCCGCAACTACATCCTGGAGCGCGCGCCGGATATCCTTCCGGCACCGCCGCTGCTGCGCCTGGACAGCCTGCCCGGCTTCGCGCCCCATCCCCTCGACGTCGACGGGAAGGGCGGATCGCTGGTCTCCTTTCTGGGCTACGGGCCGGGGGGGCTCGCGATCGGCGATGGATACGGCAGGCTGCACCGCCTGGACCGCGCGGGTCAACTCGACGACCTCCTCTCCCTGCGGCTGCCGCTCGTACACTACCACCCGGACTCGGTGAGCGGCGACCTCCTCCTCGAAATCGGCAACATCTACCCCACCGAAGCCCGCAACGGCACGCTGTACCGGCAGATGCCGGCCGGGCGGGAGGTCGTGGCAGACAGCCTCCACCGTCCCGTTCACCTGCTGGTGGAGGACCTGGACGGCGACGGCCAAGCCGAGATCGTCGTCGCTGAGTACGGAAACTATTCCGGAGCCCTGACCCTGCTGCGCCCCGACGACCGGGGCGGCTTCACGCGCAGCCGACTGCTCGGGGCGGCCGGCTCCACCCGTACGGTGGCCGCTGACCTGGACGGTGACGGCCGCCGGGACCTCGTGGTCCTCCACGCCCAGGGCGACGAGGGAATCGACGTGCTGTACCAACGGGCGGACGGCAGCTTCGAGCGGCAGAACCTGCTCCGGTTTTCGCCGGTCTGGGGTACCAGCTGGTTCGAACTGGTGGATTTTGACGGCGATGGGGACCGGGACATCATCACCGTTCACGGCGACAACGCCGACTACTCCAACGTCCGCAAGCCTTACCACGGGCTGCGGATCTACGACAACCGGGGCGACAACACCTTCATCGAAAGTTACTTCCAGGCCCTGCCCGGCGCTACCCGGGTGGTGGCCCGCGACTTCGACCGCGACGGCGATACCGACCTGGCGGTGGCGTGCAACTTCGCCGACTTCGCCACCCAGCCCGCGGCGGGCTTCGTCTACCTCGAGAACGTCACCGGTTCTTCCAACGCCCCGAATTTCCTTTCCCGCTCCACCCCCGCGGCGCTGGCCGGGCGGTGGCTGACCATGGAGGCGGGAGACTTCGACGGCGACGGCGACGACGATCTGGCCCTGGGCTCTTTCACCCTCAATCCGGCCCCGGTACCCGACAGCCTGGAGACCCGCTGGCGCGAGGGCACCACCGACTTGCTGCTGCTGGAAAACCTGCTGCAGTAGCATTGGACGGTCGCGCCGGATGGTGCAGGATTGATAGGGCGTCGGCGTCGCTTATCTTACCCTAAATTTTCTCCTCCATGCGCCACCTTTTCTTCCTCCTCCTGCTTTCCGCCTGCGCGGCTACGGACGCGCCCCGCACGGACGCCACCGCCGAACGGGGCGGACCGCAGTATTCCCTCGGACAGTGGTCCTTCCACCGCGCGCTCTTCGACGGAGAGATGAGCAATTTCGATTTCGTACGCACGGCCGGCGAGATGGGCTTCGAAGGAGTGGAACTGGTCAATCAGTTCTTCGCCGACCGGGCACAGGACAACGCCTTCCTCGACAGCCTGAAAACCGCCGCCGACGCGGCCGACGTCGAACTTACCATGCTGCTGATCGACGGGGCGGGCAACCTCGGCGCCAGCGACCCCACCGAGCGCAACGCGGCCGTAGAACAACACCTCCAGTGGGTACAGGCCGCCCACCGCCTGGGCATCCCGGCCCTGCGGGTGAATGCCCACGGCGACGGCAGTCCGGAAGAGGTGTTGCGGAACAGCGTTGACGGCATCGGCCGGCTAGCGCGGGAGGCCCGCAGCCAGGATATTCAGATCCTGGTCGAGAATCACGGCGGCCCGAGCAACAGCGGCGCCTGGCTTACCGAACTGCCTAGCCGTCTGCGGGAGTACGAGGTGGGGGCGGTGGCCGATTTCGACAACTGGTGCGTCGAGCGCGACAGCGGCCAGCTCTGGGGCGGCAACTGCACCAAACGCTACAACCGCTACGAAGGCATGCAGGAACTGATGCCCTACGCCGGCGGCATCAGCGTCAAGGCCTTCAACTTCGACGCAAGCGGTGAGGAGACGGAGATCGATTTCGGCGTGCTTTTCGATATCCTCCGCGCGGCAAACTACCGCGGATACCTCGGCATCGAGTACGAAGGGGAAAGCCTGCCCCCGCGCGAGGGTATCGAGAAGACCCGCGCCCTGGCCGAACGCCACTGGCCCCGCCGGCAGGTGGTTGACCCCGGCACCGTGGGCCGGATCGACAGCACCCTGCGGTCCTTCGTGGACCGCGGCGACGTAGCAGGTGCCTCCGCCCTGGTGTACGAGAAAGGGGAAGAGGTCTACTTCGGAGCCTTCGGCCAGGCCGACCGGGAAGCCGGTACGCCCATGCAGCGCAACACCATCGCGCAGATCTATTCCATGACCAAGCCCATCACCGGCGTGGCTCTGATGCAGCTCTACGAGCAGGGCAAGTTCCAGCTCGACGACCCCCTGAGCGATTACCTGCCCGAGTTCGCCAACTTACGCGTCTATCAATCGGGCGCGGACGCGGGTGCCGTGCAAACCACCGCGCCGAGCCGGCCGGTTACCGTGCGCGACATCACCCGTCACACCGCGGGCTTCTACAACGGCGGTGATACGCCCGGCCTACAAGCTGCCTACGAGGCCGCCGACCTGCGGAACTACGATAATACCCTGTCGATGATGGGCGCAAAACTGGGACGCTTGCCCCTGCTCTTCGATCCGGGCTCCCGGTGGCTGTACGGTCTTTCGGTCGACGTGCAGGCCCTCCTCGTGGAGCGGCTCTCCGGCCAGCCCTTCGACGACTACCTGCGCGAGCACATCCTCGATCCGCTGGGTATGGACGATACCCGCTACGTGGTCCCGGAATCCGACCTACCCCGCTTCTCGGGGGCCTACAACCGGGCCGAAGACGGCACCCTTACCCAGCTCCCAAACGACGAGGCCCATGCCTTCAACCTGAAGGAATGGCCCCTCACCCCCGGGGGATTCGGCCTCACCTCCACCCTCGACGACTACATGACCTTCGCCCGGATGCTCGTCAACGGCGGCAGCCTCGATGGGGCCACCATACTGCAGCCCGAAACCGTCCGGCTCATGCGCACCAACCACCTGGCCGATGAGGTGACGGACCGGTCGTGGCTGCCCACCAAGGGGCAGGTCGGCTTCGGCATCGACTTCGCCGTTCGGCAGCGCCCCCCGGCCACGGCGGAGGAAAACCCCGGCACGGTCGGTGAATTTTTCTGGGACGGAGCGGCCAGCACCCTCTTTTGGGTCGACCCCGCCAACGAACTCACGGCGGTGCTCTTCGTCCAGCTCTTCCCTTACGACCAGATCGGACTGCACCACGATTTCCGGCGGGCGGTTTACGGCCCCTTCCAGCCGGCGGCGGGATCGGGGCAGTAGTTCCCGGTGCGGCTATAAGGGGATGATCTCATCGCTGACCTTGGCATAGCGCTCCCCGCAGCCTTCAATGCAGGCGGGGTTAGTTACCGTCAGGGTGTCACCGGAGACCGTAAAGGGGAGGCGGGTATCGCCGTCGCAGTTCGGGCGCAGGGTGTTATCCTGTACCGAATAGGTACCGGTATCCCCCTCCGTGGAGGCATCGGACGCCGGGCAGTAGCTGAAATTGGCCCGGAACTTGCCGTCGGGCAGGAGCAACAGAACATTGTCGGAGGTCACCGGCTGGTAGGTTCCCGATCCGTCGCCGGGGTCGGCATAGACGGCCACCAGTTCCCAGGTGCCGGTCAGGTCGTGGGTGATTTCGGCATCTTCCCGGTTGCAGGCAATCAGTGCGAGCAGGGGAAGCACAAAGGCAATTTTACGCGTCATGGCACAGATTTTCCTCCTGAGACGTTGGCCGTGCTTATCGGCGTTGGCGGGTTCTTTTTAAATATTTATTGACCCGTCCGCCGGATCCATACTTGCTCAACCGTGGTAGATGGAGCCGGAGGAAATTTCTTTACCATCGTACGAGAATTGCGGTATGCAGTGGCGGGATTAGGTAGGATTGGCCTAAATTCAGTGCGTATCAAATGAAGATTTCTTCTATGAGCAACGCCAAGGAAACCGTAAGCTGCCTGCTCCACCAGGCGGGGATCACCATTGACGGCCCCCAGCCCTACGACCCGCAGGTGCACGATCCCCGCTTTTACAACCGCGTACTGGCGCAGGGCGTACTGGGATTTGGGGAAAGCTACATGGATGGCGACTGGGACTGCGAGGCGCTAGATGAGCTCATCACCCGGGTACTGCGGGCCGACCTCGTCGGGAAGTTGCCGCCCCTCAGCATGTGGTGGCCGGTGCTGCGGGCCAAACTGACCAACCAGCAGGGCAAAAAGAAGTCACTGCGCGTCGGCAAGCAACACTACGACATCGGCAACGACCTCTACGAGCGCATGCTCGACCGGCGGATGACCTACTCCTGCGGTTACTGGAAGAACGCCGCCAACCTGGACGAGGCACAAGAAGCCAAACTCGACCTCATCTGCCGCAAGATCGGCCTGCAGCCCGGCATGCGGGTGCTCGACATCGGGTGCGGGTGGGGAAGCTTTGCGGGCTACGCGGCCGAGCAGTACGGCGCTTCGGTAGTGGGCGTCACGATCTCCAGAAAGCAATTGGAATATGCGCAGCAGCGCTACGGGCACCTGGACGTCGACTTTCGCTTCCAGGATTACCGCGACGTTCAGGAGCGCTTCGACCATGTGGTCTCGGTGGGCATGTTCGAACACGTCGGCCCGAAGAACCACCGGACCTTCATGGAGGTGGCGGAGCGCTGCCTGAACGACGAAGGCCTCTTCCTCCTGCACACCATCGGCACCAACGTGAGCCGGATCACTTCCGACGCGTGGACAGACAAGTACATCTTCCCCGGCGGCGTGGCCCCGAGCGCGGTACAGATCAGCCGGGCCGCGGAAGGACTGTTCACCATCAAGGACTGGCACAACTTCGGCGGGGACTACGACCGCACCCTGCTGGCCTGGTACGACAACTTCGAGCGGCACCGCGGCGAACTGACTGACTACGACGAGCGGTTCTACCGCATGTGGCGCTTCTTCCTGCTCACGGCCGCCGGGGGCTTCCGCAGCCACCGCAACCACCTCTGGCAGATCGTACTGGCCAAGCCCGCCGGGCGGGTGGCTTATGATTCAGTGCGGTAAGGCCCCGGATTACCCGGAGGCCTCGGTGTGCTAGCGGCGGGCGTAGGTCACCTGCTTCACCGCGCGCACGATCTTCTCGGCGTTCGGCAGGAACTCCTCCACAAAGTTGGCGGCGTAGCCCAGGTTCACGTCGGCGGAGTTCACGCGGATAACCGGCGCGTCGAGGTAGTCGAAGGCCGACTTCTGGATCTCGTAAGCAATCTCTGAACTGATGCCCGCGAAGGGCCAGCTCTCGTCGATCACCACGCAGCGGTTGGTCTTCTTCACCGATTCGATGATGGTCTTGCGGTCCAGGGGGCGGATCGTACGCAGGTCGATCACCTCGGCGCTGATGCCCTCACCCTCCAGGATGTTGGCCGCTTCCATTACGGGCAGCATCATTTTGTTGTAGCTCACCAGGGTCACGTCGGTGCCCTTGCGGCGCACGGCGGCCTTGCCGATCTCCACCAGGTACTCGCCCTCAGGCACTTCCCCTTCGTAGCCGTAGAGCAGTTCCGATTCCATTACGCAGACGGGATCCGGGTCGCGGATGGCGCTTTTCAGCAGGCCTTTGGCGTCGGCGGGGTCGGTGCAGGAGATCACTTTCAGGCCGGGCGTATTGGCCATCCAGCTCTCGAAGGTCTGGCTGTGCTGCTGTGCGAGCTGTCCGGCACTGCCGCTGGGGCCACGGAAGACGATGGGGCAGCTGTACTGACCGGCCGACTGGCTCAGGGTCTTGGCGGCGTTGTTGATGATCTGATCGAAGGCCAGGACGGCGAAGTTCCAGGTCATAAACTCCACGATCGGCTTCAGGCCGTTCATCGCCGCACCCACGCCGATGCCGGCAAAGCCCAGCTCGGCGATCGGGGTATCGATCACGCGCTCCGGACCGAACTCGTCCAGCATCCCCTTGCTCACCTTGTAGGCGCCATTGTACTGGGCGACTTCCTCTCCCATCAGGAAGACGGTTTCGTCGCGGCGCATCTCTTCAATCATCGCCTCCCGGAGGGCGTCACGTAGGGCAAGTTTTCTGGCCATTTTCGGTTCTGTTTGCTAAATCGGTTGCCTCACGGCGGTGGGCGGCAAAAGTACGCCACGCTAAACAAATGCCCCAACCAAAGCCTTCCCCTTTCACTTTACTTTCTCCCCCCAGTCGAGTATATGAAAACCATCAAACGTTCCCTTTCCTGCTTTTCGGCCGCTTCCCTGCTCCTGCTCAGCTCCTGCAACCGGGGCTTCGGTTGTCCTACCAACCTTTCGCTTGACGAGCTTGTTTCCGGCCTGTTAGCGCTTCTTATGTAGCGCCCTTTTTTACTTTTTTCTTGCGCGGACGCGGGTGCCCTACCCGGCCGGACGTGCAAGGCCCTACCGGAAGACCATCCCCCATGAACTGGAACCACATCAGTAACGTACACGACATCGAGGCCATCATCGAACGCAGCCATTCCGTTCCCTGCCTTATCCTGAAGCATAGCACCTCCTGCCCCATCAGCAGCATGGCCAAGCACCGCCTGGAACGGCAGTGGGACATCGAGGAAGGAACCCTGGAAACCTACTACCTCGACCTGATCCGCCACCGCGACGTAAGCAACTATATCGCTTCGGAATTCGCCGTGCGCCACGAATCACCGCAGGTCCTGCTCATCCGCGACGGCCGCTGCGTGTACCACGCCAGCCACCTGGACATTCGCGTCGACGAACTGCGGCAGGCCGCCTGAATGGAGCAGTCCGAACTGCTCACCACCGACGACGGCAGCCACAGCCTGCGCAGCGCCCGCTTCGGCGTCAACTACCACAGTACGCACGGTGCCCTGCGCGAAAGTCA
This sequence comes from Neolewinella litorea, assembly GCF_004803465.1. Classification (GTDB taxonomy): domain Bacteria; phylum Bacteroidota; class Bacteroidia; order Chitinophagales; family Saprospiraceae; genus Neolewinella; species Neolewinella litorea. The sequence goes on along the minus strand of NZ_SRSF01000003.1, from coordinate 545,047 downwards.
TCACGTATTTATGCAGGCGGGTCTGTCCGATTGGCTTAACTCTCCCAAGGCCGGGTCAACGGTACGCATCCTCGAACTGGGGTTCGGCACGGGCCTCAATGCCTTGCTGGCCAGGGAAACCGCGCGGCACCACCCGGACATATCGTTTGTCTACACCACCTACGAACGCTACCCCATTTCCGAAGACCTGGTCGGCCAGCTTAACTACCCGGAGGTGCTTGGCATCGGGCGCGACCGCTTCGACGAGATCCACACCGCGGCCTGGGAGGTGGAGGTGCCGCTGGAACCCAACTTCGTTCTGCTCAAGCGGCGGGCGGATTTCCTGACCGATGACCGCGGGGCGGTCCATGACGATCTGATCTTTTACGACGCCTTTGCACCGGAGAATCAGCCGGAATTGTGGACTGTCGAGGCCATGCGCCGCTGCGCCCGTCGGTTGCGGCCGGGCGGCGTGCTGGTGACCTACTGCGCCAAGGGACAGTTCAAGCGCAACCTGCGCGCGGCCGGATTCCGGGTGGAGGCCCTACCGGGACCGCCCGGCAAGCGGGAGATGACCCGTGCGCACCTCATTGATCTTGCCTAGTTTGCCGTACAGCTCAAGAGACTTCTCGTTGTAGGCCAGGGCCGCTTCCTCGGCGGTGCTGAACATGCCGATGTGCACACTGCGCCGGTTTACGGAGATGACCGCCCGGTAGCGGTTATTTTCCTTGTACACGCCGGTGTAGCCGATCTTGCTGGAGGAGCGGCGCTTGCGGCTCGCCACCGAGCGACTGCGGTATTCAAGGTTCTCCAGCCGGCAATCCAGTTTGTTGCCGTTGAGTGAACCCACGAGCTTGCGCTCCCCTACCCGCTTGTGGCCCAGGTAGCGCTCGGCTACCAGCTTGTGCAGGTACAGGGTTACCGTCCGATAGCCTTTCTTTGCCTCTTCGCACTTGAAGGTTTTCTGAAAGACCACGCAGCCGGAAGAATGAAGTCGTAAATTGTCGAATACTTCCAGTTCCCGCAGGTAAGGATCACTGCTCAGCTCCTGAAAGACGTGTTGATCAAGAATCGCCTCCATGGGGGCGTTCTTTAATGGGATTCGGTGTAACATAAAAAAGAATGGTGTGGCCGTTTCAGGCGAGTGACGGACACGGATTGTTTGTGTTATTCACTTTGAGGCTTCAAAACTAACAGATTTTCCCGTATCACGGCATTAATGAGTAAATAATTACGTCAAACCGCCCAATATTCTTCCTCAGGCTCAAGCAATTAAACTATTGTGAAAAATACTGACATTTTATTTCGAACCGCTCAGCTCGCCTGCCTGGCCGATTCGCGCGTCCTGGATAATCCGCGGGTAGGTGCCATCCTGATGCACGAGGGAAAGGTGATCGGTGAGGGCTACCACCACCAGGCCGGGGAGGCCCACGCGGAAGTCAATTGCATGGCATCGGTAAAGGAAGAGGACCGGCCGCTGATCCCCGAATCCACCCTCTTTGTTAGCCTCGAACCCTGCTGCATCAAGGGCCGTACGCCCGCCTGTACCGGTTTGATTCTGAAGGAGAAGGTACGCAAGGTCGTCTTCGCCCAGCGCGACACCACCGACGAGGTATCCGGCCGGGGTGCCGCCATCCTGCGGGAGGCCGGGGTACGGGTAAAGGAATATCCGGATTTCCTGCCCACGGAGCTCACCAATATGAACCGGATGATCTACACCACCGAGCAGCGCCCCTTCATTCTCCTGAAGTACGCCCGCTCGGCCGACGGCTTTCTCCGGCCCAAGGACCGCGGCAAGAAGTACTGGATCACCAACGACATCAGCCGACGGCTCGTCCACCGCTGGCGCACCACCACCAACGCCGTGATCGTGGGGGCCCGCACCGTGATCGAGGACGAGCCGAAACTGGACAGCCGCTTCTTCCCCGGCCCCGACCCCCGGCCGGTCATCCTGGACCTCCACGACCGGCTGTCGGGCCGCGAAAAGATCTTCACCTCCGACGGGCAGCGGCCCCTGGTTTTTACCGGCCGCCGCCCCGCCAAGATGAAGGCCGACACCGTGGAGATCAAGGAAAAGGACCTGAATAAGAAAGCCCTCAAAAAGATCGTGCGCAAATTGCACGACCTGAAGTACAGTCACGTCACCGTGGAAGGCGGTGCCACCACCCTGGAAGCCTTTCTCAGCAAGGGATTGTGGGACGAGGCCCGGGTATTCACCGGCGCGGCCCGCTTCGGCAACGGACTCATCGCTCCGTCGCTGCCCGCGAGCGCCCGGCTGTTATCCAGCGAGATGATCGGTACCGACCGGCTGGAGATTTTCCGCCCGTCGCAGGTAGATAAGCGCTAGCCGCGATCGACCTTCTCGGCTTCGGACCCTACGTGGTCGGCGGCCAGGTGGGCGATGGCCTCCTGGATGATATCACAGGCCTCCATCAGTTCGGCTTCGGAGATGACCAGGGGCGGGGCGAAGCGGATGATGTTGCCGTGAGTCGGCTTGGCGAGCAATCCCCTTTCCGCGAGGGCCAGACAAAGGTTCCAGGCCGTATCGCCTTCCGGACTGTCGTTGATGACCAGAGCATTCAGCAAGCCTTTTCCCCGTACTAGCCGGAGGGTTTCGGGGTGCCGGTCAACCAGTTCCTGCATCCGCTCGCGGAAGAGGCGGCCGAGCCGGCGGGCGTTCTGGGTGAGCTTCTCGTCGCGCACCACCTCCAGTGCCTCCATGGCTACCGCGCAGGCTACGGGGTTACCCCCGAAGGTGCTTCCATGCTGCCCGGGTCGGATCACGTTCATCACGGCATCGTCGGCCAGGACGGCGGATACCGGATAGGTGCCGCCGCTGAGGGCCTTACCGAGGATCAGCACGTCGGGACGCGTATAGGTGGGCTGCCGTTCGCAGTGGCCCGCGCAGGTGCAGTCGCCACACACGCGCAGAAGCGCCCCCGTGCGCCCGACGCCCGTCTGGATCTCGTCGGCAACGAAAAGGATGTTATTCTCGCGACAGGCCGCGGCGACGCCGGGGATGTAACCGTCCTCCGGCACGAAGACGCCGGCCTCGCCCTGGATGGGCTCCACCAGTACGCCGGCAATGGTGGCCGGATCCTCGGAGACCTTACTGCGCAGGGCATCCAGGTCGCCGTAGGGTACCGACTCGAAACCGGGCGTGTACGGACCGAAATTGCCCTTGGCGTTCGGGTCGGAACTGAAACTGATGATGGTCGTGGTACGCCCGTGGAAGTTTTGTCCACAGACTATGATGCGGGCCCGGTCGTGGGGAATGCCCTTCACCTCGTAGCCCCATTTGCGGCAGATCTTGATGGCCGTCTCGACGGCTTCCGCGCCGGTATTCATCGGCAGTACCTTGTCAAAGTGGAAATATTCCGTCAGGTACTTTTCGTAGGGCCCGAGCCGGTCGTTGTAAAAGGCGCGGCTGGTCAGCGTCAGCCGCGAGGACTGTTCGCTCAGGGCGCGCACGATCCGGGGGTGGCAGTGGCCCTGGTTGACCGCCGAATACGCCGAGAGGAAGTCGAAATACTGTCGCCCCCCGACGTCGTACAGGTAGACGCCCCGCCCCTCGCTCAGTACTACGGGCAGCGGGTGATAGTTGTGGGCACCGTGGCGGTCCTCAAGGTCGATGTATTGCTGGCTGGTCATGGGCTTTCTTTAGGGCTAAGGTAGCGCCTGCCCGTGGCATACCCAACGGCCTGGCGGCACCACCTTTACCAGCCACCCGCGCCCCCGCCGCCCACTCCACCCCCGACGGAACCGCCGCCCCCGGAGGCCGACGACGACACCGGCGTGGCGCTGCTGCCCGCCACCTGGGTGAAGCGGTCACTGAAGGTTGCGGCGTGGAAAGGAGTCCCGCCGCCGAAGTACCATACCGGCCGATAAGCAGCCGGGTCAAACAGGCCCTGAAAATAGTCCGTCCACTTCGTGTGGATGCCGAGGGCAATGGCGTAGGGCAGCAATTCCTCGTAGTGTTCCCGGCTCATCTGCGGAGCGTTCAATAACCGTTTGCGTTTGGCTTCCGACAGGCTGAGGTATTCCTTGAGGGCGGCAATTTCCGTGCGCAGGCGTACCAGTTCCGGGCTCGGCCGCCGGATCAGCCAGATGAAAATCCCCAGCCCGGTCGCACCCAGGACCATAAAAGCGATGGCCCAGGGCCAGACGAGTGCGTCGGTAGCGTGAATGCTGGCGAACACCCCCGCGGCGACCCCCAGAAGGTAGATGCCCAGTAAAGGCCAGACCTTCCCCAGGTTTTGCTTCACGGGATACCGCTCCGTATACGCATCCGACACCGCTTCGTGGTGGGCCTGGGAGGTCTTGTAGAGCTTTTCGTCGTATTCCCCCTTCATAACGACGCTTTCCTGCCCCGCAAACAACCGTTCGTACAGCATGGCCTGCTCATCGGGCAGTTCGCCGGGGGCCGGGCGCCGGTTCGTCTTGCGCAGAAAGTAGCGGTACTGGGTACCCAGCCAGCCGGACTCCTCCTCGGACTCAATTGTCAAAAACCCCCGGGTGGCCAGCGCCAAAAGCGAGGCCGTGAATTCCTGAGTGGGGGAAGCCCCGAAGTCGGAAGCCAGGTAGCTCACCGCGGCCGGGGAAAGTCCCTGGGGTGGAGCAAAGACGTGGCCCACCTGCGGGGCCGGCGGGTCTACGCCGTAGGTCCGCCAGCGGGTGAACGCATAGTAGCCCGCGCCCAGCGCGCAGAGCACGAACAGCAGTAGACTACCCTCCCGCTCGAACCAGTTCGGGGGTGCCTCCGGCACCGCCGTAACAGGATCGACTGCCCGAAAAAAGCCCGGCTCGAAACCAGCGGCTACCGAAAATTGCTCCCCGCGACCGAAAGTCCCCTGCCCGGTGAAGGAAAGTTGTCCGCCCTCGGGGGCCGTCTGGGTACAATTCCGCTGCGTGGCCCCGTCTGCCCCGGTATAGCAGGCGTACTGCACTACTTGCAGACCGTCGGGCAGGTGCAGGGTGGCGGTGGCCTTTTCTACGGGAAGCGTCACGTCCGGCCCCACTACCTCGAACTGCAGTTCATCCAGGGTCTTTTGACTTTGTACGGCCCCGCCGATGCGGTAGCGGATCCGGTAGGTGTAGGTGCCCGGCCGGAGGGTCTTCTTCTTGTCGCCGGCGTAGATGGTCAGTTGTCCGCCCGACCGGCGGGTATGGTAGGGGCTTTCCGCGCCGTCGCGATCCACGGACAGGATTTCCAGGGGGTGGGCCTTTACTTCGGGCAGGCTGCGGGTAATGCCGCGCTTCACCGATTCTCCTTCGCTGACCACCGTGAGGTGTTCGGCAACCTCGATCGAACGGTCTTTTTGCGGGTACACATCAGCGTGCCACTCCGTAAATCGCTCCTGGGCGGCGGACAAAAGGGTGAACAGACAGAACAGGAGGGTAAGCGTGGGGCGCACGGGCGATAATTTTCCGGAAAATAGCCGCCGCCCCACCCCCACCGCAATTTTCTTCGACGAACGGGGTATAACGGTATCCTTACCTTGGTCGGATGGTATGGTGCTTACTCCTGTTGACGGCCGGATTCGCCGTCTTCCTTTTCCAGTGGCTCCCGCGGCGCATTATCCGTCCGCGGCGGCGGCTCATCAACCTGGACCCCGGCGATTTGGGCTTCGCCTTTGAGGCCAGCACGCTGCTTACCGACGACGGATTGCACCTGGCTACCTACTACGTACCCGCCACCGGCCCGGCCCGCGGCAACCTGCTTATCCTGCACGGCAAGGACAGCGCCCGCGAACTCTACCTGGAATACCTGCCGCAGCTCGTGCCCTACGGCTACAACGTACTGCTCATCGACGCGCGCGCCCACGGCCGCAGCCAGGGTACCTACACCACCTTCGGCTACCGGGAATGGGCTGACGTGGTTGCGGGCGTCCGCCGCCTGCGCTACCTGGCGACCGGCCTTCCCACGGGGGTATTCGGCCACAGCATGGGGGGTGCGGTAGCCCTGCAGGCCATGGCCCGCAGTCCGGAAATCGACTTCGGCATCGTGGAAAGCGCCTTCACCCACCTGGGCGACATCACCCACGCCTACGCCTGCCGGCAGAGCGGGCTTGACCTGCCCCGGCCGGTGATCGACTGCCTGCTCGACCGCGCCGACCATATCGCCGGATTCGAGCACCGCCGGGTCGAACCCCTGCGTGCCGCATCGCGGGTGCGGCAGCCGGTCCTGGTCATCCACGGAGCGGAAGACCGCAACATCGACGTCGACCAGGGCCGCCAACTCTACGCCGCCCTGGGCAGCCGGCAAAAGGAACTCTTCATCGTGCCAGGGGCCGGCCACAACGACATCACCGAAGTGGGTGGCGACTTTTATTTCCGGCGGCTGCGCGCTTTCCTCGACGAGGTAACGGCCGTCCACTAAGGCGGTATCTTCCCGGCATGGAGGCCCCCACCCGCTACATCGTCCACCTCGTCGCCCGGCACAGCAACTGGCACCCGCGGGACATAGATCGGACGCTGCGCGACGACGTTTACGCCAGCCGGGCCGACTGGCGCCAACTCCTGCAGTACCTGCTGCTGGGGGCCGGAGCCTCCTTTCTGCTCAGCGGCATCTTCTTCTTTTTCGCGTACAACTGGGCCGCCCTTCCGGCGCCGATCAAGATCGGCCTACCGGTGGGCGGTTTCACCCTGACCGCACTGGCCGGTCTTTTTCTGCCGCTGGGGGACCTGGCGCGCCGGGTGACCCTGACCGCCGCCGTCGTCCTCATCGGTGCCATCCTGGCGGTACTCGGGCAGGTGTACCAGACCGGGGCCAACGCTTACGACCTCTTCCTCACCTGGTCGGTACTCACATTGCCATGGCTGGTGGCCGTCCGGTTCGCCCCCCTGTGGCTGTTGTTCGTGGGCCTGATCAACGTGACCTTCATCACCTACACCCAGCAACTCGGCATCGAGTTGGCCTATCTCGTTTCCGGCATGCTGCTCTTCGGGTTCAACCTGGCGGCCTGGGGATTGATCTGGTGGCTGTTCCGGTGGCGGACCGGCTTCGACTGGCTGCTGCGCGTGATTGCGTTCTGGGCGGTAATCATCGCTACCATCAACATCAGCGCCGGGGCCTACGACGGGCAGCCCTGGCAGTTGATTTTCACCGTTCTGCTGGCCGCGGTCACCTACGCCGGCTGGACCTGGCTCAGCTTGCAGCAACGCTCGATCTACTACCTCGCGCTGGTTGGCGGCGGTACGCTCATCACCCTCACTTTTCTTATCCTGCGGTGGATGGATTCCGCACCGGGCTACCTGCTTGCCGGCACCCTGCTGCTGGTGGGCATCACCTTGCTCACCCGGCTGCTCAATCACCTTAATCTCGGCTGGCGTGTACGATGACCTGATCGAACGCTGGCGCACCCGCGCCGAGGTGCCGTTCACGGTTGACCAGTCGTCGCTCTCCTCGGCGCGGGCAGCGGACGAAGGCGAAGAAACCGAACCGGCCGTGCGCGCGCTGGCGGGCCTGGGTGGCTTCCTGGCCAGTCTGGTATTCCTGCTGTTCCTCTGGCTTACGGACGTACTCGAACGCCCGGTCGTGGCGCTCAGTCTCGGCGGCACCTTGCTGGTGATCACCCTGTGGCTCGGCCGGCGGCCCCGCCAGGCTTTTCTCGCCACCACGACGGTTTGCGGCTACCTGCTGGGGGCGGGCCTAATGATGATCGGGCTTCCGCCGGGCATTCCCGACGAACTGCTCATTTTGCCGGTGCCGGGGCTGGCGGTCCTGACGCTGATATTCACCCGCCAATACTACCTGGTGGCACTGGCCACCGTTTCTTTCCCCGCCTGCCTGCTGTACCTGCACCTGGTGGACCGCTCCGGCGCCTGGGTGTGGCTGGCGGTGGTCCTTTCCGCGGCGGCGCTGGTGGCGGTGACCTTCTTCGAGCACCGGTTCATCCACGATCGCCGGCTCGCGCCCCTGCGCACGGGCGTGGTCTTCGGACTCCTGATGAGCCTGCTGTGGTTCCGCTGGGGCCAGTGGATGGTGCCTTCCTCGGGCGGATTGTCTTACGCCTCGGTGCCCTTTGCGGGCTGTTTCCTCCTGCTGGTGCTTAGTTTCCGCAACCGTCATTTCTTCGGCGTCGCTTCCGGGGTGGCCGGACTGGCCTACTTCACCGCGCAGTACTATTACGACCTGCGTTGGACCCTGCTAGGCAAATCGCTGACCCTCATGGCGGTGGGTACCCTGTTCCTAGTGGCCTATTTCCTGCTGCGGCACAAATTTTCCGCCCGTGAGAAAGCGTGACCGCATCCTACTCCTCCTGGCTACGGTAGCCGTACTGGCTTACTTGGGCTGGTTCATCGTCGACAAGGAGCGCATCCTGCGGGAGGGAGAACTGGTGCTTTTTGAACTGGCGCCGGTCGACCCGCGATCCCTGCTGCAGGGTGATTACCTGGCGCTGCGGTATTCCATCGGTGACGAACTGGCGCTGGAGGAACTGCCGGTGCGCGGGTATCTGGTCTTCGCGCGCGATTCATCCGGGGTGGCCCGTTTGCTGCGGGTACAAAACGAAATGGAACCCCGGGCGGCCGGTGAAGGCATCCTTCAATTTCGGCGGCGGCGCGCGGGTGCCGTGGAACGTGGGACGATCCGCATCGGCGCGGAAAGTTACTTTTTCGAGGAAGGGACCGGCGACCGCTTTGCCCGGGCGCGTTACGGCGGATTGCGGATCGACGATCGCGGACGTGCCGTGCTGGTGGGCGTCTGGGACGCGGCGCGGGAACCGATCAGGTGAGGCGGGTACCAGACTTGAGGCCCAGGTAGCGGTCGATCACCGCATGACAGCCGTAAATCACCGGCGTGAGCAGAATGGCCATCGTGAACTTGAAAACGTACTGTACCGTACCCACGGCCAGGAGCCGCGACCAGGGCCAGGGCTCGGATACCCCGCCGAAGAGTTCGGGACCAAATTTGAACGCGACGAACAACACCACGAAACTGTCCACCAACTGACTCACCAGGGTGGAACCGGTAGCCCGTAGCCAGAGCATCCTTTCACCGGTCCGTTCGCGGATGCGGTGAAAGACGAAAACGTCGGTCAGCTGGCCGATCAAAAAGGCCGTGACGGAGCCGACGATTATGAAGAGGCCCTGCCCGAAGGTAACCCGGAACGCGGCCTGGTTATCCGGCACGCCCTGCACCTGCGCCCCCGCCCTCCACCATTCCGCGGGTGTCAACTGAATGGCGAAGAAAATCATGACGAAGGCATAAAGGATGAGCACGACGGTGAAGTAACTCAGAAGCCTTACACCCCGCTCACCGTAGTACTCGTTCAGCAGGTCGGTCACCACGAATACCACCGGCCAAAGCAGTACCCCGGCACTGAACTGCAGGGCCCCCACTTCACCGAAAAGGTTGAAATTCCAGGGCTCGAGGCCCAGTGTATCCTCCAGGGCGAATATCTTCACCCCGATGAGTTCAGCTACGAGCGCATTGGCCACGAAGAACCCTGCCAGAAAAACGTAAAGACGACTGGGGCGGTAACGGACAACTTCATCGGTGTAGAGCAAGGGAAGTGAATTATCGGATGACCAACACAATATGGCATCTTCACCGTCTATCCCGTCTATAATCCCCTTTGAAATGCGCGAAATTTTAGCGTTCGTATTCTTCTTTTGCTTTGCCTGCCTGTCGGCTCAAAGCGGTGTGGGACCCCTATCAGCAGACGTCAGACCGGGCGACTCCACCCAGCAACACCAAGTCGTTCTGCTCGACTACAGCACCTTTCTCGGCACGGTCGTGGCGGTGGACGACGACAGCCTGCGGATGCGGGTGGTAAACATCGCGGAGCCCCTCACATTCCCGGTAAGTCAGCTGCGGAAGGTGCGCGTCGTCCGGGAAGGCGGGGCAGCCCCCGCACCCGAAATAGGTTTTGACGACTTCACCTTCGTACGTTCGGCCCTGCCCTTCGGCGGTCGGCGGCGCTTTAAAACCGTATCACTGGCTTACAACGTACTGGATTTCAACCTCAATCGCCACCTGCAACTCACCGTAGGCAACGCGGCCCTGCTGGGCCTGACCTTCGGGCAACGGTTCCGCACCTCGGCCAAGGATTGGCTCCACCTTGGCCTGAGCAACGAGATGCTCCTGGTGCCCATTGTGACCTTCTCGGGAGGCGGGATCGGGGTCGGGGGCGACCTGACCGGACTGGTGACCATCGGCAACGAGGACCAGATGTTCAACCTGGGCGTCGGGATGCTCTACGCCTTCGGGGGCGGGGCGGTGCCGGCTTACCGCGTTGGCGTTGGTACCCGGCTGAGCCCCACGGTGCACGTTTACGGAGAGATGTTGGCTGTGGGGGATGCCGGTGATCAGCTGATCTTGCTCCCAACCCTCAACGTGGCCCTCACCCGTCGGCGGCACCGCTGGAGCTTCGGACTGGCGACGACGGTGGTGGACAGCGAGAATTTCCTGTACCTGCCCCTGCCCTATTTGAGCTACGCCGTTTACTACTAGCTTTGCGGCGTGAACGCCATCATCGGAACCGACCCTGAAGAAGCCGCGCGCCGCCTGCGCCTCGGACAACTTGTGGCCCTGCCCACCGAGACGGTGTACGGCCTCGGGGCCAACGCCCTCGACGCCGCGGCGGTGAGCCGCATCTTTGCCGCCAAGAACCGACCGAGTTTTGATCCCCTGATCCTGCACCAGTCTTCCCCCGACCGCATCCTGAGCTATGCCCGCCACGTACCCGAAGCCGCGCGGCGCCTGGCCGAGGCTTGCTGGCCCGGTCCGCTGACACTGGTACTCGACCGCATACCGGCGGTGCCCGATCTGGTTACTTCCGGACTTGACACCGTGGCCCTGCGGGTGCCCGCCCACCCCCTGATCCGTGAAGTGCTGGAAGCGGTGGACTTTCCCGTGGCGGCGCCGAGCGCCAACCCCTTCGGCTTTGTGAGCCCGGTGAACGCCACCCACGTCGGTGAGCAACTGGGCGACCGCATTGATTACATCCTGGACGGCGGACCCTGCCGCGTGGGCGTCGAAAGTACGATCGTCGCCTTCCCGGAGGACCGGCCTACCGTATTGCGCAAGGGGGGTACGACATTGGAGCGGCTACAGGAGATCCTGCGGGAGCCCGTGGCCGTACAGACCCACGGCAGCAGCCGACCGGCGGCACCCGGTATGCTCACGCACCACTATTCGCCGGGGATAAAATTGCATTTGGTGGAGCAGGTCGAACGTGCGGGCAGTTCCGACCACGCCGTAGTGCGTTTCGGGGAGCCCGCCCGGAACGCGCACGAATTCAGCCTTTCCGATACCGGTGATCTGGAAGAAGCCGCGCAGCGTCTCTTCACCATTTTGCGTTTCCTGGCCGGTGGTGGTTACCGGGAAGCTACGGTGCCCCGGGTGCCCGACCGCGGCTTGGGCCAGGCGATCAACGACCGATTGCGGCGGGCAAGCCAATAATCGGGCCGGGTTAACAATCTGCCGCGGCTCGTGTTTCGGACATTGCAATTGACCCCACCATGCGTTTCATTTTACCCCTTTTGCTGCTTTCCCTCCTGTTTACCGCCTGCGGCTCGGATCCGGAAGTACCGGTTGAAGAAGCGGCCGCCCTGGAAGGAAGGTGGGTGCTTACCGAAGCCCGGCGCGACAATGTCAAGACGGGTCTGCTCGACGGGCTCTACTTCGATTTTGGCACCGACGGCGCCTTTGAAACCAATTTGATGACCGGGGAGCCGCAAACGGGCACCTACCGTCGGGAAGGCGATGAGATCAGCACCTCCGGCGTGGCCCTGCCCCTGACCTACGAGGTGCAGGACCTTGCGGAAGATGAGCTGGTGCTCCGCGCCCGCCACGAAGGCTTCCTGTTCGATTTTGCCCTTGTTCGGGGCGGGGTGGCGGAATAAGGCGCCTCAGGTAGGGGTTCAGCGCAGGAAATAGTGCTGCAGGTCGCCGACGGTCTCGATCTGGCTGGCTTCTTCCTCTGTGAGGTAGTACTCCAGTCGGCTTTCCAGTCCGGCCACTAACAACTCAATATCCAGCGCATCCAGAAAGAGGTCTTCCCGCAGACGGGTAAAGGTGTGCAGCCGGTGGCCGGGCAGGCGAAGCTCGCTGCTCAGGTTCTGCATCAAAAGGGCACTGCGGGAGGTCATGGCCGGGTGGGTAACTTGTGTCATACTGTTCATTTGGCGGCCGTTTTGCAGGCTTGGGTAATTAAGCGAATATTCGCTGGGGAGAACGACAAGGGATGGGAAAGCGTTGCCTAAGTCGTAAAATTTATTCTATTTAGAACCCTTCCTTACCTTCGGGCATTCCCTTCGAGCGACCTGGTTTTCCAGGCCGCCGATAATCGAATATTATGAGTGATTTTTCCGGGCTGAACCGTCACGCCCCCCGCCGCTGGAATACCGAACCTTTTGGTGAGAACAGCTGGACCATGTTTAAGGTGATCAGCGAATTCGTCGAAGGTTTCGAAGTCATGAACCGCATCGGCCCCTGCGTAAGCATCTTCGGGTCCGCCCGCACCAAGCCCGACCACAAGTATTACAAGACCGCTACGGAAATCGGTCGCCTGCTCGTTCGCCAGGGCTACGGCATCATCACCGGCGGAGGCCCCGGCATTATGGAAGCCGGCAATAAAGGTGCCCACGACAGCAAGGGGGCCAGCATCGGCCTCAACATCGACCTGCCCTTCGAGCAGAGCAGCAACGCCTACGTGGATCACGACAAGGACATCGACTTCCGCTACTTTTTCGTGCGCAAGGTGATGTTCGTCAAGTACGCCCAGGCCTTCGTCTGCTGCCCCGGCGGATTCGGCACCATGGACGAGCTCTTCGAGGTGCTTACCCTGATTCAGACCAAGAAGATCACCCCCGTGCCGGTCATTTTGGTGGGCACCGACTACTGGTCCGGGCTCCGCGACTGGATCTTCAATACCATGTCGGAGCGCGAAAAGACCATCAGCCCGCAGGACATCGACCTCATCCCCATCGTCGATACCCCCGAAGAGGTACTGGCCATCATCCAGGAATTCTACGACGAAAAGGGCGGGCGCCTGGAGCCCAATTACAAGCTCTGAAGGAAAATTAGTGGTCGGTGACGGCCACTCTCGAGGATAATATTGATGGACTGAGGGGCCCCTATGCCTCCACCTGGTCCAGCACCGTAACCCGGCGCGCACCCGCAATGGCCCGTCGATGGTACCGGAGATCGTTGGCGATCACCGCCCGGTCGGCGCGGTTGCTGATCCCGGCACGGGCATCCGATACCAGCACCCGAATTTCATGCTCGATGTAGCGGCGGTACGAGAGCCTGTCCCCGGCCAGTTGCAGCAAATGGTACAGCATCTGAAACAGCCGCCGCATCACCAGCGGATCCTGCTTGGCGTAGCAGCGCATCTCCTGCATCAGGGCCACAAGCACCTCCTGGTACCCGTGACGCGCAAACCAGACTTCCCCACCCTCCTTGGAACGGTAGACATTGTGCAGGGGCACGTCCATCAGTTCGGCCAGCACTTCGGTCTGCCGGTCGATGACCATAAGGGCCGTTGCCGGGTCGTTGATGCCGGGGGACAGGGCCTTCAGGGCAATCTCCGTGAGCTGTTTTAAATTCGGCAGGTACCAGTCGTCAAACTGATCGGGGATCGGCGACACGGCGGCAAGTACGCGCTCTATCTGATCCTTATCGAGGCGGTGCTCCGTCTGCAGGATGGGTAACCCGCGAGGGACGTACTGGCCCTTGCTGATGCCGATGTAAAAGCGTGTACCGTACTCGATACCCAGCTGGGCCAGGGTGTCGTGGTCTACCGTGCCTACGTAGCCGCCCAGCGGACTGGGGATGGCGTCCCAGAGCAGTACTTCGGGCGGTATACTGCCTTCTGCGTATCCTTTTTCACTCCACGTGCGCTCGCGATCCAGACTGGACATCGCGTCATTGGCCGTGGCATCGATGATGCTGCTCACCTGGATCTTGCGCGTGATGGTGGTCACGAAGTACACGAAAAGCACCAGACAGGTGATGCCCAGGATGGTGCAAATCAGGATCGAAAAATTGGGGATGCTGTATTCGTCGTTGCTGCGGATTGACAGCAAGACTGTGATGGTCAGCACGATGGTTGCCAGGTTGAGCCCCATGACGAACTGCAGGGCACGGTCGCCAGTCAGCTTGGGCAGCAGGCGGGGAGAATAGCTGCTGGCCACCTGGTTGAGCAGACTCATGATTTGCGTGAAGGTGAAAACGGTAAGCGTGATCAGCCCCCCGATAAACATGCCCAGGATGGTGCGGGCCGTATCCTGACTGGTTATGGCCAGGGCCGGGAAGATTTCCGTAGCGTGCTTGCTGATCTCAGTGTTTTTCTCCAGCCAGAAAAACAGGAAACCCAGCAGCACCGCGGCGATGATCATGGGAACGGGCAAAAAGGCCACGCTCCTGACGGCTTGCTTGGCGAAGGTCTGAAGTGTACGGTAGATGTGTCCCATATTATTCACGCAGCCCGCGCAGCACCTCCCCTACGGCGGGACAGACCAGGCTGTTTCTAAGCGTCAACGGGAGCAGGGGTAACATGTTTTTCCGGTCGGTGTGGGGATATTCCCGGCAGGCCTTCGGGCGGGCCTCATACACCGAGCAGTAATTGTCTGCCCCCAGAAAGGGACAGGGCGCCACCTGCAGGACGTAATCCTGCTCGTCGTCGAGCCGCAGGTAGCGCTCCACCAGTTCCGCGGGCCGGATACCGAGGTGACGGGCCAGGCGGTCGATGTCGATGTCGCGGAAGATCGGACTGGTGGTTTTGCAGCAGTTGGCGCACGTCAGGCAGTCGATCCGCTCGAAGGCGGCCTCGTGTTCCTCGTGGATCCGCTCGTCCAGGTCGCGGGGCGGCCGGGCCCGGAGGCGGGAGATGAATTTCCGGTTGGCCTTGTATTCGTGACCGGCGCGTTCGAGTTCCTTGCTGACGTCCATTATACGGCTATCGGGGCCCGGATCGCGGGCCAGGGGTCGTAATCCCGCAGTTCGATATCCTCAAACTGGATCTCGAACATCCCCGGGGCGGAGGCCGGAATGTGCAGGCTGGGGAGCGGGCGCGGCGCGCGGGTGCGTTGCAAGGTCGCTTGTTCCAGGTGGTTTTGGTACAGGTGGGCGTCGCCCAGGGTATGTACGAAGTCACCGACCTCGAGTCCGCATTCGCGGGCCACCAGATGGGTGAGCAGAGCGTAGGAGGCAATGTTGAAGGGTACCCCGAGAAAGACGTCGGCCGAACGCTGGTACAGTTGGCAGCTCAACCGCCCCTCGGCCACGTAGAACTGGAACAGGGTATGGCAGGGGGGCAGCCCCGCCTTCACCATTTCGGGGATATCGGTGGGGTTCCAGGCAGTGACGATGTGCCGTCGGCTGTCCGGGCTGCGGCGGATATTCTCGACCACTTCCCGGAGTTGGTCGACGCCGTTGAAGTCGCGCCACTGTTTGCCGTACACCGGTCCGAGTTCCCCCCACTCCGCGGCAAACGCCGCATCGTTGGCAATGCGCGCGGTGAACTCCGCGAGGGCGGCTTTCCACGCGGTGCCGTGCTTGGGCAGGTCGGCTGCCCGGCCGGTGGATTGCAGGTAGTGCTGGAAGGGCCATTCGTTCCAGAT
The DNA here is from genome assembly GCF_004803465.1 of Neolewinella litorea. Classification (GTDB taxonomy): domain Bacteria; phylum Bacteroidota; class Bacteroidia; order Chitinophagales; family Saprospiraceae; genus Neolewinella; species Neolewinella litorea. The sequence goes on along the minus strand of NZ_SRSF01000003.1, from coordinate 529,498 downwards.
CCGTACGCCGTTCTGTACCAGGTAACGGATGTTGGTGTCTCCCCGGATGAACCAAAGCAATTCGTGGACCACGCTTTTCCAGTGGACCTTCTTCGTGGTCAGGAGCGGAAAACCGGCGCGCAGGTCGTAGCGGGACTGGTAGCCGAACACGGACAGCGTTCCGGTACCCGTCCGGTCGCCCTTCGGCGTGCCCGATTCCAGAATGTGGCCCAGCAGGTCCAGATACGTTTTCATAAGCAGCCTTTATCCGACACCCCGCCGGAAAACCACGCTAAGGTAAAACTATCCCCGCGTACCGGACTTTATACGGTGGTTCGCCCAGGCGGGCCGTAGGACCCTAACCCGATACCTTTCAACCCGCCCAGCATGAGTGCTCAATTTCCTCATATGCCTTCTCCCTTCTTCAATGGTCAGACCGCCATCGTGACCGGTGCCGCTACCGGGATCGGTTTCGGCATCGCCCGTTACCTCGTGGAGAACGGCGCCTCCGTAGTCGTGAACGACATCAACCCCACCGCCACGGCCGAGGCCGTAGGGGAATTGAACAGCTTCGGACCCGGTCGTGCCTTCCCGTACGTGGGTGACGCCGGCAGCGTGGACTTCGTTTATGAACTGGTGGACTTTGCCGCTACACTCGAGAACTCGACCCTGAAAATGATCGTGGCTAATGCCGGACTGACGGAATTCGGCAGTTTCTTTGAGTTCTCCGAGGAAAGCTTTGACCGGCTTACCGCCCTGAACCTCAAGGGTACTTTTTTCCTGGCGCAGGCGGCGGCGCGACAATTCCGCCAGGAGGGCACGGCAGGACGGATCGTGCTGATCGGCTCCAACGTTGGCAACCGGGCCTATCCGGACCTGGCCGCCTACGGCATGTCCAAGGCGGGGATCGCCATGCTGGCCCAGCAACTTACCCTCGACCTGGCTCCCCTCGGCATCACCGTAAACTGCGTGGCCCCGGGAGCCGTGCTTACCGAACGTACCGAAATGGAGGAACCGGACTACGCCGGCGTATGGTCCATCCTGAACCCCACGGGCCGCGTGGGCCTGCCCGCCGATGTGGCAGCGGCGGTCGGCTTCCTGCTCGGACCGGGCGGGGCGCACATTACCGGGCAGCAGCTACTCGTCGATGGAGGCTGGTCGGCCTACGCCGCCTCGCCGCAGTTCGTCGATCGCATCCGCGAAGGCGCAAAAAAACCGCAGGTATAACTTCACCTTTACCCGCCGTCCCACGTTTAACGAGCACTTTTACTTACTAACACAAACCAACCATGCAACGCATCATCTTTCACTCTCTGCTCTTCGGCGGCCTCCTCTTCGCCGTGAGCTGCAACACCCCGTCTAACGGTGCCCCGGAGACCACCCCGCCGCCGACGGCTGAACAGCCCGATATGGCTTCCACCGACGACGGTATGACCAACGATCGCGGCTACAACATCGCCGTGCTCGACACTACCGTCAAAAGCCCCCGCAAGGAGCTTACCGGTACGGTCAACGGCGTAGACGTAACCATCAATTACGGTAGCCCCGCAGTCAATGAGCGGACCATCTACGGTGACCTGGTGCCCTACGGCAAGGTCTGGCGTACGGGCGCGAACGAAGCCACCCGCATTACCTTCAAGCAGGACGTAAAGGTCGGCGCCGAAGGAGCCACCCTGCCCGCCGGTACCTATTCACTCTTTACCCTGCCCGAGGACAAGAACAACTGGACGATTATCTTCAATAAGACCGCTGACCAGTGGGGGGCCTACGATTACTCGGAGGCCGACGACGCACTCCGCGTGAAGGGTATGGCCGAGGAAGTTTCCACTCCCGCCGAGCGGATGGATTTCGCCCTGGACGACAACAACGTCGAGATGATGTGGTCCGACCTGGTGATCAGCTTCCCCGTGGCCCCCGCCGCCCGCTAGCGACCGCCGCCGCCCTTGGGCTTGCCCCCACGGCCGATGATATCACGCCCCTCGCTTGGTTTAGGTACCTCGCGGGGGGCTTCGTCGTATTTATGGGTAAAGATTTGCTCTTCTTCCTTCCAGCGGCCGTCCTCGCCAAGACTGAGCAGGTGGTAGCTGCCGTCGGGCATATTCACGGGCCCCTCCCCGTAGCTGCCGGGCATCATCACCAGGTTCTCAAAGACCACCCCGTTCAGTTCGTCATCGAATCGTAGGGCCACCGTGGCTTCCGCGCCGTACATGAGGATCAGACGGGCCCGGTCGGGCAGCAGCAGGCCGGATTCGGAGTAGGTGTCGAAAATCGGCATTCCGAATACCGCCTTCCCGGATGGATCGAAGGACAACACGTCCAGGATCTTGCGCCGGCGATAAGCATCGTAGCTGTCGTAGCCGAACACGAAGTAGTACGGCCTACCCTGGTATTCCCCACCCTGTTGGATATCGTAGACTACGTATCCCAACCAGTTGTCGGCCGTCACTACGGCGTTTTCCGGATTTTCCAGCCAGCTTTCGCCGCGGTCGACCAGGGGAATGAGTTCCAGCTCCTGGGAGTTGCGCTGGATGGCACCGTAATGGCGGTAAGTTTCGCGGTCCACGTAAAGCTCCCAGGAGAAGATGCGGAAACTGCGGTCGTCGGGATACTGAATGCTCAGGCCGGGCACGCCGGCGAAGTCGTACTCAAAAGAGTGCGGGCGATCCAGTACGGCCACCAGTTCCTTGATGAGGTCCCGGCAGGCCTGGAAGCGAGCCACCTCCGAACTGTCCGTGTAGACGGTCTCGACGAGAGCGGCCAGCCGCTCCTCCGCCGCGGCCATTTCGGCGCGCGCACCTTCGGAAAGGTCCCCCGTTTGGGCGGAGAGGCCCACCGAAGCGAACACGAGGAACGTCAAAAGCAATCTACGGTAGTACATAAGTAAGATTAGGTCTTCAGCTTAAGACGCTGGCGCCACCCTAAAAGTATGACCCCACCTCCTACATTTGCATTATGATAACAGTCGACTTCAGCCATCGCACCGCCCTGGTAACGGGCAGCAGCCGGGGCGTGGGCCGGGCTACGGCTGCCCTGCTGGCGCAGGCCGGTGCCCGCGTCTGCCTCCACTATCACCGCAGTGCCGACGCCGCCCGCGAAGTGCTCGCATCCCTACCCGGTGACGGCCACGCCATCCTCCAGGCTGACGTTTCCGATCCCCAGGCCGCCAGGAAACTGGTTGACGGTGCCGTGGCCGAACTGGGCCACCTGGACATTCTGGTCAACAACGCGGGCATCTTCACCCCCCACCCCGTCGACGGCAGTCTATCCTTCGAGAAGTGGTTGAGCACCTTTCAGCAGACCCTGAACACCAACCTTATCGGACCCGCCGCGGCCGCCTACCAGGCCATTCAGCACATGCGCGGGCGGGGCGGCGGAACCATCATCAACATTGGCAGCCGGGGCGCTTACCGCGGTGAGCCAGGGCAGGTGGGCTACGGGGCCGCCAAGGCCGGCCTGCACAGCCTGAGCCAGTCCCTGGCCCGGGAAGTCGGAGGCGACAACATAACGGTACACGCCGTGGCCCCCGGCTTCATCGAAACCGCGATGGCCCGCCCCCACCTCCAGGGCGAGGCCGGGGCGGCGGTACGCGCGCAAAGCCCCCTCAACCGGGTCGCCACCGTAGAGGAAGTAGCCCGGGCGGTGCTGTACCTGGCGAGTCCCGACGCCGCCTTCACCACCGGAGGGGTACTGGACCTGAACGGGGCCAGTTACCTGCATTAGCGATGGCCATGCTCCCGCTCGCCGCGCCGCACCAATGGCTGAACCGACTGATCCTGCTCTTGTGCCTGCTCACTCTGGCACCCGCTGCCCCAGCCTGCTTCGGCCAATCGGCCTACGACGGACAGATTCAGGCGATCGAGTCCATGATCGACCAGGGTAAATTCAAGCTCGCCCGCACCCAGAGCCGCGCGCTCACCGAATCCGGGCGCCAGCAGCGCCTCTCAAACGTGGAGGCCTACGGCAATTACCTTTACGGCCGCGCCCTGCTGGAGGATCCCGCGTCGAGTTCCCGCGACCGGGTGGCTGGGATAGAATCACTACGGCTGGCCTCAGCGGGCTTTAGCGATGCGGGGATGACCTCGACGGTGGACTCCATCATCGCCCAGTTGCGCGACATTGTCGAGCAGGAGGGCTCCACCGTGCAGGGTCTGCCACTCCTGCGCGAGTTCCGCCCCAGTGCACCCGCGCCCTCCCCCGACAACAGCGACGATGTCGATGAAACGGCCCTGACCGCGATCGTGGCCCTGCAAAACCGGGAAATCGAAGCGCTCAACGACAGTCAACTGCGCCAACTGCTGCGCATCCAGCAGCAGGACCTGGCTTTGGACTCCTTCAAGTACGAGCTCCTCAACGACAGTTTACGGATCGTGCGGCAGGAGTTTCTCCTCAAACAGCAGGAATCCCTCACCTCCGAAGAACGGCAGCGACGTAACTTCTTCATCGTGCTGGCCCTCGGCATCCTGGTGGCATTGGCGCTGCTGTACCTGCGCTACCGTTCGGCGCAACGCTTTCAGCAGCGCATTCAGGTGGCCCAGGAACGCAGCGACGAGCTGCTGCTCAATATCCTGCCCCGAAAAATTGCCACGGAACTCAAGGAAACAGGCCGGGCCACCGCCCGTCGGTACGACTCGGCATCGGTGCTGTTCTCCGATTTTGTGGGCTTCAGCCGCATCGCGAGCCAACGCGAGCCGGAAGAACTGGTGGAGGTACTCGACCGCACGTTCCGGGCCTTCGACGAGATCATCGAACGGCACGGGCTGGAAAAGATCAAAACCATCGGCGACGCTTACATGTGCGTGGGGGGCGTGCCGGAAGAGGACCCCGACCACGCCGCCAAAACCGTGCGGGCCGCCCTGGAAATCCAGCGGTACCTGTCCGAGGCCGGCGACTTCCAGGCGCGCATCGGCATTCATACCGGGCCGGTGGTGGCCGGCGTGGTGGGCCAGAAGAAATTCGCCTTCGACATCTGGGGGGATACGGTCAACCAGGCCGCCCGACTGGAGGCCGCCGGGGTGCCGGGGGAAGTCACCATCAGCAAAGCCACGCGGAACCTGCTCGACAGCCGCTTCGAGTGCGAGCGCATCGGCACCTTTGAAGCCAAGAACATGGGCCTGCTGGACCGCTATCGGGTTCTGGACAGCCGGCTGATAAAGAATCCGTCGTAGCCGTCGCGTTGCGGCAGCAGGCTGCGCTCCTCCTCCACTTCCCAGCCCTCCCCGGCGGGGGAAGGCAGGAACGCTCGAAGTTGATCGCCGTTCTCCCGCGGCAGTACGCTACAGGTGGCGTAGACCAGTTTGCCCCCGGGTTTGACCATGCGACTGTAGTTGGTCAGAATTTCTTGTTGCTCTTGCACTACGCGCTCGATCGATTCGGGACTGAGTTTCCATTTCGCGTCCGGGTTCCGGCGTAGGACACCGAGTCCGGAGCAGGGCACGTCGAGCAATACCCGGTCTGCTTTGCCAGTGAGGCGCTTGATGATCTTCGTGGAGGTGATGGGCCGCGCTTCGAGATTGGTCACGCCGTTGCGGCGGGCGCGGCGCTTGAGTTCTTCCAGTTTCCAGCCGTGGATGTCCAGGCTGAGCAGCCGCCCCTTGTTCTCCATCAGCGCGGCCAGGTGCAGGCTCTTTCCTCCGGCTCCGGCGCAGGCGTCGACCACCAGTTGACCGGGCTCCACTTCGAGAGCCGGCGCGGCCTGCTGGCTGCTGTAGTCCTGCACCTCGAATAGCCCGCGCTGGAAGGCCTTGGTGCGGAAGAGGTTCTTGCGTTCGGTGACCAGCAGTGCGTCGCCGGCCAGGGGTTCCACGACTATTCCCTCCTGCGCGAGGCTTTCGGTGACAGCGGCCGCATCGGCCTGTAGTCGGTTGACCCGCAACACCACCGGTGCCTGCTCGTTGAGGGCGGCAATAGTGGCGGTCCACTCCGCTCCCAATTGCTCTTCTCCCAGCACGTCCAGCCAGTCGGGGATACTCTCGCGCAGCGCCCGGTCGGTACGAGCTTCTTCCAGGGCGCTTTGCAGGGTACTACGGTCCAGATCCTTGAACTCGCGCCAGTCGGGCAGGTCAATGCCGTTGAGCAGCAGGTGAATCCCCATCAGCCTCCACCACTCCGCCTTCGTCTGCGGTTCGGCGCCGGCCAGGTGGGCGTAGAGCCGGTAGTAGCGCACGATGGCGTAGGTGTGTTCGGCGATGAAGGCCCGGTCGTTGCTGCCCCGCCGCTTGTCGGCCTTGAGGATGCGCGCGATCTCCCGGTCGGCGTAGGCTCCCTCACGGAAGATATTCTGCAGGGCCTCGGCGATGGCGTGAAGGTGGGCGGCGTAGAGTTTCATAGGCAGGGGTTAGGGGCCACCGCGGGGGCGGGCTGTTGGGGCATTTTTATTGCAAAGTGGTCCACCGATAAGTGGCAGGACCACTTAAGTCGTCCGACCACTTACCGGTCCGACCACTACTCCACCGCCGAGCCGTCGATCGTGCTGCCGAACATGATGGCGTTCATGAACAGGCGGTTCGTCCCAAACCAGAAGGCGCGAAAGTTCGGATTGTTGGCGAAGGAGATGGTGCGCCCGCCCCGGTTGCCGCTCACCACTATGGCTGCCGATCCGGCCGCTGACTTGGCGAAACCCCGCGGACTGTAGCCGCTCAACAGGGGCTCCTCGGCGTAGCGCAAGGGCGTGGCGTACACGTTCTTGGCGGGCTCAAAGAGCAGGGTGCCGCTGCGGAAGACTGGGATCTCCTCCCGTTGCAGGCCGAACAGCAGGGGGTGCGTCAGATCGGCCGTCGTCTGGTAGATCGAGCCGCCCAGTACCCGGCCGCCGCCGTCGCGCGAGGCTTTAGCGTAGGGCCGCTGGGTGATGCTGCTGTCGGGATCCGCGGGCTTACGCTCGGTGAGCTTGGCCAGGCCGTTCTTGGCTGCCCAGGCACTGGCCCGCTCTACGGTGATGAAGACCTTGTCGTGGCCCATCCAGTCCTTCAGTGCGGTGGCTACCGACTCGTCCAGGTTGTTGTAGTAGCCGTCGGGCATGATGATGGTGTTGTACCGGCTCAGGTCGGCACGCCCCACCTCGTCGATCGGCAATTTGGTGATCGGAATGCCGAAGCGCTGGTCGAGCAGGTGCCAGGCCTCGCCGGCGTCCAGACTGCTCGTGGAGCCCTCGATGAGCAGGGCAATTTCGGGTTTGCGCAGGGTCTGGTAAGCGGAGCGTGAGCCGAGCATGAGCCCGCCCGGATCCACCAGGCCGCTGTCAGTGGTCAGGATATCGATCCCGGTCTCGTCCTCCACCTCGCTGACGATGCGGTGGATTTCCTCGGCCGACATATTCTGGCCCACCACGGGCACCATGGCCGTACCGCGGCCGAATTGCGTGGCGCCGTTGTTGATCGAGAAGGGTTGGTCGCTCACCTTGACGCGCAGTCCGGCTTCCTGCAGCTGGAAGATGGCGCGCACCGAGTAGTAGTCGTTGGAAGGGATGAAGTAGGCGTATTCCGCCCGGCTGCGGTCAATCTCGGAGGGGCTTCCACCAAGGGTGAAATCGGTCCACTGCATCCCGCCGGGAGCACCGCCGCTCACCTGGCGGTACGGCAGGTTAAAGGCCATGGGCAGACTGAAGGTGGACACGTCGTAAAAGAGGCTGTCCTCAAATTCCAGGATCGGCTCGAAGGCCGCCTCGCTGAAGGGGGTCTTCGGCACGTAGTAGGCTTCCTGGCCCTGGTTGTTCCGGCCGTGCTGCACGGGCAGCTGGTGGCGGGCCAGGATGTTGGCCAGCTCGCGGGCGCGGCCCGGGTCGCCGTCGGCATCGATCACGTAGCCGTCGCGCGTCACCCCGTCGCGGTTGAACTCCCGCTGGTAGGCAAGCAGTTCGGGGCGCAGTTCCGTCAGGGCCTTGAAGGTGCTCAGGGCCGTGGTCACCTGGTTGCGGATGGTGAAGGGGAAGGTGAGTAATCCGTTGTCCGACTCCTGCAGGTGGCCGCGTGAGCTGGCCTGCTCGAACAGGATACCCACCGTACCGAAGATGTCGGGATAGGTCGATCCCTTGCCGTAGTAGAAGTCGTCGTAGCCCTCCCCACTGTAATAAAGCGATCCGATTTCATCCAGGGCGGCGGCGTGGTAGGTGCCGATCTTGGCCGTCAGCTCCTGATTAACGGGGGCCGTCATGGGGTGAACGCGCGTCGGCTCGCCGGGCATGAAGAAGAAGGTGGCGTCGGTGCCCATCTCGTGGTGGTCGGTAAGCACGTTGGGTTTCCAGCGGTGAAACTGCTCGATACGGGCGCGGCTTTCCGGGTGCTGCACGGGCAGCCAATCGCGGTTCAGGTCGAACCAGTAGTGGTTGCTGCGGCCGCGGGGGTAGGCTTCATTGTACTCGCGGTCGTTGCCGTCCGCGGTCATGTTCTTGTTTTTGTGGCTGTTGGCCCAGCTGGCGAAGCGGTTGAGTCCGTCGGGGTTGAAGCTGGGGTCAAAGACCACGATGTTGTCGTTCAGCAGGTCGCCCACCTCGCTCATTGGGGCGGCGGCCAGGTAGTAGGCCACCAGGGGGGCGGCATTGGCGCCGCTGGGCTCGTTGCCGTGGATGCTGAAGCCCTGGTACAGGACGCCGGGCACGTCACTCACCTCCGAGGCGCGGGAGTCGCCGTCCGGGCGGCTCCAGTTGAGGTGGCGCAGGCGCAGTTCTTCCAGGTTGGCGTGGTTCTCGGGGGTGGTGAAGATGAGGTTCAGCAGCGGCCGGTCTTCGTAGGTGCGACCGATTTCCACCAGTTTTATGCGGTCGCTGCTCGCCGCCAGGAGGCGCATGTAGGCCTGTTGCAGGTCGTGACTGATGTGCCAGTCGCCGATCTGCCAGCCCAGGAATTCTTCCGGCGTGGGGATGGCGGGATCGTACTCGAGGTCGGGCAGGTAGTAGGTCAGGGGCCAGTCTTCCAGGCTGTTGGAGGTCTGGCGCGGCACGGGCGTTTCCGTAGGGGCGTTTTGCGCCAGTGCGCGGGTGCAATACAGTAAAGCAAAGAGCAACAGGAGCGGGGTCAAATTCTTCAACGTGGGGCTATTTTTTGGCTTGGCCGGGAAGATAGCGATTTGGTGCCTTTTGCCGCCCGGCGGCCGGTTCCGTCCCTGGCACCCGCGCGCCGCCGCCCAGTCCAGATGGAACAGGACCAGATCCGCATTTGGTAGAAGCGTACGGACCCGCACGAGTACCATCTCGCGGAAGGTATCCAAAGCTAAGAATGAAGTACCGCGTCCGCGGCATCGTCTGGGTAAATCGGATCAGTAGCGCACCGCTGAAAGCGGGGGCGTTCGCGACCGCCCCAAGTATCTTCATGTTTCTACCTTTAGGAAAAATTACCCCCTGCGCCACCTTGATCCCACTTGTATGTTTATATACTTTTTCTTGCTCTGCTGTTTTCCGGGGTGCCAAATTGATCAGACCGAGACCACCACAAGCCCTTTGGAAGAGGAAAAACTCTACGTCGTCACTAACGCTACGAACAGTGTGGACGGCTTGGATTACTCCGATCTAGCGGGTATGGTGTTCATCCTCCACGGAGACTCCTTGTCCTTTTACTACCCCAGTCAACGCGATGTGAACTCGTATGCCTACACGCGCAGGGGAGATACACTTGACCTCGGGAAATGGCAAATCACGATTACCGGTAGCGATGATGGACTACGGCTGGGCGATCTTCAGACCGGCCAAACCTACCGGCTTGATTTGCTAGCCGCCGCCCCGGAAAAATTCTACCCCACCGAACGGTTCGAACGTTCTACCCTGAGCCTTTCTGAGCCCGCCGCAACACTGGTGCCCCTGACAATGTGCGAGCAGACACCCCCGGCCATCGTGGAATTGCGCTACGGCGATTCACTTCAGGCCGTTAAGCTCATGGAAAGACGGGTCGTGAGACTGCAACGATATGTCCTGTTCTACTTGTATGAGATGGGTATACTGCACCTTTTCGGTGAAGGGGCCGATATCGGGGCTTACCGCTTGGTGAACCCCTTAGGGCAGGTATCGACCGGCACCTATCACTGGAAGAAAGATACGTTGGATAATATTCCCGGTGAATTGGCCGGTAAATGGTTGGCGGACGAACCGACCTCGTACGATAAACTATCGAAGTCGAACCTTTTTTCTCTCGACCCCCGCTTCGCCTTCTCGCGCCGTTCCCCTGCCGCTGCGGCGAGAGGATCACTACCCATCGATGACCTGATTCACCACCAAGATTATCGCTTCGGAATGGAGATCGACACCCAACAGACGGCATATCTGTCCGTAAACGATCAGGTATTTGTCGATTTCCCTGTGGTCAGCCGCTCCCCTACCGACCCCCGGATGCTGTACGCCGTAAGTGAGGCCTGCGATTTGTTATCCTTCCAATACGATCCTCAATCTAATGAGATCACCACCGGATTGTATGCCAAATTTGGGATGGCCAACCAATATTCTGTATTACCCATTCGCTTACGGTTACTGCCTCACCCCTAACGGTGTTCCCCGGTTACGGCCTACCTGACCGTCTTCGGCACCCGCGCGCCGCCGCCCCAGTTCCTACCTTACGAGCCGATTTAACCGACCGACGACCATGTACGACCGCACTACCCTGGAATCTTTCTACGAGAAGGAAGCCGCGCACCCCGAAAAGCCCTTCCTGCACCAGCCCTTCGGCGAACGGTGGGAGACCTATACCTGGGGCGAGACCGGACAAATGGCCCGCCGAATCGCGGCCTACCTCAACGATCAGGACCTGGCGCCGGGCAGCCATATCGGACTGGTAAGCAAGAACTGTCGAGAATGGATCATCGCCGACCTGGCGATCATGATGGCCGGCCACGTGAGCGTACCCTTCTTCGCTACGCTCACGGGAGAGCAGATCGCCGAAGTGCTGGAGCTGGGCGACGTTGACCTACTCTTCGTGGGCAAAACGGAGGTGTGGGACAACATGAAGACCGGCGTCCCCGACGACCTGCCGGTCGTCCGCTTTCCGCACTACGCCGACAACTCCCAAGTTGACCGCGGCAAGGCCTGGGAAGAAATCCTCGAAACGTACGAACCCCTGCCGGGCCAGCCACTGCAGGACCGCGACGGACTCTGGACCCTCATCTTCACTTCCGGCACCACCGGAACGCCCAAGGGGGTGATGCTGAGCATCGAAAACCAGATCGCGTTGATGCGGGAGCTCTACCCGAAAAATCCGCTGGAGAACGACTACCAGGGCGACAACCGCTACTTCAGCTTCCTGCCGCTCAACCACGTAGCCGAACGCGGCACCATCGAGACCATGTGCCTCACCCACGGCGGGGAGATCTTCTTCACCGAGAGCATCGACCGCTTCGCCGCCAACCTGCAGCACGCACGGCCGACCTTCTTCTTTGCCGTGCCGCGCATCTGGACCAAACTGCAACAGGGCGTACTGAAAAAACTCCCGCAGGAAAAACTGGATACCCTGCTGAAAATCCCGGTAGTCTCTTGGTTCATCAAACGCAAGATCCGCAAGGGACTGGGGCTGGACCAATCGCGCTGCAACGTAACCGGCGCGGCGCCCATTGCGCAGGCCACCAAAGACTGGTTCGCCAGTATCGGCATACCCATTTCGGAGGCCTACGCCATGACCGAAAACGGCGCGGTGAGCCACATGATCTTCGCCCACCAGGACAAGCCGGGCTCCGTGGGGCAGACCCTTCCCGGCACCGAATGCCGTATCGACTCCGAGAGCGGAGAGGTGCTGACGCGCTCGCCCTACACTATGCGGGGCTACTACAAGGAGGAGGAAAAGACCGCGGAGACCATCGACGCCGACGGCTGGCTCCACACCGGCGACCAGGGGCGCGTCGATGAGGAGGGCTTCCTCTACCTCATCGGCCGGGTGAAGGACACCTTCAAGACGGCCAAAGCCAAGTTCATCGTCCCGAACGAGATCGAGGAGAAGTTTGCCGGCAATACCGACGTTGACCAGCTCTGCATCCTGGGCCTTGGCATGCCCCAACCCATGCTGGTGGTGTCCCTCTCCGAAATCGGGCAGGACCGGGATCGCGGGGCCGTGAAGGCCCAACTCGAGGCGCAGCTCGCCGAGGTGAACGCCAAGCTGCCCAGCTACAAGAAAGTGGCCGCGGTGGTGATCGCAAAAGAGCCCTTCAGCATCGAGAACGACCGCCTCACCCCTACCCTGAAGGTCAAGCGGCCGCAGGTACACGCCTTCTACCGCGAGCGGATGGAGGGGTGGATTATGGGCGGCGAGCGGGTGGTGTTTGAGTAATGGCGACTGACTGTTTTTCACTAAGCGTTACTAATTGCTTGGGCTCTTTTATTTTCTCTCTTCCCCGTTACATCGACCCGCCTTTCAAATAGGGTGGCCGTTGCTCCCGTTGTTATAGTAATCTTTATACTCACTTATTGATGCACAGATTATCTCTTTTGCTGGCGATGGGACTATTATCCCTGCCGGTCACGGCCCAACTACAAAAGGGCGATCAATTTTTAGGTTTTGGCACTGCCTCCCCGGTGTACGCTCTCGGTCGGTTGGAACCGCTGCTGGCTTCCGACTTAGCTTTTCTCGGCCCTCTGTCGGCCTCCCGTACCATTCAATCCTATGTACTACCGAATTACGGCTTCATGCTAGCGGATGCCCTGCAGCTTCATTTTGCGGCCGGCTTTACGTCCATTACCGCCGAAGTTGCCGATAGAAGTTATACCTACAGTTTAGGAATGAGTACGCGTACGTACTTGACTAATACCCCGACGACCGGTGTTTTCGTCAGCGGTGCAGTAGTCTTCACCGACGGGGTACTGGAAGTGGCGCCGGGCTTTGGCGCCAGCCTTCGTTTATCACCCAGCGTAAGGTTCGTACCGGAACTGGCATACGCAATTGCCACTGCTGAAGCGATGACGGCGCGGAATGACCGGTTCATCGCTTCGCTCGGTATAGGATTTGTGCTGAACGATGGCGAGAACAAGGGGGTTCCCGTTGAATCGGGTTTTCGCAAGGGGTCGATCATGCTTGGCACGAGTGCGATTACCGTCACCGCCCTGACGGACCGCGACGTTGTACAGGTACGGGCTAATCCTTCAATACAGTTGCTCGTTGGCCAGAGTTTTGCGGTCGGATTGACCAGTCAATATCACTACCAATCGATGTGGGATAACCAAAGGCGCGGTTCTACGGAAACATTTGGCGTAGGTCCCGTCTTCCGGAAGTTCGCCGCTACCGAGGGGCCCGTTAGTATGTTTCTTGAAGCCAGTCTGCAGCGGCAATTTCAACGATCGTACTACAATAGGACCGGGGCTTACACCACCGCCCAGGCCGCCGCGGGCCTGCTTATTTTTCTGCGGCCCGATATTGCATTGGAAACTGGCCTCACCTACCACCGGTTACTCAGTAAACTTGGGTACTACTCCACCCGATCCTACGATCTGCTGGCCGTGACCCTAGGTGGTCGTTTTTTCCTCAATTCCCTCAACTAGGCCGTGCGCAAGCCGTGGGACGGAGTAGCGGTTGACATAGGCTCAACACAGCAGTGGCGCGGATTAGGAACTAACTCCCGCGTACTGGCCGATCGTATTCCGCCCCAGCTGGTACATATGCACCTCGTCCGGCCCGTCGGCCAGGCGAATGCTGCGGGCGTAGGCGTAGAACTCGGCCAGAGGCAGGTCAGATGAAACTCCGAGTCCGCCGTGGAGCTGGATGGCCCGGTCGACGACCGTACAGGCCATCTGGGGGCACACGATCTTGATCATGGCCACCAGGTCCTTCGCGCCCTTGATGCCGTGGCGGTCGATGCGGTCGGCGGCACTCAGGGTAAGCAAGCGTGCCTGCTCGATCTCGCAGCGGCTGCGGGCTACCTCCTGACGCACGCTGCTGAACTTTGATAGTTCGCGTCCGAATACGGTCCGCTCCCCTACCCTCGCGCAAGCCAACTCCAGTGAACGCTGGGCCACCCCGATCAGGCGCATACAGTGGTGGATACGTCCCGGCCCCAGTCGGCCCTGCGCGATCTCGAAGCCACGCCCTTCCCCCAGCAGGAGGTTTGTGGCCGGTACCCGCACGTTGGTGAGTTGGATTTCCGCGTGGCCGTGGGGGCTGTCGTGGGTTCCAAAGGCCGTGAGCGGCCGCACCACATTCACGCCGGGCGTGTCGGCCGGCACGAGGATCATGCTCTGCTGCTGGTGACGAGGTGCCTCGGGGTTGGTCTTGCCCATCACCACGTACACCCGGCAGTCGGGGTGCATGGCGCCGGTGCTCCACCACTTCCGGCCGTTGATGATGTAGTCGTCGCCGTCGCGATCAATGCGCGTTTCGATGTTGGTGGCGTCCGAGGAGGCGACACCCGGTTCCGTCATGAGGAAAGCCGAACGGATCTGGCCGTCGAGCAGCGGCAGCAACCAGTCGCGCTGTTGCTCCGGCGTGCCGTATTTAGCCAGCACCTCCATATTTCCGGTGTCCGGCGCACTACAGTTGAAGATCTCGCTGGCCCACAGCACGCGGCCCATAATTTCGGCCAGGGGGGCGTACTGCAGGTTGGTCAGGCCGGGACTGAAGTCGCCGTAGTCCTCCGGCAGAAAGAGGTTCCATAGCCCGGCAGCCCGGGCCTTATCCTTCAACTTCTCCATACGGGGAAATACCCGCCAGGGATGGGCGTCGGTGAAGCGCCGGTATTCCCCTTCGAGGGGGTAGACGTGCTCCTGCATGAAGCCTTTCAGGTGGCGGATGTTGTCAAGGGTGGTCTCGGTGTGGTCAAAAAGCATAGCGACAGGTGCTTGGGCGGTGGTTGGACAAAGTACGTCTGCCGCACCGTTCGGGCCTTGCGGGAGCGGAAATACCGGATTCCCAGCGGGCGGGTGCCGACGTGCAGTCAAAGGCCCCGGATGTAAAGCCGTTCGGTCCGGGGCGGGCAACCACAGATATATTAGAACACCTACTGCACACCAACCCATAAACACTATGGACAACCAAACCCTGGAGGACTACGGACTGTCCGCCTCCGAATACTACGAAGCGCTCAGACAGGTGGTGGATCCCCGATTTCAGGATGCGCCCTACCGCGAACTCGATTCGGCCGTAGACCCGGCCATCAAACGCATGTCCGCCGAGGAACGCGACGAATTTTTCGGCGCCCTGGCCAGCATTGCCACCCCTTTCATCGGAAAGGCGATCGGTTGGGGGGTTAACAAGATCGGAAGCGCCCTTCGCGGCCGGCGTACCCGCCGGCGTTCCCGCGCCCGCCGGGTGACGGGCAACCGTTCCCGCATCAGCCACCTCCTCAAACTGCTCAACGACCCGCGGCTGAAGCGCCTGCTGGCCGGTAACCTGCTCAACCGCGTAAGTCCGCGCGGACCCATCGGTCGCCGGATGATCCGCCACGTGCGCCGTCAGGGCGGACGGCGGGAGTTTACCGAAGTGACACTGCCGGAATTCCTCAATGTTTTGAAATTGCTAGGAGGCGGCGCCATCGGGGGGGCGATGGGCGGTGGTGGTAGTAGCGGCGGCCTCTCTTCAAGCGTAGCCAACGAATACGGGGAAAGCGGCGAAAGCTCCCTGGAATCCAGCCTGCAGAAGCTCTACGGCCAGGAAGTGATCGTGGAAGAAGTAGTCGACGATGAATTCGGCGATGAGGCCTTTGACGACTTCGAAAGCTTCGGCGACGACGGCTTCGAGGGTTCCGATGAGTGGGACGACGAGTTCGCCTACTCCGAAGATGAATACTACTAATCTCTCACCCTAGCAAGCACATCCACCATGGCAAATTTTAAAACCTTCAACGGCAACGACTATTCATCCTCGGAATCCGACTATGAAAACGATCCCTACGGCGGCTACGAGGGCTGGGAGGAAGAATCTGGCGACTATGACGAATACGGAGAAAGCCGGCGCCAACGCCGGGGCGGCTCGAACCTCTACCGGGCCGTACACCGCCTCCAACGGCAGATCGCGGCCCTGCGCCGACACCTGCAGCTGATCAGCCGCCGGGCCGGCACCCCCGCCAACCTGGCCCGACGCATCCAGGAACTGGAGCGCACCACTTCGGGCATGCAGCAGTCGCAATTCATGGCCCAGTTGCTTGACCTCCCGCAGCTGGAAACCATCCGCTTCGCGGGTCAGGACGAATCCCAGATCGTCGAGAACAGTTCCTTCGACAAACAAAGCCTACTGCTGCTCCAACTGCTCGGGCAGGGCCAGGGCAGTACCGCGACCGGCTCCGCCCGTGGCGGCCAGCAACTGGAGTGTTTGCTGCCCCTGCTCCTTCTGCAGAAAAACGACGACCAGGAGGGTGACGACCGGCTCTCCACCCTGCTTCTCCTCACCCTCCTCAACAAACAAGGCTGACATGAACAACGAAAGTCAATCCAACCGCACCCAGGGCAACCGCTGCGGCGACACCCTGCGCACCCTCCTCCTGATCCAGGCCCTCCAGGGCCGCAAAGGCGGCGGAGACAGGGACAACTTCCTCCCGCTCTTCCTTGCTCTCCAGGGCAACCAGGGCAATCAGAACAACCTGCTGCTACTCTTTCTCCTGATGGACCGCAAACCACGACGGCCACGCAAGTCGGGCTACAAATCCGACTACGAAGACTTCCCAAATTTCCGCCAGTCCGGCGGCAGCGGCAAACGCGAAAGCAAGGCTTCAAAATCGGCCAGCCAGCAGGAGCCTTCCCACACGGCCTGAAAACCCACCTTAACGCTTGAATACAACAAACTATGGAAACCAAGACCCAAAAATTCAGCAATGGCCACTCCGTCGTCAGCAGCGATAGCGGCGACCAGGGCGGCGACGAATTCGGTGGCTCCTACTCCGAGTTCGGAGAATCAAACGGATCCATGGATGAATCCACCGATACCCTGGAATCCCTGGGCCTGGAACAACTCCAGGAATCCGGCGGGGCGTCCCCGGGCTTTCAACCACAACAGCAACCGCAACAGCAGCAGGACGACCCCGATGAATCCTACGGCACCCTGGAAGAATTCCACGACGAAGCCGGCGACGAAGATGAGGGCCAGGACGACTACGGCGGTGAAGGCATGATGGACGATATGCCCGGCGGGGGCGGCGGCGGCATCTCCATCGTTGGCGACCAGCCCAAGATCGAGGAGGCCTACGCCGCTACCTATCCCGATGAAACTACCGTGATGGAGGTGGTGATCGGCCGTGACGACCGCCGTCGGGTGCCCTCTACCCGCAATTTCCCCTACCGCGCCATCGTGCAACTGGTCATCGAAGCCAAGAACGGCCGCCGGTACGTCGGCACCGGTTGGCTGATCAGTCCGCGCACCGTCATCACCGCGGGCCACTGCGTATACCTGCACAACGCCGGCGGCTGGCCCAAATCGATCCAGGTCAGCCCGGGCATGAACGGCAACAGCAAACCATTCGGCACCTGCCGCGCCACCGCCTTCCGGTCGGTCAAGGGATGGGTGAGCGGCAAGCAACGCGACTACGACTACGGCGCGATCATCCTGCCCCGTAGTCATCCATTTGGCAAACGCACCGGCACTTTCCGCTACGCCTCCTACTCCAACCGCACCCTGCTGCAGAAATACGTCAACATTTGCGGCTACCCGGGCGACAAGGGAGGCAAGCACCAGTATTACCACGCCCGGCGGATTGCCCGGCTTACCGACAAGCGCCTGTCGTACCTCATCGATACCGCGGGCGGACAGAGCGGTTCACCCATCTTCTTCCGCCGGGGCAACAACCGCATCGCCGTCGGCATTCACACCACCGGCAGCATGAGCGGCAACGGAGGCACGCGGATCAACGCTTCCGTCAAGTCAAACCTCATGCGCTGGGCCAGAGAAGGTGCCTGATGCAGACCATCGAAGGACTGCTGCTCGACCCGGATGGCAGGCCCATCGCCGACGCTACCCTGTCTATCGTAAGCGCCACCGCGCCGGTACCGGACATCGCCATGATGACCGACCGGGGCGGTCGCTTTTTCCTTGATGAGATGCCCGAGGGTCGCTTTCGCTTGCGCGTGACCCCGCCCGGCGGCGGCGGGCGCACCGTGGAGTTTACCGTACCCCGGCCGGACGGCCGCCTGCGGCTCCAACTGGATCGCTGATCACACCGAACGGTCCTGCATCGCGGCGAAAAACTCCCGCTTGCGGCTCCGCGCCAGGTACGCGTGGCCTCCACCCGCCAGCAGGATCTTCCCGCCGCCCTCCCGTAGGTACTCGGTCACGTAGCGCAGGTTGACCAGGTATGACTGGTGGACCCGCAAGAACCCCCGCCCGGACAGGCAGCATTCCAGATCGCCAATCGAGCGGCACACCATTCGGCGCTCCCCGTTGAAAAGGTGTACGGTAGTGTAATTGCCTTCCGATTGCAAGTGCGTGATCTCGGTGACGTGTGCGTAAAGAATCCCGCTTTGGTCCGGTAAGGGCAGCCGGTACCGCCGGCGTTTAAGTCGGTGCACACGCTTGCGCAGGGGGCCGCTGGTCCGATCCGGTTCTCCGGCAGTAATCTTCCGTGCATTTGCCGGATCGACCATAAGTGAAGGCGGGTGTGAGGATGTATGGGTAACGGTGGTCTATTAAATATAGCCTTTGGCACCCTGAAAAGCAATTAAATCCACACTTTCCGGGCCAGTACCTCTACAGATATTTTACGGTCTAATATCATGGTTTTCAGGAGATAACAACTCCTCCGCAGGCCGCCGGACGGGAGTTAGAAGGATGTATTCCGCAGTCTCGGAGATCAGGGCAATTTTTGTACCCCGAGCCGGGCAAAGGCGCGGGCGGCCAGGCCAAATTTCTCCATGCGCTCGTCGCGGGTGCTGCCCTGCACGTACCGGTGGTAGAGTTGCTGGGCGATCACGGCCGTCTTGTAGCAAGCAAAAGCCTCGTACCAGGGCATGCGGCTCAGGTCGAATCCGGTATATGCTGCGTAATTCTCTTTCAGGTAAGCTTTCTCGGGCCAGTTGCCCGCCAGCAGGGGCAGGGGCATTGCGGCGGCATTCAGGGCCGGATCGGGCCAGAAGCTGAGGGTGCCCGCCAGGTCGATCAGGGGATCGCCGAGCGTGGCCATATCCCAGTCGAATACGGAGGTTACCAGGTCGGGCTGCCCGGTTTTAAACTGGCAGTTGTCAAACTTCAGGTCGCCATGCACAATAGACACTGCCTGCGGACGGGGAACATCGGCCACCAGGGACTGCCCGAGGAGGTCCATATCGGCGTTCTCCTCCGTACGGGAGCGTTCCCACCGCTTTTTCCAGCCTCCGAGTTGTCGTTCGGCGAAGCCTTCCGGTCGGCCCAGGTCTTCCAGGCCCGCTTCGGCGACGTCCACCTGGTGGAGGTCCGCCATCACCCGCATCAGGGCGTCGGTGAGCCGGCGCCTGACCTGGGGCAGTTGTCGAAATCCTTCCGGCACCTCATAGCGAATGACGGTGCCGTGCCGCCGTTCCATCACCACAAAGTCTGCGCCCAGAATGGAGGGGTCCGTGCCCAGGAGCAGGGCGCGGGGCGCGGGTGCAAAGTAGGGGTGCAGGCGCGAAAGGATCCGGTATTCCCGACGCATATCGTGGGCTCCCGGTGCGATCTCGCCGAAGGGTGGTCGCCGCAGCACCAGCTCCCGGTTCGCAAATTTCAGTTCGTAGGTAAGGTTGGCGTGGCCGCCGCGGAACTGCGTCACTTCCATCGGACCGCGCAGGCCCGGGAGGTGCTCGCGCAGATAAGGTAACAGGCGCTCGGTGGGCAGTTCTTCTCCGGGGCGGGTATTCATACGCAAGGGGGATGGCGGCGTAAACTAAGGATTAACGGTCGGCCAGGGAACCCTTACTACGCCTTGGTAAGGCCCTGCCTGGATAACCATTAAATTGGTGCGGATGGGCACCGCGGAAAAGGATAATTTACAGTCCTATTCCGGCTTGTTGCGCGCAAACATTCCGCGCACGGCTTGCCTTTAGCCTACAAACTTGCCTCGCGCATGAATCCGCCCACCTCATTGTATGCCTTTAATGAATATTCCGTGGCCGCCCGCTGGCGCGTGCTCGACGATATCGTTATGGGGGGCCATTCCGATGGCCACTTTGCCATTACGAAGGAAAAGAAAGGGCGCTTTTATGGAGCGGTTTCCCTACGCGACGGGGGCGGATTTTCTTCGGTGCGCCACCGCTTCAATCCCCCGGTAGTCACCCAGGCCTACAACCGGGTACTCCTGTACGTGCGCGGCGATGGCAGTGGATTCGAGTTTCGCGTCAAACCCAACGCGCAACAGGATTTTTCCTATGTCTACCCCTTCTCCACCTCCGGAGAATGGGAAGTGATCGAGGTGCCCCTGGCCGATATGCGCCCGGTACGGCGCGGACAGGCCTTGGAGCTGCCCAACTTTGATGGAAGCCGCATCGCCGAGATCTCATTTCTGATCGCCAACGGTCGCGAACAACGCTTCCAGTTGTTGATTGACCGCCTGGAACTTCTGTAGCAGGTTTCCCTTCCGGGGCGTATCTTGGTGATATGCCAGCCGAAACGAATACCTACACCTCTTTGCGCGGCGCCCGGGCCGGACAGGTTCTGGTCGTATCGGCTATTGTAGTAATTGCCCTGACCCTGCTCAACGACGAGCCCGCCGATCCGCTCATCGTGCTGAAAACCCTGCTGTCGCTGACGGCCATCGGCTTCCTGATCCATTACGGGCATACCCTCAACGCAGGCATAACCCTGCGGGAGGATGAACTCGAAGTACGCCACCTGTTCGGAACCAACCGCCGCATCCACCTTAGCGAGGTGCAGCGCATCACGGTGCAGGAAACTTATAATTCCTTCGGCAGTACCCGAATGGTCATGACCGTCTTTACGCATCGGGACAATATCAAGATCGAGGTTTCCGACCTGGATCGTTCGGCGGAATTTATCGCGGCAATGGAAGAGTGCGGACAGGCCACCGGTTTTAACGTGGTTTACCTCGACAGGAACGGTCAGATTGCCCGCAGTCTGCGCAAAGGCTGAATCCACCCCTCACGCTCCGGGCGGAATGTACCATACCCCGCGTGCACAGTCTACCCCACCGCCCAGTTCGTCAACGACCACCCGATCTATTATGCGGACACCCTCCGCGGCCATGCGGTCGAAGGTATCGATGCCGTCTCCCTCGAAGTTTTGCCGGGTGCGGTGAATATTGAAGCGGTCGCTGAAGGTACGTCCGAAAGCCTGCTCCACCCCCTCGCGGCCCAGCATAAAGCCCAGCATCCCACCCCAGGTCGCGGTGGGGTTATCGGAATCCCAGCCGGCCAGCGCCCCGATCTTGATGGTTTCCTTCAGATCACCCTCTCCGTAGAACAGGCTCACCAGACTGGCCGCGAAATTGATACCCGCCGCGAAACAGCCATTGCAGTACAGGTTCTGCGCGGTAATATCGTAACCGTCTTCCTGCCGGACCTGATAGCGCTCGTAGATGGAATCGCGTGTTGCCTCCCAGGGTTGCCCGCTGAGGTATTGCTCCCGAACGAAGTCGTACATCCTGGCTGAGTAAGTAGAATCGGGCAAGACCCGCCGGGCCGCTTCGGCCATTGCCGAGATCCGTTGCCGCATCGATTGCTCAGCCGGTGCGGTAGCGGCCAGGCTGTACATCGTGACGTAAAACTCGGAAATGTGGGCGGCATCTCCGCGGGCCACCGTCTGAATCGGCACTTCCGCCATCCGCCGCGCTACGACGGGCCGGCCGGGCGCGAAAAGCCCGAATATCTCCGTAGTCAACTGCGCGTCGATCATGGCGTAGTGTTCGTTGTTCGCCGGATCACCGGTGGCGGGGGGCAACAGGCCTTCCTGCATAAGTTCCAGGGCACGCTGATTCGACACCCAAAGGTAGTTTTCCTCCTCGCTGCGGATGTGCCTCAGCCAACCGTCACGGATCATTTCCGGGGTCAGAAAGCTGGTGTCGTACAGGGCCAGGAGCCGCTGGTACATGTACTCTATATCGGTATCGTCGTCGGCCCCCCAGACCTCATCCTCCCCCCGGAACACGAAGTCGATGGTCGGGGAAAGGTCGCTCGGCACTCCCTCCCCCCAGATACTCGGCTGATCGGGCTGCCCCCAGTCCGCGCGGGTATAGAAAGCACCCGTCTGCACCTCACCCACGTTTCCGATCTTGTCCATCTCGGTCACCAGCCCCGTCCAGTTGGCGATGCACTGCCCCAACCAGAAGCCGTAGAGCCGGTCGTGGTAAGCGCTGCGGGAGATAACGTGGTCAGTTGGCTGTGGGACATACCCGTTCTTCGTTATTCCCGGGTTGCAGTCTACTCTCTCCTGGCCCGACAGCGAAGCCGTCATCAGGAGAAGAAAAGGAAAGATGATCGCCCCTTTCAGGGGAAATGCCATCAGCCCCGCGATTGGGCGGCACCAGAGACGTGGCATAGTCGGCTGTTTTAAAAATGCCAATGGTGGGTTGTCGTCTTCCGTGAGTACTTGTGACACTAAGGACCTAATCGCTTACTTTACAAAATTACTGATGAACACTTCCCCCTCCCCGGTCGTGGCCCGCAAACGGTAGGTGCCGGCGGGTAAATCGCTAGTAGACAGCTGAATAGTAGTTGAGGCGGCTGCGTCGCGTTCCAGTACCAATCGTCCAGCGGCGTCGTAAACCCAAACCCGGGCAAGCCCTCCCCGGCCAGCCAGAGAAACTCGGACAAAGTCCCGGGCGGGGTTGGGGAAAACGGAAAGTTGCGTGCCGAAATCGGGCGTTGCCACGGCTGCAGGTTCCGTAGTCTTCATCGCAACGGCGGTAGCACAGGTGGCTGTGTTGGCCGCGGGGTCATAAGGGAGGGAAGCGGTAACCTGGTCCACACAGAAGCCTACCGTAGCGCCGCCTTTGGTCGTAGCCTGCGTGGTCAGTACGACTTTACCCGCCGCATCGGTGGTTCCGGTGGCCGATTCGTTAAAAGTACCGTTGAAGGTGCCGCTGACCACCGCACCGGATACGGCATTGCCGAGGTCATCAGTAATGGTGACCGTGGCGGTGCCGGCCTTTGACCCTTTGCCCGCGCCTACGGAACCGGTGCTAAGGGCACTGACATGTACCGCGGTAGCCGTGCTTGTACCGCCACCACCTCCGCCGCCGCCGGATGCGTAGCTGTCCAGATTATCGAAGTAATAAGTATCCGCCGTAAAGGAATTCGATGCGAAAAGCAGAATCATCTTGCTGACATCCGCATCGGCCGCACCGGCATCCGGCCGGTCCAAGGGTTGAAACGCCAGCCGGTGCCATTGACCATTTTTGCCGACGGTAGCCACGTACCTGCTATGACGACCCGTAGGAAAGTTGGTGGGCGTGGCGGCAGCGGTTTCCAGTTGCAGAATGATGTCCGTCCCCACCGGGGCGGTGGTGTGAACGTCCAGGTAGAATTTCTTGGTCTTGTCCGTATACGCCGAGGCATCCGTGAGGTTGCTCACGTTATACACCAGCACGTCGTACTGCTCGGCCCCGTTGCGATCGTATTTGCCGGCGCGGGCGCTGGAGTTGGTGGCGTTGGGTGCCGGTGTGTTCACTTCGGTAAGGGTACCGGTGCTGCTGGCGTAAACGGCCGTGGCCGGCTCATCGAAGTTTTCGAAGGAGAAGCTCCGGGAGTAGGCTGGTTCCACCTCCACGAACATGCCGGTTTCCCGCGTCTGGCAACCATCGTGGTAAGACGCGCTGATGTGGCCGCTCGCGTCGCCGAAATCGACGGTAATTTCCGCGGAGCCCTGTCCGCTGATGATCGTAGCACCCGCAGGCACCGCCCAGCTTACATTGGTCCCGGCCGACAGGTTCTCCAGGCGGTAGGTGATTCCCTGGGCTTGGTTGGCCACTACGCGGTCGCCGGTCAGGTAGGCCCGAAAGCCGTCGTAGACCCTGACGTAATCCACCGCCATGGTGGCGGGCAGCATGCCGTTGTCTACCGGTCCGCCAAGGTTGCCGCCTACGGCTACGTTCAACAGGAAATGAAAATTCTGGTCAAAAGGCCACTGGTACGGAGCGACGTCCGCCGCCGTTTTGCGCGAGAACAGTACTCCGTCAACGAACCAGCGAATTTCGCCCGGCTCCCACTCGACGGCAAATTCGTGGAAGGCATCCGGAAAATTGCCGTCGCCCAATCGGTAGGTGGTTCCCTGGGATTGGTTGTTTGGGTACGGATCACCGTAGTGAATGTATCCCAGCGTCTGGCCCGGATTGGAGGCCACGAATTCCATAATATCAATTTCTCCGCTTTGGGGCCATCCGCCGTACACTTCGTCGGTCGAAAGCATCCAGAAGGCGGGCCAGAGGCCATCGCCGTAGGGAAGCTTGATGGAAGCCTCGAACCGACCGTAGGTGAAATCGGCCTTCCCTTTGGTATTGATGCGGCCCGAAGTGTACTGGCTGCCGCGGGTCCGCTCCTTGCGCGCCGTGATCTGGAGTTGACCGTTGCTGACGGCCACGTTGCCCTGCTGGTACGACTGCAGTTCGTTGTTGCCCCATCCGCAAATCCCGATGTCGCAGCCGTCACCGATCTGGTAGTTCCATTTGGCTTGGTCGAGGCTTGTCCCCGAAAATTCATCCGCCCAGACCAGGTTAGGGCACTGAGCAAACAGGGGATGTTGAAGCGTGGATAGGCCTAAAAATAGGCACAGGAACAGTAGGCTGTTCAGGGTTTGGTTGGGCATGATCGACAGTTTGAGTTCCGGACAAGATAGTCGCCATCAGCCTATTATCCATCAACTAAAGAATTTAACTGCCGATCTTGGGCAATACCGTTTGCCACTCAATCCCTCAGGCCGCTTCGTGCTGGTGGATCAATTTTTTGAGGAGTGATATTTGTCCGAGGTGGTAGTAGGTGTGCTCGAGTACGCCCAGGAGATTGCGCCACACGGTTCCGTATTTCTCGTCGGTGAAAGTGTCGGCAAGTCGTTCGTCGGGCAGGGCCTCCACCAGATCGGCGAAGGTGGCCACGTGGGCGTAGGTGTCGTTGACCAGTTTGCGCCAGTCTTCCTCATCCGTAATGGCCGGGTGGTCGAAACTGAACTTGTCGGGAATTTCCAGCGCGCCACCCCGTAATACGGAAATCATGCCCGTATAGTAGTAGCCCACGTGGTAGACCAGCGCGGCTATGCTGTTATGGTCGCCCAGTCGCGTGGTGGCCTGCTGCCAGGTGAGGTCGGCCAGTTTTTCGCGGAATCCGACCGACGTCCAGTTGTCGCCGGCAAAGGCCGTACGCACGTGATGGGCCAGGGCTGAGGTGTACTGCATGGTAGTTTCACTTTAGGGTGCCCAAAGTACGCTGCTCACACGCTACGCGGGCCCGGCCCACCCGGTACCGCTCCCCCGAACAATGCGGCACCCGCGCACGCGCCCCCTACCGCTGCCGGTTATAGTAGAGCAACGGCCGATCCACAATGCCCCAACGCCGAAGCAGGCGCACGTTCATCTCCGAATAGGCCGGATCGGTAAAGGGCTCCCAGCTCAGCACCGGACAGTCCGCCGGCAAGGCCACGGTATCGGAGGTCGAAGTCGCTAGGGTACGCAGTGCAGTAGCCTCACACCGGTAGCGGGAGGAATCCGTACGGTCGGCCAGGGTGAAGATCAACCCCACCGCAACGGGCAGTACCAGCAGCCACCACCGTTGCCGGGCAGGCACCCAGGACGCCAAGAGGTGGCGGATGCCGGTCGCGTAAACCAGCAGCACGGAAAGGGTGACCGGCAGAATCGTATCGTAGCGCAGTATAAGGCCGCGGTACGCCCGGTAGCCGCCCAGGGGCAGCAGGATCAGGTACAGCAGTCCGAAAAGGCCCACCCATTGTAGCAGGCGCACCCAACGGCCGGCCGACTCACCCCGGCGCCGCAAGAGGAAATGGGTGATTCCCAGGGCAACGATCAGCACCGGCCAGGCCAACTTGCGGGTGAACTGCCGAAATACCCCCTCCGGCCAGCGGGCGTACAGATCGGCTAGGGGCTGCTCGTTCGCGATCGTCAGGCTGTTGAAACTGCCCACGTACAGGGAATACAGCGCCAGCGCCGCTGCCCAGCCCCATAAGGCATAGTACGCCATTGGCACGGACGGCCACCCCCGGCGCACGATCCGGAGCTGCAGGAGCGGTCCGGCCACCGCCGTAGCGACCAGTATGACTGCGGGATTGAGCGGGCCACTGAGGCAGACGACCACGGCCAGCAGCGACCAGAGCAGGTAGCGGGGCCACGACATCCCCTCCCGCTTGTCGTGATAAAGCAGATCGAAAAAGGGCAGCAGGAACAACAGCAATACGGCCGCCGGCAGGGCGTAGAAAAAAGTATAGGTGACGGAAGGGTCGATGATGCCCAGGTCGTGCCTGTAGCCGTTGCCCTGGAAGAAAGGGGTCAGCAGGGCCAGTATACCTACGAAGGCCAGGTTGCGCACCCGCCAATGGCCCAGCACCGCGCGCGCCAGCAGAAACAGCAGACCCAGATGTACCCCCAATTTGGCCAATCCGGCGGCCAGGTAGACGCTCGTGACGGGGTCAACGAATAGCTGTAGTAGGCGCGGGGCCGCCAGGAAATACTCCCGGAACGACCAATGACAGAAAAAGCGGTTGGGATTGGGATAAGTGCGCCCGTCGCGCCAGGTTTGCAGGCCGAATATGTCATTCAGCACGGGTTTAACCTCGTGGGCGGGCAGCAGGTTCCAGGCCACGTCGCCGTCGAGCGGCTGCTGGTAATACTGCACAAAGGAATACGCCAGGTCACCCACGACGAAACCGGCGAGCAGCAACCATAGCAAACGACGGCGCGATAGGGACATAAGGCAAAGGTAGGCGGCGGCGCGCGGGTGCCGGGAATGGACAACAACCCATATGGCCCGGCTCCGGCATAATTGCTTGGCTGCGCATCGTATGAGCCTCCGTATGAGATAACGGTACAATTCACGCAAACGCAATGGAATCACCATCGGCAGCCGGATCATTTTATCATTATAGGCTTATAAAATATATTAAACTCATTATTAATAGCTAGGGATGGCAGGTACGTGAAGCTTAATTTGTAGGAATTATCCTTGTATAGACTATTGCGAAATTTTCTAGGCGGCATCGCACCGGTGGTTTGCCAATGAACACCCATTTTTAAAAACTCACATACCTATTATGATCACTCGTGGAATATACCCGTTGTCCCTGCGGCAACGGGTAAGCTATCATATTGCCAGGTATTTCCCCGATTTGCAAGAAAAGGACGTTGACCTCGAATTCTGCAAGTCCCTCCGCTTTGATTTGTTGCGGAGTGACGTAGGGCACCGGTCAATTATATTCAATGGTTTCTACGAACTTAAACTGACCAAAACCATATTGCGATTGGCACTTGGTGGCGGCACGATGGTGGACGTAGGGGCAAATTATGGATACTTCTCCTGCATCTGGGCCTGGCAACAACCCAAGAACCAGGTTTTAGCCTTTGAAGCCTCGCCCGCAAATATTGCCCCGTTGACGCATAACGTTATAAAAAACAGACTTGGCGACCGGATAACCATATTGCCGTATGCATTGGGTAGGGAAAAGACCAGCATGATGTTCAGCCTTGAGAACGAAGAGCAGCAAACGGGCTGGGGGGGACTGACCATTACAGCCGACGAAAAATCGGTGGAGGTAGCGGTAGACACCCTGGACAATGTGGCGAACGAGTACGACCTGCAACAAATTGAAGTCCTCAAAATAGACACGGAAGGCGCTGACACCTGGGTCCTCGAAGGAGCAAGTCGATTATTATCCGAGAAACGGATCCATCATATCTTTTTTGAAGAAAACACCGTGCGCATCGCAAAATTGAACATTGATAAATTCCAGGCCAAGTCCTTGCTCAAGAAATACGGATATATGGTTGAGCAGTTTTGTCCAAACGAATACTACGCCTATCCCAGGCCAGGATAGGCCGGTGGCGGGCAATCCGGATATAGCATACGGGACGTGTAAAGAGTACATATGAGCCGTCCGTTGCTAATCCGCCATCGGCGGCCCCTCCCCACCCGGCCTTAGGCCAAGGAGTTACGGTACGCATCCCCCAACAGGCGATTCGCCCGGGCATCTCCCTTGATTCGTTCCTTTCCCGGATCCCATTCCAGGGGACGACCCAGCCGGTAGGCTATATTCGACAGGGTGCAGACGGTGGCGGTGCGGTGCCCCGTTTCGGCCGGGCAGATCGGCGTGCCGCCGGAGCGTACCGCCTCCGTGAAATCGGTGAGGTGACTGACGAGGGCCGGTACCGCGGATTCGTGGTTCATATCGCCGTAGGACAGCAAGTCGGGCACGGTGGAATCGATGAAACCCCGGGCCACGTCGAGCGTACCCTCCGAGCCGACGAAGCGGACCGCATTGCCGCGCCCAAAATCGCGGTGCTCTACCCGTGTACCGTCGGCGTAGAACAGGGTAAGCCCCTGCTGTGCATTTTCCTCCAGCGGTGGGTAAAAGCGAGTGGGACCGGTAGTATCCTTTTCCAGGGCCCATTGAACGATATCAAACATATGCGCGCCCCAGTCGGTGACCATTCCGCCGCCAAACTCGGCGTAATGCCGCCAGCGGCCCCAGTAGTCGGCGTCAATGGGCGGCAACAGGTCGGGGTGGTAGGGGCGGTCCACGGTCGGACCGATCCATCCGGACCAATCCACGCCCTCCGGTAATGGCTGGGCGGGCAGGTCGAAAGCCCTGGGCGGGCCGCCAATGCTGACGATCACCTCTTTTACCTCTCCCAATTTACCGGCGCGGATAACCTCCACGGCCTTTTGGAAATTGAACATGGAGCGTTGCATACTGCCCGTCTGCAGAACCTTATTGTTGCGCTGGGTGGCCTCCACCATCGACCGGCCTTCTTCGATCGTGTGGGCCAGGGGTTTTTCGCAGTACACGTGAAGACCGCGGTCCAGGGCCGCCACGCAGATGGTGGCGTGCTGGTGGTCCGGGGTGGCCACTACGACGGCATCCAGTCCTTCGTGCTCGAGGAGGGCGCGGTAATCGGAATAAGACCGTACCGCGGTCTGGGCGGATCCACCGGAATCCGCGGCCGCCCGTTCCATGACCTGCCCTACAAAGTGTTCGAGCTTGGCGGAGTGAACGTCGCAGGCGGCTACCAGTCGGGTGCCGGGCACGTTGGCCAGATTGCGGGCCAGGCCCAGTCCCTGCCGGCCGCAGCCGATGAAACCAATGGCCAGGTCCGTATTCGCGCGATTGCCGCCGATTCCGGCGCTGAGGTAGGAAGGAATGAAGGTGATGCCCGCGGCCGCGGCGGCGGACTGGCGAAGAAAGGTGCGCCGGCTGTTGGTCATGATCGGTGAATATGTGTCCGACCAATATAGTTATTCCATCGATTGATACAGACTCGGCTAGCGGCGCACGGGGCCACCGGACTACTCCACCACCTCGATCCTCAGGTAATTGTCTTCGCCGACCAGGGTGCCGCCGTCCAGTTCCACTACGGAAACGGGCAGGGTGAACTGGATCCCGTCTTCGGTGTCCACGAAGACGCGGAACGATACGCCATCCGGGTCCGTAACGGTGAGCAGTCCCTTGTCCAGGTCCAACACGTAGCTGCCCTGCAGGACGATGTGGTCATCGGACAGGAACATCACGCTTCCGTCTTCGAGAAAACTGGCACTGATCAGTCCCAGGTCGCCCGTGTCGATAAGGCTGCGGCGGGGCAGTCGCTTGTCTTCCCCGAGGTTACGCTCCCCGGTACGCTTCACTAGAAGGTAGGAGCGGGAATACCCCTGGTTGACCAGGTCGACGAAGGCTTCGGCCGAGTAAGGCGCGGGCTCTACCGGCAGGGTGTGAAAAAGGATTTCCGCGGGGTATCCGGTTTCTGATCCATGGAATACCCGTCCGCCAAAGACGTCCGCGGAGACGGTATCAATGAGCACGCCCATGGTGTTCAGGTACTGCCCGCGCTGCCGTTCGGAGATCAGGAGAATGGACTGTCCGAAATTTTGCAGCAGCACGTATTCGGAATACTCCAGGCCCGGTGCGGTCGCCGCCCAGTCCACCATGCGGTTGACGAAATCTCGGGACCCCGGTCGGGTAAATTCCGGAAAGCCGGTAAACGCGGGCTCGAAGCTAACCCAGTACTGCTGGCCCATCATCTCGTAGGTAAAGGGTTGGCGGGTCAGGAAAGCCGTATCCAGGGTAACGCCTGTATTCTCCAGGGGCAGCAGGCGCGGGCCGCCCGCCACGCCGTCTAGTACGACTTTGCCGTTTGGCAACACGCTCAGAAGGTGATCTACCGACGCCAGCTGGATCAGGGTGTCCCTGCCGGTCAGGATATTACTTATCCGCAGGTCATCGCCTTCCGGACGGATCACGTCACCGTGGTTCAGGGGGCCCAGGTCCGACCCCGTGCGTACGTACAACCACTGCTTTACCTCGTCGGAGGAATCGTCACCGTCCGTTCGTTCACAGGCAGCGATAAAAGCTAATACAAGGAGGAAGAAAAAGCAGGTTTGATACCTCATAGAATAGTGCTGGCTCGCCGATGCGGGGTCCGGCACTACAAAGTGCCAGTAGGCGTGGCGGTTCGCTGTGCACCCCTGACTTTTCTAACATGACCCGGGGATGACCGGACGGGGATGGGAGAACCAATCAAGAGCATTATATTCACAATGTTAAAGAAAACACCACTCCCAGCACAAGTGGCCGCCGCAGTCTTTGCGGCGGCCACTGCTTGTTTAGAGAGCGAAGGTTACCCCGGCCCCGACGTTCCAGCCGCGGAAGCCCACCTTGTCCCGGATCACCGGAACGTCGTAGGGTTGGCTCAGTCCGTGCTCGTACCGGGCTTCCATGAACAGTCCAGTATTCTCTCCCAATCGGGCCCTGGCACCCAGTCCGCCGATGACGCCCACATGAAAGCGCTCGTAGCCGATGGCGTCGAGATCCAGGTCGGTGCCGTAGAGATTGAGTTCCACTACAGCGCGGGCCGCGGTGGTGACCCTGCCACCGGTAGCGTAGCCGAGGGTGGGTCCGGCGATGGCGTAGGGCTGTATGGCACTTTCGGTGGGTAGGTTGACTTGTACCAGCAGCGGGGCCTCAATGTAGTTGAAGCGGGTCTTGGCGCGGGCGCCTACGGGCAGTTGCACCCCGAAGACCTCCACCTTATCCGTCAGCCCGAGGCTGCTGCCCCGGCTGCTGTATTCCAGTCCGGGTCGGAAGGCGATGTAACCGGTAAGCGGTAGCTCGGCAAAGGCCCCGAGGGAGATATTTCCCAGAGGTTCCAGCCGGTCGGTGAGCGGGTCGAAGATCTGGCCCGACCGCAGGGCGGTCTGCCCCGCACCGGCGCGGATACCCCAGGAGGCCTGGGCGGTAAGGAGGCCGGTACTCAAAAGCGCGAAAAGGGCAAGCAACTGAAGTTTCATGGTACGGTAGTTTGTACCCTGAAACGGCGGGGGAGCACCGACTGGCGCAAAGGATAGGTTAAGATAGGGGTTAGCGTTTGGTTAAGGGGCGGGGTCGATCAAGCCGGTCCACCTTCATGCTTCCCCCGCTTTGCTGGTACTGAGCAAGAGCACGGTAGCAAACAAACCGAAGAGGATGAGCAAACCGGCAGCCAACAGCACTTCGACCCATATCTGCGTACCGTCGGACTTCACCTCGCCGAAAGCTCCGCCGGCAAACAGCAGGGCAAATACTACGAAGAGGACGGTATACAAAGATTTCATGCAGGAAGGCGTTAAGCGGTCGGGTAGGTACTTTAAAATATAGTAACAAAGTCGGAGACCGAAGCATAAATCGTTAATTATTTCGCCCTTATTGTGTGAAATATTGACATTATGACGGATGTACGGCGGTAATGTCCCGTATTCGGCTCGGAGTCACCTGCCCCTTCCCCCGGATTCCTATATTTGGCGGCCATTCGCTTACGTCGCCGATCATGCATTACCACCCGTTTTTGCTCTTCCTGCTTTTCCTGGCACCCGCGCTCCGCGCCCAACCCCTCGATACGGTTCGCTTGCCGGGCAGTGAGGTGTACTTCACGATGGTGCCCCTGGAGGGGGGCAGTTTTGCCTTCGGGGAGACCGGGCAGCTCGTTACCCTGTCCCCCTTCGCCATCAGCAGCCACGAGGTGACCCACGACGCCTACCGCCTGTTCCAGGTGCGGGACAACGATACGCCGGTGGCCGCTACCGAGGGTTGGGACGTTGATGCGGTGAGCCGCCCCTCCCCACCCTACCTCGACCTGACCTACGGCATGGGTACCCGCGGCGGCTACCCCCAGGTGAATACCACCCAGCAGGCCGCCCTGCGCTACTGCGAGTGGCTCTACGAAAAAACGGGCCGCTTCTTCCGCCTGCCGACGGAAGCCGAATGGGAATACGCCTGTCTGGCCGGGGAGGAGCCCGATCCGGCCGACCTTGAGGACCTGGCCTGGTTGTACGAAAACGGGGAAGAAACCTATCACCCAACGGGCGAAAAACAACCCAATGCCTGGGGACTCTACGACATGATCGGTAACGTGAGCGAATGGACGCTCGACGAATACTACGACGACTATGCCGACCGGATCGCCGCCGCGCCCGCTGACCCCTGGATGCGGCCCGACGGAAAGCACTCGCGTACCGTACGCGGCGGGTCGTTCGACACTGAAATGAGCACCGCCGGGTGCCGCGCCCGCGAAAAGTCGAGCCCGCGCTGGCAGGCCCGCGACCCCCAGATCCCCAAAAGCCGCTGGTGGAATGTCGACAGCCCCTTCCTGGGCTTCCGCCTCGTTTCCCCGGCCGAGCAACCGAGCCCGGGGGAAGTGCACGCCTTCTTCTCGGAGGCCATCGTGGACTGATCCACCCCGCCGGGCGATCGCTTTTTCTGCTATACATTCGATTGTACCGGCGATACTGCTTATCTTTTAGCCCGATAAATAACCCGCTCCGTCGGAGCCTGGTCGGCCACATCTACCGGCCCCGGCATCCCGACCCGCCAACGCTCGATTATGCCACTTGACAGAAGATCCTTCCTCCAAAAAACCACCGCCCTGGCCGCCGCCGGCTTGGCCATCATGCCCGACCTGTCGGCCCGCGCCCACATCGACGGCAGCGACGTGATCCGCGTCGGCCTCATCGGCTGCGGAGGCCGCGGAACCGGCGCCGCCACCCAGGCGCTGTCCACCGAACAGAACGTGCAGCTCGTGGCCATGGCCGATGCCTTCCGCGACCGGCTCGACCAGGCCTACGACGGCATCAAGGGGCAGCTCGCCGAGAACGAGCTGGACGCCGCCCGCCTCAACGTGCCCGAGGAGCACAAATTCGTCGGATTCGAAGCCTACAAAAAGGTCATCCCCCTGGTCGACGTCGTGGTTATCGCCACGCCTCCGGGTTTCCGCCCCATGCATTTCGAGGAGGCCGTAAAGGCCGACAAGCAGATCTTCATGGAAAAGCCCGTAGCCGTCGACGCTCCGGGCGTACGCCGCGTGCTGAAGGCCGCCGAGGAGGCCAAACGCAAAAAACTCAACGTAGTGGTTGGCCTCCAGCGCCACTACCAGGACCAGTACACCAAGGGCTGGGTCGATATGATGCAGAACGGGGCCATCGGCGACATCACCACCAGCTACGTCTACTGGAACAGCGGCGGCGTGTGGGTACGGCCGCGCGAAGCCGGTCAGACCGAAATGGAATACCAGATGCGCAACTGGTACTACTTCAACTGGTTGTGCGGCGACCACATCAACGAACAGCACATCCACAACCTTGACGTTGGAAACTGGGTGAAGCAAGACTACCCCAAGGAAGCTTCAGGCTACGGCGGCCGCCACATGCGCAACGGCAAGGAGCACGGCGAGATCTTCGACCACCACGCCGTAGAATATACCTACGCCGACGGCAGCCGCATGATCAGCCAGTGCCGCCACTGGAACGGCGCCAGCACCAAGGTGACGGAAGAATTCCAGGGCACCAACGGATCGGCTCCCGCCCCGGGCAAGCTGCTCACGAAATCGGGTTACGCCCTGCTTGACCACAACGACCGGCGCGACCCCAACCCCTACCAGCGCGAGCACGACCTGCTCTTCAAGGCCGTCGCCGACGGAGAGTACAAATACGCCGACGCCGAGAACGCCGCCAAGAGCACCCTGACGGCCATCATGGGCCGCATGGCTACTTACTCCGGACAAGTTATCACCTGGGACGAGGCCATGAACTCCGACCTCGACCTGTCACCAGCCACCTACGCCTTCGACGCGCCACCGCCGATCCTGCCGCTGCCCAGCGGGTACTACCCCGTGCCGGTGCCGGGCGAAACCAAAGTCAAGTAAAGGAAGGACGGTCCGCCACCACGCGAGTCGTCCACCTTCCGTATGCGCACAAGCCTGTTACTCCTCTCCTTGCTGCTGGCCCTGTCCGTACGCAGCCAAGATCGTATTACGATAGCACGGGCGGCCATGGGCACCCCCTGGTCGATCACGGTGGTGGCTACCGATACCCTGCAGGCCCGGCGCGCGATCGATTCCGCTTACGCCCGCATTGAAAATATCGAGCAGTTGATGAGCGATTATCGCAACGACAGCGAGATCAACCGCCTGGTCAGGCAGCCTCCGCGGCGGTGGCACCGGGTTTCCGCGGACCTGCACCGGGTACTCACTTTCAGTCGTCGCCTGGCGCGGATCACCGACGGGGCCTTTGACCCCACCATCGGTCCCCTCACGAAGCTCTGGCGCCGGGCCTTCCGGCAGCAGCGCCTTCCCGACCCTACATCCATCATACGGGCGCGGTCGCGGGTGCAGTGGAAATGGGTCCGGCTGCGCCGGGCGGGGCGGGTCCGGCTCGCCAGGGCCGATATGCAACTCGACCTGGGCGGAGTAGCCAAGGGCTACGCCCTGGACGCTGCCGGCGCCGTGCTGGAAGATGCCGGACTATCCGTTTACCTCATTGACGGGGGCGGCGACCTACTGCTCGGCGACCCCCCGCGAAGTCAGACTGGGTGGCAAGTGCTAACCCCCTCTGGCGTGGTTGACACCAGCCGGGTGGCGATTGCCACCTCCGGGGCACGCTTTCGCTATCTGGAGCAGGACGGGCGCCGGTACAGCCACATTATTGACCCCCGTACCGGCTACGGGTTGCAGGATCCCCGCGCGGTGACCGTCATCGCGTCAGACGGTATGTCGGCGGACGGTCTGGCCTCTGCGCTCAGCGTACTCGGCCCTGAGGGGGCAGCCGGGTTGAAACGCGCTTTTCCGCCTATGGTCTCATACTGGTCACCCGAGTAAGCCAACCGTGAAAGGCCTCAAATCCGGTGGTAAGGGAATGATCAAAAGTTATGTAGCGAACGCCCCAAAAGCGCAGGGGGGAAGCCAACCAGCGAATTTTCGCTAAAAAGTCATTCAGCCGCTTGAACCTCCGGGTGGTAGGCTGTAACTTCACAGCGAATTTTCGCTACAAGCCACTAAAGTATATCCTTCATGTCCGCCACCCTCACCCACAAGCACGTCCTGAAAGGAGGAGAATTCCTCATTGCCGACGCTGACTATCATACCACCTTCATTCCCGAGGAATTCAACGAGGAGCAGCAAATGGTGCGGCAGATGGTGCAGGACTTCATCGACCAGGAAATCAAGCCGAATCTCGACAAGATCGAGAAGCAGGAAGATAACATCGCCCCCCGCCTGCTCGACAAAATGGCTGAACTCGGTCTGCTGGGAAGTCATATGCCGGAAGCTTACGGCGGGATGGAACTGGACACCAACTCCAACACCCTCATATGTGAGGTGATGGGGGGAAGCTCCGGCTCCTTCACCGTTTCCTACGCCGCGCACACGGGCATCGGTATGTTGCCTATCCTGTACTTCGGCACCGACGAGCAGAAGGAGGAATACCTGCCCCGCCTCATCAGCGGCGAACTCAAGGCCGCCTACTGCCTCACCGAGCCCGGATCTGGATCGGACGCCATGGGCGCCAAGACCAGCGCTAAACTGGACGGCGACGCTTACGTCCTGAACGGACAGAAGATGTGGATCTCCAATGCGGGATTTGCTGACGTCTTCATTGTCTTCGCGCAGGTGGACGGCGACAAGTTTACCGGCTTCATCGTGCCGCGCGAACTGGAGGGACTCACCCTCGGTGCCGAGGAAGAGAAACTGGGCATCAAGGGCAGCTCGACCCGGCAGGTTTTCTTCGAGAACGTGCGCGTCCCCGCCGGCAACAGCCTGGGTGAGATCGGAAAGGGCCACCTGATCGCCTTTAACGTCCTGAACGTCGGACGTTTCAAACTGCACGCCCTCAGCGTGGGTGGTGCCAAGCGCTCACTGGAAGTCGGGGTACGCTACGCCAACGAACGCATCCAGTTCAAGCAGCCGATCGCCAACTTCGGAGCCATCAAGTACAAGATCGGGGAAGGCGCCATCCGCATCTTCGCCGGCGAAAGCGCGCTGTACCGCGTCAGCCAGCAGATCCAGGACATGAACCACCAGCTGATGGAGGAAGGCAAGACCTACTCCCAGGCAAAGTTGCTCAGCGCCGAGGAATACGCCATTGAATGTGCCCTGCTCAAGTTCCTCGGTTCCGAGACCCTGGACTACATCGTCGATGAGGTCGTCCAGATCCACGGCGGCATGGGCTACAGCGAAGAAACCCTGGCCCCCCGGATGTACCGCGACAGCCGCATCAACCGGATCTACGAGGGAACCAACGAGATCAACCGCCTGCTCAGCGTAGATATGCTGCTGCGCCGTGCCATGAAGGGTGCTCTAGACATCGTGGGGCCGGCCTGGAACGTCCAGAAGGAACTCGCCGGTATGCCCAGTCTGGAACGCCCCACCGGGGAATACGGAGAGGAAATCAAGGCAGTGGCCGATTTCAAGAAGCTCATCCTGATGGTAGCCGGTGCCGCCGCGAAAGAGCAGATGGACGGCAAAATTAACCTGAAGGGCGAGCAGGAGATTCTTATGAACGTAGCCGACATGCTCGGCGACCTGCTGCAGGCCGAAAGTACCCTGCTGCGGGTACAGAAACTACGCGCAACCGGCGGCGGGCACCAGCCCATGGAGGTCTACGACGCGATCCTGCGTACCTACCTGCACGACGCCACCGCGCGGATGGCCAAGAACGCCACTGACGCCGTGGCGAGCTTCGTGGAGGGTGACCTGCTCCGGACCTTCACCATGGGCATCAAGCGCTTCACCAAGTATCCGCCACAGAACGTCAAGGAATTGCGCCGAAAGGTTGCCAACGTGCTGATCGCGGCCGACGGCTACGCGCTGTAACGCGCTTACCGCCACCGGGACCTCCTGGCCTGAATGAGAAAACCCGATTTGCGTGTAGCAAATCGGGTTTTCTGTTCTTTTATTCCGGGGGCGGAACTGGAGTTCGTGCCTCAGATCTTTACCACTTCGGCCTGGATGGGGTAGTCGGCCAGGATGCGGTTGGTGAAGGCCATGTGGCCGCGGGGGACGGCGAGGTAGAGTTTGCCGTGCTTGTAGGCAGCCAGGCTGCTGAGGAGGCGCCATTTGGTGACCAGTTCACGCTCGTCATCGGTCTTGAGGCCGAGTTCGAAATAACTTTTGCGGCCGTTGACCTCACCGGTGACGTCGGGAATGAAGTATTCGTCGGTATCCTTGCTGCGTCGAATCTTGGCGGGGGTTTCGTACCCTTCGGCGTTCGCCTTGATGTTGTCGAACCCTTTTTTGGATACGATCTTATCGAGCAAGGTCTTAATCAACTCAGCATCTTTTTGCTGGGCGTCGGTGAGGATTCCATTTTCCATTGTGGGCGGGAAGGTTAGCTAATATATTAATGAAAAGCGAATATCAACATATTTCCGGATACCGGCACGCGAGGCCGGCGGAGAAATACTTTGGTATTCACACGTGCTTGTAAGAGAACGTCTTGAAGGCAGCTGGGGTTGATGCTCGGGTCAATTACGCCGGCGGTGTTGTACTTTACGACGCACGAAAGTTAACCTTACCTCACCATGAATACCGATCAGCGCCCCTGGCTCACGCATTACCCGGCGGGCATACCAGCCAACGTAGACGTCGACGCTTATCCTACCCTTATTAGCCTCCTGGAGGCTGCCATGAAAAAATTCGGCAAAAAGCCGGCCTTCTCCTGCATGGGCCGCGACATCAGCTACCGGGAACTGGACGAGCTGGGTACGGCTTTCGGCGCGTACCTGCACTACCGCGGCCTACAGCCGGGCGACAAGGTGGCCGTCATGATGCCCAACCTGCTGCAGTACCCCATCGCCCTCCACGGTATCCTAAAGGCGGGCCTGATCATCGTGAACACCAATCCGCTCTACACGCCGCCGGAGATGAAGCACCAGTTCGTCGACAGCGGGGTCAAGGCCATCGTGATCGCGGAGAACTTCGCCGCCAACCTGCAGCAGATCATCAAGGATACCCAGATCAACACGGTGATCACCACCAGCATCGGCGAACTGCTGGGCTGGGTGAAGGGCGGACTGACCAACTTCGTGGTCCGCAACGTCAAAAAGATGGTACCGAGCTACGAACTGCCCGGCGCGGTGACCTTCCAGACCGCCCTCGACGAGGGGAAAAAGCACAAGCTGCCCACCTTCACCGGCCTGCCCGGCGATACCATCGCCCTGCAATATACCGGGGGCACGACAGGCGTCTCCAAGGGTGCCATGCTCACGAACGCGAACCTGGTAGCCAACGCCCTGCAGATGTACGCGTGGCTGACGCAGACCCTCACCGAAGGCGGCGACGGGCGCATGCTCTGCCCCCTGCCCCTGTACCACATCTTTGCCTTCACTGTAAATGCGGTGGCGGGATTTAACATCGGTATGTGCAACGTGCTCATCACCAACCCGCGCGACCTGAGCACAATAGTAAAGGCCTTCAAGGACAACAAGATCGAGGCCATGACCGGCGTCAACACCCTCTTCAATGCCCTGCTGAACGACAAGGATTTCCAGAAACTCGACTTCCGCCACCTCAAACTCACCGGCGGCGGCGGCATGGCCGTTCAGCGGGTAGTGGCCGAAAGGTGGCACAAACTCACCGGCGCTCCCCTCACCGAGGGGTACGGGCTTACGGAAACCAGCCCGGTGGCCACCATGAACCCCTTCAACGATAACCTGCGCATCGGCACCATCGGGGTACCCCTGCCCAATACCTCCGTCCGGATCTGGAACGAGGAGGAAAATCGGGTAGCCACCACGGAAGAGCGCGGCGAGATACAGGTGAAGGGACCCCAGGTAATGAAGGGCTACTACAACCGGCCGGAGGCTACGGCCGAAGTGCTGTCGGACGGCTGGCTGAAGACCGGCGATATCGGCATGATGTCGGAAGACGGCTTCTTCCGGATCGTGGACCGCAAGAAGGACATGATCCTGGTTTCGGGATTCAACGTCTACCCCAATGAGGTGGAAGACGTAGTAGCCGCCCACCCCAAGGTGCTGGAATGCGCGGCGGTGGGCATTCCCCACGAGCGCTCCGGCGAGGTGGTCAAACTCTTCGTAGTAAAGAAAGACCCCTCCCTTACCGAAGCGGAACTGGTCACTTTCTGCCGGGAAAGCCTGACGGGCTACAAGATCCCCAAGGCCGTGGAGTTCCGGGAGGAACTGCCAAAAAGTAACGTCGGCAAGATCCTGCGCCGCGAGTTGCGGGAAGTCTGAACCGTGGCTGCACAGCGGGCGTACTAGGCGGTATGGAGGTTGACGACTTTCGGACATTCCTGCGGGGCCTGGACCCGGTGGTCATTGCCCGCGAGCTCATCGGCGCGGAACTTGTGAGCCGCACCGACGACGGAGTGGAAACGGCCGGCTACATCACCGAAACGGAAGCCTACTGGGCTCCGGAAGACCGCGCCAGCCACGCTTACGGCCACCGGCGCACCCCGCGTACGGAACCGTTTTACCAGGATGCTGGTACGAGCTACGTCTACCTCTGCTACGGCATCCATGAGCTGTTCAACGTAGTGACCGGTCCGGCCGAAACGCCCCACGCCGTGCTGATCCGGGCGGTGGCACCCTCGCGGGGTTTGCCCCACATGCTGGAGCGGCGTCATATGGAAACCTTAAAGCCGCAACTTAGCTCCGGACCCGGCGTTGTTTCGAAGGCCCTGGGAATTACGCGGGAGCACAACGGCCTTGACCTGCTGACGGCGGACGGTCCGCTCACCCTGCTGCCCCCGACGGAAGTTATTCCTCCCGAAGACATCGTAGCGACGCCGCGCATCGGCATCGGTGGCTCGGGTCCGGAATGGGCCGCGCGGCCCTGGCGGTTCTACCGCCGCGGCTGCCGTTTTGTAAGTCGACTTAACGCCTTTTCATGAGCCTACGGCACTTTTCCCACCTTCCTTGGCACCCGCGCGCCGCCGCCCTCTTGCTCCTTCTGCTGCTGAGTGGGGTGATCGGCGCCCAGCGCGGGGATTTCAAGTTTTACGACAATACCTACGTAGATCACATCAAGACCGTCCGGCTCCACGTTTCGGGCTTCCCCCACTCCTACCCCATTATCGACCTCAGCGGCGGGGCCCAGTTGCGGCTCTCGTTTGACGACCTGTCGGCCGACGTGCGCCGCTACGCCTACACCTTCATCCACTGCGATCAGGACTGGACGCCATCGACCCTGGGGCAGATGGAGTACAATAGCGGCTACGCCAACGATTACGTGGAACAGTACGACTTCAGCCTGCGCACCCTGAAGCAGTACACCCACTACGACCTCGTGTTCCCGAACCGCAACATGCGCCTGGAGAAGAGCGGCAACTACCTGCTGGTGGTGTACGATACCCAGGACGACGACCGCGTGGTTATTACCCGGCGGTTCCTGGTTTCCGAGAACCTGGTAGGACTGAGCGCGCAGGTCACGCGGCCCTCGGTGGTGGACAAAATCCAGACGCACCAAGAGGTACAGCTGGTAGCTAATACCAAGCAGCTACAGCCCCGGGCACCCCTGCAGGAACTCACCGCGACGGTACTTCAGAACGGCCGCTGGGACAACGCCGTGGTGGCCGTGCAGCCCAACCTGCTCGGACGCGAGAGCGTGCAGTTCAACTACCAGGACCGCATCATTTTTCGGGGCGGGAACGAATTTCGAAACCTCGACCTGCGTTCGGTACAGGCACCACGGACCGACGTCAGCAGCATTACCAACGAGGGCGACTACTACGCCATGATGCTCGCGCCGGAAGAGACCCGCGGGAACACCGTCTACATCCAGTACTTCGATCTGAACGGTGATTTCGTGAACTTCCGGCTCGACCGGCCGGTGGTGAACCTGGCCGACGAGTTCCTACAGGAAACCGTGGCCCGTTTCGGACTCGATTTCACCGGCGAGTACATCGAGGCCACCTTCATCCTGAAGACGCGCAACGGATTGCCGCTGGACCACGACGTGTACCTTTTCGGTGCGATGACCGAATGGCAGACCAAGTACGACTACCGGATGGTCTGGAACACCAGCATCAACGCCTACGTGGGGCGGGCGCTCATCAAGCAGGGCTTTTACAACTACTATTACGTTACGGACCTCGGCAAGGGCAAGGGTGATCCCCGCTTTGCCCGTCCGGCCGACCGCGTGGGCTACGACGAAACGGAAGACAGCTTCGACGTCACGGAGAACGACTACATCGGGCTGATCTACTATCGCCCGATGGGGGGCCGGTACGACCGACTGGTCGGCACCACGGTGGTCAACAGCAACCAATAGGCCCCCGCCTGAGCTGCCGGTCTAGGCACGGCGTCCGTTGATAGATTAAATTTTGCCGCCCTGCCGGATAACGTAGTTTTGCTGACCTATAAAATCAGTAGAATGCGGAATCAAGCCTATCTCTGGATCGCCCTCCTGTTACCCTGTTGTCTTTTGGCCCAGCGCGGGGGCGACTGGACTCTTTCACAAGCCGTAGCCCACGCCCGGGAAAACAACCTGCAGGTGCGACGGCTGGACAATTCCACCGAACTGGCCCGGTTGGCGCTGCAGCAAAGTCGCAACAACCGCCTTCCCACCCTGAGCGGCGGAACGGGCCTGAACCTCCAGTTGGGCCGGACGATTGACCCCACCACCAACAGCTTCGAGGCCCAGAACATCCTTTCCCAAGGCTACCAGCTACAGGGTGCAGTCACTCTGTACAATGGTGGTCTGATCCGGAACGTCATGCAACAGTCGGAACTCGACCTGCAGGCGGCAGAGGCGGACGCCAACGTGACGGCCAACAACGTAGGGCTGCAGGTAGCCAACAGCTTCCTGACCATCCTGCTCACCCGCGAACAACTCGCGAACGCCCGCGCCCAGCTGGAACTTACCACCCAACAGCTCGAAAATACCGAATCGCTGATCCGGGCCGGCAGCGTGCCCGCCGCCCAGCGGTACGACATCATCGCGCAGCAGGCGGCCGACCAGCGGACGGTAGTGGAACTCGAAAACCAGGAGCGGCTATCCCTGCTGGACCTGCAGTTGCTGCTCATTCTGGACCCCGACCCTGATTTTGACATTGTCACGCCCGTGCGGGAACTTGACGAGGCGGTGCTCTTCACCGAATACGACCTGCAGGAGGTACTCAGCGCAGCACAGCAGACCCAACCGACGATCCGCGCCGCGGAGCTGCGGCGGTCGGCCTCGGAACTGGAAATTGAGATCGCTCGTGCCGGCGGACGGCCTAGCGTGCAACTCTACGCCAACATCAGCACCAACTACTCCAACCTGGCCAAGGATTTCAACAACCCGGACGCTTCGCAGGTGGAACTGGTGCAGGGCCCGCCCGTACCGGTAGTGATCAACGGGCAGGAGGCCACCCTGTCTACCTTTTCGCAGACGGGCGTCATCTTCCCCAACCTCCCCTACCTCAACCAACTGGACCAAAACTTCGGACAATCGATCGGCGTGAGCCTTTCAGTGCCGATCTACAGCCAGAACCGCAACCGCATCAACGTGCAGCGGGCGGAAGTACTGCGCAACAACGCCCAGCTCGATATTGCCCAGGCCCAGAACCAACTGCGGTCGGACGTAGAACTCGCCCTGGGCGACCTGCGCGCCGCCCGTGAAACGTACCGCGCCGCCCAGGTAAGCCTCGAGGCCGCACAGAATGCCTACGACATCGCCCAGCGGCGGTACACGGCCGGTGCGGCCAACAGCCTGGACCTCATAACCGCATCCAACCGCCTGGAACAGGCCCGGCTGGACTTTACCCGGTCCAAGTATCAATTGATATTCAACCGGGAGGTCATCCAGTTCTACCTCGGCGAAGGACTTTCCCTCAATTAACCCCACCCAGCAAAGCTTTCCTATTATGTCTCGCAAAGCGATTTTACTCCTCGTCGGCGCCCTCATTCTCGTCGTCGTAGCCGTCGTAGTTTTTTCCGGCCGGGGAGATGAAGGCACCCGCGTCTTCGTCCAGGAAGTCAGCCGGCGCAATATCCAGGAAGTGGTCAGCGCCAGCGGCAAGATATTCCCGCAAACGGAGGTCAAGATCAGTTCCGACGTATCCGGCGAGGTAGTCGAACTCTATGTGGAGGAAGGCGACAGTGTTGTTCCGAACCAACTCCTGGCCAAGATCGACGCCGATGCCTACCAGTCGCAGGTGGCCCGCGGCGTAGCCGGAGTTAACAGCAGCAAGGCACAGCTGGCCAACGCCCGGGCCCAGATCAATACCCAGAAGGCCCAGCGCGAACAGATCCTGGCGCAACTCGAGAATGCCCGCGACATCCTGAAGCGCAACGAGCAACTCTACAAGGATGAGGTGATCAGTCAGGCCGAACTCGAAACCAGTCAGTCGAACGTGCGCGCCCTGGAGGCCAACCTCTCCGCGGCGGAAAGCAATATCCGGGCCGCGGAGGAAAGCGCACGGGGAGCCGAATACGGCATCGAGTCCAGCGAGGCCACCCTGAACGAACTGCGGACCAGCCTGCGGCGCACCACCATCTACGCCCCGATGGGCGGCGTGGTCTCGCTGCTGAACGTCGAGCAGGGCGAACGGGTGGTAGGTACCATCCAGATGACCGGTACGGAGTTGATGCGCATCGCCAATTTGAACGCAATGGAAGTTCGGGTCGAGGTGAGCGAGAACGACGTACCCTCAGTTAGCCTGGGCGATCAGGTGGAAGTGGAAGTCGATGCCTACCTCAACCGCACCTTCGCGGGTACCGTGACCCAGATCGCCAACAGTAGTACCACCGCCGGCGTGGCCGACAACGTGCTCAACAGCGATCAGGTGACCAACTTCGAGGTCCGCATCAGCATCAACCCCGAGAGTTACGCCGACCTAGTCTCGGCCGGTAATCCGTATCCCTTCCGGCCCGGCATGTCGGCCAGCGTAGACATCCTAACGGAAATGGCGGAAGACGTGCCCAGCGTACCCATCGAATCGGTGACCACCCGGGAGGATACCGTGGAAACTTCCAGTACCGGCGAGCTACAGGAAGTAGTCTTTGTGGTGCGTGGCGATACCGTTGACCAGGTGCAGGTAGTTACCGGCCTGCAGGACGCCAAATTCATCCAGGTTATTTCCGGCGTGGAGACCGGTGAGCAAGTAGTGGCGGGCCCCTACGGCGCCCTCTCGCGGAGTCTGTCGTCGGGCGAAACCATACAGGTAGTCAAGAAGGAAGAGTTTTATACCGAAGAGGGCAGCGACTAAAAACGAACCCCTTCGGACCGCATGGTGCGAAGGGGCGCAATATGGTATGTCAGAAAGCTCAAAATAAACGCCCGGTGAAGCCTGGCCACACGCGGGTGAAATCAATGTTGTTCGCGTCTCTACAGTTAAGTTCTTAGGCGTCTAAACAAATATAGGCTTTTGGGTGACACAATGCAATAGTCGGGTGATCAATTAATTTTCCGGTAGGTCCCCGTGCCGTCAGACCCAAATCTCCCGGTGGTGCGATTATCTTAATGGCAAACGCTTGTCATGCGGTATCTTCTTTTGCTGCTTCCGTTATGGGTATTCGGACAGGAGGCTGATCTTCAGTCCGG
Source organism: Neolewinella litorea (assembly GCF_004803465.1). Lineage (GTDB taxonomy): Bacteria > Bacteroidota > Bacteroidia > Chitinophagales > Saprospiraceae > Neolewinella > Neolewinella litorea. The sequence continues at coordinate 484,744 of NZ_SRSF01000003.1, read as the reverse complement.
CCCAATGCTCGGCTACTCGGAGCAGCGGGAGGTGCTCATCTGGGTACAGACCACCGGCCCCGCGGAAGTGACCGTGGCCTATTGGGCCGAGGGTGAGGCCGACCCTTCCTTTACCAGTACTATACAGACAGCGGCCGCCACCGCCTACACCGCCAAGCTGGTGGCCGACCAGGTAAGCCCGGGTACCACCTATGAGTACTACGTCATGCTGAACGGCGAGGTAGTGTCCTTACCCTACCCGACCCGCTTCACCACCCAGCCGACGTGGGGCTGGCGGAGTGAACCTCCGGACTTCACCGTTGCCCTCGGCAGTTGCACCTACGTGAACGAGCCCCGCTACGACCGGCCGGGGCCCGGCTACGGTTCGGAGTACGAGATTTTCGAAACGATAGACAGCCTCCACCCGGACTTGATGATTTGGTTGGGGGACAATATGTACCTCCGGGAGCCCGATTGGTACACCCGTACCGGTTACTTCCATCGCTACACCCACACGCGCAGTCTGCCCGAAATGCAGCCCCTGCTCGCCCGCACCTTTCACTACGCCACCTGGGACGATCACGACTATGGCCCCAACGACAGCGACGGCAGTTGGATCCGCAAGAAACTTGCTAAAGAAACCTTTGACCTGTTCTGGGGTAACCTGACCTCCGGCTTGCCGGGGAACGGGGGCATCACCTCCACCTTCCGCTACGTGGATACCGATTTCTTTCTACTGGACAACCGTTCCTTCCGAACGCCAAACGGCATGCTACGGGAAACCGGCAAGACCCTGCTCGGCGAAACCCAGTTGGAATGGCTGATTCAAAGCCTCATCTTCAGCGACAGCCCGTGGAAGATGGTCTGTATTGGCGGACAGGTCCTCAACACCTACCGCGGTGCGGAAACCTACAATGGCCTGGCCCCGGAAGAGCGAGAGTACCTGCTCCGGCGCATCACTGAAGAGAACATCTCGGGGGTGGTCTTCCTGACCGGCGACCGCCACCACACCGTATTGAGCAGTCTGGAATTGCCGAACGGCAACCGGATTTACGACCTGACCATCAGCAGCCTCACCGCCGGCACGGGAAGCAGCAGGGACGAGGAAAACGCGCTGCGCGTGGCGGGCACTCTGTTGGTGGAACACAATTTCGGAGTACTCACCTTCAGCGGTCCGCTGAGCGAGCGCGAGCTGGCGGTACGGGTATACGGCACCGACGGGGTACTACGCTGGGAGCGGGTACTGGAACGGTAAGAAAAGGGGAGTTGTAAAACTAGTCGTTGAAAACCTCCACGTCGCGGTTCTTCACGATGAGGTCGGTAAACTTGCCCTTGAAACGGGTGGCCTTCACGATGTGGTTGTCGATCCAGTGATAGTTACCGCCGCGGGGCTTGCCCATGAGCATGCCGTGGTACTTGAAGTTGTGGCGGTTCAGCCATTCTTCGGTGATCTCGCGATGCTCTTCGGTACGGGAGGTGAAGAAGGTGATGATGTGGCCGTCTTCGTACCACTTATTGACGATGCGCAGGGCATCGGGGTAAGGCAGGCAGGTGGCCATACGCTCGGGCTCCTCGTTGGGGATGTCATCGCAGACGGTTCCGTCGATGTCGATGAGGAAATTTTTTACTCCTGCCGGGAGGACGGGACTGATCAGTTCGCCCTTTTCGTTGAAGGTAGTTTCCAGGTCTTTTTCGGGGGTAGCCATACGTTTCTTGGTATTCCGGATCGATGTTGAAAATGCAAAGGTACATTTCCTTAACGCATCCTGATGGTGGTTTGCTTGAATGTTACCGTTATTTGGACCCGCTAAAGTCCTTTTCATGTCCCAAGTTGCCCTGGTTACTGGTGCCTCATCCGGTGTCGGTGAATCTCTCGCCCCCCTGCTGGCCAGTCGTGGCTGGCGGGTATACGGCATGAGCCGGCGTTCGGTCGATCTCCCCGGGGTCACACCACTACCCGCCGACATCTCCGATGCGGAAGCCTTGGGGCGTGCCATCCGGCTGTTGGAGGAAGAGTCGGGCCGCCTTGATGCCGTGCTGCACTGTGCGGGCGTCGGAGGCGCGGGTGCCGTGGAATCCATGCCTACGGGCCGGGCCCGGCGGATCATGGAGACCAACTTCTGGGGGAGCTGGAACCTTTGTCAGGCCACGCTGCCCCTGCTCCGGCGGAGTCCGCGGGGCCGCCTGCTCCTGGTTAGCAGCATCGCGGGCCATATGGGCATTCCCTTTCGTTCCGTATACTGCGCCAGTAAGGCCTCCGTCATTGCGCTGTCCGACAGCCTCCGGCTTGAGCTCCGGGGCTCTACTGTACAGGTGGCCTGCATAAGCCCGGGGGATATTGCCACCAACTCCATCGCTACCCAGTACCGACAGCCGGCCGCGGAAATGGACCCGCTGTACCGCGAACGCTACCAGCGCGCCGACGATGCGATGGCCAATAACGTTGACCACGGCATGTCGGCCGGCTACGTGGCCGGGGAAATGCTGCAAATTTTGCTAAAAAACCAACTCTCTCCCCACTACGTGATCGGTGAGCCCGTTCAGAAAATAAGCACGGTCGCCCGGCGCCTCCTACCCGCCCGGGCCTGGGAGTGGGTTCTGGGCCGCTACTACCGTTGATCGGTGTTGAACAACCGATTTACCCAGGCGTTGAAAAAAACTATTATGAGCAATTACTCGCACCTTGCCAATGCCCACCCGGGCTATATCGAACAGCTGTACCGCCAGTACAGCCAGTCCCCCGATTCCGTCGACGAGAGCTGGCGGGATTTTTTCCTTGGTTTCGACTACGCTACCGATAAAACCCCGGCCAGCGGCCTGCCCACCACTCCGTCGGGAGAAATTGACTGGGAGCACGTCAAAAAGGAACTCAGCGTCTTTGCCCTGATCAAGGCCTACCGCATGCGCGGGCACGTAGCCTCTAATATCGACCCCATCCAGGAGTTTGAGGATCCCGATGCTGGATTGGAATTGGCAGACTTCGAACTGACCGACGCGGACCTGGATACCCCCTTCCGCGCCGCCGACCAGTTCTTCATGCCCGAGGGCAGTACGCTGCGGCAGATCGTAGCCAACCTCAACCGGATATACCTCGGCAGCATCGGCTTTGAGACCGACCACATCTTCCACCGCGAAAAACGGCGGTGGCTCCGCGAGCGCATCGAGAAACATCACCCGGAGGAAGCTTACGGGCTGGGGCTGGACGACAAGCGGCACATCCTCGAAACGCTGAACGACGCCGTAGGCTTTGAGGACTTCCTCAAGACCAAATACCCCGCGCAGAAACGCTTCGGACTCGAAGGCGGTGAAGCCGCCATTGTGGCCCTGAACACCATCATCGGAGAAGCCGCCCGCGACGGCGTGGAGGAAGTCGTGATCGGCATGGCCCACCGCGGCCGCCTCAACGTGCTGGCCAACATCATGGGCAAAAGCTATGAGAGCATCTTCCAGGAATTCGAGGGCGTCATCCCCGACAACATCAAGGGCGACGGCGACGTGAAATACCACATGGGCTACAGCTCGCTCATCGAAACTCGCGTCGGCAAACCCGTCAACGTCAAGCTCGCCCCCAATCCCAGCCACCTCGAAGCCGTGGCACCGGTAGTCGAGGGCTTCGCCCGCGCCAAGGCCGATGTGCTTTATGCAAACGATTACGACAAGATCGTACCCATTCTGGTCCACGGTGATGCCGCAGTAGCCGGACAGGGCGTCGTGTTCGAAACCGCCCAGATGAGCGGACTGGAGGCCTACACCACGGGGGGGTCCATCCACCTGATCATCAACAACCAGATCGGCTTCACGACCGACTACGAAGACGCCCGCACCAGCATCTACGCCAGCGGCGTAGCCACCGTGATCGAAGCGCCCGTCTTTCACGTCAACGGCGATGACCCCGAGGCCGTTTACTACGTCTCCAAACTGGCGATGGAGTACCGCAACCGCTTCAATTCCGACGTCTTCATCGATATGCTCTGCTACCGCAAGAACGGGCACAACGAAGGCGACGACCCGGGCTACACCCAGCCTGGCATGTACGAGCGCGTAAAGCGCCACCCCGACGTGCGCCAGGTCTACACCGACCGCCTCGTAGCCCGCAAGGACGTACAGGCTAAAATGGCCAAGGAACTGGCCAAGAAATTCAAGTCGCGGCTACAGACCGTCCACACCAAGGTAAAGAACAGTGACCTGCCCTACAGCTACCAGCCGCCCGAAAAGGCCTGGAGTATGCTGAACCGCGACCACTGGAGCTATGAGCACTTCGCCGAGTCTCCCGAAACCGGAGTCGAACTGGACAAGATGAAGAAGATCCTTCATCACATCACCACCCTTCCGAAGGGCTTCAAGCCGGTAAACAAGGTCAACCGACTCTACAACAACTACGAACAGTCGGTCAGCAGCGACCAGCTCGACTGGGCGTTGGGGGAACTGAGCGCCTACGCCACCCTGCTCATGGAAGGCCACAACGTGCGTATGTCCGGACAGGATGTGCGCCGGGGCACCTTCAGCCACCGCCACGCCGTGCTGAAGAGCCAGGATGGAGAAAGCATCTACAACCGCCTGGACGGCCTAAGCGACGATCAGGGCAAGATGCGGATCTATAACTCGCTCCTCTCGGAATACGCCGTGCTCGGCTTTGAATACGGGTACAGCACCGCCAGCCCGGAAAACCTCGTTATCTGGGAAGCCCAGTTCGGTGACTTCGCCAACGGGGCTATGACCATCTTCGACCAGTTCATCAGCAGCGGTGAAAGCAAGTGGGGACGCATGACGGGCCTGACGGTCTTCCTGCCCCACGGTTATGAAGGACAAGGACCGGAGCACAGCAGCGCGCGCCTGGAACGCTTCCTGCAACTTTGCGCGGAGTTCAACATGGTGGTAGCCAACGTTACGTTGCCCGCCAACCTGTTCCACCTGCTGCGCCGGCAATTGACCTGGAATTTCCGCAAACCGCTAATCCTGATGTCGCCCAAATCCGGACTGCGCCATGAAATGGCCGTCAGTTCTATTGGCGACTTTGGTCCGGGCACTCGCTTCCAGGAAGTGATCGACGATCCCACGGTAACGCAGCCGGAAAAGGTAAAACGGATCCTGTTCTGCTCCGGCAAGGTGTACTTCGACCTGGCCAAGCATAAAGCCACCGAGTCCCTGGAAGAATTCGCCCTGGTGCGCCTGGAACAGATCTTCCCCCTGCCCATCAAGCAACTGCAGGAGATTCGTGAGCGCTACTCCAACGCCGACCAGTACTTCTGGGTACAGGAGGAAAGCCGCAACGCCGGCGCCTGGAGCTACATCAGCGAACAGTTCCTGTACAATGAGCAGCTCGGATTCGAAACGAAGCTTGACTACGTCGGTCGCTCCGCCACGGCTTCACCCGCTACGGGCTACAAGCCGATTCACGTAAAAGAACAGAAGCGGTTGGTGGAGCAGGCTTTCCAGTAACGGAAAGCCCGCTCCGGCAGCGCCTTCCTAGTTTTCTTCTGTTTGGGCAGCGGGGGCGCGGCAGATGAGCGGCAATACGGAGTCGTACCAATCAATCAGTGCGATCTGCTTCGCCAGACGAAGATCCTCGCAGGCGCCGGTCAGTTGGTTGTTGTCCAGACGAACCTGCCCCCGGAGAATGCGGAACCGTCCGTCTCGGGGAAATAGTTCTACGGCACGGTCCATCTTCGCAAGGCCCTCCCCCACCTTTGTACTGTCGCGTACCAGGCCCTGTGCTTCCTGCATGAGGTTCAGGGCTTCGTTGTAATTGTTCAAAACGTACTGGCAGCCGGGATCCGTAGGCGCGTAGGTTACGCTCACGTCGTAGGCACTCGCTACTTTCCGGCCTTCGTACTCGGCGGCGATCCACTTTCCGTAAGAGCCGGTGGCCACGTCGATGGCTTTGGAGGTAAAGGCAAGGCCCAGGTCGTTATAGTCGATAATGTCGTTGACCTCGACCATGCCATTCGGCTTGATCAGCAACTGCACGTCGAGTTGTCCGGTAGCGCAGCTGTCCTGCGGAATGTCCGGATACGTAAGGTACTTATCGAAATAAGCGGCCACACTGCCTTCTTCCCCGGTGAAGGTGACGCCTTTGGTGAGTTCGGTGTATACGGTGTCCCGACCAATAATGACGTAGGGCTTAGGCTCTTCCAGCCGGAAGCGCAGGGGCAAAACGACCCGGTAGCGGACTGGCTTGCCGTCCTGAAAAGCAGGCCGCCAGAGCACTTCCCGCGCCATACCAACGACGCTGCGCAGGGCCGAAAGACCAATGCCACCACCAGGGTCCCGCAGGATCTCCGGCCGGTTAACCATTCCATTCGGCTCGACGATAAAGGCAACGACGGCGGTTCCACTGATGCCCTGCTCCCGCGCCTCGGCGGGATAAAGGGCGCGCTGGTACACGTAATCCAGCAAGTACTGCTGAGAGCATTCAAACTTAGCCGCGGCCGTGGTGTCGTAGCGTTCGCACGGACTGGGGAAGCGGGCCGCCTCGTCAACGAAGGTGTAGATGGTTGTGTCCCGGGGTGCCTTGCTCGCGGTGGTGTCCTGCCCGATCGCCAGGAAAGGAAGCAAGAGCAGAAGAAAAAGGAATGGCTTCATGATCGTTACTTTATTGGGCCTCCCCGCCGGTTCCCGTCGGTCTGATCCGCAGGGTATTGAAGTTCACGTTCGGGGCCAGCGAGGTTGGGGCGTATTCCAGCCGCTTTGATACAACGAGGCGGTCGAAGGGTGAGTATAGGAAAATCATCGGCTGGTTGTCGTAAATGATTTCCTGAAAGCGGCGATAAAGGGGTGCGCGGCTTTGCGGGTCGATGGTGCGTGCGATACGCACGATCAGGCTGTCGGCTTCGGCGTTCTGGAAGTTGGCCCGGTTGGTCCCGCTCGGAGGTACGGAAGTGGACGACCAGACCTGCGAGAAATCGTCAGGCGTAGGCTCGAACCCCTGCCCGTAAAAGGAGGCCGTAAAGTTGCCGGTGGTGAGCTCCTGGAGCAGGGTGCGCGGCTCCTGCCTCATGACCCGGATATCAACTCCCACGGCGCGGGCAGATTGGGCGATCTCCAGGGCGACCGCTTCACTGGTTGGCGAGGGAGTGGACAGCAACTCGAAACTGAGCTCCCGCCGCTCGCCGTCAATGACCTTATCAAGAATGTGGTTGTCGTTCGTATCCCGCCAGCCGGCCCGCCGGAGCAGGTCCCTGGCTTTCTCGACGTCGTAGGCAATCGCCGGCAGCTCCCGGTTGTAATAATCTTTCGCCGGCAGTACCGGCCCGATGATCCGCTCCGCCAGTCCGGGCAACAACTGAGTGATGATCTGATCGACGTCCACCAGGTGTGCCAGCGCCCGCCGGGTCAGGGAATCGCGCAGCAGCGGATCGGCCTGGTTGAGCAGTATGCTGTAGTACTTGAAACTGGGTACCGTTACGAAGTCGTAGTACTGCTGCAGGTACTCCTCATCACGCAGGTCCTGATACTGCTCGATCGGCATGTCTACGACCACGTCCACCAGGTGATCGCGCAAAGCATTCGCCGTGGTGGTATTGTCGGGGATAATGAGAAAGGTCAGATTCTGTGGATAGGCCGCCAGCCACTCTTCGGAGCGATCCCGCGCCCAATAGTTGTCGCGGCGGCGGAGGCGGAGCCGGTCGCCCGGTTCCCAGGAAACAAGTTCGTAGGGACCGCTGCCTACTACCCGATCCGGCTCGTATCCTACAGCTGGGTCGTTAAAACGCTCGGCGAACTGACGGAGCTCCTTGATCTCCTTGACCAGTTCATCCGCACGTTCAGGATCGGATAACTCGTCTAAAGGCACATCGCGCAGCAGACCTTCGGGGTCGTAAGCGTACTCCGGATAAACGTACAAATCACCTATAGCCTGCGCCGCGAGCAGGTACGGGCCACGCGTGATGACGTCAAATGATCGGGGATCCTCCGGATCAACCGCAACGTCGCGGATCATGCTGTAGTACGGGCGAAAAGGTCCGGCCTCCACCAGGGGGTTCAGCAATACTTTCAGGCTGAAGACGACGTCCGACGCAAGGACCGGTTTGCCGTTGGGCCAGGTCGCCGCGCTATCGATTTCGTAATGGTAAGATAAACCACCATCGGGCAGCCTGACAGTTTCAGGGAGGGAAGCCAGGCCGGGACGCAGTTCGAAGGTTTGGGGATCCTGGCTGTTCAGGGTCTGAAAGATCTGCTCGGTTAGGTACCGGGAGATGCTCTGCACCGAAAGTATGGGGTTGAGTCCTAAGGGCTCCGCTTTCAAGACGATGCGCACTTCATTTGCCGGTGCCCGACCTTCCGCAATATCGGTTTTTAGTCCACCATTGGTACAGGCCAGCACGGTGCTCAGTGTAGCAGCCATACTCAGTAGACACCATTTCATTCTAGCAAGGTCGATAGCACAGGGTAAAAGGTCAGGGCAAAGGTACCCAATTCGACGTTATACCTTGTGACTGCGGCTATAATTTCCGGCGTTCTGACGGAGCCCGTGACGCTAACAAAATTTAATATCGCCTAGGTGTGGCAAAGCCGTTACTCTATTCGCCTCGTAGCACACTAGCCCGGTTACCAGTCAGAAACCGATTTTATAACTCCCTCTTCCGAACAGAAGATTGCCCGGAGCGGGGGGCCCGTTACCCAAGTTCTATTCTAGGGAATCCCCAGCCAGCGCGTAACGCACCCGCTTGTTGTTGTCCAGCAGGTACTGCAAGCCTCCATACACATGCGCCACGAATTCAGGCTCGGAGTAGCTGGCCTCCGTGTGCCCGAGCCCGGTGTAGAACATTCTGCCCTGGCCGATTTCCCGGTACCAGGCGATGGGGTGGTTGGCTCCATTCTTCCCCCCTTCGTAGGTGGTTTCGTCCAGTTCCATCAGAACATTCATACCCGGTTGGATAGACTTGTAATTGTACCATTCGTCGGTGCGCGTCCACCGGTCCTTCAAGCCCCGGGTAGCAGGATGACGGCTGTTCAGCACCCGGATGGTGGCTTCAGGTGTGCCCTTGGGATGACTTTCGAAGTAAGCGCCCGCGAGTTGGTTGTACCAGGGCCATTCGTATTCGGTGTCGGCCGCGGCGTGAATTCCCAGCCAGTTGCCGCCGCCTTCCACGTAGCGCTGCAGTGCCATTTCCTGCGCGTTGTCCAGGATATCGCCTGTCGTACTCAAAAAGACGACCGCCCGGTACCGGGCCAGATTCTCTTTCGTGAATACCGCGGCGTCCTCGGAAACGTCCACGCCAAAGTCGTGCTCCTCCCCCAACCGGCGGAACATGTCCTGCCCCGACTCGATCGAGGCATGCCGGTAACCGGCCGTTTTCGAGAATACCAGCACGCGTGGTTCTTCCCCCCCGCCACAGCCATATGCCAGAAACAGCAGCACGCCGATCATGAACAGTATAGCGGACGGCTGCAATTGCGATGGAGGATGGTGGGTCATGGCCGGTTTATTATAGCGGGGTTACGGACACAACCTACAACAATCCCGTTGGTTGACCATTTTATTCTACTTTATTACTTCCTGACCAACATTTCCCCTGCTTTTCGACCGATTGGGACTGTTTTATTCTACCCTGAAATTCCCGGAAATACCGGCCGGGCAAAAAAAAGACGCGGAACGTGGCGTTCCGCGTCTTGCGATCTGGCTCATTGACCAGACTATTTTTTCGCTACGATACCGGCAAGCTGGTATTTATCTTTGATCACCTTGGCGGCGTCCTGTGCTTCGGTTACGTTTTGGAAAGTGCCGGTGTACACCCGGTTGATCACCTGGCCGTCCTCTTTGGTGAAGGTGCGGTAGTAAACATCAGACAGGCCCTGCTCCTTCAGCTCGTTCACGCGACGCAAAGCGTAGGCCTCGTTATTGTAGGCGGCCAGTTGCACGGCGTAATCACCCTGTTCGCCGGCGGTGGTGGCCACGACCGCTTTTGCACTGTTGGGCGCCGCATCAACTCCCCGTGCCTGTTGGGCACCGGCTACGGTGGGTGCCGGTGGGGTTACGGGATAGCGGTTGTACGTTTCCGGGGCGGCGGCCAGCGCGGGTGCCGCGGGAATGGATTGGGGCTGTACTTCGCGGGAGATGACGACCGGAGCGGCGGGCTTTTCGGCTGCTGCGATCACCTCGGACTTGGGGGCTATTACGCCGGAGCCCGTGGGCTCGGCGTCTTTACGGGGGGCGGGGGCAGCTACCGCGATATTGGTGGGCGGCTGCGGGTTCCAGTTGCTGAATCCGTTGCGCTCCAGGCGGACGGCGGAGCGATCAACAATTCCCAGTTTGTCGGCGGCGACCCGGCTCAGGGTGATGAGACAATCCTCGCATTCCCGTCCGCGATCGGTGACGCGCACCACGACGGACCGGCCATTCTCGGTGTTGGTGACACGCAACAGGGTACCCAGGGGCAATGCGGCGTGGCTGCCGGTCATTTCACCGGCCTTGTAGGTTTCACCGTAGGCCGTCGTTGAGCCGTCGGCGGATGGGTCATATACGCCGGCCAGTCCATCCTGCTTTTCCTGCACGCCCTGCTCATACTGCTGGGGGTCCAGTTGTACTTCCTTGGGGTGCGCTGCGGGCCGCGGGGCTTCGTTCCACTCAAAGCTCTGGGCACCGAGTGAGGCGGCGGTTATGAAGAGACTTAAACTGAGTAGGCGTTTCATGTATAGGGTACGATTAGGGCCGGTCGGATAGGTGAGGGTAAAAGGAAGACCAGCGGGGTTAAAAGCGTGGCACGGGTAACGCCCGCGCCTAACATTTCATTGGTATTGACAAGAATTATCTCTGTCAAGCCGGGTAAGTATAACCACGAATGCGCCAAAATGCTCACCGCCCGGACCGCTTTGCCCCAACTTTAACTATTCGTTGTCCGTCCTCCACTTGCGTACCTCCCGCCAGGCGTAGCTTTCGTCTTCCCACCGCAACAGTTCCGTCATGTTGTTTCCCTTGTAATTCAGGAACCACATTTCGATGATGCGCTTGGCCGCGTCGTTGCCCAGGGAGAAATCCAGAAAGTTCTCTACCTGCAGCGTCCGCAGGCTGGTATCTGCCGGTACCGCAACGATCTTGGTGTCAATTTCCCCGCGGTCGCGCAGCATGAGCGTCGCGATGGGCAACACCCGCATTCGGGTACCGGTGGGCTGGCTTTCACCGATAACGAGCACATCCAGCGCGTCACCGTCTCCCCCGCGGCGCTTCTCGACCGAAGTGGAGGGCACGAATCCGTAGTTGCCGGGATAGGGCAGGAAATCGATGATACGTTCGGATCCGTCGGCGAGTGTGTCGTTGGCAAAACCTATACCGGGAAAGTATTCAATCTTGTGGTTGGTGCCTGCGGGAATTTCAATGATGACGTTCAGGGCGTCGCCGTCGGTGCTCGGCAGATCGTAGACCTCCGGCAGGGGCTCCGGGGCCGTCTCCACTACCGGTTCCGGGCGGTCGCAAGCGACCATCAACAATAAACACGAAGCGATCAATATGCGCATACGAAAGTGGGTTTGACCCGAAAAGGGGCACAAGGTTCAGAAAATCCCGCAAATTGGAATCAGGATTCGAAATAACCCAGGGTGCCCCCTACCCAACTCTTACCCTTGTTGTAGCGTACGCCGATCATCTCCCCCTTGGATAGCCGCACCAGGTTGTTGATCAGTACCGGACGTTCGCTGTCGGGCGGCCACAGGTACATCATGCGGAGCTCGACCTTCGCGGGCTCGTCGGGGGTTTCCACGATGGGGGCGTATGTGACTTTTTTCTGCAGGATATAGTGTTCGGGATGTTCTACGGCCTGCAGGTCTTCCAGCGTGGGATGGAGGTTCACGCCAAGTCCGGCAAAGCTGTACAGGGGTTTGAGTACGTAGTCCGACAGGTTGGTCGGATAGTGTTCCAGTTCGGAAAGGAAGTGGGTCTCCGGCACGTAGGGACTGTCGATGAAGGGTAAACTGTACTTGCTGATGAGGAAAAACCAGTTGGGGTGCCCGGCCCATTCCACCTCGGCCGCCTCGATCAGGTTAAAGCGTCGCTGCAGATCGGTCCTGGCCTTCAGTTCATCAAAGATGACGCGGTTGAAAATGCGCTTGATCTGCGTGCGTTGGCCCTCGTGATCGTAGTATAGTTTACCGTCCTCCAGTTCCACTTCGCTGATGCACACCTCGGCGATCCCGAGTTCGGCGCAAGCGACCACAAAATCGATGCGGGTGGTCTGCCCCTTCGGATCTACTTCCAGCAGGATGACGTTCTTGGGGTCATGACCGGCAAGGATCACGTCGCGAAGCGTCTGCAGGTACTGCTCCGGCGTGCTGCCGTCGAAGCGGGCGGAGAAGCCTTCCGGGATGGTGAAGAAGCGGCGGAAACTCCGGTCCAGCAAAGCCTGAAAGTAGTACAGCGAGGGGAAGCCCTGTACCTCCACCAACTGGGGTACGATCTCACCCGTGGTACTCCGGCACACCCCGAAATCCAGTTGCAGGAACAGGGGCCGGTCGTTCTGCCCGGGCACGAACTCCCCCGGTGGAATAGCCGCCGCGGCCTTTTCGGCGTAGTCGGGGGCGGTAACCACTTCTAGTACGTCGCGACAGGCAGCCAGCACGTGCTCCCGGAAAGCCCGCGGGAAGAATACTGGCGTCTCGCAGACGTGAAATTTCGGGTCGTGATTATACTGCCCGCCCAGCCAGCTGAGCATGGCCTGGTAGGCTTCGTTGGTAAAGGTTTCGTTGTAGCGGCGGCGTATGGCGGGTATCATAGGTTACGTAACCGACGCCTTCCGGACATGTTTGTTGCTAGCCCCGCGCCACCGCCACCGGGTCGGTCTGGTCCACGGTCCCTACCCCACCATCGTGGTCGAGGTCCTGGTGGAAGATGCGCTCCATCAAGGAAAAGAGTTCCGGGTGCTTCTGGGCGAAAGCGGCGGGCCGGTTGAAGAAATACTCCGCGGCCACGGCGAAGAATTCGGCCTTATTGGTCAGGGCGTAGTCGTCGATGTCGGAATCCCCCTTTTGGATGGCGGCCATCTCGGAACGAATCATTTCAACCCAGGGGATGAGGTACTGCTTGTCGAGAAAGTAGTCGGGTATGCCGTCCGTATCCCCGTCGGCCTTGTCGAGCAGGTGGGCGAATTCGTGGATTCCCGTGTTGTTCCTCCCCGGGTTCTCAAAACCCGTGCGCAGCGCTTGCTGGCTCAGCAACAACTTCCCGTTCAGGTAACCGCCCCCGACCATGCCGGCGATGGTGCGCCCCTCCCCTTCCGTGGCAAAGGTTTCCTGATTGAAAGTGTTGGGGTAGAGCAGCACCTCCCGCAGTTTGGGATACTGGTTCCAGTCTTCAAAACCAAAGGTGGGAATGATGCCACTGGCGGCCACCAGCACGCGGTCCAGTTCCGTCACTTCGGTGTCGATACCGGTAATCCGAACGCGCTGGAAGAAGTACCGCATACGCTCTTGGAAGCGCTGCTTGTCCTTGCGGTCGAGCGTCTTGTAAAAGGTGACTTTATTGCGTAGGAGTCTACGCCATTGCTTGCGGAATTCCGGCAGTGGCCCCACGGGCTCGTCGCGGAAAATGTAGTACAGCAATCCGCCGGCCAGGGCGAGAACGATCAAGGCTACGACGGTGGCGGAGACGGCCATTCGGTTGGTTTTTTTTGCGGGGGCGCAGGTGCAGCGCTAAATCACTTAATGCCGTGAGCGGTGGTAAATGTTCGGTGCACGGCCGTGATCCACCATACCGCCCGTGCCGTAAACCATGGCAACCGTGAGGTACTGCAACTGACCGGTGCTCTATCTTGCGGCCATGAACGTACTTGACCGCTTTCTTCGCTACGTCAGGGTCGATACCCAGTCTGACCCCCACTCCAACAGCCAGCCCTCCACCCTTAAGCAAATGAACCTCGGCCGCATGCTGGTGGACGAACTCCACGCCCTCGGCATCGCGGATGCCGAACTCGACGGGTACGGCTACGTGTATGCCACCTTACCGGCTACGCCCGGACAGGAAGATCGCCCCGTGATCTGCTTCTGCTCGCACATGGACACCAGTCCGGACGCCAGCGGGACCGGCGTCAAGCCCATCGTGCACCGCAACTACCAGGGCCAGGATATCGTGCTGCCCGACGATCCCAAGGTGGTGCTGCGCGCCGACGACCTGGAGGGCCTGCGGGCCAATATCGGCCACGACATCGTGACCGCCAGCGGCACCACGCTGCTCGGTGCCGACAACAAGTCCGGTATCGCGGCCATCATGGCGGCTGTGGAGCACCTGCAGGCGCACCCCGAAATCCCCCATGGCAAGTTGCGGATCCTCTTTACGCCGGATGAGGAGATCGGTAGGGGCGTCAATGCAGTGGACATGGACAAACTTGGCGCAGACTTCGGCTACACCATCGACGGGGAGGCCCGGGGTAGCCTCGAAGACGAAACCTTCAGTGCCGACGCGGCGTCGGTCGTTATTGCCGGCGTTTCGGCCCACCCGGGCTTCGCAAAAGGCAAGATGGAAAACGCGGTGAAGATCGCCGCCGAAATCGTGGCGGCCCTGCCCCGCCAGGGACTGAGTCCCGAGACCACCGAGGACCGTGAAGGCTTTATCCATCCGGTCGAGATTACGGGAAAAGCGGAAAGCGCCCGTATCGACTTCATCCTGCGCGACTTCGAGACCGAGCAGCTGGCTGACCACGCCGCGGTGCTGGAATCCATCCTGGAAGAAACGCGGCAGCGGTATCCCAACAGTTTCATCCATCTGGAGACCAAAGAGCAATACCGCAATATGAAGGAAGTACTGGATGAGCATCCGCGGGTCACCGCACTGGCGGAGGCGGCCATTCAGTTCGTGGGCCTGACCCTACGGAGGGCCCACATTCGGGGCGGCACGGACGGTTCGCGGCTCAGTTTCATGGGGCTGCCGTGCCCGAACATCTTTGCCGGGGAACACCATTTCCATTCCCGCTACGAGTGGGCCAGCGTCTTCGAGATGCAGAAGGCAGCGGAAGTGATCGTCGCCATTAGTCGACTGAACACAACGACCCCATGAGTACGATCTGGAAAACCGCGCCGGAAGTAGAGGCCATGAACGCCATGGGGCGCAACACCCTGGGCGAGACCCTGGGCATACGCTTCGTTGGGGCCGGTGACGACTACCTGGTGGCGGAAATGCCCGTCGACCACCGCACGGTCCAGCCGGTGCGTGTCCTTCACGGGGGTGCCTCCGTCGCCCTGGCAGAAACACTCGGCAGCGTGGCGGGCATCCTGGCCCTTGACGATCCCGAGACCTTCATGGTCGTGGGCGTGGACATCAACGCGACCCACTTGCGCAGTGTGCGGGAAGGGGACACGGTGCGGGGAACGGTACGTCCGGTTCGTATCGGACGCACGGTACAGAGCTGGCAGATCGACATCACGGACGGACGAAACAGGCTGGTGTGTACGTCACGTCTGACCTGCCAGGTAGTAAAAAGACGGTAAAAACGGAAAAAATTTACCGCGGACGGGAATGCGTAGAAAATTGGGTTTCCGCGCATCCGGGCTGCGGATCGCCTGATTTTGCGTAAAAATGCCGCACCAAATTAGGAAAGTAAACCTGGTGCCACGGCTCACGTTGCATTCATAGCACCTGCGGCCCCGCCCAATGCTTTGACGGTCAGGCCTTACTGCTTTAATTTTACATTACATAGATACCCATCCATTATGATTAAGTCCACTTACGTTAAATCCAAACAGCAATACAAAGTAGCCTTTGAGCTGCCCGAAGACCGGGTGGGCAAGGACCGCGACGTACGCGTGTTGGGTAACTTCAACGACTGGAACTGGGACAACGGTCTGAAACTGTCACCGGGCAAGAACGGCTACACCGGCACCACCTCCCTGCCGGCCGGTCACTACGAATTCCGTTACCTCGTCGACGGCAACCACTGGCACAACGACGACCACGCCGAGGACTACGCCGACAGCGGTCACGGAACGCAGAACTGCTGCTTCAGCCTCGAACAGGTAGAGGAGCCGAAGAAGACCACCAAGAAGGCCCCCGCCAAGAAGGCGGCACCGAAAGCCAAGGCGGATGGCAAATCCACCACCAAGATCCAGGCCGCCGACTCCGCTCCGGCCAGCAAGCCGGTAGTGACGCCGAAGAAGAAGGCCGCCCCCGCCAAGAAGGCCGCCAGCAAATCCACCACTGCCAAGGGCGATGACCTGAAGAAAATCGAAGGCATCGGACCGAAGATCGCCGGACTGCTCAATGAGGCCGGCATCAACACCTACTCGGACCTGGCCAAGGCCTCCGAAAAGCAACTCGCCGACGTACTGCAGAAAGCAGGCGCCCGCTTCCGCCTGGCCAAACACGATACCTGGCAGGAGCAGGCCCGCCTGGCCGCCGCCGGCAAGACCGACGAGCTGAAGAAGATGCAAGACCAGCTTAAGGGCGGTCGGAAATAGTCTTCCACGCCTCCCCAAAAGTGCTAAAAACCCCTATTCACTGCGCGTGGATGGGGGTTTTTGCTGTGGTACCAACATCCCCCGACCTTTGGTGTTAAGCCCGTAAGAACACCACTACTAATCTAAATTTTCGTCTGTGTCAACTGCCGTTACCGCTCACTCCCTTTTTACCGATTACGACATCAACCTTTTCCGCGCCGGCAAGAACTTCCGGATCTACGATAAGCTTGGCAGCCACGTCATCGAGGTCGACGGAAAGCGCGGCACCTACTTCGCCGTCTGGGCGCCCAGCGCCAAGTCGGTCAGCGTAATCGGGGACTTCAATCACTGGGACCGCAACGCTCATCCCCTTTTCCCTCGCTGGGACAGCAGCGGCATCTACGAAGGCTTTCTGGAAGGTGTGGAGTCCGGCACTATCTACAAGTACGCCATCGAGGCGCAGAACGGTGAGCAACTCGAAAAGGGCGACCCATACGCCCGCCTTTGGGAAACGCCGCCAAAAACGGCGAGCATCGTCTGGGATACCTACTACGAGTGGGAGGACGAGGAGTGGATGAAGAACCGCTACCAGCACAACGGCATCGACCGCCCGTACTCCGTGTACGAAGTCCACCTGGGCAGCTGGAAAAAGAACAAAAAGAACGAGAGCCTGAGTTACCGGGAGCTGGCCACCGACCTGGTCGAGTACGTCAGCAAGATGAACTACACCCACGTGGAGTTCCTGCCGGTGATGGAGCACCCCTACTTCCCCAGCTGGGGCTACCAGATCACGGGTTACTTCGCGCCTTCGAGCCGATTCGGCGGGCCGCAGGACTTCATGTACTTGGTAGACAAGCTGCACGCGGCCGGTATTGGTATTATCCTGGACTGGGTACCCAGTCACTTCCCCAACGACGCCCACGGACTGGCGCAGTTCGACGGTACCCACTTGTACGATCACGCCGATCCGCGCAAGGGCTTTCACCCCGACTGGAAGAGCGCCATCTTCAACTACGGTCGCAACGAGGTGCGCTCGTTCCTGATCTCGAACGCCCTGTTCTGGCTGGACCGCTACCATATTGACGGACTGCGGGTCGACGCCGTGGCTTCAATGCTGTACCTGGATTACAGCCGCAAGCAGGGGGAATGGATCCCGAACCAGTACGGCGGTAACGAGAACCTGGAGGCAATAGAGTTCATCCGGGAATTCAACGAGGCCGTGTACCGCGACTATCCGGATACCATGACCATTGCCGAAGAGTCGACCGCTTTCAGCGGCGTGAGCCGTCCCACCTACGTCGGGGGACTCGGCTTCGGCCAAAAATGGATGATGGGCTGGATGCACGATACCCTCAAGTACTTTAAGCACGACCCCGTCCACCGCAGTTACCACCACAGTGAGTTGACCTTCTCGCTGGTCTACGCCTTCAGCGAAAACTTCATGTTGCCCCTGAGCCACGACGAAGTAGTACACGGCAAGGGCCCCATCATCGACCGCATGCCCGGCGATGAATGGCAGCGCTTTGCTAATATGCGCCTGCTGTATGGCTATATGATGACGCACCCCGGCAGCAAACTCAACTTCATGGGCGGCGAATTCGGTCAGACGACGGAATGGAGCATCGAGCGCGGCATCGACTGGGAACTGACCAAGTACAAGCCCCACGCTTCGCTGCAACAGTACGTTGCGGACCTGAACCAACTGTACCGGTCGACCACCGCCCTGTACGAGATGGCCTACGATTCCAAAGGATTCGAATGGATCGACGGCGGCGACCACCAAAACAGTGTGCTCAGCTACCTGCGCCGGGGAAGGGATGAAAATGACATGGTAGCCATCGTGCACAACCTGACCCCCGCGGTGCGCCACAAGTACCGCGTCGGTGTACCCTTCGAAGGGGAATACGCACCGGTCATTAACAGTGATGACGAACGGTACGGTGGCACCGGCAACTTCAAGCAGCAGGTGATGAAATCCGTACCCAGCGAATGGAACGGTCGGCCCAACCACATCGAGCTGACCCTGCCACCATTGACCACTTTGGTATTCCGCTACCAGGCCCCGAAAGCCAAGGCGGCACCGAAGGGAAAGGCTAGAACCAAGAAAACGGAAGACGCCAAGTAATACTTCCCGCTAAAAGAGGATGCAGACCGGAATGGGGGCTTTCGTACTATCTACGAAATCCAACATTCCGGTCTCTTTGTTTCGGCGCAGGCTGGTCAGGTTTTTGGAGCGCTGGTTGGCGACAATCAAGAAATCCTCGGCCGGGGAAAGGGCGAAATTTCGGGGCCAGTCGCCAGCCACGGATTCGTACTCCAGTGGAGTAAGCGCACCCGACTCTTGGTCAATGCGGTACACGACAATGCTGTTGTGCCCCCGGTTGGAGCCGTAGAGAAATTTCCCGTCGGAGCTGATGTGGATATCGGCGCAGAAGCTTTCCCCGGTGAAATCTTCCGGCAGGGTCGACCAGCTTTCGATCACTTTCAGGGATTCGCCTTCGCGGCTGATCTGGGTGACGGTACTGTTCAATTCATTAATGACGTAGATCCACCGACCATTTGGGTGGAGATCCAGGTGACGGGGTCCGGCCCCTTCCTGCATAGCTACGGCCGGTGGCGATGCGGGCAGGAGTTTGTTGCTGACGGCATCAAGGCGGTAGTGCCAAACTTCGTCGGTACCGAGATCGACCGCCAGGACTTCGGAATCATCGTTCAGAAAGTACGAGGAGTGTGCGTGGGGTGTTTCCGCCCCTCTTTGCCGGTGGTCTTGCAGGTCGAGCGGTGGCGTGAGCGTACCATCCGCCTGCAGGCGCAGCAATTCCAGGTTGCCGCTGCCGTAGTTGGCGACGGTTACGAAACCATTGGCGCTGACGTTGACGTGGCAGGGACCTTCTCCGCCGGCGGTTTGTCGGTTGAGGCTGCGCAGTTCGTCTTCGTCGACGGCGAAGGAAGCCACGCGGCCCGGCTCCCCGGAGAGCTGCTCGACGGAGACGACTATGGATCGATCGGCGTTGTAGGACAGGAAGGAAGGGTTGGTAGCTTCGGCTACGCGACCCTGGTTGGCGAGGTTGCCCTGGGCGTCAAGCGTAAAGCGATAAATGCCGGGCTCGTGAACGCCGGGGTCGTTATAGGTGCCCAGGAAAAAGGAGGTGGGTATTGGTTCGGGCATGGCTGTCGTCTGGGGCGGGGTGGTACAGGCGGCGAGGATAAGGAGGAGAAAAAGGGATATCAGGGGGGACAGGCGCATGTGGCAGACGTCGGATGTGGCAGATCAGTAAAAATGGCAGACGTCGGACGTCTGCCATTTTGTCAACACCTAAAAGTACCCATATTCTCCTAATGCAGTATGCCCAATTGTAGGAGTGCATTTCCCATAGCCACATTGCACACGCAGTCCTGCGGATCGATGAGTCCGGCGTACTCATTGAAAGAACTGTAGCCCCACTCCGAGGGGTGATCTACCAACTGGGCCTCGACCGGATTAAAGTGCACGTACCGGAGCCCCCGGTGAAAGGGATTGTAGTGGTGCTTGCTCTTGGTTCGCTGTTGAAATCGTGAGCCGGTCAGCCCGTTTTCCCTGTTGTAGGCTTTGGTAAAGCCCATTAGCGTACGCTTTACGGCATCGCTCACACCATCAGTGGGCAAGCGCGGCATTACCTTATCCGAGAAGAGCAAATAATCCTCCACCGGGTCTTTCGGGGCGATCAAAAGATGGAAATGATTAGGCATGATGCAATACCCCAGCAGGTGAGCTATGCCGTCAAAATTGGTAATGACTTTCCTTAGGAAGAAGCTGTAATGCCGGTCGCTGGTGAAAAGCGTCTGCCGGTCATTGGCTCGATTATAGAGGTGGAAAACAGGTGTAGTGGAGGGAATAAGTAAAGTGTTCATGGGAGGATTGATTGGTTGAAGCACCAATAACCGAGTCCCCACTCTACTGAGGGTGGAGTGATGTTAAATTTTGGCAGACGTCCGACGTCTGCCAAAATGGCACGACTGTCACGTCCGACGTATAGTACTATCTACTACCACCCCACCCGCGCCCCCACGAACCAATTCCGTCCCGGTGCCGGCTGGTAGTAGCGCCCCCCGAACTGTGGGTTCAGGTCGTTGCCGAAACTCATGACCTCATCCAGGAGGTTGCTGCCACCGGCGAAGAAATCCCAGCGCGTAGCCCCCAGTCTGCCGCGCCAGCCCGCGCGGGCCCGCACCAAGTGGTAAGACTCCCCGTACACCGTATTGCCGTCGTTAAGGGGGATCTGGTCGGTGTAGTTTTCGGTGACGGTGGCGTAGAAGCCCTCTGCCCGACCGGCCGTTACCTCCAGGTTGACGACGTGGGGGGCGGTGCCGGGCAGGCGGTTGCCGGAGAAGTCTTCCCCGCCCCGCTCGTAAGCATCGTAGGCGAAGTCGTGCCAGGTATAGCTTCCGTATACCTGCAGCCAGTCCAGTGGGCGGTAGTCCAGGGCTAACTCCACGCCGCGCTGGTCGGTATTGCCGGCGTTACGGAACAGCGTGGTGCCCCGGGCGTCGGAATACGTGCTAATAGCATTGTCAAGTCGCAGGTAGAAGAGCACGAGTTCATATTGGAAAGTACCGCGGGCACCCTTGGCCCCCACCTCGTAATTGAGCCCGCGCTCCGCCGCCAAACCGGTATTCAGGCTGCCCTCGTTGGTGCGGAATTCGTCGAGGGTGGGCGGACTGAAGCCGCTGCTCACGCTTGCGTACACGCTGTACCCCCCAAAGTCGCGGAGCACCGAAAGGCGCGGACTCACCACCGGCGCGATGTCGCTTTCGGTGATGCCCGTATTCCCCTCCCCGTCGAAGGTGCGATCGACGCGGTAGTGCAGGTCACTCAGACTGAGGCCGGCCGCCAGGCGCCAGTCGCCCAGATCGTAAGCGGCCTGGGTGAATAGGATCTGTTGCCGGCTGGTGATCTCGTCGCTGAAGTTCAACTCGGCCGGCTTGCCGCCTTCGTTGCCGAAGTTGTTGGCCATGCGGTACTGCAGTTGCGATTCCGCTCCCGCGGAAAGTTTCAGCACCGAGCGGCCGAGCGGCAGGGTGTAATCAAAGGCGGTACGGCCACCCACGCCGAGGTTGGTCTCGCGCTTGTAGTCGAAGTTAAAGGGGTGATCGAAATAGAAACCGGTTCCGTACACGGTCGTCTGGTTCGACCAGCGCCCGTCGCCGCGCCAGTTGTGGGTGATACCCAGCAAGAGGTTGTCGTAATTGATGCTCGCGTTGGTTTCCGCGCTGCCGGGGCGGGCCTGCCGACGGTTCTCGCCGTACTGCTCGGCGTTGAGGCCTCCGGGCAAGTCGTAGCCCAACCGGGTATACAGGGCGTGCAGGGTCAACTCCCGATCGGGGCTGGCGGTCCAGCGCGTCGACAACTGGGCGGTCTGTCGGCTCAGCGCACTGTGGTCGCGGTAGCCGTCGGTCTGTTGGTGGGCCAACCTCAGTTGATAGCCGGTGGTGGCCGACTGGCTTTGCACCTGCGCTCCCGCCTGAAAAAAGCCGTACGAGCCGTACGAGGTATAGGCCTCGCCCCGCCCGGCCAGGGTATCGGTAGCCAGCAGCAGGGTACCCGCCGTACCCGCCCCGTAAAGGCTACCGGCCGGCCCCCGGATCAGCTCGACGCCGTCGATATTGTTGATGTCCAGGAAGTTAAGCTGGGTATCGCCCCCCGGCTCGGTGAAGGGTATGCCATTCCAGTAGATTTTAATGTTGCGGACGCCGAAGGGGCTGCGCAGCGTGCTGCCCCGTACGCTGATCCGGTAGCTGCCCGGGGCGCGTTGCTCGAAGCGGACGCCCGGCAGGCGGTTCATGGCGGGCAGGAGGTCGCCCGTGGGGATAAGTTCGAGCTCGGCCGGTTCCAGGGTGCTCACGCTGGCCCCGACCCGGTAGCCGGGCACCCCGTCGCGGAAACCCGTGACCGTAGCCCCGGGCAGGGTATAGAGTGTGTCGGTCTGGGCGTGCAGTGCGCCCGCCAGGAAAAGCAACAGAAGAATGCGGTACATCAATCGGAGTTATAGTCCGGTTAAGGATCGACCCCGCCGACTTGTTTTGCGCCGCGGCAAATCGGAGGCACAATTCCCATAATTGCTTACCCCCTCTCTATCGGACAGGTCATGCAGTGGCTTCCGCCGCGCCCCCGGCTCAACTCGGCGCTGGGCAGGGTGATGATCAGTTTTCGGAGGTTCTCGCGGTCGAGGTCGCCGGAGGCAATTTCCGAAAGCACCTTCTCCGCCGTCATGATCCGGTACCCGTTGCGCGCCAGGGCCTCGGCGGTGACGGGGTTGCGGTCGTAAGTCAGGGCGACACCCGGTGAGATGGCCACCAGGTTACAGCCGTCGGTCCACTGCTCGCGCTCCTGGAAGGGGCTGCGGCCGTCGCCGGCGGCGATGAAATTGGCCTGGGGGTCGATTTCGGCCAGGATGCACTCCTTCAAACTGGTGAAGGTGACGGTCTCGCCCGAACTGCGCCAGATCTCGACCCCGGCCTGCCGCCCGCCCTCGGCGATGATGGGCTGGTAGCACACGTAGTCGTGGGTGTCGATCTGGGTAAAGATGGTGTCGAGGTGCATGAAACTCCGCTCGGCCGGCACGCTCACGCGCACGACGTTCTTCACCACGCCCTTCTCAAAGAGGCGGTCGGCAAGCTGGCGGATGCTGTAGGTGTTCGACCGCTCGCTGTCGCCCACCAACAGGTAATCGCGGTTGAGCAACATCACGTCGCCGCCCTCGATGCAGACCTTTTCCCCGAGCCGGCTGGGCGGGAACTGGTCGACGTTATTGAGGTTGATGACGCGGCCCTCGTTCCACATTTCGGCGAACATCGGATGGGCCACGATCAGGAGGCGCGTCAGGAAGTTCTCGCGGCTGCGGGCCTGCTTGGCTGCTTTGGTAACCAGGATGTGGTCGTTGATCGTTACGGCGATGTCGCGGGTGAAAATGAAGTTAGGGATCGGGTCGAAGAGCACGCGGTCGGATTCCACTTCGTAGCCGGTGATGAGCACGTTGGCCAGGGCCTCGGGCGACAGTTCCTTGAGTTTATCGACGTACCGCATCGGCAGCTCTTCCCAGCCTACGATCAGGGCCAGGCTTTCGGCGGTGGCTTTGGGGGAGGCGGCGATGGCTTCGGCCAGCAGGGTACTCATTTCCAGGACGCTGTCGGGCCCGATGATGGTCCGCAGCACCTTGGTAAACACGTCGTGCTCTTCCTGCAGGCGGGGCAGGTAGACAATGTCGTCGAACAGCAATTCTTCCGCGCGGCGCGGCGTAATGGTGGCCGTGCCGGCATCGGGGCGGTGGACGATGACGCGGCGCAGGGGGGCAATTTCAGAATTTACTTGGATGGGCATACGGGCTAAGGTAGGGCGGGCACGCAGGTGCAACGCATATTCTAAAAAAAAGCTAAAATTATTGGTTTGATCCTACGAAGCTCCGGAATTTCGCCGTTAGCCACTTAACGTTCCGCTGACCCTTCTACCTGCCGTCGCTATGAAACCATACCTCTTCTGTCTGTTCTGCCTGCTCTCCTACACTTCCCTTTCCGCTGCCGCCCCGGTCGACTACGCCGCCCCCTTCACCTGGACGGCGGAAGAAAACAGCGAACAAGAGGCGTACATCGCCCGCTTCCGGACCATCGCCATGCAGGAAATGGAGCGCACGGGCGTACCGGCCAGCATCAAACTGGCGCAGGGTATACTGGAAAGCGATAGCGGGCGCAGCTACCTGGCCCGGACGGCCAAGAATCACTTCGGCATCAAGTGCGGCAGCAACTGGAACGGCGACAAGGTCTATCGCGAGGACGACGACTACGACGACCGTGGCCGGCTCACCAAGAGCTGTTTCCGGCAGTACCGCAATGCCGACGCCAGCTACGTGGCCCACTCGGAGTTCCTCCGCGACCCCAAAAAGAGCTTCCGCTACGGCTTCCTGTTCCGTCTTTCGCCCACCGACTACAAGGCCTGGGCCCACGGTCTGCGCAAGGCCGGCTACGCCACCAATCCCCGCTACCCGGAACTGCTCATGACCCTGATCGAGCGCCACAACCTGCACCAGTACGACGTGCCCGGCGTGATCGACCCCGTGGACATTGAAGTCCCCGTCGAAGAAGCCATCACCGGCATCCTCAACACCAACGACGTCAACTACTACATCAGCGAGGCACCCGTGAGCCTGCAGCATATCGCCCGCCAGGTCGACCTGAGCGTGCGTCGCCTGCTGGATTACAATGAGGAGCTGGTTTCCGAAAACCAGACCGTTGCGGCCAACGAGCGGATCTATCTCCAGAAAAAGCGGCGCAGCTACCGCGGTCCCGAGCAATACCACGCCGTAGCCCCCGGGGAGGACCTTTACGATATTGCCCAGCGCTACGGACTGCGCATCCGCAACCTGGCCCGCCGCAACCGCCTCGGCGAACAGGCCGACCCCGCCACCGGCGAACGCATCAAGCTTCGCGGCTGGCGCGTCAAAACGCCGCCCCGCCTGGAGCGTGACGGCGGCGTGGATCCGCAACCGCCCACCCCCACGGCTCCCGCGCCCGTCGACCGGCCCGATCCCGTAACCCCCGACGAAGACGGTTTTCTGGACATGGGCGAGCCGATCTCACCCAACACACCTATGCCTGCCCCCGACCCGCGGCCCGCGGTGAACCCCGAACGCCCCGTCGTGACGCCCCCCGTATCCGTTCCGGAATCCAATCCCAACCAGCCACAGGCCGTGTACCACGCCGTTCGGGCCGGCGAAACCCTTTATGCCATCAGCCGCCGCTACGGGGTGAGTGTGGAAGACATCAAACGGATCAACGCCCTTTCGGGCAACACCATCTCGGTTGGCCAACAGCTGCGGATCCGCTAATTTGCGTCCATGCGACTACTCTGCCTGTTCTTGATTTGGTGTATGCCGGGGCTCCTTGCCGCGCAGATCATAGATGAACAGGGGGAGTACGGAGTCGACTGGGGCGGCTACCTCTTCGGAATGCGGGGCGGCGCGAGCCTGGGCACCCAGGATTGGTCCAGTTTCGAGACCGAGGTCAACCTAGGCTACCACGGCGACCTTTTCCTGGAGTCCATCCCCTCACAGGGGCGCTTCAGCTTCTGGGGCCAACTGGGGTACCACCAACGCGGCAGCCGCATCCGGCGGCAACGGGCCTTCACCTTCCAGGGCAACCCCGTCATCCTACCCGCCGATAATTTTGTGTTCAACAACCTGTCGCTGGGCATCGGGGGCAAGCAAGTGGTGAGTTACCTCGGTGCGGCGGACCTCTACTACCTCATTGGCGTGCGGGCGGAGTACAACCTGAGCACCAACCTGGGCGACTACGACCAACTGACCTCATACGGCAGTGTCGTGCGCAACGTCTACCCTTTCGATTCCTACGAATTCATCAACCGCTTTACCTACGGTGCCAGCGTAGGGGGTGGCGCGATAGTGGCGCTTACCGACGGCATCGGAGGCTTCTTGGAAGTGACCGCCCATCCCGATCTGAGCTTTCAGTACAATCAGGGACCGATCAACAACGTAATCGATCCATACGGCGGGGGCAATACCACGATTGGCGAGAGGGCCATCCGCAATTTTACCGTGGAGCTTTCCATCGGTCTGCGGTTCCTTAGAAAATGGCGCTATATCGACTGACATGTCTTTGGGCTCCTACTTTCGCGGACTTAGCCACCTGTTCTTTCCCGCCCTCTGCCTGGGTTGCCGCAGGGCCGTAGACCGGTGGGATCAACTGCTTTGCGTGGCCTGCGAGGCGGGCCTACCCCCCAACGACAGTTACCGTTACCCGGAGAATGAAGTCACGGACCGGCTGGCCGGCCGCCTTCCGCTGGTCTTCGGGGCGGCGGCCTACACCTTCCGGGAGGGAACGGTGTGTCAGC
Organism: Neolewinella litorea; assembly: GCF_004803465.1. Classification (GTDB taxonomy): domain Bacteria; phylum Bacteroidota; class Bacteroidia; order Chitinophagales; family Saprospiraceae; genus Neolewinella; species Neolewinella litorea. Next base: position 458,529 of record NZ_SRSF01000003.1, on the reverse strand, counting down.
GGCTCATTCACGACCTTAAATATCACCACCGGCCGGACGTGGGACGGAAACTGGGCCGACGGTTCGGGGAGCGCCTAAGCCAACTTCCTGCGCTCGATGACCTTTCAGGGATTGTGCCGGTACCCATCCACCGCCGCCGGCGACACCAGCGGGGCTACAACCAGGCGGAAGCCATCGCCGAGGGGCTGTCCGGAGCCCTGGGCGCCCCTACCCTGGCGAAAGCACTGCGGCGCCGGTCTTTCCAGGGGTCACAGACCAAACGCGGGAAACTGGAGCGGCTTGAGAACGTGCGCGATTCGTTCGCGCTGGGGTCGGGGGATTTTTCGGGCCGGCACCTTATGCTGGTCGACGACGTGCTGACGACCGGTGCCACCCTTGACTTCTGCGGCAACGTGCTGCTGGAAGCGTTTCCGGATGTCAGGCTGAGTGTGGCGGTCCTGGCCGTAGCCGAGAGGTAGCGTGCGCTAATCCCCCGCGAAAGCAAGGGCGGCGTGGGCGCGCTCCCGAGGATTCTTAATGTCGTTCAGCGGCGCGAAATCGCCCCGGACAGCCTTGAGGGCGGTACGCTCCCAGTCGATCTCCTGCCGGGTCCGAAAACCCATTTTACGCAGGGCCACCAGCGGGGGGCACCAGCCCTGGATACCGTGCTGTAAGAGAAAGGTGGCCACGCCGGCCGACAAAAGCAACCACCGGCGGTCGATGGTATATCCGAGGACCAGTCCGGCCAGGGTCAGGGTGGAGGCGTTGGTTTCCAGCATGCGCTCGACGTCCCATTCTTCCGACAATTCCCGCAGGCGGGTGGCGATGGCATCCGGATGTCCGGCCAACTGCTCCACCCGGGAAAGGATCTCTTCCCCAATCTGCCGGTTGGCCTCCGGAGAGGATTGGTCACTTACTAGGCCGGAGGGTTGGTGCTCCAGGGGTTGATATTGCGTATCCATGGCGTGCGGGTTGATTTTTCCAAAACCAGCCCGTTTGGCGATATGTTTTGGTTGCCTGCTTAGTCGCAGTATTCAAGAGCAGCTGGGGCACGGCACCAACCTGGGGCCCGGGGGGCGGGAAGACGACGATCACCTCGTTTTACGGCAGGATGACCCGCGATTCTGCACCGTAAGCCGGCACATTTTACATACCTTTGCGCATGGAAGACAACAAAAGTATCCCCGACCGCTTCGCCGAACAAGGCCTGACCTTCGACGATGTACTGCTGCTGCCCGCGTATTCCGAGGTATTGCCGCGCGAGGTCGACCTTTCCAGCCAACTCACCCGTGGCCTCCGTCTGAACGCGCCTATCGTTTCCGCCGCCATGGATACGGTGACCGACGGACGTCTTGCTATTGCGATCGCCCGCCAGGGGGGAATTGGTATCGTCCACAAAAATATGAGCATTCAACAGCAGGCCGAACAGGTCCGCATGGTGAAGCGCTCGGAGTCCGGCATGATCGTCGACCCCGTTACACTCAAGCACGATGCCACGGTAGCCGACGCCAAGAACCTGATGGCCCGCCACCGCATCGGCGGAATCCCAATCGTCAACGACACTTTCGAACTGGTGGGTATCCTCACCAATCGCGACCTGCGCTTCGAAACGGCCTCTTCCCGGCCGATCAGCGAGCGGATGACGACCGACAACCTGATCACGGCACCCGTCGGCACCAACCTGGAACAGGCCAAGCAGATCCTGCAGGGCTACAAGATCGAGAAGCTGCCCGTGGTCGACGACAGCGGCAAGCTGGTCGGCCTGATCACCTACAAGGACATTCTGAAGGTCCAGAATTACCCCAACGCCTGCAAGGACAGCTTCGGTCGCCTGGTGGTCGGCGGCGCAATCGGCGTAACCCCCGACATGCTTGACCGCGTACAGGCACTGGTGGACGTGAACGTCGACGTGATCACCATCGATACGGCCCACGGCCATAGCCGCGGCGTACTGGACGCCGTGCGCAAGACCCGCGATACCTTCCCGGATTTGCAGATCATCGGCGGCAACGTGGCCACCGGTGCGGCGGCCAAGGCCCTGGCGGATGCGGGGGCTGACGGCGTCAAGGTCGGCGTCGGACCGGGTTCGATCTGCACCACCCGCATCGTGGCCGGCGTGGGTGTACCGCAACTCACCGCGATCGCCAACGCCGCCGCCGCCCTGAAAGGCACGGGAATTCCGGTGATCGGCGACGGAGGGATCCGGTACTCCGGCGATATCGTCAAGGCCCTGGCGGCCGGCGCTTCCACCATCATGGCCGGCAGCCTTTTTGCCGGTGTGGACGAAAGCCCGGGGGAGACCATCCTTTACGACGGCCGCAAATTCAAGGTTTACCGTGGCATGGGATCGCTGGGGGCCATGAATAAAGGAAGCAAGGACCGCTACTTTCAGGACGTGGAGGACGACGTCAAAAAACTGGTGCCCGAAGGCATCGAAGGCCGCATCCCCTATAAGGGCAGCCTGGCTGAGGTGGTTAATCAATACCTCGGCGGACTTCGCGCGGGAATGGGATACTGCGGCGCGGCCACCATTGCCGATCTGCAGCGGGCGGAGTTCGTCCGCATCACCGGTGCGGGTATGACCGAGAGCCACCCACACAATATCACGATTACGAAGGAGGCACCCAACTACAGCCGGCGGTAAAGCCTACTGCAGCGCATCATTCGTTTCCAATTGTCGGCGGTCCAGCACGGCTTGGGTCAGCCGTTGGGCCTGTTGTTCCAGGTCGATGTCGAGCAACTCCCGGTTCACCCGGATAACCGTTGCGCGCTGCTCCGCGGGGAGCTGACCGTAGCCCCGCAGGGCTCCGATGATGGATCCGGCCACGGCCGCTACGGTGTCGTTATCCCTGCCGTAATTGACGATGAATTCCATGGCGGGCTGAAACTGGTATTCCGTAAAAAGCAGGGAGGTGATCGTAATGAGGTAGATCTCGGCGGCGTGAAAGGGGACATCCTGCTTGGCCTCGTCGAGCAGGGCGTACGCCTTAAGCGTCCGGGCATAAGTGAGACTGTCGTAGGGGTAGCGATCCGGCAACCGGAAATCCATTGCTCGTGCTTCTTCCGGCGTAAGGCGTTCCGCCACCCTTACGATGCTTCGAGCTTGCTGGAACAGTCGGTAGGCTACCCGGCCGATCAGTCGGGACCGGAAAAAGTTCTCGGGGTCCACTTCCCGCACCACCTTGAGAAAGTCATCCGGCGTAACGTCGGGTTGAAAGGCGATCGCGGTCAAGGCGGCAGTAAGTCCGGAGATATCCCTGGCGTAGCCCAGGTCGAACAGAGAGGTTTCGTAGGCGGCGCGGTAGGCCGCTTCCGGCCGACCGGGATAAACTGCCCCGAAAACCGGACTGTACAGCATGCCCGCGCAGGACATTTCTCCCCCGTAAAAGCGCGAAAGGGCATTACGGTAGTCGTCGACGTCCCCCTCGGCGTACGCCCTGGCTACCGTGGCCCACTCTTGCAGCCACGCCACGCGTCGCATAGCGTCCTCCAGGGGTTCCGGTTCCAGTCCCGATACGTCCTTTAACGCCTCTACCCTCCTGCGATACCGTTCGTTCAGGTAATGAGCGAACCGTTGCCCGCTGAACGTCAGCGGCCGGGAGTTACTGCGTGCGTCGTGCTCGGTGAGGCTGTAGTCGACCATCAGGTTTTTCCAGCGGGTATCGTCGGTGCCCGCGCCCGGCGGCAGGTTGAAGGCCCAGGGCCCTTCCGGGCTCGGTTCGCGGAGCACCATGTCCAGGCTGTCTACGTGGCCGTACTCGTCGCTGATGGCGGGCTGGCTCCACATCTCCGTTGGTGCCCCCATGGCGTCGCCGATTGCGGACCCGACAAGGAGGCCGAGAATCTTGTCGTACAGCAGGCTGTCGGGCAGGCGCACGTCCTGGTAATCGGATTCACTGTAATCCACGGTGGAGGGGGAAGTTGGGGGTACCGTGGGTTGCGAAGGATCGGCCTCACGGCAGTGCAGGATGGTGATCAGCAACAGCGACAGCAGCGCCGGGAGGCCTGATTTCAAGTGGTTAAAGTTTGGCCTAAGATAAAAAAAGGCCCGCCGGATAACCGACGGACCGCTTACATACACTCACCTTATCTTATACGCTTAGTTCGTTTGTTGTTGTAACCCAGCCTCTGGACGGGTGTTCAATTTTGTGAAAATAATTTCTGCTTACTGATAATATCGTCGGCGGTGGGCCAAAGTCGAAATACAGCACCCGCGATCCGTCCGGATTGTGAACGAATGCCACAAGTCCACGTACTCCTTTGTTCTATAGCGCCGGCACGGTACTTTTGCCGCCCAAACGCGAACTGCCGATGAAGACTAACCATATACTGGTCGCCCTGACCCTGATCCTGCTCACCGCCCTGGGCTGCAACTCCGAGGACTGCCTGTCGAGCGACGCCAGCATTGAAGAATACTTGTCGGACAGTATTCCGGCCGTGGAGCTGTTCCTGGACAACAGTCCAACGGGTCTCTACTACATCATCCAAGAAGAGGGCGATACGGTGCAGCCCACCCTGTCCAATTCCGTGACGGTATTCTACTCCGGGATGACCACCAACGGAGACATCTTCGACCAGACGGGGTCTTCCCCGCGCACTTTTGTCCTGGATAACCTGATCCGCGGTTGGGAACTGGGCATACCCCTAATTGGCCAGGGCGGGCGTATTCGGCTGTTCGTCCCTTCGCGGCTGGCCTACGGCGCCAGTCAGGCCGGGGATATCTGCCCGAATTCCGACCTCATCTTCGATATCGAATTGGTAAGCGTTCAGTAAAGTCTTCCGTATCAGACAACTGGAACACCACGAGATCCCGTCCGGAGCCAGGACCTGGCCCATCACCCTGCTCTGCGCCGACTGGACCGATCCCCGAAACGTGGGGTCAGCCTTCCGTCTGGCCGACTCGGCCGGTCTGGAACGTCTTATTCTGTCCGGAACCACCCCGCGCCCGCCCCACCCGAAGATCCGGAAGACCGCCCGGGCAACGGAAGGGGCCGTAGCGTACGAATGCGTGGATGATGCCGTAACCTATGTGGCCGCGGCCCGCGATCGCGGCGCGGTCATACTTGCCCTGGAGATCACCGATGCCAGCGTTTCCCTATTCGATTATACGCCTCTCGCGCGGGAGGTGGTACTGATCGCGGGCAACGAGGCGGGTGGCGTACCACCGGCCTTGCTCGCATGCTGCGACGCCGCGGTGCACCTGCCCATGTACGGGCGCAATACTTCCATGAACGTGGCCGTAGCGCTCGGGGCGGCCGTGTATCTACTCCTTATGAAGTTGCAGTAGCGACTGCACGTCGGCATCGTTTTTGAGTTCCGGGTGCCAGTTGAACAGCAGGTCGTGGTCCTCGTAGTACTCCGATAGCGTCTCGTTAAGGAGCGCAAGCGCTTCCTTGCGTCGTCCGCAGAGAATCAGAATTGCGACCCGGCCGTAAGCCAGTGCTGGATCGTCCAGCGAAAGGGAGATATCGCGCAGCATATCCAGCGCCTCGGGCTCCCGACCGTTTTCGACCAGGAAGAGCGCGTAAGACACGTAGGCGTCGCTGAAATCCTCATCCATTTCAATGGCCTTCAGAAAGGCCTGTTCGGCTTCCAAGGGGGCATTGGTGGCGGAACTGCACAGGGCGAGTCCGAGCCAGCAGTCGGCGGTATGGTTGGGCAGCTCTACGGCGCGGCCGTAGTTGTAGGCGGCTACCCCCCATTTCTCCTCGGCCACGCAGCACTCGGCGATGTACTGGTAGATGTCGTACATCTCGGGATCAAGCTCGAGAGCACGGAAGTAGGCCTTTTTGGCGGGCCCGAGCTCGTCCAGCATCTGGTAGCTGCGTCCGATACGCATGCAGGTCTCGTAGCTCTCCTCCGCTTCGTCGGATTCGAAATAGGCGTTGTAGGCGCGCAAGGCGGGCTCGTACATCTCAAGATCGAACAGCTTGTCGGCGTATTCCAGGTCGTAATTGCTCCGCGACTCGTTGAGGGACCGCGCGTTGGCGAAAGCTTCCAGGGCTTCCAGATCGTCGCCGCCGTCGTCGTGCCACAGGCCCAGGTAGAACCAGGTGACGTCGTTGAAGGGGTCGGCATTGGCCTGCTGCTGCAGTAGGGTGCCAATTTCACTGCGGAAGGCGGAGAGCTCGGGTGCGTTGAGCAATTCGTCGTAGGCCGGTTCCTGGTAGGGGTCGAGCCGGATAGCTTCCGAGAGGGCCGCGAAGCTTTCCCGGTAACGGTCTTCCTGCATGCACAGGAGTCCGTCGAAGAATGCCAGCAGGCTCAGTTTCTCGTCCTCGTCCACTACGTTGTACAGCTGGTCGAGGGCGGCGCGGGCGGCCTCCCGGTGTTCGAAGTGAACGAAGACCTCCAAACGAAGCATCATCACCTCCTCGTCGTTGGGGGCGTAGATGTTGAGTTGCTCCAGGGTGGAAAGGGCCTCTTCCTCTTCCAGGTTGATCTTGTGGATCAGGGCCTTCCATTTGTAGAAATCGGGGGTATAATGGTGCTGGCTGATGGCCAGGTCCGCGACTTCGAGCGTTTGATCGTAGTCGTGGTGACCAAAGTAGTGCACCAGTAATTCCTCAAATTCCTCCTCGGCCAAAAATACGGTCTCCCCGCTGTGAGCCCCTTTTTCATACCTGGCCACGAGGGCCATCAACGCTTTTTCGCGCTGGTCGTTGCTCTTTCTATTCATACCGTATAGTGCCCCCGGCTTAGCCACCTGGGCCATTGGCTGGGGATCGTGGTAAAAATACGGTTAATGGGGCAGAAAGTTGCAATCCGCCCGTCGCTTAACGGTCTCTTGACAAGCGGCGGTCGTTCCGGTTTGCGAGCATTGTTATCCCCCGCGGCCGCTGCACCAAACCTTACCTTGGACTCTCCGCGTTACAGCAGCACGCCGCCGACTATACCATTTCGGTTCCCCGACCGTTTAGGGTGCGGCCACACTGAATTTTCCACCAAGCCGACGCACTATGTACCGCCTTTTACTCCTGTTCTTCCTGCCCTGTTTTTCCGGGCTGCTTACCGCCCAGACCCTGTTCAACGTTCGGGTCGGCACCTTTCAGGACGTCAAGGCGGACGACTTCATCGACCTGCGGGAACTGGGCTTCGTCTACGGGCAACCCCGGGAGGGACAGCTGACGGACGTCTACCTCGGCAACTACACCAGCCGGGAGAAGGCGGAAACGATCACGAGCCAGCTTCGCGATCGCGGCTTCCGGAATGCCGCCGTAGCCCCTCTGGCCGAGCAGCCTGCTGAGGAGGCCACCTTTATCCAGGTCGCCCTGCGGAGCCGCAATCGTTCCCTCGACTGGCGCGCGCTGGAAAAAGCCGGCAAGCTGTTCGTGGATGCCACGGACGGCGTGACCAAGGTGGTCACGGGCCCCTACCCCAACCCCGAAGCCGCTAACCAGGCCCTGTCTGACATCCGCGGGCTCGGCTACGGAGACGCCTTCGTGCGTTCCATCCGGCGTTCAACGCTCATCCCCGTCGGCACTTTCGAAACCGGCATCAAGAAGCCTCTGATCCCCATAGAATTGCGCCAGGTACCGCCTACGGCACCCGCTGCTGAAGCCGCTACTGATTCCAGCGCGGACGCAAAGCCGACGAGCCAGCCCGGCGTCCCGGTCGTGGCAGATACCCAGTCCTCCGCCGCGACAACGCCAACCCCAACTCCTCCAGCCACCGAAACGCGGGGTGAAGAACCGACTGGCGGCAGTGCCACTGCACCCCTGACTCCCCCCGTTACCCGGCTGCCGGAGATCGACGGAAAGACCAAACGCCATTCCGCCGCTGAACTGCAGCGCGTACTGAAGGAAAAGGGCTTTTACGATGGAAGCATCGATGGGTATTACGGTCCGGGCACCACGGCCGCCTACCGGCAGGCCTGGGAAAAGATGGACGGCCTGCGTAAGTACCGCATCCTCTCCGAAGCCCGTAACATGGCCGAAGCCGGCGCCGGACTCGACTGGCCGGAACTGCGGCTGACCGCCACGATCACCGAGGAGCTGGCAGCCGGACAACGGAGTCAGGAGCGCGCCGGCGAGATCGCCGACCAGCGCGGTCAACTGCTCAAGGCATCCAAACCCCTTGATGCGGCCACCGCCGCCCGCGCCCGTGGCTGGGAAACGACCGTGTGGAAGAACCTGGACTCCTGGGCCAAAGAAGATCCCCTGCACGCGGCCATCGTAAGCGCCCTGCGGGTAGGCTACTACCAGTCGCAGGCCCGACTGGAAGCCCTGTATCAATCCCGCGGACTGGGACCGATCGAAGCGCGCGACCTGGCTACCGCCGCGCTGGAAAATCTATTGGGACCTGACCTTTACCGCTTTCTCTAGAAGGGGGCGCAGAAGGCTTATTCCTCCTCCATGGAGAGCTGTACGCCGTCGTAGTATTCCCGCTCTTCGATGATCATCTTGTAAAGCAGGTCCTTGAGGTGGGTGATGCCCTCCCCGGTGATGGCCGACACGTACAGGTGCGGTAGGTCGTCGGGAATTTCTCCGGCCCGTAGGCGCTTCAGTTCTTCATCCACCATATCGGCCCGCGTGAGTGCCAGTACGCGGGGCTTGTCGAGCAGTTCCGGATTGTAGTTCCGCAACTCGCTCAGCAGGATGCGGTACTGTCCGCGGATATCGTCGGCATCGGCCGGAATGCAGAACAGCAGGGTGGCGTTGCGCTCGATGTGGCGCAGGAACCGATGTCCGAGTCCCTTTCCTTCGTGGGCTCCCTTGATGATTCCCGGAATATCGGCCATGGCAAACGACTTTCCGTCGCGGTACTGTACCATGCCGATGTTGGGCACCAGGGTCGTGAAGGCGTAATTGGCGATTTCGGGCTTGGCGGCCGTTACTACCGACAGCAGGGTGCTCTTGCCTACGTTCGGCAGGCCCACCAGCCCTACGTCGGCCAGCACCTTCAGCTCCAGTATGTACCAGCCTTCCGTGCCCGGCTCCCCGGGCTGGGCGTAGTCCGGACTTTGGTTGGTGCTGGACTTGAAGTGGCTATTGCCCAATCCGCCGCGGCCTCCTTCGAGGATAACCTGTTGCTCCCCGTGCCGGGTAATTTCGAACAGTATTTCCTGGGTCTCCGCGTCGCGGGCGATCGTTCCGAGGGGCACGTCCAGCACCACGTCGGCGCCGGTGGAACCTGTCTTGTTGTTCTCGCTGCCGCGCTGGCCGTGCTCGGCGCGGATGTGCTTCTTGTACTTGAATTGGAGCAGGGTCCACAGGTTACGGTTGCCGCGCAGGATGATGTGCCCGCCCCGGCCGCCGTCGCCGCCGTCGGGCCCACCCTTGGGGATGCCCTTGGCGCGGTAAAAGTGACGGGATCCCGCACCCCCGTCGCCGGAGGTCAGGTTGATCTTGACGTAGTCAACGAAGTTTGCTTTTGCCATACTATTTATCCAACGGCTCAGCGGCCGTGGTGTGCACTAATCGGCGTCCAGACCGTTGCTGATGATGGCGTCGATCTCGGCGGAGACGGCCTCAGGCGTGAGCGTACCGTCTACCCGGCGCGCCAGTCCCAGATTGTCGTAAAAGTCGAAGACCGGCGAGGTGTAGTTGACAAAATTCTCGTAGCGCGTACGGATGACTTCCTCCTTCAGGTCGTCGGCCCGCCCACTGGTGGCGGCGCGGCCCAGAATGCGCTTGACGATGGTGTCGGCATCGACGTCCAGCAGGATGAGGGCGTTGATCTGGCTGTTCTTTTCCTCCATCAGTTCGTTGAGGGCGGCCGCCTGAGGGTCGGTGCGGGGGAACCCGTCGAAGATGATGCCCGTAACGTCGGGGTGCTGGTCGACCCTCTTGCGCAGCATGGCGATGGTCACCTCGTCGGGCACCAGATGGCCGGCATCCATGTAGGAGCGCGCCTCCTGGCCCAGGGGGGTATTGCGGCTCAGCTCCTCCCGGAACATGTCGCCCGTGCTGATGTGGAGGAAGTCGTGTTTGTCCACCAATAGCTGTGCCTGGGTCCCTTTACCGGATCCCGGGGGGCCAAAAAGGATCAAATTGTACATAGAGACGGTCGTGAGTGGGGCGCAAATATAGACAAATTGCGATGCCCCGTCCCGGAGCCCTCGCCGGTCAGACCGTCAGCAGCAGCGCGCGCAGGTTTTCGTAGATGGGACCCTCGCCTTCCAGCACCGATTCCACCGACCGCCATTCGGCCCGCTCGATGTCTTCGGCGGTCTCCGGAATGAGTTCGTTCTGCTCGGTCGTCATCCGGAACCAGTAGGTAGGCTTGAGGATGCGGTGTTTAGAAGTGCGGTAGGTATGGTAGGTGGTGGGCAGGGCCTCGCCTAGCGATAGCTGTCGCAGTCCCGTCTCTTCCTCGACCTCGCGCAGGGCGGCGGCGGCCCGGTCTTCGCCTTCGTCGAGTTTGCCTTTGGGCAGATCCCAGTAGCCGCGCCGGAAGATGAACAGTTGCTGCTGCTTGCGGGCGTGGGTCACCAGTCCGCCGGCGGCCTCCACCCAGCGGTAGTGCGACTGGAAGTCCTGCCAGAGGTCGTTGAGGTCGTCGGCCACCAGCTCAATGGAAAATACTTTCTGGCTGCCCTTCTCCAGGGTGTCGGCGTAATTGAGGAGGCTCTTGCGTTTGCCGGAGTAACGGGCCACCAGGTGGGTGTCGGGGGCGCCGTCGCCGTAGGGGCTCGCCGTAGCCGTGTCGCGCAGGACCAGCGGCCGGTCGTTGATATAGATTACGTACATTGGCGCGAAATTTACGACGCATGGACACATCCCGGCAAATCGCCCGTCGCCTCCTGGAGGTCGGCGCGGTGAAGTTGAACCCCCACGAGCCTTACACCTGGGCCAGTGGCCTGCGTTCTCCGATTTACTGCGACAACCGAGTCCTGCTGTCGTTTCCCGCCATCCGTACTGAGGTCGTTGAGGCGCTGGGCGCGGCCGCGGGTGCCGTATCCGACGTGCAAGGCATTGCGGGCGTGGCTACCGCGGGAATCCCCCACGGGGCCCTGTTGGCCGACCGGCTCGACCTGCCATTCATCTACGTCCGGAGCTCGGCCAAGGAACACGGCCGCCGCAACCAGATCGAAGGCCGTCTGGAAACGGGCAAGCGTTACCTGGTCGTCGAAGACCTCATTTCTACCGGGGGCAGCAGCCTGAAGGCCGTGGATGTGATGCGGGCCGCGGGCGGAGAAGTAGCCGCCACCCTGGCGATCTTCACCTATCAGTTCCCCTCCGCCGAACGGGCCTTTCAAAATGCGCAGGTCCCACTATACACTGTTAGCGATTACGCTACCTTGCTTGAAGAAGCAACCGCCGCCGGCCACATCACCGAAGCGGACGCAGCTGCTCTGGCCGATTGGCGGCAAGACCCCCGGGCCTGGAGCAACGCCTATGAGGCAGCGGCCCAATAGGGGCTCCCTTTTTAATTTTCACTGAACAACACGAATGTCTATCCTAACCGAAACCGCAGAAACCTTCCTTCACGAATACCTTAATAACGCCTCCCCTACTGGCTTCGAAAGCGAAGGGCAAAAACGCTGGATCGAATACATCCGCCCCTTCGTGGACGAGATCGGTCTGGACACCTACGGCACCGCTTACGGCGTCATTAATCCCGGAAAGGACTACCGCGTGGTCATCGAAGGTCACGCCGACGAGATCAGCTGGTTCGTCAACTACATTTCCGACAGCGGCTACCTCTACGTCGTCCGCAATGGGGGCAGCGACCACACCATTGCCCCCTCCAAACGCGTGAACATCCACGGCGACAAGGGCATCGTGCGGGGCGTCTTCGGCTGGCCGGCGATCCATACGCGGCGCGGCGACGACGCCAAGTTGCAGCCCAAACTTGAGAACATCTTCATCGACATTGGCGCGAAGGACAAGGAAGAGGTACTGGAGATGGGCGTCCACGTGGGCAGCGTGATCACCTACCCCGACGAACTGGAGGTGATGAACGACCGCTATTACTGCGGGCGGGCCTTGGACAACCGGCTGGGTGGCTTCTGCATCGCGCAGGTGGCCCGCCTGCTGCGGGAGCGCGAGATCGAACTCCCCTACTCCCTCTACATCGTCAACTCCGTACAGGAAGAAGTGGGCCTGCGCGGCGCCCAGATGATCACCGACCGGATCAAGCCGCAGGTGGCCATCGTTACGGACGTGACCCACGACACCACAACGCCCATGCTCGACAAGAAGAAAGTCGGCGACGTCCAGGCGGGAAAAGGCCCCAGCGTCACTACGGCACCGGCCGTCCACAACAAGCTGCTGCAACTCATCATCGACGCCGCGAAAAAGAACGACATCGACTTCCAGCGGGAAGCGAGCAGCCGGGCCACCGGCACCGACACTGACGCTTTCGCCTACTCCAACGGCGGGGTGGCCTCGGCCCTGATCAGCCTGCCGCTGAAGTACATGCATACAACGGTGGAGATGGCTGCCAAGAGCGACGTGGAGGGGGTTATTGAGCTCATCCTCCAAACCCTCCTGAGCATCGAAGACGGTATGAGCTTTAACTATTTCGAGGTGTAAGTCTGCCATCCATGCGCAATCCGCTGTTGAACTGGCTCTTTTACGGGCACATCTGGATTGCGCTGGCGGCGGCGGGTCTGAGTTGGCAATCAACCTTCCTCAGTAGTGGGGATGCGACCGTTCACGCCTCGCATTATTTTGTCTTTTTTGCTACCCTGGGCGTCTATACCCTGCACCGCTTGCTGAGCTACCGCCGGGCCGGGGGGCAGCCCGACGGGCGCCGCTACCGGGTGGTGGCGCTGCACCCCGGCATCTCCCTCATGATCGGGGCGGGCAGTTTGCTGGTCGCGATCAGTCTGGCCTTCTCTTTTCCGCTGCGGGCTTTCTGGCCGGTGGTGCTTGCGCTACCCTTTACCTTTTTCTACCTGATCCCCCTGTATCCCGGTGGGCGGCGCCTGCGCGACCTGCCCTACCTGAAAGTGGTGTGGGTAGCCCTGGCCTGGACTTTCATGACCGACCTTTTTCCGGCATTTTCCATCCACGCCAGGCCCGTTGAACCGGTACTGCGCTTCTTTTTTACCCTTTCGGTGGCCCTGCTGTTCGACCTGCGAGACGTGGACCTCGACCGCCGGCAGGGCGTGCGGACACTGGCGGGGGCGCACCCCGGCCGCAACCGTGCCCTGGCCATGATCCTGCTGTTGATTTGTGCCCTGGTTTCCTTTCTCCGCTACCAACCGGCTACCGGCCTGGGGCTGGCAATTGCCTACGGAATGGCCATGGGTATCGCCCGGTGGACCTCCGCGGGAAGGGGTGAGGATTTCTTCGCCACGATCGTCAATGGCATATTGCTCCTGCCCCCTCTCGGTCTGCTACTGTTGGGCTGAGGAAGGGCGCGCGAGGGCCTTCTCCGCGATCCGGGCCGCGCCGTAGGCGCTGGCCTGGGGGGTCTGGGCGATCTCAACCCGCCGCCCGCAGCGTTCGGCCATCAACTTTACCCAGGCTTCCGAGCGGGTGAACCCCCCGCTGGCATAGATCACCTCGGCCGGACAGGTAGCTGCCTCCACTTGTCGCAGAATAGCAATTATGTTGTCCGTCACCCCCAGCAGCACGGCGCGGGCCAGATCGGTGGGCGTATGGGACCCCCGCAGCCCTACGAAAGCAGCGGTGGCCAGGGCATCCCAGACGGGTGCTCGCTCCCCGTTGAGGTAGGGCCGGAAGACCAGGTTCGTATCCGGGGCGGCGGCGGCCGCCTCGATCATGGGCCCAATGCCGGAAAAGTGGCCGCAGAGCAACTCATAGGTCCATTCCAGGACCTTGCCGCCGTTGTTGGTGGCCCCGCCCAGGACGTAGTAATCGTCGTACAACAGGTAGTTGAACAACTGGTGGTCGGTCGTGCCGCTGAGCCCCCGGTGGGTGGCCCGGACGGCTCCGCTCGTTCCGATGGTGAGGGAGATTTTGCCGGGTTCCAGGAGTCCGCTGCCGAGGTTGGCTAGGCAGCCGTCGGATCCACCGATGAAGAGCGGTACATCGCTGGTACCGAGCTGCCGGGCGACTTCGGGCCGCCATTGCAGTCGGTGGTTGGCCGGCACCACGCGGGGCAGTTCCAGGGGCAGGGCCTGCCCGTTGCCGGCGAGTTTAAGGGCTGCTTTGTCCCAATCACGCGTTTCCAGATTCAGCAGGCCGGTGGCGCTCGCGAGTTGCTCGTCGATGAGTGGACCGTCGATGGTCCAGCGGTCGACCAGGTACGATTTGAGGTCCCCGAGCCGGGTGGCACCGGCTAACCGGTCGGGATGAGAGGCGGTTAGCCAGCGGAGTTTGACCAACGGCGACATCGGATGTACCGGCGTTCCCGTGCGGTGTAGCAACTTTTTACGCTGGGACGCGTCAAAGCGGTCCATTACGGCCTGCGCCCGAACGTCGGCCCAGGTGATGACGGGGCCGGTGGGTTCGCCCGCGGCGTCGAGCAGCAATACGCCATGCATGGGGCAGCTGATGCCGAGGCCGGCCGGCGGTCCGGGCAGGTCAGCGAGGATTTCCGCCAGGATGCGTTCGGCCACTTCGGCGATGGCCCGCACGTCCTGCACCGCGGCACCCGGCTCGGGGTGGAGCAATTCATAATCGCCACTGCGTTCCCTGATCAGTCTGCCCGTAGCGTCAAAGGCACAGATTTTGGCGGAGGTGGTACCGAGGTCGAGTCCGAGGTAAAGGGGATTGTCGGGCATGGGCTTAAAGGTACAGCGGGTGCCCGACGGCATGGCAGCGAGCCTGTGTATATTTACCGGCCACCAAATTGACCGCCGTGCGATTACCACTTATCCTAGCCCTTCTGTCCTTGCTCTGCACCTGCGTACGCGCCCAAAAACCCATCACGGTGGAAGATATGCAGGCCTGGAAGCAAATCCGGGGCGAGGCACTCAGCGCCGACGGCGCGCATGTACTCTACACCCTGACGCCCGACCTGGGCGACCCGGAAGCCGTGCTCTACAACGTCCGCGAACAAGGCGAGCGCCGGTTCCCCCGCCTCCACGACGCGCGCTTCAGCTACGACGGGCGCTACCTGGTAGGGACCCTGAAACCCTCCCGCGATACGGTGCTGCACTACAAGCGGCGGGAAGAGGGCGATGCCCTGAAAAAATTGGATACCCTGCTGGTGTACGACCTGGAGCGGGGGGAAGCCCGCCGGTACCCGGAGGTGTACGAGGTGAAGCTCAGTGAGCGCTCTTCGGATGTGTTCGCCTACACTACCGGCTCCACCCTGGCCGACAGCCTGCGCAAGGACCTGGACAAGGACGCCCGCCGGCTGGTGGTGCGCCGCTTTGCCCGTCCGGACAGCTTTTACCTGGAGGGCGTGATGGACTTCCGGATCGCGCGCGATGCCCCGATCGTGGTGGCCCGGCGCACGGCGAAGGACAGTACCTGGTCGGCGGGAATCTTCCGGATCAATCCCAGCGAACTCGAGTGGCAGACCCTGAGTGAGGGTCCTGCCTACTTTTCCGGCCTCAACGTCAGCTACGATGGAAAGCACGTCGCCTTCCTGAGTAGTGAGAAGGACAAGGAGGAGATGAAGCAGCCGCCCTTTCACCTGCACTACTGGTCGGAGGGCAGCGACAGCGCCTACATGGTCACCGGTCGTGACCGCTCCTGGCTGCCCCAGGGCTACCGGATCAGCGACGACCGCCGCCCGGAGTTCAGCGCGGACGGCAAGTACCTCTTTTTCGGCACCACCCCGCGGCGCCCCGAGCTCGACAGCAACGGCCTGGCCAGCGAAGTTGCCGACGTGGAAGTGTGGACCACGGAAGACCCCCTGCTCTACACCCGGCAGAACAACAACCTGGAGCAGGACCGGAAATTTACCTACCTAGCCGTGTACCGCACCGGGGAGGACCAATTCCAGCAACTGGCCACGCCAGAGCTGCCCGAGACCAGTCGGCCGGAAGATGGCCGGGGCAACCACGTACTACTCTACACCGAGACCCCCTACAGCCGCGAAACCATGTGGACGGGCGGACCCGCCGGCCGCGACGCCAGCGTGGTGGACCTGCGGACCGGCAAGCGCACGCCGGTAGTGGAGGGCGAGCCCGGATTCTTCGAATGGTCGCCCGAGGGCAAGTACATCAGTTGGTACAATCCCGTGGATACGGCCTACCGCGTGTACGACGTGGCGAACAACCAGGTCCGCGACCTGACCTCAAACAAACTTGGCACCTTCTACGACGAACTCAACGACCGGCCGATGGACCCCTACCCTTACGGCACAGCCGGATGGACGGAGAACGACGGAGCCTTGATCGTGTACGACCGTTACGACCTCTGGCGGCTTGACCCCCGGGGTGGGGCCCCGGAACGACTCACCCGCGGTCGGGAGGACAGCACCGCCTACCGCTACGCGGACCTGGACCCCGAGGAGGCGGCCGTGCGTTTTCCCCTGGTGCTGACCTTCCAGCGTGACCGCGACTATTACGGCGGCTTCGCCCGCCTGCCACAAGGCGGAACGGTGGAAGAACTGGCCGTCGGGCCCTACGTATACGATGACTTCCGCAAGGCCCGCCTGGCGGACCGCTACCTCTATACCCGGGAGAGCTACACGGATTTTCCGAATTTGCGCATTACGGAGGACCTCGGTGCGGAGGCTACGGTAGTATCCGACGCCAATCCGCAGCAATCGCAGTTCAACTGGGGTACGGTGGAGCAGTACAACTGGATCGACCACGAGGGGCGGGAACTGAAGGGACTGCTCGTCAAGCCCGCCGGATTTGACCCGAACAAGCGCTACCCCCTGATCGTCAACTTTTACGAGCGCAGCAGCGAAGGACTGTACCGCCACCGTACCCCCGTGCCGGGGCGCTCCTCGATCAATTACCCGCACTACGCCAGCCGTGGCTACGTAATCTTCAACCCGGACGTGATCTACCGCGAGGGTTACCCCGGGGAGAGTGCCTACAACTGCGTCATGAGCGGCGTGAGCTCGCTATTGATGGACGGGTTTATCGACAAGGAAAATATCGGCCTGCAGGGCCACAGCTGGGGCGGGTACCAGGCGGCTTACCTGGCGACCAAGACGGATTTGTTCGCCGCCATCGAGGCCGGTGCCCCGGTGGTGAATATGTACTCCGCCTACGGTGGCATTCGTTGGGGCAGCGGCCGCAGCCGGCAGTTCCAGTACGAGCGCACCCAAAGCCGGATCGGCGGCACCATCTGGGAATACCCCCTGCGGTACCTGGAAAACTCGCCACTCTTCTTCACCGACAAGATCAATACCCCGATCTTGATCCTGCACAACGACGAAGACGGCGCGGTACCCTGGTACCAGGGTATAGAATGGTTCACGGCCCTGCGGCGGCTGGGTAAGCCGGCCTGGTTCCTCAACTACCGGGGCGAACCCCACTGGCCGGTGAAGGTCCCGAACCGGGCCGATTTCCAGACCCGCATGAGTCA
This sequence comes from Neolewinella litorea, assembly GCF_004803465.1. GTDB lineage: Bacteria > Bacteroidota > Bacteroidia > Chitinophagales > Saprospiraceae > Neolewinella > Neolewinella litorea. Next base: position 441,196 of record NZ_SRSF01000003.1, on the reverse strand, counting down.
GTTCTTCGACTATTACCTGCAGGACGCCCCCATGCCGAAGTGGATGAAGGTAGGCGTAAGCCCCCTGGAACGCGGCATCGAACAGAACCTGGAACTGATGCGGGAATAGTACCTACCGGTACTGCAGACTGCGCTGGGCGAAAGCCTCCGTGTGCCCGTCGGCCAGGTGGAGCAGCAGGCGGCCCGCGGGGTCGACCCCGACAATGGTAGCCCGGAAGTCCAGTTTGTCCTCAGTACGCCGGAAGGTTCTGACTTGGCCTTTCAGGTAAAGCAGGCTCAGGTATTGCCCGCGCAGGTCGTCCAACCGGCCCTCGTCAAGGCGGGAGAACCAGTAAGCGAGTTCGCCGAAAAGCGTGGCGAGCACCGTCTCGCGTTCGACGTTCCCGCCGGTCAGCTGGCGCAGGGAAACCGCCGAGGCTGACAATGGGCCGGGAAACTCCCGTTCGTTGACGTTAAGCCCGATGCCTACTACCGCGGACACTACCTGACTCCCTCGCAGGGCATTCTGGATCAGGATGCCGGCGATCTTCCGGTGCCCTACGTAGACGTCGTTGGGCCATTTGACGCGCACTTCCGGGCGTCGGTCCGGGGGAAGCAGGCTGCGGACGGTACCGGCCACGGCCAGGGCCGCGGCTTCCGTCAGGGAGAAAACTCCGTCGACTGACAAATGGGCAGGCCGAAACAGCATACTGAGGGTCAGATTGTCGCCCCGGCTAGCGTGCCAGGCGTTGGTCCCCTGCCCGCGGCCGGCCGTCTGTTCGTCGCTAAGGAATACGGCTCCGGAAGCCAGGGCATCCCCGTTTTCCAGGGCTTTCAGCAGGGCGGCATTCGTGGAATCAACGCGGGAAAAGTAGCGGGCAACTTTAGGTAGCAGCACATTGTTTCATTTGCAAATCCGTAGCAGGGCCCACGACCATTCCGGAACGGTTTTTGCTACTTTCATTGTACTAAAAGCGTGATTTGAATACATCCACAGAGTCAGTACGCAAGGCCATTGCTCCCAAGATGGAGGAGCGGCTCGACGTCATCCTGGACAGTATCCGGGACATCAAAGGTAAAAACATCGTTCGCCTTGACCTTCGCAAGTTGGACGATCGACCGGCCGAGTTCTTCTTCATCTGCGAGGGCGAGTCTACCACCCAGGTGAGGGCCATCGCCGAGAACGTGCAGAAACGCATGAAACAGGAACTTGGTGAGTACACCAAGAATACAACCGGCAGCCGCCCGGCCAATTGGGTCTGCCTCGACTACTTCGATACCGTGGTCCACGTTTTCTACCCCGAGACGCGGGCCTTTTACCAAATCGAAGATTTGTGGAGCGACGGCATTGCGACACAATACGAAACCCTCTAGCCGGCCAACCCAAAATATGCGGCACCAGCCAACGAAAAGCCGGTACGCACGTTAGCCAATACATATGAGCGCAAACAATCAGAATAATAAGCCCGACGGTGACGGAGGCGGACCAAAGTTCCAGAGTTACTGGATCTACGCCATCATGTCCGTAGTGTTGCTCGCCCTGGTGCTGACCAACTGGGGCACGGGGGCTTCGAGCGAGATTGACCTGGATCGCCTGAATGAGATCATCAAGGACGATGCGGTACAATCCATCACCCTGGTCAACAGCGAACGGGCCGAAATCTACCTCAAGGAAGACAAGAAGTCGCTGCCGCGCTACGAAGATTCGGCCCCCGAGGGTATGGGTGGCACGCGCTACGACTATTACCTCGAGGTAGCGGATCCCGCTTCTTTCAACGATTTCGTTTCCCGAGCCTATGAAGAGCACGGCGTGCCCTTCTCCGAACGGGTGCGGGTAAACGCCGAGCGGCGGGCCGATTACCTCGGTACCGCCCTGCAATGGTTGCTGCCCCTGGCGGTGATCGCGTTCATCTGGATCATCCTCATGCGCCGGCTCGGCAGCGGGGGCGGCGGTCCCGGCGGCCAGATTTTCAATATCGGCAAATCCAAGGCCACCCTCTTCGACCAGAACAGCAAGGTGAACATCACCTTTGCCGACGTGGCCGGTCTTGACGAAGCCAAGGAAGAGGTGATGGAGGTCGTAGACTTCCTCAAGAACCCGAAAAAATACACCGCCCTGGGCGGAAAGATCCCGAAGGGCGTACTGCTCGTAGGCCCTCCCGGTACGGGTAAAACCCTGCTGGCCAAGGCCGTGGCGGGGGAAGCCGGCGTACCCTTCTTTACCATGTCGGGATCCGACTTCGTCGAAATGTTCGTCGGAGTGGGTGCATCCCGCGTCCGCGACCTCTTCAAGCAGGCCCGCGAAAAGGCGCCGTGTATCATCTTCATCGACGAGATCGACGCCATCGGCCGCGCCCGTGGCCGCGCCAATATGCAGGGCGGTAACGACGAGCGGGAGAATACGCTCAACCAGTTGCTGGTCGAGATGGACGGTTTCAGCACCGACAAGGGTGTTATTCTCATGGCCGCCACCAACCGGCCCGACGTACTGGATTCGGCCCTCCTCCGCCCCGGCCGATTCGACCGGCAGATCGGTATCGACCGGCCCGACCTCCAGGGTCGCGAAGCCATTTTCAAGGTCCACCTCAAGACCATTAAGGTCAACGATACCGTCAATGCCCTCATCCTGTCGGAAATGACCCCCGGATTCGCCGGTGCCGAGATCGCGAACATCTGTAATGAAGCAGCCCTGATCGCGGCCCGCCGCAACCAGGATTCGATCGGTCTGGACGACTTCAACTACGCCCTCGACAAGGTGATTGGTGGCCTGGAAAAGAAGAACAAGCTCATCAACCCCGATGAGAAGAAGATCATTGCCTACCACGAAGCCGGACACGCCATCTGCGGCTGGTTCCTGGAGCACGCCATGCCACTGGTCAAGGTGACCATCGTTCCCCGTGGCGTAGCTGCACTGGGTTACGCACAGTACCTGCCCAAGGAACAGTACATCACCCGCTCTGACCAAATGCTCGACATGATGTGCATGACCCTTGGTGGTCGTGCCGCTGAGGAAGTGGTCTTCAACAAGATCAGTACCGGTGCCCAGAACGACCTGGACAAGGTGACCAAGATGGCCTACGACATGATCACCGTTTACGGCATGGACCCGACCGTAGGTCAGGTTAGCTTCTACGGCATGAGCCGCGACAGTTACCAGCGTCCTTACTCCGACGACACCGCCACACTCATCGACGACCAGGTACGCGCCCTGCTTACCGGTCAGTACGAGCGGGCGAAGAAGCTGCTCCAGGTGAAGCGCGAAGAGGTCGGCAAGTTGGCCGAAGCCCTGCTGGAAAAAGAAGTGCTCAGTCGCAAGGACCTTGAGGAACTCATCGGGCCGCGCCCCGCCGATGCCGAAGAAGGCTACCAGGAATGGGCGGGAGTAATCGACAACTCCCACGATCCCAACAACAACGGTAAAGTGATGCCCTAGACCGGAATCCTTGCGGTTTCCGGATTCGAATGGCCCCAAAACGATAGTTCTGGGGCCATTTTGCTTGACGAATTTCTTATCTTCACCAAGCTTAGTAACACCGCACTCTCCAATCCTTGAATCTGGCCGACCAAGCTCCCCCCGTTGACGCCCTGTTGCAAATGCATCAGGACGCCTTTAATATGGTGACCGAGGGTGCCCTGTGGGTCGACATGACCGGCAAGGTGCATTACGGCAATGAAAGTGCCGCCAAGATCCTCGGCTACACCTCCAAGGCGCTGCAGCGAACCAGCTATTTCGAGATCAACCCGCACTTCAGCATGCTGGGGTGGAAGCGTTTCTGGAACCGGCTGCAGGATAGTACCTCAGAGTACTTTGATACTGAATTCGTCAACGGCGATGGTAAGCTGTTCAGCGTCCGCGGCCGCGCCGGTTTTGACATCTACAGCATTGATCCGGAACTCTGCCTCATCGTCTTTACGGCCACTGAGGCCGGCAAGCGGGATGCCGATTTGCTGGAGGCCGTCCAGGAAGATGCCAATATGGGCGGCTGGGAGATCAACTTCACGACCAACCAGGTTTACCTGTCGCCCCCGATCAGCCGCTGGCTGGGCCTGGCCGAGGAGCGCCGCTTCTACCCCGCAGCCGAATTCCTGGGCATCTTCCGCGAGCACGTTGTCGGTGACATCTACGATGACGTCCGTGCGCTCTACAAGCGGCTGAAGGTGACCAGCGGTGTAGAGGAAGTGCCCCTGGCCCTGCGTGCGCCGGGCACCGACCAACAGACGGCACCCACCGACTATATCGTCCGCGCCCGTTCGGTGGAAAATGAACTGGAAGTCTATAAGATCTACGGAACGCTGGTCCGCGCCGGGGAAAACAACGCGCAACCCGTCAAGCGACCGCTGCAGGAGGACCTGTTGCGGCTGGCGCTGGATCAACAATCCGAAAGTGTATTCCTGATCTCGTATTCGGAGCGCAAGATCCTATACGCCAACGATCGCGCCGCCGAAATGACCGGATTTTCGAAACGCGAACTGTTGGATGCCCCCACCTCCAAAATTGCCGATCCGGAACGGGTAGAGGAGTTCGGTCGTCTTTACCCGAAGCTGCGCGATCAACGGTACCTGGAGTTTCCAACGCAGATACGTCGCAAGGACGGCAGCACGCTGCGCACCCTGGCGCGCCTCCACTATTACCGCAGGGGAGAGGAGGAGTATATGATCGCCATCAATCAGGACAACAGCCGACACGAACAGTACTCCGAAAACCTCCAACTGCATGCTACCACTTTGGATGCCCTTGACGAGTGGGTGATCTGGCTGGACGCCAACAACGGCGTGGTGCTGGTCAACGAGGCGGCACGCCGCAAACTCAGCCGAAAGACCAGCCTGGAGTTGGAAGGCATGCCGATCGAAGATTTGATGCCCGACCTGGACATCCCCGCGCTGGCCGATATCCGGCAGGATAAGATAGATGGCAGAAGCCGTTCGGCGACCGACTACATCTACACGACCACCAGCGGCGATGACCGGACCCTGCAAGTCCGTTTCGCCCAGGTGGAGGCCGGCAACCAGCGTTTCCTGTGCCTCATCTGCCGCGACGTAACCGTGCAGTACAATAATCGCCGCAAGCTGATGAAGACTAAGCGGCGGGTCGACGAGCTCACCAAGCAACTCCAGAGCGAGAACGAGACCCTGCGGGAGCAGATCGAGCAGGTAAATACCGGGGGGGCCATCATCACGGTTTCCAAGAAGTACCAGCGCATTCTCGCCCAGATCGCACAGGTTGCCGATACGGACGCCACCGTGCTCGTAACCGGGGAAACCGGTACCGGCAAGGAACTGCTGGCGCAGTCCATCCATAAATTCAGCAACCGCGGACGCAAGCCCCTGGTGAGCGTTAACTGCGCCGCCCTGCCCGAAAACCTGATCGAGAGCGAACTCTTCGGCCACGAGCGCGGGGCCTTTACCGGGGCATTCGCCCAGAAAAAGGGGAAATTCGAACTGGCCGACGGCGGAACCATCTTCCTGGATGAGATTGGCGAACTCCCCCTGGACATGCAGGCTAAACTGCTGCGCGTATTGCAGGAAGGGGAAATTCAGCGTATTGGGTCAACCAGTTCAATCCACGTGGACGTACGCGTGGTGGCCGCCACGAACCGGGACCTGGAGGATATGATTTCCCAGGGCACCTTCCGGGAAGACCTTTTCTACCGACTCAATGTCTTCCCGATCCACAACCCGCCGCTGCGGGAACGCACGGAGGACATCCCCGTACTGGTCAAGCACTTCGCCAAGGTGTACTCGGACCGGATGGGCCGCAACATCACCCACATCAACCCCAAGGACCTGGACGTGCTGGTGAAGTACGAATTCCCGGGCAACGTGAGGGAACTGATTAACCTCGTGGAACGCGCGGTCATCACTTCGCAATCCTCTACCCTGAACCTCTCGGCCAGCCTGCGCGCGCTGCGTCGCAATGACCGCAACGACGAGAACCTGTCGTTCCGCAGCGACAAGATCGTTCCCTTCGAAACGATGCAGAAGCAGTACATCATAGAGGCCCTCAAACGCACCAAGGGCAAGGTGACCGGCCCCGGCGGTGCCGCGGAACTTCTGGACCTGAACGGCCGGACCCTCATGTCCAAGATGAACAAGCTCGGGATTGACCGCAACAAGTTCACGGGTTAAGGTCCTATCTTTTGGGCGGCTTCCCTGATCCCGTTGCTTCATGCCCCACTCGTTGCCCCCGCTGGTTTCCCGTTCGCTGCTTCCCCCCTTCATTCTGGTAACCTCCCTGTTTGCCCTGTGGGGTTTCGCCAACGACATCACCAACCCAATGGTGTCGGCCTTCAAGAAGGTGCTGGAGCTAGACAACTTTCAGGCCAGCTGGGTGCAGTTCGCCTTTTACTTTGGCTACTTCACGATGGCCCTGCCGGCGGCCATCTTCGCCAAGCGGTATTCCTACAAGAAGAGTATTATCCTGGGACTGGCCCTGTACGCTGGCGGGGCTTTGCTATTTTACCCGGCTGCGTCGTGGGAGAGTTACCCCTTCTTCCTCCTGGCCCTGTACGTGCTCACCTTCGGACTGGCCTTTCTGGAAACCACCGCCAGTCCGTACATCATGTCGCTGGGACCGGCAGAAACGGCCACGCGCCGACTGAACCTGGCCCAGGCCTTCAACCCGGTGGGCGCGTTGGGCGGACTGATCGTCGCCAAGGAATTCATCCTTTCCCGGCTGCGCGCCGATGAAATGGGGGTACACGCCTACGCCGCCCTGGACCCGGCGCGGAAGGCGGCCATCCGAACCGCCGACCTGGAGGTCATCCGCGATCCGTACCTGCTGCTTGGGGCCATGGTGCTGGTCATGCTGGTTCTTTTTCTCGTCCTGAACATGCCCGAAAAGGAAACCACTTACGGCCGCCTTGAAATCCGGGCCGCCGTCCGCCGCCTTTGGGTTCAGCCCCGTTACCGCTGGGCGGTGGTGGCGCAGGCCTTTTACGTGGGCGCGCAGATTATGTGCTGGACCTACATCTACCAGTACGCCGAATCGATCGGCATTTCCAACGCCGACGCGGTACCGTATGGCATTTCCGCCCTGGTTGTCTTCCTGATCGGACGGTGGGTAGGCACTTACCTCCTGCGGTTCCTCCCCGGCGGCAAATTGCTGTTGGGCTTCGCGATCGGCGCGACGGCCATGACGCTTTTGACCATCTTCCTGGTGGGTATGGCTGGGCTGTATGCGTTGGTGGGGATCAGTTTTTTCATGTCAATCATGTTCCCGACGATCTACGGGATTGCCCTGGAAGGGCAAGGGGAAGACGCGAAATTTGGGGCGGCCTTTCTGGTTATGGCCATCGTGGGCGGGGCACTGATGCCCACCCTGCAGGGCCTGCTGCTGGATCTGGGGGGCAGCGGGTACACCGACCTACGCCTGCTGGGCGTCCCGGAAATCAATTTTAGTTTTTTTCTGCCCCTGCTGTGCTTCGTAGTCGTGGGCTGGTACGGCTACCAGGTTTTCACGTACTATCCACTACCCGAAAGCGAAGTGGTCCCTCCCCCACCCCGTCCCTGATCAAGCAACGCCCCACCCATGCCCGTTCAATTCGATCGCCCCGACCTACAACTCTACGAGAGTGCACTCTTTCGGACGGTGAGCACGCTGATCATCGGAAAGGATCACCTGCTGCTGGTCGACCCGACCTGGCTGCCGCAGGAGATTGAGGTCCTGCATGCGCGGGTAGAGGAATTGCGGAGAGGTCGCACATGCTACCTCTTGTTCACGCATTCGGATTACGATCACATCATCGGGTTCGGACGGTTCGAGGATTGGCATACCCTGGCTTCCGAAGCTTTCGTCGGGATTGCGGACCCGGACGAACCGATCAGGCAAATACTGGACTTCGACGATGCATATTACATCACCCGTGGCTATCCAGTCCGGTACCCACGGATCGATACTTCCCTGGCGGGAAATGGTGTGAGCCGGTTGCTGGGCTCAGAAGAGTACCTCTTCTTTCGGGCGCCGGGGCACAACCCGGACGGTATCATCGCCCTGAACCGGCAACGGGGAATTCTCATCGTGGGCGACTACCTGAGTAACATCGAGTTCCCCTACGTCTACCACTCCGTATCGGCTTACCGGGCCACGCTCGACCGCTTGGAGGGGATCATCCGCGATCATGAAATCAGGGTACTGGTCAGCGGACACGGGGATCATGCTACCTTGCCCTCGGAGATGCTGGAGCGCGTCCGGGAATCCCGCGAATACCTGGATGAACTCGAAGCGGCGGTGCGCCACGACCGGACTTTCGACCTGGACCGGCTGTTCACCCGCTACCGTTTTCCCGGCATCATGCGAAAGTACCACGCCGACAACCTGGCCCTCATGAAGCAACACGTAGCGGAAGAAGAACTGAAAGCCCCCGACCAATCGTGAACCGCCACCTACCTTAGCTGACTATGAAGCGCCCCGCACCCGCGTTCCCCGCCCTGCTGCACTACGAGGTGGCCCACCGGATCCTGATGGGGTACATGGACTACTACTACCGTTTCAAGCTGATCACCAAGCGGGCACGCCTGCGGTTTGAGGCCCGCGACTGGCACGGGACGCAGGCCGACGCCCGCAGCCGAATCACGCTGTACCGCGAGGAGGTGGCGCGCACTACCGAGCAACTGAACGAACTGATGGAGGGCATCGCCGGCGACGCGCGGTTCTGGGGGAAGGTCCGCGACGCCTTTGCCGAGGAAATTGCCCACTTCAACACCCGCAACATCGCCGAAACGTTCTTTAATTCCGTGTATCGCTACACCTACGGGATCGGGGCCGACCGCCGGGTCATGTTCGTGCTGCGGACGGGCAGTTACCGAGAGCATCAGGGTCTTTCCTCCATCAGTTATGACTTCACGATCGGCCGGCGCCCGCTGACCGATATCGTCCGTGAGGTCCTGGATTTCTTTCCTTTTGAGGTAGCCTGGGAGGACCGCGAGCGCGACGTACTACTGGTGGCCGAGCGCTGGGGCGCGCACCCCGCTAGCCGGTCGCAGCGCTTGGAAATACTCCAGTCGGTATTCTACCGCAACAAGGTAGCCTACATCGTGGGCCGACTGCTGGACCATGATCGCGTACACCCGTTTATCCTTCCGCTGCTGCACCCCGACGGACGCGGCATTCTGGTTGACGCTCTACTGCTGGAATCGGATCAGGTGGTGTCCATCTTCAGTTATCACCGCTCTTATTTTCTCGCCGACATCAGCGTGCCCAGTGATATGGTGGACTTCCTGGCCACCTTCATGCCCAGCAAGCAGATCAGCGAATTGTACAACGCAATCGGATTCGAGAAGCACGGCAAGACCGTTTTCTACCGCGAGCTGCTGCGCCATATCCGGCACACGGAGTCGGACCCGACGGAGCGCTTCGTCAGTGCCCCGGGGATCGCCGGGATGGTGATGTACGTCTTTACAATGCCGCAGCTTAATATGGTATTTAAAGTCATCCGAGACACCTTTGCGCCGCCCAAGCAGGTGACCGCCGAAACCGTCAAGGAAAAGTACGACCTGGTCAAGCGCCACGACCGCGTGGGCCGAATGGCCGACAGCTACCTGTTCGAGAAACTGGAACTGCCGCTGGACCGCTTCAGCGCCGAATGCCTCGAGGAACTGCGGTCGACCGCCACGTCCCGGGTGACAGTCACGCAGGACTGCGTGATGCTTTCCCACGTCTACGTGGAAAAGAAAATGACGCCCTTGAACCTCTACCTGCAGACGGCCGACGAGGCCATGGCCCAGAAGGCCCTGCGTGACTACGGCCGGGCCATCAAGCAGTTGGCCGCCGCCAATATCTTTCCCGGCGACCTGCTGCTCAAGAACTTCGGCGTCACCCGCGTCAACCGGGTGGTTTTCTACGATTACGACGAGATCGAACTGGTTACCGACTGCAACTTCCGCCACATCCCCGAGCCACGAACGCCGGAGGATGAGATGTCCAGCCAGCCCTGGTACTACGTGGGGCCGCGCGACATCTTTCCCGAGGAGTTTCCCGGGTTCCTGCTGCGGGCCGGTCCCCACCTGACCTACCTGCGGCAGCAGCACGGTGAGATCTTCGACGCCAACTTCTGGAACGACCTGAAGCGACGACTGCTGGCGGGCGAGATCATGGATGTGTTCCCGTACCGCACCGGCTGCCGGTTTCTGCAGTAGCACCTTACACGGCGCCTTCGAAAGCCGGATAAACGGGCTTTTGCCGTAACACCGGCTTTAACCAGCGCATAGAGAGCAAACACGGTGGGTCCGATACTCCGATTTGCCCCTGCCGTGTACTCCGCATCCACTCCTTTGATTGTTCTGATGCAATATTTCGTATCGCATCCCCCGCCGCCCGGCGGTGGGGGGATGCCTTTTGTGCCGACGGGCCGCTATCTTGGCCGTTCATGATCGACCACCTGATCCAGCTTGCCCCCGACGCCAAAACGCTCGAGGCCGGACGCCGGCTGTTCTACAGCCGCAGGTGGCGACTGCTGGGTGGCGACGGTGAATGGATCTGGGGCGAATTCGACGTCGGTGGCAAGCGCCCCATCACTTCGGCCGTGCAGGTGGTGCGGGGCAAGTTCAGTTGTAGCTGCCGCGCGCGGGCCCGGCCCTGCGCCCACAACCTGGCCCTCGTACTGCTCCTCAAAAACAACCCCGACCGCTTCACGGTAGGTCAGCCCCCCGACTGGGTACGTTCCGTGCAGCACCAGTCCGGTCGCGCCCCAAAAACCATCAAGGATACGGAGCAGGCCGAAGACCGGCTTTCCGCCCGCCTGGAGCTAATGACTTCCGGAGTGGACGAACTGGAACTGCGCCTCCTCGACGTGGCCCGCCGGGGCATTGCCGATACCCAGGGCCAGGGGGAAGAGAGTTGGTTGTCCATGGCTACCCGCCTCACGGACGCCAAACTGCCCGGCCTGGCCGGACGGGTACGCCGGCTGGCCGGCCTCGGCGCGGAGGGTACCGAAGGGGAGATTGCCCGCACGTTGGGCGACCTGTACCTCTTCGTCCGTGCCTGGCGCATCCGCGACGAGTTCCCCCCCGACCGGCGAGAAGAACTCTACCAGTTGGCGGGCATCACCACAAAGAAGGACGAACTGCTGGGCCTGCCCGCAAAGGAGGACCACTGGCTGGTGCTGGGATCCGTGTCCGGCACCGAGGATCGGCTGCGCTACCGTCGCGTGTGGCTGCGGGGCGAACGGAGTCGCCGCTACGCGCTCCTGCTCGACTATGCCTTCGGGGACTTTCCGTTCGAACAGTCGTGGCCCCTGTCGGCCTCCTTCGCCGGTGGCGTACACTACTACCCGGGCAGCTATCCGCAGCGGGCGGTGTTCCCCGAGCCGCGGCCGGGGGGACGCCCCTACGACGGACTGAAGGGCTACCCCTCCTTTCAGGACATGCTCGCCAATTACCGCCGCGCCCTCGGCGTGAATCCCTGGCTGCTTTATTATCCGGTCTACCTGGACGACGTGCGCCCCGTCAAGGAAGGCGAGCGGATGAAGTTGGTGGACGCTCAGGGGAGGGCACTCCCCGTAAGCGCCGACCACACCGGTTTCTACCGTTTGCTGGCGGTGAGCGGGGGCGGGCCGCTATCCCTCTTCGCGGAATTTGATGGGTACCAACTGAGGCCCCTAAGCCTGCTTACCCAGCTCGGACTCGCCGAAGCCTAGGCCGAGTCCAGGTCCGATTCGGGGAGGGTGACGCGGACCATGCGCCACTTTTTCTGCAGGTCCTTGCGGCGGACCACATCAGCGTATCCAGCCTCCCGGAAAAGCTTCATTACTTCTTCACTGTTGAACTCATTGGTTTCGCAGTAGAGCCGACCACCGGGTTTGAGTCCTACGTGGCCCAGCTCGGCCAGCCGCCGGTAGAACAGGAGCGGATTTTCCTCGGGTACGAAAAGTGCGAGTTCGGGCTCATGCTCCAGAGTGGAGGCGTCCATCCTGGACCGCTCCGAAGGCGGGATATAGGGCGGGTTGGAAACCACGACGTCGTAGCGGCCCTGTGACATACTCTCCTCCAGCACGTCGCCGTGGTGGAAGGTCACGGACACCCCTAGTTTTCGGGCGTTCTCGCGGGCGATCTCCAGGGCGGCCTCGCTCAGGTCGACGCCGCGGCAGTTCCAGCTCGGCCGCCGGACTTGCAGTGCCAGGGGGATGCAGCCCGAGCCGGTGCCGAGGTCGATTACGGAGTGAACCGTACCGGGTGGATGGTCCTCGAGGATCCACTCCACCAGTTCCTCGGTTTCCGGTCGGGGGATCAGGACGTCGGGGGTGACCTTGAGTTGCAGACCAAAAAAATCCGCAATCCCGGTGACATACTGCACCGGTTCGCCGGCCTTAAGCCGGTTGATGGTGGTCCAGGCCAGGATTTGCTCCTCCTGGGTCAGTTTGCGGGGCCGGTTGCCGGATCGGTACCCGAAGATATCCTCCATTACCAGCCGGGTTACGGAGGCGGATTCGCCGCGGCCCAGCAGGGGGCGCAGTTCACGGGCGATGTGCTTGGTGAGGTCGTCGGTTCTCAAGGCAGGACTCGGTATTCGGGGCTAGAATTCGTTCTTCCACATCATCGACTCCATGGGGCGGTCGCTGACGGTATTGTACTTGGCGTTCGGTTTCTTATTGTAGTAATTCTCGATGTCGCCCTCCACGGCAAAGTAGATGAGCTGTCCGATGGGCATACCGGCGTAGACACGTACGGGGTGGGTGCAGGAAATTTCCAGGGTCCAGTGGTTGCAGAAACCCACGTCGCCCTTACCGGCCGTAGCGTGGATGTCGATACCGAGGCGGCCCACACTGCTTTTGCCTTCCAGGAAGGGGACACTGCTGTGGGTTTCGGTGTACTCCAGCGTCACCCCCAGGTAGAGGGTATTGGGGTGCAGTACGTAGCCTTCCTCGCCGATTTCCATCTCCTCGATGGCGTTGTGTTTGCGAGCATCCAGAATGTGGTCCTTGTAGCGGGCCAGGTGCTTGCCCAGGTGGACGTCGTAGCTGTTGGTTCCCAAATTGGCCCGGTCGAAGGGGCGGATCACGATTTCCCCGCGGTCCATCGCGGCCAATATTTTTTTATCGCTCCAAATCATGCGCCCAAAGGTAAGTAAGGGCCGGCAGGAGCGCACCGTTGCAAGGATCGGGCGCGGTCGCGGGTGCCGGGCCCGCCACCTAAAAGCCTGGCTTTCAGGCACCCATCGAACCTGCGCGCCGCCGCCCGAGTTGGTATTGTGCGTTAACACAAGTATCTTCGCGCATTCTTTGAGCTGAGCCCCTCTAGCCATTAATGCGTTTCTCATGAATTACAACTTGTTCTGGAGCACCCTGCTCCTTACCGTCCTGTCCCTGCAACTGAATGGACAGGCGGCCGTCACCGTACGCACCGACGCCGTGCTCAACGATGTGACCGACCTCCCGCTGGGACTCAACCTGAATACCCTGACCGATGCGCAGGGTAACCGACCCGCCGATGCCGAACCGCTGGCCGCCGCGATCAACCGTACCGGCGTGCGCTACCTGCGTTTTCCGGGCGGCGAGAAATCGGATATCTACGCCTGGGCGGCCCCGCCCTACAACGACCCTTCCACTTCGTACCTGCTGCGGCAGAGCGAGCGGGACTGGCCGTCTAACGACCCTGACTTCTGGGACCTTTCCGCCGGGAAATGGGCCAACAACAACTACAATTTTGACCAGTTCATGGCCGATTGCCGGGCCACCGGCGCAGAGCCTGTCGTGGTGGTGGCCTTCGACGGAATGTACCTGCCGGCCAACAACGGCGGCACTTCCCTGACCCGCGAACAAGCCCTGGAAATGGCCGTGGCCTGGGTACGCTACGCCAACGTGACCAAGGGATACAACGTGAAGTACTGGGAACTCGGCAACGAAACCTGGAACGGTACGACTTACGCCGGACGCCACCCCGGTTTCAGCACCTACGGGCGGGACGCCGCGGAATTTGCCCGCGCGATGAAGGCCGTCGACCCCAGCATCCTGATCGGGATCAACGGGGCTACCTTCAGCGACTTCGACCTGGCGCTGAAGGAATGCGCCGCTGAAGTAGACTTCCTCGACGTGCATACCTACCCGGCGTACGGCTTCACCTCCTACGACCAGTACATATCTAACCAGCTGAATCCCAACAGTATCGTGAACGTCGCGCAGCAGGCCATCGATGCCGTCCCGGATGCCGCCGTGCGCGACAAGTTGTTCATCGTCATGACCGAGACCTCCGCTACGGGCTATCAGCTGAGTTCGGAGTGGGACGCCGGCAATAACCTGGGGCAGGCGCTGGCCAACTTCGATATCCTGATGCAGATGATCCAGGATTCCCGCGTGCGCTTTACCCAGTTCTGGAACTCCCGTTGGATCCGGCCGGATACGGGCAATTCTCACCCATACGACCTCTTCACCGCTACCAATGAGCTAAACGCCAGCGGCAAGATGATCGCCTTGATGACCGAAGAACTGCTCGACGACATGGTTGCCACGACCTCCGACGGCGTCGTACGCACCTTCGCTACGGCGAACCGGTCGCGCGACCAACTGACCGTATTCCTCCTCAATAAGGACAAAGTGGCGACAACCACCGACCTGCGGGTGGAAGGCTTCGCCAGTGCCTCCTCCGCGGAGCGGACCATTTTCACGGGCGACCACCCCGCCAGCTCGATCGTGGAACTGACCGACGCGCCGGACGCAGCCGTGCAGGGCGACCAACTGACGCTCACCCTGCCACCTACCTCCCTGACGGTACTCCGGTTCAATGCAGGCACGCCTACCTCGAGCAACACCGCAAGCTCTGATTTTTGGCTGGAGGCGGAATGCGGTACGGTGGGCAGCCGCTGGAGTACCAAGACTTCCCCGGACGCCTCCGAAGGCAAGTACGTCGTTGGGCCAAACGAACGGTCCATGTCCGAGGCACCCGCCGACCTGGACGCCAACCGCGTTCGTTTCTCCATTTCGAACGCTACCGCCGGCAACTACAAGCTCTTTGCCCGCATCAATGCCCCTTCGAATCTCGAGGATTCCTACTACGTCCGCGTCAACGGCGGGTCATGGTACAAGTGGTACAGCCGGATCCTTCACGGCAGGGGCTATCGCTGGAACCAGTTGCCCATCGGACTTTCCCTGCGCGCGGGTGAGAACACCATCGACTTTGCCTTCCGGGAACCCAATACCCAACTCGACAAACTGTACCTCACGCTGGAAGGTGCCCTGCCCGGCGGACTCGGTGCGGACGCCGAAAACTGTGGTACCACCGAAAGCACGGGCAGCAGTAATCCGGGCACCTCGAACGGAGCGGCCGAAGCCGAATGCGCCGACGACAGCGGCGATTGGAACCGGCAGTCTTCCTCCGCCGCGGCGGGTGGATCGTACATGGTCTTCACCGGGGACCGAAATATGGAGGTGCCTACAACGACCAACACCAGTCAGGAACTGCGTTACAATCTCGCAACTTCCGAAGCCGGAGCCTACCACCTGTTCATGCGGGTCGATGCCCCGGACCCCTCCCGCAACAGCGTCTGGGTCAAGGTGGACGACCAGCCCTGGATGAAGTTCTGGCGAGAGACCAACGGCGACCAACTGCTCACGAACGGCTTTGAGTGGCGCAGGGTTAATCACGACGGTGTGGCACGCACCCTCCAACTGGATGCCGGTGCGCATACCATCCGCGTGGCGAACCGCGAACCCGGGACGGGTGTCGATAAACTGGTCCTGACGCGCACGAACACGGCACCCGACGGCTTCGGCCCCGACGATGCCGACTGTGCTGCCGCGAGCGCGCAGAGCACCATGGCCGCAGCGTCCACCCAGGAGACTCTTACTATGGCTCCCCTGACCGAAGCCACCGTTTCGCTCTATCCCAACCCGGCGGTAAACCACCTCACCCTGGAGCTGACCAGTGGGTACTCCGGCGCGGTTGACCTCACTGTATTCGACCTGAACGGGCGCCGGGTGAGGCATCGGGTCCTGCAAAAGGACGGGGAGTTCCTCACCGCTAAGCTGGCCCTCCGATCGCTGCCCGCCGGAATGTACCGGCTGCGTGTGGTCGAGGGTACCCATAGTACCACCGCGTCGTTCATCCGACGCTAGCCGTCCCTTGCTTCCCAACTTTCGGCCGTCCCGCCCGATCAATGATCGGGCGGGACGGCCTGTTTTTACCGGGCCGATAATGACTGTTCTGCGCTTTTCTCGAAGAGTCCGGTCAAACCCCAATCTGCCGTCAGCGCTTCTGCCGCACGACGTACCGGTGCCCTTTGCCAAAATTTTACACCTAATTGCGGCCTTGAATCGTTAGAGAAACGAAAGCTTCCGCTATGGCCCGTAAACTAACTCTCCTGTTCCTGCTGTTGGTGTTGACCACCGCGGCCCGCGCCTCGACCATCCTTATCCCGATGGACGACTCCCAGACCGACCACCTGAAGGCTTACGGAATCACCTACTGGGTACTGAACAACAACATCGAAGCCTGGTGGCTACTCAATTACCGGGGTGGAAGTTTCGCCTTCCAGCACAGCCGGGCCTTCGAACGGGAGTGCCTTACGCGGGGGGTCAAGTACGAGGTCATCCCCGACGCCCGCTTCAATGGTATCCTGGAGGAGATCGCCGACCCCGAGCGGAACATGGATGCGATGAAGCTGGAGAAAGCACCGAAGATCGCCGTCTATACCCCCGACTACAACTTCCGGGAGGGCACTGAGGTCCAGCCCTGGGACGACGCCGTGACCATGGTGCTCACCTACGCGGAGATCCCCTACGAGACGGTTTACGACACCGAGGTACTGAATGACGAGCTGGCCCAGTATGATTGGCTGCACCTCCACCACGAGGACTTTACCGGCCAGTTTGGTCGCTTCTACCGCAGCTACCACACCGCGCCGTGGTACCGTCGCCAGGTGGCCTACCAGGAAGAGCTGGCCGCCCAGAACGGTTACCAGAAGGTGAGTCAGCTGAAGTTGGGCGTCGTCAAAAAAGTGCGTGAGTACGTAGGTGGCGGCGGCTTCATGTTTGCCATGTGCTCGGCTACCGACAGCTACGATATCGCCCTGGCGGCCGACGGCGTGGATATCTGCGCACCCTACTACGACGGTGACCCGATCGACCCCGAGGCCCAGTCGAAACTCGATTTCAGCAAGACCTTCGCCTTCGAGAACTTCCAGCTGGAGCGCAACCCACTGGAATACGAATTCAGCAACATCGACCACAACCCCCGCCCCGTGACCCAGGAGCAGGACTACTTCACCCTCTTCGACTTCAGTGCCAAGTGGGATCCCGTACCCACGATGCTCACCCAGAATCACGTCCGAACGGTCAAGGGCTTCATGGGGCAGACCACCGCCTTCACCAATGCGCACCTCAAAAGCAGCGTACTGGTCCTCGGGGAGAACAAGCCCGCCAGCGAAGCCCGCTACCTGCACGGGCAGTTCGGCGAAGGTTTCTTCACTTTTTACGGCGGCCACGATCCGGCCGACTACCGCCATCTGGTCAACGACCCGGAAACCGACCTGAGCCTGCACCCCAACAGTCCGGGATACCGCCTGATCCTCAACAACATCCTATTCCCCGCAGCCAAGAAGAAGGAGCGGAAGACCTAGCACGCCGCACGGGCTTTCGGATGCGCAGGCTGTTGTCAGGTTGGTGATCGGGTTTGGACCGTCTGTTCTACCTTTGCGCCATTGTATAACTCGCCAGGCCGCCTGCAGCAACCCAATTTACAGCCCTTGATCCAGATCTTCGTAACCGGCGGAACCTTCGACAAGGAATACGACTTCGTGACCGGACGCCTCTTTTTCCGCGACAGCAGTTTGCCCAAAATGCTGGAGGTCGGCCGGTCCACCCTTGACGTCAGCATCCGCACGCTGATGATGGTTGACAGCCTCGACATCACGCCCCAGGACCGCGAGAACATCGCCCACAACTGCCGATCGACGGATACCGACCAGATCCTGATCACCCACGGTACCGATACCATGACCGAAACGGCCGAGCACCTGGCCAAGGCCGACATCCGCGGCAAGACCATCGTAATCACGGGGGCCATGATCCCTTATGCTTTTGGGAGTTCTTCCGATGGATTCTTTAACTTGGGCAGTGCGCTGGCCTTCGTACAGTCGCTTTCCGCGGGGGTGTACATCGTCATGAACGGTCGGTACTTCACCTGGGACGGCGTACGAAAGAACCGCGCAACGGGTTTTTTTGAAGCTGTTTAACCCCCATCCGCTATGATGCCCGCCTGGCTGGCCCTTCTTATGCTGCGCCTCAACCGGATGCGCGTAATCGACCATAATAACGGCAACTGGCCGAAAAAATGCGTGGTGCCTACGGGTCCGCACACCAGCAACCGCGACTTCCCCTACGGACTGTACTCCCGGGCCGTGGTGGGTAAGTACATTCAATTCGTCGCCAAGTCCGACCTCTTCAAAGGCCCCATGGGTGCGGCCATGCAGTGGATGGGCGGGGTGCCCGTGGTACGGGAGAAACGCACCAATTTTACCCAGGCCGTGGCCAAGATCTTCCGGGAGCGGGATGAATTTTACCTCTGCATCGCCATGGAGGGCACCCGCAAGAAGGTCGACCGCTTCAAGACCGGCTTCTACTGGATCGCCAAGGAGGCCGGGGTGCCCCTGGTCTTCGCCAAATTCGACTTCGGAAACCGCGTCATCGAATTCTCCGAACCCTTCTACCCTACCGACGACGTACGGGCCGACTTCGATTTTATCTACCGCTACTTCGACGGCGTACAGGGACTGGTGCCGGAAAACAGCTTCCGGTACGACCCCGCTGTTCTGGATGAATTGCCGGCCGCCGAGGGGTAGGGTTTATCGAGGTTGCGGTCACCACTTAGCTTAGTTCACCACCGAGGTAAGGGAGGGATTCACAGAGGTTGCACAGAGGCTTCGTTCACGACAGAGTTTGCGTTCACCACAGAGGGAACAGAGCCTTTCATGGAGGTTGCGCAGAGGTTAGCGGATCAGGCGTTTGATTCCGTCGCGTAGGTGGGCAACGTTGAAATTCATCAGTAGTCCGAGCCGGAGGTCGCCCAGTTTTAAATATGTCAGCAACTAAGCGGTGTCAATGGGTGTCAGCGCAGAGACGGATTTAACCTCAACGATCAGGTTGCCCTCTACGAGAAAATCAACCCAGTAGGCATTTTCGATAATCTTATCCCGGTAGGTGAGGGGGAGCATGCACTGCCGCCGGAAAGCAAGTCCGGCGTGTCTGAGCTCTATGGCCAGGCACCGTTCCTAAGTAGACTTAAGCAAACCCGGCCCGAGCGCAGTGTGTACCCTGAACCTCGCACCGCGCACCGCGTAAGTCAGTTCATTCAAGGATATCCTAAGTGGTCTCTAAGTGGGGAACCAATGTAAAGCCAACCGTTAATTAAAACGAATTGTTTTACAAAATTTCTCCGTGAGCCCTCTGTGAAGCCCTCAGCGTCCTCTGTGGTAACCGACCCCTAAACAGCCTCCACCACCACCGCGGAAGCACCACCTCCCCCGTTGCAGAGGGTAGCCAGTCCGTACTTACCCTCCCGGGAGTGGAGCACGTTGATCAGCGTTACGAGGATACGGGCACCGGAAGTACCTAGCGGGTGACCGAGGGACACGCCGCCGCCGGTTACGTTCATGTTATCGCCCTTCAGTCCGAGCTCCTTGGCGAAGGCCATGGGCACTACGGAGAAGGCCTCATTGACCTCCAGGAAGTCCATGTCCTCCAGTTTCAGTCCGGCCCGTTCGACGGCCAGGGGGGCGGCTTTGGTCGGGGCGGTGGTGAACCACTGGGGTTCGTGGGCGGCATCGGCGAAGGAGACGATCTTGGCCAGCGGCTTCAGGCCGAGTTCATCGACTACCCGCTGGCTCACCAGCACCAGGGCCGCGGCCCCGTCGTTAATCGTGCTGGCGTTGGCGGCTGTTACGGTGCCGTCCTTGGAGAAGGCGGGGCGCAGGCTGGCCATCTTCTCGAACTTCACCTTTTTGTACTCCTCGTCTTCGTCGATGATCAGGTCGTCGCCCCGGCGCTGGGGCACATTGACGGGCACGATCTCGCGTTTGAAGGTTCCGTTGCTGGTGGCCTCGGCGCTGCGCTTGTAGGAGTTGGTGGCGTACTCGTCCTGCTCCTCGCGGCTGAAGCCGTATTTCTTGGCGGTGGCGTCGGCGCAGGTACCCATGGCGTTCTGGTCGTAGGCGTCGGTCAGGCCGTCCTTGGTCAGTCCGTCGATGAGCTTGCGGTCGCCGAATTTGGCACCCCAGCGGGCGTCGGCCACGTAGTAAGGGATGTTGGACATGCTTTCCATGCCGCCGGCAACGACCACGTCGTGGTGCCCGAGCATAATGGTCTGGGCGCCGAACATTACGCTCTTCATGCCGCTGCTGCAGACCTTGTTCACCGTGGTACAGGGGACGGTATTGGGGATACCGGCGCCGAGGGCGGCCTGGCGGGCGGGGGCCTGTCCGAGATTGGCGCTCACCACGTTACCCATAAAGACTTCCTGGACACGGTCGGCCGGAACGCCGGCACGTTCGAGGGCTCCCTTGATCGCCGCGCTTCCGAGTTGGGTAGCGGAAAGGGAGGCAAGCACGCCGCCGAAAGAACCGATGGGCGTGCGGACTGCGGAGACGATGTAGACGGGGGGGTGGTGGTGTTGGGGCATGATCGATTAATTTTCCGTAAAGATAGTTGTCCTGTCAACAGTCTGGTAGCCACAAAAGGTTTCGGCCGTGGCGGCGGGGCGCGGGTGCCGGGGCGGGTACGCCTGCGGGCGGTGTCGGTCCGGCAGGGCAATTGAGCGCTGCGCACTAGGTTTGCGGCATGAAACAAATCACCGAACTGCTCAGCCTGCTCAATCTCGAACGACTGGAAGTGAATCTCTTCCGCGGGGAAAGCCGCACCGTAGGCAGTGCCCGGGTATTCGGCGGGCAGGTACTGGCCCAGTCGCTGGCCGCCGCCGTGCAGACGGTGCCCGAAGACCGCTACGTGCACAGCCTGCACGGTTACTTCGTGCTGCCGGGTGACCTCGACATTCCGATCGTCTTTGAAGTCGACCGTATCCGCGACGGTGGCAGTTTTACTACCCGGGCGGTGAAGGCGATTCAGAACGGACAGGCCATCTTCCACCTGACGGCAAGCTTTCAGCTGGATCAGCAGGGATTCGACCACCAGATCCCGATGCCGGACGTGCTCCCGGCGGAAGAACTGGTCAGCTACGAAGGAATGGCCAAGCAGTTCGGCGACCAGCTACCCGGCAACATCCGCAAGATGCTCAGCATCGAGCGGCCACTGGAATTCCGACCCGTGGAATTCCACAATCCCTTCGACCGCGAGAAGTACGCTCCCACCCGCAACGTCTGGCTGCGCACCCGGGGCACCATGCCCGATGACCGCCGCCTGCAAGCCCTCGTGCTGGCCTACGCCAGTGATTACAATCTGCTCACCACGGCGCTCCTCCCCCACGGGCGCGCGACCGACTACCGCAACCTGCAGATGGCCAGTCTCGACCACGCTATGTGGTTTCACCGCCCCTTCCGCGCCGATGAGTGGTTGCTGTACAGCATGGACAGCCCCAGCGCCAGCGGCGCCCGCGGGTTTACACGCGGCAACATCTTCGATGCTGCAGGCCACCTGGTAGCGAGCGTTGTGCAGGAAGGACTGCTGCGGGAGAAAAAGGACTAAGCTATTCCGATCCCGCCCGTGGCGGTCCCTGCGCCGGGTTTTTGGTATGTTTACTCCTCTGGATAGGTGAAATTATGACCAAAACCGTTTTTCTGATCCTGTTGCTGGCGTTCTTGGCCCTGGTGATCCTGGCCCTGGTCATTTACCTGGTGTGGCGACGGCGTAGCAGTTCGGAACATCCATCCAAGATCAGCGACCGGGATTTACTCCTGCGGCTGTCGCGGGAACCCGACGGCTTCCTGACCCCCGACCGGCTTTCCAAGACGACCCAGCTCACCAAGGGCGAGGCGCGCTCCCGCTTGATGCGCCTGTCCATGGCTGGGATACTCGACCAGGGGTACAACAAACGGCTGGTCAGTCATTACACGCTTCGCCATCCCCTGGGGGAGGAGGACGATAGGCCCACGCTTTCCCCCATGCCGTTTCTGACGGTGGAGGATTTGCTGCTGCTGTTCGAGCGTTATGGATACCGGCCGCGCGACCAGGATCTGATCATGGCCACCGGTCTACCCCTGCGAATGATCCGGCGGGAAATGGATTACTTCGCGAAGGAGGGGGTAATCGATACCCTGTATCTCTCCGCCGGTTACGGCAAGCAGAGCCAGCGCACCTACGTCCTCCAGGAGCCCTACCGCAGCCAGCCCGAAGCTTTCCGGCAGCGCGCCGGTCGCGACAACCTGGAACTGCGCGAGATTCTGCGCAACGATAATTTTATCGTGTAGGCACCCCCGGCCCCTCATCATTATTTCCTGCGCTTGAGGAGCTTAGCCAGCCAAATCAGCAATTCGTACCTTTGCGGCCGCTAAGGTGGCGCTTCGGCTTTTGACGAGGCCGTAGTGCTTCCCGGCCCACAACCCCGCCCGCTCGTTTCCGCAGCCGTTTTCAATTTATTCCCCTATGCTTTCCGCCACAGGTATCTACCAACAGTACGGTGACCGTATCCTTTTCGACCGCGTAACCTTCACGATCGGAACCCGCGACAAGGTCGGTCTGGTAGGCCGTAACGGCGCCGGCAAGTCCACCATGCTGAAGATCATCGCCGGCGACGTCAGTCCCGACGAAGGCAAGGTGCATCGCGAGAGCGGCTCCACCCTGGGTTTTCTGCACCAGGAGATGGACCTGCCCAGCGGTCACACCGTCATGGAAGAAACCCTGACGGCCTTCGCCCACATCCAGGAGATGGAAGATCGGCTCGAAGAACTCAACCGGGAAATGGAGGTGCGCACCGATTACACTTCCGATTCCTACGCCTCCATGCTGGAGGAGTTCACCCACCTTACCGAGCGCTTCGCCCTGGTGGGCGGCATCACCATGGAGGCCGAAGCCGAGCGGGTACTGAAGGGGCTCGGGTTTCAGCAGAAGGACTTCGCGCGGCAGACCACCGAATTCTCCGGCGGCTGGCAGATGCGCATCGAACTGGCCAAAATGTTGCTACAGCGCCCCGACTACCTTCTGCTGGACGAACCGACGAACCACCTGGACATCGAGTCCATCATCTGGCTGGAAAACTGGCTCAGCTCCTACTCCGGGGCGGTGATCACCATCAGTCACGACCGGCAGTTCCTCGACAACGTTACCAACCGCACCCTCGAGATCGAGCTCGGCAAGGTGTACGACTACAAAGCCGGCTACAGCAAGTACGTGGAACTGCAGGCCGAGCGGCGCGAGAAGGCGGAGGCAGCCTACCTCAACCAGCAGAAGGTGATTGCCGACAAGGAGCGCACCATCAGCCGCTTCATGGCCAAGGCCACCAAGACCAAGATGGCCCAGTCGATGCAGAAGCAGCTCGACAAGATCGAGCGCATCGAACTCGACGAGACCAATACGGCGGTGATGAACCTGCGGTTCCCGCCCGCCCCCCGCTCCGGCGCCATCACGCTACTGGCCCGCGGGATCACCAAGACCTACGGCAAACTGAACGTTCTGCGGGGCGTGGACCTGAAGGTCGACCGCGGTGACCGCGTAGCCTTTGTCGGGCAGAACGGACAGGGTAAGACCACCCTGGCGAAAATCCTCATCGGCAAGATCCCCGCCACCGCCGGAGAGGTAGAGCTGGGCCACAACGTGAGCGTCGGGTACTACGCCCAGAACCAGAGCGACGCCCTGGACGGTAACAAGACCCTGCTGGAAACGATGGAGGAGGCCAGTCCGCCCGAAATGCGCACCCGGCTGCGCAGCGTGCTCGGTGCCTTCCTCTTTTCCGGGGAAGACCAGGACAAAAAGGTGATGGTCCTTTCCGGCGGTGAGCGCGCGCGATTGGCCCTGGCCTGCATGTTGTTGCGCCCCTTCAATCTGCTGGTACTGGACGAACCCACGAACCACCTGGACATGGCCAGCAAGGACATGCTCAAATCCGCCCTTATGGAATACGACGGCACCCTGCTCGTAGTGAGCCACGACCGCGAGTTCCTGGCCGGACTTACGGACCGTACGGTAGAATTCCGCGATCACCAACTCTACGAGCACCTCGGCGACGTCAACACCTTCCTGGAAAAACGGCAGCTGACAGATATGCGCAGCGTCGAACTGGAGAAGCCCAAGAACGGTACCCCCGACGCGGCACCCGCGCCCCGCACGCCCCTGGACAACGACGAGCGGCGGAGGTTGCAGAAGGAGGTCGGCACCGCCGAGCGGAAGATCGAGCGGCTGGAGCAGGAAATCGAGAAGATCCACCTGAAAATGGCCGACCCCACATTCTACGAGGACACCGGCCGCGTGGAAAAAACCACCGCCGAGTTGAAGCGTAAGCAGGAGCAGTTGGACGAGGTAATGGAGGCCTGGGAAACGGCCAGTTTTCAGCTGGGAGAGTAGGAAAAGGGCGGTAGAATAAAAGTCGGCCGGCTATGCGAGAACCGCCGGGCACCCGACATTAATTCTGCCATTGTGAAATTTACCCTTAAATAATTCCTAATTCCCCGTAAGGAGCTATACTTTTCGGAGGCGCCAAACGTATATTACGTATCTGGCTTGATCAGTGTTCATATACCTCCCTTGCTACCCCGGATCTTGAAAGTAACCTCCATGAAAATTGTCCTCGCGCGGCTGACGGCTCTCGTGCTCTGCCTGCTGGCCTTTGCGAATACGAACCTTACCAACCTTGGCAACCCAGCCAACTACCAGCGTTTCTCCCTTCCCTTCTACGCCCAACCCGTGGCCGTCACCTACGACCCCGCCATGGTGGTACGGGAACCCGCATCGCTCTCCAACGCCTCGATTCGCGCGACCTACAACCAACTGGAACGGCGCCCCACCCAGGTACTCCTGAACCACCTGTTGGCCGCCAAGGGTCAGTTCCAGCTCAACGATTATCTGTTTTTCAAGCTGGCGCGTACCACCCTCAACACCATCTACCAGGGGCAATCGCCCCGCGCCCAGGAGATCACGCTCTACAAATTGCTGATCGACTCCGGCTTTGATGCCCGCCTGACCTTTCGCGGCGACCGGGTATTCATCAACGTCTACACCACCGAGGACCTCTTTGAGGTGCCCATCATCGAAGCCGACGGTCGGGCCTACGCCAACCTGAGTTGCGTGGACGGCGACTGCAAGGGGCGCCAGCGGCTGTTCATCTTCAACGATCACCCCAACCCCCGGGGCAAGTCGTTCGGCTTCCAATTGCCCAGCTGGCCCGCCCTGGCCGAACAGCCGGTGGAAAAAGCCCTGTCGTTCAACTTTCACGGCATCACGCAGCACCTCAAGGTCACCTTCGACAAGACCATGGTCGACATCATGACCGACTACCCCTTCATCCACGAGTACTGCTACCTCGACACGCCACTCTCCCCCACCCTTTCCCGCAGCCTGCTGCCCCAACTGGAGCGCTACATGCAGCATATGGACACCCAGCAGCAACTCGAACTGCTGGCCAGCTTCACCCGTTCGGCCTTCGCTTACAAGGAGGACAACGAGTACTTCGGCCGTTCCAAGCCCATGGTACCAGAGGAGGTCTTCGGCTACAGCTACAGCGACTGCGAGGACCGCTCGGCCCTCTTCTTCGCCCTGGTGCGCGATTTGCTGGACCTGCCCATGGCCGTGATCGCCTACGACGACCACCTGACAGTAGCCGTCGGCAGTGACATGCCCGGCGACTCCTTCAACTACAAGGGCCAGCGCTACATCTTCATCGACCCCACCGGCCCCCGCAACAGCAGCCGGATCGGTGTGGTGCCCCCGGGCTACGAGGATAAAAGCTTCACCGTCATCGGCACCTACAACCAGGCTAAGTAACTGACAATCAGGCCCGGATTGACTAATTTCCGGCAAGCGATGCATAGTTTCCGCGAATAACTACATTTGCCGCCCGAATCTGCGGAAACAAATCGCGACCTGAAGGCTTTTTTAGGTACTTAAACAACAGTCAGTTATGTATTGGACCCTCGAACTCGCCTCACACCTGGAAGATGCCCCCTGGCCCGCCACCCGCGATGAACTCATCGACTACGCCATTCGCTCCGGCAGCCCCCTCGAAGTGATCGAAAACCTGCAGGCGATGGAAGATGAGGGCGAGAGCTACGAAGCCATCGACGACATCTGGCCCGACTACCCCCGGAAGGACGACTTTCTCTTTAACGAGGACGAATACTAGGACTCTGCCCGCCCGCCCCTGCGTGGGTGCCCAAGCTCCAGATTCCAACCGACACGACGCCGGCAACCTAGGGTTACCGGCGTCGTGTGTATTATAGCCCCGCCCAATCGCCCGTTACGTTTAAAATTTGCCTGCCGTGGCCCACTCTTCCCCCCTTACCATCGCCATCGACGGCTATAGCGCCTGTGGTAAATCCACCCTGGCCCGCGCCCTCGCCCGCCGGCTCGGATACAGCTACATCGATACCGGTGCCATGTACCGCGCCGTGACCCTGCACCTCCAGCGCGATGAGGTCAACCTGGAAGACGACGCGGCGGTGACGGAAGCCCTCCGGCAAATTACCATCGCCTTCCGGCCGGAAGACAATCACGTGCTGTTGAACGGTGAAGACGTGGAGCACCAGATCCGCGGCTTATCGGTCAGCAAAATGGTTTCCCAGGTAGCCGCCCTGTCCAAAGTGCGCCGCGCGATGGTCGAGCAACAGCGCCGCATGGGTGCCGATGGCGGGGTGATTCTCGACGGACGCGACATTGGAACCGTGGTATTCCCCGACGCCGACCTCAAGCTGTTCGTCACCGCCGATTTGGAAACCCGCATCGATCGCCGCCTAAGTGAGTTGCTGGCGGACGGGCAGGAAGTGCAGCGCGAGGAAGTAGCCGCCAACCTGGAAGAACGCGACTACATCGACAGCCACCGTGCCGACAGCCCGTTGCGCATGGCCGACGACGCGGTTTTGCTAGACAATACCCACCTCGGCCTCGAAGAATTGGTAGAACGCGGCGAGGAACTCGTGCAGCAACTCAGAACAGCGAGAAGATAAATTCGAAGATCTTAAAGGTTACCCACACCAAAAGGATCATCAAAATCAGGATCGACACGATCACCGCCAGCACCACCGGCCACACGCTGCCCCGGTGGCGGCCCTCCTCGTAGTACTCCCGCATCAACTCCGCATTTCGGTAATTGGCTTTATAGAAGAGGTCGAAGATGTTGCCGAGTACCGGCACGGAGCCGACGAAAGCATCCAGCACCACGTTGACGAGCATACGGGCTACCAGTCGCGGACTGGCACCGTGACGCGCCATGGTAGCGACGAGCGTACCCGACATGCCCAGCGAAAGGATATCGCCCGCCCCGGGTACCAGCCCCAGGATGAAGTCGAGCCCGAAACGCACCCCCGTTCCGGGAATGCGAAATTTGGTGTCAAGTACGCGGCTGAAGGTATCCACCCACTGCAATTGGGGTACGCTGCGTTGGGCTTCGGTAAGGATGGGATGGTCTGGTTGGTGCATGGTCCGCTTGAGGGGTACTGGTCTGCAACATCAAGTGCAATCGGCCTGCGGAGGTTCGCCCGACTACCGGCTCAATAGGTCAGCACCAGTCGAATTATGCCCACTTCCCCCGCCGTTTCCAGCCTGACTGCGTAAATCCCCGGTGGCAAGTCTGTCAGGTCCATGCGATGCTCGCGCCGCCCGTCGATCCGCTCATGGAGCACGATCCGGCCGGTCGCGGTCAGTACCAGCAAGTTTTGCACCCGCGCCCCCGGCAAATCCGCAAGCCGGACCGTACCCGAAGCCGGATTAGGAAAAGCACGGAAGGTGAAAGTGGGTTCCAACGGCGTAAATAGTCCGGTCGTGGGGGCCTCCGCCGGCAGGTCGGAGCGGTAGTAAGTAAGGCCGCCCCGCTCGTTGCCGAGGATGAACTCCAAAGACCCGTCGGCATCCAGGTCGCCCGCCGCCGGCACCGAAAAGCTGCCCACGTCCAATCCGGCCACGGTGTCGTTCAAGGGTGTGAACGGAAGCGTATAATCGGTAAAACTGTACGCCTCCAGGGTGCCGGCCCGGTTGCCCGTCACGAGCAGGAAGCGGTCCGGGTAGGTTAGCACGAGCGGACTGGGATAACCGGTAGAGAAGCCGGGGCGGTTTGTATTTACGCCTCCCAATTGCAGGGCATTACCGGGGGCACCGGTATCGGGATCAAAAAAGGGGTTGGTGGGCGTACCGACGTTGCGGTAAAAGCGGATGCGCCCGTCGTAGCCGCCCACCACCAGATCGGACCGGCCGTCGCGGTCAAGGTCAACTATGTCCGGCACGGCCACTTGTCCGGCGTCAAGTTCCATGTATCCAAATACCGGCTCGGCAAAGGCCGCTGGCCGTCCGGCACCGGCCGTATTTTCCAGGTAAATGAGTTGTCCGCTGCGCTCGCCGATGATCGCGTCCGCGTCGCCGTCGCCGTCGAGGTCGCCGAAGACCGGAGTAAAGGCGGAAGTCGTCGATTGAAAGCGGCTAAGTCCCAGGTAATCGTCGTCGGCCAGGATGAACGCCGGTGATCCGCCCGGGGGCGTCACGTTGCGGATCAGCCGCAGGCGGCTGTTGATGCGCCCGTCGGAGCTGTAATTCTCGGTGTTTCCGACCACCAGGTCCGGTCGCCCGTCGGCGTCGTAGTCGAATATGGCGGGCCGACTCCCGCTGCCGAAATCCAGGCTTTCCCTGACCAGCAACTGGCTGTCCTGAAAGGCGAAGTCGGGGGCCGCGTCGGTGCCGCGGTTACGGTAGTACCAGCCCACATTGACGTCCTCGGCGTTGAGCGTCTGGCTCGGGCTGGCCACGATGTCGCGCACCCCGTCCTGATCGATATCCAGGTGGTAGGCGGCCGGGAAGAAGGGGATATTCGCCACCGTCCCGTCGGAGTTCCAGGTCGGATCCTGGCTGCTGATGAAGGCCTCCTCGGGGGTACCCGTGTTTCGCCCGAGCACGAGGTATTCGAAGGAGATGTCGCCGAGCATAATGTCCTTGAGCCCGTCGCCGTCGTAGTCGAGCGTAAGGATGGTGGAACCGGAGTGGCGCGGCTCCACCGGCATACCGGGCAGCTGACTGCGGGCGCACTCGCCCGGGCGGGCGGCCAGGTCCAGGGCTGAGGTAAGGCCACTTTCGAAGAAGCCGCCCCAGCATTCGTCCTCCAGGGTAAAGAGGAGCGTATCCCGCCCGAATCCCCGCTCCACGCTCTGGTTGCGGAAGTACTCCACGTAGCCCCCCGCTACGCTGAAGGTCAGGATATCTAGGTCGCCGTCGCCGTCCAGGTCGTCAACTGCCGGATAATCAATGGAAGTGACGAAGATGGGTACCGTTCCGTTCCCGAAGGGGTAGCGCAGACCCGAATAGGTTGGGGCGTTGTCGAACGTAAGCAGGCCTTCCGCGGAGCGCCGGCCGCGGTAGATCCGCAATCCGCCGAAGGCGGCGGAATACGTGAAGAGGTCGTCGTTGCCGTCGCCGTCGTAGTCGCGCAGAATGACCCAGGCGTTCAGGTCGGTGGGAAAGCCGCCGGTCAGCTCCGGGGCGGGCCGGTACTGGCCGGCTCCGGTGCCCCGCAGGGCGATCTGCGCGTCGCCCGCCCGGTCGAAGAGGTAGAGATCAGCTACGCCATCGCCGTCCAGGTCGGTGGTCATCCACTGCGGGGCGTTCAGGCCGCCCAGCCAGGCCAGCGGCAGCGGGGTTCCGTCGGCGCGGGAGACGACCGGTTGGGCGGGTTCCAGGCTAAACTGGGCCGTGAGCGGCAGGCAGCCGATAAGCAGGGCGGCAAAAAGCAGGGGTCGGATCATGGGCAGTGCGTTAGCCAAGGTACGCCGGCGGTCGGGTAATGTTTGTCCGGCGGCGGCCCGGGGGCCGATTTCGGAGGTAGGGGGCGCTCGGCGTATATTGGCGCGTCAAGACCCCCGTATGCCCGCCCCGAACCGCCTTGTTGCCTTACTCCTGTTGTGCTGTTTTACCATTTCGGGCCTTGACGCCCAGTATCGCGTAAGTACCCGGGAAGGCAGCCTTTTCGTTCAGGGCGCGGACGCGGGTGCCGTATTCACGGTGAACGGCGAAGCGGTGTCGGCTACTCCCGCCGGCGACGGTCTGTTGCTGACCGTAGAACCGGGGATTCAGCTCCTCCACTCGGGTGATCAGACGGAACTCTACCACCTGAGCGCACAGGAGGGTCCCGATCAGCTGCGGCGCATTCCGCTGTGGCTGTCGATCCTGCCCCCGCTGATCGCCATCGGGATGGCGCTCATCTTCAAGGAAGTGATCATCTCGCTGTTCGCGGGCATCTGGGTGGGGGCCTTCATCGCCGGTGGGCTCCGTTTCGAGTTTTTCCTGGGCATCATCAAGGCGCTGCTCGCGGTCGTCGATACCTACCTGATCGACTCGCTGAACGACAGCGGTCACCTTTCGGTGGTCGTGTTCAGCCTCATGATCGGCGGCATGGTCGCCATCATCAGCCGCAACGGCGGTATGGCCGGGGTGGTGCACCGCATGTCGAAGTACGCTACCAATCCGCGCCGCGGGCAGTTCGTGACGTGGCTCCTGGGGGTGGCCATCTTCTTCGACGACTACGCCAACACCCTCATCGTGGGCAATACGATGCGCTCGGTGACCGACAAGTTCCGCATCAGCCGCGAAAAGCTGGCTTACATCGTCGACTCGACCGCCGCCCCGGTCGCCTCGGTGGCCTTCATTACTACCTGGATCGGAGCGGAGTTGGGCTACATCGGCGACGGCATCGCGCAGGTGGAACACTTCGCCGACAGCACGCCGTATGCGGTATTCATTGAATCGCTGAAGTACAGCTACTACCCGGTGCTCACGCTCGCCTTTATCCTGTACCTCATCTACCAGCGCCGGGACTTCGGCCCCATGCTCACCGCCGAAACGCGCGCACGCACCACCGGCGTGGTAAAGGCCACCAGCACGGAGGAAGACGCCGGCAGCGAACAGGAGGATCTCGAGCCCGTCCGCGGCGCGCCGCTGCGGGCCCGCAACGCGGCCATCCCGGTGCTGACCGTGGTAGTAATGACGATCATCGGCCTGGTGGACACGGGCCTGACCAGCCTCCACCAGGGCATGGAGAACCCACCGGGAACGAGCGACTGGGGCGCGGTATGGGCCTCCCTGGATGGCAATTTCTTCGTAAAGCTGGGCCTGATCATCGGCGCGGCCGACAGCTATGTGGCATTGCTCTGGGCCAGCATGAGCGGCGTGCTGGTCGCCATGGCGCTCACTATCGGGCAGAAGATCATGAGCGTGGAGCAGACCGTGGGCTCCCTTACTTCCGGCTTCAAGTCGATGTTCTCGGCGGTGATGATTCTTACCCTGGCGTGGGCCCTGGCCCTGACCACGGAGGAATTGCACACGGCCACTTTCCTGGTCGAACTGTTGGGTGATGCCCTCAATCCCTACTTCCTGCAGCCGGTCATTTTCGTGCTGGCGGCCCTGATCAGCTTCTCCACGGGATCCAGCTGGAGTACCATGGCTATTCTTTACCCGATCGCCATTCCGCTGACGTGGACGGTCGCCATGATTTCCGGCTGGGACGAACCGGCTGCGGCGGGCCTGTTCTACAACGTCATCAGTACCGTACTGGCGGCCAGCGTACTTGGTGACCACTGCTCGCCGATCTCGGATACCACCATCCTTTCGAGCTTGGCTTCGGACTGCAACCACATCGATCACGTGCGCACGCAATTGCCCTACGCCCTCACCGTCGGCTCGGTGGCCCTGGCCTGCGGTTTCCTATCTACCCTGCTTGGCGGCGGTTGGTTCGTCTGCCTGTCGCTGATGGCTGCGGGCCTTATCCTGCTCTGGTTCGTGGTCCGCACGGTCGGAAAAACGATGGAGATGGATCTCTAGTCCTCGAGATCCGCGATCCGGTACACGTGAATGTCTCCGGCTTTCAGCAGCAGGGAATCAAAGCGGGTTTGCACGGCGGAGTCCTGGTCGAATTTGCGGGAATTCGAATAGAGGTAGTTCACGCCGTGGTTCTCGTGCAGGTCGTCGATCCACTCCGGCTGCAGTCCGTTGCTGTGGAAGACGTAACCCCGTTTACGGATCAACCAGGTGAAAATATGGGCCGAAATGTCGTTAATGGCAATCACGATCTCATCGTCGTCCACCGCCTCCTGCAGGGCCTCCTGGTAGCGGTAGGCATCCTTCATCACATTATAGTACGCGCCGGTGGGTGCCTCCCACAACGGTTGCCTGAGTTGATGCGCGTAGTAGGGGGACGCCAGCACCGCCAGCCCGATCAGCCCGGCACCCAGGGGGCGAAAACCGGCACCCGCGGTCCACCGCCAGATACGAGCCGCGCCGGCCGTGATGAAAATGTACAGCCAGGGTAATAGCGGTAGCAGATAATAGTCGTGTACCACGGTAATGGTGTTCCACTGCAGGGCCACGTAAAGCAGGGTGACCCCGCAGAGCCCCCAAACGTACCGCAGGAAGGGCACGCCACCGCTCCGGGTAGCCGGCAGAAAGATACCGAGCAAGAGCAGGCCCCAGACCGGGGGGGAAAGCAGGTCGTAGGGGATGTACTGCTCCAGGAAATGGTCCAGGATCTTAAGGTTTTCCGCCCGGCTGTTCGCGCTGCCGAAGATGCCGTAGAGGACCGGGTTGCTCCCCCAGCCGGGCATTACCCAGCGGTACCAGAGCATGGCCGGCAGGAGAAACAACAGATGCAGGGCGGCAAGGCCAATGACCCGCGGCTGGAAGCGACCCGCCCGCCAGAGGTTACCGAGGGTGTACATGACGCCGATGATGCCGAACATGGCGTAGGGCAACTTGGCCAGGGTTGCCAGCAGAAGAAACGCAAGCCCTCCGAGGAGTTGCGGCCACCGCCGGTCTCGGAACCAGGCAAAGGTCAGGTAGAGGTACCAGATGCCCGCCGAGAGGGCCAGCAAATCAGGAAGCACGTTGAGGGTATAGAAATAGAAGAGGGGACAGAACTGCAGGAATACGGTGCCGACCAGGGAAAGGCCGGCGGAAAAGGCCATGGTCCGTAGCAGCAGGTAAAATCCGACCAGTCCGAATACGCCAATGAGCCAGACCGTGGTGCGCGCCACCAGTACACTTTCGCCGGTGAGGCGCTGGACCTGGGCCATGCTCCACTGCATGACGGGGAATTCATAGCGGAGGAGGTTATCGTGGGACCCGTTGAAGTGGCTGACGCGGGCATTCAGGATGTCGTTGTCGTAGTGCAGGAAATTGCGCACGTTCCACATCGTCTGCGATTGGCGCCAGTTGTGCCGGCCCTGGATCTCGAGCGGGAAGATGGTCCAGTGCAGGCCGATACTCACCAGAAGACTGAGTAAAAAGCCGGCCAGTACCGCGGGTCGTTTGGGCAGACGCATGGCGTAAAGGTAGCACCGGCCCGGGTGCCCCGGAAGGTTGCGAAGCTGTTCAGCTGACGAGGTAGCCGTGACTGATGGCGAGTTGCTCGGGGGAGTAGTTTCCGATATCGGGGTGAACGTTGACGGTCGCCAGGGCACTGAGGTCGCCGGGGCGCACCGCTTCTTCGCGGACGGGAATGTCCAGCTCGGCGTACATCCGCCGGTAGTCCGGCCACCGCAGGCGGTTCTGGGGCTGTATGTCGTTGTCGACCAGCGCCCAGTTCTCGCGGCTGAACTGTAAAAAGTTGTAGATGGTAATGTCGGGGTCGAGGTGGGCGAAGTGGTCCGAGAGGTCGATAAAGTGGCTCATCACGCCGTCGGGCTTCACCACCCGCCTGAACTCGCGCAGGATGTTGCGCAACACGTCGGGGTAAATGTGTTCGAAGGTGTTGTTGGAGCAAATGAGGTCAAAGCTGTCGTCCGGAAAGTCCAGCCGCGTAGCGTCCATGATGCGGGCTTCCAGGTGCAGGCGGTCGTTGACCTCGGCGACCGTCAGCCGGTCGGGTGAAGCGACAATCTGCCGCAGCACCGCCAGTCGCCCGGGCTCCACCCTTTCCAGGTAGTCGGCCAGCAGGCCGCGATCGTGGTAATCCAGGATGCGGGTCAGGGCCAGGTGTTGGCGGTCGCGGCTGAGCCAGTTGCGGATGTCGAGGGACACGATGCGGGAGAAACCCGCCAGGAAAAGCAGGGTAGGCACGATGGGGTACCAGCCGGTGCCGAGTTCGAGGGCCGTAGCTTGTGCGGGCGGTGCGGCACCGTACTTTCGGTAGTAGGCCAGGTGGTCGCGGGCGGCGTCCAGCTTGTAACCGAAGTGCTCGTCGGTGAGGTCGACGCCGCGGGTGACGTAGCGTTGGAACCAGAAATTAACGCGTTCGCGCTGCGGCAGAAAGGAGATTGCCTTCTGGACCACGGCCTTCATCCACCACTTCGCCATTATACCTTGCGCCTTTCCCAGTAGTTCTGGCTTTCCACTTCTTCCAGGATCTGGAGGTAGGAATAGTACCGCAGCTCGGTCACGCGGTCGTCACCCTCTTCCACCGATTCCTTGACCGCGCAACCGGGTTCGGTGCGGTGCAGGCAGGACCCGCCAAAGCGGCAATCCTCGCTGGTGGCGAAGATTTCACGGAAGTTGTGGGCCACGTCCTGGGGTTTCAAGTAATTAAAGCCCAGGGTCTTGATGCCGGGGGTGTCAATCAGTTCGCCGCCGAAGCTGAGCTGGAACAATTCGGCGAAGGTGGTCGTATGCTGCCCCTTGCCGGTATAGTCCGAGAGTTCGCCGGTGCGCAGGTCCAGTCCGGGTTCGATGGCATTGACCAGGGTGGACTTCCCTACCCCACTTTGCCCGCTGAGCAGGTTCCGCTTTCCCTCCATTCGCTCGCGCAGCTCGGCGATTCCCTGTCCGGTGGTAGCACTTACCAGTTCGACCGTGTAGCCGATGTCGGTGTAGAGGTCGCGAATGACCTCGTAGGTTTCCATATCTTCCGCTTCGTAAATGTCGGCCTTGTTGACCACGATAATGGTCGGTATACCGAAGGGCTCCGTCATGAGCAGGAAGCGATCGATGAACCCCAATTTCACGCCGGGATCGATGATCGTGGTGATGAGTACGGCCTGGTCGACGTTGCTGGCGATCAGGTGCAGGTCGTGCTTGCGGCGGGGACTCTGACGGACGACGTAGTTGCGGCGATCGTCGATCTCCCGGATGGCCCCCGTCTCTTCGTCGTTATTGGTTTCCACTTCTACGCGTACCCGGTCGCCGACGGCGATGGGGTTGGTCAGGTTCAGCTCATCCAGGCGGAATTTGCCGGCCACGCGGCAGCGCAACTCGCGGTCCCCTTCCGGGGTCGGAGCGTCTAGCCGTACGTTGTACCAGCTGCCGGTAGATTTGGTGACGGTGCCTGCGATCATGTGAAGGATAAAAGTCGCGAAAAGAATGGAAAGTTGCCTGCCGCCACAAATTCGGAGCCGCGACATGCTGGACGCCCAGCTTGCCGCGCAGGCGTTATCTTAGGTGCTCCGCGCCCCCCTCGCGGTATGTGTCCACCCCTTCAATTTCCTTCCGTGAGTAAACTGCACCGCTATTCGATCAACACCCGCTGGACCGGCAACCGCGGCAGCGGCACGCTGGACTACCGCGCCTACTCCCGCGACCACCTGATCCTGGCCCCGGGGAAAGCTACCGAGATCCAGGGGTCCAGCGACCCCAACTTTCGGGGCGACAAGCGGCGCTACAACCCCGAGGAGATGTTCGTATCCAGTCTTTCTTCCTGCCATATGCTGTGGTACCTCCACTTGGCCTCGGTGAACGGCGTGGTGGTGCTCGACTACGAA
Organism: Neolewinella litorea; assembly: GCF_004803465.1. Taxonomy (GTDB): domain Bacteria; phylum Bacteroidota; class Bacteroidia; order Chitinophagales; family Saprospiraceae; genus Neolewinella; species Neolewinella litorea. The sequence continues at coordinate 405,477 of NZ_SRSF01000003.1, read as the reverse complement.
GACCGCGCCGAGGGTACCATGCTGGAGACGGACGAAGGGCCGGGGCGATTCACCCAGGTGACCCTGCGCCCGCGCGTGCGCATCGCGGATTCCGCCAAGATCGACCTGGCCAACCGACTGCACCAGGAAGTAGGCGCAAAGTGCTACATCGCCAACTCGGTTCGCGTGCCCCTCACCTACGAGCCTGAAACGACGGCGTCGGACCATTAAATTCGGAAGGGTGGCCATGCAGGCGCGCCCTAATATCGTAAATTGCGGGTTCCAGCGCAAAATACAAGTAGCTGATTTACAGCATCTTGCAACTAGTTATCCGTCTATAAACGTATATATTCGAGTATATACGTTTATAGACGCTGCACCTGCGCTCCGCCGCCCTTACTTGCGGGCCAAACCTACCTCAACCATGTCTACCAATCCGGAGCTGGAACTCGCCCACCAGTACGTCAGCCAAACCGACCGCCACATTTTCCTCACCGGCAAGGCCGGAACGGGAAAGACCACTTTCCTGCACGGCATACGCGATTCGGTGCCGAAGCGCAAGGTCGTGGTAGCCCCTACGGGCGTAGCGGCCATCAACGCCCGGGGCGTCACGATCCACAGCCAGTTTCAGTTGCCTTTCGGGGTGCTCACGCCGGCCCGCATCGAGGCCGAAATGCGAACCCACCGCCTGAACCGCAAAAAAGCTGATGTGCTGCGGAGCCTGGACCTGCTGGTGATCGATGAGATCAGTATGGTGCGGGCGGACGTGCTGGATGCCCTGAGCGCGGTACTGCGGAAGTACCGGGCCGACTCCCGCCCCTTCGGTGGTGTGCAGTTGCTTATGATCGGCGACCTGCACCAACTGCCCCCCGTAGTGCGCGACGAGGAATGGAACCAGATGCGAACTGACTACGAAACGCCCTACTTTTTCGGCAGCGTCGAACTGCGTCGGGCGGGGGTGGTCACCATCCAGTTGAAGCACATATACCGGCAGTCGGACGCCGTCTTCATCGAACTGTTGAACCGGGTACGCCACGACCGCCTCGACCAGGAGACCCTGGCGCAACTGAATTCCCGCTACCGGGGCCCCGACTTCGCCCCCGCTTCCGGCGACGATTACATCACGCTAACGTCGCACAACCGTACGGCCAACGCCATCAACGATCGCCAGCTGGGCACCCTGCCCTGGCCCCTCCACACCTTTGAAGCGGAAGTATCGGGCAACTTCCCGGCTTCGATGTATCCCAACGACCCCACCCTGCATTTTCGGGTGGGTGCCCAGGTGATGTTCAACAAGAACGACACCGTCGAACACCGCTACTTCAACGGCAAGATCGGCCGCATCACCGCCATCGAGGGTGATCGCATTACCGTGCAGTGTCCGGACGACGAGGAGGCGATCACCGTATTGCCGGTGGATTGGGAAAACCGCAAGTACGAGCTCAACACCAAAACCAAGGAGGTAAACGACGAGGTGATCGGCACCTACACGCAGCACCCCCTGCGGCTGGCCTGGGCCATCACCATCCACAAGAGCCAGGGACTCACCTTCGAGCGCGTGATCATCGACGCGGCGGACGCCTTCGCCCACGGACAGGTCTATGTGGCACTGAGTCGGTGCAAAACCTTCGAGGGAATCGTGTTGCGCAGCCGGATCGGCGACCACAGCGTGAAGACCGACCGCGTGGTGAAGGATTACTCCACCAGGGCCGAAGAGCAGGCCCCCACCGAAGCGGATTTACGGGAAGACCGGCGCCGTTACCAACTGAATTGCCTGCGCGAGCTCTTCGACTTCACGGGCATGGACCAGCGGCTGGCCCAACTGGAGCGGGGGCTCTTCGAGCACGAGCGGTCCATCCAGGGGGAAGGGCTGACACAACTGCGCGCCCTGCGTACCCAACTGGAAAGGGAAGTGGCCCAGTTGTGCCGCACCTTCAGTGCCCAGCTGGAGAACTACGCACAGGCGGAGGAACTACCCGCAGACAATGAGGAGCTCGCCAAACGCCTCCGCAAGGCAGGCGAATACCTGCTTCCGCACCTGGAATCCGTCTACGCCGAACTAGGCCAGCTTTCCTTCATGTCCGACAACCAGAAGGTGTACGATGCCATTTCCGACCGGCTTAAAGAGGCCGGTCTCGAGCTCTCCGTCAAGCTGCGTGCCTTCGGGGTAGCGCGGGATGGATTCCGGGCGGAAAGCTACCTACGCGCCAAGGCGGATGCCACCCTCGACTTCGAGAAGCAGCAAAAGACCCGGCGGCCGGCGGCACCGGCGATCACCGAGACGGCGCACCCGGATCTGTACAGCCAACTAGCCGCGTGGCGGTCCGCTACTGCCCAGTCCGCTGACCTGCCCCCCTACAGGGTACTGCACAATACCGTGCTGCTCGGGATCAGTAATTTCCTGCCGGCCGACAAGCGTGCCTTGCTGGCCGTTCCCGGCTTCGGACCGCTGTCGCTGGAATCCTACGGCGACGAAATCCTGGAGATCGTGGAAAGGTACGTTAGCCAGTTGCCGGAAGGGGCGGACCGCGGTGCGGCTCCGCTTCCGGCAGGGCCGAAAGAACACACGCGGGACACGACCCTGCGGCTGTTCCGGGAAGGAAAATCGGTCACGGAAATTGCGGCCGTCCGCAAGTTGTCGGAAGGCACCATCTACGGCCACCTGGCCTACTGGATCGAGGAGGGAGAGCTGCCTGCGGCGGCCGTCGTGTCGGAAGACCGTCTGGAGCAGCTGGTGACCTACCTGGCGGGGGCTCCGGAGGATCAACCCATGCGGGAGGTGTACGATCACTTTGAGCAGGCCTTCGACTACGGAGAGATCCGGATTGCCCGGGCGGCCCGCGACGCCGGGAAGGTGGCGGGGCCGGGATAGATTGGTTCGGGCCAAAAAAAAGAGGCAACAAGTTGCCTCCCAATAACCCCAAAAAACCAAATGAAAACTAATTCTCTGGAAAGACAGCAGGATAATCTACCGCCTTTCACTACCGTTAAGGTAAAATAAATTTAATCACTACCAAGGAAACGGACAAGTTTTTTTCCACCTATCTCACAATAATCTGCATCCCCTGGCGGGGGCAACCGGGGCCGGTGTCAATTCGTTACCTTTGCAACCATGTTTGTACGCAGCATTATCGGTGGTATACTGATCGACGGCCCCGGCTGTCCGTAGGAATACCGTCGTCACTGACGTACCAAAAGCTCCGACGGACCGCCACCATCGGAGCTTTTCTATTTTTGCCCCGCAATCTTCCCTCCCTATGTACCAGGAGTATAAAAATCTCGACCTGCCCGCCATCGACAAAGCCATCCTAGCCTTCTGGGAGGAACACGATATTTTCCGGCGCAGTATCGAGGAGCGACCCACCGACAACACCTTCGTCTTCTACGAAGGCCCGCCCAGCGCCAACGGGCAGCCGGGTATCCACCACGTGATGGCCCGCACCATCAAGGACGTCTTCTGCCGGTATCAGACCCTGCAGGGCAAGCGCGTGGAGCGGAAGGGGGGCTGGGATACCCACGGTCTACCGATCGAACTGAAGGTGGAATCGGAACTCGGCATCACCAAGGATCACATCGGCACCAAGATCAGCGTCGACGACTACAACCAGGCCTGCCGGGAAACGGTCATGCGCTATAAGGACCGCTGGGATGACATCACCCGCAGGATGGGCTACTGGGTGGACCTCGACAACCCCTACATCACCTACGAGCGGGAATACATGGAGTCGGTGTGGTGGCTCCTCAAGCAGATCTACGACAAGGGGCTCATCTACAAAGGCTACACCATCCAGCCCTACAGCCCCGCCGCGGGCACCGGACTGAGCTCCCACGAGCTCAATATGCCGGGAGCCTACCAGGACGTTACGGACACCACCGTGGTGGCCATGTTCAAGGTCGTAGCCGGCAGCGGCAAGGAAGTGGTAAGCTCTGACGCCCCCCTCTACCTCATCGCCTGGACGACCACCCCCTGGACGCTGCCCAGCAATACCGCCCTGGCCGTGGGTCCCGACATCGATTATGTCCGGGTCAGAACCGTAAACCCGTACACCCGGGAGCCCATCGAGGTCGTACTGGCCGAAGCCCTGGTCGACGAGTGGTTCGGCGGAAACAACCAACCGACCGTAGAAGAAAAGAGCGCGCCCTTCAAGGGGCACGAACTGGTTGGTCTGCGGTACGAGCAGCTGCTGCCCGGGGCCGTGCCCACCGACGGCGACGCCTTCCGCGTCATCCCCGGTGATTTCGTAACCACCGAAGCGGGTACGGGCATCGTGCATACGGCCCCCAGCTTCGGCGCCGACGATATGCAGGTGGGCAAGGCCAACGGCATCGGCTCGCTTACGCTGGTAGATAAGACGGGCAAGTTCACGGAGGATGCGGGCCCCTTCGCCGGTCGTTACGTGAAAAACTACAAGGACGAGGAGGATTACGTGGACGTGAACGTCGACATTGCCGTTCACCTCAAGAAGCGCGGTCTGGCCTTCAACGTAGCCAAGTACAACCACAGCTACCCACATTGCTGGCGCACTGACAAGCCCGTCCTTTATTACCCCCTCGACAGCTGGTTCATCAAGGCCAGCGCCGTGAAGGAACGGATGCAGGAACTGAACCGGACCATCAACTGGCAACCCGCCAGTACCGGGGAAGGCCGGTTTGGCAAGTGGCTAGAAAACCTGCAGGACTGGAACCTGAGCCGCAGCCGCTATTGGGGCATCCCCCTGCCCATCTGGCGCAGCGAGGACGGCGCGGAAGAGGTATTTATCGGCTCCATTTCCGAACTGGAGGAGCAGGTGGCCCTGGCCAACCGCGAACTCGGTCTCGACCAGGAAGTACCGCAGGACCTCCACCGCCCCTACATCGACGAAGTAGTGCTGTGGAAAAACGGCAAGGAACTGCGGCGCGAACTCGACCTGATCGACGTGTGGTTCGATTCTGGCAGCATGCCCTACGCACAGTTTCACTACCCCTTTGAGAACGAGGAGGTGTTCAAGCGGTCCTTCCCCGCCGACTTCATCGCCGAGGGGGTGGACCAGACCCGCGGGTGGTTCTATACGCTGCACGCCATCGCCACCATGGTCTTCGATTCGGTGGCGTTCAAGAACGTGGTCTCGAATGGTCTGGTGCTGGACAAGGAGGGCAAGAAGATGTCCAAACGCCTCGGCAACGCCGTCGACCCCTTCCTCACCATCGATACTTACGGGGCCGACGCCACCCGTTGGTATATGATCAGCAACAGTGCCCCCTGGGACAACCTGAAATTTGACCTGGAAGGCATCCGGGAAGTCCAGCGTCGGTTCTTCGGCACCCTCTTCAACACCTACGGCTTCTTTGCCCTCTACGCCAACATCGACGGCTACGACCCCGCCGCGGATGCACCCGTTGATCGTGCGGAACTGGCCGAGATCGACCGCTGGGTACTCAGCCGCCTGAACAGCCTGACGCGGGAGGTCAACGGCCACCTGGCCGCCTACGACGCCACGCCCGCCTGTCGGGCCATCGAGGGATTCGTCAACGACGAACTGAGCAACTGGTACGTCCGCCAAAGCCGCCGGCGGTTCTGGCGCGGCGAAATGACCGCCGACAAGCGCGCCGCCTACCAGACGCTCTACACCTGCCTCAAGCAGATCGCCCAGCTGATGTCGCCCGTAGCGCCCTTTTTCTCCGACTGGCTCTACCGCAACCTCCAGGCCGGCTCCGATGCCGCCACCAATGGTTCCCGCCCGGAGGGGTCAGTGCACCTCACCACCCTCGAACCGGCCGACACCTCGGTCATCGATGAGGACCTGGAGCGCCGCATGGCCTACGCGCAACGAATCTCCTCACTGGTACTTAGCCTGCGCAAGCGGGAGAAACTGCGCGTCCGGCAGCCCCTGCAGAAGATTCTTATTCCTGCCCTCGACGAAGAGTTCCGACGGCGGGTGCAGGAGGTGGCCCACATCATCCAGGCCGAAACCAACATCAAGGAGATGGAATTCCTCACCGACGATGGCTTCCTGAAGAAGACCATCAAACCCAACTTCAAGGTACTTGGCAAACGACTCGGTAAGCAGATGAAGGCCGCCGCCGCCGCCATCGGTGCCCTTTCGGCCGACCAGATCAGTGAGTTGGAAAACCACGGTAGCTACCCGCTTAATCTCAATGGCGAAACGGTGAGCATTTCTACCGACGAGGTAGACATCATCACGGAAGACATTCCAGGCTGGAAAGTGGCCACCGATGGCGAACTGACCGTGGCCCTCGACGTCAACGTTACCCCGGAGCTGGCCCGCGAAGGACTGGCCCGTGAGCTGGTGAGCCGCATCCAGAACCTCCGCAAGGATTCCGGACTGGAGGTTACCGACCGCATCGACATCCGCCTGAGCGGACCGGAGGCCGTCCGGGAGGCCGTCGAAGCCCACCGCGATTACATTACCGAAGAAACCCTGGCCGACACCCTCCACTTGGTGGACACGGTCGATGCCGGCGACATGGACCTGCCCGGCGACCATACCGCCCGGGTGGCAATTAACGCCGTAGCCTCTGCTCACCGCTGATATGTCAAAAACCCTCATCATTCTCGGGAGCGCCCGGGGCGACGGCAACACCGCCGTAGCTGCCCGCGCCCTGAAAGAAGAAATCGGCGGAAAGATCATCGACCTGCTCGACCACCGCGTGGCCCCCTTCGATTACGGCAACGACTACCCCGTTAACGACGAATTCATCTCCCTGATCAAAAGGGTGGTGATCTACGACCGGCTCATTCTGGCTAGCCCCGTCTACTGGTACAGCATGAGTGGCCCCATGAAGCAATTCCTGGACCGCTTCACCGACCTGCTTACCTACCACCGCGACCTCGGCACCCGGCTGCGGGGCAAGGAACTGGGGGTGCTTTCCTGCTCCGGTGAAGCCCAGGTCAACGGCGGCTTCTACGAACCCTTTCGGCTGACGGCCGATTACCTCGGTATGCCCTACGCTCCGCAGCGCCACGCCTGGGTGCGCGGCTCGCGCGTAGAAATGCTGGAGGTCCGGTAATTGCTGGCGGCATACTGGCTGATCGCCTCATGTTTTGCCAGAGGATTATTCTGACCCAGCGGAAGTGGTAGACTTCGGGTCTTCTCCGTGGTTGTCGGCCTCCGACATTAAACGTGAGTCGATCACGAACCGTAATCCCAGGGGTATCTCCGCCGAGAAGCTGGCACCCCGGCCTTCGGTCACGTCGAGGGTCAGGTGCGTGTGCTTCCAATACTCGTACTGGAACCTGGACATGTAGAAGGGACAGCCGTGGACCTCCCCCAGCAGTATGTCGTTGTCGTCGATAAACAGCTCGCCTTCCGGAAAGCACATCGGGGATGAGCCGTCGCAGCAACCTCCACTCTGGTGGAACATGAGGGGGCCGTGCTTTTCGCGGAGGGTGTCGATGACTTCCCGCGCCTTGTCGGTGATATCTACTTGGGGCATGGTGGTCTTGCTTTTAAAAAATTGGCCGGCGCGGTACGGATACCGGCCGGCCAGAATCGGATGGTTGCGGCAAATCGGGGCCTAGAAGAATCCGACCGCCGACTTACTGTAGTTGATCAGCATGTTCTTGGTCTGCCGGTAGTGGTCGAGCATCATCTTGTGGTTCTCACGGCCGATTCCCGATTTCTTGTAGCCGCCGAAGGGCGCGTGGGCCGGATAGTCGTGGTAGCAGTTAACCCAAACGCGGCCGGCCTTGATCTTGCGGGCGACCGTGTAGGCCTCGTGCATGTCTCGGGTCCAGAGCCCGGCTCCGAGTCCGTATAGGGTGTCGTTGGCGATCTCGATGGCCTCGGCTTCGTCCTTAAAGGTGGTGACGCACAGTACGGGGCCGAAGATTTCTTCCTGGAATACCCGCATCTTGTTGTTGCCCTTCAGCACGGTGGGCTGTATGTAGAAACCGCCGGACAGGCTGTCGACGTGGGCGGGTTTGCCGCCGGTCAGCACCTCACAACCCTCTTCCTTGCCGATCTTGATGTACTTCAGGATCTTCTCGTACTGGTCGTTGCTGGCTTGAGCGCCCATCATGGTGTTGGGGTCGAGGGGGTGGCCCATCTTGATGGCTTCCACGCGCTCGATGAAGCGTTCCATGAATTTATCGTAAATCTCCTCGTGAACGAGCAACCGGCTGGGGCAGGTACAGACTTCACCCTGGTTGAGGGCAAACATGGCCGCGCCCTCAAGGCATTTGTCGAAGAATTCATCGTCGGCGTCCATGACGCTTTTCATGAAAACGTTAGGGCTCTTGCCGCCCAGTTCCAGGGTTACAGGGATGATGTTCTTGCTCGCATACTGCATGATGAGCTGTCCGGTAGTGGTTTCCCCGGTAAAGGCCACCTTGCAGATATCGGGGTGACTGGCCAGCGGCTTGCCGGCTTCCACGCCGAATCCGTTCACCACGTTGAGTACGCCGGGGGGCAGCACGCCCTCGATCATTTCCATCAGCACCAGGATGCCTACGGGGGTCTGCTCGGCGGGCTTCAGCACGATGCAGTTGCCGGCGGCCAGCGCGGGGGCAATCTTCCAGGTAGCCATCAGGATGGGGAAGTTCCAGGGGATAATCTGGCCCACCACGCCCAGGGGCTCCCAGACGTTCATGGACACGGTGTCGCTGTTCAGTTCGGCCACCCCACCCTCTTCGGCGCGGATCACGCCGGCGAAGTAGCGGAAATGATCAATGGCCAGCGGCAGGTCGGCGGCGCGGGTTTCGCGGATCGCTTTGCCGTTGTCCCAGGTTTCCGCGCGGGCCAGGTCCTCGAGGTTCTCCTCCATGATGTTGGCGATTTTCAACAGCAGGTTGCTGCGCTCGGTCGCCGAGGTATTATTCCAGTGGTCGGCGGCTTTCCAGGCGGCGGCTACGGCCTTGTCGATGTCCTCCTTGGTGGAACGCGGAATGCGGGTGAAGGTCTGACCGTCCACCGGCGATACGTTGTCGAAGTATTCCCCGTTCGTAGGGGCTACCCATTCACCGCCGATGTAGTTTTCGTACTGGTCCTTGAATTTCGGGCGGGTAAGGGTGTCGGAGGCGTGTGTTGCGGTAGTGCTCATGATCGAGGGTAGGTTAAAGATTGGTAAAATGGCGGCGGCGCGCGGGTGCCGGGCAAGGGCGGGGGCGGCAGGGCTGCCTTGGTTGTTCCAAAGTAGTGTTGACCGGTTGCCGAAACTTGCACAATCCTGCAATACCCTTACAGAATGCTACTATTCTTTCACCACCGGCCACGAATGCCTAATATAATAAGGCCACAACCATTTATCCAATATTGATATTCCGTATGTTTATCTGCCATGTTGTATACCGACCACCTTCGCTCCTCTTCCCTGCAGACCCTGGTGGAGAACCGTACCACCTACACCATGGATGCCCTGGAGCTGAACCTCTTCGAAACCCACGAAGTAGCTTCGGCTGTCGAGTTGCGTTTCGACCAGCCGGTGCTGGCCAGTATGATCCGCGGACGCAAGATCATGCACCTGCGCGACCAGCCGGGCTTTGCCTTCCTGCCCGGGGAGTCGGTACTGCTGCCCGCTGAAGAGCGGATGGTGATCGACTTTCCCGACGCCACCGACCGGCAACCCACCAAGTGCCTGGCCCTGGCCATCGATGAAACGGAAGTAGCACACGTGCTGCAACTCATGAACGAGCGACGCCCCCGCGCCGACGGCTCGGAGTGGTCGGCCACCGATTACAATTTTCACTTCAGCCAGCAGCCGGCCATTACCCAATTGCTCCAGCGACTGGTGTTTCTCTGTGCAGAGGACCACCCCTCCAAGGACCTTTTCGTGCAGATGCACCTCCGGGAACTCCTCATCCGCATCCTGCAGTCCGAATCCAAACACCGTCACCTGCGTCCGGAGGGATTTCGGCCCCCCCACGCCTCCACTACCGGTCCGCTCGGCGAGGTCATAACCTACGTCCGCAACCACCTCGACGACAAACTGACGGTAGCGCACCTGAGTCGCCTGGCGTGCATGAGCGAATCGGCATTCTACCGGGCCTTCCGTAATGAGCTGGACTGCTCACCCGTGGAATTCATCAACAACGAGCGCCTGCAACTCGCCGCAAGCTTGCTGCAGGACCCCACCCGCAGCATCCGGGACGTGGCGCTGCGGTGCGGCTTCAACAGCGTCCCGTACTTCACCCGGCTTTTCGGCGAGCAATTCGGCCGCAGTCCAGGCGCCTACCAAGCAGAACTCAGGCTTGCCAGTACCGGTGGTAGGTAGGGTAAAAACTGTAGCGACGATCGCGCCGTTGCTGCTCAAACATTTCCGTGAGCAGGCGGGCTCCCCCGGCGAAGTAGTCCAGGAGCACCTCGCGGTCGGCCAGTTCACAGGCTTCCTCGAAGGCCTTGACGGTACTGTCGTGGTAGGCTTCGCTGTCGATCCGCTGGGCGCCGATGTACTCCGCCATCAGTTCGGCGCGGTAGAAGTACAACTCCACCAGGTCTTTGGGATGGATGGACACCTCCGAAAATTTCTTGATGATCTTGCGCGACACGGACCGGCCGCGCTTGCCCCGCCCGCGGGAGGGAAAGAAGGATTTACGTAACTCCTTCTTGTACTTGTCGACGACTTTTTTCGGGTCGGTAAGCTCCATCTGGTAGTACTCCCGCAGTACCGGGAACCGCCCGTAAAGGCGCTCAAGCTCCTCGCGCAGTTCCTCCTCGTTGAGGTGATCCAGGTATTTGTTGAAGTCTCTTTTCATACCAAAACGCTGGCTTTCCCCGGCGAAGGTAACATCTGGTCCGCCGTTCAGTGATCGGACCACTTAGTCGTCCGACCACTAAATCGCGGACCGGCAACTATCTTCCCACCATGCCAACCCTCACCCTCCCCCTCACCACCGCCGACGACGGGACGGACTACGGAGCCGTGTACTTTAATATCCTGAAGATCCCCGCCGAGGCCGTAACCGATATCCGCAACCGCCCCCACAATGCCAACCGCGTGGTGTGCCGGATCAACGGGGGCGGGGTGATCTACCGCGGACTGATGTCCGACGGGCACGGCGGTTACATCCTGCTGATCAGCAAGGAGGTACGCAAGCAGTTTCAACTCGAAGAGGGAGAGCTCGTGACGATCGAGCTGTCGCCGGACAACAGCGACTACGGCACGCCCCTGCCGCCGGAAGCCGCTGAACTTTGGGAAATCGACCCCGAGGCGCGCGAAGTATTTCACACCCTTACGCCCGGCAAGCAGCGTGGCCTTCTCCTGTTGATCGACAAGCTGAAGCGCCCCGAATCCCGCGCCAAGAAAGCCGTGCAGATCCACGAGTACCTGAAAGCCACCGGAGGCCACCTCGATTACCGGGAACTCAATGCCTGGTTCAAGGCGGAAAACCGGTAACCTCATTTCCCGGCATTACGGGAAATCTTCGGCACCCGCGCGCCGCCGCCCCGGGTGGGGTATATTGGTTCCAAATTACAAGTATGAATAAGCTCGTCTCGCTGATCACCTGCCTGATCCTACCCCTGTTCACCAGCCAACTGGCGTCGCAGGGCGCCGCCGATACTACCCGCAGCGATCGCTATGAAAGCCTGACCTTCCGCAACATCGGTCCCTTTCGGGGCGGAAGGAGCAATGCCGTCACCGGCGTACCCGGCCACCCCCTGCGCTACTACTTCGGCGGGGTGGGCGGCGGCATCTACCGCACCGACGACGGCGGGATGAGCTGGCGAAACATCTCCGACGGGCAACTCAACACCGGATCCATCGGTGCCCTCACCGTGGCGCCCAACGACCCGAACGTCATATATGCAGGCACCGGCGAGCACGCCGTGCGGGGCGTCATGACCTCGGCCGGCGACGGCGTCTACCGCTCCACCGACGCCGGAGCCACCTGGCAGCACATCGGCCTGGAGAACAGTCGCCACATCTCCGAAATCTTGGTCCACCCTCGCAATCCCGACCACGTCTACGTAGCGGTTCAGGGCGCGGTACACGGCGACAGCGAAGACCGCGGCATCTACCGCAGTACCGACGGCGGGCAGCGGTGGGAACGGGTATTCTACGTTGACGCCACGACCGGTGCCGCCGACCTGAGCATGGACCCCAGCAACCCGCGCATCCTCTACGCCGGTATGTGGGACCACCGCCGTTACCCCTGGACCGTCCGCAGCGGCGGGCCGGGCAGTGGACTCTTCAAGTCCACCGACGGCGGCACCACCTGGCAGCGCCTCACCGAAGGCCTGCCGGACACCCTCGGCAAGGTGGCCGTCTCGGTGAGTCCCGCCAATCCCGACCGCGTCTACGCCAATCTGGAAGCCGAGGGCGATAAGGGAGGCGTGTACCGCAGCGACGACGGCGGCAAGAACTGGAAGCAGACCAGCAGCGACCGCGTCACCGTAGCCCGGGCCTGGTACTACATCGAGATTTTCGCCGCCCCCGCCGACGCCAATGAGGTATACGTCCTCAACGCCCCGGTACTCCGGTCGATCGACGGCGGTGCCTCCTTCTCGACCATCCCCGTGGGGCACGGCGACCAGCATGACCTGTGGATCAACCCGGAAAACCCCGACAACATGATCCTCGGCAACGACGGGGGTGCCACCGTAACCTTCAACGGCGGCAAAAGCTGGAGCACCCAGAATAACCAGGCCACCGCCCAGTTCTACCGCGTCATCACCGACCGGCAAGTACCCTACCGCATTTACGGCGGACAGCAGGACAACTCCGCCGTCGACATCGCCAGTCGCAGTCGGGGCGGAAGCATCGACGAAGCCGACTGGCACCCCACGGCCGGCGGCGAGAGCGCCTTCCTGGCTTTCGACCCCGAGAACCCCCGCTACGTCATGGGCGGCAGTTACCAGGGCAACATCTCCGTCTACGACAACAAGACCGGCACCGAGGTGGACGTCATGGCCTACCCCGTGGCCGGCCTGGCCACGCCCCCCGGTGAAATGCAGTACCGCTTCAACTGGAACGCTCCCATTGTGGCCCAACCGCAGGATCCGAGCGTCTTTTACCACGCCGGCAACCACGTGCTGAAGTCAACCGACCTTGGCCGTAGCTGGACCGAGATCAGTCCGGACCTCACCCGTAACGACACCAGCAAGCTGGTGGACGGCGGCGGCCCCTTCACGAACGAAGGCGCGGGCGGCGAGATCTACGGCACCATCAGCTACCTGGTGGCCAGCCCCCACCGCGCCGGGGAACTGTGGGTTGGCACCGACGACGGTCGGGTGTGGCTTACGCGCAACGAGGGCGCCAACTGGCAGGAAATCACCCCGCCGAACCTCGGGGAAAAACTCGTCAATGCCATCGAAGTATCGCCGCACGACCCCGCCACGGCCTACCTGGCGGTTACCAACTACAAATTTGACGACTTCACCCCTGAAGCCTACAAGACCACCGACTACGGTGCCAACTGGCGGCGAATCGACCGCGGGTTCGGGGCGGAGGAGTTCGTGCGGGTGATCCGCGAAGACCCCAAACGGCCTAACTTGCTGTACGCCGGTACGGAGCGCGGACTATACTTGTCCTTCGACGGCGGCGCCAGCTGGGAGAAACCCCGTTTCAACCTGCCGGACGCGCCCATCCTTGACCTGACCACCCAGGACAACGACCTCATCGTGGCTACCTCCGGCCGCGCGTTCTGGATTTTGGACGACCTCAGTGCCCTGCAGGAAACCAGCGGCACCCTACCCGCCGATCTGGCCATCGTACAGCCCAAACCCACCTATCGCTACAATTTCTCCACGCCTTCGGAGGCACCGGACGATGCCGGGCAAAACCCGGCCAATGGCATCATTTTCGATTACTACCTGCCGGAAGTTACCGACAGTACCCGACTGACCCTTGACGTGCTCAACGACGCCGGCGAGGTGATCCGCAGTTACGGTAACCAACCGGAAAAAGCCAAAAACTGGCCCGGCGGGCCGCCCCCCGCCACCGCCCTGCCCGCTAAAGCCGGCCTGAACCGCTTCAACTGGGACCTGCGCCGCGCCACCCTGCCCGCCGTGGATGGCATCTTCGTGCTCGGCGACTACCGCGGCAGCCTTGCGGGCCCGGGTACCTATACCCTGCGCCTCGCTTCGGGTAGTGACACCGTCAGCACCACCGCCCAACTTCTGCCCGACCCCAATATCGAGGCTACCCCCGCTCAGTACGCGGCCCAGCAAAAACTGCTGACGGCCACCGAGGATGCCGTACGCGACATCCACCGGTCGGTCAACCGGATGCGGCGGGTACGCGAGCAGGTCAAGGGACTCAACGAACGCTTGCGGGAGGTTTCGGGTGCCGAGGACCTGGTGACCAAGGGCGAGGACATCGTACGCCGCATCACCGATTGGGAAAACAACCTCATCCAACCGGATCAGAAGACCTTCCAGGACGTCATCAACTTCCCCAACCGGCTCAACGCCGAGCTCATGAACCTGAAAAGCCGGGTGGACGGAGCAGTACCCATAGTAACCGAAGGGGCCGAGCGACGCCTGGAGCAACTCACGGCCGACTGGCAGCGCTACCGGCAGGTACTCGACCGTATCATAGCCGAAGACGTAGCCGACTTCAACGCTACCTATCGGGAACTCAATCTGCCCGCACTCATCGTACCGGACGCCGGGGAAACCACGAAGCGATAACCGCAATTAAGCCGCGGCGATCCACTCGTCGACTTTCCGTTCCAGCACGTTCAAGGGCAGGCAGCCGCCTTCGAGCATCAGGTCGTGGAAGGCTTTGATCTCGAAATCGTTGCCCAGGGCTTCCTCGGCGCGAGCACGGAGTTCCAGTATCTTCAGCTGCCCCACCTTGTAACTAAGGGCCTGGCCGGGGATCGCCATGTAGCGTTCGATCTCCGCCACGATGCTCGCCTCGCTTTCGGCCTCGTTCTCCAGGCTGTACTGGATGGCGCGTTCCCGGCTCCACCCCTTGCTGTGGATGCCGGTATCGACGACCAGGCGGATGGCGCGGTGCATTTCGGCGCTCAGCATGCCGAAGTACTGGTAGGGATCTTCGTACAGTCCCAGTTCTTTACCCAGGCTTTCGGAGTACAGGGCCCAGCCCTCTCCGTAGGCACTGTACCAGAGGTTGCGCCGGAAATCCGGCAGGTCCTCGTTCTCCAGGGTCAGGCTGACCTGGTAATGGTGCCCCGGGATGGCCTCGTGGAGGAACAGGTCTTCGTCGCTGAAGACGTTGTACTGCTCCACGTCGGGGATCGGCACGTAAAAGATACCGGGCCGACTGCCGTCCTTGCTGCCCGGATTGTACTCCGCCGAGGCACTCGCTTCCCGGAAAGCCTCGGTGCGGCGCACCTCGAATTCCGTCTTTGGCACCTTATTGAAGAGCCGGCTGAGCTGGGGCTTCATTCGATCGTAGATCGCGTTGAAATTGTCAATTACCTGCTGGGGATCATCAAAGGGCATAAGCTCCGGCTTGGTGCGTACGTGGTCGAAGAACGCCTGCAGGTCACCCTCGAAACCAACCTGCTGCTTCACCTTTTCCATTTCCTGGCGCAGTCGGGCTACCTCGCGCAGCCCGATCTCGTGGATCTCGTCGGCCGACATATCCGTGGTGGTGTACAGCTTGATGAGGTAGTTGTAGTAGGCCTTGCCGTTCGGGATTTCGTCAATACCGCTCGTTTCCCGGGTCAGGGGCAGATATTCTTCCCGGACGTACTGCGTCAGGTCAGCGAAAAGCGGAATGATGCGCTGGCCCACCATGCCTCTAAAGGCCCCCTGCAGTCGTTCGCGCGCTTCGGTGGAAAAACTGTCGGGTATCATTTTGGCGGGGCTGTAGAACAAGTGATCTTCCAGCGGTTCGGCGGACAGTGTTTCGAGTTGCGGCAGCAGTTTCAGGGCCAGGGCCCGCGGTAGCAGATAACCCCGTGCGGCACCGCGCTCCAGGTTGATCCGGGCGGTATCCATCATTACCGCAAAGTCTTCCACCCGCGCCAGCCAGTTGTCGTAGTCTTCCACGCTGGTGAAGGGCTGGGCACTTTGGCCGCTCGCAAGTTGCCCGATGGTCAGGTGCGGACCGCTGAACTGGTCCAGCGGCAACAACTCGGTGGCGAAATCGGCGCCCTGCAATGCCATATTGAGCTCCCACTCCAGCACGTCGTAGCTTACCTGGGCGGTGGGGTCCAGGTTTTTGCGGTTGATGGTCCGGAGTCGGGCCAAATAATCCTGGTAGAAGCCGCGGGCTTCCGACCGGTACTGCTGCGAAAGCGTATTGGGCAGGCGATCGTTGTAGCGATCGTCGCCGAGGTAGGTGGCCTCCAGGGGGTTGAGTTGCAGGCGCGCTTCCTGGTAACTTTCCAGCAGGTCATTAAACTGGGCCTGCGTGGTCTCGTCGGCCGCGGGGACCGGCGCATCTTCCGTGCAGGCAAGCAAGAGTAGCAAAAACAAAAGGGGCAAAAACTGTTTCATGGCGATCCGTTAGGGCGCGCAATATAGGGGCGTGGCCGCAGGTGCCGGGCCGGGTTCTCTATACAGCCGGGGCGTGGCACCAGATTGACACGCTGCACCGAGGGTAGCAACCACGGAATCTGGCTACGGGTTGGTAAGTCGGGCACCCGCGTACCCGCCCAGATGACTGTTCTGGTTCAGTACCGGATTTCCAATACCTGCAATTTGCGGGTCTCGTTGCCGAGGTGAAAGTCGGCGGTCTCACCCGCCCGCAAGCCGGTGATGGCCCGCGCGATGGGGGCGGTAAAGCTGATCTTTTTCTCTTTGACGTTGGCCTCGTCGACTCCGACGATCTGGAACTCCTGGACCCGGTTGCCGGGTTGCTGCCGCAGCTTGACGTGGGCTCCGAAGCGGACTTCATCCTGCGGCTGGTCGGCGGGGCGGAGCACCCGGGCGGAGGCGATGCGCTGGTTGAGTAGATTGAGCTTGCCGTCGATGACGGTCGCGGCGCGGCGGCGCTCGTCTTCATTGTCGCCGGGCAGGTCCTGTTTTTCGGCTTCGAGTTGGTCGCGCTCGGCTTCCAGGGCGCGTAGGCCTTCGGGCGTGACGTAATTGGTCTCACCCGCCGGGAGGGGCGAACGGGGCGGGATGATGGGTAATTCTTCCTGGTCTGATTCCTTGACGAAGCCGCGGGACATAGTGTATACTTTCCGTTCTAACGATTTCCCGCTGCTCCAGGTTCCCCTCCGGCGAGCGCGGCAATTTATCCTATCATTGCACCCCATGGGCGATCGTCTCCGGTACTGGTTCTTTCGGCTCACCTCCGCCCTGCGCTGGTACCTGGGCGCCAGCACCCGCTACGACGTGCACTCTCCATTTCTGACCGGCTTCGTCCGGGAGGTTTACCGCGACGACCGCGTCTACTACGCTTTCTCACGAATCGCCGAGATCCGCGCATACTGGCGGCAGCAACGGCAGACCGTAGGCCTTATGCAACTGGGGGCTCCGAGCCGGACCACCACCGCCCGGCAGCGTACCGCCGCCAGCCTGGTCAGCACGAACGCCATCGACGACCGCTGCGGCCGCTTTCTGTTCCGACTGACGCTATGGCTGCGGCCCGAACGGATAGTTGAACTGGGTACCAACGCCGGAATATCCACGCTGTACCTGCACCTGGCGGACACCCGCACTCCCCTGCTGACCGTTGAGGGGAACGGTGAGGTGGCGGCCCTGGCCCGAACGACCTTTACACGGGCGGCGGCTACGGCCGAAGTACGGTCCTTCACCGCTACTTTTACGGATTGGCTGTCGCGGGACCTCCCCACGGAACCGGCGAGGGTGTTGGCCTTTCTCGACGGCGATCACCGCTACGGGCCCACCCTGGACTACGTCCAACGCCTGCTGGACACGGCCACCGACGAAAGCATTATCGTGGTGGCCGACATACACTGGTCGCCGGGGATGGAAAGGGCGTGGGCGGAGCTCAGGCAGCACCCGCGGGTGACGGCCTCGGTGGATGTGTACCACTTCGGGCTTCTTTTTCTGCGGCCCGAATTGCGGGGTCCGCACCTCAGTCTGATCCGCACGCGGTTTAAGCCCTGGCGGATTGGTTTTTTCTGATTCCGTTAACCTCCTCTTCAGAACGCCTCAAAATCGCCCCAGTCTTCCACCTGCTGCCGTCGGCTTTGCTCGAGGCGGTCCAGCAGCCGCAGGATGATGTCGATACCGGGTGAGTTGACACCGAGTTCGTTGCGCAGCCGCAGGGCCCGCTCGATGCGGGGGACCTGGTGCTCGGGGATGAGTACGATCTCCTTCTGGCGTTGCGGTTCGAAGATGCCGTGGTCGATGAACTCCTCGATAATGACCGTTTCACAACGGTGAAAGGTGCAGAATTGCTGAACGGTGATGTAGGCTACTCCGGGTTTCATAGTCGTTCATTTTCAATTCGCCGACCAGCCGGCCAGGCGGGTGAAGGCTTCCTTTTCCTGGGCCGAAAGGGAGGCGGGGAGGCGCACGTTCAGGTCGAGGTAGAGGTCGCCGTGACCGCTTCCCTTGTACCGGGGTAGCCCCTTTCCCTTCAGTCGGACCCGAGCTCCGTTGGCGGTGGTCTCCCCTACCGGGACGGACACCGCTCCGGTGGGGGTATCCACGGTGATCTTGCCGCCCAGCAGCATCGTGTAAAGGTCGACGTCTACTGTTTTGTAAAGGTCGGCGCCCTCGCGCCGGTATTCCGCCGGCACCTCCACGCGGAAGGTGATGTACAGGTCGCCCGCCGGTCCGCCGCCGGCACCCGGGCTGCCCTGCCCGCGCAGGCGCAGGGTTTGTCCCTCTTCGACCCCCGCCGGAATGGTGACGCGCAGTTGCTTGCCGTTGACGGTCAGCACCTGCTTGTTGTCCTGCAAAATATCGTTGAGCTGCACCCGCAACTCGGCTTCAATGTCGCGGCCCCGGAAAGCCCGGCTCTGACGACCGAAGCCGCCGCCGGCCGTTTGGAAGCCTTCCGCCCCGCCGAACATATCACGGAAAAAGTCGGAGAAGTCGGCCCCCTCACCCCCCGCGGTGTAGGTATACTGCCCTCCGAAGGGGTTACCGCCGCCGCCGCCGAAACCGCCGCCGGCCCCGCGTTGCTGCTGCCGGGCCTGCTCGAATGCCTCGGCGTGCTCCCAGTCCTTACCGTACTTGTCGTATTTCGCGCGCTTTTCGGGGTCGGAAAGTACGGCGTAGGCCTCGTTCACGGCCTTGAACTGTTGTTCCGCGGCCGGATCATTGGGGGCTACGTCGGGGTGGTATTTTCGGGCCAGCTTCCGGTAGGCCTTCTTGAGCTGCTTTTCGTCGGCCGATTTGTCCACGCCGAGCGTCTGGTAGTAGTCGATAAATTGTGCCATGATCGGAACTAATTTTCGGCCCCTGACTTGTGCAGGGTCGGTACGACGAGTGCAATTATGGTGCCAACCGCCGAGCCCACCAGCACGTCGGTGAAAAAATGGCGCCCCGCGCGCATCCGGCCGTAACTCACGGCCGCCGGCAACAGCGCCGCCCCCAGCCAGACGTAGGGTTTGGCCTTGCTTTCGGGGTAAAGGTCGTTGTACAGTTTCGCGGTAGTGATGCTGAAGTAGGCCGTAGTGGCGCTGTGGCCGCTGAAAAAGGAATACCGGCTCGATTTCGTGAGCTTGGTGTCCAGCGGTGCGTCGAGGTTATAGTTGTAGGGGCGCGGGCGGCGCACCAGCACTTTTGTCAGGTTGATGAGCCCGGAGTTGATCATGGCCCCCTCGAAAACGATGAGCGCCATCTCGTCGAAGTTTTCCCGCCCCGGCCGGTCAAGCAGCAGGAAGAACGGGCTGGCAAAGCTGGCCAGCAGCAACTTGTCGGTAGCCTCGTCGGCCACCAGCGACAGGTTGCGCGTCGAGTACATATCGATGCCGGGAATCTTGTTGATCTCAAGTACGGAGATGTCCTCTTCCGTCAGCCCCACCACCCGCCGGTCGAGCATGATCGACGTCGTGGTTAATGTACCCCCCAGCCCCAGTAGGGCGGCATTGGTGGCGTTGCCTGGATTATACGGTTGCAGACCCTGTCCCGGCAACACCTGACCGACGAGGAGGGCCAGCGCCAGGAACAGTTGTGTAATTACCCTATACATACATGGTGACCTTGTGAGGAGGAAAACGGAGGAAGCCGCACTTTGTGCTACTGCAGGCCCAACTCGCCCCGCAAGGGCAGGTTGGCGTTGGCATTTTGCGACCAGTAGGGTTCGGTTTTCTGGCTGCGTAGGGTCGCCGTAGTGGTCAGCATCGTATCGCGACTCGGGTAGGTTTCCTGCCAGCTGCGGATGGTATGGGGCGGTGCCGCGTCGTAGGTCACTTCCAGGGTACGGTTCAGATCGGCGTAGGCTAGGCTGTACGTTCGCAGGCTGTCACCCAGGTTCACGGTCGAGGCCCGCGCTGGGCTCGCCACGTAAGGCTGGTGGGTCATGAGCAGATAGCCGGTGGCCGGGATAACGGAGAAGGTGCCCTCGGGCAACGTACCGCCGATCCGGATGCGGTTGAAGATCTCGTCCTCCAGAAAGTCGGCTTCCAATTGCTCGGTCTGATCGCCCTCCCGCTCGAAGTAGCTGCGCAGTTCCATGCGCCAGGCTTCCCCGCCGCTGTGGTTGAGCTGGGTATAGCTCTGCCCGCACCAGTCCTGCGAACTCGTGGTCACCTTCAGGGTACGGGGGTAGGCCTGACCTTCGGTTGGCGTAAACACTGAAGTCATCAGGGAGTAATCGTAAATGCCGGTTACAAAGCGGCGGATCAGGTTGGTCTTCAGTACCGTGGTCGAGGCGCCACCGTCCGTTCCGTTGCCCTCGTCTTTCACCTGCGCACCGGCGAGGAAGGGTTCCGTAACCTGGATCAGGACGGCCTGTCCCTGCCGGATTTCGCCGTAGCGGGCCTGCTGGAGATCGTAGACGTTGAGCTCGGCTTCGCCCTGGTACCAATAGTCGTTCAATTCACCCGAAAAAACCGAGGGTGCGGACGCGGGTGCCGGGTCGTCGGTACCGCGCGGGCTGTTGCAGGTCAGGCAGCCCAGGCCTAGGAGCAGGAAAAGTGCAATTCTCATGGGTCGGAATCTAAGGTGGCGGTGCCGGAAAACGAAACACCCCACTCGTCCGCGGGGCGGACGGGCGGGGTGAATGTGGCAAAAAGTATCTACATTAGCGTCGATAGTTTACTAATGCACTCATTGTACTTGCGGCTCCGTCTTACGACGGAGCCCAAGCTTTTTGTAAACGTATCGTATAGCGCTTTACACGATGCGGACCGCTCATCTAATGCCGATCCTGCTCCTCTTGTTCGTGAACGGAGGAGTTTTCGCCCAGGAAGCCGCGGCACGGGAACGCGCCGTTGCGGCTTTTGACCAGGGGGTCCAGCAATTGCTCGACGGCCACCCGAAACGCGCCGAAAAGTCACTGCGCCAGGCCGTTAGCCGCGACCCGGCTTTTCTTCCCGCCCGGCGCCTTCTCGGAGTGGCCTGCGACCTCAACGACAACTACGCCGAAGCACTGGAGGCTTACCTCGAGGTAATCAGGTTGGATTCCAGTTTCTCACGCTTGCTGTATTACCACGTCGGCGACCTTTACCTGCGGGCCGGGGAACCCCGCCGGGCACTGGACTATTTTGCCCGCTTCCAGCAATTGCAGAACAGCCCGCCGGGCACCTTCGGACTCAACGGGGAACAGGAGGCGGGGACCGAAGCCAACATCCTGGAAGCAACCCTCGGGCAGCGCATCCTGGCCGCGCAGATCCTTTCGGACAGCCTCAATTACGTCAACGCTACCGACCTTTCCCGACTTGGTGACGAAATCAACACCCGCTTCAACGACTACTTTCCCTTCTTCACCAACGACCTGACCGGGGTGCTTTTCACCCGCCAGGGCAGTGACGGCGACGAAGACCTGATCCGCGGGAAACGCCGGCGGCAGGACGGCGATTATTCCACGGAGCGCTTTGGCAACTTCAATACCCAGCAGCCCGAAGGCATGTGCTCTTTGGTCCGCGACGGGGAGACCATCTTCTTCACCTTGTGTCATGAGGTTGAGTCCGGTGGGAGTTGCGACATTCACAGTGGCGTGCTTATCGACGGCCGCATCGAGCAGATTGTTAAACTCCCCGATTACCTGAACTCCTCTACCTGGGACAGCCAGGCCGCCATCAGCTGCGACGGCCGGCAGTTGTTGTTCGCCAGTACCCGCCCCGGTGGCATCGGCGGCAGCGACCTGTACAGCAGCACCCGCCTGGACGACGGAAGCTGGTCGGAGCCCGTCAACCTCGGGGCTGGCGTGAATACCCCGGAGGACGAAGAGGCCCCTTTCCTGAGCAACGACGGAGAGACTCTCTACTTCTCCAGCATGGGTCACTCGGGGCTGGGCGACCAGGATATATACTTCAGTCGATGGGATCCCCGCTCGGAGCGCTGGGCGCCAGCCATCAACCTCGGACCACCCATCAACAGTCCGGCCCGTGAGCTGGGCTTCCACCTCTCGGCCGAGGGCCGTACCGGCTACTTTGCCAGCGACCGCCCGGGCGGGAAGGGAGGGCTGGACATCTACCGTTTTACCCTGAACGAAGAACTTACGGGCCGGGAAGTGACCTACGTTTCGGGCTATGTGACCGACAGTCTGACCGGCGTTCCCATTACCGAACAGGAAGTCCTCGTCACCGGTGGCGATGTATTCCGCACCAACTACGCCGGACGGTTCTTCATCTGTGCGCCCCCCGACCGGGGCTTGCCGCTGGAAGTGGACCACAGCAACTACCTGCCCTACCAGCATAGCTTTCCCATTCCCAGCTGGGACAACCGCCAGCCCTATCGCATTGATCTCCGGCTGGCCAAACCGGAAATTCGTGCCGCGGTCCCGGCAGCTGAACCACCGAAACCCGCAGCCCCCGAACCCGCGCCTGCCGCCCAAGAAGTGCAATTGCTGTTCGCCTTTGAATCCTACGCTTTGGAGGATGATCAGCGTGAAGTCCTCCACCGCTTCCTCGATCACCTTGATCCGGACCGGGTGCAGATGGTCACCATCAGCGGCTACACGGACGAAACGGGCACCAGCGAGTACAACCTTACGCTCAGCCGGCGGCGCGCCGAGACGGTAGCGGCTCTGTTGCGCAACCGGGGCATACCGGAGGCTAAGATCCAGGTAGAAGGAAAGGGCGAACTCCCCGGCCAGCGAGATCGAAAAATGAACCGGAAGGTGGATATCCGGATCGAATTGCGGTGAGGATGATTTTCACGAACCGAACTTTTGCCCTTACCTTATCATTATTCTCTTTCACATTACCGATCCACTTTCCACCGATTTATACGACTACCCTATGCGTTACCTGACTCTCCTTCTCCTGCTGTTTGCCGCCCATACCACCTTTGCCCAGGATGCCGCTCAGCCCAAGCCGTCCTACTGTGAAGAAGCTCCCGATACCTACGGTAAGTCCGGCGTACCCGGCGGAGAAGCGGCACCCTCCCTGCCAAAATTTGCCACCACCCCCACCAAGGAATACAAAGTGCAGGTAGCCATCCTGCGCTACACCGATCCGGCCGAGTACCCCTTTCACCCCACCCTGGTAGCCCGCTACCGCCCCTGTGAGCAGGTATGGGTAGTGGAGAGCCGCCAGAGCTTCGTCAACCGCGAAGATGCCGTGGCCCTCCAGACCGAACTCGAAAAGGCCGGCTACGGTGGCAGCTACATCACCGATCTGGTAGCTTACCAGTAACCAACCTTATACAATGCGGTACCTCCTGCTTCCCTTCCTCGCCGCCCTCGTGCTGGGCTGCAACCCCCGTACTACCGATTCGGCCGGGGAATATTACGGTGCCACCTTTTCGGCCGACAGTCCCCTGTCGGCCGAATCTGTTTTAGGCACGTACACGACCGCACAATTGGAAGACACGGTCCGGATGACCCTCCGCGGCACCGTTCACGAAGTCTGTCAGGCTAAAGGGTGCTGGATGACGGTCAAAGCCGGCCCGGATACCGACATGATGGTCCGGTTCCGCGATTACGGTTTCTTCGTACCCAAGGACATTAGCGGCGAGGAGGTGATCATGCAGGGCATCGCCTACTATGAAACCGTCCCCGTTGATGAATTGCGGCACCTGGCCGAAGACGCCGGACGGTCTGATGAAGAGGTAATGGCCATCACCGAGCCCCGTCGGGAACTGCAGTTTTTGGCCGATGGTGTGCGCCTGCGATAGGATTGTATCCGCCAGACCGGATAGAATGATTGTATTTAGTCACCAGGTTACATTTAGTCCATCACCTCCCGTTGCTTGTTTTCGTAATCAACTGTAAATCAGTTTATTACATTTTTGGCACGGCGTTTGATACTACTGAGGCGAGTAAGTGCGGCACCCGCCGCCACCCATTAATAACAGTAGCTATCAACAACATGACTAACCAAGAATTCACGCAGGAGATCAACAAACTGGAAAATCTACTTTTCTCTTTTGCCCTGCGCCTGACCCGCAACCACCAAGACGCACAGGACCTCATGCAGGAAACCAGCATGCGTGCCTACCGCCACCGCGATAAATTCACCATGGGAACCAATTTCAAGAGCTGGGTATCGACCATCATGCGCAACACCTACATCAATCGCTACCGCAAGGAAAAAAGCCGCAAGCACGTGAACCAGCCCATTGAAACCTTCACTTTCGCCCTCGAAAGCACCAGCGCCATCCCCAATCAGGGTGAGCACGACATGCGCCTCAAGGAACTGAATCGTATGATGAGCACCATCGGTGAAATCTACAGCGTCCCCTTCCTGATGTTCTACCGCGGCTACGAGTACAAGGAAATCGCCGCCCATCTCAATATCCCCATCGGAACCGTAAAGAGCCGAATCTTCCTCGCCCGCCAAAAGATGAAGGGCATGATCGGCAACCGCAGCTAGGCCTCAGCCCCAACCAGAATTAGACACTTTGAACAGACTTGTTTTTTGAGACACTTTGAACGACAGTTTAACAGACACTTTTGAACAACATCTTTTTAGTTTTTCCGACACATTGAACAGACCTCTTTATTCCTCTTTCCGCAAACACATTGAACGACTCTTTTTTTACACCTAGACACTATTTATAACTTGTACTTCCGGAGTAGAGTACCACTTGACAAATTCCTCTTTCCAATTAACCGGTAGTTACATTCCAAGTAGTTTTACATTATCCAACCTGGTGAAGCATTATTATCACCATTGACCTTCAGAGGGCCGGCCGATAGCCGGCCCTTTTTCTTTTGCAGCCACGGGGCAGGCTTATCTTTAGCGCATGGATGAAGCCTTTCTGCAACAGCTGTACCGGGAACATCAGCACGTAACCAAGCTACCCTCCCCCCGGCTCATCGAAGACTGGCTCGACGGCTTGCTGCAGTTCCTTTTTCCCGAACTCAGCACGCTGCGCTTCGCCACGGAACAATCTTTCCGGCTCCACTACCTGACCAATGACCTGAAGTTCTTCAGCATCCTAGACGCCATGAGTGGGGAACTGCCCGATGGTCCCGACGCCGTGCGAAGCGCCTTTGAACAGCAGCTTCCCGGTATTCGGGCGGCGCTTATCGAGGACGCCGAAGCCATCTTGGCCGGGGACCCGGCGGCGGTAAGTCGCGTGGAGGTTATCACGACATATCCCGGCTTCTATACCCTGGCGGTCTACCGGATCGCCCACGCCGTTCATCAACTGGGTGTGGGCCTGCTCGGGCGGATGCTTTCGGAAATCGCTCACGGCAAGACGGGCATCGAAATCCACCCCGGTGCCCAGATCGGGCGCCGCTTCTGCATCGACCACGGGACCGGGATCGTCATCGGCGAGACCGTCATCATCGGCAACGACGTCAAGATGTACCAGGGCGTTACGCTCGGGGCGCTCAGCGTACAGAAGGAAATGGCGCGGACCAAGCGACACCCTACGATCGAGAATGGGGTGGTCATCTACGCCGGCGCCACCATCCTGGGCGGCGATACGGTGATCGGCGCCAACAGCATCATCGGCGGCAATACCTGGATCGTGAAGAGCGTACCCGCGGACAGCCGGATCTATTACCGCGAACCCCGCATCGACTAGCGGTAGCCGTGACCCCGGCACCCCGCCCCCGGAATTCTCTGCCGGGGGCGCTACGATATTTAATCATTACCTTTGCGCCCTTACCCATCGCGTAGGCCGGAGACCATTGGCTTGCGCTCAGACAAGCCCCAATGAATAACATCCCCGACCAGACCCCAGAAGAGGAGGTGGTCTACTTTGACGAACTTAACCTCGTCGACGAATTACTCGATGCCCTGGACGACATGGGATTCGAGAAGTGTACCCCCATCCAGGCCAAGGCCATTCCCCCCTCGCTGGAAGGCCGTGACGTGCTGGCCGTAGCCCAGACCGGAACCGGTAAAACCGCGGCATTCCTGCTCCCGATTCTCGACAAGCTGACCCGTGAGCCCGTCTCCAAGGTGAATACCATCATCCTGGAACCCACCCGCGAGTTGGCCATGCAGGTCGACCGGCAGTTGGAAGGCTTCAGCTTTTATACGCCGGCCTCTTCCATCGCCATCTATGGTGGCCGCGACGGCCACAGCATGGAGCGGGAAAAGAACGCCCTGAAGACCGGTGCCCCCCTGGTGGTGGCTACGCCCGGCCGCCTCATCGCCCACTTGGACCTCGGCTACGCCGACCTGAGCGGGGTTCGCCACCTTGTGCTCGACGAAGCCGACCGGATGCTCGATATGGGCTTCGTCAACGACATGATCAAGATCATCGACATGCTGCCCAAGGAGAAGCTGCAGATCCTCTTCTACTCGGCTACCATGCCGGGCAAGATCCGCAAGTTCTCCCGCGAAATCCTCAAGAATCCCGTTGAGATCAGCATCGCCATATCCAAGCCAGCCGAAAAGATCGACCAGAAGGCCTTCGACGTGGCCGACTGGGCCAAGATCAGCCTGATCGAGCACATCCTCAAGGACAAGAAGGACCTGGAGCGCATCCTCATCTTCTGCGGCCGTAAGAAGACCGTCCGCGACCTCACCCGGCGCCTGCAGCGCAAGGGCCACAAAGCCGAGAGCGTCTCCTCCGACCTCGAGCAGCAGGAACGCGAAGACCGCCTCGGCGACTTCCGCTCCGGCAAAATCCCCATCGTTATCGCCACCGACGTACTGAGCCGCGGCATCCACATCGACGGGATCGACCTGGTCATCAATTTCGACGTGCCCGGCGACGCCGAGGACTACGTACACCGCATCGGACGTACGGCCCGCGCCTCGGCCGAAGGGGAAGCCATTACCCTGATCAGCAAAGAGGACCGGCAGCGCTTCAAGCGCATCGAGGAACTGGTTGAAAAGGAAGTGCGCCGCGTACCCCTGCCCGACGAACTGGCCGACGCCGAACCTACCCAGGGTCGGGACGACCGCGAAAAGGGCGGTCGCGGATCCAAAAAAGGAGGAGGTGGCGGCCGTGGCCGCGGACGCGGGCGCAGTGGCCCCCGGAAAAGCTCCGGTGACCGTGCGGGAGGCAGCCCCGACGCCTCGGGCAGCAGCAACACCGGTGGCGGCGGTGGCGACCGCCCAAAGAAGTTTGGCCGTCGTCGGCCGAAGCGCGACTAGCTTCCTAGCGCCCTTCTCAACTTTATCCCTGGCACTTAAATAATTTTTAGTCCCAATTGCCACACGCAATGGACCGGCTATCGTGTGTCCACTATTACCGTAGGTGACTTGGAAAAACGGCTCCGCGTGCGATCAGCCGTGCGGCGGCGTACTGTCTCGTGTTCGTAATAGTCAAGTGCCGGGTGACACCTACCGCCAGAAGAAGCGACCAGTAATTCAGGGGAACTATCAAACAGGCCACATACCCTGCTGCATCTACTCCCAACTTCGACGCGGTGGCAAAGACCGCCTCCGGGCGATGCGCTTACGCCCGCCAGTGTACAAAAAGGGTTACGGCGCCGCACCAAGATCCGCAACCAACTCCCGGCCTCATCGATTACCTTTGCAACCCCAAATCGAAGCCACCAGATGCAAGCCCTTACCCCCCGCTACGACCAGTTCCGCAACCGCCACATCGGGCCCTCCGCCGAGGAGACCCAAGCCATGCTCGAGACGATCGGGGTAGGCTCGCTGGAGGAGCTCATCGACCAGACGGTACCCGAGAACATCCGCGACCGGGAGCCGCTCAAGGTATCCTCCGCCATCAGCGAATACTACTACCTGCAGCACCTCAAGGGGATTGCCGGGCGCAACCGCGTGTTCCGCAGCTTTGTCGGTATGGGATATTACGGTACGATCACCCCCAGCGTAATCCTGCGCAACCTGTTCTGTAATCCCGGTTGGTATACCCAGTACACGCCCTACCAGGCAGAAATCGCCCAGGGCCGTCTGGAATCCCTGCTGAACTTCCAAACGATGGTGAGTGACCTCACCGGCATGCCGGTGGCCAATGCCAGTCTGCTCGACGAGGGCACCGCCGCCGCCGAGGCCATGACCATGTTCTACGGGCACCGCAACAAGCGCGCCAAGGACAATCCCGCCAACGTCTTCCTGGTTTCCGACCAGGTACTCCCCCAGACCCTAGCCGTACTCCGCACCCGGGCCGAGCCCCTCGATATCGAAATCCGGGTCAGCCCCGTCGCCGAATTCGAACTGAACGAGGAAACGGTCTTCGGCATGCTGCTGCAGTACCCCGGCGCCGATGGCCGCATTGAGGATTACCGCGAAGTCGTGGAACAGGCGCGTAACAAAAGCATTACGGTAACCGTAGCGGCCGACTTGCTGTCGCTCACCCTGCTGACCCCTCCGGGTGAATGGGGGGCCGACGCCGTAGTCGGCAACACGCAGCGTTTCGGCGTTCCCATGGGCTTTGGCGGACCGCACGCCGCCTATTTCGCCACGCTCGATACCTTCAAGCGCCAGATTCCGGGCCGCATCATCGGCGTGAGTCAGGACCGCCACGGCAATGTGGCCCTGCGTATGGCCCTGCAGACGCGTGAACAGCACATCCGCCGGGAGAAAGCCACTTCCAACATCTGCACCGCCCAGGCCCTGCTGGCCAACATGGCCGCCATGTACGCCTGCTACCACGGTGCTGAAGGACTGACCGCCATCGCCAAGCGTACCCACCACTTTACGGTCTTGCTGGCAAACGCCCTCGAGGGTGCCGGCTACGCCCTGGCCAATGACTCCTACTTCGACACCATCCACCTCGACGTAGCCCCCGAGAAAGCAGCCCAGATCCGCCAGCGCGCCGAGACCAATGGCTACAACTTCTACTACCCCACCGAAGGCGGCATCCGGATCAGTTTCGACGAAACGGTAGCCACTACGGACCTGCAGGTCATCTGCCGCATCTTCGACGCCCCCCTGAACTACAAAGGTTCCGCCCTGACCGAGGATGGGGGCGTGGAAGGCGTGGAAGCCCGCATTGCACCCGCGCTCCGCCGCACGAGCGAGTTTCTGACGCACCCGAACTTCCGCAGCTACCGCACGGAGACCGAGATGATGCGCTACCTGAAGCGCCTGGAGAACAAGGATCTCAGCCTGATGCACAGCATGATCCCCCTCGGATCCTGCACCATGAAACTGAACGCCGCTACGGAGTTGATACCGGTAAGCTGGCCCGAATTCGCCGACATCCACCCCTTTGCCCCCATCGAACAGGCTCAAGGGTACAAGGAATTGTTCCGAGAACTGGAGCACGACCTGGCCGAGATCACCGGTTTCACGGCCTGCAGCCTGCAGCCCAACAGCGGAGCCAGTGGCGAATACGCCGGATTGATGGTCATCCGCGCCTACCACCAGCACCGGGGCGATAGCGGTCGGAACGTTGCCCTGATCCCCGAAAGTGCCCACGGCACCAACCCCGCCAGCGCCGTAATGGCCGGTATGCAGGTGGTCGTCGTGAAGAGCGACGAGGCCGGAAACGTCGACATCGAGGACCTCCGCGCCAAGGCGGAAAAACACAGCGACCGCCTGGCCGCCCTGATGATCACCTACCCCAGCACCTACGGCGTCTTCGAAACCGGCGTGGTCGAGATGTGTGAGCTGATCCACCAGCACGGCGGGCTCGTCTACATGGACGGCGCTAACATGAACGCCCAGGTGGGTCTCACCAGTCCGGGCCGCATCGGTGCCGACGTCTGCCACCTGAACCTCCACAAGACCTTCGCCATCCCGCACGGCGGCGGTGGCCCGGGCATGGGTCCGATCTGCTGCAACGAAAAGCTGGCGCCCTTCCTGCCCGGTCATCCCCTGCAGGACACCGGCGGGCAGCGGGCTACCTCGGCCGTCTCGGCGGCTCCCTGGGGCAGTGCGAGCATCCTGCTCATCAGCTACGCCTACATCAAAATGCTCGGTGCGGAAGGATTGCGGCAGGCCAGCGTTTATGCCATCCTCAACGCCAACTACATCAAGGCACGGGTGGAGAAGCACTACGACGTTCTCTTCACCGGAGAAAACGGACGGGCCGCGCACGAACTCATTCTTGACCTGCGCCCCTTCAAGAGCGTCATGAGCGCCGGCGACCTGGCCAAGCGCCTCATCGACTACGGCTTTCACGCCCCTACCCTGAGCTGGCCCGTGGCCGGCACCGTGATGATCGAGCCCACCGAAAGTGAGAGCAAGGACGAACTAGACCGTTTCTGCGACGCCCTGCTCTCGATCCGGGAGGAGGCCGACGCCGTCGCCCGCGGGGAGGCCGATCCCCAGGACAACGTGCTCGCCAACGCCCCCCACACCGTGGCCGAACTTACCGCCGACGAATGGGTGCACGCCTACAGCCGCGCCCAGGCCGCCTACCCCCTGCCTTACCTGCAACAGGGCTTCAAGTTCTGGCCCAGCGTTGCCCGGGTTGACGATGGCTACGGTGACCGGAACTTCGTTTGTACCTGTCCGCCAATTGAGGAGTATGTGTGAGTTCTTTAGTCTTGTAGTCTAATAGTAGGGCCTAAAAGGCTAGGGAACCAAACGCCTACACTTCCACTTTCCACTCCAGCACCCGTCGATCGTCTCCGGCGGTGAGCAGGGTTTTGTCGTCCAGCCAGAGGAGGGTATTGACTGAATTGACGTGACCCCGGTCGCGGACCACTTCAATGACCTTCAGCAGTTTAAGGTTATCGGCGCGCCACAACTTGACCGTTCTATCCCGGCTTGCGGTGGCGAGGTAAGCCCCTGAGGGGTGCACGGCCAGGTCGTTGACGGTCATCAGGTGGGCGGTAACCTTTTCTTTCATTTCGAGAGTTCCTTCGCTTACGTCCCAGCGGCACAGTCCGGCATCGCGGCCACCTGAGTACAGGGTTTTCCCATCGGGCGAGAAGGCCAACGCGAATACGGAGGGCGCGTGCGCGGGTGCCGTATCAAGCAACGAGAGCGCGGAGCGGGTCAGGAGGTACACCTTACCGTCACTGGCCCCCACCGCCAGCCGGTCGTTGACGGGATCGTAGGCCAGGCGACGCAGGGAGTGGGGAGCCAGGGGAAGGCTTTCTTCCGTACGAGCCTGGGGAACGTTCCAGCGGGTAAGCACGCCGTCTCCGCCGCCGCTATACACCTTGTCGCCGACCGTGAGCAGGCTGAAAGTGCCCCTACCGTGATGGGCCACGTGCCGATTGCGTTCTGGATCGTTGGGGTATAGCCAGTGTACACCGCCGTCGAGGGCGCCGGCGACCAATCCTTCCGCGGTGGAGGTAAGGGAAAGGAACTTGCCGTTCTCCACGGTAGCTACCACCCGGCCGAAGTCGACATCGTCGCGGTGCCAATGCACCAGGAATCCGTCGGCGGCGGCGGAATAGAATCCGTCGGCGGCGGGCTCGAGGTCGTAGATGGCGGCGCGATGACCG
Organism: Neolewinella litorea; assembly: GCF_004803465.1. Taxonomy (GTDB): domain Bacteria; phylum Bacteroidota; class Bacteroidia; order Chitinophagales; family Saprospiraceae; genus Neolewinella; species Neolewinella litorea. Next base: position 373,830 of record NZ_SRSF01000003.1, on the reverse strand, counting down.
GAACGCTGGCTTTGGCGGTACAACATGGGGTCGACGAACAATTGATTAGAAGTCAGAGTTTTAAAAACATATGAAGTACCTCTTTCTAGTTATGCTTTGCTGGAGTATCGGCTTTATCCTGCCACAGCTTGCTACCTCCCTGCAGGTGGTGGCCGGGTTGGTATTCGTCGGTCTCGTAGTAATTTGCGTCATGTACTTCATCGATACCCGGATCAACGCCGTGCGTCTCTAGAGCCTGACCTTTGCCCCTCCTTTTTCACGAACCCATCGATCCGCCCGGTGAATGGGGCCTCTGGCACATTGCCGAAGAAGAGCCCCAACTGCGCGCACGCCTCACCCTTTTCGAGCGCGAAACCGAGCAACTTGATTCGATCAAGGGCCAGGAACGCCGGCGCGAATATCTGGCGGCCCGCCTCCTCTTGCACGAGATGAGCGGAAGGGACCAGCGCGGCGAACTTGTAAAAGACGATTCCGGGAAACCACATCTGCAAGATTCACAATTTTTCGTTTCCATCAGCCATACCGTCGGCTTTTCGGCGGCCATCGCCCATCCTCGGCTGTGCGGAATTGATGTACAGCGCCTGGTCCCCCGCATCCACCGCCTGGCCCGCCGGTTCGTCCGGCCGGATGAAGCGGCGATGCTTCGGCAACCCCACGAGTTGCACCAGTTGCATCTCATTTGGTCAGCCAAGGAAGCCCTGTACAAAGCGTATGGCCTTCGACAACTGGATTTCCGGGAAAATCTCTACGTGGACCTCGGCGAATACGATCCCGACCAGGGCATCGCCCGGGGACGGCTGACGACCGATGACCTCAGCAAGGATTTCGACCTGCGGTACCGGATCTACGACAACTTCGTTCTCGTCGGCGCGGTAGAGCGGGCTATTCCTTGAACCATCCGGCGTACTTCAGGTACGCCCCCGCAATGCGGGTGATGGTGTCCTCGCGCTGGGCGGGATCGAGGTCCTTGATCTTGCGGGCCGGCACCCCGGCGTAGATGGAATTGGCCTCGCAACGCATTCCTGCGGGCACTACGGCACCCGCCCCGATGATGACGTTGCTTTCCACCACCGCGCCGTCCATGACAATCGCTCCCATTCCCACCAGGACGCTGTCGTGCAAAGTGCAGCCGTGCACGATGGCCCGGTGGCCAATACTCACGTCGTTTCCGATGGTCGTAGCGGCGCGTTCGTAAGTGCAGTGAATACAGGCCCCGTCCTGGACATTGACGCGGTCGCCGAGGGTAATTCGGTTCACATCTCCACGAATGACGGCGGTGAACCAGACGCTGCAATGCCGCCCCATGGTGACCTCACCCACGACGGTTGCGTTCTCGGCGAGAAAACAATCGGGCCCGATAACGGGCGTATGCCCCCTGACGGATAGGATAAGTGCCATGAAATCAGATCAGGTCGTCCTCGTCCTCCTCCTGGGCTTTACGGCGGCGGCTTTTCTTCTTTACCACGGGCTTGGCCTTGGGCGGTGGCGGCTTCTTGATCTTGGAAATAATCTTGTTGGGTCCATCCTTGCGCTCATTGGCGCGGCGGGCGAGGTCCTGGGCGGTGACATCCATGACGCCGCTGGCCTGCAGGCGCATTCCTTCCAGGCTCTTCGTGGTGGTGGGTACCGCTTCCAGTCGTTTGCGGTCGATCAATTTGCCCGTTACCGAGCAGACGCCATATACTTTATTCTTGATGCGCAGCATGGCATTCTGCAGGTCCTGGACCTGATCGCGTTTGCGCAGCACCTGCTCGTTGAGCAGCTCCAACTGACTTACCGAGCTGCTGTCCTGGGTGTAGTCCGCGCCGAAGCCTTCGGATATATTCTCGGAAAACTCGCTGATCTGCTCCCGCAGCATTTGCAGTTCCTTCTTGGCCTGCTGGTAGTTTTCCTTTATGATTACTTTGAACTCTTCGAGTTCTTCGTCGCTGTATCGTTCCATTCTGAAAGATGAATCTAAGGGTAGGTCGGCCGCTATTCCCGGTTTATATCGGTGGGCCGTCGGCATAATACGTCTGCCACGTGATCAATGTTATAATTTTTGTGCACTAATGCAAATTTGCCATGCATGGGGCCAAATTTTCTACCGCCGGCCCACCCGGCTTACCTCGTTGGGCGACTGGGCCAACCCGTACCGGACTTATGGGTTACATATGCAAGTGCCGTATGGCCCTAATGCTTATTTTTGCCCCCTAAATGCCCCCCCATGGCCATTATGATAACTGACGATTGCATCAACTGCGGAGCTTGCGAGCCGGAATGCCCGAACAACGCGATCTACGAGGGTGGCGTGGAGTGGACGATCTCCGACGGCACCACCATCAGTAGTCCGTACACCATCGAGACCGGTGAAACTGTGGACCCGGACGAAGAGCAGGAACCCATCAGTGATGAGTTTTACTACATCGTGCCCGACAAGTGTACCGAATGCGTCGGTTTTCACGAGGAACCGCAGTGCGCCGCCGTTTGTCCGGTAGACTGCTGCGTACCCGACCCGGAGCGCGAAGAGAGTGAAGCCGTACTGTCCGCCCGGCAACAGACGTTGCACGCGTAGGCCGCGTTCGCTACATTGGTTGCCGCCGGGGGCCTGTGACCACCGGCAGAACACGCTCTTTCGTCAAGCCTCGCCTGTGCTCCGTACCCTAAGTTTCTTCCTCCTTCTCCACTGCGGTGGCTTACTCTTTGCCCAGGGAGCTCCCCTGCCCGTTAATGAAGAAGGGTACGACCTCGTCCGACGTCTGTACACCCGGTACGGCTTCCAGGGTTTCACGGCGCCGGCCGCCGACATTGACCTGCGCCCGGCCAGCCGCGGCGACCTGACCCGCCTGATCAAGACTTGGGATGCCCTCCACGGTGCCGAGATGTCAACCGTCGACCGCTACCGCATCCAACGCTTCTACGACAACAACAACGAATGGTTGAGTCTGCCCACCTTCGCCGAAACGGACGACGCCGATCGGGCTCCCTTCTGGATCGGGGAGGGATTCAGCGTGGCCGCGGAGGAATCCGATCTTTACCGCCGTTCGCGTAACCCCATTCTGGGCACTTTCTACGAAACGCCGGCCTTCCTCTACCAGCACAACCGGGAAGACTTTTACCTGCGGGTGAATCCCATCCTCGACCTCAAGTACGGTAAGTTGCAGGACGACGAGCAGGACTACCTGCTCAACAAGCGTGGTGTCCGGTTGCGGGCCGGCGTTGACGATCGTTTCTTCCTGCACCTGGAGATCCTGGAGACGCAATTGGGTGCGCCAAACTTCCTGCGTCAGTTTTATCAGCGAAACAGAGCGCTGCCGGGGGCCGGATTGATCAAGGACGAATTTCGCCTGGACTTTGCCGGCATCCGCCGGGGCTATGACTATCTTAATGGAGCCGGGTATTTGTCGGCCGACATCACCCGTCATGTAGGATTTCGGCTGGGGTACGGGCAGCATTTCATCGGCCAGGGTGAGCGATCGCTGTTCCTAAGCGACTTCAGCAACAATTACCCTTTCCTGGAGATCAACTGGCGGATCTGGAAGTTCCACTACCGTAACCTGTTCGCCGAGCTCACCAGTGGGCCGGCCCGGGACCTGAACAACGGTCTCCCCCTCCCCAAAAAGTACCTCGCAGCCCACCACCTTTCCATCAACATCGGTAAACGCCTGAACGTAGGACTCTTTGAAGCAGTGGTATTGAACCGGACCAATGGCTTCGAACTGGCGTACCTCAACCCGGTGATCCTCTACCGCACGGTGGAGGGTAGTGTCGGCAGCCCGGACAACGTCCTGATCGGCCTGACTGCTGCTTACCAGTTACCCTTCCGGACGGAGGTGTACGGTCAGTTCGTACTAGACGAATTCGTATTCAGCGAACTGTTCATTGAAAAGCGTGGCTGGTGGGCCAATAAGTGGGCCTACCAGATCGGGATTCGCCACGTAGATGCTTTTGGGTTAGACCAGCTCGATCTGGTAGCAGAGCGCAACGTGGCCCGCCCCTATATCTACTCGCACAAAGGACTGAGCAGCTATACCCAGTTCGGTATGCCCCTGGCGCACCCTCTAGGGGCGAATTTCCGGGAAAACCTGGTAGGTTTCGATTATCGCCCCCTGCCCCGGCTCCAGGTCGACGGGCGCCTGTACCTGATCGAGCAGGGTGAGGGCGATGAAAATACCGTTGTGGGTGAGGATCTGAACCAGTCCAGCAGCCTTCGCAGCGCGACCTACGGCAACGAGATCGGCCAGGGCATTCATTACACCAATACCATCCTGCGGCTCCGTGCCGGCTACGAACTGCGCCCCAATTTCTGGCTAGAAGCGGAATACTTTACCCGCAGCAAAGACTCCGACAATACCGCTCGCGACCTGGAAACGACCCTGATCAATGCCGGGGTTCGGTGGAATATAGCTCCGCGCCGGGAAGCCTTTTAGTCCAACCCCAACCTCATCCCATGGCCCTACCCTCCCCCGCATTCGTACTGGAAGAAGACAAGCTGCGCCGGAACCTCGAGACCATCTCCGATGTGGCATCCGCTTCCGGGGTAAATATCATCCTTGCCCTCAAGGCCTTCGCTTTCTGGCCCGCCTTCCCCCTGGTAGCTGAATACCTCCGGGGAGCCACGGCCAGCAGCCTGAATGAGGCCTTGCTTATCCAGCGGCACTTCGGCCGGCGGCCTTACGTGTACGCACCGGTGTATCGGCCCGGTGAATTTGATGAACTGGCGGAAATGGCCGAACACCTCACCTTTAATACCCTTACCGAACTGGAGCGCTTCCGACCCCGCTGGGAGCCACTTGGCACCAGCGTAGGTTTACGCGTGAATCCCCAGTACAGTCCGGTCGAGACCGACCTGTACAACCCCTCCAATAAATTCGGCCGCCTGGGTGAAACGCTGCCCAATCTCCCCAGCAAACCCCCGAAAGGGTTGCAGGGACTCCACGTTCACACCCTCTGCGAAAGCGACGCGGCGGCTACGGCTACCCTGATTGAGCGTACGCGGGCGCAGTTCGGCCACTACCTGGAGCAGGTCAAATGGCTGAACCTCGGCGGTGGCCACCTGATGACCCGCGCGGGGTACGACACGGACCTCCTAATCCGAACGCTCCGCCAGTTGGGCGAGCGCTATCCCCACCTGGAAATTATCTTGGAACCGGGCAGTGCCCACGTCTGGCAAACGGGATATCTGACTTGTACGGTACTTGACATCGTCAACAACTACGGATCGGCGACCCTGATGCTCGACGTCAGTTTCACCTGCCACATGCCGGATACCCTGGAGATGCCCTACCGTCCGGTGGTCCGGGGTGCCAGCGCGGAAAAAAAGGACGGCTACCCCTACGCTTACCGATTGGGGGGAATGAGCTGTCTGGCTGGCGACTACCTTGAGGAGTACTACTTCACCCAGCCCGCCCGGGTCGGCGATACCCTGATCTTTGAGGACATGGCGCACTACACCACCGTCAAGTCCACGATGTTCAACGGGGTTCCCCATCCGGATATCGTAATGGTTGACGCCGACGGTGAAGTAATTGCCCGGCGCTCCTTCGACTACGCTGACTACGAACGTCGGATGGGCTAAATGGCCCCTATTCTGCCTTATCTAGGAGCTGGTGCCCTTAGGCGACGACGATGAGTTTATGAAGTATACTCCCGTCAGCAATATCGCTCCCGCCAGAATGGATTGCCCCGTGACCACTTCGCCGTTCAACAGTCCGCCCAGGAGCACCGCCACGACCGGATTGACGTAGGTATTGGTCGATACCTTGTCGGCGCTCACCTTACCCAGCAGGTAGTTGAAGGAGGAAAAGGCAATAATGGACCCGAAAACGACCAGAAAAAGCCAGGAGTAGGCCGAACGCGCGCTCAACTCCGACCACGTCCACCCCGACCACTCGTCGAGCGCCAGACTGAACAGCAGCAGAAAGAAACCCGCCGCGAGCATCTGCATGGCCGTGGCGCGGATGCGGTTGTGACCCAGGTCAAGCCGCTGTCGTAAGAGCATGCCCGCCCCCCAGCACAGCATACCGGAGATAATCCCGATCATGCCCTTATACGCTTCCCCACCACCGATGGCCAGGGGCTGCGAGATGAGCAGGCTCATACCGCAGATACTTATGAATGCCCCGAAAAAAGCCTTGAGCGGCGGCCGGTTGGAGAGCAGTCCCCACATCATCAGCATGACTACGAGCGGCTCGAAGGCAATGATCAGGGAGGTCGTACTGGTAGGAATATACTGCTGTGCCCAAACTACCGCGCCGGTACCCACGCTGAGCAGCAGCACTCCGATGATGGAAGAATTGATAACGTACTGCAGCTTCGGCAGGGTGAAGTCGCCGCGCAACAAAGTGAAGGCATACATCAGCGCGCCGGCCATCAGAAAACGGGTGGCTCCCATGCCGAAAACCGGAATCGTATCGATTGCCCAGTAGTTGGCGAGGTACGTAGCCCCCCACACGAAGTAAGTCACGGCAAAAGCGAGAATTATAAAGAGGCGGTCACGGTCCATACCGAAATCGTACTTTTGCGGGATAAAATTCAGGAGGTCGTACTATCCAACACGAATAGGTCTACGCAACCTCCCTAAACCATTGCTTGATGACCGACGTCGCTAGAATACTTTTGTGTGCAGTTTTAGTTCTGCCCCTCTTCACCTTTTTTGGTTGCGACCAGGGGGCGGATACGCCGGCGGGGTCCGAAACCCGCGCCTCGGCTCCGGCACCCGGATCGGGTCTTAATATCGTATTCGTAAAGGTAGACAGCCTCCAGGCGGGCTACACCCAGGTAGCCGACGAACTCGGCCGCCTTGAAGAGAACTTCATGAAAGCCCAGGAAAATCATCAGGCCCGCGTCCAGTCACTGGAGCAGGAGGTGAGCAAACTGCAGAACCAGATGCAGCAGGGTCTGCTCGCCCCCAATCGGGTGCAGGCCGAACAGCAGCGCATCGCGCGCAAGGAACAGGAGATCCTTCAGCAACGTGAGATGGCGCTGAGCAGCATCCAGGAGGACCAGATGCGGATCCAGCAACAATTCTCGGAGCGCGTGAAAGCCGTCCTCGAAGAATTGCAGGCCGAGAATAACTACGACTATATCCTGAACCAGGGACAGAACTCCGCCGTCCTCATTACCAACGACGCCTACGACATTACGCCGATGGTGCTGGAACGGCTCAACGCCGTGCAGGACAGCTTGCAGTAACTTACCGGCATGCTTCTGCCCCTGGCCTTCAACATCGGTTTCCTGCAGGTCGACATCTGGGATGTCTTCGATGTGGTGATCGTTGGCTACCTGATCTACTGGTTATACCGCTTGCTGCGGGGCAGCATCGCCCTGAACATCTTCGTGGGCATAGTAGCCCTTTTCTTCAGCTACCAGGCCTTCACGGCACTGGGGATGGATTTGCTGTCCAACATCCTGAACCAGTTCATCCAGGTTGGCTTCATCAGTCTGATCATCATCTTCCAACCGGAGGTGCGCCGCTTTTTGCTGCTGCTCGGCAGCGGCACCATTAAGCAGCGCGATAGCTTCTGGAACCGCCTGCTGGGCCGTGAAGAGTTCGACCGGGAGCACGCCCCCCAGACCGCGGCCGTGCGGCGGGCGTTTCTGCGGATGGCCCGACAGCGGACGGGAGCCCTCATCGTCTGCACCCAGGAAGCCGATCCGAGCACCGTCATCACCGGCGGCACGGAACTGAACGCGGACATCAGTTACGGCCTCTTGGTAAGCATATTCCATAAGGAAAGCCCCCTGCACGACGGAGCGGTACTTGTCTCCAACCGCCGAATCATCAAGGCTTGCGCTATCCTGCCCGTCTCCGAGAACAGTGAGTTGCCCGCGGCGGTAGGACTACGGCACCGGGCGGCGGTAGGCGTTACGGAAAAGATCGATGTGGCCTGCTTTATCATCTCCGAAGAGACGGGCAAGATATCTTTTGCCTACGGAGGCTCTCTTGAACGCGGCATCTCCGAAGAGCGGCTTACCGAGTTGTTGGATATGTATTTGTAGCAGGGGCGCACGCTCATAGGAGGCCTGCGCTTGGCCCCAATACGAGGTACTCGGCTTACCTCAGCGTGTCGCTGACTTCAGAAGGAGCGGTTAAAATACCGACGAGCGGTTCCGGCCGATCAGGAAGTACAGTATCGCGCCCAGGTAGGGCAGAAACAGAATGATAGCGCCCCAGATCAGCTTCTTTTCCATGGGGTAGGGTTTCTTGATCAGATCGATCACGGCCAGGACGACCAGGATCAGCAGCAGTATCGAACCGATGGCCCAGATACCGATACCGCCGGCTACGGCTTCTCCGGCACTGACTTCCTCACCACAGGCGGTGAGCAACAGGGCCAGCGCGGGAAGAAAAAGGTAGGGATTCAATTTGCGGATATTCATGGTGCGGTGTATTTCCTACTATAACCTACCGCCATGGCCGTGATGTTCGGACGGCAAAACCAGGCCCGCCCCGCCTTCCGCTTAGTATCATTGCACCCGCGTACGCGCCATAACCTGCCCGCTACTTACGCGTTAGGGCTATAAAATGAAACCAATGACCACCCAAGAATACCTGGACAACCACCGCGATCGCTTCCTGGAAGAACTCAAGACGCTCATCCGCATCCCCAGCATCAGCACCGCCGCCGAGCACAATAAAGACACCCACCACTGCGCCGTCCAGGTGCAGGAATACCTGGTACGTGCCGGCATGGACCGCGCCAAGCTCTTCCCCACCGATGGCCACCCTATAGTATATGGTGAAAAGCACCTGAGCGACGATCTGCCCACGGTACTCATCTACGGTCACTACGACGTACAGCCCGCCGACCCGCTCGACGAGTGGGATACGCCGCCCTTCGAACCCACCATCAAGCAGACGGAACAGCACCCCGACGGGGCCATTTTCGCCCGCGGGGCCACCGACGACAAAGGACAGATGTTCATCCACGTCAAGGCCGTGGAAGCCATGATTCAGACCGGCAACCTGCCCTGCAACGTCAAATTCATGATCGAAGGGGAGGAAGAGATCGGGAGTCCCAACCTCATCCCCTTCATCACGGAGCACAAGGATATGCTCGCCTCCGACGTGATCCTGATTTCCGATACCAGTCTGCTCAGCAAGCAGAACCCGAGCATTACGGTAGGATTGCGCGGCCTGACCTACCTCGACGTGAAGGTGCGCAGCGCCCGCGCCGATATGCACTCCGGACTCTTCGGCGGGGCCGTGGCCAATCCCATCAACGTGCTCTGTGACATGATCGCCAGCCTGAAGGACGAGAATAAGCACATCACCATCCCCGGTTTCTACGACGACGTGCAATTTCCCAGCGACCGCGACCGGCAGCTGATGCGCGATGCGCCCTTCGACGCCCAGGAATACATGGATAGCCCCGGCGTCTTCGGACTGGAAGGCGAGAAAGGCTATACCACCTATGAGCGCACCGGCATCCTGCCCACGCTCGACGTCAACGGCATTTGGGGTGGCTTCACCGGAGAGGGCTCCAAAACGGTCATCCCCGCCGTGGCCAACGCCAAGATCAGCATGCGCCTGGTATCCAACCAGGACCACGAGAAGATCACGCGACTGTTCAGCGACCACTTCAAAAGTATTGCCCCCGAATCGGTGAAAGTGGAAGTAAAGCCCCACCACGGCGGCAACCCCTACGTGACCCCGACCGACACCCCCGAATACCGCGCGGCGGCCGATGCGGTGAAGAAGACCTTTGGCAAGGAACCGGTACCGATGTACGAGGGCGGCTCCATTCCGATCGTAGCCAAGTTCAAGGAAGTCCTGGGCGTGGAAAGCATCCTGATGGGCTTCGGCTTCGATACCGACGGCCTACACTCACCCAACGAGCACTTCGGCCTGTGGAATTTCTACAAGGGGATCGAGACGGTGCCCGAGTTCTTCCAGGCGTATTCGCGTATGAAGGATGAAGGGGGAAGGACGAAGTCGGAAGGATGAAGTAGAAAGTACGAAGGTCCCAATTGACTTGTGGGATCAGGCCGGGAACGGCTGGGTATGGTGATTGTACCTAACCTACTTTTTGTGCCACGGACCTTTGTACCATCTTGTCCGAAAGCTTTTTGGTTCCAGCGGTGAACATGGCTATGAGTTCATTCGCCTCCTGGACCAGCGGTTGCACCCTGCCGGGGGCTAGGTACTCCATGCGCTGAATGTACTTTAGTTCCGCCCTTGACTCCCGCAATTCTTTTAGCATGACCTTCAGTTTGTGAAGGAAGTCCTTTGTCGATTCCGCTGATCGCGCCTCCGGATAGTGGAAGCCGGCATGGGTTGCAGCACGCAATAACTGCTTTGCGACGTGATCAGCATCGTAATATTTACGGGTGGGCAACGCCCGACATAATTTGGAACACCGGACACTGAAGTCCATCAGCCGTTCCTCCAGTTCGTGATTATGCATAACAAGGGGATTTATTCTAAAGATAAACCCTACCCTTTATTAAAACAAATTGTTTGTAGTTCACTAACCTCGACTGTGCCTCCTTACTTTATCCTTTGTACTTCAGACTTCGTACTTCCCTCACCGCCTAACCCCACCTTCCTCAATGTACTGCTTGCGGATCAGTTCGTCCACCGAGGGGGCGCGCACGTCGAGGATGGCACCGGAGAAGAAGAGGGTTTTACCGGCCAGGGCGTGATTGGCGTCGAGGGTTACCTGCTTGTCGTTCCAGTCGATGATCTTGGCGTTGACGTCCTTGCCGGAGGAATCGGTCAGGGTGACGTACTGCCCGCGTTCCAGGAGCCCCGGTTCGATCTGTTCCCGTTCGTTCTGGAAGATGTGGATCGGCGCGGTCAGGATGTGGTCGTCGCTCCGTTGCCCGTAGGCGTCGTCGGGGCTGAGCTGAAAACTGAAGCCCATGCCGCTCTTCAATCCGAAAATGCGCCGCTCCCAGGCGGGGAGCATCCGGCCCGTACCGAACATGAACTTGAAGGGATAATTGACGTCCATGCGTTCCAGCAGCGTACCGGAGGGGCCTCCGTCGCGCACTTCGTAGGTCATCGTTACTATACTGTGGTCGTCTACGGTCATGGCGGTGCGGTTGGGTACGGGTAATGAGCCTATAAAACACCGGCGGGGCAAATTGTTGGCGGCGGCGCGCGGGTGCAGGGAAAACCCAGAACTACAGGGGTTCCGTAAGAATGCCAATCATGGTTTTAACCCCATCCCGGTAATTTCCGATGCGGAGGTTTTCGTTGGGGCTGTGCTGGTTGTTGTCCATATTCACGGTAGGTACGGTAACCGCGGGAATGTCCAGGGTAACTACGAAGGGGGCGATTGGGATGGAGCCCCCCGTCATGCGAATCATCACCGGTTTCTGTCCGTGCACGTAGGTGAGTGCCCGCTGCAGCCATTGTCCCACCTCGGTGTCGAAATCCGTACGGAAAGACTGGTAGAAGACCCGGGAGGTAAGGGTGGCGATACGGGGGTGGGCCAGTCGTTCCGCTTTGGTGGGTTCCCGGTCGAGTACGTGATAGCCCTGGCCCGCTATATGATCGCGGACCAGTTGGATAAGGCGATCCGGATTGGATTCGAGTACCAATCGCAGATCGAGTTCGGCCCGGGCCCAGGCGGGGATGATGGTGCGTACCTCGTCGTCGATCCAGCCGCTGCGCATTCCCCTTATGTTGAGCGAGGGGTACTGGATAGACTCCTGGTAGCTCCGCCCGACGCTATCTACCCGACCGATTTGAAGTCGGTCGCGGATCTCGGCTTCGTCGTCGGGTACGGTATTCAGCAGCTTGCGGGTGCTGTCGTCCAGGTGTACGCCATCGTAGTAGCCCGGGATAAGTACGCGTCCGTCGGCATCCTTCATGGAAGCAAGGAGCTGGGCCAGGGCCAGGGCGGGGTTGGGGGCGTAGTTGCCGTAATGGCCGCTGTGCTGGGGGTCTATCGGCCCGTAAGTGGTTAGGGTTACGTCGGCGATCCCTCTTGCGCCAAACTTCAGGGTTGGCTGATTGCTGGGGTGAAGCGGTCCGTCGAAGATGATGAGCATGTCAGCCGCGAGAAGTTCCTGGTGCCGTTCTACCGCGGCCGGTAGCCGGGGAGAGCCGATCTCTTCCTCGAAATCCATAATGACCTTGAGGTTATAGCTGGGGGCAAGCCCAAGGTCGGCTACGGCATCCAGCGCGGCGAGGAACATCCCGATGGGTCCCTTGGCGTCGGAGGCCGAACGTGCGAAAACGCGGTCGTCGTCGAGTAACTCTTCGGGGGTGTAGGAGTCTACTACTTGCCAGGCTTCATTGGCATCACTTCTTCGTTTGATCACCGGGAGGAAGGGATTTGCCTGTTCCCAACGGCTGGTATCGGTGGGCTGGCCGTCCACCTGTAGATAAACCAGCACGGTCTTGTCTGCTTCCACCACATTCCGCTGGGCCAACAGCAGCGGCACGGTGGCCGTTTCGATGCGTTGGAGGCTGAAATCACGACGGGCGAAGGCCGCCTCGCACCACGCGATGTTGCGCTCGATATCTACCGGAAAGTGCGCGTCGTTGGGGAGGCTGAGGAGTTCGATCAGCTCCGGAAAGGTGGCATCGGCGTATTGTCGTCCGACTTCATCGATGCGGGCGGGGGCGGGCCGCTGACTCAGGAGCGGACAGGCAAGCAGACAGAGAAATAGTACGGGAGAAACCTTCATCCGGGCAAGATAGCCCCCGATGTCGGGAGATATGTATACTTTTCTAACCAACCGCAATCCCTGCCATGACCTACCATATGCTCACCGGGCTGTTCCTCCTCCTTTCCATTTCCCTATCCGCCCAGACCCGCCTCCTCTCCGACCCGGCGATGAGTGAAGACCACCTTGCCTTTGCCTACGCCGGCGACCTCTGGGTGGCCGACCGTGATGGAAAAAATGCCCGGCGGCTCACCATCGGCGAGGGAGAGGAATACAATCCCGTATTCAGTCCCGACGGACAAACGATCGCCTTCACCGGTTCCTACGACGGCAACGTGGACGTTTACACCGTACCCACGCGTGGCGGAATACCCATACGGCTGACCTGGCACCCCTACGACGATGAAGTACAGGCCTTCACGCCGGACGGCAATCGCGTCCTTTTCACCTCCGGGCGCAAGGTGTTCACCAACCGCTTCAATCAGCTCTTCACGATCGGCCTTGACGGCGGACAGGTGGAGCCACTCGACATTCCCACCGCCTTTTCGGCCGACTACTCCGCCGACGGGCGCTACCTGGCGTACACGCCGCTGTACGACGCTTCCAGCATGTGGAAGGGCTACCGCGGCGGCACCATCTCGCGCATCTGGATATTTGATACCACCGACCGCTCCGTCGTAGAAGTCACCCAGCCGGAGAAGGGAAGCAACGATTCCGCCCCCCAGTGGTACGACGGTAAGGTATACTTCCGCAGTGACCGCGCCGGGGAGTACAATCTTTACGCTTACGACCCGAATGGCGGAAGGGTGGAACAGCTGACCGATTTTACCGACTTCCCGGTACTGAGCCTAAGTGCCGGCCCCGATGGCATCATCTTTGAACAGGCGGGCTACCTCCACCGCTACGACCCCGCTAGCGGGGAAAGCACCCAACTGGACATCACGGTGAATGCCGACATCCTGGACGTACGCCCCCGCTACGTGTCCGGACCCGAGCATATCCGCTCGATGAGCAGTTCCCCGTCGGGCACGCGGATCGTAGCCGACTACCGCGGCGAGATCCTCACCGCCCCCACCGGGCAGGGCGACGTACAGAACCTCACCCAGACGCCCGGCACCCACGAAAGCGATCCCGCCTGGTCACCGGACGGCCGAATCATCGCCTACTTTAGTGATGCTTCCGGGGAGTATGCCCTGCACCTGCGCGCCGTCGGCAACGGAGAAACGCGGGCTATCGCGCTAGACGGAACGGGGTTTTACGCCTACCCCCATTGGTCGCCCGACAGCAAACAACTCGCCTTCGTGGACAACGGCCGCAACCTGTACGTGCTGAACGTCGCCTCCGGACAGGTACGCAAGGTGAGCCAGGACGTCAATTACGGGCCGGGTGCCTACCGCGACCTCTTCGGCTCCTGGTCGCCCGCCGGCCGCTACCTGGCCTACACCCGGATCACCGGCACCAACTTCGAGCGGGCCTACATCTACGATACCCAAACGGGTGAGTCACAACCCGCCACCGACGGGCTGGCGAATGTCACCGAACCCACCTTCGACCCCTCCGGAAAGTACCTTTACCTGGCTGTCTCCACCGATGCCGGACCTGTCGTGAACTGGTTCCAGCAGTCGAGCAACGACATGCGGGCCACCAACGACCTCTACCTGATAACCCTGCAAAAGGAGGTCAAAAACCCCCTGGCCCACCGCAACGATCAGGAAGAGATCGAGCCCGGACCGGAGGAAGAGGAAGAATCGGAACCCACCCCCACGCCGATCCGAATCGATTTCGACGGACTGGCCAACCGGGTGGTCCACCTGCCCGTGGGCAACGGCAACTACAGCAACCTCGTGAGCCCGAAAGAGGGCCACCTGCTTTACCTTGAAACTACCGACGTGGGCTCGAGCATCCACCGCTTCACCCTGGAAGAACGGGAGGAGAAAAAATTGCTGGACGCCGATGGCTTTTCGCTGACCGCTAACGGCGAGAAACTGCTGGTCCGGCAGGGAGACAACTACGGCGTCACCAGCGTCGAGGAACCCAAGGCCGAGGACCTGAAACCCGCCGAAAGCTACAACTTCAGCGTACGCATCGACCCGCCGGCCGAATGGCGCAACATCTTCGAGGAGATGTGGCGGGTGAACCGCGATTACTTCTACGATCCCGGTATGCACGGTGTGGACTGGGAAGCGATGAAAGTCAAGTACGAACCTTTCCTGGCGGAAGTGCGTACCCGCGCCGACCTCTACCGGGTGATGCGTTGGATGGGCAGTGAGCTGGGCGTGGGTCACCACCGTTTCGGCAGTACGGGAACTCCGTTGGCGGAAAAAGAGACCGTGCCCGGGGGGTTGCTGGGTGCCGACTATAAGGTAGCCAACGGCCGCTACCGATTCGCCCGCATCTACGGCGGACTAAACTGGAACCAGGATCTGGAAGCCCCCCTGATGGAGCCGGGCGTCAACGTGAACGAAGGCGATTACCTGCTGGCGGTCAACGGCCAGGAAGTGACGGCGGATGATAACCTGTACCGCTTCTTCGAGCGTACCGCCGGGCGGAATGTGGAAATCACCGTGGGCCCGAACGCGGACGGCAGCGACTCACGCACCGTGACCGTCACTCCGGTGGAGCGCGAGTACAGTCTGCGCAACCGCGCCTGGGTGGAAGGCAACCTCCGCAAGGTCAACGAAGCCACCGACGGAAAAGTAGCTTACGTATACGTACCCAATACCGGCAGCGGGGGCTTCGAATACTTCAAGCGCTACTTTTTCCCGCAGGTCGACAAGCAGGCCATCATCGTGGACGAGCGATTCAACGGCGGCGGACAGATCGCCGACTACTACATCGAACTGCTCATGCGGCCCTACCAGAACAGTTGGACCTACCGCTACGGGGAGATTCAGCACGCGCCGGTGGCCTCTATCCAGGGCCCAAAAGTGCTGCTCATCGACGAAACGGCCGGTTCCGGCGGGGACCTGTTTCCATACCTGTGGCGGCAAAACGATCTGGGCCCGATCATCGGCAAGCGTACCTGGGGCGGGCTGGTCGGCGTGCTCGGCTACCCGCAATTCATCGATGGCGGCTCCGTGACGGCCCCCAACGTAGCTTTCTGGGACGAGAACGGTTACCGGGTAGAGAACGAGGGGGTGGCCCCCGACATTACCGTGGAGCAATTCCCGGCCGAAGTGATGGCCGGCCGCGACCCGCAGTTGGAACGCGCCATTGAGGAGGTGCTCAAATTACTTGAGGAGCGCCCGGTGACCCGCATGAAGCAGCCGCCCTTTGAAAAGCGGGGAAGGGCGAAGTTTTAAGGGCCTGGCCCGGTGGTTCAGGTTAGAATTGCTGATTCCCCTCCCCTTCCTTCTGGTCGTCGTTGCGCACGCGCGTGCGGCGGTTCTGGGCGCGGAAGTCGATCTGCCCGAATTTGTGGTTAAAGCTGATCCCGAAACTGCGGAAGGGTATGGTGAAACTGCTTTCCTGCACGAAGTCCTCCCCGCGCAGGCTGGAGGCAAACACCTTATCCTCGCTGAACGGGGTGATGATCCGCACGCCGAAGGATGTGCGTTCGCTCACATCGTAGTTCATGCCCACGCCGTAGATGCTGAAACTGGGGTTGGAACCCTGCAGGGTTTGCTGCGGCCCGCGCCCGAAGGCGAAGAAGTCGGCCCGCAACTTCTCGTTAAACTGAAAGCTGCCGCCCCCGTTGCCGCTGATGATATCGGCCGAACGCTCCAGTTGTTGTCCGTTGACGAATCCCGTGCCAATGTAGCGTCCGTAGTTCAGACTGGCGCGGAGCTGGAGTTTCTCCCACAGGGTGATGGACGTGAAGAGGTTGGCACCGTAGGTATCGCTGCTTCCAATATTGAGGAAGGTAGTCGTACTGGCGATGCCGCCGTCGTCTACGTTCAGGAAGCTCTCAATCAGGTCGTCGGTCTTACGGTAGTAGGTGGAGGCGTTGATGACCAGGCCCTTGATGTAAGTGTTGTAGGCCAGTTCGTACTGCTCCACGATCTCCGGCTCGAGGTCGGGGTTGCCGATCTGCAGTGAGTTGGGGTCCGCGATGGCCGTGAACGGGTTGATGTAGAACAGGCTCGGGCGCTGGATGCGCTGGGTATAGCTAGCCTTCAGGTTGCTGAATTGTGAAAGCTTGCGGTTCAGGATGATGCTGGGCAGGAAGTTGTGGTAGCTGTTCGTGAAACTCGGATTCTCGCTGCGGAATTCCCCACCGATCTCGGTGGTTTCGTAGCGGGCACCGGCTACCAATCCCCATTTGTCGCTGATGGTCCAGTTGCCGCTGAGGTAGGCGGCGTAGACGTCCTGATCGTACAGAAACAGGTCGGTGAGTTTGGGGTCGTCGGTAAAGGAGCCTCCGTCGTTGGGCTTTACCTGCGTGCGGTAGTCGCTGTCGATGCGGCGCAGCACGGCCTTCAGTCCGGTTTCCAGTTTCAGCCGCTCGCCGGCCGGGTGCACGTAGTCGAGTTGACCGGTGTACTCCAGGTTCAGTCCGTCGTTGGTGTTGATCAGGTCGCGCTGGTAGATGGCCAGGTCGCCGGTCTGGTCGATGATGTTGTCGGTGTTGCTGTTCTGTCCGCTAAGCTGGAAAGCCAGGATCAGCTCCCGGTCCGGCTGATCGGCGAACGTCCGGCGGTAATCAAGCGTAGCGTCGAAGCCGGAGTTGGCGTTCTCACTATCGTTGAAGCGCGAGAAGTCGACGCTGTTCTCCGAACCGAAGTAGTCGATGAATCCATTGGTCGTACCCTCCTGGCTGCGCGCAAAGCGGTTGTACCGCCCGCTCAGGTTCAGGCTGTTGTAAGCGTTGAAGTCGTAAAAAGCGCCCAGGTTTCCGTTTGCGCCGAAGAACCCCGACTCATTGAGTCCGCCCTGTTCGAGTTGCCGGACGGCCGTCCCGTTGTCGAAGTCGGTCCGCAGGAACTGGTTCTCCGCCGCCCGCTTCCAGCTCCAGAAACTGTTCACGCCCGCGTTCATGCCGAAGCGCCCGATCAGGGCGTTGGCGTTCAGTCCGAAGTTGTTCTGCCGGGTGCCCACGCTCGAGTTAACCGTACCGGTAAATCCCTGGGCTTCCTTTTTCTTGGTAATGATGTTGATGATGCCACCGCTGCCCTCGCCGTCGTAGCGGGCGCTGGGCGTAGTGATGACCTCCACGCTTTTGATCTGGTCGCTCGGGATGCTCTTCAGGGCATCGGCCACACTACTGGCAAAGATGGTCGAGGGCCGACCGTTAACCAGGATGCGCAGGTTGGAGGAGCCCCGCAGACTCACGTTGCCTTCCAGGTCGACGCTGAGCAGCGGCACCTTGCGCAATACGTCGCTGGCGTCGCCGCCGCTGTTGGTGGCGTCCTGGTCGGCGTTGTAGACCATCTTGTCGATCCGGTTCTCTACCAGGGAGGCCTGGGCCGTCACCTCCACCCCTTCCAGGGTCACGGCGTCGGCCGCAAGCACGATGGGCTCCAGGGTTAGGTCGGGGCTCCGTTTGGTGGTCTTGACCTCATCCAGCGTTTGCTCCAGGTAACCCAGGAAACTGGCCTTCAGGCGGTAATCGCCGGGGGCTACGTTGACCAACTTGAAACTGCCATCCGTTTCGGAAAGGGTGCCGTTGATCTGCTGTTCGCCGTCGGCGGAAAGCAAAACAATGGTGGCAAATTCTACCGGATCGCCGGATTGTGCGTCCAGCACCTGACCGCGGATGGTACCCTTGATGCTAGGCGCGCCCCCTCCAGCACCTGGCGGTTGGGCGTACAGCGCGGTCGTGAAAAGTGAAAGGAGAAGTAGGAGTGGTTTCATGGCCAGGTGGTCGGGGGTAAGTGGTGAAATTACGGATGGGACCACCCGTGTGTTTCCGTATTCTCCAGGTGTTCGACGAATGCTGCACTATACTCTACCACCGGGGGGCGGGAACGCGGGTGCAGGGTTCAGTCCGACAAATCCGGCCTACCATGGCCCACCGCCCAACCCGTGCACTCGGTTGTTTAAGGACGGATAGCCGACAAGCACTTTTTTCCCGCGGCGGCACACTGCAAAATCCGCAACCGAGGTTATAACATTGTAATTTATGTCGTGCCCCCCGGGCCGAACCTCAAGTAGTTTCCTCTATCTCATGAACGGTAATACCTCCCCTACCCGCGCGGCGCTGGATGCAGCGGCCGGCATTGTGTTTTCCGCCGCCTGCGTCTACCTAATCCTCTACGCACGCGAAATCTTCACCGGCGCGCACTACATCGACTGGTCGCTCCTGCGGGCGCTGTGCCTCATCGGCCTGCTCACCCTGGGAGTGAGTTTCTACGAGAACCGGGTAGCGGGCTGATGCCCCGGGGCTTTGCGCCTGGGCGGCTACCTTGCACCCGCGGAACCGCCCAAACCCACCGCTGATGTCCGAATACCAGCCCCTACTACACACGCCAAGGTCCCCCGAGGAAATGCGGGTCGCCGCCGCGGCCTTTTACGCCGAGCTGAACCAGCGGCGTACGGTACGTGAGTTCTCGGATACCCCTGTTCCCCGCAGCGTGATCGAGGACGTTGTCCGGACGGCCGCCGCCGCGCCCTCCGGTGCCCACAAGCAGCCGTGGACCTTTTGCGTGGTGGAAGACCCCAGCATCAAGCACCAGATCCGGGAAGCCGCCGAACGCGAGGAGTACGATAACTACCACGGCCGTATGTCAGACGAGTGGTTGGCTGACCTGGCGAAGTTCGGCACCGACTGGCGCAAGCCCTTTCTCACCACCGCCCCCTACCTGATTGTTGTGTTCAAGAAGGCCTACGATCTCGACGCCGCCGGCAACCGGCACAAGAATTACTACGTGAACGAGTCCGTCGGCATCGCCTGCGGATTGCTTATTGCGGCCATTCACCGCGCCGGACTGGTGACGGTAACTCACACGCCCAGTCCCATGAACTTCCTGCAACGCGTACTCGACCGGCCGGAGAACGAGCGCCCCTACCTGCTGCTGCCCGTGGGTCTGCCCGCTCCCGATGCCCGTGTGCCGGTGATCGAGCGAAAACCGCTGAAAGAGGTGATGCGTTGGTACTGAAAGACTTGCTATATTAGGGTGATCATCGTTAGCGTATGTTCTCTTCACTGGAAAGCCTGGAGTCGGTGGCTCCCCTTTACACCGCGCATCAACTGTCTCTAGAGCAGTTCGAGGCTTTCTGTCGCGTCAACCCCAATTTACTGGCCGAACGGGAGCCGGACGGAAGGATCAAGATCATGTGCCCTGTATCATTTGATAGCAGCGGGTACGAAGCTGAATTTATCGCCGATCTTAAATTGTACGCCAGGGCCCAGGGTGGCGCGGCCCTCAGCAGCGCGGTAGGCCTGCGGTTACCGGATGGCTCCGTTCGATCACCCGATGCGTGTTATGTATCTGCCGCTAAATTGAGTGCCTTTACGGCCCGTGACCGACAGCATTTTCTGGCGGTTGTGCCGGATTTTGTGGTGGAGGTAAAATCGCCCAACGATGACCTTCAAGACCTGGAAAGCAAAATGCGAGATACCTGGATCGCCAACGGTGTCCGGCTGGCCTGGCTCGCCGACGTTGAGAACGACCGCTTGTGGATCTACCGCGCCGACCATTCCGTAGAGCTGGTCAGTCCGCTCGACCGCACCATCGACGGTGAGGATGTCCTGCCCGGCTTCACCTTCGACCTGAACCTGCTGTCCTAGGCCTCCGTTGGGATGTCCATGTGGACCTGCCCTAAATGTGAACGCCCCTTCCGCCGTGCCGGACAGTGGCACGTGTGCAGCGAAAAGACCATCGATGAGATCTTCGCCGGCAAACCCGATCACGTCGTAATGGCCTTCGACGACGTACTCGTGGCCACGGCCGACTGGGAGCCCAACCTCATCACCCCCGCCCGCAAGGCGATCATGTTCACCAACAAGCGGGCCTGGATGGTCGTCCGCCCCATGACCAAGGTGCTCGAATGCAGCTTTTTCACCGGTGAAATCATCCACAGCCCCATCCTGCACAAATCCGCCCTCGACCATATGGGCCAAAAGAAGTTCCGCCACTCCATCCGCCTGAGCGGTCCGGGCGAGCTTTCCGCCGAAGCCGTGGCCCTGCTGCGCAAGGGCTACGACTACGGCAACCGGTAGGTCGTTTCCGCGCCTTTGCCCCATCTTCGCGGTATGGCTGACAAACTCTGGCAAAAAGACTACTCCCTGGACCAGCGCATCGCCGGCTTTACCGTCGGCCGCGACCGCGAACTCGACCTCGAACTGGCCCCCTTCGATATTCTCGGCTCTATTGCCCACGTGACCATGTTGGAGGAGGTAGGACTGATCGATGCGCCGGCGGCGCGCAGGTGCCTGGCCAAGCTCCGGGAGCTGTACCGCGTGGCAGTCGACGGGAGCTTCGTCATCGAGGATGGCGTGGAGGACGTGCACAGTCAGGTAGAGCTGCTGCTCACCCGCGCCCTCGGCGACGACGGCAAGAAGATCCACTCCGGCCGCAGCCGTAACGACCAGGTGCTGGTGGACCTGCGCTTGTACTTCCGGCACCGCATTCGCGGGATCGTAGAGCAGACCGCCGAGCTGAGCCGCACCCTCACCGCGCTCAGTGAAGAACACCGCGATAAGCTGATTCCCGGTTACACCCACCTGCAAGTGGCCATGGTCAGCAGCTTCGGCTTGTGGTTCGGTGCCTACGGAGAAGCCCTGATCGACGACCTGCGCCTTTGGAAGGCAGCCTACGATACGGTCGACCAAAACCCGCTCGGCTCGGCCGCCGGATACGGATCCAGCTTCCCACTCGACCGCGACCGCACCACCGAACTGCTCGGCTTCCGCGCACCCGTAGTGAACGTGGTCGCCGCCCAGATGGGCCGCGGCAAAACCGAACTGACGGTGGCCTTTGCCATCGCCGGCATGGCCCAGACCATCGGCAAGCTGGCGATGGACGTTTGCCTGTACAGCAGTCAGAACTTCGGTTTCCTGCAATTGCCTGACGACCTCACCACCGGCTCGAGCATTATGCCGCACAAGAAAAATCCCGATGTCTTCGAATTGCTCCGCGGTCGCTGCAACCTGCTGCAGTCGCTGCCGGCGCAGATCAGCCAGCTCACCACCAACCTCCCGGGCGGCTACCACCGCGATTTCCAACTGTTGAAGGAGGCCATCTTCCCCGCCCTGGACCAGTTGGAGGACGGACTGGCCATCGCGCTGTACGCCCTGCCCCGCACCCAAGTCCGCGCCCAGGAGCTGCCAACCGATCCGCGTTACACCTATCTGTACAGCGTGGAGGCGGTCAACCAGCTCGTCCTGGAAGGTGTGCCCTTCCGCGACGCCTACCAGCGGGTGGGCAAGGATATCGAGGCCGGCACTTTTGTCGCGCCTACCGACCTGCTGCACACCCACCTAGGCAGTCTGGGCAATTTGGGGAATGACCGGATTTCGGAGAAATTGGCGGAGGTGATGGGGTTATTTGATTTCGGCCGGGGCCAACGAGCCAGCGAGGCGCTGCTTTAGTGGCCCGATAACGAGTGGTCCGACCACTCAGCAACCGGACCAGGTGAACATCCGCCACCGGTAAGCCGTCCAATTCACCGGAACCCGCACACATGAACGGCCTACTATTCCTTGGTGGCATCGGAGTTATTGCCATTACCCTCACGGACTTTATCTATACGACACTCTCCTGCAACGGGTCGGGGTACCTATCAACTGCCCTTAACCGAATACTAGGTCGGCTGCTGGCACCGCGGTCGGACGGCATGCGGAACTGGAGCGGGGTGCTGCACCTGGTGGCGTCGCTGTTCATGTGGATCGCACTACTGTTGGTGGGCGGCTTCCTGGTCTTCATCGCGGATACAGATTTTGTGGTGCGGGCAACGACCAAGGTACCGGCGAACCTTTCCGAACGGGCCTACTTTACCGGCTTCGTTTTTTCTACGCTTGGTCTCGGAGATTATGCACCGGGCTCGCCGCTGGGTCGGCATCTGACCGCCGTGTATTCCCTCCTTGGATTCGCCGTGCTGACCACCGCCATTACCTACATTCTGTCGGTGACCAACGCGGTCACCAAGAAAAAGAACCTGGCCACCTTCCTCTCCAGCCTGGGTGAATCGCCCTCGGAGATGTACGCGTACTTTACCGCCGAGCCGGACGGCAGCCTGTTCTCGGAGCGGGTCGATGACCTGGTGACCCAGCTTAATCTGCACCTGAACGACCACCTTAGCTATCCCATCGTACACTACTTCCATTCCGATCAGCGCTCGTGGTCGGCCGTGCTTCAGCTCGCCACTTTACATGAATGCATGCTGGCCCTGAGCATCCACTATGCCGATTCACCAAAGGTGCAGGCGCACCTGCAACGGCTGGACCGGTGCCTTAACTACTTTCTGAAGGTGGCGCACATTCCGGACCGCCTCCGCCAAGATCAGGAGCGAAGCCTTCTGGCCCTCCGTACGCAATGGCATAAAGAGATACTTACTAGCGGCAACGGCGACCCAACCATTTCCGAGGCCAGTCGCGCGCTGGGTGCCCTGCTGCGGCAGGCAGGCTATGACTGGCAAGATGTTTTCGGGCAGCGGTAGACACCGTCCAACCGACCACCCGTTGGACGGTCCCCCCACCGTCCAACGGGTGCTTGGCCCTACACCTCCTGCAGCTCCACCAGTTTGCGGTAGGCCCCACCCCGCTCGAGCAGCTCTCCGTGGGTGCCGCGCTCGATGATGCGCCCCCGATCCAGGACGATGATCTGGTCGGCGTTCTGGATGGTCGACAGGCGGTGAGCGATGACCAAAGCCGTACGATTAGCCATCAGTCGCTGCAGAGCTTCCTGGACGAGTCGTTCCGACTCACTGTCGAGCGCCGAGGTGGCCTCGTCCAGAATCAGAATGTCGGGATTACGCAGCACGGCACGGGCAATGGTAAGGCGCTGTCGCTGCCCGCCGCTCAATTTCGTGCCGCGGTCGCCGATGTTGGATTGATAGCCGCCCGGGATGCGGATAATGAAGTCATGGGCATTGGCCACGCGGGCGGCCTCTTCGACCTGCTCGGGGGTCACGTCTTTCATGCCGAACACGATGTTGTTGTAGATGGTATCGTTGAAGAGGATCGCCTCCTGACTAACGATGCCGAAGCGGGAACGCAGGTCAGCCAGCTCATAATCGCGCAGGTCCCGCCCGTCGAGCGTGATGTGCCCGGAGGTAGGGTCGTAGAAGCGGGGCAACAGGTCGGCGATCGTACTCTTGCCGCCGCCGCTCGCTCCCGCCAGGGCCACGATCTTGCCGGTCGGAATTTCGAGGTCGATGTCGTGGAGCACTTCGGGACCGTCAACCCGGTACCGGAAACCCACCCGGTGAAAACGGATGCCGCCCGACCCGGATGGCACGGTGGCTTCCCCGCCCAGCACCCGCGCGCCGCCCGCCCCAACGGGCCGCGACTCGTTCTCACTGGACGATGCCATGGGGTTCTTCACGTCCAGCACGGATTCCACGCGTTCCAGAGCGCCGAGTCCCTTCTGAACGTTGTACCAGGCCTTGGAGAAGTTCTTGGCCGGATCGATGACCATGTAAAAGGCAAAAATGAAGGCGATGAAGGTGCCGGCCTCCATGGTGCCCGCGAACACCTCCCGCGAACCGTAGAGCAGCAACAGGGCTACCGTAGCGATACCGAGGAATTCCGTGAGGGGACTGGAAAGGTCGCGCCGCCATAGCAACCGCACCAGGCGGTGGCGGTACCGGTCGTTGAGTTCGGCGAAGCGCCGCGACTGGTAGTCCTCGGCTCCGAAGCTCTTGATGATGCGCAGGCCGCCCAGGCTCTCCTCCGTGCGGCTGACGATCTCGCCCAGGGTCTCCTGCACCTCGCCGCTGCTGCGCTTGAGCCGCTTGCCGATGCCGCCGATCACTACTCCGGTGAAGATCATCAGTCCGAAAACGAACAGCGTCAGGGAAGGGCTCACGATGATCATGAAGGTCAGTGACCCGATGATGATGAAGGGCTCGCGGAAAATGGCCTCCAGCACGTTCAGGATGCTGCTCTCGACCTCCTGTACGTCGCCGGTAATGCGGCTGAGCAGGTTCCCCTTGCGCTCCTCGGTGAAGTAACCGAGCGGAAGGTGCAGCAGGTGGGTGTACAATTCGTTGCGCAGGTCGCGGATGATGCCGTTGCGTACCGGCGACATGAAAAAGAGGGCGAGGTAACGGAAGAGGTTTTTGAGGAGAAAAGACAGCAATATGAGCGCGCAGACGTAAAGCAGTGCCTGCTCCCTACTCTCCCGGGCGATCCATTGGGTGACCAGGTAGCCGCCATACTGCTCCAGGTCGGCCAGGGAATCGATGGCGGCCGGGGCCACCGTCACGGGTTCGGTCTGCTCGAACAGCAGGTTGAAGAAAGGCTGAAAGATCGGGATGGATACAACCGTGAAGACGGCCGTCAGGATATTGCAGGCGATGGCCAGCGCCACCAGGCCGCGGTAATTGCCCATGTAGCCGAGGAGCCGGCGGAATGATTGCATGGCCCAAAGGTACGGCGGGTGCCGGGTTGGGTCCGCTGGTCGTCCGGGCGCCAAGCCTTACTTTCGTCCTATGTCCGTGATCCACCAGGCCACTTTCGATTACCTGCGCGAGCTGGCCGCCAACAATGAGCGTGAGTGGTTCAACGACCACAAGGCGGCCTACACGGCGGCCCGCGACAACGTGGCCGACTTCGCGCAGACACTGCTGGAACGGCTGCGGCGGCACGACGTCATCAGCACGGAAAGCGGGCGCAAGTCCCTCTTCCGCATCTACCGCGACGTGCGGTTCAGCAAGAACAAGCAGCCCTACAAGACCAATATCGCCGGCAGCTTCACCCGCGACGGCCGACAGCGCCGCGGGGGCTACTACTTCACCCTCGCGCCCGAGCACAATCTGGTGGGCGGCGGCTTCTACGGCATCGAGCGAGACGATCTCAAGCGTATCCGGGAGGAGCTGGGCGCGGACGCGGGTGCCATGCGGGAAATCCTAAATGCCGGGGAATTTGGCAGGCTTTACGGTATGCTCCGGGGCGAACAGCTCAAAACCGCACCGCAGGGCTTTGCGCGCGATCATCCCGACATCGACCTGCTACGCTACAAGCAGTTCTACGCTGCCCGTACCTTTACCGAAGCCGAAGTACTCGCTCCGGACTTCATCGACCGGGCGGAAGAAGCCCTGCTCGGTCTTCGACCTTTCTTTGACTACTTCAGCGAAATTCTCACCACCGACGCAAACGGGGAGAGCCTCCTGTAAGCGCCAACGCGACCGCTATGCGCTTAGGCTACGACGCCAAACGACTGTTTCACAACTCCACCGGACTGGGGAATTACAGCCGTACGCTGCTTACGAACCTACAGGCCACTCATCCCGAATTCGAGTACTTCCTGTACAGTCCGCAGCCTAGCCACCACCCCTACGCCCGGCCCTTTCGGGACAATCCCGCTTACACCCTCCGCTGTGCCCGGGGACTGGTCAAACCCATCTGGCGGAGTTACGGTATGGTTCGCCAACTGACCCGCGACCGCGTGGAATTGTACCACGGGTTGAGCCACGAATTGCCCTTCAGACTTGCCAAGCGGGGGGCGCGGTCGGTGGTGACCATCCACGACCTGATATTCAAGCGGCACCCGGAGTGGTACCCGGCCGTGGACCGCTGGATCTACGACTGGAAGGTGCGCCACGCCTGTCGCCGGGCAGACCGCATCATCGCCATCAGTGAGCACACCAAACGGGATATTACGGACTACTACGGCGTGAATCCGGCCAAAATCGACGTAGTCTACCAAAGCTGTGACCCGCTATTTTACGAAGATGGGGGCACCTCCCCTTCGGGTCTGGAGCGGTACGACTTGCCGGAGCAATTTCTCCTTTTCGTGGGGAGCCTTACCCCCCGTAAGAACCTGCCCCTCGTCTTGGATGCCCTGCTGCAGCTTCGGACCGCGGAGCAATTGCCACTGGTCGTCGTAGGGCGGGGATCCAAATACCGGGCGCAACTGATGCGTCAAGAGCGCTACCGGCCCCTGCATTCACTCATTCACTGGATCGGCGACCTGGACGACAACCGGCTGCTGAAGGCGCTGTACCGTCGTTCGCGGGCGGTGGTGTACCCCAGCCACTACGAAGGTTTTGGCCTACCGGTCGCGGAAGCCCTGCTGTCCGGGACCGCCGTGATCACCAGTACGGCCTCCTCCCTGCCGGAAGCCGCCGGTCCCGGTGCGATTCTGGTCGATCCCAACCGACCCGCTCAGATGGCCCAGGCGATCCGCGACCTGCTCCACAATGACACCCTCCGTAACCGCCTGATTGAAGAGGGTGGTACCTACGCCCGCGAGCAGTTCGGCGCCGCGGCCACCACGCGCGCCCTGGTCGCCAGCTACCGCCGCGCCCTAGCCGGGGAATGACCGCTGGGAATCACCTACATTTGGCCGGCGCCAAACTTCCTCTGCCTTGTCCGTCCCACCCTCCCTGCTTGTCATCTCCGATTATCGGGACTCCCTGAGTGGCGTACGCCCCGAGGGGCGGTGGTTCGTGGAGCTGTCTCGGCAATTCGGCTACCGCATTACCCTGATGACCCCCACAAAGGAGGCCAATTACCTGGACGAACTGGAAGCCGCTGGGGTACGGATCATCGACTGGCACCCGCAGGAAAAATTCAGTTCTGCGGAGCGAGACCGCGTTCGGCGCGAACTTGAGGAAGGACAATATGACCTGCTGCACCTCTTCAACAACAAGGCAGTGGCCACCGGGGTACGCGCCGCGAAGGGTTGGCCGGGCAAAGTGGTCACTTACCGGGGGTACACCGGCAATGTCCACTGGTGGGACCCCACAGTTTACCTCCAGCACCTGCACCCCCGGGTAGACATGATCACCTGCGTGAGCCAGGCAGTGAAGGACGACCTTGACCGGCAGCTCTTTTTCGACGGCCGCAAAACGGTGGTGGTGGCCAAAGGTCACGACCCCGCCTGGTATACAGCGGTGCAGCCAGTGGATCTGCATTCAGCATTTAACATCCCGGCCGATAGGCTGGTCCTGATGGTTGTGGCCAACGCGCGGCGTATGAAGGGCATGGATTATCTCGGAACGGCGATTCGCCGCCTGCCCGCCGAACTGCCGCTGCACCTGATGTTTGTGGGCCGGGGCCTGGAAACGAACGATTTACTTGCCGACCTGGCCGACAGCCCCTACCACGACGAAGAGGATTACACCTTCACCGGATGGCGGCCGGACGCCTTGGAATTGCTCGCGGCGGCTGACATCAGCCTGTTGCCGAGCATCAAAGGGGAGGGGCTAAGTAAAGTCTTGCTAGAAAGCTTCTTCCTGGCCCGCCCCACTATCATGACTGACATCGACGGCAACCGCGGACTGGGCATACACGGGCAGACGGCACTGGTGGTGCCCCCCCGGGATGAATATGCCCTGGTCAACGCCGTTGTGGATTTGGTCGAAGATGCCTCCTTACGCGATCGGCTGGGACCCGCCGGTAAAGAATACGTTACGGAACGCTATCATTGCCAACAGTCGGCCCGCGATCTGGATGCGGCCTACCGCCGGCTTCTCGGCCGGTGAGCCTACGGAAACCGGTTTCTGAATTTCCTGTCGGCACCTTACCTTACAACACCAAATTCAGATCATGCACAGTAGTACTTTCTTAGCCTTTCCCCTTCTCCTCCTCCTGTCCGCCTGCGGTGCCAACCATTCCGCTACGACTGAGGACGCCAATTCAGCCGCGGATGCCGCCGTAACCACCAGTGGCGAGCCCATGCTACAGGGAAGCGGCGATTGGACCAACCTCCTCGCCGACAACAATCTGGATGCCTGGCACTCCTACAACCAGGATGAACCCGGATCGGCCTGGAAGATCGACGAAGAGGGAGTCCTCTATCTCGATACCAGCAACAAAGGCGAACACGGCGTGGAAGGCGGAGGCGACCTCGTCACCGACGAGAGCTTCGAGAACTATGAACTGGAACTCGAGTGGAAGATCGGTGAGTGCGGCAACAGCGGCATCATCTACAATATTGTCGAAAGCGACGACCTGGACTACCCCTGGCTGACCGGCCCGGAAATGCAGATCCTCGACAACAGCTGCCACCCCGACGCGGAGATCGTGACCCACCGGGCCGGCGACCTCTACGACATGATCACCGGTGAGCCCGAAAACGTACGGCCCGCCGGAGAGTGGAACCGGGTACGGCTCGTCGTCACCGACGGACGGGTGGAACAGTGGCAAAACGGAGAGCGCCTGCTCACCTACAACAACACCGGCCCCGAATGGGAGGCCATGATCGCCGATTCCAAGTTCAAGGACTTTGAACGCTTCGGCAAATCCACTTCCGGCAAGATCGGTCTGCAGGATCACGGCGACCCAGTCTGGTTCCGCAACATCCGCATCCGCGAGCTGGACACTAAATAATTAACCACCAACAAAAGCAAACCATTATGTACGTTGATTCAACGCAGGCGACGGCCGCGGCGGGCATCCCCGCCAATCGCGACCGGCTCTTCCTGGCAGCCTGTGTATCGCTGGTCGTCACTTCGATGACCTTCGCTATTCGGGCCGGCATCCTTACTGAGCTCGGAACCACCTTTGCTCTCACCGGTCCGCAGTTGGGCTGGGTGAACAGCATGGCATTTCTCGGATTCCCGATCGCGATGGTCATCGGCGGGTTGCTTTACAATAAGATCGGTCCCCGGAATATGATGTGGACGGCCTTCGTCTGCCACCTCCTTGGACTCCTCCTCACCATATTCGCCGGCGACATTGGCCCGCTGAGTGGCTTCTGGGGGCTTATTATTTCCACTTTCTTCATTGGTTTCGCCAATGGATCCGTAGAAGCCGCCTGTAACCCCATGGTGGCCGACATGTACCCCGAGAAGAAGACCCAGATGCTCAACCGTTTCCACGTGTGGTTCCCCGGTGGTATCGTGATTGGCTCCCTCATCGCCCGTTTCTTCGGCGATGCACTGGGCTGGCAGGGCCTGATCGCGACGATGTTCGTCCCGACCATCATCTACGCGATTTTGATCTTCGGGCAGGAGTTTCCCCGGTCCAACGCCATCAGTAAGGATACGGGCGAGAACATCCGCAGTCTGGCGAACCCCCTGTTCCTGTTCATCGTCCTTTGCATGACGCTTACGGCTACCACGGAATTCAGCACCACGCAGTGGGTTGAAAAGATCCTCGGTGCCAGCGGGGCCAGTCCAATGATCGTCCTGGCCCTTGTTACGGGCCTGATGGCGGTCGGTCGCTTCTTTGCCGGCCCTATCGTCCACAACCTCAACCCTACCGGCGTACTGCTGATCAGTGCGGTGCTGTCGACCATCGGCATTTACCTGCTGAGCACGCTTACGGGTGGATCGGTCTATTTCGCAGCCATCGTCTTTGCGCTGGGTATTTGCTACTTCTGGCCTACCATGATCGGGTTTGTCGGGGAATATATCCCCCAGACCGGTGCGCTCGGTATGTCCCTGGTGGGCGGCGCAGGCATGTTTGCCCTCGTCATCTGGAACCCCATTATCGGCGGCTGGCTTGACGACGCCAAGGCCACCGCGGAAGTCGCAGGTGCCACGGGCGCCGAAGCCGACATCATCGCCGGTCAGGCTACCCTATCGACCATGATGTGGTTCCCAATCATCCTCGTCGTGCTCTTTACCGGCCTGTACTTCTATATGCGGAACCGCCAACAGGTTCCGGCCGACGAGACCGTGCTGAACCCGGATGCCATGTCCACGCCCGGCTCCGCCCGGTAAGGGACTTACGACTTCCTTTTCCATAAGGCCCCTTTCACTTTCGGGTGGGAGGGGCCTTTTGAATTTTTGGGGGACAATTCGCGAAGCGAAGCCCATTCCTCGTTGCCCTCGGATTTGACTTCGCTAGTGGGGTATCTCCCTTTTATGGCCGGGGGGCTGCGAGAACAGAATCCTGCAGTGTATCCCAACACGATATGCGAAGCCCATTCCTCGGTTTCCCTCGGAATTGATTTCGCTAGTGGGGGATCTCCCTTTCAGGGCCGTGGGGCTGCGAGAACAGAACCTTGCAATGTGCTCCAACGCAATACGCGAAGCCCATTTCTCGGTTTCCCTCGGAATTGATTTCGCTAGTGAGGGACGTCCCTTTCAGGGCCGTAGGGGCTGCGTGAACAGAACCTTGCAGTGTGCCCCAATGCAATACGCGAAGCCCATTCCTCGGTGCCCTCGGAATTGACTTCGCTAGTGAGGGACGTCCCTTTCAGGCCGTAGGGGCTGCGAGAACAGAACCTTGCAGTGTGCCCCAATGCAATACGCGAAGCCCATTCCTCGGTGCCCTCGGAATTGACTTCGCTAGTGGGGGACGTCCCTTTCAGGGCCGTAGGGGCTGCGAGAACAAAACCTTGCAGTGTGCCCCAACGCAATACGCGAAGCCCATTTCTTGGTGCCCTCGGAATTGACTTCGCTAGTCGGGGACGTCCCATTCAGGGCCGTGGGGGGGCGGGGGTCAGGGTCAGAGAGAACCGCACGCCCTTAGGTCCTGGGGACAGTGAGAGGCGCCGGCATGGGGTGGCAGATATCAGGGCCTCGTAGTGTGCCCGACGTGGAAGAAAACCTTCGAACGTCCAGATCGAAGCAGCAAAGGGGGGCTAAAAACAAAAAGCCGTTTCCCCGGCTGGGGAAACGGCTTTTCAGGCAGTAAAACGGGATTGGGCCCGGAAAACTGACTGGTTTATTCGAGTGCTTTAGCGCGCTGGCCGGCACTGTAGTTGATCTTCAGCTGGTTGCTCTTGCGAAGCTTGGTCTTGACGTCCTGTACGATACCCATGGTTACCTCCCCATCCACGCGGAGGGAAGAGGTGATGCGGGAACGCTTGGCTTCGGGGAGCTTCACCTTGTGCTGCTCGAGGAAGAGGGGGATGTCATCGACGGTGGAGATCTTATCGCCCAGCTGGATGCGAGGAGAAGTGCCGTACACGGCCTGGTACTGTTGGGTGGGCCGACCGACGTAGATGTAATTCACCAACGACTTCTCATCGAGTTTGGTGAGCTGGGTAGCTTCGGGGGTATTGACCTGCAGTTTGAGGTCGGAGTCCCGGAGTACGGTCACCATCATGAAGAAGAAGAGAAGCATGAAGATGATATCGGGCAGGGAGGCCGTTGAGATCGCGGGCGATGCCTTACCGCGTTTTTTGCTGAACTTAGACATAGTAGATTATTAGTAGGTAACGGTACTGGATGGAAGATGCAGCCGGCGGCCGAAATGGTGTTTTGCAAGAAAAAACGGGTCGGCCAGTGACTGACCGACCCGCTGGTTAAACCTAATTTTCTTCACCAAAGTTGGTGGGCTCGGCTTCGGACAATACCATGGGGATTTCGTCACGAATGGCCTTACGCTGGGCAAACGGCATTTCTTCACTGTAGGGTTCTCCGTACCGCTGCATGGACAGTTCGTCCCAGAGCTCATCGTAGGCGCCCTTCAGTTCGTTGTAGACGGCCAGGTAGGTATCGTAGTTGGTACCCCGGTCGTTTTTCAGCGAGATGATGGCGTTTTTCGGTCCTTCGGCCAGGTCGGGGCGACGGTTGGGGTTCACGATGAACTCCTTGGCGCGCTCCCGGAGTTCGCCGATACGAGCCGGCTCGTCGCGGACGAGGAGCTGGTTCTGGGCGTTCACCAGTACGGAGAATACGTTACGTTCCTTGAGCTTGGTAATATCGGGCTCTTCATCCGACCAGGGCGGCAACTTTACGAGGATACCCTTGTCTTCGGCGATGGTGGTCGTGACCAGGAAGAAGATCAGCAGCAAGAAGGCGATGTCCGCCATCGAGCCCGCATTGATCTCATTGTTCATCCGGTCTCTCGTCTTGGTCTTAGCCATGGTCGTGGTCTGTTTAAGGTTAGTTATTTGAAGATACCGCGAATACCGAACACAATCAGTGTCAGAATAGCCAGTCCGATCATCACCAGTGCGGTCAGGATAGAGCCGCTGATGAACTTCAGGTTACCCGGAGTAAGGTCGGCCTCCTGGGAGGTTTCGAACTTCTCGATTGCGTTGGCGATCTCGGGGTCGGTTACCTCACCACTGGCCATCGAGTAACCGATGAAGAGGATGAGAAGCAGACCGACCAGTCCGGCAATTCCCTTGAGGGAACCCTTGGGGTTGCTGGCCATCTGGATGACACCAAAGATCAACGCAACAATAAAGGCCAGGGCCGTAAGGATTACCGAGATGGAGATTCCGAAATTGAAGATGTCGGTCTCGTAGGTCTCTGCCGTCTTATCGTTGGCCTGGAGCATTTCCAGCGTCGTATCGTCGGCAGAAAAGATCGAAGCAAGGAAGATAATGGTAATCAGCACTCCAATCCCGAAGGCCAAGGCTTGGCCATATTTGTTCAAAAATGAATACATAATTGATTGGATTTTGCGAGCGACTGATTAGACGCGGGGACGAGTAGTAGTAAAGGTGTTGTTGGTAGCCATGATATCTACCAGCGCGATCGACGCGTCCTCCATGCGGTTAACAATACCGTCAATCTTGTTGACGATGTAGTTGTAGAGGATCTGGAGGATGATGGCCACAACCAGACCGAATACCGTGGTCAAGAGGGCTACCTTAATACCACCGGCAACAACCGCGGGGCTAAGGTCACCCACCGTTTCGATCCGGTTAAAGGCCTGGATCATACCGATTACCGTACCCATGAAGCCGAGCATCGGGGCGATGGCAATGAAGAGGGAGATCCACACGAGACCACGCTCGAGCAGGCCCATCTGTACCGAGCCGTAGCTCACGATGGCTTTCTCAACGGCGTCGGGGCCTTCCGCGCTGTGGCGCAGTCCTTCGTAAAGAACGCTGGCGGTGGGGCCGGGGGTCGACTTAGCAACTTCCTTGGCGCCTTCCACGTCTCCGGCTTCGAGCCGCTCACCAATACGGGAGAGGAGTTTGTCGGTGTTGGTAGAGGCAAGGTTGAGGGTGATGATGCGTTCGATACAGAACGCCAGTCCGAGGATCAGACAGATCAGTACTACCGCCATGAAGCGCCAGTCACCGTCGATAAATTGCTTCTTGAGAACCTGGAATCCAGCAGAATCCTGAGCTGCCAGGTCCGCTGCCGAAAAGGCTACCAGCGAAAGTACCGCCAGTGATTTGAATAGATGTCGCATAGCCGTATTTGAGGTTTAACGAATGGATTGCGTAAATGAAGATGATGACACCGCGCCGCACGGGCGCCATGTGCTGCGGAGAAGAAGGGATTCGAACCCTCGATACGGGGTTACCGTATATACGCTTTCCAGGCGTACCTCTTCAACCACTCGAGCACTTCTCCTAAATTTATTGTCAATATAGCATTTCTCCGTTGAGAGCTGCCCGGGCGTCGCGTTTTCGGGAACCGGCGGCGCAGACGCAAAAATTGTAAAAACGTTCAACAAAACAAAATTTTTATCGGGCTCCCGGAAAATAAGCACCCGCTTTGCGACGTATTCAACCTTTCCTCAGTTTGGTAGTGAAACCGCAAATTGGTCGAGGTCAAACAGTTGCCGTGCATTCTCCGTGGTGATCCGCCCTACTTCCGTTGTCGGAAGGTTCCAAATTTCGCCCAGTTTTTCCGCAATTCGCGGCAGATAGGCCGTTTCATTGCGTTTCCCCCGGTGGGGAGTGGGGGCAAGATAGGGCGAATCCGTTTCTAAAAGGACACGGTTTTTCGGGAAATCCTTAATCACCGGTCCCAGGCCACCGTTTTTAAAGGTCACCACCCCCCCGATCCCGAGGAAGAAGCCCAGGTCCAGGGCCCGGGCCGCCTGCCGCTCATCGCCCGTAAAGCAGTGAAACACGCCGCGGAGTCGGGGATCGCCGATGCCCTCGATCAGTTCCAGCAGGTTGTCAATGGCTTCCCGGGCGTGAATACTGATGGGCAGGTCGTAGTCGATGGCCCACCGGCACTGCCGGACGAAGGCCTCCTCCTGCTGGGCCTGAAAGCTTTTGTCCCAGTACAAATCCATACCGATCTCCCCGATGGCCACCCATTTGCGCTGTGCCAGGTAGCGTTCTACCTCCGCCAGCTCTTCTTCGTAGTCGGCCCCCACGCTCACCGGGTGCAGCCCGATCATCGCCAGACAGCGGTCTGGATGAGCCGCTTCCAGGGCCAGCATGGCTGCGTGACTGCTCCGGTCGATGGCCGGAAGCAGGGCCACCCCCACCCCGTTGTCCCAGGCCCGCTTCAGCATTTCCTCGCGGTCGGAAGCAAATTTGTCGCTGTAAAGGTGGGTGTGGGTATCGATCAACATTTGGGGTAAGATGTCCGGGGGGCTTGGTTTTGGTGTATACCTTCGCGCCATGGCGAAAAAGAAATTTTACGTGATCTGGATGGGGCACGTACCCGGGGTATATACCGAATGGGACAAGGCCAAGCAGCAGATCGACGGCTACAAAGGTGCAAAGTTTAAGTCATTCCCCGATCGTGCCCAGGCCG
Organism: Neolewinella litorea; assembly: GCF_004803465.1. Lineage (GTDB taxonomy): Bacteria > Bacteroidota > Bacteroidia > Chitinophagales > Saprospiraceae > Neolewinella > Neolewinella litorea. The sequence continues at coordinate 338,823 of NZ_SRSF01000003.1, read as the reverse complement.
AAGCAGCCTTCCGCAACGGCTACGCCACCTACCTCAACCAGGCCCTGCCGGCCGCTCCGGGCGGCACACGGCACCCGCGGTCGCGCCCCGCTTCTTCCGCCTTTCCCACCACGGATACCATCATCAGTCGCAGCATCAGCGTAGATGCTGCCTGCTCGGGCAATCCCGGCCGCATGGAATACCAGGGAGTCACCACCTCGGGCAAGGAAAGGCTCTTCCACCGCGCCTTCCCCCTGGGCACCAACAACATCGGGGAGTTCCTGGCGCTGGTCCACGCCCTGGCCTTCCTGCAAAAGCAGCAACAACCCGACCTGCCGATCTATACCGACTCCAAGATCGCCATGGGCTGGATCCGGAAAGGAAAATGCAAGACCACCCTGCCCAGGAACAAGAAGACCGCGGAACTACACGAAATGATCGACCGGGCCGAAGCCTGGCTGAAGGGAAACAAGATCACCAACCCGGTCTACAAATGGAAGACGGAGGTGTGGGGGGAGATCCCGGCCGACTTTGGACGCAAATAGGGGTAATGGTCAGCATTATCCGCGGACGAACTTCATCCGGTACTTGAGATCGATGTCGCCCTTGCGAATCTTGTCGAGCTTGCGCTTGACGAGGCGCTTTTTGAGCGGACTCAGCATTTCGGTAAAGAGAATGCCCTCGATGTGGTCGTATTCGTGCTGGATGACGCGGGCGTTCATTCCCGTGAAGGTGCGGGTGTGGGTCTCGAAGTTCTCGTCCTGGTAGGTCATCGTGATCTCCTCGGGGCGATCCACGTCGCCCGTCACGTCCGGGATGCTCAGGCAACCTTCGGCGTAGCTGCAATCGTCGCCGGCTTCCTCGGTGATCTCGGCGTTGATGAAGACCTGCCGGATGCCCTGGTCTTCCTCGCCTTCGGCTTGCATGGGACCGCTGTCGATAACGAAGAGCCGGATGCTTTTTCCGATCTGGGGTGCCGCCAGGCCCACGCCGTTGGCCTCCTCCATGGTTTCCCACATATCGGCAATCAGCTGTTGCAGATCGGGGTAATCCGGCTTGATCGGTTTGGCTACCTGTTTGAGTACCGGCTGCCCGTAGGCGTAAATTGGTAATATCATGGCTTAATTTGGCTCCTTCGGGTATACGGGGCAAAGATAACCAGTCACCGGCGGGTGTCCATGAAATCCTGGAGGATGAGCGCGGCGGCGATTCGGTCCACCCGCTGCTTGTCGCGGCGGTCCTTCTTCTTCAGGCCCATCGCCAGCATGCTCTCGCGGGCCCGGCGGCTCGTGTGGATTTCGTCCTGCCGGTGCAAGACGATGCCCGGGAACTGCTTGCGAAATTTCCGCTCGAAGCCCACGATCTCCGCCTGTATCGGATTGTCGCTGCCGTCCAGTTGGGTAGACTCCCCCACTACCAGGTCGCTTACCTCCTCTTTTTCCAGGTAAGCAGTCAGCCAGTCGAAGAGCCGGTGCGTGGGCACCGTCTCCAGCCCTTGAGCAATGAGTTGCAGGGGGTCGGTGACGGCAATGCCGCATTTCTTACTGCCGTAGTCGATGGCCAGGATACGCACGCTTCAGGAGTTTGGCTGGGTCACGGTGTTTCAGGTAGTTTCTACTTCCAGCGCCTCTACGGAAGGCTCCTCGTAGCTGAACCGGTTGACCACCCGGCGCACGCCGCGGCGCGATTTGTACAGCAACCAGAGCATGACCGGCACCACTACCAAAGTAAGGAAGGTGGCGAAGACCAGGCCGTAGATGACCGTCCAGGCCATCGGTCCCCACAGCGCGGTGTTGTCACCCCCGATAAAGAGGCGGCCGTCCCAGGTAGCAATGAAGCTGAAAAAATCGAAGTTGAAGCCCACCGCCAGGGGGATAAGCCCAAGTACGGTCGTGATGGCCGTCAGGAGCACGGGCCGAAGACGGGTGGCCCCGCCCTCGATGATCGCTTCGCGGATATCCGACATTTCGAGTTCGGCGATCTTTTCCAGTCCCTGTTCCTCTACCTTTTGCTTCATCAGCAGGGTGGTATAGTCGATGAGTACGATGGCGTTGTTGACCACCACCCCGGCCAGGGATATGATGCCCACGCCCGTGAAGACGACCGAGAAGGTGCCGCCGAAGAAGAAATAACCCAATAGTACCCCAATGGTCGACAGGATCACCGAGGTCAGGATGATGAAGGGCGAACTGATGCTGTTAAACTGGGCCACGATGATGATGAAGATCAGGAACAGCGCGAAGACGAAGGCCCCCAGCAGAAAGCCAATATCTTCCTGCTGCTGTTGCTGCTCTCCGGTGAACTCGTAGTTGAACCCCTGCGGCAGGTCGTAGTCCTGCAGCGCGGCGTCGATCTCCGGGATGATATCGTTGGCGACGTAGCCGTCCAGGACGTTGGAGCTGATGGTGATGACGCGGTCGAGGTCCTTGCGCTTGATGGCGCTGTAGGTGGTGCTGTACTCTACGTCGGCCACCGTGCTGATGGGTACCTGGGTGATGCGGCCGTTAGAGGGGTCGCGGAAGGTGATGCGCTGGTCGAGCAGGTTCTCCACCTGATTGCGATCGGACTCGTCGAGGCGCAGGTAGATGGGATATTCGTCTTCGCCGAGTTTGTATTTACTGATCTCCTTGCCGTAGACCGAGGTGCGCAGGGCCGAGGCGATCTGGTAGGTTGACAATCCGTAGCGCCGCGCGGCCTCACGATTGATCTCGATGAGCAGTTCGGGCTTTCCGAGCTTGACATCGGCGCTGAGGGCCTCGATTCCGGGGATTCCCTGGCGGTTGAGGTAGTTAATGACGTCGTCGCCGAGGGTCACCAGTTTATCGACGTCGTTGCCGGAAATCTCGATGTTAATCGGCTTGCCGGTGGCCGGTCCGCTGGCGTTCTGGTCAACGCTGACCTTCACGCCGGGCAGGCCGCGCACGGTCCGACGGATTTCCTCCATGATGTCGGCGGTACTGATGTCGCCCCGATCGCGGAAAGGAACGAAACTGACCGTGATGCGGGCCTTATTGGGGGTTACGCCGGGTTCCGGCGGGGCATTCGGGTCGGAGGTGTTCTCGCCGATCTGCGTCAGCACTGCCTCCACGACCTCGTCGTAGGGCTCCAGCATGGTCAGAATGCGGTCTTCCAGGATCTTGACTACCTCGTCGGTAGCGGCAATGTCGGAGCCAAGGGGCAACTCGACAAAGGCGTTGACGTAGCGGGGGTCGGGACTGGGGAAGAACTCCAACTGCGGTGGCTTGATGGCCGTAAGCACCAGCGCCAGAAGTAACAAGGCAATGGTACCGCCGAACATCGTCTTGCTGTACCGCAGGGCAAACCCGATAAAGCGGTTGTACGCATTTTCCAGCCACGGCAGGAAGCGGTCCTGAAAAACGAAAGAGGCCGGGCGCAGCAGGAAGAAGTAAACCAGCGTGACGATGGTGGAGATCACCATCAGGTTGAAGAGGGAGGTGAATCCGAAGATCAGTCCCAACACCCCGATTACCATCATGCCGGCGGAGGTGTACAGCGTAGTCCGCACCTTGCGCCGGCGACCTGCGGGGGTTACCGCCCGCTTGTCGATCCGCATGAAGCGGCTGGCGAGCACCGGGTTGATGACCAGGGCTACGATGAGCGAACTGGTGAGCACCAAGATCAGCGTGATGGGGAAATATTTCATGAACTCGCCCACGATACCGGGCCAGACGGCCAGCGGCAGAAAGGCCGCCAGCGTGGTCGCGGTAGAGGCAATGATTGGCCAGGCCACCTCGCCGGCACCGTACTTGGCCGCTCGGTCCGACACCTCTCCCAGCTGCATGTAGCGGTAGATGTTCTCCACGATTACAATGCCGTTGTCCACCAACAGGCCCAGGGCCAGAATGAGGGCAAACAGTACCACGATATTCAGGGTCACGCCACTCAGCCAGATCCACAGGATGCCCATGAGCATGGAGAGCGGGATGGCGATACCTACGAAGAGGGCGTTGCGAAGTCCGAGGAAGAAGAGCAGTACTACTACCACCAGAATTACCCCGGAGATGATGCTGTTTTCCAGGTTTTCCACCTCGCTGCGGGTGTTGGTCGACTGGTCGTTAAAGTAGGTGATGCTGATGTCTTCCGGCAGTCGCGTCCGCAGTTCCTCTACCGTTTGCTGGACGGCATCGGCCGTGCTCAGCAGGTTCTCCCCCGATTTCTTAATGATGTCGAGGCTGATGACCGGCAGGCCGTCGGCGCGAGCGATGCTGGTAGGATCCTCGTAACCGAAGGTCACCTCGGCAATGTCCCGCAGGTACACGAGGCGCTGGTTTTCGCGCTTGATCACGGTGTTGGAAAGTTCCTCCGCGTCCTCGAATTCCCCCACTACCCGGATGGCCCGGCGCACGCCGTTGTTGACGATCTCGCCGCCGGACAGGGTGAGGTTCTCACCGGTGATGGCATTCTCGATGTCGGCGAAACTGATTTGTAAGCTTTCCATGCGGCGGGCATCGACGGCGATCTCGATCTCGCGTTCTTGTACCCCCTTCAGGTTCACGGCGCTCACGCCGTCGACCTCCTCGAGCTCATCCTCCATCAGTTCGGCGTAGCGACGCAACTCTTCCGGGGGGAAGTCGCCGCTGACGTTGATGGTCACTATGGGCAGTTTCGACAGGTTGATTTCCAGCACCGTAGGGTCGGTATCCAGATCGGAGGGCAGCTCCGGCTTGGCGAGGTCTAGGGCGTCCTTCACCCGGCGGGTGGCATCGTCCACGTCCTCGTCTGAGTTGAACTCCACGGTGATGACCGAGAAGTCCTGGATGCTGGTAGACTGGATGCTCTTGACCCCGTCGACGCTCTGGAGTTCCTTTTCGATGGGCCGGGTCACCAGGCTCTCGATGTCGGCGGCCGAGTTGCCGAAGTAGGGGGTGTTGATGTAGACCTGCGGCAGCTCCACTTCCGGAAACTGCTCCTTGGGCACCTGCTCGTAGGCGTAGAGCCCGAAAATCAGAATCATAATGGCCAGCAGAAAGACGCTCGTCCCGTTGTCGACCGATAGGTTGGTGAGCCCGAAGGTTCTTTTTTGCTGGTTAGCCATTGTTGCTGCTGAGTTTAGCTTCGGTGGGTTGGAGGGGCGACTGGCTCAGGGCTATGGGCTGTCCGTCGGTCAGGCCGCGGGCACCGTTGGTGATGAGGCGGGCCCCCACGTCCAGGCCGCTTTCGATGACGGCGCGGTTGTTAAAACTTTGTCCCGTCTCGACGTACGTTTTGCGGGCGACCAGGTCGCCGTCGACTTCCTCGGCCACGAATACGTAGCGCTGTCCGTTGACTTCCTGCTGGATGTAGTCCTGGCTCACCACAATCAGGTCGTCGGCCTGGAAGTTGAGGACTTCCACCTCGGCCAGGAGGTTGGCCTTGAGTTCGTTGATGTACTGCCGCGGCACGTCTACCTCCACCTCGAAGGTGCGGTTGGCGGGATCGACCGTGCGCCCGATCCGGGTGACCGGTGCCTTGAACTCAACGCCGAGGGCGGGTACCCGTACGCCCACCTTTTCGCCCACCTTCACTTTGGTGAGCAACGATTCGGGAGCGTCGGCCACCACCTGCAGGTCGCTGGTGCTGATGATCGACAGTATCGGGGTGCCGGGGGCGGCCGCCTCGCCCGTCCGCAGGAAGACCTGGTCCACCGTACCGGAGAGGGGGGCGTAAACGTTTCGCTTGTTGGCCTGGATGTCAATAGCTTTGAGCTGCTGCTGGATGCGCTCGTAGTTGTTCTTCGCTTGTAGGTACTGCAGCTCCGAGCCGATATTCTGTTCCCACAGTTTTTCCTGCCGCTCGTAGACGGTCTTGGCCAGGCTGGCGGCGGTTTCGAGTTCCGCGCGTTGGGTTTCGGTGCCCTCCACGTCGAGCACGGCTACAAGCTGTCCCTTGCGGATGTTGTCGCCCGCCTCGAAGTTCATGCGCAGGATTCGTCCAGGGATCTCGGAGGTGGCCATCGCGGATTCGGCGGCGCGTACCGTGGCCTGCACTTCAGCGTAGTTGTCGAAGCTGGCCGTACCCACGGTTTCGTAGGAAACCAGGGTGGCGTTCGGGGCAAAATTGGGGTCTATCTCGGCCAGGCGGCTTTCCAGCGACTCCACCTCCATGGTGAGTTCGCGCAATTCGGCGCGGCGGGTGCGCAGCGCTTCCTGCAGTTCCTCAGAGGTTTGGGGTACGCTTTCTTCCTGGGCGCGGCCGCAGGTGCAAAGGATTACGGCAAGGCAGAGAAGGGTGGCTGCGCGCATCATGGTTACGGGTACTTTAGTAGTTTTCATCGGCCGAGGGCTATGTAGAGGTCTTCTTTGGCGACCAGGGTATCGTAAAGGGCGTTGAGGTAGTTGGCCTGGGCTTCGTAGAGTTGCTGTTCGGCCTGTACGACCTCGATGCTGCTGCCTACCCCTTCGCGGTATTTGATCTGGGTGGTGTCGTAGATCCGCTGGGCCAGGGTCAGGTTATCGCGGGTGTTCTGCAGGCGCTCCCGGGCGGTATTGAAGGTCCCGCGGGCGTTGCGCACTTCCAGGGCGATGCCGCGGACGACGTCGTCGCGCTGGTTCACCACCTTTTCCTTGTCCAGCCGGGCCCGTTGGAGCCGGGCGCTGCGGCCCCCGAAGTCGTAGATGGGGATGGTGGCCGATACCCCCACGAGTACCGTGGGGGCCCAGAATCCGTCCGAGAAGTTGTCGCCCTGGTACTGGTACTGGGCGGCGGCGGTGGCGTTCAGGCGGGGCAGGTAGGCTGCCTGCTGCAGCTCTACGTTGAGGTCCTGCAGGGCAAGGGTCTGATCGAGGAGGCGCACTTCACTGCGGCTTTGGTAGGGGATATCGCTCGTAAGGGCGGCGGCTTCGACCTCCAGCTCCAGCGCCTCCAGGTCATCCGACACTTCCAGGGGCTGGTCGTCGGGGAAGTTAAGGGTGAATTTGAGCGCGCGCAGGGCATTCTCCCGTTGCTGCTCCAGGTCGTTGCGGGTGCTGCGCAGGTTATTGAGGCTCAGCACGAGCCGATCTACGTCAAGTTGCTCCACGAAGCCGGCCTCGTACTGGGCGCTGGTCTCCTGGAGTAGTTTTTCAAGGTTGCTGATGTTCTTCTCGATGATCTCGAGATTGGTGGATACCAGCAGTACCGGGAAGTAGCTTTGGGTGACCTGGTTGCGGACCTGCCGTTCGGCTTCCTCCAGTTGCAGGTTGAAGTAGTCGCGGCTCGCCCGCGCGGCCCGCAGACCGACGAAGAACGATCCGTCGAAGATCATGCTGTTGACGTTCAGGCCGCTGACGAAGTTGTTCTTCCGCTGAAAAGCGATGCCCTCCGGCGCCGGGGCGTTCGGATCCGGATTGAGGGCCGCGAAAGCCTCGGGGAGGGGCAGGACGGGCACCTTGAGGTAGCGGGTGAAATCCACCGTTCCGTTAATCTGTGGCAGACCGGTACTCAGGCGCTCCCGGATATTCTGCTCCGCGTCGAGAATGTCGACGCGGGCATTGCGTATGCTGTTGGCGTTCAGCAGGGCGAAATTCACGGCATCATTCAGGGAATACACCGGCGGCGCTTCCGCTTCCTGGGCGCTGATGCTCCCGGTCAGCAACAGGGTAAGTACGAATATCAAATATTTCATGGCGGGGTATGATTAGCAGAGCTCCTCTTCCTGGAGGTAGTCATTGAGGCGGTCGCGGCCGGCCTGGTTAACGATGCCGAAGAAGTGGTAGGTGGAGTGTTGCCAGAGGATATCGGAAAGGGGGCGATCCTGGGCAGGGAAGATGCCGCGGTCGACTACCATCATGGTCATGCCCACGTACAGGTTGGCGATCACCTCGGGGTCGATGTCTTCCCGGTAAAGCCCTTCGGCCTTGCCCCGGCGCAGGTTCTCCTCCACCTGGTGGAGGAAATGGTGCTGGTGGGCTTCCACCTGGTTGTGGAATATCTCGGGATAGTACTTGCGCAGGTCGTGCATCGTAGTGGGCGATACCTTACGCATCTGGCGGACGAAGTAGCGGCTGTTGCGCAGCAACTCCTCGATGGCGTCGGTTGACTCCACGCGGTTGCGCTCCAGCATGCGTACGTCCTCCTCAATTTCGACGCGCAGGACGAGTTGCACCAACTCCTCCTTGTTCGGAACGGTCTGGTACAGCGTCTTCTTTGAGATGCCCAATTCCCGTGCGATATCGTCCATGCTTACGCTGCGGATACCGATGCGCATGAAGAGGTCGCGGGCGGCACCCACGAGCTTAAGGTGTTCTTTGGAGGTCGTATTCACACCGCAAAGAACGGGGGAAACTTTGAATAGTTTTTAAGTTTCCCAAGTTTTAAGGGTTTTATCCACTGGTATAAAATGACCGCACCTGGCCTTTTCCGAATCTATGCGGTACCCGCGCGCCGCCGCCCGAAGATTCAACGGTCGGGATTATCTTGCAGGTGATGAAAATTTCAGAGTTGGGGGAGCATTTTTTTCGTTCCGACGGGCAGGACAAGAACTCGGAGAGCGACCTGGGGCTGGGCGACAAGGTGGCCCGCAAGCCCGGTACGCGCCTGATCCAGAACGACGGCAGCTTCAACGTCGTCCGGCGGGGCAACTCCATTTTCGCTCCCTACCAGAACCTGGTGGAGATGAGCTGGCCACGCTTTATCGGGGTCACGCTGTCGATGTACGTGCTCTGTAATTTGATCTTCGCGCTAGGCTTTTACCTGATCGGTACCGAACAGCTTAACGGGGCGTCAGTAGGGCAGTCGGAGCTGGAGAATTTCCTGCAGTGTTTCTACTTCAGCATTCAGACCTTCACCACCGTTGGGTACGGCGTGCTGGCCCCCACCACCCTGGAGTCCAATGCCCTGGCGGCAGTACTTGCGCTCTTCGGCTGGGTAGCTCTGGCGCTCGTAACCGGTCTTTTCTTCGCCCGTTTTTCGCGGCCCTCACGGCTGGTGATCTTCTCCGACCGCGCCATCGTGGCACCCTACGGGGAAGGAATGCGCAGCCTGCAGTTCCGGTTGGCCAACAAGCGCGATACCAACCTCATCAACCTGCGCGCCCGCGTGGTGCTCACGTGGCTGGAGGTAGGCAATGGGGAACTGAGACGCAGATTCCACCCCCTGGAACTGGAACGCGATTTCGTGCCGCTGTTTCCCCTGAACTGGACCATCGTGCACCCCATCACGGAAGACAGTCCGCTGGCCGGCTGGACGCCGGAGGATTACCGGGACCGGCATTCCGAACTGATGGTCGCGATCGAGGGGTACGACCGCACCTTTGCCCAGCAGGTAAGCATCCACACGAGTTACACCCACCAGGAAATGGAGTGGGACGTGCGATTCGCACCCATGTACCAGGAGCGGGAAGCCACCACCGAGCTTTACCTGGACCGCATTAGCGAGACCCTACCGATCCGTAAGGAGGAATAGTCCGTAATCGATGAGCCGGTCTACCGTAGTAGCGGGTTGCCGGCTGAAAGTACCCAGTGCACGGTTGGCGAGCAGGGCCGAAAGGGAGGCCGAACGATGCCCAAGGGCCGAGGCCAGGGCGTAGATGCCGGCGGTCTCCATCTCGATGTTGGTGATGCGCAGGTCTTCCTGACGGAATTTGCGCAGGGCTTCCAGCAAGGTGGGTGTCAAGGCGGTCGGCAAACGGAGCACGCGGCCCTGCGGGGCATAAAAGCCGGCGGCGGTAAGCGTGATCCCGGCAGTAAGGCGCGCCGGGTCGAGCGAGGCCAGAAAATCGGGCAGTTGGGGTCGGACCATAACTGGTGGAACCGGCAGGGCTTGGCCGTCTTGTGAGAGGTGCGTCGTCAGGGCCGTAGCCAGGGATTCATCGACCGGGATAGAGGGATAAAAGGGCAGCAGTCCGTCGAGGGAAAGTCCGGCGCTCGAAAGCACCACGGTATCCAGGGGTATATCGGGCTGAAAGGAACCGCTGGTGCCCAGGCGCAGGAAGGTGAGGGCAACGGGTTCGGCGACCACCTCCCGGCGGTGCAGGTCAATGTTGAAGAGGGCATCGAGCTCGTTGATCACGATGTCCACGTTATCGGTGCCGATACCGGTGGACACCACGGAAAGTCGCTTGCCGTTGAGATCGCCTGTATGGGTGACGAATTCCCGGGCCTCGACGCGCAGTTCTACGCGGTCGAAGCGGCGGCTCACCTCCCCTACCCGCTCGGGATCACCGACCGTAATGATGGTCTCGGCCACCTGGCCGGGGAGTAAATCGAGGTGATAGACCGACCCACGGGGCCGCAGGATGAGTTCGGAAGGCGCGATCACGAGGCCTCGCCGAAACTGGCGACCTTTTCCTTAAGCGTCTCTTCCTGTATTTCCGAGCGCCAGTAATGGGCGGCGGCCTTGCCGTCCTTCACCACGATGGCCTGCGGGCTGGCGTGCTTCACTTCCAGGCGGTCGGCAATGGCGGTCGAGAGCTCCTTGGCGTACTGCACCACGATGCCGTAGATCTCGAGATCGTGCTTGGAATTGGCCACCTGCTCCTGGGCGCGGGCGCTGAAGGGGCAATTGTTGCTGTGCTTGAAGATGACGATGGGTTGCTCGTGGCTGGCCTGGAGGGCCGCGTCGAGGTCCTGGGGGGAATTCATGGTGTGAAACATGTACTTCCAACCACGGCCCCGTGCCGACGGTTCGCCTCAGTGCGCGGTAGATCGATCCTTGCCACCTTGGCTCCGCGGGTAGCCTACCGCAATTAGGCGGATATTTGTGCTTTTACGGTCCTATTTACAACCCGCCTTTATGAAAACTCCCCGCCGCTTCCAACGCTCCCAGGCCCGTAATTCCGGTCAGCCGCCGGGCCTCGACCGGCCCGCCGCCGACATCATTGGCATGCGCCTCAACAAATACATCGCTCACGCGGGCGTGGCCAGTCGGCGCACGGCCGGAGATATGGTGAAGGCGGGCAAGGTGAAGGTCAACGGGGAGGTACTCGACAATCCGGCCTACCAGATCCGGGAGGGCGACGTGGTGGAATACAACGGCGAGGTAGTGGCCCCTTCTGAGCGCTTCGTATACCTGCTGCTCAACAAGCCGCGCAACGTGATCACCACCACCAACGACGAGCACGACCGCACCACGGTGATGGACCTCCTAGACGAACCGGCCCTGAAAGGCATGCGCCTGTTTCCCGTCGGCCGACTGGACCGCGACACCACCGGCCTGTTGCTGATCACCAACGACGGCGACGTCACCACCCGGCTCACGCACCCGCGCTTCGAGACGGCCAAGATCTATGAGGCTACCCTCGACAAGCCCTTCAGCACTTTGGATCTGGCGCAGCTGTCGGCCGGATTCGAACTGGACGACGGCCCCTTCCAGGCCGACTGGGCCCGCTACGCGCGGGAGAACGACCCGCTTACCGTGAGCCTCCAGATCCACAGCGGCCGCAACCGCATCGTCCGTCGGGCCTTCGAGCACCTGGGCTATACCGTGGAGAAACTGGACCGTACGTACCTGGCCGGACTGACCAAAAAGGCACTGCCCCGGGGCTTCTACCGCTACCTGACGGATGAGGAAGTACGGCGGCTGAAGTACTTTAAATGAAGCTTAGCTGAGCACCTCGGCGTGTTTGATGTGTACGTCGCGCTGCGGGAATGGGATGCTGATGCCTTCGCGGTCGAACGCCTTCTTGACGTGCTCGTTGAGGTAGATCAGGGCGGCCCAGTAATTGGCGTTTTCCGCCCACGCGCGGCAGGCTAGGTCGACACTGCTGTCGTTGAGCGTGCGAACGAAGATATCGATGCCGCGGTCGAGCAGGATACCCGGCGTACCCTCCACCACTGAGGTAATGACGGCGCGGGCCTTGTCGATGTCGTCGCCGTAGCCGATCCCGAAAGTCAGGTCGAGACGCCGCACCCCCTGGGCGGTATAGTTTTCGATGGCGCTGCCCATCACCTTACCGTTGGGGATGATGATCAGCCGGTTATCGACGGCGTTCAGGATGGTATGGAAAACCTGGATCTCCTTGACCGTGGCGGTGAAGCCGTTGGTGGCGATCACGTCGCCCACCTTGAACGGGCGGAAGGTGAGCAGCAGGATGCCACTCGCGAAGTGACCGAGGTTGCCCTGCAGTGCGAGGCCCACCGCCAGGGAGAGGGCGGAAAGGATGGCAATGAAGGAGGTGGTCTCGACCCCGAACATGCCGGCGATGGAGAGCAAGAGTAGGACCTTCAGTCCAATCTTCAGGAAGTTGGTCAGAAAGCTCGAAACGCTGACGTCCATATTCCGCTTCTGCATGAGGTGACTGACCTGGGCAGCCAGCCAGTTGATAAGCCAGAAGCCAACGACCAGGAGGAATACGGCGGCCAGAACCGTAAGGCCGATCTGCAGAAGTAGGGGCTCGTAGTCATCCCAAAGTTGACGAATGTCCATGTTGATAGCTGATGTTGGCGGGCAAAGATAGGACAGCCCCGGCTGCCCGGCTAGGAATAGGAACTTGTCCGGAGGACGCCCCAGCACCGGGTGAGGATTGAAAAACTTTCCGTACTTTTACCACAAATCGTTTCATATTGTCTTTCCCGGAAAAGAAGGTGGTGTACACGGCAGAACAGGCCCTCGAGGCGCTGCAGCACTACTGTGCCTACCAGGATCGCTGCCACAAGGAAGCCCGGGAGAAACTCTATGAGTTGGGATACGGCGGCGACCCAGCCGAGGAAATCATCGTGGAACTGATCCGCGACAAGTACCTCGATGAGGAAAGATTCGCCCGCTCCTACGCCCGGGGCAAGTTCAAGATGAAACGCTGGGGGCGCTACCGCATCCGCAACGAGCTCAAGCAGCGACAGATCAGCGCCTACTGCATCAAGAAAGCGATGACCGAGATCGACGAGGCGGAATACTACGATACCCTGTGCCGGGAGCTCGAGCGGCGTAACGGCATCGAAAAGCCCGGGCAGCACCCCTACCTGCGGCGGCGCAAGCTGGCCGATTACGCGGTAAAGCGGGGCTACGAGGCCGGTTTGGTGTGGCAGGCCATCAACGATCTGGAGTTGTAGGCCACTTTTCGCCGGCCGGCACCCGTCAAAACCCCGCGCGGCAACATCTGTTCCAAGGATACAACCACGAATCAATGAGCCAGCGCCTTTTCCGTTTTTTTCCCCTTTGCCTCGTTTTCCTGTTCGCACTCACCGCCTGCACCGAAGACGTGCAGCGCACCCTGCAGCCGACTCCTTCGGCCTTCGGTCAGATCAACAGCCTGGTGGTGATCGCCGACAGCAGTACGTGGGAAGCGGGCGTGGGCGACTCGGTGGCCTATTTCTTCGAAGCGCCGTACATCCTCCTGCCGCAGCCCGAGCCCATCTTTGACGTGCGCTTCATTGAGCCCGAGCGGGTGGAAGCCGAACCCACCTGGGGGCAACTGCGCAATTACGTGGTGTTGGCCGACCTCAGCGACACCGATAGCCCGACCACCCAAATGGTTATGCAGGACCTGAACAACGAAAAGCTGCAGCAGATCCGCGAGGAAGGCTACGGCACGGCGGTAGCCAAAAACAAGTGGGCCACTGGTCAGCAGTTGATCTACGTCGTAGGCACTTCCCATGACAAGCTGCTCACCGGACTGAGCAAAGCCTACCCCGGCGTGGTCAAGCGGCTACAGGAAGGGGAAGACGAGCGCCTGAAAGTAACGACCTACTTCCAGGGGGTCAACCGCAGGCTGGGCGACACGATCCGGGACCTACTCGGCACCTCCATCGACATCCCCGGCGGCTATACCCGCGTGCCCCTCGACACCGACGAGGTGGTCTGGCTGCGCCGGGAGGTCCAGGGCGCCAGCATGAACATCATGTTGACCAAAACCCCCTACGAGAACGAATCACAGCTATCGAAGGAAGGGCTGAAGGAGATCCGCGACCGCATCGGCAAGGAATACGTGAGCTCCACCACCCCGAACACTTACATGCGCATCAACGACGAAGACCTTCCACTCTTCACGGAAGCCACTCGGCTAAACGGGGCCTTCGCCATTGAAGGACGCGGGATCTGGGAGATCGAGAACGATTTCCTGGCCGGCCCCTTCGTCTCCTACCTGCTCAACGACACTACCAATAACGAACTCGTCCTGGTGGACGGCTTCGTGTACGCTCCCGGCCGCAAGAAACGCGACCTGATGGAAGAGATCGTACAGGTTATCCGCACCGCCGAGGTGAATTAGGGAGCGTAACCGACGGGCTCCGCGGTCCTTCCGTTACCTTGCACCGGCGAACCCGCCCAAATCCTCCCCCAATGGAAGACCTGCAATACCCCATAGGCCGACCGAAGGCCCCCGAAACCGGCAACGCCGCCGCCAGACTGGACGCCGTAAAACGCATTGGTGCCCTGCCCGAACAGCTGGAACGCCTGGCCCGGGATCTGCACGACCGCAAACTCCTCGACACCCCCTACCGCCCCGGCGGGTGGACGGCTCAACAGGTGATCCACCACCTGGCCGACAGCCACCTGCACGGCTACCGGCGGCATAAGGTAACACTACTCGAAGAGCACCCCACCCTAGTGCCCTACGATCAGCAGGCCTGGGCGGAATTCCCTGACGTGCTGGCTGTTCCCGTACAGGCCAGCGTCGACATCCTGCGGGGCCTGCACCTGCGCTGGGCCGTACTGCTCGCCCAGTGTACGGACGAACAGTGGTCGCGCACCGCCTACCACCCGGGCAGCGGGATCACCTACCACCTCGATACCCTGGCCGCGCATTATGCCTGGCACGGCGACCACCACCTGGCACACCTGCAGTTAATATTGCAGGGTACCTGAAAATTAGAACTTTCGGATTTTTTGGGCGGACAGCAATGGGTTCCGTCGTGCCCGCTTCCAACTAGACCGCCGCAGCGATCCGGTCGCCAAAGGCGCGGGTACCCAATTGCTCAGTGGGCCGCAGGTCTTCGGTACCGACGCCCTGGGCCAGGGTGCGGTTGACGGCCATCCGCAGGGCGTTGGCCTCCTCGCGGAGTTCCAGGTGGTCAAGCATCATGCCCGCGGAGAGGATAGCGGCCACGGGGTTGGCGCGGTCCTGTCCCGCTCCCTCCGGCCAGGAGCCGTGAATGGGTTCAAACATACCGACGGTAGAGCCCACGCTGCTGGATGGTAACAGGCCCAGGGAGCCAGCGAGTACGCTGGAGGCGTCGGAGAGAATGTCGCCGAACATATTGCTGGTTACAATGACGTCGAACTGGGCCGGATTCAGGATCAGCTGCATGGCCGCGTTGTCCACGAACATGAAATTAAGCTCCACGTCCTCGTTTTCTTTTGCCAGTTCCCGGGTGATCTCCCGCCACAGGCGGCTGGTCTCCATCACGTTGGCCTTGTCGACCAGCGTGAGCTTTCCGCGCCGCGCGCGGGCCTCGTTGAAGCCCATACGTACGATGCGTTCGATCTCCAGGCGGGTATAGGTGCAGGTATCGTAGGCGGTGTTCCCGTCGTCCTTGCGGCCCTTTTCCCCGAAGTAGATCCCTCCGGTGAGCTCCCGTACGATGAGCATATCAACGCCACGGATGCGCTCGGGACGCAGCGGACTGAGGTCCACGAGCTCATCATAACCGGCTACGGGACGCAAGTTGGCGTAAAGACCGAGTTCCTTGCGGAGTTTCAGCAGTCCCTGTTCCGGACGCACCTTGGCGGAGGGGTCGTTGTCGAAGCGCGGATGGCCGATGGCACCGAAGAGCAGGGCATCCGACTGCTTGCACAACTGCAGGGTTTCGTCGGGCAGGGGGTTGCCGGTCTGGTCAATGGCCACGGCCCCGACGGGTGCGTAGGTGTAGTTGAACCGGTGATTGAATTTCTCGCCGATAACGTCGAGAACCTTGATGGCTTCGGCAATGACTTCGGGGCCGATCCCGTCGCCGTCCAGGACGGCAATATTGAAGTTGCTCACGTAACTGTTGGTCTAATGTTCTTCCCGCTGGGCTTCAAAGGCTTCGATCTTTTCCCGTTGGCTGAGCAGGAAGTCGATGTCGTCGTAACCGTTGATCAAACAGGTTTTTTTGTATTCGTCGATGTCGAAGTGGGTAGAGGTACCCGTTTCTTCGTTGGTGAAGGTCTGTTCTTCCAGGTTAATGGTAAAGCGGGCCGCCGGATTGGCCTCAATGGTCCGGAAGATCTCGTCGAGCACCTGCGGGTTTACGGTCACCGGTAGCAGCCCGTTGTTGAGCGCATTGCCCTTGAAAATATCCGCAAAGTAACTGGACACTACCGCCTTGAAGCCGTAATCGTATATCGCCCAGGCGGCGTGCTCGCGGCTCGATCCGCAACCGAAATTGGCCCCGGCCACCAGGATCTCTCCCGCGTAGGTCGGGCTGTTCAGGACGAAGTCCTCCCGGGGATGATTCAACTTGTCGTAGCGCCAGTCACGGAACAGGTTCTCCCCGAAACCTTCCCGGGTAGTCGCCTTGAGGAAACGCGCGGGGATGATCTGATCCGTATCCACGTCCTCGATGGGCAGGGGAACGGCGGTGGAGGTTAGTTTCTTGAAGGGTTGCATGCTGTGTTACAATTTACAATTTGCCATGTACCATTTACAATTTGGGGGCCGGCAGTTGATCAGTGACTTGCCGGTTGGCGCAAGGTAGGTAATCGTTAGCGCGTCTGGTTTATGCTGTTGGAGCCTGGCTTCAATGGTGTCGAGGTGCAGGTTAGGATTTACAATTTGCCATTACCAATGTGCAATTTTCAATTTGGGGGGCCGGCAGTTGATCAGTGACTTGCCGGACAGGCGCCAATAAGTCGCATGGTCCATAATAGTCAGGCCGCCCTGTTTTTCTCGGTTAGTTTGCGGGTAGTGGCAACGAAGATCGCCACGAGTTGGGAGGCTTCGTCCATCAGCGGCTCGATCTTCCAGTTTTCCAAGTATTGCATGTGGTAGATGTACCGCAATTCCGCCTGGGCTTCGCGCAATTCCTTCAGTAGCACTTTGATCTTATGGAGAAAATCTCGCTTCGATTCGGCAGACCTGGCTTCCGGATAATGAAACGCAGGGTGGGTGGTCGCCCTTAGTAGTTGATCGGCAACGTGACGTGCATCGTAATATTCATCGGTAGGCAAAGCCCGACGGAGATGCGAACACCGAACGGCGAATTGCAGCAGCCTTTTCTCTAGCGTATCGGGTGACATAAAAATATCTAAGTGGAGCTCCAAAGTAAGGCGGCACCATAAAACAAACAAATTGTGTTTAATCATTCACCGGCCACCACCCGAATTGTAAATTGAATTTTGCCATTGGTAAATGGTACATCAATGCAACTCCCGAACGTCCACAATCCGGCCACTCACCGCCGCAGCCGCTGCAGTAAGCGGGCTCGCCAGTATGGTTCGCGCGCCCGGGCCCTGGCGGCCCTCGAAGTTGCGGTTGGAGGTGGATACGCAGTAGCGGCCCGCGGGGATCTTGTCTTCGTTCATGCCCAGACAGGCCGAGCAGCCCGCGCCGCGGAACTCAAATCCGGCGTCGGTGAAGACACGATCCAATCCCTCGGCGATGGCCTGTCGCGCCACCTGCTGCGAGCCGGGCACCACGATACCCGTAACGTTTTCGTGGATTTTTTTGCCTTTGATCAGTCCGGCGGCGAGGCGCAGGTCTTCCACCCGGCTATTCGTACAGGAGCCGATAAAGACATAGTCGATGGGCATACCTTCCATCTTGTTGCCGAGTTCCAGGCCCATGTATTCCATGGATTTCTTGAGCGTAGCCTGACCGTGAATTTCACTTTCAGTGGGGATCCGTTCGGTGACGCCCATACCCATGCCGGGATTGGTGCCGTAGGTGATCATCGGCGGGATGTCTTCGGCGCGGAAATGGTACTCGGCGTCGAATACGGCATCGGCGTCGGTGGGCAGGGTGCGCCAGTATTTCACTGCGGCGTCCCATTCGGCTCCCTGGGGGGCAAATTCGCGGCCTTGCATGTAGGCGAAGGTGGTTTCATCCGGTGAGATTAGGCCGCCGCGCGCGCCCATTTCAATGCTCATGTTACAGATCGTCATCCGCCCTTCCATGCTCAGGCGCTGGATGGCCGTTCCGGCGTACTCGACAAAATGGCCCGTGCCCCCGCCGGTACCCAGTTGGGAGATGATGTACAGGATGATGTCTTTGGCAGTCACGCCGGGCTGCAAATCGCCGTCGACGCTGATGCGCATCTTTTTCGGCTTTTCCATAAGTACGCACTGGGTGGCCATGACCTGTTCTACCTGACTGGTCCCGATGCCGAACGCAATGGCCCCGAAGGCCCCGTGGGTACTGGTGTGGCTGTCGCCGCAGACCATGGTGATGCCCGGGCGGGTGATGCCGAGTTCGGGTCCGATCACGTGCACGATCCCCTGGTAGGGGTGGCCCAGTCCGTATAATTCCACGCCGAACTCTTCGCAGTTGGTGGTCAGCATGTTGACCTGCTTGCGGCTCAGGGGCTCGGCGATGGGCTTGTCCTGGTCTTTGGTCGGCACGTTGTGGTCGGCGGTTGCCACGATGCGGTCGCGGCGAAAGATCGGGATGCCCCGCTGCCGCAATCCGTTGAAGGCCTGCGGACTGGTCACTTCGTGAATGAGGTGTTTGTCTATATAAAGGACCTGCGCGCCGCCGGGTACCGAAGTAACTACGTGGGCGTCCCAGACTTTATCGAAGAGGGTGGGCATGACGATTTTTGCTTTGTGGGGCAAAGATAACAAGCAAGGCCACTCCGACGGTTTCGCCGCCGCGCGGACCGGTTTCTTGATAATTACCGGCTTGGCCACTCGCGGACCCCGTCAGCTGCTCTTACGATCCGTGACCCTATCGCATACAGGGCATGAGGGCGGCGCGCCGCGTGTCCGATATACTGACAAGGGGCCGTGCGGGTCGGTACCGCCGTGATTTCGTTGCCGGGTGCGGGGTCAGCTTTCCGATTCCGACCGCTTGGCTTGCTTGCGCAGGTAGGCTACGTAGTCAGCAATTTGTGCCACCTCCTCATCGGTCAGTACGGCTTCGTCGAAGGCCGGCATAACCCCGGCACCGTGACGGATTTGCCAGCGGACCAGGAATTTTGGCAGGGGCTTGTTAATAATTGAGGGCCCGACAGCAGAACGGCCTCCCGGGTGGCAGGAACCGCATTTGTTGTTGAACATTATCCGCCCGGCCTGGAGGTCCTCCGTCGGCATTTCGACCACCTCGGCCAGGGGCCGGGTGCGCGGCACCGTGCAGCCGGTGAACAGGTAGGCTACGATGAGGATCAGGCAGCCGGTTGTGATGGCCAGACGGTTCATGGCTCCTTGCTTATTTTCCATACCACTCCGGTCTTCAACCGCGGCTTGGCGCCGCGCCGTTTATCCGTGGTCACGATGCCGAAGTCGACTACGTAGAGCGCGTCGTCGTTCGGACCGAAAGTGACGGCGATCGGTCGTTCCAGGCCACCCGTCCTCAGCCGGCTCGCCGGGGCGTTTTCGTCTCCGCGGTTCACCGCGAAAGGCTCCACGATGCCAGTCTCCGGATCCACGCGTACCACCTGATAACCCACCGGGGAAAGCGCTTTGCCCACCACGGGAGCCAGGTCGCCAAACAGGGCGACGAAGGCCTGTCCGCCAAAACCAAAAGCGTCGCTGTGTGCAAAGTCCATCCCGGTGGCGGAAGAATGCACGCCGAATCCGGCAACGGGGCGCGGCGGCTCTCCGGGATCCTGGGCCAGTACGCGTTGTGGTTTGTTCTTTCCGGGAAATTCGAGGGCGGCAACGGGTATTCCCTTGTAGTAGTCCGGCCAGCCGTACCACTTTCCACTTTCTATTTTCCACAGGAGATCGCCGGTGCCCCATAGGGGCCGACTGCCCCGCACGTCGTACATATTGTCGGTAACGAAGAGCTCGCCGGCCGGCGAGAAGGCCATCCCGTAGGGGTTACGCAGCCCCCAGGCGACTACCTCCAGCGCCCCACCCTCCTGCGGCAAGCGCATGACGGCTCCGTTGCAGGGCACACTGCCCCGGATGAGTTCGCCGGGGGTAACGGCCTGGTTGTAGGGCGAGTATGGCCCGGTGACCGCCTGATCGCCGGTTGCTTCGGTCAGTACATTATCAGTGGTGTAATTGTAGGCCCGAACGGTGATGTCCTCACAGGGGATGTCGTGGAAATCCCGGTAACGATTCAGCCAGCCGTAATCGGCGTTGTCCACCCCCACTACGGCGGAGTTGGTTGCGGTGCCCTGTCCGAAATAGACGTAGCCATCCCGCACCACCGGGCCATTGGTGTGGTGGTCGCCATAACTGGGTAGGCCCGAGACCAGCGTCTCCGCGGTACCGTCTTTTCCGACTTTCAGGATTTTGCCCCCACGTAGCTGACCTCCTTCCGCGATATAAAAGTGGCCACCGGAGAAGGTTACCCCGTTCCAGGGCCCGTTGTCGGTGCCGGCGTAGATGACCGATGTGTCGCCCGAAGGATCGAGGCGCAGGAGTTTGGGCTGCAGGAAGATCTCTCCGTAGGCGTAACCGGATTCAACAACGTGGGGAATGCCCTCCTCATCAAAGGTCAGGTCCGTTGGGAAGGTCAGGCCGGATGCCACAACCTCGATCCGGTACCCCTCCGGCAACCACACGTCCGCCGGTCTCACATACCGCTGCCGGGCAGTGTAGGCGATCTGACCGCCCCCATCCGAGGGGAGCATGCCGTAACACCCCTGCAAGAGCAGGGCCAGGGTGAGGATCAGGCTGAAAGGAACGATGTGCTTCATGGGGGTCCTACCAAATATAGGGAACTACCCGATCCGCACGGTTACCCGTACCAACTTACTTTGCTTTACGGGCCGTACCCGGCACCCGCATGTACTGGCTAATCTGCCAGCAGGCTTTGTGCTTGGGCTCCGCCCCGCTTACCAGGCTGGAGGATTAGGTCAGGCCGCGACGCCTTTCATCAGTTGCTCGAGGTCGGAGTCTTCCACTTCCTTCTTCGCGTCGGCGATACTTAGAAACTCCTGGTATACCTCGTCGAGTTGAACTTTGGTGAGGTTGTAGCCGAGGTTCTTGAAGCGGTAGGCCAGGGCCGCGCGACCGCTGCGGGCGGTCAGCACAATTTTTGACTGGTCCACGCCCACTTCCGCGGGGTCGATGATCTCGTAGGTATCGCGCCGCTTGATCACGCCGTCCTGGTGGATGCCGGAGCTGTGGGCGAATGCGTTGTCGCCGACAATGGCCTTGTTGGGTTGTACCATCATGCCCATGCTCTCGCTGACCATGTGGCTGGTTTCGAGGAGCAGTTTCGAGTTGACGTTGGTGTACAGGCCGAGGGCGGGGTGCTGCCGCATGATCATAACGACTTCCTCCAGCGAGGTATTGCCGGCGCGCTCACCGATGCCGTTGATGGTGCACTCGATCTGGCGGGCTCCATTCTGGGCACCGGCAATGGAATTGGCGGTAGCCAGTCCGAGGTCATTGTGGCAGTGGGTACTCAGAATGCAGTTGTGGATGCCGTTGACGTTGTCGCGGAGGTAAGCGATCTTCTCGCCGTATTCCTGCGGGAGGCAATAACCGGTGGTGTCGGGGATATTCAGCACGGTAGCCCCGGCGTCGACCACGGCCTGGATGACGCGGGCCAGGAATTCATTGTCGGCGCGGCCGGCATCTTCGGCGTAGAATTCCACATCTTCCACGTAAGTCTTGGCGTGCTTCACGGCCGCTACGGCCCGCTCGATGATCTTGTCGGGCGTGGTGCGCAGTTTGTACTGGATGTGGCTGTCGCTGACGCCGATACCGGTATGGATGCGCGGGCGGGCGGCGGATTTGAGTGCTTCGGCAGCTACGTCGATGTCGTTCATGACCGCGCGGGTGAGGCCGCAGACGACCACGTCCTTGACGGTCTTGCCGATCTCAACTACGGATTTGAAATCGCCGGGGCTGGAGACGGGGAAACCGGCCTCAATCACGTCGACCCCGAGCAGTTCGAGCTGTTTGGCGATGATGACCTTCTGTTTGGTGTCCAGCTTGCAGCCGGGGACCTGCTCGCCGTCGCGCAGGGTGGTGTCGAAAATATGTACTTGGTTCGTATTCATACCTGAGTCGGGGCAGTTGATTGGGCTTATTATATCTTTAGGGCTATTCTAACAGAAAGTAGTCGATCTCATAAAAATAACGCTTCCCCGGCGGAAACGGGGGTCTGCGACCTTACTTAATCTACCGTAATGTTACGTGGGTGCCCGAGCGATTGTTCTGCAATACCCTGGCCTACAGTAACTTACTGAAACAGTTTATACAATGCCTAAGCAGAAGACCGACGACTTACTGAAACTAGTAGCTTCCCTGAACCGCGCCGAGAAGCGTCACTTCCGCCTTTTCGTCAAGCGCAACCAGCAGTCAAACTCGGAAATCCTCTTCCTTCAGCTCTTCGACATCCTCGAGCGCACCGGCGAATACGACGAGGCATACCTGCTTAAGCGGATCGAAGGTATAAAAAAGTCGCAGCTGAGCAACCTCAAGGCGCACCTCTACAAACAACTGCTGACCAGCCTCCGCCTGCTGAACCGCAATAAAGACGACGAGATCACCCTGCGGGAGAACCTCGATTACGCCCGCATCCTTTACAATAAAGGCCTCTACCGGCAGGCGCTCGACATTCTAGACAAGACGAAAAAACGGGCCACCGAGCTCGAATCCCACACCATTGCCCTGGAAACGGCGCAGTTTGAGAAACTGATCGAGGGCCAGTACATCACCCGCAGTTTGGAGGGCCGGGCCGAACAGCTCAGCCGCGAGTGCGAGGTGCTCACCCACAAGATCGACGCCACCAACGCCTTCAGTAACCTGTCGCTGCGGCTGTACGGACTCTACCTCACCGACGGACTGGTAAGCAGTGAGGAAGAATACACCGCGGTGGGCAAGTTCTTCCACGATAACCTGCCGGGCACCGACTTTGAAGACCTGGACTTCTGGGGCAAAATCTACTACTGCCAGAGCTACACCTGGATGCACCTGATCCGCCAGGAATACGCCCTGTGCTACCGCTATACCCTGCGCTGGGTCGACCTCTTCCGTGAGAACCCGAAAATGATCGAGGCCAATGCCCCACTTTATCTGAAGGGGCTGCATAACCACCTGGCCACCCTGTTTAACATGTGGCGATACGACAAATTCATCGCCGAACTGCACAAACTCGATCTTTTTCCACACCAGTTCGACCTGACCAACAATGTGAACGTCGCCGGACTTTACCACCTCTACCAGTTCGATCACCAGATCCGCCGCCATTACATGGAGGGCACCTTCAGCGAAGGCCTCGGACTGGTGCCCCAGATCATGGAAGTAATCGAGGACAACCGCTATAACTGGGACGACCACCGGCATATGGTCTTCTATTATCGCATCGCCTGCCTTTACTTCGGCGCCGGAGACAACGATACGGCCATCGATTACCTCAACCTGATCATCAATCAACGCAGCCCCAACTACCGCTCCGACATCCAGGCCTACGCCCGTATCCTGAGCCTGATCTGCCACTTCGAGATGGGCAACGTGCAGCTGGTCGAGTACCAGGTGAAAAGCGTTTACCGCTTCCTTTCCAAAGTGGAGCATCTGCAGGAGATCCAGCAGATCATCTTCCGCTTCCTGCGGCGCATTCCCCGGATCCGGGAGGAAGACCTGCGCGACGAATTTATTGAGCTAAAAGCACGGCTCGACGAGGTTGCGAAGAAGCCATTCGAGACCCGTCCCTTCACCTACCTCGACATCCCCAGCTGGCTGGAATCCAAGATCGAGGGCGTTTCCGTGCAGGAGGTCATCCGTCGGCAGTTTGCGGAGAACCGGCAGATGGCGTAAGGGATAAAAATCTGGAGTTGGAATGGTAAACTGAATTGTCACACTGCGCAACGGGTTCGTTGTTCCAACAAGTGAGGGTTTGATTTACCGTACATCCGCAAACGACCGGAAACCCAACGTATATTAAAGAATAGTGATATATGAGTCTTCTTCCCAGTTAACCAGGTACGTAGTTCACACCGCCCTGTTCCATTAAACGATCACATTTACTACCATGAAGATTAGGCCTTTAGCTATTCACTTGCCACAATTTCATCCAATTCCGGAGAATGATGAATGGTGGGGGAAAGGCTTTACTGAATGGATAAATGTAGTGAAAGCGAAGCCAAAATTTCCAGGGCACTACCAACCTCACCTACCAGCAGACTTAGGCTTCTATGATCTCCGACTAGTTGATACCATTCGCTTGCAGCATCAGTTAGCTCGGGATTATGGGATCCACGGCTTTTGCTATTATCATTACTGGTTTCAGGGGAAAACACTTCTAGAGACCCCCCTCAATCTCCTTTTAGAGAAGAAGGACATCGAAGCAAACTATTGCATTTGCTGGGCGAACGAAAATTGGACAAGACGATGGGATGGACAAGACGATGACATCCTGATTCAACAGCAATATTCATTAGAGGACGATAAACGTCATTTCCAGTACTTACAACGCTTCTTCGATGATAACCGATACATCAGAGTCGACGGTAAGCCTTTATACGTAGTGTATCGAATCGAACTCATTCCTAACATCAAAAAGACGGTTGAAGTATGGAGGCAACAGTGCCGGGACCTTGGAATAGGTGAAATCTATTTGCTATTTGTTGACAAAAGCACCACTCTTGTTGACCCCGAAAGCTTTGGTTTCGATGCTATGATTGAATTTCAGCCTAATTGGAAAAAGGTTGTTCGGGATAAGGGATCGCTAACTAAAAGGTTACTTCACAAGTTGAGCATCCGTTCTTCCGTATTTAGTGAAAACAGGGTAGTTGATTACCAGGATTACGTAGTAAAGATGTTGTCGTCGCCCAAATCCCCTTTCAAAAGTTATCCTTCAGTTTTTCCGATGTGGGACAACAGCGCTAGACGAAAGAGCAGTGCAACGATTTTTTATGGATCTACCCCAATGAAATACGAGTCCTATCTCACACAGGTGATCAGTAACTTTGAACCTTTTTCGGAACAAGAAAACTTTGTATTTATCAACGCTTGGAACGAGTGGGCCGAAGGCAATCATCTAGAACCTTGTCAGCGGTGGGGCAGAGCCTATTTAGAAGCAACAAAATCTTCTTTGTCACCGTACCTATAGCCTTTAATCGTTACTATTGGCATTCACCGCACCACCGCCTCACGGGCCACCTGCATGGGAATACCGATGCAGCGCTTTTCCATGTAGGTCATCATGCGGTCCATGAGTTCGCGGGTCTCGGGATCGAGATCGGCGAGTTCCTTGCGGAAGATCTTGTTGACCGCCGTATGGCGCACTTCCTTGATGCGCTGGGGTACCTCAGACATGGCGCGCTCGATGAGGCGGGTCTGGTAAAGGGTTTCGGTTTCGGTCAGGTGGCGGGCGATGATCGACTGAGCTACCTCGATCTCGCGGCGGCGGAAATCCATATTCTGCTCCGCCAGGCTGCGTAGGTGCTCGATGGAGATGTAGGTGAAATCGGAGCCTTGCACGGTCTCTTCCGCTACGTCTGCGGGTACGCCCAGGTCCACCACGATCTTTCCGGCGGGCGATTCGCCGGCCAGTAAGGCGGAGAAGCGCTCGGGCGTGATGGTAGCCGTAGAGGCAGCGGTACAGACAAACAGTACGTCGAAGCCCCCCGTGTAGGTGTCCAGTTCATCAAAGGCCAGGGCACTTCCGTTCGCAAAGCCGGCCGCCAGTTGACGGGCCCGGGCGGGGGTGCGGTTGGCGACGGTCACATTATCGTAACCCTGCTTGCGCAGAAACTTGGTGACCAGCACGTTGGTCTGCCCCGCCCCCACGAGCAGGATGCGCGACTTGCGGCTGGGGGCGTGCCGCTGCAATTCCTGCATGGAAAGCGAAACGACGGAAACCGACTTTTCTCCAATGCGGGTATTGGCGTAAATATCCTTGGCGGCCAGTACGGCCTGGTTTGTAATGATGCGCAGGTCGTCCCCGATGAGGCTCCATTCGCGGCAGCGCTCCTGGCATTCGCGGAGCTGCCCCAGGATCTGCCGCTCGCCGACCACCAGTGAATCGATGGAACCGGCCACTTCATAAAGGTGCTTGA
The DNA here is from genome assembly GCF_004803465.1 of Neolewinella litorea. GTDB lineage: Bacteria > Bacteroidota > Bacteroidia > Chitinophagales > Saprospiraceae > Neolewinella > Neolewinella litorea. The sequence goes on along the minus strand of NZ_SRSF01000003.1, from coordinate 312,892 downwards.
TAGCGCGCAGGCCCGACAGGTGCCGCAGATGACTCAGGCCGGCAATGGGCTCGGCCAGCAGATTTTGCTTGAATGCATCATCAACGACCTGGTCCGAAGTAAAGAGCAACAGCAGACGGTTGCAGGTGGAGGCGTAAAAGACCTCGTTTACCATTCCTTCGTCCTTCAGGCGGACAAGACGATCGCGTAGTTGGTCCTGCCCTTCAAACGCGGCAACCAGCTCGCCGATCTCCTTGAGTTTGGCATTGCGGTGGGTAAGCGTAAGAATGTGAAAATGCTGCAGCATAGATGGGGTCGAAACGGCCACAAAGATAAATTACGGTAAAAACGATTCTGTCACACGGGAGTAGAATTACCTGCCCACGCAAGCACCGAACCACGATAACGCCAGGACCGTAGCCATAGCCGCACTACCATACTGGAAAACAATCGTGCTGAGATACTACCGTAACAACATTATGAACCACCTACCCCGCCTCCTGGATTATCGCCGAGAAGTACCAAGCGTAAAACAAAAGTAAAACGTAGCCTTCCCACCGGGTGATCTTGCGATTGTTGCTCATCACGCCCAGTAGAATTGTCATGACGATCATGAGCGGAAGGTAGACGTCGATTATGTTGTCCGGAATGACCAACTCCCCGAAAAACCGTGGAATGGCCATGACGATGAATGTATTGAAAATGTTGGAGCCCAGGGCATTGCCTACGGCGATCGACGCCTTGCCCTTGCGGGCCGCCGCCAGACTTACCGCCACTTCAGGGAGGCTGGTACCTACGGCCACGGCCGACAAGGCGATGACCGCGGGAGCGATGTCCAGCATCGCGCTGATCGTCGTAATCGAGGATATCACATAGGTAGCCGAGACACTGACCAGGGCCCCGCCCAGCAGCATGAGCAGGTAGTCTTTGACGCCCGCCGGGGGCCGGTCCTCCTTGTCCGGTCGGTCCTGATCCTTCAGACTGTAACCCAAAAAGATGACGATACCGCCCAGGAAGAGGAAGCACTCGAAGTAGGACAAGCTGCCGTCCATCACGGCGAAGTAAAGCAAGAAGGCACTGCCCCAGAGGAAGGGGATGTCGATGTGCCACAGGTTGTACTCGAGGTCGATGTTACGTACCACCACCGCCGTGAGCCCCAACACCAGGGCGATGTTCGTGATGTTGGAGCCGACCACGTTTCCTACCACGATCTGGCTGGCCCCCTCCAGCACCGATACGATGCTGGTAGCCAGCTCCGGCAGAGAGGTGCCGAAGGCCACGATCGTCACACCGATGATGAAGGGGCTGATGCCCAGAGACAGTCCGATGCGTTCGGCCGATTCCACGAAGCGGTCGCTAGACCACAGCAGTACCGCGATCGCAACGACGAAAATGAGGATCTGAATGCCTAATTCCATGGATTACGACATCGTGGCCCGGGAAGTGGGGGAGGACATAGAAGCCTCCCACTCCGGCAACCGGCCCATGAGTGAATCCCGCAAATTCTGCAGACGCCCGTCCGCGCTGCGATCGCCCCCGAAGCGGGCGGCCCAGAAGGGACGGTAGGTAACCCAGTACCGGAGGGCGAACAGTCCCGATACGGGCAAGCTGAGCAGGTACAGCCAGCCGATCCCCCCGGGGTAGATCCAGTTGAACAGGAGGGTTTGCAGGAGGTAGAAGATGGGCAGGAGGATCCAGGAACCGAGGGTCAGTACCGTGGCCTTATAACCCCGGTCTACGCCCAGGGCCTTCCACGCCGCCTGGATGGCAAGGATCCACGGCAGGTGATTGAGCCAGCCGTAAAGGAACAGGGGCAGCGCCAGGATCAGTCCGGGCGAGTAATTGCGCCGCGGGTGCGCACTGAAGGCGAGGTCCGACCGCCCCGTCTGCCTGAGCAGCTCATCGTATTCGGTAGCCAGCGCACACAGTTCCGCACGCTCTTCTTCGGGTATACCGCGTAGCCACTCCAGAATGGCTTTGGTGCGGAAGTGGTGGGCCGAGACGCGCAGGGGCTGATCGGCCTGCACGCTGCGCTCGATCCGGCGCAGGCACCGTTCTTCGGACTTGTCGCGGGTATGGATGAGCAGGTCCTGCATCCGTTCGCTGAGCAGATTGGTGAGTCCGCGCACGGCCCGCATGGGGCTCTTCTCGTAGGCCTCCCGCCATTCCGCGGCCACGATCGGCTCGCCGTAACGGGTAAAGGCCCGGCTGAAGGGGCTGGTGGGGCTTTCGTAGTTGATGCCCACGGGCTGCAGGGTTACGCCGAGTTGCCAGTTGTTGCGCGATTCGGCTTCCAGGGCCAGACTGGCGGCGCCGGCCTTGATCTTGCGCAGCTTGCGCTCGAGTTCGGAGTAGGCCTCCGGGGCGATGTACATGATTTTGCCGGATTCCAGGGCCTGGAAGGTGCGGTTGAACACCTCATCCTTACTGCCCTTGTCGGCCCCGGCCTCCTTGTCCTTGGCGCGCGCCACGGGAATGCAGAATGGGTCGATGATGAAGGCCATCACGGGATTGAGCCACAAGCCGGCATTGGCCAGGAAGTAGGTCTGATAGTCCAGGTGGATGCCCGCCATCAGGGGGTCGGCCAGGGTGTTGGGGTGGTTGCCGCAGAGCAGGGTCGGACCCGGATGATTGGCGTAGGCTACGCCCTCCGTTTCCATCGACGGATAAAAAATCCGCAGCATCCAGCGGCTCAGGAAGTGGAGGAGCCAGAAGAAGGGCTTGGACATAGCAGTTGAGTAAGGGGCTGCAAAGTAGGAAAATCCGCGGGGGCGGGGGTGGCTCTTCCGGATCAGGCCCGGAAATTAAGCAGGTATTCCCGCACCAGTTCGTTGAAGGCCTCCCCCTCCCCGAAGAGGAACTTAACCTCCAGCGGCAGCACGAAAACGGGCAGCTTTTCCGCCTCGATCAGGGGGCGGTACACCTCCAGGCGCGTAGCGTCCTTCTCGGTGGTAATGATGGCCCGGTGCCGGCCCTCGAGTTCGGCGAAGCGACGCTGGAGATTGCCGATGTCGTTGCCGGTGAAGTAATGGTGGTCAGCGTACTCCAGGCTCTTGACCGTTCGGGCGGCGGTGCGCAGGTGCTGTAACAGGTAGTCGGTGTTCGCAATGGCCGAGATGAGCAAAACGTCGATCCCTCCCTCCATCCGCAGGCGGTACCGATGGTCGAGCAGGTAATATGGGGCACCGTATTCGTAGTAGCTGAAGAAAACGCGCTGGTGCTCCAGGGGCCGGATCTCCTCGATGAGGGCGTCGGCGGCCACGCGGTCGAGATCGGGTGGGCACTTGCTGACGATGATCACGTCGGCGCGCTCGTAGCCGCTGCGCCACTCCCGCAAGCGGCCGCTCGGCAGGAGATAGTCGCGGGTGAAGGGCAGTTCGTGCTGGGTCAGCAGGATGTTCATTCCGGGCTGCACGGCCCGGTGCTGGAAGGCATCGTCGAGCAGCACCAGCTGGGTATCCGGACGCCGGCCCACGATCTCGGGGATGGCGAAGGCACGCTCTTCGGCCACCGTGACGGTCACGTCCGGAAACTTGCGGGCGTACTGCAGGGGCTCATCTCCCACCTCTTCTACCTTCATATCGGGGCGCACCACCAGGAAGCCCCGCGTCTTGCGCCGGTACCCGCGACTCAGGGTGGCCAGGTTCAGGTAAGGATCGAGCAGGCGGATCAGGTATTCGATGTGCGGCGTCTTGCCGGCCCCGCCCACCGAAAGGTTGCCCACGCTGATCACCGGCACGGAGAAGCGGATTCCGCGCATGATCCCGCGCCGGTAGGCCCAGTTGCGGAATCCCACGCCCACCCCGTACAGCAGCGAGACGGGGGCAAGTAAGAGCTTGGCTACGGTAGAATTTACCACACGCGGTTGGGGTCGGATGACGGGAAAACACAAAGATCAAGAAAATTCGCAGGGCGGACCGGGCACGCCCCCCTCAGACAGCGTAGAAGAACCGGCCCCGGCCCGTGAAACCAAGAATGCCCTGCACTACCAGCAACGCGGCACCCGCGAGCCCCGCCCAAAAGATCAGTGGCGCATCACGTTGCTCCACGGCGACGGCCACCAATGCCCAGGCTACCGTTCCGGCGTATATACCGTCGTTGTGCCCGCCCAGGAAGGCACCCAGGTTGATGAGCACGACAATCAGGCCCGTGGCGATGTAGATTGCGGTTTGCGGTGCGAAATCCACGCCCATCTGCTGCAGGGCCAGTGCGGTGGAAATGACGGTAGCAGCACTGATCCAGCCCAGGTACATGGATGGTCCGAAGTAGGTCCACCCATACTGCGGACTGCCCACCTCACGGACATGCGCCCGCAGGGAAACGTAAGCCCCGATGAGGGCCACCAGATGCCAGAGCAGGTCTACGGCACCCCACAGGTAATTGCTGCCGAAACTGATCGGCACGAAGGCAATACTCGCCAGCCCGGCCAGAAAAAGGAAGCGATAGGCGCGCAGGAGGTGGGGCGTGCCCCCGGAAACCCGCAACTGCAGGGCCGAAAAAAGGATCATGCCCGTGAAGATCACCCCCCAGATGCTGAAGCCGTAACCCGCGGCGTCAACCCGCGTATCCGTACCGTCGGTGAACTGGTCCTGCGAAACGTCGAGCAGGATCGGCAGGTAATTGGCCAGTGGCACCAACAGGAAGGTGATCAGGAGAATTATGCGCCAGGTACGCAGCGAGGAGGCCATGGGTAGTTTTAGCATACAACCGAAAGGCGGCTGCGGGGTTAGTACCACATACCCATAAATTGCTCTTTCTATGCCCCTCCAGTCGCACTACGGTAAGCAGGGCGTGCTCCTCGTCAACCTCGGCACCCCGGACGCCCCCACCCCTTCGGCCGTCAACCGTTACCTGGGAGAGTTCCTTACCGACCCGCGCGTGATCGATAACCTCCCCAGCGTGGCGCAGCAAGTGCTGGTCCGGGGCATCATCGCACCCGTTCGCTCGGGCATCGTCAATCCCTTCAAGGCCGGTGGCTCCACGAAATTGTACCAGGAACTCTGGACGGAAAACGGCAGCCCCCTGAAGTATTACGGAGAGGTAGTGGCCGAACGGGTAGCCGAAGCCCTCGGCGACGATTACAGCGTGCGGCTGGCCATGCGCTACCAGAACCCCAGCATTGAAGCTGCCCTGACGGAATTGCTGGCCGAGCAGGTATCGGGCATTCTGGTCTTCCCCCTCTTCCCCCAGTACGCCAGCGCTACCACCGGATCGGTGCACCAGGAAGTAATGCGCATCCTGTCTCGCCGGCAGACGATTCCGCCAGTACAATTCGTCAATTCTTACTACGAGCAGCCGGAACTCATCCGTGTCTTTGCCGACAACGCCCGCGACCTGGGCGACCTGGACCAGTACGACCACATCGTGTTCAGTTACCACGGACTGCCGCAGCGCCAGCTGAAAAAGGCCGACGACTGCAACCACTGCTACGTCGTGGAGGGTTGCTGCAACAGCATCTCCCGGGTGAACCAGTTCTGCTACAGCGCCCAGTGCCACGCCACCACGCGGGCGATCGCCGCCGAACTGGGCTTCGAGCCCGACCGCTATACTACCAGCTTCCAGAGCCGACTGGGCTTTGACGACTGGGCCAAGCCCTATACCATTGACGTGCTGGAAGAATGGGCCAAGGAGCGGGGCGCGAAAAAGATCCTTTGCTTCAGTCCGGCCTTCGTGGCCGACTGCCTGGAAACCACGATCGAGATCGGCGTGGAGTACCAAGAGGAATTCCACAAATGGGGCGGTGAACGCATCGACCTTGTCCCCAGCCTCAACGACGATCCCCGCTGGATCAACGCCCTGGCCTCCATGATCCGCTCCGAAACCAGGGAAACGGTAGCATGAATAAAGGATACTTTGTCAGCGGGATTGGTACCGAAGTAGGCAAGACGGTAGCCAGTGCCTACTTGCAGCTGGCCCTGGACGCCGACTACTGGAAGCCCGTGCAGGCCGGTGACCTGGACTTCGGCGACGCCGATCGCGTGCGCTCGTGGACGGGCCTGCCCGCCAATCGCTATCACTCCGGACGTTATCTCCTGCGTACGCCCGCCAGTCCGCACTACGCGGCCCGCCTCGACGGGGTATCTCTGCAACTGCAGGATTTCCAACTTCCCGATACCGGACCACGCCCGCTTCTGGTAGAGGGGGCGGGTGGCTTACTGGTCCCCCTCAACGAGACACACTGCATGATCGACCTGGCCGCTCATCTCGGTCTGCCGGTCATTCTGGTTTCCCGGCACTACCTGGGCAGCATCAACCATACCCTGCTGAGTATTGAAGTGCTTCAGTCCCGCGGCGTGGAACTGGCCGGGATCGTCTTCAACGGCGACAATCCGGAGTCGGAGCGCATCATCATCCACCTGTCGGGGGCCCGGGTGCTGGCGCGTTTGCCGGAATTGCCGCGGATCGATGCGCCGACGCTGCAGCGACTGGTTGCGGACACTCCCCTAACTTTGCCTCCCTCCTAACTCCTCCGACATCGCGCATTTCGAAGCCCCCATCAAGGTCCTGATCGTCCGCTTCTCCTCGATCGGGGATATCGTGCTGACCACTCCGGTCATCCGCTGTGTGAAGAGGCAAACCGGTGCGGAGGTACACTTCCTCACCAAGGCGGGCTTCGCCGCCACCCTGCGGAACAATCCCTACGTGGACCGTCTCTGGACCATCAAAAAGGACATATCCGAGGTCGCCGAGGGGCTGATGAACGAGAACTTCACCCACCTGATCGACCTGCACGGCAACCTGCGCACCCTGGAACTGAAGCAGCGCCTGCGCTGGGGCCTCCTGCTGCGGGGCCGGCGCCCGCCCCGGGTGAGCACCTTCGACAAACTGAATTTCCGCAAATTTCTCCTGACCCGCTTCAAGCTGGACCGGATGCCGGCCCGGCACATCGTCGACCGCTACCTGGAGGCCGTGGCCGGACTATCGGTGACAAACGACGGCGGGGGGCTTGACTACTTCATCGCCCCGGAGGAGGAGGTAGCGGCACCCGAGCGGCCTTACGTCGCCTTCGTCATCGGTGCGGCCCACGCTACCAAGCGGCTGGAGGAGGAGCAGATGAAGGAAATCTGTAAGCGACTGCCCGTGCCGGTGATCTTGCTGGGTGGGCCGGACGAGGCGGAAACGGGGGAACGCATCGCCGCCACCGGCGACCACTTGACCAATGCCTGCGGACGGTACTCCCTGAACGGTTCGGCGGACCTGGTGCGGAAGGCGGCTGTGGTCATTACCCACGATACGGGCCTGATGCACATTGCCGCGGCTTACCGCAAGCCCATCGTGAGCGTGTGGGGGAACACGGTGCCGGCCTTGGGCATGTATCCTTATTTGCCGGACGGACAGGCCCAGACCCTGGCTGAGGTTCCCGGATTGCCTTGCCGGCCCTGTTCGAAGATTGGTTATGCCGCCTGTCCGCAGGGGCATTTTCGCTGCATGCGGGAGCAGGACCTGGCGGGCATCGCGCGGGCGGCCCTACTCGCGGTCGAAACGCAGTTCCTGGAGTAGCATGCGGTCGCCTTGCTTGGCGACGTAGATGTATACGCGGAAGGCACCTGAGCTGGTGGCAAGGTTGCCGATGCAGTATTCGGCGTTGTCGGACTTGGAGGAGCCCTGGTGGACCTGACTGAAGCCGGAGGGCTTGTTAGCGGCAAAAAAGGCTGCCAGTTTTTGCTTGGCCTGATCGCGGGAGTAGAGGTTCTCGTCCTGCAACAGGCTGAGTTCAACCTCCGTATCCATCAGGGAAGCGAGGGCTTCGGTATCGCCTTTGCCCAGGGCCTGGGTGATGGCACCGAGCGATTGGGCGTCAGCCGAGTCCGTAACCAGCAGGGGCGTCAGAAAAATGGCCAGGATGAGGAGGAGAGATTTCATAACTAGAGGATAGATGGAACATTAAACGTCCCGGATGTCGATAGGGTTAATATGGTCCCGTTAAAGTAACGCATGACCATTAAACGTTCGGCAAGTTATACATCTGACGTTGTTAACAGATAAAGTAACCCGGCATCGGCCAGTGTTTTGCACGGCGGCTTATAATTTACTGCGCGGTGTGGTTTGTCGTTTGCCGGAATTAATCTTACCTTTGCGGGCCGCAACGAGCGGTATAAATCTAAAGAAGCCATGGACGCCATCTCCTTCGTACACGAACAAGTCAGCAAAAAGAAAGAATTTCCCGCCTTCCGCGCCGGTGACACCGTCGTGGTCGACTACCTCATCACTGAGGGTGAAAAGTCGCGGATTCAGCAGTTTCGCGGCGACGTGATCCAGATCAAGGGAGAAGGGCTGACCAAGACCTTCACCGTCCGCAAGATGTCCAACGGCGTTGGCGTCGAGCGTATCTTCCCCATGTCCTCCCCCAGCATCGACAACATCACCGTCGTAAAGCACGGCAAGGTGCGTCGCAGCCGCCTCTTCTACCTCCGCGATCGCGTAGGTAAGAAAGCCCGTATCAAGGAGCGTCGCGTCTAAACCACGCCCCAAGGCACCAGCTCTCGGAAGCCCGGCCCTCTGCACAGCGGGGGCCGGGCTTTTGTCATGTCTGCCCGGATGAGATGATCAGCGCAGGCAGACGACCAGGCTGCGCGGCCCGTGGGCACCGATGACCAGGCTTTGTTCGATGTCGGCGGTCTTGCTCGGCCCGGCGATGAAGACGCCAAATCCGGTGGCCGCGATGTCGATCCGCCGGTATGCTTCATGCATGGTGCCCACCAGGTCTTTCCGTTCCAGCACCAGCAGCAGGTGCTGGGTGATGAACGGCAGCACCCGGTGCACAGCCTCCGCCTCGCTCACCCACATGGCACCGTTTTCCGCCACGCCCAGCCGGGCGGGAAGGACGGCCAGATCCACTCCAGCCAATTGGAGGGGGTCGTCGATGGCCAGCAGGTCGAGGGTGCCGTCGATACCGGCCACCGTGGATACGATGGTCCGGGCCCCGCTCCCCTTTACGTAATCGAGCAAATTCTGGGGCGCAACGAAGGTCGCCTTGCTGGCGGCGAGCACCTCGCGAAAGGCCTCCTCCCACCCCGCGGGATCCGGAGACGGATCGGGAGGCAAGTTGGGCAGGCGACGCGGCGCGGGTTTGGCGTCGCGGATCTGCTGGAGTATGGTCGTCTTGCTGCTCACGCCGGCGGATTTTGGGTACGGGCGTACCACTGCTTGAAACTCTCGCGGGGTATTTCCGGCAATTCCCGGCTCTCCCCCCAGGCATTGAAGCGGTGGTAAACCGCGGCACGCGGGGCCAGGCGGAGGGCCGTGCGGGCGGCCTGCCCGACGAAATTATAGAGCGTATCGTGCCGCAGCACGGTGCCGGCACCGAGCAGGGGCAGGCGTTTCGCGGCTCCGAGGTGACCTTCGGCGCTCACGATCTGCCGCCACTTGTAGAGCTGTTCGTGGATGTCGATCTTGACCGGGCACACGTCGGAGCAACTGCCGCACAGGGTGGACGCGAAGGCCAGATCGCCGTGCTTTTTAAGGTCGATGCCGGGGGAGAGGATGCTGCCGATGGGCCCGGGGATGGTATAGTCGTAGCTGTGCCCGCCGCTGCGCCGGTAGATCGGGCAGGTATTCATACAGGCACCGCAACGGATGCATTTGAGGCTGTTGCGGAAATCCTCCCGGCCCAGCTGGGTGGTGCGGCCGTTGTCCACGATCACTACGTGCATTTCCCCGCCGGGCTTGGGCCGGTGGTGATGGCTGGTGTAAATGGTGACCGGTTGACCGGTGGCGCTCCGGGCCAGCAGCCGGGTAAAGACACCCAGGTGCTCGGCGCGGGGGATGATCTTCTCGATACCCATGCAATGAATCTGGACCGGCGCGAGGTGAACGCCCATATCGGCGTTGCCCTCATTGGTGCAGACCACGATACCGCCGGTTTCGGCGATCGCGAAGTTGACGCCGGTAATGGCGGCCCGGGCCGCCAGGAATTTTTCGCGCAGGTGTTGGCGGGCGGCTTCGGTGAGGTACTGCGGATCGCTGGCCCCCGGCTCGGTGCCCAACTTCTCGTGGAAGAGCGCTCCGATCTCCTCTTTCTTGAGGTGGATGGCCGGCATCACGATGTGACTGGGCGGTTCGGACCGGAGCTGAATGATGCGCTCCCCCAGGTCCGTATCCACCACCTCCACGCCCTGGGTCTCGAGATAGTCGTTCAGGCCGCATTCCTCGGTGAGCATCGATTTCGACTTCACGATGCGATCGACGCCGTGGTGCTGCAGGATACCGTGGACGATGCGGTTGTGCTCCTCTGCGTCGGTGGCCCAGTGGACGATCACCCCGTTGGCGGTGGCCCTTTCCTCAAATTCTTCCAGGTAGGCGTCCAGGTTACTTAAAACGTTGTCCTTGATGTCGGAACCCAGTTGCCGCAGGGATTCCCACTCCGGGATCCCGGAAATGCTCCCGTCCCGCTTGGATCGTACGTGCCACAGGGAGGCATCGTGCCAGTCGGTGCGGGCTTCGTCCAGCAAAAATTTGGCGGCGCGGCGGGCGTGGGTCATGGCTGAAAGATAGGCAGGGACCGGCGATCGGGCATACGGCTGTGTCGGGGTCCCGATCAGGTTGACAATGGCTTCTGTTACTCCTTTTTGTCGCGCGCGCGGGTGCAATGCGGGCCGGAATGCGGGCTGGGTCTGGCACCCGGTAGGGATATACGGATCGAAAACTTTAACATTTTTTGGTAATACTTACCCGTGACCAGGCGTTTAGTAATCCGTCTGACGAACAAACAGACACATCTGGGTCGCCCGGCCGTTGCACCATCTTTTTCCGGGAGGCCCGTCACCAAACCAACGCCCCTATGGCAACTTACCAGAATAATCCTGATCCCAAGTTCACCCCGGCTCCCAAGCCCCAGAAAAACCGCACCCCGCTCCTGGCGGGCATCATCGCGGTACTGCTTATCGCCCTTGCCGTTCTCGGCATCAGCTTCATGAACCGGGGCACCGAGAATGCCCAGCTCTCGACCGAGCTCGTAGAAATGGAGCAATTCAAGGCCCAGGCTGAAAAGCAGTACTACGAGTCGCTGGCGGAACTGGAGGAGATGCGCGGCAGCAACGAGGAACTGAATGCCCTGATCGATCAGCAGAAGGAGGAACTCCGCCTGCAGAACGAGAAGATCACCAGCCTCACCCGCGACAGCCGTAACCTGGCCGCCGCCCGCCGTGAGCTTGAGGACCTGCGTAGCAAAACCACCGGTTACCTTGCCGAGCTAGAAGAGCTGCGCCAGAAGAACGAGCAGCTTACCCAGGACCGTGATCGGATCGCCAACGAGCGCGACCTGCTGAGCAGCGACCTCCAGGTGAGCCAGCAGACCAACGAGCAGCTCAACAGCGAGCGGGCCGTACTGGTCAGCGAGCGCGAGCAATTGGCCAACCGCAATAACGAACTAAGCCGCAAGGTGAACGTCGCCAGCGTGATCAAGACCAACAACATCACCGCCGAAGGCCAGAAGCAGCGCAACAGCGGCCGCTGGGTAGGTCGTACCAACGCCAAGAACGTCGAGCGCCTCTACATCTGCTTCAACAGCCTCGACAATGCGGTTGCCACCACCGGCGAAGAGACCTTCCAGATGCGTATCGTCAACCCCAACGGTGAGACCATGAGCATCGAAGCCGAAGGCAGCGGTGTACTGACCACCGACCAGGGCGAACAGGTACCCTACACCAAGAGCGTACCCTTCGACTTCCAGGGCGATGCCGCCAACCACTGCGCCGAGTGGAACGTACCCGGCCAGGAATACCTCGAAGGCACCTACACCGTGGAGCTTTACAACAAAGGCTTCCTGGTAGGCACCACCGAACTGGAACTGAAGTAACCCCTTCAGGTCTTAAAATGCAAGAGGGCCGTCTCCCGTTGGGGGGCGGCCCTCTTATCTTTACGGCGTGAACCTCGCCAACTCCACCGCCCTTGACCTCCTGCGCCGCGACTTTCCCCTGCCACCCGGTGGGATGACTGAAGCCGAATTGCTGGACTGGCTGGCCGACCGCATTGCCGGGCTCCTGCGGACCCGCCCCGAATACCTCATGAGCCTCTGCTATACCCTCGATCTTGATGAGGGGGAGGTAAGCCGGGCCCTGTCGCCCGCTGCCACCACCGAAGCCCCCCACCGGGCACTTGCGCGCCTGCTCTACGAACGACAGTGCCGCCGCGTGGCCACCAAAAAATCCGTTTCCACGGAGCCGCTCACCGATCCCAACGCCTGGTAATGGCGTGGCGCGACCGTATCGATCCGCAGTCGGAATACGCCGGGGCCCTTAGCGGTCCGGTGCCCGACTACCTGAGATACGTGGAACGGCAAACCCACCTGAAGACACTGGCGCCGCAGATGATGAGCGGTCAACTGCAGGGACGGTTGCTGGCGCTCCTTTCCCGCTTGCAAAGTCCGCGCCTGATCCTGGAGATCGGCACCTTCACCGGCTACGCCAGCCTTTGTCTGGCCGAGGGGCTGGCCGACGATGGGTACCTGCACACCATTGAAGGGGATGCGGAGGCGGCCGTCATGGCCCGCCGGCATTTTGCTCTTTCCCCCTTTGCGGACCGGATTATTCTCCACGAAGGGCAGGCACGAGCTATTCTGGAAGATTTGCCGGGGCCGTTCGACGTTATCTTTCTCGACGGCGACAAGCGGGGTTATCCCGACTATTATCCACTGCTCGTAGAGCGGCTCGCGCCGGGCGGACTGCTGTTGGCCGACAACGTCTTGTGGGACGGTAAGACCGGCCGCGCTACCGGCGACGTCACCGCGCGTAAACTCAAGGAATACAACCAGTTGGCCTTCGACGATCCCCGTATGGAGGTGGTCATCCTCCCCATCCGCGATGGGCTGTCCATTAGCCGCCGGAGAGACTAAACAAGCAAAGGGCGTATTGACATATATTATTGAATATGCTATTCATATTCACAAATTAAAGATTGCCCTTTATGCTATTTATCAATACGACCGACCAGAAGTCGGGAAAAGAAGTCAAACTCCGCTACCAGGAATATGGTACCGGCAAACCCGTTGTTTTCATCCACGGATGGCCACTGACGGGAGACATGTTCGAATACCAGATGGAGCCCCTCAGCCGGGAAGGTCTGCGGTGCATCGCTTACGATCGCCGCGGCTTCGGACATTCCTCCAAAGTGGGTGAAAGCTACAATTACGATACCCTGGCCGACGACCTTAACGCCGTGCTTACGGAACTCGATTTGCACGACGTAACCCTCGTAGGATTTTCGATGGGCGGTGGTGAAGTGGCCCGCTATATCGGCAAGTATGGCCAGGACCGCGTTTCGGCCGCCGTGCTGATCAGCGCCGTTACGCCCTTTATGCTCAAAACCGACGACCACGAAGGCGTGGAATGGAAGGTCTTTCAGGGCATGATCGACGGTATTCGGAAGGATCGGCCAAACTTCCTCGCCTCCTGGGCCAAGAATTTCTACGGTGTTGGACTGCTCAACCACCCGGTGAGCGATGAGTTCCTCTCCTGGACGCTGGGTATGGCCCTCACCGGCTCCAGTCGGGCCGCCATCGACTACATCGAGGCCTTCGGAAAGACCGATTTCCGCAACGACCTGAAGAAATTTACCGTTCCCACCCTGATCATCCACGGGGAGGAAGACAAGATCGTTCCGGTAGAGGTCGGCGGCGATGCGACTCACGAAATGCTACCCAACGCCATCTACCACAAATACGACGACGCCCCCCACGGTCTGTTCTATACCCACCGGGAGCGGCTCAACCGCGATATCCTGTCCTTCGTACGCTCAAAGGCAAGCGTGGACCGGAAAATCGACGTGAGCTAGCCACAGGGCAAGCGACAAAAAAACCGGCCGTCCCCGAGGGGGCGGCCGGTTTTTGCGTTTTAGGCGGTCACCGAGGCTTCTTCCTCCTTCGGGAGGCCTTCCACACCGTTAACGGTGGTGTACTTGAAGCTCAGTTTTTTGTCCGGGTAGATGTAACTGAAGGCAGACTGTACCGCCATGGTGCCTTCGTGGAAGCCACAGAGGATCAGCTTCAGCTTCCCGGGGTAGGTATTGATGTCGCCGATCGCGTAGATGCCCGGCACACCGGTACTGTAGTCGCGGGTGTCCACCTCGATGGCGTTCTTGTCGATGGTCAGGTTCCAGTCGGCGATGGGCCCCAGCTTGGGCGACAGACCGAACAGGGGCACGAAATCGTCCACTGCCACGACCACCTCTTCGCCGGTCTTGTGCTTCACGGATACGCCCTGCACGCGGTCGGTGCCGACGATGCCCACCGCTTGTGCGTTGGTGATCAGGTTGACCCGGCCGGACTGCGCCAGCTCGTGTACTTTCTCCACGCTGTCGAGGGCTCCGCGGAAACTGTCGCGGCGGTGAACGAGGGTTACCTCACTGGCTACGTCGGCCAGGAAGATGGTCCAGTCCAGGGCCGAATCGCCGCCGCCGGCCAGCAGAACGCGCTTGTCGCGGTAGACTTCCGGATCGCGAATCACGTAGGCTACGCCGCGATCTTCAAACTTCTCGATATTCGGGATGGGTGGCTTGCGGGGTTCGAAGCAGCCCAGTCCGCCCGCGATACAGATAACCGGCGCTTCGATGACCGTGCCGCGGCTGGTGATCAGACGGTAGCGCTTTTCCCCTACCTTTTCCAGGTGCTCGGCCCGTTCGCCAAGGGTAAATCCGGGGTTAAAGGGCTTGATCTGTTCCATCAGGTTGTCGACGAGTTCGCCGGCCAGCACGCTGGGATAGCCGGGAATGTCGTAGATCGGTTTCTTGGGGTAGATCTCGGTGAGCTGGCCACCGGGTTGGCCGAGGCTGTCGACCAGGTGGCAACGCAACTTCAGCAGGCCGGCTTCAAAGACGGTAAACAGTCCGACGGGCCCGGCCCCGATGATCAGTATATCAGTGGAAATCATGTATAGATCTTTTTAGGTCAGTTAGATTGGTTCGCCACCCCGGCTAGAGGTGCAGGCCACACTCATCCTTATCGGTGCCCGCCCAGCGTCCGGCGCGTCCCTGCCCGGGTTTGGTACAGTGGGTACAGCCTATGGAGCCGTAGCCCAACTCTTCCAGCGGGTGGCGGGGCAGCTTGTCTTTCTCGAGAAGATAGAGAAACTCTCCCTCCTCAATGTCGATAAGCGGATGGAAGTGAATGAGTCCGTCCACTTCTTCAAAGATTTCCATGGCCGCACGGTTCATCGTTTGGTAGCTGTGTACGCCCGACATCCATACGCGGTGGCGTTCCTTGACCGCCTTCAGGGGCATCACCTTATTGTAGTGGCAGCAGCGGCCGGGCTGGCTTTCCCACATGCGGGTCTCGCGGGTCAGCGCGTTGCGGGCCGGTTCGGGCAGTATCTCCACTACTTCCAGCCCCGTCAGCTTGGCCAGGGTATCCTTATAGGCGAGGGTCTCGGGGAAGTGGTAACCGGTATTCAGTATGTGCACCTTCTGGGCGGCGTTCGCGCGGCTGACGAGGGTCAGCATCACCACCGACTTGGTACCGAAACTGGAAGTGAACAGTACCTGGTTGACCGGAAAGTAGTCGTACAAACGCCGGATACGCTCCTGAAAATCGAGCGTGGCAAATTCTTCATTCAGGGCCGCCAGATCAAAGGTGACGGCGGTCTCGGAGTGGGGTAAACTCATCTTCAATTCAAGTTTTCACTACCGCTGCCGTCCGTAGGGGGCGGGGACGCGGGTGCAATATCATTTGGTTGTGCAGCGGCGGAGGCCAGTAGGCAACCACCCGGTGGACAGCGGCGGGGACCCGAACCGGCCAGGGCAAGTAAACCACTGGTGAGCGTATTGAGTTCGCGCACCTTCGAGCCAAAGTCGCCCGTTAGCCGATCCCGGAAGACCTTCAGGTTGTCGATCAGTGCGGTGGTTTCCGCCTCGGGCAATTCCGCCTCCAGCCACTGCCGGAAACGCTTGGCAAAGGTAGGGCTCTGTCCGTTGGTGCTGATGGCCACCTTGAGGGGCCCCCGGGTGACGATGCTTCCGAGGTAGAAGTCGCAGAGTTCCGGCGTATCGGCGATGTTAGCCAGCCGCCGCTCTGCCTTGGCGGCCTCCCATACGCGGCGGTTCACTTCAGAAAAGTTGGTGGCGGCTACGACCAGGTCTACCGATTTTACGTCGTCCGGGCGGAACTCCCGCCGGTACCAGCTCACGCGCCCCCCCGCCGCGGTATGCCAATGCACGTCCGGGCGCTCAGTAGCCGGAGCCGCCGACCCGGGACCAGTGGATTCGCCCGGCACCCGCGCGCCAGCGGCCGCCTCGTACCCGTCAAGCAGATGCCGCAACTCCTCGCCCATCCAGGGCGCAACTACGGTTACGCGGGCGTTGGGACTGCTTTTAAGGATGAAGCTCAGTTTCTCTTCTCCTACCTGTCCGGCACCGACCACGAGCATCTCCAGCCGATCAAGACGAAAAAATGCGGGGTAAAGGGGGTTATTCATAGTGGATGGACCGTGGCTTATGAAAGGGTGGCGCTGACCTCCTGAATCGTCCGGGCAAGGGAGGTCTGCGATGGAAAATCTGCGTGCTGTCGGACCGTCTCACCCAGTACAATCAGACCCGGGCCGCGGTCGCGTTCGGCGGCTACGCGGGCGGAGATGTCGTTCACGGTACCGACCCAGCAGCGCTCGTTGGGGCGGCTGCCGTTCTGGATCACCATAGCGGGCAGGTTGCCACGTCCCTCGGCGTCCCAGAGGGCGCAGATCTGGTCCAATCGGCCCAGTCCCATCAAAATGATGACGGTGGCTCCGGACCGGGCGGCCCGGAACAAGTCTTCGCTCAATCCACCGTCGCGCGTATGGGCGGTGATGACCCAGAAGCTGTCGGCGTACCCACGACTGGTCGGGGCTACCCCCTGCAATTCCGGCAGGCTGATGCAGCTGCTGATGCCGGGCACCACCTCTACCGGGATGCCGTGGGCTTCGGCGTAAGCCTTTTCTTCCTGTCCGCGACCGAAAACAAAGGGGTCGCCCCCCTTCAGCCGTACCACGTGACCGTATTCCCGGGCGGTGGAGACGAGCAGGGCGTTGATTTCCTCCTGTTTCTTGTAGTGGCAGCCGGCCCGCTTGCCGACGAAGATGCGCTGGCAGTGGCTGGGGGTTTCGTTCAGCAGTTCATCGCTGCTGAGGGCGTCGTAAAGCACCACGTCGGCGGTGGCCAGGGCGCGCAGGCCTTTGCGGGTAATCAGATCGGGGTCGCCGGGCCCCGCCCCGACCAGGGTAATGCGGGCGGTGTTTTGCTGGAAGGCTGGCATGCGCTTAGGCTTTGTAGTATTCGCTTACGACCTGCTTGTCCAGCTGACGTTCGCGGGTAGCGATGGATTTGGAAACAAAAGCGCGAGCATCGGCGAGGTAGTCGGAGACGAACTCAAGCGTGGGCTCCGATTGCTTGATGCGCAGGACGTGCGCTTTGAAATCGGTGATCTCGGGGAAGCGGTCGCCGAAGTGCTCCTGGAAATCGTTCAGGATCCCGATGTGGGTATTGCACTTCAGGTCCTCGGCCAGCAGCAGGGCCTTGGCGGCCGTAATCATGGCGGAATAGGCGTGGTAGCCGGCATCGGCGGGGGCATCGCCCTGTAGGCTCCGTCCGGCCGCGATAAGCTTGTTGCTGCTGTCGTTCAGGATGGCCCCGATGACGTCGAGGCTGACGCCGGCGCACTCCCCTACCCCGATCTCCTGCTTGTAGTCTTCATCCTGACCCCAGTCGTAGAACTCCTCGTCGGTGATGTCGGCGGTATCGCCCAGCGCCTTAAGCAAACCGTAGAAGTACCGCTTGCCCTGCCGTTCGGCGTAGTCGTTGTAGTACTCCCCTTCGTGAGCTTCGTTCTTGTAGTCGTGGAAAAGGATGCGGACCACCTCAGGTACGCGGCGGGTGGGCACCTTGATGACTTTCTGGGCGATGAAGCCCCGGCCGTCGGGGGCGATGCCACCACCAACCACAACCTGCATGGCGGGAGCAATCTTATCGCCCACGCGAATGCTGGAGCCGTGGAAGCCGATGTTGGCGGCCATGTGCTGACCGCAGGCGTTCATGCAGCCGCTGATCTTGATGCGGATGTCGTCTTCGCTGACCATCTCGGGAAATTCGTCGCGCACCAGCTGTTCGAGTACCTGGGCAAGCCCGGTCGAATTGGTGACGCCGAGGGCGCAAGTATCTGTACCGGGGCAGGCCGTTATGTCGGCCGTGGTGTCGTAACCGGGCAGCCCAAGGTCCAGGGCGTACAGGCCATTGAACAGGTGTGGCAGGGCACTGGTGGGCACGTAGCGCAGCACCATACCCTGCTGGACGCTCAGGCGGATGTCGTCGCTGGCGTACTCGCGGATGACGCCGGCCAGCAGGCGGGCCTGCTCCGCTTCCAGGTTACCCAGCGGCACGCGCACGGCAACGGCGTGGAAACCTTGCTGCTTCTGATTGAGCACATTGGTCTTGAGCCATTCGCGGTACACGGCGGGATTCACGGGTTCCGTGGACGGGAAGTTGTCGGCGGGCACGGTACCAAGCTTCGGCACCAGCGTTTCGTCGATGGCATAGGACTTATTGGCGATTGCGGGCCATTCCTCGTGCACCAACTCCATGAAGCGGTCAAAACCCAGATCCTTGATGAGGAACTTCATCCGGGCCTTCATCCGTTTTTCCCGCTCACCGTAGCGGTCAAATACCCGGATGGAGGCTTCCATGAAGGGAATGATCTGGTCGGCCGGCAAGAACTCGTAGGCCGTGTGGGCTACCATGGAAACCGCCCCCAGGCCGCCCCCAATGACCACCTTGAAGCCCTTGCGCCCGTCCTTGAGGCGCGGGATGAAGCCGAAGTCGTGAAAATAGGTGAAGGCGCTGTCGCGGTCGCTGCTCGAAAAGGCGGGCTTGATCTTGCGGCCCATTTCCTGGCAGATGGGGTTACGCAGGAAGTACTCATAGGCGGCGTATACATAAGGACTCACGTCGAAGAGTTCTTCGGGGTCAACGCCGGCGAGCGGGCTGGCGGTGAGGTTGCGCACCGTATTGCCGCAGGCTTCCCGGGCGGTCATTCCCGCCGCCACCAGTTCTTCCCAGATGGCAGGGCTGTCGTTCAGCTTCACGTAGTGCAGCTGGACATTTTGCCGCGTGGTGATGTGCAGACGGCCGTTGGTATACTTTTCGGAGATGTTGGCCAGGACGATCAATTGATCGGGCGTGATGTGGCCAAAGGGGATCTTGGTGCGGAACATGTGCACGCCCATCTGCCGCTGTCCGTACACGCCGCGGGTAAGGCGATAGTGCTTGAACCGGTCTTCGTCTTCCCGGCCGCGCTGGTAGGCCACGATGCGGGCGGAAAGCTCTTCAATATCCGCGCGGTTGGCCGCGTCCAGGCGAGTGAGTTCGGGGGCTTGGGTCGATTTCATACTCCAAGGTACCCGCCGCAGGCCCCTTCGTTCGAGTCGAAACAGGACGAAAGGATCATATGAACGAACAAATTAAGGGTATACTAAACTGATAGTACGAGAAATACATATATATAAAAAAGCATGTATCGGAATATTAACACATATTTTAATATATAATATTAAATCCTTGCAGCCAGACCTGCCCATCTGCTGTGCTTTCAGCGTGCGATTGGTGAGCATCCGGTGCTCAAAATCATCCCGGTTTTGCTCGATTTTGGCACCTTCAGCGGCCACTTCTAATTTTTTTTCATTTTTTCGAACATTGATATCATGGGGTGCTTTCCCAGTCGCCGGAACCCTTAAGCGCTGAAAATCACTGCTTTCTAAAATTTGCCCCACCCCCTTGCGCCGCGACGATCCCGGGGTGGCGTCCGTGTTAAATTCGGTTAAGGCTACAATGTATATTGTGTATATGCACGGGTTTTGCTTATCTTTGACAGGCAAAGGGGTTGCACCCCCCTCTAATCGTCTAAAGTCTTACTATCGTCTTACGTCTACACTAACTGCCCCTGGCATTAGAGCCGGATCCCACTTCGGGAAATAATCCCAATTGAAACTGTGTTAGTTATGGACGTCAAGTCAATCAATGATCAGGAACTGATCAACCTTTACCTCGCTGGCCACGATCGCGCATTCGAAGAACTGCTCGGTCGCCACCAACAAAAAATTTACACCTCCATCTACCTTTTCACGAAGGACCACAGCAAAGCGGAAGACATCTTCCAGGAGGTATTCATCAAAATCATCGACACGCTGCGGCGTGGCAAGTACAACCACGAGGGCAAGTTCCTCCAGTGGGCCATGCGGATCTCGTACAACATGTGCGTCGATTCCTTCCGTCGCAACAAGCGTCGTCCCCAGGTAGGGCAGACCGAGACGTTCAACATCTTCGACGTACTCCAGTCGCCCGAGGACAATGCCGAAGAAGGCATGATCCGCAGCCAGACCCACGACAAGGTCCGCAAACTCGTCGACGCCCTGCCGCCAGAGCAGCGCGAAGTCGTAATCCTGCGCCACTACGCCGACATGAGCTTTAAGGAGATCGCCAAGCTCACCCGCGTAAGCATCAACACCGCCCTGGGCCGCATGCGCTACGCCCTCATCAACATGCGCAAGATGATCGAGGAGAAGGATATCGTACTCCAGTAACCCTCCTCCCCTCCCGTACCTAATTGACACTAAAAAGCCCCGTTACAGATTTGTAACGGGGCTTTTTTACGTGGTCCTCGGTCCGATCAGACCCCTTCGGAAAGGGGAATGGGAAACTGGGTGAAGACATCATCACCCGGGCGGTCGATGGGCAGGAACTGGGCATTCAGCCGGCCGTAGCGGCGCAGGTCAAACATCCGGTGTCCCTCGCCCCACAGGCTGTAGCAGCGCTGGTAGAGCATTTCGTCGATGAGCGCCTCCTGGGTCACGGGACCATCGTACTCGTCCAGTCCGGCCGCTTCGCGGATGATATTCAGGGCCATGACGCCTTCCTCCAGGTTGCCAAGGTTAATGTTAGCCTCGGCGTAGATGAGAATCAGCTCTTCGTTGCGGATGATATCGATTGGCGTGGTGGCGGTTTCGTACAGGGCCGTTTCAAATTCACCGTTGAGACCATCCTGGCTGGTAGCCTGCGTGCGGCGGCGGAACTTGTTGAGACGGTTGTCGCCGGCGGTGGCATTGGCGATGATGCGGGGGTGAACGATGATCTGGTCACCGCTCTGCAGGGGGGCCTTGTTCAGCGGGTTCAAGAGATCGCCCGGCGAAGTGCTGAAGATGTGCTCCGGTCCCACGGAAATATCGCCGTCAAGGTCCAGGAAGCTGTCCTCCACGTAATCGAGGGCCGCCTGGTAGCGCGCCGCGTGGGTCGCTACGCGGGCCGCGATGGCCCGGTTGAAGCGGGCAAAAGTGGAAGGGGTGTTAAAACCGGCAAAACCATCCGACAGTACAAAGGCGAATTCCGCTCCCTGCAGCTGGCTGTTCGCTTCGTCGAGCAGTGCCAGAATGGCGTCGTAGCTGGCATCCTGACTGAGGTAAGGGCCCAGATTGGCAGGGTCGGCCACGTCTACGCGAATTCCGTTGGTGCCCAGCAGATCAAGGACCTGGCTCAGCATATACGCCTTGATCGTGTTGGCGAAGGCCCGATAGCCCTGCTTTTCGGCTTCCGTCACCGCATCGGTGTTGTTGACCGCCTCCAGAAGGATATTGGCGTTCTTAACTACGGTGTAGCGTGAGCCGAAGGGTGCCGTGAGATAGAAGGTGTTCGCGTCGAGCTGCAGGTCGCCCTTGCCCAGCAGGTCCTCGGTGTTCCGCGGATCGGCGTCGAAGATGTACAATTCGCGGGCGATGGTACCGGAGGCGGTAACGTAGCTCGAAAAGCCATTGCGCATCCCGGCCTCGACACCGGTGGCGAGCAGGTCGAGTTCCACTTCCGTGGCGTCGTTCAGTACCCCGCTGAGGCTTGGGCCGTTAGGGTCGACCTGTTCGTCGATTTCGCAACCCGTGAGGGCCAGCGACAGGGCGGTCAGCAGAAGAATTATGTAAGCTTTCATAAAGGTATATTTTCGGCTTCCGGGCGCGGGCGCGGGTGCCGTGCCCCGCCCGGAAGCGATGAGTTAGGGTTGGTGATTAAAACTCCAGTCCGACCTGCAGGTAGAACTGCTTGCTGCTCGGGAAGGGGGCTACCTCGATGTTGGTAGACAGGCCTCCACCGCCCTTCACCGAAGTCTCGGGGTCGTAGCTGCTGTAATCCGTAAGCGTAAAGATGTTGCGACCCGACAGGCCGACCTTCAACCCCTTGAGGAACTTGTTGTCAAGGGGGAAGCGGTATGCCACCCCGGCCTCACGGAGGCGGAAGTAGGAGCCATCCTCGATGAACCCTTCCAGGTCCGCGTATTCCCGGGGAGTGGTACCGCCCAGGTCGGTCAGCAGGCGGGTAAGGTTCAGCAGTTCGCTGCCCTGCCGCCAGTGGAAGAGGAAGTTGATGTCCAGGTTTTCGAAGAGCGTCAGGTTGTTGTTCCAGCCAAACTGGAAGTCGGGCTCCGTATTCCCCGTCTGAGTGGGTACCCCGTCTACGTTCTCCCATAGACCGGTGATCGGCGACCCCTCGTTGATGTAGAAGGTACCCAGGCCGAGTCCGAAGGCCACGCCGGGCGGGACGAAACTGGGAATGTCTTCGCCTTCCTCGCCATCCTTCACGCCCAGGCGGGTGATCTCGCTGCGGTTGAGCCAGAAGTTGAAGGTGGTCCGGTAATCGATCGTGGGGGTACGGAAGGGATTAAGTCCCAGCTGGAATTCAAAACCACGGTTGCGCAGGTCGAGGTCGTTGCGGATCTCGTTGCTGAAGCCCGATGAGGTGGGCAGGGACCGGTCATAAAGCAGGTTGGTAACGTCGCGGATGTAGTAGGTAGCCGTGATGTTGACCTTGTTGTCAGCCAGGCCGATGTCGGTGCCAAATTCAATTTCCGAACTCGTTTCGGGCTCCAGGTCGCTGTTGCCCTGCTGGCCGTTGACCGTGAAGCCGGCCCGCCCGCCGATGCTGGTGTTGGTGAGGGAGGTGAACAGCCGGCCGAAACTGGCGCTGTTGCCGGTTTCTCCGTAGGCGGCGCGCAGTTTGACCTGGTTGAAGAGGCCACCTCCGGTGTTCCAGAAATCGAATTCGTGGATGTTCACGGCCACCGAAGCGCGGGGGAAGGCGAAGTAGCGGTTGGGGTCACCGTTCAGCGACGACTTGTCGAAACGGATGCCGGCCGTGGCGATCACTTTGTCGTTGAGGTTCACTTCCTCCTGGACTACGTAACCGAATTCCTCAATATTCACCAGCGTCTGGTCGATTTCCTGGGCGGCGCCCCGACTGAGGTTGGTCTGCAGGGGGATCAGCTGGGTGGTCTGGCTCAGGAGTTGGTCGGCCGACTGGTTGATGTAGGTGATACCGGCCTGGGTGGTGAAGTTGATGCCGCTCTCGGTGTAATAGTCGTGTACCCCGATGGCACTGTAGTTGTAGTTGAACAGGTCGTTCTTTCCCTCGGCGACGAAGCCGTTCTGCCGGCCGCGTTGCGACTGGAAGCTTTCCGGTACGTAGACGAAAGTCTTGCTGAGGATGAAGTCCAGTCCACCGTTGAAGATAACGTTGAGCGACTGGTTGCCGGTCTGCAAGACATTCAGGTTCACGTTGATGCCTTCCAGTACGCGGTCGATGTTCTCCTCGTTGCGTGTCTGGTCGCGCGTCTGCAGGGGGTTGCCGGAGAAGTTGGGGTTGTCCGGGTAGTTGCCGCTGGCATCCGGGAACAGGTTTACGTAGTCCCGCGTGAAGGCCAGGGTGTAACCGTACGACAGGCCGCCCTCGTTCTCGTTTCCGCTGAAGGAGCGCGAAGCCGCCGACCGGATGTAGTTGGTGCTGGACTGGACGCGCAGGCGGTCGTTGATCTTGTGGGTCAGGTTGAGGCGGGCGGTGAAGCGTTCGTAGCCGGTATTCTTGATGATGCCGGCCTCGTCGCGCCAACTGGTACTGACGAAGAAGTTGGTCTTGTCGTTGCCCCCGCTTACCCGCAAGCGGCTATCGGAAATCAGTCCCTTCTCTCCGTAGATGATGTCTTCGTAGTCGAAGATCTCGCCGCGGGATTGGGCGGCTTCGAACTCCGTCCGGGCGTCGGCGCCGAATTGCTCTTCGATCTGGGCGGCGGTGTAGGAACGGCGGCCCACCTTCCGGATGATGGTATTGAAGCCGAGGTCCTGGTTGAAAGATACGCGGGTTTCGCCCGACACGCCTTTCTTGGTCGTGATGATGATTACGCCGGCATTCGCCCGGGTACCGTAGATGGCGGCGGCCGAAGCGCCCTTCAGTACCTCAATGCTTTCGATGTCGTCTGGGTTGATGTCGGCGACGCGGTTGGAGGCCGATTCTTCGCTCGCGCTGTTGGCACCGGAGGCGTTACGCGATCCGTTGGGGATCTCGACGTTGGAGATGTACACCCCGTCGACGATGAACAGCGGCTGGTTGTTGCCCGATAGAGAGGAGACACCGCGCAGGCGCACGGCGTACCCGCCGCCCGGTGCTCCCGAGGTCTGGGTAATATTCACCCCGGTGAGCTTCCCGTAGAGGGCACCGTCCAGGGTCTGCTGACTGGTCACCCCGGTAAGTTCCTCCCCGCTTACGGTAGAGACCGCGTTGGCCAGGTTAGACCGCTTGATGGTGGAAGCCAGGCCCGTCACCACTACCTGCTCGAGATTGGCGATATCTTCCTGCATGATGATCTCGACCGGGCCGATGCCGCGCGATACTTCGACTACCTGAGGTGCAAAGCCGGTATAGCTGAGGCGCAGTTGGGCCGGATCGTCCGGCACGTCAACCTGAAAATTGCCGTCAAAATCGGTGACCGTACCCGAAGTGGTACCAACCACCAAAATGGAAACCCCGATCAGGGGCTCACCGTCTACGTCGGTGACGGTACCCGTTACGGGGTACTGGGCGAAGAGTAGACAAGGCAGGAACAGGGCCATGATCAGGCTGCCTGCGAGTGGATTTTTGGTTCGTAACATAATGATGGTTAGTGATTTGGGGCTTGCAGGCTAAACGGTAGAACCGTTGCAGGTGCTGCCTTGCTTGCCTAAATGTAAGTGATGATTGGCAATAAGCTGCCAAACAGTTGTTCTGACAACCACGAATTTGCCCAACAAACATGGCCTACCGGATCCGAATGCGATACCACATTAGGCATTGATGGGGTATCAGGATAGGCCAGCGGCTCCCACCTTCGCCCTGATCACGGCACACCCCTGGTGGCTATTCGGCCGCGCCGCGCCGGGGCGTATTACCTTTGCCCCGAGCGATCCCCAAGCTAATCTATGCCGTCTACCCATTCGTCTTCCCCTCCCCCACCCGTTCACCTTCTCGGGGTACTGCGCACCCTCTGGCAATGGCGCCGGGCGATCCTGTTCACCACCGCCGCCGGCGCGGTCGTTGCGATTATCATCTCGCTGCTGTTGCCCGTGTACTATACCGGCTATACATCCTTTGTGGCCATCAGCCCGGAACAGGTTTCCATCGAAAGCACCTTCGGAACCGCGGGCGCGCGCATCCAGTTTTACGGGACCGGGGACGACATCGACCGGCTCCTCAGCATCGCCGAAAGCAACGAAGTGATCGACTATATGATCGACACCTTCAACCTGTACGGAGTATACGACATCGACAGTACCAACCGGAAGGGGCCGGTGCGGGTCGTAGAGGAGTTCCAGCGGCGCTACGCGGTGGAGCGTACGCCCCGCGACATCATTGAACTCACGGTTGAGGACCGTGATCCCGCGCGCGCCGCCCAAATGGCCAACGCCGCCCGGGAACGCATCAACGAGGTTAACCTGCGGCTGATCCGCGCTACCCACGGGCGCAACGCCAGCGGCCTGCAGCAGGAGGCCGAAGGAAGCCAGCGCCGCCTGGATGAACTGAACAAGCGGCTCTCCGAACTCCGCGAAACCTCCGGAATTTACAATACCGAGGCGCAGAGCGAAGCCCTGGCCACCGCGGCCAGCAAGCTCGACCAGCAGATCGCGGGTACCCAGGCCCGCCTGACCGCCTTCCGGGAAATGGGTGTGCGGGACAGCATCGCCAAACTGACCGTCGATCTCACCGGCCTGCGCCAAACCCGGGGTGCCCTCACCGACCAACTGGCCAAACTCAATGCGAGCATCGGCCAAATCGACAACCTGGAGGAGGAACGCCTGCAGGCGAACGAGTCGCTCAGCGAAAGCCGCACCCGCCTGAAGCAGTACCAGAGCATCCTCGACGGCGATCGGCGCACCCTGGAGGTGATCGAAGCCGCCCGCACGCCCCTGGTCAAGAGCTCGCCCATCCGCTGGCTGATCGTCGTGGCCACTACCGTGCTCACCTTCCTGTGCGCCGTGATCGGCGTACTGCTGCTCGAGAGCGGCCGACAATACGACTGGGGAAGCATTACGCGATGAGCCCGGTGCGACTTTACAGCGGATACGCCGTGGTGGTCGTACTGAGCATTGCGCTGGCAGTTGGCAGCGGCCATTACTGGATCGCCGGGCTGCCGGTGCTGCTGTGGGTGGGCATGCAGGCCGCGGTAGACGTGCGCCCATTCTTCTGGTTACTGCTGGTGATGATCCCCCTGGGTACGGAGATCGAGCTGCCCGGGGGCATCGGTACGGACCTGCCCACCGAACCCATCGCAGTAGGACTGACCGGCTGGCTGCTGCTGCACGCTGCCCGTCACTGGCCCGCCTACGACCACCGGACATTCCTCCACCCTATCGCCCTCCTGCTGTACCTGCACGTGGCCTGGATCTTGGTGGCCAGCGGGTTTGGAGAGCTCAAGGTGATCAGCCTGAAGTTCTCGCTGGCCAAGTTGTGGTACGTCGGGGCTTTCTTCCTCCTGCCCCTGCTGCTCCTGCGTACGCCGCGGGCGGTGACCATCTTTGCGCACTGCGTATTCTGGCCATTGCTGTTTGTAGCCGTCCAGACGCTGGTCCGCCACGCAGGCTACGGCTTCAGCTTCGCGGACCAGTTCCGCACCATGAGTCCTTTCATGCGCAACCACGTATCCTACGCCGGATGCCTGGCCACCTTCACGCCCTGGCTGGGGTACTTCATCTGGTCGCGGCGCCACCGGGGGAAGTCCTACCGCTGGATGCTCTACCTGATCGTGCCCATTTGGTCGGCCACTATTTTCTTCTCCTACACCCGGGCGGCCTACGTGGCCCTGCTGCTTGCCGCGGCCGCCTACGCCCTGATCCGGTACCGGCTACTGCGTCCGGCGGTCACCCTGGCCTTCGTCGCCGCCGCCGGGGTAGCGGTATACTTCGTGCAGGACAACCAGTACCTGGAGTACGCCCCGAATTACGACACCACCATTGCCCACCAGGAATTCGACAACCTCATTTCGGCTACCTACAAACTGGAGGACATCAGTACCATGGAGCGCTTCTACCGCTGGGTAGCAGGCGGCAATATGGTGCCGTACCGGCCGGTCACGGGCTTCGGCCCCGGCAGTTTCGTGGAGCTTTACGAGGGGTATACCAACAACAACTTCCAGACCTACGTCAGTGACAACCAGGATCGCAGCGGTATCCACAATTACTTCCTCATGACCCTGGTCGAGCAGGGCTATCCCGGCCTGTTCCTGCTGGTTGCTTTCCTGTTCAGTATCTTCTATTTCGGCCAATCGCTTTACCTCCAACAGGACGATCCGGCCGCCCGCGCCGCCGTCGTGGCCAGTCTGCTTTCCGTAACGGTGGTGGCCGCCTTCAGCATCATCAACGACTTGCTGGAGACGGACAAGGTGGGGTCCCTCTTTTTCATCAGTACCGCCATCCTGATCAGCATGGGCACCTACAGCCCGGCTAAATCGGAGCCGACGTCAGGTATACCACCGCCCCGATACTGATAATTCCTAGCAGAAGGCTGCCGCCCAGGTACAGCAGGGCTACCCCGGCGTGACCGCCCTGCAGCAGCTCGGTCAGTTCGGCAGCAAAGGTGGAAAAGGTGGAAAATCCGCCGCAGAAGCCCGTGACCAACAGCAGCTGACCGCTGCGGGACAACTGGTCGCGTGTCATCAGACCGAGGGCGACACCCAAAATGATACAGGCCAAAAGGTTGGCCAGAAAGGTCGCCCAGGGAAACTGACCCTCCGTCAGCGCCGCGGGTGGCAGCAGGCGCGCCAGCCCGTAACGGCATAAGGCACCCAGCCCCCCGCCCAGGAAGACTAAAAGCGCATTCAAACGGTCTGGGGCTGGGGGACAGAGGCGGGCGTGGCCGGATTCGTCATCTCGCGCTTTTGGCGCTTGATGCGCAAAGCATGCCGGTACAGTAGATAAGTTAGGCCCAAGGCCAATCCGATCTCTACAACCAAGATTAGGTGAAGGTCGAAGAGCGGATCAAGGAAAAGAGCCAGGCTGATGAATGCCAGGTTGACCATGGCCAGTACGAAGGTGGCCTGCACGTGTGAAAGATCGGAATCGATCAACAGGTGATGGATGTGGCGTCGATCCGGTTTCATTGGACTCTGACCGCGCAACAAGCGGGTGATAAATACCCGGATGGTATCGAAGAGGGGAATGATCAGAATCCCCACCGCTACGGCGATCGGCTGGTTGAAGCGGTAGATCGAGGGGATGGAAGCTGTGGCGCACACATCAATAAATTCAATAGTCATGATGCCCAGCAGCATCCCGACTACCAGGGCTCCACTATCGCCCATGAAGGTTTTCTGCACCTTTGATACGTTGTAGTATAGGAAGGCCAGCAAGCCGCCGGCCGCGGCCAGGGCAAGGACGCCCAGGTGCACCATACCTACGACGAAGAACCAAGTTCCAAAACTGACCATCGCGATCACACCGACTGTGCCGGCCAGTCCGTCGATGCCGTCTATGAGGTTGAAAGCATTCGAAATGACCAGTAGGGTAAAGGCACTGGCGGCGATGGACAGCAAGAAGGGCAGATCGCCGGAAATGTAAAAGAGGTCGTACATGCTTTCCAGCCGGACTTCCCCGCGGGTCACTAGAATCGCGATAGCGATAAACAAGCCGGCCATTTTTTTCCCGGCCGAGAGTTGGCTGATGTCGTCCTTGGTCCCGATCATAAACACGATCACCAGCGCACTGAGAATGTATTGTAGCGCCCCCCACTGGTCCAGCGGCGTAAGCAACAGGGCACAGAAAAGAATGCCCAGGAAAATGGGTATACCACCCAGGCAGGGCGTGATGATGTCGTGGCTACTCCGTGCTTCCGGCGTGGCCACCAATTTCTTTTCGATAGCAATGCGGATCACGTTAGGCATGATGGCAAATACTAGCGCAAAGGATATCAGAAAGCTGAGTATAAATACGAACATAGGTGTGCTTTGGGTGGGTACTTAGCCCATAGGGGCCGAACGGCGGCAGGTGCTTAAGGCAGGGTGTTGTCCGGAGCAAAGATAACGCTTGACATCAGTATTATGGAACCCCCCTCCAGGACGTTCGATCCAGGTAGATCACCCGCGACAAATACAGCCCGGCGGCCGGGGCGCTCCACGGCCGGGGCAGACGTTGCTGCCGGTCCAGAGCCACCCGCACTTCGTCCAGCGACAACTTCCCCTCTGCCACGCGCAGGCACATCCCGACAATGAGCCGGACCATCCCCCGAAGAAAGCGGTTGGCCGAGATATGGTAGGTCAGACTCCGTTCGCCGAATTCCCACCGGCTCTCCGTCAGCGCGCAATTCATAGTATAGGCGTCGGAATTGGTCTTACAAAAAGGGGCAAATGCGGAATACTCCAGGAGCAGGGCTGCAGCTTCCTCCATCTTGCGGTGATCTAGGGCACCCAGCGCCGGCACCCAGGCCACGGTGTTGGGGCGGAAGGGATCTTTCTCCAGGCTCATGCGGTAGATGTACGAGCGGCCCGTGGCACTGAAGCGGGCGTGCAGACTTTCCGGGACGTGGTGAAGGGCCCGCAGCGCGATGTCGGCGGGGAGGTACCGGTTCAGCCGTCCCAGCAGACGCGGGGGCAGCTCACCCTCGAAATCGAAGTGCGCGGCGTAGTCCTCGGCGTGGACCCCGGCATCCGTCCGTCCGCAGCCCACCAGTTTGATGGGCGTACCCAGCATGGTCGACAGGGCCGTATCGATGGTCTCCTCTACCGACAGCGCGTTGGGCTGCCGTTGCCATCCGGCGTAGTCCGTGCCGCAGTAGGCCAGTTCCAGCAGGTAGCGTCGGGTGCTCACAGTAGGGATTTCTTCTTCGAGCGCGTCACGAAGGGCGGATTGAGGTAAAAGGGTTCGTAAGCGGCTACGTCGGGGCGCCGGCGCGCGGGTGCCAGCAAATGCCGGGCCGCCGGGGCGGTTGGTTCCGCGAAGGAGAAAGCATTGTCGCCGTCGAGCACCTCCCGGACGCGATCCTGTCCCGGGCCACACACCACGATTTTGCCCAGCCCGGCACCGTCGAGCAACCGGCCCCGCCATTGGCTATCACTGAGGCGCACGTTCATTACCTCGGTTTCCGGCGCTAAGGTTTCGGCGTTAAATACCTGGCCGAATACTTCGTTGCGGCGGGAGTTCACCGTCGCCAGGATGCGGTCCGCCCCACCAGCCTGGACGGCGTAGGCCAGTGCCTCCAGGGTTGACACGGCACTAAAATGAAGGTTCGGCAGGGCCAGGCAGAGTCCCTTAACGGTGGCGGCCCCGACCCGCAGGCTGGTGTAGCTTCCGGGGCCGTCGCTGAGCGTTACTTCATCCAGCTCGTGCAGGCTAAGCCCGGCTTTTTCCAGCGCTTCGGCGATAAACAGCGTCAACCGGCTGGCGTGCTGCTGTGGGCCGGCGGCGGTGACTTCGGCAAGGAGTTCCTGGTCGCGCGCCACGGCCACGGAGCAGACTTCGGTGGCGGTTTCCAGCAATAATTGAATCATGGATTGAGTAACTCATTGGGTGACCAGAAGCGGCTCGCGAAATCGGCCACCCGATCGTTGCGGACGACTACCCCCTCCGCCTCGAGACGCTCTTGCATGGTGGTAGGCGTAATAAAGTGATTGCGGCCGCTGAGTTCGCCGCGGCGGTTGACGACCCGGTGGGCCGGCACGTCATCGGCCACGGTTACTCCCTGAAAAAGGGCCCACCCGACCATCCGGGCGCTACCCAGGGTAAGGAAATCGGCTATAGCCCCGTAGGTCGTGACCCGGCCGGGGGGAATGAGGCGGGTAACCTCCCGGACGTCTTCCATATAGGAGCCCGCCGCCAAGCCTAGCGGTGGATTTCCCGGGCCATCTTCTTGTCCTTTTCCGACCGCGGCATGGTACCAAAAACGTAGTCCCACAGGGGCTGCGACACGCCAAAAAGCACATCATCCTCACTGTAGTGGTGGATGGAATGGTTCACCCATAGGGCGCGCAGGAAGTTGCGGGGCGGGGCGTAGATGTGCACGGTGTAGTGTACGACGAGGTAAAGGGCATAGCCCACCACGAAGCCGGCCAGGTAGGAGAATGAATACTGGCCCAGCACCATTTCGAAGAGGAACAACAGACTGGTGGCCAGAAAAATGGCCACGATCGGGGGCATTGCCAGCCGACGCTTGTCCTTGGGATAGTCGTGGTGCATACCGTGCATCTTGTAGGTCGCCTTGCGGTAGGCTTCGGAGGCACCGTGCGGGGGGTGGTACACCCAGCGGTGAACGGCGTATTCCGTGAACGTGAAGCCAAGGATGCCGGCGAAGAAGACGGCCACGACGATCAGGGCGGGTATGTCGGTGCGTGCTTCGGTGTACCAGAGCAGACCGATCGCGTAGACAAAAAAGATGATGA
This sequence comes from Neolewinella litorea, assembly GCF_004803465.1. Lineage (GTDB taxonomy): Bacteria > Bacteroidota > Bacteroidia > Chitinophagales > Saprospiraceae > Neolewinella > Neolewinella litorea. Next base: position 281,256 of record NZ_SRSF01000003.1, on the reverse strand, counting down.
TCGGCGTGGCGATGTGGGTCTGCGTCAGCCGATTCAATAGCTTGTTCTCGAACATCGGTGGTGAGACGTCCGCGTTCGATTTGAATTTTTGTGTTCGGGCTTTCATGGGTGCCAGTTAGGTTGATCGGGTTTCCCCGGACTTATACCAAGTTAAGGCGTTGTTTAATTTTGCGGCCATACATCCGTTTATAAACGCGATACATCCGCTGCAGGTGTTTTACGCTGTAGGAAGCCGGTTCCCCGTTGGGTTTGAGGTAACCCTGCTCCTGCATCCATTCATCATTAAACACCTTGCCCAGGTATTTGCTTCCGTGATCCGGGAAAAGAACGACAACCACGTCGTCCGGTGTTAGTTGCTTGCGCAGGGAGAAAACCGCCTCCAGGGCCGCTCCGCTGCTGTAGCCCAATAACAGTCCTTCGCGCTGGGCCAGTTCCCGCGCCCGCAGGGCCGCCGCGCGGTCGCCTACCTTGATGAACTCATCGATGAGGTCGAAAGCGACATTGTCCGGGATAATGGTTTTGCCCAATCCTTCCACCTTCCAGCTGAAGATCTCTTCGGGGTCGAAAAGGCCGGTCTGCCAGTACTTTTTCAGTACCGAACCGTAGGCGTCGACGCCCACCACCGTGACGTCGGGGTTCTTTTCCTTGAGGTAACGCGCGGTGCCGGAGAGGGTACCGCCCGTGCCGGCGCAGCATACGTAGTGGGTAACCTTGCCTTCGGTATCGGCCCAGATTTCCGGTCCGGTGCTGTGGTAGTGGGCACCGCTGTTGTCGAGGTTCCAGTTCTGTCGCAGGTAAAAGCTGTTCGGGATGGTGCCGGCCAGTTCTTCGGCCCTGCTGTAATAGGAGGCCGGATCTTCCGGGGCGGCGTCCTTGGGGCAGAGCACGATCTTGGCACCCAGGGCCTTCAGCAGTGCCTGCTTTTCGGGGCCGGCCTTGTCCGAAAGCGTCAGGATGCACTTGTACCCCTTTATGGCGGCGATCATGGCAATGCTGAAACCGGTATTGCCGCTGGTGGCCTCGATGAGCGTGGCGCCCGGCAGGATGCGTCCCTTACGTTCGGCCTGCTCGATCATGTAGAGGGCCGCGCGGTCCTTGGCGGACTGCCCGGGGTTCATGGATTCCATTTTGCCGTAAACGGTAGCGGGAATTCTGGTACCACAAATGCGATCGAGGCGAATCAGGGGGGTGTTGCCGATAGCTTGTAGAACACTGTCGTGACGCATAAACGTGTGGGGATTAAAAGCCGGGCAAAGGTAACGGCTAGGGCGTTAACGCCCGGGCAGTACCTTGGGTTGGGTATATTGCGCCCCGCAAGCCTGCGCAAACATACGTCACTCCCCTGCATGGCCAAATTTAAGGTTTCCCTGAAAGCACGCCTCATCCTCGAGGATCGCGGTCGTATTCTGTTGCTGAAACAGACCAAACCCAACGGCGGGAACTACAGTCTGGTCGGAGGCACAATCGAGCGCAAGGAGTACGCCGTAGAAAGCCTCATCCGCGAGAGTTTCGAGGAGGCCGGTATCCGGCTTACCCCGGCCGACCTGAGCCTGGTGCACGTACTGCACAAACGCTACAAGAAAGCCCACCGCATCGTGCTGTACTTCCGCGCCCACCACTACGAGGGAGAGCCGGAGAGCCGCGAGCGCAAAAAATTCGAGAACGTGGAGTGGCACCCCTACGGGTCCCTGCCCGCCAACCTCACTTCCACGGTACGCCACGTGCTGAAGGCCTACAGTCGGGGTCGTCTCTATTCCGAAATGGAGAAGTAATCCGGCGGGCGGCCTATCTTTGAGCCGTTGCTCCCTCCCCGGCGGTCCGCCAACTACCGCCCGATGACTTATATATCCCCTACGGTGCCGCCGCTGCAGATGCGCGACCTGTGCCCCGATGAGCAACCCCGCGAAAAACTCCTCTACCACGGCCCCCGCAGCCTCACCGACGCCGAGTTGCTGGCTATCCTGCTGCGCAGCGGCATGCGGGGCGTCTCGGCCCTCGACCTGGCCCGGCGCCTCCTTCTCGATGCCTGTCATGACCTGCACGACCTGGCCACGCGGCAAGTGCAGGACCTGACCCGGACGCCCGGTGTGGGCAAGGTGAAGGCCATGCAACTGGTGGCGGCCTTCGAACTGGGCCGGCGACGGGAGTCGGTAGATCCGCGCGCGAAACCACTACTCTCGGACAGCGCCAGTTGTTTCCGGCACCTGCGGCCGCGGCTGTCCGATCTACACCACGAGGAGTTCCACATCCTCTGCCTCAACCGCGCCAACCGGCTGCTGGGGGCCCACACCATCAGCCGGGGCGGCACCACCGGCACCGTAGCCGATGCCCGCACGATCTTCCGTACCGCCCTGCAGCACGGGAGCGTGACCTCCCTGGTGCTGGCGCACAACCACCCCAGCGGACAACTGCAGCCGAGCGCCGCCGACATCCGGCTTACGGCCAAACTGGCCCGGGCGGCCCGGAGTCTGGACCTGCACCTCCTGGACCACCTCATCGTGGCCGGGCAGCGCTACTACAGCTTCGCCGACCACCAAATGCTGGAGGGGGCGGAATAGATATAGGGAGAAATCCTATCTTCGCGCTTCCTAACCGAATACGGGCCGAATGCTTACATTGTCCCGTGCCCTAAACCGAATCATATGGCCTCCACCTCAGATATAAAGAACGGATTCACCTTCCGGCACAACCACGATATCTTCAGCGTAGTCGAATTTCAGCACGTCAAGCCGGGCAAAGGTGCCGCCTTCGTGCGCACCAAGATCAAGAGCCTTTCGACCGGTCGCGTACTGAGCGAGACCTTCCCCTCCGGCCATAAGGTGGACGAAGTACGGGTGGAACGCCACAAGATGCAGTACCTCTACAAGGACGACATGGGCTACCACTTCATGAACGCCGAATCTTACGAGCAGGCCACCATTCAGGAAGCCATGATCGACAACCCCGGCTTCCTGCGGGAGGGCGACACCATCGAAGTGCTCTACAACACCGAAGACAATACTCCCCTGACCATCGACCTGCCCCAGTACGTGGAAATGGAGGTGACCTACACCGAACCGGGCGTGAAGGGCGATACCGCCACCAATACCCTCAAACCCGCGACCCTGGAGACCGGCGCGGAGGTTCGGGTGCCCCTCTTTGTGAACACCGGGGACAAAATTAAGATAGATACTCGCAGCGGCTCTTACATGAGCCGTGTGTAACTCACAACGCCCAACGCATGACGCTTAAAGACATTCAGGAACTGATTAAACTGATCACCAAGACCGAGGTCTCGGAGTTCAAGTACAAGGACGAGCAGGTATCCCTGCACATCCGCGGCAAATCCTATAATCCGGTTTCCGCCTCCGGTGCGGTGGCCCCCGCCCCGTCCATCATCAGCGTACCGGCACCGGCCCCCGCTGCTCCCAGCTACGGTCCTCCCGCTGCTGCCCCCGCTCCCGCACCGGCGGCCCCCAGTGGCGGCGGATCGGACGAGTCCTCCGGCAAGAGCGATGGAGAGTCCAAGACCAAACTGCTCGAGGTGAAGTCGCCCATGATCGGCACCTTCTACCGCTCTTCCTCCCCCGACAAGCCGCCCTACGTCAAGGTAGGCGACCGCATCGCCAAAGGCGACACCGTTTGTATCGTGGAAGCCATGAAGCTGTTCAACGAAATCGAATCGGAAGTGGCCGGTAAAATCGTCAAGGTACTGGTCGAAGACGCCCAGCCCATTGAATACGATCAACCGCTCTTCCTGGTAGACCCCTCTTAACCTCAGCATGGCCCAGAAATTCAACAAGATACTCATCGCCAACCGTGGCGAAATAGCGCTGCGCATTATCCGAACCTGTCGGGAAATGGGCATCAAGACGGTAGCCATTTACTCCACCGCCGACCGCGAAAGCCTCCACGTGCGCTTCGCCGATGAGGCGGTCTGTATCGGTCCGCCCGCCTCCGCCGAAAGCTACCTGAGCATTCCCAAGATCATGGCCGCCGTCGAGATCACGAACGCCGACGCCGTCCACCCCGGTTACGGCTTCCTGAGCGAGAACGCCGACTTCGCGGAAATCTGCCAGGACTACGGCATCAAGTTCATCGGCCCCCGCCCGGAGCAAATCCGGAACATGGGCGACAAGATCACCGCCAAGGACACCATGATCCGCGCCGGCGTACCCGTCGTGCCCGGCGACGGCACCCTGCTGAAGAGTGCCGAAGACGGCATGCAGCGCGCCGAGGCGATTGGTTACCCCGTCATGATCAAAGCCACCGCCGGCGGCGGCGGCAAGGGCATGCGGATCGTCAAGAGCAAGGATGAATTCATCAACGCCTGGAACAGCGCCCGCGCCGAAGCCAAGGCCAGTTTCGGCAACGATGGCATCTACATGGAGAAGTACATCGTTCAGCCACGCCACATCGAGATCCAGATCATCGGCGACCAGTACGGCAACGTCGTACACCTGAGCGAACGCGACTGTTCCGTACAGCGCCGCCACCAGAAATTGCTGGAGGAATGCCCCAGCCCCTTCATGACCGACGACCTCCGGCAGCGGATGGGACAAGCGGCCATCGAGGCAGGACAGGCCATCAACTATGAGGGTGTGGGTACCGTGGAGTTCCTGGTCGATGCCGACCGGAATTTCTACTTCATGGAGATGAATACCCGTATCCAGGTAGAGCACCCGGTCACGGAGGAATCCATCGATCACGACCTCATCAAGGAACAGATCAAGGTAGCCTACGGCGAAAGGCTCACGGGCAAGAATTACTTCCCCAAGGGCCACGTCATCGAGTGCCGCATCAATGCCGAGAACCCCTGGAACGATTTCCGCCCCAGCCCGGGCAAGATCACCAGCTTCCACAGTTCCAAGGGCCACGGCGTCCGGGTGGATACCCACGTCTACGCCGGTTACACGGTCAGCCCCTACTACGACAGCATGATCGCCAAGCTCATCGTGCGGGCCCCCACCCGCGCCGAGGCCATCACCAAGATGGAAAGAGCGCTGGACGAGTTCATCGTGGAAGGCATCAAGACTACCGTCCCCTTCCACCAGTGGCTGCTTAAGCAAGAAGACTTCCGCGAAGGCAACTTCGACACGGGCTGGCTCGGCAAGCAGCAACTGCCCCGCAACTAGTGTACTGCAAAGGCTTACGCCTTACCCCTTTCAAAATCGCTAATACTCCGCCCGGCCCGCAAGGGCCGGGTGTTTATTTTCCGGGCATGCCGCGATAAAAGGTCAAGCGATCGATCCACCCCAGGTCGGCGGGCCGGTGGTGGCCCATATCGTCGGCTACTACCCCACCCTCTCCTTTCCAGACCAGGTAAAGGTCCCCCCGCTCGTTCCGGGCCGGCAGTCGGAGATCGATCTCCCGGTAGCCTTCCGCAGCCGCCACGGTGGCCTGGCTCAGCAATTCTCCGTCCGGTCCGCCCAGGTAAAGTCCCAGGTCGCCTTCGCGCTCCGCGTGGAGCTGCAGTTGCACTCCACCGAGGTCCGTGAGGTCAACATCCGCCAGTTTCATCCAGCCGCCGGGCCGGAAGCTTACTACGCGGAAGGCGTTGCGCTGTCCGCTGCCCGGCACCGCGGCGCGGTACAACTCATCGGCGGCCGATTCGGCTTCGAGGTTCGGGTCGCGCAGTACCACGAGTCCCTGCCCCGTGAGGGCCGGCGTATTGCCCTTCCCCCCACCGTCGCGGTAACTGGCTGACAGCACGTAACTACCCGCTCCCTTACCGGGACGTACGGTACCGGCCAGGGGCATGCGACCTGCATTATTGAGGGAAAGAATGTAACCGACCATCACGCGGGCATCTTCATCCGATAGCGTGGGGTGGGCAGACATCATGCGTTCGCCCCAGTTGCCGTTGCCGCCGCGGATGACTTTCTCCGCCAGCCGGTTGATGGTGGCCGGCGCATCGTCGTACCGCTCGGCCACCTCCAGGTAGGAAGGGCCGACGTTCGCCGAGCGTTCCTTGTGGCAGGTGTAGCAATCCCCTTCATCGATGAGCGATTGCCCGGCGGCGTAGCGCAGGTCGCCGGCCGGGAGTTGGCGCTCGCCGCGCCGCAGGGCGGCAACGAGTTGCGGATCGTCGATCCAGTCGCCGTTCACCACGGCCTGACCAACTTCCAATCTACCGTCGGCGGCGTCCTCCTCGTCCTCTACCACCGTCCGGTAGCTGACTTCCGCCCCGTCGGAAAAGAGGAAGCTGGCATTGCCGGCAGTGACCAGGGTGACGCGGGGACGGGCGTTGCCGGCTACCAGTTCCCGACTGGCCTCGCTACGGGCCCCACTTGGGTCACGCACTTCCAGCCGTACGAGGTGTCGTCCGGCGGTGGCCAGGGTGGGTTCCAGCACTGCCTGCATGCCTACGAGTTTGCCATCGACGAACCACCGGTAAGACAGGCTGTCTGCAGGATCGGGATCAAAACTTTTCTCCGCGCTCAGCCGGGGCCGGAAGGGAATACCGCCGGCGGTTTCCGAGACGTCGGCCACGGCTACCGGGGGCCGGTTGCCCCGGCTGTAGGTGATGCGGACCAGCCGGGCGTCGGGGTTATTCATGAAGTAGTCGTTGCCGTATTCGAGCACGTACAGGGCGCCGTCGCGGCCGATCTTGAGGTCGATGGGTTTGCTGACCGGCCAGTCGGGCAGGAAGTCCTCGATCTGGACGACAGTGCTCCGGGCACTGTCGAGGGTGACGACCTTGATCCAGCTGCGGGCCCATTCGTAAATGAACCACTTGCCGTGGTAGTACTCGGGCAGGGCCCGCCCGGCAATGGGCAGCAGGCGGGTGGAATCGTAAAAGGGACCGGCCATGGCCGATCGCGATCCCTGACCCAACTGGGGATATTCCGTGCTCGGCCCGTAGGGGTACCAGATAAGCGCCGGCCGCGCCGGGGGCAGTTCCCGGCGTCCGGTATTGTGGGGCGAGTAGTTGCGCGGGGCGGCCGGATCGAAGAGGTCACCCACGGAATCGGTGGCAAAGTCGCGGTCGGGGTACGCGAAGTTGTTTCCCACGAAGTAGGGCCAGCCGTAATTGCCGGCCTCGCGGGCCTGGTTCCACTCGTCGTAGCTCTGGGGGCCGTACCGACCAGCCTCTCCCACATCCGGGCCCACGTCGCCCCAGTACAGGTAGTTGGTCCAGGGGTCCACGGTTAACCGGAAAGGATTGCGGGCTCCCATAACGTATATCTCCGGAGCGCCGTCAGAACCGTCGGCCGGAAAGAGGTTGCCGTCGGGTATGGCGTAGCCACCCTCCGCCAGGGGTTGGATGCGCAGGATCTTGCCGCGCAGGTCGTGGGTGTTTCCGCTGGATTTCTGGGCGTCGAAGGGTCCGCGGCCGGGGCGTTCGTCGATGGGGGTATAGCCGTCGCTTTCCTTGCTGCTGGTGTTGTCGCCGGTACTGAGGTAGAGTAGTCTGTCCGGTCCGAATTCCACACTCCCGCCGGAGTGGCAGCAAGTCTCGCGCTGCACCGGCACCCGCAGCACTTCGGTCTCCGAACCTTCCACCAGCGTACCGTCGCGGAACTCCCAGCGGCTGAGCAGCTGATCGGTAGAATCGCAGGGGGCGGGGCTGTAGTAAAGGTAGATGTAGTGGTTTTCGCGGCCGTAGTCCGGGTCGATGGCCAAGCCGTGCAGGCCGTCCTCGTAGTTGCCTTCCGTGCAGACGTCGAACTCCCGCACCACCCGGGTACTCCCGCGGCGGGGATCGTAGAGCTTCATCTTGCCCCGGCGTTCCAGGAAGAGGATCTGTCCGCCGGGCAGCAGTTCCATTTCCATGGGCTCGTAGATGTCATTATCCAGCACCTCCACCTGAAAGCGATCCCACTGCGGCGCGGGGGGCGGCAGGTCCACGGCTTCTCCCGTCGGGCGATCCGCGGTGGTGTAAAAAGCCTGCACCTCATTTTTGGCGGGCAGCGTGGCCGGGGCAAACACCCGCCCCAGGCCATGAGGCTCGATTTTGCCGACGGCCGCTTTCCGGATACGGGCGTACCAGTCCCACTCAAAGGGGACATCCGGGCGATCATCGTGGATGAGCAACCGCCCGCCGGCCAGTACGAAGCGCTCCACGGCCCGCCGCCGGTGGGGGGTCAGGCTGTCGAAGGTCGGCTCCACCAGCGCGAGGTTGCGGTACCGGAACAGGGAATCCTCGTCGAGCAGGGCGTAGCTACCGGCCGCCCGGGCACCCAGGTCGCCCAGTCCGTCCAGCCAGCCGTTGCCCGCTCCCCCCACCACCAGCAGGGGGCTATCGTCGGGCAATTCCACGTGTTCCAGCGAGCGGCGGCCGTCGGAGCAGGAAAAGAGAATCAGAAGGGCGAAAAGGGGAAGGAAATACCGAAGCATAAGCGTAAAACTATCGACCCGCCAAGATACTACCCGCCGGTGGTGCGGCCCGGGGCAAACGCTGTCGTTTACTTACCTTGCTCTTGCTGCTTTACCTTGCACCCGCGTCCGCGCCAACCTGCCCCTATGCGAATCTACAACCTGCTGCGCTCCAAGGAAGAAAAAGCTGTAACCACCCGGACCAAGGCCGGCGCCCCACCCGGCACCATGGTGTACACCGGTCACCGGCAGATGGAACAGGTACACATGCACCTGACGCAGTACCACGGCGATTTCCTGGAAGTGCAGACCGTGGAAGAAGACATCCCCACCCCCCGCACCGAGGAAGCCACCCTGTGGTACGACATGCGCGGCTTGCACAATCTGGAACTCGTGGAGCGCCTCGGCAAGCAGTACGGCATGCACCCCCTGGCGCTCGAAGACGTGGTGGACGTACACCAGCGGCCGAAGATGGAAGTCTACGAAGACGGCGTACTGATCGTGATCAAGGCCTTCGCATTCGAGCCCACCACCCGCGACCTGAGCATCGAGCAGGTGTCGATCTACCTCTCCGAATCCACCGTGCTGACCTTCCAGGAAGACGGCGGCGACCTGTTCCGCAGCGTACGCAAGCGGCTGGAGACCTCCAGCGGCCGCATCCGCAGCCGGGGGCCGGACTACCTGGCCTACGCCCTGGTAGACAACATCGTGGACAAGTACTTCACGGTGATTGATCAGATCGAAAGTGAACTCGACAAGCTGGAAGACACCATCATGCGCTCGCCGGAGATGTCGACCAAAAGCCAGATTCACGACCTGCGACTGGCCCTGCTCACCCTGCGCAAGAGCATCAGTCCGCTGCGGGAACTTATGAACCGCTTCAGCGATACGGAGAGCCGGCAGATCACCGCCGACACCCAGGTGTACGTGGCCGACCTGCGCGACCACGTCATCCAGATCACCGACCTGGTGGAAACCTACCGCGACGTGACCAATGGCCTGTATGACCTGTACGTGAGCGAAATCAGCTTCCGGATGAACAGCGTGATGCAGACGCTGACGATCGTATCTACGATCTTCATCCCGCTGAGTTTCCTGGTCGGAGTGTATGGCATGAACTGGGACAATATGCCGGAACTGCACACGCAGTACGGCTATTTCGTACTCTGGGGCGTGATGATTTGCATTATTCTCGGCATGCTCGCCTGGTTCCGCAGCCGGCGCTGGATCTAGTTCCGCGGCCGTGTGCCGGCCCCGGATGCGGAGGGGTGCGGCGGATGCTTTCCCGGAAACCGGAAATGGATTTGTAAATTTGCGCCTTCAACAAAGCGTTCGCGCCCATGAATAAACGTACCCTCACCATTATCGCCGTTATTCTGGCCCTGCTTTTGGTGGGCTCCCTGATCTGGGGCGTCACTACCCAAAGCAAGCTGGAAGCAGACTATACCGAGAAATCGGCCGAAGCCGAACAGCTCACCCTGCTGCGCGATAAACTGATGAAGTCGGTCGATAGCCTCGACCAGGCCTTCACCGAGGTGTCGAACGAGAACGCCGAACTGCAGGGGGAACTCACCGAGGCCCAGGAAACCGCCAAGCGTGCCCTCTACGACATGCGGCAGGCACAGGCCGCCCGCAAGAACGACAACAACGTGGCCTACCAGATGCGCGTGCAGATCGAGGACCTCATCAACGTGCGGACCATGCTGGAAACCAGCATCACCGAGCTGGAGGAGGAGAACCAGGACCTGCGCGAACGCAACGTGGCCCTGTCGCGCGACCTGAGCACCGCCAAGACCGAAGCCTACAATGCCACCAAAAAGGCCGACAACCTGAGCCGGATGAACGAAAGCATGGAGGCCGACCTGGAGCGCATGACGCTGGGGGCCTTCCGCGCTTCCGCCATGCAGGTGGACCTGCTGCGCAAAAACGGCTCCAACACCGCCAACGCCAGCCGCGCCCGCCGCATTTCGGTGAGCTTCGACCTGACCGACGTGCCGGAGCAGTACCTGGGCGTCCGCCCGATCTACCTCGTACTGACCGACGAGTCGGCCACCCCGGTCATTAGCGAAAATCCGGTACGGGCCAAAAGCATTGTCAACGGAGCGGAGAAGGACATCATCGCCCTCGAAGGCCGCGACGTGAATATCGAGCGGAACCAGCGACTGACCTTCACCCACGAACTCGACGACAAGCTCGCCGAAGGCTTCTACCGGGCCGAGATCTACACCGACGTCGGCATGCTGGGTTCGGCCAAGGTGCAACTGCGGTAAACCTGGCTCAGCAGCCGGGGACGGGATTACGGGAAATGATAAAAAGCTAACAACTGATGGTGTTTCTGGAATTTGAAAAGCCCCTCGAACAGCTCTACGAACAGCTCGAAAAGGTAAAGGAAGTAGGCGAAAACGGGGTGGTCGATATGCAGTCCACCATCGAAGAGCTCGAAGGGAAGATCAAGCAGACCCGCCGCGACATCTACGCCAACCTCACCGGCTGGCAGCGCGTACAGCTGAGCCGCCACCCGGAGCGGCCCTATACCCTCTACTACATTGAGCAGATGTGCCGCAAGTTCGTGGAGCTCCACGGCGACCGTTGCTACGGCGATGACAAGGCCATCGTGGGCGGCATTGGCAACCTCGACGGGCAGACCGTAGTCATCATCGGCCACCAAAAGGGCGTCAACACCAAGATGCGGCAGTACCGCAACTTCGGTATGGCCAACCCCGAGGGCTACCGCAAGGCCCTGCGCCTGATGAAACTGGCCGAGCGCTTCGGCTTTCCGGTGATCACCCTCATCGATACTCCGGGGGCCTTCCCCGGCATCGAGGCCGAGGAGCGAGGGCAGGCCGAGGCCATCGCCCGCAACCTCTTCGAGATGGCCCAGCTCCGGGTGCCCATCGTCTGCGCCGTGATCGGTGAAGGTGCCAGCGGCGGCGCTATTGGTATCGGGCTTGGCGACCACGTGATCATGCTGGAGAATACCTGGTACTCCGTAATCTCCCCCGAAAGCTGCAGCAGCATCCTGTGGCGCAGCTGGGACTACAAGGAACAGGCCGCCGACGCCCTCAAGCTTACCGCCGAGGACATGCACGGCTTCGGCATTGTGGACGAGATCGTCAAGGAACCCCACGGCGGGGCCCATTCCGCCCCCGACGAGATGGCCAAGACCTTGAAGCGCCAGCTCAAGAAAGCCATCGCCGCCATCCAGGAGAAGCCCATCGACCAGATGGTGGAAGACCGCATCAACAAATACGTGGCCATCGGGCCGGTGACCCACGCCGACTGAAGTCCGGCCGGCTCCCGTACCTTGCCACCCGGTTCACCCCGCTGATTCCAACTTTCCCATGCAGCAGTCCCTCCCCCCCTTCAGCGGCACCGGCGTCGCCCTCATTACGCCGTTTCGGGCGGACAAATCCATCGATTACCCCGCGCTGGGGCGCATCATCGACTACGTCATCGACGGAGGCGTGGACTACCTCGTCTGCCTGGGCACCACCGGGGAGGCCATCACCCTGAGTACCCAGGAGTGCCGGGAGGTGCTGGACTTCACCCTGCGCCACGTGGACGAGCGCGTGCCGGTGGTCGCCGGTTTCTTCGGCGGCAACTACACCGAGCGGCTGGCCACCTTCATCCGGGAGTACAACTTCGATGGCGTGGCCGGCATCATGTCGAGCAGCCCCGCCTACAGCAAGCCCCCGCAGGAAGGCATCTACCAGCATTATATGCGGATCGCCGAAGTAGCGCCCCGCCCCCTCATCATCTACAACGTGCCCGGCCGCACGAGCAGCAACGTACTGCCTGAGACCGTCCTGCGCCTGGCCGAGGAGAGCGATCGCTTCGCCGCCGTCAAGGAGGCCAGTGGTATACTTTCGCAAGCCACCGAGATCCTCCGCCACCGACCCGAGCGCTTCGGGGTCCTCTGCGGAGAAGATCCCCTGGCCACCGCCATGATCGCCGTAGGCGGGCACGGGGGCATCAGCGTGATCGCCAATGCCCTGCCCTCCCACTTCAGCCGCATGGTCACCGCCGCCCTCAACAACAACCTTACCGAAGCCCGGCGCCTCAATTTCGATATGCTCGACGTGCACCCCCTGCTGTACTGCGAGGGCAACCCGGTAGGGATCAAGGCCGCCGTATCGCTGCTCGGCCTCTGCGACAACCACCTGCGCGTACCCCTCGTACCCCTGAGCGGGGCCATGCAGGAAAAACTGCGCCTGGTACTGGATCAGGTACCCGACCTGCAACCTTAGTCAGCCACCCGGCTTTTACCGCCATGCGCTTCCTTCGCACTACGCTCGTCCTGCTCGTCATTATCGTCCTGCTGCCCCTGCTGGCGGTGCAACTCTTTGGCGGGCCCATCGCCCGGCAGGTAGTGGGCGCGCTCAACGAACGGCTGCAGACCGAGATCGTCATTCAGGACTACGACCTCAGCCTGCTGCGGTCCTTTCCCTATCTCTCGGTAGATCTCCACGGGGTCACCGTAGCGGGCAGCGACGGCAGTGCCCTGCTGGCATCCAAACGGCTGGCCTGCCGGCTCGACCTGAGCAGTCTTTTCGGCAAGATCCGCATCAATGGCATCGTGGTGGAGAACGGGAAGCTCCAACTGTTCACCGACGTGGACGGCAACACCAATTATCAGCTGGCCGGCTACACATCCGTAGGGGATGAGGGCGCGGACGCGGGTGCCGGGCCGGTGGAATTCGCCATCGATGAGGCGCGGCTCCGCAACGTGGTGCTGGTGTACCAGGACGCGCGTCTGCGCACCGATGCGCTGCTAACCGCCACTTCAGCCACCTTCAGCGGAGATTTCGGGGCCCGGCAGTACGTGCTCAACACCGAGGCTGAACTGGAGGTAGCTTACCTGGACCAGGAAGGCTACCGGTATCTGGACGGAAAGTCCCTGAGCCTCGACGCCCACACCACCATCGATCACATCGCGGATGCCTACACCTTTGCACCGCTCCGCCTCACCGCCGGCGACCTGACCGTGGAAGCCACCGGCAGCCTCCACCCTACCGAAGCGGGCGTCGTGACCGACCTGGAACTCAGCAGCAGCAGCGGGAACCTCGAAGATGTACTCGCCCTGCTCCCCCCCGCCTACGCCGCCCCCCTGGAAGAACTGGAGACGCGCGGCGACCTTAGCCTGTCGGCCACCGTCGTGGGACCCTGGTCGGCCCGGGCCTACCCGCGTTTCGACGGTCGCCTTGCGCTGACCGACGGCCGGGTGGAGAGTCCGCGCCTCGACGTCGAGGCGCGCGACCTGGACCTCGAAGCCTCTTTCGCCTACGTGGACGGCCCCACGGGGGGCGTGCAAACCTTTTCCATCGACCGACTTACCGGCACGGTAGACGGCGATGAATTTGCCGTTCAACTTCGGATGGAAGACCTCACCGACCCCCGCATCACTTTCGAAGCCGACGGCAGTTTCCCGGTGGCGGCACTTTCCGGTTTCCTGGCGAGCGATATGCTTAACGGCGGGGAAGGCACCCTGCAACTGAGCCAGGTCACCCTGGGCGGGCGATACGCTGATATGGTGGAGCCCCGCCGCATGGGCCGCGTCTCAACGGGGGGGACCGTCACCTTCGTGGACGCCGCACTTACCGTCAATGGTCAGGAAGTAATGCTGCCCACCGGCACCCTGGTGCTCGACGACAACGCGCTCACCCTGACCGATCTGGAAGTAGAAACGGGAGATACCAGGCTGCAACTTAGCGGTACGGCCACTAACCTGGTGCCGGTGCTGTTCGCCGACAGCCTGAATACCCGCGACGCGGCCCTCGTCTTCAACGCCACATTGAGCAGCGACCATTTTGACGTTGGCGAACTACTGGCCTTGTCCGGCCCCGACGCCGAAGTGCAGGAATCTTCCGGGCCGGTCACCCTCGACAGTCTGGGGCAGCGGGCCCGGGAGCGTCGGGGCCGCATCACCGAATTGCTCAACGGACGCTTCGAAGCCACCATCGCGGAGTGGAGATGGGACGAACTGGCGGGCGATAACTTTCGGGGACAGCTGCTATTCTCCCCCGGCCAGGTAACCGTACGCGGGCTTACCGACGCCATGGAAGGGGAATTTCGCATCGATGCCACCACGGATTTCGGACTCCTGACCCATACCCGGGCCCGAATTACGGCGGATGACGTGGACGCCGAGACCTTCTTCCTGCAGAACGAAAATTTCGGACAGGAATTCCTGACGGCCGACAACCTGAGCGGTCGTCTTAATGCACGGATGCTCCTTGACCTGTACTACGACGACGCCGGCGAGATCGATTATCCCCGGCTGCGGGCCCAGGTAGGAATGGAGATCCTGGACGGGGAATTGCACGATTTTGCCATGCTGGAAAACTTCGCATTCGCGCTCAAGTCCGGCGACCTGGAACGCGTTCGCTTTACCCGCCTGGCCAACTTCATCGAGATTTCCGACCGGACCGTCTATCTGCCGGCCATGCTCATCCAGAGCAGCGCCATCAACCTCACGGTGAGCGGCACCCACACCTTCGACCAGTACCTCGAATATTACGTCAAGGTGAACGCGGGCCAGGTGATTGCCAACAAGATCAGCCGCCACGACGATAAGCTGGAAGTGCTGCCGGCCCGCAATGGCCTGTTCAATCTCTACTACACCATCACCGGTCCGTTGGAGAGTTACGTAGTGGAAACCGACAAATCCGCCGTCAAGGACGATTTTCGTCGCAGTGCCTACCGCCGCGACCGCATTCGCGCCGCGCTGGAGGAAAGCTTCCAGACCCCGATCGAACTCCTTCCGACCCTGGAAGACACCGACGAATGAGTCCACGGTTGCCGGCCGGTCGTACCGCCGACCATTGGATCCGATAACACCCGGGGGCCTTGCGGTGTTATGGCGAAGAGTAGGAACCCTTACATCAACACCCTTGCGAACTACCCTTACTTTATTGGCACTGCTGCTGCTGGGCAGTCTGCGCGCGCAGATCGCCGCACCGGACTTCCTGTGCACCCGCTCCGAGGCGGGCGGTGAGATCCTCACCTGGCAAAACGTCGCCAACGACTGCGGTCCCTACCTGGGTACGCGCATCTACCGAGCGGAGGCCGCCGCGGGCCCGTATGCCCTGCTGGCCACCCTGACCGACCCGGCCGCCACGGAGTACCGCGACGAAAATCCGGCGGGCCTGCAGCTGTTCTACTATTTGGAATACGATTACGATTGCCCCGGCCAGGAGGTACTGCGCAGCGATACGCTGGACAGTTTCATCCCCGTGACGCCCGAGGTCCACTTCGTCAGCGTCGTCGACGGTGATCTGGTTATCTACTGGGACCCCTCCCCTTCGCCGGAGGTGAACCGCTACGTGATCCTGGAATTGACCGACAGCGGGGTTATTCCCCTGGATACCGTGGGGCTGGTTACGTCTTACCGTCTGCCCGGTAGATCCCCGGAGGAAGACCTTGACCGCCGCTTCCGGGTGGCGGCATTGGACGCGTGCGGCAACGACAGTCCGCAAAGCGCAATCCGATCGGCCCTGGGCCTGGGCGGTACCGGTGGCCAGGGTTGCGACTCCGAGATAACCTTCTTTCCGGTGGTGGGGCGCGATTCGTCCGGGAATTCCTCGGATTCTGTTTTCCAACTTGCCGCGGGTGATAGCCTACAGCTCTTCGTTTCCGTTAACGGAGGTGCCTACCGCCCCTCCCCCGCCGTAGCCGCCGATACGGTGCCCTTCCTCACCTACCGCGACGCCAACGACGGCGACAGCCTTTGCTTCTACGTGGAGATCGACTATGCGGGCCGCGACATCAACCAGCGTACGGCCGTCTTTTGCCAGACGGTTGAATTTGCTCAGCCGGTGCGGGACTTCCCGCTGTATGGCGTGGAACTCGGAACCGACGGTCGCCTGCGCTTCGCCTATTCCTATCCGGATCCACCGCCGGCCACCTACGCTACCCAACTCGAACGCCTCGGTCCCTCCGGCCCAATCAATATTCCGGAGCCCGTCGACTCCCTGCTCAGCCAACAAGTGGTGTTTATAGATCAGGCTGTGGCAGTAGCGGCCCGGGATTCCTTCCGTTTCGTGCTGACCGACGATTGCGGCCGCAGCGGAAGAAGTAACTACGTCAGTCCGGTCGTACTGGCGGCGGCCACCTTGCCCACCGACGCGGTGGAACTGGCCTGGACGCCCCTGGAGAACGGGTTACCCGGTACGCTTACCTACACGGTGTACCGTCTCTCGGCGGACAGCAGTGCCACGGTTTTGGCTACCGGAATTACCGCGCTTACCTTCATCGACGAAACCCCCATGAGCGGAGAACTGCCCTGCTACGTAGTGGAAGCGGACTTCCGTCCAGAGGGGCAAGCGGAGAATTTCACGTTCTGGTCGAACGTGGTCTGCGTAGCCCGCGAGACCGAAGTCTACCTTCCCAACGCCTTCAGTCCGACCGCCGACCAGGAAGTGAACCGCAGCTTTCGCCCGATTTTCACCGACCCAACGGGCCTGACCGGCTACCAATTGCAGGTGTATGATCGCTGGGGCGGACTGCTGTTTTCCGGAGAAGATCCTTTAGTGGGATGGGACGGAAGTCTCGGCGGGCAATTGGCGCCGGCCGGCAGCTACGTGTATATCCTGCGGTTTACCTCTGCGCTGGGAAACTTAGTGCAGGAGTCCGGCGTTGTGCACTTACTTTACTGAAAGAAACCAGTCGCAAAGTTTGGCGCTCCCCGCGCCCCCGTTTACTTTTGCGGCCTAATGGTTGGGTGGCCGAGTGGCTAGGCAAAGGTCTGCAAAACCTTGTACGGCGGTTCGAATCCGCTCCCAACCTCCCCCACGGCCCGGAGCCTGACATTGGTCAGGCGTTCGGGCCGTTTTATTTCCGGGCCGCTCCTGATGATGGAGGTCCGAAAGGCCGTTTCCACCGTTGGTAACGGATGATTACCCGATATAAAGTTACGTACGGTAATAGGCTATCCTGGTTATTACCCGGCACCTGCGTGCGCGCCCAATACCACGGAAAATTTAACTAAATGACTATTGGTAATCAGCGATTTGCGATATACTTTCCATTGGTTTATCACTATGAACTAACCATTACCCAAATCATGAGAGCATTACCCAATCCGGGGCGCCCCGCGCCCGCCGGGGCTATGGCCCTGTGTCTGTTATTGTTCTTCTGCGGATCGTTATCCGCCCAATACGGGCAAATTCCCGAGGCCTTTTCTCAGCGGTACCTTTACGAACCCGAATGCGAGGCGGTAGGAACCGGCCTGGCGGTCATGCAGGACACGACCGCCACCAGCGACGAGTACCTGGTGCCAAACGGAGCGGTATTCCCCGAAAGTGCGCCAGGCGATGACCCGAATGATTACGTGCGCCTCCACTTTAACCCCCAGTCGGATGCCGCCGGCGAATACGATTTTGAGCCCTATTTCCGGGTGCGACAGACCGCCCCCGGCCCCGTGTCCCTGTGGCTGCGGACCAACGGCGGCGAATGGACGTTGCGCACCTACTCCACCGCCTACGCCCGCATTGCTGACGGGGGATGGACCTGGGTACCCGACGTACTCGTGCACGACGAAGAAAACGTCCTCGGACTGCAGGGCGATACCCTCCTGACGCTGGACGTGGCCTTCACCCGCACCGACCAGCAACTCGACCAGGTGTACCTGGAATCCGTAAATTTTTATAGTTATTATTACTCCGCGCTGCGCCCCTTCGAATATGACCTGCCGGGGACCAACTGCCCGGACTTCACCAACCTTCCGCCGGTGGCGATGCTTGAGTTGGGGAGTGAAGTGATTGTCAGTGTGAACACCAACGTTTTCAACCTCAACGCCGCAAAATCCTACGACCCCGACGGGGTGATAGTGCACTATGATTTTCGTGCCTCAACGGGCGAACTTGATTATGATTACTTTAACCCAGGTGAACCCACGATTCTTTGGCGATACGGATATGGTGTATCCAGTACCTCAGTGACGGTATATGACTTTTACGGGGCCAACGATAAGGATACCTCCCTCTGGAAAATAGTGCATCGTGATTATGATGAGGGGTATGGCCCGTATTACCGCATAAACGTGCAGTGCGCGGATGCAGGAAGTAATTGGACGCTGAAGCCCGATCCGAGTATTCCAGGCGGTGCGATCGCAGTTGCCCCCTCAAAATCGTCCGTCAGTGAGGTACCAGAAGATGTGCCGGCCAATAAATTGCGTTTCGTAATTCCTGATGTTCCCGAGTCAGTCAACTATTCTACCAACAACTACTATGCCCTCGGTGTATTCTCCCTGCCGGAGCCAGAAGGAAACTGCCTGTGGATCAATACCAACGGTACGGGATGGCACCGATGGGAAGTGATAGAGGACGTGTCTATACAGCTGGGAATCAATCTGGTACCCGGTGATAACGTCATCGAATTGGCCTATTGCAGTCCCGATCTAGAGGTGAGATTTTTGAACTTTAGCCCGGCTATCGGTATGAACTATCCCTATACGATATATAGGGGCCTCGACCCCTCGAGCAAAGTCGCCGATGTCACCTGCGATGAACCCCTGGCCTCCGAATTCTGGCTCGAAGCCGAATGCGCCGATTACGGCGGGCAGTGGGCGCTGCGCAACGCCCCCGACGCATCCCGCGGTGGCTACCTCGTCGTCGACGGTCCTAATGCCTACTCCTCCCCGCCGGCGGATGAGCCCGCCAACTACGTGCGCTTCTCGGTGCACATCGCCGCCGCCGGTGCCTATTACCTGCAGGCCCGCATCAATGCCCCCAGTAACCTCGACGATTCCTACTACGTGCGGATCAACGAAGGGCCTTGGCACGCCTGGAAGTCGGGCATCCGCCAGCGCGCCGGCTTCCGCTGGAACCTGTTCCCCGGCGGGCCCCTGACACTCGACGCCGGCCACAACACTATTGACTTTGCCTACCGGGAAGACGGCACCGAGCTCGACAAAATCTACCTCGGACCCACCGCGGACCCGATCAATGGTGCCGGAGCGGAGGACCCCGACTGCGAGCTTGAACCCCTGCAGCCCATCGCCCAGTGGCATGAGGCGGAGTGCGCGCCCCACGGCGCAGCGTGGACGCACCAGCCGGACGCCGAGGCCAGCAACGGGGCCTACCTCGTAGCTCTGGACGATAACTCCCTATCCACCGTGCCGCCGGCCGTGCCGGATAACCTCGTCACCTTCCACGTCGACGTCCCCGCCACCGGACAGGGCCAGCAACTCTTCGTTTACGGCCGCATCGCCGCCGCCGCTCCCGACGACGATTCCTTCTGGGTGCGCCTCAACGGTGGTGAGTGGTACGCCTGGAAGACCCTGCGGCACGCGCCGGGAACCTTCAAATGGAACCGCCTGCCCTTCCAGCTCCCCGCTACCCCTTCGACCCGGCACACGATCGAGTTTGCCTACCGGGAGGACGGGACGTGGCTGGATGGGATTTACGTCACTTCCCTGGACGAGACCCCGGACGTCTCATCGCTGCCCCCGGACGAATCCTGCGGACCGGAAGCCTTAACCCTATCTGGTTCTTCCCTTAACACGGCGCAACCGACAAGCGCGCCCGCTGCCGAGATCAGTCTCTACCCCAACCCTGTACTGGACGAGCTCACCATCGAACTCGATAACGAATTCGCCGGCCGCGTCTTCGGCAAGGTCTTCGACGCCGCGGGCCGGCGGCTGCGCGGCCTACAATTTGAGAAGGAGGCTGGAACGCTACGCGTCAGCCTTCCGGTCACCGACCTGGCACCCGGCGTGTACCGCCTGCAGCTGGTGGCCGGCGACCGGCGCTGGGTAAAAACTTTCCTGCGGCTGTAGTGGGCAGTTGCTTGGATAATTAGCGCGTATCCCCGCCGGCCCGGGCCGGCGGGGATACGCCTGTTTCATTGCCTAACGAACCGCCTTGAGGCAACAGCCCTGCAGTTATTTCGAGGGATAATTCCGAAAGTGCAGACCCGATCCGGCTACCTATGGAACCTTCTATTTTTCAGCCCCCCTAGGAGAAGGTCAAATCAGGTACATGAAATGAAATAAAACCGGCATATTAGTGGAGGGCGCGGCCCAGTTGGAGGGACTATTTCCCGAAAGGTGGGAAACCTTTTTGAATGATCCTTATAAACAACATAAACGCCACTATGCAACACCGCTTCACTCGATTGTGCCGACTGGTCATTTTTGGCCGCGGCTTGTTCATCATCATCCTGTGTTCCACCGCTGTGGCCGCCCAGTCCGGCCTCGCACCGGAACCCGTCCCTGACTTCGTGGCCCGCCGTTTCCTTTACGAACCCGAATGCGAGCAGGTCGGCAGCGCGCTCAACATTGTCGACGATACAACGGCTTCCAGCGGACAATACCTGGCCGCTACCTCAACCGTGTTTCCCACCGACGCGCCGGGGGAAGAGGCCGCGCACTACGTGCGCCTGCACTTCAGTCCCTACCCCAGCAGATACCCCCCGGAAGACTACCTCCCCTACTTCCGGATCCGCGAGGGTGGAACCGGTCACACATCGCTATGGCTGCGCGCCAATGGCGGCACGTGGCAATTGCGCACATTTCCTGCCGAGCACCCCACGACTGCCGATGCCGCAGGGTGGAAATGGGTATATGACGACGCCGCGGTGGCCGGTCTGGGGTTGAACGGTGACACGCTGAAATCGCTCGATATCGCCTTCACCCACCCCGACCAGCAACTCGATGAGGTATACCTGGAAGATCCCGGTATAACCTCCCGACAATATCTCCCCCTGCCCTTCGATGCCCGGCTGGAAGGAACGAACTGCCCTGATTTTGTTAACATTCCGCCGGTGGCGATCCTGGATCCGGGCGAGGAAAACATGACCAAGGAACCGTATCCGTCTTTTTCTACCAGTGCGAGCGACTCGTACGATCCCGACGGATTTATCGTGAGCTACGATTTCACTTCCGCTGGTTTCGGGGATTATGATCCGGCTGAACCGTATTTCAGATTTACGTTTGATAACCGTCAGGATCAGGAAGTAGCCGTTACGGTGTACGATTGGTACGGCGCGTCCGGCCGCGATACCAGCCTTTGGCGGATTTTTCCCGGCGACCTGTACACCAGCAACCGGCCATACTACCGCTTGGGCAGTGCTTGCGCCCAGGCGGGTGATTACTGGAGCCTCTCCGCCGAACCCGCAAGTGAGTACGGCCCGTCCGCAATCGGCGGAACGGCCGCATCAACGGAAAGCCCTCCCGACGATTTGCCTGAGCATCAACTGCGCTACGTCATTCGCGACGTACCTGCGGCCGACTTTGATGAATATTACTCACGATACTATTTGGGAGGAGTATTTACCCTGCCCAGTCCCGAGGACAATTGTGTATGGGTTAATATTAACGAGACGGGTTGGGTCAAATGGACGGTCATTCAGGAATATTCGTACTTCAACCAATTCGCCTTCGACCTGCAAGAAGGTGACAATACCATCCGCCTGGCTTACTGTAGTCCGGAACTGCAAGTCAACTACCTAGTACTGAGTCCGGACACTGGGTACCCCAGTTTCTTTAATCCCGACTATCTATACCCCCATAGGGTAATTGATCTTACGTGCCCGGATGCCTCCGAGTATTGGCTCGAAGCCGAATGCGCCGATTACGGCGGGCAGTGGGTGCTGCGCAACGCCCCCGACGCGTCCCGCAGTGGCTACCTCGTCGTCGACGGTCCTAACGCCTACTCCTCCCCGCCGGCGGATGAGCCCGCCAACTACGTGCGCTTCTCGGTGCACAACGCCGCCGCCGGTGCCTATTACCTGCAGGCCCGCATCAACGCCCCGAGCAACCTCGACGATTCCTACTACGTGCGGATCAACGAAGGGCCCTGGCACGCCTGGAAGTCGGGCATCCGCCAGCGCGCCGGCTTCCACTGGAACCTGTTCCCCGGCGGGCCCCTGACACTCGACGCCGGCCACAACACTATCGATTTCGCCTACCGGGAAGACGGCACCGAGCTCGACAAAATCTACCTCGGACCCACCACGGACCCGATCAATGGTACCGGAGCGGAGGACCCCGACTGCGAGCTTGAACCCCTGCAGCCCATCGCCCAGTGGCATGAGGCGGAGTGCGCACCCCACGGCGCAGCGTGGACGCACCAGCCGGACGCCGAGGCCAGCAACGGGGCCTACCTCGTAGCCCTGGACGATAACTCCCTATCCACCGTGCCGCCGGCCGTGCCGGATAACCTCGTCACCTTCCACGTCGACGTCCCCGCCACCGGGCAGGGCCAGCAACTCTTCGTTTACGGCCGCATCGCCGCCGCCGCTCCCGACGACGATTCCTTCTGGGTGCGCCTCAACGGTGGTGAGTGGTACGCCTGGAAGACCCTGCGGCACGGTCCCGGAATCTTCAAATGGAACCGCCTGCCCTTCCAGCTCCCCGCTACCCCCTCCACCCGGCACACGATCGAGTTCGCCTACCGGGAGGACGGGACGTGGCTGGACGGGATCTACGTCACTTCCTTGGACGAGACTCCTGACGTTTCTTCGCTGCCGTCGGACGACACTTGCGGATCGGACGACGTGGCATCCGCTGCCCCCGCTCGGCTGACGGTAGCGCCCGCTACCCAAGTCAGTCTTTACCCCAATCCGGTGCTGGACGAGCTCACCATCGAACTCGATAACGAATATGCCGGCCGCGTCTTCGGCGAGGTGTTTGACGCCGCGGGCCGGCGACTGCGCGACCTACAATATGAGAAGGAGGCTGGAACGCTGCGCGTCAGCCTTCCGGTGGCCGACCTGGCACCCGGCGTGTACCGCCTGCAGCTGGTGGCCGGCGACCGGCGCTGGGTAAAAACTTTCCTGCGGCTGTAGCTTTTCCCGACCGTTAAAAAGTCGTATCTTTGCGCCTCCTAAGCCATACCCTGGCTTGGGAGGGGAAAAGCCGCCCCCGAAGCGGCCCGACTGTTTAACTTTACTAAACCTATCACGTCATGCAAGTAGACGATGATAAGGACCCGCAAAAAGACGGGACCGAAGAGACCTCCACCGATAACATTACGCCGGAGGCAACCGAATCCATCGAAGCACAAGCTACCCCCGACACCGAGGAAGTGACCCCCGAGATCACCGAGACCCAGTCGAAGATCAAGCCCGGCCCCGAAGCCACGGACGAAGACGTAGCCCAGGCCACTGAAGACGCCGAGGAAAGCCTCGACGAGGATGAGGACGAAGACGACGACAAGCGCAGCGCCAAGGTGATCCGCAAGGAATCAACCCGCGTAGCCGTAGCCCTCACCGAGGAGGTGAAGGAAGAAGCCGTAGAAATCGACGAAGCCGACACCAGCGGAGCCACCGGTTCTGCCCACGACGCTTTCGCCTGGGACGCGATCGCCAAGATCGACAACCGCTACTCCAAGGAGGAGCGGGAAGCCATGGAGAAGGAGTACGAGGCCTCGATGACCAACATCCAGGAAGCCGAGATCATGTCGGCCAAGGTATCGGCCATCATCGACGGCGACGTTATCCTCGACCTGAACTACAAGAGCGACGGCCTGCTGCCCCTCTCTGAATTCCGCGACCAGGACATCGAGGTGGGCACCACCGTAGAAGTCTACGTGGAACAGCAGGAAGACGACCGCGGCCAGCTCGTACTCAGCCGCCGCAAGGCCAAGCTGCTGCGCGCCTGGGACCGCATCCGCGATTCCTACGCCAACGGCACCGTTATCAACGGCAAGGTAATCAGCAAGACCAAGGGCGGCCTCATCGCCGACTGCGGCGGACTGGAGACCTTCCTGCCCGGCTCGCAGATCGACATCAAGCCGATCGTCGACTACGATGCCTACGTAGGCAAGACCATGGAATTCAAGGTGGTCAAGATCAACGAGACCATCAAGAACGCCGTAGTTTCCCACAAGGCCCTCATCGAGAGCGACCTGGCCGAGCAGCGCGAAGCCATCATCGCCAGCCTCGAGCGCGGTCAGGTGCTGGAAGGTATCGTTAAGAACATCACCGACTTCGGGGCATTCCTCGATCTGGGTGGCGTCGACGGCCTCCTCTACATCACCGACATCAGCTGGGGACGCATCAACCACCCCAGCGACGTGCTGGAGCTCAACCAGAAGGTCAACGTTGCCGTACTCGACTTCGACGAGAACAAGAAGCGGATCAGCCTCGGCCTCAAGCAACTGCAGCCCCACCCCTGGGAAGTACTGGACGACAACATCACCGAAGGCAGCACCGTCGAAGGCCGCGTAGTCAACATCGAAGACTACGGCGCATTCCTCGAGATCATGCCGGGCGTAGAGGGTCTGGTACACGTAAGCGAAGTAAGCTGGAGCAACCAGCCCATCAACGCTCGCGAGTACTTCACCGTCGGCGAAACCCGCAACGCCAAGGTGGTCACGATCGACCGCGACGACCGCAAGATGTCGCTGTCCATCAAGCAGATGCAGCAGGATCCCTGGGACAACATCTACGAGAACTTCAGCGTGGGCACCCGCCACACGGGCAAGGTCAAGAACCTCACCCCCTACGGTGTATTCGTTGAACTCAACGACGGCATCGGCGGCATGATCCACATCAGCGACCTTTCCTGGACTAAGCGCTTCGGTCACCCGAGCGAGTTTACCAAGGTAGGCGAAGACATCGACGTAGTCGTACTCGAAGTAGACGAGCACAACCGCAAGATGTCGCTGGGTCACAAGCAACTCGAAGAGAACCCCTGGGACAGCTTCGAGTCGGTATTCCCCGAAGGCAGCTACCACGAGGCCACCGTACTCCGCAAGGACGACCGCGGCGCCATCGTACAGATGCCCTACGGTCTGGAAGCCTACGCGCCGATCAAGCTCATGCGCAAGGAAGACGGCAGCATCGCTGAAGTAGACGAAACCCTGACCGTAAAGGTCATCGAGTTCGACCGCGATCAGAAGAAGCTGATGGTCAGCCACAGCCGCTACGTCAACGACATCCGCCGCGAAGCCAAGGACACCGTAGTACGCGAGCGCCGCGAGGAGCGCGAGACCACCCGCAAGGCGGTCAAGCAAACCAACTCCAGCAACGAGCGTTCGACCCTCGGCGACCTTTCCGCCTTCGAGCAGCTGCGCGAGCAACTCAACAACGAAAACGAGGACGACGACGAAAAGTAGGTCGCTCCGAATCGTATGACTGAATAAAGGCCACGCTACCTCGGTAGGGTGGCCTTTTTACATTACCCCACCTATGCATCACGAACGGGAATTTTACGGCCACGGCAAACTGCTCCTGCTGGGCGAATACTTCGTCCTCGACGGCGCCACCGCCCTGGCCGTCCCCACCCGGCGCGGACAGCGCTTCCGGGTTACGCCCCGCCCTTCCGATTCCGCCGGCACCCTGGAATGGACTATGGAAGTGGCCGGCGACCCTTCCGCCCACCGCCGCTTCGCCTTCACACCGGACGAATGGCGGGCGGCGCCCACCGATGAAGATCCCGTGCGCCACCGCCTCCTCCAGCTCTTCCACGTCGCCGAACAGCTTCTCCCCGGGGCCACCCGCAAACTGGCCGATACCCAAATCACCACGACCCTCGAATTCGACCCGGCCTGGGGTCTCGGCAGCAGTTCCACCCTGGTATGGTTCCTCAGCGAATGGCTTGGCGTAAACGCGTACGAGTTGCTCGAGCGCACCTTCGGCGGCAGCGGTTACGACCTGGCCTGCGCCGGAGCCGAAGGCCCCCTCCTGTATTCCCGCAACGGCAGCCGGCCCACGGTAACGGAGCTGGACTGGCGGCCCGAGTGGCTGGAAAGTACCTGCTTCGTCTACCGCAACCGCAAACAGAACAGCCGGGAAGCCCTCCAACGCTACGCCACCATCGACATCGACGTGGAGACGATCTGGGAAGCGGGCCAAATGTCGCGGCTTTTTCTCCAGGCCCCGCACCTGCGCGCCGCCGCCCGCGTGGCCACGGCCTACGAACGCCTTATCGCGGACGAACTGGGGCTGACGCCCGTGCAGGAGGAGCACTTCCGCGACTTCGACGGTACAGTCAAAAGCCTGGGGGCCTGGGGGGGAGACTTCGTCTGGGCCATCAGCGAGGCGCCCCTGGAAAATACCCGCGCCTACTTCAACGAGCGCGGCTACCCCACCGTTATCCCCTACAACGATATGGTACTATGAGTAAATGGAAGGAAGCGATCGTCACCCGCATCGAGCAACGTAGCCCCACGGTGCGCAGCTTCTGGCTGGAACTGCCCGACCGCGAGCGGCTCGAGTTCCGGCCCGGACAGTTCCTTACCCTCGACCTGCCGATCAGTGACCGCCGCCGTGATCGCTGGCGCAGCTACTCCATCGCCTCGGCTCCGAACGGGGGCAACCAGGCCGAACTCTGCGTGGTCCACCTCCCGGGCGGCAAGGGGAGCACCTACCTCTTCGAGGAAGCGACCGTAGGTACCCAGCTGCTGACCAAGGAACCCGGCGGTGTATTTACCCTACCGGAACGGCCGCTCGACTACGACGTAGTGATGGTGTGTACCGGCACGGGCATTGCCCCCTTCCGGTCCATGCTGCAGGAGCGGCTCGACCGCGAAACCCGCCGCTTCCACCTCATCTTCGGTTGCCGCCGACCTGAAGATCTGCTTTACCGCGATGAATTGGAGGAACTCGCGCGCCGCCACCCCCATTTCACCTATACGGCCACCCTCAGTCGGGAAATGCCCCAGGACAAGCCCCCTTTTGAGGTGCTTTCGGGCTACGTGCATCAGGTGTACGAGCGCGATTACGCCACCCCGCGGGAAGACGTTCGCTTCTACCTCTGCGGCTGGAGCCAGATGGTGGATGAGGCCCGCGATCGCCTGCTGAAACTCGGGTATTCCGAGCAGCAAGTCATTTTGGAGCTGTACGGATAGCGTGCTATCTTTGCGCGCTTTCGGGCCCATAGCTCAGTGGTTAGAGCAGCGGACTCATAATCCGTTGGTCGTAGGTTCAAATCCTACTGGGCCCACTTTTTCAGCGGGGAATTACGGCGGAGAACTGTCGTAATTCCCCGTTTTGCTTTTCGCTTCTGCCGCGGACGCGGGTGCCGTATTCCGGCCCGGGCGCAGCGAACCTCGGTTGCCGACCTCAGGTTGAGGAAACAAGAAAAACCCTCGACCATGCAATTCAATCACAAGCCTTCACGCTACCGGATTTTTGACGCGAAAACCCAGCAGCCCATCCTGGCCGCCGACGGCGACAAGGACAAGAAAGCTCCCACAGCCACCCCCAAGAAGAACGTCGACGATCAGGATGACGACGACCTCAAGAACGTAGACAGCAGCAAGGGAGGATACGGCCACGGCTCTGGCTTCGATAAGGACGAGCTGGCCTAGTACCCTATCGTTTGCGGCGCTCCTCGTCAATGGCCCGCACCAGGGCCTTCACTTCGGTAGTGAAATCCTTATCCAGTATCCACTTCAGGTAGCTGGGCTCCTTCGCGAACACGTCCGCGACGGGTTGCCCCGCGTGTTTGCCGAAGTTGAAGGTAGGCACGCCATTGGGTCCGCGCTTGATGCGGCGCGTGGCGTCCAGGAAGCGGTCGTCGCGACAGAATTCCGCCACGGAGTCAATGTCGGTAAAGGGCTCGATCACCTCCCCGTCCTCACGCGTATAGGTGGCTCCGGCGTAATGCTTTAGTTGCCCGCGGAAGACGTCGACCGTCGCGCGCACGTCCGCCAGCGCATCGTGGGCATCCGTCATTTCCTTACCCGCGTAGAACTTCAGGGCCGCGCTCAACGTGCGGGGCTCCATCTGGTAAAAGATGTGCTGGGCGTCGATCAGGCGGCGGCTACCGGTATCCAGAAAATATCCGGCACGGTAGAATTCCTCCTGCAGCAGGGGCACGTCGTAGCGGTTGGAATTGTATCCGCCCAGGTCCGCGTCCCCGATGAATTCGTAGAGGCGCGGGGCCACTTCCTGAAAGGTGGGCGCGCCTGCTACGTCGTCGTTGGTCAGCCCGTGGATCGAGGAGGCTTCCGTACTGATGGGAATGGTGGGGTTGATCTTCATTTCCAGTTCCTCGGCGGGCCGACCGTCGGCGAACAACTTGATGAGCGCGATCTGTACGATGCGGTCGCGGGTCAGGTTGAGTCCGGTAGCTTCAAGGTCGAAAAAGACGAGGTCGTTGGGAAGTTTCAGCATTGCAAAAGATTAGGAACGGCAATGCTACGAATCGAAACCATAAGCAAAGCACGGGAATGAAATAAAAGAAGGGCCGGTCACCGCCGGTTGAGGATCCGCCGGTAAAGTTCTTCGTAACCGGAAATCATGGTTTCCAGGTGAAAGTTACGCTCGCTGTGGGCGCGACAGTGGCGGCGCTGCAGCCGGGCGGCGGCGTTCATGGCGGTCACCAAGGCAGTAACGTCCCGCTTTTCGACAAGTTGCCCCACCCCCTCGTAGAGGAGTTCGGTAGCCGCCCCGCTCCCAAAACCGGCCACTGGCGTACCGCAGGCCAGCATCTCGGGAATGACCAGTCCGAAAGGCTCGTCCCACACGGAGGTAAACAGGCCTACCCCTGCCCCGCCCATCAGCCGCGCCAGTTCCGTTCCCGAAAGCGATCCATGGTATCGAATGCGATCGTTCAAGTATGGTGATACCTCCCGCGCGAAGTAAGCTTGATCGTGGATGGGCCCCGCCAGGTCAAGCGCGTAGCCCGCCTGAGAGGCCGCGGCAATGGCGTATTCGGTCCCTTTCTCCGGACTGATCCGGCCCGACCATACCGCTCTACGGGGTTCCCCCTGCGGAGAAAAAGGCCAGGCTTGCGGGTCAATACCGTTGTAGATGATGGTGGAGCGCCCGGTATAGGGGGCCCACAGCCGCTGCATGAAGGCGCTGACCGTCACGAAGTGGAGCCGGTCGGACCACCTCCCCACTCGCGCAGCCAATCGCAGGGCCCGGTACGGTGGGGTATGCAGGGTGGTGACCACCGGGCAATTCATCCGCCAGGCCGTCAGTACCGGCAGGTAATCCAGACTGTTGTTGTGAACGATGTCGAATCCGCCCGCACGCAGTTGTCGTAAGGCCGCGGCGTAGCCACCGGTTATGGGCAGCAGGCGTACCCCCTCGGGCGCATCCGATCCGGGGCGGGCGAGCAGGGTGACGGAATGCCCCCGGGCTGCCATACCCCGTACCAACTGGGCCGTATGCCGCTCCTGGCCACCGGCGTAGGGCTCCCGGACGGGAAAGGCGAAGGGGGCGAGGACGGCAATTTTCATCTTGTTCCGTTATCCCCGCATCCCCGCGGGTACCAGCACGGGCTGGAACGCTACGAATCCGAGCTGAATATCCAGTTGCCGGGCGAAAGCCAGCCCGGCCTCCAGTTGAGCGGCGGACAGGGTTTTTACGTAAGCGGGCGTCCAGCCTTCGATGAAGATCGTCTGCGCCCGGTAGAAGTTGGGCCTGAGGCCCAGACTGCGGAGGCCTTCCACAAGTTGGTGCGTCCACGTCCATAGCTGGGGGCTGTCGAAGGATTTGGATACCAGCAGGTGGACGCGCTGCTCGGCGGCGTTGTCCAGCTTGGCGGTGTCTTTCCATTCGTGTTCCCAGTGCAGGTAATCGGTCACGATGCGGTGCAGGCGGGCGCGGTCGGGTTGGCTGTCCCCGGTCAGCAGATCAAGCAGCCGCCGGTGCATGGTGAAGTTGATGGCGGCCAGGTAGCTGTCGGGGAGCGGCAGGTCATTGGCCCGCATGGTGCTCATCAACTGGTAATTGTCGTAATAAACGTCGGAGAAGCTGGATGCCGCAATCTCAAGGGTACGTTCGGTCATCTCCAGCAGGATTTTGCGCTTCTCGTCGCGGAACAGATGCCAGATCGAGAAGCTTTGCCCGGAGAAGTTGTCCTTCATCAGATTGATCACCTCACTGACGTGGCCTACCCGGAACTGCCGTTCGAGCTCGGGCAGCAGGGCGTCAAAGTCGCGCATGTCCATATCCTGCGATATCTCGCCGATCATGGCCTGCTGGCCCAGGTAGAGCACGGCGAAGCTGAAGTTGGAGCTGCTGGAGGTGATGTTGGAAAGGATCGTCATGCGTCCCACCGACAGGCGGAAGGCACCGGCGCGCAGTTGCTTGAGGCTATGAATCTGGCTACGGTAGTTGAAGAGTTCGAGATCCGCGGGCCGATCCTCAAAGAGGCTCGCGGCGGCGAAGTGCATACCCACCCGCAGCAGGCCCACGCGGGCGGGGATTACCGACTCCCGGTAGGCCACGGCGGCGTTAGGCAGTACGTTGCTTTCCACCTTCTCGAGCCGGGCGATAAAGTCCGGGTGATAGTTTTTGCCCGTCAGTACCTCACACAGGTGGATGGCCCGGTTGGCGTACTGCAGCACCTGCAGGGTTTCGATCCCGCTTACTTCGTTGAAGAACCAGGCGCAACTGGTGTACATCAGCATGGCGTGGCGTTGCATTTCCAGCAACCGGAGCATGCGGATTTTCTGTCGGGGGGTGATCTCCCGGCTTTTGGCCCACTGCGTCAGGAAGGCATCGGTGCGGCCGCCGGAACGATCCAGTACCAGCTCAATGTAAGCGTCGCGGGCCCGCCAGCAGTCGGTAAACATAAGGCTACCCTCCCGCTCGAACACTCCGGCGAGACGATCGCGCACCTCGTCCAGGGCTTCGCGCAATGGCGCGCGCCAGCGCTGGTGCCAGCCGGGTTCACCGCCCGTCTCGCAGCCGCAGTCGCTGCGCCACCGTTCCACGCCGTGTACGCACGACCAGGAACTGTTCTCGTGAATGCGGGCCTCCCAGGTCGGGGGATGCAGTTCCAGGAACTCGCCGTAATTGGTCAGGCGCACGTTCGGGTTGCGGTCGATCTCTTCCAGGCAGGCCGCCAGGGCCATTTCACCCTTGGCGTGGTGGTGGCCATAGCTCTCGCCGTCGGTAGCAATGTGGGCCAGCTGGACTTCATCGTTCGCGTCCAGGCTGTCGGTCAGTTTATTGGCCAGGTAACGGCCGTCGTTGAGCAATCCTTCGAAGGCGACCGCCTTGGCCACGTCGCCGTCGTAGAAGAACAGGGCGATCGAGTTTCCGCTCGGCAGCACGCAGCGGTAGGGCCGTCGGGGGTCGACGCCGCCGTGTACTTCATGCCACTCATCGGTCTCCGTGGGGCGAACCGCCTGGCATTGCCGCGGGGCAAGTACCGTATAGGTGATGCCGCAGGCGACCAGGTCTTCCAGGCACTCCGTACTGACGGCGGTTTCGGCCAGCCACATTCCCTCGGGCTTGCGGCCGAAACGGTGTTCAAAATCAGCAATGCCCCACTTGATCTGCGTGATCCGGTCACGGGCATTAGCCAGCGGCATGATGATGTGGTTGTAGCTCTGGGCGAGTGCCGATCCGTGTCCGTTGAAACGCCGGCGGCTCTTCGCGTCCGCCTCCTGGATGCGGCGATAGGTGGCCGGGTCGTGCTGCTCCAGCCAGGAGAGCAGGGTCGGACCCATATTCCAACTGATGCGCGCGTAATTGTTGGAGATCTCCCGGATATGCTGCTCGTCGTTGAGCACGCGGGCGGTGGCGTTGGGTGCGTAGCACTCTTCGTTGATGCGCTCGTTCCAGTCGTGGAAGGGGGCGGCGCTGTCCTGGATCTCGATGGTCTCCAACCAGGCATTTTCCCGGGGGGGCTGGTAAAAATGACCGTGAATACAAACGAATTTGATTGGGGCACTGGCTGGGATCATGGTTCAAAATTACGGCAACAGCCTGTTTAAATGTGAAAGCGAATGCGTCCGAAGCCCGACGCCCGGGCATACGAACCTGGGCGGTTGGGATTGGGTTAGATAAAAAAAACTAACACCCGTCGACCGGGTAAAGTAACGCAAGAATGAAACGCGACCTGGTAAGGATGGGGTTTTGGCTTACACTGACCTATTTACTTCTTTACTTCATATTTACGATCTAGCCGGGATCAGGTACATTGATACTCAACCCCGGAAACATTGCCACGTTCACACCGTGGGACGCTGCACCTGCGCGCCCGCCCTGTAACGGGGCTTTTTTGTTTACTTATAAATCATACTACTATGTTTACCCTTCCCGATTTACCCTACCCTTCGAATGCACTGGAACCGCACATTGATGCCCGTACGATGGAAATCCACCACGGCAAGCACCATGCCGGCTACACCAGTAAGTTAAACGCCGCCCTTGAGGGATCCGATATGGCCGGCAAGGATATCGAAGAAATTTTGTCGAAGGTCAGCTCGGCGGGAGCGGGCGTCCGTAACAACGGCGGCGGTTTCTACAATCACAGCCTTTTCTGGTCCGTCATGAGTCCGAACGGTGGCGGAAAGCCCAGCGGAGAACTCGCCAGCGCGATCGATAAGGCTTTCGGCAGCTACGATGCTTTCAAGGAGAAGTTCTCCAGCGCCGCTGCCGGACAATTCGGCTCCGGCTGGGCCTGGCTGATCGTAAAGAACGATGGCAAGCTGGCCGTCACCTCCACCCCCAACCAGGATAACCCCCTGATGGACGTGGTGAGCGAGCGCGGCACGCCGATCCTCGGCCTCGACGTTTGGGAGCATGCCTACTACCTGAACTACCAGAACCGCCGCACCGACTACGTAGATGCCTTCTTCGAGGTCATCAACTGGGACGAAGTAAGCGAGCGCTACCGCGCTGCCCGCTAGGTTCCAGCACTCGGTAGAGTAAATAGAAAACCGCCGCCCGGATTTCCGAGCGGCGGTTTTTTTGGTATCAGAACCGCTGGACTATTCCTGCATGGCCTGGCGGGCGGATTCCCGGTAGGACTCCATGCGGTCGCTGTCGGCGTTGCGGTAGCGGGGGCCACACTTCTGCAGTACGTCCTTCATATCGTCGTCGGAAAGATTAGCGAATTGCTCGATGCTGGTCACGCCGGCTTCCTCGAATCGCTTGGCCATGGTAACTCCCACGCCGCTGATCTTGGTGAGTTCGCTCTCCGGGCCCTTGGTGGAGGGGCGGCCGCGGCGGCCGGTGCTCTTGCGCTTGGTGGCCGACCCTGACTTGCGGGCGGACTTGGCGGCGCCGGTGGTTTTGCGGGGACGACCGCGGCGGGGCTTCGGCGTGGTCTTCTCAGCGGCGGCTTCGCTTACGGAATCGGGGGCGTCGCTTACCGCCTCGGCCATTTCAGCGGCGGTTGCCCTGGTGGTGTTATCGCTGGTCGATGACTGAGCATCCTTCTTCTTTCCGCCGCGGCGGCCACCCGAGCGCTTCGGAGTCGAGGGCTTGGGCGTGGTTTCGAGGGGGGCGGCGGTGGAATCCACTACCATATCCTGCTGCCGCTGTATCACCTGCAGCTGCTGCTCCAGGCTGGCGACCTTCTGCTCGAGGCTCTTGATCTTTGCCTTCGAGCTTTTAATTTTCTTCTTATTCTTTTTTTGGGATTGGGTACCTTCAATAAACGCCTCCTGCGCCGCTTCAAAGCGTGCGAGTACCGCGCGTAATTCTTTTTTAAGACTTGCCATTATAAAATCTGTTTAGAGTGAATAGATCGGTTACCGCCCGGGATCGGACAAGATCATAGGTAAGTAGCGCATGGGTAGCAGGTGATTGATCTTGGCCGGACCTAACGTACTGGGGAATATGCCGGCGAGTATCTTGTGCCGCTCCAATCAGGGTGGGCAGCCAAAGGAAAGTGTTTTGTACATCAATTTAGCCACTAACGGCCAACTTTATAAATGCTATAATAACCAATTACCCCAAATGTTCTCGGGGCTACTGCAAATATATAGTTCTCACACGAAATTAACCAATTATAACTATTTCAGTGGTTGCGGCGGTCTTCTCCCCAATTCAATTTCCCCCGCAGGGTATCCATAAAGGTTATATCCGGCAACTTTACCAGATCGATCCCGAAGTCGTTTTTCCGCACGGCGAGTTCGTGTACCGCGGTTACCGTTTCAAATCGGCTGTCGAGCGTCGACAAAAAGTTATCGGCCCGCCCTTCAATTTGAAAGCTGATCACGGCATCGTCGCTGATGACGATGGGGCGTACGTTGAGGTTGTGGGGGGCTACGGGGGTCACGACAAAGTTGCCGCTGCCGGGAAAGATGATCGGTCCGCCGCAACTGAGGCTATACCCCGTGCTGCCGGTGGGCGTGGCTACGATGATCCCGTCGGCCCAGTAACTGTTCAGGTAAGCGCCGTTGATATAGGTATGGATGGTGATCATGGACGAGGTGTCCCGCTTGAGCAGCGTGAAGTCATTCAATGCGTATGGCGTATCCCCAAAAATCGGAAGATTACTTTCCAGGTACAGCATATCGCGTTTCTCCGTTTCAAAGCGCCCCCGCGCCAGTAAACGTAGCGCCTCGCGCATTTTCACCTTTTCCACCCGGGCCAGAAAACCCAGACGGCCGAGGTTTATCCCCAACACCGGTATGTGGTAATCCTTGATCATAAGGATAGCGCTGAGGATGGTACCGTCACCCCCCAGCGTGATCAACATATCGAATTTCTTGATCCGGAAGTCCAGGTGGCTCTCGAATATGCCTACGTCCTTGGTGAAGTGAATATGCTGGCGTATCTGTTCCAGGTACGGCCCGTAAACGTAGGTGGAGAAGTTCTCGGCGGCCAGCAGGTCGAACAGTTCCTGTACGTGCTCCCGGTCGGTCTCTTTGTATACCTGGCTGTAGATGACTACCTGCATAGTAGGGGCCGGCTTATAGGACGCCGGATGTACAAGGTTACGAAAAGTTAGGCGTGCCCGGCCTCTAAAGGTAGGTTCGCCCGGCCCTACCCTCCTATCCCACGTCGGAAATACAGCCGGCGAGCGCAGGTGCAATACATATCGTCCTTCCCGCACGGAATACGGACAAGGTATTGCTCAAAACCAAGTGAAGGGCTGCGGTTTTTCGCACTATATCTGATATTAAAGAAAATACTGCGATATGTTTTTTCAACATATCAATTTTGGATGTAATATTATCAATTTACAGGGGTTCCACCCTCTGCCGGAAACCAATATCATATTTTAAAAGCCCAGCATGAAATTCAGGTATATACCATCTTCCCCCAGGTGGTTCCGGTTGTACTGTATTCCGCCCACCATATCGTAGAAGAACACGAAATCAACGCTAGCCCCCATTCCGGTGAGGAGGTTGTTGTTCAGCCGGTTGGAGCTGTCGACAAAGGGTGCGTTGGCGATTCCCTGGTTGAACTGCAGCGACAGGAGTACCCGGATGGGGATATACCGGAAGGCGTCGATAAAGACCAGCTTGCCCAGATCCACCTTGGTGTTGAAGATCTCCCGCCGTACGCCGAGCCGCCAGATCAGCATATCCAGTCCGTCGACCACGTAGAATTGGTAGCCCGTAAGTCCGTTATTCCCGAAACCAATGGCCCGGTTCTCCAGAAAGGGTTGCCGGGTGCGAATGAGACTGTACTTTCCGGCTACCCCGTAATTGAAGGAGAATTTTTTACCGAAGGGTATAAAGCGCCGGTAGTCGGCGTGCACCTCCAGCCCGTCGCGCTCCCCGTAAATGCCCAAACCCTCCTTCGCGATACCGGCGGTAAAGAACATGCCTTTCCACGGGTAGTTGCGCACGTCACGCCGGTCGATCCGGAAGTCGTAACCCGCCCGGAAATACTTCTGGCGGACCCGCCCGCCGCCGTAGAAATCAGGATTCAGCACCCGCCCGATGGTATCGGCTACACGGGAGTAGCGCCAGCCCAGGTCGATGGAGTGGGAAACGTAGATCTTCCGCCGGTAAGAAAGAGAAAGCGTGGCCTGCGAGCGTTGGTAAACGAAGGCGTTGGGATCGAGATAAAATTCCTGCTGGTTGTTGCGCGTGAGGTAGTTCTGTTCCCGCCGCCGCAGGCTGCCGAAATTCACCTCCATACCGATCGACCCCTCCCGGTTCAGATAGGGAAAAGTATAACTTGCCTCCAGAGAACGGGTATAGCCCGTGGTGAACCCGAGTTTAAGTTTATCGCGCTGGCCGGTAAAATTGTAGTAATTCAGTTTGCCCCCGATATTCACCCGGTCGAGGGAGCGGTTCTGCTCCTCCCACCACACGTTGAAATTCCGGTCGGCCAGCGAAAACACCGGAACCGGATAGATGTACCAGGTTTCCCGCATCGTCACCGTGACAGTCGTATGCCCACTGGCTACCGCCGCCGTATCGTAGGCGATCTCGAGGCTCGCGAAAAGACCGGTATTCATCAGATTATTATAGCTGCGGCCCATGGCAAAGTCAAGGTCCTCAACCGCCAGTACATCGCCGCTGCCGAAGGTCATCTCCCGAAACACCACCCGTGGACGCGTCTTCTTGTGCCCTATGAGCAGCACCTCGTCGATCCGGACGGAATCCGCCGGCCCCGCCCAGCCGATAAGCGGCAACATGAGTAACAACAAGGCGGTATATAGCTTCATATAGAACGTTGGGTAAGGGAACATCGGGTTACCTGAGCCAGCACGACGCTAAGTACGCAATTCAAACGCGGAGCAACTGTCCCATTACTTGCGCTTGCTCAGAAATACGCCCACCAGCACCAGGACGATCGCCGGCATTTGCAGCAGGGCAAAGCGCTCATCGTCCAGCAGGCCCCAAAGCAGCGCCACCACCGGGATCAGGTAGCTCACCGTGCTGGCAAAGACTGCCCCGGTGCGCTGTACCAATCGAAAGAACACGAAACTGGCCAGGACGGTGCTGCCGACCGCCAAGATAGTAACGTATCCCAGTGCCCACCAGCCCGCCGTCCCGGCCTGGACGATCGTCGGGACCACCCCGCCCAGGGTGAAGGCATAGATCAGGGCGGGAAGGCCCACGGCAAAGAAACTGGTCACCGTAATGGTAAGGGAAGGTAGCTTCCGGAAGAAGTTGGCCACCAGGTTCGCCGAGGTGCCGTAACAAAAGCAGGCCGCGAGCACCAGTCCCGCGTAGGCCAGCTGCGTACTCTGCCCACCCTCGCCGGGCGTAACGTAGGCCAGCAGCACCGCCCCAAGCAGGCCCACCGTCAGCCCGATAACCTGCTCGCGTACCGGACGGGTACGGAAGATCAGCCACGCTACCAAAAAGGTACAGAGCGGATTGAGGCTGCTCAGCATTCCCGTCAGGCTACTGCTTAGGTGGGTCTGCGCAATAGGAAAAAGGAAAGAGGGAATGGCCGTCCCGGTGAGCCCTACGAGCAGCAGAACGGGCAGCTGCCGCAGGCTGATCCGCCGCAGGTGCGTAATGGCAAAGGGCGAGAGCGCCAGGGCCGAAAGCCCGAGGCGCAATACGGCGATCTGCTGCGCGCTGAACACCTCCAGTCCCCACTTGATCAGGATGTAACTCGTACCCCAGATCAGGCTCAGTCCGATCAGCGTAAGGAAGTCCAGCACCGTCGGTCGCTCCTGCATGCGGCGAAGGTACTACAGGCGCGGAAGGAACCGGTCGCCGCTTAACCCATGCAATTTCCTCCTATATTCCGACTCATTTCCAAGCCCGCTCCCATGCTGCGACCCCTACTGCTCTCTTCGCTCGTGCTGCTGTTGACCGCCTGCCAACCGGAGCCTACAGAAGAGGCCTCCATCGATTTTTCCACCCTGAGCGAAGCGGACAAGCGCCTGCCGGAGCACGCCGCGGCCTCTTTTACCCTACACCACGGACTCGGACTGCAAACCTTTGCCTCCGAACCCATGATGACCAATCCCACCAACCTCGACGTGGACGAACGGGGCCGGGTATGGATCTGCGAAGCCCAGAACTACCGCCGCTTCAACCACGACCACCCCGAACGTACGGCCGGCGACCGGATCCTGATCATGGAAGACCTGGACCAAGATGGCCGGGCCGATACCGCCAAGGTGTTTTACCAGGGCCCCGAAGTGAATGCCGCCCTGGGGATCGCCAAACTCGGCGACAAGGTGTACGTAGCCGCCAGCCCCAATCTGCTGGTATTTACCGATGCCGACGGCGACGATGTACCGGAGCATTTGGATACCCTCTTTACTGGGTTGTCGGGGGTCGACCACGATCACGGCGTACACGCCGTGGTGTTCGGACCCGACGGGAAACTGTACTTCAATTTCGGCAACGAAGGCAAACGCCTCCGCCTGAAGAACGGGGAACTTGCCCGCGACCTGCACGGACAGGTGGTGGAAGAAGGCAAGACCTTCCGGCAGGGCATGATCTTCCGTTGCAACCCCGACGGTTCAGAACTCGAGATCATGGGCCACAACTTCCGCAACAACTTCGAAGTGG
The DNA here is from genome assembly GCF_004803465.1 of Neolewinella litorea. Taxonomy (GTDB): domain Bacteria; phylum Bacteroidota; class Bacteroidia; order Chitinophagales; family Saprospiraceae; genus Neolewinella; species Neolewinella litorea. Next base: position 242,875 of record NZ_SRSF01000003.1, on the reverse strand, counting down.
CCCTAGACCCCTTTGGCCGGATGTGGCAAAGCGACAACGACGACGACGGCAACGAAGGCACCCGGATCAACTACGTGATGGATTACGGCAATTACGGCTACCACGACGAGATCACCGGCGCAGCCTGGCAGCAGGCCCGCGTGGGCATGGACCCCGAGATCCCCAAACGCCACTGGCACCTTAACGACCCCGGGGTGGTGCCCAACCTCCTCCAGACCGGCAGCGGCTCGCCCACGGGTATCCTGGTGTACGAAGGTGAATCCCTGCCGGAAGTATTCCACGGCCAGATGATCCACTGCGAACCCGGCCATAATGTGGTTCGCTCCTACCCCGTCACCCCGGACGGGTCCGGATACGCCGCCCGCATCGTCAACCTGATGAAAAGCGAGGACCAGTGGTTCCGCCCCAGCGACGTCTGTACCGCCCCGGACGGCTCGCTCTTCGTATCCGACTGGTACGACAGCGGAGTAGGCGGACACCTGATGGCGGATATTGAGCGCGGACGGGTGTACCGCCTCTACGGAAGTGGCGCCGAAAAATATCAGGTCACGCCTCCCAACCTCAAGACGCCCGACGGCGCCCTGGCCGCCCTGAACCACCCCAACCAGGCCACGCGCCACCTGGCCTATCGCTACCTGGCCGACACCCCGGAAGCGGACAATGCCCTCCGGGCCGCCCTGTCCGACCGTTCCACCCCACCCCGCACCCGCGCCCGCGCCGCCTGGGTACTGGCCGAAAGAAACGACGGGATGGAACAAGTGGCCCCCCTGCTCTGGAACAGCGACAACCGGGAGCTGCAAGAGCTGGCGCTCCGCATGGCCCGGCAATACCCCGGCGCCAACCACGAGCAGTTGCTGACCCTCATCGAACAGGCCACAAGCACCGACAATCCCGCCCTGCTGCGGGAGGCCGCCCTCGGACTCCGCTACCTCAACAGCGAAAAGGCCAATGCCCTCTTCGCCCGCCTGGCCAACCGGTACACGGGCAACGACCGCTGGTACCTGGAAGCCCTGGGCATCGCTTCCGATCGCTACCCCAGCGAGCGCTACGCGGCCTGGCTGGCCACCGAGCCGGATCTGGCGCAATCGCCCGCCCGCGACCTCGTCTGGCGCAGCCGCGCCCCGGAAGCGATCGACACCTACGAACGTTATCTCCAAGACGCGGAAAGCCCGGCCGAAATGGCCCGCTTCTTTCGGGCCCTTCATTTTCAGGCACCCGAAGCGGCGGAGCCGGTCATCGAGCGGGCAATCTTCAACGAAAACCATCCCCGCCGGCAGGAAATGGTCCGCTACGCCCTGGCCAGCCTGGATCCTGATCGACTTCAGAACAACCGCCGGCTCCAGCAGCGCGTAAGGGAGATCATGCCCGAACTACGCGGCAGCGACGTTTGGCTGATGGTGGCCGACAACGCGAAACTGAAGAGCGAGGCACCGGTACTGTTGGATTCCGCCCTGGTGAGCGCGGACAACAGTTTCCGTGAGCGCGCCGCCCAGATCGCCTACGGCCTGAGCGGTCCGGAATACTACCTGCAACGCTACCGCAAGGCCGACGCTACCGAGCAGACACGGCTGGTCGATCTCGCACGGTACCTCCAGCACGGCCCGATCATCGAGTGGCTCAAGGAACTGCGCACCGACGCCACGGCGCCAACCGCCCTGCGGCAAACCGCCACGCGAAGCCTGGCCAATATGTGGAACGGCATGGCATTCCTGCTCGCGGAAATCAGGGCCGACACCGCCGCCTCCGACGACAGCCGCTACGTAGCCCGCGTGCTGACCCAGGCCTGGCGGTCGGACATCCGCGAAGGGGCCATCTCCTGGCTCGGTGAGCACCGCACGGGTGAGGAAGTCGACCTCAACGCCATTGCCCGCATGGAAGGTGACCCGGGCCGTGGCGGAGGGGTCTTCACCGAATACTGCGCCGCCTGCCACCAGGTGAACGGGCAGGGGGTACGCTTCGGACCCAAGCTCGATCACATCGGGGAAAAACTCGACGCCGGCGGGTTGCTCGCCGCAATCGCCTATCCCAGCCAGGGTATTGGCTTCGGTTACGAAGGCTACGCCTTCACCCTGGCCGACGGCAGCCAGCTCGTGGGATACATCGAGAGCCAAACCGAGGACCAGCTTACCGTGCGCATGATGGGCGGGGTTAGCCGCGTGCTCGAAAAGTCCGCCATCCAGGAACGCCAGCCCCTCGGCGAAAGCCTGATGACGGAAGGCCTGCACACCATAATGGAGGAACAGGAACTGGCCGACCTGCTCGCCTACCTACAGGGCTTACAGGCCATTAAATAATAAGAAGGACTTATTCGCCTGGGTAGACCACCCCGATCTGCCGCCGCACTTCCGTAAGGGTCCGGTGCAGGAGGAGACTGTCGTCGAGCGACCAGATCGGAGATTCTTTCCGGCCGGCGCGCAGGTCGTCCATCACCGCGCGGGCCTCATACTGGTAGCCGTGGCCCTCAAAGCGGTGGTAGTGGTTCGTGGGGGGCACCTCGTCGCCCTTGAGCAAACTGAATCCGTGGGCGTGGTGGAAGCGGGAGTGCAGGTGCAACTCACCTTCCGACCCGAGCAGCAAGGCGTCGGTCTTCGTGGCCCCCAGCAGCGTGGAGTAGCAGTGCGCCAGCCGCCCGCCCGGGTAGCGGAGGGTCACCTGCGTGTCTACATCGGCCCCCAACTCCGTAAGGCGAGCTACGCCATGGATTTCCTCCGGTGCCCCAAACAGGTACTGGGCCAGCCAGATGGGATATATCCCGATATCCAGCAGGGCGCCGCCACCCAGGGCGGGGTTGTACAGCCGGTCGCGGTCAAAGTCCTCCCGCGCCACGCCGCGAAAGCCAAAGTCGGCCCGTAGCCCCTCCAACGTACCGATGGCTCCGGCCTCAACGGTTCGCTTCACTTCCACCAGAGCCGGGATGAAGCACGACCAGAGCGCCTCCATCAGGTAGGTGTTCGTCCGGCGCGCGGCGTTGACCATCTCTTCCACTTCCGCGTAGTTCAGTCCCATTGGCTTTTCGCAAAGCACCGGTATGCCGCGTTCCAGGCACAGCAGCGTCAGTTCCCGGTGCCCGGTGTGGGGGGTGGCGACATACACCGCGTCTACCCGGGGCCCATCGAAGGTGGCGGCGTAGCTGCCGGCGGCGTGCTCTGCCCCGAAGTCAGCGGCAAAGGCCCGGGCACGCTCCAGGGAGCGGGAACCGACGGCCACGAGGCGGGCATCATCAATGCGTTGCAGGTCTTCGGCAAACTTGCGGGCGATCTTGCCGAGGCCGAGGATGGCCCAGTTGAAAGTAGCGATGGCGGTAGCGTTTGGTGCGCGGCTAATGTAGCACATTCACGCGGGGCGGCGGCGCGCAGGTGCAGTACGAATTCCCAGAATGCCGGCTACCTCCCCTTACTTAGTTTAACTTTAAAGCAAAGCAACTTATCGGCAAAGCCGCTGTTATATTCGCGTCCGCAAGTAAAACCACTACCTATGTCTGCCGATCTCGATCTCGCCACCCGGAACCTGAAGCGCCGGGGGTACCTTGACCTCGAAGTTGATCCTACCCTCGACCTCGCGGCCGAGATCAACCGGCTGAAGAAGGAGCGCAACGCCGTGATCCTGGCCCACTACTACCAGGAATCCGAGATTCAGGACATTGCCGACTATATCGGCGACAGCCTGGGACTCAGCCAGCAGGCCGCCAGCACCGACGCCGACATCATAGTCTTCGCCGGGGTACACTTCATGGCCGAAACCGCCAAGATGCTAAGTCCGCAAAAGAAGGTGCTCCTGCCCGATCTCAAGGCCGGTTGCAGCCTGGCCGATTCTTGCCCCGCCCCGGTATTCGCCAAGTTCAAGGAGAAGTACCCCGACCACGTAGTGGTCAGCTACATCAATTGCACGGCGGAACTCAAGACGCTGACGGACATCTGCTGCACCAGCACCAACGCCCGGCACATTATCGATTCCATCCCGGAAGACCAGCCCATCATCTTCGCACCCGACGTCAACCTGGGCCGCTGGCTCGTCAAGGAGACCGGCCGCGACATGGTCCTCTGGAACGGCAGCTGCATGGTACACGAAATCTTCAGCCACGAAAAGGTGACCAAACTGAAGATCGCCCACCCGGGCGCCGCCTTCATCGCCCACCCCGAGTGCGAAGCCCACATTTTGGACATGGCCGACCACGTAGGCTCCACCTCCAGTCTGCTGCGGTTTACCCGCGAGAGCGAGTACCAGGAGTTCATCGTGGCCACCGAGCCCGGCATCATTCACCAGATGGAACTGGCCAGCCCCGACAAGGTCTTCTACCCCGCCCCGCCGAACAATACCTGCGCCTGCAACGAGTGCCCCCACATGAAGCGCAACACCATGGAAAAGCTGTACCTGTGCATGCAGTACGAGCAGCCGGAGATCATCCTGCCCGAGTGGGTCATCGAAAAGGGGGTAAAGAGCATCGACCGGATGCTGGAGATTTCGGCCCGGGCCGGACTCTAAGGCCGCGGACGCAGCCAGGTTCGCAAAACCCGCACCGTCACCGCTATACCCGGCAACAGGGCCGCCAGGGCATATACGCCACCGACAAAGCCGAAAAGGCCGTCTTCGGTAATGCTTTCGAGCAGGTGCAGGAGTAACCCCACCAGCAAATTGACCACCAGAAACGCCACGTATTCCCCGACCGTACTCCGCCCGGTGAAATCGGTATAGCGCCGCCAACCTTCGCGGTAACCTTCCAGGAGGGACCGCAGCGACCAGGACACCTATTCCGTGATGTCGAAGCGGTACTCGATCATTTCCGTCACGGGCCGGCCGTTGGGGTGGCTCTGCTCCAGGAAAATATCGATGCCCAAGGTCTCGGCTTCCTCTTTTTCGGTGCTGTCGAAGGTGACGGCGATGGTCCCGCGCTCGCCCGGCTGGTACACCTTGCTGTCGTCGTGGGTGACGGTCGTACAGTCGCAGGCCTGGATGAGCATGACCTTGGCCGGCACACTCCCCCGATTGATAAAGGAATAGGTGAAGCTCTTCTGCTCCCCCTTCCGTACGGCACCCAGATCGATATTACGCTGCTCGAAGACCAAAACGGGTAAACCGGCCACCTCGGCGGCGGGCTTGCCGTGCAGGCTGCTCATCGGACTGATCGAATCCGGCAGGGAAGGACCGGCGGCGGGCTTCGGATTGCCGTTGCGGTTGGCACCGTCAATGACCCGCTCGATGATGTCACGGCGGATGATGATCTCGGTGGGGCCTTCCAGGACCTTGAACTCGGTACGCCGGTTCAGCTGGTGGGCCAGTTCCTTTTGCTCGTTGGTGGGCAGGGCATTGATGTAGGGCTCGGAAAGCGTGTCGCCGGCGGTAAAGACACCTCCGGTACGCTGGGACAGCCGTTCGCTCACGACCAGGGGCTGGGTTTCGCCGTAACCGGCAAACTTGATGCGGGCAGCCTCGATGCCCCCTTTGGTGATGAGCCACCGGCGGGCGGAATCGGCGCGGCGCTTGCTGAGACTCTCGTTGTAGCGGTCCTGCCCGCGAAAGTCGGTGTGGGAGCTCAACTCGATCACCAGGTCCGGGTACTCCTTCATCAGGTCGGCCAGCACCTGAAGATCGCCTTCGGCATCGGGCCGGATATCGGACTTATCGAGGTCATACAGGATGTTCTCCAGGGCGATGGATTCCTCGATCTGGATCGTATCGTACACCGGGATCGTCGAGGGGTCGACGCGCAGGAAGAATACCTGTTCGAAGCTTTTGCTCTCCTGCAGGCCCAGGGTACTCAGTTCCACCGTGTCGGGGAAATAACCGGGGTGGGAGGCCACGATGCTGTACTCCGTTTCCAGGTCGAGGCCAAAATCGAAGCGGTTGCCGTCGTCGCGGGTTTTTTGGCTGCCGCTGCCGACCGGCCGCCCGTTGCGGATCGGCTGCAGTTCGATGGTCCCGTTGTTCAGCGGCTGGCGGTCGGTATTGAACAGTCCGACAACGAGGTTGGCGTAAAGCCGGGGCACCTCGAAGGCGTAGATGTCATCGCAGCAGGTCTGGCTCTTGACGGATCGCCCTTCCCCCGGCCGGTTGCTGGTCATGAATCCCACCAGGCCTTCGTTGTAGATGCTGAGGCTCTGATCGTCCACGCTGCTGTTGAAGCCGGGCCCCATATTGGTAGGCGCGCTCCAGTTGCTGCCGTTCCAGGTGCTGTAGAACAGGTCCGTCCCTCCCATAGTGGGCAGGCCGTTGGTGCTGAAGTAAAGGGTGCCGTCGAAGTAGAAGGGCGTCGTTTCGTCGCCGACGGTATTGATAGTCTCGCCGAGGTTGACGGGTGAGCCGTAGCGGCCGTCGCCTTCGTAGGTGGCGTAGTAGATATCGTAGCCCCCGAATCCGCCCGGCATATCGCTGACGAAGAAGAGCACCTCATTGCCGAACAGCTCTCCGGTAGCGGGTTGCAGGGCCAGGTAGTCGTCGCTGTTGATGCCGGAGACGGGGTTGCCACTCTTCCAGCCGTCGTCGTCGACGTCGCTGTAGTAGATCTTGGCCTGGGCTACCTTATTGCTGTTCATCAGCAGCCGGTTGTAATAGAGCCGGCGGCCATCGGCGCTTACGTTGGGGTTGGCGGTGTGCACGCCGGGGCGGTTGACCTCCGCTTCCAGGGGTTCGGGGCGTTCCCAGTCTCCTTCTTCGCTCTTTTCACTGCGAAAGATGCGGATGAATTTCTCGCTGTCGTTGGCGTCCACCAATTCCACGGGGCTGGTGGCCTTCACGGTCGCGAAGTAGAGGGAATTTCCGTCCGGAGAAAGTACGGGCGAGTATTCGCTCCAGACGGTATTGACGGAGCGATCGATGAGTTCAAGTTCCACCTCCCCGGTTTCGGTCGGGGCATCACGGTACAGGCGGGCGCCTTCGATTTCGGCGCGGGCCAGGATGCCGAGCACGGAATCGCGGTTGAATTGCAGGAAGTTTTGCAGGTAGGTGACGGCCTCGTCGTACTGCCTATCCATTTTCAGCAAGCGGCCGAAGTAAAAGCGGTGGATGTTGTTGGTACTATCCAACGCTTCCGTTTTGCGGAACGCCCGGGTATATCCCCGGATGCCGGCCGCTACGTCTCGGAGCTCGTAATTCATCTGCGCGATGAGCGGCAGTAGGTCTTCGTCTTCCTCGATGTCGTACGCTTGCTGGTAGTTGTCCAGGGCCACCGACCAGTTGTAGGAGACCCGGGCGGAGTCGGCAGCGGCCAGCAGCTGCTCCAGATTGGAACTCCCGGCCAGCGGCTGGGCGACCAGGGGGAGAGCGGCGACCGCGAGCACGGCCACCAGCGGCCATCGCAGGTTCCGAAGGGTGTCCGTAAGGGTACTTGTCATAGAGGTCGGGAGTAGGTGAACCATAAGAACGGGGCCGCAGGGCGTATCCTTCGCCGGGGCGTCAGATTTTCGGGCACAGCATCGTGGGCACGACAGTGGGCTTCTTGTAAATGTTGAGGATGTACTGGGCGGAAAGCTCGAACGCCCCCTGGTAATTGTCGACCACGCGGGCCTGACTCAGGGTGATGTCGTAGCTGAGGGCCGCCCGCAGCTGTTCGTAGTCGAGCCCCACCAGTATCTGGGCGGCATCGCCGGTGCGGTAGCCGAGACCGAGACGGAGGTTGACGTCGGGCTTCAGGGCACGGCTACCCCAGGCCTGCAGCGAGACGGAGGTAACCGATGAAGAGCTTTGAGCAAAGACCGAAGGTTGGAACCGCCAGTTGTCGCTGACTTCCAGGTCGAGCCGCGCGTGGGCGTGGATCGTGGGCCGACGACGGCGGTCGTCGGGATCGAAACGGCCCACGGTGGTGCTGTCGATCCCCATACTGTCGGTGGGCGCGATCAGCAAGGTGTTCTTCTTCGGGTTATTCAGGTGCAGTACCGCCACCCCGGCCTCGAAGCGGTTGTCCTTGCCCGGGTCGAGTACGGAACGCAGCATGATACCGGCGTTGATGTTGTTGTAACTCTCGTTCGAGCCGTTGCCCTCGCTCATGCGGATCTCCCCCTGAGAGAGGCCGCCGCCGCCCAGCGCGGGATCGATGGTGAGCTGCTGCAGCAGGTTGATGCCGTTCACGTCGAGGCTGTAGGTGGTGCTGCCGTACTGGGCCCCGAGGGTAACCACGTTGCGGCGGTTGTTGTCGAGCGACAGGTGGTAGGCGGCCGAAAATCCGAAGTAGTTGGATTGCAGGCCCAGGTCGGCGCCCATGCCCGCTTTGTCATTGATGAGGTTGGCGCCCACCCCGATCCAGTCATAGCGCCGCAGGCCCCGGATGACGGGGGCGTCGACGTAGGCGCTGGGCGTGCTAAGTCCGTTCAGCGTGTACCACTGCCCGCGGTAGATGCCGCCCACCCGCACAGAGCCGCTGAACGCACCGGTTTGGGCCGGATTGAGCCAGAGGGGATTATAGTCGTGCAGGGTAAAGTGGGTGTCCTGTGCCTTTACTGCCAACGAGCAACATAAGGACAGTACCACAAGCAGGTAAAGGCTGGGTCGCATGGGCGATATTTACGGCCCAAGATAAGCACCAAGGTTTACTTGCGGACCAGGGGTTGCTTGTACACCGGAACGGTACTGCACGGCTCGCCGAACATGATCGAACGGGCCACGGGGCGCAGGCGCGCGGTGACTTCCAGATAGGCCGCGGGAGGTACCGGACGGTCGCCACAGCCCTTCACCACGATACGCTGCCCTTCGTAGTCGGCCAGGTCAAAGCCGGCAATGGTTTCCCGGTAGTAGTCGCGCAGGTATTCCTCTTCCGTACCTTGGTAGATGTCCGCCGCGTAGGGAGCGGCGGAAGCGGCCACCAGCATATAGGCCCAGGCGGGAATGATGGCATCCGCGGAGCAAAAGACCAATAGTACCTTATCCTGGTACTGTTCGAAGTCGTGTTCCTTAATGGCGTCGCGGAAGTCCTTTTCCTTCAGGATCAGTTCCTGAAACAGGTAATCCTTCAGGTCAAAGGACACCAGCGGGCGGCTGGGCCAGTAGTCCTCAAGTTTGAGTGTAATGAGTCCGGAAGCGGCGACTTTATTGACCATCATGGGGCTGTGCTAGTTGTCGGCGTCCACCATGAGTTCCTCGGGTTCCCCGATGGTATTTTCGGGAAGTTTGAATTCCCGGGGTTGGGGCAGGTCGTTCAGGGAGCGGATGCCGAAGTAATCCATAAACTTGTCGGTCACGCCGTAAAGCAGGGGTTTGCCTACGCTGTCGGCCCGACCGGTAATGGTAACAAGCTCCTTTTCCAATAGTTTCTGCAGGGCGTAGTCGCAGCTCACGCCGCGGATCTTCTCCAGGTCCGACTTCGTCACGGGCTGCTTGTAGGCGATGATGCTCAGGGTTTCCAGGGCCGACCGGCTGAGTTTTTTGGTGCTCTGCTGCCGCAGGTGCGCACCGATGGTCTGGTGGTAGGCACCCTTGGTCATGAACTGGTAGCCCCCGGCGATCTCCACTACCTCAAAACTGTGCTGCGCGTGGTCGTAGCGGCGCTTCAGGTCCTGGATAGCCTGCAACAGCACCGATTCGGCAAACTCCATTCCGACGCTGTCCATGAGTACCGACTGGATCTCATTAAGGGGGATCGGCTGGGGGGCGGCGAAGATGAGGGCTTCGATGTGCTGGGGCAGGGAATTCATCTGTTCTTCAGGATTATGGTCCGGGACGGGGGGCGGCTGCACGGCCAAAGAGTATTACCAGTAGAGGCTTACTGCCTCCGCACAGAGCCAACCACAGTGAGGGTCATCACTCGGTGCGGGCAAAGATCTTCAACTATTCCTCCTCCTCAAAATTGTCCCGGATATGTCGGAGGATATCCTGCAGGCGCAGGAAGTCGTCTTCCGAAAGGCCCTGCCAGGTTTGCTGCCGGAGATCCTGGACGTAGGGTGTGATCCGTTCGTGGATTTTCCGGCCGGTGGGCGTTATCGAAACGAGGTAGCGGCGGCGGTCGTTCGGGTAGCGGCGGCGTTCCACGAGTTTTTTGCGGGCCAGCTTGTCTATGATGCGACTTACCGTGGGCGCGTCCTTGTAGGTTCCGTTGGCCAGTTCGGTCTGACTGGCATCTCCCTGGGTGAAGAGGCGGTCCAGCAGTACCCACTGTTCGGTACTCAGGTCGATTCCTTCCTCACGGAAGGCCCGCAGATAATGCTGTTTGAGCAACCGGGTAGTCCGGTCAAGCATGGTACCGACGTTGGGGTAAGCCAGGGGTTTCACGGCAGCTAAGGTAACACTGCCACCAAACTATCCAAGTAGTAATCGGCCAGCAGCCGCTCCGGCAGCCAGTGGCTGCCCACGTACCGGTGAATATCCACCGACGGCAGCGGCTCGTACATCCGCGTTAGGCGGTCGTGGTGCAGCAGCGGATCCTTATCTCCGACGAATACCGTGCAGCGGATGCCCCGCTGGTCGAGCGCCCGCTCGAAGACATCCGGGGCGGGAGGAAACTTGAGCACGCTGCGCAGGGTGCCGGCCAGCCGCCGGCGGAAGGGGCGATTGTTGAGGTTGTACTTCAGGTATTCGGCCGAATATCCGTTGATGAGCCCGCGCTTCTGCAGCCACTGCGAAAGCCGCAATATGGTGCGCGGTCGCTCCGACAGTTTGGCCAGCGGCCGGATCAGGGTTTGCGGCAGGGTATCGATCCAGTTGGTATACCGCCCGCCCGCCCCGTCGGGGGCCACGAGGACCATATCCTGCAGGTTGGGGTGCTCGAGTTTACACAGACAGGCACTGAGGTACCGCCCGCCCAGACTGTGGCCGAGCAGGTAGACGCGGCGGTCGCGGTAGCGATCCAGGAGTTGCTGGATCATCCCCGTGATCTCCTCGATCCCGTATCGGTCGTTGTACCACTCCGATTTCCCGTGGTAGGGAAGGTCGGGGGCCAGGGTGGTGAAATGCCGTCCGAGGTGTGTACCCAGTCGTTCGAGGCGCGCGCCGCTGCGGCCGAAGCCGTGCAGGGCGATCAGGATATGCGGACCGTTGCCATACTGCCGCACGTAGAGCCGGTTGTCCGGTGCGTCGGAGTATTGTTTGGGATATTTGCCGGTCAGCCAGAATTCAGAAGTCATAAGCCGGGAATCACAGGGTTTGGGGTACAACAGCGTCAGCCCCCTAAAGTATGACCCACCCCTATAAATCAGCACTTTAGTCGGCCCGCCTAAACGGTATCCAGCGCGACCCCCTCCACCCCCATTCCGAAGAGGGCGAAATCGTAGCGGGTAGGATCTTGGGGGTCGAACCGCTTGAGGTTCCGGGTCAACTCCTCGACCGCGAGCCAGTCGCATTGCTTACGCTGCAGCAGGCCCAGGGAACGTCCTACGCGCTCAACGTGCACGTCGAGGGGCATGCACAACTGATCGGGCCGGATACGCTTCCACTGTCCTAGGTCTACCCCGCGGTCGTCCCGGCGCACCATCCACCGCAGGAACATGCACAGGCGTTTGCAGCGCGACTTCCGGGCCGGGGTAGCCACGTGTTTGCGGGTCCGGTGGGGCGCTTCCGGCAAACCGAAGAACAGATCGTGAAACCCGCGCAGCGCCGGCTCGATGGTGGGGCTGTCGGGCGACAAATACCGGGCGAAGGCGTCCTCCAGCGAATCGTGCCGCTGATAGTACCACCGCAGCCAGCTCATAAAGTAGCGGGTATCGGCGAAGGTGAAGGTGCGGTGTTTCCAGTCGCCCAGGTCGGTCGCAATGCGGTCCGCATCGTCGCCATAGGCCAGAATGTACTGCAGCGGCTCCCCGCCCATGCGCTCGATCAGCTGCTGCCCCTTGTCGATGATCGTGGCCCGGCGTCCCCAGGCCAGGGTCGCGATCCAGAAGCCAACGATCTCCCGGTCGCGCGGGTCGTCGAAGGCATGCACCAGCCCCAGCGGGTCGTCGGGCAGAAAGTCGGGCGTGTTGAAGCGGTCGTGGTAGTGTTCGAGGACGTCGCGTTGCCGCTGCTGTTTACGGTTTAACTGCACGGTATGAGTACCCGTACCCGCGGAAAATGGTTGTTGGTAGCGCCGGCTTTGCGCCGGTAAGCTGCTATAAATACAGACAGCATTAGCCGTAGCGCCGGCTTGAGCCGGCAAGCTGCTGTAATATCAGAGTATGCCACTGAAATTTGCCGCTATAGCACGCACGCGGCTGTAAATACTGGCAGCACGAATGTTGCGCGGGCTTGAGCAGGCAGGCTGCTGTAAAAACAGGCAGCATGACGACTGGAAGTCGTCGCTACTCTAAACACACTGCTGTAAATACGGGCAGCACGAAATGTTGCGCTGGCTTGAGCCGGCAAGCTGCTATAACATACATGCAGCATGACGACTGGAAGTCGTCGCTACTCCGACCACACTGCAAATAAGTACTGGCAACAGGTAATGTAGCGCCGGCTTCAGCCGGCAAGCTGCTATAAAATACAGGCAGCATGACGACTGGAAGTCGTCGCTACTATACACACTCTGCTATAAATACGGGCAGCACGAAATGTTGCGCTGGCTTCAGCCGGCAAGCTGCTATAAAATACAAGCAGCATGACGACTGGAAGTCGTCGCTACTATAAACACTCTGCTGTAAATACGGGCAGCACGAAATGTTGCGCTGGCTTCAGCCGGCAAGCTGCTATAAAATACAGGCAGCATGACGACTGGAAGTCGTCGCTACTCCGACCACACTGCTATAAGTACCGGCAACAGGTAATGTAGGGCCGGCTTCAGCCGGCAAGCTGCTATAAAATACAGGCAGCATGACGACTGGAAGTCGCCGCTACTCCGACCACACTGCTATATGTACCGGCAACAGGTAATGTAGGGCCGACTTGAGCCGGCAAGCTGCTGGAAAACCCATGCAGCAAGGCGACTGAAAGTCGCCGCTACAGCCGCTACCCGCCGATCAGGCGCAGGTAATCCTCCACCACCTCCGTGGCGGCGCGGCGCTGGCGGTCGTCGGAGTATGGAGACTCAGCGGAGCCGGACCGAAGCCGGTCGTACAGCTCCCGCACCTCCGGCAGGCTCAGGGGCCGGTCGCCGAGCAGGAGTTCGGCGCGGTCGTCGAGCCAGTTGTCGCGTATGATGAGGGATGGCTCTCCCTCCAGATCGTCGTGGTAGTAGGCTTCCAGGCCTTCAGACAGGGTGACCGCGCGGTAATCGCGGCTGCGGACGTTGCGGAAGTACAGGTGATCGGGGTCGCTCACGAAATCCTCCCCCCGGGCGGTGCGGCGTTCGCGGGTCTGCCCGTCGCAGGCCGGAAGGAGCAACAGGCTGCAGAGGCAGCAAAGTGACAGAAAGCGCATTTGACCGGCAAGATTGAGGAGGTATAATGTGGCTCCCCGCGTTTGGTTCGTTTACGGGCTAGTACCTTCGCGGACTGCCCTACCCCTCGATATGCGTTGGATTCCCCCCGCCCTTGCCGCCCTGCTGCTGACCGGCTGGCTCCTCTTCGGAAGCCTGGCCCAACCCTTCGGACTTCCCCTGCCCGCCCTGGGCCCCTTCTTCAATCCGGGAATGGGCTTCTGGCAAAACGCCGGCGAAGGCCCCCGCACCCAACAACTGAACTTTCACCTCCCCGATTCCCTGGCGCGGGGCGAGATCCACTTCGACAACCGCGGGGTACCGCACATCATCGCCGGCAGTCTGGAAAGCGCCTGCTTCCTGCAGGGCTACGTCAACGCCTACGACCGCATGTGGCAAATGGACATCAGTACCCGGGCTACCGAGGGGGCGCTGGCGCAGGTGCTGGGGCCGGACATGGCGCAACGCGATCTGGTTCAGATCCGCAAGGGCTTCCGAGAGATCGCCCGCCGCACCGTGGATACCATCCGCCTGGAGTTTCCGGACGATTACCGCGCGCTGAAGGCCTACTCCGATGGCATCAACGCCTACCTCGACCAGCTTAAACCGGAAGACTACCCCGTAGAGTACAAGCTCCTCGGCCACGAACCGCTGCGGTGGTCGCCCTACCGCACGGCACTGCTCATGAAGGGTATGTCCTCGGGCCTCAGCGGCGCCTACAACGACGCCGAAGCCACCAAGACCCTGCAGCGGCTGGGCCGCGACGACTTCATTGACCTGTTCCCGGAACGCTTTCCGAGGGCCAGTCCGGTAGTGCCCACGGCCAATACCACCACCGCGAACGATCGGGTGAGCCGCTTTTCCTTCCTGCCCCTGCCGACGCTATCCGCTTCCCGCGGTACCGACACGGCACCCGCGCGCGGCGCCCAAAACCCCTTGACGGAAGAGCAGGAAAGGCAGCAGTCCTACCGGTACTTCCCCCCCGACCCCGACAACGGCAGCAATAACTGGGCCGTGGCCGGGCGCCGCTCGAACACCCGCGCTCCCATCCTGGCCAACGACCCCCACCTCTCGCTATCCTACCCCAGCGTGTGGTACGAAATCCAGCTCTCCTTCCCCGGCTGCAACGCCCGGGGGGTAGGACTGGCCGGCGCGCCCGGACTCATGATGGGCTTCAACGATTACGTGGCCTGGGGCGAAACGAACGTGGGCCACGACGTGACCGACTGGTACCGAATCCACTGGACCGCGGCGGACCGCAGTGCCTATCGGCTCGACGGACGTGAAGTACCTACAAAGTTCGTGACCGACACCCTGCGCGTGAAAGGGGCTCCGGACGAGATCGTTGAGGTACCCTGGACGGTCTTCGGTCCCGTGCCGAACACCGAAGGCCCCTACGCCGAGATGGCCATGCGCTGGCGCGCCCAGGATACACCCGGAAAGGCCGTGCGCCCGCACACCATTGTGGCCACCTTCCTGAAATTGATGCAAGCGCGCAACTACGCCGACTATGTGGCGGCCCTGCGGGGCTACGTGGACCCCGCGCAGAACTTCATCTTTGCCGCCCGCGACGGGGACATCGCCATCCGGCCCAATGGTTTCTTCCCGCTGCGGCAACCGGAGGAGGGCCGCTTCATCCGCGAGGGCGACAGTCTGAAGAACGCCTGGCGGGGCTGGATCCCCTTTGAAAAGCGACCGGTCTCCTACAATCCGGCCCGCGGCTACGTCAGTTCCGCCAACCAGGTGACCACCGATGCCAGCTATCCTTATTACTACCTGGGCCGCTTCGACGAATACCGCGGCCGCTACATCAACCGGGTGCTGGACCACCAGCCCACGATGAACCAGCGGCGGATGAAAGAGCTGCAGCTCGACGCCTACTCCCTGCTCGCCGAGGAGCTGGCCCCCTTCCTGATCGCGCGCATCAACCGGCAGGCACTCAACGAAGAAGGAAGACGCCTGCTGCGGGTGCTCTCCGAATGGGATTACCGCTATACCGGCGATAGTCGGGCCCCTACCCTCTTCGACGACTGGCGCGAACGCCTGTACACCCTCACCTTCGACGAGCTGCCCCGCGAAGACGGACTGCTGCGGCCGGAGTGGTGGAAACTCAACGACCTGCTGCGCGACGATCCGGGCAACGCCATCTTCGACGTCGTCGCCACGCCCGACTTCCGCGAAACGGCCGCGATGCTGACCCAGCGCGTTTTCGATGAACTCGTGGAGGAGCTCGACGGCGAGCTGCCCGTCACTTGGTCGGAACGCCGCGATGCCCACATCGATCACCTCGGCAAGATCCCCGGCTTCGGCTCTCCACTGATCACCACCCCGGGGGCCCGTATGACGCCGCGGGTGGTCGACGACAACTTCGGAGCCAGCTGGCGCATGGTCGTCGAGCTGGGCGAAAAGCCCCGCGGCTGGGGGGCACTGCCGGGCGGTGCTTCCGGTAATCCGGGCAGCGAATTCTACGACAACGGCTTCGAGGAGTGGGCCGAGGGCCGCTACCACGAACTCACCCGCTGGACGCGCCCCCAGGACCCCATCGGCAGCTGGATCTTTGAATAACGACTATGTACCGCCTCTTCCTTCTTCTTCTCGTTCTGCTGATCTGCGTAGCCACGCTCTACCTCGATTGGCCGTGGTACGTGCCGGCCATCGGCGCGGCGGTGAGCGCGGGCCTGCTGCCGGTGTGGCGGCGGGCCGGCTTCTACTTTCCGTTCCTGGCTGCGGTCATGGTCTGGGGCTGCTACTCCGGCTACCTGCACCTGCTGTCGGAAGGCCGCCTCGGCGACCGGCTGGCGGTGACCTTTGGGGTACCGACGGGCTGGGTACTGGTGGTGATCACCGCGCTCTGGGGCGGCTTCACGGCGGGCCTCGGCGGACTGCTGGGCGCCGCGGTGCGCGTGGCGGCGGCCGGGGGTAAGCGGTAATTTCGTTTCTTTGGTCCCGTCGCTCACCCCGGCGTGCGCGAATTACTATTGCTGATATTCACCGATTACGGCAGTGCCGGTCGCCCGGTCGCCCTGCCACACTAACCTTAACCAAACCTGATGGATACAAGTACCCTACGACACCCGGAAGACGGGGGCAGCATTTTCGGCCACCGCCCCGGTCTATTCGTGCTCTTCTTCACCGAGATGTGGGAGCGTTTCAGCTACTACGGAATGCGGGTGCTGCTGGTGGTATTTCTGGTTGACGTCGCCTTCGCGGACAACCCCTGGGACCGTGCCGACGCCCTGGCCCTGTACGGTATCTATACGGGACTGGTCTACTTCACGCCCATGATCGGGGGCATCCTGGCCGACCGCCTGCTGGGCTACCGCCGCGCCGTGGTGCTCGGGGCGCTGATCATGACCCTGGGCCACGCGTCCATGGCCTTCGAGACGGCGGGCCTGTTCTATACGGGACTCGGACTGCTCATCATCGGCAACGGGTTGTTCAAGCCCAACATTTCCTCCATCGTCGGTCAGCTATACGAGAAAGACACCGACCTGAAGGACGGCGCCTACACCATCTTCTACATGGGCATCAACGCCGGGGCCTTCCTCGGCATCCTGCTGTGCAGCTACTACGGGGAGAGCGAAGCGTACGGCTACGCCTACGGGTTCGGACTGGCCGGTGTCTTCATGTTCATCGGACTGGTGCAGTTCTGGCTGGCCCAGGATATCTTCGGCAACATCGGCCTTGCGCCGAACCACCCCGATAATCCTTCGAATCAACCCAAATCTACCGAAACCGAAACCGCCGCCGTGGAGCCGGAGGGCTATACGGTCGATGGTTCGATGGGCACCCTCCGGACCAGGGAGCAATCCACCGCCCCCTCGGTAGCCGGCGACGACGATGGCAAGCGCGCCTTTACCTGGGCCCTCATCGGCCTCTTCATCGCCGGGGCCTTTTACTGGCTCATCGACGCGTACGGCGGGGACCAGCCCAACTTCATACAAACCGTAAGCAGGCAGTTCATGCCGCCCATCATTCTCGGTTCCGTGGTGGCCTTCGTGGGCTGGATCGTCTCGGATGATGCCCTCACCAAGATCGAGCGCGACCGGGTGTGGTCGATCGTCGTCTTCAGCTTCTTCATCATCTTCTTCTGGTGGGCCTTCGAGCAGGCGGGGGGATCGATGACGATCTTCGCCCTGGACTATACTGACCGGACGCTGGACGGCGGAAGTGCCCAGATTTTCCGGGTGGCGAACACCCTCATCACCGTCATTCCGGTGCTGGTTCTCACGTGGGTACTGAGCAAGTTGTTTGCCGTGACCTTCCGGCAGTATACCGTTTCCAACCTCATGCTGGCGCTGGCTTTCGTAGGCATCTGGGGCCTGCTGGGCAACATGCTCTTCGAACAGTTCACGGCCGAAGCCCCCGAGGTACCCGCCGGCTGGTTCCAGATTTTCAACAGCCTGTTCATCATCTGCTTTGCGCCGGCCTTCGCCAAACTGTGGGAGAAGCGGATCTCCTTCCTGCGCCGCGGCCCCATCAAGTTTGCCCTCGGTCTGACGCTGCTGGGTATCGGCTTCGCCATCCTCGCGGTGGGCTCCCTCAGCATCCCCGACGGGGCCAAAACCGCCAGCGTGAGCATGTTCTGGCTCATCGCGGCCTACCTCTTCCACACCCTGGGTGAGCTGTGCATTTCGCCGGTGGGACTGAGCTACGTATCCAAGCTGGCCCCGGTGCGGCTGGTCGGACTGATGTTCGGCGTCTTCTTCGTGGCCAACTTCATCGCCAACTTCGCCGCCGGCCTTACGGGCTCCTACATCGATCCCATCGCCGAGCAGATCGGCCTGAGCGGCTTCTTCGCCATCTTCGCCGCCGTGCCCATCACCGCCGCGGTGATCTTCATCGCCATCAGCGGGTGGATGAAAAAGATGATGCATGGAATCGAATAGGTGGTTCCAGAAGCTGCAGACGATCTTCTACGCCATGCTGATGGGGCAGCTCGTGTTTGCCATCATCGTGTGGTTCCTTATCCGGGGTGAGGAGCCGCGCTTCTTTATGGACGGGGAGACGGACCTTTACATCATCGCCGGTTACGCCGTGTGCATGGTGGGGGGTGCTTGGTTTATAGACCAGTTCCGCGTGCGCTCCATCAAGCGCCTGCCCCGGGTCATGGAGCGCGCCGCGAGCAGCTACCGGGCAACCGTGCTCATCCGCCTTGCCATCATCGAGAGCGCCACCCTGCTGCTGACCGTCATCTCCTTGCTGACCTACAACTTCGAACCCCTGGCCTTGGTGGTACTGATGCTTGGCGTGTTCTATTGGTTTCGGCCTACGGTGGAGGAGTTTGCTGAACGGTATGGGTAGTTCTTTAGGGGGTTAGGGCGTTAGTTCTTTAGGGCGTTAGTTCCTTAGGGCGGCAGTCTCTTGGTACCGCAACTCGTCTTTGGTATGGGGCGGGGCCGCGGGTGCCGGGTAAGTCGGGAACGGCCGGGCTCTGTGGTGGCGCAAATGGGGGCCTTAAGTGAATTATTCCTGGCAGTACGTGACGGCCTGGGGTGATAGCCGGTACTGAATACTTTCACCTTCCTGGCTTTGCCATTTCCGACTTGGGCGGGTGGTGTGGTGACGTGCTTTGTGGTATATGCTGACGCTCCGTGTCACGAGGTCAAATGTTTAGACTTGGTCTCGCTCACTTCGGCCCCCAAGTCGTTCGGTCGTATTCCGCGCCAAACCGGCCTTCGTTAAGCACGAAAGGCGACTCGCAGCGGAGCTGCATGGTCGCCTTTTGCTGCGCAGTACTTCGTGCTCGTGCCCGTCAACGTGACAGAAAAGAAGTCAAGAAGACCGCCCACCACGCAGTAGCAGCGAAGCTAATATTAAGCGCCACCGTCAACCCTCCTCACGTCGGGCTGCGTTGGCGCTGCTCATTGGGCGACAAGGGATGATAAACATGATAGTAAGTTGCAAAACTTACGGCACCTCTTTCCACTGGTTATTCTTTGAGCTGTATTGATATAATTCATCAAAACCAATCGTGAAGTATATCCGGTAGTCTGCACTGTCGAGAACTTCATAGTAAGGACCATTACCCATATTAGCCTGGTAATCAATATCGCTAAGCGACTGTGGCAACTTATTTTGTTCTACTCGATACCTCTCCACTAAGTCGACGATAACTTTTCCCTGACTTCTCATTTGACTAGTCTCCCTCCACTGTAACGCGAACAATGTAGCGACGACGAAAATAACTAAAGCTAGAAAAGCATTTAGCCACCCCCTTGCTTTTAAGTATTTCATCTATCGATTATCTTCAGTGTAAACAGGAGTTGTAGTTCTGTTCTGTCTAGAAGGAACATTTCTCTCTCCATCCATTTCTGGCAGTTGATCATAGTTTGGAGCATTCTCCGGATCTGTAGCTCCTAACACTTCATTGAGATACGAAAGGATCTGCTCTCCGAGTGTAGCATCACTATCTGGATCGAAGTAATTGGTGGCAAAATCGGCCCCAAACTTGTCGCTAGGTAAATCTTCATAGCTGTAAGCAGAGTGCCCTGCAACCCAGCTATCGCTAGCTTCTTGAGCAAAGCCATCTTGAACAGCTTCACCAACTGGATTCTCGTGTCCATCGGCTTTGTATTGATGGGCTTTCCCTGCATAAAACATGAAGTGAGCCATATCAACCCAGCCCCCTTTTTCAGTATAGATATACCTACCTTTTTTCTGATTGAAGTATCCCGTTTGAGTAGGTAGTGGGCGCATTTGTTTCCAGCTAAACTCGGTATTACCTAGGCTGCCGACATATCTATTTGCAGCTTGGCCGGTATATTGACCTACTTTACTGGGACTATTATCCAGCAACGCTTTGAATTGCGCTGCGGTACCCACAAAAGGCTTGATCGGCTCGCGACCATCTGGAGCAACTAGGTTGATCGGATTGCCCATCGTGTAGTTATAGGGACTCCATCCCGGCATTTTATCCGCCAGCGGATCGACCGAGGTCCACCTCGCAATACTCGGATCATACCACCGCACCTCGTACTTATAAAGCCCCAACTCCTCGTTCAGTTCCTTGCCATTATAGCGGTACCAACCTACCCCATCTAAACATACCGCTCCCCATGCTCCGCTTCGGCCTTAGCGCGAAGGGCCTTGATTTCCTGTTCGCGGTTGCGGGGATAGACGAGCAGGACGTCGCCCTCATCGATGATGAGGAGGTCATCGACGCCGCCCACTACTACGAGCTTGCCCTGGGGGCCGCGGATGTAGCTGTTGTGGGTGTCTTCGGTGATGATGTTGCCCGACAGGACATTGCCGTCGGGGTCTTTCTCCGTTTCGTGGTAGAGGGCGCCCCAGGCGCCGAGGTCGGACCAGCCGAACTGGGCGGGGATGGTGTAGATGTTCCGGGCGTTCTCCATGATGGCGTAGTCTACCGAGATGCTGGGCGTCTGGGGGTAGAATTCATCGATGAAGGACTGCTCTTCCTCGGTGTTATAGTAGTTGAGGCCCTGGCTCAGGAGGGCGTAGATCTCGGGGGCGTACTGCTCGTAGGCGTCCAGGATCGTTTTGGCGCGCCAGATGAAGATGCCGGCGTTCCAGAGGTAGTCGCCGCTGCTGAGGAAGGATTGGGCCGTTTCCAGGTCGGGCTTTTCGGTGAACCGTTTTACGCGGTAGACGTCTTCGGTGCCGGTTTGCTCGTCGATGAACTGGATGTAGCCGTAGCCTGTGTGCGGGGCGTCGGGAGAGATGCCGAGCGTGACCAGGGCGTCGTTTTCGGCCGTGAAGCGCAGGGCCTTGTTGATGTTGGCCGCGAAAAGGCCGTCGTTAACGATGAGGGCGTCGCTGGGGGCGATCACGAAGTTGGCTTCGGGATCGAGGTTGTGCAGCTTGAAGGCCGTGTAAGCCACGCAGGGCGCGGTATTGTTGCGGCTGGGTTCGCAGAGCACCTGTCCGGCGTCGATCTCGGGGATGTGTTCCAGTACGAGGTCCTTGTACCGGGCGTTGGTGACGATGTAGATCTTGTCGGCCGAGGTCAGCTTGAGAAAGCGCTCGAAAGTCATCCGCAGCAGGCTGCGACCGTCTCCGGCGATGTCGAGGAACTGTTTGGGCTTGTCTTCCCGACTGGCGGGCCAGAAACGGGAGCCGACGCCACCGGCCATTATGGCTACGTAGGTATGATTATCCATGGGGTACGATCTGCAATTGGCGCGAAAGGTACGCCACCCCGTACAATGCTGCCTCCCGGCAGCGCCAGTACAAAGCTGCCTCAGGCAGCGCTAGTACAAAGCGGCCTCAGGGCAGCGGCAGTAAAATGCTGCCTCCCGGCAGCGCCAGTACAATGCTGCCTCAGGCAGCGCTAGTACAAAGCGGCCTCAGGTCAGCGGCAGTAAAATGCTGCCTCCCGGCAGCGCAAGCACGATGCTGCCTCAGGCAGCGCCAGCATAACGCGACCTCCGGTCGCGCTAAGCCACCCGGCTCAAAATAAACGCCTCGTACAGCTCATCCGCCCACCAGTTGCCCGCCCACGACAGCGGCTCGTCCGTCAGTCCTGCCTTTACCGGATTATTCAGCACATACCACAGCACGTGCTCGAACCCACCCCGGCGTACCGTACGCGTGTACTCCTTTTCGGCCCAGACCCGCCGTCCCGGGGTGCCGTGAAGGCGGTTAAGCTGGGTGGCGGTGTACTTCTTATGGTTGCGGAGCAATTCGACCAGGGAGACCAGCTGATCCGCCGAGCGGTTCTCCAGGAGTACGTGGACGTGATTATCCATCACGCTGATGGCATAGATCCGCAGATTGTGCTGCCGGGCCAGGTGGTGCCAGGAATCTAAAACGATCCTTTTCGCGCTACTGCCGCACAGGTAGCGGGGCCCCGTCATGGCCGCGTCGAGCATGCGGTCGTAGTTGAGGTAGTGGTCAATTTCCGCCGCCCGGCAGGCTTCCAGGTATTCTTCGCGCAACTCTTGATCCGCGCGGCGACGGACCTGAGGATATTGCTCCTCCAGTCGCAACCGCTGCAGGCGGTGGCTGCTGTGGAGCTTCTGCAGAGGCAAGTTCGGAATGCTGCCGTACAGTCGGTAGGTGATGTGGGTGGGGGAGTTGGGGAGGTAGAGGGTGCGCATGGTGGGTGATTTTGGGTGTATAAATATAGGATTTGTTTTTTATTCTGTTGAAAACAACAATTAATTTTTTATTTGGCTTGGGTGGTGGTGGCTGTTGGGTAGGCCGCTTGGTACGGGCGCGGCCTGAGGCCGCTTTTTGCTGGCGCGGTCGGGAGACCGCATTGTACTTGCGCGGCCTGAGGCCGCATTGTACTGTGTGGTTGGAGGCCGTGTTTTACTTTGTGGTATGGCCAGTGAAGTCACGGACCTGGATCTTTTGCGCGCATTCCGTCGGCAGCCGGACGCCACCCGACTGCTGCCCCTGTACGAGCGCTACGCGGAACTGATCTACGCCTGGTGCCTGCGCTACCTGGGGACGCCACAACGGGCGGAGGACGCGGGTGCTGAGGTCTTCACCGTGCTGCTGGAGCAGCTGCCGCGCCACGAGGTAACCAACTTCCGATCCTGGCTGCAGACGGTCGTCCGCAACCACTGTCTGATGCAGCTGCGGCGGGAAAAGCGGGACCCGGTCCGGCAAGGTGAAGATCCGCTTGTGCATTTCGGGGCATGGCCGCATCAAGCAGAGGAAACAGCAGAAACGCCCCCGGATACCCGCCCCCTGCACCACTGCCTGAAGCAACTGAACGAGGCACAACGGCAATGCATCCGGCTGTTCTACCTCACTCCCGGCGAGAGCTACGCCAGCGTCGGGGAGCGCCTGAATCTAAGTGTGGGCCAGGTGCGTTCTCATTTACAGAACGGGCGCCGCAACCTCAAAATCTGTCTGGAAGGACGCCAAGCAACCATCGACCCACGTGTCAACTGAATCCACCCACGACGACGAACTGCTGCGCCGCTACCTCAGCGGCGCACTGACCGCCCCGGAAGAAGCGGAGCTGGCGCGCCGTGCCGCCAGGGATGAGGGTCTGCGGGAAGCGCTCGCCGGACTCACCCAGGCACCGGAAGCCGACCACCGCGCGCGCATCGACGCCATGGTCGACCGGGTACGCCCCAAAGCGACCGTGCGCCGGATCGGCTACACGCGCTACGCCGTGGCCGCTACCCTGCTGGTTTTGCTGGCTACGGCCGCCCTGCTGTTGCCGCGCTACTTCGGGCAGCCGGAGGAGATCACGGCCATGACCGAAGCCCTGGACACCGAAACCACACCCCCCGCTCCCCAGGCCGCGCCCCCGGCACCCGCGCCCCGCCGCCCATCGGAATCGGAATCCGCCCCGGAACAGGCAACCGCCCCCGCCGCCCGCGAAGCCGACGCGCCGACCACTTACAATCCCGCGCCCGCCGCCAGAAAGATGAGCGCCCCACCCCCCGCCGCCGGACTCACCGGCCGCGTGATCGGCGACAAAGGCGAAGGCCTGGCGGGAGCGGAAATACAAACGGCACAAAACGGAAATGAAGTGCGAACCGACAGTGCGGGCCATTTCACCCTGGCCGACGTACGGCTGCCCGTAGAGCTGGTGGTCGGACTGCCCGGCACCCGGAAAGACACCCTCAGCGTGCGCGAAGACGACGCCGCGCTCCTCATCGACCTCGAACCCCTGTCGGTCGCGGCTGACCGATCGGCCAATGGCATGATCCGGGCGGCAGCGGCGGCGCCATTGGTCGAGTCAAGTGATGCCGCGGACTATGCGGCCTTGCGGCAGTACCTCGCTGACCATCGCCCCGCCGACGTACCCGCCGGCAACGTAAACCTGAGTTTCGTGGTTACTACGGACGGCCGCCTTACCGATCCGCAATTTCGCGGCCCTGCCGACCCGGCCACCCAGGAATACGTGCGGCGCGCACTCGTCGAATCTCCACCCTGGCGGGTGGTGCCAGAGCAGGAAGCGGTGCGCGTTTACGTTACCTTGCGATTTGAATAGCTTATACTAGCCACATGACTTACGAAAACTTCACCACCAAAGCACAGGAAGCCATCATCCAGGCCCAGAAGATCGCCAAGGAGATGGACCAGCAGCAGGTGGATACGCCCCACCTCCTGGCCGGCATCATTACGGTGGACGAGAGCGTGGCCGACTTCATCCTGAAAAAGGTCGGCGTAGGGCTGCCGGAAGTGCGCCGCGAACTCAAGCAGATCCTGCAGGACTACCCCCGCGTGAAGGGGCAATCGAAGCAGTACCTCACCGGCGACGCCAACCGCGCCCTGAGCCGCGCCAAGAAAATGCTCGTCGATTTCGGCGACCAGTACATCAGCATCGAACTGATGATGCTCGGCATCATCCAGGGCGCCAGCGACAAGGGAGCCCGCATCCTCAAGGACCTGGGCGCCACCAACGACGGCATCCGCGGGGCCATCGAGGAACTGCGCAAGGGCAAGACCGTTTCCGACCCCTCCAGCGACGACACCTACAACCTGCTGCAGAAGTACACCGTCAACCTCAACGAGCGGGCCGAAAGCGGCAAACTCGACCCCATCGTGGGCCGCGACGAGGAGATCCGCCGGCTGCTGCAGATCCTCAGTCGCCGCAAAAAGAACAACCCCCTGCTCATCGGGGAATCCGGCGTAGGCAAGACCGCCATCGTCGAGGGCATCGCCTGGCGCATCGTGAAAGGCGATGTGCCCGAGAGCCTGCGGCAGAAACGCATTTTCGTGCTCGACATCGCCGGAATGCTAGCCGGGGCCAAGTACAAGGGCGACTTCGAGGAACGGCTCAAGGGCGTAATCAAGGAAGTGAACAACAGCAACGGCCAGTACATCCTCTTCGTCGACGAGATCCACACCCTGATCGGGGCCGGCGGCGGCAACGGGGCCATGGACGCCGCCAACATCCTCAAACCCGCCCTGGCGCGGGGCGACCTGCGCACCATCGGAGCCACTACGCTGGATGAGTACCAGAAATACTTCGAGAAGGACAAGGCGCTGGTGCGCCGCTTCCAGACCGTGCGCATAGAGGAGCCCAGCGTGGAGGACACCGTGTCCATCCTGCGCGGCCTGCAGGAACGCTACGAAGTGTACCACAAGATTGAGATCCTCGACGAGGCGCTGGTCGCCGCTGCCGAACTGAGCAACCGCTACATCAGCGACCGCTTTCTTCCCGACAAGGCGATCGACCTCATTGACGAGAGCGCCGCCCGCCTTCGACTGGAGCTGGACAGCGTGCCCGAAGAGATAGACGAATGGGACCGCCGTGTACGCCAGCTCGAGATCGAGCGCGAGGCCATCAAGCGAGAGAACAGTCTGCCCAAGCTCCAGATCATCGAGGAGCAGATCGCCAACGCCCGCGAAAAGCGCGACAGCCTCCGTGCACGGTGGCGCAACGAGAAGGAACTCGTGGACCAGAGCCAGAACATCAAAAAGACCATCGAGGAACTTGAGCACGAAGCCGCCCGCGCCGAACGCAACAGCGACTTCGAGACCGTTGCCAAGATCCGCTACGGCCAGTTGCAGGACCTGAAGCGGCAGCTCGCCGCGGCCGACAAGGAACTGGAAAACCTGCCCGACGAGAAACGTTTCACCAACGAAGAGGTGACCGCCAACGACATCGCCGAGGTGGTGGCCCGCTGGACGGGCATCCCGGTACAGCGGATGCTCCAGAGCGAACGCGACAAGCTGCTGTTGTTGGAGGACGAGCTCCATAAGCGGCTGATCGGGCAGGAGGAGGCCGTCCACGCCGTTTCGGACGCCGTGCGCCGCAGCCGCGCCGGGCTACAGGACGAGAACCGCCCCATCGGCAGCTTCATTTTCCTGGGGCCCACCGGCGTGGGCAAGACCGAACTGGCCAAAGCCCTGGCCGAGGTACTCTTCAACGACGAGCGCGCCATCACCCGCATCGACATGAGCGAATACCAGGAGCGCCACACCGTGAGCCGGCTGGTGGGCGCGCCTCCGGGTTACGTAGGCTACGACGAGGGCGGACAACTCACCGAGGCCGTGCGGCAGCGACCCTACTCCATCGTGCTGCTCGACGAGATCGAGAAGGCCCACCCCGACACCTTCAATGTACTGCTGCAGGTGCTCGACGATGGCCGCTTGACCGACAACCGCGGTCGGGTAGCCAATTTCAAGAATACCATCATCATCATGACCTCGAATATGGGCTCGGATACGATCCTGGAGAATTTCGAGGACCTGGCCCACGTCGACGACCAGCACCGGCAGCAAATCATCGAAACCACCAAGGAGGAGGTATTCGAGACCCTGCAGCAGAATCTCCGCCCCGAGTTCCTCAACCGCATCGACGAGCGCATCATGTTCACCCCGCTCACCCGCGAGGAGATCAAGCAGATCGCGCGGCTGCTGCTTCGCAAGACCGAAAAAATGCTGGCGCGCCAGGGCATGGTGATCAAGATCAGCGACCGCGCCCTGGGCTGGCTGGCGGAACGCGGCTACGACCCCCAGTTCGGCGCCCGCCCCATGAAACGGGTGCTGCAGGCCGACCTGGCAGACACCCTATCCAAGGACCTCATCGCGGGCAAGTTCATCGCCGGGGATACCATCTACGCCGACCTGGGCAACGATAAGCTGGAATTCAGCAAGGAGCCCTTCCCGGCTACCCCGGCGGCGGGCAGCAGTCCGGAAGACACCGCCGAGGCCGAAGCCGTCGCCCGCGAGAAGTCGGCCGCCGACCAGACCGAGCACAAGAAGACCCGCCGGCGCGGCAAAAAGAAGCCGGAAGATGAGGAGGGGGAAGACTCCGCGCCCGAAGGCACCGTTGACGAGCTCAAACAGGCCACCCAGGACCTGCTGGACGCTACCGAGCAAGCCAAGAAATCGTAACGCTGGCGGGCTCCTGACCCTTCCACAATCGCCGCGGATACCACCCCGCAGTTTCTTCACGCCGTCGCGTTTGCAGAGGTGGGCAGAAAATCAGGCCGCCTTAAATGAGGATAACCAGCCCGACAAGCGCACTCGCAAACTGATCGGAAAATCCCCTGTATGGTCAAACAATATTTTGGGTTGAACTAAGTATACACAATTGAAGTTGGATACTTTGTTCAATTGCAAAATTATGAAAACGATCGCGCTCAAGTATGGCCTGTATTTTTTCGGTGGGTTGGTGGCCATATTCCTACTGAGTTACCTGCTGGGCTTTGCGGCAAATTACCAGCTGAGGGTGGTGAACGGTGTCCTGCACATGGCCATACTGTATTACGGCATCAAAGAGCTACGCATCAAACAACCCGACACCCACCAGAACTACGTTAGCGGCGTGGCCCAGGGGCTGTACATCGGTACGGTAGGCACCGTCGCCTTCGCCATCTTCCTCCTCCTTTTCCTGATCGCCGACGATGGCCTTATGGCCGACCTACAGGCCGCTACGCCACTGGGTACCGCCCTCACCCCCATAACCGCCAGCGTATTTATCATAATGGAGGGAATCGCCGTTAGCCTGATTGGTTCTTACCTTCTCACCCGCTACGTGGATGCCCGTCTGGAGAAAAAGGCGGGGGCAGAGAACGCCTACACGAGTCGGGGAACCTTGGTGGGATAATCACTCCTTGCGGACTTCCGACCCCTGGCGTGAAGCGGAGTGCCGGTCTTAATCAGGATACATTCCGCGGCAGAGGGTGAGCTAAAGTTTTCCCTGCTGCCGGGAGCCGTCTGTCCAAGGCCTCCCCGAGGTTACCGAATGGGCCAAAAAACCTTCCGCGGGCGGCGGCGCGCGGGTGCCGGGGCAAGCGGAGAATCGCCGTAATGTGTCAATTTGACAACTTTACCGCTTTTTCCCCTTTCCGGACCGGAAAGTTGGGGGTCACCCGCTATCTTTAGCGACCGATTAACCCCCGATCATGCAAAGACTGTTCCCCCTGTTTTTAGGCTTGATGACCTTGGCCTACTGTTCCCAGCAACCCGAAAAAACCGACCCGATCTATCCCGTACGGGCCGTTGAGATCGACCCCGCTGCCGCGGCCGACCTGGCCGGCAAGATTCGCGCCGAAAGCAACATTCAACTGGAGGACGACCTCGAGCTCACCCTCTGGGCCAGCGATACGCTGGTCAATGATCCGGTAGCGATAAGCGTGGCCCCCGACGGAAGGATTTACTACACCAGTGCAACCCGCCAGGAAAACTCCGAATTCGACATCCGCGGTCACCGCGACTGGATGACGGCCTCGATCTCCTTTCAATCCGTGGAGGACCGGCGCGCCTTCCTGCGCAAGACCTTCACCGAAGGCAGCGAAGAATCGGAGCGCTTCCTGAAGGACCTCAACGGCGACGGCAAGCTCGACTGGCGGGACCTCACCCACGAAAAGGAGGAAGTCTGGTTCGTGGAAGACCGCAGCGGCGACGGCGTGGCCGACCGCGCGCAGCTGTACCTCGAAGACTTCAACGAGGAGATCACCGACCTGGCCAACGGCGTGGAGTACCACGACGGGGAGGTTTACATCTCGGTGGGTCCGGACCTCTGGCGCACCCGCGATAAGGACGGCGACGGGATTGCCGACGAGAAGGAGTCGCTGAGCCACGGCTGGATCGTCCATATCGGATTCGGCAGCCACGGCATGTCGGGCGTCACCGTCGGGCCCCAGGGCCGCATCTGGTGGGGCGCGGGCGACGTAGGAATGAACGTCATCGACAAGGACGGCAAGGAACACAAATACCCCAACCGCGGTACCGTCGTCCGCTGCGACCCCGACGGCAGTAATTTCGAGGTATTCGCCATGGGACTGCGCAATACCCACGAGTTCGTCTTCGACGACTACGGCAACCTGATCTCCGAGGACAACGACGGCGACCACAGCGGGGAAAGCGAACGGCTGGTCTACCTGATCGACGGATCGGATACCGGCTGGCGGATCAACTGGCAGTTCGGCAAATACACCGACCCCGACAACAACGACTACAAGGTGTGGATGGACGAGCGCATGTACGAACCGCGCTGGGACGGGCAGGCCGCCTACTTCCTCCCCCCGATCCAGAACTACGTCAACGGCCCCACCGGCTTTGTCTACAACCCCGGCACCGCCCTCGGGCCCCAGTATTACAAGCACTTCTTCGTCGCCGAATTCCGCGGTAACCCGGCCAATTCGCCCATTCACGCCTTCACCCTCGAACCGGAGGGGGCCGGCTTCAAACTGGGAACGACCAAGGAAGTGGTGTCTGGACTGCTGCCCACCGGACTCGACTTTGGGGTGGACGGAGCGCTATACTTCGGCGACTGGATCAACGGCTGGAACCCCAAAGGAGAGGGCCGGATCTGGAAACTCGACG
The DNA here is from genome assembly GCF_004803465.1 of Neolewinella litorea. GTDB lineage: Bacteria > Bacteroidota > Bacteroidia > Chitinophagales > Saprospiraceae > Neolewinella > Neolewinella litorea. Next base: position 213,414 of record NZ_SRSF01000003.1, on the reverse strand, counting down.
TCCCGGGCGGCGCGGATTCGCCCATTCGGCAGGAAACCAAGCGATTGCTGACCACCGACGTGAGCAAGGTCTCGCTGGATTCCCTGCAGCTGATGCTCGCCCACCAGGACCAGCGGGTGAGGCGGAATGCCCAGTTCGAGCTGGTCAAGCGCGGCGACGAGGGATTCGACGTCCTGCTGGCCACCGCAAAGAACAACACCAACCAACTGGGCCGCATCCACGGCATCTGGGGGGTCGGGCAGTTGGCCCGCCAGGACGCTGAACGGGCAAAGGCCTTAGTGCCCCTGTTGTCCGATAAGGATTCCGAGATCGTGGCCCAGGCCATCCGCATGATCGGCGACGTCCGCTACAAGGGTGCTGGCCGGGAGCTGATCCAGGCCCTTAACCACCCGGAGCCCCGGGTCAAATTCATGGCGATCGAGGCCCTTGGGCGCACCGAGAACAAAGCCGCCGTGGAGCCCATCCTCGCAGTGCTGGAGGAGAACGACGGCCAGGACATCTACATCCGGATGGCCGGCATGATCGCTCTGGGCCGTATCGGAAACGTGGAAGCGATGGTGGCCCTGAAGGACAATCCCTCCCGGGAACTGCGCACCGTAGCAGTGGTGGCCCTGCGTCGGATGGAGTCGCCCGAAGTGGCGGAGTTCCTGACCGACCGCGACGAATACATTGTCGCCGAGGCCGCCCGCGCGATCAACGACGACTACTCGATCGACGAAGCGCTGCCGGCCCTCGCCGCGACGCTCGACGAAGCTCGCTTTACTTCCGAACCCCTCGTTCGCCGGGCCATTAACGCCAACCTCCGGGTAGGGGGAGAGGAAAGCGTGCAGCGCCTGGTGCGCTACGTGCAGCGCAGGGATGCTCCCGCCGTCCTGCGGGCCGAGGCACTTTCTACACTGGCTACCTGGGGCCACCCCTCGGTCCTCGACCGGGTGGACGGCCGCTACCGGGGTGAGTGGAATCGCGACTCCACCGTGGCCTCCAAGGCGATCGCCCCCGCCATCGCGCAGTTGATGTCCGGCGGAAGCGAGGAAGTAAGGGTAGCGGCCATCCAGGCCGCAGGCCGGCTCGGGTTATCCGAGACCATCCCCCAACTGACCAAACTGCTGGAGCGGGATCGCACCCCGGCCGTGCGCATCGCGGCCCTGAACGCCCTGAACAATCTTGATGCCCCCGATCTGGACCGCAGCCTTGAAACCGCCCTGGCGGCCCGCGACGGCAACCTGCGCGCCCGCGCCCTGGAGATCCTCCCCAGTTCCGGCATTCCGCAGGAACGCTCCATGGAGCTGTACGATAAGGTCATGAAAGGGGGTACCATCGTCGAGCAACAGGCGGCCCTGCAGGGACTGTCGGAGATGAAGGGCGAGGCTTCCGCCCAACTCTTTGCCCGCCTGCTGGAGCGCCTGGAAAAGGGCAACATCCCGACGGAAGTCCGACTCGATCTCGCCGAGGCCGTTGAGCAGCACGGAGATCCCAAGCTCAATGCCCTGCTGACCGATTACGCGGGTGAGGTCGACAGCGACCTCGGGCTCTACGCCTTGGCGCTGGAAGGGGGCGATGTACGCCGCGGACGGGACATCTTCTACCGCGACGAGGCGGCGCAGTGTGTACGCTGCCACGCCGTATTCGAATACGGGGGCAACGTAGGCCCCGGTCTGGAAGGAATCGCCGAGCGACTCACCCACCGGCAGATGCTGGAGGCCCTGATCCGCCCCAGCGCCCGGCTGGCCCCCGGCTACGAGACCGTATACCTGACCCTGAACGACGGCACCGCCACCGCGGGAATCGTGATGGAACGCACCGAGGAAGCCATCAAGATCAAGGTAGGTAAGGAAGACATCCAGACCATCCCCCGCAGCCAGATCGCGGAGGAGGAAACCCTGCCGTCCAGCATGCCCAGTATGGAAGAGAAACTGACGCGTCGGGAGATCCGCGACCTGGTCGCCTTCCTCGGCAGCCTCGACGGGAACGATACCTAAACGCATACCGGCAAGCCGGCACCTTCAAGAACCCGGCGCGTGCTCTCCCGTTACCAAAGGAGAGCGCGCGCCGGGTTTTTTTATGATTACGCCCCGGCAGCGTCCTCGTGCATTTTTAAACTATCAAACTTTAGTATGTTAAGTACGCAAAACAACATTGCCGCGCAATCGGGTACCTATACCCTGGGCGGAGACCTGACCATCAACCGCCTCGGATACGGGGCCATGCGCATCACCGGAGACGGAATCTGGGGTCCGCCCAAGGACCGGGCCGAAGCCATCCGGGTACTGAAAGCCACCCAGGATCTCGGCATCAATTTCATCGATACGGCCGACAGTTACGGGCCCAACATTTCCGAGGAACTCATCGCCGAAGCCCTGCACCCCTACCCCGAAGGATTACTGGTGGCCACCAAGGGCGGGCTGGAACGTACCGGACCCAACCAGTGGCCCGTGAACGGCCGCCCCGAACACCTGGAAGCCGCCCTGAAGGGCAGTCTTAAACGGCTGAAACTCGAACGCATCGACCTGTATCAACTCCACCGCTTCGACGAGAAGGTGCCCGCCGACGAATTCCTCGGCAAACTGGCCGAACTCCAGCAACAGGGCCTGATCCGTCACCTCGGACTTTCGGAGGTCAACGTAGACCAGATCAAGCAAGCCCAAGAGCACTTTGAGGTGGTAAGCGTACAGAACAAGTACAGCCTCACCGACCGGCAATGGGAGGATGAGGTCGCCTGGACGCGCGAAAACAACATCGCCTTTATCCCCTGGTACCCCTTGGATGCCGGAGCACTGGAAAACCAGGACCTCCAGCGAATCGCCAAAAAGTACGACAGCAGTGTTTACCAGATCGCCATCGCCTGGTTGCTGGCGCACAGCGATAATATCCTGCCCATCCCGGGCACGAGCTCCGTCGACCACCTCAGGGAAAACACCCGGGCCGCATCGATTGAGCTTGAGGAAGAGGACGTACGTACACTGGACGAACTGGTCTGACCTACGGCCCGGCGGTCATCGGGGCAGCTTGTAAAATCTTCCCCGATGACCCAATGGCCTAGGCCCCGATGAGGACCCGCCACCCCCAGGGCTGCATGGCCACGTCTTCGTCTACTGAGATTTCCTCCTGCCGGCCGGTGATGCCGTCGGTGTAAACCCCCGGATACAGCCGTTCGGAAAAGCGGAGCACCCGCGCCTCGCCGCAAAAATTGAAGATGGCGAAGACTTTGCCGTTCTCGTCCTGGCGAACGAAGCTCAGCACCTCGGACTCATAATTGTTGGGGACCCGAATCATCGTGGCCCCCCAGGGAGCATTCGCCAGCGCGGAATGCTCCTTTTTTAGTGCGCTGAGGCGGGCAAAGAGCTCAGCAAAGGGGTGTTCCTTCCACTCGATCGGGTCGCGGCTGAAGAAGGCCAGACGCTTGTCGAGCCCCGCTTCCTGTCCGTTGTGAATCAGGGGAATACCCTCGCCGATGAAGGATAGGGCGATGGCTGCCTCGAGCCCGTCGCCCAGCATCTCGTACATGGTGCCTTCCCAGGCATTTTTGTCGTGGTTGTCGGTGAAGGCCAGGCGCATGGCGTCTTCCGGCCAGGCGCGCTCGTTCCAGGAGTAGTAGACGAAGAGCGCCCCTACCCCATCCTTGCCGTGGGTGATGCGGTGAAGGGTCTCGTGCCAGCTCCAGGCGTAGGTGGCGTCGAAGGCGGCCCGGTGCAGGTCGCGGCTCTCCCACTCGGCCAGCATGAAAACGGGCTTGATCTCGTCGAGGCTGCGGCGCACTTCCTCCCAAAAGTCTACCGGCACGTAGCCCGCCACGTCGCAGCGGTAGCCGTCGATATCGACTTCGCGTACCCACCACTCCATGACCTCGCGCATATAGGCCCGCAATTCCGGGATTCGATAGTCGAGGTCGATGATGTCCGACCAGTCCCACCAGGGCGTGGGCCGAAAATCGCCCTTGTAATCCCGTGAGTACCATTCCGGGTGCTGCTCCACGAGCACATTGTCCCAGGCCGTGTGGTTGGCTACCCAGTCGAGGATGACCTTGAAGCCCTGTTCGTGGGCGTGGCGGACGAAGTCCTTCAGGTCGTCGAGGGTGCCGAATTCCGGATTCACGCCGTAGTAATCGCGGACCGAGTAAGGACTACCGAGTTCCCCCTTGCGGTTCTTTTCGCCGATAGGCTGAACGGGCATAAGCCATAGGATATCCACTCCCAACTGACGCAGGCGGGGCAGTTGCGCGGTGGCGGCGCGGAAAGTTCCCTCGGGGGTGAACTGACGGGTGTTGATCTGGTAGAGGACGGCGCTTTTGGACCAGTCGGGGTGCTGCACGGTGGCTACTTTTAAGTTTTAGGGGAAGGGCGGGTTCCCGGGGGAGGTGTCCCGATGATGGTATAGTCGCCGGCCGGCTCAGAAGTTCTATCTTTCCGAAAAAGATCAACCATGCAAAGACGAAATTTCATCAAGGCGGGTGCCGCAGGTGCCATGGCCGTGGCCGGAAGCCAGCTGGGTGCGGTAAGCCGACCTCAGTCCGCAGCCGGTAGCGAGATCATCGAGTGGCGCATCTACGAGATGAACTTCGGCGGCAACGAAGGACTGCTGCGCGATTACCTCACCAACGCCCTCTACCCCGCCCTGCTGCGCAAGGGAGCAACCCAGTTTGCCCTCTTCCACGAATACGGCAACCCCAACCCCGCGAAGCTTCACGTGATGATCAGCTTCCCCGATGCGGCCACCTTCGTGGCCGGGCAGTCGCTGACCGACGACGAGGTATACCAAAAGGCCGCCCAGGAGTACGATGCCGTGACGTCCGACAAGCCGATTTACACCCGCTTCACCTCGTGGCTGCTTGAGGCCTTCGCCGGGATGCCGCAGTCAATCGGCACCGACCCGAACGCCGGGCTGTTCGAACTGCGGGTATACGAAGGCTACTCCGAAGACGCCGTGCGCCGCAAGATTCGCATGTTCAACGACCACGAGTTGGAGATATTCAAGGACACCGATCTGGATGCCGTCTTCTACGGTAACCTGATCGCCGGGCCCCACCGCCCCGCCCTGGCTTACCTCCTCCAATTCGATGACATGGAAGAGCGCGACGCCAACTGGGCCAAGTTCGGCGCCCACCCCGAATGGAACCGGATCAAGGTGCTGCCGGAGTTCGCCAATTCGGTGTCCAATATTCAGCGCACCTTCCTGGTGCCCGCCTGATGGGCATGGCTCGGTGACAACTGATATTTGCCTCGAGGTTAAAAAATAAAGGACCTCTCCGAATTCGGAGAGGTCCTTTTATTGTAGCGCGAGGGTGACTCGAACACCCGACCTCAGGATTATGAATCCTGCGCTCTAACCGGCTGAGCTACCGCGCCATTTTGCCAGAAGCGGCCGCAAATATACGGGCTTTGGCCAAACTTGCAACGTTTGCGGGGAATCCTTTTAAGCCACCTGCTCGGCGATTGCTTTGATGGTGGAGCTGTCGCCCATGGTGTAGTAGTGGAGGCAGGGTACGCCGCGTTCCTTGAGTTCCTTGCTCTGGGCGGTACACCATTCGATCCCGACCTGTACGCGGGCCTCCGCGTCCTTGGCCTTGGTCATGGCCGTGACGAGATCGTCCGGCAGGTCGATGTGGAACATCCGGGGCAGGGCGTTCAGCTGGTACAGCTTGGTGATCGGTTTCAGGCCGGGTACAATAGGTACGTTGATACCCACCTTGCGGCAGGCGTCGACGTAGTCGAAGTACTTCTGATTGTCGAAGAACATCTGGGTGACAATGTAGTCGGCGCCGGCTTCCACCTTGGATTTCACGTAGCGCAGGTCGTGCTCCAGGTTGGCGGCTTCAAAGTGCTTCTCGGGGTAGCCGGCCACGCCAATGCAGAAATTGGTCTTGCTGGCGTGCTCGTCCTTGATGAGCTCGTCGAGGTAATGTCCGTTGTTCATGTCCACGATCTGCCCTACCAGTTCGCAGGCGTAGTGGTGGCCTTCCTTTTCCGGCACGAACTTCCCTTCGAACTTGCGGGCGTCGCCGCGCAGGGCCAGTACGTTCTGCACGTCCAGGAAGGCCAGGTCGATGAGGGCATTTTCGGTGTCCTGCTTGGTGAAGCCCCCGCACAGCAGGTGGGGAACGGCGTCGACGCCGTAGCGGTGCATGATGGCCGCGCAGATGCCGACCGTCCCCGGCCGCTTGCGAATGGCGGTTTTCTCGTAGTAGCCGCTGGGGCGCTTCTTGTAGACGTACTCCTCCCGGTGGTAGGTGACGTCAATGAAGGGGGGCTCGAACTCCATCAGCGGATCCAGGGTATCGAAGATGGCCTGCATACTGCCGCCCTTGAGGGGGGGAAGTACTTCAAAGCTAAGGAGGGTCTGGCCGTTGGCCCGTTCAAAGTGTTCGGTGACGCGCATAGATAATTAGTGGGCTATCGCTCCATTGCGGGCTTCGCCAAATGATGGTGGAACCGGGTTCCCCTTTGTTGAAGGTCCTGCCGCCGCAGTCGGTTCGGGCAGGTGTCGGTTTGGGGAACGCAAAGGTAATCAGTCCGGTTTTTTATGGTGGGGTCTTCGCGCTGCTGATCTACGGTGTGCAATCCGCCCGCTACAGTGCGGCGTAGAGGTCTTCCCAACCTTTACGGTTGCGGACCACCACGTCGAGGTACTCCCGCCAGACGGCGCCGTCCTGCTCGGGCTCCTTGACTACCGCTCCGGAGAGACTGGCGGCCAGGTGTTCGGTTTCGATGTCGCCGTTGCCGAAGTGGTAACTGAGGGCCCGGCTCTGGTTGACGACCGAGATCGCCTCGGCGGTAGACAGGGTCGAACTGGGCGATTTGAGCTGGGTACGGCCGTCCTCGGTGCGGCCGTTGCGGAGTTCCCGGAAGATGGTGACCAACTTCGTGATCTCGGCGGCGGCATCCTGCATCACGGGCGGAAGCTGCATGCGTTCAGCGGCGGCCCGGCTTCGGTCGACGACAATGCGTACCTCTTCTTCCAGGGTGGCCGGCAGGGGCATCACTACGGTATTGAAGCGGCGGCGCAGGGCGCTCGATAATTCGTTGACCCCCCGGTCGCGGTCGTTGGCGGTGGCGATGACGTTGAAACCCCGCCGGGCCTGGGTTTCGCGGTTCAGCTCGGGGATGGGCAGTATTTTTTCCGACAGCACGGTGATGAGGGCGTCCTGCACGTCGCTGGGAACGCGGGTAAGCTCCTCGATCCGCACCAGTTTGCCTTCGCGCATGCCCACCATCACGGGTGAGGGCACCAGGGCCGCTTCACTCGGACCCTCGGCCAGCAGGCGGGCGTAGTTCCAGCCGTACCGCAGGGCATCCTCGCTCATGCCCGCCGTACCCTGCACCAGCAATGTGGAATCGCCGCTGATGGCGGCCGTCAGGTGTTCGCTGAGCCAGGTCTTGGCCGTACCGGGCACCCCGACGAGCAGCAGGGCACGGTCGGTGACCAGACTGGCCACCGCCACCTCGATCAGGCGGCGATCGCCGAAGTACTTGGTGGTGATCTCGGTCCCGTCCGGGAGGGTATACCCAACGATGTAGCGTACTACCGCTTTCGGACTGAGGCGCCAGCCGGTGGGGCGCACGCCGGTGTCATGGGCCTCCAGGGCACGGAGTTCGTGGGCGTAGGCTACTTCGGCGTGGGGGCGGAGAATTTCTGCTTCGGTCATACGGTGGGTGGCTCCGGCGGTAAAGGTAGCGGGTGGCAATGGCCGCGCATCAATAAGTACCGGCCGGCCGGTTGCGGTCCATAAGAAGGGTGGCCAGGCGCTGCTGGCCGTTGAACAACTTGACGATATTTTTCTGGTCGGCGTAGTACTCGGTCAGTACGCTGTTCTGCACCGTGATGCCCTGGGGGTCGGCCACTTCGTCCGCCACCAGGTAAATCCACAGCCCGTGCATATCGTCTTCCAATTCGTAACCGACCAGTTGTACCGGCAGGGCCTTATCGTTCCACTGGATCTGGAAGTGCTTTTCCAGGTAGGCGGTAAGGTAGCGGTCGGTGTCGGGGTGCTGGTCGGGGGTGCCGATATCCAGGCGGGGGGCACCGGCATCGGCGAGCGCGTCTTCCAGATCGTCCACGAAGACCTGCATTTCCACCTGTACCTGCCCGCGTTCGGCTACGTAGCGGACGTTGGTTTTGGATACGTGGTAGTCGTGCGCCGTGGGGCTGATCAGGAATAGCAGAATGAGGAATAGATTCATCTCGAATGGTGTTTCGGGGGTACCAAGGTAACCGATTAAGCGGGCGGAGGGTTGCTCTGTGGTACCACCTCGTCCGTCCGCTCAGTGGTCGGACGACCAAGTGGTCCGACCATTAAATCGTCGGACCACTCACCATCCGGCCACCGCCACCCCGCAGCGCGCCTGCATCTTTTCTTTACCGGAAACGTTATTTTGACCAATAAAACACCGCGCGCATGGCTTTCCTACGCCTCTTCAAGACCCCCAAGAATCAGCAATTCTCCTACAAGCCCCGGTACTGGGACCCCAAGAAGGAGGAAGCCGAAGAACGGCGGATGCGTATCGAGACCCTGCAGAACGGGGGTGTGGAAGGCATCAAGACCCGACTGCGCGGCGGCTTCCGCCAGGGAGCAGGTGGCGAAGCCGCCGGACGGTACCGCAACGAAAGGGTGCGTAAATCCAACTACAGCCTGGTGATCATCATGGTGGTGCTCGTCATCATCACCTACATTCTGTACAACGTATACATGCCGGAACTGGAGCGGATGCTGGGCTAATCTTTGTTACTTTGTGCCTTCTCTCAACCGTTGATGCCCCGCTATGACGGATAACCTCGTCCAGCTTCTCCCCGACGCTATTGCCAACCAGATCGCCGCCGGCGAAGTCATTCAGCGCCCCGCCAGCGTGGTGAAGGAACTGGTGGAAAACGCGGTGGATGCCGGAGCCGACGAGATCAACCTCATCGTCAAGGACGCCGGCAAGACGCTGATTCAGGTAACGGACAACGGCTGCGGTATGTCGGAAACCGACGCGCGCATGTCGCTCGAGCGCCACGCCACCTCGAAGCTTCGCACCGCCGAAGACCTCTTCACCCTGCACACCATGGGCTTCCGCGGCGAGGCGCTGGCCAGTATAGTAGCCATCGCCCAGGTGGAAATGAAAACCCGTCGGGCCACCGACGAACTCGGCACCCGGTTGGTGATCGAAGGCAGCGAAGTGATCACGCAAGAGCCCGCCGCCGCCCCGCCGGGCACGAGCCTGTCCGTGCGCAACCTGTTCTACAACGTGCCGGCCCGCCGCAATTTTCTGAAAAGCGACTCGGTGGAACTGCGCCACATCCGTGAGGAGTATATCCGCATCGCCCTGGCGCACCCTTCCATTCGCTTTGACCTGCACGTGAACGACCGGCTGGACCTCTCGCTTACCGCCGGCAATCTGCGGCAACGGATTATCGCGGTGTTCGGCAAGAAGTACCGCGACCTGCTCGTCCCCATCGAAGAGGCCACCGACGTCCTCAGCATCGGCGGCTACGTCGGCAAGCCGGAAGCGGCCCGCAAAAGCAAGGTCGGGCAGTTCTTTTTCATCAACGACCGGTACATCCGCAGCAGCTACCTGCACCACGCCGTTACAATGGCCTACGATGAGTTGCTGAGCAAGGACAGCTACCCCTTCTACGTCATCTTCCTGGAGATCGACCCGGCGCGCATCGACGTCAACGTCCACCCCACCAAGCAGGAGATCAAGTTTGAGGACGAGCGGCTCATCTACAACTACCTCAAGGCCACCATCCGCCACGGACTGGGCCGCGCGAGCATAATGCCAACCATCGATTTCGAAGCCGACAACCCCTTTTCTCCCTCCCGGACCTCCCTGCAGCCGAACGTTTCGCCCCTCGATTCCGACGAGGCACTGCCGAGCAAAATGAACCGCGAGACGCCGCACACCCCCTCCGGCGGATCGGAAGCCGGTCGCCACGCCAGCAACTTGCGCAACTGGGAAAAACTGTACGACAACCTCAGCGTGGAGGTCGATACCGATACCGGTGAGGTTCTGCAAAGCCGGATGGGCCGGGAAGACGAGAACGACTCCCCACCGGCCCAGGGGCGGGCCCCCTACCAGTTGCACCAACGCTACATCGTGAGCGCCATCAAGAGCGGCTGGCTGCTCGTCGACCAGCAAGCCGCCCACGAGCGCATCCTCTACGAAAACTTCCTGACTACCCTCCGCGAGAAACCGGCCGCCTCCCAGGCATCCCTATTCCCCCAGACCCTCGACCTGGCGCACGCCGACGCCGACCTGATGTCCTCCCTGCTGCCGGAACTCAACCAGCTCGGTTTCGACCTCGAAGCCTTCGGCGGGGGCAGCTTCATCGTCCGGGGAATTCCCGCCGAACTGGCCGGCAGGAACAACGAATTGGAACTGCTGGAAAAGCTGCTCCAACAGTACAAAAACAATCTCGACCTGAGCAGCGACGGCCACGAGCGACTGGCCCGCACCCTGGCCCGCACCGCGGCCATCAAGCGGGGTACGGCCCTTGACGACACGGAGATGCGGTCGCTCATTGATCGCCTCTTCGCCTGCGGTCAACCCCGGGTGGCCCCCAACGGAAAGCGGTGCTACGTGAAGTACGAACTCGAGGAAGTGGAACGGCTCTTCCAGGGCCAGTAAGTCCGGACCGGCGGCTGCGGAAACCGGAAGCCCCCCCTAAGCATTAGTTAACAAATCCCTGCCCGCATGCCGCCGCTGACCCCCGTCGTTAAAAACCTGCTGATCATTAACGTGGCGGTGTTTGCCATCCTGTTCCTGCTGCCCTACCTCGGTATAGATACACGGGAGCTCTCCGATTTTCTGGCGCTGCACTACCCCACCAGCGACCGCTTCCACCCCCTGCAATTGGTGACCCACTTCTTCGTGCACGGCGGGCTGGCGCACATTTTTTTCAATATGTTCGGCCTGGTAATGTTCGGCCCCCTGCTGGAGGCCCGTTACGGCAGCCAGCGCTTCCTTATCCTCTACCTGGCGGCCGCGGCCGGGGCGGTAGCCCTTCACTTCGGATACACCTGGTGGCAGGTGGGCCAGATGGAAGAGATCGTGGCGGCCTTCAGCAACAGCCCGAGCCTGGCCAACTTCAACGCTTTCTTTGAGTCGGTCAACACCAAGGACCTGTACATGGACGACGGGACCCGCCTCAGCGCCGTGGTGGCCGATATCCAAAACGAACTGGTGCTCAGCGGCGGCGATCCGCAGCAAACGCTGCGCAACGGCGTCGGGATGATGCAGGAGTACATCGACTTCAAGACCAACGTACCCATGGTAGGTGCCTCGGGTGCCCTGTACGGCGTGGTGGCCGCCTTCGCGATTTTGTATCCCGACTTCAAACTCATGCTTATCTTTCTCCCGGTACCCATTCGGGCGCGGTACTTCGTACCCGTTTTGCTGGCCGTCGATCTATTTCTCGGCATCATGGAGTTCAGCTGGGACCCCATCGCGCACTTCGCCCACCTCGGCGGGGCGCTGGTTGGGGGAAGCCTGGCCTATCTGTGGTACCGGAGCGATCCGCCGGCCGGATCGCGGCGCTGGGACGGTGGGGTGCCGCGGTAAAATTGTAGTTTGTAGGGCTTTAAGCTTCCCTTTCTAAATCTTTTCGCCACCGAAACGTTTTTACAGGCAGACCTACGCCAATTATGCTACAATCCATCTGGGACGACATTCGCCGGGAGTTCGATTATGGCAACATGATCAGCCGCATCATCATCGTGAATGCCGCTATCTACCTGGTCATCAACCTGGCGTGGGTATTCCTGCGGATCTTCAACGGCTGGGAAACCCCCAACCTCTACCTCGACATTCGCAACTTCCTGGCGATCTCCAACTCGGGCTGGCACATGCTCACCCACCCCTGGTCGATTCTCACCCACATGTTTCTGCACGAGGGCTTCTGGCACATCCTCTTCAATATGCTGTGGCTCTTCTGGTTCGGCCGCATCTTCGGGGATCTGCTGGGCGACCGGCGCGTGCTGCCGCTCTATATTCTGGGCGGGCTCGCGGGTGCGGTGTTCTTCTTCCTAGGTGCCGCGCTGACTGGTTTTGCAGGCGACGGCTCGGTACCACATTACGCCTTCGGGGCCAGTGCGGCCGTGATGTGCATCGTGGTGGCCACCGGCGTTTTCGCCCCCGACTACAGTATTCGCCTCCTACTACTGGGCAACGTCCGCATCAAGTATATCGTGGCCTTTGTGGTCATCATGAACATCATCAGCCTGGGCAGCAACGTCAATACCGGCGGCACCTTCGGGCACATCGGCGGTATAGCCATGGGCTTCCTCTTCGCCTGGTACCTGCGTCGGGGCACCGACCTTACCACTCCTGTACAGTCGGCCATCCGGGGCGTCGACAACCTCTACCACAGCCTGGTGCGGCCCAGTAAGGACCATTCCCGGCGCGGCCCCCACGCCGCCTTCCGGGGCGGCAAATCCGTCAAGGAAACGGCCGGTCCCCAGCGCCCCAGCTTCCTGCGGCGGGCCGGGGGCAGCACCACGCCCCAGTCCGGCGGGGGCACCACCACGCTCGACAGCGAGGCCACGCACCAGGAACAGCTGGACGCCATCCTCGACAAGATCAAGGAGCGCGGCTACAACAGCCTCTCGAAGGAAGAGAAGGAATTTCTGTTTAACGCCAGTAACCGCAATTGACCGGAGTGCGTTGGCTAGTTTCTCTCATCGGCAATCTCCTGGCCCTTACTGCCGCCTTCGGGCTGCTGGCCCGCTACGTACCCCCCCAGGTATTCTGGCCGCCGGCTATCGTGGCCCTGCTGCTCCCGGGCCTTCTGGTCCTGACCGCCCTCTACGCCCTGCTTGCCCTCTTCTGGCGCCGCTGGCTCTCCGCCCTGCTGCCCCTGGCCGTGATCCTCTTTGCGGTGCCGGTACTCGACCAGCTTTTCGCCTGGCCGGGTGAGGAAGAAGCCGCCCCCGGCGGCCCTACGGTCACCTTAGTGACGGGCAACCAGCGCCTGTTTCGATCCTACGACGCCCACGACGTGGACCCCGATCGGGTATCCCGGGTTTTTCAGGACTACGGAGCCGACGTGGTCCTTCTGCAGGAGGTACGCCCCCCCAAAAATCGCCTGAGTTTCATCCCTTCCATCCAGACCGCTGAGCAACTCAGGGAGCGCCACCAAAAGGAGGGTACCCTCATTGCCACTTACGGCGCCGACCTGGAACCGGTGACGGCTTCCTTTTCCGAGCCAAACGAGTACAACGGTTACATCGTGACCGACGTGCAAACCGAAATTGGCACCCTGCGTGTCATTAACGCCCACCTCGAAAGCAACCAGATCAGTGGCATGGCCGACAATATGCAGGAGGACGGCAGCTACCGCAACCGCCTGGAAACCTTCGGTCGCATGCTCACCGGCTACGGGCGTACCTCACGGCTGCGGGCCCAGCAGGCCGAGCAAATCCGCACCGCGGTGGAAACCAGTCCCCACCCAGTAGTGCTCGGCGGCGACTTCAACGACGTGCCTTCCTCTTATACCTACAATCAGATCCTCTCTCCCCGCCTGCGCGACGCGTGGGTAAGTCGGGGCCGAGGTTTGGGGGCAACCTTCACGGGGCCCCTTCCCGGCTTGCGCATCGACTACTTCATGGTCGATACCAGTCTACGGGTGGAGCACATCGAGCGGCTCAGCCCCAACTGGTCGGACCACCGGCCGCTGCGCATGGTAATCGGCAAGCGGGCCGAGACCACCGGAGAGTGACCTTCTGGTTGAGCTACAGCACCGCTCGACAAGCCATTGGTAGACCTGCCGCGGTACACGGCACATTCGGAATTCACGCGGCACCCGCGGCCGCGCCCGTACCGCAAACGCGGGTCCAAAATGGCCACGATCACCCTGGGCGATGGATTAAATCAGGGTACGCGCCTTGCATCAAACTGTAAATTTCCCTAATTTGATCGTGAGGCGGGCGCCTAACCCATTGTCGCAACATGTTGCCATATTCCCGTGTGCTGGTCCTGATGCTGGGCTACTGTCTGCTTCCTTTCGGATTGCGGGGGGAATATACCGGTGGAGCAACGGCGGTGGTGGTGGGCATTTCCGATTTTGAGGATCCCGCGATTGCCGATCTGCGATTTGCGGATCGCGACGCCGAAGCCTTTTCGGCTTACCTGAGCGACGACCGGGGCGGTGGCCTTTCCGCGGATCACATCCGCCTGCTGACCAACGGGGCCGCTACGCTTGCCGCCATCGAATCGGCTCTGTCGTGGCAGTTGTCCGCGAGTGAACCCGGCGGCGTAGCCTACCTCTACCTGGCTACCCACGGCGACATTGAGGCCGCCGACCTGACGGCGTCCGGCTACCTGCTGGCCCACGACACCCCCTTCAACAATTACAACCTGCTGGCCCTCGGGGTAGATTACCTCAACGAACACCTGACCGCACTCGCGGAAAAGGACGTACAGGCCATCCTGATCACGGACGCCTGTCACGCCGGCAGCCTGGCCGGAAATGCGGTGGCCGGGCGCAGATTGACCGCCGCCCAGCTGATGGCCCCCCTCGGATCGGAAGTCCGCTTGCTATCCTGTCAGCCCTACGAATTTTCCTACGAAAGCGAACGCTGGGGCGGGGGGCGCGGGGTGTTTTCCTACCACCTGGTGCGGGCGCTGGGTGGTGCGGCCGATGAAGACCTGAACCGGCGGATCGACCTGTACGAACTCGAGCAATTCGTGCAGCACCACGTAAGTGAAGCAACCGACCGCGAGCAACACCCGGAAGTGGTCGGTGGACGCAAGGACGAAAGCCCCTTCCCTCCCGTAGCCGAAGATCAGCAAAACCTCCTGGCGAAGAAAAGTCAGGATCTGGAGGCCAGTTTCGAGGAAACGCAACTGGCTCTCGCCCCCCGTGATGCCCAGCAAGACTACGTCCGTTTTCGTAGGGCGCTGGACGCGGGTGCCTATTTGCTGCCGGAAGCCGATTGCGCGCTGGCTTACTACCGCAAACTGCGCGCCAACCGGACATTACTTCCCCTGCGCGGCTTGCTGGACGACCGGCTGACCGTGGCCCTGCTCGATTCCGTACAGCAAGCCATTCAGGATTACCTGGACGCCGACACCAAGGAACTGCTCGAAAGGGAACGGCTGGACGAAAAATACCTCGTCTTTCCAAGGTACCTGGCGGAGGCCGCCGATATCCTGGGCGAAGAAGACCCGCGCTACCGTGGCATCGAGGCAAAACAGCGGTACTTCGAAGGCCTGAACCTGCGGCTGCGCACCCATTTTACCGCTCAGAAGGATTCCTTGCTCACGGCCGCGGAAGCGCACCTGCGGGAGGCGGTCCGACTGGCCCCCGAAGCCGCCTATATGCACAACGAGCTCGGGATCGTCTACGAATACGGCGGCCAGGACTCCCTGGCCCGCCTGGCCTACGAACGGGCCCAGCAACTGGCACCCACCTGGGCCCTGCCCTACAACAACCTGAGCAATTTGCTGTGGCAGGTCGACCAGGAGGAAAACTTCGCGCGCATCGTTGACGGTTACGAGCGGGCGATTGAACTGCGCCCCGACCTCGGTGCCGCCTATATGAACCTCGGCATCCTGTACCGGTCGGTAGACAGCCTGGCGCTGGCCAGGGATTTTCTGCGGCGCGCAGTGGAAGTGACCCCTGGTTTGGTGGAGGCGCGGTATAATTTGGCTAGTATGCTGGTGTACGATACCGCTTCCTTACCGGAGGCGATCGATCTCTACCGCTCGGTGGTCGCGGATCGCCCCAAGATGGGTCTTGCCGTTTACGGAATGGGCTACGGCTACGAACAACTAGGGCAGCTGGACTCGGCGATACATTATTACTTACACGCCCTTACCCTTCCGGACTCCCGACTGGAGTCTTACCTCTATCCGGGATTGGCCCGGATATACGCCCGGCACCGGGTTCCCGAGGGAAGAGCTTATTTCAGCAGGCTTATGCGGGATCAGCCCCGATTGCCCTACGGCTATGCTTATTCCGCCATGCTCGACACCACGAGCGCGGAGTGGAGCAAAACGCTAGCGAAAATTGAAATGCCGGAGGAGGAACACTTCAATTTGATCATAACGGTTGCCGGAGAAATGTTTCATCTGAATGCCTTGCCGCTGGCCGTAGAGGCCGCCCAACTCGGCGCAAAATTGTATCCCCGACTGACGGTCGCGCACCGCTATCTGGCCGACATCTTATTGGTAACGGAGCGGTGGGACGAGGCGGAGGACGCCGCGCGGCGGGCCCTGTCCATCGCCCGAAAAAACGGAGACCTCGAAGAGCAATGTCGGTATGTACTGGAGGTCGACCTGTACGATCCGCTGCTAGAGCGGGGAGTACTACAGTCGCTATACGGAAAGCATTGTCCGGAATGGAAATATCCACCAAATGAAGAGTAACACACCGTGGGCCATGCTCCTCTCCCTGCTGGTCTGGACCGTACCGGGCTTTGGGCAACAGACCATTCACTTGGTGTACGCCGCCAACGTGTTTGTGGAGGAGGACATTTACGCAGGTTGTCAGGCGGATGTGCGCAATACGGTGGACCTCTTCACGGCCATTGAGGAGATTGCGGTTCTACAAGGTTACGACCTGGCCGTAGCCTACCACTATCCCGATTACAGTAAGGCAGGCATAAGCGAGTACCTGGAGCACATGCGTACCGACCCGGAGGACGCAATCGTATTTGTGTATTCCGGTCACGGAATTCAGGATAACACCACGTGCACCTGGCCTCTGCTTTACCTGTGCGCAGAGCCAACCGAGCGGATCGACTATACGGGATGCGCACTCCCGCTCCAGGACATCTACCATCTCTTGCAGGCCAAGGGCGTGCGTATGACGCTGACCATGGCGAGCAGCTGTAATCACAACCCTTTGAAGGACCCGGGAGAGCAAAGCCTAACCAGCCATGGGTGGGAAATGACGCTGCCGTCCCCGTCGGGAGAAGCGGTCAATATGGATTTCGGACTCCTGACCGCCTTTCGGGGCCACATTCTGGCGTCGGCCAGTCGGTCGGGACAGCGGGCTTACCTGACGGATCAAGACGGTTCCTTCTTTGTGCGGGCTTTTTTGCATTCGCTCATCGACGGGATCGTCGACGAAGAGGGTGCCTCTTGGGGGCGAATCCTCCAACGGACCGGCGAGCGGGTACGCTTGGAATACGGTGTAAAGCAAGATATTCAGTACTGCGTGGCAACCACCCAGTGTTCATTACATTAAAATATTGATTATCAGCTAAAAAACATTTAATTATTCGCAATAATTGTATACCTTCAAATAGTATTGCATTACATCAGGGATTTTAACCGTGTAATATTTTACCACTATGAACACTTTAAAATACCTTTCCCTATTGCTTTTCCTGGGGCCCCTGGCCTCCGATTTTACTGCCTGGCAGGCGGGTGGTCGTAGCGAAGGAGTTGAATCAAAATCGTCGTCACAACCGAATGTGTGTTCTACAGACGCTTCGATTGAAGCATATCTGAATTCAGAGTCCGATGAGTTGCGCGACCGGGCCACCTACTCCAGTAAGTATAGCGACTACGTTAATTGCTTGAAAAGCATTCCACTCAGAACACCAAAGCAAGAGGCACAATTCCAGTACTTCCAGGCCCTGGCAGCCCGGATGGGGGCGGAAAAGCTTGTAGACACGAATCCAGATGACGCGGATGCGAAGTTGGTTGAAGCGATGGGATATATCAATGCTGCGGATGCTGCGGATGGTGCGAACCCCAAACCCTATATTATCAATGAGAAGGGCATAATCAGTGAAATGCAGGGTAACTATCAGGACGCCGTTTCTTTGTATCGATCGGTCTTGAACGTCAACATTGGTGGACAACCAAAACCCTGGGCGATAGCGCACAGTAATTTGGCGAATGTACTGGCTGCGGAAGGTAAGACCATCAGCGCAGAAAGTACTTATGCCACGGCCTTAAGGGAAAAAAGTGACTTTGCCGCCGCTCACCTCGGGATAGGGAATTTACTACTTACCCAAGACGACCCCACGTACAGTGACCATCTCGAGCAGGCTTTCAACTGGCAAAAAGATGTGTTTGAGATGAGATACGGCTACGCACGTGGCTTGATGCAGCAGGGCCGTACCAACGATGCAATAAATCAGTATAACACCATTGTTTCTGCAACAAACGGGCGCGGGAAAGGTAAAGCGCATTATGCCTTAGGATACCATTTTGAATCAAAAGGCCACTATAACGATGCTATCACAGAGTACCAGAAAGTCATTGAATCCTTTCCTGGAGACAAAGCCGTTAATAAAGGGAGTTATATGCGATTTGGGGAAGCCCAGAAGAAAAAAGGAAACTCTTCGGCAGGCGCGCAGTACCTCCGTCAAAACAAACTGAACCCGAATAACCCTATTCCTGAAGCATATGCGGCTTACGTTCTCCTTAATGGAAGTGGTTGGAAAGGCCGGCTAAACGAAATCAAGACTCAATTGGGTGGCAATTACTCGACTTATAAAATCATTCAGGATATAGCCGTAGCATTATACAGAAGTGGACATTATCAAAGCGCTAAAGATGTAGCGGAGTGGGCTATTATTGGTAATAACAGGTTTGATCATATTGTAACCGCCCATCATACTTACCTGGACATTATGCTGCTTAAACCGGGTGGGCCTAATTATAACACTATTTGTAATGAGTTAGATGATCTGCAAACAAGCGCTTCTGCATTATTCGATAATTTGCGATGTATAATCATCAACCAGGGGAACGGGTTTTATAATGGATTGAAATCGAATTGTACTAACATTATATGGAATGTAACTTGCCCATAAGTCCCCCGGAACCTCCGTGTCTCTACAAATCCTTCCTTCTAACTACCTACCAGCCCCTAGTCCGTTCCTCCCCACTTTACTAGTGAGCGAACTTAAAACCACCCTTGAATGAACCCTGTTAAAGTCCTATGCGGAATATTGCTGCTGATCCTGCTTGCGCATTGTCGTCGAGACGATCCCGCTGCTGCCGGCAATACGTTTCAACAGGCCCCCTTCACCGACTCCATCTTTACGCTTATTCTGGGCGACTCCAGTTTCGATATCGACCGTGGGACTACACGCGGTGATGGCATCGACAACATTTCCGATCTGCGCTTCACAGATACGTTGGATGTCACGATTGACAAGAGGCCCTTCAAACTGTTCGTTCCCGCGGAGGAATTGCAGGGATCAGGATTCATGATGGATGATGTACCTGGCGTGCTGCTCAGGGAAGTACTGGACAGGGACAAGGGGACATTGAGCGATTACTTATTGATTGTAAACGATGCTTCGCTGTACAGTTTCGCTTCCGGCGGCAGCACCATTTTCACGCCAAGAGACGATAGGCCTCCCGCCCAAACCAAGTCCATGGGTTTCGGCGACCTGCTGCGCGAGCGGATGCGCGCCCGCGACTCCCTGCGGGTGGGGAGCGACTAGAGTACGACAATGGTTTGGGAGTGAAGCGGGTACGTATGATGGATCCTGAGTCGGAGCGATTGGCTTGCCGGTGAATTGTTTTATCTTACGGTTACACGCGACCGCGGCGTGGAACGTACCGCTATGAACCTCTCTGCTTCTTTTCTTTTAGCCTGCTGGCATACCCTGCTTGCGCTGACCTGTTTTCTGCCCGGTGCGGCGGCGGGACAGTCGACCGCCGTCGTGGTGGGGATCGCGCGGTTCCAGCATCCCAACGTAACCGAACTGGGATACGCCGATCAAGACGCTTCGGCCTTCGCGGATTTTCTGGCGGAACCCGCCGGAGGACGGTTGCCGGCCGATCGCTTGCGGTTGCTCACGAACGACGAAGCTACGCTAGCCGCGGTCCAGTCGGCCCTGCAGTGGCAGCGTAGCGTAGCCGACAGCGGTACCACAGCCTACCTGTACCTGGCCACGCACGGCGACGTGGCGGCCCAGGACCTGGCTTCCGGCGGCTACCTGTTGGCCCACGACACTCCCCCGGACAATTACGATCTGCTGGCGCTCAGCGTCTCCTACCTCAACGATCACCTGGCGGCGCTCACTTCCCGCCAGGTGCGGGTGGTACTCATTACCGATGCCTGTCATGCCGGGTCGCTGGCCGGAGATGCCGTAGGAGGACGTACCCTGACCGCCACCCACCTGATGCAGCGGCGGGGTCGGGAGATCCGCATGCTTTCCTGCCAACCCTACGAACTGGCCCACGAAGGCGAACGCTGGGGCGGGGGACGGGGGGCATTCTCGTATTATCTGGAGAGGGGGATGCGGGGAGCAGCGGACGAGAACAGCGACCGCAGCGTAGACCTTTACGAACTGGACGCTTACGTGAGGGCACGCGTGAGTGAGGATACGGACCGCGCCCAACATCCGCTGCTGAGCGGGGGGCGGATGGACGAGGCCCTCGTGACGTTATCCGCCGAGCGGCAACAGCAGCAGCTCAAGCGGCGGTCGGCGGAACTTACCGAGACGCTCGAAGCTACCCTGCTGGCCACCGTGACACCACAGGCGCAACGCGATTACGTACGCTTTCAGCGGGCACTGGCCGACGGACAATTGGTGCAACCGTCCGGGCAATCCGCCCTCTCCTTCTACGAACGGCTCCGCGGGCAACCCGACCTGATCGCCCTGCGGGGAATGCTCGACGAACAGCTTACCGTGGCCCTCCTCGACTCGGTACAGCAGGCCATCCTGGCTTACCTCGCCGCCGACCCCGCCGAACTGTCCGATCGCGACCGGATCGATGAAAAGTACGCCGTCTTCCCCCGGTACCTGGACGAGGCGGCCCGCATCCTGGGTGAGAACGACCCCCGCCACCCCGGCATTCTGGCCCGGGCGCAGTACTTCCGCGGGGTGGTGCTGCGATTGCGGGCCGACCGCAGTGACGCCGCGGACAGCAGCTACCACCGCGCCAACGAATACCTCGAAGCGGCCCTGGACCTGTACCCCGAGGCGGCCTACCTGCACAACGAAAGCGGTCTGTTGCTGATGCGGCTCGGAGAGGCGCGACAGGCCTACGAGCGGTTCCGGCGAGCGGCGGTTCTGGCACCGACCTGGGCCCTCCCCTACAGCAATCTCGGCATGCTGTACAAGCAGCGGCACCCAGAGCGCTACTATAACGTGGCTGCGGCCTATTACGACCGGGCGCTGGCCCTCAAGCCCGACCTGTCGGGGGTCTACCTGAACTACGGGAACCTCATGTACGAGACCGGCCGGCTTGACAGTGCGGCGGTTATGCTGCGCCAAGCTTATGCTCTTAACCCCGGCGATACCTACGTACGGTACAATCTGGCCCTGTTGCTGGCGGAAGATACGGCCGGTGCAGAGCGGGCCCAGCAACTGTTCGCTAGTATCGTGGATGAGGATTACGGACTGGTAGCGGACGCATTGCGGGAGAGCGGATTGCTCTACCTGCGCATGGGTCGGCCCGACTCCGCCCTCCTGCAGCTGCGGCTGGCCATCGAGCGCAGTCCCAAGCCGGCACGGGCCTACTTGGGCCTGCGGGAAGCTTATCAGCAATCCGGGCAGCACGCCGAGGCCCGGGCGTACTTCAACCGCTTAATCGAGCGCGAGCCGGCCTCCGCCGCCGGTTATTACAACCTGGCTCTGGTAGATACTACCTCCGACGAGTGGCTACGGGGGTTGCGGCGGGCCGCCTTATCCGACTCCCTGCAGCGCGCGGTGGCTACCGAACTTGGATTCCTTTTCTTTCGGGCCGGACAATTCAACCAGGGGGAGGCCAGTCTGCGCTTCGCCGCCCGGGGAGGCCGCGGTTACCTGGCCCAGGGTTTTAACCTAACCGCCTTTCTCGCCGCGACCGGGCAGAACGACAAAGCGATCGCCGCTCTGAGGGCCCTGCTGAAGAACGCCCGTGCCGAGGACCGGGCGGCGGAGTATTGTGAACGTTTTGCCGCCGACGCCGACTTCACCGCCCTGCGCAAGGCGCCGGCTTACCGCCAGCTTTACCAAACCTACTGCGATATACCGGCTCCCGCCGACTGACCCCGGCACCCGCGTACCCGCCACATACATCCGCCAAACTTCTATTATGCGACTACTTTTTCTCCTTGGCTGCGGTCTATTCCTGACGGTCCTTTCCGGACAGCAGACCCTACACGTGATCACGACGATAAATCCTCACCCCGCCGACGAGATCGCCCAGGGTTGTCAGGTGGATGCGCGCAACGTCGATAAGCTTTTCAACTACGTCGCCGAAAGTCTGGCCCGCCAAGGGATACCCATGCAGGTACGGCGCCATAACCCGGGCTTTACACCGAACGAGGTGAGCGAATTTCTGGAGGGATTCTACGTGGAGCCGGAAGATGCCGTTTTTTTCCTGTATTCGGGACACGGGCTGGCCGATCCTGAGGCCCCGCGCTGGCCGCTGCTGTATTACTGCGCCGAGGGCAACGGGGTACACGACGCGGCGGGTTGTGGCGTATCGCTGTGGGACGTTCACGAATCCATTAAGCAATCCGGGGCCCGGATGTCGGTGACCGTAGGCAGCAGCTGCAACGCCGAGCCGGAAGGTGCCGCCAGCACGGGTGCTGCATCACGCCGGACCGAATTCGCGGGGGAAGACAATGACGGCGGGCGGGAAAGCACGCACTACGGCATCGACTTGTTTACCGACTTTCGGGGGCACATCCTGGCTACCTCCGCCCGCCCGGGACAGATCGCCTACCTCAACGACGCCATCGGTTCGTACTACGTCGATGCCCTGGTGAACACCCTGGCCGAGGCCCTGCAGTCCGACCGGGAGGTGTCGTGGCCCAGCATCCTGCGGCGCACGGACAAGGTGGTGCGGCAGCACTGGAAGAAGGAGCAGGAGGCCCACTTCATGGTCAACCGGGGGGATTCCGAGCTATACTCCGACCCCGACATTCGCTACCCCGGCGAGGGGGAAGTGCGGGCACTCGAGGAATCGTACTACACCGCCGACTGGGAAGCGGAAGAGGATCGTGCGGAGGCTATCGAACTGTTGCCTTATCTTTTAGTCGACATTGCTTACCGGGTCAGTACCGGGGAGGAGGATTTTGACGCCCGACTCGACGCCATTGAATCCTTCTACGAACAACTGCTGGCGGCGCATTACCCCGAGGGAAGCCTCGAGGACCTGTACCTGGCCCTCACGGACCTGGAGGAAGATCCCGAATGGTTCGAGGAGGAGACCGACTATGCGGGGCTCCTCTATGCGGAGCTGAGTGGACCCCTGCGGGAGTCTGCCGACCAATTTATACAATCACTGGCCGACTAAACGGCCGCCTTGAACAACACGATGAAATACCTACTCTACCTGCTATTCTTCCTTACCGCGCCCCTCATGGCCCAGTTCGACGAGCCCGAAGGGGACGACACCTGGTCGGAAGAGCCGCCGCCCTCGGGCACCTTTACGGGTTCGGAGACCGCCACGACGCGGACGCGCGACAAGGGCATGGGCCTTGGACGCGGGGCAACCACCCCCGTGGCAGAAGACGCCCGCCTGCTCAGGGCCCGGCAGGAAGCCGAGCAAAGGGTGGAAAGTGGTGATCAGATGCCGCCCGAGGAAATGAGTGGGTTCGAAGATGCACTGGGCATGGGGTACTATTACCTGGATGCCGGACGGGACGACCTGTCGGGGGAATACCTCGCCGTAGCGGAAGCGAAATTGGAATACGGGGATCTGGATGCGGTACTTTCGGTATTCTATCTGTACAACCTCCTGGCCGACGGGGCCAAGGAGCGGGGAATGGAGCAGGAAGCCGAAGCGATGTTCGAAAAGGCCGAATCTGTAGCCGATACCTATCTGGCCAACGACCCTCCACCAGCGGACGCTGCCGAGATGCACGCAGAACTGGGCTGGAATTACTACGACCTGGGCTGGTACGACTTGGCCGCCTACCATTTCCACGAAATCCTGGATTGGCAGCCCGAAGATGCCGGCAACGCCTACATGGTCGCCAGCACGCTGGCCCTGGCCGGCCGCACCGAAATGGCCCTGGATTACCTGGCGGAAGCCTTGGAACTCGGTTTGCTGGACGAGTACAGCGTGGACCCCGGGCAGGACGGTGATCTGGACGGACTGCGCGACACGGACGCGTACCGGGAGCTAGCCGAGGCCTACGACTTTTAAGCGGCGGTGGGCTTACCGCGACCAACCGCTTACCTCCACGCCGCCCTGATCACCGGCATGGTGTTCCTGCTGATTGGGTTCCTCGATCTGGTGACTTTTAATTCCCACTACTTTGCCCCCTTCAACAACGGCATTCGGGACTACGAAGTAACTGATATTCTATTCTCCCAACTGCGCGACCCGGAGCAAGTGAAGCGGGAAAATCGCGTGGTGCTGGTGCACGTCTCCAAGTTTGACCGTTCGCAGATCGGGGAACTGCTGGACCGCATCGCCTCCCAATCTCCCGCCGTGATCGGGGTAGACATTCTCTTCCCGGAGCCACAGGAGCCCGCGGGGGATTACGTATTGGCCGCGTCCATCGCGGCCCACCGGGACCTGATCGTCCTGGCGGCCAACCTGCTTCCCTTCGATGCCGACCGCGCCGGGATACCGGGTATCCGGACATCGGACAGCCTTTTCTCCGCGGGCGTGGAAAGCGCCTATACTAATTTCCTGTCCGGCACCGACTATACCATCCGCCTGTTCAGCCCCTTCATCAGCACCCTTAACGGCGAGCGGCACGATGCCTTTGCGGTGGCCCTGGCGCGCCGGTACACCCCCGAGCGGGTCGGCAAACTGGCCTGGAGGCGGGGCGACCGGCCATTGCGGATCAATTACAGCGGAGACTACCGGGGGTTCCTGCGCGTGGACGGGCAAACCGTGCTGGATTCCGATGACCCCGAGGCCCTGGTCGTGTTCCGCGACCGGATCGTAATTGTCGGATTCATCGACAGCCGGCAGCCCGACGCGCCGATGGAAGACCGGTACTTTACCCCGCTAAACCCTACCTATACCGGGCGCAGTCTGCCAGACATGTACGGTGCCGTGATCCACGCCAACATCGTATCCATGCTGCTGGATGGCCGCTACATCTACGAACTACCCAACTGGCTGGTGACCCTGATGGTCATTGTATTTACCTACATCAACGTGGTGGTTATCCACTGGATATATCACAATCTGCCCGACAGCTACCACGGGGTCACGCGGATCATGCAGTTGGTCGAACTTTTTTTGCTCTTCTTCCTGGTGGCCTTATTATTTTATTATTTCCGGTTGAAAATAGACTTCACCGTCGGATTCCTGGCCCTCGTGGTGGCGTACGACATGGTGATGATCTACGAAAGTTTCATCCGGAAGCGCATTCCTTACCTCAATGCCTCCGACCATGACTAGAATACTGCTATTGCTCCTGCTGCCCCTGTTCGCGGGGTCCCAGGAGTCCGCCGTACCGCTGGTGCTGTTCGCGCGCGGGGAAGTGACTTACTCCGCCCCCGAGAAGCGTCCGATTAACGTCTATACCGGCACCTACCTGGCAGGCCCCGGTCAGATCACCGTGGCCGAAGGGGCCGGCGTGGAGATCGGCCACCGGAACTGCTACATCCGCATCGAGGACCCGGGCACTTACGCCTTGACCGACCTGCTAGCCAAGGAACCGCCGGCGACGGGCTTTTTGAAGCGTTTCATTGAGTTTGTCCGCCGCGGCTTCGACCAGTCGGCCACCGACCAGGACCTGGAGCGGGCCTACCTCAGCAACCAGGGCAACTCCCAGGGCAACGTGGAGGGCTTCGGCGACGCCGGGCTGGCCGGCCTCAAGCCCTTCGGCGGTACCCTCTGCCCGGAACCTACTCCCTTTACGTGGCCGGCGGCCGCCGCGGACGCTACCTACCGCGTGCGAATCGTGGACAGCCTCACCGACGCCAGCCTTCTCTCGGTGGTCACCAAGGATACCAGCGTGCTGGTGGACCTGGGCGCCCTGGACCTACGCGACGGCGGTCGCTACTTCTGGGAGGTTTTCCCGCAGCCCGGTGCTCCGGCCCGTCTGGGCCGCCCCTCGGCCTCCGCGACCGGCGTACGTATCCGCTTTACCTATCGGGAGATGCCCTGCGAGGAGGTACTCGCCGACCTCCGGCAGACGCCCTTCTACCGGGATTCCACCACTCAGGAGCAGCGCCAACTGCTTGAAGTGATGGTCCTGGAGGAAGAAGGCTACCTCTACGCCGCCGACCGCCTGTACCAGGAGTCCATCCGGCAATCTACCGACGCCTACCCGCTGCGCCGCAACTACGCCGCCTTTCTGGCCCGGTGGAACCAGCGGTCCGCGGCCCGCGACCTAATCCACCCCCGATGAACGCCCGCTGGTACATAGTACTGTGGTGGTTCCTGCTGGCCGGCACCCTGCCGGGAGCGACAATGCATGGCCCCGATAAGGAAGCTACGGCCCGGGCCGTCTTCGACCGCTTGGTAGATGCCTGGGGTGAGAGCAGTCGGCCGGCGCCCTACTTCACGCTCACCGCGGCCCGCCGAAGCGGAGCCAGGGTGGAGGGCAACCTCATCGTGCTGGAGGAGGCGGCGTATGACCTGTGCATGTCTTTCGGTGCCGAGGCCGACTACGCCCTGGCTACCGTGCTCGCCCACGAATTGATCCACTACTACGCGGGGCACGCGCGCGGTGGTTCCGGCATCGGACTGCTCGCCGACCCCGGGCCCGATGACCGGGAGGCGGAAGCCGACTACCGGGGGGGATTCCTGGCCTATCTGGCGGGCTACCCCACCTCCAACGTCATGCCCCGGGTGCTGGAGGGGCTGTACAACGCCTACGGACTGCCCGACACCCTTACGGACTACCCCACCCTAAACGAGCGCAAGGCCCTGGCCGACCGCACCTACCGCGAACTTCAGGAACTGATAGAAGTATTCGAGATGGCGGTTGCCCTGACGGCACTGGATCGATACGGGGAAGCTGCCCCCTATTACGACCACCTGTTGCAGTCCTTCCCCAGCCGTGAAATCTACAACAACGCCGGGGTGGTATACGCCCGGGCCGCCCTGCCGCTCTTTCAGCCTACCACGCTCCGCTACGTCTACCCTATTGAGCTTGATTTGCGGACTCGGCTGGACGGGCAAACCCGCTCCCTGACCACCGACCGCGCTACCCGGGAAGCCTACCTGCACACCGCCCGCCGCTATTTCGAGCGGGCCCGCTTGCTGGACCCCGCCTACGCCCCGGCCGTACTTAATCTGGGTAGCACCCATGCACTGCTGGCCGCCTCACTGCTGGAATCCGATCCCGATAGCTTGCAACGGGAACTGGCCGCCGACCGGCAGCTGGAGGCTACGCTGCGTGCCCGGGAAGCCGCCCGTATGGGCAACCCCACCACCGCCGACCACGCCCGCGTATTGCTGGGCATATTGGCCGCGGAACGCCGCGATTCACTGGCGGCTGAAGCCTTGCTTGCCGGGGAAAACCCTCTGGCCGTGGAGAACCGGACCGTCTTGCGGACGGGGCACGTACCTCCCCGGACCGCGGCCCGACAGGCGGAGCGCTTCATCATTCCCGAAACCGTGGGCGGGCAGGGACTGGCGGATATGCGTTTGGCCCCCGAGATCGAGGGTTCGGCCCGGCGGATCGAGAACGGCAGCTACCCCCTACGGTTGGTCCGGCGGCAACCGCCGGCGGAAACGGTATCCGTGCTGCACCACTCCGCGGCCGACGGAGAGGAAGAACTGCTGCTGGCCTGGGTACAGCCCGGGTACGTGGGTACAACCGCCCTGGAGATCGGGTGCGGACAACCCCGCAGCCGGGTAATCGAGGAATACGGCTCGCCGGGTTACAGTATTGCTACCGCGGGGGGCGAGGTGCTGGTGTACACCGACCACCAACTGGCCTTCTGCCTGCGCAACGGAGCGGTGGCATCGTGGTTCCTTTACGCGGAGCGGTAGGTTGCGGCTGTTTCTCCGCTCAGACTGTAGGTTTCCGTTTTCATCTACACCGACGTCCCGTGCTGGTCCGGCCCGTCGGTAGCTACGCTACCGCCAGATCCATCGCGCGTCGATAAGGCTGTGGATAACCCTGGAAGAAATCCTGGACCAACCGACTACACGTGCAGCGCGCGATTGTCGGTAGCGGCCAGGGCGGCTTCGCGGAAGGCTTCGGTGTAGGTCGGGTGGGCGTGGCTCATGCGCGCAGCGTCCTCGGCGCTGGCCCGAAACTCCATCAGCGCTACGGCTTCGGAGATCATGTCGGCGGCGCGGGCGCCTACCATATGGACGCCCAGGATTTCGTCGGTCGTGGCGTCGGCCAGCACTTTCACCATTCCTTCGGTATCGGTACTCGCGCGGGCGCGGCCGAGGGCCTTGAAGGGGAATTTACCCGACTTGTACTTGATGCCCGCGGCCTTGAGTTCTTCCTCCGTTTTGCCAACGGCGGCCACTTCCGGCCAGGTATAGACCACGCCGGGGATCAGGTTGTAATCCACGTGGGGCTTCTGCCCGGCAATGTGCTCTACGGCATAAATGCCTTCCTCTTCGGCCTTGTGGGCCAGCATGGCACCGCGGATCACGTCGCCGATGGCGTAGATGTGGGGTACGGAGGTTTGCAGGTGATCGTCTACGACTATCCTTCCACGGTCGTCGAGGGCGACGCCGGCCTTGTCCAGTCCCAGGTTGTCGGTGTACGGGCGGCGGCCCATAGCCAGCAGGCAGTAGTCGTATTCCTTGGTGGTGGATTCCCCGTTGCTCTGCTTTTCGAAGGTGATTTTGGCACCCGCGTCCCCGCCCTCAACGGCGGTTACCTTGTGGCTGAGGAAGAAATTGAGGCCCGTCTTCTTGAGGGCACGCATGAGTTCCTTGCTGCAGTCCTTGTCCATCGTAGGCAGGATGCGGTCTTCGAGTTCGATGACGTCGACTTCCGTGCCCAGGCGCCCAAAGACGCTGCCGAGTTCCAGTCCGATAACACCGCCGCCGATGACCGCCATGCTTTTGGGCACCTCGGTGATATTGAGGGCTTCGGTGCTGGTGATAACCCGCTTCTTGTCGTAGTTGAACATGCCCGGCGTGATGGGTTTGGAGCCGGTGGCGATGAGGAAGTACTTCGAGGTGACGGTGCGGTCCTCCCCCTCGTTCATAGCTAAGCGCAGTTCCTGGGGGCCGGTAAAGGTACCGTGGCCGTAAAGGACCTCGATCTTGTTCTTTTTCATCAGGAACTCGACGCCCTTGACAGTCTGGTCCACCACTTCGTCCTTCCGCTTGATCATCTGCGGCATGTTCACCTTCAGGTCGGCCAGGTCGATGCCGTGCTCGGTGAATTTTTCGTGGGCATTGTGGTAATGCTCGGAGCTGTCGAGCAGTGCCTTGGAGGGGATACAGCCAACGTTGAGGCAGGTGCCGCCGAGGCTGTTGTAGCGTTCGACAATGGCGGTCTTGAATCCGAGTTGGGCGGCGCGAATAGCGGCCACGTAGCCTCCCGGACCACTGCCTACGATGGTAACGTCAAAATCCATGGGGGTGTCTGGTTGTATTGGTCAGGTAAAGAAACTTGCCGGGGGGTAAAAAGATGAGGCCGGGGCCGGGTTTATTCCCCGCCGCCCTTGTCCTTGCGCGGACGGCGACGGTTGCGGTTGCGGGAGCGGCGCTTCTTGCCGCCGCCTTTGTCTTCCTTTTTCTCGGCCTTCGGGGCATTTGCGGCTTTGGTCTCGCCGGAGCCTTCGGCCGACTTCTTGCGGCGGCCGCCGGACTTTCGGCTCTTGCTCGACTTGCCCTTGCGGCGGCGCTTCTCGGTGGGCAGCTCTACGGCTCCGGTGACGTCCTCGTATTCGAAAACGTCGTCCTTGGTTTCCACCACGGCCTGGAAGGACTGCAGGTCCGCGGGCTTCTGCCCTTCCTTGTTGAGGGCCACGATCTCGTGCACCTTTTCCACGGGAATGGGGAACAATAGGCCACGGTTTTCGCGGTAGGTGTAGTACATCAGGCCCTTGAAGATGTCGGTCTTGATGAGGATGCCCGTGCCGGCTTCGGTACGCAACTTGTCAGCTTTCTTGGGGAAAGCCTCAAGGGCTTCCATGTAGGTGTCGAGCTCGTAATTAAGGCAGCACTTCAAGCGGCCGCACTGCCCGGAGAGTTTGCTCTGGTTGATGGCGATGTTCTGGTAGCGGGCCGCGGCGGTATTGACGCTCTGGAAGTCGCTCAGCCAGGTGGAGCAGCAGAGTTCGCG
Source organism: Neolewinella litorea (assembly GCF_004803465.1). GTDB lineage: Bacteria > Bacteroidota > Bacteroidia > Chitinophagales > Saprospiraceae > Neolewinella > Neolewinella litorea. Next base: position 183,351 of record NZ_SRSF01000003.1, on the reverse strand, counting down.
CCCGCAGCTGCCGATGCCTCCGAGGCGTCCGGATTCCTGTCGGGGGCCGATCTGGCGCATTTCGATCTTGACGCGCAACTGGTGGGAGAACTGCCGCACCAGCTGGCGGAAGTCGATCCGGTCGTCGGCGGTATAATAGATCGTGGCCTTGCGGCCGTCGCCCTGGTACTCGACGTCGGTGACCTTCATGGGCACGTGGTTGGTGCGGGCGATGACGCGAGCCTTGAGCAGGGCGGGGTACTCCAGTTGCCGGGCCTCGTGCATCTTTTCAAGGTCGCGATCGTTGGCCTTGCGCAGTACGCTGGCGGTGACCTTGACCTCCTTGATGTTCTTTTTCTTCAGCTGCAGGCGCACGAGTTCTCCGCTCAGTGTGATGCAGCCGACGTTGTAGCCGTTGCTCGTTTCCACGGCTACGTAGTCGCCGGTATACACGCCCAGGTGGGGCGGGGCGTGGTAGAAGTCCTTCGAGGCGCCGTCCTTGAAACTCACCTCCACGATATCGGTGGCGTAGCTGTCGTCAATGCCGAGGTGGGTGAGCCAGTCGAAGGTGCTCATCTTGTTACAAGAACCCGTGCCGCAGTTGCCTTTGCTGCCGCAGCCTTGCGGGGTTCCGCAGGATGTACATCCCATAGTGAGTCGCTTTTATGTTTACGCCCTTGCGGCCCCGGCGGGACTGCGGTGGCGGAGGAGTTGGTGGATCTGGATACCCGCATCCAGGAATAGGATTTTGGGGTTGGCGTTGCGTTCGATGTGTTCGGCGCACTCGCTCAACAGTCGGGTTATGGCCGCCAGTTGGTCGTGGTCGACCAGTGGCAACAGCTTGGAAGCGCTTTCCAGCTCTTCCGGGGGGAGCCGTACGCGGCCGTCGGCGTTGCCGGTGACGGACAGCAGCAGGAACTCCCGCCAGAAGTGGAGGCAGTAGCGCAAGAAGTGTTTCTGGGTTTCGCGGCCGAGGCCGGCGAAGTCGTCGGTCCATTCGACGAGGCGGGCCGGACTGCCCTGAAAGCAGGCGCGCATCCAGTCGAGCAGGCGGGGGCCGTGGCTGTCGGCCTCGCTCTCGGCCAGCGAGAGTGCCACGTTGAAGTTGCCATTGGCAAGGCGGGCGGCGGCGGCGGCGCGGGTGCCAGGCAAGCCCCGGTTGCGGAGGGCGGCGGTTACCTCTTCGTTGTTCGGCGGCAGGAGTTTGGTCAGCTGGCAGCGGCTCAGGATGGTGGTCAGGATCAGGTCGATGCGTTCGGCTACCAGGAAGAAGATGGTCCGCTCCGGTGGTTCCTCGATCATCTTCAGCAGGCGGTTGCCTTCGGCGCCGAGGTATTCCGGGAGCCAGATGAGCATGATCTTGTAGCGGCCCTCGAAGATCTTGAGGTTGAGCTTGCGCAGGATGGCGGCGCAGGTTTCCCGGTTGATGTTGCCCTGCTTGTTCTCGGCCCCGATGCGTTGCAGCCAGTCGTTGGCCTCCTGGTAGGGGGTATCGCGCAGGGCTTCCCGCCACTGGGGCAGGAGGGGATCGCTGGTAACCTTTGAGCCGACCGTCGGGAAGGTGAAGTGCAGGTCGGGGTGGACGACCCCGGTGGTCTTGCGGCAGGCGCGGCAGTGGCCGCAGGAGGTATCACCGGCTTCCCCCTGTCGATTCTCGCACAGCAGCAGGTTGGCCACGGCCAGCGCGGCCGGCAATCCGCCGCCGCCGGGGGGGGCCAAAAGCAGGTTGGCGTGGGGCAGGCGGTCGGCCGCCGCCATCTGCCGAAGCTGGCTGAGCCCGGGGGGGTGGTGTATGAGTTGATCGAACGTCATGATCGGTGGGCAAAGGTACGAAACGGGGCGGGTGCGCCCCCGCCGGAATAGCGATCGGTCACCGGTACGCAGAAAGGCTGGTTTCATCCATTATAAGGACTCCTGGCGGGTCATCACCCCCGCCAGGCAGCTTAGGCAAATGAAGGAGAGGGCGTATAGGGGTTCCGGAGCAACCCAGTAGTGCGTCGCCAGGATACCCGCCACGGCCAGCGGCGGCTGGGCGACCGCAAACCACCAGCCGGGCCCGGTCACCCGTTGATCGCCGAAGATCGCATAGGCGGGAATGACGAGTGTACCCCCGTAGGTCATCACCGCCAGGGCGGTACTGGAAGCCGTAGCCAAAAAGGCCAGTGCCCCGACCAGTCCCAAGGCTACACAAACCGTGACGACGTAGGTGAGCCGCCATTCCCGCTGCCCTAGCAGGGTCCGGTGCGCCCGATTGGAGAACAGGAACCAGTTTGTGATAGGATTAACCAGGTACCTAAACCCCAACATCGCCCACAAGATTAGGAATCCGAACAGCAAGACGTACAGGGACAGGGGGGAAGGCAGGGTCTTGAGCACGGCCATGCCCCCCATACTCCCACCCACTACCGCCAGGGAGGACATTACGCTCTGGGCCTCCGAACCGGCACTCCAGACCAGGACTTTTTGGTACCCCCGGTAGCTCCGGTGGTCCAGCTTTACCGCTTCCACCAGTCCGGCCCGCGCCTGGTGGAGTCCGGGACGTAACTGCAAGGCAATTCGGTAGTGCTCCTGTGCCAAGCGGTATTTGTCAACAACTATCTGATACCGGGCATAATTCAAATGATTATACGCATCATCCGGTGCGATCGCAAGGGCGACCCGATAAGCTTCGGCGGCCTCCTCCATGCGCCCCTGCGCAAGCAGGGAGCGACTACGTACATTCAACGCCAACACGTTGGCCGGGCCAATCGCCAGGGCCGCCGAGGCCGAAGCGATGGCTTTGTCGGGCTCATGTAAGACCATCTGAATATGGGCCATTCGAGCGAGGTACTCCGGCACCTGCGGCGATAGGGCCAGTGCGGCGCGGATCGCCTCCCCCGCCGCCGGGAAATCCCCTTCCGTGACCCTGATTCTCGCGTTGAGGTAGTGGGCGCGGCACCAATCGGGATGTTGCCCCACCACCGTATCCGCCTGCCTTGAGGCCTCATCCCGGTTCCCGGCGAGGAATTCCCATTCTGCGAGGCATAGATGCAGCCACCTTTCTTCCGGTTCCCGGCGGAGTCCTGCATCGATGATTCGACGCGCCGCGTCGTACTTCTCCAGCCTCAGCAGCTGCTCGATCCGGGCCACGGCCCCTTGCACGTCCACCCTACTTGTTGATTTTCAGGTAAGCCAGGATGTCATCGTACAGCCCGGCGTCGTTGGCGTAAAGAGCAAAATTTCGGGCGGTGGCAAACCACTCCTGGGTACTGGGTCGGTGTTTTTTTGCGGCCCGCAGCAGGTCTTCGGTATCGAGCGGGCGGGGAATGCCATCCGCAAAGGCGGCCTCAAGTTTCTCTTCAACTGCAATATCGATGAGGGCGTCGAGATCAGCGCCGGAAAAGTGCTCCGTTCTGCGGGCGACTTTGTCCAGGTCCGGGGCTGCGACGGGCTTCCCCGCCAGTTTTAGCGACAGGATCGACCGGCGGCTAACCGTGTCGGGCGGCGGCACGAACAGAATGCGGTCGAACCGACCCGGTCGGCGGAAAGCGGCGTCGAGATTCCAGGGGGCATTCGTGGCGCCGACGATCAGCACGCCCTCGTTGTCGTGGTCGATGCCGTCCAGTTCCTGGAGGAACTGATTGATCAGCCCGCGACCGCTCGACTGCCGCATATCGCGCCGGCTCGCCCCGAGGGCGTCAATCTCGTCTATGAAGAGCACGCAGGGCGCGTTGGCGCGCGCCAGTTCAAAGATATCGTGCAGGTTCTTTTCGCTGTTGCCGATCCACATGTCAAGGATGTCGTTCAGCGTAACGTTGATGAACCGGGCGCGTACCTGACCTGCAGTGGCACGGGCGATGAACGTTTTCCCGCAGCCCGGCGGGCCGTAGAGTAAAATCCCACCACCCACCTTCTTTCCGTAGGCCGCGTAAAGCTCGGGGTGAAGGAGGGGGTTGACGATTTTGAGTTCGATTTCGCGCTTGATGGCGTCCATCCCCCCGACATCCGCAAAAGTGACGCCGGGGCGTTGAAGGAATCGGGTATCCGTATCTGCGGGATCAACCAAATTCTCCTGGGGGCCTTCAGCCCGGGACCGCAGTTCGCCGTCGAGTTCCGTGTCCTCCAGTCCGGGGTCCAGCAGAACGGCCCTGCGGTAATTTTCCACGGCGCGGGCCGTGTCGCCTTCCCGAAGGAGGGCGCGCGCGTACAGCACCAGGACCGCGGGGTCCGGCTCGTGACGCGCCAGCGTTTCCTCGAGAATGACGTTGCAGGCCGAAAAATTACCGCGGCGAAAGAAGATGGTCGCCAGACCAACGCTCGCCTGGGGATCGGCCGACTGACCGGCAACCTGGCTATATTCTTCCTCCGCTTCGGCTAACCGATTAAGAGCGAGTAGGGAATCTGCCAGCAAGAGACGAAGGGGGAGGTTGGAGGGAGAGTGGACCAGGGCCGCACGCAGTCCCGTAATGGTCTGCTCGTTCATGGAGGGGAAGTTATACAAAGGATGGTCAACGGAAAACGATGCTGGGGGTGCTAGATTGCGGGTTCAACCCACCGCCCCGCAAACCCCCAGGCGGTAATCCCGTTCAAAAACAAAAATTTCCCATGAAAAAGATAATGGTAGCCACCGATTACTCCGACAGCTCCAACACGGCCGTGACCTACAGCATTTCGCTGGCCAACCACTTCGGAAGCCTGGTGTCGCTGGTCTCCGCGGTTGAAGAGCCCTATTCGAGCTCCGCGGGCGTGCTGGTAAACATGCGCGACCATATTCGCGAACAGGCTATGGAGACCATGGGAAAAGTGCAGAGCGAGGTCGCCGGCCAGCTGAAGAACGGCGCCACGATGGATACGCACACCGTCGACGGGGCCCCGGGGCCCACGATTACCCGCGTGGCGAAAGCCAAGGATTACGACCTGATCGTCATGGGTACCCGCGGCTCCACCGCGGCCCGCGAAATGTTCACGGGTAGCGTAGCCAACTCCGTGATCAAGAATACCCAACTGCCGGTGCTGGTGGTTCCCACCACCTGCCCTTTCCGCGACATCCGCCGGGTCATCCTGTCGGTAGACGAGCAGCCCTTTGATGGCCCCCACGTACTGGAGCCGCTGTTGAGCATCCTGCGCGCCTACAACGCCGAACTCATCGTGTACCACGGCGATGAAGACGGCGACGGCAAGGGTTACGATCCCCGACTGCCGGAATACCTGGCCGGGGTCGACTACCGCCTGGAAGTGCGCAGCGGAAAAAGCGAAAGTATCAGCGAGGGCATCAAAAACGCCGTCAAGCTCCACCAGGCCGACCTGCTTTGCATGGTGTACCACGACCACGGTTTCTTCGGCCGCCTGTTCAACGAGAGTACGGTGAGTAAGGTGGTCTTCGCCAGCGAAGTCCCCATGCTCGTGCTACAGGATGCGTAGCTTTGGGTCCATGTATAATGCCCTGAAATCCCTGCTTTTCAAACTGCCGCCGGAAGAAGCCCACCGCTTAACGGTCCAGGGCCTCGCCGCTACCCTGTCAACTCCAGGCGTAAGCGATCTATTCCGGGCCCGCTACCGCTACCACGACCGCAGCCTGAAGCGCCGGGTGTTCGGACTGCCCTTCCATAACCCGGTCGGCCTGGCGGCCGGCTTCGACAAGGACGGCAAGTACTACAAGGATATGGCCAGCCTGGGTTTCGGCTTCATGGAACTGGGCACCGTCACGCCCCTCCCGCAGGAAGGCAATCCCCGGCCCCGTCTGTTCCGCTTGCCCGCCGACCGGGCCCTCATCAACCGTATGGGCTTCAATAATGAGGGGGTGGACGCCCTGGCCAGCCGGTTACTGCGCGACGGCCGCCCCCCCAAAGTCATCCTCGGCGGCAACATCGGCAAGAACAAGGTGACGCCCAACGAATCGGCGACCCGGGATTACGTCATTTGCTTCGAGCGGCTGTTCCCGCTCGTCGACTACTTCGTCGTCAACGTAAGTTCGCCCAACACTCCGAATCTGCGCGCCCTGCAGGAACGGGAGCCGCTCACGGCCCTGCTGACCACCCTCCAGGAGTTGAACGAAAAGCTGACCCGCCCCGCGAAGACCGAGACGAACGGTAAGCTGGGCCGCCCCGGGGAACTGTGGCAGCGCAAGCCGATCCTGCTGAAAATTGCCCCGGACCTAACGCAGGGGCAACTGGACGATATCCTGGAAATCGTTGCGGCATCGGGGATCGACGGCATCATTGCCACCAACACCACCATCGCAAGGGAGCCCCTTGCCACGGCAGCCGGAGAGGTGGCCGCGCTTGGCAACGGCGGGCTGAGCGGCGCGCCCCTCAGGGAACGGTCGACGGAGGTAATCCGCTACCTCAGTACCCAGAGCGGTGGTGAACTGGACATTATCGGGGTTGGGGGCATCGACGATGTGGCTTCCGCGCAGGAGAAATTCGCGGCCGGGGCACGACTTATTCAGGTGTATAGCGGACTGGTCTACGCGGGGCCGGGTCTGGTGCGGCGCATCAAAAAGTCACTCGTCCAGCCTGGATGATCATCAGTGCTTGGGGCGCTTAGGCTTACGGGGCTTTTTGCCCTTATGGACCTTGGGGCAAAGGACATCGCCGAAGTAATAATTGATCCCCATACCGAGGAACATGTAATGATCATTGAGGGAGTCGTCTCCCCGCTGGGTAAAACTGCGGGGCGTGCGCTCCCCTTCCACCGGGGATTTGCTGCGGTCGCTCATGACGTAGGACAAGTCGCCGCGCTGCTCCCGCAGGCGGTCAAGGTCCGGATAGGTGGTACTTACGTCGTCGAGGTAGTCGGTAAGGGTGTTGCGCAGGCTCAGGCTCACGTCGAGGCTCAGCTCGTAGGTAAGGTCCCAACGCACTCCCACCCCGTAAGCCAGGGCCGCGCTGATGCGCTTGTATTCCTGTCCCTGAGGCTGTCCTTCGGTGCCCAGGGGCTGGAGGGCGATCACCCTCCCCCGGTTCGTGAGGGCCTTGGGGTTGTAACCGAAGACGGAGAAACCAACGAAAGCGTAGGGGGTGAAAAAGTAATCCGGGCTACCGTGGTAGTAGGGCAGGAAGTTGAACTCGAACTGTCCGGTAATGTCGTAGACGTCGGAGTAGAAGCTCAAGTTCCGCTCCCGCTCGAAGGTGTTCTTACTGTCGCTGTCGCGGGCCGACACGCGGCCGTAGTTGATGCTGGCGCGGGCGGCCAGCCGGTGGTTGAAGTTGTAGCGCCCGGCCGCGCCGAGGGCCAGGTTGGGGCGATTGAACCGGAACTCGGTGTTGAGATCTCCCAGGTAATAGGCCGTTCCCGCCCAGACACCGGCTTCCAGTCCCCGCATCTGAAGCTGGGCGTGCATACCGGCAGGTAAAACGAAGACGAAAGCCAGGAAAAAGAGAATGATAGTTTGCCGCATGTACCAAGTAAAGTGGGAGGGGTAACGACCGCCCGCCGGGAAAGATTGCACCCCAGTCACGGAGCCCGGTACCCGCGTCCGCGCCCCGTCTAAATGTTGAGCCAGTACGTGACTTTCGCGACCAGGGAGCGGTTCTTGATGCCCATGTCCAGACTGTCGTAGTTGTCGGTATAAACCAGGAAGAAATCGCTTACGGGGGCGAAGCGCCACTGCAGCCGCGCGTTGATGTTGATGTTGTCGATCTGTTCGTTGTACTGCACGAAGGTGGTGAGGAAGACCGACTTGCTGAAGGTGAAATCGATCCGCGGACCGATCAGGAAGAGCGCCGTAGAGGCGTAGGGTTCGGGCAGGTCAATGTACTGGTAGCTGAACCGCAAGTCGATACTGCCGTAGGGCTGGTAGCGGTATTCGAGGTTGCCGGAGAGTCTGTAACCGTAGCCGTTGAAGAACTGGCCGGCCTCCGTTTCCAGTCTGGTACTCAGGCGCTTGCGTCCGTCGCTGGCGTATTCCGCGCCGGCGCGCCAGTAGCCGTAGCCCTGCCCACCGGGCAGCGGCGTGGCCCCCGTGCGGGAGGGGTCAAAATCGTTGAACAGGAAGATGTACTCGTACCCGGCCCCCATGTTGAAGCGACTGGTGTTGGCGTAGCGCCATTGGTATCCAGCCATGAGGTTGCGGTCGGTGAGGCCGTCGCCCGGTTGGGAGAACATCCGCGCTTCCATCACCGGGCCCTTCTGGATCACCCGCGGGCTGGCCGGGTAGCGGATGTAAGCGGCTTCCACCCCACTGGTGAAGTAGCCGCGCCGCGGGACGAAGCCCACTTCCGCGTTGAAGTCCTCGCCGACGTACAGGTGGTCATATTCCACGTTCCAGTTGCGGTGGCGGTACTCGAGGTTGAGTCCGTGCGTGTAGTCGTCGCCGCCTTCCTGGGGGGAGAAACTGCGGTGGACGAAGGTCTTACCATTCCAGGCGTTGTCGCGGGTAGCCAGGTTGAAGTCGAAACCCACCACGCGGTTGAAGTCGGCGTTGCGTTCCGTGCTGTCCGAGAAGTTGGTAAAATTCTGCTTGTTGACGAAGATGCCCCCTACGTTGCTCCGCGCGCCGAGGCGGCGCTGGGTGGCGGCCACGGTGTAGTTGAAGCTCGGCAAACCCTGTTCGAGGTTCCGCGCCGCCTGCATATTGAGCAGGCCGATGCGCCAGTTGTCGTCGGCCTTGCCGCTGAGCCGGGCTCCGAAATAGATGGGGTTCTGCAGGCCTTCCCCGGTGGTGGTATCGCGCGTCACGCCGATGCGGCGGCTGAAGAAGGGGTTGGCCCGTTCGAAACCGAAGGAACCGAAGAGGTCGGCGTTCTCCAGGAAGAACTGGCGGCGCTCGGGGAAAAAGACCTCGAAGCGGGTGGTGTTGATCACCTGGCGGTCGACCTCTACCTGACTGAAGTCGGGGTTAACGGTGAGGTCGAGGTTCAGGCCACTGCCGATGCCGATCTTGGCGTCGCCGCCCACGTCGCCGTCGAACTCGGTGGGGGTGTCTGCCTCGTAATCGCGGCGCATGCTGCCACCGGCGTAGGGGATGGCCACAATGTTTTTGCCCTGGGCGCGGGGGGCGCCGTCGATGAACTTCAGGGAGCCCATGTAGGCCAGGCTCATGATGATCTGGTTCTGGGGGATGCGGTGCCAGGTGCTGCGGGTGTTGCTCTGGGTGTCCATCCGGTAGCTGTTGAAGAACCACTCGGCGGCGCCGTCGGGGAAGCGGAGGCTGGAAAAGGGGATGACCAGTTCGCAGGACCAGAAATCATCGCCGATGTAGCTTTCGCCCCGCCATTTGTTGTCCCATTCCTCGCGGAAGTCCTCCCGGTTCTCCCCGCCGTTGTAGATGAGCGCTTCCCGGTTGACCCCGTAGGGGTTCATTCCGAATACGATGGCGTTGGTCTTGTCGCGGAAGGGGTTAAAAACAAAGGTGATGTTGTCGTTGTCGCCGGCGCGGTAGTCGCGGCGCAGACTGGGGATGATGAAGCGGTTGCCCGGCGTGCGGCAGATGGCGGCAACGTAAAGATTCTGATCGTCGTAGCCGAAGTAGATCTCCGTGGGGTAAGCTGAGTAGGAGGTATCGCTGGGAAAAGTTTCCCAAAAGTCCTTGGCGGGTTGGCCGCCCTGCCATTCCAGTTCATCGACGCGGCCGTCGAGCTGGATACCGTTGGGGAAAACCACGGCGGTGGCGAGGGGCGGGAGGTTGGCCTGTCGTTCGTTGAACTGCAGGGATTGTCCCGCCGCGTTGAGGGCAAGCAGGAGGAGCAGGCTGGAGAGAAAAAGTTTCACGTACTAACTGGTGGCGTAGGGTTACTTGAATCCGATACCTATTCCCGATTCGGTACTCCGGGGTGGTCGGTTCGGCAAGCGGTAAAGCGTTAAAGGTAACTGAATTCAAGAATTAACGGGGCCGCGAAAGCTTATCGTGTCTTATCCGGAATCTCTACCTTCGCCGCGCAATCGGGATAAGGGAATCCGGTGAGAAACCGGAGCTGTCCCCGCAGCTGTAAGCCCCGCGCGCCTGCCGTCATTGCGCCACTGGACCCACCCGGTCCGGGAAGGCGACGGCCAGGTGGGGCGAGCCAGAAGACCTGCCCGGTAGCGTCATACCTCTTTGCGCTTCGGTGAGAAAGGGCGAGTAGCATTCAGTCGGGCAGTGCGTAAGGCACTGCGGAACGGCGGTGGTCCAATGGGCCCACCCGTCGCTCCCCCACCCTGAGTACGCTGCGCCCCGCCGCCAACCCCTCTACGCTATGACCCGGCTGCTGCTGTTAACCATTTTCCTGCTTTCGTTACGGGCCCAGGCCCAGGATGCCCCCCCGCTGGCCGCTACCACCGAGGAAGTGATCGTCACCGGCACGCGCTACGCGCGCAGCCCGGCCGACAGCCCCGAGCACGTGACCGTGATCGACTCCGCGGCCATTGCGCGGTCGACGAGTCTCGCCGCCCTGTTAAACGAGCAAGCGGGCATCGTGGTCAACGGGGCCTACAGCAATTTCGGGAAGGACCGGAGCATCTTCATGCGAAACGGCGCCAACCAGTACACCCTGATCCTGATCGACGGGCAGCCGCTCATTGACCCCTCCTCCCTCGGCGGAGCGGTGGACCTGCGACTGCTCTCCCTGGAAGGGCTCCAACGCATCGAAATCCTGCGCGGCGCCCGGTCCCTCCTGTATGGCTCCGACGCCGTGGCCGGCGTGATTAACCTCGTCACCCAGAAGCCCGGGGCGTTGGCAACCACCATAGCCGGCGGCCCCGCCCCCCGACCCCGCCTGCACCTGCGCGCCGCCGCCCAGCGCTACGGTACGTTTGAGGGACAGGCCTCAGTAGCCGGCAACAGCCGCCGACTCGACTACCGCCTCGGCTACGACTACTTCACCACCCGGGGGATCAGCGAGGCCCGGGAGCCGGAAAATAGTCCGGTAATTTTCGGCCGCGACGGTGCCCAACGGCAGACTCTCTACGGAACCCTTACTTACCGCCCGACGGATGCCCTCACCTTGCGGCCCAGCGTGCGGCGCGGCACCTTTGACGGGGACTACGACGCCGGGGCTTTCCAGGACGCGGACAACCGCTACTCCAACGCACTGTGGCTGCCGGGACTGGCCATCGACTACCGCAAGGATGACCTCTCGGTGGGGGGCCGCTACACCTACTCCGCCACCGACCGTACCTTCCAGGACGCCGCTTTTGGTGAGGCGGTGTACCGTGGCCGGGCCCAGCAAGCCGACGTATTCGTGAACCTGCTGCCCTCCGAGGCCCTGGCCCTGACGGTGGGTGGACAGCTCCGCCACGAACGACTGAAGGCCGCAACGGAGGAAGCCGATACGCTGTCGGCGAGCAACCTGAGTCCGTACGTCCAACTCAACCTCAACGTAGCCGAGAAACTGCTGCTGGAGGCCGGACTGCGCTATAACCACCACTCCAGTTTCGGCGGGCAGGTGAACGCCTCGGCCGCCGTCGGTTACCGCCATTCTCCGGTGGTGAGCAGTCGGTTATCGGTGGCCACGGCCTTCCAGAGTCCGACGCTGGACCAGCTTGGCGGCCCCTTTGGTGCCAACCCGGACCTGCAGCCCCAGGTGTCAACTTCTTTTGAGGCGGGTGCGCGGGTGCAGGATTCCGCCGGGAAGCGCCGGGCCGTAGTGACCCTGTTCCAACGCAACATCGAACGGATCGTCACCTATGATTTTACGATCGGCTACCAGAACCAGGATGCGCTGCGCGACCGCGGCGTGGAAGTGGAGGCCAGCACCCGGCTGAGCCGGAGGTTGGGAGTGCTGGGCAACTTTACCTACGTGAAAGGGCGCCTGTCTTCACCCGACGGGCAGGGGGGTACGGTGAAGACGACCGACTTCTTCCGGCGGCCACGCCTTACGGGATTGCTGGGCTTTACCTACCAAGGAGAGAAGCCCTTCACGGTCCGGCTGACGGGCAGCTATACGGGGGAGCGGCCGGACGTATTCTTTGACGCCGACTTTGCCCGCTTCACCACGGAGCTGGATCCTTACCTAATCGTCAACCTTTACGCGGAGTACCAGTTCCTGGAGGCCCGGAACCTGACGCTTTTCGGGGAAGTCCGTAACCTCACCGATACGGACTTCACGGAGGTGACGGGCTTCAGCACCCTCGGCGTGACGCCACGGGCCGGAGTGGCCTGGTCGTTCTGAACAGGCAGCCTATTTTTTCAGCATTTCCAGCACCTTCTCTACCGGGAGGGCGTCGCGGTGGTGGCCGTCGCGGCCGGTCATGGCTTCGGCGGCGAAGAGGGAATTGATGATGGCCTCCTCCGTGGCCTCGATGGCGGCCAGGAAGAGTGGGGACACGGCGCCGTTGGACATTTCCGTAACCGTTCTGGTGCGGCCGCCGTCCGTCCGGATGCGGTTTTCCGGAGCGGTGGAAAAGGCGATCACGTAGTCGCCGCTGCCGTTGCTGGCGATGCCGCCGGTGCGGGCCAGGCCGAGCATGGCGCGCTTGGCCAGGCGCTCGAGGTTGCGGGGGCCCAGGGGTGCATCGGTGGCCACGACGATCATGCAACTGCCGTCGGCGTGGCTTTCCAGTTCATCTCGGAAATAATATTGTCCCAGCAGGGGGCCGACGGGTACGCCCCCGATCTGGAGCACGCCTCCGAAATTGGTCTGTACGAGTACGCCGACGGTATAATCGCCCAGGCTTTCCGGCAGGCGGCGACTGGTCGTACCAATGCCCCCTTTCCAGCCGAAGCAACTGGTGCCGGTACCGGCGCCGACGTTCCCCTCCGGAACGGGCCCGTCGGCGGCGTTTTGCAGGGCGGCCAGGACGTCCGCTTCCGTGACGTGGCGGCCCCGGATATCGTTGAGGTAACCGTCATTGGTCTCCCCTACCACGGCATTAACGCTTTGCACGTCGGGGTTGTCCCGCAGGCAGGCCGTCACCAGGGCACTCATGGCGGTTGGTACGCTTAGGGTATTCGTAAGCACGATGGGGGTTTCCAGTTCCCCGAGTTCCCTTACCTGACTGTAGCCCGCCAGTTTGCCGTAGCCGTTACCGAGATAGATAGCGGCGGGTACTTTTTGCTGGTACAGATCTTCGCCGTGCGGCAGGATGGCCGTCACCCCCGTCCGGATGCTGTCGCCCTCGATCAGCGTAGTGTGGCCCACGCGTACGCCCGCCACGTCGGTGATGGCGTTCAAGGGCCCGGGTGCCATAACGCCGAGCTGTACGCCGAGATCACGCGGTCGGGATTGGGAGAAGGCGGAAAGGGAAGTGAGCATGAGCAGGAGAAAGGGGAACAGATGGCGCGGCGACATAAGGGGAATGTACACCGTCGCGGCACGGGTACAAAATAAAAAGCGCGTTTCCCGGAAGGGGAAACGCGCCAAACATTATTCAATAAGGTGAGCGGTAATTATCAAAAACCTAGAATAAGTATGTCTTATGAAATGGTGTCTCTGTTTAGGGTAGCGTCTCTCTCTTTAATCGTGCCTGAATCCGAAATTGTGTCTCTGTTCATAGGCCCCGGTAGAGTTTTGCAAATCTGTTGGGGGGGTGTGATGTAGCCTTTAAACACCCTTCAGACGGCGGTTTTGGGGGCCAGTCACATTTTCGGTCACGCGTAAGAAAAAATATTTTACGCAATCCACCGGAGCAGGTCCGCAATCAGGGGTTCTTCCGAATTTTCTGTGGCAATACCTTGGATTTCAGGACCTTCCGGCACCTCTGGCACGGTTACCATTTCCATTAATTTTTTTCGATCGTAGCGGGAAAAATCCGAAAAGGTACGTCGGAGCAGGGGCACCACCCTTTCGAAGTCTTCCCACTCCAGTTCGGCCACCCACTCGTCGATCAGGGCGAAAAGCGGCGGGTGGTGAAGCAGCAGTTGACCACTCCCGTACAGGAAGCCATGGATCCACTCCGCTACCGGTTGGGCGCCCCGGGCGCGGGACAGGGCACGGGAAAAGCGGGTGGCGGCTTCGCGGGGGGGAATGACTTCGCGGTCGGAGAGTAGTCGCAGGCAGTGGCCCTCGACGGCCGGGTGTACGCTGGCCGTCGAGGTGCGCGTTAGTCCGTCGAGCCACAGGGCGTCCAGTGCTTCGTTGTCGAGTTGAGCGAGGTGATAATGGGCCGCGGAGAGCAATTCCACCAGATGGTGACCGCGCTCGTCGTCGACGTTGGTAGCGGCGGCGGGTAGTCCGGCCGTGAGTCGGGGCAGGAGTTCGTCGATGACCAGCAGCAGGGCGGTGGTGTCCGTTTTGCGGCTGTCGCCGTACCGGCTAGTCTGCACCAGCGCCGGCAGGGTGGCGAGCAGGGCGGCAACGTCGGAGGTTTCCGCGGCGCGGTCGCGTAGGAGCTTCATCAGGGGCGGCACTACGTCGGGCAAGCCGGCCTGCAGGGCGCTCAAGGTTAGTTCAGCCAGGGGCTTCACCATCGTAAGTCCCGCGGCAATTTCCAGGGTATAGGCGCTGGCGGCCGTGGCCACGGTGTTTCCATAGCTGCCACGCTCGATGACGAGCAGACTGAATTCCGGCTGCCACTCCAGGAGCCAGACCTCCTTGAAACTGCTGAGGCTGTCCGGCCCCTGGGGCTGTAGCTTACCCCACCGGATGTGCAGCAGGTTGAGGCGGTGGAGGAGGTGGCTCTTGCGCAGGTCGTTGGGCGACCGTAGGTCGATCCCGCCCCGCGGGTCGGACTTGGTGGCCTTGAGGTAGTTCTCCCCGGCGGTCTCCCACCATTTGCTCATCCGGGTACTCTTGATTTCGGCGCGCAGGTCTTCCAGCAGGGGTACGGTGGTGACCCCGGGCGGCACGAAGCCGACCTGCTCCCCCACCGTCAGCCGCCGGTGGATAAGGTCCAGGCGCTCGCGTTGTCCGGCGGCCAGGGTACCGAGCACGGCCTGTTCAAGTTCTTCAATGCCGGGTCTCTCGTGGTCGCGTAGCGTGGCAAGGGTATTGGCGAGTCCTACGGCTTCCGTGGCCATGGCGGGACTGCCCTCGAAACCCGCCTCCCGCAAAAGTTGGGCGGCGGAGGCCATCCAGCGGTCGACCGCCTGCTCCGGATGATCGAAGAGCGTGGCGTACCAGGCCGGGGAGGTTACGCCCGCGCCGTAGCCGCCGCTGCGGGCCAGCCGGGGAAAGGACCAGGGTACCCAGGCCAGGCTCACCTTCACTTTGGGTAGACCGCGCAGAATGGCCTTGTCGGTACTCGCTTTGCGGTTTGGGGTGTCCTGCACCGCCGGGCCGTGCCAGGCACCGACTACAATGGCTACCCGCTCAAAGGTTTCCTTCATGGCCTTACGGATCTCGGTGCGCATGAATGCTTCCCGCTGTTCGTTCTCGTCGTTGGACGCTTCGGGGAAGGTTCGCCGGAGGTCGGTAACCACTTCCAGGATGGCCTGAAAAGTATCGTCCGCCCCCGAACCGCTGCGTTCCAGGGTGGCGTCCCACCAACTTTCGCTGTCGGGATAACCGGCCAGCTCGGCCACCACCGCCAGGGGGTCGCTCCGCAGCTGGCGGGCGAGATCCCGCTGTGACTTTCCGGGTATGAGGGAGGGCTCGTCCGGAGCCTCAGTGGGAAAGAGGATGAATTTTTCTTCTTCCCGGACGGCCAGAAAATTGCGGGCGGGCAGGTCGATCGGGCGCACCTCGACGCCGTGCTCCTGGGCCCACGCCAGGGCCTGGTATTCCGGACTGAAGCGGGCGAAGGGAAAGAAACTGGCGCGCTCGATGTCCTTGGCGTCGTAAAGCACCAGCGCCAGGGGCGGGTGCATGCCGCGGGCCGTGAGCTGTCGCAGGGCCGGCTGGCTATCGGCCGGCATTTCCAACAGGATGAGGTCGGGTTGCCAGCGCTCCAGCACGTCGCGCAAGCGCCGGGCGGAGCCGGGGCCGTGGTGCCTTATACCTAGGGTGCGCAGCTGCATGGGGTGAAGGTAGGGTGGATTGGGGGGAGCCTGACAGATTTGGCGAGCCAGGAAGATGCCGGTACCGACCAAATTGGAATTGAAAATGAGCGCTGAAGAGGAAGCATCGCCGTTAAGTGACGACGTAACCGCCGGTCGGAGGTTTTGAAAACAGCGCAGGAGCCGTTGGGAAACCGGTACCCGGCCCCGCTACCCGCAGCGTGGACGGGTCCGGCGTAACTGGGTTATCATAAGAAAAGGATCTGGGAGGATACAACCACGAAGTGAAGCACCAGACTGTAAAAACGTAATGAATTTTCATGTTTGGACGGCCAGGAATCGGACTAGGTTGACCACCGGGCGTAGGGCTCCGAAGAGTGGGTGGGAGAACCCACCCGACCGCCGCCGCGCCGACTCCCCCCACTCGCCCAAACCACCGCCCACGCCGGTGGCCCTTTCGCCGTTACCGCTGAGGCAGGCAAATCGAGGGTTAACCGACAGCCCGCTCTTTTACCGTCCGGTACCGGGGCACGGCACGGCGCGCTGCCTATGTAGTTTATGATTGAGCCGGCGGGATTGGGTGCATCAGAAAGTAGAAATGGTGTGCTAGGAGTTCACCGCCGTAGTGTGGTAAAAGTAAGTCATTTTTCTAAAACAACAAAATGTTTTAGTTTTGACCCTGTCGCAGATTTGCCTCAGCTCGACAATCCTCCTTTGCGGACCGACCCGCACTATCTTCGTCCCGTGCATACCTCCCCCCTCAAACGCTGGCTCGTCGGCCTCACCCTGTTTATCGTCCTGCTCTTCAGCGCTTACCTGTGGGTCAAGCCACTGCTCAGCATCGGCGGGGGCTACGCCGCCAAACACGCCTGCAGCTGCCACTTTCTGCAGGGGCGGGCCCTGGAGGAAATCAGCGAACACGATCTGAATTTCAGCGTACTGGGCCGCTACTCCCTGGAACGATTCGGCGATACGGTGCGCGCCTCACTTCCCGGACTCATGGAACGGCGTGCGGTCCATCTGCCCGGTCGGGGCTGTGTGCTCATCAATGATCCCAAACTCTCGCTGCCCCCGGCCGACGGCAAACCTGCAACTGCCCGTGAGCCGCAAGCGTTTCGCTTGGCCCCGAACGATACTGGGCAGGTGACTACATTCACGCCAGACCTGTCCGCCGCACTAGATTTCGGCATGCAAGCCGTTCCCGGCGGCGGGGCGCGGGGACTGGTCATCCTCAAGGACGGCCAGCTCGCGGGCGAACGATACGCCCCCGGCTGCGATCACAACAGCCGTCTTCTGGGCTGGTCCATGACCAAGACCCTGACCGGCCTGGCGGTGGGCGCCTACCTCTACCGCAATTCGGCAACCCATACTGCACCCGCGGACGCGGCAAAACAGAACACGGGACTTTTCCCCACCTACTGGACCGACGCCCGATCGGACATCGCGCTGGCCGACCTGCTGCGGATGAACTCCGGACTCGCCTGGAACGAAGGCTACGGCAGCATCACCGACGCTACCGTCATGCTGCACGAGCGGCCAGATTTTGCCGATTTCGCACTGCGGAGCCAACTGACCGCAACGCCGGGAAGGGAATGGAACTACTCCAGCGGCACCACCAATATCCTCATGGAATACCTGCGGGGAGAAATCGGCGACAACGCTGGCCTCTACGCCTTTGTCGACTCCCTCTTCCGCCCCGTGGCCCCCAGTCTGCTCATCGAACCCGACCAGAGCGGCCGCCCCGTCGGCAGCAGCTACGGCTGGGCCACCACCCGCGACTGGGCCCGACTAGGACAACTGATGCTGCAGGAGGGTATTTGGCAAGGCGATACCCTGGTACCGGCCGAATGGATCGAATTCATGCGCGAACCCGCCGCGGGAAGCGAGGGCATCTACGGGGCCCAGCTCTGGCTTCCCGGACCGGACACCCCCTCCATTCCGGCCGACGCCTTTATGATGCGGGGCTTCCAGGACCAACGGGTGTTCATCCTGCCCAGCCACGGACTGGTAATCGCCCGGCTCGGCCATTCCGACGACAAGGTGACCGATTTCGACGGCCTCATCCAACGTATCCTCGTCGCCTATGAGTGATTACGACGAATACCTACGCAAATGGCGTCTCATTCTGGGTCAGGACGCCCAGGGTGCCGAGGGCGGTCCGGAACTCCCCGCCCGCGCCGCCGGCATGGATGCGGTGCTCGAAGCCCTATACAACAGCGACGAACGCAAGGGCGGCCTCGGCCCCTCCAGTCCGAACGTGAACCGCTGGCTCGGCGACATCCGCGAATACTTTCCCACCGATACCGTACAACTGCTCCAACGCGATGCCCTGGAACGCCTGGGGCTACAGGAAATGCTCCTCGAACCCGAGTTGCTGGAAACCATCCAGCCGGACGTCCACCTGGTCGGCACGCTGCTGACCCTGAAGAACGTCCTGCCCGAGCGCAGTCGTGAAACCGCCCGCCTGGTCGTGCGCCGCGTGGTGGAAGATATCGAGAAGCAACTCCGGCAACCCCTCCTCCAGGCCCTGAGCGGCCGCAAGCGCCAGAACGCCCGTAACCGGCGACCCCGCCACAGCGACATCGACTGGCACCAGACCATCCGCGTCAACCTCAAGCACTACCAACCCGAGCACCGCACCGTACTGCCCGTCAACCTGCGCGGACAACACCGCAGCCGCACCAGCCTGAAGCACGTCATCCTGCTCATCGACCAGAGCGGCTCCATGGCCAATTCCGTAGTATATGCGGGGGTGCTCTCCTGTATTCTTGCCAGTCTGCCCAGCGTGAAGACCCACGTCGTCGCCTTCGATACCAGCGTGGTAGACCTTACGGCCCGCCTCCCCGACCCCATCGAACTGCTCTTCGCCCTCCAACTCGGCGGCGGTACCGACATCGGCCGGGCACTACGCTACGCCGAACAACTCAACGTTGCCCCCCGCGACACGGTCATGATCCTGCTCAGTGACCTCTTCGAAGGCGGCTCGGTCCCCAATATGCTGCAATCCGTCCGCCGCCTCCTCCATTCCGGACTCACCTTCCTGCCCCTCCTCGCCCTTAACGACCAGGGCGCCCCGGCCTACGACCAGCAAGTTGCCGCCCTCCTTACCGAGCTAGGACTAAAACCCTTCGCCGCCACCCCCAAGGCATTCCCCGAAGTACTAGCCAAAGCCCTCTACGGCTGACCGCAAGCGCTAATCCCAGCCCAGCACACCACTATTGGCTCAAGCAAAACATCAGCGATGTACCGGTAAGGAGCGCAAGCCGCAGAGGAGCAGAGACGCAACAACCCAATGACTAAAAATTCAGATCCACCACCCGAAGCCGCTTATACTTCCCCGGCCGGAATTTCCGCCTACCCAGCACCTTCACCAGTAGAAATCCCGTACCCACCGAAACCGCCGTCACGAGGGCATCGTCCACGCTGTAGTTCGTTTCGTCGATCTTGTCGGTGGCGTAGCCCAGGGCCGCGAAGAACGACCAGCCGGCGCCGAAGGTCATTAGCCCGAGCCCCAGCCGGCTGGCGATGGTGTGCCCGCGGAAGACGGCGTCGATCTCGTCGAGCAGGATGTACCGGTCGTTGATGACCAGCGCCTGGATGTCGGGGCGCATTTCCCGGATGTAGCCTTCCTGCCAAAAATCATCGCCCTTCATGCGGAAGCGCAGTGCCTCCCCCTCATACACCCGGTCGCTTTTCGAGTTCGTCAGTTGTTCGAACAGCAACACGCGTTGGGCGGGTACGCAGGTGCAGTATAACAGGGCAAATAGCAGTAGGGTCAGGCGCATACCGGAGGGTGAGTTGCGGAAGAGACAGTAGCCGCACGAAGATAGTTGGCTACCGCGTAGCCGTAACTCCTATGATCCGTTCCATCTGTTGAGCGTAGGCGTCGAGCACTTCTCCCAATTTGTCAATCTGTTCCTGGGCCTCCGTGAACTGCCGTTGCTCGATGGCCTCGCGTACGCCGGGCAGGGTCTTGACCCCGTAACCGGTGTAATAGCCTGGCGCGTAGACGTGGTGGATAAACCAGGGGCGGCGCGGCAGGCCTTCCTTACGGGTGAGCTGCCGCTCCAGGTCCATGAACAACTGATTGAGGCGTTCGCGTTCCGCCTCCGGCAATTGGGTGGCGGCCTCGGCACTGTAATCGTCGGCCAGGGAACTGATGCGGCTCAGGCCGTTCTGCAGGGGGGCGAAGTTGAGGTAGGGCACTTCTTCCTGCGGTTGCGGGGCGACGAAGGGTTGCGTAGGATCGGCGGCCAGCTGATAGGCCTCTTCGCGAATGAGGCGGTTCTTGCGGGCGGTCTCTTCCCGGGTTTTTTCGGCGAGTTGCATCACTTCCTTTCCGTATTCCTGCAGGGTCTTCGACAGGCGGGTAAATTCAAAGGGAAGCACGTCGGCGTTGGCCAGGCGCAGGGTCGTGCGGCCCGCCACCCGCGCCAGGGCGGCCCCGTAGCTGAAGTCGGGGTCTTTGAATCGCTTGTAGTGATCGTAGCTGTCGTACATGGTATGGTACTCGCCGCCGCTGCTCTCGCCGCCGAAGCCCATATTGAACGCCGCGATACCGAGATGCTGGAAGAAGGGGGAATAGTCGGATCCCGACCCTAGTGCCGAAAGGGGGAAATATTCCAGGTCCTCGCCGTCGTTCACGGCCGCCTCGGCTTTCCGACGCGCGAAAACGCTGACGCCCGTCTGGGGGTCCTTGACGTCCTCGGCGATCTGGCCGAAGAACTTTTCCAGGGTATGGGATCCACCCGCACTCAGAAAACCGCGTCCGGTAGCGTCGGTATTGATGTAGGCGACGGCTTTCTCGGTCAGCTCGTCGGCGTGGGTCTCCACCCACTCGGTGGAACCCAGCAGTCCGGGCTCCTCGGCACCCCAGGCGGCGTACTTGATGGTGCGCTTCGGCCGCCAGCCCTGTTTTACCAGTTCACCCACCACGCGGGCTTCCTCCATCACGGCGACCATGCCGCTTACCGGGTCGTTGGCACCGTGCACCCAGGCGTCGTGGTGGTTGCCGCGCAGGATCCACTCGTCGGGGTACTCACTTCCCTCCAGGGTGGCGATCACGTCGTAGGCCGGGGCCAGGTCCCAGTTGAATTCCAGTTGCAGGTGTACCTCGGCCGGGCCGGGACCAATATGGTAGGTGATGGGCAACGCGCCGCGCCAAGAGGCTGGCGCTACCGGGCCACCGAGTGCCTTCAGGAGGGGGAGCGCGTCGTGGTACGAAATGGGGAGCACGGGGATCTCGGTCAGGCCCTCCGCTTCCTCCAGCGGCAGCCGTTCGGCGCCTTCCGTGGCCCCGTAGCCGGGGGTGAGCGGATCGCCCGGGGCGCGGGGCAGGTCGACTACGGCACCGCGCTGTACGCCGTATTCGTTCTTGTAGGCTCCGTCGGGGTAGGTCTCTCCCTGGTAGTAGCCGTCGTCCTCGGGGTCGGAGTAAAGGATACAGCCGATGGCCCCCTTCTCGGCTGCCACTTTCGGTTTGATGCCCCGCCAGGATCCCTGGTACTTGGCGATTACGATCTTGCCGGTTACGTCGATGCCGCGCTTTTCGAGTTCCTCGTAGTCGGCCGGCACGCCGTAGTTGACGAATACCAGTTCTGCCGTCACGTCGCCGTCGATCGAGAAGGCGTTGTAGGGCGGCAGGGCTTCCTCAGTCTGCTGGGTGGCCGCGTCCCCTTCCACCGGCGGCTCCTGCAGCATGGCGGTATACTGATTGGGGCCTATCAGCTCCAGTTTTCGCACTTTCGGTGTGGGGAAGAGTACGTCGAAGCGTTCCACCTTGACGTCGTACCCCCACGACCGGAACTTGTCGGCCATGAAGTCGACAACCTTCTTGTCGTAGGGCGAACCCACGTGGTGGGGGCGGGCGGTCATATACTTCATCCATTCATCCAGGTTCGCGGCCTTGACGCGGGAGTCGTAGTCCGCTTCCAGACTACGCTGGGCCTCACTGCCCTCTGCGCTAAAGCCCATCAGGGGGTCGGCCTGCTGGGCCAAAAGTGAACAGGTCAGGAACAACAAGCAGCTCAGAAGATAGAGTTGGCGCATGGGGGTCATTTGTCGATTAGTGGCTTGGAAATGTAGGTAATCTTTCTTACTAGTGGTCTCCCGTTCAGTTGTCGGACCACTAAGTGGTCCGACCGGTAAGTCCTCCGACCACTAGCCCACGGACCAAATTCACGCGAAACTTACCTATGTTTGCCCACCCCGGCGCACCCGAGTCGATCGATCCGACCCACGCCACAAATTCGCCCTTATGCTTCGCCTCCTTTCGCTCTGCCTCTCCGCAACGCTGCTCTACTCCTGTGGCCCCACGTCCGATGACGCGCCCGCAGGAATGACCGACGTCGAACTGCGCGCCCACGCCGACAGCCTCGCCCACGCCTACATCATCGTCGACGGGCACGTGGACCTCCCCTACCGGCTCAAGGTCAGGAACTTTCGGCTCGAGCGGGAAATGCTCGGCATCCCCATCGAAACCGACGAGGGCGATTTCGACTACGTCCGCGCCGTGGAGGGTGGCCTCGATGCTCCCTTCATGTCCATCTACATCCCCAGCGGACTGCAGGAAGAACCCGGCGCCTCCCCGGCGCTGGCCGACAGCCTGATCGACATGGTGAACGGCATCATTGACGCCCACCCCGACAAATTTGCCCGGGCCCTGAGTCCGGATGACGTGGAGCGCAATTTCCGCAACGGACTGATCAGCCTGCCGCTCGGCATGGAAAACGGCTCCCCCATTGAGGACGACCTCGATCGCGTGCAGGCGTATTACGACAAGGGTATCCGGTACATCACCCTCACCCACGCCAAGGACAACCTGATCTCCGACAGCAGCTACGATACCACGGGCACCAACGGAGGCCTGAGCCCCTTCGGCGAAGAGGTAGTGCGGGAAATGAACCGCGTAGGCATCATGGTCGATGTGAGCCACATCAGCGACTCCGCCTTCTGGGACATCATGGAGATCACCGACGTGCCCGTGATCGCCAGCCATTCTTCGGTACGGCACTTCACGCCCGACTTCGAGCGCAACATGAACGACGAGATGATCAAGCGCCTGGGCGAAAACGGCGGGGTCATCCAGATCAACTTCGGTTCCACCTTCCTCGACGGGGCGCTGCGCAGCCGGCAGGACAGCCTCCGGCAAGTGTATAGTGGCCTGTTGGCCGAGCGTAATCTGGAAAACGGTTCGGAAGCGGCCGAGGCACTGGCCGACAGCTTCCAACTCGAGAATCCCACCCTCTACTCCGACGTGGAAATGGTGGCCGACCACATCGACCGCGTCGTGGAACTCGCCGGCATTGACCACGTAGGACTGGGCTCCGACTACGACGGCGTGGGCGACAGCCTGCCCACCGGCCTCAAAGACGTGGCCGATTACCCGAACCTGGTCTACACCCTGCTCAAGCGCGGCTACACCGACGAAGACATTCAGAAAATCCTCTCCGGAAACGTACTGCGCGTTTGGCGTGCCGTAGAAGCCGCTTCATCCGCGCGCGGCTAGCTTGCCGGCTACCTGGGACAGCAACTTTTTCACCTTCCGCTCGATGGTCGCGTAGGGTTGGGCCTCCTTGCCGGTGTACATCAGCAGCAGAACCAACTGGCCCGGCGGCTCCGCCCCGTGCTCTTCCGGAACCTGCGTCCCCGCCAGCTCCTGCTTATGCAGCCGATAGGCCTCGCGCATACGCCGCTTGAGAAGATTGCGGTCGACGGCCCGCTTGAAGCGTCGCTTTGGCACCACGAAGGTCACCCGAACCGGCTGATCACCCCGGGGCACCTCCGCCTCGCGGTAAAGCAGGCGTACGGGATAGGAAGCCACCGACTGCGTGCCCGGCGAAAAAAGACGGCCGATTTCCCGCCGCGACTTGAGGCGTTCGGAAGGAGGAAAGCGCTGGGACATGCTGGGGGCTTGGTGGGAAAATAACGAACCTGGTCAGGGGGCTTCCCGTTGTGATAGAGTAACACAAATAAACAATCCATGACCAAGTCACCCGGTAACAACATTAAGAAAAAAGAACTGAACACCCCCACCGACCTCGACCCGAAGAACGTCGAAAAGGTGGCCAAGGCCCTCAATCCACTGGTCGCTGACCTGATTGCCCTGTGGGTAAAGACCAAGAACTACCACTGGCATATGTCGGGCCGCAACTTCCGCGATTACCACCGCATGCTCGACGACCAGAGTGAAGAACTGATCACCACCGTAGATCCCCTGGCGGAACGCGTGCGGAAACTCGGCGCCAACACCATCACCAGTATCGGCCAGATCGCCAAGCTGCAGAAGGTACAGGACAACGACAACGCCCAGGTTCACCCCCGCGATATGCTGCTCGACCTGATGGAAGAGAACAAGAAGATGGCTCACAACCTGCGCGAGGCCCACGGTATCTGCGAAGAAGCCGATGACATCGGCGGTGCCAGCCTACTCGAGGACTACATCAACGCCACCGAACGGCGGACGTGGTTCCTCTTCGAGGCGACCCGCGAGTTGGAATAAGCGCTCGTCGCACTAAAATCGAATGAAAAAGCCCCGACACGGAACACCGTGTCGGGGCTTTTCTTTTGCCGCAGCGGGTAGGCGGAACTACACGTCCACCTTGGCGTACTTGGCGTTGGCCTCGATGAAGGCGCGGCGCGGGGGTACTTCGTCGCCCATCAGCATACTGAATACGCGGTCGGCTTCGGAGCTTTCCTCGATGGTGACGCGCTGCAGCATCCGGGTGTCGGGGTCCATGGTCGTCTCCCAGAGCTGGGTAGCGTTCATCTCACCGAGACCCTTGTAGCGCTGCACCTTTACGGCGCCGTCGTTCTCGTGTTTGCTGTAGTTGGCGATGGCCTCGCGGCGCTCCTCCTCCGTCCAGCAGTAGCGGAACTGTTTGCCGCGGCGCACCTGGTAGAGGGGCGGCTGGGCGATGTAGACGTAGCCCTGGTCGACCAGCGCGTGCATGTAGCGGAAGAAGAAGGTCAGGATGAGGGTCACGATGTGGCTGCCGTCGACGTCGGCGTCACACATGATGATGATCTTGTGGTAGCGCAACTTCTCCAGGTTCAGTACCCGTTCGCCGTGTTGGCCCTCCACGATGCTCACGCCCAGGGCGGTGAACATGTTCTTGATCTCCTCATTCTCGTAGATCTTGTGCTCCATGGCCTTCTCCACGTTGAGGATCTTACCACGCAGGGGCAGGATGGCCTGGAAGGCGCGGTTGCGGCCCATCTTGGCGGTACCCCCGGCCGAATCGCCCTCGACGAGGTAGATCTCGGAGCCTTCGGGGTCCTTGTTGGAGCAGTCGGCCAGCTTGCCGGGCAGTCCGGTGCCGGTGAGGACGTTCTTGCGCTGCACCATTTCGCGCGCCTTGCGGGCGGCGTGGCGGGCGGTGGCGGCTATGATCACCTTGTCGATGATCCGCTTGGCCTGGTCGGGGTTCTCCTCCAGCCAGTGGCCTACGCTCTCGCCGACCGCGCGGCTCACGATGCCGGTCACCTCGCTGTTGCCGAGCTCACCCTTGGTCTGCCCCTTGAACTGGGGCTCGGGTACCTTGACGGAGACCACGGCGGTGAGGCCCTCACGGAAGTCTTCACCGCTGACCTTGAACTTCAGTTTCTTGAACAGTCCGTTCTCCTCCCCGTACTTGGTGAACAGGCGGTTGACGGCGCGGCGGAAACCGTTGACGTGCGTACCGCCCTCGCGGGTCTTGATGTTGTTTACGAAGGAGTAGATGTTCTCCTGGTAGGTGGTGTTGTACTGCATGGCCACCTCGACCTCTACGTTGTCCTCCTTGGATTTCACGTAAATGGCTTCCTCGATGAGGTCTTGCTTGCCTTCGTCGAGGTACTTGACCATCTCGGCCAGGCCGCCTTCGCTGTAGAACTCCTTGCGGACGTGCTTGCCGTCCTCGCCGATCTGCCGCTCGTCGGTGATGCTGAGCTGCAGGCCGCTGTTGAGGAAGGCGAGTTCCTGCATGCGGTTGGCCAGCGTCTCGTACTTGTAGACGAGCGATTCGAAGATGGTGGCGTCGGGGGTAAAGTTGATGGTGGTGCCGGATTTCTCGGCCTCGCCCACCACGTGTACCTCATTCTGCGGCTTGCCTTCGCTGTAGTCCTGCTGGTAGATCTTGCCGTCGCGGTGGACGGTGGCGCGGAGGTGGCTCGACAGGGCGTTCACACAGGATACGCCTACCCCGTGCAGACCGCCGGACACCTTGTAGGTATCCTTGTCGAATTTACCGCCGGCGTGGAGGACGGTCATGACCACCTCCAGGGCGCTCTTGCCAAGTTTGGCGTGGTTGCCCACGGGGATGCCCCGACCGTCGTCCTTGACGGTGATCGAGTTGTCCGGGTGAATGATCATATCGATCCGGCTGCAGTAGCCGGCGAGGTGTTCGTCGATGGAGTTATCGACCACCTCCCATACCAGGTGGTGAAGGCCGCGCGTGTCGGTGCCGCCGATGTACATACCGGGGCGCTTGCGGACGGCTTCGAGCCCTTCGAGGGCGGTGATGTTATCCGCACCGTAGTTCCCTTTTGAGGCCAGCTCATTATTTACTGTCATAGCTACAAAAGTACAAAAATTGTGCCAGCTTTCCTAAGCATTTGCCCCCCGAAAAAGGTCTTATCGGGCGCGGTCGCGGGTGCCTGACAAAGGCGCAAAAGCCGCCTGCGCGGGTACCACTGCCCGGTGCTGTTACCTGCCCACGGAGTGCTCGCGTAATGGGTCCAAATGACCCGTTCCGGGGTACCTACCAGGGGCGCAGTCGCCTGCGGTATTCCTCAACCATCGCCCGCTGCGGGGCCCCCTTTTTGTACATACGGAATACCGTCAGATTAGCCAGCTGCACGCGCAGCCAGCTGTTGGCGCGGTACTTGCGGGCCGAGACCGTCACGGCGCGGGGTATTACCCGAAAGGGAAAGCGCTCCCAGGCCCGCTGGATGATGTCGTAGTCTTCCATGATCTGCATCTCGCCGTTGAAGCCACCCAGCTCGTCCCAGGCTTCGCGGGTCAGGTACAGCGACTGGTCGCCGCCGCGGCAGGCCAGTCCGTTGAAGCGGGTACAGAAGGCGTTGATCGCCAGCAGGGGGTGCGCGGAATCGAAACGAAAGCGGTAGCAGCCCACGGGGTGTCCGGCCGCCACGCTGCGGCGAATGTCGGCGTAGAAGCCCGCCGGCGGTCTTGTGTCGGCGTGGACGAAGTACATCACGTCGTAGTCCGCCGTATCCAGTGCGGCCGCCTCGTTCATCTGCTGGGCCCGCCCGCGTTGCCTACACGACAGGTATTGGACCCGCGCCTGCCGCCCCAGATACTCTTCCGTTCCGTCGGTACTGCCGCCGTCGGCCACGGTGATGGTGCCACGGCCGGCGAGTTCGTCCAGCAGGTACGGCAGGAGCCGTTGGAGGTTTTTACGCTCGTTGACTACGGGAATGATCAGGTGAAGGCGCATGGGGCTAGGAATCATCGGGTCCGCAATCATGTACGGCGGCCGCCTGGGTTCGGGTTCAGTCTAGTCGGTAATAGGCCGCCTTGAGGTAGGCCCCTTCCGGAAAACCGATGGGGTGGTCCACGTCGTGAAAGCTGCGCTCCAGCGAGTGGTAGCCGCGGCCGCTGCGCTTGAGCACCTTCTCCACCGTGCCGAAAAAGTCGTCGTTGCTCACGCGAGAGGAGCAGGAAGCGGCCATGAGAATCCCGCCGGGCTTGACGAGCGGTACGGCCAGGGTATTGATGCGGCGGTAGGCATCCAGGGCGCCGCGCACTTCCTTTTCGCGCTTGGCAAAGCTGGGCGGATCGACCACCACTACCCCGAATTCTTCCCGCCGCCGGGCCAGTTGCTCCAGTTCCTGGAAGGCGTCGCCAACCAGGATTTCGTGGCGGGGGTCGGGGCCGAAGTTGAGGGCCACGTTACGGCGAGCCACCTCGAGGGCGGGCGCGCTGATGTCGAGGCTCACGACCCGGTAGGCACCACCGGCCAGGGCGTGAACGCTGAAGCCGCCGGCGTAGCTGAATACGTCGAGCACGTCCTGCCCTTCCGACAACTCCCCCACCCGCTTGCGGTTGTGGCGGTGGTCAAGGAAGAAGCCCGTTTTGTGCCCGTCGGCCACGTGGGCCAGGAATTCGAGGTTGTGCTCCCGAAATATTATCTCCGGGTCCGGGAGTGTACCGGCCAGCACGGCTCCGTCGGTGAGCTCTCCCAGCGAATCCACTACCCGCGCCAGGCGCAGAACCACGGTCTCGGCCTTGGCGGCGCGCTGGAGCAGGGGCAGCAGTTCGTCCAGGTAAGGGAACCAGATCGGGCTGTACAGCTTCACGACGGCCACGCTGGCGTAAACGTCAACCACCAGGGCCGGCAATCCGTCGTTTTCACCGTGGATGAGGCGGTAGCCGTTGGTGTTCTTCTTGAGCAGGGGCAGGCGAAGTTTGCGCGCTGCCTGGATGCGGTCGGCGAAGAAGGCGGTGTCGATCTTCACCGGTCCACCCTGGTGGAGCACCCGGATGCGGATGGGCGAGGCGGGATCGAGCAGCCCCACGCCGAGAAAGCGGTCCTTTTTGCGGTCGAAGACAATGGCCAGGTCACCGGGACGGCCTTCCCCCTTGACGGCCTCCACCGCCCCGTCGAAAAGCCAGGGATGGCCGGAGCGTAGGATGCGTTCGCCCTGGGGCGTGAGCCGGGTAGCGAGGCGGGCGGGAGTGGGGGCGGGGTGTGGGATGTCCGGGGGAGGATTTGCGGGCGGCAAATATAACGGTAATTTGCTGCGGCATGCGCACAGCCCTCTACAACATCTACCGTTCCTTTCCGGTGCAACTGCTGTTGCTGCACTTCCGCACGCACTACCTGCTGCTGGCGATGTGGCTTCTGTTGCTGCTGATGATGAGCGGGGCACTGGGGCCGCGGCTGGGGCTGCAGTACCTCTTCCTGGACCCGGAGTACCTGGGGCGGTCGGACTATTTCTCCTTCGTGATCGTCGGCTTGGCCTTCGGCTTTTTCGTGATGACCTGGAACCTGAGCACTTACCTGCTGCTGGGCGGCTACTTCAATTTCCTGGCCAGTTTGTCGCGGCCCTTCTTCAAGTACTGCCTCAACAACGCCCTGTTGCCGCTGGCCTTCTTCATCACCTACTGCGTGGAACTGGTGCGCTTCCACCGCCTGGCTGAAGGGGCGGGGACGCAGGTGCAAGGCATTTCGGGACTGGCGGTCGGACTCACCCTCAGCCTGTTCCTCTACGCGATCTACTTCAACCTGACCAACCGCGACATCCACTACTACACCGGCTACCGCGATCCGCCGCCCAACCAGGGACCGAGCCGGCCCGGCTTCTCGGATTACCGGCCCTACCGCGGCACCCCGCTGGGGCCCCAGCTGGTCAATCAGTACGACAACCCCTTCCAGGTACGGTTCTACCTCAACGCCAACCTGCGGGTGCAGCGCGTACGCTCGGTGGCCCACTACGATACGGCCCTGCTGCGCAACATCTTCCGCCAGAACCACCTCAACGCCCTGATCCTGCAGTTCGCCTCCATCGGTATCCTGGTGGTGCTGGGGGTACTGGTCGACCGGCCCGCCTTCCAGCTGCCGGCGGGGGCCAGTTTTTTCATCCTCTTCAGCCTGTTCGTTTCCATCATCGGGGCCGTCAGCTACTGGTTCGCCGCCTGGCGGTTTCCTCTGCTGATCATGCTGCTTTTCCTGGTCAACTTCCTTACCAGCACCCCCTTCTTCGACCACGGCAACCAGGCCTACGGCCTCAGCTACGACAGCCACGCCACCTATTCTCTGGACACCCTGCGCTCACTCTACGAGCCCACGGCACTGGCCGAGGACAGGGCCAACACGACGGCCATCCTCGACCGCTGGCGCGACAAGCAACCCACCGAGCGGCCGAAACTGGTCATCCTCTGCGCCAGCGGGGGCGGACTTACCGCCTCGCTTTGGGCCACGCATCTGGTGCAGAGCATCGAAGCCTGCAGCGAGGGCCGCCTGCTGCGGTCCACGGCCTTGATCACCGGTGCCAGCGGCGGGATTCTGGGGCTTGCCTATCTCCGCGAGTCCTACCTGGACCGCGCCACCTTCACCGGCGAGCACCTGCAGCGGCTGGAGCACGTAAGCACCGACCTGCTCAACCCCACCGCCTTTTCCATCGTCAGCAACGACATCTTCCTGCCCTTCCGGCGGGTGCGGGTCGGGGACGAATACTACCGCCGCGACCGCGGCTACGCCTTCGAGCAGGCGTATAACCGGGCGACCAGCCAACTGCTCAACCGGCCCCTGGTGGAATACCGCGAACCGGAGCGGACCGCCGAGGTACCCCTGCTATTCGTGACGCCGAGCATTGTGGAGGACGGCCGTCGGATGGTCATCTCCCCCCAGGGCGTCAGTTACATGATGGCCCCGCCGGTGACCGACACGCGCGGGGTCCGGCTGCTGCCCGACATGGTCGATTTCGGCAGGCTGCTGCGGCGGCAGGAGGCCGACAGCCTACGCCTCAGTTCGGCCCTGCGCGCCAGTGCCTCCTACCCCTACGTACTGCCACAGGTAAACCTGCCCACCGAACCCCTGATCCGGCTCATGGACGCGGGTTATCGCGACAACTATGGTATCGCCTCCGCTGCACGCTTCATTCACGTTTTCGAGGACTGGATCGAGCAGAATACGTCGGGCGTAATCCTCATTCAGATCAGCGCCTTCCGCGACCAGCGCATCGCCGACGACGGGCGCGGGGGGGTGATCTCAGGTCTGTTCAGTCCGCTGGGCGTAGCCGGCAACATCCTGGGCCTACAGATCCTGGACCAGGAGGAACTGCTGGCCGGCCTCTTCCGCTCCCTGGGTCCCGACCGCTTCCACCTGTTTCGCTTCAATTACCAGCCCAAGGCCGACGACCCACTGAGCACCTCCGTTTCGCTCCACCTTACCGATTTCGAGAAAAGTCACGTACTACGCGCACTCGACGAACCCTACCACCAGCGACAGATCGACGAGCTCCTGCGCCTGATGCCCCGCTGACCCCTCCCCCGCCGTGCGGACCGTGAAATTGCGCCGGGAGAACACCCGCAGCCCCGCTCCGTAAGCTATATTTACCGCCATGTCACAACCTCTCACCCGCATCAACCGTCTGGAGCGCGAGCTCCACCTGCGCCAGCTACAGGTACGGCGGCTGTTGCAGATGACGCAGGCCATCAACAACAACGTTTCCGCCGACGACCTCTTCCAGATGTACCGGGCCTTCCTCCGGCAGGAACTGGGCGTGAACAAGATGGCGCTGTTCGTACGCCACAGCGACCACGATGAGTCGTGGCGCATGGCTACCTCCCTCGGATTGGAGGACGTCCAGTTGCCCCCCGACATCGATTACGGGCAGGAATTGCAGCAACTGAAACGAACGGTGACCGTCTACGATCCCGACCACCCCCTGTTCAGTCAGTTCGAGCACGTGATCCCCGTGCTGCACAAGGAGCGGCCCATCGCCTTCATTCTCATTGGCAGCTTCAGCGATGAGGAGGACATGTACGAGCGGGTGCAGATCATCACCACCATCAGCAACGTCATCGCGGTAGCCATCGAGAACAAGCGACTGTTCCGGCGGCAGATCGAGCAGGAGCGACTGGAGGCCGATCTTGACCTGGGTGCCAAGGTGCAGGGCATGCTCATCCCGAAAGACCTGCCCGCCAACGACCACTACGAGCTCAGCGCCATCTACCGTCCCAAGCTTGGGGTCGGCGGCGATTACTTTGATTTTCGGGAGTTTGTGGACGGCAAACTGGTTTTCTGCATCGGTGACTTTACCGGCAAGGGAGTCAGCGCCGCCCTGTTGATGGCCAATTTCCAGGCCAACTTCCATACGCTCATACGCAAGCGTACCGACCTGCACGATTTCGTGACCGAGATCAACGAGAGCGTATTCCGCATCACGGATGGCGAGCGTTTCGTGACCTTCTTCGTGGCCGAGTACGACCGGGAGGTGCACCAGCTGCGCTACGTGAACGCCGGCCACCCACCCGCCGTGCTGGTGAGCGAGAACGAATTTCAGCTCCTCTCCAAGGGCACCACGGTGCTCGGCTCCATGGACGAACTGCCCATGCTGGAGGTAGGCGTGGTGGACCTGCCGCCCCAGGCGCTCATTGTTACCTACACCGACGGACTGACCGATTTGCAGAGCGCTGCCGGGGAGCCATTCGAGGAAGAGATCCTTTATCAGTTCGCCCGCCGACAATACTACCGCTCCGCCAAGGTCTTCAACGAGAACCTGCTGGCCAAGCTGGAAGAATTCCGTCAGGACAATGAGTATCCGGACGACCTAACCATACTTACCTGCCGCATTTTTGGCGATTAAGCCAGAACGAAAACCAGCGTTTGTCCGTTTCCAAGAGTGAGATGAAAGAGAAGACGATCGCGGCAATACTGGCTTTTTTCGGGGGCATCGTCGGCCTCCAGCGCTTTTACCTCGGCCAGAAAGGACTCGGTATGGCTCACCTCTTCTTTTTCGTGCTCGCCCTCTCCGCCGGCCCGAGTCCCTTTACCATCATGCTTATCTCGCTGGCGGCTATCTTCGGCATTATCGATGCCATTACGCTGCTGTCCATGGACCAGCGCGAGTTCGACCTTAAATACAACCAACCCCTGGCGCAGACCTCCCCCCAGAGCGGGCACGCCGCGCCACCCTTCAACACGGGCAGTATGACCGATAGAGAACGCCGCTTCCAGGAGCGACAACGGCAACGGGCCGAAATGGAACGGGAAAGGGAGCTGCGCGCGAAGGAGCGTAACCACCAGCGCACCGAACCCACCCCCCAGCGGGCTACGCGGCGCGACCTGGGCCGTGCCGACCGGGAGCGTGGGGTTCATTACTTCAAGGAATACGAGTACCGGCGGGCCATCGAGGCTTTCCAGAAAGCCCTGACCAAGAACCCCCGCGACGTGGCCGCCCACTTCAACATCGCCTGCGCCTACTCCGTGGAAGAGGAAGCGGACCGCGCGTACTACCACCTTGACCGCGCCGTGGCCCTTGGCTTCGACGACTTCGACCGCATCCGCAACCACGACAGCCTGGCCTACCTGCGCATCCAGAAAAGCTTCCCCGGCTTCGAGCGCAACAACTTTCGCCTGGCCACCGCCGAACCCCAACGCGTCAACAATACCGACGACCCCCTGGTGGCCGCCGAAACCTCCGAAGCTCCTACGGCCCCCGTGGTCCACGACGAGCTGCTGGAACAACTACAGCGGTTAGCCCGTCTCCGCGAAAAGGGGCTGCTGACCGAAGTCGAGTTTGACACCCAAAAGCGTCGCCTGCTCGGCTGATCCTTAACCGCTACCCTCCCCCTCCATGACTGCCGACTTCCTCCTTACCGATACCCTCGTACCCTTGCGCCCCTCCGACACCGGCGAGGAAGCCCTGGAGATCATGAACGAATTCTACATCCGTCACCTGCCCGTGGTCGACGGCACCAAACTGGTATCGGTCATCTCCGAGAACGACGTCCTGGACGCCGACCCCGAGGAAGCCGTGGCCACTTACCGCGTGGCCCAGTTGCCGCCCTCGGTCTACCCCGACGACCACCTGTACGACGTCATGCGGCAACTGGTCGACAACAACCTCACGGTGGTTCCCGTCATCAACCGGGACGGCGACTACGTAGGCATGGTCACCGGCGAAGACCTGCTCCGCTTCTTCGCCCAGTCCAGCACCTTCAGCGATCCGGGCTCCATCGTGGTCCTGGAAGTGGGCCGCCACGATTACAGCCTCTCCGAGATCGCCCGTATCGTGGAGAGCGACAACGCCATCGTACTAAGTTCCTTCGTACGCGGCTCGGCGGATACCAACCAGGTCGAAGTAACCCTCAAGCTCAACAGCCAGAATATCGGTGGCACGATCGCCACTTTCGAGCGCTTCAACTACGTGGTCAAGGCGAGTTTCAACGAAAAGCAACTGCAGGACACCCTCCGCGAGCGCTTCGACAGCCTAATTAACTACCTCAACGTCTAGTAAGAACCCTAAAAACTTCCGCTGATCAGCAGCCGGAACTGCAGATCGTCGGTATCGCTTGAGAAAAAATCCCGGTTGAGCCGGTAGGCCGCCTCCACCCCCACGGTGATCAGTTGCGCGTTCAACCAGACGTTGTCAAAGTAGAGCTGCCCACCCACGCTGTTCTCGTTAAAACTGAGTTCGCGGGGCGCGTCGAGCGTGAAACGGCTCAGGTCGTAGAAGCCGATCAGCCTGACCCGCTTGAAGTAGGTGATGCCCAGCAGCCCGATGTCCGGATACAGCAATGGCAAATGATAATTGGCCCCGAACCGCCATACCCGGTCGTTAAGCGGGGCGGCGTAACCGCGCGCGTAGCGGAAGGCATCCGGGTACTGGTAGAGGTTTTCGGCCTGCTCCCTTTGCACGTCCAGGTCGAGTCGAATGCCGTGGGTCCGGAATAGCCCGGGCAGGTAGGCCGAGGTACGTAACAGCAACCGCTCCCCGGGTGCCTCCGCGCCGAGGGCCAGGTCGTAAGTGAGGGACGCCAGCGCCCCCCAGCGCGGCTGCACCTGTCGGAAGGCGGTACGCAACAGGCTGCTGAAGGACAGCCCCGCCGAGAGGTTGCCGAAGTTGCCCGGAAGAATGCCCTCTTCAGCGTCGCGCAAAGCATAGTACTGGAAGCCCAGGGCGGGCACCAGCGTGGTCACGAGGTTGCCGCCCACCCACTGCAGGGGCACGCTCGCGGTCGGACCTATGGTGAATTGGCTGAACTCCTGCGAGCGGAAGGCCAGGCTGTCTATCCCGTCGACCTGCGCGATCGTATTGCGATCGCGGTAGCGGGCGGCCAGGTCGATCACCGGAAAAAGACCGCCGTAAGTGGCCGTGACGCCCCCGGAATAGCGAGCCTCGTTGATGTTGTACTGCCCGTCCAGGGTCAGGTCCGCGGTATTTAGGGCATTGGCAAGTTCCACCGCTACGCCGGGCGTTACGTAGCTGCCGTTGAACGACCAGCTGTGCAGCTTGATGCCTCCGAGCGTATTGCTGAAATTCTGGATCGGGTAGTCGTTAACCACCAGACTGTCGGCCAGCGCCACGGCTTCCTCGGCGAAGGCGGCGGGGCGCTCAAAGATGCTGGGCGCGAGTGGGCCGACGGCGAACCCGGCCGGCGCGCCTTCCTCTCCCACCACCAGTCGCCGCAACCGCTCGCCGTGGGGCGTCGGAGTGGAATAGTAGAGTTCATTGCCCGCCAGGTAAGGATAATAGGCCCCGACGGCTACGTCGGTAAGCTGGGCCAGCCGCCCGGTAGCCGGCTCCAGGCGGTAGATGTTGTCCACCCCGGTACGCCCACCGGAGAACAGCAGGTCACCATCCGCCGCCACCGCGAGCATGTCCACCGGCTGCGGCGAATGGGGGCGCAGGGTAGTCACTTCGTCGGTTTGCGGCTGCCAGGACTGGATCGCCACGCCCGAGAAGTCCTGGGCGAGGAAGTACACCCGCGATCCGTCGGGCGAAAAGCGGGGCCAGGCCAGGTTGTTGGCCGGCACGGAACGGCGTTGCACCACCGCCCCGGTGGCCACGTCGATCAGGTGCAATTCCGGGGCATCCGCCAGGGGGTCAAACCACACCGCCGCGATCTTGCGTTCATCCGGTCCGAAAGTTCCGGAAAGGTAATGCCCCCGCTCGGTAAGTTTCCGCCGGCGGCCGGTTGCCAGTTCGTAGAGTACCAGATCGGAATAACTTTGATTGGTGTAGCGGGGGTCTTGTGCGTACTGCGTCCAGAGCACGAAGCGTGGGGAGCCGGCCAGCCAGGGCTCGCGCTGAATGCCGACCCGGGTGATGACGCGGTCGCGCTGACCCACTTCCACCAGGGCCGGAAGCTCCCGGTAACTGCTGCGCAGGGCGAGCAGCCGGCCCTCGCCGTCCCGAAAGGCAAAGCGGTAGTCGCGGATATCGCGCCGGCTTGCGTCGCCGACCGTTTCTCCCTCAATCAGGGGCCGGCGCACCTGCAGCGAGCTGTCTTGCAGTTGCTCGAGGTCAGCCATGGTGCGGTAGTACAGGCCGCGGGTCGTGAGCCCCGTCCGCCGCCGCAGGGCCCGGCTGAAGGGGTAAATCAGGCCGCGAAAGGCTGCCCCCTCCTGCAGGACGGGCTTCCAGACGTCGTTCCCGAATTGCTCGCGGGCGTAGGTGACCATGGCGTAACCGTAGCGGTAGTGGTCCGGCACCAGACTGCGGAAACTGCCGTTGCGGGCCTTGGCGTAGCGGTAGATCACATTCTGGCGGAGCAGGGCCCGCAGGTCGCCGCTGAAGGCGGGCGTCCGGCCGCGGCCCGCGGCCGTCAGGGCGGTTTCGGCCACTACGGCATCCCCTTCGGTGAACCAATTGGGCGTGGCAATCCCGGAAAGCACGGCCCACCCCAACTGTCCCTGCAGTATGCTAGCCAACCGGGTAAGGCCGCGCCGTTCGTTGCTGGTCTGCTGCACGTGCCGGAATTCGTGGATCGTGAGCAAGTCGACCCAGTCCGTATTGCTGAGACGACTGAAGCCCTGCGGCGGCGTCACGAAGAATTCGGAACGGAAAGGCCCCAAACCCACGTAGCCGTTGATCGTCATGTTCGGGGTCTGGAGTACGAGGTCGAAGTCGTACAGTTGGTCCCCGACGCTGCGGCGGTGATTGACGGCCAGCTGGTCGACCAGGCTCGCCACCCGGCGGGCGCGACTCTCGTAGCCTTCGGGGAAGATCACCCTGACGTGGTCCGCCCGCAGCTGCTGCCAGTTTACTTCCGGCGGATGCAGGCCAATCCCCTGGGCGGTAAGGAGACAGGAAAGGAAAAGCAGCGGGGCGGTAAGGATCGGTTTCATGGCGTAGCCTTCTGGGGCAGCCACAATATTGGACAAATCCCGCTTACGGCCGGCGCCAACCGCCCTTCGCGTGGTTGGCTTACCGAACTCAGTCTTCGCGCAGGTCGGAGACCAGGGCTTCTACCCGCTCCATAAAATCCCGGGCCGCGGGCACCGCTTCGTAGGTGCCGTGCCAGTCGTCATACACGTCCGATGTTTGCCGGTACCACCCCACGTAGGGGCAGCTGCCGTCGAAAGCCAGGGCATCGCACGCCTGCCGGGGCAGGGTGTCGAATGTTTCGGCGGGAAACTCACCGTAGAGGGTCGCGGCCTGGCGGGTAAGGGAGGGGTCCGCAAGCATGTCCCAGTTCCCCTCGTGGGTAGCAATGCTGTCGTAGTTAAAGCGGTTTTCCGGCTCGTTGCTTCTCAGGTGTTTGTAGCGGCCGGCGTAGAGCTTTCCGTCGGCGAAGCGGAAGTACGCTTCCGACCCGAACCCGCCGCGGTAACCGAAGATGAAGACGTCTTCGCCGCGCGCGTCGGTAGCGGAAGTGGCCGGCCGCTCCGCGCAGCCCGCGAGCAGGGCCAGCAAAAGCAGGCCCGATAAGAGGTATTGTAAGTTTCGCATATCTCTTTGATGTAGGCCGGCGCAGCACCCCTTGCGGGGGTTGTTCCTCGGGGCAAAGTACCCCGCGTGTACCGCACCGGTCCCGGCGAAGACGTTGCTGAAGGCGGCTGCGTTGGCGGGCCGGACAAAAATACACACACCGTATCACCCCGCGGTTTAACCTTTGCACCGTACCTGCGTTCGCGCACTTAAACCCAATAGCTTCTCTTGATTAATTCGCCCGTTAAAATCGTCGCTCCCGGTACCTTCAAGGCCGAGGCCCACTGGTACCCGAAGGCCCTGAACGCCACCATCCACCCGATGGTCAGCTTCTTCCTGAACCTCGACCGGGAGCGGATGGTATCGCGCTATTGCCACCTCAACCCCCTGGTGGACCCCGACGGATTGCGCAAGATGCTTACCTACCAGTGTAAGTTTTTCCTGTGGGGCGGTGCAGACCTCATCAACGCCACCACGGCCCATGGGCGGCGGCGCATGGTCATCATCGAGAACAACAGCTGCCCGTCCGGACAAAAATCGATGCCCCTGCTCGACGACCACCAGGAGGAGGGTGGCTACCGGGTCCTGATCGAGCGCACCTTCAAGCCGATGGTCGAAAAGCGGCAATCCAAAAAGGACGGTCGCCTGGCGGTGATCTACGACAAGAACCCCATGGAGGCCAGCGGGTACGCCGCCGCCATTGCCGACGCTTTTCAGGAGGACGTGCTCTACATAAGCGACTACCTCGGCGCCCCGGAACGCAACCTACGGGTGGAAGACGGCTGGCTCTTTGCCCTGCACGAGGGAGAGTGGCTGCGCCTGCGGGGGGCTTTCCGCTACGTCACCCAGCGGCCCTGGACGCGCCTGCCCACCAACTGCAAAACGCGGATCCTGAACCCCATCGTCACCTGCCTCGCCGGCGGGCGCAACAAGATGGTGGCGGCCAAGGCCTACGACATGTTCAACGGGGAGATCCGGAAGTACGGCCTAAAAATCCACACGCCCGAAACGATCTGGGACGTCAGCCACGACGAAATACCCCTTTGGGTTGCCAAACTCGGCGGACAGGCCGTGGTCAAGGTGCCCTACAGCAACGCCGGACAGGGAGTATACACCATCACCAATCCGCGGGAGCTGGAGGAATTCATGAACGAACCGATCGACTACGAGCGCTTCATCGTGCAAAGCCTCATCGGCAACTACAACTGGAGCTCTTCCGGGGGCGAGGGCAAGTTCTTCCACGTAGGCACCATCCCCGACAAAAAAGGACGTACCTACGTGAGCGACGTCCGCCTCATGGTCAGCAGTACCGAAAGCGGCATCCGCCCGCTGTGCTGCTACAGCCGCCGCGCGGGCACCCCCCTGGCCGATCAGCTCGACGGCTCGGCCGAGTCGTGGGAGATGCTCGGCACCAACCTCTCGGAAAAACTCGGCGACAACCAGTGGACGAGCGACACCGACCGCCTGCTGCTGATGGACCGCCGCGATTTCAACAAACTGGGGATCGGGCTCGACGACCTCATCGAGGCTTACATCCAGACGGTTTTGAGCACCATCGCCATCGACCAGATGGCCCAAAAACTGTTCAACAGTAAGGGCAAGTTCAGCCTGCGCCTCTTCTCCAGCCTGAACGACGACCCCACCCTGCTTTCCGAAATCCTTCCATGAAGCGCCTGACTTTCCTCGTCCTTACCGACCACAGCGGTCACTCCGATCAAAACTCGCTGTACGCCCTGGTCAATACCCTGGCGGACGATCCGCGTTGTGCCCGG
Source organism: Neolewinella litorea (assembly GCF_004803465.1). Classification (GTDB taxonomy): domain Bacteria; phylum Bacteroidota; class Bacteroidia; order Chitinophagales; family Saprospiraceae; genus Neolewinella; species Neolewinella litorea. Next base: position 144,444 of record NZ_SRSF01000003.1, on the reverse strand, counting down.
GTCGATCTGGCCAGTCGGGGGCATGCGGTCAACCGCGACTTCTTTGCGGGCGGCGGCGCGCGGGTGCACGGCTTTACCGTAAAGCAAAGCTTGCGCTACCTACCGGACGGCAGTGGATTTCAGCACGGGCTTTCCGAGCTTGATCCTGCCGACTACGACGTGGTCTGGCTGCGGCTCCCCCACCCGGTGGGCGAAGGCTTTTTCAACCGGCTCTCGGAGCGACTGCGCGATTGCGCCCCGCTGGTAGTAAATGATCCCGAGGGTATACGGGCCACCAGTACCAAGGCTTTCCTGACCAACTTTCCGGACCTGACGCCCCCGACCCGCCTCGTGGCGACGCCCGGCGAAGTGGCCGCTTTCGCGGGAGAGTTCCCTATCGTGCTCAAGCCGCTTCGCGCCTACGGGGGCCACGGGATCGTGCGGGTCGACCACCCTGAGCAGGACGTGGAGGAGCTTTTCCCCACGGGGGGCACCGCCTATCTGGCCATGAAGTTCCTGAAGAACGTGAGTGAGGGCGACAAGCGCATCCTCGTGGTCAACGGTCGCATTCTGGCCGCTTCCCTGCGCATTCCGCCGCCCGGTGAATGGCTGTGCAACGTGGCCCAGGGTGGCCGCTCGGTGGCCGCCGAGGTGACGCCCCGGGAGCAGGCCATGGTCGATGCACTCACTCCCCACCTGCTCGACCATGGCATCTGCTTTGCGGGCATTGATACGCTGGTCAACGACTTCGGCGAGCGGGTGCTCTCCGAAATAAATACGCTAAGCATCGGCGGATTTCCTCAGGCCGAAGCCCAGACCGGCCGGCCCATTCTCCGGCAGGCCATTGACGAACTATTCTCCTACTGCTATGACCGCTGCTAACACCGAAATCCCCACCATCCTGAGTCTCGAAGAGATCGACCAGCCGCCCGCCACGATCCGGAAGTACTGGTTGCGGGTCATCAGCGACGGACTGGGGGAACCCGTCCGGGTACCCATCCTCTGCGCCCGCGGCAGTGAGGATGGCCCCACCCTGGGGGTGACCGCCGCCGTACACGGCGACGAATTGAACGGCATCCGGATTATCCAGCGCCTGTTTGCGGACCTGGACGTGACCCAACTGCGGGGCACAATTATGGGCGTACTGGTGGTCAACGTGCCGGCCTTTCTGCGGCAGACCCGCGTGTATACCGACGGTTTCGACTTGAACCACGTGATGCCCGGCAAGGAGAACGGACGCGCCAGTGAGGTGTATGCCTTCCGGCTGATGGACCGCGTCATCCGGCATTTCGACTTCCTGCTCGACCTGCACACGGCCAGCCGCGGCCGGGTGAATACCTACTACGTGCGGGCCGATATGTCGCAGGAGACCACCCGCCAACTGGCCATTTTGCAGAATCCCCAGTTGATCGTCCACAATCCCCCGAGCGACGGCACCCTGCGGGGGGCCGCCGATGCTTTGGATATCCCGGCCGTAACGCTGGAGGTGGGCAACCCCGGCGTCTACCAGCGGCAGCTCATCCGCAATGGTACCGAAGGGGTACACAACGTACTCTCCTACCTGAAGATGACCCGCGACGAGATTATTGCCCCTGTATCTCCGCCCGTAATCTGCAAGCGCAGCTACTGGATCTACACCCACACGGGAGGATTGCTGACCCTTGAGGTCGAACTGCTGCGGGCCCTGAAGGCCGGCGACCTGATCGCCACCCAGCGCGACGTCTTCGGCAGCCTGAAAGAACAGTACCTGGCCCCAGAAGACGGGGTGGTGATCGGCAAGAGCACCATGCCGGTGAACCGCAGCGGGGGCCGCGTCCTGCACCTCGGCATACTTTGACGGCGATCGCGCGCGACCGAGATTAATCCCCTAGCCTGTCCGGCCTGCGCGTCTCTGCCGGTACGTGCGTACCAGTTTGACGATGGCCGAGACGGCCAGGCCGGTCACGAAGACGGCCGCCAGGCCGATCACCAGCAAACTCGGGTGGTCACGGACGAAGGGAACGTTGCCCAGGAAGTATCCCAGCGCCACCAGCGAGCCCACCCACAGGGCGGCGCTCAGAAAGTTGTAGCGGGCGAAGCGGGCGGCATCCATTTCCGAGACCCCGGCAATGAAGGGCACCAGGGCTTTGACAATGGGCAGAAAACGGGAGGTGAACAGGGCGGTGGCTCCAAACTTGCGGTAAAAGGCATGCGCCCGGAAATAGTGCTTCCGGTTGAGCCAGGTGAATCGCTCAAACAGCACGGGCCCGAGCCGGTGACCGAGCCGGTAGCCGGTCCAGGCCCCCAGGGTAGCCGCGATCGTCAGCAAGCCAAAGATGATCCAGGGGTTCAGCAGCGCGGCGGCGCAGAGTACGCCAATGGCAAACAGCAAACCGTCGCCGGGGAAGAATGGCGCCAGCGGGAAGAAGGCCGTTTCCGTATAGATCACCGCAAAGAGCAGCCCATACGTGGCTACGGGGTAGAGCAAGGTCGCCTGCCGCAGACTGTCGTCAATGTGAAAGAAAAAATCCGCTAGCTCACCCATGTACCTGGAATAATCGTACAGCCGCGGTTAATGTTTCAGCCTTACACAAACAAGAGGATGAGCGTGAGGACAACCCCCGCCGCGGTGTAGATAAGTCCCTTCTGCAGAATACGACCGCCGGGAAGGAACATCCAGAAGGCCGAAATCACGAAAAAGAGCAGCGACAGACCGAAAAAGATGTTGAAATAGAACAAGGTGCTTTTGGTATTTGCCTTGTGCAGGTGCGTCATTTTGTCCAGTAGAAAGGGTAGCTTCATTTCCTGTTTGGTGGATACGCCGGTGGCCGCGTTGTAAGTAGCCCCCGCAAAGTAGAGCACTTCGCCCTCCGCACGCTCCACCGTAGCTTCTTTCAGGCGCAGTTCCTCGGCCACCGCCTCCGGCTCCAAATTGGCCTCGAGTTGCCGCTCCACGGTCTCTTCGTGCTTCAGAAAATTGGTGTTGCGAAAGATCAATACAATGCCGCTGATAGCGTAGACAGCCATGACACCGGCCAAAAAGAATCCCAGGTAACGGTGCAGAATGCGCATGGTGGCGCTGGTCGGACGGGAGGAAGCCATGTAAGTCGGGGTTATTTGGAATTAGTCTAATAAACCACAAAGTTAAACTTCGCGCCGATTTGTCCTACCGCGACTAAAAATTTAACCTTGCGCCACCAAACAACGGGCCTGTTCCGACCTTCCAATTCATTGCCTCGCGCAACCTCATTCCCTTACCAATTTTCAGTCATGCTTCGTATACCTTTCCTTCCCTCGCTTGGTCTGACCGCCCTTACGACCTTCCTGTTTTTCACCGCCTGCGAGCCCCGGCCCGAGACGGATGCCGGCCTGGGAGTCAGCACCGCGGAGGAAACGCCGGTAGCCGATATGGCGGTGGAGCCGCGGGTGCCGGAATGGGAAAAGGATGCCGTGATCTATGAGGTCAACCTGCGGCATTACACGCCCGAGGGCACCTTTGCTGCTTTTGAGTCCCACATCCCCCGCCTGGCGGAGATGGGCGTTGACGTGCTGTGGTTCATGCCCATCCACCCGATCAGTGAGAAGAACCGCAAAGGAGAGATGGGCAGTCCGTACGCCGTGGCCAATTACACCGGAGTCAACCCCGACTTTGGTACCCTGGCCGATTTCAAGTCGATGATCGAGGCCGTTCACGACGCCGGGATGTATGCCATCATCGACTGGATCCCCAACCATTCGGGCTGGGACAACAACTGGATCACCGAACACCCCGATTTTTACACGAAGAAGGACGGCAAGATCACCGATCCCATTAATCCTGGTACCGGCGAAAGCTGGGGCTGGACCGACGTTGCCGACCTGAACTACGACAATCCCGAGTTGCGCGACAGCATGATCGCCGCCATGCAGTTCTGGGTCCGGGAAGCGGACATCGACGGGTTTCGCGTCGACGTCGCCCACGGTATTCCGGTAGACTTTATCGAGCACGCCGCCGACTCCCTTTACCGCATGAAGCCGCTCTTTATGCTGGCGGAAGCCGAAGTGCCGGAGATCGTCAATAACGGGGCCTTCGTTATGGACTACGGTTGGGAGATGCACCACGTGCTCAACCAGATCGCCAGCAGCCAGGGCGCGAGCCGCGCCGCCGCCACCGACGGCAGCAATATCGCCCGCGAGGAGGCCAAGGCCGAAGACAAAGCCACAGCCCTGGATATCGACCGGGTCCTGGAAAAGTACAACGATCAGTACCGGCGCGGCTACAAGATGATGTTCACCTCCAACCACGACGAGAACTCCTGGTCGGGAACCGAATTCCAGCGCATGGGTGAGGGCCACAAGGCCTTTGCGGTCTTGACTGCCACCTTCTCCGGTATGCCGCTCATTTACACCGGGCAGGAATCCGCCGTAGACAAGCAATTCGAGTTCTTCACCAAGGACGAAGTAGAATGGGGTAATTACGAGTACGCCGATTTCTACAAGACGCTCTTTGACCTCAAGGAACGCAACCAGGCCCTCTGGAACGGTAGCTACGGCGGCGAACTGGTCAAGATCCAGACCGGCAACGACGAAAACATATACGCCTTCACCCGCGAAAAGAACGGCGACCGGGTGGTCGTCATGATCAACCTCTCCGCCGACCCACAATCGTTCGAACTCGGCGAGGGCGATTACCGTGGCACCTACACCGACGTATTCAACAAACAGCAGGTCGAAGTACAGCCCGGCATGCAGCGGCAACTCGGGCCCTGGGAGTACACCGTGCTTTCCAACCGCTAGGGCCGGAGCCGAACCTCGCTTTTGCCGCGGGGTTACTGGAGTATGGACCTGAAGATTAAGAACCGTACAGCCCTTATCACCGGCGCCGCCGGCGGCATGGGTGAAGCCACCGCCCGCCTGCTCCTCGACGAAGGGGTCCGACTGATCCTGACCGACATCGACGAAGACGGCTTGGCCAAGACCGCCAACCGCCTCGGCGGGGGCGACCGAATATCCACCGTGGTGGCCGACCTCACCCGCCCGGAAGGAGTAAAGGCCGTGACCAAGGCGGCCGGAGAGATCGATATCCTGGTGCACACCTGTGGCGTAACCGGCGCCAAGGGCGATCCGCTGGAGGAGGTGAGCCTCGACGATTACCGTGAGGCCTTCGAGGTTGATTTCCTGACCGGCGTACAGATGGCCCGCAGTTTTATTCCCGGCATGCGGAAGCGCGGCTGGGGCCGGGCCGTATTCGTCACTTCCGAGAACGTGGCGCAGCCCTACTCCGACGAAGCCGTCTACAACGCCGCCAAAGCCGCGCTGCTTACTTTTGTGAAGGGCATGGCCCAACTGTACGCCATCGACGGCGTGTGCATCAATTCCGTAGCCCCGGCCTTCATCAAAACAGGCATGACGGACGGTATGATGGAAAAGCGCGCCAAGAAACTCGACACCAGCGTGGACGTGGCGGTCAATACTTTCCTCAACGAGCAACGCCCCCACCTGGTCCTGCACCGCCGGGGCAGGGCCGAGGAAGTGGCTGCCGTAATCGCCTTCCTGTGTTCCGAGCTGGCCAGTTTTGTGGTCGGTGCCAACTACCGGGTCGACGGCGGCTCCGTACAGTCGATTCAGCTGTAAAGGAAGGAGCAGGGTTACCCCTTGATGATGCACCGTTGGGTGGAATTACCCTCGCCAACGGTACCTACCTTTGGGCGATGCGCCACTTTCCTTTGCTTCTTCTGGTCCTTGTACCGCTCCTGCGCTGCGGCGCCCAAAGCGACACGCTGCCCTACGCCGATATTTCCGCCTACCCCACCGATTACACGCCCGGCAGTGTCCTGTCCCGAATGATCGACGCACTGGGGTTCCGGTACTACTGGGCCACCCACGGACTGCGCGATGAGGACCTGGCGTACCGGCCAACCTCTGACGGACGCAGTACCATCGAAACCCTGGAACACATCCAGGGGCTCAGCGATATGATCCTCAGCGCGGCCCGCCGCGATACCCTAGGGCGGGGAGATAGAGAACCGACCAGCGACTTCAATGAACTGCGGGAGCGTACCCTTCGCGGTCTAGAGGAAGCCAGCCGTCTATTCCGCGGGCAGTCCGCAACCGGGCTGGCGGAACAACGCCTGCGCTTTTCCGCGGGCGCTAGTTATTCCGAATTCCCCGTCTGGAACCTCATCAACGGCCCCCTGGCCGACGCTATTTACCACACCGGCCAACTGGTCGTTTTCCGGCGCGCCTCGGGTAACCCCGCCGACCCCCGCGTAAACCACTTTCGGGGCCGGGTCGGCGACTGAGCCAACCTCTGACCGAGCCTTACGTTTCAGAGGTCTGACGTAAATATCGCCCCTATGCGTGCCTATACCCTCACTTCTCCCGACGGACCCGACGGTCTTACGCTCCGTGATCTGCCGGATCCCACCCCGGGGGCACACGAGGTGTCGCTGGAGGTGCGCGCCATCAGCCTTAATCCCGTAGATTTCAAGACCGGCCGGGGCAAGGCCCTCTACGGTTCCCTGCAAACCCAAGAAAACCTGATCCTGGGCTGGGATGTCTCCGGCCTGGTCCGCGAAGTGGGGGCGGATGTGACGGCTTTCCGGCCGGGCGACGCCGTATTTGGTATGGTCAACTTCCCCGGCCACGGTCGCGCCTACGCCACCCACGTAGTGGCTCCGGCCGCGCACCTGGCCCAGAAACCGGAAGGGATCAGCCACGCGGAAGCCGCCGCGGCTACCCTGGCGGCCCTGACCGCCTGGCAAAACCTGTACGAACTGGCCGACGTGCAGGCCGGACAGCGCGTACTCGTCCACGCGGCCGGTGGCGGGGTCGGTCACTTCGCCGTCCAACTGGCCCGGGAGCGGGGGGCCTACGTGATCGGTACGTCCTCGGGGAGTAAGCGCGACTTCGTGCTCGAACTGGGTGCCGATGAACACGTCGATTACGAGCAGCAGCGGTTTGAAGATGTGCTGGAGCCGGTTGACCTGGTGCTGGACTCGCTGGGGCCAGAACACCTGTTGCGGTCGCTGCAGATCGTGAAACCGGGCGGCCGGCTGATGACCATCGCGGCGGGCCTAAGCGATACCCTGCAGGAGCGCGCCGAATGGAAGACGGTGGCCCTCAATCATCACCTCGTAAAATCCAACGGTGAGCAAATGGCCGCCATCGCCGCCCGCCTGGCCGACGGCAGGCTGCGCGCCCATGTGTCCCAGACCTACTCTTTCGAGCAGTTGCCCAGCGCCCTGCGCGAACTCGAGGGCGGCAAGGCACAGGGTAAGATCGTCGTGGAAGTTTGATCGCCCTACCCTGAGCACCGTCCAGCACACGGATCGTACCTTTTGTAACAATTGTCAGGACATCCTTGGTTAGGCCGGCGCTTAAATAGTCCTTTGCGCCACCGAACGACACCCCCCTCTGGGGCCCGGGGTTTCACCTTTTATGGGTGAATATTCCACCACGTTCTTCGGTCCTCCCGTACGGTAGGTTTTTTATTTTCCCCTCACCCCAAATGAACCATCATGCGAAGAATATTACTCCTGAACCTAGCCGGGATACGGCTTTGGAACTGAGCGGCAACCCGCGGCCCGGACGGGGTGTTGGGTGACCTCACCTCATAAGCCCGCCCGTGAACTGGATCTATCCCCTTGACCTTATCGGCACCTTTGTATTTGCCGTGTCCGGCGTCCTGACCGCGATCGATAAACGCTTCGACCTGGTGGGCTCCCTGATCATCGGTTTCGTGACGGCCGTAGGCGGGGGTACACTGCGCGACCTGCTGATCGGCCGGTTCCCGGTGGGTTGGCTCACCAACCGGCACTACTTTCTGGTCATTGCCGGCGGGCTGCTGGCGGCATATCTGTTCCGGGGTACGATCCTGAAGCTCCGGCGCAGCATGTTCCTGTTCGACACCATCGGCATTGCGGTATTCACGGTGCTGGGCGTGCGCACCACCTTGGCCGCGGGCCTCAATGTGGAAGTGTGCCTCATCATGGGCGTAGTGTCGGCCGTATTCGGCGGGGTGCTGCGCGATGTACTGACCAACGAGGTACCGCTGATCTTCCGCAAGGAGATCTACGCCACGGCCTGTCTGGCCGGCGGGATCGTTTATCTCGGACTGGAATCGGTCACCCAGCTGCCTTCGCTGAGCACCGTCGTGGCTATTCTGACGGTGCTGATCATTCGCTACGTATCGGTGCGGCGTGGTTGGTCGCTGCGCGTAGGGGTGTAATTTCCTACCAACTGTCGAGCAGTATCTCCGCCGCGTGCCAGGCCCGTTCCCCAAGTTCGTCCTTGACCGTATGCCGGCAACTGGTTCCGGAGGCCACCAGCAGGGTATCCGGGAAGCGGTCGCGGAGCTTGGAGAGCAGCGACTGTTCGGCGATGGTGCGGCTCACCTCGTAGTGCTCGGCTTCATAGCCGAAGCTACCGGCCATACCGCAGCACCCGCTATCGAGGAGCGATACCGTATAGTTAGGCGGCAGCGAAAGTACCGCCGCGCATTTGCCGGCCTCCCCGATTGCCTTTTCGTGGCAGTGAACGTGGACGACCAGCCGGCGGGACCGGGTACCGAAATCTTCCGGGCCCAGCCGGCCCAGGCTGAGTTCCCGGTACAGCCACTCATCAAATGTGAAGCAGTGGGTGCCCAGCACGGTGGCCTGGGTTTGCAGTTCTCCCCGCAGCAGCTTGGGGTATTCGTCGCGGAAGCCCAGGATGGCCGAGGGTTCCAGTCCGACCAGGGGGGCGTCCTCCCCCACTCGATTGCGGAAACAAAGGACGTTGTCGGTGGCGCGTCGTCGGGCCTCCCGCAGCAAGCCCTTGCTCAATTGTGCCCGCCCACTGCCGGCGTGGTCCGGCCACAGGACCTCGTAGCCCAGCTTCCACCACAGTCGCAGGGCCGCCTTCCCTACGGCCACATCCTGGTAGTTGATGAACTCATCGCCGAAAAAGTACAGTCGGCCCCGCCCGCCGGTCTCAGTTGCGGGTCGCTCGCGGGTGTAGAAGGTGCGCAGCGATTCTTCCGGGAAGCGCGGCAGTGAGCGGCCGGCGGCGATACCGGCCATTCGCTTCACCAGGGGTCCGGTAAGGTCGAGCAGCGCATTGGCCAGTCCCGGCACCTTACCGCCCAGCCGGTACAGCGTCTCGTTGGCCGCGATCAGGCGGGTGCGCAGGGAGGTACCTTCCTTTTGTTGGTTTTGGAAGAGGTATTCCGCCTTCAAGTTGGTCATATTGACCGTACTTGGGCACTCGCTGGTGCAGGCTTTGCAACTCAGGCAGAGGTCCATCGCCTCGGCCAGGGCCGGGTGGGTGAAGGGGTCCTCGTGCTGGTTTTGGGTAAGCAGTTCGCGCAGTACGTTGGCGCGGCCGCGGGTGCTGTCTTTTTCGTTCAGCGTGGCGCGGAAGCTCGGGCACATGGCGCCCCCCGAAAGTTTGCGGCAATCGCCCGATCCGTTGCACTTCTCGGCCGAGCGCAGCAGGCCGGCGTCGTCGCTGAAGTCCAGTTCCGTGCGGTAATCGGTTTCCGATGCGTCGGCTTCGTAGCGCAGGCTCTCGTTCATCGGGGGCGCTTCCACGATCTTGCCGGGGTTGAAGAGGCCCTCGGGATCCCAGGTACGCTTCAGCTCCACCAGCAGGGCATACACTTCTTCTCCGAGCATTTCCCGGAGGAACTGGGCGCGCACGCGTCCGTCGCCGTGCTCGCCGCTGAGGCTGCCGCGGTATTTCTTCACCAGGCGGGCAACGTCGCGGGTGATTTCGTAGAAGCGTTGGCGGTCGGTGGTCTCCTTGAGGTTCAGGATGGGGCGCAGGTGCAGTTCTCCGGCACCGGCGTGGGCGTAAAAGACGGGCGATTGCCGGTACACCCGCATGAGCTCCTCGAATTCGGCGATGTAATCGGCCAGGTCGGGCAGGGCCACCGCGGTGTCTTCGATACAGGCCACGGCCTTGGCGTCGCCGACCATATTACCCAGGATGCCCAGGCCGGCGGCGCGCAGGTTCCATACCTGGTTGGTTCGGCTTTGGCCGGCGAGCGCGGGTGCCGCGTAGGGGGGCTCGGCGAGCAATCCGGGTTCGGTGAGCCGTTCGCCGAGTGCGGTGGCTTGCGCGAGGGCTTGCTCGTCGGTAGCGGCGCGGTATTCCACCAGCAGCAGGGCACGGGGGTTGCCCTCTACGAAGGAGGCGTTCCTGCGCTGGTCGTGGTTCTGCAGGGCGAGTTGGAGGATGGTGTCGTCCATGAGCTCGCACATGAACGGTTCGGTAAGCATGGCCTGCTGGGTCGCGCGCAGGCTGGCGTCGATACTGCGAAAGTGCAGGGCCACCACCGCGGACCCTTCCGGGGGCAGGGGCAGGATATTGACCTTCAGGCGGGTGGTCAGGGCCAGGGTACCTTCGGATCCGGCCAGCAGGGCACAGAGGTTGAGGGGTGGACCGGCAGGATCGTAGGGCGCCTGCCGCGCCAGTGCGTCGAGGGCGTAGCCGTTGTTGCGGCGGGTAACGCCGGCTTTGGGGTAAGCATTAAGGATGCGTCCGCGCAGGGAATTGTCGGCCAGGGTGCGGTCGAGGAAACCATATACCCCGGCGAGTAGGGGGGAATCCGGCACCCGCGCGCCGGCGCCCAGGGTATGTACGGTTCCGTCGGAGAGCACCACCCGGGCTTCCAGGGCGTGCTCGCGGGTGCTGCCTACGGTGATGCTGGTGCTTCCGCAGCTGTTGTTGCCAAACATCCCGCCCAGCGTGCAGCGGTTGGCGGTGCTGGTATTGGGTCCGAACCAGTAGCCGTAGGGGCGCAGGGCCGCGTTGAGCTGGTCGCGGATCACGCCGGGCTCGACGATGGCGTAGCGCGCTTCCGGATTGATCTCCACTATATTGCGGAGGTGCCGGCTCACGTCAAGTACCAGCCCGGAGCCGACCGCCTGCCCGGCCAGACTGGTGCCTCCGGCCCGCGGCGTAATGGGGATGCGGTGCGCCCGGCAGAAGTCGACACAGGCTATTATGTCCGCCTCGTGACGGGGGAAAGCCACGGCGCGGGGCACCTCCCGGTAAACGCTCGCGTCGGTAGCGTAGAGGATACGGTGAAGGTCGTCGGTTTCCAGTTCGCCCGCCAGGCGGGCGGCCAGATCGGACCAGGGCGGTGACGGCGTTTCAGGCATGGGGTGAATGTACGGCGCGGCCCCGATCCGCCGCAGCGAGGGGCTTCACAATAAGCAGCGGTCGAAAATGGTTACTTTTGCGCCCTGCGTTGGCTGGGCAGCATTACGCTACTGGACACAAATGTCATACATGATCAAGTCTTTTCTCGGACTCGCCTGCGCGTTATTCCTTTCCCTGCCCCTGTTGGCACAGAGCAACGACGACATCCTGTTCACCGTTGACGGCAAGCCCGTTACGGTGGGCGAATTTCGCTACATCTACACCAAAACCAACGGCGAGGCGGCCGACTTTAGCGAGGCCAGCGTGCTGGAGTACCTTGACCTCTACGAGCGCTTCAAACTGAAGGTGGCCCGGGCCCGCGAGATGGGCCTCGACACGGTTTCGGCCCTGCAACAGGAGCTCGAGGGCTACCGCAAGCAACTCGCCGACAACTACCTGATCGACCGGGAGGTCACCGACCAACTGGTACGCGAGCTCTACGACCGCCAGCAGAGGGACGTCGACTTCAGCCACCTCCTGCTGACGATCCCCTCCAACGAACCGGCGGATACCCTGGCCGTATACGAACGCGCCCAGCAACTGCTGCGGGAGATCACTCCGAAAAACTTCGCGGAAAAGGCCGCCGAATTGAGCCAGGACCGCTACAGCCGCGAGCAAGGCGGTCGCATCGGATTCGTGAACGCGCCCCTGCCCCGCGGCATGCACCGGCTGGAACAGGCCCTTTACGAGGCGCCCGACGGCGTGGTATTCGGTCCGGTCCGTACGCCTGCCGGGTACCACCTGGTGCTCCGGCACGGCAGCCGGCCAGCCTACGGCGAAGTGGAGATCGCGCATATCCTGCTGCGCAAGGAAGACGAAGGTGATTCGGCCGCCGCCCGTCAACGCGCCCATGAAGCCCGCGAGGCCCTAACGAACGGGGTACCCTTTGAGGAGGTGGCCGCGGAATACAGTGAAGACGACAAAACCCGTAACCAGGGCGGTTATATCGGCTTTTTCGGCATCAACCGCTACGACAAGGTCTTCGAACGGGCGGCCTTTGCCCTGTCCGAGGACGGGGAGATCAGCGAAGTGATCGAGAGCCCCGTCGGCTTCCACATCCTGAAGCGGATTTCCCACCGTGGCGTACAACCCCTGGAGGATCAGCGCCCTCTATTGGAAGCCGCCGTCCGCCAGGATACCCGCTACGCGGAAGCCCAACGTGCCCTGCTGGACCGGCTCGAAAAAGAGTACGGAACCCAAACCATGGACGCTAACTTCGATGCCTACCTCGCACAGTTGGATACCACCTTTTTTCAACTCGACGCTACCCTGCCCGCTCCCGCCGGCGACCCGGTGCTGCTGAAGATTGGGGAACGGGAACTGCGCGCCAGCGACTTCAACGACTACCTGCAGCGCAACGCCCGCCTGCGGGCCAGCCTGGAGCGCCGGTACGAGGCCGACGGTGCCGCTGAAACCCTGTTTGAGGGGTGGACCGAGGAGCAGGTCAAGGCCTACGCCGAAGGCCAGCTGGAGGATAAATTTCCTGAGTTCCGCGCCCTCATGCGCGAGTACCGGGAGGGCATCCTGCTCTTCGAAGCGACCAAACTGGAGGTGTGGGACAAGGCCAGTGAAGATTCCACCGGCCTGCAACAATACTTTGATGCCCACCGCGACGACTACCGATTCGGACCGCGGGCCCGGGTGATCCGCTACGAGATCGCCGCGGGCGGCCCCGACATCCAGGAAGTGATGACCTACGCCGCCGACCACGATCGCGAAAGCGTGGTGGAGCACTTCGGACCGGAAAGCGTATCCAGCAGCGAAGACCTTTTCGAAGCCGATCGGCTCCCCGCCGGCCTCACCCTGGAGGAGGGAAGCCGCTCAGCACCCGAGAACAAAGTGAGTACCGGCACCCAGGCCTTCCAGGTGGTCGCCGAGGTCCTGCCCGCCCGCCGGAAAGAACTGCAGGAAGCCCGGGGGTACGTGATTGCCGATTACCAGGACCAACTCGAGCGAGAATGGGTGGAATCCCTTCGCAAGAAGTTCACCGTGAAACGCAACAAGAAAATCCTGGCCCAACTGATCGAATCTTGAGGAAAATCCACGGAATCGCCGTCGCAGGGCTGCTACTGGCCCTGGGGTGCAGCCAGCCGGAGCCGGACAATCCGGACGATCCGGTACTCGCCCGCGTCTACCAGCGCGAATTGCGGCTATCCGAAATGGAGGGCATGTTCCCGGAAGGGGCCACGCCCGCCGACAGCGCGGTCATCATCGAAGCCTTCGCCAACCGTTGGGCGCGCGACGCCATCCTGCTTTGGGAAAGCGAACAGAACGCCCCGAGCGACCTCAACCTCGACCGACTGGTGCGCGATTACCGCGCCAGCCTGGTACGCAGCAGCTACGAGGAACAACTGGTGAGCACCAAGCTCGACAGTACCATCACCCAGGAAGAACTCGTAGCCTTTTACGAGGCTACCAAGGACCAGTACCAACTTGAAAAGCCGATCGTGCGTTGTCTTTTCATGCGGGTGCCCTACCCTACGCCCAGCGAGGAAGCCCTCCTGGACCTCTGGAACAATGGAAAACCCCAGGATACCGCCGCCCTGGCCCGCTATGCGCGCCGGTACGCGGAGGTGGCCTTGCTCAACGATTCCGCCTGGTACAGCCTCGATGAGATCGCCCAGCAGCTGCCCGAGGGCACGCTTACCGCGGACAATGTGAACTCGAAAAGGGAGTTCAGTCAGCTCGACGGGACCTACAGGTATTACTTTCGCCTTTTCGAAATGAAGCCGCGCAAGGAAATCGCCCCGCTGAGTTACGTGGAGAACCAGGCCCGCCGGGCCATTCTGCACGCCCGCAAGCGGGAAGTACTGGAGCGGACGCGGGAGGACATCTTCGAACGGGAGCTCCGCCGCGACAACATTGAATTTTTTACCAACCGTTAATCGGAACCATGAACAACATCCTCGCCCTACTGCTGTGCCTCCTGACCGCCAGTACCTACGCCCAACAGGGCACCGTGATCGACGAGGTGATCGCCCGCGTGGGCAGCGAATATATTCTGCTCTCCGACCTGGAGGAGCAGTACGCCCTGGCCCAGTCGCAAAGTAACGGCCCGCTGCCCCCCGCGGCCCGCTGCGCCATGCTCGACCAGACGCTGGTGGGCAAACTGCTTTACAATCAATCTAAGCTAGACAGTATCGAAGTGAGCGACGCCGAGGTGGAGCAGCAGCTGAACGCGCGCATCGACCGTATCCTTAGTTATATGGGCGGCGACATCAACCAGTTTGAGGATTACTACGGACAGAGCATCACCGCCACCAAGGAACAGTTCCGGGAAGACCTCCGGGAGCAGCTCGCCATCGACCGGATGCGCGCCTCCGTAGTGCGGGAGGTTAAAGTCACCCCGGCCGAGGTAAAGAACTTCTTCGCGGAAATCCCCCGCGATAGCCTCCCCTACTTCAACTCAGAGGTTGAGGTCGGTGAACTCGTCGTCCGGCCAACCGCCAACGATTCCACCAAGCAGGCCATCATCGACCGGCTGGAGGGGCTGCGGGAACAGATCATGAGCGGGGAGATCACCTTCGAGGATGCCGCCCGGCAATTCAGTGCCGACGGCAGTGCCCGCGGCGGCGGCGACCTGGGCTGGACGAAGCGCGGAAAGTTCGTGGCTGAGTTCGAGGCCGCGGCCTACAACCTGGACCCGGAAGAGATCAGCGGCGTGGTGGAAACCGAATTCGGCTACCACCTCATCAAGCTGGTAGGGCGCCGGGGCAACTCGATCCGCGTAAGCCATATCCTGATGCAACCGGAAATTACGGAGGCCGACATGGAGGAATCCCGGCAGTTCCTCGACAGCATCGCCCATTTGATCCGCGTTGACTCTTTCGACTTCAGCTACGCCGTCAAGCGGTTCGGCTACGACAAGGTGCAGAGCTACAACAACGACGGCCGCATGTCCAATCCGGCCAGCGGCAATACCTTCTTTGAGATTGGCGACCTGGATCCCGATATATACTTCGCCATCGACGAACTCGAACTGGATTCACTGAGCGATGTACTGGAATTTCGCGGGCCTTCGGGCGACCCCCTGCTCCGGATTGTGCAGTTGCAGTCGCGTACTTCCCCCCACCGGGCCACGCTCAGCCAGGATTACGCCAAGATCCAGGACGCTACCCGTAATGCAAAGCAGCAAGAATATCTGAGCGACTGGATTCAGAAAAAAGTGGGCTCCACCTTTATTGACGTGGACGAGCGCTACCACGGCTGCCCCCAGATTCAAGTCTGGCTGGAAGACAGCCGCAAGATCACCGTCGGCAACCGGGAAGGGAAGATCGTAACCGGTCGCTAATCAATCCGCCCCTTTCTCCGCCACTGACCGACCGTTGCGGAAACGGCACCCAGTTTTCTGGATATCATCGACTTTGGAGGCGGGTCTAAGGGTATAATAAATAAAATACCTTAACCCAACACCATGCCCCCCCCATGGCCCGTTATAACACCAACAAAGCGATGAAACACTTACTTTTCATACTCTCTTTAGTGGCCTTCGGCAACTTATCTGCGCAGTTGGCCACCCCCGAAGGACGGTGGACCACCACCGATGAAGAATCGGGAGAAGCCAAGAGTGTGGTTGAGATATACGCCAAAGGTGGCGCATATTATGGTAAGGTCGCCGAGATCCTGACGGGCAACACCACGGCCGTTTGCGAGGCCTGCGAAGGCAGCAAGAAGAACAAGCCGATCCTGGGCATGGTGATCGTTGAGGGCCTTCAGGCCGACGACGATTCGCCGGGCGAATGGGAAGGCGGCACGATCCTTGACCCCCAGAAGGGAGCTACCTACCGCCTTTCGGTATGGTACGAAGATGATAATTCCGATGTGCTGTACGTCCGCGGCAGGCACTGGACCGGTTTGTACAGAACCCAAAAATGGATTAGGGAATAAATCCCTACATTAATGGCCTGGGCGGAGACCACGTTTCACCCCCCCAGTGCGTCTTTTCCTTACACTTTTGAATAACACAAGCACTCTTTCCATGAAGCAACAATTTACCCAAGAAGATTTAGTCGCCTACGTTTACGGTGAAGCCGACCGAGATCAGATCCGGGCCACCGAAGCCGCCCTCGCGGCCGACCCCGCCCTGGTCACCGAGCTTACCCGCCTGGTCGAAGCCCAGGCCAGTCTGCCCAAGGTGCGGTTCAGCCCCCGCAAGCGCATTGTGAATGCCATCCTGCGGTACGCCCGCAACGAGCCGGCACCGCAACTCTGCTACTAGAATAAACTAGACCAGCAAACGAGAAAGCACTACCCTCCCGGTAGTGCTTTTTTTGTTATACTACTTTCCAAATACAGACATTATGCTAGAATCAATCATCGACGCCGTAAAAGGCCAGGTAGTTTCCACCATCACCGAAAAAACCGGTCTCGGGGCCGCCCAGGCCGAACAGGCCGTTCCCCTGGCTAAGGAGTCCATTCACGAAGGGGTAACCAGCGCCATTTCCGGAGGTAACATCGGCGGAATACTCGACATGGTCAAAAGCGCCTCGGGTGGAGCCGCCGGGGGTGGTCTTGCCCAAAATCTCGTCTACCAAGGCATCGCCGGAAAACTCATCCAGAAACTGACCTCCCGACTAGGCATCCCCGAAACCATGGCGCAAAAGGTATCCAGCATCGCCCTGCCCATGATCCTGAACAAACTGGCCGGCCAAACGCGGGAAGCCGGCGACAGCGACGACATCGACCAGGGTAGTCTCATGTCGGTACTCGGCCTCGACGCGGGCAGCTTGCTGGGTGGACTCACCAAGGGAATGCTGGGGGGGAAGAAGGACGGAGACAAATCCGGGGGCCTCGCCGGCGGATTGGGCAATCTCTTCAAATAAGCCCGGCGAAAATTTACACCACTGGACAGTCTTCAAAAGGGCTTACCCGCACGGGTAAGCCCTTTTGCTGTAGGGTGAGCCGGATAAATGCTACGGACTGGCGTAAAACGCAAAAGGGCCTCCCAAACTGGGAGACCCTTTGCGGTCTGGACGGGACTCGAACCCGCGACCTCCGCCGTGACAGGGCGGCATTCTAACCAACTGAACTACCAAACCTGGTGTGCTCTTGAGCAGCTTCCTGCCCGATTGCGACGCAAATATACCATCATGCGCAACGACGGTGCAAGGAAATCGAGCAAAATTTTCGATTAAGGTAGTGTTGCGCGGAGTAGTTTGCTGGCATTCAGAAGCTTACTCCCGACAGAAGTTGGTCGATACCGGTGGGATACGGCTTGCCCTTCGCTTGACCGAGAAAGTTTGCGGCCCGGGAAACGGTATGGGGTGTTCTCTAGGGACTGTTGACCCGCTACAGGATGGTGTTCCTCGGCCGTAAACTACCCGGCCGTAACGGTGTGCTTGGCGAAGATTTCGATCATTTTCCGATTAAAGGCGGGGATATCGCCGGGATTGCGGCTTGACACCAGTTTCCCGTCCACTACCACCTCCTCATCCTTTACGGTAGCCCCGGCGTTTGCCAGATCCGGCCGAATCGCCACGTACCCCGTCATGGTACGCCCTTTGACCAGGCCGGCGGATATCATCGTCTGACTGCCGTGGCAAATGACGGCAACGGGCTTGTCATCCTGAAAGAAGGATTTGATGAAACTGAGCGCCTTGTCGTTGATGCGCAGGCTATCGGGGCTAAGTACACCCCCGGGGAGCAAAAGGGCATCGTAGCGGGAAGCATCAGCACGGTCAAGGGCCACGTCCACTTCGTACTCTCCGCCCCAGTCGTCGCCGTCCCATGCCTTGATGGAGCCGGACTCCGGGCTCACCAGGTGCACGGTGGCGCCGGCTTCTTCCAGCGCCTTGCGGGGTTTGGTATATTCTACTTCTTCGAATCCGGCAGTGGCCAGTGCGGCAACTTTAATATTGTCGAGTTGCATATTTAATTGCTTTTGTTTGTTTTCAGGTATTTCTATTACCCTTGGGCCCTTTGTGTTGTTCGGTTTCTATCCCGCTCCCTATAATTCCCGCTAAATGGACCTCCAGCACCCCCAGCTCCTGCAATCTACCGCCTACGTCAACGGACAGTGGACCCCGGCCGACAATGGCACCACCTTTCCCGTCATCGATCCTTTCTCGGGCGACCTCATCACCCAAGTTGCCGACCTGGGTGCTGCGGAAACCAGCAGAGCAGTGGAGGCGGCACACACGGCTTTCCCGGAGTGGAGCAAGCGCACGGCGGGCGATCGGTCCCGGGTACTGCGACGGTGGTTTGATTTGCTGCACGAGCACCAGGATGACCTGGCCCTCGTCATGACCACTGAGCAGGGGAAACCCTTGGCCGAAGCGCGGGGCGAAGTAGCTTACGGAGCATCCTTCATCGAGTGGTTCGCCGAGGAGGGGCGCCGCGCTTACGGCGACGTGGTGCCGAGTCACCGCACCGACACGCGCATCCTGACCATCAAGCAGCCGGTGGGGGTGGTGGCCGCCATTACGCCCTGGAACTTTCCCGTGGCCATGATCACCCGCAAGGTGGCCCCGGCACTGGCGGCGGGCTGTACGGTAGTGGTAAAGCCCGCGGAAGACACGCCCCTCTGTGCACTGGCGCTGGCCTATCTGGCGGCCGAAGCGGGCCTTCCCCCTGGTGTATTGAACGTTGTGACCAGTAGTCGCCCCACCGAGGTCGGCCGGATACTGACGAGCGACCCCCGCATCCGGAAACTGAGCTTTACGGGGAGTACCGCCACGGGAAAAAAGCTGATGGAGCAGTCCGCCGGCACCCTGAAACGCCTATCTATGGAACTGGGTGGGAATGCCCCCTTCATCGTCTTTAACGATGCGGATCTGGAGGGCGCGGTCGCGGGTGCCATGGTTTCCAAATACCGCAATGGGGGGCAGACCTGCGTCTGTGCCAACCGGATCTTTGTACAGTCGGGCATCTACTCAGACTTCGTGGCGGCGTTGAAAACCGCAGTAGAAAACTTGCAAGTAGGGTCGGGAACCGTAGCGGGCACCGACATCGGCCCCCTGATCAACCGCGCTGCTTTAGAAAAGGTAGAGCGTATGGTCGCTGACGCCATCGACAAGGGTGCCGAAGTAGCCTGCGGTGGCCGGCGGTCGGCCGCGGGTGAGTTGTGCTACGCGCCCACCTTGTTGCTTCACGCGAACGGCGAAATGGAGCTGGCGCGGGAAGAGATTTTTGGCCCTGTGGCTCCGGTATTCCGCTTTGACACGGAGGCGGAAGTGGTGGCCCAGGCCAACGATACCCCCTATGGCCTGGCCGCCTATTTTTATGGTCGCGACCACGCCCGCATCTGGCGGGTAGCGGAAGCCCTGGAGTACGGGATGGTGGGCATCAATACGGGGTTGATATCCACGACGGTGGCACCCTTCGGTGGGGTGAAGGAAAGCGGCTTTGGTCGGGAAGGATCCAAGTACGGCCTGGAGGATTATCTGACGGTCAAGTATCTGTGCTGGGGTGGGATCGGTGAGGCGCTCTGACCCCAACTGCCAACAACGACAAAGCCACGCAACCCCTTGGGTTGCGTGGCTTTGATTTGGATAAAAATGCTCGCCTAGCCGCGGCCGGGAGAGAAGTGGTTGCAGCCGAAGTTGGCTTCGGTCAGGAATTCAGCGCCGGTGGGGGCGGATTGATTTTGCAGTACAGGAAGTACGTACTTCATACCGCTTTCGCTGAGTACTTCACACTCGCCGAAATTTTCGCGGTTTTGCACAGCGGGAGCTTCGTGTTCCCAGTGATTACAGTTTTTGCAGGTAGGTTCCATGTCATTATTAGTTTAGCTGGTTGAAAGATACACTGATAAAAAGCCTTTCGGCCATTTATTGTTCGGCTAAACCACTGAAACACCGCTGTTTATAAACAGACTAAATAAGCCTGTTTTCAGCTCGCTATTCAATTCCCATGATCTTATGCGTTTGCAGGCTAACCCTCCACCGGGGGTGCTGAAGACAGTAGGCGACGGTGGCCGGTAGGTGGTTTTGGCCGACCTCGTCTTTGGGCTGCAGAAAAAAGTGAGTGAATGCGAGCGATTCGAAGCGTTCGGGACGGGCCGTGGGCTCGGATTGGGGGTAGACTAGCTTGAGTTCGTCGCCGCCGGATACGGCGAGTTGGGCATCGGCTTTCGGGCTCACGCATACCCAATCGATCTGCGCAGGAACCGGCAACGTGCCGTTTGTCTCGACCGCCACCTCGAATCCGGCCGCCTGCAGGGCCTCGATCAGGGGAACATCGAGTTGCAGGAGGGGCTCACCCCCCGTGCAGACGATATAGGGTCGCCCGCCACCTGGCCACAGCGCGGTAGCCAGTTCAACACATTGCACCAGCGTGTACCGGCCCCCATTGGTGCCGTCGGTGCCGACGAAATCCGTATCGCAGAACTTGCATACGGCGGAGTGGCGATCTTCCTCGCGCCCGCTCCACAGGTTGCAACCCGTGAACCGCAGGAAAACGGCCGCCCGGCCAGCCTGAGCACCCTCGCCCTGGAGGGTGTAGAAGCATTCTTTGATTTTGTAGGTGTGCGGCATGGGAATCAAGACAACTGAGCCAGGGTCGCGGTTGATGACAAATCGGGATGGTGTCGCCCAATAAAAACACAAATTGTTTGCACAATTCGGGAAATTGTCCTACTATTGATCTCTGCCGATGGTGATTCGACCGTATGAATTAGTTCCTGACCTCACCAACCCCATCGGGCATCCACATTTCATAGACAGCCCGCCACCCCGTGCCCCGGTACCGGACGGTGAATTGGCGGACTGTCGGTTAACCCTCGATCCGCGCACCTTCAGGCCAGGTAGCGGAAGGGCCACCGGCGTGGGCGGTGGTTAGGGCGGATGGGGGGAGTCGGCGCGGCGGCGGTCGGGTGGGTTCTCCCACCCACTCAGGGGAGCCGTCTGTCCATCCATCTCCGTCAGGAGTCATGGGAGATCCATAACCTGCAGCATTCATTCATCACCGATCCGTCCACGGAACCGCCCGCCCGCTCACGCGCCCACCGCAATCATTTGCCACTCAGCCGTCGCTTATGGAGAGCCAGCCGTGTGCTTGCTCAATCCAAACGTGGGAACCGAAGGCCTGGCCATGTACACGCGGGGGTCGTATGCCCGAGTTCCTGCTGTTGGGAGGTGTACATCCGTCCGCGGAAGCTCAGTGATTTCCACTTGCCACATGAGGGTGGGTACTCGGCGAATACGGACTCAAACCGTGGAATTGTCCAGTTCCGCCGCATCGTTACAGGATTTAGCATGGTTGCAGGGTAACTGCGGGACGGATTAAAGTACCCGCTCTGTTTTGGACAGGTCTCGTGCGCTGCGCCCTACCCCACCGTATATTGCCGCAGTTGCGCCCATGGAAAATTTTCTGCCTGATCAATATTCCGTTCCCGCCGGGCCCGCCGAAAGTGAGTTTCGCGATCGGGGAAGCAAATTCGTAGCGGCACTTCGCCCGGTAAGCACCGAAGCCGAAGCCCTAGAGGTGCAGCAGGAGCAGCAGCGCGCCCACCCCAAATGTAACCACCACTGTTATGCCTACCGCCTAGGTCGGGGCACCGATCGGTGGCGGGCAAACGACGACGGTGAACCCAGCGGTACGGCCGGCAAACCCATCCTGGGTCAGATCGATAAGTTTGGAATCAGCGACGTAGTGATCGTGGTGTCCCGCTATTTCGGTGGCACGAAACTGGGTACCTCTGGTCTCATCAATGCCTACCGGGAGGCTGCCCGATTGGCCCTGGAAGCAGCACCCCGGGGTCTGCGAACGGTAACCACTACTGTGACCCTCGAATTCGGATACGCCTTGATGACGCCCGTGATGAGTGCCCTGAGCCAACTTAACCTGGAGATGGCCGACCAGGACTTTTCCGAACGGGCGCGGGTGACGCTGGAGTTGCCGGAATCCGAAACCCAGTCCACCCTTCGCGCGCTGAAAGCTTCCGTAGCGGGCATGTATCTGGAGACGGTGGATGATGAATTTGAAGTTGAGGGACTAAAGGTATCCGTCAACCCGACAAATCCTCGTTAATCCCATTTGCGACGTTACCCGACCGTAGATTCTGGTCACAACCCAGTTGGTAGCTAATCGCTTACTCTCGTACAGCGCGTCAGCAGGACAGTCGTGTCAGCGGTATTCCACTTCCAATGGCAAAGTCACCGCTGTTACGCGCCCGGTCACCGTACCTTAATCCCATGAACCGCAGGAAGATCATCAAGGGCGTAGCGGCCGCGACCATCGGGCTCCCGGTCGCCCTGCGCCTGTTGGGCGGCCACGGACAGGCCCAATCTGCCCAATCCACGGTAAGTGGAGAAAGCTTCAACTGGAAGATGGTGACCACCTGGCCACCGGGCTTTCCTATTCTGGGGGAGGGATGTCAGAAATTGGCCGACCTGTGCCGTGAGATGTCCGGCGGCCGGCTCAATATCACCGTATACGGAGGTGGCGAGCTGGTACCGGCCCTCGAAGCCTTTGACGCCGTCCGCCAGGGTGCGGCCGAAGTAGGCAGTGGCGCGGCCTACTATTGGGCGGGAAAACTCCCCGCGGCCCAGTTCTTTGCGGGTTACCCTTTCGGGCTGAATGCCCAGCAGATGAACGCCTGGCTGATCGCGGGTGGTGGCATGGAATTGTGGCGTGAACTGTACGCCGGTGTCGGGCTCATACCCTTCGCGGGTGGCAATACGGGTGTGCAGATGGGGGGCTGGTTTAACCGTGAGATTCGGGGGATTGAAGATTTCCGCGGACTAAAAATGCGGATGCCGGGCCTCGGGGGGCGGGTGCTGGAGCGACTTGGTGGCACGCCGGTACTCCTGCCGGGCGGAGAAATCTATACCGGTCTGGAACGCGGCATCCTGGACGCCACCGAGTGGGTAGGTCCGTACCACGACTACATCATGGGCTTTCACGAAATTGCTCGCTATTATTACTATCCCGGCTGGCATGA
Organism: Neolewinella litorea; assembly: GCF_004803465.1. Lineage (GTDB taxonomy): Bacteria > Bacteroidota > Bacteroidia > Chitinophagales > Saprospiraceae > Neolewinella > Neolewinella litorea. The sequence continues at coordinate 121,439 of NZ_SRSF01000003.1, read as the reverse complement.
ACCTGGGACAAGCTTTGAATTCTTTGTCAATGCGGAAAAGTACCAGGCACTTCCGTCGGACCTTCAGCGCATATTCGAAGTGGCTACTCACTACATCAATATGTACACCCTATCGGCCTTCGAAGCCAAGAATGCGGAGTACCTCGCCAAATTAAGGGAGGTGCCGACGCTCTCCATCCGGCCCTACCCCGCGGAGTTGCTGGACCGGGCCCGGCAGGCAGCCACGGAAGTCATGCAGGAGTACGCCGAATCCGATGCCACGACTGGCAAGGTATACGAGTCGATCCAGCGTTTCAGGCGACTGGCTAAACCGTGGAACGAGATCACCGAACAGTGGTTCTATGACAGCCTGACCTGAAGGAAAACCTGAAATGTTCTAAATATCCGGCACTTCCGTGGGCTCGTGGATCTCGGTTGGATCGATGGGGTGCGGGGTAGGAGCCTTGCGCAGCAGGGACAGGACGATGCCCCCCGTAAGCGTAACAAAGATCACGGTCAGACTGACCCACTCCGCCGGGTGCCAGATTTCGTGCAGCATCAGCTTTACACCAACGAAGGTTAGTATCAAGGCCAGACTGTACTTGAGGAGCCCAAACTTGTCGATCATCGAAGACAGGACGAAATAGAGCGCCCGCAGACCCAGTACCGCCAAGATATTGGAAGAAAAGACCAGGAAGGAATCCGTAGTAATACCCAGGATCGCGGGGATAGAATCCACCGCGAAAATGATATCGGTGGTCTCCACCATTACCAGAGCGACGAAGAGGGGGGTGGCGTGGAGTTTGTTATTCACCCGAATCCAGAAGTCATGTCCGTGGTACTCGTGAGTTACCGGTACCACGCGCTTGACGACCTTGATGACGGGGTTATCGGCCGGGTGGACCTCGTCTCCCTTACCCACCATCTTGTAGGCACTGTAGAGCAGGAGTACGCCAAAAACGTAGAACATCCAGTCGAACTGATCCAACAGGTACACACCGGCCAGAATCATCGCCAAGCGGAAGAATACCGCTCCGAGGATACCCCAGAACAGCACCCGGTGCTGGTATTTGGCCGGCACACGGAAATAGCCGAAGATGACGGCGATAACGAACACATTGTCCATGCTGAGGGACAACTCCACCAGGTAACCGGTAAGGTAGTTGATCATCGCGGTCCGGGGCAGATCGTTCGAAACCACCCACCCCTGGTCGTAGGCGAGATAGACGAATCCGCTGAATGACAGTCCGATCGACATCCAGATCGCCGTCTGGCCCAGGGCCTCCCGGGTCCGGGGCACGTGGTCCTTGGCGTTCAGAACGAAAAGATCGAGGAAGAGTAGCAACGCCACGAAAATGGCGAAGCCGATCCAGATATAAGGCATTGACGATTATTGTAGGCCTATAACGGATAGCCGAAACGTATGTTCCCCGTAGCCGGTGCCTGCTGCCCGACCTTTATTCACGGCACCAGCGCGCCGCCGCCCGCCGGTTCGGTTTACCTTTAGGAGTCTGAATTAATCCTCCGTTGATGCGCCGTTGCTGTCTGTTTCTGTTTCTGTTTTTAAGTGCCGGCCTGTGCGCGCAAACCGGGCATTCCGTGGCCCGGCAATGGAATGAGTTGTACCTGCTGGCCATTCGCAACGACTTCGCCCGTCCGGTAGTGCACGCCCGCAACCTGTATCACAGTTCGGCCGCCATGTACGATGCCTGGGCCCTCGTCAACCGCCGGGGCATCCCGGTCCTGATCCGGGACACCACCGGTCTGCCCACCTATCCCGACGCGAGCCTGGCCTCCGAAACCGCCGTTAGCTACGCCGCCTACCGGTTACTCCTCTACCGCTACGATAAGGCCCCCGGACTAGGGAAGATCCGCACGGCCGCCGACCAACTGATGACCCAGCTGGGTTTGGACAGAGCCTACGTTTCCACCGACTACACCAACGGTAACCCGGCCGCCTTTGGCAATTACATTGCCGCCGCCATCATTGCGTACGGGCAAGAGGATGGTGCCAATGAGCTGGGGGATTACGCCAACGCTGGTTACCCCGACCCGGTCAATCCGCCCCTCTTTCTCGACCGGCCATTCAGTATTTTAAGGCTTGAGGACCCTAACCACTGGCAGCCGCTGGCCTTCCCGGGTGTGGTCGTTGATCAATCCGGCAACCCCATCGGCAACATACCCGGTTTCCTTGGGGCCAGCTGGGGCCGGGTAAAGCCTTTTGCCTTGCCCCCCTCGGCCCTGACCATGCCCACGCGCACCAACCCCATCTACGGCGACAGCCCGGTCTACCACGACCCCGGCCCGCCGCCGCAGTATGACCTGACGGATACCGCCCAGTTGAATCTTTACCGCTGGAATTTTGAAATGGTGCTGAAGTGGTCCAGCCACCTCGATCCCGCGGACGGCGTAGTTTGGAACATTTCTCCCGGTGCCCGCGGTAACGGCCCCGCGGATCTGCCGAAAACCCCCGAGGAGTACCGGGCCTTCTACAACGAACACGAAGGCGGGCAACCGGGCAGTGGCCACCCGGTGAACCCGGCCACCGGAATGCCCTATGCGGATAACTTTGTCCTGCGGGGTGACTACACCCGCGTACTGGCGGAATTTTGGGCGGACGGGCCCAGTTCAGAAACTCCGCCCGGGCACTGGTTCGCCATCTTCAATTACGTGATGGACCACCCCCGGTTCATCCGTCGCCTCTGGGGTGAAGGGGAGGTACTGCCCGCCCTGGAGTACGACATCAAGGCCTACCTCACCCTTGGCGGTGCCATGCACGATGCGGCCATTACGGCCTGGAGCATCAAGGGTAAATACGATTACATCCGCCCGATCAGCGCTATCCGCTTTCTGGCGAGCCAGGGACAAGCCAGCGTAAAGGGCCACCGCTTCTACGACCCCGGCGGGATACGACTGGACCCCGGCTATATCGAGCTGGTGGAAAGTGCGCAGGAGGTGGTCAACAATACCGCCCTCATGACCGTAAAGGCGCGGGCCTGGATCGGCAACTCCTTCATCGATAACGCCGATGTGGAATCGGCGGGCGTCGACTGGATCAATCCCTCGGTCTGGGAGCCCTACCAGCGCCCCAATTTCGTGACGCCCAACTTCGCGGGCTACGTATCCGGGCATTCCACCTTCAGCAGTACGGCGGCCACGGTGCTAACGGCACTAACCGGTTCCCCTTACTTCCCGGGGGGCGTGGGCGAGTTCGTGGCCCGCAAGAATGAATTTCTGGTCTTCGAGGAAGGCCCCACGGAAGATGTGGTACTGCAGTGGGCGACCTACCAGGACGCGGCGGCGGAAACCAGTCTGAGCCGCATCTGGGGAGGCATCCACCCCCCAGCCGATGACATTCCTGGTCGGCGGATCGGCCGCGTAGTGGGTCGCGACGCCTACGAGCGGGCGGACAAACTGTTCCGGGGAGACGCAACGCCCACCACCGATTACCCTGATGGTTACCGCGATCTAATGGTCGTCTACCCCAATCCCGCCCCGGGCGGAAGCAGGTTCACCGTGGAAGTCTCGGGGACAGATAATCCTTCGGACGGAGTACTCGACCTGTACAATAGTTTGGGACAGCGCATATCCTCCACTACTCTGACCGCATCCCGCGGGAGCGTAAGCACGGAAAGTCTGGCACCGGGCGTGTACCTCCTGCGCTTGCGGGGCGGCCGGCAGGCTGCGGTAAAGATTCAGGTATTCTGAGGTGGTGTAAGCGTTTGCTTATACCATCAGACGGATGGGGTCCTCGAGGGTCGCCTTGACATCGTTGAGGAACCCGGCGGCGGAAGCGCCATCGACTACGCGGTGGTCGCTGCTCAGGGTAACCTTCATGATCTTACCGGGGACGACTTCTCCATCGCGAACGACGGGTTTGTCGTTGATGCCGCCGACGGCCAGGATACAGGCGTCGGGCGGATTGATGATGGCCGTGAACTCCTCGATGCCGAACATCCCCAGGTTGGAGATGGTGAAAGTGTTGCCGGTCATTTCATCCTGCGACAGTTTCTTGTTCTTGGCGCGGCCGGCAAGCTCTTTCACCTCCGTGTTGATTTGACTGAGCGACTTCATGTTCGCGTAGCGGATCACGGGCACCAGCAGTCCGTCGGGGATGGCAACGGCGACGCCGATGTTGACGTCCTTGTTCACGCGGATGTGGTCGCCCTGCCAGCTGGAGTTGATAGCGGGGTGCTTGGGCAGGTTCACGGCGCAGGCCTTAACTACCAGGTCGTTGAAGCTGATCTTGACGGGGGATACCTCGTTGATGCGCTTGCGCAACTCCCATACCTTGCTCATCTCGATCTCCACCGTAACGTAGAAGTGGGGGGCGGTGAACTTGGACTCCCCGAGGCGCCGGGCGATCACCTTGCGCATCTGGCTGACGTTGGTCTGCTCGAAGTTGGCCTCGCCGCCGCCGAAGGAAAAGGCGGGTACTTTCTGTGCGGGTGCTTCAACGGCAACGTTGGGGCTTGGCTGCTGGGCCGGAGCGGGTTGCGGCGTCTGGGGCTGGGGGGCGGCTGCGGGGGCTGATTGGGCTTCCTCGATATCGCGTTTTACGATGCGACCTCCTTCACCGGTACCGCTGATGCCCTTGAGATCGATCCCGGCCTCCCGGGCCATGGCGCGGGCGAGGGGACTAGCCTTCAGTCGGTCGTCTCCGCCGGTGGATTCGGTCGTCTCGGTGGTGGTGGTACGACCGGGGGTAGCGGGAGCCGCTTCGGCGGGAGCGGTGTTGTCGCTGGCGGTCGGTTCGTCCTGGTCGGAAGTGGCTTCACCGGCAGAACCATTGCCCCCGGCCCCTTCGATGGCAGCCTTCCAGTCTTCACCTTCCTCACCGATCACGGCGATCACGCCGTCAATGGGCACGGCGCCTTCCTTGACGGCGATGTGGAGCAGCGTGCCTTCGAAGAAAGAATCCAGCTCCATGGTGGCCTTGTCGGTTTCCACTTCCGCAAGCGTCTGGCCGGGTTCTACCGCGTCACCTTCTTCCACGAGCCAGGCAACGATGTTGCCTTCTTCCATGGTATCACTCATCCGGGGCATGCGTATCACCTCAGCCATAATCTCTTTATTTTAGGTCGTTGTCGGGGACCGGCAAATTTGCGGCCTATTCCCGGGATAAACAAACTCAATGGCACGCCGATTGTTTTTTCTCCGGCCGTGGTGTTCTTCCCAGGTTCGACCTTACCCTTTCCGTTCATAGACCCTCTACTGCATGCAATTTTCTTCCCGCCTCATCGAAGACGCCGTGAATGCCTTCGCTTCCCTTCCCGGGATCGGCAAGAAAACGGCCCTGCGGCTCGTCCTCGACCTGGTACAGCGCCCTACCGAAGACAGTGTGCAATTGGCCCGCTCGGTTGCCCGCATGCGGGAGAACATTCAGCACTGCATCGTCTGTGGCAACCTGAGCGATCAGAACACCTGCGGCATCTGTCGCGACAAACGGCGCGACCGTTCCACCATCTGCGTGGTGGAAAGCATCCGCGACGTGATGGCCATCGAAGAAACCCAGCAGTACCGGGGAGTCTACCACGTGCTCGGCGGCGTGATCTCCCCCATCGAAGGCGTGGGCCCGGCCGACCTGAACATCGACACCCTGATCACGCGGGCACGGGAATCCGAAGTGGAGGAGGTGATCATGGCCATCAGTCCGACCATCGAAGGCGACACCACCATTTTCTACCTGAACAAGCAATTGGCGGATGCCCAGGTACAGATCAGCAGCATCGCCCGGGGCGTCAGTTTCGGGGGTGAGCTGGAGTACGCTGATGAGGTTACGCTAGGGCGTAGTATTGTAGCGCGCCGGAAGCTGTAGTTGGTCGGGTAAGAAAGGCCGGGCGTTCCCTCCTCCTTTGATGATCTCCCGCACGATGGTGGAACTGATGTGGCTGTATGCCGGCTGGCTGATGAGAAAGATGGTTTCCAGCCCCTCGCCTACGATTTCGTTAAGCTGGGATATCGTTTTCTCGTAGTCGAAGTCACTGGCGTTGCGCAGGCCGCGCAGCAGGTAACGCGCACCAATGCGTTGACAGAAATGGGCGGTAAGCCCCTCGAAGCTGTCAACACTTACCTTAGGCTCTTCCGCAAAAACTTCGCGCAGCCACTGCATCCGCTGCTCCAGATCAAAAAGGGTCTGCTTCTGGCTGTTGATCCCTACGGCTACAACGATCCGGTCGAAGAGTGGCGCTGCCCGCTTCACGAGCTCGACATGACCACGGGTGATGGGATCGAAGGATCCGGGGAAGACGGCGGTTTTCATGGTCATTTGGTTAGTGCAGCTAAAGCGCAAAATAGCTAAGTTCACTATAGTTAGCTTTGCCAGAGATGCGTACGCCGCCCAAGTCGCCCTATCACCTCCCCCCGGAGCCGCAGAACTGGCGCCAATCCGATTGGCCCGAGGTAAGCGTTTCGGTGGTAACCTATAATCAGCACAACCTTATTGGTAGGGCGTTGGATAGTATCCTCGCGCAGCAAGTGAATTTTTCCTGGGAAATCGTCGTAGGCGACGACTGCAGTACCGACGGCACGCGCGAAATCCTCCTCGATTACCAGTCTCGCTACCCGGACATCATCCGTCTACTCTTATATGACCATCGGCTGCCCGGCACCCCGGGACGGCGTAACAATATGCTGAACCCTATGGCCTGTCGTGGCCGTTACACCGCCCTGCTGGACGGTGATGATTACTGGGTCGATCCGAACAAACTGCAGCGTCAATACGACACCATGGAACGCTATCCGGAACTCAGCATCAGTCTGCACGATACCCGTTGCGAAGAAGTCAACGAACGGGGCGAACTCCTTGAACCACCCCTCTTGCGAAGTCATTCCTCCCGAACCCCGAGAAGAGCCACCGGATTCTACCCCCACGAACATTTCTGCGCCGATCGCAATATCCGCGTCCATACCAGTTCCTTCTTTTTTCGTACCCGGATATTTGGCAACTGGCCACCGGACATGGAAGAGGTGGTCGCCGCCGACCACTATTTCTTCCTTTTAATTAGTCAGCGCGGACCGGCCTACTACGAAGATCGTGTAGCTTCCGTAAACGAGCGACAGCCTTGCAGCCTTACGAACAGCGATCACTACCTATCGGAAGAGCGCAAACTCCGCCATCTCCAGGACATGCGGCTGTACCGAACGCGGTTTCCGGCCACGCGACTGACAGATTCGTACAGTGCTTTCGCCGCCCGCCTGGCCAAGGAGGTTCTGTTTTCAGCTATCCGTTCCGGCCGCCTCCACCGCATCCCTTTTTTGTTGGCCTACCTGGCAGGTGAGCCCCGGGGTCTGCGGCGAATGGTTCGCCGGCGGCTGGAAAAAGCCAGCTTCCGATGAAACTATCCATCATCATCCCCACCCTGAACGCGGAGCGCTTTCTACCACGCACCCTGAAGAGCGCACTGGCCGCCGGCGCGCAGGTGCCGGGCCCCTGGGAGATCATAGCGGTGGACAATGGTTCAAGCGACCGAACCCTTGACTTGCTGAAGCGAGCGGTAAAGGACCACTCCGGACGTATCCGCCTGGCGACCTGCTCCACACCCGGGGCCGCGGCTGCCCGCAACCTCGGTGCCTCCCTCAGTTCCGGCGAGTGGTTGCAGTTCCTCGACGCCGACGATACCCTTGCCCCCGATAAAATTACCCGCCAACTTGAATTGGCGCATTCCGCCGATTGGGTGGTGGGTGCCTACCGGCACCTGTACCCCGACGGCAGTACCGAAGACTCCATACCGCACGCCGACCTTTGGCTGGGTCTGTTCCATGATTTCCGGACGGGCTGCACCCACTCGCATTTGCTGCGGCGGACGGCCCTCGACCGGGCAGGTGGGTGGGATGAACGATTGGCCAGCAATCAGGATCCCGAATTGGTCTTCCGGTTGCTGAAGGCCGAAACCCCGCACGTCATCGACCCGGTGGTAGGCAGTTTCTATCACCATCACGACAGCGCGGACCGCATTACCCACCGCGACCCCGCCGGCGGCTGCCAGAGACGCGTTCAGATGCTCGCGGCCGCAAACAGTTATTTGATAGCTCACCGACCTGAGTACTGGCGGGAGCACGCACCTTATTTCTTGGGGGCCCTGCTACGTGCCATCCGTATGCTGGCAACCTTTGACCTCGAGTCCGCCTCCGATGCGTACCGGGCGTATTTCGGACATCCCAACGAATGGGCCATCGACCAGTCCTACGAACTGGTAGGCCGCTACACCCGTCTGTATCCCTACCTCGGTTTTCGCAACCTGGAGCGCCTGCGGCTGGCACTGGCCACCGTATTACCGGAAGCACTGAAGCGGCGGCTCAAGGCCTAAGTATTTACCTTAGCGGCCGGGCACCTCCCGCTTTTCGTCTCCCTGATCCAACCTCCTATGTCCGGCAACACCCACGGTACCCTCTTTCGCGTCACCACTTTCGGAGAAAGCCACGGCGTCGGCCTGGGCGTAACGATCGACGGATGCCCGGCCGGCCTGGAACTTGATCTGGAAGCCATCCAACGGGAGATGGCCCGGCGGCGGCCCGGCCAGAGCCGCATTGTCACTCAACGAAAGGAAGAAGACGGCGTACAACTGCTTTCCGGCACCTTCGAGGGCAAAACCACCGGCACGCCGATTGGGATGGTGATCTACAACCAGGACCAGCGCAGCAAGGACTACAGCCACATCTACGACAAGTTCCGCCCGAGCCACGCCGACTATACCTTCGCGGCTAAATACGGGCACCGCGACTACCGCGGCGGAGGGCGTTCATCCGCCCGCGAAACCGCCGCCCGCGTCGCGGCCGGGGCCGTCGCCCGTCAATTGCTGGCCCGCTACGGCATCACCATCAGCAGCTACGTAGACCAAGTGGGCGACATCACCACTGGCAAGACGCACGGCGAACTCGACCTTTCCCTCATCGACTCCAACGACGTGCGCTGTCCCGACCCGGAAGCGGCCGCGCGAATGGAAGAGGAAATCCTGGCCGTCCGCAAGGCCGGCGACACCATCGGTGGTGTGGTGAAGTGCGTCATCAGTGGTGTCCCTGCGGGCTGGGGGGAGCCCGTCTTCGATAAACTGCACGCCGACCTCGGCAAGGCCATTCTGAGCATCAACGCCTGTAAGGGATTCGAGTACGGCAGCGGATTCTCCGGAGTGACCTTACGGGGCAGCGCCCACAACGACGCGTTCTATACCGACGCCGACGGGAAGGTCCGCACCCGTACCAACCGCAGCGGCGGTATTCAGGGGGGTATTTCCAACGGGGAGGACATTTACTTTCGGGCGGCCTTCAAACCGGTGGCCACGATTATCTCCGACCAGGAAAGCGTCAACGAAGCTGGTGAATCAGTTACGGTCGTCGGAAAAGGTCGTCACGACCCCTGCGTACTGCCCCGCGCCGTGCCCATTGTCGACGCCATGGCAGCTCTGGTCCTGGCCGATCACTGCCTGCGCGCACGCAACAACAAATTATAGCCACCGCGGCATCCCCAAACCACGAAAGTAAGAAAGGTAGTCAACGCACCGCGCCTCACTCCGACGCACCCGGCTCGACTTCCGGGATCGACCAGCCATAACCCAGCCAGTCCTCCAGGTGGTCGACATCGGAAAGCACGGGCAGGGTGGCTACCGAGAGTCCCTGCACCCGCGCCCGCGCCAAAGTATCCTCCAGTACCGACGAGGTGCTCCACTCCATATCCGAAAAAAGCTCCGGGTGGGGCTGCCGCAGCCCCAGAAGGTAGTACCCACCGTCATTAGCCGGACCGATTACCGCGTCGTGTTCCTCCAACTCGCCGAAGGCCCGGTTGAGCAGACCGGTGGTCAGCCCCGGGCAATCGCTACCAATGATAATTGCCCGCTGGTGCCCGCGCGCAAAAGCGTGGTCGAAGGCGGCCGTCATCCGCTCACCCAACCCGGCACCTACCTGCACCATCTTTATGAAGGGATGGTTGGGCCAGAGATCGTCCACCTCTACGTGCTCGGAGTAGTGCAGGTAACGTGTCACGCCCTCCAGGGCCAGCGCCTGGTCGCGGGTGTGCCGCGAAAGGATACCGTACATCTGCAGGGCCATAGCATCACCAACGTCCTGCGCCAGGCGCGTTTTCGTTTTACCGGCGATTAGATTCTTGACCATGAGGATAAGGGCGGGCTGCTGCATGGCGGCAAGATAAGCCACCTGGCCGCCAAACCCCCGGGGCCCGGACCGGGTTACATGACCTCCGAGCGACCCGATTATGATTAAAGCGACCTGGAAGGGCCAAGTCCTGGCCGAAAGCGACCGCACCCAAGTGGTGGAAGGCAATCACTACTTTCCCCCCGACAGCGTCCGTCTGGAATACTTTAAAGACAGCGACACCACGACCTTCTGCGGCTGGAAGGGCGATTGCCGCTACTACCATGTGGTAGTCGACGGGAACACCAACCCCGACGCCGCCTGGTACTACCCCGACCCCTACCCCAAGGCCGCCCAAATCAAAGGCCACGTCGCCTTCTGGAAAGGGGTACAGATCCAATAAGCCCTAACGAACACCCGTGACCACTACCCCAGCCACTTCCCTCCGCATCAGCCAGCATTACGATCGCGTACGGCAGCAATCGGTGTACCTCTGCACGCCCCTCGAAACCGAGGATTATACCGTGCAGCCCACCGAGGACGTCAGCCCTCCCAAGTGGCACCTCGGGCATTCTACCTGGTTCTTCGAAAACTTCATCCTCGCCGAACACGCCCCCGGCTACCGGCACTTCGACGAACGCCTCAACTGGTTTTTCAACAGCTACTACGAAAGTCAGGGGCCCCGCATCCTGCGCAGCCGGCGCGGCAACATGACCCGCCCCACCCTGCAAGTGATCCTCGATTACCGCCGCCACGTCGATGCCGCCATGCAGGAGTTGCTGGAAAAGGACGACGAAACCGTCCGCATCCTTACCACCCTAGGCCTGCACCACGAGCAGCAGCACCAAGAACTATTGCTCACGGACATAAAGTACATTCTGGGGAGTAACCCCCTTTACCCCGTGTATCGGCAAGGAGAAATGGAAAAGGCTACCTCCGTCGCCCACACTTTCTTATCGATTGCGGGTGGGCAGTACACCATAGGGCATTCCGGACCGGGCTTCTGCTGGGACAATGAGCTCAGCCGCCACGACGTACTCGTGGAGGATTTCGGGATTGGCTCCCGCCTGGTGACCAATGGTGAATACCGGGCCTTCATGGAAGATGGCGGCTACGAACGGTTCGAACTCTGGCAGATGGAAGGCATCGCCTGGGCACGCGAACTGGAGATCAAGGCCCCACTGTACTGGTACCCGCAAGGTGGCGACTGGAAACACTATACCCTGAATGGCGGCCTTGCCGATATCGATCCTCACCTGCCCGTAACCCACATCAGCTGGTACGAAGCCGATGCCTACGCCCGGTGGGCCGGTGCGCGCCTGGCCACCGAGTTCGAATGGGAGATTGCCTGCCGCCAACTCGAGCCGGAGGTGCCGCGACGAGGCAATTGGGTCGAGCGGAAGGATTTTCACCCCACCCCCGCCCGCAACGCGGATGACCATCAGCTGCTAGGCCATTGCTGGGAATGGACCAACTCCGCTTACCTGCCCTACCCCCGCTATCCGCGCCCCGAAGGCGCGCTGGGGGAATACAACGGCAAGTTCATGGTCAATCAGATGGTCCTGCGGGGCGGTAGCTGTGCCACACCCGTGAGCCACATCCGCCCTACCTACCGCAACTTTTTCCAAACCGACAAACGCTGGCAATTCACGGGCATCCGGCTTGCCACAGACCGCTAAACCATGACGGGTTCCGCTACTACTTCCACTACCCTATCGCCTTTTGCCCGGGACGTCCTCAGCGGGCTATCCCAGTCAAACCCCCAGCTGAACAGCAAATGGTTCTACGACGAGCGCGGCAACGTACTCTTTCAGCAGATTATGCAGTGCCCGGAGTACTACCTGACCGACGCTGAGGCGGAAATCTACCGCAACTCCGCTTCCGAACTCCTGGAGGAAATCCAGGGAGCTACCTTCGACATGATCGAACTTGGGGCGGGAGACGGCAGCAAGACCCAACTACTAATCGAGCGATTCCTGGCGGCCGGCGCCCGCTTCGCCTACCGGCCCATCGACCTCAATGCCGCGGCCCTTTCGGAGGTCCGTGAAATCATCGGCCTCCGGTGGCCGGCCCTGGAATTCCAGGCCATTCAGGGTGACTATTTCGAAGCCCTCGACCGGCTCGGCCGTTCCTCCGGCTCGCGGCGGCGCCTGGTGCTCTTTCCCGGCGCCAACATCGGTAATTTCTCCCCCGGCGAGGCGACAGCCATCCTGCAACGTATCCGCGGATTCCTGGCTCCGGGCGACCTGTTGCTGACCGGCTTTGACCTCAAAAAGGATCCGGCCGTTATCCTGGCCGCCTACAACGATCCCGCCGGGCACACCGCCGCCTTCAACCTCAACCTTTTGCACCGGATCAACCGCGAACTCGGCGGGAACTTCCAGCCGGACAACTGGCGGCACTGGGAAACCTACGACCCCGCTTCCGGCGCGGCCCGCAGCTACTTGCTGCCCACCAAAAAGCAGGAAGTGACGATAACGGCCCTGGAGCAGACCTTCACCTTCCGGGCCTGGCAGGCCATCTCCGTCGAAATCAGTCAGAAATACAGCTTGCGCGAGATCGAAGGCATGGCCGACGCGTCGGGCTACGAGTGCGTCCGCCACCTGCAGGACCGCCGTGGCTACTTCAGCGATAGTTTATGGCGGGTGCCCAGCCGCTGATCCACCACTTCAGTTTGAGCAGGTCCAGGGCATTCAGGTTCCGCGTACGGAGCAGGTACTTCAGCAGCACGCGCTCGGGAATGTATTCCAGCAGCTGCGAAAGCGCCGGGTACCGATCCGCGAAGCGCGTAAGTCGCGTAGTCAGCGTCGGGTAAGACTGCCGCAGCACCTTCAGGTTCCGGACGGCCTCCCGCTGCTTTTTGAGAAACACCTCCGTTGGCTCCAGCCCGAGATGCACCACGGGATTGTCCATGTATTCAATCCGGATGCCGTCGGGTGCCAGCAATTGTCCCCACAGCGTATCCTCGTGTCCGTAACCCGCCACGGTCGGGAAGGGGTGGGTAAGGAGCACGGCGCGCTCAGCCATGAAGTTATTGCTCTGAAACTGCAGGTATTCCCCCTGGCGGCGGCGCGCGGGTGCAACGGTTTCGCGGCGGCGGCCGTACTGCCAGTGTAGAAAGTAATCGGGGTCCTCGGGTTCGTCTTCCGCGTAGGTCCTGCCGCCCACCAGCACGGCCGCCGGCGGGGCGTTGAGGTAGCGCTCCAGCAGATGGGGGTTCGGCCAGCTGTCAACGTCGAGAAGCAACAGGCGGTTCCCCGCCGCGGCACTCACCATACGGTTCCGGATCTCGGAACGTCCGACGTTTTTCGGCAGTTCGTGGTATCGTACGCTTGGTAGTTGACGCAACTCCCGGTTGAGCGTCCGGAACTGGTCCGCACTGCAATCGTCGTACACGAGTACCTCGACCGGCTCCTCAACGGCGCCAGCCTGTCGGATCAACTCCCGCACCAATGGCCGGGCATCGTACCCATATACGGGAATACAAATGGAAAGCATACACCTGGTATAGTGGGGTATAGTAATACAACGTCCTTCAAATCTAAAACGCGGACGGCGTCGCTTTATTCACCGTGCGACTAACGATAGGCGGCGGGTAGTACCCGTGCCCTAAGATCGTACATAAAGCGATAATAGTTCGGTAAAGCCTCCGCGGTTCGGCCTCCGATCCACTGCGCGGGGTAGCCATTCGCCAGTCGGAAGGCGTCTTCGATGACATCCGCCATCTGCTCGTAGTTGAAGTCTTCCAGGGAGCGGGCAGCCTGCAATCCGCTAGGTCCACCGTAGTCGTAGCCCGCGGCGGTACGTTGCGCGGCCAGTGCCCGGGGAATGTAGATGGCACCGAAATGAACGTACTGCCAGACGTGCACCACCTCGTGTACCAGGGTGGGATCGGAACAGGGGCCCCAACCGTTGATCGTATGAAAGCTTACGTACAGAAAGCGGTAGCGGCGCGGGCCGAGGTGCGCCCGCTCGTCAATCCGGATCCGCTGGTAAGGCACGGATTCCCCGAAGATGGGCCTCAGCAGCCTTATTTCCCGGGTGGACAGACGGCGCAAGCCCGGGGTAAGCCAGTTGGTCAACGCCTCGTAGAGGTCAAAGACAAAAAGCAGATCCAGTACCTGAAAGACGCGATCGGCCCCACCGGTATTGACCACCGTCGGGGGCAGCGGCCCCACGAGCCGGCGCCAGCGGAGCCGGGCAAGGGAGAACAGGCGGTCAAGGAGTAACAAGGCAGTGGGTAGCGGTCGGATTTCCGATTAAACAACGCCAAGCGCAAATCGCATATCCGGCACGCGGTAAAGTAGCTGTAGGGGCAGGAGTCGAACCTGCACGGGGCGGTTAGCCACGATTCAACGCTCCGGAGAGCGGCGCTCACGCGGAGCACTGAACGGTGGTTTATCCCGGCCTCCCCACCCGCGAGACAAGCGGGCATGGCTGCCAATTTCATCACCCTACAAAATTGACGCAGTAGAAAAGCTACTTGACCTGATCTGCTGCGCCCGGTGGCTGTAAGGGCAGGAGTCGAACCTGCACGGGGCGGTTAGCCCGATTCAGTGCTCCGGGGAGCCACGCTCTTACGGAGCACTGAAAAAGGGTTTATCCCGACCTCCCCACCCGCGAGACAAGCGGGCATGGCTGCCAATTTCATCACCTTACAAATTGTGAACGTCGCCGTTGCTTCGTCCTTGCATTAGCAAAGATGCAATCAATTGGGCTTACTATACAAGCATTCGCAACGATTTTGGATAATAATTACGCTATATTCATCAATACATTCATTGCATTGAACATAACGCAATACTGGACTCAGTTTGCTGCCTCATCTTGTGAAAATGGCAAGTGGGTTTTGCTGGCTCGAAGAGGGCATCGCCTGATCTTTCGTTGCACGGAAGAAAAATTAAGCGAGTGGGGTTCTCAGAACCACAATTCCCCACCCCCGATGACATAATCGATAAGCAGTTCCTCCCCAGGCGCAATGTCCCGCCGGGCCGTAAAGCGCACCTGCTCGAAGTCGTAGTCCATTTCGAAGTCGAGATTCGGAGTCGTGGAGTGGTTGTACAACGAACCGTACCCCAGGGCGATGGCCGCCCCGTCGCCGTCCCAGACGAAGTAGTAATCGTGAAGGCCCGTCCCGTGAATGATTTTGCGATCCTCCGGACTGACCACCACCACTGGAGCCAGTTCAACGACCGTCCCTCCCGTTATGGCTTCGGACGTGAAGACGCCGCGCCCCCCCAGGGGACTCTGACGGATGTAGAGGAACGGCAAGTGAAGCATGTCGATCGTGGATAGGGAATGAATACCCGGCCAGCCAGTGCGGTACGCTTACGCCGGGGCAGCGGCAGCCTAAAACAGTCCCTGGATGACGTGCTCTTCGGTAATGCCTTCGGCCTCGGCTTTGTAGTTCCGCACGATCCGGTGGCGCAGCACGTAGCTGGCTATGGCCTGCACGTCCTCGATGTCGGGACTGTACTTGCCGTTGATGGCGGCGTGGCACTTGGCACCGAGTACCAAGTACTGGCTGGCGCGCGGCCCGGCGCCCCAACTGATGTACTCGTTGACGTCCTTGCCGGCCCGTGTGGTGTTCGGACGCGTTTTGCCGGTCAGCTTCACCGCGTATTCGAGGACGTTGTCGCTGATGGGGATCTTGCGGACCAGCTGCTGGAAATACAGGATGTCCTCCCCACTCAATACGTGCTGTACACTATTACGCGTTACCCCCGTCGTGCCCCGCACCACGGCAAGTTCTTCCTCGTAGGAGGGGTAGTCGAGCGGGATGTTAAACATGAAGCGGTCAAGTTGCGCCTCGGGTAGCGGATAAGTTCCTTCCTGTTCGATGGGGTTCTGGGTAGCCAACACGAAGAAGGGGGCAGGCAGGGCGTGCCGCACACCGCTTACCGTGACCGAACGTTCCTGCATCGCTTCCAGCAGCGCAGCCTGCGTCTTGGGGGGCGTGCGGTTGATCTCGTCGGCCAGGACGATGTTGGCGAAGAGCGGACCTCGGTTGAATTCGAAATGTCGCTCATCATTCAGGATCTCCGACCCGGTAATGTCGGTCGGCATCAGGTCCGGCGTGAACTGTATACGCTTGAAATCAAGCTCCAGCACCTCCGAGATGGTGGAGACGAGCAGGGTCTTGGCCAGGCCCGGTACTCCGACCAGCAGCGAGTGGCCGTTACTGAACAGCGAGATCAGGACGGTTTTCACGACTTCCTGCTGCCCGACGATCACTTTGGCGATCTCCGTACGCAGGTCCTGGTAAGCTTGGGCTAGGGCATCGACGGCTTCTACGTCGGAAGAATATCTTGGGGTGGCCATGTTCAGTTCGGTAGCAATGGGTATGGGGTAAAACGGGAAGGCAAACCTACCCCTTCGTAGAAAAAGCGGCAGGAAACCCCGACGCTCAGGCGCGGCGGCAATCCGGTATCAAGGTATGTCATAGTTACGGTTGGTGCGCCCGATTGTTGCCCCCGCGGTAGCTTTTCCAGACCAGACGCGCCAGTCCCACCGCCCCGAGAAGGAAGAGCAGCATCGCCGGAAATCCGCCCAGCGTGGAGATGAGCCGTATGCCGTCCAGCCCCGCAAAGCTCACCAGCACCCAGGAAGTTACCCCGATGGTGATGCCCCACAACAGTTTCATCCCCACCGGAGCTTCGGCGGAGTGTGGCCCCACATCGCGCATGCACAGGGCACTCATCGCCGATACGTTGGAATCGGCCGCCGTCACGTAGGAAAGAAAGATCAGTACCAGGAACACCAGGGCGGTAAACCACAGTCCCGGCAGTTGGGCAAGCAAGGCGTAGGCCACCGCTTCCGGACCGCCGGCATTCAGGGCGCCGGTGAGGGCACCGCCCGACTGCCCGTCGAGCACGAGTGCCGTGCCGCCGAAGGCCACCATCCAGCCGGCGCCGAACAGGGAGGTGAAGAGCAGGTTGACCTCAATGAAGCGCCGCACCGAATAGCCACGCGCCAGCCGACCGAGGAACAGCGCCGTGATCGGCGCCCACGCGTACCAGTTGGCCCAGTAAAAGCTCGTCCAGGCGTGGCTCCACGCCGCGGGAATACCGGGGTCAATGCCCAGGTTGCGCGCCAGGAAGTTGTCCGCAAAATCCAGCAGCCCCCGCCCCGCCAGCTGTACCGTCTCCCACAGGGGGCCGGCCAGCAGCACGAAGGCCGCCAGTAAGATGAACCCGATGATGTTGTAGTTTGACAATAGCCGGATGCCCCGCTGCAGGCCGGTCGCGGCCGATACGCTGAAGGCCGCAACGATGCAACCGATGATGACGGCCAGTCGGAAAGGCGTGGCACCCGTCGCTGCGCCGCCCAGATAACCCGACAGCCCCCCGCTCAGCGCCAGGCTTCCCGCACCCAAAGCGGCCGCCATACCCGCTACCAGGGCAAACAGGCAAAGGGCATCCACGATGGCCCCCGCCCGAACGTGCACCCGCGGGCCGAAGACCGGCCGCAGCAGGGTACTCAGAGAGAACGGCTGTCCGTGGCTGTAGAAGCCCAGGGCAAACAGCAGTCCACCCACGGTATAGATGGCGTAGGGCGTGAGCGTCCAGTGCAGGAACAGGGTCGACAGGGCGAACTCCGCCGGCTCCGCTTCCCCCGCCGGTGGCGGCGCACTCAGGTGATATATTGGCTCGGCGATCCCCCAGAACAGGATACCGGTAGCGATGGTCGTACACGCAGTAATGGCGAACCACCGCCACGGGGTAAGGAGTCGTTCCGCCCCCGCCCCGCCAATGACGGTCCGCCCCAGGGGCGAAACGTACACCACCGCCAGCAAAAGGAGATAGGCGGTACAGGACCAGGAAAAGAGCCAGTCGAAGTGCACCAGTATCCAGTCGCTCGCCCCCTGCGCGTAGGCGATAAGTCCGACCGGATTGCGCAGGGCAACCACCGCGCAGATCACCAGCGGCACCAGAGGTGGTAGCAGGACGGTATAGCGGATTCGTTGGAAGTTCTTGAGCAAGGGTGCGGAGCTAGGGGCAGGCCCACGTCCACTCGCTGAGCGGGAAGCGGGGGCCGCCGTAGTTGAAATGCCACCATTCGGTGCGGATGGTGGAGAAGCCGCGGCGGCGCATGGCTTCCTGTAACGTACGGCGGTTTTTGAGGACGGGCTCCGGCAGGTCGGTGGTTGTGGTATAGGCTTCCTCGCCGAAGAAGTCGTAGGGAGTACCCATATCCAGCTCGCGTCCGGTGGCCAGTTCCACCACGGTCAGGTCCGCCGCCGCCCCGCGACTGTGTACGCTGCCGCGGGCGGGGTGGGCCACGTAGCGGGCGTCGGGCATCACGTCCCAAAGCCGCTGTTGGTAGGGGCCCGGTCGGTAGCAGTCGTACATCTTTAGGCCCAGCCCAAGCGGCCGCAGATCGTGGTGGACGGCCAGCAGGGCACGGGCCACCGCCGGTCGGTAGAAGCAGCGGCCGCAGTCGTAAATGCGGCGCTCCATGAAATTACTGTCGGTAGCGTAGCGTATCTCCAGGACGATGGAGGAGTCCAGGCGGATCAGTTCCGTCCACTCCGTAGTATCGTAGTCGATGGCCGGCTGGGGCGGGGGCGGCATCACTGCGGGTAGGGCCACGGGAAAGGCGATCTCCGCCTGCGGCAGTTCGGGGGCGCGGTCGCAGGTGCAGAGCAGGGCGGCCAGGAGCCAGGAAAGGTGGTAACGCAACATGGCAGGGTAAAGTAGGGAATTTGCCGCCGCTCCAGGCGGGGAAAGGGAACGGAAGAGTACTTTGTGCACCCTTAAGCTACCGCCAACCCCCGTACATGTCCCTCCGCCGCCAAGGCCTGCCCCTTCTCTTTCTTGGCGTGCTGCTGGGGGGAGCGGCGGCCTATCTCTACTGGTTCACGAATGAGGATGTCCACTGGCCGGCCTTCTTAAGCATGGCCGTCTTCTACGCGGTAGTGTACGTGATCGGGGCCCGGGCGGCCGCTCGCCGACGGGGGGAAGACAACGACGCCGACGGAATGATGCTGGCCGGGCGCAGCCTGCCCCTTTACATCGCCATCTTCACCATGAGCGCCACCTGGGTGGGCGGCGGTTTCATCAACGGCACCGCCGAGTATACGGCTACCCAGGGGCTCGTATGGGTGCAGGCCCCGTGGGGGTACGCGCTCTCATTGGTGATCGGCGGACTTTTCTTCGCCCGGATCATGCGCCGGCGCCGGTACCGCACTATGCTAGATCCGCTGACCGAACGCTACGGAGAACGCATGACGGCCGTACTCTTCCTTCCCGCACTGACCGGCGAACTCTTCTGGACGGCCGCCATCCTCACGGCCCTCGGTGCCACCTTCGGCACGGTACTCGGTATCGACCTTACCACCGCCATACTCCTGTCCGCCGCCATCGCGGTGGCCTATACGGCGCTCGGTGGACTGTGGGCGGTGGCCATGACGGATGTCGTGCAACTCCTTATCCTCTTCCTGGGGCTTGCCCTGATTGTTCCCTTCGCGCTCTCTTATACCGGCGGCCTCGGCGCCACCTACGCCGCGTACACCGATAAGTTCGGGGCAGCGGCCAGCCCCTTTCCTTCCCGGGAAGCCCTGGGGGATGCCTACTGGACCTGGTGGGACTACGCCCTGCTGCTCGTCTTCGGGGGCATTCCCTGGCAGGTGTATTTCCAGCGCGTCCTGGCGGCCCGCGACGAGGGCACGGCCGTGAAGCTCAGTCTGATCGCCGGAGTGGTATGCCTACTGGCCGCAGTCGCGCCGGTACTGATCGGGATGGTGTCGGCTACCGTAGACTGGTCGCTGCTGCCCGCCGGTCCGCCGCCGGACGCCAGCGCTACCCTGCCCTGGGTGGTGCGTTACCTGACAAACCCGGTGGTGGCCGTCGTCGGGCTGGGAGCGGTGGCCGCTGCCGTCATGTCAAGCGTGGACAGCAGTGTACTCAGCGCCAGCAGCATGGGCGTTTGGAACGTCTATAAGCCGCTGGTCAAACCGGACCTTCCGGACAGCCGACTGGCCGTCCTCATCCAGCGATGCATCTGGATCGTGGGAGTGGCCGCCACGCTGATCGCCTTTCAGGTGCAGAGCGTATATGCTCTGTGGTTCCTGTGCTCCGACTTCGTGTACTGCCTCCTGTTTCCCGCCCTGGTGTGCGCGCTGTTCGATCCGCGGACCAACCGCTACGGGGCTATGGCGGGCTTTACCCTGGCCGCACTGCTGCGTTTTGGCGGGGGAGATGACACCTTGGGACTTCCCGCCTACCTCCCTTACCCCGCCGACTTCCCGTTTCGTACGGCGGCCATGCTGAGTGGCCTGCTGGCGAGCTTTGTGTTATCCCGGGTTGCGGACCGGATGGCACCACCAAACACCACCGATTAGGGGCTAAAAATTCTGCAAATGTCCATGACGTGACAAAATAAACGATTGCCCAGACAATTTCTCTATTCTTAATCTCTGTGCAGACTTGCGTAGAGAACATATTATCCCCTATATTACTTAAAGACAGTACCGGCCTATTGCCGAGCTGTTAACTTTTGGTCTTGACTTAGCTACACTGAGCCTTTTGGTTCGCATGAACAACACAACATGAAGTTTTTAACCTCGCCGTATATGATGGCGGTGGCAACTATCATCTATATGGTAGTTGGAACTGTCAGGGAAGCTTATTTCCCCCCGACTGATGCAACAGCAGCATCAACCCAGCCTATCGTTGCCGCGCCCTCCCCTACCGAAGCCGCTTCCACATTCACCTTTGACGGCTACGCCTCGGGTTACTCTCTTACAGCTCCCGCGCGGGAAGCAATCTCTTCGCTGACCACGCCGCAGAACTGTGCGACGGTGCCCGCTGAGCCGATAGCCATTCTGGCCGGGACCCCACCCTCCCCCCAGAAAGATTCCGTTTCCTACGCCGTACAGTCCACACCAACATCCCCCAAACGGCACGAATCAACCGGAAAAGGATTATTTGTAGAGGGAATTTAGCCTGCGTCAGTAACGGGGTCCTGCTGGCCGATAAGCCAGCCCCCCGTCCAGGCGGCCTGAAAATTGAAACCGCCGGTAATGGCGTCTATATCAAGCACCTCACCCGCCAGGTAGAGCGTTGGATACTTCTTTGAGCGAAAAGACCGGAAATCAATCTCCCGCAGGTCCACCCCACCCGCCGTTGTAAACTCGTCCTTGTTGGTTGCCTTCCCGCTTACCCGGTACTTTCCGGCCGTTAGTTCGCGCGTGAGCGCTTCCAATTGGGCATTGGACACCTGCGCCCACTGCAGGTCCTGTGGAATCCGGGCGGCATCCACCAAGGATTGCCAGAGGCGCAGCGGCAGGTCAAACTGGGCCCGCTTTCCTACCTGTTGTCGACTGCGGTCGTTGCGAAGTTCCGCGAGCATCGCCCGGGCGTCCCCGGCGCGCTGATTTACCCAGTTGACGGAGAGGGGGAAATCGTATCGACGGGGGTGCAGGTGACGCGCGCCCCACGCGCTGAGGCGCAGGACGGCGGGTCCGCTGAGACCCTTGTGGGTGATGAGCAGAGGCCCTTCGGCCTTCAGGTTATCGCCTGAGATATGAAGCTGGGCCCAGGGCAGGCTGATACCAGCCAACCCCTCCAGTCGCGGATCCCGAATATTGAAGGCGAAGAGTGAGGGTACGGGGTCCACCACCGTATGGCCGAGCTCGGTCAGCAATTTCCAGACGGCCGGATTACTCCCGCTGGTGATCACCAGTTCGCGGGCGAAGTACCGCTGGCCACCAGCCACGACCGTCCAACGGTCATCGGCTGCATCCGTTTCGGGGCGGCGGGGCGCGGGTGCCGTAATGGCTTCCGCCCGGGCACCGGTGATTACACCAATACCCAATCTCCTCGCTTCCCCCCATAGGCAATCAATGATGGTCTGGGAGTCGTCCGATACCGGAAAGACGCGACCGTCGTCTTCGATCTTGAGATCTACGCCGCGATCCGCGAACCAGGCCATGGTGTCCCCGCAGGCAAACTTGTGGAAGGGGCCCAGCAATTCCCTGCCGCCGCGGGGATAGAACTTCACCAATTCCCGGGGATCCCAGCAGCCGTGGGTCACGTTGCAACGCCCCCCGCCGCTGATACGTACTTTTTCAAGTATCGAGCGGCCCCGCTCCAGGATGACAACCCGCTCCTGGGGCCGGTGCAGGGCACGGTGGATAGCCGCAAAAAAGCCGGCCGCGCCGCCGCCGATGATGAGGGTATCCGTGGTCATAGGTAAAGGAAACTGAAACCGGTAAAAGAAATCATTAATGTAAAAAATCGAATGCCCGTCGAGAAACGAAGAGTGGCGGGGCAGCTTCGCCCGTAAAAGACGCTCAGATCACCTTTGTTTTCCACCGGCCACGTCGGAACAGGATGATGGCGATCGCCGCCAGTACGCATTCCGCCAGCACCACCGCCCATACGACCCCACCCACTTCGTAGCCACGCTCCACGGCCAAGTAGTAACCCAAGGGGATCTCAAGCAGCCAAAAGCAGACGAAATTGAGCAGCGAGGGGGTGGCGGTATCCCCGGCCCCGTTGAAGGCCTGAATCGGAATGAGACCGACACCGAAGATCACGTAGCCGATCGCGAAGATCTGCAAAGCATCGATTCCGTAACCTACGGCTACCGGATCCTGGGTGAACCCCCGCACCAGCGGTCCCGCAAAAAAATAGTAGCCAACGGAAAGCACGCCCAGGTATAAACTCGTGATGCCCAGCGCCCACCATACCCCGCGTTCTGCCCGGGCCGGACGGCCGGCGCCCAGGTTCTGCCCCACGAAGGTGGCGGCGGCGTTGGAAATCCCCCAGGCGGGGAGCAGGGTGAAAAGGATGAGCCGGATGGACACGGTGTACCCGGCCACGGCCGCGGCACCGAAACCGGCGACGATGCGGGCCAAAAAGATCCAACTGGCGGAACCGATCAGGTACTGAAATGCCCCCGTAGCCGCAATCCGGAAAATGCGCAATTGCATGGCGAAGTCGATCTTCCACCCCTGAAGGCGGATGCGCACCACGGACCGACCCGAAAAAAGAATGTAGAGCTGGTACGCCACCCCAACGCTGCGGCCGATCGTAGTAGCGATGGCAGCCCCCTCCACGCCAAATCCGGGAATGGGCCCGAGACCAAAGATGAAAAGCGGGTCGAGGAGAACGTTGATGCCGTTGGCCAACCAGAGCACCCGCATGGCCGTGGCCGGCTCCCCCGCGCCCCGGAATACGCCGTTGAGCAGGAACAGCAACATGATAATGCCGTTGCCGACAAACATGATGCGGGTGTAGCCGACGCCGGCGGCCACTACGGCTGCATCCGCACCCATCAGGCGTAGTAACTCCTCAGCGTACCAGAAGCCGGGGACCGCGATGAGCAAGCTGATCAGCAGCGTCAGGACGATGGATTGTCCGGCAGCCCGGCTGGCCTGGGCCGGATTTTTCTCGCCTACGAAGCGGGCAATCAGTGCCATGGGGGCGAGGCTCAGTCCGACCCCTACGCTGTAGATAAGGGTCATCATCACTTCCGTGAGGCCAATAGTTGTCAGGGCCTCCACCCCGATGCGGCCCACGAAGAAGGTGTCCACGAGGGCGAAAACGCTTTCCATGGCCATCTCGAGCATCATCGGAATGGAGAGCAGGATGATGGACTTGCGGATACTCCCCGAAGTGTAGTCGTACGCCTCTCCCCGGACGGCGGATAGGACGAGTTGCAGGAAGCGATTGGTGCGCACGGGAGGATCGATTACCGGAGGAAGTAGGACGGGACCGGGGTATGGTCCAAAAAAAGAACGGATGCCCTAGGGGCATCCGTTCCGTTACACTTAAGATTTTGAAGGCTAGAAATCGGCACCGATCTGCTGCATCCGGCTACCGGTTCCCCGGCCTTGCAGGCGACCCTCTTTAGAGAGGCCGTCGTACTTGCGCATGAGCAGATATGTATCAATTTGCTGTAGGGTATCGAGGACTACACCCACCATGATGATCAGGGAGGTACCGCCAAAGAAAATGGCGAACTGCTGGTTGACGCCCATACCGGCTACGAAAGCGGGCAAGATAGCGATGAGGCCGAGCAGGATAGAACCCGGAAGCGTGATCCGGCTGGTGATGGAGTCGATGTATTCTTCCGTTTCCGTTCCACCGCGCACGCCGGGGATGAAGGCATTCTGGCGCTTGAGGTACTCGGTGTACTGGCTGGGATTGACCACCAGGGCCGTATAGACGTAGGTGAAGGCAACCACCAAAACGAAGTACACAATGTTGTAGATCGGAGAGGTAAAGTCGTTAAACTGCAGGGCCAGCCAGCTGGTCTCCGCATCGCCACCGGCAAAGCCGGCGAGACTGGCGGGAACAAACATCAGTGCCTGGGCAAAGATGATCGGCATAACACCCGAGGCGTTCACCTTGAGCGGAATGTAGTCGCGGGCAGTAGTGGAGGGCGCGGCACCCTTGCCCCTTCCAACCATACGCTTGGCGAACTGGATGGGGATTTTGCGTACGCCGGTGACGATCATTACCGTAGCCATGGTGACCAGGAAGAAGCCCAGCATTTCGAGCACGAAAATGAGCAGGGCACCGGCCTGGAGGCGGGATTGCAGCTCAAAGCCGAGTGCGGCGGGGAGTCCGACGATGATGCCTACCGTAATAAGCAGGGAAACACCGTTACCGATACCGCGATCCGTGATCCGCTCGCCCAGCCACATCGCGAAAATGGTGCCGGTCGACAGGATAATGATTCCGGAGATCCAAAACACCGATTCGGAAACCGCGGGGCTGACGCCACCCTGTGACCGGATGTAGGTAAGGTATCCGGCACCCTGTACCAGGGTGATGGCTACCGTGAGGGCACGGGTGATCTGGGTCAGTTTCTTGCGGCCCGATTCTCCTTCCGTCTTCTGTAGTTTCTGGAAGTAGGGAACGGCAAAACCCAGCAACTGCACGATGATACTGGCCGTGATGTAGGGCATGATGCCCAGGGCCATAATCGAGGCGTTGTTGAATGCACCGCCGGTGAACAGGTTGATCAGTCCGAGCAGGTCATTGGCGTCTCCCCGATTGGCCAGGCTGGCCTGGAGGGCAGCAATGTCTGCACCGGGAAGAACGATGAAGGAACCGAGGCGGTATACGGCCATAAGGGCGAGGGTGAAGAGGATGCGGTTACGCAACTCCTCAATCGACCAGATATTTTTAATAGTCTCGATGAACCTCATGGCAGGGTAATTTAGGCGATGGTAATGGTACCACCTGCTTTCTCGATAGCCTCTTTGGCGGTGGCGCTGGCGGCGTGGGCCGTGATGGTCAGCGCGGTGGTCAGTTCACCGTTGCCCAGTACTTTGTACCGTACATCCCGCTTGAGGATACCGGCATCGTAGAGGGATACGGGAGTGATCTCCGTCAGGCCATGCTTTTCGCTGATGGCCTGGAGGTTTCCAAGGTTCAAAGCTACGTATTCTACGCGATTCGGGCTGTTGAATCCACGCTTGGGAAGACGCATTTGGAGGGGCATCTGGCCACCTTCAAAGTTCCGCTTGCTCTTGTAACCGCTGCGCGACTTGGCACCTTTGTGACCGCGGGTGGAAGTACCACCACGGCCGGAGCCTTGCCCACGGGCGATCCGCTTTCCAGACTTGGTAGAGCCGGCTGCGGGTTTGAGATTATTAAGTTCCATTACTTCTTGATTTAGGTCGCTGAAGGAGGTTGGCCACGGTATCTGCTAAAGGCGGGGCGGTTGTCGGGCTAAGCCCGGGGCCCGTCCCGTCCCTGCTTCCGGGCTCCTTAGCCTTCTACTACGACCAGGTGGGACACTTTATTAACCATTCCGCGGATTACCGGAGTATCCTCACGCTCGACGGTCTGGTGCATTTTTTTGATACCGAGGGCCTTCATCGTGTCCTTCTGGCTTTTGGGCCGGTCGATTACACTTTTGACCTGGGTGATTCTAAGGGTTGCCATGGTACATGGTTTGTTCCGGCGGGGGCCGGGAGGTTGGGGATAAGGGCTAGCCTTCGAAAAGTTTCTCCATGGAGATGCCGCGCTGCTTGGCGATCAGCTGGGGGCTGCGCAGCTTCTGCAGGGCATCGATGGTAGCCTTGATCACGTTGTGGGGGTTGGACGATCCCTGCGACTTGGCCAGTACGTTGTGTACACCGGCAATGTCGAGGACAGCGCGCATGGCACCACCGGCGATTACACCGGTACCCTCACTGGCGGGCTTCAGGAGCACCTTACCGGCGCCGTACTTACCCAATTGCTCGTGGGGGATGGTACCCTTGTAGAGCGGGATCTTGATCATGCTCTTGCGGGCCACGTCGGTTGCCTTCTGGATGGCTTCGGAGATGTCACGGGCCTTGCCCATGCCGTGTCCTACCTTTCCTTTACCGTCACCGACCACCACGATGGCGGCGAAGGTGAAGGTACGTCCACCCTTGGTCACTTTGGAAACCCGGTTGAGGGCTACCATTTTTTCCTTCAGATCGGATTCGTGCTGGTCGCCGCGGTTGTTACGTCCGCGGTTGTCACGGTTGTCGCGCCGGTTGCTGCGTCCGCCGCCGCTGTTGTTTCTATTATCAGCCATTGGAGCTTAGTTTAAAGGTTGAGGCCACCCTCACGGGCGCCTTCAGCGAGTGACTTCACCCGACCGTGATACAAATAACCGCCCCGATCGAAGAGGGCCTTCTCGATGCCGGCTGCCTTGGCGCGCTCCGCGAGGAGCTTACCGACTTCCTTGGCCTGGTCAGACTTATTGCCTTCGTTGGCAACGGCGGCTTCGTAGCTCGAAGCGCTGGCCAACGTGGTACCGTTCTCGTCGTTGATGAGTTGGGCGTAGATATAGCGGTTGGAACGGAATACGTTCAGGCGGGGCTTCTCGGCCGTACCCTGGATCTTTTTCCGGACGCGGCTGTGGATCCGCTTGCGCCGCTTCAGTTTCGTTAGTTGCATGGCTATTATCTTTTTACTTCTTAGCGGCGGTCTTACCGGCTTTGCGACGGATTTCCTCGCCTTCGAAGCGGATACCTTTTCCTTTGTAGGGTTCGGGCTTACGCAGGGCGCGAATTTTGGCGGCTACTTGTCCGACCAGTTGCTTGTCGTTGCTGCTGAGCTTGATGATGGGGTTTTTACCCTTGGCGTTGACGGTTTCCACGGTTACCTCCTGCGGGACGAGGAAGTAGATCGGGTGGGAGAAGCCGAGGGTAAGGATGAGCAGGTTGCCCTTGTTTTCAGCGCGGTAACCTACACCGATGACCTCGAGGCTCAGGGTGTAACCGTTGGTCACACCTTCCACCATGTTGGCGATCAGGGAGCGGTAAAGGCCGTGAAAACTGCGGTGCCGCTTGCTGTCACTGGGGCGGGTAACCTGGACTTCGTCGTCCTTGATTTCGATGCCCATGTCGGGGTCGACCTGCTGGGTCAACTCACCTTTGGGGCCCTTAACCGTCACCACGTTTCCTTTGGAGACGGACACGGTAACGCCCGAAGGGATCGCTACCGGGTTTTTGCCAATTCTAGACATAATATTGAGGTTGGTCTTACGGCAAGCGCGCGGCTTGCCTGCAGAGGTGGACTATACTGATTAATATACGTAGGCCAGAACTTCGCCGCCGACGTTTTGCTCCGTTGCCTGCCGACCGGTCATCACACCCTTGCTGGTGGAGACGATGGCGATACCCAGGCCGTTGATCACGCGGGGCATGGCGTCGGATTTGGCGTACTGCCGCAGACCGGGCTTGGATACGCGAACGAGTTTACGGATAACGGGACGCTTGGTTTCCCGCTCGTACTTGAGGGCGATGGAGATCGTGCCCTGCTGACCTTTCCCGGCTTCGTCATCGAACTTGTACTTCAGGATGAAGCCCTGATCGTAGAGAATTTCGGTGATGCGCTTTTTGGTGCGCGAAGCGGGGACCGTAACTACACGGTGACCGGCGATCTGAGCGTTGCGGATGCGGGTCAAATAGTCGGCGATAGGATCAGTGACTGCCATTATAGGAGATTGCGCCCTGTGGTTTTCCGTATGGAACTTCCGGGGCTGTTAAAATTTGGGTAATTACCAGGAGGCCTTGCGGACACCGGGGATCTTGCCGTCGAGTGCCATTTCACGGAACTTGACGCGGCACAGGCCGAACTTACGCATGTAGCCTTTGGGGCGACCGGTAAGTCCGCAGCGGTTGTGCAGACGGATGGGATTGGAGTTACGGGGGAGCTTGTCCAGCTCTTCCCATTCTCCGGCGGCCTTCAGCGCGGCACGCTTTTCGGCGTACTTGGCGACCATGCGCTCCCGCTTGCGTTCGCGGGCGATGAGGGATTTACGGGCCATTATTGGTTGTTATTCTGATTCTTGAAAGGAAGGCCCAGCTCACGGAGCAGGGCGAGGGCCTCGGCATCGGTGTTGGCACTGGTCACGAAGGTGATATCGTATCCGGTGATGTTGGCCACGTCGTCCAGGCTGATCTCGGGGAAGATGATCTGCTCGGAAACGCCCATGGTATAATTGCCACGGCCGTCGAAGCTCTTGTCGTTGATACCGCGGAAGTCGCGGACGCGGGGCAGGGCGGTAGAGATGAGGCGATCCAGGAAATCGTACATCTTCTCCCGGCGCAGGGTAACCTTGGCACCGATGGCCATACCGTCGCGCAGTTTGAAGTTCGAGACCGATTTCTTGGCCTTGGTGGTAACGGCCTGCTGACCGGCTACGAGACTCATTTCCTTGACGGCATTCTCTACGAGTTTGCGGTCCTGGGTACCCTTACCAACGCCCTGGTTGATGGCGATCTTGAGCAGACGAGGTACCTCCATGGGAGACTTGTAGCCGAACTGCTCCTGCAGCTTGCTGCGTACTTCCTCGTCGTACTTTTTCTTTAGTCTTGGCGTGTAGCTCATTATGCGATGATGTTGTCGTTACGCTTACCGTAGCGCTGGAGTTTACCGTTTTCGTCCCGCTTCCGGCCCACGCGGGTGGGCGTCACCTCTTCGGTGGAGGGGTCGACCAGCATCAGGTTGCTGAGGTGAATGGGAGAAGCCTTATCGACGATGCCGCCGGCGGAATCCTCCGTGGGTTTCTGGTGCTTCTTGCGGATATTGACGCCGTCGACCAGGGCCCGGTTCTCGGCCGGAAATACTTCCAGCACCTCGCGGGCGGTGGTGCGGTCCTTATAGGCACCGCTGATTACGACCACCCGATCGCCCTTCTTGATCTTCAGCTTGGGCGTGTGCCGCTTCTGCTTGTCTTTATAGGTTTTGTTAGCCATGGCTGCTTTTCTTTAGAGTACCTCGGGGGCGAGTGATACGATCTTCATGTAGTCGCGGTCGCGAAGTTCTCGGGCCACGGGGCCGAAGATGCGGGTTCCGCGGGGCTCTTCGGCGGCGTTGAGCAGTACCACTGCGTTGTCGTCGAAGCGAATGTAGGATCCGTCCTTGCGGCGGATCTCCTTTTTGGTGCGTACGACAACGGCCTTGGAGACCGAGCCTTTCTTAACGTTGCCGCCGGGAGATGCCTCCTTGACGCTGACAACGATCTGATCGCCGATGGTGGCATAGCGACGCTTAGAACCTCCCAGTACCCGAATACAGAGTACTTCCTTGGCCCCGCTATTGTCGGCTACGCGCAAACGTGATTCCTGTTGGATCATTTCAAATTTCTTTTACTGCCGTTTACGAATGGGTTACTTGGCCTTTTCCAGTACGGAAATCAGGCGCCAGCGCTTGCGCCGGCTGAGTGGCCGGCACTCCATGATGCGAACGAGGTCACCGATCTGGCATTCGTTGGCTTCGTCGTGGGCGATCAGCTTCTTGGTTTTCTTTACGTACTTGCCGTAAATGGGGTGCTGCAGGCGACGCTCGATGGCAACGGCGATGGTCTTGTCCATCTTGTTGCTCACTACGTATCCGTCGCGCGTCTTCCGCTCGTTGCGACCGGAGGTGTCCTCTGCATCTTCACCCTTGGTGCCCGAGAAGGTCTCGGCGACCTGCTCCACGGCGTGGGTAGCGGTCTTCACCAACGAATCGGCGGCACCGGTAATCGTTTCCAGAACGCCACCCTCTTGGGTCTGGCCCTTGGCCTGTTCGTTCTCCGGAGTGTTCTTTTCCTCGTTACTCATGTTATCAGTTACTTTTTACGACGACGGCGGCGGATGTTGTCACGCTTGGCGAGCTCTTCCTTGGGCATAGCCTCAAGCTCACGGCGGCGGATTTCGGTGTTGATCCGTGCAATATCACGACGCACGGTACGCAACTGCAGAGGATTTTCAATACCGTTCACGGTATGATCGAAGGTCATCTTCTGGAGGCTGGTGGTGGACTCCTTCAGCTGATCCTGAAGATCAGCGTCGGAAATGTCCCGCAGCTCTAAGGTTTTATTACTCGCCATCGGAAAGTGATTTACCGCGCGGCAGGCCGGCGGATTTAGCTTTGAATTATTGAATGCAGGGTTTATCCCTGGTAGTCTACTCGCGTAATGGTCTTGGTCAGAACGGGCAGCTTTTGTGCGGCCAGACGCAGGGCCTCCTCGGCAACTTCGCGGCTCACGCCGTCGAGTTCAAAGAGAATACGTCCGGGCTGTACCTGGGCAACCCAGTGATCAAGGGCACCCTTACCCTTACCCATACGTACCTCGAGCGGCTTGCTGGTGATGGGCTTATCGGGGAAGATGCGGATCCACACCTTGCCTTCCCGTTTCATGTGGCGGGTCATGGCAATACGCGCGGCTTCGATCTGCCGGTTAGTGATCCGGCCGGAATCAAGGCTCTTGAGCCCAAAACTTCCAAAGGATACCAAGGTACCACGTCCAGCCAGGCCACGGTTGCGCCCCTTCTGCTGCTTGCGGTATTTCGTTCTTTTCGGCTGTAACATTTTACTATTTTTAAGAGGGCTCTCTTAGAGCGGGGCAAAGGTACGATTATCCTGGGACAATCGAAAATCCACAGCCCCTTTTCTTCCGAGCAAAAGAAAGCAAGGTAGCAGCGGGCGTCTTGCCGGCTGCTACCCTGCTTGTCAGGGATGAGGACCAGCGCAAAGCTTCACTTTGATGGTCCCCGGTTCAGTTGTTCTCGCCCAGGGCGGTTAAGTCGGCTGGCGTGCTCACTCTCCGCCCGCTATGGGTTGGAAAGAAAGGCTACCGGCAAAGTAGTATTCTGCTATGGCTAGCGACGTCCGCCACCACCGCCTCCGCGGCGGCCTCCGCGTCCGCCTCCGCCGGCACCTCCGCCACCGCCACTGCGGCGATCGTCGCGGTCACCTTTGGTGGCCAGTCCGGCATTGGGGTTCAGGTCGCGCTTGCCGAGAACTTCACCCTTACAGAGCCATACCTTGATGCCGATGCGGCCATAAACGGTGTGTGCTTCTTTGTGGGCGTAGTCGATATCGGCACGGAAGGTGTGCAGGGGCGTACGGCCTTCCTTGTATTCTTCGGTGCGGCTCATGTCCGAACCGTTCAGACGACCGGAGATGCGGATCTTGATACCTTCAGCACCGGCACGCATGGTCGAGGCAATGCTCGTCTTGATGGCCCGGCGGTAGTTGATACGCGCTTCGATCTGATTGGCGATGGATTCGGCCACGATATTGGCATCGAGTTCCGGCTTGCGGATCTCAATGATGTTGATCTGAATGTCCTTGTCCGTAAGCCGGCGCAGCTCCTCACGGATCTGGTCGATCTCCTTACCTCCCTTACCGATAATGATACCGGGGCGCGAAGTGTGGATGGTGAGGGTGACCCGCTTAAGGGTACGCTCGATGATGATCCGGGCGATACCGCCTTTGTGGATACGGGTTTCGAGGTAGGTGCGCAGTTTTTCGTCTTCAATGACGTTGGCCGCGTAGTCTTTATCGGCGAACCAGTTGCTGTCCCAGCCGCGAATGTAACCGAGTCGGTTACCAATTGGATTTGTCTTCTGACCCATGGTATGTTATTCTTGGACGGTTTCGGGTTCGGACGCTTCCACTCCCTCGCTGGGCAGGGGAACGCTGTTGGATACTTTGATGGTAATATGGCAGCTGTGCTTCCGGATCCGGTGCGCACGACCGTGGGGGGCCGGACGGAACCGCTTGATCTGGGCACCGGCGTCGGCAAAGATCTCGTTGATCACCAGGTCATACTCATCGGCACTTTCCAGGCCGTCGGTCTTGTACTCCCAGTTGGCAATGGCCGAAAGCAGGTTCTTGCGCAGCCAGATGGCGGCTTCCTGCTTGCTGTACTCCAGAATACCCAGAGCCTCACCTACCCGCTTGCCGCGGATCAGGTCGACGACGAGCCGCATCTTGCGGACCGACATCGGAATGCTATTTAAACTTGCTGTTGCTTCCATTAGATAGGATAAATTACGAGGGAACGGGTTAGTAAGCCGGGCCGGAATCCCGACGAGGACCTACTCTTCCTTCACTCTGTTAAGTACACTAGCCCGGAAGCACCGGACTAGTGTATCAAGGACTATTTCTTCTTGCCGCCGTGGCCGCGGAAGGAACGCGTAGGGGCAAACTCACCGAGCTTGTGTCCTACCATGTTCTCCGTGACGTACACCGGAACGTGGGTTTTGCCGTTGTGGACCGCGATGGTCAGGCCAACCATATCGGGAACGATCATGGATGCCCGCGACCAGGTCTTGATCATGCCTTTGCGACCGCCGCCTTCCTGCGACTTTACGATCTTATCGTAAAGCTTGTGAAATACGTAGGGGCCTTTCTTGAGGGAACGTGCCATAATTTACTTCTTATTCTTGGTCTTGCGACGGCTGATGATCATTTTATTGCTTGCCTTGTTGACGTTGCGCGTCTTCTGGCCCTTGGCCATGATACCCGTGCGTGAACGCGGGTGACCGCCAGATGCACGTCCTTCACCACCACCCATGGGGTGATCGACCGGGTTCATGGCTACGCCACGGACGCGGGGACGGCGGCCCAACCAACGGTTACGACCGGCCTTACCGGCAACGGTCAGGGCATGGTCGGGGTTGGAGGTGGCACCGATGACGGCACGACAGGTCTTCAGGATGCGGCGAACCTCACCGCTGGGCAGCTTGACGGATACGAAGCGGCCTTCCTTACCCATCAGTACACCATTGGTTCCGGCCGAGCGGGCCAGGGCGGCACCTTTGCCGGGCTGCAGCTCGATGTTGTGGATCTGCGAACCCAGGGGTACGTCACCCAGCAGCATGCAATTCCCGATGTCGGGGGTTGCGTCGGGTCCGCTGTTGATGGTATCTCCTACGGTCAGGCCCTGCGGGGCGATGATGTAACGCTTCTCGCCGTCGGTGTACTCGACCAGGGCGATGAAGGCGGTGCGGTTGGGATCGTACTCGATGGTCTTCACCTCGGCACGGATGCCGTCTTTCTCCCGGCGGAAATCGACGATACGGTAGCGGCGCTTGTGGCCACCGCCGCGCTGACGCACGGTCATCTTGCCGGTGCGGTTACGTCCGCCGGTCCGCTTCACGGGGGCCAGCAGGCTCTTCTCCGGCTTGTCTCCCGTCAGTTCGGTAAACTTGTTACCTACGTGGAAGCGGGATCCGGCTGATACCGGCTTAAACTTCTTAATTGGCATTATTGCTCTGGTTGTCCGGTGAATCTCGGAGCAAAAAGACGGTACCCAGATCGACCCTGGCCCGCTGCTCCCCACCCACCGGGGTTTTTAATATTCGTTGTACAAGTCGATGGTGTCGCCTTCGATCAGGGTGATAACGGCTTTTTTGTAACCGGATACCCGACCGCGGATGACGCCCGACTTGGTCGATCTGTTTTTAGTCTTGCCCGGCATGTTCATCGTGTTGACCGAATCTACGGTTACCCCGTAGCGGGCCTCGACGGCGTTGCGGACCTGAATCTTGTTCGCGGATTTGTCCACCACGAAGGTGTACTGTTCCTGGTTTTCGCTGAGTAGCTCGGCCTTTTCCGAAACTACCGACTTGATGAGGATATTCTTAGCCATTGGTCGTTGTGGTTTCGAAGGGGGCGAATTGCTCCTTCAGTTTATCAATTGCACCCTCGGCGATGAGGATCGTGGAGGCGCGCATTACTTCGTAGGTGTTTAGGGCACCGGCACTGACGATGGTGCTGTTGGGCAGGTTGCGGCCGCTGCGAAAGACGTTGGCGTTGTTCTCGGCGGTGATCAGCAGTACCTTTCCTTCGGTGGCCTTTACGGCATCCAGGAATTTAACGAATTCCTTGGTCTTCGGGGCATCGAACTGGAGATCTTCTACCAGTTTGATCTTTCCGTCAGCGGCCTTGGCCGAAAGTGCGGAAGCCCGGGCGGTCAGTTTGACGCGCTTGTTGAGCTTGATGCCGTAGGTACGGGGGCGGGGGCCGAAGATGCGTCCACCACTGCGGAAGAGGGGGTTCTTGATGTCGCCCTTCCGCGATCCACCGGTACCCTTCTGCTTGTGCAGCTTCTTGGTGGAACCGGCTACTTCGCCGCGCTCCTTGGCCTTGTGGGTACCCTGCCGCTGGGCGGCCAGGTAGGCCTTGACGGCCAGGTATACGGCGTGCTCGTTCGGAGCGATGCCAAAGATGTTTTCGGGCAGCTCGACCTCACGGCCGGTTTCGGCACCCGTTGCACTATGAACTTGCAGTTTCATGTTTATCTGTTTTTTGTGGCGGGTGCCTTACTTGTGAAGAATTACGGTTCCCCCCTTGGGTCCGGGTACGGCGCCCTTTACCAGGATCAGGTTGCGGTCAGGGAATACTTTCAGTACCCGAAGGTTCTTGATCGTGACCCTTCCACCACCGTCGCGGCCGGCCATCCGCATGCCCTTGAAAACGCGGGCGGGGTAGCTGGCGGCACCAATCGAGCCGGGGGCCCGTTGGCGGTTGTGCTGACCGTGGGTGGCGTCGTTTACGCCCTTGAAGTTGTGGCGCTTTACTACGCCCTGGAAACCTTTACCCTTGCTGGTACCGACGGCAGCACAGAGGTCGCCTTCCACGAATACCTCATCGACGGTGACGGTGTCGCCCAGCGCCTTGGTGAGGTTCATGTCACGGAACTCGATGACGTCGGTCTTCGGAGAGGTGTCTGCGGCCTTGAAGTGGCCGGCCAGCTGCTTGCTGGTCTTCTTTTCCTTGCGCTCGCCGTAGGCCAGCTGCAGGGCGTTGTACTGATCCGTATCGTCAGTTTTAACCTGCGTAACTACGCAGGGTCCGGCCTCAATGACCGTACAGGCCACGTTGCGGCCCGCATCGTCGAAGATGGATGTCATCCCGACTTTCTTACCAATTATACCGTTCATTGGTCTAAATTTATCCGCCTTCCCCGCTGATGGGGAGCGGGCGGTATGCTCCCGGCCTACTGAGGAAAGGAGCAGTTAACTAAATAATGGTCCAACCGCCGCCGAAGCGGCAAGCGAGCAGCGCTTACGTCAGCTTCACCTGAATGTCTACCCCACTGGGAAGCTCCAGCTTCGCCAGGGCATCCACCGTCTTTTGGTTGGGGGTATAGATCTCGATGAGGCGCTTGTGGGTGCGCAATTGAAACTGCTCCCGGGATTTCTTATTTACGTGCGGCGAGCGCAGAACGGTGTAAATATCTTTCTCGGTGGGCAGCGGAATCGGGCCGGTTACAATGGCCCCACTGTTCTTAACGGTCTTGACGATCTTCTCGGTGGACTTGTCTACCAGGTTATGATCGTAGGACCGCAGCTTAATGCGAATTTTCTGATTCATGCCAGTTTTAAATTTCAAGATGGTAAGGAGTAAGGGAGTAAAGGAGTGCGGGCCTAGCCCGATAAAACTCCCTTACGCCTTTAGCCCTTGAGATCCGAAGAGCATTCTCTCCGGGGTTGATTAGTGTTTAAGCCTCGCCGCGAGCTTTGGCAATGATCTCCTTGGCTACGCCTTGGGGGGCCTCGGCGTAGTGGCTGAAGGTCATGCTGGAGTTGGCACGGCCGGAAGTGATGGTACGCAGGTCGGTGACGTAGCCGAACATTTCGCTCAGGGGCACGTCGGCGGTGATCCGCACGGCACCACCGGTCACGGGGTTCTGTCCTTTCGGCAGGCCACGGCGACGGTTGAGGTCGCCGATCACGTTACCGGTGTATTCCTCCGGGGTGATGATGACCACTTCCATGATCGGTTCGAGCAACTTGGGCTGGGCCTGATTGGCGGCAGCCTTGAAGCCTTCCTTGGCACAGAGTTCGAAAGCGATCGGCTTGGAGTCGACCGAGTGCATGGCACCGTCGAATACCCGAACCTTCATGCTGTCGATGGTGTAGCCGGCCAGGACGCCGTTCTTCATCATCGCCTTGAATCCGTCGCGGATCGGCTTCTGGTAGTTCTTGTCGATCGAGCCACCTACGATGTCCCAAACGAACTGCAAACTTTCCTTGCCGCTCTTGAAGTCCTCGCTTTCCAGGAACTCTTCGTCGGCGGGGCCGAGGTCGAAGCTCATGTCGGCGAACAGACCCGAACCACCGGACTGCTTCTTCAGGCGCTCACGGTGCGTGACGGTATTGAAGAGTGCCTCCTTGTAGTTAACCTGGGGAGCACCGACGTTGGCTTCCACCTTGAACTCGCGCTTGAGGCGGTCCACGATGATTTCCAGGTGTAGCTCACCCATACCGCTGATGACGGTCTGGTTGGTGTCCTCGTCGTACTTGACCTGGAAGGTGGGATCCTCCTCGGCCAGTTTACTCAGGGCCATGCCCAGCTTGTCGATGTCTTTCTGCGTCTTGGGCTCCACCGCTACACCGATCACGGGGTCGGGGAACACCATGCTTTCCAGCACGATGGGGTGGTCGGCATCACACAGGGTATCTCCGGTGCGGATGTCCTTGAAACCTACGGCGGCGGCGATGTCACCGGCTTCTACCCTGTCGATGCTTTCCTGCTTGTTAGCGTGCATCTGGTAGAGGCGCGAGATCCGCTCTTTGGAGTCGCTGCGGGTATTCTTCACGTAGGATCCAGCTTCGAGCTTACCCGAGTAGACCCGCATGAAGGCCAGGCGGCCCACGAAGGGGTCAGTGGCGATCTTGAAGGCCAGCGCGGCGAAGGGCTCGTCCACGGAGGGCTTACGGGTGAGGATCTTCTCCTCATCGTCGGGGTGGGTACCCTTGATCGGGGGTACGTCGATCGGGCTGGGCAGGTAAGCACAGACGGCGTCAAGCACGGCCTGTACACCCTTGTTCTTGAAGGCGGAACCGCACATCATGGGTACGAAGGCGGCATCCGTGACGGCGTCGCGGACAGCCTTGCGGACCTCCTCTACGCTGATGCTTTCGGGATCCTCGAAGTACTTTTCCAGCAGGCTTTCGTCGTATTCGGCTACGGCTTCGAGCAGCTTCTCGCGCCACTCACCAACGGTTTCGACCAGATCCTCGGGGGTTTCGATCACTTCGAAGGTCATGCCCTGGTCCTCTTCGTTCCAGACGATGGCCTGCATGGTGATCAGGTCAACTACGCCCTTGAAGCGCTCCTCGGCACCGATGGGTACCTGCAGGGGGATCGCCTTGGAACCGAGCTTTTCCTCTACGTCTTTGACGACGGCGAAGAAGTCAGCGCCCGAACGGTCCATCTTGTTGACGAATCCAATGCGGGGCACCTTGTAGTTGTTGGCCAGGCGCCAGTTGGTTTCCGACTGGGGCTCAACACCGGATACGGCGCAGAACAGAAATACCAGACCATCCAGTACGCGCAGCGAGCGGTTCACCTCTACGGTAAAGTCCACGTGGCCGGGGGTATCGATGATGTTGAAGGTATAGCTCTGATCTTTCCAGATCCACTTGGTGTGGGTAGCGGCCGAAGTAATGGTGATACCACGCTCCTGCTCTTGCTCCATCCAGTCCATGGTGGCCGCACCGTCGTGCACCTCACCGATCTTGTGGGAGATGCCGGTGTAGTAAAGAATGCGTTCGGTAGTGGTGGTCTTACCCGCATCGATGTGGGCAGCAATACCGATGTTTCGGGTATATTTCAGATCCGTTGCCATGGCAGGGAGTTTTAAATTTTAGTTGTAAAATTGAAAGGGGTCAATTTTACCGCCCGTAGTGGGCAAAGGCACGGTTGGATTCGGCCATCTTGTGGGTCTCTTCCTTCCGCTTTACGGCCAGTCCTTCGTTGCGGCTGGCGGCGAGCAGTTCGGCGGCGAGCTTCTCGGCGAAACCCTTGCCGCTGCGCTGGCGGGCGAAACGAACGAGCCACTTCATGCCGATCGACATTTTCCGCTTGCCGCGGATCTCGGTCGGGATCTGGAAGGTAGCACCGCCGATGCGGCGACTGCGGACCTCAACCTGCGGCATGGCATTGTTGATGGCGCGCTTCCACACTTCGTATTCGTCGATCTCTTCGTTGGCGATCCGTTCCTTGATGATGTCCATGGCATCATAGAAGACGGCGAATGCCGTGCTCTTCTTACCGGAGTACATCAGGTTGTTAACGAACTGGGTGACCAGCGTGTCCCCGAAGCGGGGGTCCGGAGTAACGATCCGGAGTTTTGGTTTTCTTTTACGCATTGTTGCTT
The DNA here is from genome assembly GCF_004803465.1 of Neolewinella litorea. Classification (GTDB taxonomy): domain Bacteria; phylum Bacteroidota; class Bacteroidia; order Chitinophagales; family Saprospiraceae; genus Neolewinella; species Neolewinella litorea. The sequence continues at coordinate 82,988 of NZ_SRSF01000003.1, read as the reverse complement.
AGCTTCAGATGGTCGTTCCCGACCGGTGGCCACCTATTGGGAGGTGCACCTCTTACTTATTAATTACTTTTTTGGACGCTTGGCACCGTACTTCGAGCGGGCCTGCTTACGGTTGGCAACGCCGGCCGTATCCAGGGCTCCACGTACGATGGTGTAGCGCACACCGGGTAGGTCTTTTACACGACCGCCGCGGATCAGCACGATGCTGTGTTCTTGGAGGTTGTGTCCTTCACCGGGGATATAGGCGATCACCTCGATACCGTTGGTAAGACGCACTTTAGCCACCTTCCGCAGGGCGGAGTTAGGCTTCTTGGGCGTGGTGGTGTACACACGGGTACAGACGCCGCGTTTTTGCGGACAGGCATCCAGGGCGCGCGACTTGCTCGACTCCTTGATCTGCTTGCGGCCCTTCCGCACTAGTTGATTGATTGTAGGCATACGTTTTCTTTGCTTTACGAACGCTTTTTATATTACCAGAGGCCTACCTCCTGAAAAAGCGAGCACAAAGGTATAATTTTCTTTTGGTAAAACCTAACGTACTGACGCTCCGTATCATTTTTTTGCGGCGGAGCGCCGGTGCCGCATGCGTCAGCCGCAGGCGCTGCCGCACAGGGTGGCAAAGCCGGATTGCCCGTACCCACTCCCCTGGCGCCTTTGCCGGACCCTGGAACCCGCGCTCCGGCGGCCCGATATCCCAAGCGGAAAATTTAGAAAGTATCTCCGAAAAGGCTGTCCACGAAGGCCCGTTTGTTGAAGACCTGCAGGTGGTCGATGCCCTCCCCGACCCCGATATAGCGGATCGGGACGCGGAACTGGTCGGTGATTCCGATGGCGACGCCGCCCTTCGCCGTGCCGTCTAGCTTGGTGAGGGTGAGGGCGTTCACCTCGGTGGCTTCCGTGAAGGCCTTGGCCTGCTCAATGGCGTTCTGGCCGGTGGTGGCGTCCAGTACGAGCATCACCTCATGGGGGGCACCCGGCATGGCTTTGGTGACGGAGCGCTTGATCTTGGAGAGCTCCTTCATCAGATTGAACTTCGTGTGGAGGCGACCGGCCGTATCGATGATGGCCACGTCGCAGTTGTTCTTCTTGGCGTACTGCACCGTCTCGTAGGCCACGGCTGCCGGATCGGTGTTCATGCCCTTGCTGTAGAAGTCGCACCCGACGCGCTCGGCCCAGATGCCCAGTTGGTCAACGGCCGCGGCACGGAAGGTATCGGCCGCCCCGAGTACCACCTTGTGGCCGCGCTGCTGGAACTGGTGGGCAAGTTTGCCGATGGTGGTGGTCTTCCCTACCCCGTTGACGCCGACGACCAGGATGATGGCGGGGCGCTCGGTGGTGGGCAGCTCGTAGTCGTCGTAGTCTTCCTGGTTCTGCTCGGCCAGCAGTTTGACGATTTCGTCGCGCAGGATCTCGTTCAGCTCACTGGTATTGAGGTAACGTTCCTCGGCGACGCGCGCCTCGATGCGCTCGATGATCTTGATGGTGGTGTCGAGCCCGACGTCGCTGCTGATGAGCACGCTCTCGAGCTCGTCGAGCACTTCCTCATCCACCTGGTCCTTGCCGGCTACGGCCCGACCGAGCTTATTGAAAAATCCCTGTTTGGTCTTTTCCAGGCCCTTGTCGAGGTCCTCTTTCTTTTCGGGGGTAAAAAACTTCTTGAAGAAACTCATACGTCGGCTGTTTGCAGCCGCGAAGGTAACGTTTACCGCCTGGATAGCGGACGGGGCAAGCGCAAGCGGGGCAGGGAGAAACCACCAGTGCGGGGCTTCGCCGGCGGACACTCTCCGGCGGCCGGCAGGTGCTGCAGCAAGAAGTTGGGCAACTGGATTAGGGAGTCCAGCATGGCGTGGTGGGGGGCCACGGCCAGTTCATTGTAGGTGTGACGCCCGTTGCAAATGGCCAGGGCGAAATGTACGCGGGCCGCGAAGGCCTGCTCGAGCAGGCGGGGCGTATCGGCCGCCACGAAGCAGAGGCCGGGGCTGTCGAGGCCGGCGTTCTCCTGGGCCAGACGCACCGGATTGTCCTTTTCGGACTGCCGGGTGATGATCTCCTGTACCGTTCCGGTCTCGTCGACCGACCACCCCAGGCGGCGCAGCAGGAGCCGCGTATCGTCGCGGTCGTAATCGCTAAGCAGGCAAATGCGCACGCCGCGCTTGCGCAACCAGGTGAAGGTGGCTTCCACGCCGGGCATCTTCTCCAGGGAAGCGGTGGGCAGGAAGCGGTCCATACCCTCCTGCACCCCAACGCACATGTCGTTGAGCCGGAAAACGGCGAGTTGGAGATGACGATCGCTCATCCTGCTTGGGTGAAAGGTCACGGGGTGATAGAATAATTTTGTGCTGCACTAAAACAGTGGCTGGCAGCGGTTTGCGACCGTGAATTTAAGGCATAGAATTAGGCCGCGCCCGCTTGCGGCCCGGATTTAATGTAGGCTTAATACCAGCGGCGCTTTTCGGGGCTTTACCTTACAAACCCTTAACGATGGTCCGACGTTAGTACCCCTATGGAGCAAAAAGTCCGCGCGGCCGGCATTCTACACCACACGATCTACCGGCAGGACGCGCCGGCCGAGTGGATGGTATTCATTCACGGCGCCGGGGGCAGCTCCATCACCTGGAAGCACCAGGTCAAGGCCTTTAAGCCCTTCTTCAATCTCCTGCTGATCGACATGCGCGACCACGGGTACAGCAAGGACCTGGAGCCCGAGTACAGCAGCTACGATTTCGACATCGTGACCGATGACGTGCTGCGCACCATCGACCACGTGGGCGTGACCCGCGCACACTTCCTCTCCCTTTCGCTGGGCAGTATTGTACTGCAGCGGCTTTACGACCGCCGCCCCGAACTCATCGAGTCCATGATCATGGCCGGCGGGGTGTTCAAGGCCGACTGGAAAATCAGGCTGTTCGCACACAGCGGGAAGTTCCTCAGCTACTTCGTTCCCTTCCGCTGGATTTACGACACCTTCATCCTGATCGTGCTGCCGCGGGAGAACCACGCGCCCAGTCGCCGACTTTACCGCTTGCAGTCGAAGAAACTCACGCCCGGTGAGTTTCTCAAGTGGCTGGGCCTGTACCGCGACTTCTTTTCCATCGTGAAGAGGTTCTACCGGCGCAAGCTGCGCACCTCAAGTTTGATCGTCATGGGCGGGCAGGATCACGTGTTCCTGGAGGCCGCCGAGCGCTTCGCCAAGAAGCAGGCCCACCACGCCCAGCTCGTAGTGCTGGAGGGTTGCGGCCACCTATGCAACCTGGAAGAAGTGCAGCGCTTCAATGAGGCTGTGCTGAAATTCCTTGGTAAGCCCGTGACGGTGACCACACATTCGGCCACCCCCTGACCGGGATCAACGCAGATAAGGGCTACCCGGCGAGGGAACTCCTGTGAAAAACCGTAATAGAATAATGGAGGGCCGAGTGCCCTAGCGCATGTTGCGCGCGCCCTGTACGAGAAGATTCACCTCGTTATTGAGCACCTCCACGAATCCGCGATCAATGGTGAAGGTGAGGCTGCGGTTGGGCGTGCTGTCCTTGGACATGCCCTTCTTATCCTCATCGTAGTAACTGTAATCGCCGGTGGCCGTCACCATGGTTACGCGACCTTCCGTGAGGCTGGAAACCAGGGGGGCGTGGTTGTCCAGCAACTGGAAGCTACCGTCGGTTCCGGGCAGGGTGACCCTGGCTACGTTACCGGTGAAGATGGTGCGGTCGGGGGAGAGGATGGAAATCTTCATAGTAGTCGCGTTCGGTGGGTCGGTACGGTCTGAGGGGCGGTGACTGCGGCGGTATCAGAGTACCGTAGTACGGTACTTATGTACAATCGTACTACGGTACTTTGGCACTGCCGTACTGATTACGCTACGTTAGCGGCGAGTTGCTTTTCTCCCTTGGCGATGGCGTCCTCAATGGTGCCGACCAGGTTGAAAGCGTCTTCGGGGTACTTGTCGACTTCACCGTCGATGATCATGTTGAACCCTTTGATGGTATCCTTGATGTCGACGAATACTCCCTTGAGGCCGGTAAATTGCTCAGCTACGTGGAAGGGCTGGCTGAGGAAGCGCTGTACCCGGCGGGCGCGGCTTACGACCAGTTTGTCCTCCTCGCTCAGTTCGTCGAGTCCGAGAATGGCGATGATGTCCAGCAGCTCGTTGTAACGGGCCAGGATGTTGATCACGCGCTGGGCGGTGTTGTAGTGCTCTTCACCGATGATGGCGGGATCGAGGATCCGGCTGGTGCTGTCGAGGGGGTCTACGGCGGGGTAGATGCCCTGGGAAGCGATCTTCCGGTTCAGTACCGTGGTAGCATCAAGGTGAGCGAAGGTCGTTGCGGGGGCGGGGTCGGTAAGGTCATCCGCGGGAACGTATACGGCCTGCACCGAGGTGATGGATCCCCGCTTGGTGGAGGTGATCCGCTCCTGCATCAGACCCATTTCCGTGGCCAGGGTGGGCTGGTAGCCTACGGCGGAGGGCATCCGGCCCAGCAGGGCGGATACTTCCGAACCGGCCTGGGTGAAGCGGAAGATGTTGTCGACGAAGAAGAGGATGTCGCGACCGCCGGTGGGGTCGCTCAGGTCGCCATCGCGGTAGTATTCCGCGATGGTCAGTCCCGAAAGGGCTACCCGGGCGCGGGCGCCGGGAGGCTCGTTCATCTGTCCGAAGACGAAGGTGGCCTTCGACTGCTCGAGTTCCTTCATGTCCACTTTGCTGAGGTCCCAGCCGCCATGCTCCATGTCCTCCTTGAAGGCATCGCCGTAGCGGATAATGCCGGCTTCGATCATTTCGCGCAGCAGGTCATTTCCTTCACGGGTACGCTCTCCTACCCCGGCGAATACCGAGATACCGTCGTAGCCCTTGGCGATGTTGTTGATGAGCTCCTGGATGAGTACCGTCTTGCCTACTCCGGCACCGCCGAAGAGACCGATCTTGCCACCCTTGGTGTAGGGTTCGATGAGGTCGATCACCTTGATGCCGGTGAAAAGGGGCTCCCGGTCGGTAGCCAGGTTTTCAAACATGGGGGCCTCGGCGTGGATGGGCCGGGCGTTGGCTCCCTTCGGCACGGCGGGCATACCGTCGATCGGTTCGCCTACTACGTTGAAGAGGCGTCCTTTAATGGCCGGGCCGACGGGCATGGCGATGGGGATACCGGTGTCAACCACGTCGATTCCGCGGGTCAGTCCGTCGGTGGCATCCATGGCGATGGTCCGGACGGCGTCTTCGCCCAGGTGCTGTTGCACTTCGAGCACCAGCGTTTCCCCGTTCGTGCGGGTAATCTCTAGGGCGTTGAGGATGGCGGGCAGCGTGGCGCCTTCGGTGGCGAAGGATACGTCGACGACGGGTCCGATTACCTGCTGGACTTTACCGATGTTGGCCATTTATCTGAGCTTCTTAGTAAGGGAAGGGGTTACAATTGAGGCGCAAAAGTAAGAAAGGATTTCCAAACTTGGGAGCCGGCGACAAGATTCCCTGATCAGACGCTCCGTTTGGGCCGGTTAACGCTATAAAATGCAGGCTATTAATATTGTGTGTTACTTTTAGTGGTCCGGGCGCACGAGCGGCTTTCCGCGCGTTCACCCCCTCCGTTTCGCCACCTTCCGACCCATGAATCACCACCGCAGGACCATCCTCTACCGTGCCGGCCGCTACGTGACCCAGCTGCTGATTCACCAGTTGCCCAAGGATCGCGTGTTCCACAATCTCCACCATACGATCAACGTCACCCAGGGTGCCCTGAAGATCGGACAGGAGGAGCAACTGACCGACGAGGAACTGGAGATCGTTATGCTGGCCGCCTGGTTTCACGATACCGGCCACATCAAGACCTACACGGGCCACGAACAGGTCAGCATGCAAATCGCCCGCGACTGGCTGGAAGGGGAGAAATACCCCGCTCCCCGCATCGAATCGGTACTACGCTGTATCGAGGTGACCACTATGCCCCAGCGCCCCGAAACGAAAATGGAGGCCGTGATCTGCGACGCTGACCTGTACCACCTTTCCTTCAACACCTACGACCACTACCAGGAAATGCTGCGCGAGGAGTGGCGACGCGAACTGGGCATCGAGGTCAGTGACGAGGACTGGAACAAACAGAATGCTGCCTTCCTGACCGGCCACCACTATTTCACCGAATACGGGCGGGAGAATCTGGAAAGCCGAAAAACCGTATAGGCCGTCGATCAATACGTGCCGGGTCACCGTTGTACCCCGCACCCACCAAGGAACAGCATGGCCCACCCTCCCCCACCCAGTCCGGACGGCACTCCAGCCCCCGCATCCGACGCGCACGACCACGGCGGGGCACATGGTCTGCTGGGCGAGCGTACGGAACTCTACTTCGCCATTGCTAGCGGGGTGTTCTGGGCCGCGGGTCTGTTGTTGGTCCTGTTCGCGGACCTCCCCGAAACCGTGAGCATCGGCTTGTTTGCGGCCGCTATCCTATTCGGTGGCTACTACGCCACTATAGAGGCATACGAAGGCGTGAGCGCCGGACGCTTCCAGATCGACTTCCTGATGATCGTCGCCGCCGCGGGTGCCGCCGCCCTCGGCAAATGGGGAGAAGCCGCATTGCTCTTGTTCCTTTTCAGCCTGGGTCACGCACTGGAACACTACGCCATGGCCCGGGCGCGCAAATCCATTTCCGCCCTGGCGGACTTGGCGCCGGCCACCGCACTGCTCCGCGACGAGAACGGCGATACCCGGGAGGTAGACGTGGAAGAGCTGGCAGTTGGCGACGTGGTGGTGGTCAAACCGAACAGTAAGATCCCCGCCGACGGCGTGGTGATCACCGGCAACAGCGCGGTCGATCAGTCGGCCATCACCGGGGAAAGCGTACCGGTGGAAAAACTACCCGTCGCGGAACCCGACCGGACCTTCGACCTAGCGACCCTGCCGGCTGAACACCGCACTTTCGCCGGCACGGTCAACGGCAGTTCGGTGCTGGAAATCCGCGTTCTGAAGCCCGCCCGCGACAGTACCCTGGCCAAACTCGTAGTGCTGGTGCAGGAGGCCGAAAACCAGAAATCACCGACCCAGCACCTGACCGATAAATTTGAGCGCTATTACGTGCCCAGCGTCCTGTTGCTCGTCAGCGTCCTGCTGCTGGCTTTCCTGGTACTGGATGAGACCTTCGCCGAAAGTTTCTATCGCGCCATGGCCGTATTGGTAGCCGCCTCCCCCTGCGCCCTGGCCATCTCCACCCCGAGCGCCGTACTCGCCGGCGTGGCCCGCGCGGCGCAAAAAGGAGTGCTGATAAAGGGCGGACGGCCGCTCGAAGACCTGGGTGGGCTTACCGCCATCGCCTTCGACAAGACCGGCACCCTCACCGAGGGCAAACCCAAACTGACGGCCGTCCTGCCCGCCAACGGCACTACCCGGCGAGACCTGCTCTCCACCGCCGTAGCCGTGGAAGAACTCAGTGATCACCCCCTGGCCGCCGCGATCGTGGAGGGCGGCGAGGCCGAACTGAACGGCAGTGTGAAAGACCAGGCCAGCGAGCTGGAAGCCCTGACCGCCCGCGGCATCCGGGCCCGCTACCGGGGCGAAACGGTACACATTGGCAATCGCCGTCTGCTACAGGAAACTACCGGATCGGAAGTGCCTACCGAAATCGACCGGCAGATGACCGAACTGGAAACGGCCGGGCATACGGCCATGATCGTGCACCGCGGGAAGGAATACCTGGGCATCATTTCCGTAATGGATGTAGCGCGGCCCAGCGCCCGGCCCACGCTGGAAGCCCTCAGAGACCTGGGCATCGAACGCATGATCATGCTGACCGGCGACAACCAGCGCGTGGCCAACGCCGTGGCCGCAGAGATCGGCATCACCGATCCACTCGGCAGCCTGCTCCCCGAAGATAAGGTGGACGCCATCCTGCGTCTGAAGCAAGAAGAGGGCCGCGTAGCCATGATCGGCGATGGTGTGAACGATGCGCCCGCCATGGCCAGCAGCACCGTAGGCGTAGCCATGGGTGCCGCCGGTTCCGACGTGGCACTGGAAACCGCCGACGTAGCCCTCATGGCCGACCGCCTCGACAACCTGCCCTTTGCCATCGGACTGAGCCGCGCCGCCAGGCACATCATCCGGCAAAACCTGTGGATCAGCCTGGGCGTGGTAGCGATCCTCGTTCCCCTCACCCTGCTCGGCATCGCCACTCTCGGCCCGGCCGTAGTGGCCCACGAAGGTTCTACCATGGTCGTCGTCCTGAATGCCCTGCGCCTACTGGCCTACGACCGGTAAAGAGCAAGTCAAAAGAAATTTGAGCAACCATTCAACCCCAGTGACAACCACCGGTTATTTATAACAATATTGTTATATTGTAAAAATATCTGCCATGAAAGTCTCCGAGCTCAAGCATTTCCTGCGGTCGCGCGAACGATTCACCATTGCGCTGCCGGACGGCGCGCGTGTTCCCGGCCATTTCCACGTCACCGAGGTGGGGGAAGTGACCAAAAACTTCATCGATTGCGGCGGCACCCTGCGCCGGCAGCGGGCGGTCAGTCTGCAACTCTGGGCCGCGGACGACTACGATCACCGCTTGGCGCCCGGCAAGCTGATTCACATCCTGGAGCTGGCGGAAGCCAAACTTGGCCTCGGCGACCTCCCCCTGGAGGTAGAATACCAGGGTGCCGTAACGGTTGAAAAGTTCGGTTTGGAGGAGCGGGATGGCGAACTTCAACTGACCAGTCTGGTCACAGACTGCCTGGCTCGGGAAGCCTGCGGCGTACCCACTGAAAAATTCACTTCGCTGTCCGCGTTCACCGCCGCCACCGCGGGCGGCTGTACGCCCGGAAGCGGCTGCTGCTAGGTCATGGGCGTCACCAAAACAGAAGCCTATACCGAGGCGCAACTCCAGATGGCCGGATGGTACAAAGCTCTCGGCCACCCCGCGCGGATCGCCATCCTGGAGCACTTGCTGGAACAGGATTGCTGCATTTGCCAGGACCTGACCGAGGTGATCGACTTGTCCCAGCCCAGCCTTTCCCGTCACCTCGGAGAATTGCGCGATGCCGGCCTCATCGTGGGTAGCACCGCCGGAAACAGTCGGAGCTACTGCATCAATCCGGCACGCTGGCGGGAAGTACAAGCGGCCCTCAATGGGCTTTTTAACCGTTTTCGGGACGGCACGTGCTGAGGTTGCCCGGTACCCGCCGCGGATCAGTAACACCCATATAATCGTGAATTAACGCGCAATACCGCGGCGATCGCCAATTATCCTTCCCCTTTTCAACCCGATGCACAAGCTATCTGTATCTTAATTCGTTAGCTAACTGACGTGAACCAAATTCTTCCCCTTTTCCTGGCCTTTACCATGCTCGTCGGCTCCGTCGGCGTTACGGTGAACCGCCATTTCTGTATGGGGGAGCTCAAGTCACTCAGTCTGTTCGGTGACGAGCAGCCCTGCGATATGGCGCAGGTAAAGGTCAAGGCACCGGTTTGCCCCATGCACGCCGCCCCGGCCAAAAAAGGCTGCTGCGACGATGAGCACGAATTCGTGCAGTGGGACGACGATCGCCAACTCAGCGAAACGATCCCGTTGCCCGCGTTGGCCTGGGCACTGCCTGCCACCCCGCCCGCGCTGTTTCCCGAATTTGCCCTGCACCTGCGCGACGCCGCCCTGCGCCGCTTTCAAAATTACCGACCGCCCCCGCTCGTCATCGACGTGCCGAGCCGCTGGCAGGTCTTCCGTTTGTAGCATACGCCTTTCCCCCGATTGCCTTCTACCGCCCGCGTAGAGGGCTTCTCTCGTTGTGAAAAGGCAAATATATGTTAGCTGCCATTATTCGTTTCTTCCTGGAAAACAAGCTGGTCGTCTGGCTATTGTTACTCATCCTGATCGGCTGGGGACTGGCCACGGCGCCCTTCAATTTCGAGCTCGCCGGCCTGCCGCGCGACCCCGTGGCCGTGGATGCCATCCCCGATATCGGGGAGAACCAGCAGATCGTATTTACCGACTGGCCAGGCCAATCACCACAGGACGTCGAGAACCAGGTCACCTACCCCCTCACCACTACCCTGCTCGGAATACCGGGCGTCAAGAGCGTGCGGTCGACCTCCATGTTCGGCTTTTCGAGCATCTACCTGATTTTTGAGGAGGACCTGGAATTTTACTGGACGCGCAGCCGCATCCTGGAGAAGCTCAACAGCCTGCCCCCGAACCTGCTGCCGGAAAACGCCGTGCCCGCCCTCGGGCCCGATGCAACGGCCCTGGGCCAGGTCTACTGGTACACCCTCGAAGGCCGCACCCCCGACGGCGAACCCGTGGGTGGCTGGGACCTGGACGAACTGCGGTCCGTGCAGGATTTCTACGTACGCTACGGCCTAAGCGCGGCCGGCGGCGTCAGTGAAGTGGCCAGTATCGGCGGCCACGTGAAGGAATACCAGGTAGACGTAGACCCGGAAAAGATGCGCGTCTACGGCATCACCCTCAACCAGGTGATGGACGCCGTGCGGGGCAGCAACCAGGACATCGGCGCGGCCACCCTGGAGATCAACCTGGCCGAATACTTCGTGCGCGGACTCGGGTACCTGGAAAATCTCGAGGACCTGGAAGCCAGCATGGTCGCGGAAGTTAACAACGTACCGATCCGCCTGGGTGACGTGGCGCGCATCAACGTAGGCCCGGAGGAGCGGCGGGGCCTGCTGGACAAATCCGGCGCCGAGGCCGTCGGTGGGGTCGTGGTGGCCCGTTACGGTGCCAACCCGCTGGAGGTCATCAATAACGTAAAGGAAAAAATGGCCGAGCTGGCCCCGGGCCTGCCTCAGCGGGTACTGGAGGATGGTACGGTGAGCAAGGTGACCATTGTTCCCTTTTACGACCGCAGCAACCTGATCTACGAAACGATCGGGACGCTGGAGGAGGCCCTTAGCCTGGAGATCCTAATCACCGCTATCGTGGTCATTCTGTTGCTGTTCAACCTGAAGTCGAGCCTTCTGGTTGCCGGTACGCTGCCGGTGGCCGTGTTGATGTGCTTCATCGCCATGCGGTACTTCGGCGTCGACGCCAACATAGTGGCTCTTTCCGGCATCGCCATCGCCATCGGCACCATGACCGATATGGGCATCGTACTGACGGAAAGCATGGTGTACCGCCTCAACAACGCCCCACCGGGCGAGAGCCGCCGGGAAAGCATATACGAAGCTACGGTGGAGGTAGCCTCGGCAGTCATCACGGCGGTAGCGACTACCATCATCAGCTTCCTGCCCGTCTTCACGATGGAGGCCGCCGAGGGCAAGTTGTTCCGCCCCCTGGCCTTCACCAAAACCTTCGCGCTGGTGGCGGCCATCATCGTGGCCATCGCCTTCATCCCGGCCCTGGCCGACTCCCTCTTCGGGCTGGACCGCCACGGTAGGCGCCGCAAGATCATCAGCAATGCCATTCTGATCGTGGCCGGTATCGCCGCCTGGGTGTACGTCAGTTGGTGGCTGGGTGCCATCGCCATTCTTGCCGGATTGCTCGGGATCGTGACTGTTGCCCTCGGCACGTCGGATACGCAGGGGGCGGCGAGCGCGGGTGCCGGAGACTTCCGCAACCGCAGCCTGCAGTGGCTCCCCACCTTAGTGAACGTCCTGATCGCCCTCACCCTCGCCTGGCTGCTGGCGGGCTACTGGCTGCCGCTAGGCGTCCAGGCTTCGCAGGCCTACAACTTCATCTTCGTGGTGGTGGTGGCGGGGTCGCTGCTGGGTTTTTTCTGGCTGATCATTTACTACTACGGTTCCATTCTTCGCTTTCTCCTGCGGGTGAAGTACCTGTTCCTGCTGTTAGTGGGGCTGCTTGTAATCGCGGGAATCGGCGTCTACCGCGGTATCGGCCAGGAATTCATGCCGTCGCTCGGTGAAGGTGCCTTCTTGCTCATGCCCACCGCCATGCCCCATGCCGGCGTAGCAGAGAACCTGAACAACCTGCGCACCCTGGACATGGCCGTCACCACCATTCCGGAAGTGGACATCATCGTTGGAAAGGCCGGACGCGTGAACAGCGCCCTTGATCCGGCCCCGCTGTCGATGTACGAAAACCTGATCCAGTACAAAAGTGAATACGCCACCGACGAGAACGGTCATCGCCTGCGGTTCGCCGTCGACGACGAGGGCAACTTCATTACCCGGGCGGGCACGCCCCTGGATGGCAACGCGGTCCCCTCGGTTGAAGAACTCCTGCCCGACCCCAACGGGCAGTATTTCCGGCAGTGGCGCGACCACATCCGGAGTCCGGACGACATCTGGGACGAGATCGTGAGCGTGGTAAACCTGCCCGGCGTCACCTCGGCCCCCAAACTCCAACCCATCGAGACCCGCCTCGTCATGCTGCAGACCGGCATGCGGGCCCCCATGGGCATCAAGGTGCGCGGTAACGACCTGGAAACCATCGAACAGTTCGGCCTGGAACTGGAACGCGAGCTGAAAAACGTGGAGGGCGTGAAGGACGCCGCCGTGTTCGCCGACCGCATCGTGGGCAAGCCCTACCTGCTGCTGGACGTGAACCGTGACGCTATTGCCCGTTACGGGCTTTCCGTTACCGATGTTCAGGCGCAGATCATGGCCACGGTGGGCGGCATGCCCCTGACCACCACGGTGGAGGGGCGGGAACGCTACGCGGTCAGGCTGCGCTATCCGCGGGAATTGCGTGACGACCCGCAGTCGATCCGTCGCATCCTGGTACCCGTGGGTGGCGGCCAGCAAATTCCGCTGGGCGACCTCATCGACGTGAAGTATGAGCAAGGGCCGCAGATGATCAAGAGCGAAGACGGCTTCCTGGTAGGCTACGTACTCTTTGACAAGGAAGACGGCTACTCGGAAGTCGAAATCGTGGAGAGCGCCCAGGCCTACCTCACCGGCCTCACCGCCCGGGATGAACTGGCCGTACCGGCCGGCATCAGTTACCGCTTTGCCGGCAACTATGAGCAGCAGGTGCGCGCCGACGCGCGCTTGAAGATCGTGCTGCCCGTCGCCCTGGGACTGATCTTCCTGATCCTATACTTCCAGTTCCGGTCGATCACCGTGGCACTGATGGTCTTCAGCGGGGTATTCGTTGCCTTCAGCGGCGGCTTTCTGATGCTGGCCGGCTATGCGGATCCCGACTTTATGAATTTCGATTTCTTCGGCACCAACCTGCGCGACTTCTTCCAGATGCGGACCATCAACCTGAGCGTGGCGGTGTGGGTGGGCTTTCTGGCCCTGTTCGGCATTGCTACCGACGACGGGGTGCTGGTGGCCACATTCCTGCGCGACAGCTTCGAACGCAACGAACCCGCCACGGTGCAGGAGGCCCGCGACGCCGTCGTGGAGGGCGGGCTGCGCCGGGTACGTCCTGCTATGATGACCACGGCCACTACGATCCTGGCCCTACTCCCGGTACTCACCGCTACCGGGCGCGGGGCCGATATTATGGTACCGATGGCTATCCCCAGTTTCGGCGGCATGCTGCTGCAGGTGGTGACCATGTTTACCGTGCCGGTACTGTGGTCAATACGGGCGGAATGGAAAATCAAACGGCGGCTAAAAAGAGCACAGCAATGAAAATGAATCCAACCCAACATCTCAGGAAGATGTTTTTACGGCTCTTGCCCCTGCTGCTGTTCGCCCTAAACGGTACGGTGGCCGCCCAGCCGCTGGATAGCCTGCGGCAACTGCTGCGGGAGAACAACCCGGAACTGCAGTCGCTGGCCTACGAGTACCGGGCGAACCTTTCCGTCGGTCGCCAGATGTCCCAGCTGCCCGATCTGGAAATCGGCACCATGGTGTCCGTCATGCCCGTAGAGACCCGCCTCGGGCCCCAGGAGGCACGGTTCGGCGTCACCCAGATGTTGCCGTGGCCCGGCACCCTGGCCGCCATGTCAGCCCTGGCCGACGCCCAGGCACAACCCGTACTGGAAGAAGCAGCGGCCGTACAACTCGACCTGCTCTACCAGTTAGAGACAAACTACTTCGAGGTGCTGGCCGCCGAAGCCAAGATCGAGGTGCTCGACACTACCCTGCAGCTTTACGGCAGCCTGCGGCGACTGGCCCTGAGTCGGGTGGAATCCTCAAGGGGCAGTTCGGTAGACGTCTACCGCGCCGAACTGCAGCTCACTGCGGCCGAGCGCCGCATCCAGGAACTGCGGGCCGAACAGGCCCTGGCCTGGACGATGATCGAGGAACTCGTGAACCGGGAATTGCCCCGCGAACCCTACCCCGTCGATCCGCCCCTGGTCCGGCCCCTGCCGGCCGCGGCGGAGCTGGAAGGGCATCCGCTCCTGCGGATTTTCCGACTGCAGGAAGAAATCTCCCGCCGGGCCATCGAACTGAACGATCTGGAGGCCCGCCCCGACTTCAGCATCGGGATGGATTACGTGGCCGTGGGCAAGCGTATGGACATGCGGCCCAACGGCAATGGACGCGACGCGATCATGCCCCGCGTGATGGTCAGCGTCCCCCTCAGCGGCGGAAAGTACCGGGCTAAGCGCGACGAAGAACAGTTTCGCCTGCAGTCTATCGCCTCCCGCCGGGAGGCCGTGACCCGGCAATTGACCGCGGCCCTGGAACGCGCCGAAATCGCCCGGCTGGATGCTACGGCGCGCCTGGACTTTCTGGCCGACCAGATCGCTACCCTTGGGGCCATCCTGCAGATCGCACGCAGCGAGTACGCCAACTCCCAGCGACCCTTCGATGAATTGCTGGAGGTGCAGGACCAGCTCATCGAGTACCGCCTCGAAGCCATCGAGGCCCAACGCACCCTTCTCATCCAGGCCGCCACCGTCGACCGCTACCTGCCCCGGCGCTAAATCTTAAGCGATATGAAAATTCAAGTCCTCCTCTTCATCCTGCTGGCGCTCCTGATCGGTCTGTTCGGCGGATACGTGCTCTTCGGCGGTCGTGCAAGCGGCTCCGAGGCGACCGTCGGCGAAAGTTCACACGATCACTCCCTGGCGGGTACCACCTGGACCTGCTCCATGCACCCCCAGATTCAGCGCGATGAGCCGGGCGATTGCCCAATCTGCGGCATGGATCTCATCCCGCTGGAAACCGGCGTGGGGTCCGACCCCACGGTGCTGACCATGACGGAGGCCGCCGTGGCCCTGGCCCGGGTACGTACCACCACCGTGGGCGGCCGTGCGGAAGGTGCCGATGCCCCCGGCCCCGACACCCGCCGCCTCACCGGCCGGCTGGCGCTGGACGAGCAATCGACCCAGGTGCAGGCCATCAACTACCCCGGCCGGCTGGAGCGGCTGCGCATTACTTATCCGGGCGAACAGGTCACGGCCGGACAACGCATCGCGACCATCTATTCCCCGGAACTGGTGGTGGCCCAGCAGGAACTGCTGGAGGCCCGTCGCCTGCAAGAGCTTTCCCCCGAGCTGCTGGTGGCCGCCCGCAACAAGCTGCGCAACCTCAAGATCACCGACGAACAGATCGCCGAAATAGAACAGTCGGGTGAGGTCATCACCGATTTTCCGGTATTCGCTGAACGGAGCGGCACCGTACTGGAAGTCCGCGCCCGGGTCGGCGATTACGTGAGCGCCGGACAGGCCCTCTACACCCTTACCAACCTCAGCCAGCTCTGGGCCCTGTTCGATGCCTACGAGCGGGACCTGTCGGCCGTGGACGTGGGCGATCGGGTCACCTTCACCGTGGCTTCCCTGCCCGGGGAGGAGTTCACCGCCCGGGTGACCTTCATCGACCCCCTCATCAATCCCGCCACCCGCACCGCGAGCATCCGCGCGGAAGTGAACAACCGTCGCGGCCGGCTGAAGCCCGAGATGTTCATCACGGGTACGATTGAAACTGGCTCCCCGGCCACCGCTGCCCAAGGCACCACTGAGCTTTACGTGCCGCGTACCGCCGTACTCTGGACCGGCAACCGCTCGGTAGTCTACGTGGAAGTGCCCGATGCCGCGGTGCCCACCTACCAGTTCCGGGAAGTCGAGCTCGGCACGGCCTCCGCGGGTGGGTACCGGGTACTGTCGGGCCTCGAGCCGGGCGAACGCGTGGTCACCAACGGCGTATTCCAGATCGACGCCGCCGCCCAGCTCAACAACCAGTCCAGCATGATGAACCGCGACGTAGTCATCCGCGGCCGCGAAGCCGGGGGCGTAACCGCTATGACCCTGCCCGACTTCAGTGAAGAGACACCGGCTGCCTTCCAGGAGCAGCTGGCCGCAGTGGTCGACGCCTACCTCCCCCTGAAAGACCGCATGGTGGCTTCCCAACCCGCCGATGAGGAGCTGCTCCTACCCCTGCGCAACGCGCTGGCGCAGGTGGATATGACCCTCCTGGAAGACCAGCCCCACCAGTACTGGATGGAGCAGTTTAACGCCCTATCTTCCCATCTGGGCGCGCTCGCGGGTGCCGGGGAAATGGAGGAACAGCGGGCCCAGTTCGGTTTCCTGTCGCAAGCCCTGATCAACACCCTGACGGCCTTCGGCGCCGCCGACGATACCCTGTACGTCCAACATTGCCCCATGGCCTTCGATAATGCCGGGGCCAACTGGCTGAGTGCCGACCTATCTATTCGCAACCCCTACTTCGGTGAGGCCATGCTCACGTGTGGCTCGACCGTCGATACCCTTACCCCCTAATACCTTCAACTCTCATGTGTAAACCTCATACCGTCTACATAGAAAACATGGTGTGCGACCGTTGCAAAATGGCCGTCCGCCAGGTAGTCACCAACCTAGGTTGGCGTATTGAATCCCTGGAACTGGGGCGGCTCACCGCCGTCCCCCCGGAACCGGGCCCCTCCCTGGAACCTCTGTCGCGTCAGCTGTCGGGGCTCGGCTTCAGCCTGCGCCGCGACGCCGGGGGCGTGGTGAGCCGGATCAAGGGCATCATCATCGCCTACGTGTACGATGACCTGGCGGACTCCACGGTGCCGCTTTCCGACCTGATCACCAAGGACATCGGGCAGAGCTACCCCCACCTGAGCCGCGTCTTCCGGCGGGAGGAGGGGCGCACAATTGCCGACTACTACCGGGTGCAGCGCATGGAGCGGGCGCGGCAACTGCTGGTGACCACCGACGAACAGATCGCCCTCATCGCGTACCGGCTGCACTATGGAACGGGTGGTCGATTTACCACGGCATTCAAGGAAGCCACCGGACTCTGCCCCCGGGAGTTCCGGGAGCGGGGCGTGTACCAGCCCCGACCGCTCGACGAGCTCTGACCGCAAATTTCAGTAAGCATTCGCAAACAATGAGAAAGCACCGAACCTATAAAGGGTGTTTTCATAAAGCAAATTTTATTCTATGCGTATTCTCAACCTATCCATACTGTTCTTTTTCCTCCTCGCCGGTTTCACGGCCTGTCAGGACGGCTCCAGCACCGAAAACGCCACCGAGGTAGGCATGGACGCCCCGGCCGAAACGGAATCTGATCACGACGAAGTGGCCCGGGCCGACGCTGAGTTCAGCGACCCCATGGTCGACAAGGTCTTCCAGAACTATCTCCACTTGCGCAGTGCCCTCGTCGATTCCGACCAGGCAGCAGCCGCTGCAGCCGCCGGCAACATGGCGGAATCCTTCCCCACCGACCGGGCGGAACTCAAGAACCACGCCCAGCAAATCGCAGACGCCGGTGACCTGGACGTGCAGCGGGAGCACTTCAGTGCCCTGACCGCCGAACTTGGCGAACTGCTGGAGCAGCAACTCTCGGCCGGAACCATCTACCGGATGCATTGCCCCATGGCCTTCGACGGCGCGGGTGCCGACTGGTACTCGGAGGTGGATCAGGTACGTAATCCCTACTACGGTGAGAAAATGCTCACCTGCGGTAAGGTGACGGAAACCATAGAAATGTAGCCTGCCGGATCCCCAGCACGCCGCTTTCCTTTTACTTGGCCTGGCACCGGCGCTCCGCCGCAACCCTGGCCGGAAAACTGATTTTCATGAACCCCTACGTAAAGTTTGGTCTGATGATGGCCAGTTCCTTCGTGGTGATGTACGCGATCATGTTCCTGAACGTCGACGTGTTCGACCATGTGTACCTCAGTCCTACTCGCACGTACATGACTTTCCTCATGATCGCGCCGATGGTGGTGATCATGATGGGCTTCATGTGGGGGATGTATAAGAACAAGTTGGTCAACTACCTCATTTTGGGAGTTGCGGTGGTCACCTTCATCCTGTGTTACGCCGGATTACGGCAGCAGTCGTACGTGAGTGACGTGCAGTGGATGAAGGCCATGATACCCCATCACTCCTCCGCCATCATGGTGAGCGAAAAAGCGCACCTGACCGACCCGCAGGCCATCAAGCTGGCCGAAGAGATAATCGAAGCCCAGGAGCGGGAGATCGCCGAGATGAAACGGATGATCTACCGGCTCGAACAGCAAGAATAACCAAACCCGTTTTACCTATGAGTGCCAACCTAAATGTAAAGTATCTGGACTGCCTCGAAGCCTGCCAGGCCTGTCTGATCGACTGCAAGGTCTGTCTGACCAAAATGGCCGGCATGGAGTCCGACAACGACTGTCCCTACTGCTGTATCCAGTGCATCGAGGTGCTGGAGGCCAACATCGGTCTGATGGCCGCCGACAGCAAATTCAGCAAGGAGATGTGCGCGCTCTGCGCCAAGGTATGTGAATACTGCGCCGAGCACTGCGAGGCCCACGACCACGAGCACTGCCAGCGCTGCGCCGAGAGCTGCCGCAAGTGCGCCGAGGAGTGCCGCAAGATGGCCGCCTAAGGCCGGAGGCGCTGTACCGGATGGTGCAGCGCCTTTTTTTCCTAATTCCCCCTCCGTTATGTGCAGCTATGCGGGGTAAACGACCGGGCAAATACGATACCGGCAATATCGACCGGGCATTGATAATCCTATGAAAGACTGCTGCAACCCCAAGAACACTTCCGCCGGCCCCGTAAAACGGCTGCTGAATAAACTGACGGCCATCGTCGTCGTGCTCGTCCTGGCTGGTGGCGCAGTGCTCGCGCTGCTGAAAGCCCTGGCCGGATAATTCACCTGAATAATCTCAATCACTCACTCTCCTACTCCTTTACTATGCTGATTACACTTCGCTCCCTGACTTTCCTGGTGTTACTGCTGTTTCTGGGCACATGCGCTGGAAACGAGGCCTCCGAAGACGGGAGCCACCACCATGAAGCTGCCCCCGCGGCCAATGCCACCGCCGGGAAATCCAAAAGCCCCCACACCACGGCCATGGGCAACATCGGAAACGCCCACGTCCACATTGAATACTCCTCACCAAGCGTAAGGGGCCGCACCATCTGGGGCGGATTGGTGGCCTACGATCAGGTCTGGTCGACGGGCGCCCACAATGCTACGGCCGTCACTTTCAGCGAACCGGTACGCGTCGGGGACACCGATATCGCCGCCGGTACCTACGGCTTCTTCACCATTCCCGGGCGGGAAGAGTGGATCATCATCCTGAATGAGAACTACGACCAGCACCTGGCCGACGACTACGATCAGAGCCTGGACCTGATCCGGGTAACCGTACAACCGGAAAAACTGCCGGAGCCGGTAGAATCCCTCACTTACGCCGTAGAGCCTTCGGCCGACGGGGCCGGCGGGGCCATCACTGTCGCCTGGGACTCCCTGAAGGTGGCCCTACCCGTTTCTGCCACTGAATAAAAACCGCTGGCCATGATCATAACCGGCCACGACTGCCGCAACCAGCGCCGCCCCAACTTGGCGGAAGGCCAACTGTTTGGTATGTGGACACACCGCCAAGATTCCCCGGCTGCCGGGCAGGCCCGGTGGCGACGGGAACCAGGGTGTGCACCACAATCTTGATGACCGGGTAAATACCAACCGATGAGTGCACACACCGAACCGCTGACCACCGACCGGACCGCTTCTCCCACCGCTTTCCCCGTTACGGGAATGAGTTGCGCGAGTTGTGCGGCCAGCGTGGAAACCATCCTTTCGAAGGTGGACGGCGTACGCAGCGTGAGTGTCAACTACGCCAACACCACCGCACAGGTGGACTTTGACCCCGCCCGGATCTCGGCCGCCGAGCTGAGAAACGCCGTGCAGGCGGTGGGCTACGACCTCATCATCGACGTGGAAGACCCGGACGCGGCGCAGGAGGAACTGCGGGAAGAAGCCTACCAGACCATCCGGCAGCGAACCATATGGGCGGCCGTGCTCACCGTACCCGTGGTGGTGATCGGTATGTTCTACATGGAATGGGAGGCCGGCCGCTGGATCTCGCTGGTGCTTTCCGCTGTGGTGCTTTTCTGGTTCGGACGTCACTTCTTCGAGGGCGCCTACCGGCAGGCGTGGCACGGGGTAGCCAATATGGATACCCTGGTCGCCCTGAGTACCGGAATCGCCTACCTCTTCAGTGCGTTCAATACCGTCTACCCGGCTTTTTGGCTGTCGCGCGGACTGGAGCCCCACGTGTACTTCGAAACCGCCACGGTGATCATCGTATTCATCTCCCTGGGCAAACTGCTGGAGGAGCGAGCCAAATCCAATACCTCCTCCGCCATCAAGAAACTGATGGGGCTACAGCCCAATACCGTTCACGCCCTCGTGGGCGGCAAAGAAGTAGAGCTTCCCATTTCCGAAGTCACGGTCGGACAGACGCTCGTCGTCCGCCCCGGCGAGAAAATCCCGGTGGATGGTAAGGTCAGCGAAGGCGACAGCTTCGTCGACGAAAGTATGATTACTGGAGAGCCGGTGCCGGTACGCAAGAAGGAGGGGGCGGCGGTGTTCGCCGGCACCGTGAACCAGCGCGGCAGCTTTCGCCTGATCGCGGAAAAGGTGGGCAGCACTACCCTACTGGCCTCGATCATTCGGCTGGTCCGGGAGGCCCAGGGCAGCAAGGCCCCGGTGCAGCAACTGGTGGACCGGATCGCGGGGGTGTTCGTGCCTGCCGTCCTGGTCATTGCCGTAATCACCTTCGTCGTATGGATGCTGCTGGGGGGCGAGGAGGCCTTTTCCCACGCCCTGCTGGCCTCGGTAGCGGTGCTGGTCATCGCCTGCCCCTGCGCCCTGGGCCTGGCCACCCCAACCGCCATTATGGTCGGCATCGGCAAGGGGGCCGAAAACAACATCCTCGTCAAGGACGCCGAGAGCCTCGAACTCGGCAAGCGGGTCAACGCCATCGTACTGGACAAAACGGGTACCATCACCATCGGACGCCCCGAAGTAACGGACGAGTATTGGAGCCCGGAAGCGAAGGTGGAGGAACTGAAATCCATTTTGCTGGCCGCGGAATCCCGCTCCGAGCACCCCCTGGCCCGGGCCATCGCCGACCGGCTGGAGGCCGAGGGGGTTCCCGCCGCGCCGGTTACCGAATTCGAGAGCCTGACCGGCCGCGGTATTTCCGTAGTCCACGCCGGCACCACCTACCGGGTGGGCAACGAGCACCTCATGCGGGAAAACGGGCTGAACCTGCCGACCTCGCTTTCGGATCGGGCCTCGCACCTGCGCGACGCCGCCCGCACGGTTGTCTACTTCGCTGATGAAAGCGGGGTACGCGGCCTGCTGGCCATCTCCGATCGCGTCAAGGATTCGTCCGCCAGTGCCATACGCAAGCTGCAACAGCGAGGGGTGGAGGTATATATGCTGACCGGCGACAATGCCCAGACCGCCGCGGCCGTCGCGCGGGAAGTGGGCCTCACCGAGTACCGGGCCGAGGTGATGCCCTCGGACAAGGCCGACTTCGTGAAGGAATTACAGCAACAAGGTAAGGTAGTGGCCATGGTAGGCGACGGGATCAACGACAGCCAGGCACTGGCCACCGCCGACGTGAGCATTGCCATGGGCCACGGCAGCGACATCGCCATGGACGTGGCGAAGATGACCCTGATCACTTCCGACCTGCAGGCTATACCCAAGGCCCTGGAGCTGTCCAAACTCACCGTGCAGGGCATCCGTCAGAACCTCTTTTGGGCCTTCATCTATAATCTCATCGGTATTCCCATCGCCGCAGGGGTTCTCTACCCCATCAACGGCTTTCTACTCGACCCCATGATCGCCGGTGCTGCCATGGCCCTGAGCTCAGTGTCGGTAGTTACCAACAGTTTGCGGTTGAGGATGCGCGACATCGGCTAAGGATGCGCCGCGACATCTATTCCTAATCCAAAACAACTCTTAAATGCAGACCCTGAAATTCAAGACCAACATCAACTGCGGCGGCTGCGTCCGCGGCGTCACTCCCTCCCTGAACGAAAATGCGCACATCCATCATTGGCAGGTAGATTTGGATAGCGACGACCGTATCCTCACCGTCGAGGCCGACGACAAGATTACGGCCCAAGAGGTGAGTGCGGTGGTGGCCGACGCTGGCTTCAACGCCCAACCGATCAACTAGTGACTGGCAGACGTCGGACGTGTGACAATGTGACAGACGTCCGACGTCTGCCAATATGGCACAAGGTCGCCCCATCACGGTCCCACTCAGCGGTCTTTAAGCTTGCAACCGGCTCACGTAAGCGGCCACCCCGACCGAAAGGACCGCCGTACCGATCAAGAGCACCTCGGCCCCAAACGCAACCCAGACGATCCCCGCTGCCGTGCTAGCTACCAGAGTAGCCAGACTTTCGCCCGCACTTACGGTACCTATCGCGGTACCCAGATCCCTTTGTGGGACCAGCTTGCTGATCCAGGCCTTGGCCACCCCTTCCGTTGCAGCGGCGTATAGTCCGTAGGCGGCGAACAAGACGCCGAAATGCCACCACTCCGCGGCCTGCGACAGGCTCAGGTACACCCCGGCAAATACAAGTAGCCCACCGATGTACACGGGCTTTGGGCCGAAGCGATCGGCCAGTCCACCGAACGGGTAAGCCAGCACCGCGTACACCAGATTATAGAATACGTACCAGCCGATAAGGGCCGTGTCGGACAGCCCGGCCTGCTTAAGCATCAGCAGTAGGAAGAGGTCGGAACTGTTGATCAAGGCAAACGCGATCAGACCCCAGAACAAGCGTCGGTATGCCGGATCGGCCGCCCGGATGTAGCGCGCGAACTCCAGAATGCCGGGCCGCCCCCCTTCCTGCGGCGCAACCCGCTGTTCACTGAGCAGTAAGGTAGCCGCCACCGCAAGTAATCCTGGCACTGCCGAAGCGATGAACAACCAACGGTACTGCCCCGGGTACGCCCAAAGAAAGGCCAGGGCCAGCAGGGGCCCCAATGCGGCACCCGTGGTGTCCATGGCCCGGTGAAAGCCGAACACACGCGCCTTGGTCTCGGCGGTGGCCGCACCTGCCAGCATGGCGTCGCGGCCACCGGTGCGCACGCCTTTGCCCAGCCGCTCGGCGGTGCGGGCCACGAAAACCCACCACGGGGCGGTGAACACAGCCATCAGCGGCTTGGCCAGCGCACTGATGCCATAGCCGATTTGCACGAACGGCAGCCGCCGCCCGAGTCGATCGGACCACTGTCCGAAATATCCCTTGCTGAGTCCCGCCGTAGCCGAAGCAGCACCCTCCAACAGTCCTATACCCGCGACCGAGAAGCCGATGCTTTCGAGGTAAAGCGGCATAACCGGATAAAGCATTTCACTGGCCACGTCAGTGAGCAAACTCACCAATCCAAGCAGAAATACCGTACGGGTGATGATCTGGGGGAGCATATATAATCGGGCTACCGTCTGAAGTGTCCCAGGGTAAGAACAGCGGTCACTCCCCTGTTACGGTTGTAACCCGGAATCCGGATGGAGTGGCGGTGGGCACCCCAAAATTTTCCTGAAAAGTGGGCAGGCACCCGGGGGGCGTATCTTACGGGCGTCACCGCCAGATGGTGCACTACCATCTATATACCAGACGACCGCCCGCGCCATCCAGGGCCAGGGATACCCGCCGCTTTCGCGTGGGCCGCCGGTGAAGGGCTGGCACCAGGTAGCCGATCAGTCCGCCAAGCGCATAGCCGGCCAGTACGTCGGACGGATAATGCTGACCCGCACGTATGCGCAGGTAACCCGTGAGGGCCGGCAGTCCCGCACCGAGCACCCAAGCGTAGGGCCGTAATTTGGATTCGGGGTGAGTATCGGCAAACACCCTGGCGAAGAAAAAACCGGCCGCCGCGGAAGTGCTGGTGTGACCCGACAGAAAAGCTGCTCGATCGTTCCCCTTGATCACGGTTTCCGGCGGGAGGTTTTCGTCGAATACGTAGGGCCGCGGCCGTTTCGCCGATGATTTGATGATGTCGGTCAGCCCCTGATTCAGCAGCATGGTTTCCGCGAACAGTAACCCGATCGTTCCAGCGTACTGACGACCGGCCGGGGAAAGCAGAAGCAAGGCCGGAAGCGCGGAGGAGGCATAGAGGGAGTGGTCCGACCATTTCCGGGCCGTATCAGAACTGAACTCCGTCGCAACCTGATCAAATTCAGGGACGCTGGCTAGGCGCAGGTCAGCCAGTACAATGTCCGGGGTGCGTTCGCGCAGAACCTTTCCGAGTACAACCGATCCCGCAGCTCCGGTACCGTAGAGCAGATCGCGCTTGAGGCCCAGGTAGTAGGGCTTCTCCCCCGCTCTCGTTTGTCCGCAAAGGGAATGTGGACTCGCCAACAGGAGGGACAGAAAAACGAAAATTATTACGATTAAACGCATGTTGCCGGTTATACGGAAGCTTCAACAATATCGTACTCGCCGCTGGGCCATGGACCGACGGGAACACAGGGACATTAGGATATGGGATGGTGCAGGTTGAATAAGTCACCTGAGTCACCCTATAATATAGTCGCTATCTCCGGTTTGTTTATTGTACCGGCTGTGCCAGAGAGGTGACACTTGTCCAGGCTACCAACGCTTTCCGAGCCGCCACATTCCACGGCGGGCCGGGTACATGCGCGGCATGTCGAGGGTAAAATGCACCATGCGTTCGAATCCCACTCGCTCATAGAAAGCGAGGGCGGCGGTTGAGGAGTCCATAGCTTCGAGCCAAAGCAGTTCGTCGCCGCGCTCGCGGCTCGCCTTGCTTACGTCCTCGATCACCTGCTGGCCAATGCCGCAGCCGTGCACCACAGGGTCGAGGTACAAGCGGTGCAGCTTGGTGGCCCTGATTTCTTTGTCGCCGGGCGGGGCGAGGCCCGGCAGCGTTCGAACTATGCCTACAACGTGGCCGTCGTTCAGCACAAACCGGTAAATGGCCTCCAACTGGGCCAACTCCCGCGCAAAATTCTCCCATCCGTACTGACTGTTGAGATACCACTGGCCGCCGTCGGGCCAGAAGTGGGCGTAGACCGGTGGGTAGATACGCTGCATGAGCTGCTCCAGCCGAGGCTGATCGGATTCCTGCAGGGCTTGGTAGCTGATGTCTGCTGCGGGTGCTTGCATGTTGCGAAGGTAGTTTGGCCTGCCACGTCGGACGTCTGACATGCTGTCAGACGTCCGACGTGGCAGGCTTCGAAGTCACGACGAGGCCCACCGAAGCCAGTTGATACTGCCCCTTCAACCTCAGGTGATGGCAAAGTGACGCATCCCATTACCGTGGCCTACGCCGTTAACAGATATGTAATTATTCGCTACCAAATAGAATTGATAGTCAGAAGCACCGACGGTTCTTCACCTTCATCCTGCGCGGTCGAGCCACCACCGGCGGGCCCGTTGTAAGGCAGTTCGTACGATTTCCGATCGCGGCTTCTCCGGCTCGTTGCGCTGGAGCTCGTTACCTATTTCCACGGCCATTTCCCGCAATTCGGACTCATAGTCGTAAAAGGAGGGCCCGAAATCATCTTCGGTAATGGGACGGGTGTGTGGCGTATCGGGCATGGTATCGGCTTTTCTGCCAATTTAGCAGACGTCGGACGTCTGTCAAAATTGCAGACGTCCGACGTCTGCCAAAAAATCAGTGCTCGTGCCCCAGCTCCTCGGCCATGCCCTGCGCCTGGACGAAGTAGGCGTTCTCGGTGACGAGCCGGAAGCCCCGCGGCAAGGAATCAATAAAGCGCACCGCCGTGAAGCCATCCTCGCTCACGCCGGGGTTCACCCGCAACGGGGTGAAGGCAATCTCGCCCTCCTCCTCCCCCGCCCCGGGCGGCGCGGCATATACATAGTGCAGTTCCCCTTCCCGCACGATCGCCGATTCCGGCAGGGCACTCACCGTACCGTCCTCCAGCCAGATACGGGCCTCGGCAAAGCGGTCGCGGATGAAGGGCGGCTGCTGCCCCCGCAAGTGGGCGTGCACCCGCACTGTCTTGTTCTCGTCGTTGAAGTCCTTACCAACCACGTGTACCTCCGCTTCGTAGACTTCCCCGCTCACGGAGGGGATGCGGTAGGTGACCCGCTGCCCTACCTCCACCCGGCTGATGTCACGTTCGAAAACGTCCAGTTCCAGGTGCAGGTGATCCTCATCGATCAGTTCCATCAGTTCGGTGCGCGGCTCCACGAAGAGCCCGTCGTGCAGCACGATAGAGGTAATGTAGCCCGCGCGGGGCGCGACCAGCGAGATGCGCTGCGTGATCGTTTCCGGATTGAGGTCACCGGCCCGGATTCCCAGGTATGCCAGCCGCTGCGCCAGCCCGGAGAGGGTGGCCCGGCGGACGTCCACTTCCGATTGCAATCGCTGCACGTTCCTCAGCACGCCCGCCGAGTCGGCGAAGAGTTGCTCCTGCCGCGCCAGTTCCAGTTCGGCAAAGGCCAGTTCGGCCTGCACTTCTAGGTAGCGCTGTTGCAAGTCGATGAAGTCGGGATTTTCCAGGTAGCCCAGGAGCGCCCCGCGTTTGACGTAGTCGCCTTCCACGTAGTTCGCCACGTCGCGCACGAAACCCGAGGCGCGGGCGCTCACCGCGGCGTAACCGTTCGGCGGCAGGCCCAGGGTGCCGGTGGCAGTGAGGTAGTCGTTGAGTTTCAGTTGGCGCGGCTCCCCGAAGCGGATGTCCATGGCGTCAAGCTGCTCGGCCGTCAGGTGGATGCCCTCGGCGTGCTCCTCTTCATCGCGGTGCCCGTCGTCGTGGTGTTCCACCTCGTTTTCCGCAGGGGGCTCGGGCGCCGGCGCGCAGGTGCCGAGCGAAAGTGCTAAAAGCAGGGCCAGCAGGGACCGGTACGGAGTTCCCGCCGTAAGGGGATGGGGATGGCCGGGATTATTCATTGCGTAGGTATTGAAGGCGGTAGAGGGCGAGGTTGTGGTTCAGGGTTTCTTCAAGGATGTTTTGGCGGGTTTCGGCCAGGGTTTCGAGGGCGTCGAGCACCTCCAGATAGCCGAGCTCGCCGGCGCGGTAGCTCAACCGGGTAACGCGGATGAGTTCGGCGATCACCCCTTCGGCCCGTTCGCGGAAGCGGTTCACGTTGGTGGCCGATTGCCGGATGTCCGTCTGCAGGCGGGCCAGCTCCCGGGCGTAGGCCAGACGGGTGGACGCCAAATCGCTTTCGGCCTGCTCGACGTCGATTTGCCGGGCCTGGACGCGGCGCTGGGTGGGGGCGGTGAACAATTGCAGGGTAATGCCCGCTTCCAGCCCGCTCAGATAGCCCCCCTGGGTAAACTGCTGCCCGGAGTACCCGAGGCGGAAAGTAGGCAGGGTTTCTGCGGCCACTACGCCCACTTCGGCCTGGCGCTGGACGACCCGTTGCCGGGCCAGGGCCACGGCGGGATTTTCCGGCGGCTCGTTGCCGGGTGGCTCCACCAAACGCAGGGTATCCGCGGGCAAGAGGGTCGCACCCCCGGCCAGCAGACTGAGCTGTCGCTTGAGGCCCTCCATGGCCACCGCGTTTGCCGCTTCCCGCTGGCGGATAACTTCCCGTTCGGCCTCGATTCGCAGATCCTCCAATCGCCCGGCCGCGCCGGCGGATGCGCGCGACTGCGCGATACGGTAGAACTCGTCGTACGTATCCAGCAACCGCCCGAAGTGGCGCTCCAATGACTCGTGGTACTGCAGCCGGCCGTAGAGGGTACGGACCGAAAGTCGGAGTTCCGCCGCGGTCAGATCGCGCGCGGCCAGGTCACCCGCTACGACGGCTTCCTGCACGGCGTTGGCGGCCCGTACCGCCCCGGGGTGATCGAAGCGTTGGATGAGTGAGAGCTGACTGACGCGCTGGTTGTTTTCACGGAACAAGCCATCGCCGTTGTAGCTCAGGTCGGTCGTGCCCGGCGCGTAGGGCAGGTCGAGCAGACTCCGGTTGCGGTCCAGGCGTTGATCGGCGGCCCGCAACTCTGGATGCGTGCCCAGTACCACCGATACGGCCTTCTCCACGGAAACCCTTTGCACCTGCGCGCTGCCGCCCAGGGGAAGGAGAAACAGGGGGAGCAGCACCAGCAACGCCCGCTTGCGGTCGGAGCGCCGCGTCTGCCACCGCTCCAGCCAGGAATAGCCGATCGGCAGGATCACCAGCGTGAGGAAAGTGGCGGTAATGAGCCCCCCGATGACGACCGTAGCCAGTGGACGCTGGACCTCCGCGCCGCCCGAATTGGACAGGGCCATCGGCAGAAATCCGAGCGAGGCCACCGCGGCCGTCATGATGACCGGTCGCAGACGAACGCGCGTACCCTCCACAATGCGGTCGCGCACGTCGGTCCAACCCTCCTCCTTCAATTGGTTGAAGTAGCCCACCAGCACAATCCCGTTCAGTACCGCCACGCCGAAGAGGGCGATGAATCCGATCCCCGCCGAGATGCTGAAGGGCATGCCGCGCACTTCCAGGGCCCACACGCCGCCGATGGCCGAAAGGGGAATGGCCACGAATATGAGCAGGGCCTGCGACAGGCTACCGAAGGTGAAGTACAGCAAGACGAAGATCAGCGCCAGCGCCACGGGTACCGCTACGGCCAGTCGGGCGCTCGCCGCCTGCAGGTTCTCGAATTGTCCGCCGTAGGTGAGGTAGTAGCCCGCCGGCAACTGCAGCTGTTCGTCGAGGGCCTGGCGAATATCCTTGACCAGGTTTTCCACGTCGGTATCCCCTACGTTGACCCCGATCACAGTACGGCGGTTGGTGTTTTCGCGACTGATTTGCATGGGGGCGTCGATGAGCCTTACCATCGCCACCTCGCGCAGGGGCACCTGCCCGCCGCTCGGCACCGGAATGTAGAGGTTGGCTACGTCCTGCAGGCCGGTGCGGTTGGCTTCCTGCAGGCGAACCGTCAGGTCGAACCGCCGCTCATTCTCGTACACGGTGCCGGCGGAGGTGCCGGCGAAGGCGGCTTCGATGACGCGGTTTACGTCGCGGACGCGCAGGCCGTACTGGGCCAGTTTACCGTAGTCGAAGTCGACGACGATCTGGGGCATGCCGGTGGTCTGCTCCACGGTCACGCTGGCCGCGCCTGACAGGCCGGCGATGATCCCCTCGGCTTCCCGCGCCTTGCGGTAGGCCAGGTCGAGGTCGGGCCCGTACAGTTTGATGGCGATGTCGGCCTTGGTGCCGGTCATGAGTTCGTTGAAGCGCAGCTGGATGGGCTGGGAAAATTCCAGTCCGACTCCGGGAAATACCTCCAGCGCCTCCTCGATGGCCTCGAACATCCCCTGCCGGTCGTCGGCCGTTTCCCAGTCGTCGCGGTCCTCCATCACCAGCGTGTAGTCGCCAATTTCGACCGGCATCGGGTCGGTGGGGATCTCGGCCGAACCGATGGCGGTGACCACGTCGGTCACTTCCGGGATCTTCTCCAGGATGCGGCGCTGGACCTTGCGGGTAATCTCCACGCTTTCCGAAAGGGAGGTGCCCGGCGGCAGGATCTGCTGCATGGCCAGGTCGCCCTCCTCCAGGGTGGGAATGAACTCTCCCCCGAGGCGGGTGAACTGCCAGAGGCTAAGCAGGAATAGCACGGTAGCGGTTGCTACCATAAGCCCTTGCCAGCGCAGGGCGGCGCGCAGCACAGGAGCGTAGAGGCGCTGACAGAACGCGATGATCCGGTCGGCAACGGTGCGCCGGGGGTTGATGTGCTTGCTCAGCACCAGGGCCGAAACCGCCGGAACGTAGGTGAGGGAGAGGATCAGGGCGCCGGCGATGGCCAGCATGACGGTCTGGGCCATCGGACGGAACATCTTGCCCTCGATCCCCACCAGGGCGAGGATGGGCAGGTAGACCAGCAGGATGATGATCTCCCCGAAGGCGGCCGAACTCCGGATGCGCACGGCGGCGGTGGTGACCTCCTCGTCCATTTGAACGGGCGTGAGGCGCTGACCGGCGAAGCGGGTGCCCAGCCGGTGCACGATGGCTTCCACGATAATGACCGCCCCGTCGACGATCAGCCCGAAATCGATGGCCCCCAGGCTCATCAGGTTGGCGGAGATGCCCAGCAGGTTCATCATTGAAATGGCGAACAGCATCGCCAGGGGAATGACGGAGGCCACCACCAGGCCGGCGCGCCAGTTGCCCAGCAGCAGCACCAGGATGAATACTACGATGAGTCCCCCCTCGATCAGGTTAGTGGCTACGGTGCGCACGGCGGTGGAGACGAGCTTGTCGCGGACCAAATAAGGCTCGACGGTGACGCCTTCGGGCAGCGACCGGTTGACCTGCTCTACCCGCTCGCGGACCCGCTGCGTGACGGCCGCGGAATTGGCGCCCCGGAGCATCATGACGCGGCCGCCGACGACTTCCTCTCCGTTGCGTACCAGGGCTCCGTAACGGGGGGCGGCACCGAAGCCAACCGTGCCGACGTCGCGAACCAGGATCGGCCGCCCGCCGCGCACGGCCACCACGATCTGGCGGATGTCGTCCAGGGTGCGGGCGATGCCGTTGGTGCGGATGTAGTAGGTGCGGGGGCTCTTCTCGATGTAGGCCCCGCCCGTGTTTTCGTTGCTGTTCTCGAGGGCGGTGAGGATGTCGCCGATGGTCACGGACATGGCCTTCAGCTGGTCGGGATCCACGGCTACCTCGTACTGTTTGAGGTGACCGCCCATGCTGTTAACTTCGACCACGCCCTCGATCCCCGAGAGTTGGCGGCTCACGATCCAGTCCTGCATGCTGCGCAATTCGGTAGGTGAGTACCTGTCCTCATACCCCGCCCCGGGCCGCAGCACGTACTGGTAAATCTCCCCCAGTCCGGTGGAGATGGGTGCCAGCGTAGGCTGCCCCAGGCCGGGGGGAATGTCCTCCGTCGCCTCGCGCAGGTGCTCGCCCACGAGTTGCCGGGCGAGGTAGATGTCGGTATCCTCCTCGAAGACCACGGTGACCACCGAGAGTCCGAAGCGCGAGATCGAGCGGATCTCCACCAGGTCCTGGAGGTTCTGCAGGGCCAGTTCGACGGGGGTGGTGATAAATTGCTCCACCTCCTGGGTGGCCAGCGTCGGCGAAGTGGTAATGACCTGCACCTGGTTGTTGGTGATGTCCGGGACGGCATCGATGGGGATCTGGCGCAGGGAGAAAATACCCCAGCCGATCAGGGCCAAGACGAAGAGTCCGACCAACAGCTTATTCCGTACGGAATAGGCGATAATAGCATCAAACATGTAAGGGAGACTTAGCTAAACCGGGAAAAAGAAAGCGGCGAAGCTAAGCGCGGGGGGGCGGACCGAGTCCGGTCGTAGGCACGATGGTCTTCCAGTCGGGACTGCAGACAGGATGGGTGCTTCCCGCGGGCGGTATCGGTAGAGCTTCTTCCAGTACGGCCAGGGCGGGGGGAGCTTCGGCCAGCATACCGCAGCAAGAGCAGCAGCAAAAGGGAGTGCAATCGTCGTCGTGATCCGGCGATTCGTGATCGGAGCGTTCCACTGGATCTCCGCATTCGGCACCGCTGAGCAGGTCTCCGCACGGCGCCAGTGCCAGGAAGGTCATCTGAAGGGCCAGCAGGAAGAGTAAGGCGACGCGCATGATGGATAAAGACAAGCCGACGGGGTGAAGGGTTGAGGGTGGGGACAACTTGTCAGACGTCGGACGTCTGTCATTTTGACAGACGTCCGATCCGACGTCTGACAGCCCCCCTGAACCATCCGCCGCGCCAAACGTCCTCCACCAAAGCCCAACCATATGCACTACCTCGCTCTGCTCGCCCTCCTCTTACTGACGGCATGCACCACCGACACAACCGGCCCCAAAGAGGAAACGACAACGCAACCTACCACGGAGCCCTTCGCCGACCGCATCGCGGCGGCCTATGAACGCCTCGGCACCAGCGCTCCGGCGCAACAGGTATTACGCGCCATTGAAGCGCACGGCGGACTCGAGGCCTGGTACGCCAACAGCCCGCTTTACTTCCACTTCAATTACCAGCCGCTGGATGATGGATCACCGCGCAACACACTGGCCTACAACGACTACCGCAACAGCCGGGCCGTTCACCTGCTGGCCACCGACACCACCCAGCGGTACGGCTTCGACGGGGAGCAGGCCTGGTCGATGACCGGTGAGCGCGTGGACGGGATGAGCCCGCGATTCTGGTCGCTGACGCCCTACTATTTCGTGGGACTGCCCTTTGTACTGGCCGACGAAGGCATCCGTTTTGAAGCGCTTCCCGCCCAGGAAATGGACGGCACCACCTACGACATGGTGAAGGTGACCTACGACGAAGGGACGGGTGACGCTGACCAGGATTATTACGTCCTTTACCTGAACCCCGACACCGGCCAGCTCGACGCGCTGCGGTACATCGTTTCCTACCCCGGCTACTTCCCCGACGGCGGACAGACGCCCGAGAAACTGATGAAGATCACCGGCAAGACCAAGGTCGACGGCATCACCCTGCCCACTGGCTACGACACCCACTACTGGAACGAGGGAAACCCCGGTGAGAAGGTCACCGACATCCAGGTAACGGACTACGCTTTCCGCCCCGAACTCGGAGATGACTTTTTCGCCATGCCCCCCGAAGCCCGGGTGTACAACGACCTGCCGAAGTAGCGATTTACCGGCCGCCGGTGGTCTCCGTGCCGAATAAGCCGAAGTCGAAAGACAAATGCTCGGCGTCGCCCGCCCGGTTTACCCGTATGGTCACGGTATTTTCTCCTTGCCGGAGCTGGTCGAGGCCTTCGTCGATCCGCCGCACGTTGTAGTGGCCGAATCCGCCGCCACCGGCTTTCACGTCCAGCAGGACCTCACCATTCAGGTAGACCAGGAAATCCACCCGCTGATTATAAAATTCCGCGAAGAGGTGTTCGGGAAGTTGGTCGACGCGAAAACTGCGGATGAGGTACAGGTATTCATCCGCCTTCCACTGAGTGCCTTTGGGCTGGAAGAAGTCGGCGTGGGTAGCAAAGGGACCATTGACGCGGCGCACCGGCTCCTGCGCCGGCAGCCGCCCTTCGACCAGCAGGTCTTCCCCGGAAGCGGTGGCCATCCGCCACAGTTGCGGCTCCGTTTCCGAAGTCGGGAGCAGGGTACGGTTGCGCGGGGCCGGGGCGTAAAGGGGAGCAAACAGTGCAGGGGAAAGGGCGGTGTCCAGTTTCATCACCTCACGGTCGTAGGTCATCAGTCCGTTCACCTCACCTTCGACGTCGGTGGTCTGGGTGTAGATGGCCGCGGCGAGCCCCCGGGCGCGCAATCCGTAAAGGGCCTCGATGAGGGAGCGGAAGCCGGCATTTAGCTCCTCCTGATTGGTGTAGCTTTGGTAGCCCCAGTTGCGCTTGTCCCACCAGAGGTGCTCGGGCACCACCAGGCCGAGGCCGCCGAACTCACCGAGCACCGAAGCACGGTCTTCCTCGGGTGCCTCCATGCCGGGCCCCGGATAGAGGTGGGCGTCGTAGACGTCGCCCGCGCCGCGGTCGGTCCAGCCGCTCGGAGCGTCGACCAGGCGCGTAGGGTCGTAAGCGCGCGTCCAGTCGGCAATGCGCTCGGTATCGTACTGCCCCCACCCCTCGTTGAACGGCACCCAGAAGACGATGCTCGGGAAGTTGTACAGGGCGTCGATCATTTCCCGGTATTCCCGCTCGAAGTGAAGGCGGTCGGCCAGGGGCTGTCGGGCGTCGCGGACGGCCTCGGGGGCCACGAAAGTGCTGTCGTGGATATAGCCGCTGGGCATATCCTGCCATACGAGCACGCCCAGGGTATCGCACGCGTGGTAGAAGGTAGCCGGTTCGGTCTTGACGTGCTTGCGCAGCATGTTGAAGCCCCACTTTTTGGTCATCTCGATGTCGAAGACCATGGCTTCCGGCGTGGGCGCGGTGTACAATCCGTCGGGCCACCATCCCTGGTCGAGCGGTCCAAACTGAAAATAGGGCAGGTCGTTAAGCAGGATGACGGTATGGCCGTTGGCGTCCTTGCCAAGACTGACTTTGCGCATGCCCACGTAGCTTTCCACCCGGTCCACTACCCCGCCGTTCCTATCGGTAAGGACTAATTCCAGGGTATAGAGATAGGGATCCTCGGGCGTCCACAGTCGGGCATCCGGCAGCGGCAGGCGCACCGCCGTAGATGTGGCTCCGGCTACCAGCGGTAGTTCCCGCACCGACACTTCCCGGCCGTCCGCCTGGGTCAGGCGCACGCGGGCCGTCAGGTCGCGCTGCAGGGAGCTGGTCAGCAGCTGTACGTCCACCGCCCCCTCATCCACGTTCGGGGTGATGCGCAGGTCGGTGAGGTGGTCACCGGGCACCACTTCCAGCCAGACTGTCTGCCAGATGCCGGTAACGGGGGTGTAGAAGATGCCACCGGGTTCGTTGACCTGCTTGCCACGCGGCTGCAGGCCCGCATCCGTGGGATCCCATACCCGGACGGTGAGTTCCTGCGCTCCCCTACCCTTCAGGTATGGTGTCACGTCAAAGCTGAAGGGTACGTAGCCGCCCTCGTGGCCACCGACCACCCGGCCGTTCACGTAGACGGTCGCGCGAAAGTCCACCGCGCCGAAGTGCAGCAGCAGTCTTTCGCCGTCGGCCAGTCGGGGCGGCGTGAAGGTGCGCCGGTACCACAGATGGTTGTCTTCCCCCACCAATTTTTTAACCCCGCTGAGCTGTGATTCCACGGCAAAGGGGACCAGTATCTTGCCGTCCCAGCGTGTCGGTGTCCGCGATTCGGCCACGGGGCGGATGGCGTAGTCCCACGATCCGTTGAGGTTCGTCCACCCGGCACGGGTCATCTGGGGGCGCGGATAGACGTCCCAGGGCTTGCTGCGGTCTACCCGGTCGGTCCAGGGGGTGGACAGTTCAAAATCGAGTACGCCGCGGTCCTGGGCCACCGCCGCAGTTACGGTGAACCAGCAAACAACGAGCAATAGGATTCGCATGGGGAGAAAAGGTAAACGGTGAAGGAAAGGACGTGAAATGTAGCACTTTCCCCTTATCCGCTTGCCAGACTGTCTCTTGGCGGCGGAGCGCAGGTGCCATACCCACAAACAAGCCCCCGCGCTACCCCGCCCCTTTACGGCTCCGACCGTCTAGCGCTTCACGAACCGCGCCTGCTCCCCGGCGCAAAGCATGGTGTAGGTTCCCGCCGGCAGATCGGCTACCGGAATGGACTGCTGGTCTGCAATCGAGCCAGTGGCAACGCGGCGGCCCATTGCGTCTACGATACGGTAGGTTCCCGACCCCCGCAGGGTGACGTAGCTGGAAGCCGGATTGGGGAAAATGGACAATCCCGTTGCCTCCTCGCCCCGGACGGTGACCAGATCGGAGTAGCTGATGGTCCCGTCGTAATCTTCCTGCCGCAGGCGGTAATACAACGTACCGGTTGGGGCAGAGTATTCCACGAAACGATAGTCGCCGGACTGGTGGGCCGGAACGAAGCCGACGTCGCCGAAGCCTTCCTGCCTGTCCCTCGACCGCTCTACCGTAAACCCGGCATTGTCTTGTTGGTCGGCTACCGCCCAATCCAGTTGTACTCCTGCGGAAGTAGCAGCGGCACGAAAGGAGAGAAAGGTTACCGGCAGCTGGCGGTAGGCTTGGGGAGTGGTCAGGTTACTTACCTCACTCGCGCTCAGGCTGCGGTCATAGACCCGCAGCTCATCAATCAACCCGTCAAAGGGGTGATCAGACGCCGCGCCCTGGGGGCGGTTTCCGATCCCCAACTTCATATTGGCTGTATTCACAAGGGTTCCGCTCTGTTTGGAGGTTGTTTCCGATGCTCCATCAACGTATATCACAATTTCCGACCCATCGTAGGTTGCCGCTATGTGGTGCCATTGCCCTTCCACGATCGCCCGGCCCCGCGTACTGGCGTTAGCGGTGGAACCGTTCAGCATGAATTTCATCTCCACTGCTTCCTGGCTTGTCACGTTCAGGATGAATGAATAATCGTTAGAATTGGCAGGGTTGGTCTTGCCCAGGACGCGGCGGTTGGCTCCACTGGTAGTGGGGTTGGCCTTTACCCACGCCGAGATGGTGATGGCGCTGCCGCTGAGGTCGAAGGAGGGGACGGTGGCTCCACCCGTAAGGGCATTTAACTTCAGGGCACCACCGGACTGTCCCTGGTCGGGGGCAAAGGACGCACCGGAATTAAGGGTCGCATTGTAAATCCCAGCCGTATCGTTTGCCGTCGTACCTGAGCTTTCGTCGAATTTCCAGTAGGCGACAAGGCCATCGGTGGAAGGGGCCTGGGCCATAAGCCCCAGGGGTGCAGCCCACAAAAGTAGGCCTGCAAGTAAGTTGCAAGTGTTCATTCGATGTCTCTTTAAAACCTTATAAAATCTTCCTTCCCTGGCACTACACCGCAGAAAGATCCACACCATTACTGATCGCCAAATGACGGTTCAGTAGTCAATCCACCGGTCGCTAGCCATGCACCGCTGGATGTATAGATGTAACTACACAGATGCTCGGACATTGCCCGTTAAGAAAATATTTTTGCCCCAGCGTACAATAAATAGCGGACCCCGTGCCTGGCAACCAGGCACGGGGTCCGCAAACAGACTCGTTTAGCGCGGAATCAGCTTTTTTCCAGGCACTTGCGGCAGTACTCCAGGCAGCGGGCCACTTCCTGTACGGCGTCGGATCCTTCCGGGATGTCGTACTCCAGTTCGACAGTGGCGGGGAAGGTGTATTTCTCCCGGCTCATCAGCGTAAGCACCTGGTCGATGGGCGTGTCCCCCTTCCCCCACATTAGGTTACCCTTGCCGTTGGCGGGCGTCTGCCGGTCCTTCAGGTGCATGCTGGCGATGTCGCGGTGGTGCGCTTTGAGGATGGCGATGGGGTCCTCGCCCGTGGCCACGTAGTGACCGATGTCCAGGTTCATGGCGTTGCCCTTCGACTGCTGCAGGGCCGTATCCCAAAAGGTCGGCGTTTGCTGCTCGTGTCCGTGGTAGGCGACCTTCACGCCGTTTTTCTTTGCCATCTTGCCCAGCTTCAGGGTGTGGGCATCGTCGCCGGGGTGCTCCAGGGTAACGTGGCTGGCACCGAGGGCCTTGGCGGCCTGCATGCCCCAGTTGATCTCGGCGTCGGTATTGTCCTTGCCAAAGGCCCGGGGCTTGAAGGCGTAGATGCTCACGCCCGCGTCCTGGTACATCTTCCGGAGTTGCTTGAACTTCTCCATGCCCACGCGGCTGCGCCAGGCGGCCATTTCCTTGCCGTAGGCTTCCATCTGGGCCCGCATTTCGGTCAG
The DNA here is from genome assembly GCF_004803465.1 of Neolewinella litorea. Taxonomy (GTDB): domain Bacteria; phylum Bacteroidota; class Bacteroidia; order Chitinophagales; family Saprospiraceae; genus Neolewinella; species Neolewinella litorea. The sequence goes on along the minus strand of NZ_SRSF01000003.1, from coordinate 45,722 downwards.
TTCCTCCTGCTCGGTCTCGGACAATTCTCCATCCCGTTGCTTGCGCATCATGCCCCACATCTTGCCCATGCTCACGGGGTTTGCGGGGGCACCGGCGAAGGTCTCGGCGGGGTCGCCCATCAGTTCCACCGCGCTGATGCCGGCGTCGGTGATGTATCCGAGGGTGGCCTCCGCGCTCTGGTCGGGCATGCTGCGGAAGGAGTAGGTGATGGTACCGATCTGCACCCCATTGATGCGGGAGTCGGGCTTATTGTACCGCCGCAGGATGGCCGGGGCCACCTGTACGGCCGGCCCGGCGAGGAGGAGTCCGCCGGCCAGGGCCGTCGTAGTGCGCAGAAAGTTGCGGCGGGAGTGTTCTGGATATGACATGATGGACGTGTTGGTGCCGTGGTGGTAGTCTTTACCGGGACAGGCGATTAGTGTTTTTGAATTCGATACTCTGGAGCTGAACCAGGATCTGGCCGGGTTTTACTTCCGGGTTGCGTACTACGAAATACAGGTCATGCAGTCCCTCCACTCCGTCGATCGGGATGGTGTACCGCGGCTGGAACTTCTCGCGCACGGTACCCCAGCCGGGCTCCGGGCCTTTCTTACCACCGGCTTCCCATTCGGCCTTCAGTTTGCCCAGTTCCGCCCCGAAGTCGATGTCCTGAACGCTGATCTGCTCGGTGGAGCCGAGAAGCTCTCCGTCCGGCCCACCGGAGCGCACCTCAATGACGCCTCCCGCCGCGCCGGAGCGGCCGCTGGCTTCGGCCTTGATTTCGATTTCGGAGATGCCGGTAAGGTCCAGCTTACGGTAAGCCACGTAGCCACCGTCTTCCACCACGTTAAAGGAGCGGCCCGGGGTGGTAAGCAGCTGGGTACCCTCGGTTTTGTCCGAATTCTCAACGTCCAGCACCGGATTGCGCAGGGCGATAATCTTCTCGGCCGTCAGGGGCTTCAGGTCACCCGTGCCGCGGTCCGTGTAGGCCGCGCGCAGCAGGTATCCGCCCTTTCCGTTCTGCCGTTCGGGTACTTCGGTGACGTAGGTACCGGCCAGGGGTACCGACTGCTGATCGGGCGACGGACCATCGAGGCTGAGGATGTAGTCCACCATCATTCCGGCATCCCGCTCCGAAAGGTCGGGGTGGGCACTCATGGCGTGGTCGCCCCAGAGGCCTACGCTGCCTTCGATGATGCGCTTGACGATCACGGGTTTCATACTGGGGTCACCGGCGTACTTTTCGGCCACCGCCTGGTAGCTGGGGCCTACGGAGGATACGTCCTCCCGGTGGCAGGAAAGGCAGTCGCTTTCGTTGATCAGTTCCTTGCCGCGGGCGTAGATCACCCATTCGTCACTGCTGACGTGGTTCTGCGCGATCTCGATCGGGTCGTAGCCTTCGGGCGCGTAGTCAAAGTTGACGGCCACGGCATCTGCGGAAATCTGTCCGTCGGCGAGGGAACCGTCCTCGGGATCGGCCACGCGGATGTCGTACTTCAGGCGGCTGCCGGGGAAGAAGAAGGAGCGGTTGCCCTCCTCAATCACGATGTCCACTTCCGGCGGTGCGTTACCGGCCAGGAGCTCGAAGCTCTGCTGGTCTGAATTGCCGGCCGCGTCGGTTACCGCCAGGGTCGCCGTGTAGGTGCCTTCCTGGTCGAGGGTGACGGTCGGGTTGGCCTCGTCGTAGGTTTCGGAGAACCCGTTATCGGAGCTCACCGTCCAGCGGTACTCCAGTTCGTCTTTGTCATAATCCACCGTACCCTCCGAGGAGAGTTGTACCGTCAGCGGCAGGGCGCCGGCGGTCTGGTCGGCGCTGGCTACCACTACCGGCGGACGGTTGCCGCCGTTGTACTCGATGCGCTTGATTTGGGCATTCTCGTTGCCGCGGAACCAAGCGGAGCCATATTCCAGAACGTAGAGCCGTCCGTCGGGGCTAAACTGCATATCGATGGCGCTCGAGAAATTCTCGCCCGGCAGGAAGGGTTCCATGCCCACGTAATCACCGTTCTCGTCCATCTCGACGGCCATGATCCAGCCGCGCATGAATTCCACCATCAGCCACTTGCCCTCGTAGTAGCTGGGGAAACGAAAATCGGATTCCGGGAAGTCCTCCTGCCGGAAGATGGGTCCGCCAGTGGCGCTCCGCCCGCTGCTGCCCATGAGTGGAAACTCCTCCGAGTAGCGGTAGGGGTACCAGATGAAGGCCGGAACGGGAGTGGGTAGCTCGGCCAGGCCGGTATTGTTGGGCGAGTTGTTGACGACGTGGTTGACGTCGAAGGTTCCGGTGACCGAATCGGTAGCGTAATCGTAATCGGTGTAGGGCTTGTTGTCGCCGATGAAGTAGGGCCAGCCGTGGAAGCCCGCTGATTTGGCCTGGTTAAACTCGTCGTAGCCGCGGGGGCCGTAGCGCGAGTCTTCCGAGGCGTCGGGGCCCACCTCGCCCCAGTAGATGTAGCCGGTCTTGCTGTCCACGCTCACGCGCCAGGGATTGCGGTGGCCCATGGTGTAGATCTCGGGGCGGGCTCCCTCGGTGCCTTCGGCAAAGAGGTTGCCCTCGGGGATGGTGTAGCTGCCGTCGTCTTCCGGGTGGATGCGCAGGATCTTGCCGCGCAGGTCGTTGGTATTGCCGGCGGTGCGCTGGTCGTCGGAGGTTTCGTGGCCGGGGCGCTCGTCGAGATTGGAGGTGCCGATGGGCGGGTTGGCGGTGTTGTTTCCGGTGGTCAGGTACAGGTTACCCTCCTTGTCGAAGGTAATGCCGCCGCCTGTGTGGCAGCAGACCTCCCGCTGGGCGTGGTACTCCAGGACTACCTTTTCGGTGCCCAGCAGCAGGGAATCACCGTTGAATTCGTAGCGCGACAGCACGTGCTTCGGCTCCTCGGGGTGGGCGTAGAGCATGTACACCCAGTGGTTGTCGACGAAGTCGGGGTCGGCGGCCACGCCCATAAGCCCTTCCTCGGCGGGGCGCGACTGCCCCTCTTTGTTGGTATAGATCGTATTCACCGGGATTTGCCCCACGGTCTGCATCTCCCGCTCGGCCACGTTGAAGGTCTTCACGCCGCCCTTGCGCTCCACGACCATCAGTTCGTCGTCGCTCAGAAAAGTGAAGGCCATAGGCTCGTCCAGTGATCCCGGATCGGTCAATATGGTGGTGGTAAAGCGGTTCTCTTCGGGCTTACTGCCGTCGTCGACGACGGTATTCGCACCCTCCGACTGGCAGGAAAAGACGCCGGTCGCCAATACGCACATGCCAATAAGGGCGCGCATTGAAAAGCTCTGGCAATGGATTGCAAAAAAGGTCATATCAGCGGGATCAACGGTTATTGGGGGTAGGGCGCGCGTGGCGCCAAACGGTCGACCAAGATACCCTTTCCGTTGATTTGGCGGAAGGATAATCCCCGCCGGGTAACCTTTCATCCCAAAAGTATCGGGGGCGTGACCGCGGGTGCCGGGTTGGCCACGGAATGCCGGGGCCGGTGGCAGGCACCGGGTCAGCGCCCTCCAAAACGGCTTATCCGGACGCGTACGGGACCCGCGCTCCGCCGCCCCCAGGGAAGCGAATTGCGCCAAGGTTGTCACAACAACTGTATTCTATTGCGCGGTATGGCCCAATACCGGTATCTTAGGAAGGAACACGGCACCGGTCCGGAACCCGGCGTCTCTTCCTTAAACCTTCAACGCTTTGCTATGAACACGTATCCCCTTTCGCGCTGGTTTGTCCTATTTCTTCTACTGCTCGCCGGCTGGCCGGGTGCGGTGTTCGCGCAGAACGACCTGGCGGACCTGGGCATGAACATGGACGAAGAACCCCAACAGCAACTGATGCTGAAACAGGGTGCCCTGCTCAGTTTCCAGTTCATCAAAACCGACGAGGAGCCGTCCTTCCAGGACCTGCAGGCAACGGAAAACAGTCAGGTGCACTACCTGAAAGGGGAACGGGGGGTCCACGAAAAACGGGACCTCCTGCTGCGCCTGTCCTACGACACTTCGGCTACCTTCACCCCTTCCGATCGAGTGGATGAAGAGCTTTCGACCGACTACGTGATCATCGAGACGGGAAAACCCATCAATGAGAACTGGTTGAAGCCGGGAACCATCTTCGGTTTTCACCACTTGTTGCTCAAGCCCGACGTGGACAATGAAGAATTCGAGGAATTCATCCGTGAAATCTGGTCGCCCACCCGCTCCGATGCCCTGCCCGATTCCAAGCTGATCTTCCTGAAAGCCGTCAGCGGGGCACGCGAAGGCGAGTACGGCTACATCTGGCTGATCGACTCCGAGGAGACGCGCGACTTTTACTTTCCCGAATCGGAAGTACCCTCGAAGATGTACAGCGAATTCGAAAAGGGTTGGGACTGGATCAACAACGACGAGAACCTGGGTCGGTTCCTCGCGGGAGCCGAGGACGATGAATTCACGGACTACCTGGTGATCAAGTAACCCCTGAAGAAAACGATTGGAGATCCGGCGGGTTACTCGCCCCGGTAGGCTTCTTGTGCGAACGAGAAGACGCTGGACGGCGTGCGGGCCACTCGCATGATCTCCTTCATTTCCTCCGCCACTTCCGGATATTGGAGCTGCAGGTCTTCGGTCTCACCCGGGTCGGTACTGAGATCGTAGAGCTCTACCCCTCCTTCCAGGCCTACGTCGTTCACGTTGTAGCGTACGGCCTTCCACTTGCCCTTGCGCACCGCCTGCCGGCCGTTGCGCTCGTGGACCTCCCAGTAGAGGTAATCGTGTTCCGCCTGTCTTCCTTCCCCGAGCAGGGTGGGTACCAGCGAGAGGCCGTCCGGCCGCACGGGACCGGGCGCCCCGGCCAGTTCTGAAAAGGTCGGGAAGAAGTCCCAAAAGGCTGAAACGTGGTCGCTCACCCCGCCGGCGGCGATGCGGTTTGGCCAGACGGCGATCATCGGTACGCGGATGCCACCTTCGTACAGGTCGCGCTTGTACCCGCGCAAGGGCCCGTTGCTGTCGAAAAAATCGGGGTCGGCCCCGCCTTCCTGGTGCGGACCGTTGTCTGAAGTGAATACGATGAGGGTATTGTCGGCGATTCCCAGTTCTTCCAGCTTACGCACGATCTCTCCGACCTGCCGGTCGAGAATGTGCACCATGGCTGCAAAGGCGGCGCGCGGCGTTTCCTGGGAAGAATACCCGCCGGTGCGGTAGCGCTCATCGCCCGGTTCGGTGCCGGCGTAGGAATTTTCCTCAAGCAGGGTTCCCCGAAACGATGCCAGGATGGAATCCGGAGCGATCAGTTCGGCGTGGGGAATGATACTGGGCACGTAGAGAAAGAAGGTGGTGTCGGCGTTTTCCTCCAGGAAGGCCAGTGTTTGGTCGTGGATGAGGTCGGGGGCGTAGGTGCCGGTCTGCGATCCGGTATTGTCTGCAAGCACCAGGGAATCGCGGTCCGACCACAAGTGGCGCGGGTAGTAATTGTGACCCAGCCGCTGGCAGTTGTAGCCGAAAAAGCGATCAAACCCCTGCCTGACCGGGTCCCCCTCCGAGCCCGGAAAGCCCAATCCCCACTTTCCGAAAGCGCCGGTGACGTACCCGGCCGCCTTGAGCGATTCGGCGAGCGTGAAGATGCTATCGGGCAGCGGGTACTGGCCTTCGGGTTGCACCTCGTAGTTCCCGCGGATGAAGGTGTGTCCGGTGTGTTGTCCGGTGAGCAGTGCCGACCGGGAGGGCGCACACACCGTTGCGCCCGAATAATGCTGGGTGAAGCGCAGGCCACGGGCTGCCAACCGGTCGATGTGCGGGGTGGAAAAGTGCTCCTGCCCGTAGCTGCTCAGGTCGCCGTACCCCAGGTCGTCGGCCAGGACGAAAATGATGTTGGGGCGCTCCGGAGTTTTCACACCGGCGGACGCGGCGCGCCGCCCGGACGTACAGCTCACGATCGTGGCCGCCAAGAGACAAAGAGAAATCAGTCTGAAGTAGATCATGCGGAATCCTGTACTGGGTTGATCCGCCATGGGTCCTTTCCCCCCGGGAGGGGGCCGGACCGGTTGTGCAGACGGCGGGATCACGAATATAGGATTCCGGAAGAACCAGCCTGCCGCAGCAGGCGCTAGATCGCCTTTTCCAGTTCCTTTTCGTTCTTTACCTCTTCAACCCGTTTGCCGAGGGATTCCAGTACGTCCTGGGCCTGGGTGAGATTGAACACCCGCTCCTTGACCAGGGACAGGCGGCGTGGGGTTTGTTTCAACTGCAAGCCGCGCAGTTTGCCTTCCTGGGCGATGATGCCGCTCAGCGCCTTGAAAATGGCCGAGTCGTAGTAAAGCGACTGGGCGTCTTCCACGAAGTAGCACATGAGCTTGTCGTTCTTGAGCACGACGCGGTCGAAGCCCAATTCCCGGCACAGCCACCGCAGGCGGAGGCCATCGAAGAGTTCATTCACTTCTCCGGGGATGGGCCCGAAGCGGTCCTTGAGGCCGTTGGCAAAGGCTTCCAGTCCCGCTTCGTCCTCCAGGTTGTCCAGGTCCTGATAGAGGCGGAGGCGCTCCTGGGTGGATTCGACGTAGTCGGTGGGGATGTGCATCTCGGTGTCCGTCTCAATGGTGACCTCACGGACAAAGTCGCTGCCCTCGGTCATCGTCTCGGCGAATACGTCGCGGAATTCGCCCTGCTTGAGCTCCCGCACCGCTTCTTCCAGGATGCGCTGGTAGGTCTCGTAGCCGATATCGGCGATGAAGCCCGACTGCTCACCGCCCAGCAGGTTACCGGCGCCCCGGATGTCGAGGTCCTTCATGGCAATGTTGAAGCCGCTGCCCAGCTCGCTGAACTCCTCCAGGGTGCGCAGTCGCTTGCGCGCGTCGGGGGTAAGTACGCTCAACGCGGGCGCGATGAGGTAGCAGTAGGCTTTCTTATTCGACCGCCCTACCCTGCCCCGCAGCTGGTGCAGGTCGCTGAGGCCAAACTGGTGGGCATTATTGATGATGATGGTGTTGGCGTTGGCAATGTCCAGACCGGTTTCAATGATGTTGGTCGACACCAGCACGTCGTACTTGCGGTCGATGAACTCGATCAGCGTCTGTTCCAGTTCCTTGGCATCCATCTGCCCGTGGGCGGCGGCAAACTGCACGTCGGGGCACAGCCGGCGCAGCATGGTCACGATGTCGGTGAGGCTCTTGACGCGGTTGTGCACGAAGAAGACCTGTCCGCCGCGGTACACCTCATTCTCGATGGCCTCCTTGATGACCTCCTCATTGAACTGCCGCACCTCGGTGTGAATGGGCTGGCGGTTTGGCGGGGGCGTGCGGATCACCGACAGGTCGCGGGCGTTCATGAGGCTGAACTGCATCGTACGGGGGATGGGAGTGGCGGTGAGGGTAAGGGTATCCACGTTGACCTGGATGGCCCGCAGCTTCTCTTTCGCCTTGACGCCGAATTTCTGCTCCTCGTCGATGATGAGCAGTCCGAGGTCCTTGAACTCCGCCCGCTTGCTCAGAATGGCGTGGGTGCCGATCAGCACGTCCAGTTTGCCTTCCTTGAGGCGCTTGAATATCTCCGTTTTCTGCTTGGCGCTGCGGAAGCGGTTGATGTAGTCTACCGACACCCCGAATTCATCCAGCCGCTCCTTGAAGGTGCGGAAATGCTGCAGGGCCAGAATGGTGGTTGGCACTAGGACGGCCACCTGCTTGCCGTCGGCGGCGGCCTTGAAGGTGGCGCGCAGGGCAATTTCGGTCTTGCCGAAGCCCACGTCGCCGCAGATGAGCCGATCCATTGGGTGGGGCTTCATCATGTCACCCTTCACGTCGTTGGTGGCCTTGAGCTGGTCGGGGGTATCCTCGTAGATGAAGCTGGCTTCCAGTTCGTTCTGCAGGTAGCCGTCGGGGGGGAAGGCGTGGCCGGGGGTGGCCTTGCGCTTGGCGTAGAGCTTGATGAGCTCTCCGGCCATGTCCTTCATTTTCTTCTTCGTCCGCGACTTCAGGTTCTTCCAGTGGTCGCCGCCGATCTTGTCGAGGCGGGGCAACTGGCCGTCCTTGCCGCTGTACTTCGAGAGCTTGTGCAGGGAATTGATGCCGACGTAGAGGATGTCGTTGTTCTTGTACACCATGCGTACCGATTCCTGCACCTTGCCGTTGATCTCCAGCTTTTCCAGCCCGGAGAACCGTCCGACGCCGTGGTCGATGTGCACCACCAGGTCGCCCGGCGTAAGGTCGCGGAGCAGGCGCAGGTTCAGGGCCTGGTCGCGCGTGAAGCCGCGCCGCAGCTTGTAGCGGTGGAAGCGCTCGAAGATCTGGTGATCGGTGTAGCAGGCGGCCTCGAGTTCGGAGTCGATGAAGCCGGCGTGGATGCTCACCGGCACCGGCTCGAAGCGTACGTCGGCGTTGAGGTCGCGGAAGATCGAGTAGAAGCGCTCGATCTGTTTGGGGTTGTCGGTGAAGATGTAGTTGGTAAGGCCCGAGGAAGTATTCTCCAGCAGGTTCCGGATCAGCAGTTCGAAGTTCTTGTTGAAGCTCGGCTGGGGCTTAGCCCGGCAATCGATGCTGTGGTCGATCTTCACGGGTTGCTTGTAATCGCTGAAGAAGACCAGGGGTTTGCCACTGACGTCGTCCATGACCTCGCCCGGCCGTATGAAGGCGCGGTCGTCGAAGAGCTGCTTGAGCTCATCGTCGTCGATGAGGGTTAGATTCTTGCCGAACTCCTCGGCCTTGCGGTAGGCTTCCCCCAGCCGGTCGAGCAGGAGCTGGAAATCCTTGAGCCAGATCGTCGTATTCTCCGGCAGCACGTTGAAGATGCTCGTCTTCTGGTTGCGCTCGAACTTGGTATTGATGTTGGGTACGATGCTTACGTAGGTGACGCTCTCCACCGAAAGCTGGTGGAGGGGGTCGAAGGTGCGGATGCTTTCCACCTCATCGTCGAACAGCTCGATGCGGTAGGGGTACTCGTTACCGTAGCTGAAAATGTCGATGATGCCGCCGCGGATGCTGAACTGCCCCGGCTCATATACGAATTCCTCGCGCTTGAAGCCGTACTCCACCAGTACCTCGATGATGGTGTCGACGTCAATGTCCTCCCCCTTCGTGATCTCGATCCGGCTGGCGGTGAGCACGCTTGGCGCCACCACCTGCTCGAAGAGGGCTTCCGGGTAGGTCACTACGATCTCCCCCTTCGACTGGCTGTGGGTGAGGTAGTTGATCGTCTCCGTGCGCATGAGCACATTGGTGTTATCCAATACGTCGAAGTACAGGGGCCGCCGGAAGCTGTCGGGCAGTAACCGCACCTGCTTTTTGGGCAGCAGGGCGGCAATGGAGTTCTGGATGTAGGCGGCTTCTTCCTTGTCGGTGGCCACCACCAGGAAGTGACCGCCCGCCTTGCGGTAGCAGCCGGCTACGAGAAAGCTTTCGAGGGCACCGGCGAGTCCGCGCAACTGCACGCGGGGGGCGGAGCCGCCGGCGGACTGGGTAAAGGATAGGATCTTCGCTACCCGGTCGCTATCGGCGTAACGCTGCACTAACTGCTCGGTCGGATTCAAAAGGGAAAGGTTTGGGAGTAGGGGTTGATAAAGTAACCACCGGCCGGGGGAAAGGGTTTGGCCTTGCCTCCGATGCACCCGCGCTGGCGTCACGGTTAGTCGGAAAAGCAACAGGCAGACCCGGATTGCTCCGAGCCTGCCTGATACAGTGTCGTGATGTATGGTAGCTACCTAGTAGCTCCAGAGATCCTGTTCGTAGTTAAAGATTTCCTGTTTGATGCGCTCGGACTCGAGGAGTTGCTCGCGGCCACTGCGTTCGGGCCGGTCGATGCGCTCGTCGAGCACGTTGCTGGCCTTGGTGATGTAGCTGTTGAAGAAGCGGTATTCAAAAACGTCTTCCCAGCTCCGGTTGGCCGCGTCGTTGCCGTAGGCAAAGGCGCTCTCGTTGGCCAGCAGCTGACGGGCCTCAGGGTAGTACACCCAGAACATGGGGCGCTCGATGGTGCGGCTGTTTTCGGTGGTTTCCTGGATCATGGGGGCGATGCCGAGGATACGGACCTTCATGGTACTGCTCTCCTTGTCGAAGAACCACATCTCCTGCACCCGGTAGCGCATCACGCTGGTGGGGTCGAAGAGGCGCTCCTCGTATACTTCTACCTGCTCGTAGGTATTGGGGTCGGTCACCAGTACGGTGTCGATTCCGCCGGCCATCTGCTGCAGGGTCTGCTCATCCATCAGCATGGAGAAGTTGTCTCCGCCGATGGGGTCAAACACGCGCAGGTCACCGCTCTGGGCGGCTTCCAGCAGGATGGTGATCAGGGGGCGCTGGGGGTTGATGAAGGGGAGGTTAATCTTTTCCTGGACGTCGATCAGGCGCCAGATGCGGCGCTTCCACATGATGTCGGCCTCACGAAGGTTTTCGTAGGGCAGCACGCGGCGCTCCCGGATCGAGGTGCCGTCGACAATATCGTTCAGCGGGGGTTCGAACTCACCGTCCTGCATGAGGACATTGTCGTCACCGGCACCGGGGAGCGTAAAGGTGCTGGGCTGCTGCTCGGGGTTGGTGGGGGTCTGCTGGGCCGTGGCTACGGCGGACGCCGCGAGCAGGAGCAACAGAACCATCTTATAGGCTGCCTTCATGTGGAATGAGGTGGTTTGAAAATTAATCATACTGACTTAGCCACAACGTTGTTCGACCGCGCCGTGGTATGCCCCTCACCGAAAACGGGCCGGTAACAGCGGGAACTGCTACCGGCCCGGTGCGGTTGGTCGGCCAGGTGGCCGGCCGGAGGCTTATCGGATGGTGAAAGACATCGTACCGAGGTCGCGCGGGGCGCTGTCGCCGGGGCACTTGGCCTTGATGTTCTTGAAAAGGTAGTTGTCGCCGGGCTTGGCGCGGCCCACGAGGGCTGCGGCCTGTCCGCCGAAGGCACCGCCGGGGTTGGAGGCCACCAGGGCGTCTTCCCGGGCGGGAACGTACAGCATCTGGAAGCCGGCAATCTCACAACGGGCGTCGAAGTCGAAGTTCTTCAGCTCCGCAAAGAGTCCCCGCTGGGCGCGGAAGGTAGAGTTGGCAATGTCGCCGCCCTGCTCGCCGCCCATGGTGGGTACCGGATCGGGGATGGGCTTGACGCGGAAGGGGAAGGTACCCAGGGTCTGGCCGTTGGCGGTTACCGTAACGTTGGTCGTACCGTTGCCGGTGGGGCGTACGCCGCGGACCACGTAGCTGTTGCCGGAACCGGAGCCGGTAATGGCATCGCCGAAGCTGACGCGCACGTCATTGGAGGCTACACCCGCAGCGGCTACGGTGAGGGGGTTGTCGACACCCATGTAGAATACGTTCATCTTGTCGGCAGAAACGGCTACCGAACGGGTGCCGATCTCGTAGGTGAAGGTGCCGCTCTCGCGGGTCACCTCGCCGGTGAGGGGGTTGGTGACCGCTACGCTGGTCTGGATCGTCTTCGGACCGGGCGATCCGCTGGCGACCAGGCTGAAATCGGCCGTACCGTCGGGCTTGATGTTGAGGCGCTGTCCGTTCACCCGCAGGTCGATGTTCTCGGGCTGCAGGGCGGAGGAGTAGCTGCCTACCGACACCTTGGCGTTGAGGCGTTCGCCGCCGATGACGTAGCTCTTGTCGGCCTGGAAGACGGGGAAGAACTTGTCAAAGACGATCTGCTTGCCGCCGGCCATCTGGACGATGTCGTTGACGAGGTTGGCCTCCGATACCTTCAGGTCCGACTGGATCTGCGACATCAGGGGAAGTACCGCGGCCAGGGGCATGTGACCGAACTTGTGGTCGGCCCAGCTCACCTTCTTGTTGTTGGAGGTGCGCCAGGTTTCGTCGTCGATGCTGAAGGGCATGTTCTCGGCCACGCTGGCGATGCGGGCTTGCCGCTGCGCTTCGTTGAGCTGCAGGGTTTCGCCGTGCTCGTTGAGCAGGTTGCTGTAAATGTCGATCAGGCGCTGGCGGGTCTCGATGATGCGTTGCTTGAGTTCTTCACCGGCACCTACACCTTCCTTGATCGACCCGTTGGGGCCCTGCACGAGCAGGCGGGTGGTCACGTCTTTGTTTTTCTTACCCTTGGGGGCAAGTACACCATGGCTCTCGATGTAGTCACCTTCCATGGTGACTTCTCCGTCGTTGTTTCCACTGACGTCGATGAGGGTGTCGCGCAGGCCGCTGACGTAGGTATTAAAGGTGACCACCTCCCGGCGGATGTCTTCGATGGCGGGCTGAAGTACCCGGTACTTGGCTTTCGACTCGTCCTGGAGGAGGTCGTTAAGGCTGGCAACGGTTTCTTCAATCTGTTCGTCTACGGTGGCGATACTGTTCTTGTTGCCCTGGTCGAGGGTTTGAAAGGCATCCATCACCTCAGCGGAGACGTTGAGGGCCAGCAGTGCCATCAATACCAAGTACATGATATTGATCATCAACTGCCGGGGTTCCTTTGGAATTGACATACAATGAAAAAGTTGGGACCACCGGGGCGGGGGCGGTCAGGAGTTTAGAATTGGGATTAAACTTTGGCCACGGGCGCGCGCATGGCGCTGATCATGTTACCGTACACGCTGTTCAGGGTGCTCAGGTTACCGTTGAGTTGTTGCAGGTTCTTCTGGTAGATCTTGGTCTCGTCGGAAGTGGCGGCCAGGTCGGCCATGGCCTCGTTCAGCTTGGCGTAGAAGTTGCCCATCTGCTTGATCTGCGCGGAGGTGCCGCTGAAGTCGGCGTCCTGCAGGGCCTTGAGGCTGCTCATGCTTTTCGACATCGTCTGAAGCTCCACCAGCATGCCGCCGAGTTGCTCCTCGACCACCTCGCCGTTCAGCGCGGCAACCTGCGGAGTAGTGGTGACGGCACCGGGGGTGAGGGGCTGTACGTCGCCGTCGTAGCTCGACAGGCCGGGGTACAGCTTGTCCCAGTAGTAGTCCGGGTCGGGACCCAGGATACCGATCAGCAGGAAGAGACCGGCCTCCACCCCAAGTCCGAGGGTCAGCAAGTCAATCGTAACGCCACCAATGGTGGGCATTTCCCAGGACTGGATCTTGTAAAGCGCTCCAAGCATGACGACGGCCGCGCCGACACCGATGATGAAGTTCTTGATGTATTTGAACGTGGGGGATTTAAAAAAGCCCATAGGAGTAGTATGGATTAGGAATAACGGGAGAGAAAAGGGAGGCGAGCCGACTGCGGCAGCCGCACCATGGTAATGAACGGGGTTTTAACAGCGTGAACATAGCCCTTATTGCTTTATGCATCAAAAAAGGTATGGACGGTCAGCCCGCAGCCGCTCTAGCTTCGGACTGATATACCTTCGGCAAAACGGTCGCTCAGGATCACTGCGGTAATAGTCCTGGTGCTCCGGCAGGGATTGCCGGAAGGCACCATAAGACAATACACGGGTTATTATCCCACTGCTGTACGCCCTTGCCAGCTCGGCCAGCAAGTGCCGGCACTGCCGATCCTGTTCCTCCGAAAAGGTATAGACGGCCGATCGGTAGCGCTTACGCAGGGCGTGAGAACTGCTGGCAGCGTGGGTTTCCAGGTGTACGGCCAACAATTCACGCAGGGATATGCGGTCCGGATCGTAATACACGATGACCGCTTCGGAATAGGACGTATCCGGCGCTACGGAAGCGATCCACCCCTGATCCACCCGGTCAACGCCGGCAAGTGAGACGAATACGCCCTCCGTACACCAGTGACATCCGCCACCTAAACCTATCCGCTGTTGTTCACGCACCCCCCGTAAACACCGGCAGGGTAATTTTAGATGCTCACGCCGCCTTTTGACGACTCTGCCAGATCAGTCTTTTCCCTTCCCGTCGTATGGCCGACGCCGAACGCCCGAAGAGTCCGGCCAGCCGTTCGCTGTCGTTGGTATAACACATAGCTTCAATCAGAAGGCCGCGCTCCTCCCGCGTCCAGGGCTCGAACGACCGCGGCAGTCGCTGCCGCGCCCGCTGCATGTAGGCGGGTAGTTTCTCCGTTGCTTTCTTCAGGCCCAGCTGCCCGATCTCCTCGCGCAATTCCTCCGCTTTCTCATTGCTCAGTTTGTCGAAGTGCCCGGTGTCGAAGAATTCCTCGCGTTCCCAATCGTCCGGTGCGGGCTCGGCGAAAGTATCTTCCACGTGGCTGTTCTCGAGGTACGGTCGCAGCGCGGCCACGATGGCCCGCCGGGGAAATACGCCCCGGTACTTGCGAAAGGCGGGCAGGCACCGCAACCGGGGATCGATGATACTGGCGCTGCCGATCAGGATCTTGGCCACCTGAGTAGCGGTCGGTTCGTACCCCATCGCCCGCAGATCACTGGTAAGGGAGTCAATTTCCGGCTGGGTAATGGCCGTCGCGGCGGTATCGCGGTCGGCCAGCCCGCGCAGCAAATGGCCCAACCCGCGGTGGACGTCCGGATCGGCAAGGCAGCTTCCCCGGCCCGCGGGTCGATTGGTGGCAGGATCGAAGCCGCTGTAAAGGGCGTGGAGGTAGGAGGTAAGTTCAGTTCTGGTCACGGTACAAGGCGTTTGGGATGAATGATTTGATTTCGTCCCAAACTTCCGGTCACCGCAATCCAACAGTCGTCAACTATCCGTTTACTTGCGAATATATACGTTTATAAACGGATATACTTGTGCACCATCCTGTTAATCAAGGCTTTACCTTACCCTGTACTCCATCGTCCATGGTCTTGCCAATCACCACCGAAGCGGCCATTTTTGCGAAGGCGACTGCCTTGCCGTGCTGGGTATCCCAATAGTAACCCTCCCGTGGTTTGAAGTGAATAAGGCTGAGGTTGGGGTCCATCGGACCTTCTTGAAACCATACCTTGGACAGGGGCGACCACAATTCTTCCACCTTCTGGCGGTCGTAGAGGACTACCGCATCACCGTACAAGCTCAGGTATTCCTCGTGCTTCTGGCTGCTGTAGATCAGTTGGGCTTCCGACTCCCGCTGCAGGTCGGCGTTCCGGTCGCTGTCCTTCGCGCTGAAGAACCAGATGGAGCCATCGTCCTCTACCTTCTGGGTGGCCATGGGCGTGCTGCTGAAGGGTTTCTGCCCCAGGTTGGTGCAGAACATGCAGGTGCGCGTATCGTCGGTGATCTTCTTGATTTTTTCGATGGCCTCGCGGCTGAAGAGGTTTTCGGTCTTGCCCATGGGTGTTTTTTGTTAGCCAAACGTAGGGTTTCCACCGCCGGTTCGGGCCCCGGCGGGGGTTAAAGCGTTACCGAATCGTAAGGGTGGGCGCGGCCGCAGGTGCCGGGCTAATTTCCGAGGAAGCCTTGCACCCGCGTCCGAGCATTTTTTCGGACGTTCACCCAGAAGAGATTGTAGTCCGCGACGTGATAATTTCGGGTAGAAAAGAAAATATCGCCAAAGAAGCGTGGTCGGTCGGTAAACAGGCCGCCGCCCCGGATCTCGGCCCCTACCAGATGCGGAATGGGACCGGCGTCGTAGTTGTATAGTACACCTCCCTCATTAAGCTCGGCGGGCGCGCGGGTGGTAGCGGTAGTCCAGGTGAGGGGATTGACCACGGCTACGCCCGGCCGGTCGGCCCCGGGTGGCGGCACGAAATCGTCGCGGTAGGTGCGCCAGCTCACGAAGCAGCCCGTCTGCCCGGCCGATTCACACACCGGGATATCAAAAAATTGATCGCGCATGACCGGCATACCCACCAGGTAAGCGGCCACGAGTTGATCGCGCAGGGGTTTCCCGTCAAAGCGGTCGGCCAGCAGCCGCTCGGCGTGCAGGGTGCCCTGGCTGTGGGCGGCGATGATTACTGGGCGACCGTGGTTGTAGTAGCGCAGATAATAATCGAAGGCGGCCAGCACGTCGGCGTAGGCGGTATCCAGGGCGCGTTGCTTCACGGCCGCGCCGTCGTCGTAGAATACACTGAGGTGCGCCTGCCGATAGCGGGGGGCGTAAACTTTCCCCGCGGCGTTGAAGATGCTGGCCTGGTTGAGGATGGTCGATTCGTCGACGGCGGCGTTCAACCTGGCGTCGTTCAGGCTCGCGTTCCAGAAGCGATTGTCCTTCCGGGTAGCGGTGTAAATGGTAGGGTGAATGAAGAAGACATCCGCCGGTGCCGAGGCTTGTTGATCGCGAAGACTGTCGCCCGGAGTACGATCGGCGGGATCATCGGTGAAGGGAAGTGCCGCCCAATTGGCGGTCATTCCATAATCAGGTTGGGGAGGCGTAGGCAGATCGCCGGTGCCGGGAAGCGGTGGCACAGAGGCGCACCCGGCCAGTGAAAACACCAGCCATATAAGGAGGAAGGCCCCCGGAATTATTGGTGGACGCGCGTGTCCTGAGAAAGGTAGACGCCAATAAGCGCCAGAATGGCCAGGAGAAATATTGTCATGTTTTGGTTCGGATAGTTGTAGGTACAACCCTGATATTTTACCAGAAGTTTGCACGGCTACCGAATTGGGTGGAGGGCCTGCTCCAGCAGGTCGGGGATGCGGGCCACTTCCTCTAGGGTGTTGTAGAGGGGGGCCGGGGCAAGCCGCAGCACCCCACCCTCACTTCCCGCCAGGTTATCCTGCCGGTAATCGCAGATCAGCCCTAGTTCCGACAGTTGCTTTTCCAGATCGGGACGGTGGCCGGGCACGTAGACGGACACCTGCGCACCGCGCTGCGCGGGATCACCACCCGTGAGCAGCTGCATACCTTTCATTTCCTGTAGATCGGCGTAGAGTCGCCCCGTAAGCTCCAGGCTGCGGGCCCGTACCGCTGACATCCCGCCCGCCCGATCAAAGAGGGGCAGACTGGCCAACAAAGGCGCCAGCCCCAGCACGGGGGCCGTGGAAACCTGCCACCCGGCGGCACCCGCGGCCGGGTGAAAAGCGGGCTTCATCAGGAAACGGTCGCTCTCGCGGTGCCCCCACCAACCGGCAAAGCGGGGCAGGTCGGGTCGCTCGGCGTAGCGCTCGTGCACGAAAAGGCCGCCCGGCGCGCCCGGCCCGCCGTTGAGGTATTTGTAGTTGCACCACACGGCGAAGTCGCACTCCCAGTCGTGGAGCGCCAGGGGCACGTTGCCGGCCGCGTGAGCCAGGTCGAAACCGATGGTAGCCCCTACCCTGCGGCCCGCGTCCGCAATTCTTTGCAGATCGAAGAATTGTCCCGTGTAATACTGCACGCCGGTCCACAGCACCAGGGCGAGTTCGTCCCCGGCCCTTTCTATGGCGTCGATAATATCCTCCGTAGCGATGGTCGTCTCGCCCGGGCGGGGGCCCACCTCGATCAGATCCGACGCGGGGTCCAGTCCGTGGTACCGCAACTGGGCCTGCACGGCGTGCTGGTCGCTGGGAAAAGCGCCTCGCTCCATGATGATCTTCCGGCGCTTGCCCGCGGGCCGGAAGAAAGAAACCATGAGCAGGTGGAGGTTGACCGTCAGCGCATTGGCGGCTACCACTTCTTCAGGACGGGTGCCGACGATTCGGGCCAGGCCTTCCTGCAGGCGGCGGTGGTAACCAAGCCATCCGCCTTCCGGGCCACCCCACCAGCCTTCCACCCCGCGCTCGCGCCAGCTGTCAAGTTCCTGTTGCAGGCGATCCGCCGCGGCGCGTGGCTGCAGCCCTAGGCTGTTGCCGCAAAAATAGATCAGGGGCTGGCCGTCGCGGCCGCTGGGCAGGTGGAATTCGTGGCGTAACATAGTTGGCTAGGTGCGTAGTGCCCCCTCCGCCGCGAGGCGTCCGCTGCGCATGGCGGCGTCGAGGGAGCCATTGAGTTGTTGGTCGCCGGCCAGAAAGACCCGGTCGATGAGCCGGCTGTGGGTAGCATCGTACTGATAGGCCACCGGGTTCACTTCCGGCAGGGCGTGCGGTACGTCGTACCGCCGGATGAAGCTCAGGGCATCGTTCGGCAGGCGGGTGTGGCGCAGCAGGTCCTGTTCGACCTGGGCCACGGAGTCGCTCTCGGGGCACTCCTTCAGGCTGACGCTGATGAGGGAGCCGCCCTGCTGGTTCAGCTTGTAGGTGGGCGCTACCTCATCCAGTACGCAGAAGGTGTTGATGGTGCTGGTGGGGTCGGAGACCAGGTTGATGAGGCGATTTTCCTTTTGCCGGCGCTTGCTGTAGAAGTACAGGTTGGTGGTGGACTTCCACCGCTGGGGGTAGCCCGCCAACTGCGGAAACAGTTCGCCGGGGGCGCAGGCCACGATGATGGCACGGGCCGGCAGGGTACTACCGTCGTCGAGCCGGATTACATCACCTTCTACGGCGGTGACCCGGCAGTTGGTGCGGATTTCCGTGCGTTCCAGTCGGCCGGCGAGCTGGCGGGGGATGGCCTGGATACCGTCGGCCGGCAGTACGGCCTTGCCCTGGGCGAACATTTTAAGGATGTAGCGGAAGAGGGCGGCCGGCGTCTGGAGTTGCTGTTCGAGAAAGATGCCCCCGAAGAAGGGACGGAAGAACCGCTCCACGATCTGTTCGCTGAACCCGTACTCCCAAAGAAAGTCGAGCGTAGCCTGCGACGTATGGTCGTCAAAGCATTCCTCGGGGGTGAGCCGCATCACCTTGAAGCCCAGTTGGGCCAGGCGAATCTTGTCGTTGAGGGTGCCGACGGGAGAAAGCAGCGACCGGAACAACTGAGCGGGTTCGCGCAGTGGGTCGGCAAAGCGGAAGTGTTGCTGGCGGGTGTGTACGTGGCCACCGGGGCGGAAGGCCTGAACGCCGAGGGCCTCCAGGTCGAGGTACCGCTTTACTTCCGGATACTCCGTGAGCAGCACCTGGAAGCCGCGGTCGAGGCGGAAACCATCGACCTCGTCCGTGCGCAGTCTACCCCCCACTTCATCGCTGCTTTCGAGCAAGAGTGGGGCATGGCCGGCGGCTTCCAGGGTGAGGGCAGCGACCAATCCGGCCACGCCTCCCCCGACAATGACGAACTTGGTATCGGTCAAGACTGGGTATTTAGCGCTGCAAAGATGGGAAACTAAGCCGAGGCAGACCAATCATTTGCCGGATTCCCGCCGCTCTGCGAGCAGGTATACGTAACGCAGGAAGACGCCGTAGGCCACCACGGTGCAGATGATCAGCCCCTCCCGGCCGTCGCGGAAGCCCCCCTGCACCACGTATTGGCGAAAAAAACGGAAGATCGGTTTTATGAGCAGGTGAAACAGACCGATCCGGGGGGTGGTCGCGGCTTGGTCCATGGCTTTCCAGCGGGCGTAGCGTCGGGTTTTGTCCAGGAAGTGGTCGACGCTTTTAAAGGTATAGTGCTGCAGCCTGCCCTTAAGGTGGCCTACCTGCAGGCCCGCGGTCTCGATTTCCTCGTGGACCTGCTTGCGGTTGTAGCGGGCCCGGTCGCGGTGGAACAGCCGGACCACCCGGTCGTTGCCCCAGCCGCTGTGGTGGATGCGGCGCCCCATGAAGAAATTATCGCGCCCGATCCAGTAGGCGTCGAGCAGTTTAGGAGTATCAAGGAGCAAGGCGATCTCGCTGCGCAGGGTGGGCGGCACTATCTCGTCGGCGTCCAGCAGCAGGATCCACTCGTGGCGGGCCTGTTCGATGGCCCAGTTTTTCTGGTCGGATGGCCCACTGTACTTCCGCTGACTCAGCCGGACGTCCGAGCGGGCCGCCAGCAGTCCTGCCGTTCCGTCGGTACTGAAACTGTCGACCACGTGAAGGTCGTCGGTCCACCCCGCCACGCTCAGCAGCGATGGCTCGATGATATCGACCTCGTTGAAGGTGGTATAGATGATCGACAGCGGGCGGCGCATCAGCAGCTCAGCTGCCCCTCGCTGACCTGCCCGTAGGCCACGAAGTGGGGGTTACGCAGTACCTCTTTGTTGTAGACGAGTTCCTTGCCCGTCTCGTCGTTCACCAGGTGGCCGCCCGCTTCCAGCAGGATGGCGTGGGCGGCGGCGGTATCCCATTCCATGGTCGGGGCCAGGCGGGGATAGAGGTGGGCGGCGCCCCGGGCCAGTTCGAGTATTTTCAGGGAACTGCCCCGGCTCACGATCTCCGGCTCGTTGAGCTGGTCCATGAATTCCCGGGTTTTATCGTTGAGGTGGCTGCGGCTCGCCACCACGCGCAGGTTAGAATCCTGGAGGGTGAAGGAAGCCGCCTGTATGCGGCCGGTACCATCCAGCCAGGCGCCGCGGTCCTGCGCCGAATAATACAGTTCATCGGTGGCGGGGACGTAAACGGCCCCGAGCACCGGCCGGCCATTCTCGATCAAGGCGATGTTGACCGTAAACTCACCGTTGCGCTTGATGAACTCCTTGGTACCGTCCAGGGGATCGACCAGCCAGAAGCGGGTGTACTGTTCCCGCTCGCGGTAGGGGATGTCTTTCCCTTCTTCCGATACCACGGGGGCTTGCAGGGTCAGCTCTCTGAGGCCGGCTACGATCACCTCATTGGCGGCTTTATCGGCTTTGGTGAGGGGGCTGTCGTCGGCCTTCTGCTCCACGCCGAAGTCTTCGCCATTGTAGATATCCAGGATAGCGGCGCCGGCGCGGCGGGCGATTTGGCCCACTTCCTCGGCCAGTTTCAGGTAGTCTATCTGCATGCAGCAAAGGTAGGACGAATGTTGTGGTTGTCCAGCAGCCGTACGGGACTCAGCTCTTCACCGCCCAGGTGAGAAAGTCTCCGATCACCCTGCCCCAGGTTTCCGGCTCGTGCTTACCGCCCTCCACTTCGACGTAGGCCATATCCTTTCCTACCTTGAGGCCCTTCTCCTGCAGCAAGGCCATGAGTTGAAGGGTATCGTCGATGGCGTCGATCACCCCGTTGTTGTTGCGGTCCGCCGCTTCGTCGTCTGTACCGGCCATGAACCAGAAGCGGTTGGGGATCGACCCTATTTTGCTGCGGGCCACGTAATCGTGTACAATGCGGTTGGCATCCGGCAATTCCGGATCGAAATTAGCGTACCGGTACCACAGCGATCCGCTGAATACGCCGGCGGTGCGAAACGCCCCGGGGTTACGCCACGCCAAATCGAAGGCGCTGAGGCCGCCAAGACTGAAGCCGGCAATGCTACGCCGCGCGGGCCCGTGAAACAGGTTGTTGCGTTGCTCGAGCCAGGGCAGGAGTTCCAGGGTGATGAATTTCTCGTAGTCGGCGGCCCCTTCGCCGTTGCCCGCGTGGTCGGCCCGGCCGACGGTGCCGTACTCCCGCATCCGATCGCCGGCGTGTACGCCGACCACCAGGGTGGGCGGCAGGTTGCCCGACCGGAACAGGCGGCTCAGGCGCTCCGCCATGTCCATCCGGTGCAGGTCCTGACCGTCGTTGAACACGACCAGCGAGAGCAGGCGCCAGGGGGGCACGGCGGGGCGGTAAACATCCAGGGTCACCTTCCGGCGAAGGTGAACGCTCTGGAGGGTGTAGGTACGCCGGAGTAAACGTTTCCGGGGAGAGAGCAGACTGCCCGCGAGTTGCCGGAAAAAGGAGAGCGGTTTCACGGACCAAAGGTAGCGGTATTGGCGCGGTTTGCTACCTTGACGCTCCTCAGCCCGCCGCAATGCACGAAACCTACACCGAATTTTTCAGCCACCACCTCGGCCACAACATCAAGATGCTCACGTTCGGCACCCGCGGTTACCCGGTCGTGGTATTCCCCACCACGCTCGGCAGCTACTTCGAGGCCAAGGACCGCGGCATGATCGAGTCTGTCCGCTGGTTCGTCGAGCGCGGCTTCATCCAGGTGTTTTGTCCGGACAGTATCAACGACGCCAGCTGGTATGCCAACATTCATCCGCGGCACCGGCTCCTGCGGCATATCCAGTACGACAAGTTCCTGCACGAGGAATTCGTTCCCCAGATCCGCTGGAACACACCCTCCGGTCGCATCGCCTGCGCGGGCATCAGTTTCGGCGGCTTCAGCGCCACCAACTTTGCCTTCCGCCACCCGGAAATGGTCAGCCACCTCTTCAACATGAGCGGTGCCTACGACATCAAGTCGTTCCTGCGCGGCTACTACGACGACAACGCCTACTTCAACAATCCCATGGATTTCATCGAAGGCGCCAACGATCCCCATCTCTGGGATATGAAGATCGTACTCGGCACCAGCAACTGGGACATCTGCCTCGACACCAACCTGAAGTTCTCCGAGAAACTCCGCCGTAAGGGAATCGACCACTGGCTCGACGTCCGCGGCAACATCGAGCACGACTGGCCCCTCTGGCTGCAAATGTTCCCGCATTACGTCAGTCTGATATAGGGCACCGGAGTGCGGGTGCCGTACCCGGCCGTAAATCCTACCTCTCCATGGACCTCTCCAGCCACCTGCTCGCCAGCTACCGCGCCCGCTTCGCCTACTACCGCCGGCTTGGGCAGGCGGCCATGGATCAGCTCAGTTTCCCGGAGCTTCAGCAAGACGATGTAGCCCGCACCAACAGCATCGCGGTGATCGTCAAGCACCTGGCCGGGAATATGCGGAGCCGGTGGACGGACTTCCTCCACAGCGACGGCGAAAAGCCCTGGCGGCAGCGGGATACCGAGTTCATCGACGATTTTCCGGATCGCGCCGCCCTGCAGGCCGCCTGGGATGAAGGGTGGCGGGTGCTGGAGACCGTCCTGGCGGAACTCTCCCCGAAACAGCTCACTGCGGTGGTCTACATCCGCAACGAGGCCCACACCGTAATCGAAGCCCTGAACCGCCAACTGGCCCATTACAGTTACCACGTCGGGCAGATCGTGTTGCTTGCCAAGCAGATTCGGGGCACGGACTGGCAGTCGCTGTCCATCCCCCGGGGTGCGTCCGACGGCTACAACGCGGAGCACTTTGCCCGCGGTGGCGAGGGCGGGCCGACGCAATAACCAGCCGCCTAACGTCAGGAGACGCTGAAAAACTCGATCTGCACCGTATCCTCTACGTTGATGCCGAGGAGCGGCGCGGCGCGGCCGAGGTTGACCGCGATCTCCAGGTAGCCATCGGAGTCGAAGCGGCAAAGTGCCTCTCCCTCGGGCACGTCGTGGTAGCGAAAGCTGAGTCCGTCGAGCGGGGGCATCCGCTTGACCAGCAATTGGAAGCCCCGGCCCTCCCCTACCTGCTCGAAGAGCTCGCGGGTGATATTGGTGGTCACGTTGTCGAAGCGGTCGATAAACACCACCGATCCCCGGATGTAAGTAGGCCCGATCACCGGCTGAAAGGCCAGGCGCTCCGTATAGCGGGTGGCCGGTACGCCAATTTCGTGGAACGGCTTGCGGCGCGCGAGGTGGCTGACCGCCCGGGCGTAAATCGAGCTCAGGGAGGCGTCCTTGTCGTAGTCGTCCAGTACGTAGGTCTGCTCCGGAACCTCGCCGAAGATCAGGGAGAAAATGCCGTTGTCCGGCGCGATGAAATAATGGCCGCCATAGCAGGCCGCCAGGAACCTGCCCCGCGGCTGGTAAAAATCGTACACGCTCAGCAGGTGGATGGTCCCTTGCGGATAGTGGTCCCATACTTTGTTGAAAATGAAGGCCGCCCGCACGATATCGTAGGTGGGGATATCGTGACTGATGTCGACGATCCGCAGGTCCGGCTGGGCGGAAAGCAACTGGGCCTTCAGGCGCGGCAGGTGAAAGTCGCTGCGGCCAAAATCGGTGGTCAGGGTCAGCAAAGGGGAATTAGCGGTGGCCAAGGGCGCAGGGTTTCCCGCAAAGTAAGAGCATCGCGGTGAAATACCTGATAGTCGTTGGCCGCGAACACGGGGGCGGGCGGGCCAGGTTATACCAGGTGGATTTTCTTTCTCTTATCAAATCCATCTTCCGTCGCATGTGCTACCTCTACCCCTACCTACCCTTTCTGCTCCTGTTGCTGTTCTCGGCACCCGCGGCCGCGCAAATAGAAATGGAGCAGGGGAACCTGGAAGTACTCACCGACGACCACCCGGTGTACTCCCGACCCGGCGTCCGCTACCGCAGTCAAAGCCGTGGCGTGTCGATCCGCTACGAAACCCAGCCGCAGTTCCAATGGGATGCCGGCGACGACCTCGGCGGGGGCAAGCAGACCGTGACCCACCTGGAGCAGTTCACCTTCAAGTTCAAGGTGCCGCTGATGAACAAGCCGCAGACGAAGATCCTGCTAGGCTACGAATGGGATACCGAGAAATACTTCTTCAGTAATCCCTACGCGGGGCACGAACAGCACCTCACCCTCTTCCAGTTGCTCGACGAGCGCCGGCTGAAGGCCAACAAATTGTCGGCCTACTTCACCCACAGCTGGGACGAGCGCTTTTATTCCTCCGGGCGGTTCCGAATGTCGCTCAACGGCGACTACCAGGGGCTGATCGACTTCGGCAGCATCTACCGTACCTACAGCGCCGCGGCGGTCTATGGCAAGAAAGTAAGCCCCGACGAGGAATGGGCCGTCGGCATCACCTACAGCAACAACAAGGCACGGCAGATCGCCATACCGTTCTTTGTTTACAACCGCACCTTCAACGCCCACTGGGGCATCCAGACCGCCCTGCCCGGCCAGGCCTACCTGCGCCGCAACGTCGGTCGGGATTTGGTCAATACCTTCCTGATCGGCGCCACCTTCGACAGTAAATATTACGCGCTGAACACCGAAGACCGGGGCAATTTCTCGGACCTCGGCCAGTACTTCCTCCGTAACAACGGCGTACGCGCCATGCTGCAGTACGAGCACAACCTCAGCGCCTGGGTTTGGGCCTTCGGGCAGGCGGGCTACTACCTGCCGGTCAATACCCGTTTCAATCCTGCCTCGGATATCGACCTTGATTTGGAGACCAGGGTCGAGGCCCGCCCCTTCTTCTGCATCGGGGTGTTCCTGGCACCCCCGAAGGAACTGATTAAATGAAAAGAACCCCGCCGGCCGGAGCCGACGGGGTTCTTTTACCCGGGGTGAGCGGCGGAGTTTACCGCAGCATCACCTTGCGGGCGGTGGTACCTTCATCGAGCCGCAGCTGGACGATGTACTGTCCATTGGGCAGGTCGCCCCTACCGATGGTGTAGGAAGACTGTCCCAGTCCGGTGATCTGCGCGACGCGACGACCGTTGATATCGAAGATATCGATCTGGCGGATGCGCAGGTTCTCGGCCACCCGTACCGTGAATCCGGCCGTGGTGGGGTTGGGGAACAGGTCCAGGCCAACGGTGGCGTTTGAGATTACCTCTTCGGTGCTGGTCGACAGGTTGGCCAGGTCCAGGCCGATGTAGGCGCGGGGCACGAAGTAGGCGATCATGGTATCCACTACCGTACGGGCCGCGGCAGCGTCCGTAGCGTTGGGGTTGAACATGTTCTCACCCGCGATCACGAAATCGGCGTTGATGTTCTGTCCGGTCACCGAGTTGAAGGCGGTGATTTCGGCGCGTACCTTGGCGGGATCCATCCAGTTGTAGGGGGAGCTGAAGGTTTCACCGGGGTAGACGAAGGGGTACATGTTGTCGTGCGACAGTTCGTATTCCTCATCGCCGGTCACGTTGTCGGGATCGGGATCCACGACGATCGACTTGTAGACTTCGTTGCGGGCGTTGACGGCCACTGACAGGTCACTGTACATATCGGGCAGGTCCGTGGTGTTGGCGGCGGCGATGGCGTCGTTCAGGCCCAGCATATTGGCCTTTTCGATGATCTGCTCAGTTCCCGCTACGCCGTCAACCACGAGGTCACCAGTGGTGGGTACGATAACGTCGCCGATCGAGAAGGGCGCGAAGGGGTCACTGGCGCTGTGGAAACCCACTACCAGCGGCT
Organism: Neolewinella litorea; assembly: GCF_004803465.1. Lineage (GTDB taxonomy): Bacteria > Bacteroidota > Bacteroidia > Chitinophagales > Saprospiraceae > Neolewinella > Neolewinella litorea. The sequence goes on along the minus strand of NZ_SRSF01000003.1, from coordinate 20,198 downwards.
CGCCTTCCTTGCCTTCCATCCAGTCGAGATCACCGAGGGCGCCCCCGGCGTTGACCGACATGGCCACGTTGGAGTTGTAGCCTACATGGTTGGGAATGTTGGTGGGGACCTGTCCGCCAGATCCGTCGGGCATGGCGGCCGGCAGGGTACCCTGGGGGTTGGAATCCATGTTCTGACTGACGTAGGGTTGGTCGTTGACGTCGTAGAAGCGGTCGTCGGCCAGGATCTCCTCTACGTCATCGAGGAACGCGTGCGTCATGGTGACGTAGCCGCCCGTGCCGAGTCCCCAGAAAACGATACGGCTTGTATCGATCTGGTAGGGGTTACCCTCTTCGGCAACCGTCTTGCGGAGGAAGCGGGCCAGGGTGTGGGCGTCCTGTCCGCCACGGTAGGCGGCTTTCAGCAGGGTGCTGGTGCGTACGTCCTGATCCTGGGCGGTGGGCAACCAGCCCGTGCGGTATTCGGCGGCCATGCCTACGTAGCCACGAGTGACCAGTTCGGACATGATGGCAACCAGGCCGGAATCGCGGCGGCTGCCGTAGGGTCCCTGGTTCAGGTACTGAATGAGGAAGTTTCCGGTGGGGAACATAACGACTACCGGCCGCAGCTGGGTGGTCGTATCGTCGGCCGGCTCGTACACATCGACCTCCAGCTGATTGACGCCCCGGAGGAATACGTCGATGTTCTGACCGAAGGTGTCAGTGGTGGGTGCGCTGACCTCAAACATGGGGTCGATGAAGCGCGTCTGCGCGGTCAGGCCCGTGCACAGGCCCAGCAGCAGCACGACTACAGAGAGGGTAAAGGTTCTTAACATAAGTAGTAGGTTGTTAGAATAGAGCGATTAGCGATTTAGCGTTGGTCCAGCTGGTAGGTAGCCGTCAGGTAGGCCAGGCGACCGATGCGGGGCCCGCCGTATACCTGAAAGACCTGGTTATCCAGTAGGTTACTGGCCCCTAACTTAAGGGTTGTATTGATACCGGGTAGGGCAAAGTTCACTTGTGCATCGAGCAGGCCATAACTCTCGATAAAGCCGGTAAACTGCGGGCTCCCCTCAAAGATGAAACCGTCCACCCACTTGTAGTTCACACGGAACCCGAAATCGGTCAGGGCGCCGCCCAGCAGGTTTACGGGAACGTTACGGCCGGAGATGCCCAGGTTGTACTTGTGCTCCGGCGTGTTGAAGGCCGGAATGATGGGATCGTCGGTTTCGGTGTTCAGGCGGTTCCAACTGTAATTGCCGTTCAGGGCGTAGTAGTCGGCGAAGTAGAAGTTGGTACCCAGGCTAAAGCCCTGGGTGGTAACCCGGTCGCGGGCATTGGCGGCCACGCGGTAGGCCTGGGCACCGCTGAGGATGCCGGAGAAAAAGTCAACGTCCGCACCGAGGTTGAAGCCAATAAAGTCGTCGTAGCGGCTGTAGTAGTAGGTCGCGTCCAGGAACAGGCTGCTGCCCACCGTGGTACGGATACCACCCTCTACGGTCTTCACCTTTTCGGGCTGGATGGCCGGAACGTCGAAGTATTCCAGCACGGTTTCGTCGCCGCTGTTGACGAAGTTGACCAGGCTGGGGATCGTGACCAGATTCTCCACCCCGTCGATGTTGCCCAGCAGGATGGCCCGGCCGACGTTGTAGAACAGGTACTGGTCGTTGAGCGTCGGGTTGCGGATGGCCGAGCTGAAGGAGGCCCGCAGGGTGGTCCGGTCGGTAGGCGTGTAGACGAAGCTGGCGGCCGGACTGAAGAGCAGGTCGAAGTTCTTGTTCTTGTCGGCCCGCAGACTGGCGCTGATCCTGTAGCGGTTCTGGAGGTTAAGGGTGCCGCCGCCGTAGACGCCGTATTCCCAGGTGTCGATGTTGCGGCCCATCGTATCGAGCAGGATGGTACCCTTGCTGTCGGGGGTGTAAAGGCGATAGTTGGCACCTACCGTCAGGTCGAGGTCACTCGATTCATTGGGTTGCCAGACGTCGGCGAACTGCTTTTCCCCGTGCAGGTGATAGAGGGCGCTCTTGTCGTAGAACTTGGTGCCGCCCTCGCTGATCAGGGTGCCGGTGATCTCGTCAAAGGCATCCTGGAAACGCTGGGTGCCCACTTCGTAGTAGTCTTCGGTACCCGGCGCGATGGCGCGCTGGGCCACTTCACGGGCCTGTTGGTGGTAGCCGGGCAGCAGGGCCTGGATGGCGGGCTGCGCCACAAAAGCGGCCACGCGCTCGCGGAACTCGGTGATGTCGCACGATTGCGGGAAGCAGTCTGGGTAGCCTTCCATATTGGTCAGCTGGGGCGAGATGTTGCCCCGCCAGAAATTGCGGTAGTCGGTCTGCCACTGGGCGTCTGACTTATGCCGGTTCAGCAGCTGAATGGCCGTGAAGTAGGGGTCGTAGCTGTCGCCGGCGTCCTCGTGGGTCACGTAGCCGCGCAGGAAGAAGTTGTCGCGGTTGCGCAGTTCGATCCGGTGCTGATAGAACTGGATGTTGCGCAGACTGAAGCGGTTGTCGCCCTGGTAGACGGTCGTACCCGTGCTGTAGTTCGTGGCCAGCAGCAGTTCGGTACTTTCCAGGGTACGCGAGGGGTTGAGGCGAAAATGGAAGGCGGCCCCGGCCTTGAGGTTTTCACTGTCGTAGTCCACCAGGTCCTCTTCCTTGTACCCCTGCCGGCGGATCACGCCAAGGCCCGGTGCGCGGCGGTCGCGGCGGAAGTCGAAGGAGTTGTTGGCCTCGTCGCCGTAGATGTTGACCGCGTCGTAGCCACCGGGGTTGTCGCGGCCCAGTTCGGTTCCGAAGACCGGGTCGAAGTTGTCCGCTACCCAGTCGTCGGCCCGGAAGCCGAAGAGGTTAAGCTTATAGGCAAACCAGGGGTTGCCGTCGTCGTTCTTGAGCGCCTGCGCCCAGCGCACCCCGCCCTCGATAAGGTTGCGTTCGCCCACCTTTACCTGGGCCGAGAGGCCGGGTTGCAGGAAGGGGTCCTTGGTTTCCAGCGCGATCACGCCGTTGAAGGCGTTCGGCCCGTAGAAGGCCGAGGAGGCCCCTACCACCAGGTTGACGCGGTTGACGTCCAGTTCCGAGGCCCCGAGGAAGTTACCGAGGCTGAAGTTGAGTCCCGGACTCTGGTTGTCCACTCCATCGATAATTTGCAGGGAGCGGACGGGGTTGGTGCTGTTAAAGCCGCGGGTGTTCACGATCTTGAAGCCCAGGCTGGCGGCGGTGAGGTCAACGTCCTTCAGGCTGCCCAGGCCATCGTAGAAGTTGGCCGCCGCGGTTTCCTTGATGGCGATGGCGTCGAGGGTTTCCACGGTCAGGGCGGCCTGCTGCTGTTTTTCGCTGATGCGGCGGCCGCGCACCTCCACTACGTCGGTGGTCACCGCGTTGTCGCCGAGGCGCACGGTCAGATCCTGCTCCGGATCGGTCACTTCCAGCTCCGTCGGCGCGAAGCCCGTATAGGAGAACTGCAGGATGATCGGCAGGCCGCTGACGGTGAGTTGCCAGCTGCCGTCAACGTCCGCTACGGTGCCGTTGGCCGTTCCCTTGACCAGCACGGTGGCCCCGATGAGGGCATCGCCGTTTTCCGCGTCGAGGATGGTGCCGTTCAGGGTGACCTGAGCAGAAAGGGTACCGCTGATCGCCAGGCAGCAAACGGCTAGAAGGGTAGATAACCTCATTATTTTCTTGGCTAAAGGGGGCTACATGATCAAACTGAAGGGGTGAATATAGATCCACCCATCGCGTCCGCAATTTAGTGAAATTTCGCTAGCACCCCTCACAATCGACTTTGCGGCGGAGCGCGGGTGCCGGGTCCGTCGGCTAAAACAAGCCATGTCAAGTGGTCCCGTCCAATCTCCCCCCGGCCGACCAAACTAAATCCCTTACCTTTGCGCGTCCTTAATTATGCAGGAGCTCAAGCAACAAATTGACAAGGACCGTCTGCCCCACCACGTCGGGGTTATTATGGACGGCAACGGCCGCTGGGCCCAGGGCCAGGGCAAGCCCCGTGTGTTCGGTCACCACAGCGCCGTAGAGGCCGTGCGGGCCACCGTGGAAGGCTGCGCCGAACTCGGCGTGGGTTACCTGACCCTGTACGCCTTCAGCACCGAAAACTGGGATCGCCCCGAGATGGAGGTCGGCGCCCTCATGCAACTCCTGGTCGACACCATCGGGAGTGAGATGAAGATGATGCTCGACAACGGCATCCGCCTGGCGACCATCGGCGACACCGCCGGCTTGCCCGAAGCCACCCGCGATGCGCTGGCTTTCGGCATCGAGCAGACCAGCCAGGGTGACGGCATGACCCTGATCCTCGCGCTCAACTACAGCGGAAAGTGGGACCTGGCGCGGGCCGCCCGCCAGTTGGCCCTGGAAGTAGGCGCCGGCCGCATGCAGGCCGAAGCCGTAGACGAAGCCGCCCTGAGCGCCCGCCTGAGCACCCACGCCTACCCCGATCCGGAACTCATCATCCGGACCAGCGGCGAACACCGCCTCAGCAACTTTTTCCTGTGGCAGGCGGCTTACGCGGAATTCTACTTCAGCCCCGTATTTTGGCCCGAATTTCGCAAGCCCGACCTCTACGCCGCATTCGTCGATTTCCAGCAAAGGGAACGACGCTTCGGCAAAACGAGCGAACAATTGAAGCAGGCGACCAACCCCTGAACGTTAGTTTCTATCCTTACCCCCGACGGCCGGCTCCCCCGCCGGCAAACCGTACTAGCATGAGATTTAGCTTTTTTCTTTTTTGCCTCGTCTGCTTCGGCTGTTGGTCTACTCTTTCCGCTCAGACTGATACCCTGGGCCAGCCCGTATTCGACTACAGCGAACCCCAGGAGTACGAGATCGGCGGCATCAAGATTGAAGGCGCCTACTTCGCCGAAGAAAACGCCATCATCGGCGTTACCGGCCTGAGCGTGGGGCAGGAGATCCGCATTCCCGGTCCCGATATTCCCCGCGCCATCCGCAACCTCTGGCGCCTGCGCCTCTTCACCAACGTCTCCATCGAGGAGGAAAAGACCATCGGCGACGTCATATTCCTCACCGTTCGGGTGGAAGAGCGCCCCCGCTTCCTGCGCCACAACTTTACCGGCGCCAAGCAGAGCCGCCACGACGATCTCAACGAGGAAGTGAACAAGTACATCGTCCGCGGCGGCATCGTCACCGAGGACGCCAAGGTCAACGCCGCCGAATCCATCCGCGGCTACTACGTGGAAAAGGGATACCTCGACGCCACCGTTTCCGTGGAGGAGATACCCGATACCACCCGCCCCAACTCCGTGCGCCTGCAGTTTGACATCGACCGGCAGGACCGCGTCAAGATCGCCGACATCAACTTCATCGGCAACGAAGCCGTCAAGGACAAGAAGCTCCGCAAGCAAATGAAGGAGACCAGCGAGAAGGGCCGCATCTTCAAAAGCTCCAAATTCCGCCCCTCCGAATTCGAGACCGACAAGGAAGCGGTGATCGCCTACTACAATACCCTCGGCTACCGCGACGCCCGCGTCGTCAGCGACAGCGTTTACCGCGATGAGGACGGCGACCTGGTTATCGACATCAACCTAAACGAAGGCAACCAGTACTACTTCCGGAACATCACGTGGAAAGGCAACTCCATCTACGACGATGAGACCCTTGCCCGCGTACTCGGCATCACCCGCGGCGACATCTACAACGAGGAGGAGCTGCAAACGCGCCTGAGCTTCAGCCAGGACAATGCCGACGTGTCCTCCCTGTACATGGACAACGGCTATCTCTTCTTCAACGTCGACCCCATCGAGGTCGCCATCGAAGGGGATTCCATCGACCTGGAAATGCGCATCTTCGAGGGCCCCCAGGCCACCATCGACAAGGTAGTCATCAACGGCAACGACCGCACGCACGAGCACGTCATCCGCCGCGAACTCTTCACCCGCCCGGGCCAGAAGTTCAGCCGCTCCGATATCATCCGCTCGCAGCGGCAGATTATCGGACTGGGCTACTTCAACCAGGAAACGCTCGGCATCGAGACCCCCGTCAACCCCGACCGCGGTACCGTGGACATCATCTACACCGTAGAGGAAAAACCCAGCGACCAGCTGGAACTCAGTGCCGGCTGGGGCGGCCGCCGCGGGGTGATCGGCACCCTGGGCGTAACCTTCAACAACTTCAGTCTCCGCAACGTCTTCAACCGCGAAGCCTGGCACCCCCTCCCGCAGGGCGACGGACAGCGCCTTTCGCTGCGGGCCCAGACCAACGGGCGCTTCTACCAGAGCTACAACGCCAGCCTCACCGAGCCCTGGCTGGGTGGCAAGCGACCCACCTCGCTGTCGGTGTCGGCCTTTTACAACAAGTACGACTTCGGCACCAGCACGGTGCCCCGCAAGCTGATCATCCAGCAGGCCGCCGTCAGCCTCGGTACCCGACTGCGCTGGCCGGACGACAACTTCGTCTTCCGCACCGGCCTGAACCTGCAGACCCTGACCCTCGACAACTGGGGTGAACTCTTCACCACCGACCAGAACGAGCAGGTCACCACCGGCAACTACAACAACTTCAGCCTGCAGTTCTCGCTGTCGCGCAATACGGCCACCGACCCGATCTATCCCAAACAGGGTTCCAACATCGAGCTCTCCCTCCAGGCCACCCCACCCTACCGCCAACTGGGCATCCGCGACAACCCGAACCTGCTCGAGGACGTCGAGGAGCGCTTCCGCTACGTCGAGTATCACAAGTGGCGCCTCAACGCCGAATGGTACACCCCCATCACCCAGAAGCTGATCCTCAAGACACAAGCCAAGATCGGCTACCTCGGCAGCTACGACGATGCCGTGGGCGTGAGCCCCTTCGAGCGCTTCCAGCTCGGTGGCGACGGCGTCAACAACCAGCAGTTCGCCTTCGCCGGCGTCGACATCGTCAGCCTGCGCGGCTACGAGATCGAGGACCTGCCCAACAACTTCATCACTACAGAAAGCGGCGGCTCACGCAAGATCGCCACGCCCATCTTCAGCAAGTACACCGTGGAACTGCGGTACCCGCTTTCGCTGAACCCGTCGAGCACCATCTTCGTCCTGGCCTTCGCGCAGGGCGGTAATGCCTGGCGGACCTCCCGCGACTTCAACCCCTTCGACCTCAAGCGCAGCGTGGGCCTCGGCGCGAGGGTATTCCTACCGATGTTCGGTACCCTCGGTTTCGACTGGGGCTACGGCTTCGACAAGAACAAGGCCCTCACCGAAAAGGGTAACCTGAGCACCTTCAACATCATTCTCGGCTTCGAACCGGAATAGCATTACGTCATCCCCGGTCGGGCTGTCGAAAATATGTGATCCTGCTTCCCGCCCGGGTGTAGTACCCGACGCTTTCCTCCTTTGCCGTTGGCGAAAACAAAGAGATGTGTAAATTAGGGAAGGCAACCGGCGCGCAATTCTTATATTTGTGTTTGCAATAGTTGTCACAGCAAGTAAATAAGACGATCATGATCCAATCCGCCCCCTCCACCACGCCCGACGTTTCTACCGATGCCTTCCCCATCAACGGCACCGACTACTTCGAGATGCTGGTCGGAAACGCCCGGCAGTCGGCCCATTTTTACCAGACGGCCATGGGCTTCCAGCCGCTGGCTTACGCCGGATTGTCTACCGGACTGAAGGACCGTGAATCCTACGTACTGGTGCAGGACAAGATCCGCCTGGTGCTCACTACCCCCCTGAAGCCCAATACCGATATCGGTAAGCTCATCGACCGTCACGGCGACACCGTCCGTACCGTAGCCCTCTGGGTAGACGACGCCCGCGCCGCTTTCGAAACCGCCACTGAGCGAGGAGCGGAAGCGTACTTCGAGCCCCGCGAGGAAAAGGACGAGCACGGCCATGTTATCCGCTCGGCCGTGAAGAGCTACGGCCACGTGGTACACGTTTTTGTGGAGCGCTCGGCCTACGACGGCGTCTTCCTGCCCGGCTTCGTGGCCTGGGAGCCGGAGTACCGCCCCGAGAGCATTGGCCTCAAGTTCGTAGACCACATGGTGGCCAACGTCGACGAAGGACAAATGAACAAGTGGGTACAGTGGTACGCCGACGTCCTCGGTTTCAAGCAGCTCATCAGCTTTGACGACAAGGACATCAGCACCAAGTACACCGCCCTGATGAGCAAGGTGATGTCGAATGGCAACGGACGCATCAAATTCCCGATCAACGAGCCGGCCCCCGGCCTCAAAAAATCCCAGATCGAGGAGTACCTCGAATTCCACGGCGGACCCGGCATCCAGCACATTGCCGTCGCCACCGACAACATCGTGGAAACCGTCACCAAACTGCGCGACCGCGGCGTAGAGTTCCTCCGCGTACCCGCCACCTACTACGATGACCTGCTCGACCGCGTCGGCAAGATCGACGAATCCGTAGACCCCCTGCGCGAACTCGGCATCCTGGTCGACCGCGACGACGAAGGTTATCTCCTCCAGATCTTCACCCGCCCCATCGGCAGCCGCCCCACGGTGTTCTACGAGATCATCCAGCGCAAGGGTGCTACCAGCTTCGGCAAAGGCAACTTCAAGGCCCTCTTCGAAGCTATTGAACGGGAACAGGAGCTGCGCGGCACGCTTTAGGTGAAGGGGTCAATTGGCTAAGGTGTCAATTGGACTGCAGCTGCCCCTTGCTTCGCTCCGGTGGGTGTTCAAGGGGCTAAGGTTTCAATTGGCTAAGGTGTCAATTGCACTACAGCTACCCCTCGCTTCGCTTGGGTGGGTGTTCAAGGGGCTAAGGTGTTAATTGTTTAAGGGGTCAATTGCATTGCAGCTACCCCTCGCTTCGCTCGGGTGGGTGTTCAAGGGGCTAAGGTTTCAATTGGCTAAGGTGTCAATTGCACTGCATCTACCCCTCGCTTCGCTTGGGTGGGTGAGGCAAGGTGTTGATTGCCCCAGCCCGGAGCGAAGTGAGGAATAAGCGCGATGTCATTCACCCCTTGATACCTTGACCCATTGACTCCTTAAACCCGGCCCGAGCGAAGCGAGGGATGAATGCTACGACCTTGACCCTATGACCCCTTACCTTGCCCGAGCGAAGCGAGGGATAGGCGTAACGCCCTTGACCCCGTGACTCCTTGACCCCCTGACCCCCTGACCCCCTGACCTATGCTCCTGAAAACCCGCGGCATCATCTTTCGGTCCACAAAATACGGGGAGTCGTCCCTTATTCTGGAGGTATACACCGAGGAGCGGGGCATTCGGAAGTACATCGTCAGCGGCGTACGCAAGGCGCGCAGTTCTACCCCGGCTAGCAAACTGCAGCTGATGAATCTGGTCGACATCATCGCCTACGAGCGGCCGGGCAAGGAGCTCACGCGCATGAAGGAAGTAAGGCCCGCCCAGATCTACACCCGGATTCCTTTCGAGGTAGAGCGGGGTACGATCGGGCTTTTCATGCTGGAAGTGGCCCGCAACAGCATCCGCGAATCGGAGGAGAATACGGCCCTGTTCCAGTTCCTGTTCGACGCCTTTGCCTTTCTGGACACCACCACGGGACCCATCCAGAATATACACCTCCACTTCCTGCTGGAACTCACCACCCACCTCGGCTTCCTGCCTTCCGGCGAGCATACCACCGCCACGCCGTTGTTCGACCTTAAGGAGGGTCGATTCATTGGTGGCTTCCCCGGGCACACCGAATATCTTGACGACAAGCGGGCCGCCCTCATGTACCGGTTGCTCCACGCCGACCGCGCGGGCCTGGCGGACGTCCAGACCACCCGGGAGGAACGCTCCGGCCTCCTTACCGACCTCATGCGCTACTACCGCCACCACATCGAGGGGATGCGCGAGATCAACTCCCTCGGCATCCTGCGCGACGTGATGGCCAGCCGGAAGTAAGGTTATCTTTGCCGCCATGCGCTCCCGCACACCCTACGCCATCGGCTGCCTGCTGCTTTCCGCGATGACCGCTTACCTGATGTATGCCCGGGCCCAGCAACAGGAACTCTGGGGCTACCTCCCCCTGCTGCTGTACTTGTCGGCCTGGGCCGGAACCGCCCTGCTCGTGAGCCGACGGGCCCCGGCACCCGCGCGCCGCCGGCTCCTCCTCTCTACGGGTAGCGGACTGCTGCTTGGACTCGGTTTTCCCGGCTACCTGCCGCTTCCGATACTGCTGTTTGTGGCCTGGGTGCCCCTGCTCCTGCTGCAGCGGGAGGAACGGAGCACGCGCCTGGTGTTTTGGCACGGTTTCAACGCCTTTCTACTCTACAATATCCTGGCCACGTTCTGGGTGACGAACACAGCCTTTTTCGCCGGGCTCTTCGCCGTGGTAGTGAACAGCCTGCTGATGTGCATCCCGTGGCTGCTATTTCACTGGACCAGCCGGGTATCGCCCAAGGTGAGCTACCTCTCGCTGATCGTCTTCTGGGTAAGCTTCGAGCATTTTCACTATAACTGGTCGCTGAATTGGCCCTGGCTGACCCTCGGCAATGGTCTGGCGCAGTTTCCCGCCCTCATCCAGTGGTACGAGATCACCGGTGTGCTCGGTGGCAGCGCATGGATCCTGGCGGTCAACTGGCTCGTGCTGCGTTACCTGCTCCGGCCGCGGCCCCGCCCCTTCCCCTACGCCCTCACGTTGGCGGTCGTGGTTCCTTTGGCGGCCTCCCTGCTGCGCTACGCAACCTACACACCGCCGGCGGGTCAGCGCATTACGGTCAGTGCCATTCAACCCAATTTCGAGCCGCACTTCGAGAAGTTCAACCTGCCCGTGCAAGAGCAGCTCCGGGTATTGAAGCAACTGACCACGGAAGCACTGAATGCCGTGGAAGGACCGGTAGATTACCTGCTGCTGCCCGAGACCACATTCAGCAGCGTGGAGGAAACGGATCCCCTGGCGGCCCCCGCCCTGGCCTCCTTCCTGCGCGAGCTGTCCGCCGACCGGGTAGATTACCTGGTTACGGGAGTCAGTTCCTACCGCCGCTTTGATCCCGGCGAACCGGTGACCGATGCCGTGCGCTACTACCCCGCCGCGGACGGCGGCGAAATTGCCCTCGAAGCCCTGAACGGCGCGGTGCAGGTAAGTACCTCCACCCCGGCCGAGGTACAGACCTACCGCAAGGGGGTCTTCGTTCCGGGCGCGGAAAGTTTCCCCTTCCGCAAGGCGCTGTTCTTTCTGGAGCCCCTGGTCAACAGCCTGGGCGGCAGCGTGGCAGGTCTGGGTACCCAGGCTACGCGCACTCCCTTCACCGGCGGACCGGCCGCGGTGGCCCCGGTGATCTGCTACGAAAGTGTCTTTGGGGAATACTTCACCGGCTACGTGCGCGAGGGGGCCGAGGCGGCCTTTGTGATGACGAACGACGGCTGGTGGGACGATACCCCAGGGCACCGGCAGCACCTCTGGTTTTCCAGCCTGCGCGCCATCGAAACCCGTCGGGCGGTGGTGCGATCCGCCAATCTCGGTGCCTGCGCCTTCATCGACCAGCGGGGGCACATCGAGAGCCGTACCTACTACGACGAGCGCGGCTACCTCAACGGCAGCCTGCAGCTCAACGCGGCAGTCACGCCCTACGTCCGGTTCGGCGACATCGTAGCGCGCGTAGCGGGGCTACTGGCCGTCATGGCCCTGCTTTCCAATATCGCCCATACGCTAAGGCGGCGGAGCGGAGCGTTGCAGCCCTGATGCGTGCGCTACTTTTTTTCCTCCCCCTCCTGCTACCCCTTCTGGCGCGGACGCAGGTGCCGGGATCCTGGACCCTGCGCGTTAATTCCACCGACTTCTCCTTCGACGACCGGCTGCCGGGACGCTTCACCGATTCCCTGGCCATCGCGGCCTATTTGCAGGAATGGCGGCAACGCCAGCTGGAATCCGCCCGCTGGGAAGCTTCGGTCGACAGCCTTTACGCCACCGGAGAGCGGGAATTGACGGCTGTACTGCACCGCGGTCCGGAATACGTGTGGACGGCCCTCCACCTTCCCGAGGATCCCGACGTGGAACGTTGGGCCCGCCGCGCCGGCTACCGCGACCGCCGTTTCGCCCGTGGACGCCCCCTCTCGCCGCAGGCGTGGGCGGGCGTACGCGATACCCTGATCGCCCGCGCCGCCGCCGAGGGCTACCCTTTCACTTCCGTAGGGCTGACGGACATCGAGTGGACCGCACCGGGTGCCCTCTCGGCCACCCTTGACGTGCGAACCGGGCCACGTATCCTGATCGGCGACGTCCGCGTCCCGGAAAGCGTGCGCGTGCGCAGTGTATTCGTCGAGCGGTACCTGGGCCTGGTGCCCGGCGAATTGTATAGTCAGCGCCGTGTTCGGCGCTTGCGCAGCCGCCTGGCCCAACTGCCCTATCTCAGCGTTACCGGGCAGCCGACGGTGAGTTTTCGCGACAGCCTCGCCTTTATCGACCTGCCCTTGGAGCGGCGGCCGGCCAGCCGGTTCGACTTCGTGATCGGGGTACTGCCCAACAGCAACCAGACCGGCCGCCTCCTCATCACCGGCGAGCTGAACGGGGAATTATATAATGGATTCGGCCAGGGCGAACGCATCGCCGCCCGCTTCGAGCAACTCAAACCGCAGACCCAGGAACTGCAGCTGGCGGTGGATTATCCTTTTCTGCTCGGACTGCCGTTTGGATTTGAGGGCGAACTGGAACTCTACCGCCGCGATACCTCTTTCCTCAATCTCGGCTGGCACCTGGCCGCTACCTACCTGCGGGAGGGCAACGACCGGGTATCGGCCTTCTGGGAGCAGCGGCGCACCCTCGTGCCGGGCCTCGACAGCACCCGGCTGGTCAACGGACTACTGCCCGACACCCTGGGCGTGAGTCGGTCGCTGTTCGGACTGCAGCTCAGGCGCAACCGCACGGATCGCCGCTTCAGTCCGCGCAACGGCTACGTCGTGGACCTGAGCGCGGCCGCCGGCTTCCGCCGCCTGCGCGACGTCAACTTCGTGGGAGAGGTGGCCGACAGCCTCTCCGCCCGGAGTACGCAGTATCAGCTGAGCGGTGCGCTGGACTTCTTCTTCGATCCATTCCCGGGGACGGTGGTGTACCTCGGCTTTCGCGGCCGGGCTTTACTGACCAACCGCTCCGTCCTGGCCAATGAGCAATTCAGGATCGGCGGGGCCCGCCTGCTGCGGGGATTTGACGAGCAGCAACTATTCGCGACCGACTACCAGGTGGTTACCGCCGAGTTCCGACTGCTCCTGGGTGAGCGCGCCTACCTCTTCGCCTTCGCCGATGGCGCCCGCCTGAACGCCCGAACCGCCTCGCGCCCCACGGTACCGATCGACTACCCACTGGGTTTCGGCGGTGGCGTCACCTTCGATACCCGTGCCGGGCTGTTCGCCCTGAGCCTGGCCCTAGGACGCACGAATACCGCGCCTCTGGACCTGGGTGCCCCCAAGGTCCACCTGGGTTACGTGAGTGTATTCTAGGGAACGGTAGCCTACTACTTCTTGACCTAAAACGTGACTATCAAAGGCAGTCGGGCCTGGGGTTCCTGCAGACGGGTGAGGTCGCGGATGAGTTCGAAGTGGCGATAGGAGGATTCGCCGAGTTGGTCCTTGAGCACTTTGCTCACGACGCGGTTGTCGTCCGATTCCCCCATCAGTTCTTCGAGAATGGTTTCCCAGTAGGGTTTCACCTTGGGGTAGTGGGCGATGGAGTAATCGTCTTCCATATTGGCCAGGTGAGCAGCGGAGGCGATGGCTTCCTCCAGTCCGCCGAGTCGGTCCACCAGACCGATTTCCAGGGCCCGGGTACCGCTATAGACGCGGCCACCGGCAATTTCGCGCACCTTCTCGACGGGGAGGTTGCGACCGTCGGCCACGCGCGATAGGAAGGTCTGGTAGATGGACTGCGTACGCTGATTGAGCAGGGCCCGTTCGTCTTCTCCCATTTCGCGGAAGGGGCTGAAGGCGTTGGCATTCGCGGCGGTGTTTACGGTATCGAAGCTGATGCCGATCTTGTCTTCCATCAGTTCGCGGATCACGGGGAAGGTCAGGAAGACCCCAATCGAACCGGTGATGGTAGTGGGTTCCGCGAAGACGCTGTCGGCGGCCGCGGAGATGTAGTATCCTCCGCTGGCGGCGTAATCGCCCATGCTAACGACCACCGGCTTGCCAGCCGCCTTGAGTTTTTCGACGGCGTACCAGATGTTTTCGCTGCTGCTGGCGCTGCCGCCACCGCTGTTGACGCGCAGCACCACGGCGCGTACGTCGTCGTCTTCGGCCAGTTTTTCGATCTCGTTGACGTACTTCCGGTCGCCGATGCTGCCCAGGTCGCCGTCGCCGTCGACGATGCCGCCTTCGGCTACCAGGATGGCAATTTCGTCGTCGCCACCCTCGAGTCGATTCAGGCGGGCGGCGTAGTAGTCGGACAACTCAATGAGCTTGAGTTTCTCGTCGTAGTCGAAGCCTACCTTGTCGTGCAGGAGCTCGTCTACTTCCGTGCGGTGGCGGATGCCGTCGATCAGTCCGGCGTCCACCGCTTCCTGGTCTTTCCAGCCGGTCATATTGCTGGCCGCGGCGTGGAGCTGAGCGGTAGAAACGTTGCGGGAGGCACTGATGTCCTCCAGCATTACGGAGAACAGGTCGTTGAGGAATTCCTTGGTCTGCTCGCGGTTCTCCGGACTGATTTCGGTACGGCGGAGGGGTTCCGTGGCGCTCTTGTAATCGCCGGCGTAGAAGATCTCGAACTTGATGCCCGCCTGGTCCAGGGCGTTCTTGAAGAAGGGTATATCGGCACCCAGTCCCCGGAAATCCACTACGCCCAGGGGGCCGAGGTACACTTCATCGGCCACGCTGCCGAGGTAGTAGGCACTCTGGGTATAGTAAGGAGAGTACGCCACCACGAATTTACCGGATTCCTTGAAGCCTCGGATGGCTTCACGCAGGGTACGCAAGGTGGTGAAGGGTACCCCACTGGGCTCCTTACCGATGTAGATACCTTTGATATCGTCGTCGGTGGCGGCGTGCTCGATCGCGCGGATGATGTCGTGCAGCCCCAGTTTCTCTTCACCGTTCAGGGAAGCGAAGATGTCGCTTTCGGCTACGTTGCCCGTAAGTTCCGGCAGACCATCCAGTTCGATGGTCAGGATAGAATTCTGACTTACCTGTGGTTTGTCCTGACCTTTGGCGGCGATTCCGCCCACGATCGCGGAGCCGATGAGAATCAGAACAACGAGGGCCAGGAGGGTGCCCAGGCAGGAACCGAGTAGAAGCTTCAGAAAATTAGGCATACCGAAAGATTAAAGATGTACCGTGGTAAAGGCCACAAGTAACGCAATGGGTTGTGCATGCCCCCGGCCTTTTCGATCAACGTGCCGATAAAGTGGACGGAGTTTTCCCGCCGCCGCGCGCCCCATCCACAAAAAGCGACCCTACTGCTACCTTTGCGGCCATGACTCCGGACGCCCGCGCCCTGCGCATCGACGATTATGATTACTCCCTGCCCGACGAACGCATCGCCCGCTATCCCCTGCCCGACCGTGCGCAGGCCCAACTGTTGCACTACCGTGAAGGGCGTATCGATACGCACCGCTTCGCGAAACTACCCGAACTCCTTCCGGCCGGCACCCTCGTCATCGGTAACCAGACGCGCGTCATCCACGCCCGCCTGCTGTTCACGCTGCCCGACGGGCGCCCCCTGGAAATATTCTGCCTCGAGCCACTAGACCCGGCCGACTACGCCCGCTCACTCGGCAGCACCGAAGCGGTCGAATGGAAATGCCTGGTGGGCGGCAACCGCCGTTGGAAAAGCGGCCGGATCGAGGCCCGCGTGTGGGTGGGGAAACTGGAATGCCGGCTCACCGCTACGCGTGGGGACCGGTTGGACAATACCTTTCGCATCACCTTTTCGTGGCGCGCGGACGGCCCCCTGAGTTTCGGGGAAGTGTTGGAAGCCGCCGGTTCCATTCCCCTGCCCCCCTATCTCGGCCGCCCCGCCGAGGCCGCGGATCGCGACCGCTACCAGACCGTCTTCGCCGAGCAGGAGGGGTCGGTGGCTGCCCCCACCGCCGGCCTGCACTTCACGCCCGAGGTAATGGCCCGGCTCAGGGAAGGCGGTAGCGCGTTCCGCACCCTCACCCTCCACGTCGGCGCAGGCACTTTCAAGCCGGTTACCTCCGATACCCTGGGCGACCACGTCATGCACCGCGAGTACTTCAGCGTAGATCGCGCGCTGCTGCGGACTCTCCACGATCAAATCGCCGCCGGCCGGCCTGTAGTGAGCGTCGGCACCACTAGCATGCGCTGCCTGGAAAGTCTGTTTTACTTCGGTGCCCGCCTGCTTTGCGGAGAAGCGGCGGGTGATTCACTCGACCAGTGGGTAGCCAGCGATGCCCGCTTCTCGGAACGGGATGTGGCACCCGCGCTTGCCGCCCTCCTGGAACATCTGCAACAGGAAGGCCGGGATACCTTCAGTGGTTATACCCAGTTGCTGCTCACGCCGGCCGTGCGGCCGCGGGTGGTGGACGGGCTCATCACCAATTTTCACCAGCCGCGGTCGACCTTGCTCCTGCTCGTGGCCGCGATGGTCGGGGAAGACTGGCGGCGGATCTACAATCACGCCCTGGCGCACGATTTCCGTTTCCTCAGTTACGGCGACAGCAGCTTACTGTGGCGGCGGAGCGCTGGTGCGGAGTAAGGTCACGAGCCGCTCGGCTGAGTCGGCTTTCATACGCAGTATCAGGGTATCCAGGGTGAGCTTCTCCACCGACACTACCCTTTCGGGGTTGGTAGGCTGGGTGGTATCCTGGGCGAAGAGGTATCCGTCGTCGTACCGCCAGGTACCCGCTTCCTGGTACCGCAGCGTTGAGGTGAACTCGTAGCGATTGTCCGGCCGGAAGTCGAAAGTGATCTCCCGGGGATCAAGTTTCAGGCTGTCGCCGTCTTCGGTCACCAGGCTACCGCGCCATTCGCCGTACAGCAGGTCGTCTTCCCGTTCGCAGTGGAGGAATAGAAGGGATAACAGGAAAAGGCAGGACAGTCGCAGCAAGCGGAGGGAGCGTTAGTGGGTCACGCCGATGTTGAACACCGACTCAATAATGATGAAGGCGACGGCACCGGCGGCGAAGCCGATCATGGCCAGCCAGGCGATTTTCTTGAAATACCAGATGAAGTCAATGCGCTCCATGCCCATGGCGGCCACGCCGGCGGCGGAACCGATGATGAGCATGCTGCCGCCGGTACCGGCACTGTAGGCGATGAAGTGCCACAGGCGGGCGTCGATGGGGTAATTCTGCAGGTCGTACATGCCCATGGAGGCGGCAACCAGCGGTACGTTGTCAATAATGGCCGAGAGGAATCCGAGGATGATGATGACCACATCCTCACTGGGGATTACGGCGCGCAGGCTTTCGGCTACGGCCCGCAGGGCACCTACTCCGTTGACGACCACGGTCTCCAGGGCGGCAACGGCCATGAGGATACCGAGGAAAAACAGAATGGAGGACATCTCGATCCGGCTCAGGGCCTTATGGGCCGAGTACTGCACCTTTCGCTCTTCGGTAAAGTCCTCTTCGGGGTGGATGTACTCCGATACCAGCCAGACGACACCGAGGCTCAGCATCATACCCAGGTAGGGGGGCAGGTGGGTGATGGTCTTGAAAATGGGCACGAAAACGATCATCCCCAGGCCGAGGAACAGCATTGTCTTGCTGGACAGCAGGCGACCCTGCTCTTCGTCGTCCTCGTCGACTTCCACCATATTGATTTCTCCCTGGAAGGGCTTAAGGAAGCTGGCCACCGCGAATGGCAGGGCAAAACAGATCAGGGAGGGCACGATCAGGAACTCCATCAGGCCGGCCGTACTGACGCGTTTGCCGATCCACAGCATGGTGGTCGTTACGTCACCGATGGGCGACCAGGCGCCACCGGCGTTGGCCGCGATCACGATAAGGGCTACGTACCAGATGCGTTGGTCGCGGTCCGGCACCAGCTTGCGCAGCAGGGTGACCAGTACGATGGTGGCCGTGAGGTTGTCGATGATGGCCGAGAGGATGAAGCCCAGTCCGCCCACGATCCAGAGCAGGCGGCGCTTCGAGCGGGTCTTTACCCAGCCTTTAAGGATGTCGAAACCGCGGTGCAGGTCGACGATCTCCACGATGGTCATGGCGCCGATCAGGAAGATCAGGATCTCGGCGGTTTTACCTAGGTGGTGCAACAGAGCCCCGACGAAGCCCTCTTCGGCTACTTCGTGGGCACCGGCGTGGCCCACTTCCATAGCATCGCCGCTGAGGCTGTTATACATATTGAAAACCTCGCCCTCGGTGTTGACGATCTCCAGCAGCCCCGCGTTGTAACCGAGGCTGAGCAAGGCCCAGCAGATCGCACCCATAAGCAGTGCAGGGACTGTTTTGTCAAGACGGAGGGGGTGTTCGAAAACGATTACGATGTAACCGATGACAAAACAGGCTACTATTGCTGCGATCATAGTTAATGGTTTACGGTGGAGGTTCTCCTGCTGGCAATTATACGAATAGTACGCAACTACCACCGCCGAAAAACAGTTTGCTATGCATGAAACCGGAACAAGGAAACGACCTGACGCGACTTCTTCTCCTTGGCGGAGCGGCCCTTCTGAGTCTGCTCCTGCTGCTCCGCATCCATCCACCCATGGCCTTTATGGCCTTTGCTATCGGCGCTACCGTCGGCTTTTTTCTGCTCGGCAACCAACTCACTGACCTTTTTGGTAAAAAGGGCAAGAAGGGCGGTGCGGAGTCTGATTTTTCCCGGCGGGTGTCCGAACGGTTGGCCGATTGCCGTCGGCGCGAGGAAGGCTTCCGCGATGAGGGGGAACGGATTCTGAAAAGTATTGCCACCCTGCGCGACGACCTCGCCCGTAACCCGGCCGCCGACGAGGCGGAGGTAGCGAAAGCCCAGGCCATCATCAAGGAACTGGAAGCGGAGTTCAGCCTGCGCCACGCCAAGGCGAGTTTTTTCTCCGAGTGCGCGGTCAAGTTGCGCGAGCTCCTCGACCGGCACCGACTCGTGGAAAGTATGGCCGCCCGACGGCGGGAGCTGCGCGAACTGCGCCGGACCAACTTCGATGATGAGGCAGCCGTGGAAGAGACCCGCTTCAGCATCGAACAGGATACCATTCAGCTAGACACCATCGTAGAGCTCAGCAACAGCGCCGCCAGCAGCAGCAAGGCCGAACAGGCTGAGGCCTTGCGGGACCGGCTTGAGCGCCTGCGCAGCACGCTTGGTCGCCAGGAACGGCCGCAGGGAGAAGGCTCCTGATTGATTTTTCTCCGAAATTCCTTGCGATTTTCCCTCAACTAAGTATCTTTGCCACCGCAAAAGCCGGAACGCCGGTGGATGAAATTTACGCGACCCGTCAACTTCATCCCTTGCAAACTAATATGGCCCGTTCGTCTATCGGCTAGGACGCCAGGTTTTCATCCTGGTAAGAGGGGTTCGATTCCCCTACGGGCTACTTTGATTTACCAATTCTGGACTTACAGTTTACCATTTGTCCGTCGCCGGATCCATTTCCATCGACCGCCAACTGTACCTTGCAAGCAGAATTATTTTGGCCCGTTCGTCTATCGGTTAGGACGCCAGGTTTTCATCCTGGTAAGAGGGGTTCGATTCCCCTACGGGCTACTTTGATTTACGATTGCTGGATTTACCACTTTCAATTTACAATTTGGCCGTCCTCGCGGAGCTCTCTCCCCTGACCGCAAATTGTCAATCACCAGTAGTCAATCGTAAATTTTCCTCCGGCCCATTTGGCGCCCGAACAGAGGAGTTTTCAATTTACCATTTACAATTTTTGGATTTACGATTTACCATTTTGGCCGTCGCCCGACGCTGCCTGACACGACCGCATATTGTAAATCTGAAATTGCCAATCGTAAATCTACCCGCCTCCGACGACGGCAAATGGTAATTTGTAAATGGTAATTTGCCAATCATAAATCGTTTCCCTCCTCTTTCAGTGATTCATCACTCGACCCAGGAGAATTTACAATTTTTGGATTTACGATTTAGAGCATGTCTAAAAATTTCAGGGGCCGTCGGCGGCTAGTGACGATATAACCATCTGAATATTAGCCATAAGAATAAAGCCTACAGAATTTTCTATCGTTCGCTCGTAATCCTTGATGATTCGACGGAAGAAATTCATCCAGGCGAAGCTTCTTTCAACCACCCAACGCTTCGCTTCGACGACAAAACCCCGCTGATCCGGCGGACGGCTAGGGCACTCAAATACTACTCGGTCAAGTTGGCTCATCAACACAGCAAATTGGCCCGTGTAAGCACTGTCCGCAAGAAGCTTCTTCGCGC
>NZ_SRSF01000029.1 GCF_004803465.1 Neolewinella litorea | reverse complement strand
CCGATGGCCCCGCTGGACAGGTTGTTTTTCTGTTCGTACTCCGCCCAGTCCAGCAATGCCTCGTAGACTGGCCGACTCACCCGCCGGCGCAGGGCCAGGCGTTCGGCTGCCGACCGCCCCCTTTTGCGGCAGTGCGCCTCGACGTGGTAAAGGAAGCCGATGGCGGCCAGGGCCAGCTCCGCCAGCCGGGGATGCTGCTCGCGGGCCTCGAAGAACTTACGGCGGATGTGCGCCAGACAGCTCACCCCCGTGACCTGCGGATGCTTGCGCAAGTAGGTCTCATAGGCCTTATACCCGTCTGTTTGCAGGTAGCCCGCAAAGTCCGCCAGTCGTTCCATCACGCCGTGCACCCCGCGTCCTTTACGGTAGTCGAACAGCACCAGTCCGGAGTCCGGGTCCCGATAGACCCACTGGTAGCCCAGGTGGGCTTTGCCTTTCTTTTCCGAAGCCAGTACCTTGATCGTCGATTCATCCACCTGCAAATAGTCGCTATCAACGACCGTGCGGAGTAGTTGCTGGTATAGCGGCTCGAGTAAGCTACAGGTTGCGGCGAACCAGTCGCCCACGGTGGCTTTGTGCACCACCCAGCCGTGATCGCGCTCGAAGCGCTTGATCTGGCGGTAAAAGGGCAGGTGGTCGACGTACTTGGCTACGCACAGCTCGGCCAGCAGCCCCGGCTCGGGGATACCCTTATCGATGGGTCGACTGGGTAGCTCGGCGATCACCACGGTGGTGGAGCCGTCGGCTTCGGCGCGGGCGTACTTCGGCCGGATGCGCCGGATGATGATGAGTTTACCCGGACGGTAGTCCAGCGTATCGGTGACTTCCTGCCCAATGCACTCCAGGCCAGCGGTGTCTACGTCTTGCGGCTCCAGAACGATCTCCTCCACCGGCAGGTGATCCGGCAGCGAAGCCCGGCCGGGGTGGGCCTTTTTCGGCTTGCGACGCGTGTAGGTGACTTCTTGCTTCGGTGGCTCGGCCGGCACGCTTTGCCCCCACAGGGCCATCTGTTCGGGGGGCGCGGTGGCCTGGCCTGCCAGGCGCTCGGACCTGGCGCCGAAGATCAGGCGCTTGAGTTGATCGAGCTCGTGGCGCAGGGCCCCGTACTGCTCCTTGAGCGACTGATTTTCCGCGATGAGCCCTTCGATACTCACGGGGCAAAAAATACGAAGAATACCCTTGGCATCAAGCCGCCGGCCGGTACCTTTTACGTCGTTTCACAGAAGTAATTTCAATGCCCGCGAGCAACAGTTGCAGGTCCGTAAAGGATAGCTCCAAGCTATCCCCGGTGGCCCGGGGCAACTCGAAGGTGCCGCGCTCCAGCACCTTGTACCAGACCACCCAACCATCGCGGTCCCAGACCAGTAGCTTGATACGGTCACGCCGCTTGTTCAGGAAAATGAAGACATCTCCGCTGAGCAGCGTACCCTGCTTCATGAA
Organism: Neolewinella litorea; assembly: GCF_004803465.1. Classification (GTDB taxonomy): domain Bacteria; phylum Bacteroidota; class Bacteroidia; order Chitinophagales; family Saprospiraceae; genus Neolewinella; species Neolewinella litorea. The sequence continues at coordinate 323 of NZ_SRSF01000029.1, read as the reverse complement.
TCGGCGTACCAGCCCGCTCAGGCGGTTGAAGCCCTTGCGCATATCGGTGGCGCCACGGTAGAGAAAGTAGCGCTGGCGAGAACTAAAACTGAGCATACCGCTGATCCAGACGGTGCAACAAGTCGGTCAGCCGCTCCGGGTCAATACCCGAGATGGACAGGCGTAAACCTCCCGGCAGGCTGACTTCCAGGGTAGCGGCGGCCGCCGCTGCTGGCTCTGGGGGCGGCGGCGAACATTTTAGACTAATGAAGCCCACGTCGGCCGAAGGCGCCTGCCTGAGAGTCCGGGACTTGCGACGCCAATAATGAAAGGTAGCGTAGCTG
>NZ_SRSF01000028.1 GCF_004803465.1 Neolewinella litorea | reverse complement strand
CGATCTCCACTTCGCCCAACGAGGTGCGGATGCGCTTCTTGCCACGGCCATTTTTGCGATTTGGTTCGTCTTTATCGGCTAAGTGAGCGTCCAGCTCACCGTCCAGTGCCTGCTCCAGAAAGGACTTGAGCAAAGGGGTGAAGGCTCCCCCCTCACCCAGCAGGCCTTCGCCCGCTTGTAGCTTCTTAATCGCCTCCTCGCGGAAGGCTTCCATATCGAATTCTTCGTTTTCCATGGTGCTTGTAGTGTGTTACGAAAGTTATTGGTTCTTATCGTGACACACTTTTTGAAACGGTTTCCGGCCGGTCGGCCTACAAGTCTAAGCGCAATCAGACGTCGTAGAGGATAGCAACTGGGCCAGGATTCGGGTTTGCTGCGCAGTACTTCGTGCCCAGTTGTGCAGCGGTCTCGTCTCGTGTGCGCCGCAACTGCCGCGCCTTGGGTTTTCGTCGTCAGACCTACCACCACCGCCGCCCGGGGTACCGCCCGGAAGAACCCGACTGGGAGCTGGAGGACCTGCTGGAATGCACCGCCAGCCGCTTTCTGGCCTGGGGCTTCTGGATGATCTTTTACTACCTACGCAACCAAGGACATACCTTCAATCACAAACGGGTGTACCGCGTTTGGACTGAGTCCAGACTGCACCTCCCCCGATAGCTATCGGGGCCCGAGACGACCGCGCATTCGGCGAGACTATCAGGAACTACTGCCACCCGACGGCATCAACGAGGGTTGGGCAATGGATTTTTTAAGTGACTGGGTGGTTGGCCCTAACCAGCAAAGCGTGCGCATCATTAACGTAATGGATGAAGGATCGCGCAAAGCAATGTGGGCCGAAGCCCATAGTAGTATTTCGGCGCGCAAGTTGATCGAGGTACTCGACAACTTGGTAGAGGTGCGGGGCTGCCACGCCTATATCCGCTGCGATTATGGTCCGGCGTTTACTAGCCATCAACTACGCCAATGGGCTAACTATCACAACGTAGGACTCCGACACATCCAGCCCGGAAAGCCGAGCCAGAATGGAATCATCGAACGGCTGAACAAGACCCTGCGGGTAGAATGCCTGAACCAGTGCTGGTTCACCAGCCTGGAAGAACTCAACGACCAACTATAGCAGTAGTCAATAACCTACAACTACGACCGACCCCATCGGAATCTAGGCTACCAAAGCCCAGAAGCTTACGAAAAAGCAAACGAGATTTTCTACTTTAGGGCGGTTGCGGCTTAGGGGAAGCGTACACGTACATCCTGGCGTCGAAACTTGGACGGCTTGACGCTGATGTTCAACTACAGCCCACTAATCAGGAAGGTGATCTATACGACGAATGCCATCGAAGCCTTCCACCGTCAGTTCCGCAAAGTGACCAAAACCAAGGGCTCATTTACTTCCGACACCGCGCTCATGAAACTGCTTTTTCTCGTCCAACGCGACGTCACTAGTAAATGGAAAAAGCCCATGCACAACTGGAACCGCATCCTCTCTCAGCTGGCCATCCTCTACGATGACCGATTACGTCTGGACTTGTGAGCCGGGCAGTAGTCACGTATTCTTTGCCCAATCCCCCTTAACTTATACGGGGCTTGGCCGAAGAATACTTCCGCTGTAAAAAAACAGGGGCATACTTTCTGAAATACTCCCAACGACTATCATAGCACCTTTCTGAAATACTCCCGTTATGATGTATGCGCTGATCAAAAATCAACAGACTTACTCCTTAGAAGAACATCAGCCGGCACAAAATAAAGTAGGCGAACTGTTCAGCTCGCCTACGGTGACTCTGTCGGTTGAAACCGGTCGGTCTTGAATAGTAAGGTAAAAATTATGGCTAAAATCCTTGCTTCTTATCATAGCACCTTTATGTAGTCGTCCCTGAAAAAGATACTCAGCGGTTTGGTTTAGGCTTATATCGCTCCCAACGCCATTCTGCGCTGGTGGGCCCTCGGTAGGGTTACTCCATTTAGCCTTTCTACGCAGGTTTCAAAGAAGGCCATCGCCAGCTGGATCAGCTTCAGCATGACCATCACCGGCAGCATTTTCAGCTGATTCAGGCGCTTGACCAGGTTGAAGGCCGCTCCGGCCAGCAGGCAGTTGACGGCATCGCCTAGTTCTCCGCTCAAAAAGTTGCGCCGCATGCGGTGATCATCCTTGAGGTGACCGAT
>NZ_SRSF01000027.1 GCF_004803465.1 Neolewinella litorea | reverse complement strand
TATCCGGAGTACTGATAAAAAACAATAATGGAGAGTACCTCACTGATACTCATAATACCTTCGAAACGTGGGTTGCGATAAACGGGCTGGGGATGGAGTGTTAACCACTGGTCAAACTGCTGGCAAAAATCGTCGACCGTAACAAAGATCTCGATTAGTTTGAATGCTTTATCTTCGGTGAGCATGAGGCGGGTTTTTGGTCCGGAAGGGAGTTGAGATGTCCTTCCAAGGTACCAACTACTCGTCTCATCTTGCGTAAATCGCTGATCTGCAGCCGATTTGCCCCCAACCTCACGTTAGATTAATCTTTTCCGTAAGGGTCATTCCAACCCTCGTTCCAGACTTCTTCAAAATCCTCGCCGAGGGCAAATCCTATAGCGCCGACAAGGCCAGCCCATAAGGCTTTGAAGTATCCGCCCTCGATGGCAGTAAGATGGTCATGTGGTAACTCTTTCATCTGTTATATGATTTAGTCAAAATATGAGGTTAAACGTAAAAGGGGAAAATTGTGCCATAAGAACAAGTCAAAGAAGCCTCGAGTAGTACGGCCAATATCTTCGCCAACGCAGTAAGGAAGCTCGTCGCTCCCTCCAAAAATTTGAGGCAACTGCTTGGATGAAATAGGGTTCATAAATTTATATTTGAAATGGATTAAATTAAAAGGTTTAATCAGCGTATAATCAGTCGACGATTTTTACTTTTCCTCTTGATCCGGTCGAGGTACTCCTCAAGCGTGAGGTTTACGTTCCTGTCAAGTGGTAAATGAAAGTCGTTGTCTTCCGTTTCGTCATAGAAAATCTCGTAATCGTTCATGTTGATGAATTTAGTGGTGCTGCAGAGGACGTGTCGCAATGAATATATTAGCGGCAGGGTCTCAACCGTCACCGGGTTTGAAATGATTTTGGAGGGCGAATGCCCGAATGATTTGATGATGTAAATTTCCGAGGGGCTACTTTACTGGGGGTGGAGTGGTGTTAAATCTGCCCGGCGTTTCATTTTTTCCGGGCAGATTGGCTTACCATCTTTTATCGGAAGAAAAGCTGCATCGCCCAGGAGGATGACTCAGCTGGCTTTTCTACCACCGGCGTTCCGGTGTGTTATGTTATTGCAATATTCGGGTGCCTGACTCTACTGGGGGTGGAGTGGTGTTAAATCTGCCAGATATTTCGTTTTTTGCGTCAGATTGGCATTGCGTCTTTTGGTGGATAATTATCTGAATCACTCAGTCAAATAATTGAAATGCATCTGTAGAACCCAATCACGAGCTATATTGGAAATTCACACTGTATCACGAAGCGATCGAAAGGAAAGTTAGCTCCGCTGCTGCTTTAGGCGGTCATCCCAGGCTAATAACTAAAATTGACGTCGAAGCCTTGAAAGAATGAAACATCTTCGCCGAGCCGGCCAAAAGACTTAGGGGGCAACCCAACCGAATCAGTCTGTGGAAGCTGGAGCTTATCGCTGGCTACGGCGAGCAGGTGTTTGCGGCGGGTGAAGGCCAGGTGACCAACGGATCGATCCCAATCTTTGATCAGGGAAGTAGGTTGCTTACTTGGAATACACCAGCTATTTAGAGAGAGGATGGCATAACGATCAGTATGGGCGGCAAGTGCAGGGCCTCGGAGAACATCTACATCGAGTGCGTCTGGCGTACGATTAGGGATCAACACACTTTCTTAAACCCCTGCCGACAATGGTCGATAGTTGTTTAAAAAAGTCGAAGAATAGCTGCGCTGCTAATATCATCATGATCACCAGGTATCGGCCGACCCAATCCCAGTAAGCGGTACTGTAAAGACTAGTGAATTTTGACTTAATAACTTGACCCTGTGCTTAAAATAGCCGAGGTGGTATGCTTCGGATTACAGTTAGCAGGCCATGGCCACCGCAGGCACCACCATTGTTAAGAAAAGAAAGCTCGTGGCTGTCAAGACCATGTCGCTCACAGCCCAAGACATCTTCCGCCAACCCGCCCGACGGGATCTAAAAGACCGACGGGGCGCGGACTTCGAATACCGCGCCTTACTTGGCGACCGTGCGTATTCCGATCTATCTGACCCCTCCATTCCGGTGCTTTGCCCCCCCCTGTGGATAACTCGCGCCGTTAATGGATTATAAAGATAGGTGATCCGGTCGTTTGCGTAGGCTTTTGCCCTTGAGTTCGATCCGGTGAGCCTTTGGTATCAGGCGATCCAGGATGGCGTCTGCTACGGTCGGTTCGTCCAGATAAGCGTGCCATTTGGCTACGGGTAGCTGGGAGACGATCACCGTGGCGGCTCGTTCGTAGCGGTCTTCAAGGATCTGTAGCAGCAGGAGTTTTACCGGGTGGGTGATG
>NZ_SRSF01000026.1 GCF_004803465.1 Neolewinella litorea | reverse complement strand
CGGACAAAGCCTACGACTCGGTCGCCAACCGAATGTACTTACGCAAGCGAGCCATCAGGCCGGTGATTCCGAATCGGGGGTTGGCCGAAGGAAAGAAGCGTCGACGAAGGGGCCCAAAACCCAGCTTGGACCGGGTGGACTATCGCCGTCGCAATACGGTGGAGCGCATGTTTGGGTGGTTGAAAGAGTGCCGGCGAATTGCTACGCGATACGAGAAAAAGGCTGCGCACTTCCTCTCCATGGTGAAGCTCGGGGCTATCCGATTGTTCCTCCGAAGGTATTTTTCAGACACAGCCTAGTAAATAAGTTCAAAATACGACCGACCCCACCGCAACCTAAGGTCACCAAATCTCGCATGCCTAAAGAAAATACCAACGAGAGTTTCTACTTTAGTGGGGTTGACGCATAGGGAAGAGAACATATATATTGAATAGGCAGATATATAGAATGCATTTTTTCAGGTACGACTAAATAGATAATAAATGCTTTTTAATTCGATAGATTTTGCAATTTTCTTGCCAATAGTCTTTATACTCTATTGGTTTGTGACTGACAAAAACTTGAGTCTGCAAAACTTTTTAATTGTAGTTGCAAGTTATTTTTTCTATGGCTGGTGGGATTGGAAATTTTTATCGTTAATTCTTTTCAGTACAATTGTCGACTACACGGTTGCGATTAAGCTAGGTGAAGAGAGAAACCTTACAAGGAGAAAGGCTTATTTATGGGTGAGCATCCTGGTGAATCTTGGATTCCTCGGACTGTTCAAATATTACAACTTTTTCTTAGACAACTTTGTATCAGCATTTTCATTCTTCGGAACGGAAATTGGTGTAGATTCGCTCAATATTATTTTACCAGTTGGAATTAGCTTTTACACCTTTCAAACATTGAGTTATACGATTGATGTGTACCGGCAAAAACTGGAACCAACTAAAGATTTAATTGCATTTTCAGCTTTTGTAAGCTTTTTTCCCCAGTTGGTTGCAGGACCAATTGAAAGAGCAACCCATTTACTTCCGCAATTCTATACGAAGCGATCATTTGATTATAATAAAGCGGTAGATGGTTTGCGACAGATCCTCTGGGGCTTATTCAAAAAGATAGTCATCGCGGATAATTGCGCTGAATACGCAAATTTAATTTTCAATAACTCTGCCGATTATTCCGGGAGCACACTTGTTTTAGGAGCGTTGTTCTTTACGTTCCAAATATATTGTGATTTTTCAGGATATTCGGATATAGCCATTGGAACCGCACGACTTTTTGGGTTCGACCTGATGCAGAACTTTAATTTCCCCTATTTCTCGAGAGATATTGCGGAATTCTGGAGGCGATGGCACATTTCTCTTTCGACGTGGTTCAGAGATTATCTGTATATCCCTCTGGGTGGTAGTCGCGGAGGAACCTGGATGAAGGTAAGAAACACCTTCATTATTTTTATAGTTAGTGGATTTTGGCACGGGGCAAACTGGACTTTCATTATATGGGGCGCACTAAACGCCATTTATTTTTTACCCCTGCTGCTGACAAACAATAATCGCAACAACCTTGACCTGGTAGCTCAGGGAAAATATCTTCCAAGCCTGGCAGAATTCTCAAATATTCTGCTAACATTTAGTTTGACTGTTTTAGCTTGGATATTTTTTAGAGCAGAAAATGTAAGCCACGCGTCGGTTTACATATCCCAAATATTTTCACCTTCAATTTTAAATATGCCCGATTTTCCGGGGATGAGGCGAGCATTAATTACTATTGGTCTCGTTGGAGTATTTGTTTTAATTGAATGGATTGGCAGAGAAGGTAGGTATGCAATTGAGAAATTATTATTAAACCAAAAGAGATTGCTAAGATGGGCATTGTATATATCAATAATTCTGTTAATAATTGAGTTTAATGGATCGCAACAAGAATTCATATATTTTCAATTTTAAAATCTTTGTTTCATGCATATTTTTATAATCAATTTACTAAAGTTTTCATTTGTGTTGCTTTTAACGATTCTTGCTATCCTATCAATTTTTAGGACGGTTTTGGATTCACACACAACATATAGTAGCTTATTTCAAGATGGGCGATCAACTTTAATCCTTGGGGATTCTCAGACAGAAACGGGCCTAAATGACTCATTAATAAATAATAGTATAAACTTATCTAACTCTGGAGATCCCGTTTTTTTTAATTATGTGAAGTTGAAAAAATTGTTGGATGCTGGATTTTATCCCGAGATTTTAATTCTAGGGTTTACTCCTGATAATTTATATTCTGAGGGATTTTATGAAGTACCTAAAATGAAATCAAAGCTCAAGAATTATTTCTTTATGGTAGACTACGGTGACCTACAAGATATCATCACCAAGAATTTTTCCGGTTTTTATCAAGGAGCAATTGGGAATATTTTTTATAGTCCGGTAAGGAACAATTTTTGGTCGGATGTTGATATTTCAAACATAGGAATTGGTGGTTACAGAATCTTGCCCTCTGATAACCTCGGGCAGCTAGAAAAGGATATTTCCGAAAATAAGGTGCCCCCTCTTTCCCCTCCAGACGATATTTCGATAAAATATTTATATAGAATCATTAGCTTATGTAACCGGAACAGTATAAAACTTATTATCATGCATATGCCCATCCATAGTTCGCTGCAGGAAAAAGAAATGCAACGGAAAAAAAGGTATGATCTTTTTATAAAGAGAATACAAGGTGATGTTACTTTATGGGATTATTCAGATTACGAATTTGATGATAAGTATTTCTATGATGACAACCATTTGAATGACGATGGTGCAACAATCTTTTCTGCAATTATTGATAAAAAGCTACAACTGCTTGCAGGAATGTAGTTAGTCGTCCCTGAAGAAGTATGAATCAGTCTTGCAAAGTGTTGAAAACCAGTAGGCTAATATCTTTTTATATTGTTGACGGCATATTAACTTTTCGCCAGAAACCGGCCAAATACGGCCAAAACCTTGCGAAAAATGAAAGGCTCGCTGCCCAATCATGACCAAACGGATTTGTTCCGCAATCGCCTGACTTCAATCATCAGTCTGGACCATGAGCTCTGCCGCCTGTCCGAGGAAATTGATTGGCCGTGGATCGATGAGGAGTTGGACGGTTACTATGCCCGGGAGGGCCGGCCCAGC
>NZ_SRSF01000025.1 GCF_004803465.1 Neolewinella litorea | reverse complement strand
CGGACAAAGCCTACGACTCGGTCGCCAACCGAATGTACTTACGCAAGCGAGCCATCAGGCCGGTGATTCCGAATCGGGGGTTGGCCGAAGGAAAGAAGCGTCGACGAAGGGGCCCAAAACCCAGCTTGGACCGGGTGGACTATCGCCGTCGCAATACGGTGGAGCGCATGTTTGGGTGGTTGAAAGAGTGCCGGCGAATTGCTACGCGATACGAGAAAAAGGCTGCGCACTTCCTCTCCATGGTGAAGCTCGGGGCTATCCGATTGTTCCTCCGAAGGTATTTTTCAGACACAGCCTAGCTGGTGTGAATATCAATAATGATCCGTTGTGTTCCATTGAGTAGTTGGTAATTGAGTCGTATTTGTACGCTACAAGATAGTCACCATTAATTAATGTATCCTTCGCCCCAACTAGTATGCCCTTGAACAAGATCTTATTTGATGAGCTATTATATTCATTGATAGCTGGTAGATCAAATACTGAAGTACTACAGTCACAGCCGTATAATAATCCTTGGCAATTCAATATGAAAATCGTAATACACAATGCAATCTTAGCCTTCATGATTTAGTGTAGTTCCTTATGTATTATTTGACTTATTGATGTGCATTTCCAATGATACAGTTTGAGTTTCGAACGGTAGACTCATAGTATATCACAAGGCATCTCGATATTTAACTTTCTTCCCGCTGATATTAAACGGGTCAGATGAATCGGATTGTCTCTAATCTGCGTGTTTTGTCGTGGCCCTTTAATGGGCCATGTCGCCCAACGGGAGCGCCGGCGCGGCCCGGCCCCACCACCAAGCTAACGAATCGATCTAAGCATCAAGTCTGCTTTAAGGGCCTCACCGAAACGGCAAGGGTTTGCTGCCGGGTCGACGATGGCGCGATGTTGGCGGAAGTGCTTCTTCTCTTTTTTCCTAGCAACGAGCGGCAGCTTTTTCCGGGTCCTGTGGGCTTTGTAGTGCGCGGTAGCTTTTCTGTGGCTGGGGGTCAGGTAGCTCGCGGTAGCTTTTCCTATTCCTGCGGGCTCAGCAGTGCGCGGTAGCTTTTCTATGGCGTGCGGCGGGGTAACTCGCGGCAGCTTTTTCCGGTTCTGCGGGCTCAGCAGTGCGCGGTAGCTTTTCTATGGTGTGCGGCGGGGTAACTCGCGGCAGCTTTTTTCGGTCCTGCGGGCTCAGTGACGCGCGGTAGCTTTTGTCAGCCCCAGCGTTGGACTGATTGTCGGTTGATACTGTGTCGGTTCTGGCATTTCCGCCAACGAGTGCGCCCACGCAGCCGGGGCTTCGCCAAGCCGAAGGTAAAAACTTTACCCAGCCCAAGAGGGGCGACGCGGCGGCATGGACCGAAACCGACCAACGGGAGCTTTCGGGCCATTGACGACGGGACGAACCCGGACATCAATAGCACTGACCAAGTTCACCCTACCTAGCCCCGGTTGACGCTGGGCGCGGTGTTGTGTGCAGTTTTTTATTTTAGTTCCTTGTACATCGGCCCATCATTTCGGACTTTCTTAATTGCATCCGTCCAATATTCCCAAAATGCGGAGTCTGCTGGTTCATCTGATCCTTTCCAATATTCGCCACCGCTTAAAACATCGGTCAGGTCATTTGATCCACTACTTTCCCAGTATGCTTTCAAGCAATATAGCATTGCTTCATAACCTTCCTTTTTTGATATTAAATCGTCTTTTTCGTTGCTCATCTTTACCTTTTAATAGTCCGTTCTTTCAACTTTATAAAGGTCAAAATCTACTTCTGTTTGGGTTTTACATAAGAATTCAATTGTTCTTTTGTTCAGCCCAAAATATGGTGTTGAAGCGTCTGGATTGACGTCGATGTCTATTACAAATTGAAGTCGTGTTTTCAAATTCAATTCATTTCTCAATCGGTTAATAGCTTCAATCTTTGGTTTAAAAATGTCAATCATTTTTTGAAGAGGAGTTTCCAAGTCGATTTCGTTTCCTGCCTCAATTTTGTACTTCCAAGAAGTTGACTTTGGAACAGGGTCCTCTTTTACCATTACCGATGTTGGCTGAATTCCTAATTCTCGGGTGATGACTTCTGTGTCGAAGAAGTCAGAATCGAATGAGAAGTACAGATAATTATTGCAATCTGTTCCGCTATATGTTAGTTTCTCGTAAGTCATTTTTACAAATTGCACACAACGAGTGCGCCGGCGCAGACCGGCTACCACCGACCAGCATCCCGATCTCGACTAACTTCAAGGTAACCCTTAAAAGCTTCATTGACGCCCACCCGGACCCTCGCCGGTTTGTCGCTGGCGCGATGTTGGCGGAAGTGCTTCTCCTTTATTTTTTGTAATGCGGGCTCAGGTAGTTCGCAGTAGAGCAAACTGGCCGGCGACTGAGGATCTTAGTATCGCTTTAATTATTTAATGCAAGCCTATGCATTTACGGAATGATATCCTTGATCTAATCCATACCTAATATTCAATCCAAATCGCCTTAACTATTGGATTGATTTGATATAACGTAATTTTTTCATTCCCATCATTTGTGTTATCTAAATCAAAGAATATTTTTTTCCCATCATCAAAGTGAATTGTTAATTCCTTACGTTCTACATATGCGATATTTTGGCAAATTGCGGATCTTAATCTATTCAACTCTAAGATTTCAAATTCATCTTCAGTTAAATTTTGATAATTCTTTGACGGATTAATTTTCCACTCGCAGTCGATCCATAGTCTAAAGACCTCACTTCCACTTCTTTTAGCAAATTCCACATATGGAAATTCTGTTGAAATCCCAAATCCGCATACGAAGGTGTCTTTTAAGGTAGCAATTATTAAGTTATGTTGCATATTGTTAAATTCTATTTAGTCGTCCCTGAAAAAGATACTCAGCGGTTTGGTTTAGGCTTATATCGCTCCCAACGCCATTCTGCGCTGGTGGGCCCTCGGTAGGGTTACTCCATTTAGCCTTTCTACGCAGGTTTCAAAGAAGGCCATCGCCAGCTGGATCAGCTTCAGCATGACCATCACCGGCAGCATTTTCAGCTGATTCAGGCGCTTGACCAGGTTGAAGGCCGCTCCGGCCAGCAGGCAGTTGACGGCATCGCCTAGTTCTCCGCTCAAAAAGTTGCGCCGCATGCGGTGATCATCCTTGAGGTGACCG
>NZ_SRSF01000024.1 GCF_004803465.1 Neolewinella litorea | reverse complement strand
TCCACTGGAGTTCGTCCAACACTGCGTCAAAGGTGCCGTCCTTGCTCCAGCGGCGAAACCGGTCATAAACGGTCTGCCATGAACCAAATCGGGCTGGAATGTCACGCCACGCCGCCCCACTGAAGAGTACCCAGAGGATACCATTCAGCATCGTGCGGTGATCGCGACTGGGTCGACCTCTAGCTCCAGCGGGGCGAACTGGAAAAAGGTGAGCGATAGCCGCCCATTGTTCATCCGTAATTTCGTACCTACGCATACCCCAAAAGTAGGCGCTAGACATTTTTCAGACACAGCCTAGGTTTTAGGTTAAATCCATCATGGAGAGGGAAGCCTACATCTAGATGAGTTTGATTTTGGGTGCTTCTTATAGAATCCAGTACAGTGGGGCGGCTTAGTAGAACTGAGGTATTGGGTAGTCAAACAGACCTCGGCCAGTCGGAAATGGAAGTTCGATCAATCACAAGTTACATGCCGACAGTAGAACATTCTGGTAAGCATGTGCCTTTGGCTTATTTACAGATAATTATTCCGCGTAAAGCTCCATTAACGGCTTAAAATTTTTTGAGACGCTGTTGCCATTTTTTCCTTTGTAGACACTAATTTAGATGGCTACGATCAAAGCAAGTATCCCATCTATAGTGGGCGCTAGACACAACAAGATTGGGTTGCCATTGTCTCTCTTTTATACGGGGCTGACTTTAATTCTTCAATATCAATCTCAAAGCCAATTTCGATCAAACGCCAACCAAGTAAAAAAAGCACATTTATTGCTCGGCAATTATATTAAATTCATAACTATGGAATTAAAAATTGTCTTACCTGCTGAAAAGTCAAAGCAGTCAATTGTAAACCTTAAAAATTATATGGATAAGGTATCAATCGATGGCGTGTATTCAATAGAAATAGATAGGGCCGAACACTTTTCTGGTCAGTTGGGCTATGGCAATATATTGAATTCCATAACCACCGTAGTCGAAGCAGCAACTGAACCACTGGTAGAACTTGTTAAATGCCTGGAAAAATATGTGAGCAATTATAGAACCGTAATTACTATTTCAACGAAGCATGGAAAAGTTGAAATTAAACACGGTAGGAGCATGTCACCTGATGAACTAAAAGAGGTAGTATCTTCAATACAGCAAAATGACAAGTGATGGTTATGATAGACCATTCTCGTACCAAAGTTTTATTAATTGGAACAAGCGAGTTTCCAGAGGATCCCTCTATTATGTCCATACCTAATGTGGTCGCCAACATTAATCTGTTTAAAAATATACTTATTGATAAAAATCTGGTAGGAATTCCGGAATCTAATATTTCTGTTTCATTAAACGAAACTAAACTTCAAATTGAAAGAAGGCTAAAGGATTTAACTGAGCAAACTCGAGATAAGAAGGACACCCTGTTTGTATATTACACTGGTCACGGAATACTCAGCTCCGAAGATTTTACCCTGTATTTTACAACGTTTCATACTTGTAAAAAATATCTGGAGAGTGACAGTATAAATATTAACGATTTCAAGAAGCACATCAAGAGATCATTCGCTGGCAGAAAAATTGTTATCATTGATTCTTGCCATAGTGGGGCCATTATTGGTGCGATGAATAATATTCCCAGTTCAATACAGGCAGGGCTGAAAGATTTTGAGGGAACCTACGTAATGACTTCCGCTGCAGAAGACGAACCGTCACTGTTTCCTCACGAAGATCCTAAGGCACCGACTTACTTTACCGGCCGGCTCTTAGAAATATTAGGTACTGGATTAGAAACTGATACAGAGTATTGCTCCCTCCGGGACATATTTAATAAAATAAAGACGGATTTTATAAAGGAGAATAAACCTTCTCCTCAGCAATCTAACTTCAATAACGCTGACCAATTATATTTCTCGATTAACAAAAAATTTTTGCCTCGTAAATCTGACGATGAAATTGAGTGGGAAAAAGCGTGTTTCAAAAATACCAAATGGGGTTATTTAGATTTTAAAAACCAGTTTCCAAAAAGTAAATATTGCCAGGCGGCTAAGGGAAGGATTTATACTATAGAAGAAGATGAAATTTGGAACATTGCACTTGAAATGAACAAGGTTTTTTATTACGATGATTACGTAGACAGATATCCTAAAGGGAAATTTGTAATCCAAGCGCGGGAGAATATAAGTGCGATCAATAAAAGAGAAGAAGAGTTATTATGGTCAGAAGCAATGAAAGAAAATAGTGAAGAGAAATATAGCAAATATTTATTATTTTTCCCAGCAGGTCAATTTGTAGGCGAAGCAAGAAATAGTATTTTGAAACTTTCAGAAAAAAAGATTGAGCAAAGCAACTTGATTCCACATTATGGTAGAAAGAATGACGTTTCTGTTAGCCCGCAGTATGTAAACAGGATTCAAAATGATAACCGTTCGAAACAGAATAGACCCAAATCCGAGGTTCTAGATAAGTTGAAGGCAAAAAAAGAGGAAGAAATATTTTGGAATAACGCTATGGAACTCGCAACGATTGAGAGCATGACCGAATACTTGGAAAGGTACCCCACAGGCAACTTTATGATAGCAGCAAAGAGAAAATTGTATAACATAAAAAGAAAGAATGAACGAACGCAGCGCTTAGGAGGAGCCCAATGTGTAGAAAATGAGCCTGACAATTTTTCGCCTGAATGCGGGAACATTTCAATCGAGGACAATTCGGAAGAACCCCGGACTAATTATAATATATTACCGGATAACCTAAGCGATGCAAATGAAGAAATACCTATAGATCAATATACAACGATTGAACAGGAAGATGAGGGTGAAAATAGCCAACTTGCTATGGAGTCAGACACGTGGGAATTTAAAGATTACATTTTATCCATTGCATTTTGGAGCTCCATAATATCATATGGCATTTACGGCGGATATAGTGATATTTGGAATAAAGGTGATTTTAATAGCGTGTGGGAATTATTTGAAATAGTTTTTATTATTATCACCGGCTTTCACCTTGGCTTATTTGTTGTAGCAAAAATTGGTAACTGGATCTTGTCGGAGTAGCTACACTGCTGAGACCGTTTCAATGTGCTATGTTCAAAACCAAAGAATCTGGCCAGAAAATTTACCTTTATTTGCCTAGCGAGTATTACATAGTCGTCCCTGAAGAAGTATGAATCAGTCTTGCAAAGTGTTGAAAACCAGTAGGCTAATATCTTTTTATATTGTTGACGGCATATTAACTTTTCGCCAGAAACCGGCCAAATACGGCCAAAACCTTGCGAAAAATGAAAGGCTCGCTGCGGGAGTATTGCATAAAGTGTGTCAAGGGTAATTCTTAGGATTAAAGATTAAGGGAAAAGAAGAAGGAAGTCAAGCCCTCCCGGCCCTGGTTCTAGAACCAGGGCCGGGAGGGCTTGCGCCGCCGGCTCAGAGGTCCAGGCGCAATCGGTCGTCGTACAGGATGGCCAGCTGGGCCAGGATCCGGTTCCAGTTGTGCATGGGCTTTTGCCACTTGGCGGTGACGTCGCGCTGGACGAGGTACAGCAGCTTCATCAGCGCCGTGTCGGAAGTGAACGACCCCTTGGTCTTGGTGACCCGCC
>NZ_SRSF01000023.1 GCF_004803465.1 Neolewinella litorea | reverse complement strand
TCCACTGGAGTTCGTCCAACACTGCGTCAAAGGTGCCGTCCTTGCTCCAGCGGCGAAACCGGTCATAAACGGTCTGCCATGAACCAAATCGGGCTGGAATGTCACGCCACGCCGCCCCACTGAAGAGTACCCAGAGGATACCATTCAGCATCGTGCGGTGATCGCGACTGGGTCGACCTCTAGCTCCAGCGGGGCGAACTGGAAAAAGGTGAGCGATAGCCGCCCATTGTTCATCCGTAATTTCGTACCTACGCATACCCCAAAAGTAGGCGCTAGACATTTTTCAGACACAGCCTAGGCTTGCAGTTGATCGTTGATTTCGTCCAGACTGTTCAACCAGAATTGGCGTTGGCATTCTAACCACAACGTAACCGTTCAATGAGCCCATTCTGACTCGGCTTGCCGGGCAGGATATGCAGGAGTTCTACATCATGGTTCTCGGCCCACGGCGTAATTAAGGGCTAATGATGTCTGGGTCATTATCGCAGCGGTTATATCCGGGACTACCCCGTACTTCTACTAGGTTATCGAGTACCTTAATCCACTTGCGCGCCGAGATACTACCATGAGTTACGGTCCATTGTCCCTTGCGAAAGCCTTCATCCTCTATACTGAGGATGCGTACGCTCTGAGGCTGTGGACATACTACCCATTCTTCAAAAATCCATCACCCACCCCTCGTTGCTGACGTCGGGTGGCAATTGTACCCGGTATTCTTGCTGGATGAGCGGTTGTCTTGGGTGAGCCGCAGGTGCAGTCCCGTTTCAATCCAAACGCGGTACACTCACTGGTGATTAATGGCATATCCTTGGTTACCCAGACAGTAAAAGATCAATCCAAAAGCGCTAATTCAGAAACCGACTGGCGATTCATTCCAGAAAATCCTGCAACTCCCATTCCCGCTCTTCGGATCGAAAATCTTGCCGGCGATGGGGTAAGTTTGGCGAATTAAGCCCCAGGCGCGACAATTACGGTATGGCGTACACTCTTCTGACGCAGCTGTGTAATCTTACCAATTATGAGCTGAGCCGTAGGAGCCCATTCTACCTAAGAGCATGTTTAAAATTATGATTTTACAGATATGATTTAGCAAAAGGCTGCCAGTTGTGTTTTGTAAGTCGCCAAACTATACGAAACATGACCCAGCAGTTCGCTCGGTTGACTAACAGCCAGTGGGACGAAGTTAAAGCATTGCTGCCCATTGGGCGCAGGCGCAAACACCATCTGCGTGATGTCTTCGACGCCATACTCTGGCTGACCCGCACGGGCTGCCAGTGGCGCAATCTAGACTCTCATTTTCCACTCTGGAAGATCGTCCATTACTACTTCAATAAATGGTCGCGGGATGGTAAGATCGAAACGATCAATGATGCACTCAATCGCTTAGAGCGGGTACTCGTTCACGCTCGTGAAGCTAGTCCCAGCTTATTACTGGTTGATGCTCAGAGTGTACGGTTGTCTCCGATGATCGGCCAAGATCGGGGAAAGGATAGTGGCAAATGGATCAACGGCCGAAAGCGTAGCATCCTGACAGACACCTTGGGTCGGATCCGGAGGGTCTAGGTGCATGCAGCTAACATCCACGATGGAATTGCAGGAATGGAACTGATCTATCCGAACTTCACCGACCAAATCCCACGCGCGAAGAAGCTTCTTGCGGATAGTGCTTACAGGGCCAGTTTGCTGTGTTGATGAGCCAGCTTGACCGAGTAGTATTTGAGTGCCCGAGCCGTCGGCCGGATCAGCGGGGTTTTGTCGTCGAAGCGAAGCGTTGGGTGGTTGAAAGAAGCTTTACCTGGATGAACTTCTTCTGTCGAATCATCAAGGATTACGAGCGAACGATAGAAAATTCTGTAGGCTTTATTCTTATGGCTAAGATTCAGATGGTTATATCGTCACTAGCCGCCGACGGCCCCTGAAATTTTTAGACATGCTCTAAGCCAACATGGCGTCTTGCCCCAATAGATATCGGGCCAATTTTTTAACATCCCATAGCCGTCGTAAACGATGTTATGGTTGATGCTCAACTCAGCATACATATCTTTATACGAAGCGTGGGGTATGGCCCTACAATGAAGGAACGGTTTCCTTCTCGAGCGCTTCATTTTACAAGTTAAGCTTTCAACGTAGCTCGTGGACCAATTCTGCCGAGGTATTATACTTCTTCGTACTTTACATTCGAAGACAAAATGATCAATTCGAGTTATGGCAGAAGTAAACTGTAGGGTATGAAATAATAATTCCATCCACTTATTTTGATTTTCAGTATATTACTGCGTAAATTACCCATGAGCTGGTCGGGTCTTATGCATGTTCACTAATTAATTATGATTTTAAATAAAAAAACAACTAATGAAAGACCTTTACATAGGATCGGATTCGGACTATTTACAAAAAACTAAGTCTTGGCACTCAGAAGATTCTCCTTGGAAGGCAAATCAGATCTTGCAAATGATTAAGAAGAACAACCTAAAACCTAGAACCATAGTAGAAGTCGGTTGTGGAGTTGGAGAAATTTTATATTCAATGAATGAGTTGTTTGAAGATGGGAATACCACTTTTGAAGGCTATGATATTGCAGAAGATGCAATAAATATAGCCCGCACCAAAAACAATTCAAATGTTAAGTTTTTCTGTAAAGATTTTGGGGGTGAAAATGCCAAAGCATTTGATTTATTATTAATGATCGATGTGTTTGAGCATGTTCCAGACTATATAGGTTTTATTGCAAATTGCAGTGAAAAAGCAACATATAAAATATTCCACATCCCACTGGATATCCATTTAAGTTCAATTTTAAGAGGTCGCTTAATAGCGGCAAGGAACAGTGTAGGCCATTTACATTACTTTACTAAAGAAACCGCTTTAGCTACGCTTGAAGATGCAGGATTGGAGATTTTAGATTATTTTTATACTGACGGTTCAACATTACCCAGAAAATTAAGAACAAAAATTGCTAATATTCCCCGAAATATGCTATTCCCGATATTTCCCGATTTAACTGTTAAATTGATAGGGGGGTACTCATTGTTAGTGCTTGCTAAATAGTCGTCCCTGAAAGACATACATTCCAACCTTTCTCACGACAGTATTGCATCAAGTGTATCAGGAGAAATTGTCTTAATGGGAATATTCTTTGTTCAAGCCCCGTATAAGATTAGAGGGATTGGATGAAGAATGCGGATTCTACCGCCCGGCTCACAGATCCAGGCGCAGTAGGTCATTGTAGAGGATGGAGCGCTGGGAGAGGAATAGGTTCAAGTGATCCATCCGCTTTTTACAATTGCTGGTGACACCGCACTGGAGGAGGGAAAGGGGAGTATTTCAGAAAGTGTGTCACCTGGTTTTTTTTGCAGTGGAAGTATTCTTTGGCCAAGCCCCGTATAAGTTAAGGGGGATTGGGCAAAGAATACGTGACTACCGCCCGGCTCACAGGTCCAGGCGTAATCGGTCATCGTAGAGGATGGCCAGCTGAGAGAGGATGCGGTTCCAGTTGTGCATGGGCTTTTTCCACTTGGCAGTGACGTCGCGCTGGACGAGGTACAGCAGCTTCATCAGCGCCGTGTCGGAAGTGAACGACCCCTTGGTCTTGGTGACCCGCCTGAGCTGTCGGT
>NZ_SRSF01000022.1 GCF_004803465.1 Neolewinella litorea | reverse complement strand
GCGCGAAGAAGCTTCTTGCGGACAGTGCTTACACGGGCCAATTTGCTGTGTTGATGAGCCAACTTGACCGAGTAGTATTTGAGTGCCCTAGCCGTCCGCCGGATCAGCGGGGTTTTGTCGTCGAAGCGAAGCGTTGGGTGGTTGAAAGAAGCTTCGCCTGGATGAATTTCTTCCGTCGAATCATCAAGGATTACGAGCGAACGATAGAAAATTCTGTAGGCTTTATTCTTATGGCTAATATTCAGATGGTTATATCGTCACTAGCCGCCGACGGCCCCTGAAATTTTTAGACATGCTCTTAACTTATTGTGTATTAACAGAAACAAAGGCATTGACACCTGCAATCATTTTCCTTTTTAAAAAAAAGGCATGCTGTTTCTGGTAAACCAGAAATTATATATAAAATTTACTACATTGTGAATAAGTCACCTTTTGATGACTCTGATCTAATACCCACCAACTCCATGAAGCAATTCTACACAGCCATCCTATGTCTTGTAGGTACATTAAGCTCCCTCACTACTAGTGCACAAACCATTTGTCCAACTCCAACCGCCCTAGGTTCAACTATCAACGTTTGGGATTGGACAACAACATTCTACACATTGTATTACGAAGCGAATAATGGGATCGACATTATAGACAATAATGTTCCGTCACCTTTCATTGACATTTCGAACAGCGGTGCAATCAATACCGAGCATTTAGAAACGAATCCTCCTGATAACAATCCTGCAGATGGGTGGGAACTTCTATACAAAGATATTGGAGGTCCGGTCGCTGGGGGTGTGGAGTATGTAGGAGCTCCTTCTTTCGCCCTATACAATAGATACACGGGGCTTGTTCGTGCCTTCGTTTATCACCCTACTGATAACACAACAAATTTTCAGATTTCCAGACTTAAAGCTTCACATGGAGAAGCTGCTGATGGTGTTGTGTTTAAGGGTTCGGCATTATTTTCTCTGATGAATACCCCTTCTAAGGCTCTAGACGAATTCTATGGGTTTGGAGACATGGCTATGGGTTATAACAAATATGTAGATGCTGGCGTCTGGTCAATACTCGATTTTCCTGCAGCCTATGACCCCTGCGTTTGTCAGAATCCTTCTAAAGTCTACATAGACAAGGAATTGGAGGGGGGACGAGATATTGAAATGACGATCAAAGGGAGCAGCTATACTGAACCGGAAATAGAACAAGGCGTGCCGCAAAGTGCATTTCAAAAAGGGTTCGGAATTGCCTCAAACCTGCTTGGTTTGGCAGGTTCGGGTTCTACTAGTTTTGGAAGGGTTCAAGATTATCACGGTAAAATAGAAAACTGGCGCGCTCAAGAAAACCAACCACCATATTCGGGTGTCACAATACCTGGAAACTTAGTTCCAGGTTGGTTAGGGGTAGGGAAAGCTACAGTAGATCTCCTGAGATTTTTTATCGGGGGAAACGGGACATCTTCTAGGATCGTTGGGTACTCTACCGAGTTTGATCTTCAAGCAACTGGCACTGAAACAAGTACGGAATACAAACAAGGTTCCGACTTTTTCACACCTTCATCGTTGGCCCAAGATAATCCGTCATATCAAAATGGTTCAGAAGCGGTTTACAAGAACCCTTTAGGAGTGTTTAATCTTTTAAAAACACCAAAACTTCATCGTCTTGTCAATCAGAATGCCGGAAGTCTGGACAGAACTTATGACTTCTATCGTTATGTTGATGGTAATGAATTAGATTACGTTGTAAATACTTCTGCAGGATTCTTGGCTACCCCAAGGCGCATCATGTTATCCCTTGTTTTTGAGGAATGTACGGGGCCAGCCAGAAGCATGAAATTGATTCCTGCCAGTCAGGGCGGCGCGATCAGAACTCCTTTTGTGGACGCCGCATGTGCTGATGGACAATACGCAAACTTTTATGAAGAATTCGTCAGTGACCCGAATGACCCCTTTAGTTTTGGAAACTACGAACAATATGAATGCTCAGACAATGTATCTCTTCAAGTCTTAGTGACACTGATTCCGACAGATGGATCTGATGATGTGGTATTCTTGGGTAACTATGAATTGAACACAGGAAACTCCACTAATGTCTCAGCACCGCCATCTAATTTTACTTTTAATGACCAGACCAATCAGAGTAGCTGCTCTTCCCCTATCATAGGTCCTGTCTCGGTCAGTACTTTGACCAACTTTTGCCAGACCGCATATGATCCTACGCGCGAAAATCCTGCATCAATGGCACGATTGGCGGCAAATGCGCAAAATATTAAGCCCAATCGCAATAATCTAGACACCGATGGTGTTGAAGTGACTGTTTATCCAAATCCTTTTGTCAAGGACATCCGAGTATCCTCTACTTTCGACGTTGAAAAAGTAGAGATTTTGAGCAGTAATGGACAATTAGTGTTTGAATCGAACGATATCCCGGCTGATTCAAAAGAATTTTACTTCAATATTCCCGAACTTATTCCAGGAACTTATCAGTTGCGGGTCATTTCAAATGAACGCTCAGAAACCGTCTCCATTATAAAAGTTAGATAGTATGATATACTCCCTGCACCTAAAACATATTTCTCTTTGTACAATAGCAGTTTGTTGTATCTCTTCCTTCACAGGATGTGAGAAGGACAAGAAATGTATGGACGATCTCAACCCGGCATGTCCTAATTATGATTACTGTCAAACCGTTGAAGATCTCTCAGCCGATTTTGAAACCTTTATTTACACCCGAACGGCCCCATTTAGTGGGGATGAATATATCGTTCAATCCTTAGTAATTCGTGATACAACTCTGCCCGGCAACCTTTCTTTTCGTGCACTGGATGAAAGCGCTGATTCTTATGAATGGAACTTCGGTAGCGATCCGAGAACTAATTACGGAAAGGAAACTGATCTGGTTTTCAGCCGTGGGACTGTTGATGGTAAGGTGGATATTGATCTGACCGTTTACCGCGACACGAAAGAATGTCCTAATCGAGATAACGAAGTGGCAGCAAAGACCGAATCTGTCTATATCATCGGCAAAGACCCTGACTTCAATACAAAGCCCATTCTTGGAACCTTTATCGGTAACAACGAATCCGAATCTGATCAACCTGATTTCTTCATCACCTTCTTTGAAAACGATGGCGACATCCGCCTCAAGGGTTTCCCAAGAGGAGCGATGAATGGAGAGGTCTTGAATAACCCAATACTTATTTACAACTACAAGGGTTTTATACTCAAACCGAGCACCAACAGTTGCTGCAGTAGAGCGCATGGTGTAGGCGAGCTTTCCGACGACAAGCAGAATCTGCGTATCGACTACAAGGTATACGATTTTAACACAGAAGAGTGGCGCGAAAAGGTTTGGGTGGGCATTCGCCAAAAGGAATGACAAACAGTCCTGTTTGAAAATTAGCTTCAGCTAAAAACCAGCAAAATATTACCGTACCAATCGTCTCCCCTGCCACGGGAGGCGATTTTTTGGTTTAGAGTTTGACAACACCCATTTGGCTTTATACCATCTTGCCTCTAGATTCACTCTTCGTCGAATAATTTTTGATATTCAGCCCTAAGATGCAAAGCAGAAGAGTTAGATTATTTTTTTGCTTTCAGGTTCAAAAGAAGAAATGAAGTCGTCCGACTAGGGATTAAACCCAACTTTCACATCGTCACCAAGGATGTCGAACCTAACTTTTAGAGCATGTCTAAAATTATGATTTTCCAGATATGATTTAGCAAAAGGCTGCCAGTCGTGTTTTGTAAGTCGCCAAACTATACGAAACATGACCCAGCAGTTCGCTCGGTTGACTGACAGCCAGTGGGACGAAGTTAAAGCATTGCTGCCCATTGGGCGCAGGCGCAAACACCATCTGCGTGACGTCTTCGACGCCATTCTCTGGCTGACCCGCACGGGCTGCCAGTGGCGCAATCTCGACTCTCAGTTTCCACCCTGGAAGATCGTCCATTACTACTTCAATAAATGGTCGCGGGATGG
>NZ_SRSF01000021.1 GCF_004803465.1 Neolewinella litorea | reverse complement strand
TTCCACTGGAGTTCGTCCAACACTGCGTCAAAGGTGCCGTCCTTGCTCCAGCGGCGAAACCGGTCATAAACGGTCTGCCATGAACCAAATCGGGCTGGAATGTCACGCCACGCCGCCCCACTGAAGAGTACCCAGAGGATACCATTCAGCATCGTGCGGTGATCGCGACTGGGTCGACCTCTAGCTCCAGCGGGGCGAACTGGAAAAAGGTGAGCGATAGCCGCCCATTGTTCATCCGTAATTTCGTACCTACGCATACCCCAAAAGTAGGCGCTAGACATTTTTCAGACACAGCCTAGTAGTGCATCGTGCGGCTTCGAAGATCAGATAGGAAGTAAATCAATAGTAAGCGCTTACCGCGACGATGATCGTTATTTTACCTATAGAGAAGATTGCACTAAAACCGTATCGGAACACAGCGATCCTAAAAAGTTTCAGCAGTGGAATAAATATTTGACTTCGGTTTCAACTGGCGTAGATGGGTATTACGAGTTCAAGCAGCCAACAAGGTACTATGACGGGGAAACCATAGATACATCATACAAAGCTCCCTTACTAGAATATACAATACAAGACGGAAAGCTAAATGGGTCTTATAGTCTCTATTCACGCACCGGAATACTTATAGAGACAGGTAAGTATATAGAAGGAAAGAAATATGGTACTTGGGTCTATCGCGAGGTTCAATACAACATTGATCACGTTGTTGACATAGTCACCACTTCTAAATACCATAACGGAAGGGTAATGGAAGAATTAACTAAACGTACTTACAAATACTGGTAAGCTAAAACTCAATATGTAGTCTTATAGCATACTCAAGAGATTTCAAAACCTTAGTCAACTATAAAAGCAAGTGGTTTTGAAGAATCGCCCAACATTGCGCCAACTCCATTAAGCTAAGCGACTAAGCGCCATACCGGAGCCTCCATCAGGGCTACTCTTCGGCCGCTATTGCGGCGAGCCAGGTTGGAAAGTAACTTTAGGGTATAGCGTCCCCGTCCGGCCGTGAGGCGGCCCGTGCCGTGACCTGCTGCCTTGGTAGTCCATTAGAGTGCCGAGCGATAGTTGGGTTCGTAAACGTGTCGGTCCTGACTCCGCATGATCCGTCTAATACGAGCACGGCTCGGGCGGGGCCTATAGGGTTCCAGGTACTGAACCAGTTCATCTAGCAGGACTTTGGTGCGGGCCCGCCAGCGCTGTACGCCGTCCAGGAAGAGGGTGGGTAGCCACCGCTTGATCAGTCCGAAGCGAAGCAAGGGGAAGGGGCCCCTTGGTGAAGCCGTTGCGGTTGATCCGGTAGCTGTATTTACGGTCTTTGGTTCGGGCTTGTTTGACCAGCTCCCGGTCGAGGAGGCAGGCGCTCTGCACGTTGTAAAACCAGAAGGTTGACCAGAGATCTTGCTCTACGCCTGGCTGGGTGTAGGCTGAGGTCAGTGCCAACTGAAGGAAAGACTTAAGGTGGGAGATGCCCGTCTCCACGCCCCAGCGCAGGCCGTAGAGCTCCCCGATGCGCCGGTAGTGAAAGCGGCGGCGGTGCATCAGGGTGGTCAGGAGAACCTCCACTTCTCCCATACTGAGCTCGACGCGCACGAGGCGCAGTTCCAGGGGTTGGCGCCAGACGGGCTGCTGCCCCAGGTCGCGCAGGGTACGGTAGGCGCGGTCCTTTAGTTCCACAATAATGAGGCGGTCGGGCTCGCCGCTGCGCACGAAGTCGCGCACTTCGGGACTCATATCGATCGGCAGGCGGATGATGCAGTCGGAGCCGTGGCGGCGGTGCAGGAAGGGCAGCCCGTAGCCGGCGTAGCCGCGATCGTAGATATAGATGGCGTCTTGGGGTAAGCGTTCGACGTTGGGGTAGGCGTGGCGGATCTCGCCGCTGTTTTGGGTGTGCAAATCGGCCCGCAGAATAATGCGGTTGAGCAGGTCGTAAGTAAGCAGAATGCGGGTGGAGGGGACATTGTCGTGCTGGTTCTGGTGGAAGCCAAAGGCCTCACCGATCCAACCCTCGCGGGGCAGGGTCTGACCCGTACCATCGACGGCGAAGAGCAGGTAGGAGCGCCAGCGGCGGGCGTGGCGGAAGCAGGCATAAAAATCCGTGACCGAACGGTAGAAGAAGTCGCGGTAAAAGGCGGGACGGATGTACCTGCGGCGCTGGGCAAAGGCCGACTTTGTCACCGGGGCAAGTCCCAGGTAACCGAAAAAATCGTGCAGCTCTACGGCGGTGGATTTACGTACCAACTGCAGGATGAAGGCCACCGTGCGCCGGAAGGTCAGTGGGCTGCTGCGGGTGAAGCGACGGTGGGGATCGACGATATACTGGGCCCGTTGCTCTTCGGTGAGGTCGGGGAAGCTGCGCAGGAGGCTGAGAAAGCGGGTCAGGGCGTGGGTCATTCTCCCAAGTTCGGGAGCACGGTAATACCATCAAATGCTTAGCTTAATGGCCGTGAACACCTTACCTTCGGCAACTCCACCATTTGAAATATTTTTTGAGGCTACGCCTCAACATCATTCCAAATCCCGGAGCTGTGTGGGCAGCTCACGTTGTGGGCAATGAACCTACACCAGATCAATGCCAATTAGTTATATATTAACAATAATTTTATATGACAAAATTGCTTCTTCTGGGTTTTATCAACTATATTGTATTGGCAGAGGGTTTATAAATAAAATATGCTTGATATGAAATTTGTCAGTACCTTAATGTATGTTCTGCTTAGTCTTGGTGTGTTCAGTCAATCGGAAGTTGATCTAAATACAAAAATTGATCTCACTGACGACAGTATCAAAGTTTGGAAATTTCAGAAAGTTGTAGAGACTATGGGGTCAAGAAATATAACCAGCGAAGAATGTATGTCCGATACTCTTATATTTGAAAGTAAAGGTCAAACCGTTAGTGGTAATTTGTGCAGTTTTGCCTCGTTTGAAAATACTGTGTGGACTATAAAAAAGATAAATGATGATGAAATATACTTAGTAGTTAAAGGAGTAAATTATATGGTTGATATATACTTTCGTAATGAAGGCGGTACAAGGACAAAAACTCTTCGATTGAAGAAGTTAAGCAAAGAAAAGGGGTTGCCATCAATCGCTTACTACTATATAGAAAAATAGATATAGTGAAAAATGTTGATGCGATTTCAAAAATTGTTGCTGCCCTTATTGCAGCGGGTGGCTTCATTTGGGGTATAATTGAGTTTCAACAACGGCAGTTCTTTAATGAAACGCATGAGTTCCGATGGCGACTGTGGGAAGAAAGGCTAAAGGTATATACAGATTTACAACAAGTTTCCGCAGATATAATAATATTCAGAAATGATTCAATAGCTTTAGATAGCTTGGAAGAAAAATTGGATCGGCTTTATTATTCAGCCTTAGTTGTAGTGGAGGATCCGGAGGTTGAGGCAAAGGTGATTGAGTATCGTGAATCATTAAATGATTTTCGTCAAGGAATAAAGGATTCTCACTTCTTGAAAAGGAAGCAAATCGATATGATGAAAGGTCTATCTGCCTCTCTCAAAAAACGTCAACAACTTCTATTCGATGATTAAGGCAATCAACTTAGCAATCGTTACGATCCTAGTACAAATAGGATGCATAACAGCCCAAAAATATGATTTGTTTTATCTTTCCATGGGCTCACCTGTATACAGCAATCTTGGCAACTTAGATGCTGCAGAGGTAGGGGCGACAGAAATGTCCAATTTGTTTGATGAATTGGGAGCAGTAGACGGTTTAAAAGTTATAACGGATGTAAGCCATCCTATGACCGATAAGCTTATAAATAAATCACTAAATGGGCTTGTTAAGTTAATTCGAAAGAGTCGCTCAAGCAATCCATTGGTAATATTTTACTACGCCGGACATGGATTTACATCAGGACTCAGCAAAGGGTTATACATTCCACCAACTGATTTTGATATTGATAATACGAAAGATTATGATTACATGGATTGGCTTGAAAACACTATATCGCCACTCCAGGTAAAAGAGTTTTTGGATGAACAGAATTTAGACTATATTCTCATGTTTGACTCCTGTCAAGAAGGTGAATTGGTCGATGACCAAGTGTTAGACAGTTACGTTATTGATAATTTGGGGTTGGAAACATTAGATACTCTGATGCGTCAAACATATGAAATACTAATTGCCTACAATTTGATGGTAGGCGACAATCCAGTAATATTATCTTGTGAACCAGGAAATATAGTATCAACAGAGCCATATAATTTTGGAAATGGTACGGTGGATACTGCTCCTCTATGTAGAAGAGCACATATTGTTTTAAAGAGAGAGTTAGTGGGTGAGAGTGTTTCAGTTAAAAAGTTCATGCAAACTCTACTCAATCATGAGCTCGATCCGTCTACCAATTCCCTTTTTACTGCGTGGAAGTATGGTGAAAAAAATGATAAAACAATAGGAATTATTAGATAAATCTTAATGAATGCACACAACACTGCCTACCACGTTCAGCCGCCGGTTCAGTTTGTGGGTACTATCATTGCTTCAAAGGCGGGTTCAATGGATGTCGACACCCGCTTAAATTGCTGGTGAAGGCGGCCGTCGGGTAGGCCCCCGTCAGAGTGTGCAAAAAGTATACTTTCCGATTTTATAGCCGTATCTTATGGGTATCCCACTGATACCCAGGAAAAATGCCCAGAAAAATAGGTTTGGGAGTATTGCATAAAGTGTGTCAAGGGTAATTCTTAGGATTAAAGATTAAGGGAAAAGAAGAAGGAAGTCAAGCCCTCCCGGCCCTGGTTCTAGAACCAGGGCCGGGAGGGCTTGCGCCGCCGGCTCAGAGGTCCAGGCGCAATCGGTCGTCGTACAGGATGGCCAGCTGGGCCAGGATCCGGTTCCAGTTGTGCATGGGCTTTTGCCACTTGGCGGTGACGTCGCGCTGGACGAGGTACAGCAGCTTCATCAGCGCCGTGTCGGAAGTGAACGACCCCTTGGTCTTGGTGACCCGCC
>NZ_SRSF01000020.1 GCF_004803465.1 Neolewinella litorea | reverse complement strand
GACGTGCTGGGACTCTACATCGGTCAGAATGAGTCGGCCAAGTTCTGGATGCAGGTGCTCACGGACCTGCAGAACAGAGGCTTGGAGGACATCCTGATCGCCTGCGTGGACAATCTAACGGGCTTCGTAGACGCCATTGCGGCYATCTACCCGCGCACTGATGTCCAGCTCTGCGTGGTGCAYCAGATCCGCAACTCGAAGAAGTACCTGGCCTATACGGACWSCAAAGAGTTCATGTCRGACCTYAAGACSATCTAYACCGCTMCRACGCGKGAGAAGGCCGAGCAYGCCCTCAATCGRCTSGARCARAAGTGGGSMAARCAGTACCCCAARATCATCGCCTCCTGGCGCCGCAACTGGGACAAYCTGACGCTGATGTTCAACTAYAGCCCGCTGATCCGCAAGGTCATCTACACTACRAAYGCCATCGARGCCTTCCACCGWCARCTCAGGCGGGTCACCAAGACCAAGGGGTCGTTCACTTCCGACACGGCGCTGATGAAGCTGCTGTACCTCGTCCAGCGCGACGTCACTGCCAAGTGGAAAAAGCCCATGCACAACTGGAACCGCATCCTCTCTCAGCTGGCCATCCTCTACGATGACCGCTTACGCCTGGACCTGTGAGCCGGGCGGTAGTCACGTATTCTTTGCCCAATCCCCCTTAACTTATACGGGGCTTGGCCAAAGAATACTTCCGCTGCAAAAAAACCAGGTGACACACTTTCTGAAATACTCCCAGCCTTTCCACATAATCCTTCAAGAACGGCTGTCTTATCAATTTTATGCAGAGGACTTAATCCGCTTCTAGATACAACGGCTAAATACGGAATAACTAGTCAGCCTGATTTTCTTGGCATCCGAAATTGATATATAGGTGAAACCTTTTGCCATTATTTTTGGGATGAATAGAAATTTGTGAACTTCCGCTATTTTTAATTAAGGTATCCCCTATAGATAAAGCATTGTGTTTCGGCTGTAAAACACTATTAGGAACTACATATTCTTGACTGTTTTCATACGTTAATCTATGGTAGTGAGATTTTCTCTCTACTTTTGAGATGACCCCAAAGCTTTCTTGATTCCTATACTTCTCCTCTAAATTACAGAGCCGAGTGCTCTGTGGAACTGAAAATACTGTATAAAAGACATAGAGCATGAAAACGATAAATGGAGATAGTGCTGCTACTACTATAATAACTTCGTTGGAAGATTTAATCTCATCGACAATAAAATCCAAACCACGTATAGTAAACTTCATCTGAATCGGTTCATATTTTTTTCTAATATAACTAGTTGTTTTTTTAGAATAATTATTTTATACAATCGCAGCTTATGTGTCTGATTTAAGATAATTTTGATTCTACAGATCTATCTGATTAAAGACCGTTCTGGTAGATTACGATTAAAACATAGTATTAGTGCTCTACGAAAGTATTTTAGGGTAAGTACTTTGTTAAATGGAAGTTGTAGAAGTTTTTTTGTGAGCGGCAGCTGTCGGTAGCGATGCGGTTTGTTTCTAGGCGCTGGCTTGTAACTCCCAGTGACTTATTTCTGCGCGGTACCATTTTTAGGTAGTGCTGGCCTCTTGATTGTCTTTCTGCACCG
Organism: Neolewinella litorea; assembly: GCF_004803465.1. Lineage (GTDB taxonomy): Bacteria > Bacteroidota > Bacteroidia > Chitinophagales > Saprospiraceae > Neolewinella > Neolewinella litorea. Next base: position 3,527 of record NZ_SRSF01000020.1, on the reverse strand, counting down.
AATCGTGCTGTGTATTTCCGCCAACGGGAGCGCCGGCGCGGCCCGGCCCCACCACCAGGCTAACGAATCGGTCTAAACATCAAGTCTGCTTTAAGGGCCTCATCGGAACGGTAAGGGTTTGCTGCCGGGTAGACGATGGCGCGATGTTGGCGGAAGTGCTTCTTCTCTTTTTTCCTAGCAACGCGCGGCAGCTTTTTTTGGGTCCTGCGGGTTTTGTAGTGCGCGGTAGCTTTTGTGTGGCTGACGGTGAAGTTGCTTGTGATAGTGTACGCTTCCCCTAAGCCGCAACCGTTCTAAAGTAGAAATTCTCGTTTGCTTTTTCGTAGGCCTCCGGAGTTTGGTAGCCTAGATTTTTGTGCGGCCGGTCGTAGTTGTACACCACTGACCAGTCCTGGATCTGTTCGTTGAGTGCTTCCAGGGAGGCGAACCAGTGCTGGTTCAGGCACTCCACGCGTAGGGTCTTGTTCAGACGCTCGATGAGCCCGTTCTGACTCGGTTTTCCGGGTTGGATGTAGCGGAGCTCCACGGCGCGGTCCTCCGCCCACTGCCGTAGGTGGTGACTGACAAACTCCGGCCCGTTATCGCACCGGATGTAGGCGGGGCAGCCGCGGACTTCCATTAGGTTGTCGAGCACCTCGATCAGCTTGCGGGACGAGATGCTCGTGTGTGCTTGCGGCGTCCACAGGGCCTTGCGCGAACCCTCGTCCATGACGTTGACGATGCGCACCGGCTGGTGCTGCGGGCCCACTACCCAGTCGCTCAGAAAGTCCATCGCCCAGCCTTCGTTGATGCCGTCGGGTGGCAGCAGTTCGCGGTACTCCCGGCGGATGCGCGGCCGCTTCGGCGGGAGGCGGAGGTGGAGTCCCGCTTCGGTCCACACCCGGTACACCCGCTTGTGGTTGAAGGCGTAGCCCTGGTTGCGCAGGAAGTAAAAGATCATCCAGAAGCCCCAGGCCACGAAGCGCCGGGCGGTCCGCTCCAGCAGGTCCTGCAACTCCAAATCCCGCTCTTCCGGGCGGTACCCCTGGCGGCGGTGGTGGTAGGTCTGGCGACGAAAACCCAAGACGCGGCAGTTACGGCGCACACTCTGCCGCCGCCACTGCCCGACAGCCTCAATCATTTCTTCTTGGCGTCTTGGGCCTGCCACTTTTTTAGCATCGCATAACCGTCGGAGAGGATGCCGTGGTCGATGCTCAACTCAGCGTACATCTTTTTCAAACGCGCGTTCTCCGTCTCGAGCTCCTTGATCCGCCGTTTGCTTTCGTCGGCCTCGTCGGCCTGCTCCTTCTTCGTAAGCGTCCGAGCAACCGCGTATGGTCTACGTCATTCTTATTGCGTACTCACCTCGGCCGGCGCCTCCGCCCACCGGTGCGGCAGGAGTTCATCCAGCCGGTTGACCGGATGATCCGGTATACGTTCGAGGATATCGCGCAGCCAGGCCCGGGGGTTGACCTCCAGCCGCTGACAGCTGGCAAAGAAAGAATACAGCATCGCCGCCCGCCGCGCCCCCTCGTGCGAGCCGGCAAAGAGATAGTTCTTCCGGCCCAGGGCCAGGGGGCGGATGGAGTTCTCGATCAGGTTGTTGTCCACCTCCAGCCGACCGTCCCGGAAGCAAGGGCTCAGGCGCGGCAGTTGGTCCCGGGCGTACTTGAGCGCCTTGCCGATGGCTCCGCTGGACAGGTTGTTTTTCTGTTCGTACTCCGCCCAGTCCAGCAATGCCTCGTAGACTGGCCGACTCACCCGCCGGCGCAGGGCCAGGCGTTCGGCTGCCGACCGCCCCCTTTTGCGGCAGTGCGCCTCGACGTGGTAAAGGAAGCCGATGGCGGCCAGGGCCAGCTCCGCCAGCCGGGGATGCTGCTCGCGGGCCTCGAAGAACTTGCGCCGGATATGCGCCAGACAGCTCACCCCCGTTACCTGCGGATGCTTGCGCAAGTAGGTCTCATAGGCCTTATACCCGTCTGTTTGCAGGTAGCCCGCAAAGTCCGCCAGTCGTTCCATCACGCCGTGCACCCCGCGTCCTTTACGGTAGTCGAACAGCACCAGTCCGGAGTCCGGGTCCCGATAGACCCACTGGTAGCCCAGGTGGGCTTTGCCTTTCTTTTCCGAAGCCAGTACCTTGATCGTCGATTCATCCACCTGCAAATAGTCGCTATCAACGACCGTGCGGAGTAGTTGCTGGTATAGCGGCTCGAGTAAGCTACAGGTGGCGGCGAACCAGTCGCCCACGGTGGCTTTGTGCACCACCCAGCCGTGATCGCGCTCGAAGCGCTTGATCTGGCGGTAAAAGGGCAGGTGGTCGACGTACTTGGCCACGCACAGCTCGGCCAGCAGCCCCGGTTCCGGGATACCCTTGTCGATGGACCGGCTCGGTAGATCGGCCACCAGCACGGTGGTCGACCCGTCAGCTTCCGGGCGGGCGTACTTAGGACGGATGCGCCGGATAATGACCAACTTACCGGGCCGGTAGTCCAGCGTATCGGTGACTTCCTGACCGATGCACTCCAGGCCAGCGGTGTCTACGCCTTGCGGCTCCAGGACGATCTCCTCCACCGGCAGGTGCTCCGGCAGCGAAGCCCGGCCGGGGTGGGCCTTTTTCGGCTTGTGACGCGTGTAGGTGACCTCCTGCTTGGCGGGCTCTGGAAGCGGGGCACTTTGTCCCCACAAAGCCGTTGATCGAGCTCGTGGCGCAAGGCCCCGTTCTGCTCCTTGAGCGACTGATTTTCCGCGATGAGCCCTTCGATACTCACGGGGCAAAAAATACGAAAAATAGCCCCGACGTCAAGCCGCCGGCGGGTATCTTTTGCGTCGTTTGACGGATTTTATCTCAATGCCGGCCAGTAGCAACTGTAGGTCGGTAAAGGACAGCTCCACACTATCACCCTCGGCCCGCGGCAGCTCGAAGGTTCCCCGCTCCAGCACCTTGTACCAGACCACCCAGCCATCGCGGTCCCAGACCAGTAGCTTGATGCGGTCGCGCCGCTTGTTCAAGAAGATGAAGACATCTCCGCTCAGGAGTTCAGCCTGGCGGACGTGCCGACGCACCAGCCCGCTCAGGCCGTTGAAGCCCTTGCGCATGTCGGTGGCGCCGCGGTAGAGAAAGTAGCGCTGGCGGGAACTAAAACTGAGCATACCGTTGGTCGAGGCGGTGCAGGAGGTCGGCCAGGCGGTCTGGATCACTACTCCTAAACTTCAGTTCGAGCCCACCGGGCAGCAGGACGGAAAGCGGACTGGCGTCGCCGGTAATCCCCTCCTGCGGCGGTGAGCACCGCAGATTGATAAATCCGTCGCGACCTACTACCGCTGGCTCCGGTTGCGGACTGTCTCGCCGCCGCCGCCGGCGGCGCCAGTAGTGAAAGGTGGCGTAGCTGATACCTTCCGTGGTACAGAAGTCTTTGATGGTCTTTCCCGAAGTCGCTTGCCGGTCCAGCAGGGCGTACATGCGGCTGGCTTTGTCCATGGTTGCTGTTTCCAGCAAAGGTCAGGCCGACCAATCAGCAGAGAAAGACGCGGTTGCTCGGACGCTTACC
>NZ_SRSF01000002.1 GCF_004803465.1 Neolewinella litorea | reverse complement strand
CGATCTCCACTTCGCCCAACGAGGTGCGGATGCGCTTCTTGCCACGGCCATTTTTGCGATTTGGTTCGTCTTTATCGGCTAAGTGAGCGTCCAGCTCACCGTCCAGTGCCTGCTCCAGAAAGGACTTGAGCAAAGGGGTGAAGGCTCCCCCCTCACCCAGCAGGCCTTCGCCCGCTTGTAGCTTCTTAATCGCCTCCTCGCGGAAGGCTTCCATATCGAATTCTTCGTTTTCCATGGTGCTTGTAGTGTGTTACGAAAGTTATTGGTTCTTATCGTGACACACTTTTTGAAACGGTTTCTTTTCTGACCGGTCGGCGGCCCTCCGTGTTACGGGAATACTCATTAAGTAAATCGCTCGGGGGCGCGGCCGCAGGTGCCGGACCGACCCGGTTGGAAGCCGGCCTCAGTGGCGTGGTGGTAGGGGCATGGTCTACCGCAATTACCGTCGATGAAGTACGCCTCGCTCTACCGGGCGCAGTGCGTAGCGCACGTAGCGGCGACCGTGGGCATCGCGGTGTACCGGCAAGGCAACGGGATTGCCCGTCGTAGAGCGGGTAAGTTCGGCCCCGGCCCATCCGTCGGGCAGGTAGGTTTTGAGGCTCAAGGGAACGTTGTAGGTGGCGGTATCGAGTTCGGTGTGCACGGCCACCAGCAGGCTTTCTCCTTCGTGGATGCTGCTGACTGTACCTCCCTGTCTTTCGCGCACATACTTCGTGACGGTGGCGAAGGGTGCGATCCAGAGTCGGTCCTCTCGCTCCTTGATGTAGGTGAAGTATTCCCGGAGTTCGGCGGCGGGGCGGGCGGCCCACCCGTAGTCGTCAACCCCGTGAAAGACCTCTACGAGCCAGACGTTATCGTGGGCCAGCGTGGTATCTACCCAGGCTTTCATCTCTTGCAAGGTCGTGGCATCCACGGGGCCGCGTTGCCACTGGACGTATTCCTCCTCCTGGTCGCCCGGATTTTCGCGGCTGCCGCGGTTGAGTTCCGCCAGGTAGGGGGTGGGCATACGGTTGCGCAGGGCGGGGTAGACGGTGTGCGCGTAGTGCATCACCCGCTCGTCCTCGGTGCCGTACGGCCCCTCGGCCGTGAAGGTGGCGGCTTCGCCGAGCTCCCGGGCGATGTCCGCCTTACTTTGCCCGAGCTCGTACAGCATGTTCGCTTCGTCGAGCACCGCCAGGCGCGGGTGGGTCACGGTGTGGCTGGCGATCTCGTGTCCGGCCGCCTGGTAAGCGCGCAGGTCATCCCAGCTGGTGGTATCTACCGGATTGTCGTGGAAGACCACGTCGTCGGTATTCCGCAGGCTACCCTCCCGCAGTTTGCGGTAGGCCTCATCCAACAGGCGGTAGGCCTCGTCGGCCCGGCCGCTTTCGTATGCGGAGCCGACCCTGGAATGGTAATCCACGGCTTCGGTGGTTCCGGTGAAGGCAATCAGGGAGGCCCGCTCAAAGAGGTTGGTTGAATCGGTGGGAATCCTGGCAGTCTCTGCAATGATCTCCGCTGGGGGGCGACCGATGAATTTGCCCTGCCCCGATCCCTCGATCTTGCCAGTAATGACGTAAAAGGTGGCGTCGAGCTCCAGGCTGTCCAAAATCGGACGCGCGACGGTGAACTGGGTAATGATGCCGTCGTCAAAAGTAATGGAGACCGCCCCCCGCTTGCCGTCGGGCCACCGCTCGATCACCGTGGTGCCTGGTGCCTGGGACCGCAGGGGCACGGAAAGTATAAGGAGCGCTGGGATCAGGATCGTACGCCATGTAAAGATGGAAAAGAATGGACAGGTCTGCATGAGGGTCAAGATAAGCAGCCGGCAAAATGTGTAGCCGCACAAGTGTACCTTAATTAGATTAGTGTCGGTAACAATGGTGTATGTACATCATTTTGTGCTTTGCTTCCTGTCCGGTATTTAATTTGTTAAGTGAGTAATAGTCAGGGGTTTTTGGGAGTTATACCTGCACCTAACCCGGGCTGCTGTTCCGGAAATCAAATACCTAAACACCCCCGGGGTCCCTATTGGGATCCCCCTTCCACTCACTTATGTTCCGCTTGTTGACCCTGACCCTGCTGGCGGTCACGGTGCACGCACTCCACGCCAATAACATTGACGTGGCGAACGTGAACCTTGGAGACCGCGACCTCAACAACCAGACCCGCATCATACGTTTCGATGTAAGCTGGGAGAACTCCTGGCGCGTGAACTCTGCCCCGCTCAACTGGGATGCCGGGTGGGTTTTCGTAAAGTACCGCATCGGCAATGGCTCCTGGCACCACGCATCGCTGACCGACACGGTGAGCGTCCCCTCCGGAACCACCGTTGATATCACCAGCGATAACATTGGAGCCTTTGTGTACCGTTCCGCAGCCGGGGTCGGCGACGTGCTCCACACTGGGATCGAAGTACTCTGGGACTACGGAGCCGACGGCGTGACCGATGGCGACCTAGTCATCGTCGAGGTATATGCGATCGAGATGGTCTACGTACCGGAAGGGGCCTATTACCTCGGCGCCGACGGTGGCGATATCGCTGAATTTTACCGCATGGACGAATGGCTGCCCCTGAGCACCGGGCCCTACGAAGTGATGTCCGAAAACAGCATGCGCATCGGGACGCTCACCGGTGACCTGAATTTCGTCGGAGCGATCCCTTCCGGCACCCTCACCGGCTACCTGGGGCCCCAATACCCGAAAGGCCACCAGGGGTTCTACTGCATGAAATACGAGGCTTCGCAGCATCAATACGTACAGTTCTTCAATCGGCAGCCGGCAGCGGCTCAGGTCACGCTTGACCTGTCGGCGGAGGGCACCCTGTGCGCCAACCTGTCGCTCTTCCGCAATGCCTTCTGCTGGGACGGCAGTAACCCGGCGGCCACCAGCTGCCCCTACGTGCCGGTATCCTTTCTATCCGTAGACCAGATGCTGGCTTATCTCGACTGGACCGGCCTGCGGCCGATGACTGAACTGGAGTACGAAAAGGCATGCCGCGGCACCACCTATCCCATCCCGCGGGAATACGCCTGGGGCAACGCCTCCATCAATACGACGGCCTACGCCGTCAGCGGACACAACAACCCCAACGAAGGCGTTGCCAACGCCGACGACATCTCCGAAACCGAAGGGAACGGACTGTACATGGGCAACCGGCTGCGCATCGACCTGGAGATCCTCAACGGGCCAGTGCGGGTAGGCGCCTTTGCCGCCAGCGGGACGCGCTTTTCGCGCACTTCCAGCGGGGGGAGTTACTACGGCATTCTCGAATTATCGGGTAACCTCAGCGAATTGGTCGTGACCGCCGGTGACGCCGCGGGAAGATCTTATACGGGCCTGCACGGGGACGGGGAAGTATCGCCGGGGGGGCTGGCCGATATTCTGAACTGGCCCCTGAGCGGCGTCGGATACGGAAGCCGGGGCGGTTCCTTTCTCAGCGCGCGCAGCGCCCTGCGCGTGTCGTCGCGCGAGTTCGCCGCGGCAAATTTCACCGCTGGGGAAACGCACGGTTTCCGGGGCGTCCGAACCTATCCCAACTGATCGGCCACGAACATCTCAACATGTACCCCTTATCCCTCTCCTTGCGTCTTGCCCTGGTCGGGCTTTTCCTCTTCTCCCTCACGCCAGAAAGTCAGGCTCAGATAGCATTCGACCTGGGTGACGGTCGGCCGGGCGGAATCTCGGCCAGCAGTGTGGTAGGGGAGAGCATCTACCGGGGTGGTATCGCCGGTGGCGACGACAGTGAGATCGTTTCCGAAGCTTCGCTGCCCGCTGTGCTGACCTACTTCGGGGTCACTAACCGCGGCGGGGCGGTAGAGGCGGCGTGGGAAACCACCCACGAAGAGAACCTAAACCGGTACGTGGTAGAATACAGCCCCGACGGGGTGAGCTTTGCGGCACTGGCCGAGCGCCTCCCCCTCACTGGCCCATTGACGGCAAACCGCCACTACCGGATTGAACTTCCGCTTCCGGAAGGTGCCGAGGCCTACTACCGCCTGCGGACGGTGGAAGCCGACGGATCTTTCTCGCTATCTGCCCTCGAGCGAATGGTGTTCGAACGGGCCGGCTGGTCGTTCACAATCCTGGCCAACCCCGTCCTGGACCACAAACTGGGTATCTCGGTAGCCGGCGCAGCCGGCGACCTGACCCTGCAGGTTTTTTCGCTGGACGGCCGGGAGCAATTGCGCCGTTCGTTGGGCCCTTCCGGAAACGGCATTTACCGTACGGCCCTCCGGCTGCCACCCGGCGTTTACATTGTTACCCTCGACGGGCAAGACGGAGGCCGGCAAAGTCAGCGGGTAGTGGTGGGTCGGTAGATTACTGGTTTCTTTCCCACACCCGCAGGTCGTGGGTGATATCTCCGGCCGGGTGGAAATGGGGCATTAGGGTTTCGGTAAGGGAGGTGTTGGTCTCCGGGTCGTTAATGCGGCCCACGAGGTACCGCACGCTGGGGTCGTCGATGATGCGCTGCGCTTCCGCCGCCTCGTCGATGCGGAACGCCCGGGCGTGATGCTCGAAAAATAGGAGGCTGGAATGAACGTAGGGAGTCGGCACGGGCCGGTCCAGCAGGTGGTAGGTAATCTGGAATCCATTCAACGTGAAAAAGGTTTCCCCCGGGGCCAGCCGGGGCGCGAGGTACGCGGCAATCACCCGCGGCTCATCCGCCTTCTTCTGGTAGTAAAAGAAGTGGACCACGCCCAGTCCGAGCGATACGACGGCCACCACCACGGGTACCCACCGCCGGCGCAGGACGTGCTCCCAGGTGTAGCCCACCCAGGCCCCCACGTAAAGCGCCACGATGGGGTGCAACTGCACCTGGTAATGTCCGAAGCGCTTGCCGGTGAGCATCACCACGACGCTGACCAGCAGGAACTGGAGCAGCAGGTAGGCCGTCCACTCACGATGGCGCTCGTCTGCTTTGCCCAGCACCTGCGCGCCGACGCCCAGCAGCACGATGGGGGCGTAGCGGAGGAGGTAGTCGCCCATGAACTTGAGTCGCAGGTACCAGGGCAGCTCGATGGGGTAGGCCCCGTTCACTTTAACGCTATAGAACCAGAGGGCGTCGAGCAGGTCCAGGTGGTAAAAGTAGGCCACCACCGCGGCCACCGGCAGGAGGAATCCGCCCACTAGCACCATTCCGCGCCCGATTATCCGCGCCGGTTCCCGCCGGTAGTACCATACCAGGTAAAGACCGACGGCCAGGGCCTCGGCGGCTACAAAGGGCTTGATCACAAAACCGGTGCCGAGCAGCAAACCCGCCACGAGCCACTGCTTGCGGCTGGTGGCCACGGCGGCGGCTACGGCGGCGATGGTGAAGACGTTGAAGAAGATTTCCGTATTGGGGGAGACGCCGTAGAACTTGTAGACGCTGCACATAAGGATGTAGACCACCCCGGCCACGTACCCACTCAGCGGTCGGTGAGTAGCCCGAAAGGTGGTCACGCTGAGGAGGAAGGCACCCAGGGCAACGAAGGCCGCGGCCGCCAGCCGGAGCAGAAAGATGCTGCCGCCCGTGAGCTTGATGAGGGCGGCGTAGATCCAAAAAATGCCGATCGGCTTGGTGTCGATCACGTCGCGCAGGTACGCCTCCCCGCGCAGCAGCTCGTCCGCGATCACGATGTAGGTGCTCTCGTCGTGGTCGATGACGGAGATGAAGAAGGAGCCCCAGCGCATGGCTACGGCTAGCAAGAAGAAGGCCCCCAAAACTACCCACCATGGATACCGCATGCGGCAAAGATAGACGGTCTGCTGCCTTACCTTCGCCCCATGTACAAACGTCTTGTGATCAAAGTCGGCACCAATGTCCTCACCCGCGCGGACGGGCGGCTCGACGTGACCAGCATCAGTGGGCTGGTCGATCAGATCGCGGCTCTCAAACTCCGGGGCGTGGAACTGGTGCTCGTCTCCTCCGGGGCCGTCGGCGCGGGCCGAGAGTTACTGCCCGAGCGGCCCGACGACGGGGCCGTGGCCCAGCGGCAGGTGTATTCGGCCATCGGGCAGGTGCGGCTCATGGAACTATACCGCCAACTCTTTGCCGGTCACGGCTTGCTGTGCGCCCAGGTGCTGGCGACCAAGGGCGACTTCCGCGACGACCTCCACTACAATAATATGCTGAACTGCTTCCGCGCCCTCCTGCTCGACGAGATCGTACCGGTGGTCAATGAGAATGACGTGGTAGCGGTGACCGAACTTATGTTCACGGACAACGACGAACTGGCTGGCCTCGTCGCGCGAATGCTCCAGGCCGACGCGCTGGTCATCCTGAGCAGCGTGGAGGGACTGTACGACGGTCCGCCCGACGGTGCCGGCAGCCGGCTCATCCCCTTCGTGGACGCGCAGGACGAGGACAGCGAGCGCGTGGTACAGGCCCGCCGCACCAGCGGCGGCCGCGGCGGTATGGCCACCAAGTTGCGCATCGCCCGCGAAACGGCCGCCACCGGCATTCCTGTACTGATCGGCAACGGCCGCCGTTCCGGCATCCTGCACCGGCTGGTCGACGGCGATTGGCCCGGCACGGTTGTCGCGGCGGCGGACAATAGTCCCCGACCCTAGCCAGTTCTTAACCTTTGTACCGACCCCCCGCCATGCGCTTACTGTACTTTCTGTCTGTTTTGGTCCTGCTGCTGGTCGCCTGTGAGGTCGACCGCGATTTCGTGACCGGCGAGGCGGTGCAACTGCGCTTCGAGGCCGATACCCTCAGTTTCGATACGGTCTTTACCGCCCGCGGCAGCGCCACCCGCCAGATCAAGGTGTACAACGACGCCAGCGACCCGGTGCGGATCGACCGCATTCGCGTGGCCGGGGAAACGGGCGTGGTATTCACCTTCAACGCCGACGGTACTCTGGGGCCGGTAGCGGAGGACGTGGTCATCTTCGCCAAGGACAGCATCTTCATCTTCGTGGAAGTGGAGGTGGACCCCACCGAACCGGAGGCGACCAGTCCCTTCATAGCCGAGGACCGCCTCGTCTTTGAGACCGGCGACGTACAGCGATCGGTCGTGCTGCAGGCCTTCGGCCAAAACGCCAACTACCTCAACGGGTTTCGGCGGGGAAGCTTCTTCCAGCCCATCTGCCAGGACGGCACCTTTACCCTTCCCACCGATCTGCCCACGGTCATCTACGGCTCGATGTTCGTTGACAGCTGCACGCTACGCGCGCTGGCCGGAACGCGCATCTACTTTCACGGCGGCATCCAACGCAATGAGGTGCTAGGCGGCAGCGGCATCTTCAACGACGGGTTCATCTACACACTGCCCGAGGGGCGCCTGGAATTTCTCGGCACCCTGGAAGATCCCGTGATCCTGGCCACCGACCGGCTGGAAGCTGGCTACGCCGAGGCGCGCGGGGCCTACCGCGGACTAATCCTCGGCCCGGGCAGCCGCGGCAACCGCATCGCGTACACCGAGATCCGCAACAGCATCGTGGGCATTACGGCCGATAGCCTGGCGGAGGTGACCGTTGAGAATTCCCGCATCGTGAACAGCAGCGGCCCGGCCATCACGGGTTATCAGTCGGACCTCACCGTGCGCAACAGTCTCTTTCATTCCAACTTCAGCAATACCATCCAGGTACTCAAAGGCGGCAGTCTGCTCCTCGAGCACAGCACGTTGGCCAATTACGGGGTCGACGCTTCGGCCCTGCTGATCCAGAACTTCGCTTGCGACGACGCCACCGAACAGTGCCTGGCGGCCCCCTTCAGCGGCGTAATTCGCAACAGCATCATCAGCGGGTCGCGCAGCGGCGAGCTGGCCCTGACCGACGCCTTTGAGGGGGAGCAGGACGGGTTCTTTTCCCTCGAAATCACCAATTCGGTGGTGCGGACGGATGCGGACTTCCTGCGGAGCAACGGGGGATTATTTGCCGATTTTTACACCGAATACTGCCGCGGCTGCTATAACCTGCAGCCAGGTGATCCGCTCTACGTTTCGGTGAGCGACGACGATTACCACCTCGACAGCCTCAGCGTGGCCCGCCACCTGGGCGAATTCCTGCCCGCCCTGCCCGTAGATCTCGAAGGCCGCGACCGCGACACCGTCACCCCCGACGCCGGGGCACTGGAGTGGCAGCCCGGTAGCTGAAACCCAAACCAAAAGCCCGCAGGCGGCGTTACACCTCGAACCCCAAATCCCCACCCCGCGTACATGGTCGTCGACAATATGCTTTATAACCTGGGCCGTTACGTCAACTTGTTGCGTGACTCCTTCTCGCGCCCGGAGAAATTCTCCATGTACTACAAGGAGACCATGCGGCAGATGGACGCCATCGGCGTGGGCTCGGTTTTTATCGTTCTGCTGATCTCCGTCTTCATCGGAATGGTGACGGCCGTACAGTTCGCCGACCAGTTGGGCGACAGCTTCGTGCCCTCCTATTATATAGGTTACATCGTCCGCGACATCACCATCATCGAGATGGCCCCCACGATCACCTGTCTGGTACTGGCCGGCAAGGTGGGCTCCAACCTCGCCGCCGAGATCGGCGGGATGCGGCAGAAAGAACACATCGACGCCATGGAAATTATGGGTGTCAATACCGCCGCTTACCTCATCATGCCGAAGATCATCGCCGCGGTGGTGGTCATCCCCATGCTGGTGGCCATTTCGGCGTTTGTGAGTATCATCGGCGGTTACCTCAGTACGGTTATCCCCGGCACCATCTCCCACACCGAGTACGTGCTCGGTTTGCGCTCCTTCTTCGTGCCGCGCTACGTCTTCATGATGTTCGTCAAAGCGGCCGTCTTCGCCTTCCTGCTTACTTCCGTGAGTTGCTATATGGGCTACTACGTCAAGGGAGGCAGCATCGAACTCGGCCAGGCCAGCACCAGTGCCGTGGTGGTGAGCGACGTGCTCATCCTGGTCTTCGATTTCCTCATCGCCCTTTTGCTTACCTAATCCGCCCCGCTCATGATCCGTACGGAGAATCTTGTCAAATCCTTCGGGGAGAACGAAGTGCTCAAAGGCGTAACCACTGAGTTTTACGCCGGTAAGCCCAACCTCATCATCGGCAGCTCGGGGGCGGGCAAGACGGTGCTGCTCAAACTCCTCATCGGACTTTTCGAGCCCACCTCCGGCAAGGTTTTCTACGACGATACTGATCTTTTCTCCCTTTCGGACGAACGGCTGCGGGAAATCCGGATGAAGGTGGGTATGCTCTTTCAGGGTAACGCTCTCTTTGACTCCATGACGGTAGGTGAAAATATCCGCTTCCCGATGGATATGTTCACCAAGATGACCCTGCGGGAAAAGGAGAAGCGGGTGGACGAGTGCCTCGAAATGGTCAATATGGAAGGCGTCAACGACCGCTACCCCTCGGAGGTCTCCGGCGGTATGCAGAAGCGCGTCGGTATCGCCCGGGCTATGGTGCTCGAGCCGAAGTACCTGTTCTGCGACGAGCCAAACTCCGGCCTGGACCCCAAGACCTCCATCCTGATCGACGAACTGATCTGCGACCTCACCAAGCGCAACAACATCACCACCATCATCAATACCCACGACATGAACTCCGTCATGGGCATCGGAGACAATATCGTTCTGCTCAAGGACGGCAACCTCGTGTGGCAGGGCAATAAGACTCAGGTACTCGAAAGCGACAGCTCCGTACTGCAGGACTTCATCTTCGCCAGCCCCTTCCTCCGGCGCCTGCGCGAAGACGCCCTCAAGCAGCGCCACGCACACGACTGATCGACCAAACAACCCTGTTCCCCGCCAACGAAAACCGGCACCCTGGACGTCCTAGTCGGGAAACGATATTGCCATGCGCTACCTCATCATTACCCTCCTCCCGCTCTTCCTGCTGGCCTGTACCAAGGAAGAAGTCCAACCGGAATGCCCCACCGGAATCGGTGTCGGTGATCTGCTGACCCTGCCCGACGATTCGGCGCTCACGCTGGTCAGGATCAACGACAACCGCTGCCCCTGCGATGTCCAGTGCTTCTGGGCGGGCTACCTTCAGGCCGTACTCACTGACGGCGACACGACGCTGACGGTCTCCGACGTACACGTAGCCGACTCTCTGGGCATCGTCGACGTCGTATACTATCGCGGGTTCCCGATTGCCATCGACAGCGTGGTACTGCTCACCGACGAATGCCGGCACCCCTACCGGCAGGACGAATACTGCGTAACGTTCACCTTTGAAGACCGCGAATAGGCGCTTAAAGGGGGTTCAACGCGGAAAGGAAGCGGAGGCCGCATTACCTTTAGCGGTAAACCAAGCCCTCTCGATCATGCGTTCGCTCCTCCAACTTGCCATTCTGTTCTGTCTCGGCGTCGTCCTCTACGGCTGCCAGGAGACGGGCTCTTCCTCCCTGACCGCCGCTCCCGCCCAGGATCCGTACTCCGGTTCAGCGGAGCGCCCCGAGTACGTCCTGGTGATCCACGGGGGCGCGGGCACCATCTTGAAAGAGAACATGACCGACGAGCGGGCTGCGGCCATTACCGCCGCCATGAACGCCGCCATGGACGCCGGCGAGGCGGTACTGAAGGCCGGCGGCAGCAGCGCCGACGCCGTAGAGAAAACCATCTGGGTGCTGGAAGACAGTCCGTACTTCAACTCCGGCCGCGGAGCCGTTTTCACCAACGCCGGCATCAACGAGCTCGACGCCAGCTTCATGACCGGCGAAGACCAGATGGCGGGGGCCGTCGGGGGCATCACCAACCTTAAACACCCCATCAGTGCCGCCCGGGCCGTGATGGAAAAGTCGGAGCACGTGCTGCTCACCGGCAAGGGGGCGGAAGAGTTCGCCGCCGGACAGGGCCTGGAAGTAGTCGACCCCTCCTACTTCTTTACCCAGGAACGCTACGACGCCCTCCAGCGGGCGCTAAAAGGCGAGAAGGTCGAGCAGGAAAAGATCGACGTCGACAAGAAACACGGAACCGTGGGCTGCGTGGCCCTGGACAAGAACGGCAACCTAGCAGCCGGCACCAGTACCGGGGGTATGACGAACAAGCGCTTCAACCGACTGGGCGACAGCCCCATTATCGGAGCGGGCACCTACGCCAATAACGCTACCTGCGCGGTGAGCTGCACGGGGTGGGGCGAGTTCTTTATTCGCTACGCGGTGGCCTACGACGTCCATGCCCGCATGGCCTACGCCGATGCCACACTAAAAGAGGCCGCCGATGCCGTCATCCACAACACATTGGTTGAGAAGGGCGGCACGGGCGGCCTCATTGCGCTCGACGCGCAAGGTAACGTGGCTATGCCCTTCAATACGCCGGGCATGTACCGCGGCTACCTCAAGGCGGGCGGCGAGCGGGAAATCAAGTTCTACGAGGAGTAACCCCGCAGCGGCTTAAACGGTGGTGAACATCTCGTCGAGCGAGAAGCGGACCTTTTCGTGGTCCTGGGTGGCGTCTTCGGGCGAGCGGTAACCGACCGGTGCAATAACGGTGGCGGTCAGGCCCTGCTCTTCCAGTCCGAGGATCCGGTCGTAAGCGGCCACGTCAAAACCCTCCATCGGGCAGGTGTCGATGCCGAGTTCGGCAGCGGCGGCCAGCAGGGTGCCCAGACCGATGTAGGCCTGGCGCTGATTCCAGCTGCGTACGCTGTCGAGGTCCTTACCGGCTACCGATCCCTTCATATACTCGGCGTAGCCGTCGAGGTTTTCCCGGGCCACGCCCCGGACTTCGGCGATGCGGTCCACGTAGCTGTCGATATACTCGGGCGTCAAATCGCGCTTGGCGGCAAAGACGAATACGTGTGAGCTTTCGGTCAGTTGGGGCTGGTTGTAGCTGGCTTCGCGGAGCTGCTCCTTCACGGCGGCGTCTTCAATCACCAGTACGCGGTAGGGCTGCAGCCCGAAGCTGGAGGCCGACAGGTTCGTAGCTTCCATCAGGGTCTGCAGGTCCTCGGCACTCACCCGGCGGGTGTCGTCAAATCGTTTCGTGGCGTAGCGCCACTTCAGGCTTTCAATCAGTTTCATGGGTAAATTGTTTGTACCTACATTAATTGGCAAGCGGCCAAAAAGTTGTGCGTCGGCGCGCGGGTTCCGCGTTTGGAATCCGGCTGCGGAGCGGGTGGTTCAGCGGGCCGTGGCGGCGCTGGAATTTTAAAATCGCCGCGATATATTGTAAATGCCGGAGGGGCGTATTACTTTTGCGTCCGCTTCGCGCATCACCGCCCAGGTGGTGGAATTGGTAGACACGCCAGCTTGAGGGGCTGGTGTCCATTGCGGACGTGCAGGTTCGACTCCTGTCCTGGGCACTTACTTCGACGGCCCCGCTGCTTTGGCAGCGGGGCCGTTGTCGTTTCCACCCCCGGTTTTTAGTTGCCGCGCGCCGGTTATACCTTTGGGTGATGATCCTGAGCGCACTGTCCCGGGCCCGCGAAGCGGGCCGTAAGCTGCTGGCCGTACTGGTTGATCCGGATAAGGCCACCCGGGAATGCCTCCGGGCATTGGGGGAACACGCTCGGCAGGGTCACGTCGACTTTTTCTTCTGGGGCGGCAGCCTGGTCAACCAACCGCAGTCGGAATACTATTTGCGCCTGCTCAAGGGCTTTACTGAGGTGCCGGTACTGCTCTTTCCGGGCTCAGTTTATCAGCTGGACGGGCAGGCCGACGGGCTCCTCCTCCTTTCCCTTATCTCCGGCCGGAACCCCGAACTGCTCATCGGTCACCACGTCACCGTAGCGGGTCGCATCAAGCAGATGGGCCTGCCCACGGTACCGACCGGCTACATCCTGATCGATGGCGGCAAGGCCACCTCGGTATCCTACATGAGCGGCACCACGCCCATCCCGTCCGACAAGCCCGCCATCGCGGCCGCCACGGCCCTGGCCGGCGAGCAACTGGGCCTGCGCCTGATCTACCTCGACGCGGGAAGCGGGGCACTTACCCCGGTCCACCCCCGAACCATCCGTGCGGTGCGGGCCGAAGTCGATCTGCCCATAGTGGTGGGCGGTGGCATCCGAAATCCGGACCGCGCCCGCGAGGCCCTGCAGGCGGGAGCCGACCTAGTCGTGGTCGGCAACGGACTGGAGGGCGACCACAGCTGGCTGCCCTCCCTTAGTGCCGTGGTGCACGCTAGCCACCCTTCCGCCGTCGGCGTGAAATAGACACCTCGGTGGGTCTCACCCACGTAGCCACCGCAGCGCCTTCGCCTATTGGTCCGGGTCAAAGTGGCGGACCGTTGCCATGGTGAAGGGTGTCTACATCCGGTCGTAGTCCCGCTGCTCGAGGGTGCCCGGGTCATTGATAGATTTGGTGTTGGATAGGTGCTCCAAGGTGAACACGGTCACGATTATGGGATGCAGTGTTCGGTGCCGTAAGGAATTACTGCGTGCGCCTGTGCGGTGGCTGTTCAACCTCACCGGAACCGCGGTAGCCGGCACCCCGGAGTTGGTCTTGCACCCGCGTACGCGCCCCGGAAAATCGCACTATGAAGGGTTTGAAGTGTTTTCTCATCCACGCTCCTTCTCCCATGCTTACGCTCAACCTTCCAGATCCCCAGTCCAAACCCCGTATCGTAGTGATCGGTGGCGGATTTGCGGGACTCAACTTCGTTCACCAACTCGATACGACCCGCTACCAAGTGGTGCTGCTCGACCGGCACAACTACCACACCTTTGCCCCGCTGCTCTACCAGGTGGCGACGGCCGGCCTGGAGGCCCCTGACATTTGCGGACCGCTGCGCAAATCTTTCCGCCGCAAACACGACTTTCACTTCCGCATGCTGCAGGTACACGGCATCGACCCTGCCACCCGACTCGTACATACCGCTGCGGGAGCGATTCCCTACGATCACCTGGTGTTGGCCACCGGTACCCGCGCCAACTTCTTCGGCAACCAGAACATTCAGGCCCACACCCTACCGCTGAAGACCGTTCCCGACGCGCGGCGGCTGCGCAACCACATCTTCCAGACGCTGGAGCGGGCCGACCTGACCGACGACCCTGAGGAACGCAAACGCCTGATGACCTTCATCATCGTAGGCGGCGGGCCTTCCGGGGTGGAACTGGCCGGCGCCCTGTCGGAACTGCGTAAGCACGTACTGGCCCACGATTATCCGGATACCCCCATGGATCAACTGCGGTTTATCCTGGTAGAAGGGGAGGGGGAACTGCTGTCGTCCTTCTCGGATAAATCCAGCCGCGAAGCGTACCGCAACCTCGAGGAAATGGGCATCGAACTGAAATTCGGGATGCTGATGACCGACTACGACGGCCGCGTGGCCACCTTCAAGGACGGTACCACCCTGTCCAGCAGCACCGTCATCTGGGGCGCGGGGGTGACCGGTGAAATCATCGAGGGGCTAAAATCCGACAGCGTACTCAAAGCCCGCTACGTCATCGACGACCACCTGCGCGTGGCGGGCTACGAGAACGTCTATGCCCTGGGCGACGTAGCCCTGCTCACCAACGACGAATGGCCCCGGGGCCACCCCGGCGTGGCGCAGGTAGCCATACAAATGGGCAAACGGCTGGCCAAGAACTTCAACGCCATCGCGCGCGACCGCCCCACCACGGCTTTCCGCTACCGCGACAAGGGCAACCTGGCCATCATTGGTCGCAACCGCGCCGTGGCCGACCTGCCCCCTAATCTCCACTTCAGTGGTGTGCCGGCCTGGTTCGTGTGGGCCTTTGTACACATTTTTTACCTCATTGGCTTCCGCAACCGGCTGTTTACTTTTCTGAGCTGGGTGGGGAATTACGTGACCTATAACCGGGCGGTGCGGCTGGTGCTGGAACCCACGCTGGAGGAGGAATTGCGGGAGGGTGAGGAGCGATTTAGTGTGATTGACCGGCGTTAGGTGGTGCCTCTTCGCGGCCTGAGGCCGCATTGTACTTCGCAGCCTGAGGCTGCATTGTCTTGCGCGGCCCGAGGCCGCATTGTACCTCGCAGCCTGAGGCTGCATTGTCTTGCGCGGCCCGAGGCCGCATTGTACCTCGCAGCCTGAGGCTGCATTGTCTTGCGCGGCCTGAGGCCGCATTGTACTTCGCGGCCTCAGGCTGCATTGTACGGGTTAGCGGAAGGTGAAGGGCATTTCCAGGGGGCCGGTGAAGGACAGGTCGGTGAATTCGAGGTCCATGCTGGCGGTGCCTTCCGTGGCGCCATCGACTTCTACCCGGCGGTTGCGGGGGAAGGACACGGACAGTCCGTCTACGGCGGCGTAGGAGGCGTTGCTTACCGTTACGGCGCGGCTTTGGCCCAGTTCCTGGAGCTCCATGGAAGACAGCTGGTAGGTGACCGGATCGTAGCGGTAGTCGCCGGCAAATTCCCGGTTGCGGCCCATGAGGCGAATGGAACCGTTGTCGCGGCTCACTTCCAGGTCTTCGGTGAGGAAGACGGCGTTGCCGAAGAAGATTTCCTGCAGCAGGTCGAAGCGGGCGGGGATCTTGTATTTCTCCTCGATGTAGCTGAGGGGCTCGGCGATGTATTCCCCCTCGAGGCGGTTGTAGAGGAAGAAGCTGTCGGGGCGGATGAGGGCGCGCGCGCCCTCGATGCCAAACTTTTTCACGCTCATCCAAATGGCCTTATCGCGGTGGAGGCGGATGTAGGCGGTGCCACCAATGGAAAAGTTCTCGCTCGCCACATCCACCCGGGCGCGGGCGTCCATCCATTCCGAGGTGGCCCGTTTGTCGTCGATGGCCCGGAGTACCTGCGCGAGCCGCAGTTTGCCGGTGGGCAGGTCGTCGGTGCCCCCCGCGGCGGGCCCGGCCACCTTGCGGTTACAGGTGGATAGAAGTAGGATAGCCAGGAAGGCCAGGAAGGGAAAACGCATGCGGGGCGATTTAGCTTTTGAGTCCGGAAATCTTCCGGGCGAGGGTAGAGGACCGGCTCCCCGCGGCCTGGGCACGAGCGTAGAGTTCGGCCGCGGCAGCCTTGTCGCCGGCACGCTGTTGGGCATCACCCATCAGTTCCAGGAGGAGGGCGTTGGTGTTGACCGGGCTGTCGGCGGACTGCAGCGCGGCAGCGTCGGGGTCGTTACGTTGCTTGAGATAAAAGGCCAGCGGACCCCCTTCGCCACCGGGAAGGCGGGCCAGGTTCAGGTTATCGGCATCCGATCCGGTCTCCAGGGCAGTAAAGGCAGCCTGCAGGGCGTCTACCGCGGCGGCGGCGTCGGGGCTGGCGCTGACCATCAGTTGCGCCTGCTGCAGCAGGTTGTTGGCTTCCCCGAAATCGCCGCGGAGGGCTTCCCCGAGGGCGTAGTGTACGTAGACGGCCGGTCGGTTGGGGAAGATGTCGAGGGCGGCTTCGGCGTACTCCCGCAGGTCGACCAGCTGGTTATCCAGGTAGAGGGCCGCCAGGAGCTGTTCCCAGACGGGGTAAACGGTATCGTCCAGTTCCAGGGTTTCGCGGTAAGCCTGTGCGGCTTCGGTGAGCCGGCCGGTATGGAAATACAAGTCGCCCGCGATGGCGGCGGCTTTGGCGGCGTCGGGGTGTACGCGGCGCAGTTCGGCGGTGAGGGCCAGCAGGCGATCACCCAGGGCCCGGTCGCCGGTATTGGCTACTTGCTGGATGAGGGGCAGCAACTTGCCAACCTTGAGGTCCAGGTCGACTTCAGGCCGGGCGAGCAAGGCCATAAGTTCACGGTCGTCCGTACCCGCAACGTCGCCGCCGGGGGCGGCATCCTGCAGGGCGAGCTGAGCGCGCACGTCGGCGGGTTCCCGGCGCAGAATCTCCTGGTAAACTTCGCGTGCTTTCTTATCCTCGTCCTGACTGCGGTAATAGCCCGCCAGCAGGTGGCGGTAGTCGATCACGTCGGGAAAGGCTTCGATCAGTGATACCAGTTCCTGCTCGGCGCGCTTCCGGTCGCCGGTACCCAGGTAAAGGGCGTGCTTGCGGCGCGAAAGCTCTGGGTTCACCCCGATGCGGTCTTCCAGCTCGTCGTACACCTTCATGGCCCCCTTCACGTCCTGGGCGCGGACGAGGAACGCCGCCCGTTCCAGGTAATTTTCCGCTTGGGTGGGCCGTTGCTCGATGAGTTGGGCGTACAGGTCCGCTCCGTCGCGGTACCGACCGGCCGCCTGGTAGAGGTCGGCCAGGAAGGCGGCGTAGACGTCGTTGGGCCGGATGGCGTAGGCCCGCTGGAGGGCTTCGATGGCCGGCGCGGTGTTGCCCGCCGCGTAGTGCAGTCGCGCCAGTTCGAAGAGGGCCGGATCGTTTTTGGGCTGCTCCTCAAGCAGGGCCTGGAAAAGGGCGATGGCGTCGTCGGTCTTTCCGAGCAGCGCTTCCCGCTTCGCGGTGATGAACTGTTCCTCCCTTTTTACCTCGCTTTCACTCCTTTCCGACTGGGCGGAAAGGAAACTCAGCGTGAAAAGAAGGGGAAGCAAGAGCAGGATACGCATAGGACGGTGGTAGATAGACTGGCTACCTACTAACGTTTCGAGCGGGCAAGTAGTGCTAAAGGTTGGTCGGGCCAGCCACCGGCACGACTATTCTACTTCCGTGATCTTCATCGTGTTCAATCGTCCGCGCCCTTCCAGCGGCATGCTGGCGGTGTTGACGATACGGTCACCTGACTGTACGTGGTTGTTCCGCTTCAAGATCTCGACGATGTCCTCCATCGTCTGGTCGGTGCTGGCGAAGCTGTCGTAGTGGTAGCAGCGCACGCCCCAGCAAAGGTTGAGGGTGGCCAGCATTTGGGGGATATCGCTGAAGATGTAAATCTTGGCGTGGGGCCGGAAGCTGGACAGCTTGAAGGCCGTGTAGCCCGAGCGCGTAAGGCCGGTGATGGCGCGGGCGCCGACGTTCTGGGCGGCCCAGGTAGCGGCGGAGCTGACTACGTCACTGATGAAGGTACCGCTGCGGGCGTTCGACTTGGGTCGGCGCACGCCGATCTCGTAGATCTTTTCGGCTTCCTCGATGATGCTGTTCATCCACTTCACCACGAGGGCGGGGTGGCGGCCCACGCTGGTCTCACCGCTGAGCATCACGGCGTCAGTACCGTCGAGTACGGCGTTGGCGACGTCGGTCACTTCGGCGCGGGTGGGGCCGGGATTGGTGATCATGGAGTCCATCATCTGAGTGGCGACAATGACCGGGCGCGCGCGTTGGATACACTTCCGGATGACCTCCTTTTGAATGATGGGCAGTTGCTCCATGGGCATCTCGATGCCGAGGTCACCGCGGGCCACCATGATCGCATTGGAGTGCTTGATGATCTTGTCGATATTCTCCACCGCCTCGGGCTTCTCGATCTTGGCGATGATCTTGGCCGGGTGCTGGGCGCGGTCGATGTGGGCCCGCAGTTCCTTACAATCCGAATGGTGGCGCACGAAGCTCAGGGCGATCCAGTTCACCGGCAGGGTGAGGATGTATTGCAGGTCCTCAAAGTCCTTTTCCGTAATGCTCGGCAGGCTGATCTTGGTATTAGGCAGGTTGACGCCCTTGTTCGACTTCAGGGTGCCCGGGTAGAGGGCCTTCAGTTTTACCGTGTCGATGCCGTTGGTATCCACGACCTCGAAGACGAGTGTACCGTCGTCGACCAGTACGCGTTCGCCTACGCGGACGTCCTGGGCAAACTGGGGGTAGCTCATGTACACCCGGTCGATATTGCCGACGCATTCCTCGTTGACGAAAGTGACGATTTGTCCGGCCTCAAGCTCCAGCCCGTCGCCTTCCATCTTGCCGACGCGCAGTTTGGGGCCCTGTAGGTCGGCCAGGATGCTGACGTGGGTTTCCAGTTCCGCGTTAAGGCGCACGATGTGGTCGACCACTTTCTTGTGATCCTCGTGGGTACCGTGGCTGAAGTTGAGGCGGAAGACGTCTACGCCGGCCTCAATTAGGCCCTTGAGCCCCTCGTAAGAATTACAGGCGGGACCCACGGTAGCTACGATCTTGGTATTCTGGTGGTCGGTCATAAGAGGTGTAGCTTGAATTTATAGGATAGTGTAGAAAATACAATAATACGCGAAGGTAAGCGATAATTGGCCTTTACCGGCGTAAAAGGACCGGCCGGGGGTAGGGCGGCAGGAAAGGGATAACATTGCTATACCTGTTTAACCGGGCAGTAGTTCGACCTTGAGACTGCGGCCGGCATGACTGCGCAGGAGGGTATCGTAGAGCAGGGTCATGGCACCCGCGTCCGCGCCCCGCTGGCTTTCGGCGCGAAACAGGGGGAAAACGCGGCCGTGACTGTAGGCGTTGAAGGAAACCGCCAGCAGTTCGCCGTCGCGGGTCTGCACGCCGGTAGCGTTGCCCCAACTGCGGTGAAGGATCTGGTACATGATGCGCTGCATGGCGTGGAACTTCCACTCATTCTCGCCGCCGCTGCCGTGGACTTCCAGCCAGAAGGCGGCGAAAGCCTCCGGTTTGATCACCGGTACGGGCAGCAGGTCGGCGGCCTCGGCTCGGGCCATACGGTCGTAGTAGCCGGAGGGGAAGTTGTCGGTGATGGCTTCGTAGGGTTGGTTGAGGAAGAGGGCCTCGCCTACGGCGGAGGTAACGGTGAAGCGGCCGCTCTGCCCGGGGACGGAGGCGGGTTCCACAGTAAGTTCCCCTCCGCGGAAGGTGTCCGGGATGGCGTCCCAGAAGGCCTGAATGCGTTTCGGGCTGAGGGGCTTCACGCTGTAGACTGCCAGGTCCGGTACGAGGGTAGGCTGGGTGAGGTAGGTACGCCCTAGCCAATTCTGCCGCTTGGGCAGGGGCATGGCCGTGACGTAGTTGTCGCCCTCCACCAGGAGGTCCCATTCCTTGGCGGTGGCATTGAGGTACCAGTCGTAGCCGTAGAGGCTCCCGTTGGTGGCGAAGTGTACGCAACTGTTGTAGAGTTGCTTGTCGATCTCTTCCTGGGGGATAAAACGGATGTCCATGCCTTAGGAACCGGATGCGCCGAAAAAAGGTCATGAACGCCCCCAGGACTTACTTGAGTTTTCCGAGCTTTTCCGCGGTGAAGGTGGAATCCGGATTTTTTTTCAGCGCCATCTTGAAATGTTCCTTGGCGTGGAAGTCGTTGCCGGCATTGCTGTAGGCATCGGCGAGGCTATCGTAGACGTTGAAGGAATCGGGGTATTGCTGGCGGTTGAGGTCCAGCACGTAGATCGCCTCCTCGTCGTAGCCCTCGGCCATCAGGTCGTAACCCAGTGCATTCATCTGCATTTCGCGAAATACGTAACCGTTGGGATTGCTGCGTTTTAGCCCGGCGTACCATTCCTGGGCCGCCTCCAGGCCTTCACTGGTGAGGATTTCCTTGAGTTTGTCGTGGCCGTACTTGACCGGCGGGCCAATCTCCTTGACGTTGATCTTCATGATGAGGTGCCCTCCCCCGTTCCGCTGCTGTTCCCGGAAACTCTGCCGGGAGGCCGGCACCGTAACCTGCACGATGCCGCCGGCACCGACCATCTTCACGGCGTTGTTCCAGCGGGTGTTGGTGGGATCACTGCCCAGGATGTCCTGCCAGTCTTCGCCGAGGGAGGACGTCTCAAATACGGTTTCCCCCCGTTCGTTCATCACCTTGCCCGACCAGGTGACCTCCTGTCCGCGCAGGGGCTTCGGACCGGTACCTTCCTGGATGATCTGGTAGCTGATGGACTCCGATGAGGGCGGTGTGGTTTCGCGCTGAAGTTCCCACACTTCCATGCGGGTGCGTTCCCGGAGGTCGGTCATCTGATTCATGATCGCGCCCAGGTCCTTATTGGGGTGGGTGGCGGTGGCCGTCGACTGCCACTTTTGCTGGTAGGCCTCTACCTGGTCCCAGTCTGAAAAAGCGTCTACGGTAGCGAAATTGGCCCCGAAGTCGGTACCCACCGGTATAGCGCGCTCGAAGAGGGACCAGTTTTCCATACTGCCCTGCTTGACGTGCTGTTCCATGATGGGCTTGAAAACTTCCGTTTCCATAGCCAGGTAGTCGCTTTCCTTGCCGGGGGGTACCAACATGTAGTTGACGGCCAGGAGGGGGGCGCTGGGTTCACCCCGGGTGCTGGGGGCGGGCATGAGGGCCCCGGCAATGGTGTAGGTGGTCTCACTGATCACGTCGGAATCCTCTTCCACGAGTCCCCAGAATTGGTCCGGAGTGGTGTGCGGGAAGGTTTGCTCGATCACCTGGTTTTCCCCCGATTCGGGCAGGTGAAGTTCGGAGAGGTTGTCGTATACGTCGACGGAGATATAGTCGTAACCGGCCTCATTGGCGTCGGGCGAAACGATGCGGTAAAGGGCGTGCCAGATTTGCGATCCGTCGTTGACGCGGGCCTGAAAGTAGGGCAGCATCAGGGTATTTTCCACCTGCATCAGGTTCCCGGTCGGGTCCTTAAGTTTGGTGACCTGGTAGTATACGGTACCCGGTGGGGCGTCGGATTGGGCCACGAGGGGCGTAAGCCCCAGGAGGATGGCCAGGAGGAGTAAGGTCGTGCGTTGCATGGTAGCGGGTCGTTTTTGAAGGAAAGTGCTGTTACCGTGCACCCAGGCGGGTGCCCTAATAAGATAGGGTAATTAACAACGCAATACACATCTTTTATTCCCGCATATGAAGTATTAGACTCCCGCTAAAAGGCCGCGTACACCCGCCGCACCAGTTCGCCGATCTCGCCGGGTTCCAGCCAGCGTGTTACGATCACGAGGTCACGTTCCTCGTCGACCACGATGAAATTGCCCCCGAAGCCGGCGGCGTAGTAGACGTGGTCGGGCACCCCGTCCCAGCGCCGTTCACCGGCGTTGAGCCACCACATGTATCCGTAGCTGGCGTTGGCCGCGGCCGGGGTGCGAATTTGGTCGACCCACCCTTCGGAGATCAACTGCCGGTCGTTCCAGCGGCCGCGGCGGGCGAAGAGCAGTCCCAGGCGCGCGTGATCAACGGTGCTGATGAAGAGTCCGCCGCCGTGGTGGCCGCCGCCGCTCACCGACTGCATGTGCAGCCCGTCCAGGTCTACCCAGCTGTCGTCGTAGCCGTACCAGCGCCAGGTGGTGCTCGCGCCGATGGGGTCCATGATGCGTTCCTTGAGCACGCGCGGCAGGGGTTGCCGCCACACCTGAAGCAGGGAGTAGGCCAGCACGTTCACCCGCACGTCGTTGTACTTGTAGTGGGTGCTGGGGGCGTGGAGTTCGCGATTTTTCCAATCGTCGTAGCTGCCCGCGGGGTCGGGTCGGTCGGTCCAGTCTTCGAGTCCGAAGAGGGTGCCCGACCAGTCGGAGGTCTGCTGCAGCAGGTGCTCCCAGGTGATGCCGCCGTTGTGGTTGCCGCTGAAGGTGCCGTCCCAGACGTAGCGGCTTACGGAGTCGTGGACGGATTCGATCAGCCCGTCGTCAAGGGCCAGCCCGGCGGTGGTCGACAGGTAGCTTTTCGTCACGCTGAAAGTCATGTCCACCCGTTCGGTGTCGCCCCAGCGGGCCACGATGTAGCCGTCTTTGATGATCAGTCCGGCGGGGCCGCCGCGTTCCTTGGTGGGCCCCCTGAGGGTGTGGCCGGGCTCACGGCTGAAGGCGTTGAGGATGGCCAGGCGGAGGTCGCGGGCGCCGCTGTATTCGTGGTCGAGGGCGAATTGCACGGCCGAGTCGAGGGCTGCGGTCTGGAAACCGGCTTCCGCGGCGGCGCGTTCCGCCCAATCGGTGGGGGTGGGGTAGTACTGGGCGCGGACGCAGGTGCCGAGGAAGAGCAGGAGAGCAAGGATCAGTGGCTTCATGGGGTGAAGATAGGTTGAGTCTTTTGGGGGTGCATTGACCGCGAAGCCCCTTCCTCGGTTCCCTTGGAATTGACTTCGCTGGTGTAGGGGCGCCCTTTTCAGGGCCGCTGGGGGATTCACACGTTTTGACCGCGAAGCCCATTCCTCGGGGTTCCCTCGGAATTGACTTCGCTAGTATAGGGGCGTCCCTTCCAGGGCCGCTGGGGAATGACGCGCTATGACCGCGAAGCCCATTCCTCGGGTTTCCCTCGGAATTGACTTCGCTGGTGTAGGGGCGTCCCTTTCAGGGCCGCGGGGGGTCTCGCGCATTGACCGCGAAGCCCATTCCTTGGGTTTCCCTCGGAATTGACTTCGCTAGTCTAGGGGTGTCCCTTTCAGGGCCGCTGCCGGGGTGGGAGGTGACCGCTCGCTTCTCTCCGGCCCGATTGATACAATCACAGTGAGATACTGGGTCGCGCCTGGAGCCGCTCCACCCAAGGGGTAGCGGGTTGAGGGCTTTCCAGCCCGATTAACTGAATCGTCGTGGAATGGTGAGTCGCGCCTGGAGTCGCTCTACCCGTAGAGTAGCGGGTTGAAGGCTTTCCAGCCCGATTATGTGAATTGTCGTGGAATGGTTAGTCACGCCTGGAGTCGCTCTGCCCGGGGCTAACGGGTTGAGAACTTTCCAGCCCGAGTGGAGCAATCATAGTGTAATGCTGAATTGCGCTTTGGAGACGCATCAACTTTGCAAAGGGTATTGGTGTACGGAGGCTATGCAAAATTATTGCGCATTGAAAAAAATTAAATTAATATCATTTGGGTGGGTTACCTATGATTTATAATTTCATTATTAACTAAACGGTATTTGATGTGGCCTGCCGTATGGATGGCCATTGTTTAGTTTGTTTCGGGCCATTTGTCTTGGCCTCCAGTATAATCACACTATGTAGTTACGCGTCTTACACCCCTTATTTAACACCTCGCTTTTTCTCTTCTTGGCAATAAATGATTTTTCGGTTACTCGACCGGAACAGGTATTGCATTGGATAGGATCAGCTGATTAACCCACCCAACTTTTAACACGCACTCGCAGGCTCGGTCCCCTCGCCTGAAGGGGAGGGCTGTGCCCGCCATTTTCTCACCCTTTATTCCTGATTTATTATGGATAATGTATACTATTCCTCGCCTTGTTCCGAGAGGGGAACACTGAAGCGATGGTTCTCTGGATCGGCTCGATCGGGTACGTCCTGGGGCATTCTGTTCTTCCTGTTGCTCACCACCTCTTTACTGGAGGCTTCCCACTTTCGGTACGGTTCGATCAGCTGGCGCCATGTAGGAGGAACCACGGTCGAATTTAAAATCCAGCAAGCCTGGCGGATGAGCTTTTTCTTTTCCGGGACCCCAGCAATCGGCACTCGGTCGAGAATTGTCGATAATCTAAGGTTTGGAGACGGCGGATCACAATCGTTTTCGTTGGAGGTCACTGCAGTAGATCCCTCGGAAGACTGGTTCTTCGGGGAGACTACGATCACGCATACCTATCCCAGCTATCAGGACTTTACAGCCTTCTTCAGTGACTGTTGTCGAATTGGTGGAATAGTAAATGCCAGTGGTAGTTGGCTGTCTCAAACTTTGGTGAGCCTTTCCCCCGGCAAATTGGGTAACAACTCGCCTGTGGTAGCCGTCCCCCCGATCCTAAACGTGCCCCAAGGGAGTTCTGCCACCTTCAACTTAGCTTCCGCCGATCCAGACGGGGATGTCCGCCGTTTTCGCCTGCCGCAATCCGGTGAGTATACCGGGGTCGATCTGTCAGGATTTTCCATAAGTCCTACCGGTACTGTGACCGCCAATTTATACAACCGACCGGTCGGATCGCTCTTTGCTATGGTGGCCGTCGTGGAAGACCTTGACTTGTCGGGCAATGTCAAGTCCAAAACAATGGTTGATTTTTTGATCAAGGTGGTCCAGCCGTCGACACCTCCGGCCTTTGACTATTCGCTGACGCCGACTGATGGCTCAGTGATCTTTGCGCGACCAGGGAACGTCGTAAATTTTGGTGTCCGTGCCACCGATACCGACCCTGGAAGTACCGTCACCCTGAACGCGGTAGGAGTTCCAAGTGGAGCGAATTTTTCACCGGGACTCCCGGTAACCGCCAACCCGGTGCAGAGTGCCTTCAACTGGACACCGTCGATAAGCAATCTTGGCACAAATGTAATAAATTTCACGGCCACTGACAACGTTGGTAATCAGACCTCAACCTCGGTTTCAATCGTAGTTAGTCAGCGGCCGGTGTTCGATGTCCCGCCCACGCCGGCCACTGCAGTACATCAGGTAGTGGCTCCTGGTCAGACCATATCCTATACCGTTCAAGCTTCGGACGACGATCCCACTGATTTGGTCAGTATCACTGAAGCTAAGGATAAAAACTCCGGAGCCGATTTCAGTACCCGGGGGGCAAGCCTGTCGCCGGCCCTTCCTACTGCCGCGGCCAATCCGGTCAGTACCACCTTCAGCTGGACACCCGCGGCCGCGGATTGGGGGCATAATCACGTCATCTTCAAAGCGGAAGATAGTTTCAACGAGGTAGCCACTCATGAAGTGAGCATGCTAGTCAATACAAGCCCCGCGTTTACCAGTATTCCGGTAACGGTTGCGGAAGCGGAGTCCGTCTACACTTACCTGGTTACAGCCTCGGATCCTGACCTCGCATACGGTGACCAGTTAGCTTTGATAGGGATAAACATTCCTTCCTGGCTTTCCCTGGTTGATAACGGGGACGGGACCGCTACCCTCAGCGGTTCGCCCACTCTTGCGGAGATTGGATTTCATTCTGTAGAGATCAAAGTTCAGGATATCAACCATCACCATAACGTCGGTGGAATTCCTTCTCAGGTGTTTCAGGTAGAAGTCATCAACCCCTGCAACGTCGGACTCAACCCCGCGACCGTTACTGACCTTACCTGCCCCGGTTCGGATGATGGAGCAATCGCCGTTTCCGCTACCGATGTACGCGGCAATGCCACCTTTACTGCCGTTGGTCCGGTTACCGTTAATAGTACCGATGGAACCTTCACCGGCTTGCCTAGTGGTACTTACGAGGTTACCGTTACCGATGATGGTTCACCTAATTGCACCGCCACTCAATCGAATATCATGGTAGGAATTACTACGTACTCCGCCGACAACGATGGAGATGGATTGGGCGACTTTTGTGACCCCGACGATGACAACGATGGCGTGCTGGACGTGAACGACAATTGTGTATTCACTGCCAACCCGGACCAGGCCGATAACGACGGCGATGGTGAGGGCGACGTTTGCGATCCCGACGACGACAACGACGGCGTGCTGGACGTGAACGACAACTGCATTTTCGCTTCGAACTCCGACCAGGCCGACAACGACGCCGACGGTGAGGGCGACGTTTGTGATCCCGATGACGACAACGACGGCGTGCTGGACGTGAACGACAATTGCGTATTCACTGCCAACCCGGACCAGGCCGACAACGATGGTGACGGTGAGGGCGACGTTTGTGACCCCGACGATGACAACGACGGCGTGTTGGACGTGAACGACAACTGCGTCTTCGCTTCGAACTCCGACCAGGCCGACAACGACGGCGACGGTGAGGGCGACGTTTGCGATCCCGACGACGACAACGACGGCGTGCTGGACGTGAACGACAACTGCTTCTTCGCTTCGAACTCCGACCAAGCCGACAACGATGGCGACGGTGAGGGAGACGTTTGTGATCCCGACGACGACAACGACGGCGTGCTGGACGTGAACGACAACTGCGTCTTCGCTTCGAACACCGACCAAGCCGACAACGATGGCGACGGTGAGGGAGACGTTTGTGATCCCGACGACGACAACGACGGCTACGCGGATACCAATGATTGCGCGCCTTTTGACCCGGCCATCAACCCGGGCGCGGAAGAGGTATGCGACGGAATCGACAACAACTGTAACCTTATAGTAGACGAAAGCGACGCACCTGAGCTGCAATCAATCACCTTACCCCTAGATCCTGTGGCGATCAGCGAAGCGGTGAGTATCTCGGCCAATTTTACGGATGCGGATGACGAGGATGGCCACAGCGCAGATATCGACTGGGGCGACGGTACCGTCTCCACCGGCTTGGTGAACCAAAACAATAACTTCGTTAGTGGTAGCCACCAGTATTCGGCCGCCGGGGTTTACACCGTCAGCGTTACCGTTACAGATGCTTGTGGAGAGCAGGATATGCTGGTGAATGCCACATATGTTGTCATCTACGACCCCAGCGCCGGCTTCGTAACCGGTGGTGGATGGATCTGGTCACCGGCCGGAGCCTATTCAGGTGATGCCTCCCTGGAGGGTAAGGCCAACTTCGGTTTCGTAGCCAAGTACAAGAAGGGGCAGTCCGTCCCGGACGGTAATACCACCTTCCACCTGAACGCCGCAGACTTCAAGTTCAAGAGTACCGATTACCAGTGGCTGACCATTGCAGGTTCGAATGCCAAATTCAAGGGCTCCGGGCAGGTCAATGGCGCGGGCGACTATGGTTTCATGCTGACCGGCGTGGATGGAGACGTCAACGGTGGAGGTGGTGAGGACAAGTTCCGGATCAAAATTTGGGACAAGGCCACCAGTCAGGTCGTCTACGACAACCAGATGGGTGCGGATGACACCGGCTACGCTACCACCGTGCTCGGTGGGGGCAGTATCGTCATCCACACGCAGAAGGGATCTAATAAGTCAATAGGAACGCCAACTCCCCCGCCCCCGGCGGCGCCCGTGGACGCTGTTCCCGACCTGCAGGACCTGCAACTCTTCCCGAACCCGGCCCGTGATGAGGTCAACCTTCGTTTCCTGGCGCTTGATCGCGATGCCCAAGTCACGGTCTTTGACGCGATGGGTCGCAGCGTGGTTAACCAAATGATTGCCGCCGGTCAGACCCAGCTTCGATTGGTGCTTCCCGACGGCAAGTTCGCCACCGGAGTGTACACCGTTCGGCTCGCTACGGAGCCGGAAGGTATTACCCGCCGGCTGTTGATTCAGCGGTAAGGCCCGCAGTTCCGTTCACGGTACTGCTTACGTTTTAGCCCCGCCCGGATACTTCGGGCGGGGCTTTTTTTGTTCTCGGTCCGCGAAGCCCATTCCTCGGTTTCCTCGGAATTGACTTCGCTGGTGTAGGGGCGTCCCTTTCAGGGCCGCTGGGGATTCACGCGCTTTGATTGCGAAGCCCATTCCTCGGGGTTTCCTCGGAATTGACTTCGCTAGTGTAGGAGCGTCCCTTTCAGAGCCGCTGGGGAATGACGCGCTATGACCGCGAAGCCCCTTCCTCGGTTCCCTCGGAATTGACTTCGCTAGTATAGGGGCGTCCCTTCCAGGGCCGCTGGGGAATGACGCGCTATGACCGCGAAGCCCCCTCCTCGGTTCCCTCGGAATTGACTTCGCTAGTGTAGGAGCGTCCCTTTCAGAGCCGCTGGGGAATGACGCGCTATGACCGCGAAGCCCCTTCCTCGGTTCCCTCGGAATTGACTTCGCTAGTATAGGGGCGTCCCTTTCAGGGCCGCGGCCGGGGTGGGAAGTAGCCGCTCGCTTCTCTCCGGCCCGTTTGTTTGAATCACAGTAATATACTGGGTCGCGCCTGGAGCCGCTCTACCCGTAGAGTAGCGGGTTGAGGGCTTTCCAGCCCGATTATGTGAATTGTCGTGGAATGGTGAGTCGCGCCTGGAGCCGCTCTACCCGTAGAGTAGCGGGTTGAGGGCTTTCCAGCCCGATTATGTGAATTGTCGTGGAATGGTGAGTCGCGCCTGGAGCCGCTCCACCTAAGGGGTAGCGGGTTGAGGGCTTTCCAGCCCGATTCAGTGAATTGTCGTGGAATGGTGAGTCGCGCCTGGAGTCGCTCTGCCCGGGGCTAACGGGTTGAGGGCTTTCAGGCACGATTAGGTGAATCATTGTGAAAGAGTGAGTCGCGCCTGTAGTCGCTCTGCCCGGGGCTAGCGGGTTGAGGGCTTTCAAGCCGAATAGGTGAATCATCGAGGAAGAGTGAGTCGCGCCTGGAGCCACTCCGCCCACCATCCAGGGCCAACTACATTCGATCTCTAGAAACATTCGATAAAAAACCAAAAAAACGTAGCTTTTCCACAATTTACGGCACCCGCGGCCGCGCCCCGCCTCACTTTCCACGCCTTTTTGTGGAAAACCGACTGTGTTTTCCACATTGTTGATAACCTTATCCACATTGTGGAGAACTCGGGAAATCTTGCTAATTACTTGATTTACAGGTTAATGTGTAAAGTTATCCACACCTTGTGGATAAATACCCGGTAAAATCTCCCAACCGGAGCACTATCTTGGCACTTATACGAGGGAAAACAACAAATTGGTTGTACCCGCGCAGGTTCCGACTTGCTGATACCACTTAGACTAAGGCGGCATCCTTCCAAACGGGGAGCCGCCTTAGTACACTGACAACCACAACGATACGGTTTGCGCCGACCCATCCCCACCGAAGCTACCGGGGGGAAACGACCGGCCGCACGCCCTTAACCAACCAACCGCAGTACTCCGATACCAATTGGAACTGCCCACAAAACAGTCCGTCATGAACGCCCAAACAGAACCCATCCTCGTAGAGAACCCCAACCGTTTCGTTCTCTTTCCGATCCAGCACGACGACATCTGGCGCTATTACAAAGACAATGAAGCCTGCTTCTGGACGGCCGAGGAGATCGACCTGAGTGCCGACCTCAACGACTGGAACAACAAGCTCAACGACAACGAGCGCTACTTCATCAAACACGTGCTGGCCTTCTTTGCCGCCAGCGATGGCATTGTCAACGAGAACCTGGCCGAAAATTTCGTGGCCGAGGTTCAGTACACGGAAGCCAAGTTCTTCTACGGTTTCCAGATCATGATGGAGAACATCCACTCCGAGACCTACAGTCTGCTGATCGACACCTACATCAGCGACCCCGCCGAAAAGGACCACCTGTTCAACGCCATCGAAACCATGCCCTGCGTGCAGAAGAAGGCCGAGTGGGCCCTGCGCTGGATCGACAACGGCAGTTTCGCGGAGCGCATCGTCGCCTTCGCCGCCGTGGAAGGCATTTTCTTCTCCGGTTCCTTCTGCTCGATCTTCTGGCTCAAGAAGCGCGGTCTGATGCCCGGCTTGACCTTCTCCAACGAACTGATCAGCCGCGACGAGGGCATGCACTGCGACTTCGCCTGTCTGCTCTACAACGACCATATCGTCCATAAACTGGAAGACGGGATGGTGACCAAGATCATCAAGGATGCCGTCGAGATCGAAAAGGAGTTCGTCAGCGACTCCCTGCCCGTGAACCTGATCGGCATGAACGCCGACATGATGTGCCAGTACATCGAGTTCGTCGCCGACCGCCTGCTGGTGGAACTCGGGGAATCGAAGGTCTGGAACGTCGAAAACCCCTTCCCGTGGATGGACATGATCAACCTGCAGGGAAAGACCAACTTCTTCGAAAAGCGGGTGGGCGAGTACCAGAAAGCCGGGGTAACCAGCGACCGGGACAAGCAGGTGTTTACGCTGGATGAAGACTTTTAAGGTATGCGATATGTGATTCTCGATTCTCGATTCTTGATTTGGCTGCCGCACGAGAATGCTCGCTGCGCTCGTCTTGAACCGCCGACTGCTATATCTGCATAACGTGAAATCCTCGCAATCGCAGTCTGCCCAGCTGGAGCAACGGCTCATTGACTTTGCAGTACGGATTGTCCGGCTCTCCGCTAACCTACCCAGCAGTTTCGCCGGAGCGCATTTCGGCAAGCAAATTCTCCGCTCGGGCAGTGCACCCGCCCTGCTGTACGGAGAAGCTCGTGCGGCGGAGTCCGACAAGGACTTTCGCCACAAATGCAGCTTGGCCCTGAAGGAACTCAGAGAAACACATATCAACCTGAAAATCATTCAGCAGTCCGAATTGTACGCCGCCGACCGGCTAGCGGCTCTTCTGGATGAAAACAACCAACTTATCAGCATTTTCGTCCGCACGGTTCGCACCATGGACGATCGCATTAACCAAACCAAGAACTGAATTTGCGAGCGAAGCGAGTAGATAGGGCGGCACGAACGCAGTGAGCAGAGCCGTGCGGCAGCCAAATCGCCTATCGAGAATCGAGAATCGCAAATCGCATATCAAAATTAATCGCCATGCAAGTAATAAAACGCTCAGGACGTCGAGAAGACGTCTCCTTCGACAAGATCACCGCCCGCATCAAGAAGCTGTGCTACGGACTGGACGAGAACTTTGTCGACCACATCACTGTCTCAAAAAAGGTGATCCAGGGCCTGTACGACGGCGTCACCACCGTAGAGCTGGACAACCTGGCCGCAGAGACCGCCGCTTCAAT
The DNA here is from genome assembly GCF_004803465.1 of Neolewinella litorea. GTDB lineage: Bacteria > Bacteroidota > Bacteroidia > Chitinophagales > Saprospiraceae > Neolewinella > Neolewinella litorea. Next base: position 610,310 of record NZ_SRSF01000002.1, on the reverse strand, counting down.
GTCGACCGTCCACCCGGACTACGCCCAGCTGGCGGCCCGCATTGCCATCAGCAACCTGCACAAGGAAACGGACAAGTCGTTCAGCGCCACCATGGAGGGGCTGTACAACTACGTTGACCCCAAGACCGGCGACCCCGCAGGGCTGATCGGCGACGATACCATGCAGGTGATCCGCGACAACGCCACCACCCTGGATGCGGCCATCATCTACGACCGCGACTTCGAGTTCGACTACTTCGGCTACAAAACCCTGGAGCGCAGCTACCTGATGCGCCGCGACGGGGCCGTGGTCGAACGCCCCCAGCACATGCTGATGCGTGTCGCCGTGGGCATCCACCAGGACGATATCGAAAGCGCCATCCAGACCTACCAACTGATGAGTGAGAAGTGGTTCATCCACGCCACGCCTACGCTCTTCAACTCCGGAACGCCGAAACCGCAGATGAGCTCCTGCTTCCTGCTGACCATGACGGATGACTCCATCGAGGGGATCTTCGAGACGCTCCGGCGCTGCGCCCGCATCAGCCAGAGCGCCGGCGGGATCGGACTGAGCATCCACAACATCCGCGCCACGGGCAGCTACATCAAGGGCACCGGCGGCACTTCCAACGGTATTGTGCCGATGCTGAAGGTGTTCAACGATACGGCCCGCTACGTGGACCAGGGCGGCGGCAAGCGTAAAGGCGCCTTCGCGGTCTACCTGGAACCCTGGCACGCCGACATCTTCGAGTTCCTCGAACTGAAAAAGAACCACGGCAAGGAAGAAATGCGCGCCCGCGATCTTTTCTACGCCCTCTGGGTCAACGACCTCTTCATGCAGCGCGTGAAGGAGGACGGTGAGTGGAGTCTCTTTGACCCCAATGAGGCCCCCGGCCTGTGCGACGCCCACAGCGGTGAGTTCGAGGCCCTGTACCACCAGTACGAGCAGGAAGGCCGTGCCCGCAAGGTCGTCAAGGCGCAGGAGCTGTGGTTCGCGGTACTCGACAGCCAGATCGAAACCGGCACCCCCTATATCCTCTATAAGGACGCCGCCAACCGCAAATCGAACCAGCAGAACCTCGGCACCATCCGCAGCTCCAACCTCTGTACGGAGATCATGGAGTACACCAGTCCGGACGAAGTAGCCGTCTGTAACCTCGCCAGTCTGGCCCTGCCCAAGTACGTGAACGAGGAAACCCGGGAATACGATCTCGACAAGCTGGTGGAGGTGACCCGCGTAGTGACGCGCAACCTGAACAAGGTCATCGACCGCAACTATTACCCGATCGAGGAGGCCCGCAACTCTAACATGCGCCACCGCCCCATCGGGCTGGGCGTACAAGGGTTGGCCGACGCCTTCATTATGCTGCGCATGCCCTTCGACAGCGACGAGGCCCGGCAGTTGAACAAGGACATTTTCGAGGCGATCTACTTTGCCGCCTGTACCGAATCGATCGCCCTGGCGAAGAAAGATGGCCACTACGAGAGCTACCCCGGCAGTCCGGCCAGCAAAGGTGAACTGCAGTTTGACCTCTGGGGCGTTACGCCCTCCGACCGTTGGGACTGGGCCGGCCTGAAGCAGGACCTCGCCAAGTACGGCATGCGGAACAGTCTGCTCGTGGCCCCCATGCCCACGGCCAGCACCAGCCAGATCCTCGGAAACAACGAGTGCTTCGAGCCCTACAGCTCCAATATGTACACCCGTCGTACGCTCTCGGGCGAGTTCGTGGTGGTCAATAAGCACCTGCTACACGACCTTATCGGCCTTGGGCTGTGGAACAACGGCATGCGCAACCGCCTCATGCAGAGCAACGGCTCCATCCAGGACTTCGACGATGTACCACAGTACCTGCGTGACCTCTACAAGACGGTCTGGGAGATCAGCCAGAAGATCGTCATTGACATGGCCGCCGACCGTGGCGCTTTCGTTTGCCAGAGCCAGTCGATGAACCTCTTCGTCGAGAACGTGAACTTCGGCAAGCTCTCCAGCATGCACTTCTATGCCTGGCAAAAGGGCCTGAAGACCGGCATGTACTACCTGCGCACGAAAGCCGCCCGCGACGCCATCAAGTTCACTGTCGACAAGGACCAGCTGGTCAAGCAAAGCGACGACGGCGACGGACAGGTCAAGCAGGGAGCACGCAGCGAGTCATCCGCCCCCGCGAAGATGACCGGCGGCGTGCCCCAGCCCCGGCAGGATAGCGGTACGGCCACCGCGGTTTCGGCCGGAGGTTTTGAGGAGCTCAGCGCCGAGCAGACCGCCCAGGTCGGCAAGACGTGCAGTCTTGACGACCCGGACTGTGTGGCCTGCTCCGCCTAAGATTTATTTTCCCCAATCCCACATTCATTGGCCCGCGGCGCGTTTGCGCCGCGGGTTTTTTTGTTCGGAAATTGCCGTGGCGCGGGATCTCGCTGCGTCGACGATAGTCGTTCGGGGAGTGTCCGGTCCAGATTGTCCTGCTGATGCCGGATAGAATAGAGTAGAGCCCGCGCTTCACGGGGCTGCCAGTTTTGAGCAATGGTCTGGACCTCGCTGAACTGGAGGGCCTCTCTGCGTTGACGATAGTTGTCTGGCGAGAACCCGGTCTGGATCGTCCAGCTATTGCCGGGTAAAAAAGAAAAGGCCCGCGACGTATCTCGTCACGGGCCTGCCAGTTTTGGGTAATTATTCAGCGGACCTCACTTCATCGACGGTAGTCAACCAGCGAGGGTCCGGTTAGTGCTAGTAATTCGGATCCTGGGTGATCGTCGGTTCTCCGTTGAGGATCGAGCGGTCGATGGCCTCGGTGGGGATGGGGTAGTACTGGTCCTGGGGTGCCTCGAAGGTTACGCCGCGGAGGTATACCCGATGCTCTTCCTCGCTGTCGAGGTAGGCGTTGAGTACTTCCGACTGTACGCCCCAGCGCTGCAGGTCGAAGAAGCGATGGCCTTCCATGGCGAACTCGAGGCGGGTTTCGAAGCGGACGGCCTGACGGGCCATGTCCTGATCGGTCCACGGCTCGTCGTAGGTGTCGACCTTATAGTTGGCAGCAACCTCGCCGTCAACGAAGCTGTACTCCTGGCGGCTGTTGGCCCCCTGGATCACCTTGGGAACAAAGTCTTCCGAGTTGCCGGCGCGCTCCCGGATCTGATTGACCAGTTCGCGGGCGCGTTCCAGGTTGCCCAATTCGACTTCCACTTCGGCCAGCCAGAGCAGGATCATACCGTAGCGCATGATACGGTAGTTGTTGGCCGAGAGGTTACCCCAGCCGGTGACTCCGAAGCCTTCCGGCTCGGCCACGTGCTTCATGGAAGAGAAGGGACCGGCGTAGGACAGGTCGCGGATGAAGTCGGTCTGGTGGATCTGGAAGTTTTTATACAGGATACCCGGGCGGCCCACGGTGTGGTCGAGTCGGGGATCAAGCGGGTCGGTGTACTCGGTTTCGTGGGTAACGTCTTCCGAGTCGAAGGTTTCCAGGAATGGTAATCCTTCGTCGTCCGTGCGGAAAGCGTTAACGAGGTTCTGCGAAGCCTGGTAGAAGCCACAGCAGCCCCAGGGAGCGATGTAGGGGTGCGCCAGACCGACACCCTGGGTGGCGGCATCACCGGTTGCACTGCTCACTGCGTACTGTACTTCCCAGATGGACTCTTCGTTGTTCCGGGTTTCCACCAGGAAGTTGTGGGAGAACTGGGGGGTGAGGCGGTAGCGACCGCTGTTGATGATCTCTTCGAGCAGGGGCTTGGCTTCCTGCAGTTTACCGATGACGGCATTGCCGCTGTCGTCCCAACCCTGGTACATCTTGGCTTTGGCGAGGAAGGCCTTGGCCGCCCAGCTGGTGGGCCGGCCTACTTGTGCCTGGTTGTCCGGCAGAACATCGGCGGCAGCCTTGAAATCCGCCTCGATTTCTTCCCAGATTTTGCCGTCATTAGGGACCTTGGTCGATTCTACGTCATTAATGTCGTACACGTCGTCACCGACGTAGATCGGGAAGCGCCACATCTTTTGGGCCTCGAAGTGAAAGATGCCGCGTAGGAACCGGGCCTCGGCGATGATTTGCGCGCGGCGTTCCTCGGTCAACCCTTCAACGTTGCGGGCAGTGGTGATAACGTCGTTGGTCCGGGCCACGCCTTTGTACACACCCCGCCACTTGTTGCGGATGTGGCCATTGAAAGAGTTAAACTCGTAGCGTTCAATAAAGGATTGCTCGGGCTGGTCGCCGGCATCGGTACCTTTCAGTGCATCGTCGGAGGCGATACCACCGAAAACCCAGTTGGTGATATCATTATTCCAGGGAGCCTGGCCATCGAGTCCCGTGCCATCAACCATGGCGTAGGCACCGATCAAGAGGCTTTCCACCCCTTCGGGAGTTTGGGTGGAGGCGGTACTGATCTGTCCCTGTGGCGTTCTTTCCAGAAACTCTTCGCTACAGTTCCATAAGACCGTGGCCAGCGCCAGCAGGGGAATTATTACGCGGAAGCTATTCATTTTTATTGCGTTTATATCGTGGGTTAGTTTGCTCAGGGCATTATTGAAAATGCCCGAACGAGAGGGGTAGACTTATTGGAAACTGATGTTCAGTCCGAAGAGCAGGGTTCTCGAAACCGGCATGTAGCCGCCGTCGAATCCTAGCGTCGTATCGGTGTTGGACTGAATTTCCGGGTTAAGGCCATTGTATTTGGTGATGGTGATCATGTTCTGTCCCTGCAGGTACACCTGGGCGTTCGAAAGACCGAGCCGCGAGCCCAGACTGCCCGGAAGGGTGTAAGTGAGCTGGATGTTGCGGATGCGGAAGAAGCTACCGTCCTCAATAAGGTAATCCGATACCTGGCTGCTGATCTGGTCGTTGGCGTCCATGATGGGTGAGGTGGCGCCGGGGTTGGCGGCAACCCACTGCTCACGGGGGGCGGTGGGGTTGGTAGGCTGCCAGGCATCGTACAGTGCCCGGCGCGAGCGGTTACCCTGGAAGGTGTTGAAGTCAGCGAAGAAGCGGGTGTAGTTAAAGACATCGTTGCCTTGCGACCCGTTACCGAAAACGTTCAGTTCGAAATTGCCGTATCCCAGGGTCAGGTTCACGCCGTAGGTGAAGTCCGGGTGGGGGTTGCCAATAATAGTACGGTCGGCGTCGGATATGACTCCGTCGTTGTTCACGTCTACGAAGCGGAACTTGCCGGGAGCGTTATAGCTGCCGTATTCCGGGTGGGCATCGGCCTCGGCCTGACTTTGGAAGATTCCGTCGGTCTGGAAGCCGAAGAAGGAGGAAATTGGGAAGCCGGCCTGGGTGACCGTCATGGAGGGTACGCGCGAACCGTAGCCGAAGATCCGGGCATCCGCATCGTTGAGGGCTACTACTTCATTGCGGTAGGTGGAGAAGTTGCCGCCGATGCTGTAGTAGAAGTTGTCCGATCCGCCGGTCCAGTTCAGTCCGAGGTCGATACCGCGGTTGGATACTTCACCTACGTTGAAGGCGGGGGGAGAAGCGTCTCCCGCACTGAAGGTGATGGGCACTTGTAGAAGAACGTCCGTGGTGCTGCGGGTCCAGAGGTCAAGTTCTACGTCGAGGCGGCTGTTGAACATGCTGCCGTCGAAACCGAGGTTGTTGGAGGTCGTGGTTTCCCACTGCGCCAGGGGGTTGCCAAAGCTGGAGGCATCGAAACCGATGACCGGGGAACTCGGGTTGCCGTCGATGGGGTAGCCGGCGTTGAAGATGTTGGAGCGGTAGGTGGTGAAGCCGTTGTAGTCGCCGATCTCCTGGTTACCCGTTTGTCCCCAACCGTACCGCAGTTTAAGGTCGCTGAAAACGCCGCTGAGTCCGTCGAAGAAGGGTTCGTCGGACACACGCCAACCCAGGCTCACGGAAGGGAAGAAGGCGGCGTTGTCGGCGGTGAGGAAGCGCGAAGACTGGTCGTAGCGGCCGATGACCTGGACCAGGTAGCGGTCGCGGAAGGAGTAGTTCGCCTGGGCGAAGACACTGAACAGCGAGAAATCCTTGAAGGTACCGCCACTGTTACTGGCCGTGGTCAGGTCACCAAGGTTCAGGTAGGAGATGATTGCGTTGTTTTCGGAGGGGAAGCGCTGGCGGCTGGCGTTGGAGAACTCTCCGAAGCCACTGATGGCCTCGATACCGGCCAGACCGGACACCTGATGCTCGGAAGAAAGCTCCTTGCTGTAGGCCAGGGTGTTGGTCCAGACCCATTCGTACTCGTACGAATCACCGATGCTAAGGCTGTTGATGAAGTTGCCCTCTACGTACTCGGGCTGGGGGCGACCGATGTTCCGGCTGCGGCTGGTATTGGCGTCCAGGCCAAAGCTCGTCTTCGCAGTCAGGTTCTCGATAAGGTCAAATTCCGCGTATACGTTACCGAAGGCTCGCAGGTTGTAGTTCCGGTCGTCTTGGTCCCGGGCCAGTACGGCGTAGGGGTTAAAGTTGTTGCCGAGGTTAGCCCCGCGACTGCCGGCGAAGTTGCCGGCGATGTCGTATACGGGCAGCAGGGGGTGGTGCTTGTAGGAGCCAGAGACGGCGTTCTGCTCGTTGTTGTTGCTGAAGCCGCCCTTGCGGTTGCCGAAGGATACGGTGAAGTTCTCCCCGATGCGCAGCCGGTCGCTGATGGCCGAGAACTGTGTATTGGCACGCAGCGACATGCGTTCGTAGGCCACGAAGCGGGTGATGGCTTCCTGGTCGAAGTAGTTCATGCTGAAGGCGTAGCGCGCGAATTCCGTGGCTCCGGTAGCGGAAATCTGGTGGTTCTGAATGGGGGCATTCGAGCGGGTCACTTCCCCCCACCAGTAGGTGTCGGCGGAGCGCGTGATGGCGTTGATGTTGCCCGGCGTTAGGGCGTATTCATCCTCGTTGGCCGTTTCGGCGCCACTGGGAAATACGTAGTTAGGGATGGATACCTCGCCGTTCGGACCGAAGTCGTACTGTCCGTGAGAAGGATCCTTGCCAGCGTATAGATCGGCCAGGTAAAGGTACCGACCCAGCTCCTCGGCGTTAAGTACTTCCACATCCTGGGCGGCGTTCTGCAGGCCGTAGTAGGTGTTGTAGGAGATGGTGGGCTTGCCTAATTTACCTTTCTTGGTAGTAATGATGACTACTCCGTTGGCGGCCCGTGAGCCGTAGATGGAGGCGGCTGAGGCGTCCTTGAGTACCTGCAGTGACTCGATATCGTTCGGGTTCAGGTTGTTCTGGTTACGGGTGGGTACGCCGTCGATCACATAGAGCGGACTGTTGTTCCCCACCGTTCCGTATCCCCGGATACGGATGGTCGCTTCCCCGCCGGGCGTAGCGTCGTTCACTACCGTCACTCCGGAAGCGCGACCCTGCAACTGTTGGGCAAAGGTGGTGGCGGGTACGGCCAGCAATTCTTCGGAATCCACGGTCGCAACGGCTCCGGTAATGTCGCGCTTGCTCTGGGCGGTATAGCCGGTGACCACCACTTCCTCCAGCAACTCCCCCGAGGTCATGGTCACGTCTATCACCGATTCGTTTCCGACGAGCACTTCCTGAGTCTGGTAGCCGGTGTAACTAAATACCAGGGTACTGGCCGGTTCGGCATTGATGGAATAATTGCCGTCCAAATCGGTAACAACCCCGGAAGTAGTGCCCTTGATCAATACGGAGGCACCAATGAGCGGATCACCGGTGTCTGCGTCGATTACCGTGCCGGTAACCTGGGCGGAGAGGAAATTGGCGCACAGCATGGAGACCACCAATAACAGGTAGGCTCCCGCCCCGCGGGGGAGTAGAATTCGCATGATCAGTTTGAGTTGAGTTGTTGAGAAGGTCTTGAATACTAAGTGGGTGATTCCTAACGAAAGTAACTAGTAATGGGGAAATGAAAAAATTAAATAAGAAGGATGGGGTGACTGGAAGAATAATGTATATACATCTTTATTCGGGGACTAGAACCTGGGTATCCGACAATCGGTTGCTGGTCATGAACATGCGGTCTGCGCGCAGAGGACTCTTTAATTCGTTGGCGAGAATACTTTTCTCCCGGGTCGGGGCGGCTGGACCACTTATACAAGGTCATAAGAGCAGGAAAACGGGTGGGGCCGTGTGCGCATAGCACCGACACATCAGGCAGGGAGGCCGGGCGTAGTTGCCGTGATTTAAATAGTCGGCTAAGCTTGGAGGGCCCCGTGATCTACCGGGGGCCGGTATTTCATTGACTCGGCCTGGAAGGGCTCGACAATTCAGGGCTACTGCGAGCGGCGGATCGCCCGCCACTGCCGCCGCAATTCCCGCAGTTCATCCAGGCGGCCGCGCTGATTGTAATAGCGGCGGCGGCCGAGGCGAAATTTGGTCTTGACCTCGCCGTTCTTTCCGGTGGTGTATACGAGGTATACTTTCCAACCGGAAAGGGCGTAGCCGGTGGTGTCGGGCGCGGAGGGAAGGAGGCCGCGTCCGATGTTGCGCAGGGGCAGGGAAATGAGCAAGTCCGGCCCGCGGGTGGGGTGGATGTCGCCTTCGAGGAAGACCTGAAAGCCGGTAGATTGCACCTCGATGCGCGGCAGGGTAACCAATCCACCGTCGACGCGGATCTCCCCTTCGAGGGGGGCAAAGTGGAGATGGCGAAAGCGGTGTTGCATCCGGGCCTTGCGACCGATCTGATTAAGCATGGGCCAATCGGCCAGTTCCGCGTCGGTAAGGCGGTAGCGGAGGTGGCCGTAGGTGCTGTCCATGACCACCTTGCCATCGGTCTCGTCGACCAGACCGTGGATGGAGCCGTCCATGGTGAGTTTCCCGCGCAAGAGTCCAATGTCGTCGGGCAAGGAAACTTCCATCATTCGCAACTGCTCGACCAGGTGCTGCAGGGCCAGGGTGTCGGTAGTCCAGTGCGCGGTGAAGGGTGAGCGGAGCTTATCGTCGAGACTGTAGCTGGCGTCAAATTCGAAGCGGCCGTCGTCGAGGGAGAAGCCCGACCGTTCCAGCCGCAGTTCGGTGGAGTCAACCAGACGCAGCCCAGAGTGAAGGCCCAGGAGCGGGGTGGTCTCCCCGGCCCAGAAGGTGTCTACGCGAAGACTGAGATCGGGGCGAAAGGCCCGGAAGATGCCCCCGGTAGCCGAAAGGAGGGTTTGGGGGTCGAAGTCGGAAGCTGATGTGGTGTCCTCGTTGTCGGACTGCACGAAGTCGCGCAGGTCCGCCCAGTGGAGGGTGGCGGCGGTGGCGTCGGCCCGGACGCGGAAGGTTTCGCCGGCGGTGGGCAGGACGAAGGCGGGAAGGTTGGTCAGTTCACCGCGCAGTTCCACGGCCCGGCGGGTGGAATCGGTGAGCAGGTCCATGCGGTAGGTGGCATTGCCGCCTTCTACGTCGACCGAAAAGTGCTCCACGGGTACGAAGACGTCGGAGGGCCGGTAGGAGATCCGGCTGCTGTCGATCCGCAGTTGCAGTTCGCCATCCCGCAGTACGCTACGTAGGTCAGTGGGGTTGCCGTCGATGCACAGGTCGATGCTGAACCTTCCGGTGCCGAAAAAGAAGTCGCGGGAGCCGAAGAGAACATTCACGATCTGGGGGTCGCCACCGAGGCGCAGGTGGCTGGATAGTCCGCCCGGACCGGGAGTATAGGCGAGGCTACCGGAGAAAAGGTTGTTGCGACCGTCGTCGAAGCGGAATTCCCCGGTGTTGGTCCCGGGCCGGATGCCGAGGGAGTCTTCGATGATGCCGGCGTGGGAAAAGGAAATACTCAGGTCGTCGGGCAGGGAATCGAGTCCGCCCGGTACCTGCACGCCGAAATACGTCAGCGCGGGCCGCATGCGGTTGAGGTCGAGGTGCTCAGCCTGGGCGGCCAGGCGGAAGGGGGTTTCCCGGGCGCGGGAGAGATCGAGGCGCGCCCCGAAGGCGAGGTCGCTGTCGGCCCAGTCGAAGGTGGTGCGCTCCAGCACAAGGGTGTCGCCGAAGAACCGCAGGCCGGTAGCAAAGTCGGTGACCGAAAGCACGTCGTAATAGGCTACGGTATCGAAGCGCGCTTCAATGCTGGGGTGGAAGGACCGCTGCAGGCCGGTCAGGGCCGTCTTCATGGCGCGCACCTGATCGGTGGTACTGGCCGCCGGCGGAGCGGAGGCGCTGGTGTCGGCGGCGAAATATCCGCTTTGTCCGAAGAACCCGAGGAAGTCGGTCCAGTCGATCCGCGGCGCCAGCAGGGCGACGTCGGTAGTAATGGCCGCCCCGGGCTGGTCGATCAGCAGCGGGGTAAGGTTGTTGATGTTGCCGAACAGGCGGAAGGAAAACCCGGTGGGCATGGGACTGCTCGCCAGGCGAAAACTGACATCGCCCTTCTCCTTGGTAACGGTAATAGTCTCGAAGGGAAAGGCTACGTCGGCGGGACGGTAGACCACGTCCAGGTTCCGAAAGTGCAGCCGCCCCTCGCTGGTGGAGGCGATTTCCTCGAAAGAAAGCAGGGAAGCGTTGATCTCGGTGGTCAGGCTGAAACGCCCGCGGTTAAAGAAGAAATCGCGGTTCTGCAACCAGTCGCTCACGACCCGTGCCGGACCCGTAATGTGGAGCGGGGCGTGAAGGCGCGCGTCGCCGCCGAAGACGGCCACCAGGGCGTGCGGACTTGAGATACGGGCACCGAGGTACGTAGCGTAGAGGCTGTCGAGGTCCACCCGCATGTTCTTGCGGCTGTTGGGGATGCCGCCTAGCCGCTCTTCCAGGCGGTTGACGAGCTTGCCGCGGGTAAAGACGTCTGAAAAGGTATACTCCTTGACCCGCACCCGCTGCCCCTTCAGCGTAAAGTCGACCGTTACCTCCGGATCGCTGCCCCGCTGGAGGGTGGTAGCGATATCGACGTGCACCGGAAACCGACCGGTGACGTGGTATTCGGATAGTTTTTCACGCAGCTTGTCGTTGAGGAGCGGGTGAGTAAGGTCGAAGTCGGCCGCCTCGTTGGCGATGGAGATGTGGCTCAACTCCCCGGGGGTGCGGGCGATGGTGGCTCCGATGGTGAAGTCCTGCGTACCGATACGCAGCGGGGTGGGGGGGAAGGTCCAGGCCCTTGGGCCAAAGCTGGCAGCGATGGTCCCGCTCAGCGGTGCGTCGGTGAGGTAGGCTCCCTTTTCGGTGTTAAAGGCCAGGGCGCGTACCTGGGTGGCCAGTTGGGTAGTCAGTTCGACGGTACCGGAGTCGGTGCGAATGGCCCGCGTACGGAGGGAATCGACGCAGAGTTCGATGTGTTTGTTGCGTGGCGGGTTCAGGTAGGTGACGTCGATATCGGTGAGTCCTACGCGTACCCCATCCCAGGCCAACTGGGGGGGATCCCCAAGGGCACGGTTTTCGGGCGGTTCGGGTTGGTCCGCTTCGTTGAGCAAAGTTCCGGCATTGAATTGACCCGCGGAGTCGCTGGCCAGGTACAGCGCCCCATGGTAGAGGTCAAGACGCCGCAGGCTGAGGGTATCGCTGAATAGGGAGGCTAGGGAGAATTCCGCCTCCAGCCGATCGAGGCGCAGCAGGGCGGGGGCGTCCGGGGTGCCCACGGTGTCGCGTACGACGAGGCTATCGATGGAAAGGGACACGAGGGGAAAGGTAGACCAGGCCGTCAGGTCGACCTGGCGGAACACGATATCCAGACCCGCGGGGTAGGCGATTTGCCGCAGAAATTTTTCGTCGTTACTGCGCAGGTAGTCGTCCAGGTAAATACCCAGGCCGGCCAGGACCAATATCGTCAGGCCCAGGAATACCAGCAGCCCGCGAATCAGAATTTTAATCATAGCTTGCGCTTACGCAGGGATACAAACGCGGCCTTGGGGTTCGCCGGCATATCCGCCATTTGATCAAACCCTGCGGCCCCGCTAACAGTTCGGCCGCCGGGCAGTGAGTCCGGTGCGTCAGTTGCCCTTCCGGTCAAAAATATTATCTTGTTTCACAAGGTGACTTTTTTGCCTCTTACCCATTAACTAGTATACTATGTCCGATGAGGCCCTGTTAACGGCCTTGCAGGAGTCGGGAGATGACGCAGGTATTCACGTCATTTACCGAAAGTACCGTGAACCCTGCGTGCGTTTCCTTTTGGGACGGGTCATACCTCCGGAGGAAACCAACCGACACGAACTGGCCGTGGAACTTTTCACGGAATCCTTGATCATCCTGGTCGAGAACGTCCGCTCCGGTCGCCTGACCGTGCTGACGGCCCGCCTGGACACGTACTTGAACGCGGTGGCGCGTAATCTGTACCGCAAGATGAAACGCCGCAAGCGCGAAATTTGCTGGGAACCGGACGAACTGCCCGAACCCCTGGTGGAGCCTGTCTCGGAGGCGGAAGCGGAAGAAATTCGGCGCGAGGTGCACCAGAAAATGCGAGAGCTGGGGCCACGGTGCCGACAGTTGCTGGCGTACTTTTACTTTCTCCACCTCGATTGGGCAACTATTGCCGAATTACTGGGGTATAAGAATGCAGCGTCAGCCAAGACGAATAAATCAAAGTGTATGGTACGACTCCGTGCCCTCTACGGTGTTAGCCCTCCAACAAAATCCAAATGATCCTCCCAGCTGATTTACCGGATGACTGGGCAGCAGAAATAGAGGCATATTACGCAGGCGAGTTGTCGCCGGAAAGCGAACGCGACTTACGCGACCGTCTGAACGGCGATCCCGCGCTTGCCGCCGCCGCCGCCCAGCACGAAGCCCTCTACCGCCGCGGGTTGCAACCCGAACGGCCCACGCTCGTGGAACGCGAGCGGCTGCGGGAAAGCCTGCGCAGCCTCGAGCGGGAACTCCCGCCCGTTGCCGTCAAAGCCAACGAACCGCCCCGCCGGATGCGCCTGTGGCTGGCGATCGCCGCCAGCCTTCTATTGCCCGTACTACTGTGGCTCTTTCTGGCCCGCCCGGATCCCAACGCCGGCCTGATGGCCGACCATTTCTTCTGGCTGCCGCGGCAGGATGCCCTGTTGGGGCCGGATGAAGAGCGGGACGGACGCACGCTTTACGACGTGCGGGATTACGAAGCAGCCTACCCAAGCCTGCGCGATAGCGTCGCCGCCGGGAGCCTTGACAGCGTCAACCTGCTTTATGCGGGCGTGGCAGCCATCGGCAGCGGGCACCCCGCCGAAGCCCGTGAGATGCTGACGAACCTGCTCGACACTGGCCGGTACCCGCTGGAAGAAGACGCTATCCGGTATTATCTCGCCTTGGCCGAATTAATGTTGGGCCAAGACACCGCCGCCGAAGCACAATTACGCGCCATGACCGGCCAGGACCCCGAACTCTCGGTACGGGCCGACCGGCTGCTGCAAAAACTACGCGAGGGGGAAGGAGAATCCTGATCTCGTGGTCCATAAAAATGTGGGTTTCGCGGGTAACTTCCCTGTATTTTAGGGAATAGAGGAGAAGACACTTTTCAGACACTTTTCCTAATACCCGTCGGCCAATTACCCTGGCCGGCGGGCTTTTTTATCCTGCCAATACCCACACACCATGAAAAACACTTTACCCACCCTGCTATTCCTTTCCCTGTTCACCTCCTGGCTGCCGGCGCAATCCTACATTTTCACCACCGCTCAGGAAGAATATACCGAGCTCACGGGCGGTGACCTCATCAGCGGAGATTCCATCTGGGATGACCCCGACTTCCGCGTGCCGCTCGGCTTCACCTTCCCCCTTTTTGGTGCCCCTCTGGATACCCTCTACTTCAATGCCGAGGAGGGCCTTGGCGGTGACCTCACAACCGAGTATACAGACCCGGATGGCAATTACACCGATTCTTCCCACCACTTGCTTTACGCTTACATTACTGATCTGGCGGACCGCGGACTGGCCCACCTGGATTCCGCCGAATCGCCCATCACCTACCATATCACCGGGACCGGGCCCAACCGCATCGGGATACTGCAGTGGAAGAACGCCGGATTTTACGACGAGATCGCGGAGGATGATGAGTCAGACTACTTCGTGAACTTCCAGCTTTGGCTGTACGAGGGCTCAGGACGAATCGAGGTGCATTACGGACCGAGTTCACAGGAGGTGCTGGACGGTGAGGCCGGCACCCAGCCGGGTTTCGCGCTGTTCAAGAATTTTTATTTCCCGACGGACGATGATACGCTGGGCTTCGACGAAGGATATTTCCTGCGGGGCCCGGCCGATGATCCGGAGTTCGTCAGTTTCGACCAACTGGGCGAAGACGAACTACCCTTGCTCGACAACGGTCCCGAACCGGGTATGGTCTTCATTTTCAGTGTCTCGGAAACCACCGCCCTTCCCGCCACCGACGCCGTGGCCGCGGCGTTCGAGATATACCCCAATCCGGCCACCGAGGGCTTCCACATTGCCATGGCCCCGACCTTTACCGATCGCGTCGATCGACTCGAGGTCTTTGATCTGTCGGGCCGCCTTCTGACCACCTACGCCGGTATTCCCACGGAAGTTAAACTGGCCGCTTTCCGGTCGGGTATCTACCACGTCCGCCTGACTACCGATTCAGGCAGTTCCGCTCACGCGCGATTGATAAAGCGTTAAGGATCAGGGATTTGATTTCCGAGTCAAAGCGTGATCGTCACGTTTCGACCATTAATCGTGCGAGGCCCCCCGGCTACCGGCCCTGAATCGCTATATTAGCTGGCCCCGGCAGTAGGTAACGGCAAGTGTTGCCCTACCTATCGCCGTCGGCACCCGCACCCAGCAAATCATTCCGGTACCTGGTTCGCGCATCATGCGCGTACCTCACCCGGGTATTCCCTTTTTCACTCACTTTACGTAATCACACACCATGAAAGCTTGCCTTATCTTTCTGTTCGCCCTGCTGGGGCTGAACGCTACCTCCGCTGCCCAGTGCCAACAGGAAAGCATCCGCTCCCAGATCAATAACGTGACCGCACAAATGACGGATATCGGCTATGAGATGGTCTACCTTACCCGTTGCGGCTCACTCGGGGAGGGAGAAAGCGAAATCCACGACGTAGAGCTCTACGGTGGAGTGCCCTACAAGATATTCGCGGTTTGCGATGGCGACTGCCCCGACCTGGACCTTCAGCTCTACGACGGCAAAGGCAAGCTGGTCGCCGACGATACCCTCGACGACTATACCCCGATCGTGGACGTCAACCCGGACGCCGAGGCGACCTACCACGCCAAGGTGATCATGTACGACTGCGATGTCGAGCCCTGCTACTACGCCATTCGGGTGGTAGCGGAGTAACCACGCCATTCCGCCTGCCCGCTATCCGTGGATCTTGGCGGCGCGGACTCCCCGGCCGGGACCTCCATCCGCCGGGTAAAGCCAATGTTGCGACGGACGATCGCGGTAGGGGCGCGCGGTGTTTCCCATGGCACCCGCGCCCCGCCGCCCCGAACCCTGAAGCGGGCGATGCGTACTGTACGGGTAAAAGAGAAAGCATGACAAAGATCGCGTCGACCCGGTTGCGGCACCAGATTTACTTTTGGGGGCACCTGTCCAAGGGGCTCGTCTACCTTACGGTGGGCGGACTCGCCCTGGCCACCGTGGTCGGGCAGGCCCGGGGCGGCCCCGAAGGTCCGCAGCAGATCGTCCGCTACCTACAGAACGAGCCCGGCGGTACGGTCATCCTGATCGCCCTGGCCATCGGGCTCTTTGCCTACTGCGCCTGGCGGTGGTACAAGGCCATTACCGACGAAAGCAACGAAGGGACCGACGGCGAGGGACTTCTGCAACGCTCGGCCTTCGCCATGAGCGGTACCCTCTACGGACTACTCGGCGTGTACAGCCTCACTCTGGTGACCGGCGGCAGCGGGGCAGAAGGCAATAAGCAGGCCCTGCTGGTGGAGCTGATGCAGAAACCATTTGGCATCGTCGTGGTGGGCCTCCTGGCGCTTTCGGCCCTTTACGCGGCCTACCTGCAGTTTGACCGGGCGTACAACGAGACCTTCATGGAAGAGCTGGATACGGGGCAGATGAAGGAGAAAGAACGGCGCACCTACCGCTGGATGGGCAAGGTGGGCTACGGCTCGCGGGTGATCGTCTACCTCATCTTGGCTTACTTCCTGGTGCAGGTGGTGCTGGCACAGGACCCAGGCCAATACAAGGGTTTGGGTGGTGTACTCCAGCTCATCAGTCGGGGCGCGGGCAGTGTCTTTCTGGCGATCATCGCGGTGGGGCTCCTGCTGTACGGCGCCTTCGTACTGGTCAAGGCCAGGTACCGGGAACTCAGCTAGGCGCACCACTTTGGGCGGCGGAGCGCAGGTGCTGCGAACGTACTAAAAGGCGAAGCCCGGGAACTCCGCGCCGGTAATCCGCCACTCATCGTCTTCCAGCAGAAACTCCATCACGCCCGGTCCCTCGAAGGTTTCCGGTGCCCCGCCGGCCCGGCGAACGACCTCGTAGGCCACCAGATAGAATTTTATGGCCTGGCGGTCGCTGGGTGGTTCCACGTGTGGGCCGTCGGTTACCACTTCGAAGGCCAGGGGCGTGATGGAAGTGTATTCCTTCCGCCACTTCCGCAGGTGTTCCAGGGCACGCTGCCTGGGTACCACGCGGTTGTCTAAGCGCATTTCCCTGGCCAGGAGGTCCGCCGGAAAAGTATGGTCGAGGTCAAAGAGCGCCAGCAGGAACGACTCGGTGAGGGCCTCCAGCGGGTCGAAGTTGGCCAGGAACACCTCGTGGAAGGGGACCATCCGCTTGGTGCCGGGGGGCGGCGGGACGATCTCGTGGTTCAGGAGCATGTTGTACAGGTACTCGTAGAAGTTGATGTCGTCGAGTTCGGCGGCCTCGGCCTCCTGGACCAGAATGCGCTGGGCCCGCAGTGCTTCGGTGAGGCGGCTGATCTCGCGGCGGGCCATGGACAGGCCGGTAATTTCCCGAGGCGGTACGAGCTTAATGTCGCCGATCAGGTCGCCGATGCGGACGGTCGGGGCACCGGAGTGTTGCTGTTCCAGTTCCCGGATCTGTTGCTGAAATGCTTCGAGCATTTCCAGGGGCAAGTCGTCGGATATCATGGTCTGGCTGCCCATTTCGGCGTCGAACAGGGCGGTTTTGAGTTGTCTTTCGTACTGTTCCTCTTCGCTCGGCGGGGCGGGGCGGGCATCGCGGTCGAGGTGAAAGACGCGGCGAAAGCGGTCGGTGACAACTACCGTAGCGGGCTGGGGTGGGTTGTACCTTTCCCTGGTGACTTCCACGAATCCATAGTAGGCCAGGTAGCGTTCGAAGAGTCGGGTCTCCGTGGCGCGGTCCAGCAGGGTGCCGGGATAGTCTTCGTTAAGCATGGGAAACGCCCGCCGCAGCCGGGAGGAGTAATCGGTGATGGGGCGCTTCGTTTCGCCCAGCACCAGCAACAGAAAAGTGAGGTAGGGTGCGAAATGCTGGAGCATGGAGGTGTCGGGGTACATGTCCCACCATCCGAGGTTGAAGCCGGTGAAGTGGGCTACGAACATTTCGCGGAAGAAATCAGCGGGCGGGAGCCGGAGCGCCTTTTTACCCTTGGCCGTTATGGACAGGCGGTTCTGCCGTTTCTTGATCCACCTGAGTTGGAGCAGCAGGTGCTTGACCGTCTGCATGGGCAGGTAGTCGTCTTCGCCGGTCAGTTTCGTGATGCCACGCTCGATGGCGTAGTCCGGCAAGCGGCCGGTAGCGTAGTAGTCCTTCACCAGCTTGCCGGGCAGGTTGCCCTTGGCCGTAAGTTTGATTTCTCCTTTGGCCAGGTCATTCAGCAGGTCGGTGGCGAAGCGCGGCAGCGGCAGCTCGGCTAACGTGGCGGCGTCGAGGTCGTCGCGCACTTTCACCAGGCTACCCGGCCCCAGGAAAAAGTACAGAAGTTGACGCATCTGGCTGGACGAGAGGCCCTCAAAATCGTCCCGGGGTTCCTCATTCAGTCCCCGTATGCTACTGTCGAGTCGTGGCATGATCGAGTGTTGAGTGGTGTGCAAGATAAAGGCCGGAGGCCTACCGGCAACGGGGAAAGATAACGGCTACATCCTAAGTCAACGCCCCCGACTTGCTACAAAATGGGCGGTTGGGTTAAGGGTCGTAACGGGTGATCACTGCCCGGCAACCACCGTACCTTGGTTCTCCAAACGCCCCTTGCTCATGCGCACCGCCGCCCCGCTGCTCCTGTTGTTGTGTTGCCTTTTTGCCTGCGAGAACGCCGAAACGATCCCCGATGATGACCCGGTTACCGCGGTCCGGCCCGCAGTCGATCCCCTGAAGTGGGAACCGTATACCCTAGAGGACTCGGCGGCCCTGCGCCCCCGCGGGCCGTACTACACCTACCGATTGTCTACCCTGCGCGCGACCGACGGCGACCCCACGCTCCGGCGCATGATTAATGATACCCTGGCGGCCTACGTCCTGGGAGAACCCCTGGCCGTGGGCGCCTCACTGGAAGAGGTGCTGCCCAGCGAGCAGGCACGCCGCTTCAGCGACTACCAGCAACAGGAACTGGAGGAAGAATGGCTGCAAGAAGCCCCCAGTGCCTTCACCATGGCGGAAGACCATGAAACGGAAGTGGTCTTCCAAAACGACAGTCTGGTCGTTCTGGCCCACCATTACTACATCTACTCCGGCGGTGCCCACGGCAATTTCGTGACGACCCTGCTCCCTTTCGCGACCACCCCGCCCCGGCGACTTGCCTTCTCTGACCTGTTCAGGGAAGGGAGCGAGCCGCACCTGCGGCGCCTGCTTACGGAACGGGGGGATTCGCTTACGGAAGGTATGCTGTACGTGGATTCAGTGCCGGTGACGGATAACCTGGCACCACTGCCGGACGGGGTGCGGTTCGTGTACGAACCTTACGCTATCGCGCCATATGCGGCGGGGGAGGTGGTCATTGAGCTGACTTACGGGGAAGTGGAGGAGTGGCTGCGGCCTGGGGTAGCGGGGTTGGTGGAGTAGGTGGGGGGCGCGCGGTCGGAGACCGCGTCTTGCTTTCGCGGCCTGAGGCCGCGTTTTGCTTTCGCGGTCTGAGACCGCGTTTTACTGTCGCGGCCTGAGGCCGCATTCTGCTTTCGCGGCCTGAGGCCGCATTTTACTGTCGCGGCCTGAGGCCGCATTTTACTGGGTGAACACGGGGGTGGGTATGGGGCTTCTGACGTTGATGCGCATACTTCGTCTTTTCTTGCTTTTGGTGGTCGGGGGACTTACTGCCTGTTCCGGGGGGCCGGATATCAACGTATTTCCGGTCAGCCAGGACGTGGAGCTCGGCCGGCAGGCGATGGCGGAAATTTTGCAGGACCCCGCTGCCTTTCCCGTGCTGGATCCGGACACCCACCGGGAAGCCTACGCGTACGTGCAGGGCATGGTCGACGAGATCGTGGACCTCGGCGGTGTGCCCCACGCGGATGTGTTTCCTTACCGGGTTTACCTCATCGACCGGCCGGTGAATAATGCCTTTGCGGCGCCGGGCGGCTACCTGTTCGTGTTTACCGGCCTGATCCGTTCCCTGACTGGCCCTGACCAGCTTGCCGGGGTGCTGGCCCACGAAATCGCCCACGCCGCCGAGCGGCACTCGACCCAGCAGGCTACCAAGCGGTTCGGACTGGCGGCCCTGCAACGGCTGCTGACCGGCGGCGACAACTCCGGAATTCTGGCGCAGCTCGCCAACCAGTTGATCAACCTGGGGTTCAGCCGAGCAGACGAAGCGGAGGCCGACGCCCGTTCGGTTGATTACCTCTGCGCCACGCCCTACGCCACCAATGGCGCGGCCGGCTTCTTCGAGCAGGTGGAACGCCGGGGCCAGGTGACCGAATTCTTAAGCACCCATCCCAATCCCCAGAACCGTATCCAGAAGATCAACGCCCGCGCCGCCGACCTCGACTGCGCCGCGAAACGGGAAGATCCGGCGGCCTTCCAGCGCTTCGTGGGGCAGCTGTAGCGCGGGTGGTTCAGAAACGACAGACGGGTGATCCGTTACTGCCAGGTTCGACGAAATACATGCCGACCAGACCGATGTTCCTAGCTTCCACCTGTCCGCGAAAGGTGCAGGCAAAGTGGTCCTGAATGTAGTTGAATGTCGCTTCGGATACGTTGATGCGCCCCGGGGCGCTGTTGACCTCCATGCGGGAGGCTAGGTTGACGGTTTCGCCCCAGATGTCGTAGGCGAACTTGTTTTTGCCCACCACGCCGGCCACTACCGGTCCGGTATGGATGCCGATGCGCATTTGCCAGCAGTTGCCCCGGCTATCGGGCGGAAACTGGGCGACGCATTCGAGAATCTTCTGGGCCGCGACTACAATCTGGACCGCGTGGCCGTCATCCGGGTTCGGGATACCCCCGGCGGCCATGTAGGCGTCGCCGATGGTCTTGATCTTTTCGAGACTATGTGTGCTGACGATATCGTCGATGCAGTTGAAGATGTCGTCGAGGCGGTCCACCAGTTCGCGGGCGGGCAGACCGCGCGTCAGGCTGGAAAACTGGACGATATCCATGAACATGACCGAGACGGAGCGGAAGAAGCGCGGCTCGGCGTACCCCCGTTCCTTGAGTTCGGCGGCAATGTCGTTGGGTAGGATGCTGAGGAGCAGGTGGTCGGATTTTTCCCGCTCGATCTCCACCAGCCGTAGGGTTTCGTGGAGTTGCCGGGTGCGCTCCTCCACCCGCTCTTCCAGAATTTCCTTCTGCTGGGCTACCAGGGCGTGGGCGGTCTGGGCGGCGTGCAGCGCTTCCCGCTGGGCCTGGATGCGGTCGCGCTTGTAGGTATTGATGCGGTCGGCCAGGGCGAAGGAGAGCAGGGTCACCTCGAGGGCGGAACCGATCTGCAGGGAATTCAGGTGGGGGCTCACGGGAAGTACGTTGAGCGATTCCAGCATGGCCGCCACGAAGCCCAGGATCAGTACGCCCCAGGCGATCAGGTAATATTTGGCCGGGGAGAATCCCCGCCGGTACAATACCACACCGAGGACGAACAGGAACAGGGCCAGCAGCAAAATTCCCGCCTGGGAGAGCATCAACGCCAGCAAGGGTACCTGTACGACGACGAGGATAATGATGAGGCCGCCCAGGCCAAGGAAAAAACGGGAAAGCCGGTGAAACCGGGGCGCGTTGGTGAGGGTAGAGAGAAATTCCCGCGAAAAGAGCACGGCGGAGATGATGGTGAGTCCGGCAGTAGCGACCGCGTAGCGGTTCAGCTGCGGGAAATTGGGCCAGAAGTACTGGAACAGGTACTGGAAAACGAAACTCATGAAGAGGGTAATGCTCAGCAGGTAGAAGCCGTAGTAGAGGTAGACCCTCTCCCGCAGCGATACGTAGATCAGGAAGTTGTAGAGGAAGATCAGCAGCATGAAACCGAAGTAGACCCCCTGCAGGAAATCCTGGGTGTGGAGGTCCTCAAAGTAAGCCTTGGGCGTACCCGTGCGCAGGGAGAAGAAGAGGGGCTGATCGGAGCGGACGCTCAGGTAATAGGTGCGGGTTTCCTCCACCCGCTGGTCGAGCAGCAGGAGAAAACTCGGCACCTGCAGGTCGCGCTCCGCGAAGGGAAGATCGTCGCCCGTGCGGCGCAGGAGGCGGGGGCCCGATTCGCCGATCTGGTACAGTTCGATCCGGTCGAGGAAAGCGGAGCTCAGGTGCAGGTAGAAAGGCAGGGGAGAAACCTTGCGCACGGTGAAGCGCAGCCAGACAATATCGGAGGTGGCTGCGAAATTGGGGGCCGCCTGGTTGAGGCGGTGGAAGGCACCGGAACTGTCCAGGGCGATCACCTCCTCTATGGACAGTTCGTCCGGCGTGCGGAAAAAAGCGGTGTACGTGCCCACGGTCTGCACGCCGTCGGCGGCGTCCAATACGATCACGGGCTGGGTGCTGCCGGAGGCGGCGGTAACCAGTAACAGGGTAAGCAGAACAAGCCGTACCACCGGAGCCTGATGCATATCCAAAGGTGGAGGTCCAAACCACGACGAAAGGGGCCGGAGGCGGGGTGTCTCCTTTACTGAAAATTACGTCTTTTTTTCGCTAATATCCCGGCCCGCCCGTAGTTTTGTAAAGGCCTCTGCGTCAGTTTGGTAGGGGCGCATAAACAGCCCCTCACACTATGCCACCACTAGTCGCTGGCCCGCTCGTGGAAATCGAGCGGGAAGTACGGTCCTGGGTGCAATCCTTACAGGACTCGCCGTCGGAACGGTACGCTTCCCGGCAGCAGTTTTACGCTAAGTACGGCCACCGAAACGGTGGGCTGTCCAGCCTCGGAAACTCCGAACTGGCCTTCATGCGCTGGCAGGAACGGGCCGTACTACGCCCCCTCAATAGTAAGCCCCCGGGCAGCGCCTGGTGGAGCGCCGTGAACCTGCACTACATCTATTCCTGCGAACTTGCCGTGCGGGCCGCCGACAGAATGGTGGACCCCACACTACTGCCCACGCCCGCTCAACTATGGCACGAGTACCTGAACCGGCCCGACGACACCACCTGGTACCGTGCTCACAACTGTAGCATCATCGACGGATACCTGACCTACACCGCGCTCGCGAAGAAGGAGCGCCCGCCGGAACGCATCTTTCTGAATGTCGTCCTGTACCGCCTGCTCTTTGCCCAGGCCATGGTGGAGGAGGCGCCGTTCGCCTTCGGGGACCTGGGGCGGATCTTCGCCTCGCCCGGGGGGGCAGCGGTGGACTTACTTACCCAGTTTGAGGCCTTCTACCCGCGTACGTACCCCCTCTCGGACCGTGACATTCGCCATGTTCTGGGCCACTGCCACTGCGGCGAGTCGCTCGGCGTGCAGCTGTTCGACAATGTGTTGATCATGCCGGAGCTCGATCGCCTGTACCGCCTCGCCGCCGACTGGAATCGACAGCCCCGCCTGGTGGAACTCATCCGCAATGGGCAGCCCGTCTATCCCACCGGCCGATTGCCCCGGCGCGCCACCCCCTGTTGGGTTAAGCTGCTCGGCACCTTGCGCGGGATATTCACCCGCTTACCCGCGCCGCCACCCGCGCCCAACACCGTCTGATCGCCATGCCCAAACAGATCGCCATTCTTGGCGGAGGACTCGCCTCCCTGGCCGCGGCCCACGAACTGACCGACTACCCCCGCTGGTCGGAGCACTACGAAGTGACCGTCTACCAACCGGGATGGCGATTGGGCGGCAAGACCGCCACCGGGCGGGGCGACCACGGGCGCATCGAAGAACACGGCATCCATATCCTGCAGGGCTGGTACGATACCACCTTCAGGCTCTTCCGGGACGTGTACGCCGAACGCACCCGGCGGGCACTGGATCCGGACAGCCCCCTGCAGGAATTGTTCCGTGACGGACTGGACCGCAACGACACCACCCTCCTGACGACGGAGGAACGGTCAGACCACTGGAGTTGCTGGCCCCTCATCTTTCCCCGTACCGCAGAACTGCCGGGTACCTCCGGGCCGCTGCCACCCTGGGCGCTGATCCGCAAGGGCATGGCCCTGCTGCTGGAGTTCGTCATGGGCAGCCCCTACGGCAAAGACGTCAACCCGATCGAGCGCCTGATCCTGGCGCACTTCTTTCCCTACTTCGGACTGCCCGCCAGGGGGTGGCGCGGCTGGTTGGCCGGGGCGGTCGGAGTTCTGGTGAGCCAGCAACAACGCAAACTACCCCCCAGGTACCAAAACCTGCAGGAGGCTTTCCACACCGCCCACGCCCGGGCTATGGATAGTGAGTACGCCCACCACCGCCGCCTGCTGCGGCAGATCGGCAATTTCCTGGAACAGAGCGACGACCTGCTGTACGCCGGCCTGAGCAAACACCCACGGCTGGAACGCATCGTCCTCTTTCTCACCTTTGGCTACTACCTGCTCAAGGGGGTGCTCGACGACGTATACGAAGAGAAGACTGAAACCTTCCACTTCGAGGCCATCGACCGGTACGATTTCCGGGAATGGCTGCGTCGGCAGGGTGCGCCGGACTACCTGTTGGAGAGCGTCGTGGTACGGTTCTTCTACACCGGCACCTTTTCCAACCTGGTCAACGACCGGGGCGGTGCCCTGGCGGCCGGCTCGGCCCTGCAGTTCCTGATCCAGTCGATCGGTTACAAGGGCAGTTTCGTATTCCAGATGCGTTACGGCACGGGCGATACCCTGGTGATGCCACTCTATCAGGTATTGAAGGCGCGCGGCGTCAAGTTTGAATTTTTCCACCGCGTCGAGCAGGTCTACCACTCCCCCGCGGGGCGCATCGAGCGCATCGACGTACTCCGCCAGGTCGATCTCACGGCGGCCGAGTACGACCCGGCGGTGGTGCTGCCCGACGGCGTCCGGGCCTGGCCCAGTACCCCGCGCTACGAACAACTTGACCCCACCCAAGCCAATCGGCTGCGCACGGAGGGGGTCGACCTGGAAGATCCGTGGGCCGACTGGCCCGGGGCGGGCACCCGGACCCTCACCCTGGGCGAGGACTTCGACGAGGTAATCCTCGGCATTCCGGTAGGCTGCCTGACCACCGTGTGCTCGAGCATCATCGACAACCGCCCCGAATGGCGTCGAATGGTGGAGGCGGTCGCCACTACGCCCACGCAGTCGGCCCAGATCTGGACAAAGCCCAACCTGCGCAAACTCGGGTTCAAATTGTACGATTGGGGGTTGCCGCCAAGCGGGGGAGCACCCAACGTGGTGGTGTACGAAGACCCGCTCTACTCGTGGCTCGACAGCACCCTCGTCCTTCCCCACGAACAGTGGCCGAATGACAATCGGCCCGGTTTCGTGGCCTACTTCACCGGTCCGTATCCGCTGGCTACTCCGCTTCCTCCCTATTCGGACCACGGCTTTCCGGCTCGGGAACTTGCCCGTCTGCGGGCTTCCTTCCGCCAGTACCTCGACCGCTATATGGCCTACTTCTGGCCGGATGCCTATTCGCCCAATGCCACCTTCGACGGACGACTGCTTTACAGTCCGCAGGCGTCGGCCTCGCCGGAAGAACGGTTCGCCTACCAGTACGTGCGGCTGAACGTACGACCCACTGACCAGTACACGCTCTCCCTGCCCGACACCGCGCGCCACCGGCTGCGGCCCGATGGCAGCGGCTACGGTAACCTTTATCTCTGCGGCGACTGGACCGATTTCGGTCTGAACGTAGGGTACATAGACGGGGCTATTCAATCCGGTCTGCAGGCCGCCCAGGCGCTCAGGCGGGCTTACGGTGCGACCCGTTATAAGGACATCTGGTCCCCGCTGCGCCGCACGCCCGGAGTACCCGTCGGCTAGCCGCTGAATCGGAAAAAATTATGATCCGGCCTCCAACGCTTTTCCGGTCGCCTGCGTCCTGTTCATGGTGAAACCAAATGCGCGAATTGCCATGACAAAGTTCACTGTATTGCCCCTGTTTTTGCTCGCCTTCCTGTTGTTTTCCTGCGAGAAGGACGAAGCCCTTACCCTTGACTGCGGTCCCGATATCAGGATCGTGGGGTCGGTGGAGGGTTTAGCTTCCGACCACTACAACCTGGAGTCGGCCCACGTAGACGGTCGCTGCCTGACGGTGGAGATCGGTGCCAGCGGCTGTACGTCAGAATTCTGGAAACTGGACCTGGTGACGACGGGCGACGTAGCGGAAAGCAATCCCACCCAGTCTTCGGCCCGGCTCATCTTTGACGACAATGTAGACGAATTTACCTGCCAGGCCTACCTGACGCGGGAATTCTCGTTCGACCTCTCTCCCTACCTCTCGGAGGAGGACCTGCCCTCCGAGCTTTCCCTGATCGGCACGGATACCACCCTGCTGGTTGAATAAGCGACCCCTGCGAAAGTATGGTCCGGCGTGCCGGATCGTCGATCAAACCGGGGTAGACCAACCCACCCGGGTCCGGATCGTCGAGCAAGTACGCCGGATGGTAGATCGGTGCCCCGCGGCCTCCCCGCGGGGCCTTCTTTTGTGTGCCTAATCCCACCCAGATGAAGACTCGTTTGTATCCCCGCTTTATATTTCTTTTCAGCCTGTTGCTAACCGGCGTCGCTTTAGCCGCCCTTCCCGTGGGCGCGGACGCCGGTGCAACGGCTTTTTCCCTGCGCGGTAAAGCGTGGTTGCCCGCGGCGGGCTCCATCACCGGCACGGTCACCGATGCCAACGACGGAAGCCCGGTGGCCTACGCTACCGTGAGCCTGTACACGGCGGCGGCGGAGCTGGTAAACGGTACGCTCACCGACGAAGCCGGTCGCTTCACGGTTACCGACGTGGCCGACGGCACCTACCGCGTGGAGATCACCTTTCTGGGATACGAAAAAATATCCGTGCCCGACGTCACGGTAGCCGGCGGCAAGGCCACCGCCATCGGCAACGTCACCCTCGGCGCTTCCGCCGAACTGCTGGAGGAAGTCACCGTCACCGGCCAGCGCGCCCTGATCGAGGAGAAGGTGGACCGCCTGGTCTACAACGCCGAGCAGGACCAACTGAGCAAGGGGGGAGACGCCAGCGACGTACTGCGGCGGGTACCCCTGCTGCAAGTCGACCTGGAGGGCAACGTGAGCCTGCGGGGCAACAGCAACATCCGCGTACTGATCAACAACAAACCCTCCACCATCATCGCCAGCAGCGTGGCCGACGCCATGAAGATGATTCCCGCCGACCAGATCAAGAGCGTGGAGGTCATCACCAGCCCCTCCGCCAAGTACGACGCCGAGGGAAGCGGGGGCATCATCAATATCATCACCAAGAAGAACAGCCTGGCCGGATACTTCCTCAACGTGGATACGGGTGTCGGACTGCGGGGGTCCAACCTCGGCCTGAACGGCAGCTACCGCAAGGGCAAGTTCGGCCTCACCCTGGGTGGCTTCGGCCGCGCCTTCTACAACGACGCCGAAACCTCCCTGCTGCAGCAGTTTACCGACAGCCGCAGCGAGCAGTTCGGACAGGCCAGCGACAACGGGATGTTCGGTCGGTATAACTTGGGACTGGACTACGACATCACCGACCGGCAGTTCCTCTCCGGGGGCATCCGCTTCGGACTGCGCAACTTCAACCGCGACCAACTGCAGACCACCAGCGTGTACGCTAACGAGCAACCCCTGTCCACCTTCCTGCGCGACATTGAGAGCGAGCGCACCGGCAACAGCATCGACCTGAACCTCGACTACCTCTTCGTCATCAAGCCCGGCCGCGAACTCAGCGTCTCCACCCTCTACAGCACTACGGACGAGAACACCAACTTCGTATCCTCCAACCTCGACGGACGGGAGACCGTGCTGAGCCGCCTGCAAAACCTCAATAACAGCAACAACGAGGAGATCACCCTCCAGACCGACTACATCCACCCCATCGGGGAAACCCAGATCGTTGAGGCCGGCGCCAAGGGTATCCTGCGGCAGGTCAACAGCGACTTCCGCTACCTGAGTGCCGAAGGGCAGGACCCCTTCTCCGCCGACGGACTACGCCCGGCCGGGCAGCTGGACTACGGACAGGACATCGTGGCCGCCTATGGTGCCTACACCCTGTCATTGCCCGGTGAAATGACCGTCAAGGCCGGGCTCCGCTACGAGCAGACCCGCATCCAGGCCACCCAGAACCTGGAAACGATCGAGATCCCCGACTACGCCAACCTGGTGCCCAGCCTGAACCTCTCCAAGCGGGTAGGGGAGTCCACCACTGTAAAGGCAGCCTACAGCCGGCGCATACAGCGGCCCTGGCTGCGGCAGCTGAACCCCAACGTCAACCTGGAAAACACCCAGAACATCGAGGTGGGTAACCCCCTGCTGCGCCCGGAGCTGACCGACAACTACGAACTCGGCTACAGCAGCATGGTGGGCAAGACCTACCTCAACCTCTCCCTCTTCGGGCGCAATACCTCCAACGCCATAAATGAGGTCCGCACGCCGATCGACAGCCTGGAGGGCACCCTGCTCACGACCTACGAGAACATCGGCAAAGAGCAGGCGGTAGGCATCAACGCCTTCCTGAACCTCTATCTGACAAACCGCTGGACGGTCAACGGCGGCTTCGACGTCGACTACGCCCGCCTGGAAGGCCAGGTAACCGGGGCCGACGGCATCTCCGTCACCCAGACCAACGCCGGCCTTAACTACGGCGGCAGGTTGATGAGCCAGCTGAAGCTGAACCACGGCTGGAGCGCGCAGGCCTTCACCTTCATGCGGGGCCGGCGGGTACAACTGCAGGGCTCGCGCGGCGGCTTCGGTATGTACGCCCTGGGCGTGAGCAAGGAATTTAACGAAGGACGGGGCACCATAGGCCTGTCGGCCGAGAACTTTGCCGGTCGCGGCTGGACGCTGCGTAGTGAACTGGAAACGCCCAACTTCACCCAGGTCCGGGAAGACCTCCTCCTCAACCGCAACATCAAGCTGACCTTCAGCTACAAGTTCGGCGAACTGGAAGCCGACCGCGCCCGCCGCAAAACCCGCGGCGTCAGCAACGACGACCTTATGGGTGGCGGCGACGACAACGGCGGCGGCGGTGCCGCCGCCGCACCCACGCAGACGCGCCGCGCCGCCGCCCGCCGCTCGGCCGCCCCGGCCCCCACTAAGTCGGACAAGAAGAAGAATGAGTAGCCCCTCGCGGTGCTCTACGACCTATGCTTTTGAAGTTTGAGTTGAGATTACTTTTGTGAAGCGGGCTCGCCCCTCGATACCACCACTGTGGTGAACCGGGGGGCGCCGCTTCTTTTTTTTGGGGACCCACCCCGCCGGCCGCCCCGGTCGGAAGCCGGCACCCGCGACCGCGCCCACATCCCGTTTCGGTATGTAGGAAGCTTTGCTATCTTTCACGGTATGCAACGCTATGTAGACCAACTGACCGAAGACCTGCGCACCGCGGCCCACCAACGCCGCGAGCGCCCCCGACCACTGGCCGATCAATACTTTGTCAATGAGGAAGAGCGGCAACGCGCCGAACTGATCCGCCACTTCTCGGACGTGGAGCGCTACGTTTCCGGAGCCAGCAACTCCAATATGTACGTTGCCCTGGGGTTCGCACCCGAGGTGTTCCCTCCGGCCGAGCGGCTGACCGACGCGCAACTCGAAGCGCTCGTCCGCGACCTGCTGGACCTCTGGGCCGCCCACCGCACCCTGGCCGATGCACCCGAAGGCGTGCCGCCCCGCCTACTGTACCCCCAACTGCTGCGGCTGATGTACGAAGACTACTTCGATCCCGGCGACTCGGGCTACCACCACCTGGAATTCTGCGAATACGAACCGGCCCGCTGCCCCTGGCCGGAAGGCCTCTGCGGCTGCCGGATCGACCTGGAAAATTTCGGCGCGGCGGGGGAATAGGCGGTTGCCCGGAGTCAAATTCGCCCCGATCCAGGGGTTACCCTAGTTGGCTAACACCATTAATCAGATGAATCGGCCGCCGTCGGAAGGTGGGTGGTCATAATCCTTACTACGACCAGTACCATGATCAAAATTCCCTACTCCCGCGTCGGTTTGCAGCGCAGCCAGGGCCTGCTGAACGGCAAAATCGACTACCGCTCTTTTCAGGAAGTCAGCGACCACTACAATCCGAGCGTAATCGTGCGACCTTCGCCGTCGACCGACGTGGTAAGCCCGCCACCCTCCGCGGAACCGTATTACGCCCAGCCGGTCGTGATGGTCCTGCCACCGGGTATGCAACGCGTGTGGTCGTTGGACGAATTAGATGAAGAAGGCATGCCGCGCACGGACGGATTATCCCTGCTTACCGAACAGGGCCCCGGGGCAAGCGCCGTTCGCTTCGTGGCCCTGGACCACTTTGGCGGCCCCCCGGAGCATTTCTCCCCGGAAGAATCGGTTTTGGTTGCGCATTACTGCGGGGCCGAGCAAAATGGCGGCGCCCCGCTGCCGGAAGATCCGGATGCGCATCTGCTTCTGGGCAGCAAAATCGGCGGCGTGTGCTCCACCGCCTTCCGACCCACGCGGTCCTCGGGCACCTATATGGCGGTGCGGTGGGATTGGAGAAAGCACTACGATGTGGGTACGAAGGCTTTTTACCAACTCTGGCGCCTGTTCAGCTCCGTGGAGCCCCTGGTCATGCTGGCCACCGTCTGTAACGACAGTTCCATGGTATGGGTGCCCCTCCAAGGCGAAAAGCACTGGCGGGCCGCCCACAAAGCCCTGACCGTACCGGGTGAAGAACCCGTACTGGCCTTCAACGACGTACACTACGTGGACGGGCCGGACATTCGCCTGACCACCACCCGGACCTACATTGATGGAGAACACTACCCTGGTTAGCTCACCGTCAGGCCGGCCCAATAATAGGGCAAGGTGTAGCGCGCGCCGAGGGCGCCGGAGCGGCACTTGCGCTGGGCGCGGTTCAGGGCGGTGGCCGGAGACGCGCCGGACAGCAGGGCGGCGTAGAATTCGCGCAGCAATACGGCGGTAGCCGCCGCCGGAATGTCGTAGAGGGAAGAGACCACGTCCGGTACCCCGGCCCGGTGGAAACTGCGCCGCAGACTGAAGGTGCCCTCGCGTTTGTAGGTGTAGCCCAGGGAGGAGGAACAGGCAGCGAGCACTACGAGGCGGGGTGCCAGGGGGTATTCGCCGATCTGCAGTCCGTTCAGACTGTCCGTGGGGCTCAGGTAGAGGTAGTTCTCATTCAGCGATTGCTGGTCGCCGCCCGCGTGCAGGGAGAGTTGCAACCAGTCGTAGTCGGCCGTGCGCGAGGCAAAGGGAGTCGGACTGCTGGGTGCCGGGGGCAGGAAAGTGGTACTGACGGCGGAGTGGCCGCCTAGCAGGGTGTTCAGCGGATCGAAGTAGGGCCGCAGGGCGGGGTAGGTGATCACGCCGAGGCGGGGTGTTGCGTTGAGCGGTACGCGCAGGCGGCGGTGCTGCACTTCCGTTCGCCAACTGGGCAGGTACCGGATCAGGTGGTCGTCGGCCAGATATGCGCGGGCGTCGGAGGAATCCGGGGCGGCGGGGCGCGGGAGCAATGCGGCAAACGGCAGTGACGCCAGGGCGGCGGTGGGCACGATTAACAGTTCTTCCCTGCGGCGCAGCGCTTCGGCAGCGGGCAGCAACAGGCTGCGATACAGGTCGTGGGCGAGGGAATCAAAACGGGGGGAGATGCTGCGCTGGTCACCCACCAGCTGGGCTATCAGCTGGTCGGCCTTCTCCACCGCGGAACCTGCAATCAGGTAGGACAGCGTGGTATCACGGTCTACGTAGAAGGCGTGCAGGCCCGCGGCGGATTCGGCAAACTCCAGGAGGGCCTGCTGGTCGGTCAACGCTTGCTGGACGTCGCGGAGCGAACTCACCCCGTAGCCCCGCGTCACACCGTGCAGGGCTTCCGACCTGGTGGTTTGGTTCTGGGCCAGCAGTGCCTTTTCCCGGCGCAGCAATAGCTGGTATTCCGCCAGGGTGGTCTCGGTGACGCTCAGGTCGCGGGCAAAGTTTTTCTGGATCAGGTCGATGGCGGTACGTAACTGGCGGAGGCTGTCCGCCGCGGTGAGTTCCGCGCGTGCCCCGGCGATCTGCAGGAGATCGCGGGTTAGCAGGAAGGTCTTCCCCTTTTCCATGGCCTGGAAGAGGGCGTTCAGGTGCTCCGGCGAGGGGGTGGCGCGGGCCCGGTAGGCGGCGGTGCGCAGGGCGGTGTTGATTACCCGGTCGCCCAGGGTGAGGCTCTGGTTGAGGATGCCTTCTTCCTTTTCGCTTACAAAGGCGCTTTCGTAGCGCTCCAGGGAGGTCTGTACATATGCGGCCGCCGAATCCAGGTCAGCGCTGCCGCCCCGGCTTTCGTAGCGCTGCAGGTGAATTTCGGCCAGGGCCGTGAGGTGGTAGATGCATTCCAGTTTTTCCAGGCAGGTCAGGGGCGCCGGGTCGCCGCCGCCGGAGGGGCAGCACCCCCGCTGGTGCTGGTCGGCGAGGGTAAGGGCGAAGGCTTGGTGGTAGTCCTCGTTTTGCAAGGCACCTTCGATGAGCATGTAGCGGGCCTCGTCGGCGTAGTGGTTGGAAAAGGAGGCCGGTTGTTCGAGGACGGCCCGGTAGTAGGCGGCGGCGCTGTCGGCCCGCCCGCGGGAGGCGTGCCAGTAACCGAGCAGTCGTTCGGCCGACCCGGAAGGGCGGGGCGCGGGGCCGACCATGGCGCGGAAGCTGTCGATGAGGGCCGGAAGCTGGGGGTCATTTTCCGGACTGCGGACGGATACGATGATGAGGTTCTCCACCGCCGTGGAGGCCCAGGGGGAATCCAGGTCGCGGTATCGTTCCCAGGCCTCCCGCAGCAGCGCCTCGCTTTGGTGGTACAGTGGAGGTCGCTCGTCCGCGGGTTGGCGGTCGGCGTACTGTTTCAGGGCCTGACCTTCCACCACCAGCAGTTCGGCGTAGATGGCGCTGCGGTCCTGTCCGGCGCGCTCCTGCAAGCGGCGTGCGTAACGCGTGGTCAGCTGCACCTCCAGCCAGCTCCAGGCGTGGAAAGTGGCGTAGGCCTGGCAGAGCAACTGACGCACCCGGGTATCCAGGGCCGGATCTTCGGGGAGTCGTTGCGCGGCCCGCCGCGAATAGTATTGCAGGGAATCCACGTGCTGCTGCCAGTGATAATGGAGCATGGCCAGGTACTGGTCTACCGGTACCCGCAGTTCATCCCGGACGGGCGCGGGCGTTGTCTCCAGGCGGTAATTCAGGCTTCGGGCGGTGGCCAGGGCTTCGGGCAGGCGACCGGCGGTGTAGTCAGCCGCCAGTTGCTCTACTCCGGCAGCTATTTCCGTCTCGAACGGGGACAGCGGGATACGCTCAGTCGTAGCCGAGCAGGCTACTCCCAGCAACACCGGAATGAGGAGGAGGATGAAGAATCGGAGACGCAAGCTGGGGCGGGTGGTTCCCGCCAAGATAGCTGAATGACGCAACTAATTTTCATCGGTTCATGTGAGGGGCCCGGCCCTCGGCTTGGAAGGGTCCACCCGGCAAAATTGAACCCAACTCCCACATTTTCCCGTTAGGCCGCCAAATACCGTGCTATGAAAACTATCGCTACCCCCCGGCAGGTCCTCGGCCTGTTGTTTCTTTTTCTTGCTTGTTGTTTGCCCTCCCTGCAGGCCCAAAAGGGGCAGGTGGTCACGGACGCGGGTACCGTGCAGGTCAAGACCCTAATCGACAGCCTCGACCACCCCTGGGGAATGGCTTTCCTGCCCGACGGGCGGATGCTGGTCACCGAACGCCCCGGCCGCCTGCGGATCGTGCAGCCGGATACGACGCTCTCCGAGCCGGTGGCGGGTACCCCGGAGGTGCTGAACTGGGGGCAGGGCGGATTGCTCGACGTTGTACTGGACCCGGACTTCGCCAACAACCAGTATATCTACCTCTCCTTCGCCGAGCCGGCCGGTGACTCCCTGGCTTCGTCGGCCTTCGGTCGCGGCCGCTGGGTAGACGACCGGATCGAGGATTTTGAAGTACTCTTCAGCCAGGAACCCAAACTCAAGGGCCCCAATCACTACGGCGGCCGCCTGGTGTTCGCCGACGACGGAACGCTGTTCTTTACCTTGGGCGAACGCTTTCAGTTCGACCCCGCCCAGGACCTGAGTAATCATTTGGGCACGGTAGTGCGCCTCAACGCGGATGGGAGCATTCCGGACGATAATCCCTTCGTGGACCGCGACGGTGCCCAGGCAGCCATTTACTCCTACGGTCACCGCAACATCGAGGCGGGCGCCATCGATCCGGCCACCGGTAAGCTGTGGCTGGCGGAGATGGGTCCGCTCGGCGGCGACGAGTTCAATGCCGTGGCGGCCGGCAACAACTACGGCTGGCCCGTAGTCAGCTGGGGCGATAATTACGACGGTACCGAGATCCCTGACCCAACGACCCGCCCCGAATTCGCGGACGCGGCCATCCACTGGACGCCGACTATATCGCCTTCGGGAATGGTCTTTTACTCCGGCGACCTCTTCCCCGAATGGCGGGGTTCGGCCCTCATCGGCGGACTGACGGCCAGCGGGATCGTCCGCGTGAGCGTCGACGGTGACACGGCCCAGGAAGTGGAACGCATTCCTCTGGTCGTACGCGTACGGGAAGTGGCCGAGGCACCGGACGGCTCCATCTACGTGCTTACCGATGCGGCGGCGGGTAAGTTGTTGCATCTGCGGTTGCGGGAGTAGTCGGCGGCGCGCAGGTGCCATGAAACACGCACCGGCCAAGATTTTTCAAGTCATACGACTAGAGATGTAGCGCATTTTTATCCTTTAGCGGTGTATATCGGATCTATGTCGATCTCGAACCCAAGGCCGGGATGGTGGTCGAGTCGCCGGCCAATGAACTCCGCCACCCGATCGGCCTTCCTGCCGGTTTGCACCTCCAGACCGAGTATCTCCAACTCAGCCTGGGTCATGTAGGAGAAGTGATTGTGGTGTTCGTCCAGCCCCACGCCTAGCAGGAGGACTAACGTTTCCCGGCCGATCTGAATACTCATCGTCGATGATGCCCATGCACCCCGGGTTTCGCTCCCGGTAGTCCAGGAAGTAGAGCCCTAACCGACGCGTCCAGTTGTCGATGGTCGCGTGGCAGAGCGGTCCGTAGTTCTACCCCATGAGTTGAGCGAAGTAAGCGACCGTCTTGGCCGCTCTGCTCAGGTAGGCGTTGGCATGTTCCATTTTAAAAACCGCCAGGCCGATCATCTGGGCCATATAGTGGTGACCGGGCACCGGGGTGGGATAGGTCCTGGGGCCGATAGATTGGACAGCCTACGTTTAGACCGGAACACTTTCCAAAAAGAGGTCAGGTGGTTGCTGAGTAGCCTTTTCAATACCACCCAGGCAGCATCACACCCCCTGTATCTGGTGCCCACCTCCGGGAAACCCAGTCATCATACTGGGTTCAGTCATCATTTTTTCAACTGCTCGCGCTTTTAGACTGGTTCAAGGCCTACGTGGATTCCGGAGACCGTCCGCGGATAAGACCGCTTTAACCCATGACGTCGACCACGCAAACCACAGGGCGGCGGTAGTAGGACCTGCATGTGTGCGAAGTTTTTAGCAGCATGACGGCTTAGCCATGGCTATGCGTATCAACGGGCCGTCGGGCCTGTGGCCCGGCGTATAAATCAGTGTTGTGGTGAAATGGGCAGGTGAGGACCTTGCAATGTCCCTGCCTATAGTGGCCAGGACCTGCAAGTGTCTGGTATTATCTGCAGCATGACGGCTGAAGCCATCGCTACATGTACCATCCGGGCCGTCGGGCCTGTGGCCCGGCGGAAAACAGGGTGACGGGCAGGACCTGGCAGCGTGCCCGCCCCGTAGTGGCCAGTACCTGCAACTGTCCGGTATTATCTGCAGCATGACGGCTTAAGCCATCGCTAGGCGTATTCCGGGCCGTCGGGCCTGTGGCCCGGCGAAAAACAGGGTGACGGGAAAGACCTTGCAGTGTGCCTGACCAATAGGTGCCAAGACCTGCGAGTGTGCGGTATTATCTGCAGCATGACGGCTTAAGCCATCGCTAGGCGTATTCCGGGCCGTCGGGCCTGTGGCCCGGCGAAAAACAGGGTGACGGGCAGGACCTGGCAGCGTGCCCGCCCCGTAGGTGCCAGGGCCTGCAAGTGTGCGCTATTATCTGCAGCATGACGGCTTAAGCCATCGCTAGGCGTATTCCGGGCCGTCGGGCCTGTGCGCCGGCGTATAAACCGTGCTGAGGTGAAATGAGCAGGTGGGGACCTTGCAATGTCCCTGCCTGTAGGGGCCACTAACTACAAGCGTCCGGCGTAAGCTAACCCCCATCCCAACCCTCCGGCAATTCCAGTTTAGTAGGCAGCTTCCGACGAATACGGCGGCGGGCGGGATCGTCTTCAGGGTCCAGGGGGGCGGCCGTGAAGCGGCGTGCCTCGCCGGTGAGGAGGTCAACCAGTACAAGGCGGTCCGCGCTGAGGGTATCGATCCGGTAGAGGAGGTGAAAGTCCTGGCCGCGCCGGTAGCGGTCGGGAATGCGCCGTTTGCCGAGGAAGTAGTCGACGGATAGGGTGATCTCCTGGTTGTCTTCGTCGACGCGGTACCGGCCCATAAGGTAGCGTCCGCTGCCGGCGTCGGGGCCGTAATCCTCTTGAAACGTTCCGTCGGGGGTGAGCAGCAGCCGGTTGGGGTGGCCGTCCTCGGTCCAGTGCACTGCCTGCAGGAGGGTGTCGCCGACCTGGGCGTGCAGGCCGAAGAGGGGCAAGAGGAGACAAATCAGGAGGTTACGCATCGCGGTGGGGGTCAGGAAAAAGACAAAACCGGCGGGCGTGGGGTTACCGTCTGAGCGGATCTTAACGGTTTGTTAGCCGAAATTATCCAATAAGACCGGAAAAGGACGATTGGGAATGGTCGCTCCGGCACGGCACCCGCCAAAAGCGTACCTTTGCGGCCTCAAACTTAAAGCACCTGACCATGGGCAACGAAGCCTACGACAAACTCTGGAAACTGATCGGCCTGCGCTACAAGAGCCACCCCTGGCACGGTATCGAAATCGGCAACAACGCTCCGGAGGTCGTGAGTACCTTCATCGAGGTGATCCCCTCGGATACGGTCAAGTACGAAGTGGACAAGAAGTCGGGCTACCTCATCATCGACCGCCCGCAGAAGTTCTCCAATATCGTCCCCGCCCTCTACGGCTTCATTCCCCAGACCTACTGCAAGAACCACGTGGCCGATTTCTGCATGGAAAAGACCGGCCGCGAGGGCATCCTCGGCGACGACGAC
This sequence comes from Neolewinella litorea, assembly GCF_004803465.1. GTDB lineage: Bacteria > Bacteroidota > Bacteroidia > Chitinophagales > Saprospiraceae > Neolewinella > Neolewinella litorea. Next base: position 573,930 of record NZ_SRSF01000002.1, on the reverse strand, counting down.
CCCCTGGACATTTGTGTCCTCACCGAACGGGAAGTAACCCACGGAAACATCATCGTGAAGGCCAAGGCCATCGGCGGCTTCCGCATGCTCGACGGCGGGGAGGCCGACGATAAGATCATTGCGGTGCTCGACAACGACGAAGTATACGGCCGGTGGGACGACGTGAAAGACCTGCCCGAGTCCATCCTCAATCGCCTGCGCCACTACTTCCTCACCTACAAGCAGCTGCCGGGCGCCGCGCCCAAGTGTGAGATCACCCACACCTACGGCCGCGAGGAGGCCCAGGAAGTGATCCGCCGCAGCCAGATGGACTACGCCGAAGCCTACGGCAACCTGGAAGAGGTGATGAGCGCCACCCTGATGGAGGCTCTCAACTTCGGTCAGCGGCAACGGGGCATCCTGGACAGCCTGTAGGCCGCTCCCTTTCCCTTTTGAGTCTGAACGGCGGTGAGTATTACCGGTAAACCGGGTTGTCCTTTCCGTAATCGGGGTAGGCGACCGTAGGCTGAAGCGAACGAACTTTGCGGGACTGACTGACGCTGCATTACCGAAGCGGTACGGCACCTGCGGTAGCGCCCCCTTTTCGGTATGCGAACCAGACTACGACATGCGAAAAACCTTTGTTCCACTCCTCGGCCTGTTGCTGACCCTGACCGCCTGCGTAAGCCCACGATCCGGTACCCCCGAGGGCGGGATCGCCCTGGCCGAGCAAGGAAGTTTTACCGTCGGCGGTAGCGTGAAGACCAGTCCGGGCACCTTCGACCCCATCGCGCACGGGGCCTTCAATCCGGGCAACCAATCTACCGCCGGACAAACCCTGCACGGCGACCACGCCGCGGTATTCTACCAGGTGCCGGTACGGGCCCGGGAACTGCCGCTGGTGTTCTGGCACGGCTACGGACAGTCGATGCGGACCTGGCAGTCGACCCCCGACGGGCGCGAGGGCTTTCAGACCATCTTCCTGCGCCACCGCTTTCCGGTCTACCTGCTCGACCAGCCGCGGCGCGGACTCGCCGGGCGCAGCACGGAGCCCACGACCATCGCGGCGGCAACCGACGATCAACTGTGGTTCGGCATCTTCCGGCTCGGGGTGGGGACCGAATTCTATCCCGGCGTACAGTTCTCCCGCGACCCCGCGGCCCTGAACCAGTTCTACCGGCAAATAACACCAGATACCGGCCCGCTGAACATCGATCTGAACGTGGCGGCGGTTTCGGCCCTCTTCGATACCCTCGGAGCGGGCGTGCTGGTGACGCACTCGCACAGCGGCGGACAGGGCTGGCTGGCCGCTCTGGAGAACGACAATATTCGCGGAATCGCCGCCTACGAACCGGGCAGCAACTTCGTCTTCCCGGAAGACGAGGTGCCGGAACCCATCGATTACGCAGGTGGCACGCTGCGTGCGCGGGGCGTACCCCTGGCAACCTTCGAGCGGCTTACCCGCATTCCGATTGTCATCTACTACGGGGATTACATTCCCGACGCGCCGGTGGAGAATCCCGGGCAGGAACAGTGGCGCGCGGCTGTGGCCATGGCGCGCCAGTGGACCGAAGTAGTCAACGCCCACGGGGGCGACGTGACCCTGGTGCAACTGCCCGACCGCGGCCTGAAAGGCAACACCCACTTTCCAATGTCCGACCTCAACAACCAGGCCGTAGCCCAACTGCTGCTCGACTGGCTGGTCGAAAAGGGGCTGGACTGACCCCGCCTTTCCGTAAAAAACCAACCTGAATTATTCGATCATGCTCCATATCCTGTACCTCATCCTCCTCCTCGCTGCTGCGCCGCTGGCGGCCCAGTCTGACGCCCTCTTTCCCCGCGGTGAGAAGGCGGAGAACGTCCACCACACCGGCGACGTATGGCTCTACCACCCGAGTGATGCGGACGAGCACTTCAACTACAACCTGGCGGTAGCCACTTTCGCGCCGGGAGCGAAACTTGATTGGCACCTCCACCCGAAGGGGCAGCAACTCATCATCACCGACGGGGTGGGATATTACCAGGAAAGGAACCAGCCGGTGCGGGTGGTCCGTAAGGGAGAAACCATTAAGTGCGCCCCGGGCGTGGAACACTGGCACGCCGCCACCCCCGATGAGGGCGTTACCTATCTGGCCATCACCGGCGATGCTCCGACGGAGTGGAAGGAGGCCGTTACCGAGGAAGAATACCTGGCCGTAGGGGCCAACGCGCAATCGGCCACCGAAGCCGAGCTGCTGCAGCTGAGCCGCGACAAGTGGCAGTGGATGGCCGACCAGGACGCCGACCGGCTGGCGGAACTCTTCCACGACGACGCCATGTTCGTCCACATGGGCGGCAGCTGGGGCAAGGAGCGGGAGGTGGACATCATCCGCAGTGGCGGCATCCACTACAAGCAGGCCGATATTCACGAGGCCTCGGTGAAGGTGATTGACGACACCGCGGTGCTACTGAACCGCATCACCCTGCTCGCGGTAGTGGGCGGCAACGAGGTGACCAACCCCTTCGAGGTAACGGAAGTCTACAAGAAGATCGCCGGCAAGTGGAAGCTGGCGGCCCTGTCGTTTACGCGGCTGATGTCGCGGTAGCCGCGCCCTAGTTCACGTTCCGGTAGGCGTTAGGCGTCTGGCCGGTGACCTTCTTGAACATGCGGCTGAAGTGCTGAGGGTACTTGAAGCCGAGGTCGTAGGCCACTTCCGAGATCGACTTCCCGGGGTCGAAGAGTCGCTCCTTGGCCAGATTGACGACCTTGAGTTGGATGTGGTCCTGCGGCGATTTACCCGTTTCCCGCTTGATGAGGTCGCCGAAGTAGTTGGCCGACAGGTGCAGCCGCTCGGCGAAGTAGTTGACGGAGGGTAGCCCTTCGCTTTCCGCCTGCCCCGACCGGAAGTAGTCGTTCAACAGGCTCTCGAAGCGGGTCAGCACCCCCTGGTTGGCGGTGGTGCGGGTGATGAACTGCCGGTCGTAGAAGCGGGTGCAGTAGTTGAGCAGCAGCTCGATGTTCGTGAGCAGCAGCTGGCGGGTGTGCTGGTCGATGAGCTGGTTCAGCTCGGTGGCAATCTTGCCGAGGCAGTCTTCGATCAGCTCCCGCTCGCGGCTCGAGAGGTGGAGCGCCTCATTGGATTCGTAGGAGAAAAAAGAGTACTGGGGCATCCGCTGGGCCAGGGGGCTGCCCGGCAGGAAATCCGGGTGGAAGACCAGGGCCCGCCCCTGGGGCTGATAGTATTCGTCGCCGTTGTGGCCGATCACCTGGCTGGGGGCCAGGAAGACCAGCGTACCCTCGTCGTAGTCGTAGTTGTTGCAGCCGTAGCGCAGGTCGCCGCACTTCACCTCCTTGAGGAAGACCACGTAGAACTCGAAGCACATCCGCCGCAGTTTCCGTGGGTCGGCCCGGGAGAGGTCGATCATGGCCACCAGGGGGTGCTGCGTCTCGTGCTTGTTGAAGGCGCAGTATTGCTTTATCGTCTCGAAGATCAGAACCTCTTCCATGTCGGCTGCTTTGTTTATCCTAAGGTAGCAACTGCCGCTCCGCCGATCCAGCCCTGCTGCGGGGAAACCGTAATCGGGGTAGGCATCTCCGTAATCCGGGTAGGGTAGCGCTTCCGCCCCCGGTGGACCTTTACCCGGCAGGCCGTTAACGGCATTACTTGCCGGCGGCGCGCGGGTGCCGGGATGGCCCCACCAAAATCTGTTACGAAATTATGACCCTTAAACTTCCCCTTTACTTCCTCCTGCTTTTTGGAACCGCCGGCCTGGTCGGTCAGCTGCCGCCCGCGGAGGTCAATACGGTCTTTCCCGCCGGACAAATGATCAGCGGGGGCAACTTTACCGGTACCGCCTGGGTAGAGCGGCTGCTGGTCGTGGAGGACGAGCAGCGCCCCGTGGCCGTGGGCAACGTCACCTTCGCACCCAAGGCGCGCAGCAACTGGCACCACCATCCGGCCGGACAGTCGCTGCTGGCGCTGGACGGACTGGGCTACTACCAGGAGCGGGGCGGTCCGGTACGCCTGCTCCGCAAGGGGGAGACGGTGCAGTGCCCCCCCGGCGTAGAACACTGGCACGGGGCGGCCAATAGCCAGTGGTTCGTCCAGCTGGCCATGACCAAAGAGCACCCCGACGGACGGGTAATCTGGGGTGAACCCGTAACCGACGAAGAATACCGGCAAGGCATCGCGGTGGAACGGGTCTCCACCGACAGCCTGGCATCGACCGACGACCGCTACCGCCACATTGCCACCGTGGCTTCGCTTACTACCCTGGGCGACCTGGAGCGACTGCAAGCCGCTCTGGGCGACGCCCTCGATGCGGGACTCACCGTCAACGAATGCAAGGAAGTGCTCGTCCACCTGTACGCCTACACCGGGTTCCCGCGCAGCATACAGGGACTGCGTACCCTGATGGCCGCCGTGGAGGACCGGCAAGCGCGGGGCATACAGGACGAAATGGGTCCCGAAGCCGGCGAGGTAGATGACAGCGTATCCCGTTACGAGCGGGGCCGCGCCACCCTGGGAGAACTGATCGGGCGGCCGGTGGAAGGGCGTTCCGACTACGGCGACTTCGCCCCGGTCATCGACGTCTTCCTGAAGGAGCACCTCTTCGCCGATATCTTCGGCCGCGACGTGCTGACTTACCACGAGCGGGAGATCGCCACCATCGGTGCTCTTAGCAGCATGGAAGGCGTGGCACCCATGCTGCGCGGCCACCTGGGCATCGCCCTGAACCTGGGCTTCACCGCGGAGCAGTTATCGGCCGTACTGCAGCAGATTGAGGACACGGCCGGGGCGGACGCTGCGTCGACTGCCCGGGAGGTGCTGGCGGAGGTGGTGGAGGGGTAGCTGCCCGAACCCCGCGCCGTGCGGGTCGCTCAGATGCTCGGCCGGACCAGTTCGTATTCCCCGCCGAAGCTCCATTCCAGGGCCACGTTCCAGATCCACTTCCGTTCCGGAGCGATCTCGGTGCGCAAGCTCCGGTTAACCAGTCCGCTCAGAGCAAAGGATAGTCCGGCGCGGCTGAGGCGCCAGCCCCCCGCCAAGTAGGTGCCGTCGAGCGCATCGGTGCGCAGGTAATAGGCCTGGGGAAACAGGTCGAGAAGAAATTCATCGGGGAGGCGAATGCCGGTCACGGCGGCGTTGAGCTGCACGAAGTGGCTGCGCCGCAATCCGGCATCGAAGCCGTGGCCGAGCAGGTAGTACATTCCTACGCTTAGGCGGTCGTTGACCCGGTAGCCGGGCACCACTTCCGTAGCGACGTAGCGACGGGATTCCAGCAAATCGCGTTGGGAATGCCCGTCGTCGACGGTGATCGTCCGAAAATTCAGGGCCGGGTGGATGCCCAAGCGCAGGGAAACGCGCTCGTGCCGCAGGGCACGGTACCGGGCCCAGAACAGCATCGACCACGGTTTGCCGTCGAGGCTCATGCGCAGGTCGGGCTCGAAAGAAAAGCGGTCACCGCCCACCTTGAGATTCACGATCAGAGCGGGCGCGTCCAGGGAGAAGGAGGGGATGATGGAAATGCCGTTGTGCGTGACCGTCACGCGACCGGAAAACTCGTGGTGTATGTCGGTGGTATCGCTTTGCTGGGAAAAAAGGCTGAACGGCAGGGCGGCGAGACAAAGGAAGTAGAGATACCGCATGCGGTGGAGGGGTGATTTTTCCCCAAAGGTAGGCTCGTGCCGAAGCGGGAGGGTAACCAGGTTTACGGGTGTTTGTACCCCGATTACGGAATTGCGTAGGGGTGCCTGTCGACGCTACATCCCGGGTAAACTCCTGCTATCTTTCGGGCATTCCTTATTTTAGGTGAATGCCGTCGGTGCCCCCGCTACCGGTTGGTTTCGCCATCACCCTGGGGAGTTTACGGAGCCCCATTCCCTTACCCCTTACTGACCCTGCCATGAAAATCATCCTGCTGCCCCTCTTCTTCCTGGCCCTGGTGCGCACGGACGGCTGCGACAAATCGAAAGCCGAACCGGCCCCGGCCGTCACCGACTGCGGCACCGAGATCCAGGTGCGCAACCCCCTTCCCCGCCTCACCTCCGATAATTTCAGCGTTGTGTCCGCCGAAGCCGAAGGCAGCTGCCTCACGGTCACCATCTCCGCCACGGGCTGCAGTGCCCAGGCCTGGCAACTCCGCTTGTGGACCGACGGCACGGTGCGGGAAAGCTATCCTACACAAACTGCGGCCCTGCTAATCTTCGACGACGGGGTGGGGGAGAATGAAATGACCTGTCAGGCCATCATCGAGGCCACCTACCAATTTGACCTCAGTCCCTACCTGGACGACCAAAACCTGCCCACTACCTTCGAACTTACCGGTACCGGCACCACCGTGGACATCGAGTAAAGTGAAGGGAACCGGGGCCGGTATGATGCGTTCGGATAGCAAAACCCAAGCACTATGAAACTCAACAAAAGCGCCGAATCCAAGGCTAAGGAACTCATCAAGGCCAACCAGTACGTCAAGGACAGCGATTGGAGCGAGGCCCAACCCACGACTGAGGACGAGAACGGATACCTAGAGCGCCACAGCTGGAAGGAGTACGGCGAGTGGCACCTCGGACTGCACGAAGACGCTGGCAAGGACACGAAGAGTCATTACGGTTTTCCCTACGGCGATTTCCGCCGTGTGCACCATTCCGGACTCATTGCCATTAAGCAGCGGGCCGCCCAACAGAATTATTCGGAAGTTGAGAAGGCCGCTGATCGATTGTTGAAGCTAATGGGCTAAAAGTCAAAACATTAAAAATGTAATCCCGTTGCGTTGGCAGCGACTCCGTCGCGGTTATTTTCCTCATCATATTCCCCGATCATGACCCTACTGCGACCCTGCCTCTGGCTTTGCTTTATCGCCACCCTGTTCACCGCCTGTACCCCCGAATCCGAATCCCTCGAACCCGCTGGTCAGGCGGTGGAATTCCGAAAGGCCTTCCCCGAGGTTATCGCCCTGCCCGATGGCTTTCAGCCGGAAGGTATCGTGGCTGGCACCGGCAACACCTTCTACGTGGGTTCTTTGGCCGACGGCTCAATATACCGGGGAGACTTCCGCACCGGCACCGGGGAGGTTATCTACACGCCCGAATCGGGCATATCGGTCGGGCTTGCCTTCGACCCCCGCACCCAGTACCTCTACGTTTCCGGTAACGGGACTGGCGGTGCCTTCGTGCTCGATACGCGCAGCCGGCAGGTAGTGGCCACCTTCGACTTCGGCGGCGGGTTCGTCAACGACGTGATCGTTACCCGCGACGCGGTCTACTTCACGGATTCCTTTACCCCCAACCTTTACGTGGCCGAGCTGAGTCCCTCGGACCAGCCCACGGGCGCCACGGCGACCCTGCCACTCTCCGGCGATTTTCAATTCCAGCCCAATGCATTCAACGCCAACGGCATCGAGGCCACGCCGAACGGGGATGCCCTCATCGTCGTGAACAGTTCCTTCGGCGAACTCTACCTGGTGGACCCCGCGACGGGCGTTGCCGAGACCATCGACCTGGATGGCGGATCGGTCATTGCCGGCGACGGTATCCTGCTGGTGGGTAAAACCCTCTACGTGGTACAGAACGCCTTCAACCAGATCGCGGAGATCCAACTGAGCCCCAATTACCGTTCGGGACGCATCACCGACGTCATCACCGATCCAGATTTTCGGGTACCTACCACCGTGACCCGCAAGGGCAGCACACTCTACGCCGTGAACGCCCGCTTCGGTACGCCTCCCGGTCCGGACGTCGATTATGAGGTCGTTTCCGTGTCGCGTTAACGCTATTGTAGGTAAGGAGCGGACAACCACGCGGTTTATTTCGTGTTTAGGCTTAAAGGGATGCACTAATCCGCATCCCGATTGTTTCATTGCACCTGCGCGCCGCGACCAGCCCCGGTGGTGCAGCAGGGCAAGCCCAGCTTATTTTAACCTTATGAATATGCACCTCAGTCCCGCCCAGCGCGAGGAATTTACTTACCTGAATGAACGCCTTTCCCGGTTTGCCGGGCTGGATCCCGCCCGGGTGGAGGACGCCTACGCCGACCCCGAACTAATCGAGCGCTTTATCCGGGACGCCGGTGAGGAACTCACCGACGCCCAAAAGCAGGCGGTGCGCAATTTCGTCGGGTATAAAAAAGGGCATTTCTACCTGGTCAAGCAATACAAGAAGTACGCCGTACTCCTGCAGCAAAATACCCTCTACGGAGTAGTGGGCGTGGACCAGGCCCCGGCCGAAATGGTCGACAAGGGGCTGCCCGTGTATATGGAAGCGGCCCTTCTTCCCTTCAACGACACGATCGTGATGACTTCCTCGACCGTCTGTGAAGACGGCAGCAACGGCAGTGTCTCCCGCTCGGATATCGAATACGAATTTAAACAGATCAAAGACGTGCGCGGCATAACCGAAACCCTTGACCCCCAGACCCTGGAAGAGCAGAATTCACCCGCCGCCCAGGCCGCCGAGCAGGAGTTGCGGCAGTACCTTCGCAACGCCGCCACCCGCGACAAGCACGCCGGCGACATCAAGAAGATCCTGGACCAGTACCCCGAGTTGCACGACGTCTACATGCAGATGTACTCCAAGATCAGCGCCCGGTCCATTAAGAAGGACCTGAAGGCCTGCGGCGTGCGTGAGCGTCATTTTGCCGTGTACCACAATTCCGTCGTGGCCGTGGCTCCCACCCGCGGTGAGCTGCTCGAACAACTCAGTGATCTGAGCTTCGACGGCATGATGGGACAGTGCGCGCTGTTCCGGTTGTAGGAGCGGCAGACCCGCTTTTTACCGCAAATATTGCGGCCGGCAGGCCCTATATTTAGTACGGGGCGTGCATTAGGCATGGCCCCGTCCCCGCAATGCACACCAATGCAACAGCCCTTGTCCTTGACGGTGTAAATGACGATGCCCAGCGCGTCGCCTCACTCCTGCAGGCATTGGGTTTTGAAATTCTGGTCGTCACTCCCAGTGGAACCGAAGCGGTAGCGCACTGCCGCCACGTCACCCCCGATCTGCTCGTGGTGGGCAATGACCTTCATGGCCTCATCGGCCCCGAGGTGGTCCTCCGCATGATCGAAGAATTTGCGCGTATCCCCGTGGTTCGCCTCGCCGATCTTACTGCCCCGAAAGAATCTTCCCTGCCCCGGAAGAGCTCCCGGGCCGATCTCGCCCAGTGTATTGCGCACGCATTCGGGGTCGTCTCCTGGCACGCCGCTTCCGGGCCGCCCCAGGACTACATCCTCGACGACCGCATACTCCTGCGCCATAATGAGCGCATGATCCGGGTAGCTATCGATGATATTCTCTACGTGTCCGACCAGTGCAACTACTCCAGCCTGGAACTCGCCGACGGCAGTTACTTCATTTCCATTCCCATCCAGCTGGTCGAGCACCGGCTCGCGCCCCACGGCTTTCTGCGTGTACACCGGGACTATCTGGTGAATTACCGGCACGTTCGGGAGGTCCACGACGACTTGTGGGTGCTTGAGCGGGTAAAGATGCCGGTAGGGCGGGCCTATCGCCGCAGCGTCAGCCGCCGGATCAGGCAGCTTATCTAGGCGCTTCTCCGGTGCCGATGCTTCAGCAACTGTTGCGATTTCGTAATCCCGGAGCACCGGAGCTTGCAGGGAGGATCCTGATTCTTGTTGGGCTACCGCTCCGCCGTCCCCACCGGCTGCTTATTCGCAAATGGTTAATAATTAAAACTCAACCTTTTACTTCGAATTGATCTGAACGAAGCGTGGAACCATATCTTTTTGCGACGCTGCGTCGAGGCCCGGCACCCGCCCCGCCGCCGCCCGGGGGCTGATTACATGGCCAAACAGCATTCCGCTGACAAACCGGGCAATAGGGAAGGAGGATGGGTTCGTTACCTTTGACGATCAGCGGTTTATCCCGCTGACCTGCTTTCTCTCGTGAATTTGCCTAATTTCTACTACCATGCTTTTTTTCTACAGGTGCCTGGTCGGAGCGCTGCTCCTGCCTATAGGGCTCCACGCTCAGAAAGGGGTGCCTATCCCCTTTGACGAACGGGGTACCTGCTTCCTGCCCCCCGTGTACAGCGAGCACACGTACTCGCGCCCGTACACCTTCCGGGAAGGGATACGACCGAAGGCCCTTACCTACGCCATCAATTACCTGACGACCGGCGATACCCTACAGGGGCGGCTCTGTTCTCCCTGGCCGGACTCGGCCAGGAACGCCTTCGAATATGCGGCGGCCATCTGGTCGGACGTGCTGCAGAACGACCAGCCGATCAACGTAGATGCCTGCTACTCACTCGATATGCCCGCAGGCACCCTGGGCTCTACCTCGCCCAGCCTGCGGGCCATAGGCCCTATCCACGGGCGCGATGCGGTGATCTACCCCCAGACGATGGCCGAGCAAATCGTAAATGGGCAGTTTGAGGGTGCGGACATGAACGTTTTCATCAACGGAAATTTCGCCCCGAACTTTTACTTCGGTACCGATGCCTTGCCCCCCAGTGGCAAAATCGACTTCGTCACGCTCACCCTGCACGAAATGGGCCACGGCCTCGGCTTTCTCGGTACCGCCCGAATCGACGACGGGTCGCCTGCTACCGGGATGGAATGTGACGGTGTGGCGGGCAACGGTTGCCTGGGCTACTACTTCTCCGCCGGCGCTAACCCGGCCACCTATCACCCCTCGATCTACGACATCTTTGTCGACCTGGGTACCGACACGTCGGCCCTGACCGCCCTTCTTCCCAATCCCGGGGCGGGGGTGGCGGCCGCCCTGCAGGGGGACAGTGCCGGGCTCTTCTACGACGAGACCAACCTTTCGACCTACCAAAGCGGATCCGGACGGTACCAGCTTTACGCCCCGGCTACCTTCCGGCGGGGCAGTTCATTCAGCCACTTCGCCGACCCCAGCGAGGTGATGTACTACGCCCTTTCCTACGGCAATGCGAACCACGACGTGGGTACGGCCGCGACGGTACTGAACCACATGGGCTGGCCGGAGGCGGCGGCCGGACTGCCGGTGGAATGGCTGGCTTTTTCCGGAGCCGTGGCCGATCGGGGTATTCAACTGGACTGGGCCACGGCGGCCGAGAGCGACAACGCGGGCTTCGGGGTGGAGGTAAGCCGCAACGGCGGTCCGTTCATCCCTATCGGCCGGGTTGCCGGTCGGGGAACGACGCGCAGTCCCTCCGATTACCGCTTCCTGGACCTTCTGCCGGCAGCGGGCGACAATCACTACCGCCTGCGGCAGACCGATTTCGACGGCCGGGAAACCCTCAGTGAGGTGATCAGCGTACCGTTCGCGGTTGTAGCTAACCAAGTAAGCGAGGTGTACCCCAATCCGGTTCGCGCCCGGCGGGCGTCCATCGACTACCTCAGTGAAACTTCCCGCCCGGTAAGGGTAAGCGTGCTGGATGCAGCCGGCCGGACGTTGCATAGCCGGAATCACCCCCTGCAAGCCGGAGCGAACCGTCTGGACCTGAACCTTGCGGGGCTTGCCGCGGGCGTGTATTTTCTACGGTTGGAGGATGGCCGACAGCCGGTACACCGGCGGGTCGTAGTGGAATAGGTCAGCGAGAGCAAACGCGATATTTAACGGGCCGGTCCTACAATGAGCCGACTGGTCCGCGATCCGCTACCGGGCTGGCTGAGGCGCAGCAGGTAAGTGCCCGCAGGCAGGCGATCCGCGAGCTGTACCTGGAGGTAGTCGCCCGGAATGACGCGGTAGTTACGGGTGGCCAGGCGGCGGCCGGTGGCATCGAGTACTTCCACCAGCAGGGGCTCGGCGGCGTTCAGGGCTTGCACTTCTACGCCGACCGTGCCGCCGGTGCTGGGGTTGGGGTGGATGGCGAAGGCCAGGGGCTCGTGGTCATCCCCGCGGTTCACCTCCACCAGATCGGAGTAGGTGAAGGAACCGTCCAGGTCTATCGCCTTTAGTCGGTACAGGGCACTGCCGGACAGGGGGGCGGGGTCGATGAGTTGGTAATGTAGCACGGTAGCCCGTTTGGCGTTCCCGGCGGCGGCTGCCCGGCCTACGGGCGAGAAGGTCCTTCCGTCGGCGGTGCGCTCGACTAGAAAATGGCTGGCACCGGACTCGTCAATCGTGGACCAGGCGAGCTCGACCCCGTCACCGTGAGTTTCTGCCTTGAAGTGGAGCAGGGTCAGGGGAAGTTGAGCCTGACCTTCGTAACCACTGGCGGTGGCACCGCTACCGAAGCCACCGACGAACTGGGCGCGGGCGGGGGTGGAAGCCGCCAGCAAAACAAGAAGGGAAAGGTAAAGGAAGCGCATAGGGAGCGTCTATTTGGCAGGGGTAAGGAGTGGTGGCGGTATTACAGTCCGCGTACGCCGCGAAACTGCAGCCAGTAGGGGCGGAAGTTTTCGCTAGACAGCGCATTGGTCATGTGAGCCCGGTCGGCGACCTGGAGGTCGTCAACGATACTGTTTCCGTGACCGCCTTTGATGCCGATGCCGTTGTAGGTCTGGGGCCAGGTGGGTACGTCAGCGTAGCCCGTTTCGGGCAGGAAGCCGTTGCCGTGCTGGTTCGTGAAGGCCCGGCCATCGGCGTGGGTAATGCTGATCACCCCCTCGGCCTGGTTGCCGGAGAGTTCCATATTGCCGTAGTAGCCGGCACCACTCCAGACGCGGGTGGTGCCCAGGTCAAGACTACCGGAGAATATTCCGGAGCGCAGGGGACCCAGGCCAAACCGCGTGTTTGGAGTCGTCATGTCGTAGGCGGCGTAACCTTCGTTCGCATTGAGTTTGTTGAGGTTAGTCAGGATTTCGTTAGGCGCATTGGGTAGGGAGGGGAGGAATTTCCACCGAGCCACCTGATCGGTGCCCCAGGCAAATTCCGCATCGACGGGGAAAACGGGTCCGCGGCACAGTTTCTCGAATTCCATTTCCGTCATGGGGCGCAGCCCCGACCAATCCAGGTACGCCAGCATGTCGCGGACGGAGACGTAGCCCACCGGCACGTGGGGAGCGGTGGTGACGGCATCTTCACCCGTGAGGGGGTCGTACGAAACACAGTTGCGTGCCTGGTCGCCGTCGGTATTTTTGCCCGTGGCGTCGGTAATGTCGTGTACGGCTTTCTGCGCGGGCGTCAGGGTGTTGAAGAAGTCAACGTACTGCTGCTGCGAAAGCTCATACTTCATGGCGTAGAAGGCACGAAAACCCTTGGGGAAAGCTGCCGGTATGGGGCCGGCCACATCCGCACCGTTACCGTAGACGTCGTCGTAGTACAGGCTGTGGGAAGCATTTGCCACCGGGATCGCATCGGACGAGGTGACGGGGTATGGATCCTTTTTGTTGGGGTGGCCACCTTCGTACAGCTTGTTGATCTCCTGGCCCTTGAAGGTGCTGCCCAGGTAAAAGGACCCCCCGGGAACGTAGACCATCTCCACGCCGAAGATTCGGAAGTCCATGATCTCGATCAGGTCGATTCCGTTGGCCGTCAGGCTCCACCGCAATTGTACCTGGGAATAGGTGGCGGGGCCGGTCATTGGGGCAGCGGCGTAAACCATTGCGCCGGTCCCTTCCATAACCTCTATAGCGGCCCCGTTTGGGGTTTGTCCGACATTCGATAGGATGAGGTGTTGCCATTCGCCGTCCGGTGCCGGGCGGTACTTGGCGAAGACCCAAGCGGCATCCCAATTGGCGGGAGCGGAGGTGGTACGCCACGCATTCTCCCAGGAAAGGTCAAAGGTGAGTAGGGCGTAGTCGGGATTACCGACCTCGTATTCCACCCTGAGGTTTTCAATGAGGATGTTGTTGCCCATCAGGGCACTGCACGAAATTAGCATGCAGAAAATGAAGTAATACTTTACCATAGTAAAGATCCAGGCACCTCACTTCAGCGGATATCGCACGGTCGACCCTGCTACGCAGGCAGTAGAAATGGAAAGTCAGGTCGATCTTGCCGCGATCCTGTGTACTGCCTAGCCAGCAGGAACAGCGATCGGATACCCTGGCGAAGCCAGGCTAATTCATGAGGAAATGTGTTTTATCGATCGCCAGGGCAATAGCCGGGAGATCTGTGTCTGGTTTCAAAGCAATTACATCTCGAAAACTATACTTAAAACGGGAGGGCAGTGCCTGAATTGCGCGGTAACGTTTTCGTTAACGCAAAAATTTCGTGCACCGGTTAATATTTATTTACCGGCGGCAAGTAGGCGGTAAGCGGTAGTACTTTGGTGGAATGTGGGATGGTCTTCAGAAGTTTCCGGGAGCAAAATGAGTGTCCGAGGATGTGGTAAACAGAAAAAGGGAAAGTGTCGCCACTTTCCCTTTCCTCTATACCGCAGCAATAGTTGCGGACACCACAATAGTGGCAGTTATCTGGACTGACCTACGATCAGTCGGCTGGTGTGCGAGCCGGTAGAAGCCTGGCTCAGGCGCAGGAAGTACGTGCCGGCGGGTAGCCGGTCTTTCAGTTCCAGCTGCAGGTAATCGCCGGGATTGCCCTGCATCCGGCGGCTCACCAACTGGCGGCCGGCCAGGTCGAGTACCTCGACGAAAAGGGTTTCTTCGGCAGAGAGCGCTTCGAGACCTACGCCGATGGTCGAACCGGTGCTGGGGTTTGGGCGAATGGCGAAGGCGAGGGCCTGATCGTTTTCTTCCCGGTTAACTTCGACGAGTTCGGAGTATGTAAAGGAACCGTCGAGGTCAACCGACTTGAGGCGGTAAAGCGAACTGCCCATAAGCGGCGCGGCATCGGTCAGGTGGTAGCTCCGGGTCAACCCCTGGGGCGACATACCCGCGGCGGAGACGCGGCCAACCGGCGAGAAGGTGTTGCCATCGGCGGTGCGCTCGACAACAAAGTGCGAGGTGCCGATCTCGTGAATAGTAGACCACTGCAGCGCCACCTGGTCGTTCTTGAGTTCAGCATCAAAGTTGAGCAGGGTAAGGGGCAGCTGGGCCTGACCACCGAAGCCGGTGGCGGTGGCACCGCTGCCAAACCCGCCGACAAACTGGGCCCAGGAAGGGGTGGCTATGCAGAGGGCGACGAGCAGGAAGAAGGAACGTAGGGTTGCCATGGGCTTATTGATTTCTTGTGACATGATGGATGGAGTTGTCGGTGAATTATAAGCCGCGCACACCGCGGAACTGCATGTAAAAGTTGCGGGAGTGTTGGTCGTATTCGGTCAGGGTCATGTAGCTGCGGTCGGCTACCCGGAGGTAGTCCTCGTCGCTGTTGCTGCGCCCGCCGCGGGCGCCGATGCCGTGCTCGGTTTGGGGCCAGGTGGGTACGTCGGCGTATCCACTTTCGGGCAGGAAGCCGTTGCCGTGGCGGTTCGTGAACGAGCGGCCATCGGCGTGGGTCACGCTCACTACGCCTTCCCACTGGTTGCCCGAGAGCTCCATGTTGCCGTAGTAGCCGGCACCGCTCCAGACGCGGGTGCTGCCGAGTCCCAGACTGGCGGAGAAGATGCCGGAGCGGAGGGGACCGAAGCCGGACCGCGTAGCCTTCGTAGTCTTCTCGTAGGCGGCGTAGCCGTCGGTGGGCTTGAGCTTGTTCAGGTTGATCAGGATCTCTCCGGAGCCGTTTACGTTGGCGGGTTCAAACTTCCACTTGGCGATCTTGGCGGTGCCCCAGGCGTATTCTTCCTTGACGGGCAGTTCGGGTCCGCGGCACAGTTTTTCGAATTCCATTTCCGACATCGGCCGCAGTCCCGACCAGTCGAAGTAGGCCATCATATCGGCGATGGATACAAAGCCGACGGGTACGTGGGGCGCACTCGTAGTGGCGTCGCCCCCGATGCGGTGATCGTAGGAGATGCAGTTGCGGCTGTGGTCTTCGTCGGTACCTTTTCCGGTGGCGTCAGTGATGTCGTGCACCGCTTTCTGAGCCGGGGTAAGGGTGTTGAAGAAGTCGACGTATTGCTTCTGCGACAGCTCATACTTCATGGCGTAGAAGGCACCGAATCCTTTGGGGAAATCGGCCGGGATGGGACCGGCAAAGTCCGCCCCGTCACCGTCCTTGTCTTCGTAGTACAGTTCACCGTCGTTGGTGCCGACGGCGATCTCGTCAGCGGAGGCCACCAAGTATGGGGGACGCTTTTTCTTGTCACCGGCGGCGTAAAACTTGTTCGTTTCTTTTCCTTTCTCCGTACTGCCGAGCCAGTAGGCACCTTCGGGTACGTAAACCATTTCAATGCCGAATACTCGGAATTCCAGTTCGTCGATGTAGTCTACACCGTTGGCCGCCAGGTTCCAGCGCAGCTGGGTCTGCCGGTAATGGGCGTGGGTAGCCTGGTCCGCAGCGGCGTAGACCATGGCGCCGGTGCCGTCCATCACTTCCACGACGGCGCCGGTTGGAGCCGGGGCCCCCGCGGTGAGCAGGATGTGTTGCCACTCGCCGTTCGGACCTACACGGTATTTGGCGAATACCCAAGCCGCATCCCAGTTGGCGGGTGCCGCGCTGGTGCGCCAGGAGTTTTCCCACGAAAGGTCGAAGGTCAGCAAGCCATAACCGGGATTGCCGGTCTCGTAGTCGACCCGCAGGTCGGTGATCTGAATGTTGTTGCCCAAAAGAACAGTACAACCCAGAGAAGCTAAAAAAATGAGGTAAAGTCTTACCATTTTCGGGATTTATAGGACCGCGCCACCTATACTGCATCGGGCTGCCGGAACACTGAGGGTCGGGGTTCATCTCCGCATCAAACGGGGATGGACAAGGGACCGGACCGGCGGCTGCAAGGGAACAATTAGGTGAGTAAGGTCAAATTCATGAGAGTAAAGCAACCGGGTAATCCCTGCGCTAACAGTTTGTACCCGTAACTTCCATGCGGAGTTGCCACCGGCGGAAGGTTGTTTGAAAAACGGGAGCCGGTACATCAAATTGTAACACAACAGGAAAATTTCCCGGGTTTTTGTGAACCTGCGAAAAAGTCATCCTGTTCCGCCGCCCTACTGCGGGCTGGTGCCGTCGTTTCTCAGCTGTACAGCTTGCCCGTATTGCGGGGCCAGTCCTACCCGTTCAAGCAAGTTGCGGTAGGCGCGTTCGGCCTCCCGGGCTGCCGCGGCGGAAGCGTAGCGCGTCCCGGTGTACAGGGCTACCTCACCCGTCGCCGGCACGTCACGCAGACAGGCCGCCGGTAGCCGCTCGTGACCCCGGATCCCGGCCGCAGCGAGTTGCTGGAACCTTCTATTTGCTTCTTCACCAGGTAGCACCGCATCGACCACCACGTAGCTGATCTCGTTGATTCCCACTGGCGGACATTCGGGGGCGGGTTTCGCGGGTTCCGTACCGGTACCGAAGGGGTCCGCCGGGGCTTCCTGGGCAGGCCCCTGAATCTTGACGTCCGCCGGCGTCCGAAACCGGGGATCGGCAAAGGGGTCCGGTACCACGGGTCCGTAGTTCCCCTCGTAGACCAGGAGCATGAGCAGGCCCACCAACGCGAGCAGCAGGGCCATATTCAGGAAGCGGCGCCGGTTCTGCCGCCGCTCGGCGGGGGTGGCCCCGTAGGCCGGCCTGCGTCCGATTACCTCCATAATTTCCTGCTTGCGACCGTAACGGGAGAGGTAGTCGTTGAAAACGTGGCGGGGTCGGGGAATTTGCTTCAGCGATAACCGCCCGCGGGCGTCGATCACGATCAGTCCCACCCCGTTCTTGCGGCACTGCTGGTGGAGTATGCGGTACTCTTCGCGGTTCACGAAGGTGTCTTCGCCTACCGCGATCCAGCTTTCATTAGCCGGGTACCTTCCCAGTTGCTCAATGGCGGAGATCGACCGGGCGAACCGCAGGCGCAGCGCGGTGACCACCGCCGTTATCAGAATGGAACCGATCAGGAAGACGGCCAGCAGCAGCAGGGTATTGAAGGCGTTGAAGTACCACTGGTAGCCCACAATCGCGGAAAGCCCCACCACCAGTCCCATGCTCAGCAACCTGCCCGTCCATTCCGCCCGCCCGCGGTTGACGCGCAGTTTGAGTTGGTGGATGGTGTTGCGGCTTTTCGCTTCCACCACCACCACATAGGGCCGCGAGCGCGTCCGCAAGAAAGCCAACAGCACGTCGGCTCGCTTCAGCCGGGTGTATACCTCGGTACTTACGTAGGCCGACCGGCGCCGGTAATGGTCGCCGTTCAGGCGGTCGGCCACGGCGTGCTGAATGAACTTTTCCGTCAAGGGTGCTGCCATGGCGCGAAGGTATACGAAATAAAATGTAGCTGAAAATTCAATTAATAAACAAAAGGGAGTATAATTGTGGCAGGATGAGACGTGCTGCCAATTTGCAGCATATGTTAGTTAAGACCTTTGCCAGCGCCGTTCAGGGAGTGGACGCGCGATCCATCATCGTAGAAGTGAACGCCGGTGGTCCCGCCCCGGAAAACAAACCCTGGTACAACGTCATCGGGCTGCCCGACAACGCTATTCGGGAAGGCAGTTACCGGGTAGAGACAGCAATCAAGAACTCCGGGTTCAGAAACAAACGGCTCCGCACCGTCATCAACCTCGCGCCAGCCGATGTGCGCAAGGAAGGGGCCGCCTACGACCTGCCGATTGCCGTGGCCTACCTCCAGGCTACAGGGCAAATTTCGTCGGCCCGGGCCGAAGGGCTGCTCATAATGGGAGAGCTTTCACTCGGCGGCGAGGTTCGTCCCATAAAGGGGGCCCTGCCCATGGCCATCCAGGCACGCCGTCTTGGGTATCGGGCCATGCTCCTGCCCCAGGAAAATGCCCGGGAAGCCGCCATTGTAGACGGGATTGAAGTCTACGGGGTGCGTACCCTGCGGGAAGCTGCCGGATTCGTAGATGGACGTCAGGAGCTACAGGCCGTCGAGGTAAATACACGGGACGAATTCTTCCGCAACCGGATGTCGTTCGACGTCGACTTTTCCGACGTCTGCGGACAGGAGAACATCAAACGCGCCCTTACCCTCGCCGCTGCCGGGGGGCACAACGTGATCCTGATCGGACCCCCCGGCGCCGGTAAGACCATGCTGGCGCGCCGCCTGCCCACCATTCTGCCGCCCATCAGTCTGCGCGAGGCACTGGAAACCACGAAGATTCATTCCGTGGCCGGCGTACTCCCTGAAGACGCTGCCCTCATTACCCGGCGTCCCTTCCGCGCACCCCACCATACGATCAGCGACGTGGCCCTGGTAGGTGGGGGAAGCTTTCCCTGCCCGGGAGAGATCAGTCTGGCGCACAACGGCGTACTCTTTCTCGATGAACTGCCGGAGTTCAAGCGCAGTGCCCTGGAAGTTATGCGGCAACCCATGGAGGAGCGCCGCATTATCATCAGCCGCGCCAAAATTTCGGTGGAGTTCCCCTCCGGCTTCATGCTCATCGCCAGTATGAACCCCTGTCCCTGCGGCTACTTCAATCATCCCGACAAGGAGTGTTCCTGCCACCCGGCGCAGGTCAAGCGGTACCTCAACCGCATTAGTGGGCCCCTGCTGGACCGTATCGACCTCCACGTGGAAGTGACGCCCGTGCCACTGGAAAAGCTTACCGACCATGCCAACCTAAAAGGGGAGGGAAGTGCCGCCATCGCCTCGCGCGTGCAGGCCGCCCGCGCACTGCAGGATAGCCGGTTCGCCGACCACGTCGGTATCTATTGTAATGCGCAAATGCCCAGTCGGATGGTACGCGACCACTGCCGCTTGTCCTCCGCCGGCAATCAACTGCTGAAAACGGCCATGGATCGCTTGCAACTCAGCGCCCGGGCCTACGACCGCATCCTGAAGGTGGCCCGTACCGTGGCTGACCTGGAGGCAAGTGACGACATTGCTACGCATCACCTGGCCGAGGCCATAAATTTCCGTAGCCTGGACCGGGGTACGTGGGGGGAAAAACGGTGAAGGGTAGGCGAGGCTACTACCGGCTTTCGCGGACCTTCAGGATCTTGACTTCCACCCGCTGGTTGCGCTCGTTGCATTCCGGAGTATCGGTCAGACAGACCGGCCGGCTCTTGCCGTATCCCCGGGGCAGCATCTGCGCGGGACCTATTTCCAGGTCATTGAGGTAGTCGATCACCGCTACGGCGCGCTCTTCACTCAGGCGGGCCGCGAAGACTGGACCGGCCCGATAACTGGCGTGTCCGCCAATCTCGACCACCACGTCGGTATTATCGCGGAGGAATTTGGCGATCTCTTCCAGGGCCTCCTGGCTCTCGCCCTCGATCTCGGCGCTGTTGGCCTTGAACTTGATGTCCTCGATGGCGAAGACCTGTCCGATCTTCAATTCACCCCGCGTTTGGCCGAGTTTCACCTGGGGCGCAGCGGGCTTGGCGGGGGCGGGTGGGGTAGTGGTGCGGCGCGGAGTCGGTGGGGGCGTTACCGATGGGCGAGCGGGGGCGGGAGCCGCGGGCTCGGCTTCGGTCACCGCATCGGGTGATTCCCACAGGTCCTGGTCGCAGGCCACTGGTGCGAGTGGCTGGACGTTGTCCAGCAGGACGTTGCCGTTGTAGGGAAAAAGTATGGGCGTTTTGTAGTACGCCTCAAGCATTATATGGGTGTAATCCTGCTCGGGTTTCAGTTTGATGCGGTACTCCCGCCAGGTCTGGCTGGTGACCAGGGGGCTTTCGCCGATTACCTGGCCGACGTCGCAGATGTCGTAACCGCCGCGAATGCGCAGCTTGATGGGGGTATCGTAGTTCTCGTCGTTGTCCGTGAGGCGGCTTTTGGAGAGGTAGCGCTCGGAGCGGGCCAGGCGGACGTTGAATTCGTAGCACTGGCCAGCCTTCAGGGGCGCGCTGAGGCGCTGACTGATCCGCTCGTAGGTATCGTTGTCGCGGGTCACCATACCAAGGTAGGTGTATCCGTCCTGGGCGGGTTTGTCGACCTTGAACAACCGCATGGGGTCGGGCTGGATGTCCACCGCCGATTCGCCGGGAAAGCCACAGTCCGTCCATCCCCGCGGCGCGGCCGCTACCCGGGGCATGTCCTCGAAGGAGGGGTTGGTGAGGAAAATGGTTCCGTCGCTCTGGGCCGCCAGGGCCCCGGTCATCAACAGCAATAGCGGCAGAAAGTAGTTGTACATCGCGTGTCGGTTGTGCCCGCCGGAGAATAGGGCAGGTCGCTGTCGGCCCCGGCGTGTCCATAGTATTCTTAGTAACGCTCCAATCAACAAATTGGTGCAAAAATTATGTTACCGTCACGAGGCGGGGCCTCACTTCTGCAAAATGCGAAAATTCGACTACTCCCTGGATTACGCCCAACTCGACCTGCGCGAGCACCCCGAACTGTACGCGGTCGGCCGGGGCGAGCAGGGCGTGTTGCTGGTGCAGCCTTACAAATCGGAATTGCTCCCCCTCTGGCGGTTCAAGGACCCGGAAGTGGCCCGAGAGTCGTCAAAGGCGATTTACGCACGCTTCCTGCAATACCTGGATGCGGATGATTTTGTGGGGGCGCACATGGCCCGCAAATTTCTGCAAATGGGCTACACGCGGTCGCGGCGCTACGCCAATTATCCAGGAGGCAAAAAGTACGACGGCCCGGTACCCGACGACAAGAAAGGACAAAGCGGAGCCCACGGACGCGATCAGCTTCCCCGTGGGGAGGAAGACCCCGTCAAGGCGGAATCCGCATGCATTTTCAAGGCCCGGTGGGAGGAAGCCAGGGACCACCCCGAGTACCAACGGCAAAAGAAGGCTTTTCAGGAGCGATACGGTTGAGGGTTCAGCTCGCGGCCAGGTCCGCGGCCAGGGACTGGATCATGCGGTCGCACAGCTCCAATTGTTCCACGGCCACGAATTCGTTCGCCCGGTGGGCCTGAGCGATGTCTCCGGGACCGCAGATCACGCTGGGAAATCCTGCATTAGAAAACTGCCCCGCCTCGGCGGCGTAAGCTACCGTACCCGTCGTATCTCGACCGCTAATCCGCTTGGCCAACGCCACGATCGGGGCCTCTTCGGCCGTGTCCAGGGGTGGCACCGGCGGGTGAAAGGGCACGTGCGTGATGGAGAAATCAGGGTATACCTTCCGCCGCAGTCGCTCCCGTTGATGGCAGAAGGCCTCAAAATCGGCGAAGATCTCCCCTGCGTCGTCACGCGGGATGTTGCGGTAATCCCAGTCGAAACTGCATTCGTTGGCGATGATGTTGAAGGCGGAGCCCCCGGCTATCTTGCCCACATGAATACTGGTGTGGTTGGGGGAGAAGCGGTCGTCGGTACGCCCGGCCGAGATTAGTCGGTGCATCTTCTGCTCCAGCCACAGGATAAGGTGAGCGGCTTCGTGCACGGCGTCTACCTCGTCGAGGATGCGGCTGCTGTGTCCCTGACTGCCCCTCACCACGGTGGTGTAGACCATGATGCCCTTTTGCCCGACCATCGGCTGCATCATGGTCGGCTCCCCGATGATGGCACCAGCGGGGATTTCTTCGTAGTGATCGCGGATGGCGGTGGCAAGTAGGTCACCAGAGCGACAGCCGATCTCCTCGTCAAAACTGAATGCGAAGTAGATCGGGCGCTTGAGGTCGACGGACTGCAGCTGGGGTACGGCAGACAGGCAGCTGGCCAGAAATCCTTTCATATCGCAACTCCCCCGGGCGTAAAGGTTTTCCCCCTTCAGCGTGAGCTGAAACGGATCGGTATCCCAGGGCTGCCCGACGGTCGGCACCACGTCGGTGTGGCCGCTGAGGATTATGCCCCCGTCGGCGGCGGGGCCTATCCGGCAATGCAGGCACGCCTTTTCGCCGGTTTCGTCCGGAACCAGCGTGTACGCTACTCCGTGACCGGAAAGGTATTGCTCGATCCAGCGAATGATGGAGAGGTTGCTCTCCCCACCCAGCACGGGAAAGGAGACGAGTTGGGAAAGGATTTCGGTGGTGGTCATGCGGCGGAAGGGGGTTGGGGCGGGACAAAGCAACATAATATTCCCGGGACGCGGGGTCAGCTTGTCGGGCCGGAGCGTGCAACAATTGTTACTTTACAACTATTGAACCGTCCTAACCAACAGTACACAAACCGGACCCTATGAAAGATTTCGCCTTTACGCTTGCTTTTTTTCTCCTTGTATTGGGCGCGGGAGCCTCGCTTACCGCCCAGGTGACGGCCCGCCAACAGATTATGAGTCGCGGAGATCAGGCTTCCATCGTACTGGAATTGCCCGGCGCGGAAGACGACGACGTCGAAGACCTGTGGGAAGACTGGTTGAAGGACACCTACGGCGTCAAGACCAAAGCGACCCGCGGCGACAAGCGCGGGGAGCTGTCCAGCCTGAATTTCGAACTGCCTGGCGTGGGCAACGGCTCAAAAGTCGATATGTACAGCACCGTGCAGGAGGTCGGCGACGGCAGCGAGCTTGTGGTCTGGATCGCCACGCCGGCCGGCTACGTAAGTCCTGCCCTGGACCAGGGCCAGTACGTTGCCGCCGAAAAAATGCTCATGAATTTCGCCCTGGCCGTGAGCCGCGAGCAGATCGAGCAGGACGTCGAGAACCAGGAAGACCGCCTCGACGACCTTGAAAAGGAACTCGACCGCCTGAGAAAAGACAAGGAAGATGCGGAAGATGACATCGAAGATGCCCGCCGCAAAATTGTCGAACTGGAAGAAGAGATCCGCCGCAACATCATCGAGCAGGAGAACAAGCAACGCGAAATCGAGGAACAGATCCGCAAGGTCGAAGCTACCAAGAGCAAGCTCAAGGGATATTAGGGGTTGAGCGCTTCTATGCTCGATCCCGTAGCGCCGCCTTAATCAGGTTTGGTGTTACTGTAACGCCGCCTTTAGCCGGCAGGCAGCTATTTCTTTCGGGTATTACGGGCAGCTTAACGGCTGAAGCCGTCGCTACAGGAACGTTGGCTTGCGTGGTTGCGGGCGGTACGCGTAGCGCCGGCTTGAGCCGGCACGCTGCTGTGATTTCTGCCTGGAGGCTGCTTGAGTAAGCGTGGTTAGGTGATTTACTGCCTCAGGCCTGGAGGCCCTCGACCCATTATTGCCACGGGCTGAGCTTTTCCGTAGCGCCGGCTTGAGCCGGCACGCTGCTGTGATTTTTGCCTGAAAGCTGCCTGAGTAGCGTGCTTCTGTGATTTACTACCTCGGGCCGGGAGGCCCTCCACCCTATATGGGCTGAGCGGCTCTTGGCGCGATTGAAACGCTGCGGTGATTTGTAGAGTCGGGCCTGGAGCCCCTCCACCCAAGTCTCCAAAACCCTCTTTAACCTACGGCCGTTAGGCGGGAAATACACAATCCCATGCCGCGCCAATTAAAGGACGCCCCGCACATCAGCGGTCGCCTGCCCGATACCCACGATTCTTCGGATGCGGTGCCGCAATCCGCCGCACCGCCGGTGAGCACCTTTGCACCCGCGCCCGGCGCCCCGGGTCGGTCCGCACGGCTATGGAAACCCCGGCACATCTACTTCACGGCAGCGGCTCACGCCGAAGAACACGGACGCCGAATCGCCGATCGGCTGGACCAACTGCGGTTACCGTATGAAGTGCTTTCGGCCAACCGCCTGCCGAAGCTCGGTGGGTCCACCGTTCGAGAAACGTACCAAAAGGCCAAGAACACCCTGGCCATCGTCACGGCCCCGCCCAGCGCCCTGAAACTGACGCCGATACCGCCCTCGGCCGACTGGCAGTTTCACCTCGCCAAGGGCTGTCCGGCCCACTGCCAGTACTGTTACCTGGCCGGTAGTCTGCCCGGCGCACCCGTGACAAGGACCTACGCCAATCTCGAGGCCATCCTGGAAAATAACGCCAACTACATCGACCCCCACCGCGCGCTGACCACCTTCGAGGCCAGCTGTTACACCGATCCCCTCGGTATCGAGCACCTGACGGGCTCGCTCAGCCGCGCCATCGAGTGGTTCGGACAGCAACCGGAAGCGCGCCTGCGCTGGGTAACGAAGTACGACGCCGTGAACCCGCTGCTGAACCTGCAACACAACGGGCAAACCCGCTGCCGCATCTCGCTGAACGCCGGCTGGGTCACCCGCCGCCTGGAGGGAGGTACGGCCGACCTGGAAGCACGATTGCACGCCATGCGCCGACTGGCACAGGCCGGTTACCGCGTAGGGGCCGTGCTGGCTCCCCTAATGCCCTTCGAGGATTGGAAAACCGAGTACGCAGACATGCTCGACCGGCTACGGGAAGCCCTGGACTTTCCCGTAGACCTCACCTTTGAGCTCATCACCCACCGCTTTACGCCCGGCTCGAAGGAGATCCTGCTGGACTGGTACCCCAACACCTCTCTCGACTTCAACGAGGAAACGCGCGCCAAAAAGCGGAACAAGTTCGGCAGCCATAAATTCGTCTACACGCGGGAGCAGATGGATGAACTGAAGGGGTGGTTCTCCGCGGAGATCAAGGCGCGGTTTCCGGAGGGAGAGGTCCTGTATTTTACGTAGTCATTCCTAAACCCTTCAGTGGCGTGTCTGCGGTCTATACGGCCGCCCATGCGTACATATGATGCTCCTCGGCCTTGCACGTAGCGTGTGGGGTTCGCGCTGAAGAAAGGCGTCGTGCATAGCAACCGATGACGGCTTCGATCCCCGCCCGGCGCCGGCAGCGGTTCCGCTGCTTTAGTTTTTCGTAGTAAGTCTGCTCTTTTGCTTCCTGGCTGATGCCGGTTAAGGCTGTCCGGGCCACCGATACCTTACAGCCGAACTCGTGCTTCAGTTGGCTATACGCTTGGCGATACACCTCCCGGAATTCTTCCGATCCAAAACACGCTGAGTGCTGCTGCGGGACGTAAGGCAGGTTCAGGAGGAGAAGCATAGGTGGGAAGTGCCCCTCTCGATAAGCACAAAAAAGCCGCCCCGGAATCGCTTCCCGGGGCGGCTTACTGCGATCGCCGAAAGATCAGTGCTTTACGATGCGGTGCGTTTCCAGTCGCTCACTGTCGTCGAGTAGGTGCAGCAAGTACATCCCATCGGGTAGGGCAGACAGGTCGATCCGCTGCCGGTGCTCGAGGTTGTGGATGTCCTTGACCATCCGACCGTGCACATCCGTGACGGTGAGCCGGAGGGGGCGGCCAGGGACGGCAGATTCCAGCGCCACGGTAATCTCGCCTTCCGTCGGAACGGGATACACGGTGAGGGAGGGCGCGGCCGAGCGTGTATCCGTGGCCTTGTCCTTTTTGTTGCCCTTCTGGTTGCTGCTCGTTTGCTGGACCACGCCCTTGGCATGAACCTGCAGGTTGCCGCCGCCGAGGAATTGCATGCCGGTAGCAGTGCCCGTCCAGTGGCTGGAATACTGCAGGTTACCCTGGTTGTCGTAGAGGGTGAAGCCGATCAAGTCGTTGGTGCCGGGCTCCCCGTTGTCCCACATGCGGACCTGGAAGTCGCCGTTGCCGAATACCGATACCGGGTTGTTGGGGTCGGTGACATCCTGCACATTCGCTTTGCCGTAGAAGAGGGCTTCCCCGGTAGCGGGATCCACCGACAGCGAGCTCATGGAGTTGCCCTTGATCTGGTAGGTATGCCGTAGGCCGTCGGCTTCGGTGCGGCGGATTAACAGGCGGATTTTGCCCTGCAGGTTGGTGCCCCGCTTGTTGTAGCGGATGTTGAAGCCGAAGTTTTGCTTCGTACCCGGATCTCCGGCGATGGGGCCCACGGACTGCTGCAGGTTCAGGTAGCCCCCACCGGTCACGAACTCCTCCAGCGGCTTGGATACGGTGACAATCACGTCGTCCTCGGAGGTGTTACGGGAGTAGTATCCGCAGACGCGTACGCCCACCGCGAACTGTTCGGAGTCGGCGTTGCCGATATCCACGCCCGTCCAGTTGTACACCGCTACGCCCGTGCTGGGGTCGGTTGGGTCGACGAGGGAAACGGGGATCGGACTTGGATTGATTACCCCGCCGTCGCGATCGATGAAGTCGACCGTGGCCAGGCTGATATCGCCGGGCTTGCCATCACCGCCGGCATCGGCCGTGGCGGAAATGTCCTGGACCGTGACGGCAAGCAGCACGTCCGCCTGGCCGCTGCGTACGGAGGTGGTCGACACCAGGCTGGCGCCCGTATAGGTGACGCGCGCGTCTTCGGGGGCGATGGGGAAGTCCGCGACGGTACTTTCGCTGGAGCGGTAGATGTCGGTTTCGGCGTAGGCCACCGTCAGCGCGTTGGCCGTAGCCGGGTCAGTGGCGCATCCCGCACTGGGTTGCTGATCCACGGTCAAAGCGGCCGTTGCCAGGCCATTGGCGTCGGTGACGGCACTAATCGTCTGCGATCCGAGGGTGAAGGTCACCGTTTGGCCGGCAATGCCGCTGCCGGTCAGCTGGTCGCGTAAGACGGCGGACAGGGCAAGTTCGTCGGAGTACTGAACCCCGTCATCCCCCGTGTAGGTAAGGGTGGTGGGGCGTTTCACGACGGTGGCGGTCGTTGCGCAGGTGCTGGCATTGCCGTGGTTATCCGTTGCCGTCAGGGTGACGGGGTAGGTGCCGGCGGCGGTGAATTGCGTGGCCGGTACCGTCAGACTGGCGATGCCGCAGGCATCCGAACTTCCACCACCGATGGCTTCCGCGTCGGTTTGCGAGAGCGTGTAGGTGCCTTCGCTTGACAGGTAGATGGTCAGCGGCTGGCAGTCGGCCACGGGGGCCACGTTGTCCTCTACGGTGACGGTGGCCGGGGCGGTGGAGCTGTTGCCGTTTACGTCGGTGACGGTGAGGATGACAGCATTGTCGCCTACATCAGCACAACCGAAACTGGTCCGATCGAGGCTTAAGCTAGCGATGCCGCAAGCATCACTGGAGCCATTGTCGATCTGGGTGGCGGTGATGGTCGCGTTGCCGTTAACATCCAGCTGGACAGTGATATCCTGAGCGACGGCTACGGGGGCTACATTGTCTTCCACGTTGACGGTAGCCGGGGCCGTAGAGCTGTTGCCGTTCACGTCGGTGACGGTTAGCACGACTGCGTTGTCGCCGACATCGCCGCAGCCGAAGGTGGTACGATCCAAAGCCAGGGTGGCAATCCCACAGGCATCATTGGAGCCGTTGTTGATCTGGCTAGCAGTGATGCTGGCGTTGCCGTTAGCGTCCAGTTGCACGGTGAGGTCTTGTGCAATGGCCACGGGGGCTACATTATCCTCGACAGTCACGGTGGCCGGTGCGGTGGAGGAGTTCCCATTAACGTCGGTGACGGTGACCACGACCGGATTCTCGCCTACGTCAGCACAGCCGAAAATGGTCCGATCGAGGCTAATGCTAGCGACGCCGCAAGCATCATGGGAGCCGTTGTCGATCTGGCCGGCGGTGATGGTGGCGTTACCGGTGCCATCCAGCTGGACGGTGATATTCTGCGCGATGGCCACGGGGGCAACATTGTCCTCCACGATCACGGTGGCCGGGGCGCTTGACTCGTTGCCATTTACGTCCGTGACCGTCAGCACAACCGGATTGGTACCGACATCGGCACAGTCGAAGGTGGTACGATCCAAAGCCAGACTTGCAATCCCACAGGCGTCACTAGAGCCATTGTCGATTTGGGCGGCGGTGATGGTGGCATTCCCGTTTGCATCCAGTTGTACGGTGATGTCCTGGGCGATGGCTACGGGGGCTACGTTATCCTCGACGGTCACTGTAGCCGAGGCGGTGGAGCTATTACCGTTCACGTCGGTAACGGTCAGTACTACCGGGTTGAGACCTACATCAGCACAACCGTAACTGGTCCGATCGAGGCTTAGGCTAGCGATGCCGCAAGCATCATTGGAGCCGTTGTCAATCTGGGCGGCGGTGATGGTGGCATTCCCGTTTGCGTCCAGTTGCACGGTGATGTCCTGGGCGATAGCTACGGGGGGTACATTATCCTCGACAGTCACGGTGGCCGGGGCCGTAGAGCTGTTGCCGTTCACGTCGGTGATGGTCAGTACGACTGGATTGTCGCCGATATCGCCGCAGCCGAAGGTGCTGCGGTCTAGGCTTAGGCTAGCGATGCCGCAGGCATCACTGGAGCCGTTATCGATCTGGCTAGCGGTGATGGTGGCGTTGCCGTTAGCATCCAGTTGCAGGGTGATATCCTGCGCAATGGCCACGGGGGCTACGTTATCCTCCACGGTCACAGTTGCCGGTGCGGAAGAGGAGTTACCATTCATGTCGGTGACGGTGAGCACAACTGTGTTGACACCTACGTCCGCACAGCCGAAAGTGGTACGATCCAAAGCCAGACTTGCAATCCCACAGGCGTCACTAGAGCCGTTGTCGATCTGGGCGGCGGTGATGGTGGCGTTGCCGGTGGCATCGAGCTGGACGGTGAGGTTCTGCGCGATGGCAACGGGGGCTACGTGGTCCTCGACGGTAACGGTGGCTGGGGCGGTGGAGCTGTTGCCGTTTACGTCGGTGACGGTGAGCACGACCGGGTTCTCGCCGACGTCGGCACAGCCAAAAATGCTGCGATCGAGACTCAGGCTAGCGATGCCGCAGGCATCACTGGAGCCGTTATCGATCTGGCTAGCGGTGATGGTGGCGTTGCCGTTAGCATCCAGTTGCAGGGTGATATCCTGCGCAATGGCCACGGGGGCTACGTTATCCTCCACGGTCACAGTTGCCGGTGCGGAAGAGGAGTTACCATTCATGTCGGTGACGGTGAGCACAACTGTGTTGACGCCTACGTCCGCACAGCCGAAAGTGGTACGATCCAAAGCCAGGGTGGCGATGCCGCAAGCGTCACTAGAGCCGTTGTCGATCTGGCTAGCAGTGATGCTGGCGTTGCCGTTAGCATCCAGCTGGACGGTCAGATCCTGCGTGACGGCTATGGGGGCCACGTTATCCTCCACGGTGACGGTAGCCGGGGCGGTGGAACTGTTGCCGTTCACGTCGGTGACGGTTAGCACGACCGCGTTGTCGCCGACATCGCCACAGTCGAAGGTGCTACGATCGAGGCTAATGCTTGCAATGCCGCAGGCGTCAGTAGATCTATTGTCGATCTGGGCGGCGGTAATGGTGGCGTTGCCGGTGGCATCGAGCTGGACGGTGATGTCCTGCGCGATGGCAACGGGGGCTACGTGGTCCTCGACGGTAACGGTGGCTGGGGCGGTGGAGCTGTTGCCGTTTACGTCGGTGACGGTGAGGATGACTTCATTCTCGCCAATATCGCCGCAGCCGAAAGTGGTCCGGTCGAGGCTTAGGCTGGCAATACCGCAGGCATCGGTGGAGCCGTTGTCGATTTGGTTGGCAGTGATAGAGGCGTTGCCATTTTCGTCGAGATGGAGCATCAGGTCCTGTGTAACGACGTTTGGCGGCGCAGCATCTGTGCCTGGGGCAACGGTCAATATGCCGGAGGTAACGGTGCAGCAGATATTGTCATCCAGCGTGACCGTAACGGTGTAATCCCCCGGCGGTAGTCCACTGAAATGGCCAGTGTTATTGGTTTGTCCGACCGGGCCGTTTAGGGCGAAAGTCAAAGACCGTTCTGAGACACCCCCAACCTGTATCGCGATAGCTCCGTCCGATGCATGGGGACAGCTCTCTCCACTAATCGTCGATCCGGTCAGCTCAAGCCCGCATCCACCGGGACCGTAGAAGTAGGCTGCACCGGCATCATTGCCATTCGCATCCTCCAGGTTTGCTCCTACAATGATTTGCGAACCACTTATACCTACATGAGAGCCAAAAAGGTCGTTGCTCTCTCCGTCGCATGCCGTGAGTTTAACGACTGGCCCCCACTGATCCGTGCCGCCAACATGGCGGGCAAATAGATAGGCCGAACCGGAGGCGCTGCCCAAGTCATCATCGAAAATTGATCCTACAATGGCCCGGTCTGCATCAATCCCAACGCTCCAGCCAAAAAAGTCATCCGCCGTGCCGTCATCGGCGGTCAGTTTTGTGACTTGGCCCCAATAGTCAATACCTCCCTGGTTACGGTCAAAAATATAAGCCGAGCCGGACCTGAAACCATTATCATCGTCCTGGTAGGCTCCTACTATTACCTGGTCACCACTGATGGCCACGCTATTCCCGAATGCAGCGTAGGCCGTCCCATCGGCGGGGACCAATTTCTTAACCTGCCCCCATTGTTCGGCACCGCCCGCGTGGCGGGCAAATACATAGGCCGAACCGGAGTCGGTCCCATTGTCATCATCGAAGAGCGCCCCAACTACGGCTTTATCGCCGCTGATGGCCACACTCCAGCCGAACGAATCGGCAAACCTGGCATCCGAGGCAGTCAGTTTGGCTACTTGCCCCCACTGGTCGCTCCCCCCCGTGTCCCGAGAAAAAAGGTAGGCGGCACCGGAATTTCCGCCATTGTCATCATCGCGCATAGCTCCGATGATAACCTGCTCCCCACTGATGCCTACACTATAACCGAACCAGTCACCGGCGGCACCGTCGGCGGCGGTTAACTTCGCAACCTGCCCCCACTGATCAGGTCCCCCTGCATGGCGGGCAAAGACGTAGGCCGCCCCCGAATTGTCTCCTTTGTCATCAGCGTAATATGCTCCCACGACGGCCAGGTCTCCGCTGATCGCCACGCTGAAACCAAAATAGTCATCGGCCGAGCCGTCGGTGGCGGACAATTTAGCGACCTGCCCCCACTGGTCGGTACCACCCGCGTTGCGGCCAAGGATATAGGCCGAACCGGCCTTCTCTCCCTGGTCATCGTCTTGGTAAGCTCCCACTATGGCTAGGTCGCCACTAATGTCGGTACTCCATCCAAAGTTGTCACCGTCCTGCCCGTCCAGGGCAGTACGTTTCATAACTCCCGAAAGATCCGACTGAACCAAAGTGCCGATTTCTTCCACCGTTACGGTAGCCGGAGCGGTGGATACATTACCTGCTGCATCAGTAACGGTAAGCCTCACGGGGTTAGGGCCAAGGTCCGCGTTGCTAAAATTCGTGCGGTCAACATATCGCGCAACAATGCCGCAGACGTCACTGGAGCCGCCATCAACATCGGAGGCGGTAAGTACACCTCTGCCACTAGCGTCCAGCCGTAAGGTGACGTCTTGCGCGATGGCCACGGGGGCTACATTGTCCTCTACGGTCACGGTGGCCGGGGCGGTAGAGCTGTTGCCGTTTACGTCGGTGACGGTGAGCACGATTGCGTTGTCCCCTACATCGCCACAGGCGAAGCTGGTACGATCGAGTGCTAAACTAGCAATACCACAATCGTCACTGGATCCGCCGTCGACCTCTTCGGCGGTGATCGTAACACTTCCAGTCGCATCCAATTGGACGGTGAGGTCCTGCGCGATGGCCACGGGTGGTACATCATCCACGCCCGGAGCGACGGTGAGTACCTCGGAGGTGACCGTACAGGAAGGGTCGTCGGTGACCGAAACGGTGACGGTGTAGTCCCCGGCGGGTAAGCCGGTAAACTCACCGGTGGCGTTGGTTTGCTCGACCGGGCCGGTGAGGGTGTAGGTGAAGGAGTCGGCGGTAGCCGTGTCGACCTGTACGGTGATGGAGCCGTCCGAGGCACCGGGACAGGTTTCAGCAGATAGGGTAGTAGCTAGAAGCTCAACCCTACAATCTTCGGAACTGAAAAATCGGACCGCACCATTATCACTATCACCCGGGCTTCCTACTATGATTAAGTCTTCACTCAAGACGATGCTATTGCCAAAACGACCACTTTGATCCGATGTGTCGGCCTTTGGTATTTTCGAGATCAGACTCCAATCGTGGGTTTGGCTGGTGTCACTGGCGAAAACATAGACCGCCCCCCTGTTTTTTAGTCCTCCATCGGCGAATGGAGCCCCTACTATAGCCATGGAATGGTTTATATCTACACT
Source organism: Neolewinella litorea (assembly GCF_004803465.1). Classification (GTDB taxonomy): domain Bacteria; phylum Bacteroidota; class Bacteroidia; order Chitinophagales; family Saprospiraceae; genus Neolewinella; species Neolewinella litorea. The sequence goes on along the minus strand of NZ_SRSF01000002.1, from coordinate 541,383 downwards.
GTATCCGAATAAATCATTTCTGGCTCCATCAAAAGCAGTGAGTTTTGCCAGCTGTACCCACTCTGCTCCCACACTTTGCGCGCTCGAAAACACATATGCAGAACCGGAGGATGAACCGTTTTCATTGTCCCTTATCGCTCCAACTATAGCTAAGTTCCCATCTATTGCAACGCTAGATCCGAGTTGTTCATAACCCTCCGCATCTTCGGCGGTAAGTTTTGCAATTTCTTCCCATTCGCCGGTATTCGACGCGTTTGTAGTAAAAATATAGGCTGCACCCGCAGCGGGTCCCTTCTCATCGTCCCCTTTCGCTCCCACAATAGCTAAGTTCCCGTCTATTGACACGCTAAATCCAAAATACGCGTAGGGGCCGGCATCGGATGCGGTAAGCTTGGCGGTATTATTCCACTGGTAGGCACCTGCCTCGTCACGCGTAAATACGAAAGCTGAACCAGACCGATTATACGCCCCAACCAGGATAAGGTCCCCATCTATCGCAACGCTATGCCCAAAGAAAGCCTGTGACACTTCACCGTCACCGGTCAGCGTGGCCACCTGTCCCCATTGGTTTGCTCCTCCCGCATTGCGGGCATACACGTAGACGGCTCCGGCATCCATCCTTACATCATCATTCCGGTACGCACCCACAATAGCTACATCTCCACTAATGGCTACACTGTAACCGAAGAAATCACCATCCTGTACATCGGGAGTAGCCAATCTGGCTACCTGCTCCCAATTGTTAGAATTTACTTGGCTTCGAGTTAAAATATAGGCTGACCCGGCAAAGTTGCCAACGCCATACGCTCCTACAATGGCTAGATCCCCGTCAACGTCCACGCTGTAGCCGAAGTAATCCCCCGCTTCCCCGTCGTCGGCCATGACTTTAGCAATCTCGCTAAAGTCCTGCCCCGCGACCGGCACCGCCAGCAGCAAAAGCAGCAGCAACCAGGCAATACCTACCCAGCCGTGGCTGCCTCGCGTGCGGGAAGGGCGTTTTAACCGGTGGTAAGGATGGTCGCCCGAAGGGCAAGAAATTGAAGTGTTGGGAGTGAATGCAAGTCGAGTAGTGTGTGGCGACATACCGCGTTTGTAGTTAGTAAGCATTAGAAGGGTAGTACGGCCACCGCCTTCCGGGTGAAGCCGGAGGGGGCATTGCCGTGCCAAAGTTTTTATCGTGGGAATTAGGATTTAAACCGCAAGGCAAGCGGTTTTAAAGGCAGGTTTCATAGGGTCCATACCCATACCACATAAATGGTAACCCTGATATATTATTTTTTTGACCATCTGCCCGTGCTTAAAAGCGAATCCACCATACTTCAGGTCCCGACTCAGGTTGTATATGCCGGGCTTTCCGATCATTGCGCCCGGTGAAATTTCGTTGCACCCGCGCCTACCACCGCCCCGGTTGCGGAATGCCAACGCAGGTATGCCGGCATTCCTCTCCCTTCCTGAACGCTAGGTGGGGCCGTCCATGCTAAAACGGCCAGATGGGTGCCGCGGTCACGTCAGCAACTCCCCGGCCCGCTCACTCACCTCCAAACCCGCCCAACTCGCCCGGCTCGAAGGAGATCCTGCTGGACTGGTACCCCAACACCTCACTCGACTTCAACGAGGAAACGCGCGCCAAAAAGCGGAACAAGTTCGGCAGCCACAAATTCGTCTACACGCGGGAGCAGATGGATGAGCTGAAGGGCTGGTTCTCCGCGGAGATCAAGGCGCGCTTTCCGGAGGGGGAGGTGCTTTATTTTACGTTGTCATCCGGCCGCCGGAAGCACCCAACGAAGGCGCGGTAAAGGACCTCCGATTCCCACTAGGCACCCAATAGCTCTGGCGCATTCTCGCTCACCTCCAATCCGGCCCAGGAAGCCGTACCCTCGTACACCACCGTTTGGTCCTTTTCCAGGCGCACAGCCAGTTCCGCCTGCAGGCTCTCCTGGATTTTGCCCGTCATGGCCCCGCCGATCGGACTGGCAAGATGGCCGCCGGGCGCCGGCTGCCCGGTGATGGTAAGTCGGTGGCGTCGGTTGCTGAACACCAGGGTGACGCTCTCCGCGTTCGGGGCGAAATCGACCTCGACCCGCGCCCCGGACCAGGTGGTGAAGGTGTACAATTCGCCGTCGAGCAGCAGCGTACACAAGAAGCCGCGGAAGCTCGAAGTCAGCCACGGTATCACCGCCACGCTCAGCATCAGACTGGCCGGCTCGCGGGTGCCGCTCAGGTGGTTGGACTGCCCCCAGATCCAGGCTTCGGGGAACCCGCTGCCCCAGTCCTTTTCGGTGTAACCGACCCCGGAAGAGGCGTCGTAGACCTTGCGCCCTACCTGGATATTGCCTTGGATCCGGTGGTGGAAGCTCACCAGTCCGTGGTAACACTGCATCCGCGGCACGAAGCTGTACCACCCCATGATGCCGGGCGCCAGGAAGCGCGACGGCCAGGGCGTGACGCCCTCGAAATTCAGGTCGACCTGCAGTTCCGGTAGATCCACCCGCAACCGGTCGGTGGCGAAGCAGTGCGGCCCCACCTGCACGTCGAAGCGGTAGGCCGCGGAGCGGAAATCGACCGTGGTGTATTCGTGGTAACTGGCGGTGGCCGCCACGCCGTCCAGCACCTGCAGAAAGCTGTGCCCCTCACCGGCCGCATCGTAGCTGATGCCCGGGATGAAGGCGTAGGCCAGGCGGTGCTCCGGTACCACGACCTTGAAATACCACCCTTCAAAGTACCGGCGGCGGCGCCCCCAGCCCTGAAAGCGCGGAGGATCGAAGGCCGCCCGCCGGCGAAGCAGGAAATCATCCATGCCGGAAGATAAGGCCCGCTGGAGCGGATTGGGCGAATCCCGCTATTTTGGAGCTATTACCAATCCCGCCGCCGCCGTGAAGCCGTACCCATTTTTCAGCTTATTGCTTCTCTTTTTCGCCTGCACGGACTCCGGCCCCGCCCCGGTGCCCTACACCGCCGCCGGCGTGAACGAGGAACTGATCGAGGAATACGGCGCCGACGCCTACGGTATGAAACCCTACGTCATGGCCTTTCTCCGGACCGGCCCCAATCGGAGTCCCGACAGCACCGCCGCCGCCGAACTGCAGCGGGCCCACCTCGAAAACATCGAACGCATGGCGGAGGCCGGCGACCTGGTCCTGGCCGGTCCCTTCCTCGACGAGGGCGAACTGCGAGGCATCTACGTATTCAACGTAGCCACCGTGGAGGAAGCCCGCGCCCTCACCGCCTCCGACCCCGCCGTCCGGGCCGGCACCCTGGTCATGGAACTGCACTCCTGGTACGGTTCGGCCGGACTGATGGGCCTGAACGAACTGCACCGTACCCTCGAATCCCGCTCCCCGAGCCAGTAGGCCCGGCACTTGCTTTTCCGTACCGCACCCGCGACCGCGCCCCCGTAACCCAGGTTTTGCCGCGCCCGCCGGTGCCGTATCCCCACCAAAAGCCAAGCCGGTGGCGACATCCCCCGCCGCTTTGACGTTTCCTTAACGGAGGTGGCCTGTGCAATGCGGTTCCACCTTGCATCAAAGGGACATGAACCGCCCCAAGCCCAGCACTATGCAGTACCTTCTGATCCTTCTCCTCTCCCTCCTCACCGGCAGTCTTATGGCCCAGGACCCCGACGATACCTACCGGCGCATTGACGCCCTGATCGAACAGGGCAAGTACCGCAGTGCTCTGCAGCTGGCCGACGAACTGTACGCCGGCACCGAGGGAGCCGACCACCGCGCCCGCGCGCTCGACTACCGCGCCACCCTCACCCGGCAGCTGGAAGAAGACGGCGAGGCCGCAGCCGTCAACCTCCTCCGCAACGCGCTCCGCGACACGACCGCCCCGCCCGCACTGGCCACCGTCACGCACCTGCTGCTGGGCGAGTTCTACCACCGTTACGCCGAGAGCAACGCCTACCGGCTCAGCGAGCTTACCACGGTCGGGGAGGGGGCGGTGCCCGATACGCTGCCGCTGGCCGACTACGGCCTGGACCAGCTGCTGTACCTGAGCCAGCGCCACCTTTATCGCGCCCTGGAGCTTGCGCGCGCCAACCAGACGCCCCTGTCGGCCATCCCCGCCCTGATCACCGGTGGGGAAAGTCGCCGGCGCGAGGTGCCCACACTTTACGACCTGATCGTCGACCGCGCCATGGAGGTGCTGGGGAGCAGTCTGGGCACCGTGACCGACGAGTCGATCGCCCGCCCCGAACTGGCTCTGCTGCCCGCCGAGGCCTTCGTGGAGCAGGACCTCAGCCTCAACTTCAACCTGAGTAAGGGCACGCCCCGCAAACTTCAGCTCTACCAGCAGTGGATCGCTTACCACCTCGACGCCGGCGGCCCGGCCCTGCTGCACGCCGACCTGGAACGGATGAAGTTCGCACACCGCAACGGTGCGCCGGACTCCCTCTACCTCACCGCCCTGCAGGGGATGTACGACAACTACCCCGGCGTAGTGGAGCGCGACCGCATCCTGGTGGAAATGGCCCGCGTGCTCGACCGCGACGATGAGCAACTCGGTCCGCGGCCGCGCGTACGGGCGCTGGCCCTGCTCGACCGGGTAGGGGAGGCCGACCCCGTGGCCCGCGTGGAAGCCCAGCAGCTGCGGGCCGGCATCACGACCCCGGTGCTGGGGGCGCGTGCCCTTACGTTCTACCCCCGCAAGCAGCACCTGCTGGTGGGCCTGATCTACCGAAACGTAGCGCGGGTACACTACCGGGTGTACGCCTACGACCCCGCCGCCGGCGAACGGAACTCCTACCGCGGCGACGAACGGCTGGCCCAGGTGATGAAGGGCCGACAGGTGGCCAGCGGCAGCCAGCGCCTGCCCGAAAACGACGACTACAGCCAGCACCGCACGGAGCTGGACCTGGACCCCCTGCCCGCGGGCGGCTACCGAATGGTGATCGCCGACGACGACCGGTTCAGCGCCAGGAGCTCCAACTTTTCGGTGATCAGCTTTCAGGTCACCGACCTGGCGGTCGTGCGCGTGGAAGGGACCGACGGGGCCTACGTGCAGGTGGCCGACCGCAGCACCGGCGCGGCGATCGAGAACGTACGCGTGACCGTGCGCGAACAGCAGCGCAACGGCAATTATGTCCAGGTGGCTACCCGGCAATCCGACGCCAAAGGCACCTTCACTCTGCCTGCCGCCGACCGCTACCGCAGCTACCAACTGATCCTGGCCCACCCGGCTACCAGCGATCGGCTAGTTACCGAGGAATATGCCTACAATAATCTGCAGGCCCCGGCCCGCGAGAACTTCTTCACCACCCTCCTGACCGACCGCGCGATCTACCGGCCCGGACAGACGGTCCACGTCTACGGGCTCCGCTACCGCACGGGAACCGATGAGCTGCCGGTCATCGTGCCGGGGGCGACGGTCAGTGTGGTGCTCCGCGACGCCAACTACCAGGAGGTCGCCCAGCGGGAAGCCACCGCCGACGCCTACGGGCGGTTCAGCCTCGACTTTGCCCTGCCCACGGGGGGGCTGACGGGCGATTTCAGTCTGCAAACCGAGAACGGCAACGCCGAATTCCGGGTGGAGGAATACAAGCGGCCCCGCTTCACCGTCGAACTGGAGACTCCGCCCGCCGTAGAACCGGGCGCCACGGCCACCGTAACCGGCACGGCCCTCACCTACGCCGGCCCGCCCGTGGCGGAAGCGCGCGTGAACTACCGGGTCTACCTGGAGGAGGTGCGCTGGTTCTTCAGCTACTTCCGCGGCGGGGGCGGCGGCGGTGACCGCGAACTCCTCGTCAGCGGCACCACCGACACCGACGCCGGCGGTGACTTCACCTTCACTTTTGAGACCCGCGGGGACCTCAATACCGACGGCTTCCGGCGCTACCGCTACGTAGTGGAGGCCGACGTAGCCGATGCCACCGGGGAAACCCACCAGGCGACCACCACGGTGGCCGTTCGCGGACAACGTCCGGCCGTCGCCGTCACGCCACAGCGGGAGACCGTTGACCGGGGCGACAGCCTGCAGTTGCTCGTCACCACCGACGCGGCCGATACCTCACTGGAGCTTCAGGTCAGGATCGTACCGGTCACTAAACCGAACGCCGCCCTCATCGACCGGGAGTGGGAGGCCCCCGACCGGCCCGTCATCAACCGTGCCGCTTTCGAGCGTCACCATCCCCACCTGGCGTATGGTCCCGTGCCGGAGTTGTCGGAATGGCCCACGACCGGCCCCGCCGTGTACAATGCCGCGGTGACGCTTGCCGGTGCGGAGCGGCGGATGGCCCTGCGGGCCGACTTTCCCGTCGGGCATTACCGCATTGAATTTACCTACCCCGACGGTACCGAGGGCGTGCCCGCTACCTTCAGCGTGTACAGCTCCGCGGCCGCGGAGATGCCGTCCGGCGTGTTGTACCTGCTGCATGGCGCACCGGACACTGTCTCGGTGGGTGAGCCCGTACAATTACAGCTGATCTCCGCCCTCGACCTGCCGCTCGTCCTTTACCAGTGGCAAGGGCGTACTACCACCATTCCGGACCGGGCGTCGGGCGAGCGCAGCATCCGGTTTACCTATACGCCGACGGAAGCGGACCGGGGCGGACTGGCCTTTGAACTAGGGTTCGTGCGGCTGAACCGCATGCACCGCGTGGGCCGCCAACTGGCCCTGCCGTGGGAGAACAAGGAAATTACGGTCACCTACGCCACCTTTCGCGACCGACTGCGGCCGGGCTTTCCGGAGCAGTGGACGCTCACCTTGCGCAACGCCGACGGCTCACCCGTGGAGGCCGCGGCCCTGGCCACGATGTACGACGCCAGCCTGGACCAAATCTACGCCGGCCGGGGATGGGACTTTGCGCCCTACCCGCGCTTCTACGGCGGGGCGGCGCTGATCGGCGGCGGCAGCTTCGGCAGCGATTGGGGCTGGAGCTTCACTGCGCCGCGGTCGTTGGGCACAGACACGATCCCGGCGCTGCCCCGGCTGCGCCTCTCCGGCGACCGCCTGCAGGAGGTAGTGGTGACCGGCATGGGCCGCGCGGCCCGCTTCCGGGGAAACGTGGAGGCCATGGCTATGGAAGCTCCCGAGGAAGAAGTACTGATGGATGCGGAGAAAAGTATAGTGGCAAATCAGGTGTCAGCGCCCCCGCCGCCCCCCACGCCCGGGGAAGCGTCCGAAGAGGAGCAGGATCCCCCGGTGAACCTGCGCACCAACCTGCGGGAGACCGCCTTTTGGTTGCCGCAACTCACCGCCGGAACGGACGGCAGCCTGCAGATTTCCTTCACCAGTCCGGAGGCCCTCACCGCCTGGAAATTCCGGCTGTTCGCCCACGACCGGGAACTGCGCTACGTGATCTCCGAGCGCGAGATCGTCACCCAAAAGGAGCTCATGGTACTGCCCAACGTCCCGCGCTTCTTCCGGGAGGGCGATTCCCTCGGCCTGACCGCCCGCGTTTCCAACCTGACCGACCGGGAGCTGCCCGTGACCGTACGGCTGGAGCTGTTCGATCCCGCGACCGATAAGGCGCTTTCCGTTGCTGATTTTGGCGCGTCCGCGGGTGCCGTAGACCTGACCCAGGAGGCGACCCTCGCCGGCCAGGGCTCCGCAACGGTGCGGTTTCCGCTCAAGGTGCCGGAAGGACTGTCGGAGCAAGGCTTGCTGGGTTACCGCATCACCGCACGCGGGGGCGATTTCAGCGACGGGGAGGAGAACGTGGTGCCCGTGCTCACCGACCGTACCCTCGTTTCCGTCACCGTGCCCTTTTACCTCAAGCGCAACGAACGCAAAACCGTGTCCCTGCCCCTGCTGGCCGACTACGACAGCGAGACACTCCGGCACGTTGGCTACACTTTTCAGGTGACGACCAATCCTACGTGGCTGGCCCTCAAAGCCCTTCCTTACTTGATGGAGTACCCCTACGACGGCACCGAGCAGGTGGTCAACCGCTACTTTGCCAACCAGCTGGCTTATGCCACGGTCGCCAACAAACCGGTGCTGGAGCAGGTCTTCCGTCGGTGGCAGGCCGACAGTACCGCCCTGCTCGGCGAGCTGCAGCGCAACGAATCGCTCACGCAGGCCCTGCTCACCGAAACCCCCTGGGTGCGGGAAGCGGAGTCGGAAACCGAGCAGCGGGCCCGGCTGGCGCACCTTTTCGACCTGAAAAAACTGGCCCGCGAGCAGGAAGCCACCCTGGCCAAGCTGGCCGCGCGCCAGGAGAGCGACGGTGCCTACAGCTGGTTCCCCGGTGGCCCCTCCGACCGCTACATGACGCAGTACGTCGTGGAGACCCTGGCCCAGATGCGGCAACTCGGCGTGGTGGCCAAATCGCAATCGACAACGGTTGAGCGAATCACCCAACAGGCCCTGGTGTACCTCGATGCACAGCTCACCGACGATTACCGCCGGCTGCTGGCCGACCAGGACTCCGTCAACGTACGGAAAAGCTACCGCCCTTCCGCCCTCCAGGTGCACCACCTGTACGCCCGCGCCCAATTTGGGGCCGCCGCGACCGAAGCCGTTGAGTTCTTCCGCGCGCGGGCCCTGGACCGGTGGACCGATTATGGGCTCTACGAACAGGCCCTGATCGCCCTGATCGGCAAGGCTGGCGATAGCCCCGTTGCCCCGGCCATCGTGGAAAGCCTGCGCGAGCGGGCCCTGCATTCGGACGAGTTCGGCATGTACTGGAAATACCCGTCCGGGTACCAGTGGAACAACCTCCCCATCGAGACCCACACGCGGCTGCTGGAGGCTTTCCGCACGATCGATCCGCGGCCGGAAGAACTGGATGAAATGCGCCTCTGGCTCCTCAGCAACAAGCGGACCAACCGCTGGTCAACAACCAAAGCCACCGCCGCGGCCGTCTTAGCGCTGCTGAATACGGGGGTTGAATACCAGGTTGACGATCAGACGCTGCCGGTGGAAGCCACCTGGCCCGGCATTCCCGGCGACGGGCCCGGCACCCGCGTACTCGCCCTGCAGGAAACGGCAGAAGTGGGTACGGGAGAGATCACCCTGCGCCTTTCATCGGAGGAGGTGAACCGCGACCTGGCCACGGTGAAGGTGCGCAACCGCGGAAACGATCTGGTGTGGGGAGGCGTGTTCTGGCAGTACACCGAACGGGCCGACCGCGTGGAATCAAGTTCCGGCGGCGCCCTGAGTCTGGAACGGCAACTGTTCCGCCGTGCGGGCGACCGCCTTATCCCCCTGACCGAGGATGCACCACTCAAGCCCGGCGACCGCGTGACCGTGCGCCTGACCGTGCGCAGCGACCGCGACCTGGACTACGTACACGTCAAAGACCGCCGCGCCGCCACCTTCGAACCGGTAACCGCACTTTCGGGCTATACCTACCAGGGCGGGCTGGGCTACTACTTCGCGCCCGGTGACCTGGCTACCAACTTCTTCATCGACCACTTGCCCAGAGGTACCTACACGCTAGAATACGACCTCTTCACGACCTACGCCGGTAATTTCAGCAATGGACTGGGACGAGTGGAGTGTATGTACGCGCCGGAGTTCGGTGGGAATAGTGAGGGGGGAAGGGTGTTGGTATGGTAGTCTTTTAGTCTTTTAGGGTTTTAGTCTTTTAGGCACTTAGTTCTTTAGGCGAATAGTTCTTTCGAGATGGCTCCGCCAGGGACGCTACCGCGTATAGTACTACTCAACTAAAGCCCTAAAGAACTAAGAGCGTGTCTAAAAATTTCAAGTCACCAAACGGTCCAGTGACGAAAGAACCATCTGCATGTTAGCCATCAGTACGAAGCTGGCAGAATTTTCTACCGTTCGCTCGTAATCTTTGATTAATCGACGATACCAATTCCACCAGGCAAAGGTCCGTTCGACTACCCAGCGCCGCGGTTCCACCACAAAGCCCCGCCGCGCCGGATTCCGCAGGGAACACTCAAAACCAACGCGATCTAGTCGCTGCATCATGGCGGCAAACTGTCCGGTGTAGGCCGTGTCCGCCACCAACTTTTCGGCCCGGGGCAACTGTCCGGTAAAGTCGGGGTAGATGAGGTCCAGACCAGCTACTCCATCATGCACATTTGCCGCATGTACCTCGACTCGCCACACCCGTCCCAGCGTATCGGACAGGATACTGCGCTTGCGCCCGTTGACCCATTTACCACCGTCGATACCCTGTTGGTGACCGATCCGCGGCAGAAGTCGAACGCTCTGAGCATCAACTAGTAAGAGACTGGGGGTAGACGGTCGAGCAAAGACGAGTTCGCGTTCCCGCCGGTTGAGCGCGTCGTTCATCGTTTCCAGAGTATGGTCACGCGACCACTTGCTGAAGTAATAGTGGACTACCTGCCAGGGCGGAAATTGTCGATCCAGGTTACGCCACTGGCAGCCGGTGCGTGTGACCCACAGGATGGCATCAAAGACGTCGCGCAGGTCGTGTTTACGTTTGCGTCCGATGGGCAGAAAGGATTTAACTTCGTCCCACTGGCTGTCGGTCAACCGAGCGTACTGCTGGGTCATGTTCTGTGTAGTTTGGCGACTTACAAAACACGGCCGGCAGCCATCTTTCGCCTCACATAGCAGAAATCATAATTTTAGACACGCTCTAAAGCCCTAACGAACTAAAGAACTAAAGAACTAAAGCCCTACAACTTCAGCTTCTCAATCCGTTCAGCCAAGGTATCCCGGTAGCTTTTTCCCACGGGCAGACTGGTAATCTTGCCTTTTTCCTTCACTTCGACCATGTTTCCCTGTAAGGCTTCGATGCGTTCGAGGTTTACGATGTAGCTGCGGTGGATGCGCTGGAAGGTGCTGGTGGGCAGTTTGTCTTCGAGCGACTTCATGGTTTGTAGGGTGATCACGCGGTCGTCGGGCAGGCGGATGATGACGTAGTCCTTGAGGCCTTCGATGTAAACGATCTCGTCGAGGTTGACGCGGACAAGTTTCTTGTCGGCCTTCACGAAGAAGTAGCCGGGGCCGCCGTCCTGTACCGGTAGCGCTTTGGCCTTTTGCTTTAGTTCGGCCTGTTCGACGGCGCGGTTGCAGGCCTGCAGGAAGCGGTCCATGCTGATGGGCTTCACGAGGTAGTCCAGGGCGTTGAGCTCGAATCCGTCGAGGGCATAATTGGGGTAGGCCGTGGTGAAGATGGTCACCGGAGGATCTGTAAGTCCGCGCAGGAAGTCGGTGCCCGTGAGCTGCGGCATATTGATGTCGAGGAACATCAGGTCGACGTCCTCCTTTTTAAGGACCTCATTGGCTTCGAAGGCATTATCGCACTTGGCGACGAGTTCGATCTCCGGGATCTTTTCGAGGTAGGTTTCAAGGATATCCTGGGCCAGGGGCTCATCGTCTACGATTATGGCGTTGATCATGGGTGGTGAATTTTGTAGTTAATGTGTAAAGCGACCGCCTATAGTTCGAGATCGAGGCGGACGGTGTAGGTCGTGGGGGTTTCGGTGATTTCCAGGTCGTGGCGGTCGGGGTAGAGCAGTTCGAGCCGGCGGCGCACGTTGACTAGGCCAATGCCCCCGCTGGGCCGGGCTGCGTCGGGGGAGCGGGGCAGCACATTGCCTTTCGTGTTTTCGAGGAAGAAGCGGATGGCCCGGTGGTCGACGCTGAGCGTGGCGTGGACGAAGCCTCCCTTAAGTGCCGCATTGATGCCATGCTTGAAGCTGTTCTCGAGGAAGGGGATCAGCAGCAGGGGGGCAATCTGCTGGTCTTGCACCCGCCCCTTCACGTCTAGGGTGATGTCGATGGTGTCCCGCTGCCGCAGCCGCTCCAGGTCGAGGTAGTTCTGCAGGTAGTTGATCTCCTTGCGCAGCGGCACCTTTGGTTCGTTGCACTCGTAGAGCATATAGCGCATCATCTCCGAGAGCTTGATGACGATGTCGGGGGCCTTGTCCGACTTCTTGAGGGTAAGGGCGTAAAGGCTGTTGAGGGTGTTGAAGAGAAAGTGGGGGTTGATCTGCGACTTCAGGAAGCGCAGTTCCGACTGCATGGTCTCATTCTCCACCTCCTGTTTTTTTCGATTTTCGGCGAGCCAGTCGGTCATGATCTTGCCCATGGAGCTGATGCCGCCGATCAGAAAGTTACCCAGGAAGTAGGCTTCCATATGCTGCAGCAGGTCGACCTGGATCGACTCGCGGTAGGAGAAGAGGAAGTATTTGATCACCAGCTCGAGGGGGGTGAAGAGCAGCGAGAGCCCCACCAGGGCGGCGAGGTAGACCAGGTACCGTCCCTGCTTGAGGTAGGCGGGGAAGAGGAACAGCAAATTGGTGTACACCACGATGGCGAACACCCCAACGGTGATGAACTCGTTGAGCACGGCCAAACCGAGCCCGATCTCGCCGGTCTGCAATTGCAGGATGACCAGGATACTGAAAAAGGCGAACCAGGCCAATCCGTGGTAGAACGGACGGCGGACCAGGGTGCTCCCCAGTCGGTCGAGAAAATTACCGAGCTGGGAGCCGGCGGTTTCACGGGTGGCCACGGACATCTAGGGCAAAGTACGGAAGGAGGCGGCAAACCCCCGAAAGGCAATCTACCAATTGCGCCCCGGACCGGACGAGCGGCGGCCAACCATCCGCTGCATCCTCCTGTTTACGCGGCATGGAAATCTTACTCGTCACCGCAGTGGCCGCGGCCATCATCTACAAGATCGGCCGCGAAGTACTGGGCAGCTTCCGCCACCCCGACGACGAGGACCTGCTCGAGTACTGGCAGGGCATCACCCGTGAGGAAGACCGCTCGGCCTACCGGCAGATCAGTGAGCACCTGGCCAGTTGCGATCAGTGCCGCGATCGCCTGGACGAACTCCGCAAGCGGCCCGGCGGCCCCGGTGCCCACTCGCCCATGATCACGCGGCGGTACTAAACATCCGGGGGCGGGGCGGTGATTAATGAAAGAATCACCCAACGTATCCCCCATGAACATCCAGCGCTTCCACGACGAGACCCTCGACCAGTTTTCCTACCTGATCAGTGAAAAGGGGGAAGCCATCGCGGTAGACCCGAGCCGCCGTATTGAAGGGTACCTGGAGTACCTGAAAGACAACAAGTTGCGCCTGATTGCCATCGTCATGACGCACTGCCCCGGCACCTTCGCCAGCGGCTGGGAGGAGTTGCGGCGCCTTACCGGGGCCGACGTTTACGGCGCCTCCGCTTACCGCTTCCACGGCGAAGGCCGCTACGTGAAGGCGGGCCGGGCCACCATGATTCCCTTCGGCGAAGGCAGTCACCTGCAGACCCAGCTGACGCCTGGCTTCACGGCCGACAGCCTGAGCCTGCTGGCCATCGACAAGGATCGCAAGGTACACGGCATCTTCACCGGGGGGACGCTCCTGCACCTCGGGGCCGGTTATCCGCTCCCGCGCCCCGCCGACAAAAACCCGTTGCACGGCGTGAAGGACTACGCCAAGGAACAGTACAACAGCATCTACAAGGTGATCGGAGGATTTGCGCCGCGCGCCACCGTGTTTGCCGGATTCGGTGAGGACAACCACTTCACCAAAATGGACGGGGCCACCCACGAACGCTTTAACCTCACCGAAGCCAAGGCCGAGAGTCCCGCCTTCCAGCACCAGGACGCCAACCAGTTTGCCGACTGGCTGCTGAAGGATTACCCCTTCGTACCCGCCTACGTGAAGGGATGCCTGGAACACAATCGGGAAGGCTATCCGGACTGGGCACAGGCCATGGCCCCCTTCGCCGCTTTCCTCACCGATGAGCACCGCGACGAACTGGAGCCCAGCCAAACCGTAGTCTCGAGCCGGGGCGGAGCGGTGATCCTGACGGAAGAAGACGCGTCAAACGCCACCACCGCCGCCGCCGCTCCCCGCGTGCTGCCCCTCGGCGACGATCAATTGCTGATCGATACCCGGCCCGCCCCCGACTTTCACGCCGGTCACGCCCGTAACGCCATAAATATCCAGGCGGACGGACCTTTTGCCCTGTGGTTGGGCACCATCGTCCGCCCCGGCGAAGATTTTCACCTCCTCATCGACCGGAAAGAGAAGGCTTACCCCCTGGCGCAGGCCATCGCCAAGATCGGTTACGACCGGCAGGTGCGGGGCGTGACCCAGTGGACCGGCGGACTAACGGAAATCGAACAGCCGCCACTGGACCCGAAAAAACTGAAGGACGACTACGTAGGCAAGTACACCATCGTGGATGTCCGGCCGGAAGCGGCCGCGGCGGAGGACACGCGTTTCTACGGCGCCCTGAACGTCCCCCTGTGGCAGTTGCGCGACCGCTGGCAGGAGATCCCCCGCGACCGCCCCGTCGTTGTACACTGCGGCGACGGTTACGCCTCGGCCATCGGGGCCAGTCTGCTGCGCAAGCACCTGGGCAACGACGTCATGGTCCACGACCTGGGGCACGGGATCAAGAAGATCAAGGCCGCCGGATAAAGGGGGCGGGGGCCAGTGACATCCGGTCCGGGCTACGGACTGTCTCGTAAACGAAAACTGCCGGACGCTACGTAAGCGCCCGGCAGTGCCGTTTTTAGGGTTTGCGTAGGTTGGCTAGACCGATTCCGCCAGCGTGGGATAGGTGATGTAACCTTCCGGGCCGGGGGTGTAGAAGGTATCGTAATCCGGTACGTTCAGCTCGGCACCTTCGCGGAAACGCTCGACCAGATCGGGGTTCGCGATGAAGGGACGGCCGAAGGCCACCAGATCGCAGCGGTCGCTGCTGACGTCCTGCTCGGCGCGGTGAGCGTCGTAGCCGCCGGCCAGGATGAGGCTGCGGCTGAAGGTTTCGCGGATTTTGGCCTTGATCGCTTCGGGGACGGGGGGGGCGCCCATGTCCTCCTGGTCGACCAGGTGGAGGTAGGTGACGCCGATCTCGTCGAGCAGTCGGGCGGCGGAAACGAAGGTCTCATCGACCGTATCGAAGGACCCCATCTCGTTGAATACGCCATAGGGCGACAGCCGCACGCCGACCCGGTCGCCGCCGATGGCCGCAACGGTGGCTTCGGCGACGTTGCGCAGGAAGCGGAGGCGGTTTTCCACCGAGCCGCCGTACTGGTCGCTGCGACGGTTGGTCTTGGGGTGCATGAATTGCTCGAGCAGGTAGCCGTTGGCGGCGTGGAGTTCCACCCCGTCGAATCCGGCCTCGATGGCCAGTTTGGCGGCGTTGGCGTACTCCTCGATGGTGAGGGTGATGTCTTCGATGCTCATTTCGTGGGCAACCGGAATGTCCAGCAGGCCTTTACCGTCGACGTACATCTTGGTTTCGGTCATTTCCACCGGACTGGGGGCCAGGACGCGGCCGCCGGCGGGCACATTGTCGGGATGTCCGACGCGGCCACAGTGCATAAGCTGCATAAAGATCTTGCCGCCTTGGTCGTGGACGGCGCGGGTTACTTTCTTCCAGCCCTCGATCTGCTCGGTGGAGAAGCTGCCCGGGATGCGGGGGTAGCCCAGTCCGTTCACGCTGGGGGAGGTACCTTCGGAGATGATGAGTCCGGCACCGGCGCGGTTGCCGTAGTAGGTGGCCATCATATCGTTGGGCACGTTGCCCTCCGCCCGCGAGCGGGTCAGGGGGGCCATGACGACGCGATTGGCAAGTTGGGTTTGGCCGAGTTGGTACTCGGAAAGGAGATGGTCTAGCATAATATTGGTTTTCAGGGTAATAGTGTTTAAACGGCGGGGTGGGGGGAAGGTTCCGATTTAGTGTCGATACATTGGATTTGGGGCTGGTCCAAGGAAATTTTATTGGACGACTAAGTGGTCCATGGTGAACTGGTCGGACCACTTAAGGGTCCAACCACTGGGCGTTGGACCACTACACCACCGCGATCGGCGCCCCCAGCAGCTTGTCCGGTATCCCGAAGCCGTCCACCAGCACTCCGGCCTCCGGCCGCAGCTCGGCGCAGAGCTTGTCCACCAGCTTGCGGATCGCCTTGCTCTTCTGCCCGCTGATGTAGCCACTCTCCAGGTACCAGGCCGCGTGGCCCTCGATGGTGTGGACGGCGTAGAGCTGGATGGTCTTATCGAGGAGGTCGGTGACGTTCGCGTCGGCCTCCTTCACCCCTTCATTCCTTTTCTCCTTCAATCCTTTTAAACGATCCAGCGCGGCATCCACCACCAGCTGCTCCACGTAGGCCTCGGCGGCGGCGATCATGTGGGTCTGGCAGAGGAGCCCGGCCTCGTAGGCGCTCTTGCCCTCCTTTATGTAGGCCCGCAGCCGCTGGGCCAGGGTGGTCACCAGCCGGCGGGCGCGGAAGTGGAAGGCCGTCTGGTAGAAGCCGGGGCTTTCCAGGTGCTCGCGGTCGGTCTGCCGCACCACGTAGGGGTTCTGCTCCGTGACCATGGTGGTGACCCGGCGGCCGATGAACTTCAGTACGGCGATGTTGCCGTCTTCCTGGAAGGACTTCTTGAACTCGGTTAGCAGGCTCTTGGCCAGCAGCTGCATGAGTACGGTGTTGTCGCCCTCGAAGGTGGTGAAGATGTCGGTGTCGGCCTTCAGGTCGGCGATGCGGTTCTCGGCCAGGTAGCCCTTGCCGCCGGTGGCCTCCCGGCACTCCTGGATGGCGGCGGTAGTGAACCAGGTGGCGTAGCTCTTCAGTCCGGCGGCCATGGCCTCGATCTCCCGCATGTCGTCCGGGGTGCGGGCCACGAAGCGGTCCAGCAGGTGGTCCAGTCCGAACTGCAGGGCGTAGGCCTTGGCCACCAGGGGCAGAAGGCGGCGCTGCTGGTTGGGGTAGTCCAGGATGATGGTTTCCGAGCGCATGGATTCCGAGGGGAACTGCCGGCGGCGCAGCCCGTAGCGGACGGCGATGGCCAAGGCCGACTTGGCCGCGCTCAGCCCGGCGCGCGGGACGAACACCCGTCCGCCCACCAGGGTGCCGAGCATGGTAAAGAAGCGCTTGCCGGGACTCTTGATGGGGCTGTGGTAGCTGCCGTCTTCGGTGATGCCCCCGTACTGGTCCAGGAGGTTGTCCACCGGCACCCGCACCTGGTCGAACCAGATGCGGCCGTTGTCCACCCCGTTGAGTCCCATTTTGTAGCCGTTGTCCGCTACCCGGATGCCCGGCAGCACGTGGCCCTCCGCGTCGCGGATCGGCACGACCACCGCGTGGACGCCGTGGCTTTCCCCGTCGACGATCAGCTGGCAAAAGACCGCCGCCAGGCGGGCGTGCATGGCGTTACCTATGTACTCCTTCCCCGCGGCAATGCTGGGGGAATGGACGATGAGCTCCCGGTGTTCGTGATCGTACACGGCCGTGGTTTCCAGTCCGCGTACGTTGCTGCCGTGGCCCGTCTCCGTCATGGCGAAGCAGCCCGGCAGCTCCAGTGTGCCGGTTTCTCGCAACCAGCGATCGTGGTGCCGTTTGCTACCCAGGTTGTACACCGCCCCGCCCCAGAGACCGAACTGTACGCCGAACTTGATTACCAGACTCAGGTCGTGGTAGGCAATGGCCTCGAAGGCACCGGCGTACTCCGACATGCTGTCTTCGCCCCCGTATTCCGGGGGGTAGGAGAGGGCCCCGATGCCCTCCTGGGCCAGTTCGCGGCACCAGCGGAGCACCTGCTCCCGGTAGTCCTCCTTGATGCGCAGGGTGGGGCGGTCGAAGGAGGGCCGCAACAGTATCTCCTTGGTCCGGGCGATGATTTCCGCCCGCTCGCCCTCCAGCACGCGCTGCAGCTCCGCGGGGTCGATGCGCGATTCGGTGATCGCCTCGGCGAGCTTCTGCCGCTGGTCGTAGAGCGGGAAGAGCGAGCGGTAGGTGTCTTCCTGCACACCGCCCAGGTTCGCTTCCAGTTCTTGCAGGGCGGGAAGCTGCGCGGCCCAGAAGTCGCGGCGCGCATCCGGGTCTTCTTCCGCGGCCAGCCCCAGCCAGACACCCAGTTCGGCCAGACTGGCGGTGCGGTCCTCGGGCAGGGCCTCCGCCGCCAGTCGTCCGCTGCTCAGCCACTGCTGATAACGCTCGCGGCTCGGGGGGCGGGCCGGATCACTCCATTCCCGCAGTACCGGCCTGTCCTCCTTCGTAAGGAAGGGCAGGGCCCCGGCTTGCTGCCGCAGGGATTCCACCTCGGGTACGCTCAGGTGGCGGTCCGACCAGGCGGCGTACAGGAAGGGTAGCATCGCCTGGATGCCGGGGGAAAGGGAAGTGCTCGTAGGTAGGTCGACGCCCATGCTGTCCGGAAGTTTGGAAGGGAACGTCGATTTGTCCTTTACGGTTGGTAATTGAGTAGGTAAGCGAAATTTTGTCCGGCAGTCGTAACTTCGGTACACACCTGAATACCCACCCATGGAAATTCTCACCGACCGCCTGCGCCTCCGCAAATGGACCAACCGGGATAAGCCCGCCTTCGCCGCCATTCAGGCCGACCCCCGGGTGATGGAGTATTTCCCCGCTACGCTCACCCGTAAGGAGTCGGATGCCGTAGTCGAGCGCTTCAAGAAACACCACAAAGAACACGGCTTCGGTTACTTTGCCGCCGAGCGCCGGACCGACAAGCAACTGCTTGGGTTCATCGGACTGTCGCGGCAGGAGTACCCGGCTTTCTTTACCCCCTGCGTCGATATCGGCTGGATGCTGCACCCCGACGTCTGGGGTCAGGGGCTGGCGGCGGAAGGGGCCCGGGCCTGCCTCGAACACGCTTTCGGCGCGTTGGGACTGGATGCCGTGCGGGCCGTGACCGTCCACCGCAACATGCCCTCCATCCGCGTCATGCATCAGCTCGGCATGGCGTACGAAGGTGCCTTCATCCACCCTGATTTTGCCGATCGCCATGACCAACAGCCTTGCCTGGTGTACGTGCGCCGAGCGCCCGCGGAAGGGCAGCCGTGATAGTTTGGTTGCGGCGGAGCGCGGGTGCCGGGTTTTTTGATGAAGCCGGATCGGGTGGTTCACTCGAATAACTGCGCGGTATAGTCCAGGAGTGTAGCATCGCCTACGGGGCCGTGGCCCGGGATTACCCACTTAACCTCAGGATAGGCCCGGCGAACCGCAGCGACCATGGTGGGCCACGCATCCACATCGGCATCCGCCAGATTGCCCTTTCCGGCGCCGTCGGCCTTGATCAGGCAGCCTCCGAAGAGCACCTCGGCCCCGGGGAGGTAAGTAACGATATTGTCGCGGGTATGGCCGGCGCCGATGTAGCGGTTTTCCACCGTGCCTGACCCCACGCCAAGGACCAGCAGGGAGTCGAAGCCGTGGCGGGGGACCGCTTCGCCGCGCGCGGCGGCCAACTCGAGGGTCCGCAGGTGGGCGTAGGAGGGGATGCGCCGTGCGTGGAAGGCATCCAGTCCGCCGGTACAGTCGGCGTGAAAGTGGGTAGCCACCACGGCCGTCGGATGGGCCAACAGGGCGGTGTCGATCCACGCGAGTAATTCCTCCGCGCCCGGACGATCCGCAGGAGTATCCACCACTACTGCCTCACCGTCGCTGGCGTACACCATGCCGTTACAGGGCACGCGACCGAAGGATTCCGTCTCCAGGTAGCTTACGTGGACGAACACCCCGGAAGTCAGCCGGTCGATGCGCAGCGCCGGGCTTTCGTAAACCGTGGTGACCGGCGCCTCAGCCTGGGCCGGTAAGGCAGTAGAGAAGGCCAGCAGCAGCGCCAGCGGCAGGAGGAACAGCATCATGGGCACCAAAGATAGGGGAGGGGCCCGCCCGCGGGCGGGATTTCCGGCGTCACGCGGAACCCGCGCGCCGCCGGATGCAGTTAGTGGAGACTGATGACCCGCGCCATGCGCCAGCGGTCGCCGTCGCGCCGCCATACCGTGATGAAGCGGCTGGGGATGGAGGGGGCGTCGGGCTCGGCGGCGTTCTCGAAGCGGTGGTAGCCGATCTCGATGGCCCCGAAACCGGGTATGGGGTGAACCTCCACGGTCTCCGGCAGCAGGATTCGGCGGACCTTGCCGCAGATGTTCGCTTCAATTCCCTGGAGGATTTCTGCCTTGGAGGTCGACAATCCGCCCCTATCGTGGTAGAACTCCAGGTCGTCGGCGTAAATGGCCGCCTGGGTCTCCATGTCGCAGTCGTTGTAGGCGTCGAAGTACCGCCGGTCCATCTCCAGGATGGCCCGGTGCAGGGCAGTATCGGATGGGGCGTAGGCGGGGATGGGAGACTGGGCGGCGAGTATGGTGGTGCCTAAAAGGGTGATAAGGAAGAAGCAGATAGTGGGGAGAGGACGCATACTGGGGGAGGGTTTTGGCTAAGGACGGGGGAATTTTTGGTTGGTGGTAGGTTTTACTGGGATTGGCGCGGCTGGAGGCCGCGTTTTGCTTTGCCGCGGCCGGAGGCCACGTTGTGCTGCGCGACTGGAAGTCGCGATCCATTACGCGACAGGATGTCGGGAACCACTGCGCGACTGGATGTCGCGAACCGATAGGGAAGTCGCGATCCGCTACGCGACAGGATGTCGCGAACCGAGAGGGATGTCGCGAACCGAGAGGGAAGTCGCGATCCAAATGGGGACGCCGCGTTGTACTTTTGGGGAATGCCTCGGTTTCGGTTTTTCTTTCCCTGGTTTGATCGCAAGGCCTTTCCCGTGCTGGCGGGAGTGGTGGTGGGATTGTATTTACTGGAAGAGGTGCTGACCCTGCGCGAGCAGCACCACTCCAAGGTCAAGCGCTCGCTGACGAACACCGCGGTGGCGGCCACCGGATTTGCGGTGGTGCGGGCCGCGCTGCTGCCGGCCATGGTGTACGCGGGCGACTGGAGCGAACGCCGCCGCTTCGGACTGGTACACTGGCTGGGACTGCCCCCGTGGGCGCGTACCGCTGCCGCCTTTCTGTTGCTTGACTACACGAATTACTGCTGGCACGTACTCACCCACCGGGTGCCACTACTGTACCGCATGCACCGGGTACACCACAGCGATCTGGATATGGACGTGACCACGGGTTTCCGCTTCCACCTGGGCGAACAGGTATTCTCGATTATTTTCCGGGGCGGCATGATCGCGCTGATCGGCGCACCTTCGCGCCTGGTGCTCGGCTACGAGGCCATCTTCGAGGGGTGTACGGCCTTTCACCACAGTAACCTGCGGCTTCCCACCACGGTGGAGCGCCAGCTGGCCCGCGTCCTGATCACGCCCCGCGCCCACGGTATTCACCACAGCATCGTGGAGCAGGAGTTCAATTCCAACTTCGGGGTGGTACTTCCCTTCTGGGATTGGCTGCACGGTACACGGTGCCTGGATGTTCCGCAGGAAGAGATCACCATCGGTCTACCCGCCTGGCGTGATCCGGACGAACTGACGGTACCCTTCCTGCACCGGATGCCCCTCGAACCGATTCGCCCGTGGGCCCTGCCCGACGGTTGCGTGCCCCGCCGGCTGTCGAGTGGACGTGCGGCTCTAGAGTAAGGAACCCGCGAACCCGGCCTATTCGCTTTCGGGGGTACCCGATCCGGTACCCGCACCCGTGACCTCAGTGAGGCTGCCGATGGCCCAGCTTTCCGGCCACAGCCACAGCACCAGCGCCCCGGCGACCAAAGTGAGCACGGTAGCTCCGATGATGTATTTGGCCAGGCTGCGCGAGCCCAGGACCACGGCCATGCCGGCCTTGAAGATCATGTTGGACAGGGCCGCGATGAGGATGAGCGACCACCCGCGTTCCGCCGTAAGGCCGCCGTCCTTGATGGTATTGCTCAGGCTGAGGGTGATGGCGTCCACGTCGGTGAGCCCGCTGATGACCGACACCACGTACAGGCCCTCCTGCCCGAAGTAATCCTTGGCCACGGCCACCGCGAAGATGATTACGGCGTAAAGCGCGCCGAAGATGAGGGCGGCCTTTAACTGCGCGGGGTTGTCGGGGTCGGGCAGCTCCTCATCATCCTTCTCGTTGTTGAACAGGTAAAGGCCCAGGCACAGCAGGGCCATGAACAGGATCATGGCCGCGATCGGCGGACCAATCACCCCGATGCGCCCGGGAATGACCACGCTGACCTCGATCAGCACCCGCACGAAGGAGATGGTGGAGGCGATAAAAATCACGAGTGCGGCCAGTCGTCCGGCCCCCTCGGCCCCCGAGGTGCGCTTGGCGTAGGTCACGGTCGTAGCCGTACTGGAGATGAGTCCGCCGAGTATGCCTCCGGCAATGGTGCCGACGCTCTTGCCCGCCCACTTGTAGATGAAGTAGGCCGTCACGCTCAACCCGACGATCAGTACCACCATGGTCCAGATTTCCCGCGGATTCAGCACGTCGTAGGGGCCATAGTTCGCGTCCGGCAACAGCGGCAGGATGATGAAGGCAATCGCGGCCAGTTGCATAATGGCGCGGACGTCCTCGCGGGTCATGCTGCCGGAAACGTAGTGCAGGGTGCGCTTCAGCGAAAGCAGGATGGCCACACCGGCTCCGGTAGTGACCGCCACGGCGGTGGGTCCGATGGGCAAGAAGGCTCCGACCAGGAACATGAGAAGGATGGCAATTTCGGTGGTCTGTCCTACGCCGGCGTCGTCCTCTTCCAGGCTTTCCCCGCGTACGATGTTGGCGGCCACCACCAGCAGGCTCACCGCCAGCAATCCGGCGACCACGATCCAGGCGGTATGCAGATGCTCGGCGAAGAGGCCGCAAAGGGTGCCGGTCAGGGTGATGAGGGGAAAAGTGCGGATGCCCGCCAGTTCCGAGTTGGCGCGTTCACGTTGCAGGCCGACCAACAGGCCCAAACCGAGGGAGGTAGCCAGGTGCACGAAAGGTGTATAATCCATATCGGAAAATGGAAGTGCCTTTAGGGGGGATCTGTTCGTTGATTTTCGGTTCCGGGGGCCTGTGGCGGGCTCCGCAACCGGGGGTTAGGATTCGTGGCGCCGCTCCGCTTCCATTTGCGTGCGCAGGGCGGCGGTGTCATAGTAGACTTGCAGGGCGGCTACCTTGCCGTCGCGGATCTTGTACCACTCGCAGATGTCAAGGGGGAGTTCGCCACCTCCCGGGGCGGCGATGCGGACCGTTACCTGGGTGATGACGGTGTGACCGTCGACTACTCGCCGGTGCAGTTCGCCGCCGCGCACCGATGCGTAGAAGGGGGCCCGGTTCTCGATGAACTGGGCGCGACCGGTAGCGACCGAAAGGGGGCCGATAAAAGTTACCTTTTCCGTCAGCAGCTGCTGCCAGCGATCGTCGCCTACCAAAGTGCTGTGGCGGAAGGCATCGAATACTTGGTCGGGGGTTTGCTCGGGCATATTTATACAGTTATCAGGCTCGCTAGCCAAGGTAAGAAACCCGGCCGATGTGCCCGGAAAGCCCGCGTCTGGCGGGGAAGAGCGCGTGGAAGGTGCGGGCCGGCTTACGGGAAAAGAGACACGGGTAGCCGCTTGCCGGGTCCTATATATTTGCGGTATGGATACCCCCGCCCCCCCGCCGCCACCGGTGGAGCCCGCCGGGCCACCGCCCCCCGAACCTGCGCCCCGCCGCCCCGCCCTGGACCGCTCGGATGTTATCGCACTCATTGCACTGGCCATCAGCCTCATCGGCACCCTGGTGGCCATTCAGGAGACCCGCATTCTGAAGGAGCAGCAATCGCTTATGGTCGCCCAGCAATCGGCCAGCGTGCTTCCTTACGTCACCTCCAACAAGCGATTCGAACTGCGGCGCGACACGGCCGTGCGGGTCACCTATAACGTGGTCAATACCGGCGTGGGCCCGGCCCTGCTGAGTAATCTGACCATCACCCTGGATGGGGAGGCGGTGCGCGCCGATTCGCTGGCGACCGTGATCCAGCGCACGCACCCGGCAATGGCCGCTACGCAGGTCCTGAGCAATACCATGGTGGAAGGGATCCTGCCCGTCGACGCCGACGTAGGACTGTTCACCCTGGAGTTCGACCTGCGCCGTACCGACTTTGGCGCCGTCACCCGCTTTATGGACCACGTCCGGGTAGATATCTGTTACTGCAGCGTCTATGGCAACTGCTGGACCTACCATCCCGACGGGTGGAACCAGCGGACGGAAGACTGCCGGCCGCCGATACAGATCGAGTGATACGGCAAATGGGCGAACCCTGCGCGCGCGCCGCGTTTATAACTGCCAAAGCACCGCCCATGAACCGACTCCAGCACGAGACCAGCCCCTACCTCCTCCAGCACGCCCATAATCCCGTCGACTGGTACCCCTGGGGCGAAGAAGCCCTGGAGCGCGCCCGGCGGGAAGACAAACCCATCATTGTCAGTATCGGGTACTCCACCTGCCACTGGTGCCACGTAATGGAGCGGGAAAGCTTTGAGGTGGAAGCCACCGCGAAGGTGATGAACGAACACTTCGTCTGCATCAAAGTAGACCGGGAAGAGCGGCCCGACGTCGACCAGGTGTACATGGACGCCTGCCAAGCCATCAGCGGGGGAGGGGGGTGGCCCCTCAACGCCTTCCTGTTGCCCGACGCCCGGCCCTTCTTCGCCGGAACCTACTACCCGCCGGAACCGAAATACAACCGCCCGTCGTGGACCCAACTGCTCCGGCACATCGCGCAGACCTTCACCGACGACCGCGCCAGTCTGGAGGAACAGGCCCAGCGTCTGGTGGACAACATCAGCGGCGGCCGCGACCGCCTGCTCGGTATCGAAACAAAGCAGGAGGACGGCAGCCGGGCCATGATGGAACAACTGCGCGCGGCCTACGACGGGGCGCGCGGCGGATTCGGGGGCGCACCGAAATTCCCCATGAGCCAGGCCCTGGAGCTTCTGCTGGCCAACGGCCTGATGACCGGCAACAACCAGGACATCTACCACGCCGGCCACGGTATGCGGGCCATGCTGGCCGGAGGAATTTACGATCAGATCGGCGGTGGATTCAGCCGCTACACCGTCGATGCCCACTGGCGGGTGCCGCACTTCGAGAAGATGCTGTACGACAATGCCCTGCTCCTGCGCCTGCTGGGCAAACTGCAGATGGTCACGCCCGATCCCCGCTACGTGCAAGCCATCGAGGAGACCACCGACTGGCTCGAAGCGGAGATGGCCCTGCCCGAGGGCGGCTACCGCGCGGCCCTCGACGCCGACAGCGAAGGCGTGGAAGGCAAGTATTACACCTGGCGCTACGAGGAACTGGAAGCGCTGCTGCCCCCCGAGGACGTGGAGCTGGTGGCCGACTTCTACGGCATCACCCGAGCGGGCAACTGGGAAGAGGAGCATACCAACATTCCGTACCGCCCCGGGCCGCTGCCGTCGGTGACCGGGCTTAGTCCGGACGTAGCCGTAGCCAAAATCGCCGCGGCGCGCCGCCAACTCGCCGAGGCCCGTCGCCTGCGCATCCCGCCCGGGGCCGACGACAAGCTGCTGCTCCAGTGGAACGCCCTGTTGGTTTCCGGGTGGACGTGGTGTTTCCGCGCCACCGGTGAGGACCGCTACCTGACCCTGGCCCGCGAGCTCTACGAGAGCCTGCGCCGGCAGCTGCAACACGAAGGCCGCTGGTACCGCAACCGCACCCGCGGGCGGCTGGGCGCGCCGGCCTTCCTCGACGACTACGCCGCCCTGGCCGCCGCCGCCCTGGACCTTAGCGAGGTAACTTTCGACCTGGACTACGCCCTGACCGACGCGCGAGAACTGGTCGATCACGTGCTGGAAACCTTCTCCGACGAATCGGACACCATGTTCTACCTGCGCCCGCCCCAAGACAGCGAATTGCCCGTGGCGACCCAGGATTTCTACGACAACGCCCTGCCGAGCGGCAACTCACAGATGGCGCACAACCTGTACCGCCTGGGCCGGCTCACCGAAGTGGAGCGCTACACCGCGCGGGCCGAGAAGATGCTGACGGCGATCGGCGGCGCGGTCAGTCGGTATCCCAGCAGTTTCGCGGGGTGGGGGCTCACCGCTCTGCTGCTGCAGCAGCCCGGGCGCGAACTGGTGATCACCGGTCCGGGGGCGCGGGCTGCGGCACGACCGTTCTTGTCGGACTACCGACCCGGCTTGCTGATCGTGGCCGCCGAGGAAGACCGCCATGACCTTCCCTTGTTGCGCAATCGTTACCTTTCGGACCTACGCTTCTTCGTCTGTGAAAACCGCAGCTGCCGTCTGCCCGTTGATACTGCCGAGGCCGCGCGCCACCAATTGAACTGACCGTCCATGATCCGCAAGCTGTTGCCCTTTGTGTTCCTTCTGCTGCTGGGCGGGCTGGCCCCCCGGTCGGTCGGGGCGCAGCAACTGGCGCAGTACAGCCTGTTCTGGCTCGACCCGGTGCAGTTCAATCCGGGCTATGCCGGTCTGGACAACAGCCTGAGCGTGACGGGCACCTACCGCACCCAGTGGGTCGGTCTGGACGGACAGCCCCGCGGCCAGCAGATCAGCGCCCACCTGCCAGTATACTTTCTCAGCAGCGGGTTTGGCGTGGAAGCCGAACGCGACCAGCTCGGGGCCCGCAGCCTGAACCGTTTCGGCGCTACGTGGAACTACCAGCTGGTCACTTCGACGGCCGTATGGTCGGTGGGCCTGTCGGGCCGCTACTACCAGATGAGTCTCGACGGTGCGGCCCTGCGTACGCCCGGCGGCGATTATTCCGAGCCCAATTTCGTGCGACACAACGACGACCTGCTCCCCGCGGGCAACGAAAGCGCCGGCACCTTTACACTGGCGGCCGGCCTCTACTACCAGGCCGAACGGCTCGAGGGCGGCGTGTCGGTGCGCAACCTGACCGAAAGCGCGCTGTCCTTTCCAGGACTGGACTACGTGCTGGGCCGGCAGTACCACGCCTACTTGCGCGGCCGCTTCGAGATGCTGCGGTCGTGGGAAGTGATGCCCATGCTCTTCGCCGTCAGCGACGGGGTGCAGCACCAGCTCAGCGCAGGCGGCATCGCGCGTTACAACGAGAACATTTTCGCCGGGGCCGCCTACCGGGGTTACAATAATCAAACCACGGACGCCATTGTACTAATGGCCGGGATGAACCTCAGCGATAAATTATCTTTGGCCTACGCCTTCGACCTTACGCTGTCCGATCTGCAGACCGTGCAGAGCGGCAGCCACGAGATTACCCTGAAATACAACCTGCGCCAGCGGATCGGCGCCGGGGTACCGCCCCCGATCATTTTCAACCCCCGAACCAAACAATGAGGCGCTTTGTCGGCTTGACGCAATTAGATGAGGTCCTTTTGTTAAATGTATATTCCAGGTTGTCCTTTCGATACTAATCATGTTTTACCCTTCGTTCCCCCCCTACATACCTTTCCCCTCTAGCACGAGGAAAATTCCGGTTTTGCGCATGAAAAAGCACTTACAAACTATCCTGGCCGTAGCCATACTGGCCGTCACCCTTTCCAGCTGCGGCGGCGGTCGGGAAACCGGCGAACTGGTCGGCTCCCTCAATCGCCCCACCTGGAAGGGCGTCCAACCCTACGGCATGGTCTACGTCCCCTCGGGCTTCGTGCACGTCGGCAACAGCGACCAGGACATCACCGGAACCTTCATCCAGCGTCCGAAAGCCGTGACCATCAACGGCTTCTACATGGACGACACCGAGATCTCCAACAACGAATACCGGCAGTTCATCGACTGGGTGCGCGACTCGATCGCTCACGTGATCCTGGGCGACGTGGATGAGGACGGGAACATCGACTGGGAAATCCCCATCGACTACTCCGACGAAACCCTCGCCGAACTGTACCTGGAAGAAGCCTACGCCGGCCGCCGCCAGATCAACACCAACCTGTACGAGTACACCTACAGTGAGATAGACTGGACCGAAGCCTCGCTGGCCCGCCCCCGCGGCATCGACGGACAGGGCATCACCGACTACATCTCCGAGAAGACGGTCAACATCTATCCCGATACGCTCGTCTGGGTGCGCGACTTCGCCTACGCCTACAACGAGCCCATGGCCCGTGTTTACTTCAGTCACCCCGCCTACGACAACTACCCGGTAGTGGGCATCGACTGGCACATGGCCCGCGCTTTCAGCCACTGGCGCACCACCCTTTGGAACACCTACAATGAGGAAACCCTGATCGAGGAGTTCCGCCTGCCCACCGAATACGAGTTCGAGTACGCCGCCCGTGGTGGCAAGGAGCACGCTCCCTATCCCTGGGGTGGCCCCTACGCCCGCAACAGCAAGGGCTGTTTGCTCGCCAACTTCAAGCCCGGACGCGGTAACTACGCCGACGACGGCGGTTCCTACACCGTCCCCGTCGACGCCTACTACCCCAACGACTACGGCCTCTACAACATGGCCGGTAACGTGGCCGAATGGACCATCACGGCCTTCCAGGAGAACGCCACCAGCTTCGTACACGACTTCAACCCCGACATCCGCTACAACGCCAAGGACGACGACCCGATCTCCTACAAGCGCAAGGTGATCCGCGGCGGCAGCTGGAAAGACATCAGCTTCTACCTGCAAAATGGCACCCGCACCTACGAATACCAGGACACGACCAAGTCCTACATCGGATTCCGCAACGTAATGTCCTTCACCGGCCGTTCGATCAACGACTTCTAACAACCCAACAGCGCATACCTTTGAACGGCCGCTCCGATACCCGGGGCGGCCGTTCTGTTTTACGCCCATGAACCCGACGCAACTGGCCACCCTCATCAAGACGACTGCCTACGAACTGGGCTTTGGATTCGTGGGAATCGCCCGGGCCGAGCGCATGGAACCCGAGGAACGCCGCCTGGAAGCGTGGCTGAACGCCGGCTACCACGGCACCATGCACTGGATGGAGAACCACTTTGACAAGCGGGTAGACCCTACCAAGCTGGTACCCGGCGCCCGGTCGGTGGTTTCCCTGCTCTACAATTACTTTCCCGCCGACGATACACCGAGCCGCGAAGCACCCAAGCTCGCCCGCTACGCCTACGGAGAAGACTACCACCGCGTGGTGCGGGCCAAACTGCGCGAATTGGTGGCCCGCCTGGAGGACACTCTGGGTGCGCCCATCGACGGACGGGTGTTCGTCGACAGCGCCCCGGTGCTGGAGCGCGACTGGGCCGCCCGCGCCGGAACGGGCTGGACGGGCAAGAACACCCTCCTGCTGAACCCCAGGGCCGGCAGCTACTTTTTTCTCGCTGAGCTCATCTCCGATCTGGCCCCCGCCACGGATGCCGGCATCCGCGACCACTGCGGCACCTGCACGCGCTGCATAGAAGCCTGTCCTACCGGGGCGATCAGCCCCAGCGGCTACGTGGTCGACGGCAGCAAATGCATCAGCTACCTAACCATCGAATTGCGCGAGGCCATCCCCGAAGAATTCGCCGGCCGCATGGAAGGCTGGGCCTTCGGCTGTGATATCTGCCAGGAAGTGTGTCCCTGGAATCGCTTCAGCGAACCGCACCGGGAACCCGCCTTCGAACCCCACCCCGACCTGCCCGGAATGGGCGAACGGGAGTGGAAGGAGATGACCGAGGAAGTGTTCCGGCGGGTCTTTCAGAAATCGGCGGTCAAGCGCACCAAATTCAGTGGGCTGCGCCGCAACATTGATTTCCTGGAAGCAAAACCGGAAGGCGACACGGAAGCGTAAGGTTACCTAGCGAACGGTCTCCCGCTCCTCGCTTTCCTCCGCCGGGGCGGGGCGCAGGGCGAACGGCAGCATGATGAACATACCGGCCATGATGGCCATATCCGCTACGTTGAAAATGCCCGTCTGCAATCCGAACGCCTTGAGGTGAAGCATGTCGACCACGTGGCCGTAGAGCAGCCGGTCGACGATGTTGCTGAGGCCACCCCCGACGATGAGCGCCAGGGCAATGACCTGCCAGCCGTTGAGGAACTTCTCCTTGAAGATGTAGTAGAGCAGGGCCACGAGCAGCAGGGCCGGGAACAGGTTGAGCAGCAGGGGCCGCCAGAAATCGTTGAGACCGGAGCCGATGCTTAGAAAGGCGCCCGTATTATGGACGTGGGTCAGGCGGAGCACATCGCCGAAGTAGAACTGATCGGGTTCCCCCTGGAGGTGCACGGTGGCGAGGTACTTGGTCCACTGGTCCAACCCAACGGTGACCCCTACCACAACGAGCACGACGATCAGCCGCGATTTAAAAGTTTTCATTCGGACAAAGTTAGCTCCTGAACGGCTAGCCGACTACCGGGCACCGAGTATCTCTTGCAGTTTTCGTTCCAGGTCGGCCCCTCGGAGGTTGCGCGCCACGATCTTGCCCTGGGGATCGAGCAGTACCGTCTGGGGAATGCTGGTGACGCCGTACAGCTGTGCCAGGTCGCTGCGCCATCCCTTCAGGTCGGAAACGTGGCGCCACGTCAGCTTGTCGGCCGCGATGGCCTGCAACCAGCGTTCGCGGCGGTCGTCGAGGCTGATGCCCAGGATCTCGAAACCGCGGTCCCGGAATTTCTCATACATCCGTACCACGTTGGGATTTTCGCGGCGGCAGGGGCCGCACCAGCTGGCCCAGAAATCCAGCAGGACGTAATTGCCGCGCAGGCTCTTCAGCTGCAGGGAATCGCCCTCCGGGGTAAGGCCCGTAAATTCGGGGGCGGTAGCGCCGATGAGGAAACTCCGCAGGGCGTCCGCCTGTCGTTGCAGGGTGGCCACGGGGGCCGGGAAGACGGTGGCGTACTCCGCCACGAGTTGGTCGGCGACGGCACCGGCCGCGGGGTGCTTTACGGGCAAGAGGGCCGCGAGGGCACCACTGCGCGCGAGAAAGCGGGCGCGGCTGCCGGTCGGCCAGCGGCCGGTCTGGGTAAGTACGGCCTCGGCCAGCTGGTTGCCGTCGAGGTTCTGCGTAAGGTTGCTGGCGAAGCTGCGGCCCGCCTCGTAGGTCCAGGCCAATTGCCCGTAGCCGGGATCGGTGAAGTCCACAAAGCGGAAGTAGGTATCGACGTAGTGCTCCAGCGGGTTGGCGTAGCGGCCGCTGTCGGCGGAGTAGTAGCTCAGGTAGGTGTTCAGACTGGCGATGCGGCCCAGGAGGGGGTGCTCCGCGGTCAGTCGGTGCACGAGGGCCTCCTTTTCCGCGTCCAGTTCGCGCATCATCTCCCGTCCTTCCTCGTTGACGCGCGCGTCGCGGATTACCTCGATGTCCTGCTGCAAGGTGGTGTAGCGTTCGTGGAAGGCGTCGAAAGTTTCTTTGAGGTCGAGGTAGGCGGTATTGATCGGGCTGCCGGCGATCTCCGCTTTGCGGAATTGGCCGCACTTTCCGGTGACCGTCAGGGTCTCCTCCGCGCCCACGATGACCGGTAGTACGTCGGCTCCCGAAGTGCCCAGGTAGAGGAAGCGCGGTTCCAGCAGTCGCAGGGTGGTGCGGTAAACGCCAGGCTCAATTTCCTCGAGGGTGGTTTCCGCTTCGAAGCCGGCACCCGTGAAGTCAAACAACTGTGGGGCCGCGGAGCACCCGTCGACGCGGGCCGTCAGGGTGCTCGTACGTTGCGCGCTTAGCAGGGCGGCGGCCAGGAGGCCGAATAGGGTCAGGGTCAAACGCATGCCGCAAATTTAGGGCTTACGGGTGGCACCACCCGTCCCGCCGGCGACGGGTGGAGGGTATTGCTCGAATAATACCGCCATTCCGCCGAAAAAGCCCCGCCCCGGCCTTTCCTTCGCCAACCCCGCGTGCGGCTCATCCGTTTACCTCGCATGGCAACTTACCGCTCTCCCTTCGATCGCTCGCCGGTCGGCACCGTGGCCAGCATCATTATCACGATCGTGGTGCTCTATTTCCTGTTCACCCTCGTGGGCTGGCTCATCGCCATGCTTTACCGGTTCTCGCCGCTCATCCTGATCGCCGCGCTGATCATCGATTACAAGGTGGTCCTGAACTACCTCAAGGGCATCAAGAAACTCTTCGACCGCAACCCGATCTACGGTCTACTCGCCGCCGGCGCCACCGTGGTGCTGTATCCCTTCGTGTTCCTGTACTTTCTGGGCATGGCCCTGTTCAAGAAAAAGGTCAAGGAAGCCCGCCGCGAGGCCGATATCCGCCGCAATGGCAAGTGGGTAGACTACGAGGAAGTGAACGAGGAACCCCTCGACATCGATACCCACTACGAGGAACTGCCGCCGCCGCCCACCCCGCGCCGCCGCGACGAGCCCGGCTACGACGAGTACTTCAAATAGGTGTTCGGCTGGCTCGCGGCCGGTCCGCCCCTGCTGTCCCTCCTCTACCTGCTCTGGCAACGCCGCAACCTCCGGTTCTGGCACCAGGCCCACCGCCCCGCAACCCGTCCGCTCCACCGCCCGCTGCCCACGCTTGCCGTGGTGGTACCTTTTCGCAACGAAGCCCCTCACCTCCCCGGCCTGGTGACCGATTTGCTGGCGCAGGACTATCCCGCCGACCGCTACGAGATCATCCTGGTAGACGACCATTCCGAGGATGGCGGGGCCGCGGGTGCCGTACCGACCAACACAAACATCCGGGTCCTCCGGCTCCGCGACCACCCCCCCGCACCGGATACCAGGGCCTATAAAAAGGCCGCGCTGCAACTGGGCATTGCGCACGCCCGGTCGGAGGTAATCGTAACCACCGACGCCGACTGCCGTTGCCCGCCGACTTGGCTTTCCACCCTCGCCGATGAATTCGTGGGGGGAGCCGACGTGGTGCTGGGGCCCGTCTTCGTGACGCCCGCCCGCAACTTCTGCGAGGGCTTTCAGGCACTCGACCTGGCCGCCTACCAACTTTTCACCGCGGCGACCGTGGCTGCCGGTACCCCCGCCCTGGCCAACGGAGCGAACTTTGCCTTCCGCCGTGCGGCCTTCACCGCCGTGAACGGCTACGCCGGGGTGGATCACCTGCCTTCGGGCGACGATGTGTTGCTCCTGCACAAATTTGTGGCCGACGGACGATTCACCGTCGCCGTCTCCGCGCAGGCAAGGGGCCTGGTGGATACACGCCCCGTAGGCGGCTGGCGCGCCCTCTGGGACCAGCGACTGCGGTGGGCGGGCAAGGCGGGCCACTACGGCAGCGAGGCCCTGAAGCAGGCACAGGTCCTGGCGTACCTCACTTCGCTGGGGGTGTTGTTGGGCCTTTTATTTGGCTTTTGGGACTGGCGGTTTGCACTCGGCGGACTGCTGGCCTGGGCCATTAAGGCCGGAATCGATCTTCGGCTGCTGCGGGCGGTATGCCGCCATTATGGTCATCCCGGACTGCTGCGGTGGTACGCTGCCGCGCAGCTGTTGTACCCGTTCTATCTGGTTGGTGTAGGTTCGGCCGCTCTGCTCGGCCTTCGCGCAGGGTGGAAAGGGCGGCCCCCTGCCTGAGCGAGAAGCTACAGCCTGGCGGCGGGGGCAATGCTCTGTTCGGCGAAGAGACCCCGTTCGTAGCGAAAGGTGGCCGTCACCCCGATCATGGCCGCATTGTCGGTGCAGTATTCGAGGCGCGGAACAAAGGTCTGCCAGCCCCGCTCGGCTCCCGTGGCCTCGAGTCGTTGCCGCAATTCCCGGTTGGCGGAGACGCCCCCGGCGAGGGCGACGCGCGACAGGCCGGTCTGTTCGCTGGCCGCGATGAGCTTGCGCAGCAGGGTACTGATGATGGCGTCCTGGATGGAGGCGCAGATGTCGTTGAGGTGGTGTCGGACGTAATCTTCTTCCTCCCGTGCTTTTCGCTGCAGGGTGTAAAGAATGCTCGTCTTGAGTCCGCTGAAACTGAAATCCAGACCGCCGGGATCGGGCTGCGCGAAATCCAGTTCCGGCGTGCCGAGGGCGGCGAGTTTGTCGATCTCAGGGCCGGCGGGGTAGGGGAGTCCGAGCAGCTTGCCCGACTTATCGAACGCCTCCCCGGCCGCGTCGTCGATCGTGCGGCCGATGATCTCTTGCTCGAGGGGGGAATGCACCACTACCAATTGGGTGTGGCCCCCGGAGACGGTCAGACAGAGGAATGGGAACTCCGGTTTTGGGTCTTCGGCAAAGTGGGCCAGCACGTGGGCCTGCATATGGTCTACTTCGATGAGGGGGATATTGCGCGCGAGGGCAAAGGCCTTGGCGAAGCTGACGCCTACCATAAGGGAACCGATGAGGCCCGGCCCCCACGTGAAGGCTACGGCATCTACGTCCGCGCCCGAAACCCCTGCGCGGCGGAGCGCTACCTCGACGGTGGGCACGATATTACGCTGGTGGGCCCGGCTGGCGTACTCGGGTACCACGCCGCCGTATTCAACGTGGACGCCCTGGCCGGCGGTGACGTTGCTGAGCACGACACCGTCGCGGACCACGGCGGCCGAGGTGTCGTCGCAGCTGGATTCGATGGCGAGGATGGTGGGCATGGGGCGCGAAGGTAGGGTGGTCGCGACAGAAAATGCGCCGCCCGCACACCAAAAGCACCGGCGGCCGCATCTTTGCGGCGTATATTTATCCCCGGCCGGTTCCACGGCTTAAGGGAAATGTTTTATACTTGCACAAACTAACAGCTCACGATGCGTAAAATATTTAGTCTGGCCTTTATGGTCCTCGCCTTCTTCCTCGGCTGGCTGCTCTACCGCAGTATCGAAGAACCCATCACCTTCGCCGATGAGCGGGCGGTCCGTCAGGATGCGGTTGCCGATAAGCTGAAGACGATTCGGACTACGCAGGAAATGTACCGTGACATCACCGGGGTGTTTGCCCCCAATTTCGATACCCTGAAGCAGGTGTTGCGCACCGGTCGGTTCATGGAAGTACGCATCATCGGCGACCCCGACGATCCGAATTTCGACCCCGCCACCGCCTACGATACGATTTATTCCCCGGCCATCGATAGCGTGGAATCCCTGGGCATCAACCTGGACGAACTCGACATCGTACCCTATACCGACAATGTCCGCTTCGATATCGCGGCCGATACCATCGACTACCAGTCGACGAAGGTACCCGTGGTGCAGGTTGGTATCCCCTACAAGGAATTTATGGGCCGCTTCGCCGATGCCCGCTTCAAGCGCTACGACCAGCGCTACGACCCCAACGCGCCGCTCAAGTTCGGTGACCTCAGCAAGCCCAGCTTGGCGGGGAATTGGGAGTAAGTAACTACGACATAGCCTCCGCGGCCTTCCGGCGCGACCGGACGCAGGATTACGAACTGTCCATCCTTACGGGGGTGGACAGTTTTGCGTATATCATCCGTGACCGCACGCAGAACCAGCTGCTGGCCTACCGCTCCTACAGCTTCGGCCGGGAGGAGCGACAGTCCTGGCCCGCCGCCCTGGAACGCATCATCGCCGCCGACGACCGGCTGCGCGAGACCCGCTACGGTAAAACCGTGCTGGCGTGGGATACGCCCGTCCTGACCCTGGTGCCGGAAGCCCTCTACACCCCGGGCAACCCGGCCGCCTATCTGGAGCAGCTCACCGTCGTCGGCCTCGACGATGAGGTGCGCCACGAGCATTTCCAGGAACTGGGCAGCGAACTCATCTACTCCGCCAAGCGCGACCACATCACGGCCGCGGAAGAGCAGCTGCACGCCCTGCGTACGCAGCATTACGCCGGGGCACTGCTCACGGCCTGGGGCCGGCGGTCGCGGCGCCTGGCGCACGAGTCCGTCTCCTGCTCGGTGCGCGAGAACCGCCTGTTCCTGGCCGGCCACCGCAACGGGAACCTCGAATATTTCAACACCTTCCGCTACGACAACTCGCAGGATGGCGTTTACTTCCTCCTGCTCGCCTACGACCAGTGCGGATTCGCGCCCGACCGGGTGCCGCTGTACCTGAGCGGCGACGTAACGGCCAGCGGTGAACTTTACAACCAGTTTTACCGCTACGTGGAGGACGTCCGGTTCAGTGTCTACCCGACACCGCCGGCCGCGCCGCCGGAACTTTCCGGACTGGCGCCCCACCTCTACTTCGACCTGCTGTGCCTGGGCTGATCCCGGCCGAAAACCTACTGCCATGCGTATCATTTCGGGGAAATTCAAGGGCCGCCGCTTCAATCCGCCCGCCGACAACTGGCCCACCCGCCCGACCACCGATTACGCCAAGGAAGGACTGTTCAACCTGCTCAATAACCGACTTTACTTCGAAGACCAGCGCGTGCTCGACCTCTTCGGTGGTACCGGCAGTCACGACTACGAGTGGATCAGCCGCGGCTGCTGCGACGTGACCTACGTCGACAAGCACCCGCCCGCGGTGGCCTTCGTCAAACAAACCGTCGCTACCCTCGGGGTCGAAGACTGTATTCAGATCCTGCGTATGGACGTTTTCCGCTTTCTGGAGCGCCCCGTAAGCCAGCCGTACACCTACATCTTTGCCGGTCCGCCGTACCCCCTGCCCAATATTCCTGAGCTTCCCGACCTGGTGTTCAAGGCCGGACTGCTCGCACCGGGCGGGCTGTTCGTGCTGGAGCACAATCCCCACCACGATTTTACCGAAGACGAGCGGTGCACGGAGGTGCGCAAGTATGGAAAGACGATCTTCAGTTTCTTCCAGACCGACACGGAGGGAGGGGCCGGGGAATAATGCGGCTTGCAGACTAAAGTCTGGGCTTACCAGTAGGTCATTTTTCCACCAGGCGGCGTTATAGGGCCAAATCTTCCGGCATGCGCTTTCTGCTGATCTGTTTCCTGTTGTCTTCCACCCTCGTTTCCGGCCAAACCCTTGAGCGCAGCTTCGGGCTGGAGCTTTCCCCGCATTACAATCACCGGCGGATCTCCGGCACCAACAACATCACCTTTAACCAGCTGAACCGTATGGACAGCCTGGAGACCGGCTCCGCTGGCTTCGTGGTAGGTTTGAGCTACGAAAGCCGGGTAGACCGTATCGGCTACACCACCGGCGTCCGCTACGCCCAGGTTGGCTACGCGTCGCTTGAACAGGAGGGTGCGGGGAGCGGAGGGGGCACCTTCTCGGACCGCGTCACGGGACATTACCTTACGCTGCCCTTCGAGATCAACTTCTACCAGGACGTGACGGAGAAAGACCGCGCTCTTTTTCTGCTCGGCGTGGCCGGGCAGTACCACCTGGCGACGCGGACCCGCCGCACCTCCTTTGCCGATGGGGGCGAAACCGGTTCGGAACTGCTGACCGACGACGCCAGCTACCGGCCGGTGGTACTTTCGCTTATCACGGGCATCGGATTCGATCGAAAATTGTCGACGGACTGGGCCATCCGCTTCCAGCCCACCTTTCAGTTTTTCCTGAACGGCAACCTGCGGCCGGACACCGACATCCTGGCCAACCGCAACTACTACCAGGTCGGACTACGGGTGGTGGTGCGGAGATTGTTTATCTGACGGGCGAACGCCGGATTTGAAAGTTGTGTTGGGCTAGGACGATCCTGTCTCACCTACTCCCTTTCCTCTATGGCCTTCTACGGACACGTTATCAAAGCCCTGATCCGCACCAAACACACCCTGCTGCCCCACGAGCCCGCGGACCCGGCCGCCGCCCAGGAAGAGCAACTGCGCCACCTGCTGGAAACGGCAAAGAACACCGCCTTCGGCAAGTATTACAACTTCTCGCGTATTCTGGAGGCCGACGACATCCGCGCCGCCTACCGCAAGGAGGTGCCGATCCACGACTACGATACGATCAACGAGGAGTGGTGGAAAAAGCAGCGCCACGACCCGGATATCACCTGGCCGGGCCGGCCGCGCTTCTTCGCCCTGAGCAGCGGCACCACCGGTAAAAAGAGCAAGCGTATCCCCGTCACCGACGAGATGCTCGAGTGTACCCAGCGGGTGGGCCGCGCCCAGGCCGAGTGCCTGGCAAATTTCGACTTCGACGCCGACCTGTTCGAGAAGGATATCCTGATGCTTACCAGCTCGGCCGACCTGCGTGAACGCGACGGGTACAAGGAGGGAGAGATCAGCGGCATCAACGTGAGCAACATGCCCGAATTCATGGAGGGCGTGTACAAGCCCGGACTGGAAATTGCCCAGATTGAGGACTGGGACGAGCGCGTGCAGCGCATCGCGGAGGAAGCCCCGAAGTGGGACGTCGGTGCCCTGGCCGGCATTCCCTCCTGGATGGTCATGATGCTGCGCCGGGTGATCGAGCACAACAAGCTGAAAAATATCCACGAGATCTGGCCCAACCTCTCCATCTACACTACCGGGGGGGTAGCTTTCGAGCCCTACCGCCAGACCTTCGAGAAGCTTCTGGACCACTCGATCACCATCATGGATACCTACCTGGCCAGCGAGGGGTTCTTCGCCTTCAACGCCCGGCCCGATACCATGGCGATGGAACTGGCCCTGGACCACGGCATGTACTTCGAGTTCGTGCCCCACGACAGCCGTGGATTCGACGAAGCGGGTACCATGCTGAAGAAGCCCCAGGTCTTCGATTACCGTCAGGTAGAGGAGGGGGTTGACTACGCCCTGATCGTTTCTACCCCCGCCGGCGCCTGGCGGTACATGATCGGGGATACGATCAAGTTTACCGACCTCAGCCGCATGGAGATGGTCATTTCCGGCCGCACGAAATACTTCCTGAACGTCGTCGGCAGTCAGCTCTCCGAGGAGAAACTGAACAAGGCCATCGCCGACCTGAACGAGAAGACCGGGGCGGCAATCAAGGAGTTTACCGTCGGTGCCCTGAAGCGGGAGGAAGACGGGGAGTACATCCACCAGTGGGTGCTCGGCCTCGAGAGCGGCGAACTCGACCCCCAGCGGGCGGAGCAAATCCTCGATGATCACCTGCAGGACGCCAACAAGAACTACAAGGTGGCCCGCCAGAAAGCGTTGAAGGGGCTGCGCGTGCGCGTCGAGCCGGCCGACCGCCTATATGCCTACCTGGAGCAGACCAAGAAGAAGGGCGGGCAGATCAAGTTCCCGAAGGTGATGCCGGAAGAGAAGCTGCGGGAGCTGCTGGCGTTTTTAGGTGGCTCATCCGGTAATTGAGTGGTCGGATGACTTCAATGGTCCGAGCACATAGCAATGGATCAGGTCAACTCATCAGCAGTGCCGTCCGCCCTCCAATGCTAAACATTAATGCCTGGGCTCCCTTATGAAGTAGCCGACGGCCAATTGGTCTTCCCTTGAGGGAATTCCATGTGGAGTGACCTTTCATTGCCAATTATCCGTCCAAACTCATGGCGAGTACGCAAGTGCCGCCTCACCATTAATGCTAAAAATCAAGCCACTATGAACGTATTATTCGTACTTACCTCTCACGACAAGCTGGGCGATACCGGCAAAAAGACCGGATTCTGGATCGAAGAATTTGCCGCTCCCTACTACACGCTGCTCGACAAGGGCGCGAACATCACCGTAGCCACCCCAAAGGGCGGAAAGGCTCCGATCGACCCAAGCAGCGACACCGAAGACACCCAGACCGAAGACACCAAGCGGTTCAAGCAAGACAAAGCCTCTCAAGCCGTAATCAACAACACCAAGAAACTGAGCGACGTCTCCGCCGAGGACTTTGACGCCGTCTTTTACCCCGGTGGTCACGGCCCGCTCTGGGATCTCGCCGAGGACAAAACCTCCATCGAGCTGATCGAAACCTTCAACGAACAGGAAAAACCGATCGCCTTCGTTTGTCACGCCCCTGCGGCACTTAAGAACGTCAAAGGCGCAAATGGAGAACCCCTCGTTAAAGGAAAGAAAGTCGCCGGTTTCACCAACAGTGAAGAAGAGGCGGTGCAGCTTACCGACGTCGTCCCCTTCCTCGTCGAGGATATGCTGAAGCGCAACGGTGGCAATTATACCAAGGCGGGGGACTGGAAAGTACACGTCGTCCAGGATGGCAACCTCATTACTGGCCAGAATCCGGCAAGTTCAAACAAGGTAGCCGAAATGCTTTACGCGGCAGTGAAATAGGGCCGCTGCCAGCTCCGGATCAAGTAGCCAGTATTCCGTAGGGATACCGGCTACTTTTACTTCTGGGGGTAGTGGGCTTGTCCGACTATTTGATCGTCGGACCACTTAAGTCGTCCGACCAGGCCCCTGCCACGCACCCCCACAACCCGTAAACAGGGTAGGCATCCCCGTAATCCGGGTAAGGTAGTGCCTTGCTCAACTCCCTAACTTGTGGCAGTATCGGGGCCATTCAAGACCCATCACCAGCCATTACCAAAATCAGAAACCATGAAATCAATATTTATCGCCCTGCTCTTTTTAACCCTCTCGTCTTTATCCTGGGCGCAGACCACGAGCACCGAGCAACACATCACCGAACTGTCC
This sequence comes from Neolewinella litorea, assembly GCF_004803465.1. Classification (GTDB taxonomy): domain Bacteria; phylum Bacteroidota; class Bacteroidia; order Chitinophagales; family Saprospiraceae; genus Neolewinella; species Neolewinella litorea. The sequence goes on along the minus strand of NZ_SRSF01000002.1, from coordinate 501,566 downwards.
AAAACCAAGTGGGAATGGATGGCCGACAAGCGAGTAGATAGCCTGGCTACCCTCTTCGACGACCGGTCCAGGTTCGTCCACATGAGTGGCACCTGGGGCAAGGAGCGGGAGCTGGAAATCATCGAAAGCGGGAGCATCCACTACAAGCAGGCCGACGTGCACGACCTCGTGGTCGAGGTATTTGGCCACACTGCCATTGTGTGGAACCGCATCACCCTCACCGCCCATGTTAGGGGCAACGACGTTTCCACTGAGTTCACCGTAACGGAAGTATATCAGAAACAGGACGGCGAATGGAAACTGCTGGACCTGACGTTCAGCAGCGTCCGGGATACTCACGAACTGGAGCACTAGCCCTGGTTGGTCGGCGGACTTAAGTGGTCTGACCGCTGAGCAGCAGGACCAGCTCACATCAGCCCCAGGATCAGATACAATGAGGCCGCAATCCCCCCCGCCAGCCCCGCGTAGGGTAGCTGCGTCTTGACGTGGTCGATGTGGTCGGTGGCCGAAGCCAGGCTCGACAGAATGGTCGTATCCGAGATCGGGGAGCAGTGGTCGCCGAAAACGCCCCCGCCCAGCACCGCGGCAATGGCCATCAGTACGTTGGCGTCCATCTCCTGCGCCATCGGTACGGCGATGGGGATCATGATCGCGAAGGTGCCCCAGCTCGTCCCGGTGCTGAAGGCGATGAAGCAGGTGACCACAAAGACCAGAAAAGGGACCAGCCCCGGCGAGAGCCAACCACGCGCGAGTTCCGACACGTAGATGCCCGTCTCCAGTTTCTTGCAGAGCGCGCCGATGGCAAAGGCCAGCAGCATCAGCAAGGCCAGGGGGATGAGGCCGGCAATGCCCTTCAGGACGAGGTCCACCGACTCCCGGATGCCGAAGATGCCCTGGGCCTTGTAGATCGCCATGGAGACCAGAATGGAAATGGTCACCGAGGTGAGCACGGCCGTGGAACCACTGCCGCTGCCGATGGATTGGAACAGCATGGCACCCGCGCCCGCGCCCTCGCCTAAAAGCGTCCGCGCGTCCGCCCAGCCCGTATAGGCCAACATAAACGGCATGCACACGACCATGACCACGATGGGCACCACCATGTTGAAGGCTCGGTGTTCGATGCCCTCCTTGGCCTCCACGCTGGTGAGCGACTCGTCGACCACCGGCTGGGCGTTGTCGTTGAGCACCTTGCCGGCCCGCGCCCGCCGCTCGGCGTGTTTCATGGGGCCCCACTCGATGCCCGTAAGCACCACGATGGGCACCAGCGCCAGGGCCGCGAAGGCGTAGAAGTTGTAGGCCAGCGCCCGCAGCATGGTACCGAAGGGGTTGGCAAAGCCCTCGGCCGCCAGCAGGGTCATGATGAAGGCTCCCCAGCCGTTGAAGGGGATCAGGATGGAACTGGGCGCAGAGGAAGAATCGGCGATGTAGGCCAGCTTTTCCCGGCTCAGCCCCAGCTTGTCGAAGATCGGTCGGTAAAGGGTGCCCACCGTGAGCACGCTGATACTCGACTCCACGAAGACCAGCACGCCCGTGAACCAGGCCAGTAGTTGCACAACGATGCGGCTCGAGCCGTCCTTGCGATTCTCGTAGGCACGCAGCCGCCGGTCTATGCTCTCGATGAAGCCGTTCACGCCCCCGCTGCGCTGCATGAACACGATGAGGGCCCCCACCAGCGCGCAGAACATGATGGTGCGCGTATTGCCGGCGTCTGCGAAGACGTCGACCAGTCCCTGCAGGGTATCCAGGAAACCCAGCCACGGGTTGCCGCCGGCCAGGATTACGTAGCCCAGAAAGATGCCGACGATAAGGGATATGAAGACCTGCCGCGTCAAGATGGCCAGTACAATGGCGATGACGGGGGGCAGCAGGGTGAGAAATCCTAGGGTTTCGGACATGAGGCGGTATCTGGTAAGTGGACTGACCCGCAAGGTCGGGGCGGCGGCGCGCGGGTGCAATGCGTAGCAAACCTAAACATTCGCCCGTCAACCTGCGGTTAGTAGATAGACCAAATGCTAAACCCCGATGGCTACCACGATAAAGACGATCGACCACAATTTAATCAAGGCCTTCGCCAAGTCGCGCAACGGCACCCCGGCTATGGTCGACCAGGTCGCCGACGGGTACAGCAGCCAGCCCCTGCGCATCCACTTTGACGAGCACGACAATGAGGACACCTTTGACCTCAACCCCGTAAGCTGGGAAGTCTTCTTTGCCGAGATGCGAAACCGGGAACTCGCCCTGGCCTTCGAGGAAGACGGCGACGACCCCTATTACTACGAATTCGTGCCCGCAAACGGTTAATCGCATGGCAGTTGTACTCATCGGCGGCGGAAGCGGATTCGTGGGCATGCACCTTTCCCGGCGCCTGCGCCGCGACGGGCACGAGGTACGCCACCTCAGCCGCAGCCCCCGACCCGACGGACCCTTCGCCACCTACCTCTGGGACGTGGCGGCCGGCACCATCGACGAGGCGGCCTTCCGCGGGGTCGACTTCATAATCAACCTGGCCGGTGCCGGCATCGCCGACGCGCGGTGGACCGACGAACGCAAACGGCTCATCATCAGCAGCCGTACGGAATCCACCCGGCTGCTGGCGGCCACCCTTGCGCGTCTCGAACTTCGCCCAGCGCTTTACCTCTCCGCCAGCGCCGTAGGCTACTACGGCGACCGCGGTGATGAAATCCTTACGGAGACCGCGCGGCCGGGTACAGGCTTTCTCAGCGAATCCTGCGTAGCCTGGGAAGCATCCGTGGAGGACATCACCCGACTGGGCATACCCACCTTCATCAACCGCACGGGTATCGTACTGCACCCGGATGCGGGTGCCCTGCAGAAGATGCTGATCCCCCTGAACGTGTGGACCTCCACCTACTTCGGCGACGGCCGGCAATACTACAGCTGGATTCACATCGAAGACATCGTCGGCATCTATGCCTACGCCGTAGAGCACCGCCTGACGGGCATCTATAACGGATGCTCGCCCAATCCGGTCCGCAACCGCCACTTCGCCGAAGCGCTTGGCCCCGCCCTCCAAAAGAACGCCCTGGTACTGCCCGCCCCCGAAGCCGCCCTGAAGCTGGCCCTGGGAGAAATGCGGCATACCGTCCTGGACAGCGTCCGGTGCTCCGCCGCCAAGATCGAATCGGCCGGCTACCGCTTCGTCTACCCGGAATTAAGTCAGGCCCTCGAACAGTTGGTGGGGTGACCTTTACCTACGACGGCACCTTCCCCGGCCTGCTCTCGGCCATCTTCGAGGCTTTCCGGCTCCGGGCGGAAGAGGCGGATATTGTTGCGGAGGACCGTTACCAGGAACAACTCTTTTCTTCCCCCCTGCCGGTCGTTACCGACCGCGGGCACGCCGCCCGGGTAGCCAACGGCCTCAAAAAGAGGAGCGGCAACGACAAGATCGTCGAACTGCTGCACCACGCCTTCCTAACCGAGCAACCTGAGGTCGAGCGGTTGATCTATTACTTCGTCCAGCGACAGATGGCCGTCCACAGCCTCGACGTAACCAAAGACGCAGGCGACGACCGGATCCGCCAGCTGCTGAGGCTCAAGCAGCAAATGGGCCGCGAGGTCCACCGCATGCACGCCTTCGTGCGCTTTCAGCAGACGCCGGACGGACTTTACGCGGCGCTGGTCAATCCCGACTTCAACTGCCTGCCCCTGATCGGCGATCACTTCGCCGCGCGCTATCCGGCCATGGAGTGGCTGATCTACGATACACGCCGCCACTACGGACTGTACTGGGACAGTCAGGTGAAAAAGGCAGACTTCATCACGCTGGATGCCGAGCAGGACGGGAAACTGCGCAGCTTATCGGCGGACCAGCTTGCTGCGGCCGAGACCGACTACCAGCAACTGTGGCAGACCTACTTCCGCGCGGTCGACATCCCTGAGCGAAAGAACCTGAAGTTGCACCTGCAGCACGTACCGAAGCGCTACTGGAAGTACCTCACCGAAAAGATTTGATCAGGAAGCGGTCGCAACCGCTGTGCCCCGTATTCCCGAGCGGCCGGTCCAGAGGTGTAAAGCCGTTTCTGGCGTAGAGGACCGCCGCGGCGGTCATGCCGCGTACCGTCTCGAGGTACATCTGCGCGTAGCCGTCGGCCTGCGCCCCCCGCAAGCATTCCTCCAGCAGCATTCGCCCACCGCCCCGCCCCCGACTTTCCGGCAGGAGGTACATCTTCCGCAGCTCGCAAATTGTGCCGTCGGCGCCCGCCAAGGGAGCGTAACCTCCCACCCCGATGGGCCTGCCATCGTCGGTGAGAAGATAGTAGGCCGCGCCGGGAACGGAGTAGGCCGAGTACATATCTTCCAGTTCGGGATCGTTACTGGAAAAGCCTTCCCCGACGCAGTTGAATTCGGCCATTACCGTGCGCACGATGCGGGCCACGGTGGGGTTATCGGCCGGTGTAATGGGGGAGAGGCGCAGCATGGCTAGTAAGATTCATCCAGTTGGTAGATGGCGGGCAGGTTGCGACCGAGGCCGTCGTAATCCAGTCCGTAGCCGACCACGAATTTGGTCGGGATGGTGAAGCCGATCAGGTCGATGGGTACCTCCACGCGTTGGGCGTCGGGTTTGTGCAGCAGGGTGACCAGGGTGATGGAACGTGGTTCCAATTGCTGGAGGATGGGTAGAAAAGCCTTCATGGTGTACCCGCTGTCGATGATGTCCTCGATCAGGACGATATCCTTGCCGCGTACCAACTCGGCCTCCGGCGGGATCAGCAGTTTTACTTCGCCCACGGTGTTGGTGCCCGAGTAACTGCTGGTGCGCACGAAGCACACTTCACCCTCCAAACGGCTGGCCCGGACCAGATCGGCGGCAAATACAAATGCACCCTTGAGCATCACCACGAAGCAAGGGTTGGCACCGGCCAACTGGTCGTGTAGGGCCATGCCTAACTCCTTCACCCGGACTTCCAATTGCTCCCGGGACAGAAAAGGCCGGAAATAATGCTCGTGCAATCGGATGCGGTCGGTAAGGGGAGCAGACATAAAATAAACAAGTTTTTACGACGTGAAAGCCACTTCGTGGAACCCCACGGGGAACCTGGATAATAAAAAGCGATTATTCGCTGAAGGCCTGGTTGGAACAAAATTGCGGTGCAGGGTAGGAAGCAAAATTATATTTCAATAATGATAATGCGACAGGCAAAAATACCGAGACCTCCAATTAACTGATTTTGTTATTTTTGGAATTTCCGACTTAAATTGGGCATAATGACGCCTTTGTAAAAGGAAAGTTTTACGATTCCGTAAAATGCCCAAATAGGGGAATGTCAAGATTTTTGGGGTTTTGGTAGGAATATCACTTCGATTAGCCCTTATATTTGAATCAACGCTTGGCCAACCGGCCGTCAAAGCGCCTGAAAATAATTTGGTTTTATTTGGTTAGGGCTGAGGTAGTGCTGTGGTGGCACTGCCTCTTTTTTTTACCAGGTCACCTCGATGTTGGCGTCGAGGTCATCGCCGAAGCGGTTGACCTGCTCGGTCCGCATTCGGTAACCCCTGGTAGGGTCGTACACCAGCCGGTGATCACCCTCGGACAGCACCGTGCCGGTCTTGCGAATGATCTCCAGATAGATCGGTCGGTCGTCACGGCTCACTACCGTCAACCGGCGCGTCTGCATCGTACTGTCGGTTGCGGTATAGGTACGGACGATTCGGTCGGCGGATTCCTCACGCTGCACTTTGTACTTGTCCAGGTAGGCCGGTTTGTTGATGTCGGATTCCCGGAACACCTTCAGGTCGTTTCCGAAATTCAGGTCGGTGATCTTTTTGGTTTCCGTGGTCCCGTTCAGAAAAATGGTTTTGGTCACCGCGGTGCCGGCCTGTTCGAGACTGTCGACCTGGGCGTCGATGTAGGCGGCCAGATCGAAGAAGGGTTCCTCGTTCATTTCCTCGCGCAGGTCATCGGCGTAACAACCGGTAAGGAAGAGGGATAGCAACAGGATGCGGAACATGCGGGGCAGGGGGTTTGGCATATAACGTATAACCTACGGAATAGTCAAAGCCTCATTCCGGAAGGGCGAAGGCCACGTAGCGGTCGCCGGAGGCGGTGCCCAGTTTGCCGCCGCCGCAGGCGATGACCACGTACTGCCGGTCGCCGATGGCGTACACCGCGGGCGTGGCGTAGCCGGCCGCTGGCAGCGGGGCCTCCCAGAGCAGTTTGCCGTCGCGGCTGCGGAAAGCACGGATTTTCTCATCCAGCGTTGCCGCGATGAAGACCAGTCCGCCCGCCGTAGCCACGGGGCCGCCGTAGTTCTCGCTGCCCGTTTGCCGGATGCCGCGTTCCACCAGATCGGGATATTCGCCGAGGGGGACCTGCCAGCGAATGGTCCCGCCGTCCAGGTCGATGGCGGTGAGGGTTCCCCAGGGTGGGGAGGTGATCGGGTGACCACTGCTGGTCTTGAGGCGCTTGTAGCCGTCCATGATGTAGGGGTAGGGCCAGGCGCCCTCGCCGCCGGCTTCTTCTTTGTCGCTCTCTGCAGCCTCGGCCAGTATATCCTCTGGCGCGGTGTCTGCGTCCAGGGTCAGCAACCAGTCCGTTACCGCTTCTACCTGCTTGTCGTCCAGCCAACTCACCGCCGGCATGGCCCCGCGGCCGTTGTGAACGATCCGGGAAATGGCCGGTCCGTCGAGGCGCCCGGCCAGTCCGAGAAGAGAGGGGCTCTGAAAGACGCCCCCGCCCCGGAGATCGGCCCCGTGGCAGGCCTGACAGGCAATGGCGTAGACCCCCCGCCCGGAATCCGCGCCGGCCAGTCCTTCCACCGGGTTCATCTTGAGCATCCAGGGCATTTCGTTGGCGTTGACGAAGAACAACCGGTCGTTGGGCGACCAGGCGGCACCGCCCCATTCCGCTCCGCCGTCGAAGCCGGGAAACATGATGGTGCCCTCCTCACTGGGCGGTAGGAAGGGACCACCGTAGCGGCTTTTCTCCAGCAACTCACGCGCCTCGCGGTTCATGCTCGTATCGAAAGGGTACAAATCCTCAACCCTAAGCTCCTGCCGGGTAAAGGGGGGTGGGGCAGTAGGCATGGGCTGGGTAGGACTGGTGTACTCCCCAGCGAGGTCCGAGGACGGGTACGGCCGTTCCTCCACCGGGAAGAGGGGCTCGCCGGTTTCGCGGTCGAGCAGGAAGAGGTATCCCCCCTTGGTGGTCTGGGCCACGGCGTCGATGGCCCGGCCACCGTGGTTGACGGTTAGCAGGACGGGGGTGGACGGCAGGTCGCGGTCCCAGATGTCGTGGTGTACCGTCTGGTAGTGCCAGATCCGCTCGCCCGTCCGGGCGTTGAGGGCGAGTACTGAATTGGCGTAGAGGTTGTCGCCCGGTCGGTTGCCCCCGTAGAAGTCGTAGGATGCCGAGCCGGTCGGCACGAAAACGTAACCGCGTTCCACGTCCAGGCTCATGCCGGCCCAGGCGTTGGCGCCTCCGGTAAGCGGGGAGCGTTCCTTCGGCCAGGTTTCGGCGCCGGGGGTGCCGGGGTCGGGCAAGGTCTTGAAGGTCCATCGCAGGGTACCAGAATGCAGATCGAAGGCCCGGATGTACCCTGGCGCGGCGCCCAGATCTTCACTCACGCGGCCGCCAACGATGATGAGGTCCTCGAAGATGATGCCCGGACTGGTTGAGATAACAAACTGCTCACGGGCGGCGTCCCCAAGCCCGGTATGCAAGTCCACCCGCCCCCCCGTGCCAAAGGCGGTCACCGCCTGCCCGGTCGTGGCGTCCAGGGCGTAGAGGAACGACCCGGCGGGATAGTAAATGCGTTGCTCCTCCCCGTCAGTCCAGTAACTGAGCCCCCGGTTGGTCCCCATGCCCAGAAGTTCCTTGTTAAAAACGGCGGGGTCGAAGGTCCACCGCTCCTCCCCGGTTGCGGCGTCAAGCGCGAAGGCCTTGAGCTGCGGGTTGGTTCCGTACAGGATGCCGTCGACGATCAGGGGGTTGCACTGGATCTGACTCCGGTCGAGGGAATCGCGGTCACCGGAGGCATACGACCATACCTGCTGCAGTTGGGATACGTTGCCGGTATCGATCTGCGTGAGGGCACTGTACTGGGTAGTGGCCCGGTCGCCCAAGTAGTGAGGCCAGTCGGCCGGGTCAGGCGATACGGCGTCGGAATCTCCACAGGCCATGAGGACAAAAAGACAAACGGGGACGAGGCAACGGAAGGCATTCATCGTGGCAATATCGACAATCGCCGGATCAGTAGCGTAGGGGCGGCAGCAGCGAAATATGGGGGTCTCACGACCCGGGAGAAAGCGAAGCAAGCGCTCAGGCATGCAACAACGCCACCACCCATCTGTTAATACGCCCAAATCGAACGTATGAAAGCCGCCCCCGACGCCAACTTTGCCACCCAGTGTATCCACGGAGGACTGGAGCCCGATCCCCAGACCGGTGCCGTGATGACCCCCATCTACCAGACCTCTACCTACGCACAGTCGGCCCCCGGCGAACACAAAGGCTACGAGTACGCCCGCACCGGTAACCCCACCCGCACCGCCCTGCAGGACAACCTCGCCGCCCTGGAAAAGGGCAAGTTCGGCATCTGCTTCAGCAGCGGACTGGCCGCCATGGACGCGATCCTGCGCACCCTGCGCCCCGGCGACGAGGTGCTGGCCAGCGACGACCTCTACGGGGGAAGCTACCGACTGCTGACCGCCGTCATGGGCAATTTCGGCATCAAGAGTCGTTTCGTCGACATGCGCGACACCGACAAACTGGCCGGCCTCATCACCGAGGAAACCAAGTTGCTCTGGATCGAGACGCCCACCAACCCGATGCTCAACATCGTTGACATTCAGGCCCTCACCGCGCTGGCGCGCAAACGGGGCATCCTCACTTGCGTCGACAACACTTTCGCCAGCCCCTATCTGCAGCAACCCCTGGAAATGGGAGCCGACCTCGTACTGCACAGCGCCACCAAATACCTGGGCGGACACAGCGACGTCGTGATGGGTGCCATCATTACCCGCGACGAGGAACTCGCCAAGCAACTGTACTACCTGCAGAACGCCGTAGGTGCCGTTCCCGGGCCGCAGGATTGCTTCCTCGTACTGCGCGGCATCAAGACCCTCCACCTGCGCGTGCAGCGCGCGTGTGAGAATGCCCGCCACATCGTCGAGGTACTCCAGCAAAACGAGCTGGTGGCCAACGTTTACTACCCGGGCCTGCCCGATCACCCCCGTCACGAAATTGCCGCCCGGCAAATGCGCGATTTCGGCGGCATGGTCAGTTTCGACCTCAAGGAGGACACCCTGGAGGCGGCCACCGAGGTCATGAAGAATACCCACTACTTCACCCTGGCGGAAAGCCTCGGTGGCGTGGAAAGCCTCATCGGCCATCCCGCCTCCATGACCCACGCCAGCATCCCGCGCGAACAGCGCCTCAGCGTCGGACTCACCGATAGCCTCATCCGCCTCAGCGTGGGCGTGGAAGACGCCGAAGACCTGGTCAAGGACCTGCAGCAGGCCCTCGCCGCGGCGGTAGCCGTTGGCTAGGCCAGTCTGTTCAGAAATTCTCGCAGGCGCCGCATGGCTTCCCCGAGTTCCTCCGGGCCTACTCCGCTGTAAACGATCCGGTACCAACCCGCGTCGGGCTGCCCCAGTCCGCCGGGTGCGGTAAGCAGCACCCCGGTGTGGGTGAATATCTCTCCCCACAGCTTTTCGGAAGCCGCCCGGGTGCGTTCGGGCAGGTAACCGGAAAAATCGGCCCATACGAAAAGACTGCCCCGCGCCGGGGTATACGGCACCTTCAATTCGTCCAGTGTGTCGGCCACCGACCGGTAGGCTGCGGTGAGCAGGCGGCGGTTGTTGTCGAGAAAGTCCGTGACCCACCGGTCGTCGCGCAGCAGTTCGGCCAGTAGCCACTGGGTCAGGTTACTGATCTGGTGCGGGGCGTTGAAGTTGGTATAAGCACGACGGAAGGTTTCGTTGCGGCTGTATAGCAATCCTACGCGGAAGCCCGACACCCCGAAATCCTTGGAAAAGGAATACCACCAGTGCAGGTATGGACTGTCCCGCTCCTCCAGCAGCGGGAGGAAAGAAGTGTAGTCAGACCGGTTGTCGATCCCCGGGGCGTCGCGGCGAAACTGGCTCAGGGCGTAAATCTCGTTGACGATCAGGTGGATGCGGTGCGAAATGCACCAGTCGGTGAACGCCCGGAGTTGGTCCTCCGAGTAGACGGCCCCGGTCGGGTTGTCCGGCTGGGTCAGTACCAGCATGCGGAATCGGTCACCGAGGGTGGCCCGGGCGGCGTCGAGCTCGTCGACCGACAGGGGGTGGTATCCGCTACCGAAGGGCTTCGCGTATTCGGCAATGTCGTGGCGCAGCAGACCGGCCTTGTTGTTGATATCGGGCAGATAGGCTTGATAGGCGGGGGCGGGGAAGACCGCGTAGTCGCCGGCATCACCAAGGCACAGGGCGCTCACCTCGACCACCGCCGTGGCACCCGCGCTCGCGCAAAAAAGATCCGCATTCAGGGGCTGACCCGCAATGTGGAGACCCACGAAACGCGCTACGGATTCCCGAAACTCCGGGGCACCCGCCAGGGAAGCGTATGCCGCGATCCAGTCCGGCCAGGGCCGCATACGGGCGATCTCCTGCAGCCGGTCGCGCAGGTACGGCCATTGCAGGTGGTTCTCCGCGATGCAGAGCGTGATGGCGCCGGTGGGATTTTCCGGTCCGTAGGGGTTTTCCGCCGCCCGATTGAAGAGCGCGAAGTCGGGCCGCAGCGGCTCATCCGCTGTCTGGCGTCCACGTTGAGAGAGCATGGAAGACGTTTAAAGGTTAAATCTCAAAATCAAGCGCCCGGCGCAACACTCCCGAATCCCGTTGTTCCACCAGCCGCCGGTAGGTCACTTCGTTGAAGCGGTAGAGGGTAGCGGGCCGGTGCGCCACGTTTTTCTGCCGGCCCACCTCTTCGAGGATGCCGGTGCGCAGGATGCGGGTGCGGAAGTTGCGCTTGTTGAATTCGGGCACACCGAGCACGGTTTCGTACAGGGCCTGCAGTTCGCCCAACGTGAATTCCTCCGGAAGAAGTTCGAAGCCGATCGGCTGGTAGCGCACCTTAGCGCGCAGTCGGCTGGTGGCCAGTTCGATAATCTGGTCGTGGTCGAAGGCCAGTTCGGGCAGGTCGTCCAGACTGAACCACTCCACCCGCGAAGCGTCGGATGAAGCCGCAGCGGGGTGGTTGCTCAGGTTCACCAGGGCGTAGTGGGCCACGCTGATGACGCGGCCGCGGGGATCGCGACCCGGCTTACCAAAGGTATAGAGCTGCTCGACGAAGAGGTCCTTCACGCCGGTTTCCTCCTCAAGTTCGCGCAGGGCCCCTTCTTCGAGGTCCTCGTCCATCTCTACGAAGCCACCGGGCAGCGCCCATTGTCCCTGGAAGGGCTCGCTGCCGCGCTGGATAAGTAAAAGCTTGAGGTGACTGCCGCCGTCGTAGCCGAAGACCACAACGTCGACGGTAACGGAGGGGCGGGGGTGTTCGTAGGTGGGCACGGAGGTCAGGATTTACGGTTTACCAGTTACGTTTTGGGCGGGCGGCCGGCTCGCTCAGCGGTTGAGTAGTTCTTCCTTCTGCGCCAGCAGCTCCGGGGCCATTCCGTGGTGGAAGGTGTCCCAGTCGAAGCTGTTCCACCGCTGCCAGTTTAGGAGGGCGCGGTCGCGGGTGCAGTGCAGGTCGCAAGCGCGATGCACGCGGGTTCCGTCGCGGAAGACCGGCTCCAGCAATTCCCGGCTTTCCCCTTCGAGTTCGTAGCGGTTTCCGGCGGTGTCGGTGATTTGTCGGGAAGGCTCTCCCTGGAAAGCATTATACAGCTGGCTGGCCACCGGCCGATCGCCCCGGTAGTAGCGGCGTACACCCAGCTTGCCGGGCTGACTCGATTTGATGATCTCTTCCGAGGCTTTGACCCGGGGTTCCCAGTCGCCGGCGGCGTTCTGCACGGCGGCAAGTTTATACACGCCCCCCAGCGCGGGCTGGTCGTGGGCCGTGGCCAGGCGGGTACCGATGCCCCATACGTTGATGCGTGCTCCGGCGGCCTTCAGGTCGCGGATGGCGTATTCGTCCAGGCTGTCACTGGCCACGATCCGGGCTTCGGGGAAGCCGGCTTCGTCCAGCATGTGGCGGGCCTGAATGGACAGTGCCGTGAGGTCGCCGCTGTCGAGCCGGATGCCGCTCATCTCGTAGCCGCGCTTGCCCAGTTCGCGACCCACGGTGATGGCGTTGCGCGTGCCCTCCACCGTATCGTAGGTGTCTACCAAAAAGATGCAATTGGCCGGCAGCACTTCCGCGTAGGCTTCGAAGGCGGTCAGTTCGTCGGGAAATACCATCACCCAACTGTGGGCGTGGGTGCCCCGGACGGGTATGTCATAGTAGCGGCCGGCCCAGACGTTGCTGCTGGCGTCGCAGCCGCCCAGATAGGCGGAGCGGGAGGCGGTCAAACCCCCGTCGATGCCCTGCGCCCGCCGCAGACCGAACTCCAGAACGGGGTCATCGCCCGCCGCCGCCTTGATGCGGGCCGCTTTCGTCGCGACGAGGGTAGAGAAATTCATCACCGTCAAAAGGGCCGTCTCCAGCAGTTGCAGTTGCAGCAGCGGACCCTCGATGCGTAAGAGCGGTTCCTGCGGTAGCACGATCTCGCCTTCCGGCACGGCGTCCACGTGTCCGGTGAATTTCATCCGCTGCAGGTAGTTGAGAAAGGGCTCGCGGAACAGTGGACTGCCGTCGTCGCTTTTCAACCGGCCCAGATACTGTACATCGTCGGCACTGAATTGGTAGTTCTCAATCAGGTCGATGGCCAGCGGCAGTCCGGCGGACAGGGCGAAGTGCCCCCCGAAAGGTGGAGTACGATAAAACAGGTGGAAAATGGCCCGCCGCTCGTGGAGACGCTCGTGGTAGTAGCCCGCGGCCATAGTGAGCTCGTAGAGATCGGTCAACAATCCGAAATCCGGCCGGTAAACCCGGGGGAGGTGTGAAAGGGCCATTCCTTCGTTTAAAATTTAAGCAAAGGTACGCAGTTCCGGCGGAGTGGCCAACGCGTTACTCGTTCGACGATTTACCGGTTGAATCACTAAGTGGTCCGACCAGGTCAGTTCCTATCTTGGCGAAATCAACCCCGGCCAACGCTCACTCATGTTTTCTACGAAAACCACCACCACACTTACGTCCTTAATTTTGGCTACTTCGGTAGTGGTAATACTGTACGCTCCCTGGCACCCGCCGGGGTGGGAGGGATTTTCGTTCGCCCTGGCCCTGGGGCTGATCGGACTGGGTGGCTACGTAACCTGGCGATCTACGGCCGGCGATCCGACGCGAAACCGCTTAAGCAGCCCGCCGGGGGTATGCTTTTTCGCCGCTGCGGTATGCATCACAGAAGACTACCAACCCTTCGGTGAGCCCGGTTTACTCATCATCCTGGGTCTGGCCTTTCTGACCCTTGGCGGTTACCTAACCTGGCGGACCCAGTCCCGGGCCTGATGCCCGGGTTTCCAGTCAAGTTTTATTTTTAAGCTATGAAGACCGCAAAGCAACCCCGGGGATCCAAATTCTGGGTGGCGGCCACCTGCGGCGTGGCTGCCCTGGTATTGGTATTGATGGCGTGGCACGGCTATCCATGGGTACAAATTTGCCTTGTTCTGGGGTTGGTCATTTCGGCCGGCATCCTGCTATGGTTTAATCATACCAGAGCATCCCGCGAGCAGCGTCTGCACACGGTAGCACAGACCATCCTATGTTGTGGACTCATTTTCTTGCCCCTCGATGAGGTTCCGGAAGGACTGGACACCTTCCTGGCCGCGGCCTGTGTGGCTTACCTCATCATCATGGGGTACCTCGGCTGGCGCCAGCACGTGGTACGGGAGTTCTGAACCCTATACCTGTGCCACTGGAACCTGGGGCAGCACGAAGTCCATCCACAGCAGGGGGGAAGGATCGATCTGGTAGGTAAAATCAATGGACTCGAGGGGGTGTTCCGCATCGGGGTAGTCACCGATGATGCGCGGTACGGTCAAACCGCTCTCGTAGTCGGTCAGTCCGTAGCCGCCGTACACTTCTACCGCGGTGCGGATCGCCAGTTGACCGTAGGCAACGCCGTGCGACGGGGGTACGGAAAGGCGGGTGGTAGGGAAGTCTGAAGTGTTGGGACTGCGTTCGTAAGCCGCCAGGCTCGCCCGGTCAACGGTGAAAATGGTGCCCAGGTCCACGGCCACGGCCTGGTCCCGGGTATCTTCCAGCACTGCCAGCATCAGCGTGATCCGCTCCGGGATCATGATGACCTCCGGCGGCAATTGCGCCATCAGGTTCAGGGCAATGGGCACCTGCATTTCATCGATGAGGCAGTACTGCATCGTTTCACTGAGCATGATGTCTACCGGCAATGCACTGTCTATGCGGAAAGTGGAGGCGTCGGTCTGGATAACGTCGATGATGTAGTCCTCAAGTTCCAGGTTGGCAAATAGCCGCTTAACGGCCGAGTAACTTGCGTTCGTGATCTCCAGACAGGTGAACTGCAGCTGATCCGGCGTAAAGCGGGTCATCAGGGGTAGGGCCAGGGTGGCGAAGGGGCCGGTGCCCGCGTAGAACACGTGGACCGGGCCGGGCCGCCGCGCCATCACGTCCTGCACCGCGCGGTGCAGTCCGCTGACGAACCGTTTGGTCCGCACCAGGTCATCAACGCAAAGAGCCGCCCAGGTGGCCCCGATGGCTACGCCGGTGCCGGTATCGAAGTGGTCGATGCTTTCCTCGCCGCCGAGGTCGATGCCTGAGGCGGTAAGCAGCAGGTCGCGGTAAATGTCGATGGTATCGCGCAGGAGGTCGGCCCCGGTCGCATCATCTAAGAGTACATCGGTGATGGATGCGAGGACTTCATGTCGGGTCATTCACGGTAGTTGGCGGACGGCCAACGGTGGCGGTGACGCTTTGGGCAAAGGTACCGCGGATTATGGTAGCGTAAGCATACAACCGTCCAACCGTCCACCCGTTGGACGGTCCCCCCACCGTCCAACGGGTGGACGGTTGGACGGGGTCTAGGGATACAACAAATACTTCTCCCGCATCGTCCGGTAGGCAGCCAGTTCCCCGACCCACTCCTGGCGGATCTCGGCTTCCGTCCTGCCGGCTTCGATCTGTAGGCGCAGGGCGTCGGTGCCGGCCAGGAGATCGAAGAAGTCCGCCCGCGAAAAGAACTCAACGCCTTTATCGGTCAGCTCCCGGTAGGTGGCCAGCAGCGGTGCCAGGTTTAACTGTTGCATCCGGAAGTTTTCCGTCGGCTGGTCGCTGAGGTCGTAGCCCCGGCAGGTCTGTCCGTTCAGTTTGGGATCGGCCGCGCCAGGGCCGGGGCGGGGCGTGAAGGTGTCCGGACCCGACAGTTGCGGGTGGCCGTAAAGCTGAAACTGCCGGTCGGTGCCCCGACCCACACTCAGGGAGGTGCCCTCGAAGAAACACAGACTGGGGTACAGGTAGATACTGCGCTGGTTGGGCAGGTTGGGGGAGGGGGGTACTGGCAATTCGTAAACAGTTTCGTGGGTGTAGTCGTGACAGGGTACCACCGTAAGGTCGCATTTTAGGCCATCGCCGAGCCAGCCTTCGCCGTTGACCATGCGGCCGTATTCTCCCACCGTGAGGCCATGGACCACCGGGATGGGGTCGAGCCCGACGAAGCTTTCAAAACCCGGTTTGCGGATTGGCCCGTCTACGTAGTGGCCGTTGGGGTTGGGTCGGTCCAGGATCAGCACCGGCTTGCCGGAGCGGGCGGCGGATTCCATGACGTAGTGCAGGGTGGAGATGTAGGTGTAGAAGCGCACGCCGACGTCCTGAATGTCGAAAACGATCAGGTCAAGGTCGGCCAGGTCGGCTTCGGCGGGCTTCTTGTTCCGGCCATAGAGAGAGCGGATGGGTAGTCCGGTGCGTGAGTCGACGCCATCGGTGATCTCCGCGCCGGCGTCGGCTTCACCGCGGAATCCGTGCTCGGGAGCGAAGATGCGGTGCACATCCATGCCCAGGGCCAGCAGGGTATCCACCAGATGGGTGTTGCCTACCGTGGATGTCTGATTGACGACCAAGCCCAGCCTTTTCCCCTTCAACTGGTCGAGGTACGATTCGGGGTGGTAGGCGGCGGGGTACGCAGGTTCCGGAGCAGGTGGGGAAGTGCGGTATTGCTCGGTTTCGGCTGCCACGTCGGCCGGCGCGTTCCGGCTTTCTACGGCACCCGCGTCAGCGCCCGATTTAAAACAATTTGCGGTAAGCGTAAAGGCAAAACAAATAATAAGGTATACCTTGGCCATTACAGTGCATTGAAGATCGCCAAAGGAGGCGAACCGGAGCTATGAGTAAGAAAGAATATGCGATCGTAGACATCGAAACGACCGGCGGCCGTGCGTCGCGATCACGGATCACCGAGATCGGCATCGTAATCTACGACGGCGAAAAGGTAACGGAAACCTACGAGACCCTGATCGATCCCGAGCAGTACATCCCGGCCGGGATTGTCGAGCTCACGGGCATCACCCAGGAAATGGTGACTGGGCAGCCCAAGTTCTACGAGGTCGCCAAGCGCATCGTGGAGCTCACCGAGGGCCGCATCTTCGTCGCGCACAACGCCAAGTTCGACTACGGCTTCCTGCGGGCGGAGTTCGGTCGGCTCGGATACACCTTCTCCCGCCGCCAACTCTGCACGGTGCGCCTGGCGCGCAAGTGCTTTCCCGGACTACCAAGCTACAGCCTGGGCAATCTGATCCGGCATTTTGGCTTCCAGGTCGATGCCCGTCACCGCGCCCTGGCCGACGCCCAGGCCACCGCCGAATTGCTGGAACGCTGCCTGGCCGGAGAGGACTGCGCCGCCGAAGCCCAGCGACTGATCAATCACGGCATCAAGGAAACGCGGTTGCCCAAGCAGATCAAGCTCGAGCAAATCATGGAACTGCCGGAAGAAACCGGCGTCTACTACTTCCACGACGCGAAGGGCGACGTAGTGTACGTAGGCAAGAGCACCAACATCCGCAAGCGCATCGCTCAGCACTTCAACGACCACACCACGAAGGGGAGCCGCATCGCGGAGAAGGTAGCCGACATCACCTACGAGATTACCGGCAGCGAACTCGTGGCCCTGCTGCTGGAAAGCGAAGAGATCAAACGCCTCCAACCCCGCATCAACCGCGCCCAACGCGGACAACGCTTCAGCCACGCCATCCACAGTTACGTCAACGAGCGGGGCTTCCGCTGCTTCGACGTGGTCCGCAACACCGCCCAGGCCCGCAAGGAGCTGGACATCATCAGTGAATACCCCTCGATCAGTAGGGCCAAGGGGCGCCTCAACTTCGTGCGCAAGCACCTGGAGCTTTGCAGCGCTTTCACCAACATTTACCCCAGCAAGTCGGCCTGCTTCCATTATCACCTCAAGCAGTGTCGCGGCGGCTGCGCCGGAGAGGAAGACCCCATGGAATACAACCTCCGCGCCGAAGAGGCACGCCTGCACCTGCGGTCGGTATTCGACGACGATTTCCTCCTCTTCGACTGCGGCCGGAGCCACGACGAAGCCTCCGTCATCCTGGTCGAGGAAGGGAAATACCAAGGCTTCGGATTCATCGACAAGGAATGCGCACACGACATTGCCATGGCCATCGACAGCGTCAAGCGGACGGTTACGTATCCCGATACGGCCCGGATCATTCAGCGCTACGTAAGCGAAAAAGGGGGAAAAATGGTGAATCTCAGTACTGGGAAGGTGGTGCGGTAGTTGTTTAGGCTATTAGTCTTTTAGTTCTTTAGGGCAGTACACCACTACCGTACTAACCCCCTAAAGAACTAAAGAACTAAAGAACTAAAGAACTACCGTCGCTCAAAAGGAATCCCCAGCATCCGGCGAATACTTTGGTGGTGGTCTTCTTCCATGTGGGTGTCGACGCCGTACCGGATCTGTTGGTGATCGAGTTCCTGGTAAGTACCGAAAAGACGATCCCAGAAACTGAAGATGTTACTGTAGTTGCTGTCGGTGTACGGGAGGACGTAGTGGTGGTGCACGCGGTGCATGTCGGGCGTCACGAAGACGTAGCGGAGTACACGGTCTACGCGCCGGGGGAGGGTGATGTTGGCGTGATTAAACTGGCTCAGTACCACGCTCATGCTCTGATAAAGAAAGATCAACCAGATCGGGGCACCCAGGAGCACCACAGCCAGGGTAGTGAAGGCGAATCGGACGACGCTCTCGCCCGGGTGGTGGCGATTTGCGGTAGTGGTGTCGACGTTCTGGTCCGTGTGGTGGATGAGGTGAAAGCGCCACAGTACAGGTACCCGGTGCTGCACCCAATGGGCGAGGTAGGCCCCCAGCAGGTCGAGCAGCGGCAGGCCCAGCAGGAGCACCCCCCAGGTGGGCAAATTCAGCCAATGCAACAGACCGAATTCGTTCGCAACCGTCCACTGACTCCCCCGGATGAGGAGGAAGGCCAACACGAAGTTGACTACGATGGTCGTGAAGGTGAAGAAAAGGTTGATACCGGCGTGGCGCCAGCGCCTGTACTCCGCCGTAAACAGGGGTACGGCACTTTCCAGCAACCAGAAGATCGTCAGTCCCCCCACCAGGATCAGGGTGCGGTGACTGCTGGGGATGGTCTCGAAATACGCAGTGATCGCTTCCATGCCCGGAAGGTACTTCGGTTAGGGGAGGAAATGGGGCAATTTGGCAGACAAGACACGCCAACTGGCGCGCGGGTACGGTACCGGAATCACTAGCCGCCGACGAGCAATCGTTGGGTGGTAAGGGTCCGCCCGCGTTCATTCGTAATGCTGTAGAGGTAGGTGCCCCGCGGCAGCCGGCTCACGTCGAGGTCCACGCGTGCCGAAAATCCCGTGGGAAAAAATTGCTGGGTCGCAACCTGCCGGCCCAGCACATTCACCACCCGCAAGGTATACGTGCCGGCATCCAGCCCTTCCAGTTCGATGGTGGCGAACCGACTCGCCGGATTAGGATACAAATGGATGCGGGCCTGGTGCAGGAATGGGTCGCCTACCGAACTGGTGGCGTCGCTGCGGATGTAGGTGATGCCCTCAGGATTTCCGTCTTCGTCAACGGCGACGGTGGCGATGGCCTCCTTTTCGGTATCCGACCAGAAATAGTAGGTGGTCTGCGGCGGCTGGAGGCCGAAGAATTCCGAGAACTCGGGAACCTGCGGAGCCACCAGTGAAGTGACGTCGGTATAGGGCAAGGCGCCTATTTTGATCTCGATGCGGTTGTTCAAGACTTCCGTGCGGCGCTCGCGGAGTACCGCGTAGGTTTGTCCGTTGAGGGTTAATGTCCCGTAGGCATCCACTACGTCTTCCCGCGCGCTTCTGGAGATGATGCGGATGGAGTCTACCCCGTTGAGCACGTTGCCGAATTGCTCCCTTGCGGAGGTGGGAAGGCTGTCGGTGGCCACAGTCAGGGTGATGGTGGTATTGAGATCGAAATTGTCCTGGTACGAGAGGGGCGCCCGGCGTTCGGGGCGTGCGGGACTGACCGGGGCTTCAAAGGTGTATCCCGGCAGCACGTCCAGGCTTCCGCGTATCCCGATCAGGGAATAGGCGTCAGGCGTAACCTGGAACAGCCCCACCGTGGCCGAATCGACCTCAATAGACAGGCTGGCATTGGTGAAACGCGGATCGCCGGCCACCGCGGTCACTACCTGGTCCGCTTCCGCCCCCGCGCTCAGGGTGCCGAAGTCCCATTGCCGGTCAGCGCCCGGATCGAGTAGTACGACGGTGGAGACCTCTTCGGTGGTGTTGTAACGCAGGGTATCGCCGGCAACCGGGAAATACGCGTCGGTGAGTACGATCTGTCCGGAGAGCGTAGCCGTGAACGCCAGCAATAACAGCAAAGTTAGGATTCGTGGCATCGGGGAGGTTTCAACGCATCCGTAAGTTACTGTCTTTTAACCGCACCGCGCCGGGGGTGTTTGCATTTGCGGGCGAACTATCCACGGATGGGGCTCAGCCAGCGGTCCGCCGTGACCGGATCCCAGTTCTTACGCTGGGCATAATCGCGCTCCTGATCGGGTTGTATGCCCCGTACGGTGAAGTAGCTGGATTCCGGATGGCTGTAGTACCAGCCGCTGACGCTTGAAGTAGGGTACATGGCGAAACTCTCCGTGAGTCGCATGCCGGTGGCCGCTTCCACATCGAGCAACTCCCACAGCTTGGCCTTTTCGGTATGCTCCGGACACGCCGGATAGCCGGGTGCCGGCCGGATGCCGCGGTACTGCTCCGCGATAAGGTCATCATTGGTCAGGGCTTCGTCACACGCGTAGCCCCAGTAGTCGCGCCGTACCCACTGGTGCAGGGCTTCGGCGAGTGCCTCGGCTAGGCGGTCGGCCAGCGCCTTCAGCATGATGGAACTGTAATCGTCATGGGCTTCCTCGAATCGGCGCAGGTGGTCTTCGATGCCGATGCCCGCCGTGACGGCGAAGGCACCGAGGTAGTCCTGCTTGCCGCTGCCGGCGGGAGCCACGTAATCGGTCAGGGCCTGGTTGGGTCGGCCGGCGGCCTTTTTGCTCTGCTGCCGGAGCTGATAGAGTTCATACTTCCGGTCTCCATTCTGCAACCGGATGGTATCGGTATCGACGTCGGCCTCGGCGGGGAAGAAGCCGAATACGGCCTTGGCCCGTAGCCACTTTTCGGCTACCAGGCGGTCCAGCATTTCCCGGGCTTCCCGGTACAGTTGGGAGGCCTGCTCACCCACCACCTCGTCGGTCAGGATGTCGGGGTATTTGCCGGCCAGTCCCCAGCTGGTGAAGAAGGGGGTCCAGTCGATAAATTCTACCAGGTCGCCAAGTGGCACATCGTCCAGCACCCGGGTGCCGGTGAAAGTGGGCGCCGGCGGCGTGTAATTTTCCCAGTCGAGCTTCAGGCCGTTGCGTCGGGCGGCTTCGATGGGTAGGTATTTCTTGTTGGATTGCTTGTTGGCCCGCTGTACGCGCACCCGCTCGTAATCGGCGGTAATGCTTTCCAGGTAGCGTTCCCGCCCGGCGTCCTCGGCATTGAGGAGCTCGCTCACCACGGTCACGGCGCGGCTGGCGTCGAGCACGTGCACGGTAGGTCCGCTGTAGACCGGCTCGACCTTCAGCGCGGTATGGGTCTTGCTGGTAGTGGCACCACCGATGAGGAGCGGGGTCTTCAAGCCGCGGCGTTCCATTTCGGTGGCCACGTTGACCATCTCGTCCAGGGAGGGCGTGATGAGCCCCGATAGTCCGATCACGTCAACCCCCAACCGCTCGGCTTCGTCGAGGATCTTGTTGGCCGGGACCATCACCCCGAGATCGTGGATCTGGTAGTTGTTGCAGGCCAGCACCACGCCCACGATGTTCTTGCCGATGTCGTGGACGTCGCCCTTCACCGTAGCCAGCAGCACACTGCCTTTGTGGTTGGGCCCGGCACCCGCGTCCCCGCCCAATTCCACCCGCTCGGCCTCGATGAAGGGCTGGAGGTAGGCAACCGACTGCTTCATGACCCGGGCGCTCTTGACCACCTGGGGCAGGAACATCTTGCCGGCGCCGAAGAGGTCGCCCACGACGTTCATGCCGTCCATGAGCGGGCCTTCGATGACGTGCAGGGGCCGGGGGTACTTCTGTCGCGCCTCCTCGGTATCTTCCAGGATGTACTCGGTAATGCCGCGCACCAAACTGTGGCGGAGGCGCTCCTCGACGGTGCTTTCCCGCCAGCCCAGGTCGCGCTGCACGGTGCGGCCGCCGACTTCTTTCAGCCCCTCGGCGAATTCCATGAGACGGTCGGTGGCGTCGTTGCGCCGGTTTAGGATGACGTCCTCGACCCGCTCGAGCAGGTCAGAAGGAATGTTTTCATACACCTCGATCAGGCCCGCGTTCACGATGCCCATATCCATGCCGGCGCGAATGGCGTGGTAGAGGAAGGCCGAGTGCATGGCCTCGCGCACCACGTCGTTGCCCCGGAAGGAGAAACTGACGTTGGAAACGCCGCCGCTCACCTTGGCGCCGGGACAGAGTTGCTTGATGCGGCGCGTGGCCTCGATGTAGTCTACCCCGTAGTTGTTGTGTTCCTCGATTCCTGTTGCGACCGCGAAGATATTGGGGTCGAAGATGATGTCCTGCGGGGGGAAATCCGCCTGTTCGGTCAGCAGCTTGTAGGCGCGCACGCAGATGTCTACCTTGCGGTCGATGGTATCGGCCTGACCGCGCTCGTCGAAGGCCATTACGACGGCGGCGGCCCCGTAGCGCTTGACCAGACGGGCCTGGCGGAGGAATTCCGCTTCGCCTTCCTTCATGCTGATGGAGTTGACGACGCATTTGCCCTGGACGCAGCGCAGGCCGGCCTCGATGACGTCCCATTTAGAGGAATCGATCATGACCGGCAGTTTGGCGATGTCGGGCTCCGCCATCAGTAAATTCAGGAATGTCTGCATGGCTTCCTGGCTGTCGAGCAGGCCCTCGTCCATGTTGACGTCGATGATCTGGGCGCCGCCCTCCACCTGGTCGCGGGCTACGTCTAGGGCAGCGGCGTAGTCCCCCTGCTTGATCAGGCGGGCAAATTTGCGGGAGCCGGTGACATTGGTGCGTTCCCCGACGTTCACGAAATTGGTTTCCTGGCGAATCTCCAGGGGTTCCAGTCCGCTCAGCCGGGTATTGGTCACCGGCTCGGGGAGTTGGCGCGGACGCAGGTCCCGTACCGCGTCGGCCATGGCCGCGATGTGCGCCGGGGTGGTGCCGCAGCAGCCGCCGATCATATTAACCAGGCCACTGGCGGCGAAGTCGCGGATGTATTCCCGCATCTCCTGGGCGTCCTGGTCGTACTCACCCATTTCGTTGGGCAGTCCGGCATTGGGGTAGGCGTGGACGAAGCATTCGGCGATCTTCGAAAGGGAAGCCAGGTGGGTCCGCATCTCCCGGGCCCCAAGGGCGCAGTTGAGTCCGACGCAGAGCGGTCGCGCGTGGGCCATGGAGATGTAGAAGGCCTCCACGGTTTGCCCGGAAAGGGTGCGGCCGCTGGCGTCGGTGATGGTACCGGAGATGATCACCGGCAGTTCGATGCCGCGGGTATCGCGCACCTCCTGCAGGGCAAAGAGGGCGGCCTTGGCGTTGAGGGTATCGAAGATCGTCTCGATTAGGATGCAGTCAACTCCGCCGTCGACCAGCCCCTCCATCTGGGTCTGGTAGGCCGCAGCCAGTTCCGCGAAGGTGATGGCCCGGTAACCGGGATCGTTGACGTCGGGGGAGATGCTCAGCGTCCGGTTGGTAGGCCCGACCGCGCCGGCGACGTAGCGGGGCTTGTCGGGCGTGGAATACGCGTCGGCGGCCTGGCGTGCCACTTCGGCGGCGGCCTTATTGAGCTCGTAGATGACGCCCTGGGTGCCGTAGTCTGCCTGGGCGATGCTGGTGCCGCTGAAGGTGTTGGTTTCGATGAGGTCGGCCCCCGCTTCCAGGTAAAGGCGGTGGATCTCCTCGATCACGTCGGGGCGCGTCAGGACCAACAGGTCGTGGTTGCCCTTCAGGTCGCTGGGGTGGTCCTCGAAGTGGCCGTTGCGGTAGTCGGCCTCCGTCAGTCCGTAGCCCTGGATCAGGCTGCCCATGGCGCCGTCGAGTACCAGGATGCGTTCAGCAAAGCGTTGGGAGAGGGAAGGTCGCGTCATAAGCTACAGGTAGGTTTCCCGGGGCCGGGATGGGGTATCGAAAGCAAGCGGCAAAGATATACAATCGCTCCCCGCGGATGGTTGGACCAGCAGGCCGCGCGGCAAGGGCAAAATCGGCTGAATACCGACGCCTCACTCCTCCTCATCCACCTGGGTAAGGTCGCGGTGCACGGCGATTGCCGCGTTCAGCTCAAAGCCGATAATCAGGATCAGGGCATTGAGTTGCAGCCAGAGCATCACGATGATGATGGTGGCGATGGAGCCGTAGAATTTGGTGTAGGTATCGTAGCGGTTGAATCCGTCGATGTAGAAACTGAAGGCTACCGAGGTGGCCAGGCTCAGGATGGTGGCCAGCGTGACGCCGGGGCTCACGTAGCTGAAGCGCTTGATGGTGGCCGCCCCGTAGCGGTACAGGGTGCCGATGATGATGTAGTAGAGGGCGAGCATGGTCGTCCAGCGCACGGCATTGATCAGGAAGCGCGTGAACCCACCCATGGAGGTGTAGTAGTCGATCCAGCCAATGATGCTGTCGCCGAGGATGACCAGCACCACGCTCGCGATGATGAAGATGCCCACCAGGAACGTCAGTCCGACGGCCACCATGCGCTTGCGCAGGAAGCCCCGCTGCCGGAACACCTTGACGTAGCTTTTCTCGAAGGCCTGCATAAGGGACAGCATGCCGTTGCTCGAAAAGAAGATCGCCAGCAAGAAACCAAAACTCAGCAGGCCCACCTTCGGCGAGTTGGTTATTTCCTGCACGAAACCGAAGACGATGTCGCCGGCCTGTCCGGGCATCACCCGCTTAATCTCCTCATATAGGGTCATGTTGAAGTTCTCCAGCGCCGGGAACCAGATCGTGAGGAAATCGAGGGCGAAAGGTACCAGAGTGAACAGCGTCAGGATGGAGGGGAACAACGACAGAAAGATGCTGAAGGCTACGCTGTTGGCGCGGGTGAAGAGGTCGTCGCGTGTAGCCTCGTTGATCACGAACACCACCACGTCGTACAGCGGCACCCCGTGAAAACCGATGAAGCTGTTTTCCTTGGCATACTTCTTTACGCCGATCACCACCGGGTGCTCGGTAAAGAACCGCTTGAAAGCCGACGTGTCAATTTTTTTCTTGCTCAAAATGGGGTCGTATGACCTGCAGAAGGTACTCGGGAGCGGATACCGTTCGCTCGGTCTTTACATCGACGAAACACAATTTTATGGAGCCCCCGTTCACCAATTTACCCTTTTCATTGTGTATCTCGAAGTGGAAGGTAATCGTGCGGTCCGGAACCTGACGCAGCGTGGTGGTGATGGTGAGCACCTCATCGTACCGCGCCGGCCGGATGAAGCGCTGGTTCATGCTCATGACCGGCATCATGATGCCGTAGTCGCCCTCCAGTTCGGCGTAGCTCCGGCCTACGTCGCGCAGCATCTCTACCCGGCCGATCTCGTACAGGAGCGCGTAGTGGCCGTGGTAGAGGTACCCCATCTGGTCGGTTTCTGCGTAACGGACGCGGTGGGTGGTCTGGGTGGTAATCATATGCAAGGCAGTTTTCGGTCCGCCGCTGTCGAGCGGGGCGGGGTGCAAGGTAACCGACGTACCAGCAATGCGGTGAAGGCAGACGCTCCGGCGCGGGCGTACGTATAGGGCTGCGCGCCCTTCGCGCCCCACCGGACCGCGTGGGTCGAAAGTTGGGCGCCACGATTTGTGTTATCTTGGCTGGGGTGCGACCTTCACCGTATGAAAAGTAAAACCACCGCCGGAATATTCGCCCTGGTCTTCGGCGGACTGGGCGTACATCGCTTCTACCTCGGACAGAAGGGGCTGGGCATCCTCTACCTCTTATTCGTCTGGACCTTCATCCCCACCATCATTGCCATGATCGACGGGATCGTGTTCCTCACCCAGGACGAAGACAAGTTCAACCGCAAGTACAACACCGAATACTGGGCGATGCAACAGCAGCAGCAACAGCAGCAGCACCATTACCACCATTACCGGCAGCCGCCCCCGCAGTACAATTACGCCGACACCCCGAATAACCCCCCGCCCCGGCCCGCCTACGCCGAGGAAGCGGCGACCCCCAAAAAGGATCCCTTCCAGATCAGTGCCGACCGCAAGTACGCCGACTACGACTTCACCGGAGCCATCCAGGACTACCGCCGCTCCCTCAACGTGGATCCGCGACAGGCCGACGTGCACTTCAAACTGGCCTGCCTGTACTCCATCCACGAAGACACCGATACCTCCCTCTACCACCTGAGCCAGGCGCTGGAACACGGTTATTTCGACTTCGATGAGATGGAAAAGCACGACCACCTCGCCTACCTGCGCTCCACCCCGGAGTTCCTCGCCTTCAAGTCGAACGGCTACCGCATCCCCGCCAGCACGCCGGAGTCCGCCGAACCGGAATCCGCCCAACCCGCCGATACCCTGGAGTTGAGCGACGACCTCATCACCCGCATCGAACGCCTGGCCAAGCTTAAGGAAGACGGCATACTTTCCGAAGACGCCTTCAAGCGGGAGAAAGCCAAAATTCTGCGCTCCTAGCCGCAATACGCTGCACCCGCGACCCCGCCCATGGCCACCGAACCCCTGCTCCTGCTCGCTATTCTCTGCGGTAGCGTGGTGTTCTCCGAGTGGCTGGCCCGCCACACCTTCCTGCGCCACCTGGGCACCGCCCTTGTAGTGATCATCGTGGTGGCGGTATGGGCCAATCTCGGCCTCATCCCTTCCGCTTCCCAGGGCTCGGAGGTGTATACGGGCGTATTTCGTTACCTGGCGCCGCTGTCGATCTTCTACTTGCTGCTCGACGTAAACCTTGCCAGTATCCGGCGGGCGGGCGCACCCATGCTGGGCATGTTTTTGCTGGGCAGTCTGGCCACCGCGGCGGGCGTACTCACGGGCATGTACGTGATCGACGGGCCCACTCACTTTGGCGAGTTTTACCCGGCCATCAGCGGCATGTTCACCGGCACCTACACCGGCGGCAGCATCAATTACAACGCCATTGCCATCCACTACGACATGATGCGTGAGGGGGTCCTCTACGCGGGTATGACGGCGGTCGACAACATCATCACCGCCGTTTGGATGGTCGTAACCCTGGCCGTACCGATGCTTTTGCGGCGCGGACGCGGGTCCCGTATCGATCCCAAAGCCGCGGCCGCCTCCGGGGAGCGGGAGCGGGAATCGGTGAGCGTACTGTCGCTCGGTATCCTGCTGGGGATCGGTTTTCTGGCGCTGGCGACCGCGGACTGGCTGGCCGCGTGGTTTGCCGCAGTGGGCTACAGCGTTCCTTCCATTCTGATCCTGACGACGATTGCCCTGCTGCTGGCTCAGGTGCCGCGGATGCACCGTCTGGCCGGGGGGCAGGTCCTGGGGCTCTTTTTCGTTTACCTCTTTCTGGCGGTGATCGGGGCTTTCTGCGAGCTGGCGGCCCTCGGACAGATTGGCGATCTGGCCTGGCGCCTCCTGGCCCTGGTCACGATGACGGTGCTCGTCCACGGCGCCATCGTGTTCGCCGGTGCTTTCCTCTTCAAGATCGACGCCGACGTGGCGGCCGTAGCCTCGCAGGCCAATATCGGTGGATCATCCTCCGCCCTGGCCCTGGCCAAGAGCCTGGACCGTATGGACCTCTACCTGCCCGGCATTCTGGTGGGTGCCCTCGGCAACGGTTTGGGCACCTATCTGGGCTTCCTGGTTGCCGGAATGGCCAGTTAGATAAGGTGAATGCCGCGTACTACAAGAGGGTCCAGACCTTGGCCAGCAGCAGCACTACGATCATGAAGGGTATCAGGTACCGGAACTGAAAACTGAGCCGGTTGCGGTCTTGTACCGTTACGGGGTTCCGCCCGTACTGCAGCTCATCGAAGAAAGCCGGCAGCCCCCATACCTTCAGCAGGAAAACGCAGAGTAGCAGTTCACCCACCATTAGCGAGATGCTGCCGAACCACTCCAGCAGGAAATTGAAGTAGCCCAGACCGGGGTCGCCCATGGCGGCGAAATTGGTGAGCCACTCCGGGCCGTCGGGGGAGCAGGAAATCACCACGGGCACGGCCAGCGCGAAGACCAGCAACCCGATGACCGGGCCACCCCGGCTCCGGCTCCACCCGTAGCGCTCGGTGAGGGTACGCAGGGCGGGCTCGAACAGGGAAACCGCCGAGGTGAGGATGGCTACTCCCAGCAGGAAGAAGAACAGCAGGCCCACCCACTGGGCGGCGTCGCCGTAGGTTTTGAAGATTTCCACGAGGTTAATGAAGACGAGCGGCGGACCGCCGTAGATGTCGCCCTCCACTCCACCGAGCAAGGGTACGACCAACACGGCACCCAGCACGGCCACCGCCGTATCGAGGTGTACGATCTGGGGAGCGGCTCGCAGGACGTCGGTATCCCGATCCGCGTGGGCGGCGAAAGTGAGCATGCCCACCGCGCCAAGGCCCAGACTGAAGAAGGCCTGTCCGAGGGCGTGCAAGATGCCCAGTTCCCGGTTGGCGTTGGGCACGAACAGACCGTGCCAGTCGAACTTCAGCAGATTGCCGTAGTCCACCGCATCGGGCCGCAGCAGGGGCAGGGACACAATGAGAAAGATCAGCAGAATACCCAGCAACGGCATGGCCAGTTTCCCCAGCCGCTCGATGCCCGCGTACAGTTCCCGGCTGCAGACGAGCGAGACCAGAGCGGTAAACAGTCCCGTGAACAGGAGGGCCCGCGGGATATCGGCGATGGCCGCCCCGAAGGCCGGCGCGGCGGGCGTAGCGGCCAGGGTGGCGTAGTCGGCCAGGTATTTCCAGACGTACTCCAGGGTCCAGCCGGCCAGTACCAGGTAGAAGGAGGCTACCATGATGCCGGTGAAGATGCCCAGCCAGGCCACCCACTTCCATTGCCGGGCGGCCCCCGGCCATTCGAATGCCGCAACGGCGTCGGTGCCCTGCCGCTTGCCCATGGCATTCTCCAGTACCATCAGGGGGATGCCCATCAGCAGGGTGAAGGCTACGAAGGCCAGGATGTAGGCGCTGCCGCCGAAGTAGTGGACCCGGTACGGGAAGATGACCAGGTTGGCCACTCCGATCGCGGCACCGGCCGAGGCGAGAACGTGGCCGACCCGGCTGAAGCGAATGGACATGGGCGCAAGATAAGTTAGGCGGCTTCGACTGCGGCCGGCGACAGGCGCCGCGACCCTACCGCCAACAGCAACAGCGCAAGACCTCCGCACAGAGCCATCATCCCCGCCATTGGCAAGGCCGTTTCGTTCTGCAACACCCCCACCAGCGCGGAGGCCAGGGCACCCACCGCCATTTGCAGCGACCCCATCAACGCCGAAGCACTGCCCGCCGTATGGCGCATGGTATCCAGCGAAAGCGCAGAAGCATTGGGGAAGATGAACCCAAGGCAAAACAGGTAACAAAAGATCAATCCGGTAGTGAAGTACAGATTACCGAAGCCCAGGCCTACGTCGGCCAACAACAGCAGGGCCACGGAAAACTGGCCGACCAGCGCGAGAAAGACGATGCGTTCACTGGAGCGCAACTTCAGGATCCGGCTGTTTAATTGGGTAGCCGCGATCAGGCCCGCGGCAATGACGGCAAATACGATTCCGTACTCCTGCTCACTGATACCGAAGAGTTCGAGATAGAGGTGCGGTGAACCACTGATGTAGGCGTACAGTCCGGCGGAGGAGAACGCACCGGTCATGGCGTAGAGGATAAAGTGGGGGTCGGTGAGAATGGACAGGTAGTTTCTGCCCACCGCGCTCGGCCGCAGGGAATACTGTCGGTTCTTCCGCTCGTATCCCGCCAGCAGGACATAGGCACCGGTGAGGACGAGCAGGGCCAGCAGGGTCAGCAAGCCAAAAACGTATCTCCACCCAAAGGCCGCGGCGATGACACCGCCGAGGGTAGGAGCGATGATTGGCGAAACGGCGATCACCATCATCAGCAGGGAAAAGACCCGGGCCATTTCCCGGGTATCGAAGAGGTCACGCACGATGGCGCGGGAGGCCACCAGGCCGCCGCAGGCACCCAGGGCCTGAAAAAAGCGAAAGACGATGAGGGCCTCCACCGAAGTCGACAGGGCACAAGCCACCGAGCTCAACGCATAGATCAGCAGGCCGATGTACATCGGTCGCTTGCGGCCGAAGCGCTCCAGCAGGGGTCCGTAAATCAGTTGACCGACGGCGAGTCCGACGAAAAAACTCGACAGCGAGAGCGAAATGCGGCTGATGTCGGTACCCAGGTCGTCAGCTATGCCGCCGAAGGCCGGCAGGTACATGTCGATCGACAGGGGCCCGATCGTGGTCAGGGAGCCCAGAATGAGGATCAGCAGGGTCCGGCTTTGCAGAGGATCTTTCACGGCGTTTTGGGGTAGGGGGGTAAGCGAAAGGAAATACAGCTCAGGTGGTCACGCCGTCCTTGACCCGGGGCATTACTTCCTGTCCGATGAGCTCAATGGCGCGCAGACGTTGTTCATGGCTGAGTTCGGCACTGTCCATCTGGAAGGTGAGGCGGTCAATACCCCCGAGGGCCTCGGAGTGACGCAGGATCTTTTCCGCTACCTCTTCGGGACCGCCGACGAGCAAGGCACCCAGTGGACCGCGCTGGGCATCGAAGTGGGGCCGGCTCTGGGGTCGCCACCCCCTTTCCCGACCGATTTTATTCATCGTGCGGGTATGGCCGGGGTAGAAATCCTCCACGGCCCGTTCGGTAGTTTCGGCTACGTATCCGAGGGAGTGCAGGCCGACGCGCATGCCGGCGGGGTCGTGACCGGCCTCGTGCCAGGCTTCGCGGTACAGATCCACCAGCGGGCGGAAGCGGTGGGTCTCCCCGCCGATCACCGCCACCATCAGCGGCAGGCCCAGCGTGCCGGCGCGGGCAAAGGAGGCGGGGGTACCACCGACACCAAGCCAGATGGGAAAGAGATCCTGGCTGGGCCTGGGATACACCGGTTGATCGTTGAGGGCGGGACGGAAGCGACCCGACCAGGTGACCCGTTTGTTGTCTCGGATCTTTAGCAGCAGGTCGAGCTTCTCGGTGAACAGCTCATCGTAGTGGGCCAGGTCATAGCCAAACAGGGGGAAGGCGTCAATAAAGGAGCCCCGGCCGACGGTCATCTCCGTGCGGCCTTTGGAGATCAGATCGAGGGTAGCAAAGGCCTGGAATACCCGCACGGGATCGGCGGCGCTGAGTACGGTGACGGCGCTGGTAAGTTTGATGCGCTCGGTGCGGGCGGCGGCGGCGGCCAGGATGGTCACCGGAGAGGAATCGAAGTAATCCGGCCGGTGGTGCTCACCCATGCCGAAGACGTCGATGCCCATCCGGTCGGCGTGCACCATCCGGTCAAGCAGTTCGGCCATGGAGCGTTCGGCGTGCCGGGCTTCTCCGGTGGCTTCGTCGAGGACGGCCGAGCCAAAACTGTCAAAACCAATTTCCATGCGGCGTTATTTCGTGTACCAACCGGTAAAAGCGGGCAGAGTTTCCCGGAATGAAAAAAGCCCGGAACGCAGGGCGTTCCGGGCTGTCGTTCCAATGGTGGGCGGAGGCTATTCTTCCTCGTTACCCGCTTTGGTCTCCTTGGTTTCCTTGGTTGCGGCGGCGGCAGTGGTAGCGGCGGCAGCTTCTTTGGTTCCGGTGGTTTCGGTCTTGGCGTTGTTGCTGCTTCCACCACGACGGCGGCGGCTGCGGCGGGTACGACCTTTTGACTTGTCGGCGTCCTTGTTGTAGACATCGTTGAAGTCGACGAACTCGATCATGGCGGTTTCGGCACCGTCGCCAAGACGGAAGCCGGTCTTGATGACGCGCAGGTAACCACCCGGGCGATCCGCGACCTTATCGGCTACGGTGCTGAACAGCTCGTTGACCGCATCTTTGTTCTGCAGGTAGCTGAACACGGTGCGCCGGTTGTGGGTGTCGTTACTCTTGGCCTTGGTGATCAGGGGCTCGGCGAAGGTGCGCAGGGCCTTGGCCTTGGCCAGGGTGGTGTTGATCCGCTTGTGGGTGATCAACGCGATGGTAAGGTTGCGGAGCAGGGCCTTACGGTGGGCGCTCTTGCGACCCAAATGGTTAAACTTCTTACCGTGACGCATGTCAGGAAAATTTGCCGACAACACTCACCTCACGCTCATGTGCGGATCGGGCAACCGCGAGGGGGAGGGGTAATTGTCGTTGTGTTTTATGAATAAAACTGCATCCTTGCGGATGACCCGGGGAGGAGGTAGTGCTTTAGTCTTCTGGTTCTTCAGGCGGGTAGTCTAAAGAACCAGAAGACTAAAGCACTAAAAACCTCCTCCTTACTCTTCGTCCAGCTTGTACTTGCTCAGGTCCATGCCGAAGGTCAGCCCTTTCTCGACCAGAAGCTCCTCGATTTCTACGAGGGATTTCTTGCCGAAGTTGCGGAACTTGAGCAGTTCGTGCGTGTCGTAGCGGACCAGTTCGCCGAGGCTGTTGATCTTGGCTGCCTTGAGGCAGTTGTAGGCACGTACGGAGAGGTCGAGGTCTTCGAGGCTCGTCTTGAGCAGCTTGCGCATGTGCAGGATGTGCTCGTCAACGATCGTCTCCTCACGGGTGCCGGTGCTCTGGAACTCGATGGGCTCGTCGGTGATCAGCATAAGGTGCTGGATCAGGATACGGGCGGCTTCGCGGACGGCATCCTCGGGGTGGATAGTACCGTCGGTTTTGACTTCGAGGATCAGGTTCTCGTAGTCGGTGCGCTGTCCTACACGGGTAGACTCCACGCGGTAGGCTACGTTCTTGATGGGGGTGTAGATCGCGTCTACGGGAATGACGCCGATGGGGGCGTTCTTGGGCAGGTTGTCGTCTGCGGGGATGTAGCCGTAACCCTTGGTGACCGTCAGTTCGACCTCGAGGTTAACGAAAGGCTCCATGGTACAGAGCACCAGCTCGGGGTTCATCACCTTGAACATGTTGGTGTGCTCGTCGATGTCGGCCGCGGTGAACTGCTCTTTGCCGCTGATGGTGAGGTAGATCTTCTCCTCTTCCATATCCTCGTTCTCAATGACCTGCTTGAGGCGGATCTGCTTGAGGTTGAGGATGATCTCGACTACGTCTTCCACAACGCCGCGGATGGTACCGAACTCGTGGTCGACGCCAGCGATACGCACGGCGGAAATGGCAAAGCCCTCGAGGCTGCTGAGCAGCACCCGACGCAGGGAGTTACCGATGGTCTGGCCGAACCCGGGTTCCAGGGGCTTAAATTCGAAGTTGCCGTGGAAGTCGTCCGACTTCTGCATCGTGATCTTGTCCGGCTTCTGGAAATTTAGGATACTGCTCATACGTTATTATCTGACTTAGAGTGCATTATGGCCGCGGGGAAGCGGAGCAACAACACCAGGACTATAAAAATTAGTTTGCCCCAACCGGTGCGTGACCGAATCAGGGCGAAGAGGGGTGGCCAAAGCCCGGTGGTGGTTACGGCCACCCCTGTCCAAAAATTACTTCGAGTAAAGTTCGACGATCAACTGGGTGTTGATCTTCTCCGGAATGTTCTCGCGCTCGGGGTAGTCGAGGAAAGTACCTTCCATCTTCTCGGGGTTGAAGGAAAGCCAGCCGTGGCTGCGGACGTCGCTCTTACCGTTCATGGTATCACGAATGACGTCGAGGCCCTGCGACTTGCCACGTACCGAGACTACGTCACCGGGACGGATCTGGGTCGAGGGTATATTGTTGAGGCGGCCGTTAACCATGATGTGCCGGTGGGAGACCAACTGGCGGGCGGCGCGACGGGTGGGGGCGAGGCCGAGGCGGAAAACGATGTTGTCCAGGCGGGCCTCCAGAAATTGCAGCAACAACTCACCGGTAATGCCCCGCGAAGCGGCGGCTTTCTCGAACAGGTTGTGGAACTGGCGCTCGAGTACTCCGTAGGTGTACTTGGCTTTCTGCTTCTCCGTAAGCTGGAGCTTGTAGTCGGAGGGTTGACGGCGACGGCCGCGGCTGTTGCCGTGCTGACCGGGCTTGTATTTCTTGCGTTCGAAGGCGCGGCTGTACCCGAAAATGGGTTCGCCTAACGCACGGGCTTTTTTAGCCTTGGGACCAGTATATCTAGCCATAGTGACGTATTGTCTTTAGTTGTTGCTGAATATCTCCTCCGGGACGGGAGATGGGATAGCGTCTTGCCTTCACCGCGGCGGGAAAGGCAAGCCCGGATAACGCGCCGGGTGATTAGACGCGGCGGCGCTTGGGAGGACGACAGCCGTTGTGGGGCATCGGGGTTACGTCCTTGATCTTGGATACGCGGATACCGGCACCGTCGATGGCGCGGATGGCGGCTTCCCGACCGCTGCCGGGGCCCTTCACGTATACTTCCACCACGCGCAGGCCGGCCTCGTAGGCTACCCGGGCGGCGTTACCAGACGCCACCTGAGCGGCGTAAGGGGTGCTTTTCTTGCTGCCGCGGAATTTCTCCTTACCGGCACTGCCCCAGCTGATGACGTCACCCTGCTTGTTGGTGATCGAAATGATGATATTGTTGAAGGTAGCCTGGATGTAGGCCAGTCCTTCGTTATCAACTTTTACTTTCCGCTTTTTGGCAACGCGGCCGCTTGCCTGTCTCTTAGCCATTACTTAGTCGCTTTTTTCTTGTTCGCTACGGTCTTCCGCTTGCCCTTGCGGGTACGGGCGTTGGTCTGGGTACGCTGGCCGCGAAGCGGCAGGCCCTTCCGGTGGCGGAGGCCCCGGTAACAGCCGATGTCCATCAAACGCTTAATGTTGGTCTGTACTTCCGTACGCAGATCACCTTCAACCTTGTACTCATTGGTAATGAGGTTGGAGATGGTACGAATGTCTTCGTCCGACCAGTCCTGCACCTTGGTGCTGTGGTCTACACCGGCGCGGTCGAGGATCTCTCCGGCGCGGGTGCTGCCTACGCCGAAGACGTAGGTCAGGCTGACGATGCCGCGCTTGTTACGCGGCAGATCTACTCCTGCAATTCTTGCCATAGTAACTCTAGCTTAGCTTATCCCTGACGTTGCTTGAACTTGGGGTTCTTCTTGTTAATGATGTAAACTTTGCCCTTGCGCCGGACGATCTTGCAATCGGACGAACGCTTCTTGACGGAGGGTCTGACTTTCATAGTAAAAGAGATTTACGACCAGCGGCAGTGCAGCGGGTTTATTTGTACCGGTAAGTGATGCGCCCGCGACTCAGATCGTAAGGACTCATCTCCACCGCTACCTTGTCTCCAGGGAGGATCTTGATGTAATGCATCCGCATCTTCCCGGAGATCGTCGCCTTGATTTCGTGGTCGTTTTCCAGCCGCACGCGGAACATTGCGTTCGAGAGGGCCTCTTCAATCACGCCATCCTGCTTGATCAGGTCTTTTTTGGACATGTTTTAAATTTCGGAGGGCAAAGGTAAGATTATTTTCTTACCCGCCCAAATGGTTTGCTAAGCTATTTTCATATAGTAAAGGCCTGGAAGATGGAAAGGGTTGACCACTACGGAAGTAGCGGGCACCTTACTGCACCGCTTAAGTCCCAATCCGCCTGGGGCTGACCCGACTTCAGACCACCGCTGCGGGCTGGTAGACCGCCACGAGTTCCTCGTCGAGGTTGTCGACGTACTTCAGATTGGGGTTGTTCCGGATGGCCTCCTCGATGGGGCGGTGATCGCTCATCAGATCGGCGGGGGCACCGTCGGCACTGATCGCAATGGAGTGCTCATAGTGGGCCGCGGGGCTGCCGTCGATGGTGACGATCGTCCAGCCGTCTTCCCGGCTCACCACGTTGCGCTTGCCCAGGGTGATCATGGGCTCGATGGCGATGATCAATCCGGCCTTCAGCAGGGGCCCGCGGCCGCGCTTGCCAAAGTTGGGTACGTCGGGGGCCTCGTGCAGGCTGCGGCCGAGACCGTGTCCTACCAGTTCGCGCACCGCACCGTAGCCCGATTCTCGCTCCGTGTAGTGCTGCACGGCGTGGCTGATGTCGCCAACGCGCTTGCCGGCGCGGGCCGCGTCGATGCCCAGGTAAAGGCTGTGCTTGGTGCGCCGGCAGAGCTCCATGATCTCCTCGGCCACATCGCCCACGCAGAAGGTGTAGGCCGCGTCGCCATAAAATTCATTGACTACGGTGCCGCAGTCGATCGACAGGATATCGCCATCCTGAAACACCTGCTCCTTGGTGGGCAGGCCATGGACCACTTCCTCGTTGCGTGATACCAGCAGGGTCGAGGGGCAACCGTAGAGCCCCTTGAAGCCGGGAACGGCACCGTGGTCGCGGATGTATTCCTCGGCGAAAGTGTCGATTTCCTGGCCCGTCAGTCCGGGGCGTAGCATCTTGCCCACCTCGGTGAGGGTCTGGCACACCAACAGGCAGGCGGCACGACTGCGCTCGATCTCCTCGGGCGTCTTGTAAATCATTTTTCGGCCATTCCTGCCCATAGTAGTAGGTTGCGTTCGGAGGTTGTTAACGCTGAGGGGGTAGAGTGGTTGAATTTGCCATCCGCTTTAGTTCCGGAGGGGTAGCCACCGGACCCGGCATCTCTCGCGCCATACACCGGCACCCGCGACCGCGCCCCCGGACTGTAACGACCATTCGTATGGTGGGATAATGCAAGCAACGCGACCGCCATAAGTCTGCCGTCCTCTCATTTACCTGCCGAGGGAGCTTCACCTTTGGTCCTTTGCCGTACCTTCGCGGCCATGGCGAAAGTTGTTGCGATTGCGAACCAAAAGGGCGGGGTAGGGAAGACCACCACGACCATAAACCTGGGGGCCTCACTGGCCATCCTGGAGCGCAAGGTGCTCATCGTCGATGCCGATCCCCAGGCCAACGCCACCAGCGGCGTGGGCATCCCGGCCGAGGAGGTGGAAGCCAGCATCTACGACGTGATGATCAACAACCTCGACGTCAACGAGGTGATCTACGAAACGGAAACGCCCAACCTCCATATAGTGCCCTCCAGCATCAACCTGGTCGGCGCCGAGGTAGAACTCATCAACCGCTTCCGCCGCGAAGACGTGATGAAGAACAACATCATCGAACCGCTGCGCTCGTACTACGACTACATCCTGATCGACTGTCTGCCGAGCCTCGGACTCCTCACCATCAACGCCCTTACGGCGGCCGATTCGGTGCTCATCCCGGTGCAGTGCGAATACTTTGCCCTGGAAGGCCTCAACAAACTGCAGAATACCATCAAGCTGGTGCAGCAACAGCTCAACCCCCGCCTCGAGCTGGAGGGCATCCTGCTGAGCATGTACGACCAGCGACTGCGCCTGGCCAACATGGTGGTCGACCGCGTACGCGAAGCCTTCGCCGACGAGGCCTTCAAGACGATCATCCACCGCAACGCGCGCATCAGCGAAGCGCCCAATATGCACCTGCCCGTAGTGATGATCAACGCCGGCAGCCGGGGCGCGAAAAACTTTCTGTCCCTGGCCGAAGAGTTTCTGCTGAAAAACGGTGAACGCATCTCCCGGTGAGCAGAAAGAAACGACGTAAGGCCAAACCCACCCCCGCAACCGCCCCGCCCGCCGAGCCCATGGTCTCCAGCCGGTGGCGCTTCTTCACGTGGATGTCGGCCTTTTTCTTCCTGGCCGCCCTGGTGGTACGCCTCGACGTGATCACGGCCTGGCCGGGCGGGGAAGGTTACGCCCTGGCCCTGTCGCTTGACGCCGGCTGGAGCGATTACCTGCCCGCCGCCGTCAATCGTGCCCTGATGCCTCTCGGAGCGGCGGTCAACGACAATCCAGACGCCCCCTTCCTCTTCCCGCGACTGCTGTCGGCATTCTGGCTGGTGCTGGCCGCCTTTTTCACTTACCGCTGGACGGGCCGCCTCTTCGGCAAGACGGTTGCCTCTCTTGCGCTGCTCTGCGCCGGGGCCTCCTTTTTCCTCCCCTTCTTCGGGAAGGTGGCCACCGCCGACACCTTGGCCCTGCTGGGGCATTCCGGCATGCTTTGGTCGGTGCTGCTCTACGGACTGGCCAACGATAAAAAGAAGATGCTGCCCTTTGCCGTCTTCGCCCTGCTCGGGGCCATTGCCGCCCCCATTTCCACCCTCCTGCTGTCATTGATGCTGGTGGTGCTGGCGGTTTTTCAGCGTACCGACTACAACTGGCAGACCCCCGCCGCCGTAGCCGTCGGCATCAGCTGCGTAGTGCTGGCCCTGCAGGGCCCCCAAGGGGCGAGCACCTACTGGTATTACGGACAGGAAGACAGCCGCGTGCTCGACCTGCTGTTTTACGGACTGCTCGGCATGCTTCCACTGGCGGGCTGGGTGGTGGCCGGCTTCCGCGACCTGGTCTTCAAGGGGCGGCAGTTCGAGCAGTTTTCCCTGCTGATCATCATGGCCCTGGTGGTCACCCTGCTGGCGCAGTCGCTGCTCTTCATGTACCTGGTGGCCCTGGTGGCCGGCAAGCAGATGCAACTGTACTTCCAGGAGCCCAACTACCCCTGGAAAGACTGGGTCAAGTCGGTCTCGGTCCTCCACCTCGTGCTGGCTTTCGGGGCGGCCTTTCTGCTGCTGGCGGGCGGCGGCGTGGCCTTTCCCGGGGCGGGCTTCCGGGCGGCGTTGGGTATGGCCGGCGCGTACTGGATCTTCAGTCTGCTGGCGGTGCTGGGTATTTTCGGCGACCGGCGCGACTTTGCCATCGGCGGTTCCGTCCTCTCGGGCTTGTTGACGGTGATGTTCTTTTGGGTGCAGGTCTACCCCTACCTGGAGGTGGAGCGTTCCTGGCCGGACAATTTATTGGAGGCGGGGGCCGTGACGCCTTCCACGCTACAGTGGCCCGATGAGGCCGACGAGAGTGAGCTGAGCACGGCGCTTCCCTACTTCCGGCGGGCGGGCTGGGAGCTTGTGCCGGAGGGCGGTGACTATCAGTTGATCCACTACCTCGCAAGCGATTCCACGGCTCAGGCGGGCGGCGGCGCGCAGGTGCCGGGGCGAGCCATCGTACGCCAGCGCGTGTTTGGTCTCCAGCCGCGATAGCCGCGGGCTATTCAATCACTTTTCCTTCCTTCATCACGAAGTTGACCTCGGTCATGGTACTGATGTCCTCCGCGGGATTACCGGGTACGGCTACGATGTCGGCCACGTAGCCCGGTTTGATGCGGCCCAGGTCGTCCGCACGGCCCAGTACCTCGGCCGCGGTGACCGTGGCTGAACGGATGGCGGCCATTGGGGGAACGCCGGCCTCGACCATGTAGATGAACTCGCGGGCATTATCGCCGTGGGGGCTCACGCCGCTGTCCGTGCCGAAGGCGATTTTGACACCCCGGGCGTAGGCCTTCTCGAAGGTCTCGCGCAGTTCGCGACCGATGCTGAGGGCTTTGGGCACGATGATGGCCGGAAAGTAGCCGGGCTCCTTGGCCTTCTCGGCCACGAAGGTGCCGGCGCTGAGGGTGGGTACGTAGTAGGTACCGTGCTCGATCATGAGGTCCATCACTTCCTCGTCCATCAGGCTGCCGTGCTCGATGGTGGTGATGCCGGCCTTTACCGCCCGCTTCATGCCTTCGGTGCCGTGGGCGTGGGCGGCGGTGTGCATGCCGTAGTCTTTGGCGGCGGCTACGATGGCTTCGATCTCTTCTTCGGTGAACTGCGGCCCGGAACCGTCCTTGGCTACGCTCAGCACGCCGCCGGTAGCCGTGATCTTGATGCAGTCGGCCCCGTTCTTGTACCGGCTGCGTACGGCGTGGTAGGCTTCCTCCGGTCCGTTGATCACGCCCTGTTCCGGTCCGGCATCAAAGGCAAGTTCCCGGTTGCGGCCGTTGCTCGGATCGGCGTGGCCGCCGGTGGTGCCGATGGCTTTCTCGGCGGTGTAGATGCGGGGCCCCTGGATGTACCCCCGGTTGATGGCGTTGCGCAGGCTTACGTTGACGCCCGAACCGCCGAGGTCGCGGACGGTCGTAAAACCGGCTTTCAGTGTTTTCTCACAATAGCCGGTGGCGCGCAGGGCTACGTCGGCCGGGTCCAGGGTAAACTCCTCCAGGTACCGCATCGGACTGCTTTCTCCCTCGATGTGGACGTGCAGATCGATGAGTCCGGGCATTACCGTGCGGTCTTTCAGGTCGATGACCTGTGCCCCGGCGACCGGCGACGCATAGCCATTTTCCACCGCCGTGATGGCTCCGTCGGTCACTACGATCGTCTTTTCCGTTTGGACGGCGTCTCTGGTACCGTCGATCAGTCGGCCGCAGTGCAGGTAGGTGACCTGCTGGGCGGTGAGCAGCAGGGGAAGGGCGAAAAGAAGGCTCAGGAATACTTTCATGGTGGGTAAGGTAGCCAAGTTTTGATTTTTTAACCAGTGCCCGGTTGCCCGTTTGGTGGCTGCATCGACCGTTGGCTTGAACGTTGTGCGCACGTATGCATGCACCGGTATTCCGCGGGATAATCGCGTAATTAATCCGTCGGGTACCCGGTAAGCCAAAGGAACTGCTACATTTACGGAGGTAGGGAATATCCCGTACCGCCAAAACTAACTGCATGAATACCGCGCGCGTCTGGACCTGGGCCATCACCGTAGCCCTCGGGGGCTTTCTTTTCGGATTCGACACCGCCGTCATCAGCGGTGCGGAGCGGGCCATTCAGGCGGAATTCGGACTCAGCGACCTGGCGATCGGGCAGATCGTGGCTATGGCCCTTTACGGTACCATTATCGGGGCCATCTTCGGTGGCGTGCCGGCCGATCGCTATGGCCGCAAGGTCACCCTCATCGCGATCGCAATCCTGTACCTCATTTCCGCGGCCGGTTCGGCCCTGGCGGCTGACCCGTTGCAGTTGAACATCTTCCGTTTTCTCGGCGGATTGGGCGTAGGCGCCAGTTCGGTGGTTGCGCCGCTGTACATCACCGAAGTTGCCCCCGCCAACCAGCGCGGTCAGCTCGTGGCGGCCTTTCAGCTCAACCTGGTCATCGGTATCCTCGTGGCCTACTTCAGCAACTACCTCATCGTGAACGCCACCTCGGGAATCGACTGGCGACTTATGCTGGGGGTAGAGGTTATCCCGGCGGCGCTGTTCCTAATCCTTCTGTTCTTCGTACCCCGCAGTCCACGCTGGCTGCTCACCAAGGCGGGCAACCGGGAGGAAGCGTTGAGCGTACTCATGCGCGTCGACCCGACCACCGCACAATACGAACTGGAGCGGATCGAGGCCTCGAATACCACTCGGGAGACCGTCGCCCTGCGCACCTTCTTCAGCGGTAAGTACAACCGGCCCATCCTGTACGCCTTCCTGTTTGCCTTCTTCAATCAGGTATCCGGCATCAACGCGGTGATCTACTACGCACCGCGCATCTTCGAGGCCGCGAGCCTGGGTACCGAGAGTGCCTTCCTTTCCTCCGTCGGCATCGGCATCGTCAACGTACTGTTCACCTTCATCGGCATGTACCTGATCGACCGGAGCGGCCGCAAGAAGCTGATGTACATTGGAACCTTCGGCTACCTCATCTCGCTGTCGGCCGTATCCTGGGCCTTTTTCACGGGCAACCTGGAAGGGCTCACCGTGCCCATCTGGCTGTTCGTCTTTATCGCCAGCCACGCCATCGGGCAGGGTGCCGTTATTTGGGTGTTCATCAGTGAGATCTTCGGCAACGAGGTCCGTGGACTGGGGGCTTCGCTCGGCAGCACCACGCACTGGATCTTCGCCGCCCTCATCGGGGGCAACTTCCCCTTTCTGGCGAGCACCTTCGGGGAGGGTCCGATCTTCGCGCTTTTTGCCCTGTTTATGTTGGGACAACTGGCCTTCGTCTACTTCCTGATGCCGGAGACCAAAGGCGTGGAGCTGGAGGACCTGCAGGAGGAGCTGATCCGTCACTAGGTCTTAGCCTCAAATGGAAAGGGGAGGATGCCCGGTGGGGAACGATGGAGTCGTTCCCCGGGCATCCTCCCCTTAATTATTCCGGATTCGTGCACTGATCCTACAGGCGACTCCATTTTTCCCCGCTCCGGGAATTTTCCACTACGACCTCCACGAAGCGCATACCGCGCAGACCGTCGTATACGGTGGGAAAATCGCGCTCGATGTCCGTGGGTTCGCGACCTCCCATACGGGCGCGCAGGGTGGCGGCGAAATTCTTGTAGATGTTGGCGAATGCCTCCAGGTAGCCTTCCGGGTGGCCGGGCGGCGGCACGCGCTGGGCAGCCAGGGCGGCGGGGTCCAGCTCACCCACGCCGGTGCGGTAGTGAATGGCGGGCTCTTCGTGCCGTTTGTAGATCAGGGTATTTGGTTCCTGCTGGTGCCATTCCAGTCCGCCGGTTTCGCCCCAAACGCGGAT
This sequence comes from Neolewinella litorea, assembly GCF_004803465.1. Taxonomy (GTDB): domain Bacteria; phylum Bacteroidota; class Bacteroidia; order Chitinophagales; family Saprospiraceae; genus Neolewinella; species Neolewinella litorea. Next base: position 459,722 of record NZ_SRSF01000002.1, on the reverse strand, counting down.
GTTTAGTCCGTTCTCCTCACCCACGGCGATCTGCGAGCAGTGCAGTACCCCTTTGGCCCCTTTCTCGAAGTGCAGGAGGATATTGGCGTCGTCGTCGAGGCGGCGGCCCTCCACATAGGAGGTGAGGTCGGCGCAGACCTCGGTAATTTTCAGCCCCGTAACGTATTCGGCCAGGTTTTCGGCGTGGGTGCCGATATCGCCCATGGCGCCGCCGAGACCGGATTTGCTGGGGTCGGTGCGCCAGCTGGCCTGTTTGTTGTCGGTTTCCTCCTTGGCGTTGGCGAGCCAGCCTTGGGGGTATTCCACTACGATCTTGCGGATCTTGCCCAGCTTGCCGTCGCGGATCATGGCCCGGGCCTGTTTGACCATCGGGTAGCCGGTATAATTATGGGTGAGGGCGAAGACCAGGCCGGACTTTTCCACCAGGTCGACGAGTTGGCGGGCCTCATCGACGTTGAAGGCGAGGGGTTTGTCACAAACCACGTGAAAACCGTTCTCTAGAGCGAGCTTGGCCGGGCCAAAATGGACGTGGTTGGGCGTCACGATGGTAATGAAGTCCATGCGCTCACCCTCCGGCAATTCCTTTTCGCGCAGGATCATTTCCTCGTAGGAGCCATAAACGCGGTCGGCGGGCAGAAAGAAATCTTCCCCCGACAGCCGCGATTTCTCCGGATCGGAGCTGAACGCGCCACAGACCAACTCGATCTGCTGATCGATCGCCGCCGCTATCCGGTGTACGCCGCCGATGAAGGCACCGCGGCCGCCACCTACCATTCCCATTCTTAATTTTCTAGCCATTTGTACTGATCATTTGCATGAGTGACAAGTATAGGGAAAAGATGTTCGTTGTCATCGGCGGCGGGGTTTCCCGGGGGGCGCTGCTCCGCGAGCTTCGCCTTGCGCCGTGACCCACCGTGTATGGCATTGTGCCGATGGCCCGGCACCTGCGGCCCCGCCCGTCTCAGCTGTGGGGAATAACGGATCGCCCAGACTACGGCCTTTCAATACACGATGAAGCCCCACCCGAGTGAACGGATGGGGCTTCACCTGGACTGTGGGAGGACAGCCGCTTACACGCTCACGGATGAATCTTCCGGGGTTTTTACCGAGCGGGCTTCCTGCTCGTCGGTCAGGTCGTAGACGATCGGCGTGGCGATGAAGATCGAGGAGTAAGTACCTACCATGATGCCTACCAGCAGGGCAAAGGAAAAGCCCTTGATGCTGGCACCACCGAAGAGGAAGAGCACGAACACCACGAGGATGGTGGTAAACGAGGTCATCATCGTACGGCTGATCGTACTGCTCACGGCGTTGTTGATCATTGTCCGCTTGTCCTGGCTGACGTGGTTGTTCAGGTACTCCCGGATGCGGTCGAAGACCACTACCGTGTCGTTGATGGAGTAACCGATCACGGTCAGCATGGCGGCGATAAAGGCCTGGTCGACTTCCATATTGAAACCGATCCATCCCCAGCAGGCGGCAAAGATGCCCATGGTGATGATGGTATCGTGGAAGAGGGCCACGACGGCTCCGGTCGAGAAGCGCTTGCCCTTGAAGCGGACGAGCAGGTACAGGAAGATACCCAGCAGGGCCAGGGTGCCGGCCCACAGAGCGGAACGTTTGATGTCGTCGGCGATGGTCGGTCCGACCTTGCTGACGCTGGTAATGTGGGTGCCGCCGTCGGCTTCAATGCTGCCGAACTGCTCGAGCGTCAGCCCGGAATCGCCGGTGGCTGCCACGACGCCTTCGTGGAGGGCGGCCAGCACCACGTCCTGCGGTTCCTGTCCGTCTACCTGGCCGGTTTCTTCCACCAGGTAGTTGGTAACGATGTTGTAGGTGTTGTCGCTGTCGACCGACTTGATCGTCGGGGTGCCATTCAGCGGGCCTTCCAGGGCGCTGCGCAGCTCCTGGGCCGTAACGTTTTTATCCAGGACGACGGTGTAGCTGTAGCCGCCTCTGAAATCCACGCCGAGGTCGAAACCCCGGACCACGATGGCGATCAGCGAAGCTACCACCAGCACGCTGCTGACGCCGTAGGCCATCTTGCGGAACTTGAGCCAGTCGACGTTCACGTCGGCAAAGAGGTTCTTGCTTGGGGAGGTCCAGAACGACATATCGCCCTTCTTCTCCACCCAGTAATCGACCATCAGGCGACCCACCAGAACGGCGGTGAAGACCGAAGCCAGTACACCTACGATCAGTACCACGGCGAATCCCTTGATGGGGCCGAGGCCGAACCAGGCGAGTACCGCGGCTACGATGATCGTGGTAACGTTGGCGTCAATGATGGTGGAATAGGAGTTGCTGAAGCCGTCGCGTACGGCATTGGCTACCGTCTTTCCAGCCCTCAGTTCCTCGCGGACCCGCTCGTAGATGATTACGTTAGCGTCGACCGCCATACCGATGGTAAGCAGGATACCGGCGATACCCGGGAGGGTCAGCACCGTGCCGAGGCTCGATAGGGTGCCGAAGATGAAGACCAGGTTGAGCAGCAGTGCTACGATGGACACTACGCCGGCCCCGCCGTAGTAGAAGAGCATGAAGCCCAGTACCAGCACGAATCCAATGATCAGCGCGGTCATGGAACTGCGGATGTTGGATTCGCCAAGCGAGGGGCCAACGATGCTTTCCTGAATAATCTCCGTGCGAGCGGGCAGGCGGCCTACTTGCAGGATATTGGCCAAGTCGGTCGCTTCCTGTACGGTGAAGTCGCCGGTGATGCTGGTGCTGCCGCCGGTGATGGGACCGTTAACCCGGGGTGCGGAGACTACCTGGCTGTCCAGCACGATGGCCACCTGACGGTTGCCGGCGTTGGCGGCCTCGGTGGTCATGCGGGCCCAGATGCGGCTGCCCTCGGAGTTCATACTGAGGTTGACGGCTACCTGACCGTTGGGGTCGGGGCCGGAACTGGCGCGGGTCACGTACTCACCCGTGAGGGGCGCTTCTCCGCCGCGCGGGACGGAGAGTTGGTACAGTTGGTACAGATCGCCGGGGGTGCCCGAAGCGTCCAGCTCCAAAGGCGCATCGGCCCAGCGGTAGATAGCGTTGCGGGGGAACAGGCGCGCCACTTCGGGGTCGCGGAGGTACTCCATCACCTGCTGCCGGTCGTTGCCCTGGGCGATACCCACTACGGCGGGACCGAAGTTGCCCTGGTTGGGGGTCAGGATGCTAAAGAGGGGGCCGGCCGTTTGCCGGGGCACTTCGCGCTCTTCGATGGAAGCAATGCTGTCGGTAAGCAGGTTGCCGTTTTCGTCGGTGGCGTAGATCGTGTCCAGTACGATCTCAGTGTCGGACAGTTCGGTGCTGTCGCCTCCCGCGGCGAGGGCCGCGCGGCGTTCCAGCAGCTGGTCGGCCTGGATGAGGGCGTTGACGGTAGCCTGGTCGATGTTAAGCACGTCGTAGAACTCCAGGTTGGCGGCGGCCTGCAGGAAGCTGCGGGCGCGCTCCGGGTTCTCTACGCCGGGCAGTTCGACGAGGATGAGGTCGCGTTCGGCGTCGAGGCTCACATTGGGCTGTACCACCCCGAGCTCGTCGATACGCCGGCGCAGCATGTCGTAGGTGAGGCGGACGGTCTCGTCGGCCTTTTCCCGCAGAATGCGGATTACCTCGGCGTCGCTGGTGTTGATGCCGATCTGGTCGCGCAGGGCGTCGTTGCGGCTGAAGATGGAGGCCAGCGACTTGTCGCCGGCGCGCTCGATCCACGCATCTCCGAAGAGGGAGATGAAATCGTCGTCGGCGTTTTGCTGAGCTTGGGAGGCTACATTGATGGCTTCTTCAAAGGTGGGGTCCTTGGTATTTCTGGCCAGGGTTCTCAGGAATTCCCGAAGGTCGACCTGGAGTACGACGGACATGCCGCCCTTGAGGTCGAGGCCGAGCGCGAGCTGCTGGGCCTTCAGGTCCTGGTAGGTGTACGATTTGATGAGCGGAAGCCGAAAGACTTCCTGTTCTGAAATGCTGTCCAGATAGGACGCGCGAGCAATGCGGTAAGCTTCTCCTGAGTCTTCGCCCGTGAGGTTCTGCGCGTAGTTGTCGGCATCGGCTTCCACGGCATTCGTGGGGATGACAAACATGTACTGCGCAACCGTCACGAAGATCATGACCACAAGGAAAAACTTAATAAGTCCCTTGCCTTGCATAGTAAAAAATTTAGGTTCCGGCGGTGCCGCCGTCGGAATCGGGCGGACCACCACGTTGAAGAAGAATGGTGGGAAAGAACTCCACGCCCGGGGCCTCCCAGACCCGGTTTCGTGAAGGGCCGCAAATATACGCCTCAACAAGGGAAAAAATGGTTCACCCCCCGACGAGGCTTTTATCGGATCGGGTTGCGTACGGACAAATACCGTTTCGGGCAGTGACCCGGATGCACTCATGCCGTCTACCTAGCGTTACACCCTTGAGCATAAAACTTTGATGATGCACCCAGCCACCCGGTATGATCGTCTTATCCGGCAATTTGTACTCCTCGCCTGTCTGCTGACCCTGACCCTAGGTGGCCTGCATGCCCAGTCTCCGCTGGACATCGGCTTCCATGTTTCCCCGCAACTGCGGTATGTCAGCTCCTCGGAAATTGAACCCGTGCCAACTACGGGAACCTACACCCGTGGCAAAGATGGATTATCTGTTGGTGCCGGGGTAGGGCTGTATTTGGAGTACGCCATAACGCCGTACTGGTTTGTGCGTAGTGGAGTTGACTTTTCTTATAAGCGCAACTACTACCAAGTTGAAAAGGTCGTTATTGAATCTGATACCATTTTAAAGGGACGGAATGCGATAATTTTTAGCAGCATTGAAATTCCTTTGTCGGTGGTGTACCGTTTTGATTACCTCAAGAACGGCGACAATTTCCTCATTGGCGTGGGCACTACCCTTAACCGGCGATTGAGCAATCCCCGGGCCTGGTCTACCTTCAACGGAAACGGCCGGGTCAAGAACAAGGTCGATTTTGCCCCGCAAACCGTCACGGTCTTTGCTGGCTACGAACGCGAGCTTTTCCCATACGTCTATACAAGCATTGAGCCCTATCTGACCTACGCGCCCACCAAATTCAATCTGGAGAGAGTTACGTCGGCAAAAGTTCAAATTGAGGCGGGCCTATCCCTCCGCTTCCGGCTCGATAACTGATACAACTCCGGCGGCCCAGTCCTGCCACTGAATCTTGCCCAGGCCCACCTTGCCGGCCAGGGCTACCGCTTCGTTCCGGACGCGGTCCAGCATCGCTGGATCGCTGTTGTTGGGCCGCTCATTGCGGCCGTGTACCTCCGCCTGGACGCATTGGCCCACCTTGCGGATCACGAAGGTGTTGCTCGCCCCCCGGGCGTAAAAATGCGCCACGGCCTCCTCGTCGCCCCGCGGGTCGGGACAGGGCTCGACGGTCATACTGGCGTAAGGTGCTTCGCCCTCTACTTCTTCCACACCGGTGATCCGCACCCAATCATAGCCGCCTCCGCTGGGACTGCCCGGCCCGGGCAGGTCGATACGTATGTAATCGCCGGGGCGCGGGGCCCTGTCCAGGGTGTCTCCACGGCCGTCGCAAAGCCGGAAGTCGGTGCGGATCGCCTTGTGTAGCGACCCCCATTCGTTGACCTTGAGCAGCCGGGATACCGCGAGCCGGTACGCCCCGTCGGCCGGGCCATCGTGGCAGTACATGCTCACCGTATCGTGGTGGGAGCCTTCCCGGCGGGGCGGGAATTTGGGACTATTCATGACGGGTAATTAAGTTGCCAGCATTTACCGGAGTACGAATACCGCCCCCGATGATGCCGGAACCGTGAGCCCAGCAGCGATGTTCTGCGCCGGTCCGTCGATGGGCGTGGCGGTGGTAGCTCCGGCGATCAATTCCCGGTAGCGCTCCGGATCCAGGGTGACGGGGGCGTCGTTTTTATTCAGGACCACCATCACGCGTTCGTTCTCGTCGTAGCGGCCGTAGACATAGGTGCCGTCCTCGGGCGCGTAATGAAGCGTGCGGCCGGTAGCGATCACGGGGTGGTCCTTGCGCCACTGCAGCAAGCGACGCAGGTGACCCTGTACCGCCACCTGGTCCGGGGAAAGGCCCGCGCCCGTAAAGGCGTTCACGCGGTCGCCGCCCCAACCGCCCGGCATGTCGCTGCGGATGACACCGTGGTCGCCGGGTGCCTCATCATTGTCGAGAAGCACTTCGCTGCCGTAGTAAAGTTGGGGGATGCCCCGCACGGTGAGGAGGTAGGTGAGGGCCATTCTGACGTGATCCACCCGGCCGGCGAGCTGGGTCGCCAGGCGGTCCATATCGTGGTTTTCGGCGAAGACCATGAGGTCGCGGGGCTCGGCGTACTGGTAATCGTTGGACAGGGCTTCGTACAGCTTGATCAGGCCGGAGTCCCAGCCCTCCTGTTCCTTGAAGGCACTCATGAGCGCGGCCTGCAGGGGAAAGTCCATCACGCTGGGCAGGCAGGAGACGTAACCGTCGGGATTTTCCTTCCCCCGCTGCCAATAAGCTACGGTGGCCGGGTTGTACGACCACTCCTCGCCGACGATAGAGAAGTTGGGGTATTCCTGCATGATCCGGCACGTCCAGCCGGTCAGGAAATCGGCGTCGGGGTAGGGGTAGGTGTCCTGCCGCACGCCACCCAGGCCCAGGGTCTCGATCCACCACAGGCTGTTCTGGATCAGGTAGCGGGCCAGGAAGGGGTTGCGCTGGTTGAGGTCGGGCATGGTGGAGACGAACCATCCGCCCGTCATGCGCTCGGCGTCTACGCGGGCGGCGTAGGGGTCCTGATGGATGCTCCGGCGGTGGTTGGTCATCTTGGGGTCGTCCTGGTAGTTGAGCCAGTTGTCGAAGGGCAGGTCGTCCATCCACCAGTGGCCGGAGCCGGAGTGGTTGACTACCTGGTCCATTATCAGCTTGATGCCGCGGGTCCGGGCGGCATCGGCCAGTTCCCGGTAATCGGCCAACGTGCCGAAGCGGGGGTCAACGGCGTAGTAGTCCGTAATGGCGTACCCGTGATAAGACCAGGCCGGCATATTGTTTTCCAGGACGGGGCTCGGCCAAATCGCGGTAAAGCCCATGGAGTCGATGTAGTCGAGGTGATCGGTGATGCCCCGCAGGTCACCGCCGTGGCGCGCAAACCCCGCGGCGCGGTCCAGGGCCGTTTCCCGGAGTGTGTCCACCAAGTCGTTCTCCGGGTCACCGTTGGCGAAGCGGTCCGGGGTGATCAGGTATATGACGTCGGAGGCATCGAAGCCTTCTACCTGGTCGGCTGGGCGTTCGCGTGGCCGCAGTTCATACGGCTGCTCGGCCACCGGCTGTCCGTCGCGGCGGAAGGTCAGGGTGACGGTTCCGGGTGTTGCATCCGGGCGAATGCTCAGGTCGGCAAAGAGGTAGTTGGGGCTGTCGGCGGGGTGCGTGCCCAGCAGAACCACGCCCGTACCGCTCACGCTGAGTTCCAGTGCACCCGCGTCCGCGCCATGAATGAGCAACTGCAGGGAAGTATCCTGCATCCCCGCCCACCAATTGGGGGGCTCGACGCGGAACGGCTGGGCCACGAGGGTGCCGAGGCCGGCAGAAAGGAAAACAGCAAAAAATAAGCGGGCGTTCATAGGCTTTGGATGTGGAGCGAATGTACGTCCGGGGCAGCGATACGACCCCGCTCCGCCACGGGGCTGCGCGCTTGCCTGGTCTTTAACCTGACCCAAATTTGACCTCCGCGGCACACTAGTATGGGGCGCGGCGATGTTGTAAGGGCCAGTTCTAGACTCCCCAAAACCAAATGTATGCGGACCAACCTGCTTCGGTCAAGCTGCCTTATGGTGGTCAGCCTCGCCTCCACTTTCCTCTGTTCGGCACTGTGGGCGCAGCAGCGCCTTGACGTGGGAGTACACCTGAGTCCGCACGTGCTGACGATTCACTCCGAAACGAAAACGCCCGTGCGGGAGGGCGGTCTGTCCTACACCGAAGGCGAAAATGGTGTGGAACTCGGATGGGCAGCCGGCGGCTACCTGGAATATGAGGTGGTATCGGGACTCTTCCTCCGCGCCGGCGTGGACGTATCGCGCAAGCGGTACCGCTATGCGGTGAATGCCCGCCGGGAAGACCCTTCCCTCGACGAGTCGGGCACCAACCGGGTAGTCTACATGGCCATCGAGCTTCCGGTTTCGGTCATTTACCGCTTCGATTACCTCCCGAACAACGACCGCTTCCTCGTGGGCGTCGGCGGGGTGGCCAACCGGTGGGTGGGTGATCCGCAGTTGGAAACGGCCTTTTATCGCGGCAGTTCCAATCGTCCGCCCCTCGATTACAACCGGCATTCCTTTACGGTCTTCGGCGGCTTTGAGCGCTTTTTATCCTCCCGCTTCGTCATGGGGATCGAGCCATTCGTGAGTTATTCTCCCTGGCCAACTGAATTTCGGCTCGAAACGCGTACCGACGCGGTGGCCGGACTCGAAGCCGGCGTTGCCCTGCGCCTGCGCTTCGATAACTGAGGGAATTTTCCTCCGCGAAAGTTGCCGGAGGGCGAACGGCGCGCGGGTGCCGTAAATCTTGGCAAGGCGGGCATCAGTGGTTTCCGGCCAATGGTGTAATTTCCCCCCATGAAGAACATTCTCCCCCTCCTATGCCTGCTGCTCTTCGTGAGTTGCAGCCGCCAGACCACCGACCTGTTCAACGGCGAAAGCCTCGCCGGATGGGAAGTCCACGGCACCGAGAAATGGTACGTCGATGACGGCGAATTGATCTGCGAAAGCGGGCCCGACGCGGAATACGGCTACCTGTCCACCGAGAAATTCTACGACGATTTCGAGCTTACCCTTGAATTCAAGCAGGAGGCCAACGGCAACAGCGGGGTGTTTATCCGCTCAACCTTCGATGGCACCAAGGTCAGCGGCTGGCAGGTCGAGGTAGCCCCCCCCGGCCACGATACCGGCGGCATATACGAATCCTACGGCCGCGGCTGGCTCATCAAGCCCGATAAGGCGAAGGATGACGTCCTGAAAATGGGCGACTGGAACAAACTCAAGATCCGCGCGGTAGGACCCAAGATCACCACCTGGCTGAACGGCGTCGAAATGGTCGAACTGGTGGACGAGAAGATCGGCGAAGGCGAAGGCGCCGTAGCCCTGCAGATCCACGACGGCGGCGGCATCAAGGTGCGGTGGCGTGACATCGAGATCAAGCCCCTGTAATGGCCGTCCGAATCCTCTCCATCCTCCCACTGATCCTGCTCCTGGGCTGTGCCACCCCCCGCACCGATGAAGCCCCCGTGCTCGGCGAGTGGGAAACCGTCGATACGGAAACCGAACCCGTAGCCCGGCACGAAGCGGCCTTCGTGGCCGTGGGCAACCGCTACTACCTCCTCGGAGGCCGCGGAATCCGCCCGGTGTCGATCTTTGATACCCGCACACGAACCTGGACGAAAGGCGCTCCGCCCCCGGTGGAGATTCACCATTTCCAGCCCGTGGTATACCAGGAAGAAATCTACCTCTTGGGCGCCATGACCGGCGGGTACCCCGGCGAGACGCCCCTGCCAAACGTCTACATCTACAATCCCGTAAGCGACGAGTGGCGCGAGGGCCACGAAATCCCCGAAGACCGTCGCCGCGGCGGGGCCGGTGCCGTGCTACACGACGGCATCATCTACCTGGTCTGCGGCATCCGCGACGGCCACCGGGGCGACCACAAGCAGTGGCTGGATGCCTACAACCCGGCCACCGGGGCGTGGACCCCCCTGCCCGACGCACCCCGCCCCCGCGATCACTTCCAGGCGGCGGTGGTGGACGGTAAGCTCTACGCCGCAGCGGGCCGCACAACGGTAGCCGCTACCAACCCCTTCGCCAATACCATCGGGCCGGTTGATGTATACGATTTTGAAGAGGAAGCCTGGACCACCCTGGAAACTGAAATTCCGACGCAGCGGGCGGGAACGGCGGCCATCGGTCTGGCCGACCGCCTCATCGTCATCGGCGGGGAATCCGACAGCCAGGAACCGGCGCACGCCGACGTAGAGGCGCTCGACGTCCAATCGGGTACCTGGAGCGCCCTGCCGCCGCTGGTACGTGGCCGTCACGGTACCGGGATCGTTCACGACGCCGACCACCTCTACATGGCCAGCGGCTGCGGACAGCGGGGCGGTGAACCCGAACTTTCGGATATGATACGGGCGCGGATTCGGTAAGCGTCTTTACAGGGCCACGGGTACGAAGTGCCACAGTCCCGCCGCCAGGGCGGCACCCAGCAGCGGCCCCACCACGGGTACCCAGGCGTAGGGCCAGTTGCTGTCGCCCTTGTGTTTGAGTGGCAGGACGGCGTGGGCGATCCGGGGGCCGAGATCACGGGCCGGATTGATGGCGTACCCGGTAGGACCGCCGAGCGACAGACCGATACCCAGCACCACCAGGGCCACCGGTAGGGCGTCGAGGGCACCCAGGCTGCCTGGGCTGTCGCCGATCTTCGGACCGGTGATGTACAGCACGGCGAAGACCAGCACGAAGGTGCCGATGGCCTCGGTCATCGTATTGGAAGAGGAGCGCGGGATGGCCGGGTCGGTGCTGAACGTAGCAAGGACAAGTCCGGAATCCTCCGTAACGCGGTAATGGTCGCGGTAGGCCAGCACGGCCACGCACTGACCGATGAAAGCACCGATGAGCTGGGCCACGAAATATCCGGGTACGAGGCCCCAGTCAAATTTGCCGGCGAGGGCCAGCCCCAGGGTAACCGCTGGGTTGAGGTGGGCCCCGGAAAGCGGGGCGGCGATGAATACGGCGGTGAAGACCGCGATGGCCCAGCCGAAAGTGATTACGATGAGGCCGCTGTCGTGCCCTTTCGTGCGGGTGAGTAGCACGTTGGCGACTACGCCGTTGCCGAGGAGGATAAGGATGGCGGTACCGATGATTTCACCGAGGTACGCAATGAGCTCTGTTGTCATGATCGCAGAAAACTAAGGTAAGTCTGTAGGCAAGCCGGCCGACACTTCGGCCGCCCCCCCATAATACGGACAATACCTTTTCTTTCTGCGCGCTACTGGCCCGGCAGGGAGTTCAGGGACCTACTTTCGGGGGCGTGGCTCCGGAATTACCGCCTTACCATCAATCGATTAGACCGGCAGGGAAAAGGGGGCAACCTAGATTTCTCCTTTCAGTTTTTTGTGGACCACCTCCATTTTGGAATTCACCTGCAGCTTGCGGTAAATATTTTTGATGTGATCGCGGACGGTTTCGATGCTGATGTCGAGACGTTCGCCGATCTCCCGGTAGCTGAGGTTGTCGACCAACCCCTGCACGATATCGAGCTGGCGGGTGGTGAGCTGATCGGCCGCGGATACGGTCGACTTCTTGCGTTGCTGGTTGTGGAAGGCCACTACCTGGCGCGCGATACTGGGACTCATGTAGCTGCCGCCGCGATTAACCGTATGTACGGCGTCGCGGATGATGCTCGGATTAACGCGCCGCTTCGAGATGTAACCGACGGCCCCGGCCTGCAGGGCACGGAAGATGTTGTCGCTTTCGTCGCTGTTGGTCAACATGATGATGTCCATCTCGGGCCACCGTTCCAGCAGCCGCGGAATTCCCGCTATCCCGTCCATGCCCGGCAGCATGATGTCCAGCAGCAACGTATTAAGCGGGCTGCTGGCCGGCAGGCGACTCAGGAATTGCTCCACGCTGGTCGTGGCCAGCTCAACGCGCACGTCGCGGTTGGCTTCAAAGCACTCTTCAATACTGGCGAGCATGATGGGCTCGTCTTCGATAATACCAAGGTGGATCATGGGAAAAGGCTTAGGTTTTGGGATGGGGCGGCTCCGGTTCCAATCGTCGGTTCCGGTAGGCAACAGCACCGCGGTAGACCAGCAGGCAGAAAATCAGTACGCCGATACCAAGGTAAACATAACTCAGTTCACCCACCTTCCCGTAAACGGCTGTGAATACGATGGTCACCAGAAAAAAAGTGGGAACCTCGTTCCAGAGCCGTAGTTGCCAGGCCGACAAAGGGCGCTCGCCGGCCTGCATCGGCAGCATAATCCGGCGCTTGGTGTAGAGTTGGTAGCCAACCAGGGCCACTACCGCAGACAGTTTTACGGCCAGCCAACCCGTCGTGCCGCTGACGAAGTAGCCGGGGTTGAGCACCACCATCAGCAAGCCACCTACCCAGGTGATCATCATGGCCGGATTCGTAATGATGCGGTACACCCGGTCTTCCATCCCGCTGTACTCCTCCTGCAGGATGGCCGCCCGCAGCTGGGCGTCGGCCGCCCCGGACCGGGCCACCGAATCCGTCTCGGCGTGGTTGACAAGCAAGCGGCCCAGAAAAAACAGCCCGGCAAACCAACTGACGAAGCCCACTACGTGGAGGGCCTTGGCGAACAGAATCAGATTCATGACGCTAAGGTAGGCCCACCCGATACCACCCATCCTCACCGGCCGGTCAAAAGAAGGGTTCGCGTGCCTAATAAGTTAAAGCAAAGAAAATTTGTTAAAAAATCGCACATTTTTCCCCCGGAGGCTATTTTAATGGTCGCATCGGACGATCCGCTGGCCGTCGTTTGGGTCTCTCGGGTCGTTCGGGCGCTTTACTGATACACTTCGCTCCGACAAGTGGCCAATATTTAAGGCTCTGACCGGGAGCTGTTTACCCGAGCACGCACACCTATTAAAATGAAATTTGACGACATTTGCGCCAAGCTATTCGTAGTTTTACTGCTGATAGCTCTCCTTTACGCCTGATTTGAATCGTCCCCCGACGCTTTCCATCGTTATCCCGGCCTTCAATGAAGGCCGAACCATCCATCGCATCCTTGACCGGGTGCGCGAGGTACAGTTGATCGGGGAACTTGCCAAGGAGGTTATCATCGTAAACGACTGCTCCACTGACGATACGGAGGAGGCCGTGCACCGCTATATCGCTTCGCACCCCAACTTGCCCATCCGCTACCACCGTCACCCCGTCAACCGGGGGAAAGGGGCGGCCCTGCACACCGGCATCGAGCAGGCTACCGGTGAGTACCTCATCGTACAGGATGCCGACCTGGAGTACGATCCCCGGGAGTACAACGAACTGCTTCAGCCAGTGCTTGACGGCTTCGCTGACGTGGTGTACGGCAGCCGCTTCCAGGGCAGTAAGCCCCACCGGATCCTCTTTTTCTGGCACACAATCGGCAACAAGTTCCTGACCACCCTCAGCAACGCCTTCAACAACCTCAACCTGACGGATATGGAAACCTGCTACAAGCTGTTCCGCACCGAAATGCTGCAGTCGCTGACCCTCCGGGAAGAGCGATTCGGCTTTGAGCCCGAAGTGACCGCCAAGATCAGCCGCGTTCCCGGCGTGCGCATCTACGAGGTGGGCATCAGCTACTACGGCCGCACCTACGCGGAGGGCAAGAAGATCGGATGGCGCGACGGAGTACGGGCCATCTACTGCATCGTGAAGTACGGTTTCTAGCCGCGGCACCCCCTAACCAAAAAAGGTCCGATCCATCGCGGAAGATGAATCGGACCTTTAACCTGAACAGTGGTTTTCAGACGCTAGTCCATCTCGAAGATGGTGGGATCCAGTTCTTCGTTCACGCTCAGTTCCTTGACTTCCAGGTCGATAGGAAAGGGTGCCATACCCTCCAGGCTGATCTTGCGGGGAAAAAGAATACCCTCGGTGGGCTGGTAATCGGAATAGGTCTGCGTCATCGTCTGCGGGCCCTGCTGGCGGACGGTCCGCAGTTTAAGCATGGTCGATGCGTCGTAGTATTCGCGGACGGTGCCGGCCGGCGTTTCTATGGCCAGTACAACGGCCCGCTTGCCGTCGATGGTTTCGGTCCCCTCAATGCTGATCTGGTCCAGACGGTCCAGGTAGTTACTTTCGGGGAAGATGACCGCCTGTTCGGCCATGGCCTGCACGGCCTCCTCGGGCAGGGGCATGTTCTGTCCCTGCTGCTTGACCTGCGCCTTACCGTCGGCGTAGCGCTGGTCGGCAACGGTCATGCCCATCATGTTCGTCTGGCTGCTCATGCGGCCGTCGTTGGTGGTGGTCATCGTCTGACGAATGACCTGACCCTGCACGTTGCCTTCCATAACCAAAGACACGTTCTGAAGGGCCTGTGCCTGTTCGCGTCCACCGATGGCCTCGAAGTATCCTTCGATAACTTGTTGCGGGGTGAGATCTGCCGGGGCGGACATCTCCGCTGCGTCCACGGGATTTCCGTTCACGTCAAAGTAGCGCACCTTGCCGTCGGTGGCGAAGCGGGCCAGCTTTTCCGCTTCCGACCGGTCGCCCACCACCACGATATGGGTGTTGGCGGGGGTGACGATGTCGCGGGCTACTTCGCTGATGTCGTTGATGCTGGTGTTCTGCACGACCTGGAGATACTCGGGGTAGAAATCGCGGTCTAGGTCGTAGCGAATGGTGTTCAGGGCGTAGCCCGCGATCCGCTGGGGGCTTTCCAGGGCGCGGCCGAAGGAACCCGCGATCTGCATTTGGGCGTTGGCCAGTTCGGCGGAATCCAGCGGCTCGCTGGCGATGCGGTTGAGCTCGTACATGAATTCCGTGATTGAGGAATCGGTCACCTCGTTACGCACGTTGGCGTAGGCCCGGAAGTTGCCCACCAGTGGGTCGTCGCTGATGCTGGAGTAGGCGCCGTAGGTGTAGCCTTTGTCTTCCCGCAGGTTGGCAAAGAGTCGGCCGTTGAAGCCGCTGCCCAGGGCGATGTTCAGCAGGTTGGCGCGGATGCTTTCCTTGGTTCCCGGTTCTAGTTCGATGGGGTGGGTCACGATGAGGTTCGACTGCACGGAGCCGGTACGGGGCACGAAATTGACCGTAACGCCCTCGGGCCGCTGCGGAGTAGGAAACTCGGGTACTGCCACCTCCTTGCGCTCCCAGTCGCTGAAATATTCGTTGGCCAGGCGGCGGGCTTCGTCGGGCGTCAGGTCGCCGACCATCACCAGATAGCTGCGGTTCGGCACGAAGTAATTCTCGTAGGCCGCCTTTACCACCTCCAGCGTGATGCTGTCGAGGGTAGCTTCCGTCATCAGTTCTCCGTACGGGTGGTTGGTGCCGTAGGTAATGGCCTGCCGCACCCGGCTGGCGATGGCTTCCGGGGTGCTCAGTTCCTGGGCCAGGGCGGCGCGGGTATCCTCCTTGACCTTGGCAAATTCACTTTCCGGAAATTCGGCGTTCAGGATTACGTCGGCCATCAGTTTCATCACCTCCTCCTTGTACTTGGTGATGGTGGAGGCGTAGGCACCCGTGCCGCTTGTGGCCAGGGTTGCACCGATGAAGTCGATGGCTTCGTCGATCTCCTCTTTGGTCATTTCAGTGGTGGCCCGGCGCAGCATGCTGCCCAACAACTGCTGGGTCCCGGCGTACTTACCCTCCAGGTGGGGGGGCACGTCGACGTAGAGTTGGTAGCTGACGCGGGGCAGTTTATGGTTTTCCACCAGCACGACCTTCAGGCCATTGTCCAGGGTGAAATCCTCAAAATCCCCCAACTTGATTTCGGGGGCGGGGCCGGGCTCCGGTGCCTGGGCACGGAAGTCGGCCTGGGCGGTGGCTTCCGGCTGAGGGGCGGGCGCGGGCGCGGGTGCCGGGGTTGGGGTGGTTGAAGCGGTAGTCTTTGGCGTGCCACAGGCGGTAACCAGTATCAAAAGGAGGGCCGCGAGGCTATAAAAGATGCGTTGCATGAATATCTTTTCTTTGGTGGGATAGGGGAGGTGAGGGGACCGCTAGCGGCTGGACGGCTGGGGCAGCCAGTACAGTACGACGCGGTTCTCCGGGGTGTAATACTCGCGGGCTACCCGGCGAATGTCTTCCTTGGTGACGTCGAGGTAGCGCTGGGTTTCGGTATTGATGAGGTTGGCGTCGCCCAGGAACATTTCGTTGTCGGCCAGGCTTTCGGCGATGCCGGCCACGCTGCCGTAACCCGCGATGGCGTCCACCTCGATCTGGTTGCGCAGTTTCTGCAGTTCACGGTCGGTGATCAGCTCGTTTTGCAGCCGCTCGATCTCCGCGTTGAAGGCTTGCTCCACCGGCTTCAGATCCGTGGTGCCGGGGCGGGCAATGGCGTAGGCGATGGCCAGTCCGGGATCCTGGTTGGAGGCCGGGAAGCTTCCGACCTGCACGGCCAGTTCCTTTTCGTCGACCAGCGATTTATTCAGCCGGCTACTCTGCCCCTGGCTGAGCACCTGGTTCATCACACTGATGGCGTAGTAGTCGGGGTTGCTGCGTTCGACCGTCCGGTAGCCCATGATCAGGGCGGGCAGGGGTACGTTGTCGTACACGGTATCGCGGACTTCCCCGCCCAGGGGGGCTTCCACTACCTCCACCCGTGGCGGCTCGGGGCCCCGTGGGATATCGCTAAAGTACTTCTCGACCAGTGCCTTGGTTTCCTCAATATCGATGTCGCCGGCAATGCTCAGAATGGCGTTGTTCGGGACGTAATAGGTTTTGTAGAAGCGCTGAAAGTCGGTCATCTCCGCGTTGTTCAGGTCTTCCATGTAGCCGATATTGGGGTCCTTGTAGGGGTGATCCCGGAAGGCACGCTTGTAGAGTTCCATGGAAAGGGTGCCGTAAGGGCGGTTGTCGTAGTTCTGCCGCCGCTCTTCCTTGACGACTTCCCGCTGGGTTTCTACTCCTTCCCGCTGGACGCGGGCGTGGAGCAGCCGCTCGCTCTCGATCCACAGGCCCAGGGCTAATTGGTTGCTGGGTAGGATTTCGTAATAGTAGGTGCGGTCCAGGCTCGTGTTGGCGTTCAGGGCACCGCCCGCGGCCTGTACGTAATCGTCGATCTCGCCCCGGCCCAGGTTTTCGCTGCCCTCGAAGAGGAGATGTTCAAAGAAATGAGCGAAACCCGTCCGCCCCTCAAAGCTGTCCTTGCCTCCTACTTCGTACATGATGGATACGGCGACAATGGGGGTGGAATTGTCTTGGTGCAATAACACCTTCAATCCGTTATCGAGCTCGTATTTCACGAAATCGATCTCCGGTGCCTGGGCGGACAATCCAAGGGATATACCAAGTAAAACTAACGGCAAAATCAGCCGGTGAGTAAAGGTGTGCATGGGTGGTTGCTTTTTTTTCGGTAAACGAAAAAATAGCGGTTTCGTTTGCTGCTATTTCAGCATCAGACCGCCCCTACATCCTTGCGTCGGCGCTCGAGTTCCTGCTGGATGATGCAGCGCAACCGTTTGCCCCGGTCGTGACAATTGAAGCGCCCCCGTACGTATGAGGTGGCCACGATCAGGAGCCCGGCGAGAAAGATCAGGGAGGCCAACGTACCGTAAACGACGGGCAGCCAACCGAATAAACCGGCCGCAGCCGCGACGAAGAGCATCAAGGGGATGCAGGCGGATAGGCGAAATATGGTGCGGCGAAGCTCACGCAGGCGCATACTTTCCAGGCGCAGACGGCGCAGCAGGTGGTGCAGTTCGTGGGTGGCGTAGGCGCTGGCTCCTCCCGTAAGGATGAGTAAAAAATCATTGTTCCCCGCTCGTTCGAGGCGGTTGATTTGCCGGTTCCAGAAACGATCAGCCATCTTGAAAGCTAAAATTATACACTGTCCCCCCAGGTTCAAAGGAAAGGAGATGTTTTTTAACTTTCAAACATCCTTGCTTTTTGTAAAACAAATTGTAATATTTGCCGGTCCCGCCACAAAGAGAATGAAATGACCTCCGCCAAGGCCCGCACGGCCCTTAAAAAGTACTTCGGTTACGATGAGTTCCGGCCGCTCCAGCAGTCGATCATCGAGCACGTGTACGCGGGTCACGACGGTATCGTCCTGATGCCCACCGGTGGCGGAAAATCGATGTGCTTCCAGATTCCCGCGGTGACCATGACCGGCACGGCCGTGGTGGTGAGCCCGCTGATCTCCCTGATGAAGGATCAGGTCGATGGGCTGAAGGCCGCAGGCATCCGTGCCGCCTACCTCAACAGCAGCCAGCGCGGAGCGGAAAGCCACGGCGTGGAACAGGCCTACGAGAACGGCGAACTGCACCTGCTGTATGTAAGCCCGGAAAAACTGCTCTCGTCCGGCTTCTTCACCTTCCTCAAGCGGCGGCGTGTTTGCCTCTTTGCCATCGACGAAGCCCACTGCATCTCCGCCTGGGGCCACGACTTCCGGCCGGAGTATACCATGCTCCGCCAACTGAAGTCGGCCTTCCCCGAAGTGCCCGTGCTGGCCCTCACGGCCACCGCCGACCGGCTGACGCGCAAGGACATGGCCGAGCAACTCGGCATACCCGACGCCAAACAGTTTATCGCCTCCTTCAACCGCCCCAACCTGAGTCTGGAGGTCCGCCCCGGGCAAAAGCGCCGGGAACAGATCGTGCGTTTCATCCGCGAGCGACCCAATCAGGCGGGCATCGTGTACTGTCTCAGCCGCAAGCAGACCGAACAACTCGCCGAAAAACTCCGGGAAGCGGGCTACAACGCCGAAGCCTACCATGCCGGCCTCAACGCCGACCGCCGGGCGGAGGTGCAGGCCGACTTCATCAACGACAAGACGCTCATCGTCTGCGCCACCATCGCTTTCGGCATGGGCATCGACAAGAGCAACGTCCGCTGGGTAATCCATTACACCATGCCCAAGAACCTGGAGAATTACTACCAGGAAATCGGCCGCGCCGGCCGTGACGGCACCAAGGCGGATACCCTCCTTTTCTACTCCTACAACGACTACACCACCCTCAAGGACATGATCACCGGGGGCGGAAACGCCGAGATCCAGTTGGCCAAGCTGGAGCGGATGAAGGAGTACGCCGAAAGCCTGGCCTGCCGCCGCCGCATCCTGCTCAACTACTTCAGTGAAGACCACGGCGACGACTGTGGTAATTGTGACGTCTGTGCCAATCCGCCCGAACGCTTCGATGGGACGGTCATCGCCCAAAAAGCCCTCAGCGCCGTGGCCCGCCTCAAACAGTCGGTCGCTATCGGCATGGCCATCGACGTGCTGCGCGGATCCTCCCGCCAGGATGTCCTGAAGCAGGGCTTCGACCAGGTAAAGACTTACGGGGCCGGCCGGGACATGTCGACCTACGACTGGAACCAGTACTTCAACCAACTGATCAGCCTGGGCTATCTGTACGTGGCGCACGAGGATTACAACAAGCTGCGCCTGGCACCCGCCGCCCGGCGCGTGCTCTTCGAAGGGGAAACCGTGGAGTTGGTGAAGTTCCAGACCATCCGCGACCGTAAAAAGCAGGAAGAAGGCAAAACCGCCAAACGCGCCGCCGCCCCCCGGACCCGCGGCAGCTTGTTCGATGCCCTGCGGGAACTGCGCCGCACCCTGGCCCGGGAGGCAGCCATCCCGCCCTACCTTATCTTCTCCGACAAGACCCTGGAAGAAATGGCCGCGGCCGAACCCACTACGCCCCGCGCCCTGTCGCGCATCTCCGGGGTGGGGGAGGTGAAGCTGGCCCGCTTCGGAGATCACTTCCTGCAGGCCATCAAGCAGTACGCCGGAACTTCCGACGCGGCGGCGGAAGAACCTACCCCGCGTGTCCGCGGGGGAGCATCCACCGACCCGACCCCTGACCACCTCGTAACCTACGCCGCCTACCGCAAAGGGAGCCCGGTTCGCGAGATCGCCCGGCAGCAGGGGATAAGCCCCGGCCTTGCCTACCGCCACCTGGCGCAGGCCTACCGGGAAGGACACGAACTCGATATAGCCGACCTGCTGCCCGAGCCAGCCATCGACTGGATCGACGAAGCCGTCCGGTCACTTCCGTCGGGGGCGGGCCGAAAGGATGTGCTGGCGTACATTGCCGAAAATCAACGGGAAGGAGTCGTCCGCTCGCATCACCTCGAACTGGCGGAAGCCTTCCGCATCCGTCACCCGCTACCCACCGCCCCATGAGCCGCGCTTCCGAATACCTTTTCGTCTACGGCACCCTCCGCAGCGATATCCCCTCCAGCATGAGCAAATTTCTCCGCCGCCGGGCTACCCTGGTGGGTAAGGCCACCGTCGAGGGCCGGCTCATCGACCTGGGCGGCTACCCCGGATTTATTGCCGGTGGTGGTACCACCAAGGGAGAACTCTACCGCATTAACGCGGATCAGGAGGCCGAAACCTGGCAGATGCTCGACGCCTACGAGGGCGTCTCCGGTTTGCCAAGCGAGGAATACCGCCGCATCGAACTGGAAGTCCGCGTGGGCGGCGGCGGCAAGTTTCACGCCCAAACCTACGAATACCAACTGCCGGCCGGCAATAAGCCGGAGATCCCCCACGGCGATTACCCCCCCTTCTACCGCAACAACCCCGATCACCGCAAATTCACCGGTAACGACTGATGCGCATCCTCCACACGGCAGACTGGCACCTCGGGCACCGGCTTTATAACCGCGACCGCACCCCCGAACACCGGGCCGCGCTGGACTGGCTGCTGCAGACCGTCGAATCGGAAGCAGTAGACGTGGTGATTATCGCCGGCGACGTCTTCGACGTCACCAATCCCTCCAACCAGGCGAAGGAGTTGTACTACGAGTTTCTGGCCAGATTGGTCAAGACCCGCTGCGCTTCGGCCGTCATCGTGGGCGGAAACCACGATTCCGCTTCCCTGCTCGATGCGCCCCGCGGACTGCTCAAGGCCCTGCAGCTGCACGTGGTAGGCTCCGCGCATACCGAAGCCCACGATCGGGTGCTCAAGATCCGCTGCGGCGAAGAGGAGGTGCTGGTCGCGGCCGTTCCCTACCTGCGTGAGCGCGACCTGCGCACGGCCCGCTTCGGCGAGGGTAGTACGGATCGCCTGCAGGCACTGCGGGAGGGGATTCGCCGCCACTTTACCGAAATCGCGGAAGCCGCCGAGACACTGCGGTCCGATCCCTCCGTTCCCCTGATCGCCACCGGTCACCTGTTCGCGGCGGGGGCCACCGACGACGACGAGAAGAAGTCCTACATCTACCAGGCCGACGAGAACAACATCGAGGCCGGCCACTTTCCGGCCTGCTTCGATTATGTGGCCCTCGGGCACGTACACCGCGCGCAGCACGTGGGTGAATACGCCCACATTCGCTACGCCGGCAGTCTGGTACCCCTCACCTTCGTAGAAGGGCAGGCGGCCCGTAGTGTATGCCTGGTGGACCTCGACCGGGCGGGCAAGCCGGTCCACTGCCGGAAAATCAAGGTGCCCGCCGCCCGCACCCTCCTCAGACTGCACGCGGAATTCCCGGATGTGAAGGAGGCCTTGCGCCGGGCGGTACAAGCCCTCGAAGCCCCCTCGCTTACCCCCTGGGTCGAAGTGCGGGTCAGGACCGACGTGCCCATACCCAACATGCGGGAGAAGCTGTACGATGTAATCCGAGAAGCCGGCACTGCCGCCGACGGACCGCCCGCCGTCGACATCCTGCGCATCAGTACCGAACGACTCACGGTAAGGGACGCCGCGACCCCAGCCGACGACCCCCGTCAACTCGACGAATTGCAGCCGACCGACGTATTCGACCAACTTTGTGAGCGGCAGCAACTCCCGGCCGACCACAGCGCCGTATTGCAGCAGGATTTCCGCGAGCTTTTCAGCTGGGTCAGCGAACAGGATGATCTATGAGGATACTGCGCATCGGAATCCTTAACCTGAACTCGCTGAAGGGCGAGCAGGTCATCGACTTCACCAAGCCGCCACTCGCCGACAACCCCCTCTACGCGATCGTGGGACCCACGGGCGCGGGGAAGACCACCATCCTGGACGCGATAACCCTGGCCCTGTACGGACAGACCGAGCGCAACAAAAAGGAAACCGACCGGGTGGATGGCGTCAACTCCGTCATGACTCACGGTACCGGAGAGTGCCGGGCGGAAGTGGAATACGAAACCCTCAGCGGCCGCTACCGAAACGTCTGGCGGCGGCACCGAGCCCACCGTAAGCCCACCGGTAACCTGGCGGCCAGCCAGCACGAGATCAGTCGGTATAACCCGACAACCGGCGACTACGATATCCTGGCCACGAAAAAGAAGAAGGTGGCCCGGCTTACCGAGGAATTCGTAGGCCTTAACTACGAGCGCTTCGTCCGCTCCGTGATGCTGACGCAGGGAGCGTTCGACCGCTTTCTGAAGTCGGACGCCGGCGATAAGTCTGCGATCCTCGAACAGATCACCGGCACCGAGATCTACCGCCAACTGAGCAAGGGTGCTTTCCAGCGACACAAAGTCGCCCGGGAAGCCTACGAACGGCTCGGCCAAACGGTCGACGACGCGCTCCCCCTTTCGGAAGAGGAGCGGGCGCAGCTTGACCAATCCATTGGCGAGCTGGCGGCAAAAATTGAGCGTGATACCACCCAGCTCACCCTCGTAAACACCCAACTGGCGCTTTACGAAAAGGCTGCGAAACTGGAAAGCCGCGCCGCGCAAGCCCTCGAGACGGTAGGGCAGGCCACGGACCGCTGGACCTCCCTGGCCGGAGAACGGGAACAACTAACGCGCAGCGAACGCCTTGATCCCTACCGTTCGGAGCTAGACCAGGAGCTTAAGCTCACCGCGGACCTTGTCGCCACCGAAGGACGCCTCACCGCCACCGTACGCGAGCGACAGGCCGCCGCTCCAGCTCTGGCTGCCGCCGCAGTCAAGGTAACGGAAGCGCACCATCGGCAGCAACAGTTTCAGGATGCGGCACCGGAAAGACAAAACAAGCTGGATCAGGCGGAAAAACTGGAAGCCAAACTGGCGACGCTGAACCACGACCGCCAGCGCGCAGCCGATGCCCAGGCATTGCACCAGCGGACGCGCCAACAACTGGAAGAGGAGCGCCGAAAAAGCCAGACAAAGATTGCAGACCTCACCCTTCGGCTGAACGGACGGGAAGCGGCCTCCATCGAAGCAACCCTGCAGGAACTGGAGCAGCGGCTACCGGAACTGCAGGCGGAGCACGGGGCAACCGAACGGTCACTGCAGTACCTGAAGCTCCAACACCAGCTCACCGCCAAACGGGAACTGCAAGTCAGTCTGCGCCATCAAATAACCACCGCTACCGCCGAAACGGCCCTTCTGGCAGAGCAGGAAAAAACAGCCGGAAAGCAGGTCGACCTGCTGCGCACCCAAGTGGAAAACGCCCGCCTGCGCGCCAGCCTGCAGGAGCACCGAAGGCACTTGTCTGAAGGGCAGCCCTGCCCCCTCTGCGGCGCCCACGACCACCCCTACCGCGATGAAGTGCCGGAGCCGGGCCTGGCCGACCGGCTTATGGTGGAGAGAACCCACGCCCAGAACGCGCTGACCGAAGTTGAAAACCGCCACGATGAGTCGAGGCAGCGCCTGCAGTCCCTGCAGGAAAAATTGCGGCACGAAACCAGCCGGATTAAGGACTTCGAGCGAGAGCTGCAGGAGACGGGCACCGCACCCGAGCACGATGAAGACCTTCTCAAGGCCCGGCGCGACGAACTGGCGGAACTGATGGAGCGCTCCGGTACCCAACTGCAGCAACTGCGACAGCTGCGGCCCCTGCTTCCGGAATTGCGGGCGGCACAGGTTGACCTGGGCCATCTGGAGAAACAACTGGCGGAAACCGGCGAGCAATGGTCCATCACCCAGACAACCCTGGAAGACCTGGACCGGCAAATCAGGTCAGCGACCGAACAGAAACAGCAACTGATCGGCGACCACGCGGTAGCGGAATGCCGTCGTCGGTTCCAGCAGCGGGAAAAGGAACTCCGTGACGCACTTTCGGCGGCCGAACAGAACCATCAGGCACTGGCCGGAACGATAGCCGCACACCGGGAGCGGGAGATGATGCTCGAAGAGCGCCGCGACAAGATCATCGACGAACGCAATATCCTACGCCAGCAACTCTCCTCGGCCCTGGCGCCCCTGCCCCTGGCCCAAGCCCGTCAACAACTGCTCTCTGTGGAAGTCGCCACGAGAATACGTCAGCGGGTGCACGAAGTCGATGGGGAGCGCAAAACGGCCACCGCGCTGGCCCAACAGGTGGAAGATGAACTGAGCGCGGCGCGGACCGCGTTTAATGACTTGCCCCGGGAGGAGAAACTGCGGGAGCAATACGAGCAGCTTACCGGCACCGTCAGCGCCGCCCGCGAGGAGTTGGGTGGGTTGCGGCTTCGACAACGACAGGACGACGAGAGAATCCACAAACTTGTGGACTTGCGCGCGCAACTCCACCAACTCGGGGAAGAGCGGGACCGCTGGGCACGCATGAATGAACTTATCGGCTCGGCCGACGGCAAGAAGTTCCGCAGTTTCGCCCAGAGCATCACCCTGCAGCGCCTCGTCCGGCTGGGTAACCGGCACCTCGAGACCATCAACCCCCGTTACCGGATGGTGTATAGTCCGCCGCCGCCCGGGGGTAAGGAAGAACTCGAACTCGAGATCATCGATACCTATATGGAAGACAACCGCCGGACGATGTCGACCCTCAGCGGCGGAGAAAGTTTCTTGGTAAGTTTGGCCCTCGCACTGGCCCTGGCCGACCTGGCGGGCGGCAAGCGACTGATCCAGTCGCTCTTCATCGACGAAGGTTTCGGTACACTTGATGGCAAGACCCTCGACCAGGCCATGGCAACCCTGGAACAACTCCAGGCCCAGGGAAAAACCATCGGCATCATCAGTCACGTGCAGCAGCTGCGCGAACGGATACACTGCCAGATCCGACTCGAACCGGTAGGCGACGGCTTCAGTCGAATCGAGCTAGCCAACTGAGGATGCCCTCGCGGAAGGCCACCGGCGCTTCGGCAAAGGAGACGTGGCCCACCCCCGGCAAGGAAAGAAATTCCCCGCGAGGCAAACGGGCGGCGTAGGCCCGCTGGTGCGCGTAGGGGATGATGGGATCGCGGTCGCCCGCCACAACCAGGGTGGGGGTCTGGATGTCGTCGATCTCATCCATCAGGTCCATATCCAGCAGGTAGCGGAACAGGGCCCGTTGGCCGCCGATGGAATGCCGCTGTACGTCGGGAAAAATGGCCTTCAGGGTAGGGTCGAGCGGTGCGTAACGCAACAACTGCCGCCACCGGCGGGCGTAGAAGAGGGTGGCCAGCTTGAGAAAAACGACGTGCCGCTGCATGATCCACCAGCTGGAGTAAAACAGGGCACGGCGCAGCAGATGACCCTGCGCGAAAAATTGCAGCACGCCCTCCAGTCCCCGGGCCCGGCCCGTCATAAAGCCGCCTACGCTGACCACCGAGGTTACCCGCTGCGGGTACTTGGCGGCGTAGTTCAGGCAGGCAAAGCCCCCGAGGGAGTAGCCCACGAGGTGGAATTTACCTTCCGGGAGTACGCTCTCGATGGAAAGCCGGACGAGCTCGGCCAAGAGATGCTCGTCGAGGCTGTCCGCCGTAAATTTTCCGTCGTAAATGCTGGGGTGATGGACGGGCAGGCTCACCGAGTACCAGGACCGCTCCCGCGCGATCTCGTCGTACATGCCACACTCCCAGAACCGCAGGCTGGCGGTCAGGCCATGTATCCAAACCACCGGCAGGCGGAGGGCCTCCGGGTTGGGGTAAGAGAGGGTGGCTATCCGGTGGCCGCCGTGAGTAATAAAGGAAAGTTGGTGGTCGGACATGTATATTAGGGCGAACGAAACCGGGGGCCGGGTGGTTAGACAGGGGCAGTGCGACGGCCCCTAGCCGCCGCAAGGTAGGCTTCCCTTAGCTTACGCATATTTCATCACCAAAACCAAGCAAGCATGCAGGTTCTCATCCACAAGTCTTCCGAGCTTTCCAACCCGACCATTGCGGTCATCACCGAAAAGGTGAACAAGCTCGAAACCTACTACGACCGCATTGAGCGGGCTGAGGTATTTATCAAGGAAGACGACGGCAGCGCCGCCAACGGGCACACCGTTGAAATTCGTCTGGCCATTCCCGGCAACGACCTTTTTGCCACCCACACCGACGAAAGCATCGAACGCGCTACTGCCGAGGTGACCGAAGCCCTTCGCCGACAGATCCGCAAACACAAGAACAAACACTCGCACCAGGCCTAGCGCTGGATGCATCTCAGGGAAAGGGCCCGGCCGTCTATCGGTCGGGCCTTTTTCGTGGGCGGCGGCGCGCCGGTGCCGGGCCGGGCCGAAGCCCCGTGCCTGCAGGCTCCCCCGCCAAGTTCCCCGTAAGCCACGCATGCACGGCCAAAACCCGTAATATTGCCGCAAATCCTCTTCCATGGCCGATGCCCTCCGCGAAACCCACTTCACCTTCGATCCGCCGGCGGAACTGTACCGCGGCAAGGTGCGCGACGTCTATCGCCGCGACGGCCAACTGCTGATGGTGGCCAGCGATCGGATCAGCTCCTTCGATCACGTGCTTCCGCGGGCCATCCCACACAAGGGGCAGATCCTGAACCAGATCGCGGCCCACTTCCTGGAAGCTACCCGCGACATCTGTCCGAACTGGCTCGAATCCAATCCCGATCCCAACGTAGCCATCGGCAAAGCTTGCGATCCGATCCCTATTGAAATGGTCATCCGCGGCTACCTGGTGGGCCACGGTTGGCGGGAGTACTCCGCCGGCAAGCGGGAGCTCTGCGGCGTACCCCTCCCGGAGGGAATGCGGGAGGCCGACCAGTTCCCGGAGCCCATCATCACCCCCGCCACGAAGGCCGAGGAGGGGCACGACGAAGACATCAGCCGCGAGGCCATCCTGCAGAGGGGGATCGTTGACGAGCGGACCTACCGCAAACTCGAAGACTACACCCTCCGCCTCTTCGCCCGGGGCACGGCCATGGCGGCCGAACGGGGACTAATCCTCGTCGATACCAAGTACGAGTTCGGGATCCGCGACGGGCAGGTGTACCTCATCGATGAAATCCATACCCCCGACTCCAGCCGGTACTTTTACGCCGAGGGTTACGCCGACCGTCAGGCCCGCGGCGAGCACCAGAAGCAACTCAGTAAGGAGTTCGTCCGCGAGTGGCTCATGGAACACGACTTCCGGGGCCTCGAAGGACAATCCATGCCCGAAATGCCCGACGCCTTCGTGGAAAGCGTAACCCAACGCTATACGGAACTGTACGAGCGGATCACCGGCAAATCCTTCGCGCCGGCCGATACCACCGACATCGAAAGCCGTATCCGCCGCAACCTGGCCGCCACCGCCTGGCGGGTGCGCGACTGACCGCCCGCCGTTTCTCCCTTTCGCCATCCCTAAAACAAACCGCGTTGAAACTAATCTGCATTGGCCGCAACTACGCCGCCCACGCCGCCGAACTGGGCAATGCCCGTCCCGACCAGCCCATCGTCTTCATGAAGCCGGGCTCGGCCATCCTGCCGAACAACAAGCCCTTCTATTACCCGGAATTCAGCAGCGATATTCACTACGAGGTCGAACTGGTGGTCAAGATTGCCAAGAACGGCCGCCACGTTGAGCCCCAGTTTGCCATGGACTACGTGGAGAGCATCGGCCTCGGTCTAGACCTCACCGCCCGCGACCTCCAGCAGGCCTGCAAGGAGAAAGGACACCCCTGGGAGATCGCCAAGGCCTTCGACCACTCCGCCCCGCTCTCGCCGGACTTCCTGGCACCCGCGTCCTTCGCCCAAATCGACGATATTGAATTCAGCCTTGAGAAGAACGGAGAGGAGGTGCAGCACGGCCACAGCCGCAATATGCTCTTTCCCATCCCGGAGCTAATCACCTACGTGAGCCAATACTTCCGCTTGCAGAAAGGCGACCTGATCTTCACCGGGACGCCCGAAGGTGTGGGACCCCTAACGCAGGGTGACGAACTGGTCGGCTATCTGTTCACCACCGAAGGAAAGCGGGAAATGCTGCGGACTCGGGTGCGGTAGGGTTCTCGCTATCGCTCGGGTTGCTGGTTGCTAGTTGTAGGTGCGGGAGTGCCCCCCGAGCAAGACGAGGGGAAGATGGAGGCCCGCAACCATGACCCAGCAACCAAAATTCTCCTCCACCCAAAACAACCCCCCACCTCAAGCGTTTACCACCCGAAGGTCGGCTCTCCCCGGAAAGCCGAGTCCCAACGGGGGCGTACCGGAATCGACAGGGAAGTAAGCTTTGTAGTAAGCATGCCGGAGCATGATTGGTTACTCCGTAAAAAATAACGATCTACCCTTTAGTTGGCACTCCCAGCTATGCTATGGCAGCCTAAACTCAGTTTAGCTGTCTAAATGTGCCGTGTGGTTGACGCCTGATACACACCGCGCCGCATATCATCACCCCCTCGGGCTGGCCCGTGACCCTGATCTGAGTCACGAGCGAGATTAAGGATCTAAGGCACCGAATGAGTGGGTTACCAGACTTACCCGGTGCTCGAAAATCTGATTGGTAAATAAGCATGTAGAAAGCTGCCTTGCGCTTTCGCTGGACGCGAGTTCGACTCTCGCCGCCTCCACACTTCCGGGCCGTTCGCGGTCCATGAAAAAGCCCCGACATTCTCACGAATGCCGGGGCTTTTCTGTTTCCGTATGGTACGGTTTACCGCACGATCACGGGACGGACGGCCGACTGCCTTCCCTCCGTAATCCGCACGAAGTAGGTACCCGCGGGCAATCCACTCAGCTCGGTCTGGAGCTGTTGCTGACCCGCCGGCAGGAAGCCACTGTGCAACTGGCGTACGGGCCGGCCCATCAGGTCGATCACCGTCACGCTGACCGTAGAGGGGCGCTCCAGGAAAAAGTAGGTTCGCAGCTGCCCGGCCGTAGGGTTAGGGCTGAGGGTAAAGGCCAGGCGGGCCACTGCCTCATCGTTGGTAGAGGTCAGGCGACCGCCGTTACGGTCCACGGGCTGCGACAGGAATACCCGGTACTCCCCGGGGCCCAGGTCGATGCTCGTATTGGCGGCGTCGAACTGCACCTCCGTTTGGTTGAAAAAGTCGAACCAGGTGCCCGAAGCGGGTACGGCCGTAGTAACCGTAGCGGGGGTCACCCCGAAGTTGCCGACGATGGCCGCCGGACCGTCTTCACTGTCCAGGAATACGTACTTCACCTCGCCGGCAAAGTTGGAGGCCGTAACCTCCCCGTGGAAGTACTCGAAATTGTTGCGGACGTACAGCAGGTCGGCAATGGTGTGGTACACGTCCTGCCGCGCGGGGTTGTCGCGGTATTCCCACACGATAGGCTTGGGGCCGGTGCGGCAGCCGTTGTTTACGGTTCCGTCGGTGCAGTAGTTGATGGGGTAGTCGTAGCCCAGTTCCCCAAACTGCCAGAGCATTTTCGGGCCGGGTAGGGTATAGAAGAAGGCGCTGGCCAGCTCAACCCGGTCCAGGGCGGTGCCCAATTCCTGGACGTTGTAGTTCCCGCTGCCGTTGCCGAACTGCAGGTTCTTGTACACCATCCGCTCCTCGTCGTGGCTTTCCATGTAGGCGATCAGACTGCGCTGGTCGAAGCCCCGGTTCTCGGCCAGTACAGAGCTGAAATTGGATCCGTTGCCGGCGTTATAGCCCATGGCCGCCTCCAGGTAAGCGTCGTGCGGCTGGTAGCCCGACCAGAAGTACATCCCTTGGCCGTACTGGGCCAGTTCGTTCTCCTCGCGGCTCTCGCCCAGGTGCTCCATGATCATGTAGGCGTCTTCGTTGACCGACCACACCAGGTCGGCGTATTCCTTCAGGATGGCGACCCGGGAGGCATCGTAGCGATTCCAGGTCCCGACGTCGTTGCTGAAGTTCTGCGTGAAGCCCTTGCTGAGGTCGAAGCGGAAGCCGTCGATCCGGAACTCCTCCAACCAGTACTGCAGGGTGGTCTTGACGTACTCCTGCGTCAGGGCACTTTCGTGGTTCAGGTCGTAGCCCACATTGAAGGGGTGACGGGCCGTCACGTTGGCGTAGGGGTTGTCGGCCCCGGGTGCGAAGGGTTGGTTGCCCGGCCACATGCGGATGAGGGAGCTTTCCCCGAAGGCGTGGTTGTAGACCACGTCCAGCACCACGGCCATGCCGCGGGCGTGGGCGGCATCCACGAATGCCTTGAGGGCTTCGGGCGAGCCGTAGTACTTGTCGAGGGCCATGTGGAAACTGGGATTGTAGCCCCAGCTGAGGTTGCCCTCGAATTCACTCACGGGCATCAGTTCGATGGTATTGACGCCGAGGCGGTCGAGGTAGTCGAGCGTATCGGTGAGCGTCTGGAAGTCGTGGGCAGCGATGAAGTCGCGCACCAGCAGTTCGTACACCACCATCTTTTCGGGGTCGGGGACGGTGTATTCCTCCGTCTCCCAGGAGTATTCCGGGGCGTCGAGGCGCAGCCAGGTTACGATTCCTTCCGCATCGGCGGAGGGGTAGTCGGGGATGCCGGCAAAGGTTTCCGGGCCGATAAAGGGATCGTCATCGGGGTCGAGTACCAGGGTACTGTAGGGGTCGGCAAAGCGCCCGTCACCGTCCACGGCGTATTGGTAAAGGAGGTCGCCCTCCGGCAGGTCTTCCGCGGGGATCTTGAGCCAGAAAGAGGTATCGTTCGGGGCCACTTTCATGCGGGAGGCGGCCACGGGGGTCCAGTCGTTGAAGTTGCCCACCACGAATACATCCGATTTTTGCGGCGCGCGCAGGTGCAGCAGTACGCCCCCATCGGCGGTACGCGTGGCTCCGGGCCGGGCGTCATCGGGTACGGCCGCTACTTCGGGGTCGCCGGTGATGAAGGTGACGGAGGTAGAAGCCGTTTCGCCGCGGTAGGTGGCGGTGACGGTATAGGTGGTCACCGGCGCGTCGGGCAGGTTCACCATCTCCGTGATCCGGTCGCTGGTGACGGTGGCGATCACCTCATCTTCCCGTTGCAGGCGCAGGGTGGCATCCACGTAGGAAAAGGCGCTGATGGTCACCGGCGTGCCGGGGCTGGAGTTGACGAGTGCCTCGGCGGGCAGGAAGCGTTCGACTACCAGCTGGCCGTCAATCTGGAAAGAATCCGCGGCTTCCTGACCGTCGGCGGAGGCGACGACCTTAAGGGTGTGCGATCCGGGCGTCAGAAGGCGGACGTCGTAGCTGAGTTCGGCACCCGTGGCGGTGGTCAGCAGGCTGTCGTTGTCGTACAGTTGCAGGGTGGCCGCAGTGGTGGCGCCCGCGGTCACCGACAGGGTCTTGCCGAGGGGATAGGTAGCACTGCCCGGGTCGCCGACCAGGTTTACGGCCAGGGAGCTGCCGGTATTGACGTCGACGAAGATGTCGGCACCCCCGGTGGCCTTGCCCTCGCGGTCGCCCGTGGCGTCCCGGAAAACCATGGCGATCTGCTTGATTTCAGTCCCCGCGGGCACGCCGAAATATTCCCGGATGGAGGGGGAGAAGGTGTAGGTAAACTTGTTGGGCTGGCCCGCTACCGGCTCCAGTTTCCAGGCGGGGTTGGCTTCCCCCCAGGTGGTCTTCACGAATTTCCAGTCGCTCGAAGAAGTACTGCCGTCGGTGATCACGCCGGTATGGAGATAGACCGCACAGTTGCAATCTTTCAGTCCGGCCGTACCCTGGGTAGCGTCGAAGGTGATCGTTAGTGGCTGTCCGGCAACGGGTGCCGCGGGGTCGGTGGTGACCAGCTGGGCGTGAAGCACCGAGGCCCCAGACCAGAGGAAAAGTAACAGGAGTAGATGTCTGAGCATGATGTGGTTTTAGCAATGCGGCGCCCAAGATATAATGAAAAAAGCCCCCCGGAATGACTTCCGGGGGGCTTTGTCGTTTGAGGGCCTTTCGGCTCTAGTCGTTGTAGTCGTTATGGCGCGTGTTACGGGGCCGACGGCTGCGCTCATCGCTGCGTCCGTAGCTTTCGTAGTCTTTGTCGCCGCCACGGTCGTAGCTGCCGCGATTGCCGCGGTCGTAACGTGAACCGGAGTCGCCGCCGCGATCGTAGCTGCCGCGCTCGTAGCCGCCGCCTCCGCCGCCGTAGCCGCCACGGTCGTAACCGCCACCGCCACCGCCGCGTCCGCCACGGTCATAGCCGCCGCCTCCGCCGCTTCCGCCGCGTCCGCCACGGTCGTAACCGCCGCCTCCGCCGCCGCGTCCGCCACGGTCATAGCCGCCGCCGCCGCCACCGCCTCCGCGGTAACCGCCGCCGCCGCCACCGCCACGGTAGCCGCCGCCGCCGCCACCGCCTCCGCGGTAACCGCCGCCGCCTCCGCCGCCGCTGTAGCCGCCACCGCCGCCGCCACCACCGCCTTTGCGGTCGTTTTCTTTGACGACAATAGTGCGACCGTCAAGGTCAGTTTGGTCCAGCGCTTCAATAGCAGCTTGCGCTTCATCGTCGTTTGGCATCTCAACGAAGCCAAATCCACGGGAACGACCGGTTTCCCGGTCAAGGATGATTTTTACCGACTCTACCTCACCGTAGCTGGTGAAAGTGTTCCGAAGCGTGTCTTCGTCGGTATCCCAGCTTAGCCGGGCCACAAATAAATTCATAATGAAAGAGAAAAGGGATAAAACAAATGGTATTGTTGGAGGCGATGCCTAAAAGGATAATGAATGCACAATCAAATAAACTAGCCTACTCCAAGACCGTGATATAATACGTAACAGTAACAACGTTGCGCCGTTAAGTTCCGACTTGCTGACAAAAATAACCCCGAAATCAATGCAAAACCTAACTTTTTACCTATTTCTGGCCATCCTCTTGACAACTTGTGCTTCCAATGACCCTCCCAAAAGCGAAATATCGGCGTGGGAGGAGCGGATCGC
The DNA here is from genome assembly GCF_004803465.1 of Neolewinella litorea. Classification (GTDB taxonomy): domain Bacteria; phylum Bacteroidota; class Bacteroidia; order Chitinophagales; family Saprospiraceae; genus Neolewinella; species Neolewinella litorea. The sequence continues at coordinate 427,254 of NZ_SRSF01000002.1, read as the reverse complement.
GGGAATAAAAAGCACCTACGCTCCGGACCGGCGCACCGATCGCGTCGAAGTGGTCGCGGAACGGCGGGGCGACAGTCTCGTGCTGGACGGTTATACAACGGTGCCGGCTGCCCTGAAACAACTCGAATCACTTGCAGCGAATCTGCCAGATACCTACAATCGGGTACGCCTGCTCGGCCAGCAGGACTCCTTCGGATTGATCCGCGTATCCGTAGCCAATATCCGCACCGAACCCGGCCATTCCCAGGAGCTTACCTCCCAGGCCCTGCTGGGTACGCCGGTGGAATTGCTGGACTACGATCACGGCTGGTACCTTATCCGTACGCCCGACCGTTACCTGGCCTGGCTCGAAACGGGAGCCATTCAGCCGGCCGACCGGGCCACGCTGGCCGGCTGGTTCACGGATGATCTCCGCACCTGCGTCCCCGCCCAGAGTGCCGTAATGAGCGCCCCGGATTCCCGCTCCATCGTCTCCGAACTCGTCGCCGGAAATCTTCTGCAAGTCACCGGAAATGAGCAGGGTGGTGCCCTGGAAGTGCGCCTGCCGGACGGACGAACCGGGTGGGTACCCACCTCAGACCTCGCGCCCTACACCGCACTGGCCACTCCCGACGCGGTGCGTATCGAATCGGTGCTGAGTACGGCCTTTGAACAGGTGGGACGGCCCTACCTCTGGGGCGGTACCAGTCCCAAGGCCATGGACTGCAGCGGCTTTACCAAAACGGCCTACTATCTGAACGGCTACGTGATTCCCCGCGATGCCAGTCAGCAGGTACACTCCGGCACCGACGTACCATTGGACGACGACTTCAGTGCGCTGCAACGTGGCGATTTACTGTTCTTCGGCAACTACCGCGACGACGGCAGCGAGCGGGTGACCCACGTGGGCTTCTATCTGGGGGAGGGCCGATTCCTGCACGCCGGGGCCGACAATGGCTACATCACCGAAAATTCCCTGCGGGAAGGGGAGAAGGATTACGCGGAACACCGCCGCAACAGCCTGCTACGGGCACGCCGGCTCCGGGAAGGATCGCCGGGAGTGGTGCCGGTGGCGGAGGCTTTCAGGGATGTTTATACGAGGTCTTCGTCGCGGTAGGGCCGCCGCTCCAGTTCACGCAGGTCGAGGGCTTCGTCTTCGAGGTCGGGCAGGGGAGTGCCGAGTTGCTCTTCCCGCGGGTGGACGTCCTCGGGGTCAGCCAGAGGGCCGTAGAGGCTCATCGCCTGCATGGATACGCCGATGCCCCAGCCGAGGATCGGCCAGATGGCCCAGCCGATGCTGCCAATGGTCAGCAGGTTGAGGGCGATGAAGAAGGCGCACATCACCAGGTAGGTACGCAGGTGACGCCGGAAGTCGATTTTCTTTTCCCGCAGGGTCTTGAGTTCGTACCGCTTTTTTTTCTTCCCCATGGCCGGATTTATTCCAGTTCGGCGATTACCGTCTTGTTGCCTTTGACCTTCTGGCCGATGTCGACCCGCAGTTGGGTGCCGAGGGGCAGGAAGAGGTCGACGCGGCTGCCGAACTTGATGAAGCCAAAGTCTTCACCCTGGACGACCTGCTGGCCCACCTCGAGGTAGTTCTTGATGCGTTTGGCCAGGGCCCCGGCGATCTGCCGCAGCAGGATCTCGGTTTCGCCGGTGTCGATCACCACCGTGGTGCGCTCATTCTCCGTGCTGCTCTTGGGGTGCCAGGCCACCAGGTATTTGCCGGGGTGGTATTTATTGTACTTCACCAGTCCGCTGACCGGATTGCGGTTAACGTGGACGTTCACCGGCGACATGAAGATGCTCACCTGCAGGCGATTGGCCTTGAAGTACTCCGGCTCGTAGGCTTCCTCGATCACGACCACCTTGCCGTCGGCGGGCGCGTACACGAGGTGGTCGGCCTCCTCCGGTACCATGCGGGTGGGGTTGCGGAAAAACTGCAGGATCGTGACGAAAAAGATACCGGACGCAATGGCCACCACGGGCAATTGAGCCGGGGCTTTCCAGTAGACCAGGGCACAAATAATGGCCAGGCCGATAAAAAGTAAGGCTAACATCCGGCGACCTTCCGGATGTATTCTCATTGGCTTGCGCAAGGCTGGGTGGTTTAAGTAGCTTGGCAAAGATCGGTCTTTGCCCCATATGATGTAGTGGGTTAACGTCGCAGAACGGGCAGGGTTCTGTTGCCCGGTCACTCCGGCTAAACGCCGATGCCCCGGCGCAGGGCTAACAATTCAATTCCGGTGGCCACCACCTGCTGCAGCATACGCTCCAGATCGGCGGTGGTGGTGAAGGCGTTCGTGAGGGTGCAGCGCAGGTATACCGCGCCGTCGATGGTGGTCTGTACGATGTAGGTCTGCCCGATTTCGGTCAGGTGGGCCCGGATCATTCCATTCAGACCGTTGACCGATGCGGTATCGAGGTCAGGTCGCCGGAAGCGGAAGCAGACGATGTTGATGTCGGGCGGGGTGAACAGTTCCAGTTCGGGGTGCTGGCGGATTAGCGTGGCGAGTTCCTGGCCGAGGTCGCCCACCCGGCGCACGTAATCGACGAAAAGCTGGGGGCCGTACTCGCTCAGCAGGGTGAAGATGCGCAGGCTAAGCATCCGTTTGGTGCATTCGAAGCTGCGCCGCGCCACGTTGGACCAGTCGCCCTCCCCGTCGGCGGCGTTGAGTAGGTAGTCGGCCCGCTGCTGGAAGGTGCGGTAGGCGTCGGTGCCACGGCGGAAGAACAGTCCGGTGGTAATGGCCGGGGCCATGAGCATCTTGTGGAAATCTAGGGTCAGACTATCGACCCGTTCCAGTCCGTCGACCCGGTGCCGCCGCGCGGGATCCAGCCGTACCGCGGCCCCGTGGGCCCCGTCGATGTGCAGCCAGAGGTTGTGCTTCTCCGCCGCATCGGCCAGGGCAGCGATCGGATCGTAGGTGCCGGTGGCCGTGGTGCAGGCACTGCCCACCAACGCGATGGGCGTGAGACCGCGTCCGCGCGCCTCGTCGATGAGTCCGTCGATCAGTTCGGTACGCATGCTGAGGTGGTCGTCGGTGGGCACGTGTACGATACCGTCTTCTCCCCAGCCCATGACCCGCACGGCCCGTTCGATGCAGTAGTGAGCGTGCTCATTCACCAGCAGGCAGTAGCGGCCGGGAGCCCCGTGTCGGGCGCGGGCCGCGAGCAGGGCCGTGAGGTTGGCCAGGCTTCCGCCGCTGGTGAGAAAGCCACCGCTGCCCGGATCGAGCTCCAGCAATTCGGCGAAGCGTTCGATGACCACGCGCTCCATCGCCGTGCCGGGCCGTCCCATCTCGAAGATGGCCATGCCGGTGTTAAGCAGACTAGAGGCTACGTCGGACAGGGCCGAAAGGGGCGCCGGGGGCACCACCTGGTGGCCCATGTAGTCGGGGTGGTGCAGGTGGACGCTGCGCTCGATGACGCGACCGAAGACTTCCTCCGGCGCGGCACCCCGGCCGAGGAGGGCCCGAAATTCTTCCAGGCTCTCTTCGGGGGTAGCGTAGGGATTGGCCGGATACCGTTCCACGTTTTCCAGGTAGTCGGCGAGCTGGTCGATCAGGGCGTGGCCGTGACGACGAAACTCGGCGGGGGAGTAGGCGCGGGCCAGCAGGTCGCTCATGTCGGTCGGCTTAGATGCCCATCTCGGCGCGTCCGGCGTCGAGGATCTTGCGGGTTTCCGCGGCGTCGGCGCCCTGGGCGTACACTCGCAGTACGGGCTCCGTGCCGCTGGGGCGGACCATCAGCCAACGGTCTTCGCCGTCGAGGTAGAACTTAGTGCCGTCTACGTGCTTCACGTCGGTCACCGTGTAGGGGCCGATCTTCTTGAAGGGATTGCTTTCTGCCTGCTTGACGATATCCCACTTGCGGTCGTTCTCAACGTGGACGTCGTCGCGGTCGCAGTTGAAGCTGCCCACCTTGTCGTAGACGTCCTGGATCAGATCGTTGAGCGACTTGCCGGTCTTGGCCATGTATTCGGCGATCATCAGGCCGATCCAGATGCCGTCGCGCTCGGGGATGTGGCCGCTTACGGCCAGTCCGCCGGATTCCTCACCGCCCACGATCACTTCGCGTTCGGCCATGATCTCGGCGATGTACTTGAAGCCGATACGGGTCACTTCGTATTCCAGTCCGTACTTCTCGGCGAGCTGCTTCAGCTTGTCGGTTACGGAAAAGGTCAGGATCACTTCCCCGTCCTTGATCCCCTTGTACTCGTACTGGTACATGAGCAAGAGCAGCAGGATATGGTGACTGTCTACGAAGTCGCCGTTCTCGTCGAAGAGCCCGATGCGGTCGGCGTCGCCGTCGTTGGCGATGCCCAGGGAAAGCTTGGGGTCCTTTTTGATGACGTCGCTGAGCTGCGTCAGGTTGCGGCCGATGGGTTCCGGGGCCTGGCCCATAAAGCTAGGGTTGTACTCACAGTGCAGGTGGCGGGCCTTGGGCAGCAGTTTGATCATGGCCGACTGCCCGGCGCCGTACATCGCGTCGTAGGCGATGCCGAAGTCGGCGTTGCGGATCAGTTCCATGTCAAAGTTGGCGTAGACGTGGTCGAGGTAGATCTGCTCGAAATCATGCTCCTCGATGAGGCCCTGCTCGCGCAGCTCGTCCATCTCTGGCAGGTCGGTGGGTACGGCGTCGGGGATGAGGTTTTCCACCGCGGTGACGTCGTCGGGGATGCTGGGCCCGCCCAGACGCGACTTCAGTTTAAAACCATTGTAGGACGGCGGGTTGTGACTGGCGGTGATGACGATGCCGAGGTCGGCTTCGGTCTTCACCACGCCCAGGCTCACCATGGGGGTGGAGATGAAGGAGGGGGCCAGCAGACTGGTGATGCCGTGTTTGCCGAGCACCCGGGCGGTGGTTTCCGTGAACAACTCCCCGCCGAAGCGGCAATCGTAGCCGATGACCACGCGGGATCCGCCCTGTTCCTTGAGCCAGCGCGCGGTGCCTTCCGCTACGCGCTTGACGTTGTCTACGGTGTATTCCTGGGCGATGATGGCGCGCCAGCCGTCGGTGCCAAATTTAATCTTGATGGGGTCCATGCTTGAAGTTTGGTGGGTAAGATCCGGGTGTCGGGGATGCGGACAATATTGCTAAATATTATTCGTCCGGCGTAATGCCGCCGGGAAATGTACGCAAAATACCACCGTGGCCTACCTTTGCGGCGTGGAACTACTCACCGCCGTGCTGATCGGCCTGGCCGCCGCGGCCGGGGCTACCTTTTTTCCGGGAATGCTCAATATGACCAGCGTAAACGTTAGCCTGCGTGCGGGCCGACGCGCCGGCTACGCATTCGCGGCGGGCATGGCCTTCACCTTTACGGCCCAGGCCGGGGTGGCCATCTTCTTCGCCAACTATTTCACGACGCACCCGGCCATCATCGGAATGCTCAAGCAATGGGCGGTTGTGGCCTTCCTTTTTTTGGCCGTCTTTTTCTTGTTCAAGGGATACCGCGCGCGGGTGGCAGAGGCCGCACCGGACGGCGGTCGGTACCGGGGCAGCCCCTTTCTGCGGGGCATCCTGCTGGCACTGATGAACCTCCTCACCGTGCCCTATTTCTTCGCCGTCGGCGGGTGGTTGCTCGCCGATGATCACCTGTCGGCAGATGCCCTCGGACGTCTGGGGTTCATGTTGGGCGCGGGCGCGGGTGCCATGCTGATCTTCGGGGCTTACGCCCGCCTGGCTGAGTGGATGCAACGGAAAGCCCTCTTCCTGACCCGCAACATCAATTTCCTGTTGGGCGGATTGCTGGCCATTCTGGCACTCGTGCAGAGCATACGCCTGTATGGGTAAGGGGAGCAGACGCTTGCCACGTTTCTAAATATTTTCCCTTCGCCCAAACACCGGCCTTCGGAAGGCGCTTTTGGTACCTAGATGTCCGTACCAATCTCCATCCAGTTCCCGCCGGTTGAGTCCGACCGCCTCCGCGCGCTGGTCGACCGCTTCACTACCTGGGCACCGTCGACCTACGCAGACGGTGGATTTCCCGAAAGGGAAATGGAAGAGCTGCGCCGCGCGGGCCTGCTGCGCATCACCCTGCCCGGTGAGGCCCTGGACCAGGAGCGCGGCCACACGGCCGGCGTGCTCCGGCTGCTGAAGGAAATCGGCCGGGGAAACCTCTCGGTCGGTCGCATCTATGAAGGCCACCTCAACGCCCTGCAACTGATCAAGATTTACGGCACGCCGGAACAGCGGAAGCGCTGGTACACCGACGCCCGTGCCGGCCACCTCTTTGGGGTATGGAATACCCAGATGGCTGATGGGGTGGAGCTGCACCGTAAGCACGACGGGGGCGTCCGGGTGGCGGGCAGCAAGAGTTTCTGCAGTGGGGCGGACCGGGTCACGAGACCCCTAATCACTGGAGTATTGCGCGGTGATGCACCTGAAGATGCAGGTTGGCAGATGGCCGTATTACCCTTGGATGAGCACCGGGTGAAGGTCGATCCCACTTTCTGGAATCCAGCCGGGATGCGGAACAGCGTCAGCTACAAGATCGATTTCAGCGGCATAGAACTTGGCGCGGACGACCTGCTCGGTGGCCCCGAAGATTACAATCGCCAACCCTACCTGAGCGGCGGCGCGGTGCGCTTTGCCGCCGTGCAACTGGGCGGCGCCGCGGCCCTGCTCGACGCCACCCGCGAATACCTGCGCGATCTGGGCCGTACGGAAGATCCTTACCAGCGTACCCGGGTGGGACAAATGGCCATCCTCGTCGAGAGCGGTCAACTCTGGCTCGACCGCGCCGGTCAGCTCAGCGATCACTCCGAGGATCCCGCCGCGGTCGTGCACTACGCCAATATGGTCCGGACGGCCATCGCCGGCTACTGCGAGCAGTGCCTGGAAATGGCCCAGCGTTCGGTGGGGGCTCGCGGCCTGCTCCATCCCCATCCCGTAGCCCGGCTGCACGCCGACCTGTCCATGTATCTCCGGCAACCCGCCCCCGACGCGGCTCTGGAAGCCGTAGGGCAATACCTACTCAATGGCCATGGTCCCGCTGCCCACTGATCCCGGTCACGTAGCGGGTCGTAAGGATGCCCTGTACGAGCAAGCCCCCGACCATCCCGTGGGCGACCTCGCCGCCTGGAGGTCGACCATAGTGTTCAGCCCCCATCCCGACGATGAATCGCTGGGCTGTGGCGGCCTCATTCTCCACCTCACCGACCGCGGGCAGGAGGTTAGGGTGGTCTTCGTGAGCGATGGCTCCATGTCGCACCCCAATTCCCAAAAGTTCAGTTCGGAGGAAAGGACCGCCCTGCGCGAACGCGAAGCCCTGGCCGCATGCAGTGTCCTCGGCGTTCCGGAAGACCGTGTACACTTCCTGCGGCTGCCCGACGGACGTGTGCCGGGTGAGGGGCACCCGGCCTTCGCCCCCGCGGTGGAATCCATGACCGAAATGGTCCGGCAGTGGTCCCCCGATACCTTTGTAGTACCCTGGCGCCGCGATCTCCACGAAGATCACCGCGCCACCTGGGACATCTGCCGCGCGGCGGTTAACCGGATCGGTCCGGGCATCCGCTGGGTGGAATACCCCGTCTGGATGTGGGAGGCGAAGAATACCGGAGATCTTCCCCGGCAAGAAGAAATGATCACCTGGTCGCTGGATATTGCCGATGTCGTGAACCGTAAAGTGGAGGCCATCCGGGCCCACGCCTCCCAGTGGAACGGGGTCATCGACGATGACGCCTCGGGCTTCCAGCTGTCGGAGTCCATGATTGGCCACTTCACCCGGCCCCGCGAGATCTACTTTGAACCCGCGGAGAAGCGCCACCGCAGTTTGGGTGGGGAGTATTTCGCGGCGATCTATCAGGGCAGCGAAGACCCCTGGCAATTCGAGACCAGTGAATACGAGCGCGGCAAGTACGCCGCCACCCTGGCCGCGCTTCCCCTCGGACGGTACGACCGCGCCCTCGAGATCGGCTGTTCCATCGGGGTACTGACGGAGCAGCTTGCCGAGCGCTGCGAGGAACTGCTGGCGGTGGACGTCAGCGAGGCGGCATTGGAGCGCGCTCGGGACCGATTGGCGAACCAAATCCACGTGGAATTACGCCGACTGTCCATCCCGCAGGAATTTCCGGAAGGTAGCTTCAACCTGGTGGTGCTGTCCGAAGTGGGCTACTACTGGAGCTACACCGACCTTGAGCGCGCCATTGACCTTATTCAGAATTCCCTACGGCCGGGGGGCGTGCTGCTGTTGGTGCATTATACTCCCTATGTCCCCGACTACCCGCTCACGGGCGATGAGGTACACGAAGCTTTCGCGCGCAAACTCACCGGCTTCGAACGGGTCAAGGGCAGTCGTGCAGACCGGTACCGCCTGGACGTGTGGAAGAAGAAAGGGCTGACCAGGTCGCACGGGTAAACCGCCGCAGGTCACGAATGGCCTCCGGGAACGGGCTGTCCGAAAAGGCATGCGTCCGCTCCAGCATCTGCCGGATCTCCAGGTAAAGCGCACCGAAGGTAGGTGCCTCCGCCACCCGTCGCTGCAATTCCCCGGAAGGCATGTCCAGATACGCCGCCAGGTCCACCAGGGCAGGGAGTCCAGCGATGCGACGCTCCTGAAAAGCCCGGCGCAGGGCTACTTTCCATTTGTAGAGATTGATGCAGTGTTGCAGGCCGAATACCACGGGCTGCCGGCCGGCAGACTGCATGCGTGTCCACTCGTCGAGGGCATGACTGAAGGCTACCCCCTCGACGCGCTCACTCCGGCGATCCGAGGTATAGACCTTCACCGCAGGATCATGGACGAACTGCACGTCGATCCGCTCCAGAGCCCAGGCGAAAGCGGCGTCCTCGATACACTTTACGGGAGGCATGCCGCCGCAGGCCCGGTAGTCCTCCACCCGCACCGCCAGACTGGGCCCGTAGTGCTGGAAGTGCCGAGGCCAGGGGTCTTCGTCGCTGGGGTCGATCATGTGTTCCACCAGCGCCTGCAGGCTTCGGTAGGTGACGTCCTGGAGATGGATCTTGCGGTAACCCGTACGGCCGCTCCGGGGAACGACGATGCGGCCACCCACGGCGTGGGCCCCGCGATCGAACGCCCGCAGGGTAGCGTACACCCAGTGGGGGTCCAACTGCGTATCGGCGTCGGTCATCGCTACGATCCCCCCGGGCGGGAGGCGGCGGGCGGCTTCGTCCATCATCAGTTTGCGGGCGACGCCGACGCAGGCCAGGTCTCCGGTCAGGGTGATTTCGGCGACGTGGAGGTGGAAATCCGGGTAGCGGGTGCCGTAGGCTCGTGCCACCTCCGCGGTAGCGTCCGAGCAGTTGTTGGCCAGGAGGATGACTTCGTAGGTGTCGGGGTCTAGGGGATTGCCCATAAAGTCGGTCTGCCGGCGCAGCGCCTCCAGGGTAGGCAGGATGTAATCGGCTTCATCCTTGGCCGGAACGGTTACGGATAACCGGCAGGCGGGGTGAATGGCGTCCGCCAGCGATAGCACGGGAAGGATAAGGACAGGTCGGTTGACCACAATTGACATTTGCGGTAAAAGCCGGTTTGGCCCGTTGATGTTTTACGCGGCCAGGCCGGCACACGAGCGGTGCCGGTCCGAAACCTCAGCATGATTGCATTTTGTCCTGCTCAGGCGGGAAACAGCTGGACCTCGCGTTCGATTTCTACGCCAAATTTGCCCTTCACTTCTCCACGTACCCGTTCGCTGAAGGAGAGGACGTCGCGGCCCGTCGCTCCACCGCGGTTCACCATCACCAGTGCCTGCCGCTCGTAGGTGCCGACCGTTTCGGTGCCCGCGCCGCGCAGGCCGGCCCGGTCAATCAGCCATCCGGCGGGAAGTTTCACGTGGTCGGCGTCGATGGGGTAGGCGGGCAAGTCGGGGTACTCGGTCTGCAGGGCGGTGTACTGACCGCGGGAAACCACCGGATTCTTGAAGAAGCTGCCGCTGTTGCCGTAGAAGAACCAGTCGGGCAGCTTGCTGCGCCGAATCCGGGTCACCGCATTCGCCACGTCGCGGGGCGTCGGGTCGGTGATGCCCTCGGCTTCCAACTCGGCGTTGATGGCTCCGTATTCCAGTTTAAGAGGTCGCCGCCGGCTCAGATCAAAATCCACGGCGGTGATCAGGTACCGGCCGGGCTCGCGTTTGAAGTGGCTGTCGCGGTAGCCGAAGGCGCAGTCCTCCGGCGACAACTCCACCATGCCGCGCCCGAACTCCCAGGCTTGGACGGCGGTGATGAATTCGGAAACCTCCGCGCCGTAGGCACCGATATTCTGTACGGGAGCGGCACCCACCGTGCCGGGGATGAGGATGAGGTTCTCCATCCCGGGAAAGCCGGTGTCGAGGGTATAGCGGACGAACTGATTCCAGTCGGTCCCTGCCAGCACGCGAAAGCGGCCGCGACCGTCGGACCAGGCGATGCCGCTCAGCAGGACGTGGACGGTGAGTCCGGGGATCTCTTCCAGCAGCAACAGGTTGCTGCCGCCACCGAGTACGAGGGTGGGGGATTGCCGGAACTCCGGACCTTCCAGTTGCGCTAGGTCGGTCAGGGGCAGGTAGCGTTCGGCCACGGCGGGCAGGCCGAAGGTGTTGCAGCGGCGCAGGTCGACATACTCCCTCATTCGGCCAGGTCGAATTGCAGGCGGGCGAGGGCGGAGTACGCACCGTGGGGGCGGCCGCTCAGTTCGTGGTGGGTGCCGGACTCGACGATGGTGCCGTTTTCGATCACGTATATGCGGTCGACGTCGCGGATGGTCGCCAGCCGGTGGGCGATGATGATGCTCGTGCGGCCTTCCATGAGGTTGTCCAGCGCTTCCTGTACTACGCGCTCACTTTCGGCGTCCAGGCTACTGGTGGCTTCATCGAGCAATAGGATCCGGGGGTCCTTCAGGATGGCGCGGGCAATGGCGACGCGCTGACGCTGTCCGCCGCTTAGCTGGATACCACGGTCGCCGACGAGTGTATCCATCCCTTCCGGGAAGCCGTCGATGAAGTCCAGGGCATTGGCCTTGCGGGCTGCCTCGCGGATCTGGGCCTCGGTGGCGGTCAGGTTGCCGTAGGTGATGTTCTCGCGGATGGTGCCGCCGAACAGCAGTACTTCCTGCGGCACGAGCGCGAGTTGGTCGCGGTAATCGTGCAGGTTGAAATCCTCAATGTTGCGGCCGTCGACGGTGATCACGCCCTGGGTAACGGGGTAGAAGCGGAGCAGAAGCTTCACCAGGGTAGACTTGCCGCTGCCGCTGGCGCCGACCAGGGCTACTTTCTCGCCCGGGGCTACCCGGAGGTCGATGTCCGAGAGTACGGTCACGTCGGGTCGGGTGGGGTAGGAGAAGCCGACGTTGCGGTAGTGGATGGCCCCGGCGAAGGAACCACCGGTTGTGGCGGCCAGCCGTGGACCCGGTACCTGCGTCCGCGCCACCTCTTCTGTTTCGTGGCTTTCCAGAATGTCGACCACCCGGTCGGAAGCGCCGAGGGCGGAGACGATCTCGCTGTAGAAATTGCCCAGACTGGCGATGCCCGCCCCGATGATGGCCGTAAAGACCACGAAGGAAAAGAGGTCGCCCACCGGCAGGTCACCGGCTTCAACCAGTAGTATGGCCCGGTAAATGATGAAGAACAGCGCGCCAAACATGACGGTGACGATGAAGGCCGAAAAGAGGCCGCGCACGTTGGCCGTGCGGATGGAGATGTCGACCGTCTCATCGATGCTGCGCGCGTAGCGTTCGAGCTCGAAGTCTTCGTTGGTGTAGGCCTTGACCGTGGCGATACTCTGGAGGGTCTCTTCTACGATCACGTTGGACTGGGCCAACTTCTCCTGCCGCTCCTTGGTCATGCGCCGCAGGTATTTGCCGAATACCATGGCCGCCACCACCACGGCCGGGAAGATGAGCAGGCTGACCAGCGCCAGCTTGTACATGGTGAAGAGGATGTAGGTGATCGCGCCGACCAGAATGATGATCTGGCGCGCGAACTCCGTCAGCGTAAGGCTGAAGATCCCCTGAATCTGCGTGATGTCGTTGGTGATGCGGCTGGTGAGCTCACCCACCCGGCTGCGCTCGAAGAAGGGGATGTTGAGGCGCAATATCTTGGAAAAGAGGTCCTTCCGCAGGGCCGCCATGGCCCGTTCGCTCACGATGGCCTGGATGCGGACGCGGAAAAAACTGAGCGGGGCCTGAACGATGATCAGGGCCGTGAGCAACAGGAAAATCTGGTCGATGGTCAGGCCGTAATTGCCCTTGCCCTGGTAGACGTTCAGGGCTTCCCCCGGCAACTGCAGGATCGTGAGGAAAACCAGGCTGCTGATGCCCAAAATCACAAAACTGAGCAGGAACAGCCAGCGGTACCGCCACACATAGTCGAAGATGCGCATCGACCGGTGCAGGCGATCCCTGGTGATCCGCGGCTTGGCTGCTTCGGGTTGTTGGGGGGTAGTAACCATGTTTCACAAAGGAAACGCATTCGGCGGCAAAAGGTGACGCGCGGCGGTTATTTTGAACATTCTGTGAAGAAGCGGGGTACTAACGGGTGAAATGTGTCGTGCAGCTTGCTGGCGGCAGTTATTCTTTCTGACTACACGATCGATTCCCCACGCCCCGTCGCTATCCGATGGAATGTGACCTTTTGCTTTGTGCCCTCGTCTCAGGGCTGCTACAATTTTAAGGTGCCCCGGAAAGTTTATTAGGCATCGCACCCTTTTGATCTTTTGCAACGAATTTGATTCCAATTACCCTCCAATGAAAACATCGATCTACTTCAGTCTCCTGTTGGCCCTGGGCCTGATGGTGTCTCCAAAGCTAGCGGCGCAGCAATATTTCGAACTCGGTGTCCAGGGGGGCGACATGCCCTATAACGGCGACCTGAGCGACCCGAACCTTGGTTTCCTCAAGGATTGGAACACTTTCGGCGGTTTCTACCTGCGGTACCGGCCCATCAGCCGCGTGGGTTTCCGTTTCAACGGCATCTTCGGTAATATCGCCGCGGAGCGGGAAACGGCGCTGCCCGACGAGACCGGCCAATCGATCACCTTCACGCGCGACTTCCGTTCCAAGATCCGGGAATTCAACCTGGCCGTGGAGCTCGACCTTTTCTACCTCGGCGATCCCGAAGACCGTTTCGTTGCCCCGTACATCATGGGTGGCATCGGGCGTACCTCCTTCAACCCCCAATCGCAAATCGACGGCGTGTACTACGACCTGCAGCCCCTGCGCACCGAAGCCCAGGGCGTGAGCGGCGGCAATTACGATCCCGTTCCCTACGAACTGGACATCACCACCATCCATGTGGGCGGCGGCGTACGCGCCAAGCTCGGTGAGCGTTTTGTGGTAGGCGGTGAGGTGAGCGGCCGCTTTACGGGTACCGATTACCTCGACGACGTCTCCGGCCGCCGCGTCAACTATATTGACGTACTCTCCAATCCGCTATCCAGCACGCAAGGCGCCTATTTCTCCAATCCGGTGGTGGATCCCGCCGAGGCACCCTCCGATCTGGTCTACGCCCGTGGGGGTGGGTCCAACGACTTCTACTTCCTCATCAACCTCACCCTGGGCATCCGCCTGGGCAACTGGGGTGGGGGCGGAAATGGCTGTTACTCCTTCTAGGAGCGCAAAAACACCGGTTCAGTAACAAACCTTGCCCGGCAAACCCGGTTTGTGGGAATGGCAATATTGCCGATACATAACTCCCACATTCCTATGAGCACACGCTACTTTACCCTCAGCTTGTTGCTGGTGACGATGTTCTTCGGCAGCCTTCAGGCCGCCATCGTCGTCCCCGGTCCGAATGCCCCGGCCGGCGAATCCGCCGCAACCACACCTACCGAAGCCGAAGCCCTGGAGGCCGCCCGCGAATACCGTGAATCGCTCAAGGAGATGAGCGGAAAGGAACGCCGTGAACTGAAGCGCGAGCAGCGCGATGCCGTCAAGCAAGCCCTGAACGACTACCAGGACGCCGACACCAACACCATTCTGCTGGTCATCCTCGCCATCCTGCTGCCCCCCGTGGCCGTACTGGTGCACCAGGGTGAACTCAACAGCAAATTCTGGATCGCCCTGCTGCTTACCCTGCTGTTCTACCTGCCCGGACTGATCTACGCCCTGCTGGTGATTTTCGGCAACGCTTAATCCTTTCGATCGATAATGGCCGCCGCCGCCCGCGCGGCCGCGCCACCCTCGCCGAGGGTGCGGCGCAGTTCGGCCAGATCCCGCAGTTGCCGGTCCCGTTTGGGGCCGGCAATTGTTTTTTGCAGCTCCTCCCGGAGCCGATGGGCCGTAAATTCCTGCTGGATCAGCTCGGGCACTACCTCGCGGTCCATGACCAGGTTTACCAGCGAAATGTACTTGATACGGCTGGCCACCAGGCGGCGCGCCAGCCAGTAGTTCAGCGGGTTGCCGCGGTAGCACACAACCTGCGGCACGCCGAAAAGCGCCGTTTCCAGGGTGGCGGTCCCGCTCGTGACGGCCGCCGCTTTTGCCCCGGACAGCACTTCGTAGGTGCGGCCGCTGACTAGTTCCAGTTGCGGGGGGCGCGCGGACTGCTCCATGATACGGGCGTACACTTCGCGGTCCTGGCTCGGCGCCCCGGCAATGACGTAACGCTGGTCGGGCAGTTCGGCCGCGGCGGCCAGCATGACGGGCAAACTGCGGCTGATTTCCTGCTTCCGTGAGCCGGGCAGCAAAGCAATATGGGTGGGCGTGCGGTGCTCCACTTCCCGGACCACGTCGAGCAGGGGGTGACCTACGAAGGTCGCTTTGACGCCGTACCGGGCGTAAAATTCTTCCTCAAAGGGCAGGATCACCAGCATGCGGTCCACGTTCGCCTTCACCTGGTGGACGCGGCTGGTGTGCCAGGCCCAGATCTGCGGACTGATGTAGTAGCTGATGTCGAAGCCCCGCGGGCGGGCCCACTTGGCGATGCGCAGGTTGAAACCGGGGTAGTCGATCAGTACGAGCCGGTCGGGTGCGAAGGCCTCAATATCGGCCTGGCACTCCCGGAAGTTGGCCATGATGGTGCGCAGGTTCATTACCACCTCCACGAAGCCCATAAAGGCCAGATCGCGGTAGTGCTTTACCACCTCCGCACCGGCCTCCCGCATCAGGTCGCCGCCCCAGGCCCGAATTTCCGCCTCCGGGTCTAGCTCGCGCAGGGCCGTCACCAGCCGGGCACCGTGGAGGTCGCCCGAGGCTTCACCGGCAATTATGTAGTAGCGCATGGGGCGGGGCGTTTGGGGTGTGAAGGGTTGCGGGCGCGTCCGCGGGTGCGGAGAAAACCCAAAGATAGCCGAGCCGTTTGGCTGCGACTCCCGATCTTGCCGCGAAAGTCTACTCCATGCCGGTCAACTGGAAGGTCTACACCTTTGACGAGCTCGACGTTCACCTGCTGTACGCCATCCTGGCCCTGCGGCAGGAAGTATTCGTGGTGGAACAGACCTGCTGGTACCTGGACGCCGATGGCAAGGACCAGGCCGCCCTGCACGTAGTTGGCACCCGGGAGGGAAAGGTGGTGGCCTACACCCGGATCCTGCAGAAGGGAATTTCGTACCCGGAGTACGCCAGCATCGGACGCGTCATCACCGCACCCTCGGCGCGCGGACAGGGGCTGGGCCGTCCACTCATGCAAGAGTCCATCAGGATACTGTACGAGCGCTACGGCGTGCAACCCATCAAGATCGGTGCCCAGGCACATCTGCAGTCGTTCTACGGCAGTCTGGGATTCGTAGGGGTAGGGGAGATCTACGATGAGGATGGGATACCCCACCGGTCGATGCTGCTGGATGCACCGGTGGCGGAGGAGGAAGGCGCCTGAGTCGTGTACACGGGTAGAGTTTGGGACATATCTCCGGCTTCTTAACTACTCCGAGTGCCCGTGCCCAGGTGACCAAGGGAACACTTCCTGCTTGACGTCCACGGGTTTATACCTCCCCGGGTGGGGCGGGCAGACGGCTCCTCTGAGTGGGTGGGAGAACCCACCCGACCGCCGCCGCGCCGACTCCCCCCTTTCGCCCATTCCACCGCCCACGCCGGTGGCCTTTCCGCACCGCGCATCTGGCGGGCGAAGGGAGGTTAACCGATAGACCCCCTCAACCGTCCGGTACCGGGATGCGGTGGGTGAAGCCATCTATGATGTAAATGCCCCGAAGGGGCGAGGAAACGGCAGGAGTGGAATAAGGGAGAAAACTCTGAATCGTTCGGGTAGCTGCCGGGGGAAAGATAGGTACTTAAAGTTTAAAAAACAAATTGTTTGTATTTTGCCTCCCCCGGTCGCTCCGCCCGCCCAAACAAAGCCGGTCCTTTCTCCTTTCTTTGCGTGACCGATGCCGGGTAGGTCCAGAATCCCAAACCGGTCTACCCCTCCCAACCCCCCCCTCCTATGCAGCCCCTTGCCGAACGAATGCGCCCCACCAATCTTGACGAGTACGTCGGCCAGCAGCACCTGGTCGGCAAAGGAGCCGTACTGCGCCGGGCCATTGAGACCGGCCGCCTGCCCAGCTTCATCCTGTGGGGTCCGCCGGGCGTCGGCAAGACCACCCTGGCGCGCATCGTAGCCAACCAACTCGAAGTGCCGTTCTACATGCTTTCGGCCATCAACAGTGGCGTGAAGGACGTCCGCGAAACGATCGATAAGGCCAAGCGCGGCAAGTTCTTCGAATCGGCCTCACCCATCCTGTTCATTGATGAGATCCACCGGTTCAGCAAGTCGCAGCAGGATAGCCTCCTCGGCGCGGTCGAAGCCGGCACGGTCACACTCATCGGCGCTACGACCGAGAATCCGAGCTTCGAGGTCATCCCCGCCCTCCTCTCCCGGGCCCAGGTGTACGTACTCCAGCCGCTGGGCCGGGAGGAATTGAAAGGTATGATCGACCGCGCCCTGGCGGAGGACGTCTACCTGCAGAAAATGCAGGTGGAAGTGGTAGATTACGATACGCTCATCCGCTTTTCCGGTGGCGACGGGCGCCGGCTCTACAACGTCCTGGAACTCGTGACCCACGAAGCCGCCAACGGCGACAAGGTCGTGCTCGATACCGCCTACATCACCAGCCGGGTCCAGGAGAACATGGCCCGCTACGACAAGACGGGCGAGCAGCACTACGACATCGCCTCGGCCCTGATCAAGAGTATTCGCGGAAGCGACCCGAACGGCGCCGTGTACTGGCTCGCCCGCATGATCGAGGGTGGGGAAGACCTGAAGTTTATCGCCCGCCGACTCGTCATTGCCGCCTCGGAAGACATCGGTCTGGCCAACCCCAACGCCCTCCTAATGGCCACCACGGCGGCACAGGCTGCGCAAATGGTCGGCTACCCGGAGGCGCGCATCATCCTCAGCCAGGCGACCGTGTACCTGGCCACGAGCCCCAAATCCAACAGCAGCTACCAGGCCATCGGCGCGGCACAGCAGGCCGTCCGCAAATCCGGCGACTTGCCCGTCCCATTGCACCTGCGCAACGCGCCCACCAAGTTGATGAAGCAACTGGACTACGGGAAGGACTACAACTATAGTCACGACAACCCCGGCAACTTCCGCGCACAGGAATACCTCCCCGACGAACTCGCGGGCACGGCCTTCTTCAAGCCACAATCCAACAACGCGACCGAAGTCAAGATCGCCGAGCGGCTGCAGCGGCTGTGGGGCAATAAATACGGAGGCTAAACCTCCTCCAGCAACATGTGGAGGTACCGCCGGAGCAGCTTCGGGGCGGTGTAAAGCAGATCGTGTTGCTTGTCGGGCACCATGTGGTGGATGAGCAGGGGGGCGTTGACCAGCTTTTCGCAGGCGTAGTAGGCATTGCGGGGGTAGATCAGCCAGTCGTCGGTACCGTGCAGGATGACCGTTTTGGCGTTGATGTGGTCCCATTCGTTGGCCATGTCCAGGAGTTCAGCTTCGTGGGCCAGCTTCTCGTGGTTGGCGGTATTGATGCCACTCGGCATCATCCAGGAGAGGGTCCAGTGACTGGTGGGGTGAGAGATCCAGTAGGTGTACTCCTGACGGGGGGCCAGGCTGGCCGATTGCAAGAGCAGTCCATCGACCAGTTCGGGAAAGTCCATCGCCAGTCGGGCACTCACTGTGCCTCCGTAACTGCTGCCGTGGATCACCACTTTTTGTCCCGGCAGCCGCCGCCGCTGGATGACCGCGGCTACGTTCTCAGCCTGCTCCTGCACGGAGGTCATGGGCCGGCCCAATCCACTGCCGCCGTAGCCCGGCCGGTCGATGGCCAGGAGGTTGGCGTCGGCGCGCAGGGAGCTGTCACGCATCATGCTCAGCCACCAGGCACTGGAAGACGGGGCCCCGTGGATGAATACCAACAGGGGTTTGGTAGAGTCCTGACCGATCTGCAGAAAACGCATGCGCCGGCTGCTCCCCTGTACGTACCCGATCTCGGCGTAGTCGATATTGGCCCGCAACAGCGTCGCGCTGAGCTGGTCGTCGTTCATCTGAATACGAACGTAAGGCTCTATCCGGTAAATGGCGTAGGTCATAAAAACCAGGACCGCCAGCAGCAGATACAGCCTTTTTTTCTTCAGTAACATGAACGTAGGGGTCTGATAAGTAGACGTTTGGAAGCCGATGCAGGTTGCCCTATTTCATTGCGAATTTCCACTACGGTACCGGCGAAAAGAATCCACCTATCGTAGATCGGCCAAACGGGCGTAACTTCTCTCTCCTGCAGGTGCGCCGACCGGCCCCCGGGCCGCTACGCAGGTTGGCCGGGCGGCATTTCGACCCTTGTGCGTCACAAACTTTTCACCTACATTTACAGTTGCGGTAACAACCGTTGTCTTAACAAATCTCACCATCATGCCCGCCACCGCTTCCAATGCCCCGGTTCAGAACTACCAGGCTTATACCTCGACCGATTACCGCATCTGGCGACTGTTGGCCCAGCGCCAAATGGCTGCGCTCAAGCCGGTTGCCGCTGCGGAGTACTTGCATTGCCTGCACCAGCTCTATCCAATCCTGTCCCCCGAGCACCCGCCCCGCTTCAGCGACCTCAACCGTGCGCTCAAGGAAGCCCACGGCTGGTGCATCGAAGTAGTAAAGGGCTTTTTGCCGGTGGATGAATTCTTTGAATTGCTTTCCCGCCGTCGCTTTTGCTCCAGCACCTGGCTGCGCAACGAAAAGCAGCTGGATTACCTCGAGGAGCCCGATATGTTCCACGATATTTTCGGGCACATCCCCCTCTACCTCAACAAGGACTACGCCGACTTTGCCCAGAAACTCGGCGCCCTCGGCGTGAGATACGCGGGCGACGAAGAGAAAATTACCCAACTTCAGCGGCTGTACTGGTTCACCATCGAATTCGGGGTCATCCGCCAAAACGGTGAACTGAAAGTCTACGGAGCCGGCATCTGCAGCAGTCCGCAGGAAACCAAGCACGTCTACGAGAACCCGGATGTGGAAATCCTGCCCTTCGAACTCGATCAGGTAATGCAACAGCAATTCGTGATCGACAAGGTACAGATGCGCTATTTCGCGATCGACAGCTTCGCCAGCCTCTTCGGTGCCGTGGACGAGCTGGAGCAGCGGTGGGGTGATGCTGAGTAGTTCGTTAGTGCTTTAGTCCTTTAGACTCAGCGAACTAAAGGACTAAAGCACTAACGAACTAACAAGTGCCCCGTAAAGGATTCGAACCTTTGACCTGAAATTTAGAAGATTCCTGCTCTATCCAACTGAGCTAACGGAGCTTAAGGCTGCAAAATTAAGCCCCCGACCCCAGACGACAAAGTAACGGAAGCGCGCAGCACTTTACCCCGCGGACTATCTACCTCAGCCCACCCGTTTTTACGGTCCTACTTCCCCAGTTCGCCCTGGGTAACCCGCACCGGCGCACCGCGGAAATTCACCACCAGCCGGTATTCCGGTCCGATATTGGCGACCAGTGGCCCGAACATGGTATCCATGAGTTGCTGGGCCTGCGTTTTCGCGCGTTCCATGACGTTGCTCTCGAGGGCATCCTCACGGAAGTTTTCGCGCAGCGCATTGACCCCTTCGTTGATGTTCACGCCTTCCACCTCGCGCAGCCAGCCGATGTCGAGTTTTTCTACCTTGGGCAGTACTTCGTGACTGAGGATGACGGGTTCCGGCAGGGTGATATTGACTGTCTTGTTCTGCTCGTCGAGCTGCAGGTCGAAGTACTCATTGAGCCGGAAGCCGACCTTCAGGATGGACAGGGCTGTGATCTCCACGTCGGTTTCCGATACGTTCATACCCCAGATAGTGGTCTGCAGGTTCTTGTTGATCCCCTTTTTGTCGCGGATCTCAATGGTGGCCAGTTCGCCGATGACGTTCTCCACTTTCTCCTGAAACAGCCCCTTGCTCCTGCTAAAGTCTTCGATCGCCGCCCGTTCCCGCATGCGGGCCAGTAGCGGTTGCAAGGCTTCGCCCATGGCAATGGAGCAGGGATTCTGCACGTCGGCCCCCCGCGCGAGGATGTTTCCGTTGCGGGTACGGATCACCGCGGCCAGCACCTTGTTGAGCATAAAGCAGGTGTAGTTGCTGGCCACCTCCTCGAAGATTTCGGTCACTTTTTGTCCGCCCTCATCGTACCACGTCTCGTACAACGCGGCGCTGGTGTCCCGCAGCCGCATGAAGTCGTTGTAGTACAGATCCACAAACTGCGGGTGCTGCAGTTCGTACTCCTCCAGGACGGCCTGCTGCAGACTGTCGTTCAGCCCCAGGCGGTTGCTGACGTGGCGCAGGATGTCGGTATTGATATCGTGTACCAGTTCGTTGAACTCCCGCCGATACCGCCGCGGGTTCTGCAGGATGGCCAGGGCCGTCTCGTTATCGATGTTGTAGCTGAAATCGGCCGGCCGGTACTGCAGTTCGTATTCCGCGGGCCCGGCCAGAAATCCGCCCGGTGAATTTCGCAGCGCCTTGTACCCCAGCAGTCCCAGAATCCCCATGATCGCTACCGCTATCACAATCTGGACGGTACCGATTCCTTTCTTTTCGGGGGCGGTGGTTTGGGGCATGGGCATTACGACTTGGACTACTGAAAACACGGTTCAGGAGGCAAAGTTGGTTGCCCGTTCTCGACCAGCAAGGCCTTAACCCCATACCGCCTCACTCACCCACCACCGGTGTTTCCCCGAGGAGGCGCCACAGTTTTACCACTTCCACACCCTCTTTGACGTCGTGGACCCGCAGGATGGAAGCGCCCTGCTGTAGTGCATACAGGTTGACGGCCGCCGTGGCGGCCAGGCTTCCCTCGGGGGTGGTTTTGAGGGGTTTGTAGAGCATTCCCTTGCGGCTCATGCCGGCCAGCACCGGGGCGCCGAGGTGGCGGAAGGTGTGGAGGTTCTTGAGCAGTTCGTAGTTCTGCGACTGTGACTTGCCGAAGCCGAAACCGGGGTCCAGGATGATGTCCTTCATCCCCATCTCGCGCAGTTCTGCCAGCCGGTTGGCCAGGAAGTCCCAGATGTGTGTCACCACCTTGTCGCCGTAGCTTTCCGTAAACTTCTGCATGGTGGCCGGCGTGGCCCCCGGCGGCAGGTGCATGAGCACGTAGGGCACATTGAGCTCCGCCACCGTGGGCAGGAGTGCCTCGTCGAATTGCCCCGCACTGATGTCGTTGATCATGCCCGCACCTGCCGCCACGGCCGCCCGGGCGGTAGCCGCATAGACCGTATCGCAGCTGATGACCAGTTTCGGCGCCGCTTCCCGTACGGCTTCGATGACGGGAATGACCCGCTCGATCTCTTCGTCGGCCTCGATCAGCTCCGCGCCCGGCCTGGAGGACATGCCCCCGATATCCACGAAGGTGGCACCCGCTTCCTGCATGGCACCCGCGGCCGCGCCCGCTGCCTGCACGTCCGTTCGGCTGTCCGCGTGGAAGCTGTCTGGCGTAGCGTTGAGGATGCCCATCACCTGGGGGCGTTCGACCGTCAGCAGACGGCCATTGCAGTTGAGGGAGAAGGGCTGGAAGGTCAAGGGAGGAGCAAGTTATCTGCGAATTACCGCATTATGTGCGACTTTTGCCAACAGATGCCCTATTCCGAACAGCAGATCCGCGGCCTCGCCATCAATTTTCTGCGGTTTCACTACAAGCTGCGGCCCCGGTACGGCGGCAGTGGCACCCACATCGTAGACAAGCCGCACTACTACCAGGGGGTGCTCATCGACGCCCGGCTGGCCTACCAGCGACCCGACCGAACCTTTTTCACCGCCACGGTGGAAGCCACGAGTCTGGACCGCCGCGAAGAGATTCTCTACCGCGTCAACTACTGGCGCATTGGCATTCACGCCTTCGTCCTGTCGTGCGTCCTGGCCGCCGCTTTTGTCTGGCTGGGCGGCGGCGCGCGGGTGCCGGAGCGCAACCTCTATATGCTGTTCGGTAGCCCGCAAGTCTACGCGGTCCTCCTGCTGTCCTTCACGGCCCTCGTGCTGGCCGTGGGTGCCCTGCTGAGTCGCATGAAGGCCTATCGCTATATCTACGCCGTCGACCAGTTCAAGCACTTCTACGCCGACGCGCAGTGGGTGGCTTACGACAGCGAGATCTTCGCCGCCGACACCTGGCGGACGCGCCGGCAGTACCGGGAGCTGGAGCGACAGTGCGTCAAGTACGGCTTCGGCATGCTGGCCGTGGAAGCCGACAAGGTGGTCCGCAACGTCATGAGCCCCAGCCGCGTGGACCAGTTCGGCGGCGACCGCATCCGCCTGCCGCGGTGGCTGGCCCGGGCCGAGACCACCCCGCCCCCGCCGCAACTCCCCCCGGCCCCGCCGGGGACGATCGACCCGCTGGCGCTCGCTCCCCCCGCGCAGGCACTGGTGCCCGCCCGCCCGGGCCGTCCGGCTCTGCTGCGGCAACCCCGCCGCCGCATGCTGCTCTTGCGGGCCCGGCTGCGCCGCCTGTACCGGAGTTTCTTTCCGGACGAGTTGCGCCGCCGCCCCGGCTACTACAAATTGGGCTGGTGGGTATTCATCGTGGGCATCCCTGCCGTGGGCATGCTGGGGTGGGGGCTTTACTGGCACGCCATCTACAATCCGCTGGCGGTGGAGGGCGGCCGATACGCCGAACCCGATCTCGACAACCTGGAATCGGCCTCCGCCCCCGCCCCGCCGCTGGAGCTGGAGCCGGGTGAGTACCGCCACGTCCTCGATTCCGTGCCCGCCGCGGACCCCACCGTCAACGTACCCGAGGAGGCGCTCGTCGCCACCGACCGGATAGAAGACCTGGGTCTCCTGCGCCGGTACCAACTGGACGAGCGGGGCGGTGCCGTGGTGGAGTACGATTGTCTTCCACTCTACGAACGCGATGGGCCCGTGTTCCTGTTGCTGTTCGGTCGGTACGAATCCTTCGAAGCGGCGCGGTCCTGGGCCCTCGAACTCAACCGCCTGTACGGGTCGGCGGTTACCGTAGCGGCGTCCGACTGCGTAGAGCCCGAAGGGGAGGGGTATCTGCTGTACCTCGACCAACCGACCACCGACGAAGGGACGGCCAACTATATTGCGCGCTCTTTCATCCGGGAGTCCGGGCTGGAGGTGGAGATCATCGAAATTGACTGAGTAGGCGTTGGACGGTTTTAGCCGTTGGACGGTTAGTACGAAAAAAATATGGAAGTAAAAAACAACATCCTCGAGACCATCGGCAACACGCCGCTCGTGCAACTCCACAAAGTGGTAAAGGGGCTGCCCTGCCGCGTCCTGATGAAAGTGGAAACTTTCAACCCGGGGCACTCCATCAAGGACCGCATGGCCCTGAAGATGGTCGAGGACGCCGAAGCGGACGGCCGCCTCAAGCCCGGCGGCACCATCATCGAGTGTACCTCCGGCAACACGGGTATGGGACTGGCCCTGGCCGGCTGCGTTAAGGGCTACCGCTGCATTTTCACCACCAGCGACAAGCAAAGCAAGGAAAAGCTGGACATCCTGCGTGCCATGGGCGCGGAAGTGATTGTCTGCCCCACAAACGTATCGGCCGACGACCCCCGCAGCTACTACTCCGTAGCCGAACGACTCAGCGAGGAGATCCCCAACAGCTTCTGGTTCAACCAGTACGATAACCTCAGCAACCGGAAGGCCCACTACGAAAGCACCGGCCCCGAGATCTGGAAACAGACCGACGGCAAGATCACCCACCTCGTCGTGGGGGTAGGCACCGGTGGCACCATCAGCGGTACCGGTCTGTACCTCAAGGAGCAAAACCCCGACGTGCAGGTCTGGGGCGTCGATACCTACGGCTCGGTCTTCAAGAAATACCACGAAACCGGGGAGTTCGACGAGAAGGAGATCTACCCCTACATCACCGAAGGTATCGGCGAGGACATCCTGCCCAAAAATGTCGACTTCAAGGTGATCGACCTGTTCGAGAAAGTGTCGGACAAGGACGGTGCCGTCATGGCCCGGCGCCTGGCGCGGGAGGAAGGTCTACTCCTAGGCTATTCCGCCGGCAGCGCGGTGGCCGGTCTTCTGCAGCTGAAGGACAAGCTCAAGCCCGACGACCTGGTAGTAGTGGTAATCCACGACCACGGCAGCCGCTACATCGGCAAGATTTACAACGACGACTGGATGCGCGATCGGGGCTTCCTGGATACCGAACTGCGCGTCCGCGATCTGCTCAGCCACAAGAAGGAGGCCTCCTTTACTGGCATCGGCAAGGCGGAGTCCGTCCGCGCCGCGCTGAAAAGCATGAAAGACCACGAGTACAGTCAGATGCCGGTGCTGGACGGCGAGGAAGTAGTGGGGGCGATCACCGAAACGGACGTCCTGAACTTCCTGCTCCAAAACCCGATGGACCATGCCGAGCGTCCCATTAGTGAGATCATGCGCCGGCCTTTCCCCGAGGTGGGTACTGACCTTACGCTTTCCGAACTGGGTCGGCACATCACCAAGGAGAACCCCGCGGTGGTGGCCACCGACCGCAGCGGGCGGAAGCACCTGATTGCGCAGTACGATATTTTGCAGGCGATTTAGGGGGTGGCAGACGTCGGACGTGTCAGTGCTGACTTTTTGGCAGACGTCGGACGTGTCAGGTGCTTAGTCTGCGGTTTTGTATGATATTTCGTGGATTATTGGGAATTTGGTCCTAGCGCAGGACCAACTTTCAAGCATTTCCTGGCTTTGTCAATTTGGCAGACGTCCGACGTCTGCCAAATTGCCCGACCTGACACGTCCGACGTCTAAATCCCCCCCCGAGCCTCAAAAACCGCCTTCCCGGTATCCAGATTCAGCGCCGTCAGGTATCCCATGCCCGGATAGTGCATGGCGCACCCGGAGTCCAGGCACACCATCTGTCGCAAAGACATATCCTGCACCTCCCGCTGCATGATCTCCATGGGGCGGGGCGTATGCCCGTACAGCAGGATGCGCTCACCCAGCCAATCGCGGTCGAGGGTATCCTCCCAATCGCGGATCCAGAGCATCGCCTCCTCATCGGCCAGCGGATCGTCAATCTCGAAGTTCAGACCGGCGTGCACCAGGAAGTAGCCCGGCGTTTCGTGGTAAAACGGCAGGTACTCCATCCAGTGCATCGTCTGTTGTCGCTCCCGCCGGTGCGGTAGGTAATCCCACGGCGCCCGCCCCTCCCGCAGCGCGTCGAGCAACATCTGCTCGTGGTTCCCGCGCAGACAAACCACCTGGTACCCCTCACCCTGCAACCGCCAGATATGGTGCAGCACCCCCCGACTGTCCGGCCCCCGGTCGATGTAGTCGCCCAGCAAGAACAACTCATCGTTCCGCCCAAAGTCGATGCGCTGCAACAAGTTCGCAAAGGTCGACGCGCAACCGTGTATGTCTGAAATGGCGTATCTGGACAAGGGGTAAGGGAGTTAGGTGGTCAGGGGTAAAGGGGTAAGGATGTAGAGGGGATAAAGGGGTTAGGAGTGGCGTGGACTAATCTTCGGTCAGGTGGAATCCTGTTTTCTTAGATTCGAAAAGCAGCACATTGTTTTCAACTTTCTGATCCGTGTGGTCAGCATCATTGCGCAGTCGCAGGCCATTAGCAATATCAGGAGCGCTAACAAACCAAAGCCCGGCAGCCCAAAATCGAAATTAATGGCCCACCAGAAGTGAATAAGGCACCCCCCTTAACCCCTTGACCCCTTTACTGAGAAAGCCGAACCCACCCCTGCTCAGCATTGCTCCGCAAGATCGCGTCGCAAAGCACCAGTTCCTGGTGTCCGTCGGTAAAGGTTGCGTAGAGCTCCTCGCCGGCTGCGGTATCGCCGAGGACGGCGTCGTAAAAGGCGCGGAAGCATTGCTTGAAGGTGTCGGGGAAGCCCTCGTTGTGGCCCCCGGGATAGTTGATGTAGGGTGCGGCGGTGCCGGTCATCAGGCCGGGGTCCTTCATCAGCACCTGGTTAAGGTCGCCGCGGCGGCCGATCGAGAGCTCGTTGGGGCGCTCGCTGTTCCATTCGTAGGCGGCATCCTGGGTGGCGATGTCGTACTTGAGCTGGTTCTTGTGGCCGGCGCTGACCTGGCTCACGAAGAGTTGGCCGCGGGCCCCGCCCTTGAATTTGAACAGGATGCTGGCGCAGTCGTCGGTGGTCACGTCGATGGTCTCGGTGGCCTGCGCCTTTTCGGAGTCCTTGGTGAAGCTGGAGACTTCGCCGATCGGCCGCTTGCGCTGGGGGTGCACGGTGGTCAGGTCGGCTAGCACGGCCTCGGCTTCCAGTCCGGTGACGAAGTGTACCAGGTCGAGCCAGTGGGTGCCGATGTCGGATACGGCCCGCAGGGCACCGCCCTGGTCGGCCAGCACGCGCCAGTTGTAGTCGGTGTCGTAGAGGAGCCAGTCCTGCTGGTAGCTGCCCGTCACGGAGAAGATGCGGCTGCCCGACTGCGCCAGCCGATCGCGCACCTCCAGGTTGATGGGGTAGAAGCGCAGGTTATAGTTCACGCCGGTTTTGAGGTTGCTCTGGCGGGCCAGTTCCACGAGTTCGGCGCCCTCCTCGGAGGTCATGGCCAGGGGCTTCTCGCACATCACGTGCTTGCCGGCGGCCAGGGCCTTTTTGACCATACTGTAGTGCAGGACGTTGGGTACGGCCAGGTGGACGGCGTCGACTTCCTCGTCGGCCAGCAGGTCTTCGTAGGTGGCGTAAGGGTGCTCGAGGTTGAGCTTTTTACAGGCGTCGGTGGATTCCTGGAGGTCCTTCCCGAGGAGTCCCTTAACCCGGATGCCCAGGCGGCGCAGCCCTTCGACGTGAACGGGACCGATGAATCCGGCGCCGGCCACGGCCACGGTAATGGAGTTATACATAGGTTGAATAAATTGGAAGTGTGTACGAACCGCCAAGATAGAAAAAGCAATGGGCTAGCCGGAAAGCCTTCCTGTTCGGGATTTACGGGCGCTACACGCGGGTGCCGGGCCAATCCCCGAGATGCAATACCCGTGGGCCGGCCAACTTATCTTGCCCCGAAAACCACCCATATGCACTATCTCTCGATGCTGCTGCTCCTGCTTTTGCCCTTCCAGGTCGTGGCCCAGGTTCCGGAAGACCCCCACGCCGCGGTCACCCCCGTCCAGACCCAGCTGGATGCCTACAACGCCGGCGACCTGGAACTCTTTCTCAGCGCCTACGCCGACGACGTGCGCATCTACAACTTCCCCGACGAACTCCGCTATGAAGGCAAAGAGCGGATGCGCACTACCTACGGACCCATGTTCGCCGACTCGCCCGATCTCCAGTGCCGACTCATCAGCCGTATCGTCATGGGCAACCGCGTGCTCGACCACGAGAGCGTGATCTTCGATCCCGAAGCGCCCCCGGTGCAGGTAGTGGCCATGTACCTCGTTGAGGACGGACTGATCCGCGAGGTGCGTTTCCTGCGCTAAGCACCGCACCAAAAGGACCGCTTTCCGTACCTTCGGAACATGTACCACCTCGGCCCACTGCTCCTCCTGCTGACCCTCCTCGCCTGCAACGACGAGCGGCCCATCAGCTCCGTGGACCCCACCAACTGGGCAATCCGCCGGGCGGCCCTGCCCCTCGAGGACTCGCTCACCAGTGGCGCCACCTACCTGAGCAGTTATTCCCAGATCTACACCGAAACGGAACACCACACCTTCGACCTGACCGGCACCATTAGTATCCGCAACATCAACCCGCGCGACTCGATCTACATCCTCAACGCCGCCTATTACGGCACCGGGGGTGAACTCGTGCGCACCTACTTCACGGAGCCTATCGTGCTGAAGCCCATGGAAACGGTGGCCATCATCATCGATACGCACGATCGGGTGGGCGGCACGGGCGATAACTTCTACTTCGAGTGGAGCACCCCGCCAGGCATTCACGAACCCCTTTTTGAGGGGATTTTCATCTCCACCTACGGACAGCAGGGCATCTCCTTCACCACTCGCGGCGTCCGGGTAGAGTAAGGGCGTGGCACGACATATGAAAACTCCGTCATGTTTTCATGTGTTGACCTCATAAACCCGCCCGTGATGCCCGACCAACTCAGCAGCGAACAAGTACAGCGGCACTTCCCCACCTTCGTCGAGCCAGAACTGCAGCAGGCCATCGCCGAGCAGGGAAGGCTGCACACGATCGAGGCCGGCGGTATGCTGATGGACTTCGGCAACTTCGTCCGCACCATCCCCCTGATCATAAGCGGCGCGGTCAAGGTCAGCCGCCTCGGCGACGACGGCTCCGAGCTGTTCCTATACTACCTGCGGGCGGGCGAAAGCTGCGTCATGACCTTCACCTGCTGCGTCTCCGACAAACGCAGCCAGATCCGGGCCGTAGCCGAGGAAGACACCACCATCCTGGCCCTGCCGAAGCAGACGCTCGACCAGTGGATGATGCGCTACAAGAGCTGGAAAAACTTCGTCATGACCGCCTACGACCAGCGGATGGAAGAAATGGTGCAAACCATCGACCAGATCGCCTTCCGGCAATTGGACGAGCGCCTGTACGATTACGTGATCAAACGGGCGGGACTGCGCGACGACGGCACCATCCAGGCCACCCATCAGGAGATCGCCGACGACCTAAACGTAAGCCGCGAGGCCATTTCCCGCCTGCTCAAGACCCTCGAAAAACGGGGCAGCATCGAGCTCGGTCGCAACCGCATCCGGGTACTGGTGGAGCACTAGGCGACCTCGCCACCGACCCCGGCACCCGCGTGCGCGCCCACGATCACATGTTTTTACGGTGTGTGATGCACATCACTGACCGCTCGGCCGGCGGCCCCTAGTTTTGCCCTATCAACCTCAACAAGAAATTAATAATCAATATGTTAGAATGGATCAGCCAACCCTGGCACTGGTCGGTGAGCGGAGCGGCCATCGCCGCCGTCATGTTCCTCCTGCTGTACGCCGGCAAGGAATTCGGCGTCTCCTCCAACCTGCGCACCATGTGTACCATCGCCGGGGCGGGGCGGAAGTACGACTTCTTCCGCATCGACTGGCGGGCGCAGCGCTGGAACCTCACCTTCGTGGCCGGTTCCGTACTGGGCGGCTTCCTGGCCTTTTACGTGCTGCCCTCGAGTGAGCCGGTCACGGTCTCGGCCGAGACGGTAACTTACCTGCAGTCGGTGGGCCTCAGTGCCCCCGGTGCGGGCGAGCTGCATTCCTCCTTCGTGCCCGGCGAGCTGTTTGCCGTCGACCAGCTGTTCACCCTGCGCACCCTCCTCGTGGTCATCCTCGGGGGCTTTCTGGTCGGCTTCGGGGCGCGGTGGGCCGGCGGTTGCACGAGCGGACACGCCATCAGCGGCCTGTCCAACCTCCAGCTGCCTTCCCTCATCGCCGTGGTCGGCTTCTTCATCGGCGGGCTCTTCATGAGCTGGGTCCTGCTTCCCTTCATCCTGCAACTCTAACCCCATGAGATTTCTGGTATACCTTTTCATCGGCACCTTCTTCGGCTTCGTCATGACCAAGTCGGAAGCCATCTCCTGGTACCGTATCCTTGAGATGTTCCGCTTCGAGAGCTTCCACATGTACGGCATCATCGGCACGGCCGTCGTACTGGGCGCCATCGGCGTGGCCCTGGCCAAGCGCTTTGGTTGGACCGCCTCCGACGGACAGGCGCTGAAGCTCAATCCCAAAAACTTCAGCGTCCCGCGCTACCTCTACGGGGGCACGCTCTTCGGTCTCGGCTGGGCCCTTACCGGAGCTTGTCCCGGACCCATGTTCACCCTGCTCGGACAGGGCATCTGGCTCATCGGGCTGGTAATCCTCAGCGCCACGGTGGGCACCTTCAGCTACGGGGTGGTCCGCCACCGGCTGCCGCACTAACTCCCTTATTGGGCGGGTTCGCGGGTTCCGTGTCCATTCCCAATCGCAATAACATATCTACGCATGCATATCCATCAATTCTTCGACGACGGCCTGGCCCACGCTTCTTACGCCATCATCTCCAACGGAGCCGCGGCCCTGATAGATCCGGCCCGCGACGTGGGTCCCTACCTCGAATACCTCCGCAAGCACCACGCCAAACTGGAGGCAATCGTTGAGACCCACCCCCATGCCGACTTCGTGTCCGGCCACCTGGAGCTTCACGAATTCCTGGGCGCGCCCATCTACGTCAGCGATAAAGTAGGCGCTGAATATCCGCACACACCCTTCTTCGACGGCGGGGAGATCAAACTCGGCAACCATACCCTGAAGGCCCTGGACACGCCCGGCCACTCGCCCGACAGCATCTCGGTGCTGCTCTCCGACGCCGACGGCAAACAGCTGGCGGTCTTCACCGGCGATACCCTCTTCGTCGGCGACGTTGGCCGGCCGGACCTCCGCGAAGGCGACGGCAGTGAGGTCCAGAGCAAGCGTCGGGAACTCGCCCGCGCCCTGTACCACAGCCTGCACGACCAGCTTGCGCCGCTCGGCGCGGACGTTACCGTCTATCCCGCCCACGGCGCCGGTAGCCTCTGCGGTAAGGGGATGAGCGACGAGCGTTCGAGCACTATCGGCAAGGAACTGCGTACCAATCCGGCCTTCCAGCAGGAGTCGGTAGAGCAGTTCATCGACTGGCTGCTGGCCGACCTGCCCTTCGTACCCAAATACTTCCCCTACGACGTGGCCCTCAACAAGCGCGGGGCTCCGGCCTTCGAGGATGGACTCGGCGGGGTGCCGCGACTCGACCGGAATTTCGAACCCACGGAAGACGCCGTGGTCATTGACACCCGCGACGAAGCCACATTTAAGCAGGGCTACCACCCCGGCGCGCTGAACATCCAGAACGGCGGTAAATTCGAGACCTGGCTCGGTGCCCTGGTGGCGCCCAAGACCGAATTTTACCTCGTGGCCGGCTCCCAAGAGGCGCTGGAGGACGTAATCGGCAAGTCAGCCAAGATCGGCTATGAGTCCTTCATTCGCGGCGCTTTCGTTATGGACGCCGGAGCTGGATCGGCCCAGCTGGACGCCATCGACGTGGACCACTTCCGGGACCACCCCGCGGAGTACACCATCGTGGACGTCCGCAACGCCTCCGAGCTGGAGCAGTCGGGAAAGAAATTTGCCTCGGCGGTGAATATCCCCCTGCCCGAGCTTCCCGAGCGGACCAACGAGATCCCCCGCGGCAAACCCATCGTAGTGCACTGCGCCGGCGGCTTCCGCTCGGCCATCGCGGCCAGCGTTGTGGCCGGTGACCTCGACGGCGCGGCCCGGGTGCTGGACCTTAGCGACGCTGTTAAGGAATTCTAAACGGCGTGCCTGTGTGATCTGGATCACGGTACGGAGCGCTGGGGCCGGATACCTTGGCGACCAGAACCGCTAACCCACAGAAACTATGCAACTTACCGTCACGAAGCAATCCGTACTCATCCTGCGCGTCATGCTCAGCGGCATCTTCCTCGTGGCCGGTGCGAACCACCTGCTCCACGTTGATCAGACGGTAGCGCGGATGGATCGCGCCAACCTCAGGAATTTCGCCCTTTACTTCGGTGAGCCCGATGCCCTGGTCATTATTTCGGGGATCGTGATGCTTGGTGCCGGACTGACCTTTATGTCCGGCTACCTCACCCGCTATGCGGCCGCCGTCCTTCTGCTGGTCCTTATCCCGATCACAATTACAGTCCAGGTCGGGCAGGCAACCACCCTCGGGCCGTTGTTCAAGAATGTAGCCATTGCCGGCGGACTCCTCTTCTTTATCCTGAACTCCTTCACCCCTTCAAAACCAACCCATGAAACGACTGATGCTCGGACTTCTCGTCCTCACCCTGACCACCTTATTCACTCATAAACTGTCCGCCCAGGACCAGAGCCGCGTTACGCCCCACCATACGGAGCAGAACAACTACGTGGTCCTGACCCGCAAGATTCCCCAGCTCAAACCCATCCTGCTCACCGCCGAGCACTTCAAGCAGGAGGATGGGGCCGCCTTCGGCGACTTCCGCGTCATCGTCTGCGGACAGGACGTAGACCAGCTCACCGATGCAGCCACCATGGATCCCTTCCTGAAGCAGGCCAAAGCCCTGGGGGTAAAGATCGTCGCCTGCGGTTTCTCCCTCAATAAATTTGGGGTTGACCGCGCCAAGGTGCCTGCAGGCGTAGAGATTGTCGAGAACGGCATTCAGTACAACTTTACCCTGCAGAAGAAGGGGTACTACTCCATCAGCCTGTGAGTCACGCCACCAAAAAAGACCTCGCCTTCTACGGCATTACCGGAGCGATAGCCCTTTTGCTGTACGCTACCGGTCTGCATACCCAGACCATTGCGTACGTGCAGCAGGCAATCCTGACTACGGGCCTGATCCGGCCGGATACCGATGGGCTCGGCCGCTTAGGGGAGAATACGGCACCGGCGTCCGCGCAAAACCTGAACTTCCGAATGGTGGACGTGAACGGACGCGCGGTGGAGGCCGATGATCTGGAGGGTAAGTGGTGTTTGTGAACTTTTGGGCGGAATGGTGTCCGCCGTGCCTGGCCGAGATGCCGGGAATCGACCGGCTGTACCGCGACTTTGCTGACGACGAGCGGGTGGCCTTTCTGCTGGTGAACGTGGACGCGGACTTCCGAAAGGGGAGGGAATGGGTCGAACGTCGCGGCTTCGCCTTCCCGATTTATCACCTGCGCGGCCCGTTGCCGGGGGAGCTGGAGGCTACGTCGCTGCCCACTACGTACGTGCTCGGGCCGGCGGGGGAGGTGCTGCTGGTGCACCGCGGCATGGCCGACTACGATACCCGGGAGTTTCGCGAACGGCTTGATCATCTGGCGGATGAGGTGGCCGGGGCGCGTTGAGCCGACACTTGGCGCGGGAGCCTTACATTTAAGGCGCGGCGAATATCGAAAGTACCTATTTTCGCACCGTCGTGGACCAAAAACCCATCACCGCGACCCCTCAATGATCCATCCCAACACCCGCCTGGAATTCATCAGTGACACCATCGGCTACGGCGTTTTCGCTACCGCCGACATTCCCGAAGGGACCATCGTCTACGTCAAGGACAGCCTGGAGCTGATCATTTCCCCCACCGAGTACCTGGGCCACGGCCCCGAGATGCGGGAGGTGGTCGACAAGTACTCCTACATCGACGAGCACGGCAACCGCATCGTGAGCTGGGACTTCGCCAAGTACGTCAACCACTGCTGCGACTGCAACACCATCAGCACGGGCTACGGCTTCGAGATGGCCCTGCGCACCATCCGCGCCGGCGAGCAGATCACGGACGAGTACGGCATCTTCAACCTGGACATCGAGATGCAGCTGGAGTGCAACAAACCCGGCTGCCGCAAGCGCATCGGTCCGGGCGACTTCGACCGCCACTACCGGGAGTGGGACCGCAAAATCCGCGCCTCCATCCCCCGTCTGTTTGAAGTGGAACAGCCCCTGATGCCTTTCCTCGCCCCCGACACCCGCACCGAGCTGGACGCTTACCACCAGGATCCGGAGCGGTATAAGTCGGTCTACGCCCTCAAGTTCCACGGCCCTGAGGGCCGGGACTGAGGATTGCCTGCCTTTAAAGGTTTTTGAACCGCAGATTACACGGATTCTTGCGCTGATTTGGGCGCGGATTTTTCGCTCGCTCAGCTCGCGGGTTCTAAGTCAGGAAAGATCAATCTGCGCCTTACTCTGCGCCTCAATCAGCGGAATCTGCGGTAAGTTTTTTTAGCGCCTTTGGCGCTTCGAGGTTTTTAACCGCGGATTACACAGAATCTTGCGCGGATTTGGGCGCAGATTTTCTCGCTCGCTCAGCTCGCCGGTTCTAAGTCAGAAAAGATCAATCTGCGCCATAATCTGCGCCTCAATCAGCGGAATCTGCGGTAAGTTTTTTATAGCGCCTTTGGGGCTTCAAGGTTTTAACCGCGGATTACACAGATTCTTGCGCTGATTTGGGCGTAGATTTTTCGCTCGCGCTGCTCGCGGATTAACGCAGATCGTCCGCCTACGGCGGCGCAAACGCGAAGTGCATTCTCTTTTCGTCGCATACCGAGAGGTACGAATCATCTGTAGGCGCCGAAACGTGGTGCGAACTGCCTTTGACCCTATCAGATGAGGACAATAAACATATCTGCCCGGGGCAGGGTAGTATCTCCTCAACAACCCTTAGCCATGCTACGCTACCTGTTACTCCTCGCCTGTTTGCTACTGCTGCGGATGGTCGCCATCGCGCAACCCGTTAACCGAGCGGTTGACGACGATGCGGATAAGGTGTACCGGGTAAAGCCCCTGCGCGAGCTCGGTGCCGCGGCGATTGGACTGGGCGTGACCATCTACTCCTTTCAAAAGATCAACGGGAAGGACGATTTCGACGCCCTGGCCCTCGACCGCGACGACGTGCCCGGCTACGACCGCTGGATCTTCCCCGAAAATACCAATCGCGTATCCCGGGCCAGCGGGGCCAGCGACATCGGTTTTTATACCGGTATCGGACTGCCCTTTGCCCTCTTTCTTGATCCCGACATCCGCCAGGACTGGTTCGACATCACCACCATGTACTTCAACGCCCAGGCTGCCAACGGGGTACTGTACGCCGCTACGCCCCTCGGTCCGAGCGTGGTGGATCGCGCGCGACCCTCCGCCTACTATCCCGAAGCTTTTGAAGACGGTACCGCTCCCGGTAAGGACCTGAACGCCTTCTTCAGTGGCCACGTCAGTACCACGGCTACCGGAACCTTCTTCGCCGCCAAGGTGCTTTCCGATTACCATCCCGACTGGTCCGGCGGACAGCGCGCCCTGCTGTACGGCGCAGCCAGCATTCCGCCGCTTTACGTGGCCGTCCAGCGCGTACGGGCCCTGCGCCACTTCCCTACCGACACCGTAGTGGGCTTCGGCCTCGGAGCTGCAGTGGGCATTCTCACGCCCCACATCCACAAGCGCTGGCAGGAGAAGCACCGCTCCTCACTGGGCCTTAGCGCTTCCTTTTCCGGCGAGGCTGGGGGGGTTGGTCTTGGGCTTGTATTTTGATGCTACTTTGGATTTTTCGTTACCTTAGGTAATGGGTTTTACCAGCTCGGCAATTTGCTGGCCAGAGGCATGGAATTATTAGTGGTCCTCGTCATCGTATGCGATAAGGACGTACTCCGATAAAGTACCGCATTGAACACAACCAGGACCAAGACCAGTATTCATTGTACGAAACTGAACGGCATTTGCTGTACGTTGCCTGCACCCGCGCCCGCGACCAACTTTGGATCAGCTGTGCCCGTACGGCCAGCGAGTTCATTGATGATCTGGTGATAGAACCTGTGAACCTTGGGTAGTTTTATTCAAGACGTCACTTCCCCAACACGGCAATAAACTCCCCAATGACCCGCATTTCAGAGGCAGATTCCTCGTTTAATTCAAGAGGTTGAAAGGAGGGGTCATGCGAACGGGGATGGAGTGAAATCTTGCGGTGCTGCCAGTTCTCGTCGTTCAGGTTCTTTTCACTCCGGTATTCCTTGACCGTATAGGCAGATCCCGCCTCCGCGTCTGTAAAGGCATTCAGTTCAACCAGAAAGATTTTTCCGCTCCGGGATCCACCTTTATACCGGCGAAATAAACAAACGCTGCCATTCGGGATGACCCGATTCATAGATTCACCCACCACCCGGCAGGCAAAACAGTCGGAGTCCAGGGCATATCGGGTGGGCACAGTGATCCAGTCTTCCTTCTCAACTACTTCAACCAGACCGAATCCTCCCGCGGCGGCTTGCATGCTATACAGGGGAACACTGTTTTCAAATGGGACAACCTGATGAGCAGGAAGGGGATGAATGGTTTTTTCAACGGGGGCTTCGGACGTAGCCAACGGAATGTACCTGGACATGTATTCCCGCAAAGCAGGGTCGCAGACATAAATGTAAGTGCCCCGGATGCCGCGAAGCAGGATGGTTTTGTAGATGTTAAGAATGTAACCCTTAAGCCTCTCGGGACATTTGATCGTTGCTTTTCCATTACGATCGTGGTAGTGTTCTGCGCGAACAACGATCTTCTGGGTTTCCGGATCGAAACCAACTTCTTTCCCGAAAATAATACCGGTAAAGTTGAGGTCGTATCCCTGGGTGGTATGAATGCATCCTACCTCCTCAATGGAATGTGGAGTATTGATCCAGTCGATGTTTGTAGAATTCCACCGCAGGCGTAAACCATCCTCTTCAATATCGTGTGGCTGATATTTCTTGTTCTTGGGGCTTTTGGATAGCCATGGCCAACTGTATCCGGCAATCAACCGGGAAAGTCCGTGGTCCTCATTCTTGTCTTTGATTTTGGCAACCATATCCGCCAATGAATCGAAGAGCTTCAATTCGTAATTTTTGTGGAGGAACTTTGGATAGTCGTCGGGTAGCTGCTGCTGTAACAGACCATCAATGAATGCCACATAATCATTTCCCCCCTGTGCCCGGAATTGCGATTGCAGTGAGTGAATTTTGGTTGCCGGATTCCTCTTGAGGGATTCAAATGCTGCTGAGCTGACGTCTGAAGGCTTGATAGATTGATCAGTATCGTAGAAGAATAAGGCCCGGTCAGACTGCTGCAATATCCAGTCAAGCTCGGTGTGCTTCATCTTGTCCAGACCCAGCTTTTCGCTTGCCTTATCGAAGCTTCGAAAATAAGCTCCCAGGTTTACCCGCTGCCGTAACCGGTGGGCTTCATCTACAATCAGTAAATCGTACCGGCGATTTGCGACGTCGGCGGGACCAATCACCATGTTAGGGCTTAAGCCGCCGACACCAGAGAAGATGTTCTGCAGGGTTTTTCGAAACGATGACATGGGAACAACGAGCCCCATGCTGAGGTCACCATAGTGCGATTTAATAAGATCAACCAGATCGCCGATTTCAGCTTCTTGCTCCCCGAACTCCTTGAAGTTTAAGTCCTGCAAAGAGGAGTTTAGCAGTTTGAAGAGGAAAATGGCCAAAATCGTTTTACCTGTTCCCGCCCCGCCCTGGATGACGATATTTCTGCCATCATCAAATGCCAGTGATCGCAGAATTTTGACCAGTCCAGCGTTCTGTTCCCGGGATAGAGACTTGTACGGAGAGTACTTGAACAAGTCGGAGTTGTCAATATGGTCCAAAGAGTGCTTGGCCAAGCCGAAACCTTGCAGATTGTCCCATATTGACGTGAATACCCCCCAATATGCCTGCTTTTGATAGTAAGTATGGTTAGCAATCCCAAGGTTTGCATTCATTAATTCAAACTGCCCGTCAGCAGCCATATATTGAATAAGATTTGACTCTATATCCAGGGTGGCCGACTTGTTAAAAAAGCTACTTGAAATCAGGTGGACCGTCGTTAATTTCTGCTTTTTTTCGTGCTTTTGGTGGGCATCCAAACGTGACAATACGTCAGCGGTTTCACCTACATATGCCTGTTTTCTGTGTCCATTGCTCAAAATGTAAACAAGTGGCCACAAGTCATTCGCTTCTCTCTTTGATAATAACTCCTCACGGATCGAAGTGGTGAAATCGTATTGGGCAATATCAAAGGAATAAGGCAGCGTCATAGTTCGTCGTACTTCTTGGCCGATCCCCTAGCCTTATTTACTGGATATTTCTCTCCATTGCGTTTGACCTTTTCAGTGACAATTTCCGAAACATCGAGTCCATACTTTTCAGCAATTAGCAGGGCGTACGCGAGCACATCGGCGAGCTCTTCTGCTACTCTCTTCTTATCAGCTTCCTCGGGATTTTTCCAAAGGAACAGTTCCAATAATTCTGCCGACTCGATGTTAAGTGCAACGGCGAGGTCTTTAGCATTATGGAATTGGTCCCAGTCTCTGTCGTCTCGAAAATTAAGTAGCAGCCGTATGAGCCTTTGGGTTTCAGTCATTATAGATCGTTCTGATGTAAAAATAAGGAATGAATAACCAAGGCCTACTATTTCCGACCTGTCGATGACCATTTGATGCGAGGCACGCAGTCTTTTGATGACCTCTACCACAGAATTTGAAATATGCTGGACATTCTCGCCAACGTTCGATTCCAGGATTGCTAATACCACTAATTCTCACGCCAGGGCCGGCTTTTGGCTACCTATCTAAGAGGTCTTCTCGTGCTACGCGATAATCTTATATTGCTTCCCCATTGGCAAGTTTTAGCTTCGACCAAATTCAATGATTACCCTAAATTCAAGCCCAGTAGAGGCACCGTAGCCGGCACTTCCAAAACGTATTGTCTTTACTCAGTACATGGATGCCAACTTCAATGATCCCCCCCATTCCCATAAAACCAGTGGCCAAACTCGTGGCCGATCACCCCACTGTAGTGGTAGAGCAGATTGCCGACGACTCCCAGCAGGAGGATGAGTAGAATAATCTTCATGATATCTTTAGGTGAATCCAGATTCATTGTTCCTTTGGTTCATGTGAAAAAATAGCACGTCCCCGAAAGAGGACGTGCAATATACTTAATCGATGACGTGATCTTCTTCATTACCGTACCACCAGTGTCCGAAGTGGTGGCCGAGGTCTCGTCCGATTTCGTAGAGCAGGCCCCAGGGGGTCCAGCTTCCGGCGGAGGGCGTTTCGCCGCCGGTTATGGTGGAGATTTCGTGCGGAGGTAAGCTTTTCATGGTGCGATATTTGAAGTTAGCATTCAGGAGTGGCAGCGGTAGCCGGGTCTTCTTCCTTGGCCGTGGTTTCGTAGCGGGAATCGTTGCAGCCGTCGATAAATCCGGCGACTATGATACCGACGCCGAATACGACAAGCCAGGGTATTCCCCCTTCGATGGTAGTAGTTTCTTTAAAGGATAAGGGTTGCATAGACTGTAATTTGATTGTTTTAAGGATGAAAGCCGTTAATACCCGCACCCGCGTGGGGGGTGGGCCATGGCTCCTCGTTGATTCATAGCGCAATTATCCAACCCACCACTCTACCCCAGGTGGAGTGGTGTTAAATCTTCGGGATACCGCAAAAAATTACCCCCTCCCCACAGCTACGTGGAACTAAAGGAGGCAGGCAGCTGCCAAATTTGCCTCGGATGCGCGCCAGCTCGTGCTCATAGCCGGACCGTCCGCAATAATCCCTGTCACCGCCTTACACCACAAAATCTGAATGCTGAAAGGGCGTATCATTGAACCACATGCCACGTAAGACTCCACCGACCCCCGGCATCTACCTGCAGGATCTTTACCACCCCCGACGGTGCATCAGCCACGCGTATTTTTCCGCCTTTACCCTGTTGCTGGCCGTTATGCCGGTGTTGCTGTTCTTTGGGGTGCCTACGGTGCTGGCTGTTTGGGAAGCTTTGGGAAGAGGGCCTAGCGACGGACTCCTGTTCGGTCACCCGCCGATCACCTACGCTCCCTACATTTATCCGTGGGTATTTTTACTCTACATTTACGTGGTCGCTACGGTATGCGTTAATCGGATGCGCGCTACCGGCCGCTCTCTTTTGGTATTGCTCGTTCCTGGGTACAATCTTTACGTGCTTTTTTTGGTGGCTGATCGGCTGCCTGGGAAAGACGAATAGATAACTGAGATAATCAATTATTAGCGCGGTCTGAGACCGCATCCTGCTGGCGCGGTCGGAGACCGCGTTCTACTGGCGCGGTTGGAAACCGCGTCTTAACTGGCGCGGTCCGAGACCGCATTTTGCCTGCGCGGCCTGAGGCCGCGTTTTACTGGCGCGGCCTGAGGCCGCATTGTACTGGCGCGGTTGGAAACCGCGTTGTGCTGGGCCATCAATCCAAACCGAGCAGGTCGGGGACGCCACCTTCCGCTTTGACATCGAGTGGCTGAACAACAGCAAGTATTCGATCACCGACCGCGAGGGTAACCCCATCCGCCTGGGCCCGCCCCTGGTGGTCAACGTCTACGAGATCGACGGCAACGAATTCAAGTACATCTGGGTGAATCCCGACGGCACCTACGGCAAGGACCGCCTGATCAAAACCCGTTACACCTCCTACGCCCAGGAGATCAAGGCCTTCCGCTGGGGACTCAACGAGCAGTACCTCAGTCCGAGCACCTCCCCCCTGCCCGAGGCCGAACGCGAGGCCTTTGCCGCGGGCGAGGGCCACGCCTTCTACCCGGTGGATGAGGACCTCCGCATCACCGCGCGCTTCGTGCCCGACACTTCCTTTACCCGTCTGACCATGGCTACCAGCGCCGCCGATTCCGTCACCTACACCGTCTCCGGCCGTGCGTACTTTGAGCTGGGCGGCGGCGCGCAGGTGCTGACCCTCTACCGCAACAGCGATGCCGACGACCCCGCCACCGGACGCTTGTTCCTGCCCTTTCGCGACGCAACCTCCGGCACCACCACCTACGGCGGCGGCCGGTACCTCAACGTGGAAGCCCCGCGCGCCGGCACCGTAATCCTGGATTTCAACCAGGCGTACAATCCCTATTGCGCGTACACGGAAGGTTACGCCTGTCCCGTCCCGCCGGCCGAAAACGATCTGACCGTACCCATCGCCGCGGGCACCAAACTTCCGGCGGGTTAAGAGCTTGTTTGGGCTTCATTATTCGACCTGCAAACGGTCCCTTTTCGCCTGTCCTTCTTTGCTGAAAATGGCTTCGGCTTCACCGCAGGGCCCCTGCCCCGCGCTTCGCGTGCTTACGATCCACTTTCAGCGCCTCGGCCACTCAAAAAGTGACTCGCTTTCGGTCAGAAAAGCAAAACCCAATCAAGCTCTAAGAAACCGACCGCCCACCCACTGCGTTCTCTCCCTTTACCCCGTTTGAAACCAACCTATTGTTATGGCCAGTCCGAATACGCCCGAAGTAAGCACCCCACTTGTCCACCCCGAAATTGAGAAGGTAGAACTGAAGTACCTCACCATCCGGGAATACAAGCAGTTGCGGGCCATTATGGAGAAGGCCTACGCCATGCTGCCCGACGCGGCCTGGTCGCGGGGCGAAATCCAGCAGCTGATCGAGCGGTTTCCGGAGGGGCAGGTCGCCATCCACATCAACGGTCAGCTGGCCGGGTGCGCGCTGTCGATCATCGTCGACTACAAGAAATTTAACGACAACCACACCTACGAGGAAATCACCGGTAAGTACACCTTCGATACCCACGATCCGGAGGGGAATATCCTTTACGGCGTGGACGTCTTCGTGGCACCGCAGTTTCGCGGACTCCGCCTCGGCCGACGGATGTACGACTACCGAAAGGAACTCTGCGAGGAGTGGAACCTGGAAGGCATCATGTTCGGCGGCCGCCTGCCGAAGTACCACGAGTACGCCGATGAGCTGACGCCCAAGCAGTACATCGACCGGGTGAAGTCGAAGGACATTCACGACCCCGTCCTGAATTTCCAGTTCGCCAACGACTTCGTGGTCAAGAAGATCATGAAGAACTACCTCGAGGGCGACCACGAAAGCAAGGAGTACGCCGCCCTGCTGATGTGGAACAACGTGCTCTACTCGCCCCCGACGCGCAAGGTGGGCGTCGACAAGAGCGTGGTTCGCCTCGGCCTCGTGCAGTGGCAGATGCGGCCCTACAAAAGCATTGAGGAACTGCTTGAGCACGCGGAGTACTTCGTGGACGCGGTGGCGGCCTACCGCTCTGATTTCGCGCTCTTCCCGGAATTCTTCAACGCGCCGTTGATGGCCGACTACAACGATCTGCCCGAGCCGGAGGCCATCCGTAAGTTGGCGGAGTTCACCGAGCCCCTGGTCAAGAAGTTCTCCGAGTTCAGCATCTCCTATAACATCAACATTATCACCGGATCGATGCCCTCCGTGGAGGATGGACAGCTCTTCAACGTAGGCTACCTCTGCAAGCGCGACGGTACGGTGGAGAAGTTCTACAAGCTGCACGTCACCCCGGACGAGGCCAAGGTATGGGGCATGGTCGGCGGCACCCAGTTGCGCGCCTTCGATACCGACTGCGGCAAGATCGGCATCCTGATCTGCTACGACGTCGAGTTCCCCGAACTGCCGCGCCTTCTGGCCGAGCAGGACGTCGACATCCTGTTCGTCCCCTTCCTCACCGACACCCAGAACGGCTACAGCCGTGTGCGCCACTGCGCGCAGGCCCGCGCCATCGAAAACGAATGCTACGTGGCCATCGCCGGCTCCGTCGGCAACCTCCCCAAGGTCCACAACATGGATATCCAGTACGCGCAGTCGATGGTCTTTACGCCCTGCGATTTCGCCTTCCCAAGCAATGGTGTAAAAGCGGAAGCCACTCCCAATACCGAGATGATCCTGGTCGCGGACGTAGACCTTGATCTGCTGAAGGAGTTGCACGAGCACGGTAGCGTACATAATCTGCGCGACCGGCGTACTGATGTTTATTCTTTGAAGCTTCGGTAGGTTGTTATTTGTCCTTTTGTCTAGCTAAAAAAGGACCAAACCACGAGGCTAGCGGCGGGGAACCCTGGACGAAGTTTTTACCTCGCATTAATCGGGCGCCCGGGCTATCTGGAGGGCGGTCCGCGCAAGAATCCGCGAAATTCGCGGTTCAAAAAGCGTTAAAAGCTCACCGCAGATTCCGCTGATTGGGGCACAGATTAAGGCGCAGATTACTCTCCCTTGACTTCTATGAAGCCAGTCGGCCGACCGAAAAAATCTGCGCCCAAATCTGCGCAAGAATCTGTGTGATCTGCGTTTCAAAAATGCTTAGAGCGCCAGAGACGCTAAAAAAGGTTACCGCAGATTTCGCTGATTGGGGCACAGATTAAGGCGCAGATTAATCCCCCTTAACTTCTGGCAGGCCAGCTGTGCGAGTGAGAAAATTCTTAGAATCGGAGGTTAAGACAATTCCTTCGTCCTTTTGTCTAGCTACAAAAGGACCAAAAAAGCACGCCTGTGATATCGCCTTAATCGGTCGTCGGAACCCAAAAGGGCGGAATGCTGCAAACTCGCTGCACGATCCGTTCTCTGCTGCCAGCCTATCGATAATTCCCCATCTGCTATCCAATCCGAATCTTCAGCCCGCTCAAACAGTGCAGCCTTCTTTTTCGCCCTTCTGCGCCCCGCCGCCCGGGCGATCTCAAGGGCGGTACACACTACGTTTCGGTGCCTACCAGTAATTCGTATTCCTTGGTATGCGACGAAAAAAGAGTACACTTCGCGTTCGAGCCGCCGAAGGCGGAATAATCTGCGAAATCCGCGAGCAGCGCGAGCGAAAAAATCTGCGCCTAAATCCGCGCAAGAATCTGTGTGATCTGCGTTTCAAAAATGCTTAGAGCGCCAGAGACGCTTAAATGCTTACCGCAGATTTCGCGGATTGGGGCGCTGATTGGGGCGCAGATTACTCTCCCTTGACTTCTATGAAGCCAGCCGAGGAGCCACAAAAACCTAAACATCCGTGGTAGAAAAATCTCACAAGGCCT
Source organism: Neolewinella litorea (assembly GCF_004803465.1). Classification (GTDB taxonomy): domain Bacteria; phylum Bacteroidota; class Bacteroidia; order Chitinophagales; family Saprospiraceae; genus Neolewinella; species Neolewinella litorea. The sequence goes on along the minus strand of NZ_SRSF01000002.1, from coordinate 383,740 downwards.
ACAGCAAACGCGTACCCCCGCTCTCGGTAAGTGCCCGGAACAACCCCTGCACTCGCTCCAGTACCGATTCCGAATGTTTGTTGATGATCTCGCGGCCATCGATCGCGCGGACGCGCGTAAGCTCACCCATCGTGCCCGTGGTAAATACCTCATCGGCGACGTAAAATTCGCTGGGGGAGAGGCGCGCCTCCTCGCAGGGGATCCCATTGTCGCGGCAGAGCTGCAGCACGGTAGCGCGGGTGATACCCGGCAGACAGTAGTCCGCCCAGGGGGTACGCACCTTGCCGCGACGGATCAGGAAGACATTTACGCCATTGGCTTCCGACACGAATCCGTCCTTGTCAAGCATCAGGCCGGCGTCGGCACCCGCGTGGTTGGCTTCGATCTTGGCCATGATGTTGTTGATCAGGTTATTGTGGTGGATCTTGCTGTCTACGCTCATCGGACTGTTGCGGCGCACCGAGCTCGTGGCCAAGGTGATCGATTCCGGGTACACGGGAGGCTTGTGCTCGGCCAGGACAATGAGGGTGCAGCCCCGCTGGTTGAGGCGAGGGTCCATGCCGGAGGTGATCTTCTCGCCGCGGGTAAGGGTGAGGCGGATGTGCACGTCGTTGTGCATGTCGTTGGTGACTAGGGTTTGCCGGATGGCGTCCACTACGGTTTCCCGGCTGGGGACGTTCTGAAACCAGAGCGCGTGCGCCGAATCGAAAAGCCGGTCGAGATGAGCGTCGAGGCAGAATACCCGTCCGTCGTACACCCGCAAGCCTTCCCACACGGCGTCGCCGCCCTGTACGCTGCTGTCGAAGACGCTGACCTTGGCCTCGGCGCGCGGCAGCAGCTGTCCGTCGATGTAAACCTTGATATTTTCGTTGGCGGGGTTGAATCCTTGGAGCATGGGTGGGGTTTCAAAGGGCGTGTTTCAGCAGGCGCTGGTAGATGGGGGAGCATTGGTCGGCCACGGCGGCGAGGGCGGGTGAAAGTTCGATCACCTTCCGGGGGCGGGGCTCGAAGCCGGTACTTTGGTGGACACCCGCGTACCAGTGCTCGGCCCAGACGCCGTCGTAGGGCTTCGGACCGGCTTCCCACTGCAGCATGGCGGGGTCGTAGTCGATGTCCAGTCGCCGGCACAGCCGCTCGATCACGCCGGCCGGATCGTCGAGCAGGCGGCCGGCGTCGACCACCGCCGAGAGGCTGCCGGTGACGGTGAGGCGGTTGAACAGTTCGCCCTGCTGGGGCAGGCCGACGTCTTCGGCGGTCACCCCCCGCTCGATCACCTTGCCGAAGGAAGCCAGAATTTCGTGGGGGTCGCGGATGAGCAGCACGTTGGTCATGGGGTAGAGGAAGTCCGGCTCCAGGTTCACCAGGTGGTGCGTCATTTGCTTGAAGACCACGTTCTCGGTGCCGTAGTCGTGCTCGCGCAGCGTATCGACCACCTTCGCGCCGTCGTTCTCCTGCGCGGCGAGCACCGCCTCCCGGCCGGGGTGGTGGGCCTCGGTGGGTTGGTGGGTGAGGTAATGGGCGTAAAGGGGCTCGTCAACCACCGTAGTATCCCCGCGCTGGGCGAAGGCATACATCAGGGCGGTACTAATATTACGCGGCGATGACCACAGGTTGATGCGTCGGCGGGTTCTCATGGTATGGGCAAGAAAGACAAACAATCCAAGAAAAAGGACAAAGGCAAGAAAAAGAAATGCTGCGAGAAGTACATCAAAAAGGGCAAATACTGCAAGCGCTGCCCCTTGGCACCCGACTGAAGCTGCGCCGAATGCGTGAATCCGGTTTGTAAAACCACCGGCGAACCCCTAGCTTTGAAGGAACCTTAATATGTGTCAATACCACTACGGTGTGAATGAAGGATTTTCAGTGGTAATCCACCCCCGACCGGTCCGGTCGGGGGTTTTCCTTTTTTACCGGTCGCTGTCGGGCCGTTCCGACAACCAAAGTCCGGCCCGGCCTATTTACCCAGCATGTACGCTTCCCTCCGCGCCGCCGCCGACGATCTCGAGCGCACCGGCCAGCTCCTCCGCATCCCCGAAGAAGTAGATCCCGACCTGGAAATGGCCGAAATTCACCGGCAGGTGTTCGACCGCCAGGGCCCGGCCATCCTCTTCGAGCGCGTCAAGGGCAGCCCCTTCCAGGCGATCTCCAACCTCTACGGCACCACGGAGCGCACCGACTTCCTCTTCCGCAATACCCTGCCCGCCGTCAAGAAGGTGGTGGAGCTCAAGGCCGACCCCGCCAACTTCGCCAAAAACCCCCTGCGCTACGTCGGGAGCCCGCTCACCGCGCTTTCCGCCCTGCCGCGCCGGCACCTGCGCCCCGCCGTCAAATACGCCCAGACGACGATCGACCAGCTCCCCCTCGTGAAGTCGTGGCCCATGGACGGCGGTGCCTTCGTGACCCTGCCCCAGGTGTGCACCCTGCCGCCCGACAGCCGCAAGCCCATGGACAGCAACATCGGCATGTACCGCATCCAGCTCACCGGCAACGACTACCGCCTGAACCAGGAGATCGGACTCCACTACCAACTGCACCGCGGCATCGGCATCCACCACACCCAATACAACCGCTCGGACGCCCCCTTCCGCTGCTCCATTTTCGTGGGCGGCCCTCCCAGCCACGCTTTCTGCGCCATCATGCCCCTGCCGGAGGGACTGACCGAAATGACCTTTGCCGGCATGCTGGCCGGTCGGCGCTTCGGCTACGCCTGGGACCGCGACTGGCTCCTCTCCGCCGATGCCGACTTCGTCATCACGGGCACCATCCGCAAGGGAGAGAAGAAACCGGAAGGGCCCTTCGGCGACCACCTGGGCTACTACTCCCTGCAACACGACTTTCCGGTCATGGACGTCGAGACCGTCTGGCACCGTAAGGACCCCCTCTGGCACTTCACGGTGGTGGGGCGTCCGCCGGCCGAGGATTCCAGCTTCGGCTACCTCATTCACAAGATCGTCAAGGAGCTCACGCCGGGCGAGTTCCCCGGCATCCGACAGATCAACGCCGTCGACGAGGCCGGCGTCCACCCCCTGCTGCTGGCCATCGGCTCGGAGCGCTACATGCCCTTCCGCGAGCGGGTGCCGGAGGAGATCATCACCCAGGCCAACCGCATCCTGGGCAGCGGGCAGACGAGCCTCGCCAAGTACTGCCTGATCGCCGCCGACGAGGACGACCCCTCCCTCGACGCCGACGACCAGCCGGGCTTCTTCCGCCACCTGCTCGAACGTTTTGACCCCACGCGCGACCTCCACTTCCAGACGCGCACCACCATCGATACCCTCGACTATAGCGGCTCCGGCTGGAACGCGGGCTCCAAACTCATCTGGGCCTGCCGGGGCGACCGTCGCCGCGAACTTTCATCTAAGGTCCCCGCCTCCCTTGAGCTCCCCGAGGGCTTTCAGCGGCCGAGGACGGTCGCGCCGGGTATTCTGGCGGTCACGGGCCCCGGCTTCACCCAAGAAGACGGCTACGCTTCCCTGCAACCCTTTTTGCGGCAGCGCGCGGGTGCCGAACTGCTGGACCGGGTGCCGCTGATCGTGGTTTGCGACGACAGCGACTTCCTGGCGGCTTCCTTCCCCAACTTCGTCTGGGCCACCTTCACGCGCAGCAACCCCAGTCACGACATCCACGGCATCGACGCCTTCACCGTGCACAAGCACTGGGGCTGTCGCGGCCCGGTGGTCATCGACGCGCGCATCAAACCCTGGCACGCACCCGGACTAGTGCCCGACCCCGCGGTACAGGAACGGGCCGCGCAGATTCTCGACCGCTATTTGCCCTAGCGCGGTCAACCCAGAGGCGCTCACGTCCGTATTCCTGCTATCATGATCGACTATTCCACCGCTCTGGACCTCGTGCTGCAGCAATCCTTCGATTGGGGGGTAGAACGCGTAGCCCTGGCGCGCGCCGGAGGGCGCGTACTCCGACAGCAGGTCTACGCCGACCGCGACCAGCCGCCCTTCGACCGCGTGGCCATGGACGGGATCGCTTTCGACTTCGCCGCGTACGCCACGGGGCAGCGCCGCTTCCCGGTTTCCCACCTGGCCCCCGCCGGTCGCGCACCTGAGCCCCTGCGGGATGCAAAGCAGTGCGTGGAGGTCATGACCGGCGCGCCGCTCCCCCCGGGAACCACTACGGTCGTGCGCTACGAGGACCTGAAAAAGGACGGCGAAACCTTCACCGTACCGGACGGTGTGGAAGACGGCCGTAGCATTCACCGGCGTGGAAGCGACGCTCTTTCCGGCGCGTTGATGATGGAGCCGGGGCGGGTGATCGGTCCGGCGGAAATGGCCGTGCTAGCTACCTACGGCGTGGCGAAAGTGGCGGTGAGCCGGCGCCCCCGCGTAGCCATTGCCTCCACGGGTGACGAGGTGGTCGACGTCGACGCTCAGCCCCTGAACCACCAGATCCGCAGTTCCAACGTCCACCAGCTCGCGGGCCTTTTTCGCGCGGTCAACATCGAGCCCACCCTGGGTCACCTGCCCGACGCACCCGATCGGGGCCGGGCCACGCTGCGCGATCTCCTCAAAAACCACGACCTCCTGCTCCTAAGCGGCGGGGTCTCAAAGGGTAAGCTCGACCACGTGCCCGAGTGGCTGGCCGCCGCCGGCGTGGAGTGCCTGTTCCACCGGGTGGCCCAGCGGCCCGGCAAGCCCCTCTGGGTGGGGCGGACCAGCGGCACGATGGTCTTTGCGCTGCCCGGTAACCCCGTTTCCAGTCTGGTTGGCGCGGTGGCCTACGTAGGCCCCTGGCTGCGCCACCGTCTGGGTGTCCCGGAACCCCGAGCGGAAGTGAAACTCACCGAAGCGGTCGAGTTTACCCCGCCCCTGACGCTGTTCCGCGCCGCTTCCGTCACTGCCGCGGCGGGAGAGCTGCGGGCGCAGCCGGTCCGCAACGGGGGCAGCGGCGACCTCGTGAGCCTGCTGCGTACCGACGGCTTTGCCGTCCTGCCGGCCGACCGCGACACCTTCGCCGCCGGGGAGTGTTTTCCCTATTTGCCCTTACGCCTCTAAAAAAAAGTCATGCACCACAAGCACCCCAAAATCGCCCGCCCCGCCATCGGCCGGTACGCCCGCACGGAATTTGCCCTGGTAGGTTCCACCTGCGCGCGGATGGAGCAGCTGATGCGCGAATGGATGCGCGAGTTGTCCGGTTCGTACCGCTGTCTGACCGTCACCGGTGAGCACCAGGAGCCGGAAGTGCCGGCAGCGGCGCGCTACGGTCGCAAGGCTTTTGCTTCCGATCACCTTTCCTGGACCAATTTTGACGACCGGCTGCTCGGTGGCGGGTACGACCTGGCCCTCGTCAATGGCAACCACTATCCGGCCGCCCGACAGATCGTTTTCATCGACGCCGAAAAGGCGGGCACGCTGGAGCGCCGCCGCGAGCAGTTGACGGACGTGGTGGCGGTGATCCACGTGAATGGTGATCTGCCCGATTGGCTGCCGGAAGCGCCCGTGTTGCCACTGGATAGGGTAGGGGAGGTGCCGGCCCTGATTGCCGAGGCCCTTGGTGAAGCGGTGCCCCCCTTACGTGCGCTCATCCTGGCCGGTGGCCGGAGCCAGCGCATGGGGGAAGACAAGAGCCGCATCGTGTACCGCGACGGTCAGACCGAAGTCGAGAGACTCGCCGGTCTCTGCGTGGCGCTCGGCGTACCCGCTTCCGTGTCCGTCCGCTCGGAACAGGACGGGGAAGGCTTTTCCCTGCCCCTGGTCACCGACCGCTTTGTGGGGCTGGGCCCAGCCGGCGCGATCTGCTCGGCCTTCCTGTCCGACCCGGATGCTGCCTGGCTCGTGCTGGCCTGCGACCTGCCCCTGCTGGACGAATCCACGCTACGCCGGCTCATCGACGCGCGCCGGCCCGAGCGGGTGGCCACAGCCGTGCGCGGTCCGGAGCAGGAATGGCCCGAACCCTTGGTCGCCATCTACGAGCCGCGGGCCTACCAGCGCCTGCTCCGCTTCCTGTCGCTGGGTTATGCGTGTCCGCGCAAGCTCCTCATCAACAGCGATACTGAGGTGCTAACGTTGCGCGAGGCCCTGCCGATCACGAATGCCAATACGCCCGAGGAGCGCCGCCGGGTCCAGAATATGTTGGGATAAGGAGTCTGGGCAGGTCGCCTGTCACGGATATTTTGAATAGTCCTACCTTGTCAGCATGGATCGTTTGCTGCAGGATACCGGCCGGACAGCCGCCCCGGTCATCGGGGCCGGGGGAAATGCGCTGCGTAAAGGGGTGGTGATCACCCCTACCAGGGAGGACCACCCGGGGGTAGACCAAAGTTCGGTATACGTCACCGGCAGTCTCCGGAATTCACTAATGCATGGGTAACCCTTTTCCTTTACCTCCACGCGGTTCCCGCGGCCCACACCTGCTGGCAATCTTTCTGATTGCGGTGTTACTGGTGGTTGAAACGGTGCTCGTGGATGGTTATCTGATGGAGCAACGGCGGGACGCGGAAATCATCAACGTAGCCGGCCGGCAGCGAATGCTCAGTCAGCGCATCGCCAAACTGGTGGCTCTGGATTACCCGGAAGTAGGATCCGACATCAGCGAATGGCGCGCCCGCCACGATTGGCTGAAGGACGACCTGGCCGGCCGGCCCGTTCACGCGCGGCTGCTGGCGTTGGACAGCCTGGTATATGCCCTGTCCGCCGCCGCCCGGGCTCCGGCACAAAGTGTTGAGCGGGGCCGGGAGGTGAATCAGCTTGCGGACGAGTTCCTGCTCGCCATGGACGCCATAGTAGACGAACTGAGCCTGGCCGCAACCAACCGGGCCGACCAGCAACGGCACCTTGATTATTGGCTGACGGGACTTGCGCTGGGCATCTTGCTCCTTGATCTGATCCTGATGTTCCGGCCGTGGCGAAGGGTTTCATAGCCGGATATCTATGCGAAGTGTCGCGCTGAGTATCCTTCCGACTGAATTTAAACAATTTGGCTACCCGGAGGGGTTTATTTTTATCGCCTCGTTACCCTCCTTATTCTACGCCCCTTGGCCACTCACATTATTCACCCCCGACAGTTTCTTGAACCGGAAAACCTGGATGCGTTTCTGGAGCGGGGCTGGCGCCCAACGGGACAGTCGATCTACACCTCGGATTATTTGCGGACGGACGACGACGAGCTGCACGGTTGCCTGCAGATTCGGCTGCCACTGAAGAATTTTTCCTTCAAGAAGCGACACCGCAAATTGCTGCGCAAGAACAAAAAACGCTTCCGGGTACAACACCAGCGGGCACGACAGCCCGACGAGGAGCTGCTCCGCGTAAACCGCCTGTATATGGCCGAACACCCGGACAAGACCCGCGAGGACCTGGAGTACAACGTCTTCAGCGATACCGGGCAGCAGGTGCTCGACACCCGCGTCCTGCGGATATACGAAGGGGAGCGGCTGGTGGCCTTCAGCTATTTCGACGTGGGCCGCCGGGTGATGTACACCAAGGCCGGCATTTATGATCCCGCCTATTCGAGCGCCAGCCTGGGACTCTACACCATGCTGCTGGAGGTGGAGATGAGTCTGCACCTCGGCCTGTCGCATTATTACCCGGGCTATTATTCGCCGACCTTTCCGGCCTTCGATTACAAACTGCGGCTCGGGGCCATGGAATACCGCGACATTCCCACGGGGACGTGGCGACCCCATAGTATCGGTTCCGGTCACGATCCCGCCGATCCCCTGGTCATCAACCGGCAGCGGCTGCAGGAAGCCCAGCAGGCCCTGACCGAGGTGGGCGTACGGGCCCAGTTCCGGGAATATCCCTCCTTTACCGGCCGTTTCCGCCCCGTGCAGCAGGGGGAAAACGTAATGTTGGATGCTCCGCAGTTGCTGCTGATCGGTCGGCCGCTGCCCCTGGAATTTTATTTTGTTCTGACCTACGACAACGAGGCGCAGCGGTACCGCTACGACGTGGTGCGCACCGCCAATCTCTACGATATGCGGGTGCAGGTGCTCAGCAAGGGGGGTACGCCCCGCTTCACCACGCCCGTGGTGGTCCACAACCGCATCGTGGAATCGGACAGTCTGCCGCTGATCGTCCAGAAAGTCTGTGAACGGGTGGAGGGCAGCTCAAAACCCTAACCATTACCTTTGGCGCTCATACGTAAACGAAAGCTATATGAGCCCCCAACTTCTAGCCGGTAAACGCGGCGTCATCTTCGGAGCCCTTGACAACCAAAGCATCGCCTGGCAAGTCGCCGAGGTATGTGCGGAAATGGGCGCCACCTTCACCCTGACCAACGCCCCCGTGGCGCTGCGCTTCGGCAGCCTCAACGAGCTGGCCGAAAAGCTGAACGCCGAGGTCATTCCGGCTGACGCCACGAGTCTGGAGGACCTGCAGCATCTTTTCACCCGCTCCGAGGAGGTCCTGGGAGGAAAGATCGACTTCGTGCTCCACGCCATCGGAATGTCGCTCAATGTTCGCAAGGGGAAGGAATACACCGACCTGAAGCACGACTGGATGCTCAAGACCTTCGACATCAGTGCGGTGAGCTTTCACAAGATGTGCCAGGTCCTCTACAACGGCAATCACATGGCCGACTGGGGCAGCATCCTGGGCCTCACCTATATTGCCGCCCAGCGCACCTTCCCCGACTACAGCGAGATGGCGGAATCCAAGGCCCTGCTGGAAAGCTTCGCCCGCAGCTTCGGCTACCACTTCGGCGAGAAGAACAACGTTCGGGTCAACACCGTAAGCCAGTCGCCGACCATGACCACCGCCGGTAAGGGCGTGAAGGGATTCGATGAGTTCTTCGGCTATGCCGACAATATGTCGCCCCTCGGCAACGCCCCCGCCCGCGCTTGCGGCGAGTACTGTGCCACCCTGTTCAGCGACCTGACCCGCTACGTCACCATGCAGAATCTTTTCCACGACGGCGGATTTAGCAACATGGGCATGAACCCCAAGGCGCTGAAGTAAAGCTCCTCAGCGTCCGGCCCCGCCGAATCGATCCCCCCCGGCCCGCGCCCCGCGCGGACCGGGGGGGATCGATTCGGGAATGATTTTCGTTTGATTGCGTATGAGAAGGAACCTGAGCCACTGTTGCCTGCTCCTGCTGCTGTTGCTCGGCACCGGCGTCCGCGCCCAGATCCTGGATCCGAGTGATACGGGAGAGCTGGACCCCGACGACCCGGACTACGACGCCGCCTCGGCCCGCCGCGGCTCCCCGCAGGACCAACGGATCATCGCGCCCGATACTTTCGGCATCTTCCTGTACCGCGTCGACAACCCGAACCGCGAAGTGCGCTTCGCGGATAGTCTCCTCAACGGCTTCCAGCAGTACGCCCCGGATCAGGCCGTGCCCTTCGACTACGCCACGCTGGGGCAACTCGGCTCGGCGGCCTATCCCCTCCGCTACACGCCCGACTACCGGCGCGGGCTGGAGGTGGGCTTCCGGCAATTTGACCTGTATAAGGTAGACGCCAATAACCTGGATTTTTACCGCCTCGAGCGTCCCTTCACTTACCTGCGCTACCTGCGCGGCAGCGAACAGAACGACGGCATGCTGACGGCGCGGTTCAGCCGGAACTTCGCCGATGGGGTAAACCTGCTACTTAACTACGAGCGAATCTTCCAGGTGGGCGACCAGGACCAGTACCCGGGCGCGCGCGTCCGCAACACCCAGGTGGCGGTGGGCGTATCGGTGCGGCCGGTGGGGAGCCGTTACAATAGCTTCTTCAGCTACGCGGCCAATACCTTCGAATCCGAACAAAACGGAGGGATCGCCGACTTCGGGACCGCCGCCGACCTCGGAGAGATCGACAACCTGGCCCAGCTGCGGCCTTTCCTGGAAAGCACCTTCCTGCGGCACGCCTACCGGGAGTTTGCCGCCACCCAGTACCTGCAATTCGGCGCCGCCCGGGATACGCTGACGGGCCGCGAACGGCGAGCCTTCACCCTTCAGCATCAAATAAAAATCGACCAGCAGCAGTACCGCATGAGCAGTCTGCGCGCCGAGAACGATACCAGCTTTTACCGCCTCAATCCGCTCCTCGACCTGGATGCAAGGGGCGTGCGGAACCTCATCACCCACGACCTCGTCAGCAATGAACTGGGCTTCTCCACCTACCGCCGCGGAAGCTCGGCCAGCCGGGAGACCGTGCAGCGTGATGTATTGGAGGCAAGTCTTACGCACCAGTGGCACCGCGTGGGCGGCGACCGCGGCGACAGTACCGTCAACTTCCTACTGGCTAACGCCAGCATCGGCCTGCGCCCCAGCGACCGGGTTCAGCTCTTGGTTGAGGGACAATTGAACCTCATCGGCCAAATCGGCGACTACCGGGTCGCGGCCACGGGCGAGCTGGACCTCGGCGCGGCCGGAAAGCTGGAGGTAGGGGCGGTCAATCAGCTCTATTCCCCGGATCTGGTACAGCGTACCTACCGGCTGAATGATGTCTTGCTCTACGACCGCGACTTCGGCAAGACCCTCGAACTGCGCCTGGAAGGGGCCTACACCCTGCCCTTCGTGGGCGTGCGCGCGGGCATGGCCTACAGCCTGCTGACGAACTACATTTACTTTGACGAGGCTGGCTTGCCGCAGCAGAGCGACGGTCCGCACAGCATCCTGCAACTAACCGCCGAGCGGAACTTCACCCTGGGCAGCTACCGCTTTGACAATCGACTGCTGCTGCAGCAAGCCGACGAGGCCGTGTTTCGCCTGCCGCAGCTTTACGGCGAGCACAGTCTGTACTACGCTGGCAAATGGTTTGGCGTACTCAATGTAAATCTCGGCGTCGATGTACGGGTGGTGAGCGGCTGGCGGCCCCGGTACTACAATCCGCTACTGCAGCAATTCCAGTTGCAGGACCGGCAGCAGACCGACCTGTACGTCCAAGTGGACCCCTTCTTCAGCCTGCGCGTCACGCGGTTCCGTTTTTTTGTAAGGTATATCCAGGCGCAGACCATCTTGAACGATCGTTTGCTTTACCTGACGGCGGAGCATCCCTACCCGGATCACGCCCTGCGGCTGGGGGCGAGCTGGCGACTGCTGGATTGATTCGTGCGGTTTGATGGGGCCATAAATCCACCAGTAAAAACCGGGAATAGACCCCAAAAAAAGAACCTCCTGGCCCGCATAATGGGGTCGGAGGCTCACTTTACACTCACTAGTATATATGAAACTTAATCAACTACCTGCCTAACTACGGCAGATCGCCTTTTGTTACAAAAAGGCACACATTTTTTGTTCTCTTTAACATATGCATCATTTACGCGCTACGGCCGGTACCTGGCCGGTTTTCGTGCGGAAGAGTTTCCACCAGAAAGTCGGCTTCACCAGTTGCTTCCGGAGTTCGAAGTCGGTGTACATTCTACAGAGCAGTTCGATGACCTTAGGGTTGGCTGCCACGATGCCCGTAAGCAAATTTGTTATCCATTTGTACTGCATAATTTGCTGCATCCGGTAGCTCAGGCGCAGTTCCGTGCGTAGTACCCGTTCGATCCGCACGTCGTAGGCCGCCAGGAATTCGGCGTCAAAGCGGTTTTCGGCCAGACACTTCTCGGCCAGTTCGGCGGCGATGAAGCCGGAGTAGACCGCATTGCCGATCCCTTCCCCGGTCAGGGGGTCAATCAGATGGCCGGCGTCGCCCGTGAGCAGGTAGTGGTCGCCGGATAGGGTACGGTCCTTGGAGCCCAGGGGCAGGCCGTACCCGACGGTCGGATCGATCTGTTCCGCGTCGCGGAAGCGGTCGCGAAACTGCTCGGAGGCGACGATGACGTCGAGTTCCTTACGCAGGTTAAGCCCCTTCTTTTTCACGATATCGGAGCGCATGCCCAGTCCCACATTGGCCTCCCCGTTGGGCAGGGGGAAGATCCAGAAGTAGCCGGGGTTGTAGGCGTCCAGAAAGTGGAGTTCGATGAAGTTGTCGGGGTGGAAGCCGGTCACGCCCCGGTAATAGGCCCGCACCGCCGCGGCGTGGTGGTCCTTGTCGGTCTCCTGTCCGGCCTCGTGCCGGCTGAACCTGCTGTGGGCCCCGCTGCCGTCGATGAGCAGTCGGCATTGCCATTCCCGGCCGTCTTTGGCGCGGAGGAGGTACCCTTCTTGCGTACGTTCGGTGGTCTTGATCTCGGTGTTGAGGATCAGGTCGATATCCGGCCGGCGGCGCACCTCCTCGATCAGGAAGGCGTCGAAGTCTATCCGCTTGCTCACGTAGCCCGGCGCCTCATCGGGGATGCGTTCGTAGCCCACCTTGAAGGGTAACTCGATCAGCTTCTTGCTGGGGGGGTAAAAGCGGATCCCCCAAACGTCGGCCGGCGAGAACCGCTTGCGGAAGCGGTCCATGATGGCGGGGTCCAGCCGGTTGAGCAGGGTAGGCACCTTGCCGGAGATCGCGTCGCCGCAGACCTTGTCGCGGGGAAAGGTGGCCTTGTCGATCAGCGTACTGGGGATGCCGAGGTAGGAAAGTCGCAGGGCCGTGGCCGCGCCGGCAGGTCCGGCACCGATAATGACAATGGGCGTGGGGGTCATGGCGGCAAAGGTAAGGTAAGCCGCGAAGGCGTTCGCTTTTGCGCGCGGGGCGGCGGCGCGCAGGTGCGGTGCAATGGGCCAAGACCGTGCTTTGCGGGTGCTACCGCAACCTGGCCTGAAACTCCTGGAAGCTTTCCACGTCGGCGGTGGCGGTACTGCAGTTCTTTTCGTCGGCCCGCTCGTTGATGGCTTCCACCCGGTTGTCGGGATTGGGGTGGGTGCTGAGGAATTCCGGCGGACTGGAGCCGTCCTGAATCGACATAAAGAATCCTGCGGCTCCATTGGCGGCGTACCGGGTATTGCAGAGGTAGTCTACCGAGCGGGCGTCGGCTTCGGACTCGTCGCCCCGGCTGAAACTGAGGGTGAGCAGGCTGCCGGCCACCTGGCTGAGCAAGCCCGGATCGGCATTGCCGGTTATCAGGCTAAGCAGGGTGGACAGGCCAAACTGCTGCGTCAGCTGATCGGTGGAATGGCGTTCGGCGGAGTGGGCGATCTCGTGTGCCAGCACCCCGGCCAACTCGTCGCCGGAGTCGAGGGTCTGGATCAGGCCGGTGTATACGTACAGGAACCCACCCGGGGTGGCGAAGGCGTTCTCTACGTCCTGATTGATGATCGCTACCTCGTAGGGAAAGATATCGCGGTAGGGTACCATGCCCTGGTTAACGATCTCGTCGACCATGCCCTGCAGGTAGGCGTACGCCTGCGGGTGGTCGGCGGGGTCCAGAATGGGGAAATCCGAAGGTTTGCTGCGGATCTCGGCGTCGGCTCGCCGGCCAAGTTCGAGATCCTGTTCCACGGAGAAGACGTTGATGTCGCCATCTTCGGAGCAAGCGGAGAAGGTGGACAGCAAGAGGAGCAACGACAGGAGGAAAACGGAGCTTTTCACGGTAGGCTTTTCCACCCAAACCCGGTCGGCAGGCGGTCAGGTTCGGTGGCGGACGGGAGATTAGCGGTACTGTTCCCGGCACCCGCGCGCCGCCGCCCGGACGGGGCAAGGACTAACAAACATCTGACGCATTTAGGTGTTGCCCAACTAGTAATTCAGAAACCCACATATCCGATGCGCCAGTTATGCGCACCGATCGCTCAAAGGGGGCGGTCGCATTGATACCTTACATGTCTAACAAAAATACGAAGAGCGGCAAGCTCAAAGCCCGCGATTTGGAGCGTGTCCTGTACCAGGAATTCAAAGCCAACGCGCGCAAACAACTTAACCCCAAGCAACTCCAGCGGAAATTAAAGGTCAAAAACAGCCGCGAGAGCATACAATCGGCCCTCGACAAGATGGTCGAAGCCGGCAAGATCAAACAGAACGGCGACCACCAATACCAGTTCAACCGCAGCGAATCGACCAAGCGCAGTAGCCAATACGCCGAGGGACGGGTCGACATGACCCGCAGCGGCGCCGCATACATCATCATGGACGGTGAGGCCCTCGACATTTTTGTGTCGCAGAACCGCCTCGGCAACGCCCAGGACGGCGACAAGGTCAAGGTACGCTACTGGACGCCCGGCGGCCGCCGCAAGCCGGAAGGAGAGGTCGCGGAGGTGCTGGAGCGCAGCGTGACCCACTTCGTGGGCACCCTCAAGATTCACGAAAAATTTGCTGAGGTCGTCGTCGACGGGCCCGGTGGCAAAACGATCAGCGTGGCCGTACACCGTGCCGAACTGATCGGCGCAAAGAGCGGGGAAAAGGTAGTCGTGCAGATCGTCGACTGGGAAGAGAACCGCTTCGGCCAAATCAGCGGTAAGATTACCGCCGTACTGGGCGAGCCCGGTACGAGCAATATCGAGATGCAGGCCATCCTGATCAATAACGGCTTCCAGATCACCTTCTCCGATGCCGTACTGGCTGAGAGCGAGGCGCTGCCCGGAGAGATTACGCCCCAGGAAATCAACATCCGCCGCGACATGCGGGAGGTGACCACCTTCACGATCGACCCCCTGACCGCGAAAGACTTTGACGATGCGCTGTCGATCCAGACCCTGGAGGACGGCCAAATAGAGGTTGGTATTCACATCGCCGACGTGAGCCACTACGTGAAGCCCGGCAGTGCCCTGGATGAAGAAGCGGCCAGCCGGACTACCAGTGTGTACCTGGTGGATCGGGTGTGCCCCATGCTGCCCGAGCGGATCAGTAACGAGCTTTGCTCGCTGCGGCCCAATGAGGACAAACTGACCTTCAGTGCCATCTTCAAGTTCGACCCAAAGAGCTTCAAGGTAACCGACCGCTGGTTCGGCCGCACGGTCATCCACTCCAACCGCCGCTTTACCTACGAGGAAGCGCAAGAGGTGCTGGACAGTGGGGAAGGGGACTTCGTCGACGAACTGGATCTGCTCGACCGGATTTCGGATAAGCTGCGCAAGCGCCGCTTCAAGGAGGGTTCGATCGACTTCAACACCAACGAAGTACGCTTCCGCCTGGATGAGAACGGCAAACCCCTGGAGGTCTACATCAAGGATCGCATCGACACCAATATGTTGATCGAGGACTTCATGCTGCTGGCCAACCGGGAAGTGGCCGGGTTTATTAAAAAGAAAGAGGAGCGGCTGAAGCAGAATATCCCCTTCGTGTACCGCGTGCACGACGAGCCGGACATGGACAAGGTGGCCGAACTGGCCAACTTCGCCGCCGCGCTGGGATACGAGATGGACCTGAGGTCGCCCAAGGCCGTGGCCCAGAGCTACAACAAGCTACTGGCGAAGGCGGATGAGGATCCGCTGGTCAAAATGCTGTCGCCCATCGCGATCCGTACGATGTCGAAGGCGGTCTATACCACCCAGAACATCGGTCACTACGGACTGGGCTTTGAAAACTACACGCACTTCACCTCCCCGATCCGCCGCTACGCCGACGTGCTGGTGCACCGCCTGCTGGAGAAGAACCTGGAAGAGGGCAGTCTCTATAAGGCGAATCCGGAAAAGCTGGAAGAAACCTGCAAGCACATCAGCAGTCAGGAGCGCAAGGCCGTGACCGCCGAACGGGAAAGCATCAAATACAAGCAGACTGAGTTCATGCTCGATAACGTCGGAGCGGAATACGACGGCGTGATCAATGGTCTGGCCGACTTCGGCGTATTCATCGAATTGGTGGAGAACTTCGTGGAGGGCATGATCCCCTTCGACAAGATGGACGAGCCGTACGACCTGAGTGCCGGCAAGCTTTCCATCGTGGGCAAGAAGTCGGGCAAGAAACTCAAGATGGGCGACCTCGTCCGCGTCCGCATCGAGGACGTCGACCTGGACCGCCGCCGCATCGACATGTCGCTCGTCGAGGTGCTCAAAGTGCACGGGGAACCGGAAAAGAAAAAGCAGGATAAACCGAAGGGTCGGGGGAAGCGTCGGAAGATGCGTAGCTGATTATTTGGTGGCCCTTCCCGGTGATCGTATTTCGCTGGGGGCGCTGGAGGCTTCGCTTCGCTACTCCCCCAGCTTACGGGTCTGGGTGCCCTCCGGGCCCAGTTCGTCCATGATTTTGTGGTTGTGGTAGGGATGTAAGGCATCGCAGCGCTGGGGCTTTGCATCTCTGTTCCCCCAGCTGACTGGTCTAGGTGCCCTCCGGGTCCGGTCCACCTATATCATTCGGGCGGCCCTGGAAGGGACGCATTGGAATAGGGAAGGGAACCAGAGTCCTGCAGGGACGAGGTGGCCCTTCCCGGTGATCGAATTCGCTGGAGGCGCTGAGGGCGCTGGGGGCTTCGCTTTGCTACTCCCCCAGCTTACGAGTCTGGGTGCCCTCCGGGTCCGGTTCGTCCATGATTTTGTGGCTGTGGTAGGGATGTAAGGCATCGCAGCGCTGGGGTTTCGCTTCGCTACTCCCCCAGCTTACGGGTCTGGGTGCCCTCCGGGCCCAGATGGTCTTGGCAATTGGACTTTGGTTCGGAAGGAAAAAGGTATTGGGGATCGTAGTCCAGATCGAATTCGCGGAGAAATTTCAGCATTTCGGCCTCGAAGGTCAGACGGGCGGTCATTCGATAGTTTTCCTGACTGCCGTAGTGATGTTCCTTTTGGCGCTCCACGTAGCGTATGATGCCGTCCACTTTGCGATAATCTACGGAGTGACAACCGTAGCCGTTCTGCCACCAAAAATCCGGATACCCGTTCTTGCCCATCCACCGGGAGCTTTGCGACTTGATGTCTTCCAGGACCTTAGCTATGGAGATTGTGCGGGGCAAACCGTGGACGATATGGACATGATCCAGTGTCCCACCGATGGCGTACACCCGGCACCCCATAAGCTGGAGGCGACGCGAAAGGTAGCTGTACAACTCCTGCTCTACGCGCGGATGGATGGTAGGCCGGCGATACTTGGTGCTGAAAACCGTGTGGAGGACGATGCGGAGGTAGGATTGTGGCATTTTAGGCGTAAATAAAACAAATAATTTTAAAACCTTCGATTTCGTCGAGGGCTCCGCTTCGCTACTCCCTCGGCTTACGTGTGTGCGTGCCCTCCGGGCCCGGTCCGGCCATGATTCTGCGGCCCTGGAAGGGACGACATACCCTTTCCGAGAATGATTTCGCTGCGGGCTTCGCTTCGCTGCTCCCCCGACTTATGGTTCTGCGTGCCCTCCGGGCCCGGTCCGGCCATGATTCTGCGGCCCTGGAAGGGACGACATACCCTTGCTGAAAATGATTTCGCCGCGGGCTTCACTCCGCTGCTCCCCCGGCTTATGAGTCTGCGTGCCCTCCGGGCCCGGTCCGGCCATGGTTGTGCGGCCCTGGAAAGGACGACATACCCTTGCTGAAAATGGTTTCGCCGCGGGCTTCGCTTCGCTACTCCCCCGGCTTATGGGTCTGCGTGCCCTCCGGGCCCGGTCCGGCCATGATTGTGCGGCCCTGGAAGGGACGACATACCCTTGCTGAAAATGATTTCGCCGCAGGCTCCGCTTCGCTGCTCCCTCGGCTTATGGGTCTGCATGCTCTCCGGGCCTGGTCCGGCCATGGTTGTGCGGCCCTGGAAGGGACGCAGCGAAGTAGGGAAGGGAACCAGAGTCCTGAAAGGACGATGTGGCCCTTCCCTACCCGGAAAGGACGATGTTGCCCTTCCCTACCCGGAAAGGACGATGCCGCCCTTCCCCACCCGGAAAGGACAATGTGCCCCTCCCCGGTGAAAACAATTACCCCCAAACCACGAAAAGGCAGCCCACAGCCCCAAGACCAAAACCGCCCAGCCGTTAATATTAGGTTAAACAGGCCCCGTCCCGACAGCGGAAATGAGCCGATAAGGGTTTGGTAAGCAAGGAATTACGCGAATGATCGGAGAATTAAAACTTCCTTATCGAAGTAACTTCAAGTGTCTTTATGCGTCTATTCCTTAGCAGATCGGCACGTGCCTCTGTACTTTTGTCATCCAAAATTTACCTCCATGCGTTTTCGCAACTATTTGATGGTCGCCATTTTGGCCTTTGCCGGCTTTGGCGCCCAGTTGTCCGCCCAAAAGATCGCCTCCATCGATATGGAGCGCATCCTCACGAGCATTACCGAATACCAGGAGGCCCAGGAACAGCTCGA
This sequence comes from Neolewinella litorea, assembly GCF_004803465.1. Lineage (GTDB taxonomy): Bacteria > Bacteroidota > Bacteroidia > Chitinophagales > Saprospiraceae > Neolewinella > Neolewinella litorea. Next base: position 365,770 of record NZ_SRSF01000002.1, on the reverse strand, counting down.
TCAACTCGCCGCCAAGTGGCAGCAGGAGATCAACCAGGAGTATGACGCCATCAAGGGAATGTACAATAAGTACCAGGCCGAGCAGGTGCTCATGACCGACGAGCAGCGCCAGAGCGAAGAGCAGGCCATCATCGATCGGGAAACCCAGGTCCGCAACATGCAGCGCGATCGCTTCGGCCCGGAAGGTGCCCTTTTCCAGCGCCGCCAGGAACTGGTCAAGCCCATCCAGGACGCCGTATACGAGGCCGTAGAAACCTACGCCACCCAGAATAACTACGACTTTATCTTCGATCGCGCCGGCGCCGCCGGAATCATCTTCTCAAGTGATCAGTACGACAAGACGGACGAAATCCTGCGCGCATTGCGCAACTAACCCCCCGTGAAGGTCCAGAAGTACTAACCCCTAAATTTCAACCATGCACCAAGTATTCAAATTCACCTTTGTTGCGCTCCTCCTTCTGGTAGCGACCTCCGTGGCCACCGCCCAGAAATTCGGTTTCGTGAATTCGGCCGAGATCCTCGCCGATCTTCCCGCCATGAAAGCCGCCGAGTCCAATCTGGAAGGACTGCAGAAGCAACTCCAGAAGAAAGGCCAGGCCATGGTGGAGAGCTTCCAGACCGACTACCAGGCACTCCAGGCCCAGGCCCAGCAGGGTACCATGAGCCCCAAGCAACAGCAGGAAGAAGCCGCCAAGCTCCAGAAACGCGAGGAGGAAATCGGCAACTTCGAGCAGACCATGATGACCGACCTGCAGAAGAAGCGGCAGGAACTGCTGGAACCGATCTACAAATCCGTCAACGACGCCATCAAGGCCGTAGCGGAAGAGAACGGCTACCAGTTCATCTTCGATCAGCAGGTCCTCCTGTACGGTCAGGACAGCCAGGACGTCAGCGCGCTCGTTCGCGCCAAGCTCGGCCTCTAACCGCTGCAGTGTACCTGCCTCCCCATAACGGATCTATTGGAGTCTTCGACTCCGGCATTGGCGGCCTTTCGGTCGCCAATGCTATTTGTGGGCTACTCCCCCGCGATTCCCTCCTGTACGTATCCGATAACCACCACGCACCCTACGGGGCGCGCACCGATCGCGAGGTGCTCGCGTTCAGTCGCCAGATCACCGATTTCCTGCTGTCCGCCGGCGTAAAGTTGGTAGTAGTCGCCTGCAATACCGCCACGAGCATCGCCATCGACGGCTTGCGGGAAGCTTATCCGGACGTGCCCTTTGTCGGACTCGAGCCGGCCGTGAAACCCGCGGCCGACGGGCGGCACATCGGCGTGATGGCCACGGCCGTTACCCTGCGCAGCAGCCGGTACCAGTCCCTCAAGGAGCGTTACCTCACCGACCGCCCCGTCTGGGAAAGCCCCTGTACCGGCCTGGTGGAACGCATCGAGGCATTCGGGGCGGGCTCACCGGCAGTACGCGACTATTTAGCTGAACTGTTCCGGGAGGCCGATTCCCTGGATACCGTAGTCCTCGGATGCACCCATTACCCCCTGGTCATTGAGGACATACGTGCGGCCCTCCCCCCTGGCGTAAATGTGATCGATCCATCGGGGGCGGCGGCGCGACAGGTGCAACGCCTGCTGGAAAAGCGGGGCTTGCTGGTTTCGGAACCGACGGACCCGGCACGCTACGACTTCTACTGCACCGGCGGAAGCGCCCCCCTGCAACGGACCCTGCACGCCCTGCCCGCGCTGAATACCGGTCGGCGGTGGGTGGTACCTTACCTTGGCTTGAAATAAGCCATCGCGTATGAATGCAAGCCTTACCCTCGCCCTGCAATACCACGAGCAGATCAGGAAAAATATCCTGGCCCTCACGGAAAGCATGAGCCTGTCGCAGCTCAACCAGGTGCCCGAAGGAATGAATAACAACCTGATCTGGAATGCGGGGCACGTCATTGCCACCCAGGAATTGCTCGTCTTTGCCCTGGGCGGGCACCGGACCCCCAGCGGAAAAGATTTCATCAACCGCTACCGCAAGGGTACGCGACCGGAAGGCGAAGCCGGGGCCGAGGAATACGGTTTAATTCGCGCAGAATTACTGGACGGCCACCGCAGGTTGCGGGAGGCCTGCACGGACCTGGACTGGTCGGCATACAACCCGTACGAAACCAGTTTTGGCATCACGCTGTCCGGCCTGGAGGAGGCGGTGGAATTCAACAACCTGCATGAAGCGATGCACTTCGGTACCATGATTGCCCTGCGCCGGTTGGTTTGAACTAGCCGAAATGGCGATTGAGCAAAGCAGTGATCTTTTCCTGGGTCAGGGGCTTGGCCTCGTGGCCGTCGACCACGCTGTAGGCGCGATACCGCTCGTGTTCGGGATCCCCGGCGGAGGAGGTAAGCATGGCGATGGTCACCCGGGCGCGATCCTCTTCACGGAGGTGCTGGTATTCATCCAGGAAACCCCAGCCGTCCATTACGGGCATGTTGATGTCGAGAAAGAGCAGGTCGGGGCGGGTAGGGCGACTTCCGTCGGGCAGTCGACTAGTGAAGTACTGCAGGCCTTCCCTTCCATTGGCGCGGACGACAATCTCTTTTGCGACCCCCATTTTGTTGAGGCGCCGCGTGTGAATGAAATTATCAGCGTCTGAATCGTCAATGAGTAGTACGCACCCTAATTTCTTCTTGGTCATAACTCCTTGGAATACTAACGGTAAAGGTACTTCCACTGCCCGGTTGACTGTCCACCGTGATCGTACCGTGGTGTAATTGTACGATTTTTTGGCAGAATGCCAATCCTATTCCCTGCCCGTCGTAGTCTTCCGGACGATTTAAGCGGGTAAACAGCTCGAATATCTTCTGCTGGTCCGCGTGGCTCATCCCAATGCCGAAGTCCTGCACGGAAACACAGGTTTGGTCCTGAGATTCCTCGCCGGAAATGATGATCCTCGGCGGGGTGCCGGGAGAGTGAAACTTCAGAGCATTGGAGATGAGGTTCTGGAAAAGCTGTCGCATCGCCACCGGATAACCCACCAACTCCGGCAGGGGTCCCACCTGGATGGAAGCCTCGGTTTCCTCGATCCGGCCCTCCAGGTTTTCTATGGCTTCTTCAACGGAGCGGGAAAGGTCGAGGCGCGTAGGTTCTTCGGTGCGGCCGACGCGACCGAACTGGAGCAGGGTCTCAATGAGGTTGCTCATCCGCTGCGTGGCCCGGTAGATGACCGACAGGTGGGAACGACCGGCCTCGTCGAACTGGTGATCGTAGTCTTCCTTCAACACTTCCACGTAGTTGCTCACGGTACGCAGGGGCTCGCGCAGGTCGTGGGAAGCGATGTAGGCGAACTGGTCGAGTTCGCGATTTTTGAGGTTGAGGCTGTGGATCAGGTCGGTATTCATCTTTTCCACCCGCCGACGTTCGACGATCTCGTCCGAAAGCTTCTTATTGGAGGCGCTGATGCTGGAGACCAGGGGCTGCAGCTGATTATAGATGTAATAGAGCACCGTGGCCAGGCCGAGGGCTCCCAGAAAGCGGAGGATGGTCGTAACCGTACTGAGGTTATCCAGTTGGCTTTGCCGGACGCGTACGTCGCGGTATTCGGCTTGCCGGAGCAATTCTACGTTGCGCCGGACGCTGTCCATGTAGGTCCGCCCGCGCTCGGAGCGTAGTATCTGGTTAAGGGTGGCGGTATCGCCCGTGTACTGTAGTTCGAGGGTTTCCTGGATATCCCTGAACTTGAGGTCAGTGAAGTAGCGCAGGCGTTCGGCGCGGTCAAGCTGCAGGGAATCGCGCCTTACCTCTTCGAGGATGCGGCCGGTAATGGCGGCTACGGAGTCACGCGTTCCGGCGGCGTAAGGAGCAAGGTAGCGGTATTCCTTGGTGAGGAGATAACCGCGCTGACCGGTCTCCGCATCCTGCACGGTGGTGAGCAGCATGCCCAGGTCGCGCTCGAGCCGGAGCGCGTGGTTGAGTTTCTTGCGCACGTCGATCGCCGCGATCTCCGTGACAATGGAAGCCAGGACAATAAGCGTGAGCAGGCTTAACCCCATAAAGAGGATGCGGAAAAGGCGATGGCTTTTCCCCGATACGTGATCGGCCTGCTGATTATTGGATGGTGTAGACAAGGGAAGGTGGGAAAAGGCGAATGATTGAAATCGAGCAAGTGCTCCCGCGGTGCAGGCTTACGGGCAACAATTGCTACGAATTCAGTTTCACGAATCTACGCCCTGGAGAGGGACTAGCAATGGTTAATTTCTCTTATTGACCGGCCCGTCGGGCGCGTAACATGGAATTTCCGTCCGGACCGAAAAGTTTCGTATATTCGCCGCGATACAAAATGACTAAATGAACTGCCGCGACAGTGCGGTATCCGTCGGTCTCCAGCGACCCCCGGCGGGAATGAGCAACATTCGTGGTGATCAACCACGTTCCACGGCTGGTTTTCAGTGCCGCCCGGCACCCGCGGACCCGCCCTCACCCCCTTCCGCTTTGGTGTTTTGTGTCAATGCTCCCGTACCGTCTCGGCGGTGGGGGGGTCAACGAACGCATATTATCATTTAAAGTCCAATCAATAATGGGTAATCAAACCCCAATGTCGGTGAACTTCGAACTGCCCAACGGGCGGGAAGTCACCATCGAGACCGGCAAACTGGCCACACAGGCCGACGGCTCAGTCGTAGTCAAGTGTGGCAAGACCATGCTATTCTGTTCCGCCGTTTCCAGCACCAGCGTGCGCGAAGGCCAGAACTTCTTCCCCCTCAGCGTGGATTACCAGGAGAAGTTTGCCGCCGCCGGCCGGATCCCCGGTAACTTCTTCCGCCGCGAGGCACGACTGAACGACTACGAGATCCTGATCTCGCGCCTGGTCGACCGCGCCATCCGTCCGCTGTTCCCCAAAGGGTACATGTTTGACACCCAGATCATCATCAACCTCATCTCCCTGGATGAAGAGGTGATGCCCGATGCCCTGGCCGGTCTGGCCGCTTCGGCCGCCCTGACCTGCTCGAATATTCCGTTTGAAGGCCCCATCTCCGAATGCCGCGTTGCCCGGATCAACGGCGAGTACGTGGTGAACCCCGACCGTACCCAACTGGTGGATGCCGACCTCGACCTGATCGTCGCGGCCGACCGTTCCAACATCATGATGGTGGAAGGCGAAGGCAAGGAAGTTGAGGAAAGCGCCATCCTGGAGGCTCTCAAGGTGGGCCACGATGCCATCCGTACCATGTGTGACGCGCAACTGCGCCTCCGGGAAATGGTGGGCGACAAAGCCACCACCCGCGAAGTGGAGACCCACGAGATCGACGCCGAGGTACTCAGCTACGTGGAAGGGAAGGTGAAGGAGGAAATCCTCCGCGTATCCCGTAGCGCCTCCAACAAGGCCGACCGCAAGAAGGCCTTCAAGGAAGTAAAGGATAACTTCAAGGAAGCCGCCCTGGAAGAGAAAGGCGAGGAGTGGATGGAAGAGCACAAGGAGGACGTAAGCGCCGCCTACGACAAGGTGCAGAAGAACACTATCCGCAATATGATGCTCGACGAGAAGAAGCGCCTCGATGGCCGCGCCTTCGACGAAGTACGCCCCATCTGGACGGAGGTAGATTACCTGCCCGCCGCCCACGGTTCCGCCATCTTCAACCGCGGAGAGACGCAGTCGCTGACCAGCCTGACGCTGGGTACCAAGACCGACCAGGCGATGGTCGACGTTGCCCACAGCAACACCTACGACAACTTCATCCTGCACTACAACTTCCCGGCCTTCTCGGTAGGGGAGACCAAGCCCATGCGCGGCCCCGGCCGCCGCGAGGTAGGTCACGCCAACCTGGCCGGCCGCTCCATCCGGCAGGTACTGCCCGATGACATGACCCACACCATTCGACTGGTGTCCGATATCCTGGAATCCAACGGATCGAGCTCTATGGCTACCGTCTGTGCCGGATCTCTGGCCCTGATGGACGGCGGTGTACAGATCAAGCGCCCCGTAGCCGGCATCGCCATGGGTATGGTAGCCGAAGGCGACAAGATTGCCATCCTCAGTGATATCCTCGGCGACGAGGACGCGCTGGGTGATATGGACTTCAAGGTCACCGGTACCACCAAAGGTATCACCGCCTGCCAGATGGACATCAAGATCGACGGACTGCCCTACGAGCAACTCGAGCAGGCACTGGAGCAAGCCCGCGTCGGCCGTCTCCACATCCTCGGAGAGATGGACAAGACCCTCAGCGAGCCCCGCGAGGACATCAAGCCCCACGCTCCCCGGATTGTCAAGCTCATCATCGAGAAGAGCTACATCGGTGCCGTTATCGGACCCGGTGGTAAGATCATCCAGGAACTGCAGGAGCTTACCGGCACCAACATCAACATCGACGAGATCGACGGCAAGGGCCACGTGTCCATCGCCAGTTCGGATAAGGCCGCCATCGACGATGCCGTAGCCCGGATCAAGAAGATCACCTTCACCCCCGAAGTGGGTGGTGTGTACGAAGGTACCGTCAAGACGATCATGCCGTACGGCGTGTTTGTCGGCTTCGAAGGAGGCCGCGACGGACTCCTCCACGTAAGCGAAATGAGCCACAGCCGCATCGAAAGCGTCGAAGACGAGTTCGAGGAAGGCGACAAGGTGAAGTTCAAGATCGTGGACGTCGATGAGCGTACCGGTAAACTGCGCCTGAGCCGCAAGGCCATCATGCCCCGTGCCGATGGCACCATTCCCACCGACGAGGAGCTCGAAGAGGAACGGAAGGCATCGAAATCGCGCGGACGTGGTGATCGTGGCGACCGCGGCGATCGCCGTGGCGGCGGTGGCGGACGTGACCGCGGAGAGCGCCGCAACGGAGGCGGAGGCCGCCGGGGCGGACGTGATCGCGACGATCGCGACTAACCCTCTGGGTCCACCAAACGTTTGACGGGCGCCCGGCAGCAACTGCTGTCGGGCGCTTTGTCTTTTGGTGCCACCTTCTTCAGGTTGAAAACCTTATGGCTGAGCCGTCTGTAGTAACCCCATGGAACCCAAGCAGCCGCGGTCGGAAGTACCAGCGGAAAAATCCTCCGCCACCAAGGCCCTTACCGACCGGGCGGCCGAAACCTATCAGTGGTGGGACAACCTGGCCACGATCAATGCCGAAGACCCCTTTCTGGTGGGCGCGGTCAAGATCGGCGTCCGCCTGCTTGGCGTGGTGATTCTGCTGGCCCTCTCGCCCGTAATCCTGCTGGGCATCATCATCGCCTTCCTCGCCGTTTTATGAAAGTGCTGCTCAATCCCTGGTTCTGGCTCGTGGTGGTTGCCTTTCTGGTCCATCTTGTACTGAATCGGGTAGGGGGCCTCCAACTGGGGCTGGTCGATCATTACCTGGATCCTTTCTGTGCGGCCCCGATCCTGCTGGGACTCTGGAGCCTGGAACGCAACCTGGTATTCCGACGACCGCGGATCAGTGCGGTTGAAACGGCGGTGGCTACGCTGTTGCTGGCCCTGATTTTTGAGGAGGTGTTTCCGCGTTACGGAGAGGGCTTTCGCCACGACCTGCTGGATTACCTGTTTTACGGGCTGGGGGGCGTGTACTTCTATTTTCTGGTGAATGGCGGAGATAGGAGTGAGCCCACGGGGTGATGCTTGTCGGATTTTGACGGCGGGACTTACATTGTGGTAGCCCACCTCCACAACCGATTTTCCGTATGCGTCTATCCCTGTCCGTATTCCTGCTCTTCCTCTCTGTCGGACTTATTGGTCAGGTCAACGTGCAAACCGCGAAACCCTGGACCTACTGGTGGTGGATGGGCAGTGCCGTGGAACGCGAGGAGATCAGCCGGCAACTGGGCGAAATGGCGGAAAGCGGCCTGGGCGGGGTGCACATTATTCCGATCTACGGCGCCAAGGGGTACGAAGACAAGTTCCTTCCCTTTCTCTCGGAAGAGTGGATGGCGGCGGTGGAATTCACCATTGCCGAAGCGGAAGCCCTGGATCTGGGCGTCGACCTGACCCTCGGCACCGGGTGGCCCTACGGCGGTCCGTGGATCACCCCTGAATTTGCCGCACAACGGCTTGTGGTCACCGAAGGTGGCTATACCGTGGAACCGACCGGGCAAAACGTGAAACGCGCCGCCCCGGGTGGGGAAGGGCAGGTGATGGATTACTTCTCCGGCACCGCGGTCGACCACTATCTCGCCCACTTTGACTCCGTTTTCGCCCGGACGGCACACCCGATTGAGCCCCGGGCGCTGTACCACGATTCTTACGAGGTATACGGTGCCGACTGGACGACGGACTTCCCGGCCGCCTTCGCCAACCGGAACGGGTATGCAGTGGAGGACCAACTGCACCTGCTGCGCGATACACTGCACCCCGAGCGCCCGTTTTTGTTGCACGACATCCGCGCCACGCTGGCTGACTTGCTGTACACGGAATTCGCGAAGACGTGGACGGACTTCAGCCGCAGTCGCGGTTTCCTGACCCGGCTGCAGGCCCACGGGTCTCCAGGCAACATCCTTGACCTTTACGGCCTGGCGGACATCCCCGAGACCGAATCCTTTGGCTGCAGCGTCTTCGGCATTCCGGGACTGGCCTGCGACCCCGACTACAGTGAGGACAATTTCGGACGGCCGAGTGCCCTCATGATGAAGTTCGCCAGTTCACCCGCCCACCTGATGGGCAAGCCGCTGGTCAGCTCCGAAACGGCGACCTGGCTGGGGAACCACTTCAAGGTCTCGCTGCGGCAGGTAAAACCCCAGATCGATCAACTCTTCGCGGCCGGGATCAACCACGTCTTCTTCCACGGAACTACCTATTCGCCCACGGCAGCCGGCTATCCGGGCTGGCGGTTCTATGCTTCCACCAATTTTGGCTCGACGTCCCACTTCTACGAAGAACTCCCGCTGTTGAACCGGTATATCCAAAACTGCCAGACGAAACTGCAGGCGGCGGCGAGCGACAACGACGTGCTGCTATACTTTCCCGTCCACGACCTGTGGACGAAGCAACCTACCCCGGTGACGGTCTTCCTGGACGTCCACCACTACGATAAGTGGTTCGGCGAGACAGCCTTCGGACAAACGGCCCGGTACCTGGAAGAGGAGGGGTTTGCTTTTGATTACGTATCCGATCAACAACTCTCGCAGCTGCGGGGCACCTCCTCCGGCGAGGTCCATTACCCGGGAAAGCAGGGGGGCAGGTACCGCACCATCGTGGTGCCCCCGGTCGATTACATCCCCTTCGAAACCGTGCGCGAACTCCGCCGGCTGGCGCGCGAAGGGGTGAGCATCGTTTTCGAGGGAGGACTGCCCGCCGCATTCGCCGGACGCAAATACCTGGAAGACGCACAGCAGCCGGCCGACTTACTGGGCGGCGACAACCTGCCCGACCGGATGGTGATCACCGACAACCTGCCGCGCAGTCTCCAGGAACTCGGCGCGAGACAGGAGGAGCTGAAAAAGCTGGGACTGGATTTTATCCGCAAACGGACCGCTACGGGGCAACTGTACTTCGTCACCAACCTGGGAAGTGAGGCGAACGCCGACGCGCTGCGATTAAACGCCGAATACCGCTACGTGACCATCACCGACCCCCTAAGCGAGAGGAGCGGTTACCTGAATACCCAGGACCGCTTTACGCTGGAGATTCGGCCAGGGCAGTCGTACTTTCTCGAAACCAGCGCCCAACGCCCCGATGCGCCGCTCTGGGACAACCCGGTGGCTGTGGATACGGTAGAACTGGTGCGCCCCTGGTCGGTTGATTTTGCTTCTGCGCGTACCGACGCTCCCCAACAGGCTTTCTTACGGGATACCCTGACTTCGTGGACCGGCTGGGGCACCGACACGCTGGAATACTTCACCGGAAAGGCTACCTACCGGACTACCTTTTCCGTAGAGAATCCCGAAGAGGCTAGGGCCTACCGGCTTGCGTTCGACCGAATCCACGAATCCGCGGAAGTAATCCTGAACGGGGTGCCGCAGGGCACGATCTGGTCGTTCCCGAATAGTCTGGAGCTGCGGCCCGAAGATCTGAAATCGGAAAACGAATTACGGGTGGTAGTACAGAATGTATCCGCGAACTACCTGCGGAAATACGACCGGGAGCATCCCGGGTGGAAGAACTTCTACGACATCAACTTCGTGGACATTACCTATCGCCCCTTCGCGGCGGCGGACTGGCCGCTGCACCCTTCCGGGCTGGAAGGTGGGGTGCGATTAGTGAAATTTCGCTGACGGCGGGGAGATACGTATTTTAGCTCGAACTAATTTGTAGGTACCTTAATTATAGGTACATAGGTGACTATTTCTTATTAGCGGTGGTCGTCGAGGCTATTTACACATTCAATTTGACACTATGAACTTCCCCCCAATTTCAAACCTTATTTCATTCGAAGGTAAATTCGTTGCAGTTACCGGGGCCTGCTCGGACATCGGCCAGCGTACGGCTATGCGCTTCGCCGAATCAGGTGCCCGGGTAATCCTGCTGGATTCCGACGAAGATGAACTTTCCCGGCTGTCGGACAAGATCATTGCCCAGGGCTACCGGGCCCACGGGCACCCGCTGGACATTACCGACCTGGATCGCATAAGAGACGTCGCCGATCACATCGACCGGGAACACGGGCACCTGGACGTATGGTGCACGGTCGCCAATATCTTTCCCTGCGCGCCCGTCCTCGAGATGGACGGGACCAGCTTTCAGCGGATGGTCGACCTTAACCTGAAAGGCACCTTCTTTTGCGCACAGCAGGCGGCCCGCGTCATGATTGAAGCCGGTACCGGCGGAACCATCATCAACGTCATCGCTCCCGCCCAGCGAAAAACCTCCACCCATCAGGGGTCGTACCTGTCCACGAAGGGAGCTATGCACGGTTTTACGCGCGCCCTGGCGGTGGAACTGGCCGAGCGAAATATCCGGGTGCTGGCGGTCGACCCTACGCTGGAGCACGTCTCCAGCCCGGATGAAGTGGCACGGCTGGTCTTCTTCGCCGCGTCCGACCTGGCCACCATTATGAGCGGGAGTTCCCTCCAGACCGCGTCTTTCTGATCAGTCCACCTCGGGGTTTAGTCCTCAAATTCCTGCAGCAGCCGGTCGAGCACGCGACGCTCTACGCGCAGTACGGTCCCGTGCCGCGTCCCGTCGGGAAACCGTAACTGATCGGAGATATCCGTCCAGTCGACCAGGTCCGAAGAGCGTACGGCACCCATGGCGTGATTGGTGTAGCGATCGAAATAAACGACCCACCCTTGTTCCGTCCGCGTGGCGGTCGGGCCCTCTACCCAGTTATCCGTTATTGGCTCGGAGGCCGGGGAGTAAGGGCCCGTGAGTTCGTCTCCGTAGGCGATGCGGATGTTCTTTTCCGCCCGGGGCAGCTTGGTTTCGTCTTTGAGGAACATCACGAATCGGTCGTCGATCCGCTGGATGGTGGCGTCAATGACGTTAAAACCCTGGTCGTAGAGCAGGCGAGTATCGGAGAACGTCTCAAAGTCCTCCGTCACAGTATAGTACATCCGGTGGTTTAGCCCGTTGTCGCCGCTGGAGTCGGTCTCGGGAAACCGTCCGGGAATCGTAGTGGCCCAGTAGATCATATACCGCTCGTAGGGGGCATCGTAGAAGATTTCCGGGGCCCAGCAGTTGCCGGCCTCCGGTTCGTCTTCCATCACGGGGAGGTATTGCTGCTCCGACCAATGGATCAGATCCTCGGAATGCGCGTACCCGATGCCGCGTTCGTGCCAGCTGACGGTCCATACCATGTGAAACCGGCCGTCACCACCCCGAATGATACAGGGGTCGCGCATGAGCCGGTCGTCACTGACCTGGGGTGTCAGCAGGGAGGCATTTCCGTTCAGCGGGGTCCACGCCAGGCCATCTTCGCTGTAGGCGAGGTGAAGTCCGTCTTCCCCGTTACCCTGGAAGTAGGAGAACAGATATACTTCCTCGTTTTGGGCGGCAAGCGGAGCCGCCAGGAGGGTCAGCCAAACAGCAAGGCGGAAGTGGAAGGTCATACGCACAGTTTGGTGGGAAGGTAAGCCGTGCGCGGGTATACCAGCTTGTGGTGGGCCCGGGCTACCGCGGAAACAGGCTGGCGTAATCCAGCCAGTAGACCACCTTCAGTGAAACGGAGCCGGAAAGCGGCGTGTCGGGTCCCCAGAGATCGGAAAAACTGTCGGCGTAGGTGTCCGAGACCCGCCGGTCGAAGTCGGTGATGCTGGATTTGTACACCATGAAGATGTCACTTCCCGGCGCGAAGCGCCAGCGGTAGACGACGTCGACGTTGAAGGCGTCGAAATCCTGGTCGTGGCTGCCGGAGTAATCGGTCACGATAAGTTGGCCGTCGGTATCGAGCAGGTGGAAACGGGAATAGCCTACCCCGCTCCAGTAGTGGCGTACGCGCAGGTTCAGGGTCATGCGGGCGGAGAAGCTGTACTTGCCGCTCAAGCCGGCCTCTACGCTGTTGCGGTCGCGGGTACCGAAATAGACGTCGGTATATTCCCGCTGGCCGTCGAGGAAGGTCTCGCGGTTGACGTAGCCCACATCGTTATAGTCGTTGCCGCGGCGGGCGAAAGCACTCATGCTCAGGCGATCGCTGAAGCGGTAGCGGGTATTCAGATTGAAGTTCAGGGAGTAGCGGTTCGTGTCGTCCCACCAGCGCGTCAGGTTGAAATTGGTACTGAGGCGCAGTTTCTTGCGGTTGTCGGTACCGATCCAGCCGCCCAGGTTGCTGCTACCGGGTACGCGCCAGAATCGCCCCGCTACCCGGGGTTCGAAGAAATCGAACTGGTCGCCGACGTCGTGCTCGGTCCACAGGTTGATGTTCCAGAAGCCCTGGGTGGTGGCGTACACGTAGGCTTCCACGTTGGTGCCGACGTAGCGGCTCGGGGCATACAGCCGGCGGTAATCGATATCGACGCCCCCGCCCCCGTTGAGGAAGAAGCCGTTGAAGAAGGCCTCGGGCTGCCGGTAGTTGAGTTCCGCGCTCCAGAACCGGGAGTTGTTGGCGCGCATGATACCCAGGTCGTTGACGTCGTAGGTGTCGCTCTCCTCTCCGTAACTCGCCTCCCAGGTCCACTGACCGGAGATACGGGCTATTTCCAGGTCGAGGGCGTGGCCGGTCTCGGAATGTTCGGCTTCGTACTGTCGGCTGTGCTTGAACTCGCCGCGTACGGCGTAGGCGTTGGCGCGGTTGTGGATGTCGAACAGCAGTGCGGTGACGTTGGCGTCCCGGGCCGAGCCCTCCCGCATTACGTTGGTATTGATGAGGGTGGCCGAGGAGTTGTTCGGCAGGTTCTGGTCGACGGTCAGGATATTGTAGTTCGTAAGGGGGTTGGTAAGTACCTGCCGCTCATCACCGTCCGCGCTCCGAATGGTCGCGTAGTTTTCCTGTTCCACGGCGTTGAAAATGCCGACGCCCGTGCCCCGCGCCGTTCGGCCGCTGATTTTGGTGGCGTTGTAGAGCTTGGCCCGCTGTGGGTTATTGACGATCTCATCGCCGTCCTCGAGCGCGTCGTAGACCCGCTGCTGGAAGAAGTTGCTGCCCCCCACCCGCCGACTGTAGAACAGCCTGCCCTTGGTGAACAGCTCCGTACCCTCCGTGAAGAAGGCCCGTTGCTCGTCGAAGCGCTGCTCGAAGGGGCCGAGGTTGAGGATCTGGTCGTCGCTCCGCGCCTCCCCGAAGTCGGGGATCAGGGTCATGTCCAGGGTGAAGGCATCGTTGAGACCCAGCTTAACGTCCATGCCCCCGGTCACGCTGGCCCCGTAGGTGGCCTTTTCGTTGGGTTCGCGGCCCTGGAGCCCGTACACCGCCACAAAGGGGGTGGCCTGCAGGCGCAGGGGAGCTTTAATATCGTAGAGGCCGGTGAGGGTGCCGGATTGGTTGAGGAATCCGTCGACGTTGGGGTCGATCTCGGACCAGAAGCTTTGCTCGTTTTTGCGGCGCAGGGTGCGCGCGAAGTTGATCGTCCAGGTTTGCTCGGCCGTGGCGGGGAAGCGCAGGGCGGAGTAGGGGAGGAAGATCTCGGCGGTCCAACCCTCGTCCGTCCGTTCGGTTTGGCTTTCCCAAACGGCGTCCCAGTCGGGATCTTCCCTGCCGTCGTTCTGTTTGGCGTCAAACTGTACGTTGGCGGGCGTGACGAGGAAGGTGAAGCCATTAATTCCGCTTTGGTAGGGGTCGAGGACCAGTCCGAAGATGTCGGTGTTTCCCAGGTCGTCCCGCTCGGTCAGTTCGGCCAGGATGCTGTCGGGACGCGTGTCGAGCATTTTGGCTCCGACGAAGATGCCCCGATTATCGTAGAGGACGCGGACCTCTGTGGTCTGGCTGGCCGGCAGTCCGGGATTAGGGCGCAGGGTGACAAAGTCGCTCGCCACCGGTGCCTCCGACCAGGCGGCCTCGTCGAGCCGCCCGTCGATCGTGATCGTCGTTTCGATGCGATGCGCCTCCAGGGTGGGCTTGTCCTGCGCGCCCACGGGGGGTACCAGAAAGAGCAACAGGATAAGCAGGAAAAGAGGCATGCAGGGGGGACTGGGTGTTTTGGCGGACTTGATTCTCTGAACGACGAGCGGCTGCGGGAGGGGGGTTGCACAGATCGGGCACGGCCCGACCACATAAGATAAGGGATTTTTGCGAATGGCCACCTGGCCATGACGCATGGTAGGTCAGGGTAACGGATGGGGGTTCAATTCAATCCAGAACTTTGGAGTGGGGCGCGGCCGCGGGTGCCGGGGGCGGTCCCGCGAGCCAGGTGTTAGGGTACCCGCCGGACAACGGGCCAGCGGGCTACGATGGCACCGATCACGGCGAATAGTATCACGTGGTAACTGCCGTCGATTACGGTTAGGATGGCCGGGTTCATGGCGAAGAGATTGCCCGTGCCGTGGCTGGCGGCAACGACCAGTCCGACCAGCAGGCCCAACAGGGCGCCCTCGCCGAGGGTGGTGCGTTTGGTGCGCTGCATGAGCCAGGACAGGAACAGCGCGTAGGCGGCCATTACGAAGGCGTTGATCAGCATGGGCATGACGGGGTCCAGGGTGACCGCTTCACCGTACTTCCGGAAGTTGACGTCGTCCTCGGTGGTGAGCCCCACCGCCTCCGTCCAGGCGGCATTAAACAGGGCTCCGTAAAAAAGAAAACCGACGAACATGCCGCCGACGGTAGCTCCGAGAATGGCCCACCAATTGATGGATCTTGTCATGGTAAGTGCAAATTTGGTCCGATCAAGGTACAGTTTTCACGGGGCTTGGCGGCCGCCGCGTTGTGAACCACCGCCGGACAGCCGCCGCGCCGCGTCGTCCTACCAGTACGGCACCCGCGAACCCGCCCGAATGGAGAAACGGAGAAAAACGCGGAAAGAAATTGGGCATAATGGGGTGTGAGATGACGTTCGGTCCCCGCACAGACGCACGAACTGTTTGAATTTGTGGACATTGTGATCTTCTTAATGAGGCCCTCCCCGAATACAATCTCCTTCAATTACCTTTGTCCTGTGATGCCACCCACCCCGGAAAACGAAGCGCAACGCCTGGCGAACCTGCGCAAGTACGCCATCCTGGACAGTTTGCCCGAAGATGAGTTTGACGATCTGACCGCCATTGCCGCCCAGATCTGTGGTACTCCCGTATCCCTGATCACGCTCGTTGATGAGGATCGCCAGTGGTTCAAGTCTGCCTTGGGTGCGCCCGAGGGCATGACCGGTTCGCCGCGTGACATTGCGCTGTGCGCCTACAATATACTGGAGCCCGAAACCACCATGGTGGTGCCGGATGCACGCCTGGACCCCCGCTTTGCCAACAATGAACTGGTGATCAAGGACCCCAACGTTGTTTTTTACGCCGGGGTGCCCCTGATCAGCCGGGAGGGTTACGCCCTGGGCAGCCTCTGCGTGATTGACCACGAACCCCGGCAGCTGGCCGACAGCCAATTGCGGGCCCTGGAACAGCTCGCGCGACAGGTGATCAAACTGTTCGAACTCCGCCACGCCCTGGCTGAGGCTGAGCAAAACTCCCGGGACCGCGAGCAGGCCTATCGGATACTGCGCGACTTCAGTCACGTCATCGCCCATGACCTCAAGGCCCCCCTGCGCAACATCCGCCAGGCCGGCGAACTGCTTGAAGAGGACTACCTGAAGCTCCTGCCCGAAGACGGCGCCGAACTGCTGCGGATGATCCAGGAACGGGCGGTGGATGCCTCCATGATGATCGATGGGGTGCTGCGGTACAGCCAGGTGACGCGCAGTCTGCAGGATGCACACGAAGAGGTTGTCGTACAGCACTGCATCGACCAGGCGCTGCGGCAACTGGGGAAACCCGCGGAATGCAAGGTGGAATACGTGGGGGAGGTAAAGCAATTGTACACTTCCTCGATCGCGCTGCTGCAAACGGTACAGAACCTGATCGGGAATGCCGTCAAGTTCAACGACAAGGAAGATTGCCGCATCGTAATCGACTGCGTACACGAGCCCGGGCAATGGTACACGTTTACCGTTGAGGACAACGGCCCGGGCATCCCGCCGCAGAACCTGAATCTGATCTTTCGCCTGTTCCACAGCGCGGGTGCGGGCAAGACGCAAAGCCACGGGGTGGGGCTGTCCATCGTGAAGCGCCTCATCGAGGCCATCGGGGGCAGTATCACCGTCGCCTCCACCGTGGGTGAGGGTACGAAATTTACCTTCAAGATTCCCGACCGCAAATAGGTCAGGATCAAGGGCGTGCGAAATTTTTACTGTTTTTCAGCGACTTATAAAGGTTGGATCGGAAAATAAGCTTAAAAATGCTTGTTTCTGTTTTCCCTTACGCGTACCTTTGCGTCCGCTTTCGTGGCGGCGTTCCGTTGGGGCGCTTTCGTCCCGCAGTACTGCGCGACATTGAATCAGTAAAATCAAGTATTTCCAGTGAATACATTATCCTACAAAACGCAGTCGGCCAACGTCAATACCGTTGAGCGCAAGTGGCACGTGATCGACGTAGAAGGCGAGGTCGTCGGTCGCATTGCCAGCCGGATTGCCCGTGTACTTCGTGGCAAGCACAAGCCCGACTACACCCCCCATTTCGACAACGGCGACCACGTAATTGTCATCAACGCCGAGAAGGTCCGCTTTACCGGTCAGAAGACCAACAATAAGGTATACCTGCGCCACACCGGCTACCCCGGTGGCCAGCGGAAGGCTACGCCCCGCCAATTGCTGGCGCGCAAGCCCGAGCTCGTGCTGGAGCACGCCATCAAAGGCATGATGCCCAAGACCAAACTCGGTCGCGCCCAGTACCGTAAACTTCACGTTTACGTCGGTGCCGAGCATCCCCACACCGCCCAGCAACCGCAGGAACTCAAATAGTCAGTTGGTGCGGCCGGGAGTTGCTTTACAAGCGGTTTTCCGCCCCCCGGTACTCAGGCAACTCAACAAGCGCACCACCGCAACAAAGCAAAATAATCCATGGAACAAATCAATGCCATTGGTCGCCGCAAGGCCGCCGTCGCCCGCATCTACCTCATGCAGGGTAAGGGTAATATCACCGTTAACGGTAAGGACTACAAGGCTTACTTCCCCCAGACGCACGTCCAGGGTAAGATCGTGCAGCCTTTTGAGGTCATCGAAGTCGACAACAGCATCTACGATGTGAAGGTCAACGTAGACGGTGGTGGCTACAAGGGACAGGCCGAGGCCATCCGCATGGCGATCAGCCGCGCGCTGGTAAAGTTGAACGAAGACTTCCGCAGCCCCCTCAAGAGCAACAAGCTGCTGACCCGCGACGCCCGCGTGGTAGAGCGTAAGAAGTACGGTAAGCCCAAGGCCCGTAAGAGCTTCCAGTTCTCCAAGCGGTAGACGGATCACCGTGTGGTACTGTGGTACGTCCGTACCGTCGTACGCACGCTCTGCTACCGGACTATTCTACTGCCGTATCGCGGTACTTAAAAAACCATTCAGGCTCATACCCTGGATTCAACTATAAAAAAACCATGGCTAAGCCAACCCATCAGCAGCTCCTGGACGCCGGCGTACATTTCGGTCACCTGCGCCGCAAGTGGAACCCCAAGATGTCGCCTTACATCTTCAGCGAGAAGAACGGCATCCACCTCATCGACCTTAACCGTACGCTCGAGAACCTCGACCGCGCCGGAAACGCCATGCGGCAGATCGCCCGGGCCGGTAAGAAGATTCTCTTCGTAGCGACCAAGAAGCAGGCCCGTGACATCGTCACCGCCGCCGCGCAGGAAGTGAATATGCCCTACGTCACCGACCGGTGGCAGGGTGGTATGCTGACTAACTTCAACACCATCCGCCGCTCGATCCGCAAGATGCAGAACATCGAACGGATGCTCAACGACGGTACCCTCGACAGCGTAACCAAGAAGGAGCGCCTTACCCTGACCCGTGAGCACGAGAAGATGAACAAGGTACTGGGTGGTATCGCTGATATGCAGCGGATCCCCAACGCCATCTTCGTGGTCGATATCGTACACGAACACCTGGCCATCGCCGAAGCCAAAAAGCTCGGTATGCGCACCTTCGGTATCGTTGATACCAACGCCGACCCCACAAGTGTCGACTACGCCATCCCCGGCAACGACGACGCCAGCAAGGCCGTAGGCGTGATCACCAACTACCTCGTCGAGTGCATCAAAGAAGGCCTGGCCGAGCGCAGCGAAGAGAAGGAGGAGAAAGCCAGCAGCGGAGAAGAGCAGACCGCCAGCGCAGAGTAACAATTCAGTGTGGTAGTACGGCAGTACGGCAGTTCCTGACTGCTGTACTGCCGTACTGCTATGCTCCTCCAACCAGATTATAACAGAAAAAAACATCCATACAAATGGCTATATCGGCTAAAGACGTAAAGAAACTGCGGGACATGACCGGTTCCGGTATGATGGACTGCAAGAAAGCCCTGGCGGAAGCCGAAGGCGATTTTGACAAGGCCATCGA
This sequence comes from Neolewinella litorea, assembly GCF_004803465.1. GTDB lineage: Bacteria > Bacteroidota > Bacteroidia > Chitinophagales > Saprospiraceae > Neolewinella > Neolewinella litorea. The sequence continues at coordinate 346,955 of NZ_SRSF01000002.1, read as the reverse complement.
GATCCTGCGCAAGCGCGGCGAAAAGGTAGCGGCCAAGCGCGGCGACCGGGAAGCCAACGAAGGCGTAGTGATCGCCCAGGTAAACGACGCCAATGACTACGGGGTGGTCGTGCGCCTGAGCAGCGAGACCGACTTCGTGGCCAAGAACGACGACTTCGTGGCTTTCGCCCAGAAGATCGCCGACCTGGCCCTCGAAAACCGGCCCGCCGATCTCGATGCCCTCAACGCCCTCAACATGGAAGGCAAGCTCACCATCGGAGAGAAGGTAACCGAGATGGTAGGTAAGATCAACGAGAAGATCAGCATCACCGCCTACGAGCAACTCAGTGCCCCCCTGGTGGCCCCCTACATTCACAGCGGATACCGCGCCGGTGTGCTGGTAGCCCTGAACAAGAATGACGAAGCCGCCTTCGACGCCGGCCGCGACGTTGCCATGCAGGTTGCCGCCATGAAGCCGATCGCCGTCAATAAGGAGGGCATCGACCAGGCAACCGTCGATCAGGAACTCGACATCGCGATGGATCTGGCCCGCCAGGAAGGTAAGCCCGAGGCTATGCTAGAGAAGATCGGACAGGGACGCCTCAACAAGTTCTACAAGGAGAATACCCTGGAAGCCCAGGCCTTCGTGAAGAGCGACAAGCAGACCGTGGCCCAGTACCTCGACAGCGTGGAGAAGGGACTGAAAGTCACCGACTTCAAGCACGTCGCCCTCGGGTAACCAACCCGGCAAGACCGATTAAAATGGGTCATCTTCCGGCTGGAAGGTGACCCATTTTTGTTCAGGCGGTGTTCTGTGACCGTAATTGACCATAATCACCCATGACTGCTACGCTTAAGTCCTTTACCACAAACATCAACTGCGGCAGCTGCGTACGCAGTGTCACGCCCTTCCTCGACGAGCTAGAAGGCGTCACCATCTGGCGCGTTGACGTGGAAGACGAACGCAAACTTCTGACCGTGGAAGGCACCGCCTCCGAAGCCGAAATCATGCAGGTGGTCGAGGAAGCCGGCTACGACATCAAACCACTGGCCTGATACCGCCCCTTCCCGCCAGTCCGCTGGAGCGCCTGCATCACCCCGCGGCCGAAGCGGCGGGCGTGCAGCTCTTCGTCAAGCGCGACGACCACTATTCCTGGGAGCCCCTGGATCCCCTGCAGGGCAACAAGGTGCGCAAGCTGGCGCCCTTACTGGCCCGCGATGACCTTCGCGGCCGCATGGTAGTCTCCTTCGGCGGGGCTTACAGCAACCACGTAGCCGCCCTGAGCTCTGCCGGCCGGCGTTTTGGGTTTCGCACCCGATTTTACATCAGAGGGGAAGCCGTCCGGAACCCGACCCTGGATCTGGTGACGCGTAACGGCTCCACCCTGCACTTTCTGGACCGCACCGCCTACCGGCGCAAGCACGACCCCGATTTTCAGCGGGTGATCGGCCTACGCACGGAGGAGATCGTCGTCCCCGAAGGAGGAAGCCAACGTGAATCCCTGCCCTACGCAGGTGCCGTCTACGCCGAGACAGTGGATCAGCTTGGCACGGCCCCAGACTACTTTTGCCTCAGTGCCGGTACCGGCGGAACGGCGGCGGGAGTGTTGCTGGCAGCCTACGGAAGCCCTACACGGGTCGAGGTTTTTCCTGCTCTCCGGGGCGACTGGATGGCGAAGGAGATACGCAATTGGCTGACTGCGCCCGAAGCCTTAACCGGGCTGGACCTGATCACTGACTTTTCATTCGGGGGGTACGCCAGGTTTCCCGCTGCCTGGCGCCTCTATACCCCCGCGGGGAGTGTGGCTACGCGGGCGGAAATTAAGGAGCCCCTGCTTCCCCCGCTGGAGCCGGTTTATACGGCCAAACTGTTCGCCGGAGTGCTGCATAGGATATCGGCCGGTTATTACCCCAGGGGGGGTACCGTGGTCATTCTGCACAGCGGGGGGATCTATTGATTGTCCGTTCCGGGGCTGTCAGACGAAGAGGGCGTCGCTGCGGGCGGCGGCGATCTGGTGATCCGCGGGCTGTTTCAGGATCTCGAGTTGATTTAGATCCCAACGGATCAGGCCTTCGTGCTGGAACTGCTTGAGCCACCCCTCCATGGGCCAGATCTTCCATTTGGCGTGGAAGCGTTGGGCATTACTTACTATGTCCGTGAGGTGATTGTAGGGTGGGGAGTAGACCGGATGGTGCTGGTGGTACGCCCGGGCGGTACAGGCGTAGAGCGGAAGCCGGGTGAGGCGGGCGTTGAAGGCGAAGTCGGTGTCTTCCCCGCCGTAGCCGACGTACCCCTCATCGAATCCTCCCAGCCGGGCAAAATCGCTGGCGCGCAACCCGAAAGCGAGGGACCAGAACAGCGGGTAGGGAAGGGTCATCAGGTCCTTGCCATCGGGTATGGCCGGCCGCCGGGGATGGGCCTGTGCCTTGCGGTCTAGGTCGGCGAAGGACCAGTGGCCGGAGGCCGCGTCCGGCGGTAGGTAGCGCACGTCGCCCATAACCAGGCCGTGGGTTCGGTCAACGGCTTGCTGCAAGTGGCAGAGGTAGTCGGGATCGGGGATGCAATCCACGTCCAGGAAGGCCAAAAGGTCACCCTGCGCGCGTGACGCGGCCAGGTTGCGGGTGGCCGCCAGCGGCAACTGGTGATCATCGGAATTGAGCTGGATGGGGAAGAACGGGCATCCCGGATCGGTGAGCTGATCGGGGATCGCTTCGTTCATGAAGACGACAACGACTTCCTTGGGGGGGCAATGCTGCTCGGCAATCCCCCGCAGGAGATTATTGAGGTGGGAGCGCCTGCCGTGTACGATGGAGAGTAAACTGATGTTACTGCTCGGGGCCATGCGATTGAGCGATTGGGTGCGCTGAATAAAAGAGGCGCACCGCCGATTGTTCATGTCAGCGACTGGATTTAGTACGCCCGCTCCACCACGAAATTGACAAGCTGCTCGAGCCCGTCGCGGGCCGGAGTTGGGGGCAGGGCCCGCAAGAGTTCAAAGGCCTCGTCGCGGTAGCGTAACATGGCGGATTCCGCGTAGGCGATACCCTCGCTTTCGCGGACGAAGCGCAGTACTTCCTGCACCTTCTCGGGGTCGTCGCTGTGTTTCTTGATGTTACGGATCATGCGCCGGCGTTCACCGCGGGAGGCCCGGTTGAGGGCATGGATGAGGGGGAGCGTCATCTTCTTTTCCTTGATGTCGATGCCCCGGGGCTTACCTACGTTGTCGAGACCGAAATCAAACAGGTCGTCGCGGATCTGAAAGGCGATGCCGATTTTTTCGCCGAAGGTGTGCATCCGCTTAAGGGTCGCCTCGTCGTCGGTCGCGGAGGCAGCCCCCGCGGCGCAGGAAGCGGCAATCAGACTGGCCGTTTTCTGCCGGATGACCTCGAAGTAGATCTCCTCGTCGATGTCCAGCCGCCGGGCCTTCTCAATCTGCAGCAGCTCGCCTTCGGCCAGGGCCTGTACGGCGTCGGAGCTGATCTCGAGGGTGCGGTACTGCTTGGTTGCCAGGGCGATCGACAGGCCGCGGGCCAGGAAGTAGTCGCCCACCAGCACGGCGATCTTGTTCTTCCACAGGGCATTGATGCTGAAAAAACCGCGGCGCTCGTAGCTTTCGTCCACTACGTCGTCGTGTACCAGACTGGCCGTGTGGACCAGTTCGATGAGGCTAGCGGCGGTGTAGGTATCGTCGTTGATGCCGCCGCAGGCCTGGGCGCTGAAGAAAGTGAACATGGGACGCATCTGCTTGCCCTTCCGCCTCACGATGTAGTAGGTGATGCGGTCCATGAGCGGCACCGGCGACCGCAGCGTTTCCCGAAACCTCTTTTCGAAGGTCTCCAGTTCGTGCGCGATCGGTTGCTTTATCTGGTCGAGGCCATCGGCCATCTCTGGGGGGGTGCAGCTGGTTAGGGGGCCAAAGGTAGCCTATATATCCGGGCCGGTTCGCCGTCTTTGGCTTCGGTACTGATGTATAGCGTGCCGTCCGGAGCGAAGGCCAGGCCTTCGGCCTGGGGCAGCCATTTTTTGTCCAGTTTCCGCACCGTTTCGATGTTGCCCTCGCGGTCGGTGACGAGCAGTCGATTGCCTACGCTGCTGGTCAGAAACAGTTGGCCGGTGTGCGGGTGGATCGCCAGGGCGGAGGGCGAAAATTCGTCCTCGCGCGGAATGCTGTAGGCGGCCTCCTCACTCAGTTCGCGGGTTTTCAGGTCAAAGGCGAAAATGTACCGGTTGTCCTTGTCCAGGCCGTTGCCCTTCGGGTCGTCCTTGCAGGCCAGCAGGAGACGGTTGCGCGCGGCATCGTAGGCCAGTCCCTCCACGTCGTTTTCTCCCTTGAGCCAGTTGTTGAACTCCTCCACCCGCGGGCGGTCGTTGCCCGAGCGGGTTATGCGGTATAGCCGCCCGTTACTTTTGGTTACCCAGATTTCGTCCTCGCTTACGGCGGCCAGCCCTTCGTAGTCGCCGTCGTCCCAGAATTCCAGGCGCTCTTGAATGCTCCCGTCGGTGGCGCTGAGGCGGTAGAGTATGCCGTGCTCGTCTTCGACGGCCAGCAGGTCATCGCCGCACAGGGTCAGGCCCGAGATTTCATCGAGTTCCTTGGGCAGCTCCGCCACTAGTACGGGATGGTCAAGGTCGTAGGAGAACTGGGCCATCATGCGGGCGGGGCCGCAGGTGCAAAGGGGGGCCAGGAACAGCCAGATCGGGGGGTTCATACGCATACTCCTAGTAAGGTCTTTCGGCGAACTTTGGTTTTCTGTTTGTTGGGTTACGGAGGGCTGTGACCTGAGGTCGCGAGCTGTGGGCAAATTGTTTTTTGGTGGTTTCGTGAGGCGCGACCGGAGGTCACGAGCCGCTGGTCCTTTTGCGGTCTTATGGGAACGTCATTGTGCAGGGCCGCGACCGGAGGTCATGAGCCGTGGGCAAATTCTTCTTTTGTGGTTTGGTGAGCCGCGACCGGAGATCGCGAGCCGTGGGCAAACTGTTTTTTTGGTGGTTTCGTGAGCCGCGACCGGAGGTCACGAGCCGCTGGTCCTATTGCGGTTTTATGGGAACGGTATTGTGCAGCGCCGCGACTGGAGGTCACCAGCCACGGACAAATTCTTCTTTGGCGACCTAATGAGACGCGACCGGAGGTCACGAGCCGGGGGCAAATTCTTCATTGGCGACCCAATGAGCCGCGGGCGGAGGTCACGAGCCGTGCGGAAGCTGTTTTTGGTGGTTCCATGAGCCGCGACCGGAGGTCGCGAGCCGCGGACAAATCGTACTTTTGCGGCCCCATGGAAACCGTCATCATAGCCGGGGAAAAGCTGCTGCTCCATCCCGATCGCGCCATCTACTGGCCAGCGCGTCGCATGCTGTTGCTGGCCGATCTGCACCTCGGTAAGGGGGCACACTTCCGGCGCGCGGGCATCGCCGTGCCGCGGGGGGTGAGTTCGGTCAATTTTCTGCGGCTGGCTGGCCTGCTCGAAGAATTCGGGCCGGAGCGCGTACTGCTCCTGGGAGATCTGTTCCATAGCGACCACAACCACGTGTGGGGCGACTTTTGTGCCTTCACCGCCGCCCGCCCGGCTATCCGCTTCGAATTGGTGCCCGGCAACCACGACGTACTGCCGCCCCACTGTTACGAGGAGGCCCGGCTCGTTTGTCATCCGGAAATAATCACTGAAGGGCCCTTCAGCCTGAGCCATCATCCGCTGACTGAGGAACGCCGTCCGGCCGGTCAGTACAACCTCTGCGGCCACGTACATCCCTGCGTAAGGCTGCTGGACGGAAGCGGGCGGAGCATGAAGTTGCCGAGCTTCTACTTCGGAAGTAACGAGGGCATCCTGCCGGCGTTCGGGGAGTTTACCGGCTGCGCCGAAGTGAAGGTGCGGCCGGGCGACCGGGTTTTCGTCCTGGCGGAGGATGCCGTCCTTGCCGTCAGTTAGGTCGGCTCCGCGCTACCGGAAACGCAGGGAAAGCTGCCGACCCTCCAGGGTGTCGGGGGCCTTATCAAAGAGGAGGATGGTGTAGGCCAGTCCGCGTCCCGACCGGTAAAGGGCGATCAGCTGTGCCTGCTCCTTGTCGCTGAAGCTGCGCTTTGGCCGGAAGGTGTACATACGGGCCCAATCGGCACCGTACAGGGCAAGTTCCTCCTCGTCAAAGCTGTGTACCGCGGTCACCGCGTCTTCGTCGTTGCTGCCAAGATTCATGGCCAGGGTAGTGGCGGCCAGGTGCGGCAATTGATAATAGCGATCGCCTTCGTGCTCCGGCAGGATATGGAAGCGCAGTTCCAGTTTCTCGCGGCGCGACGACATGGCGTAGTGCTCCTCCAACCAGCGGTTGTCGCCACGCAGGGTGGTCTCCCGGAAATCACTGTCGAGGGGCGGCGTAAACCGGATGTCCAGACTGTCCAGTCGCCACAGAAAGTCCGGCGGCAGGTCGATCTGGGCCGGAAGAGAAGCGGCGAACAACAGGAAAAAAAGAATATGGGCGGCAGGCATACCGAAAGAATATTGGCGTCCGCTAAGGTATTGAACGCCAGTGGTAAAGACTGCGGGCAGTGCGGGGCACGTCAGGGGGGCGACCTGCTTTGCGTGGGCCTTTTCGGTGGGGACCCCGACTTACAGGGCAGAGCGTAGCCGCTCGACCAGCAGGTTGGTGATGCGGCGGTTGATCTCACCTTCGTGGTCCAGGTAGTACGACAACTCCTCGCTGGTGAAGTGGCCCACGACCATCCCGAAAAGAAGGCCCCGTAGTCGATTGTCGCGGGTCACCAGTTCCTTTATTTTTTCAAATCGCCGGGCCGCCGACACCTGACCCGGATTCACCTTGCGCTTGACGAGGTAGTGCTGCAATACGGCGGTCAATAACTCGTGCTGTTGCTTGAGGATTGGTCGCAGGGCGGTATTCTGGAAGTGCTCTTCGGAGGAATCCGTAGGGAGGGTGGGTATTTCAGGGCGCATGATCGTTAATTTTTTCGTTCAGCCAGCTGATTCTTCACCGGTGTGATCGTAGCGCGGTGTTGGTCCAGGCGTTCGGCAATCTGTTGGATCACCTCCGGATGCTGCGGGGCGATGTCGGTCGTTTCGCCGGGATCGTATCCGAGGTGGTACAGCAAGGGCGGTTCGTGCACCTCCCGTTCCCCGAATTGACCGTAGGCCCCCTCGGTGATGAAGTGGGCCTTGTACTGACCCAGACGCATGGCGTAGGGCGTTTGGCCCCGGTAAAAGATCATTTCCTGGCGGGGACTGTCGTGGCCTTGCAACAGCGTGGGCGACAGATCAAGACCGTCGATGATCCGGTCGTCGGGCAGGGCTACTCCGGCCAGGGCGGAAAAGGTCGTAAATAGGTCCAGGGTGCTGCCCATGCTGCGGACCGTGCCCGGCGCAATTCGGCCCGGTCCCCAGAAAACGGCCGGTACGCGGTGCCCGCCCTCCCAGGTGGTACCCTTGCCCGCCCGGAAGGGGCCCGGACTGCCCCCGTCGAGGCCGTAAGACCGCCAGGGGCCGTTATCCGAAGTGAAGACGACGATGGTATTCTCCGCCAGTCCCTCGGCGCGGAGGAGGTCCAGGATCCGGCCTACGCCGTCATCGATCTCCTCCACCACGTCCCCGTATAGCCCACGTTCGCTGCTGCCCAAAAAGTCGTCGGACGCGAAGAGGGGGACGTGCGGCAGGTTATGGGCCAGGTAAACGAAAAAGGGACCACCGGCGTGGCTTTTGATAAAATCCATAGCCTCCTGCGTGTACCGGCGCGTGATGGTACGCTGGTCGGCGGGCTGTTCTACGACCAGGGTGTCCCGCAGCAGGGGGACGTTGAAATTTTCCACGCGGATGGAATCGTGCGACTGCCGCCAAAACTCGTGGTAGGGCAGCGGCGACGACAGGTCCATGTCGTTGGAGTAGGGGATACCGAAGTAGGTATCAAAGCCGTGGGCTGTAGGGAGATACTGCGGCAGGTGACCCAGGTGCCACTTGCCGATGGCGGCGGTGGCGTAGCCGGCAGACTTAAGCTGCTCAGCCAGGGTGATCTCAGAGGCGGGCAGCCCACCCGTACTGTTGGGGAACAATACGCGGTGGCGGTCGCTGGACATGCCGCTGCGCACCGGGTAACGACCCGTGAGCAGGGCGGCGCGGCTGGGCGTACATACGTTGGCCGCGACGTAGAAATTGGTCCAGCGTTGTCCCTCCCGGCCCATCTCATCGAGCCGCGGCGTGCGGATGGTGGGGTGGCCGTAGCTACTCAGGTCACCGTAGCCGAGGTCATCCGTGAAAATGACGACGAAGTTCGGCGGTCCGCTTTTGTCTTGTGCGGACAGACCGGAAAAGCAGCATAACAGCGGGAATAAAAGAAGCAGGGCGCGCATGGTTCAGCTCAGTTTACCGGAATGTACGGCGGGGCGGGGTAGCGTCAGTCGACGAGCCGGTCGGCCAGGCTCGACAGGTCTTCACAGGTATACGTGGTCGGCCCGGCCAACGGATACAGTGCCTGGCCCGGGCGCGCGATGAAGGCGGTCTGCATTCCGGCCCAGGCCGCGCCCGCTACGTCCCAGCCGTGGGCGGCTACGAGCAGGCAGTCTTTCGGCGAAGCACCTACCTCATCGGCGGCCCAGTTGTACACGTCACGGTGGGGCTTGAATTTGCCTATCGACTCTACGCTTAGCAGGTTTTCGAAGTAGGGTTCCAGCCCCGCATGACCGATCTGGTCCTGTAATGCCGCCGAGCCCCCGTTGGTGAGGGTGAACAGCCGGAAACCCGCCCGCTGAAGCCGACGCAGGGCGGCCGGCACCTCGGGGTGGGGCGGCAGGGAACGGATAGGTTTCAGGGCGGCCTCGGCCGCCTCTTGAGAAAGCGTGATGTGGTTCTTTTCGGCCACCATTCGCAGCGTGGCGGCGCCGATGTCCCCGAAGTCGGCGTAGCGGTCGCCCACCGTAGCCACCAGGGAGTACTGCAGAAGGGTGGTGAACCAGAGGGGTACCAGCTCCTTACGGCCGTTCAGGGCGTTCGCCACGCTTTCCTTTACCGGCTGCAGGTCGAGGAGGGTCTCGTTGACGTCGAAGAAGATGACTTTGGGTTGGGTCGGCATAGCTGGGGATCAGGGTTGGATAAAAACGGCGATCTGGGCGGCGAGGGCCGTAGCCTGGTCTTCCTGCAGGAAGTGTTTTCCGGGCAGTTTATGGACGGTGGAAAGGCCCGCCACGCGTTTGATCTCCTGGCCGTAGCGGTCGAAGGTGAGGGCCGGGTCCCCACTGCCCCACACGGCCTGTATCGGGTAGGAGGCGTTGTGGACGGCCCGGTAACAGCGGTCGCGGAAGGCTTCGGAGCTGTCGAAGCTGCGCATGATCTTCAGGAAGGCGGTGCCGCCGTCGTCGCGCTTCAGCAGGTCAACGTAGGCGTTGCTTTCTTCCTTCGGGATTTGGTCGGCGTCCGCGACCCCCAGTCCCTTCCACATCAGTTGCCAGGTGAGGTGGTTGATCGTGGCCAGCTCGGCTTCGCCCGCCACGGGGATTTCGAAGGGGCGCATGGGAAGCGGCTTGCGGAAGTTAACCACGTCGATCCACGTGTTGAGGATGGTGAGCGAGCGGATCCTTGCGGGGTGGTCGGCGGCCATGGCGAAACCAACTGGCCCGCCTACGTCGTGGACTACGAGGTGAAAGCGGTCCAGCCCCAGGACTTCAGTGACGCGGGCCGAGAAGCGTGCGAGGTTGGAAAAACCGTAGTCGAAATTGGCCGGCCGGTCCGTGAAGCCCAGGCCGGGCAGGTCAAAGGAGATCCCCCGCAGGCCGTGGGCGGCTAGTCCGTCAATCACCTTGCGGTACAGAAAGGAAGAGGTGGGTACGCCGTGCAGGCAAAGCACGGGCTCGCCCTTCCCCTTGTCCAGGACAAAAGTTTGCAAGCCGTCAACGGTGATGAATTTGCCGGCGGCGCGGTGGGCTTCGAGGACATCGGCGGTGGTGCGGTGGCTCATGGGTTCAGGATTTGTAGGGGTAAAATGAGGTGCGGTCACCGCTTTCCCATTGGCGGCGGAGCGCGGGTGCCGTGATGTCCCAGTCGGGTCGGTGCGCGCGGGTTATGGACCGGAAGTCCTGCCGCAATTCCTCCGTCGTCGGGCGGCCAAAGTACCAGTAGCCGTTGTAGACCTTGTACACCTTCAGTCCGGGCTCCAGCAAGACCGTATGCGGAATCATCGGATCGTGCTTAGGGTCCGTGTATTCTTGGATGTCCAGTTCCCGCTGCAGTTGGCGATCGGGGTCGGAGAGGAACGGCCAGTGGGCGCCGAGGCGGGTGCGCCATTCCAGGCTCTGTAGTTGCGTGTCGGTGCTGATGGTGATCAGCCGGCAGTAGCCTACCTGGATCTCCGACTGCATGCTCGCCAGCCACTGGTGTTGCAGGTCTTCCTTCGGGCAGTAGCCGCCGCGGGCCAGCATCAGGGCAATGGGGTCCTGGCCCTGCAGTTTGCTGAGGCGGCGGCGGACGCCGTTTTGGTCCGGCAGTTCGTAATCGGGGAAGGTGGCGCCCGGGCGCAGGAGATCGTTCATGGTGCTGCGTTCCCTTGGCTAACCGGAGCGGGGCGAGGTATGTTGGGCGGGCTGCCGGGCGTCGGCGGGTCAAGGGGCGTGGTCCAGCGCACGGATTTCCTGCTGGTAGGCCGGGGGGAGCAGCAGGGCCTTCAGTGGGCGGTCGAGTCCGACGCGCCGACCGATCTTGTACAGGCCGAGCAGCGGTGCGATCAGGGAAAAACCGCGGAAGTGGAGTAAACGGCTTACGCGTTCCGGCACCACGAGCATCTGCGCCTCCCGCAGCAGCAGGTAACGGGGCGTACCCAGGTGCTTGCGGTATTGCCGGAACAAGTCTATCGTGTACGGCCCCCGTTCCAGGTTTTCGTTGAGGTGTCCGTGGCGCATCACTTCCCATTCGGGGTAGGTGGCGGGTAGGCCCCGCACGCCCATCCGCGTGCCCACCCGGTGGAATACCGTGAATACCTCCTCCCGTTCTTCGGGGGTCAGCTTACGCTCCAGGATCTCGTACGACCGTATGGAATAATCGATGAGCATGAAGAGGACATCCCGGTAGGCCCAGTCGGGGATCCGTGCGCCGCGTCGGCTTTCCACCCCGGCGTGGATGTGGGCCATGCTATCGATGGCGTTCAGAGCATCCCTGCGTTTGGAGAAGACGATGGTCCGGGCGTAGCCAACCGTGGAGAACAGCCGGCCCATCGGATCGGCGGGCAGCCGACCCGTGAAGTAGAGCCAGTCGACGGCCTTGTTGAGCGCAAATTCCGCGGCGGCCCCCGCGAAGATGAACAGGATGGTATCGCCGTTGCCCCAGATGCGCCTTACGATCGAATCGCGGTCGACGAAGTACTGGGTGGCGGCGGCGGAGACGGATTGCATAATGCAGCTTCAGACGGATACAGAGTCATTAGGCTAACAGATAAATAAAGCCCTTTGTTTTTTAAAGCGATCATGCTTTGGATATACTGGTCCTTCCGGCGCGCGCGGGTGCATGCTCAAGAAGGAATTTCGGATCGGGGTGGGGAAAATATTACTGCCGCTCCTGCGCTTCAGCGTACTTCCGGAAATTGTCGAGGATGGACTGCCAGCCATCCTGCTGCATCTCCCGGGAATGTTCCTTTTCCGGGTCAAAGGTCACTGTGACGTCGGTCCCTGCTGAATCTTCCTGGAAGTCGACGGTCACCTGCCGGCCGTTGCTGAGGGTGTACGCGATGTGGTGTTCGGGTTCCACCTCGTTGTAGGTGCCCTCGAAGTCAAAACTCATGCTGCCGTCCTTGGCGGCCATGGTGATGCGGAACTCGCCGCCCACCCGCAGGTCGTTGACGGCGGCCGGACAGTGCCAGTCTTCGGAAGCGAAGTTCCAGTTGATCACGTGTTCCGACTCGGTGTAGTAGTGCCAGGTAGCGGACCGTGGAGCGTCCACGGTGGTGTTTACGGTAATGGGGCCTTGCGCCATGGGAAAAGGATTTGGGGTGAAACCACCTTTCGCGGCGGTGGTTCGGTGAGGGTGCGGCACCCGCGGCCGCGCCCCCTTTACTTGCGGGTTACTTCTGCTGTGCCAGGAAATTCACGAGCGAGGCCAGCTCCTCGAAGGACAGGGCGTTGGCCAGTCCCACCGGCATCATGGAGGTGGGCAGTTCCTCGCGATTGGTAATATTAGCCTTCTTCAGGGTGGTACTGTTGCCTTCCATATCGCGGATCGTGAGGGCGTCGGCCGATTCGGCGGTGATGAAGCCGACGTAGGCTTCCCCCTCCCGCGTCTCGATGAGGTAGGAAGCGAAGCCCTGGGAGATGGACGCGTTCGGCTTGAGGATGGATTCCGCTATCTGGTCGCGGGTCATGATGGAGCCGATCTGTCCCATGAAGGGGCCCTTCATCGCCTCGCCCTTATCGATGCTGTGGCAGGCATTACAGCCCTGGTCGACGAACAGTTCCTTGCCCCGGGCGGGGTCGCCCTCCAGGTCCGCGAGGGCTAGGATGACGTCTTCGATGGAGGCTTTGCCCACTTCCCCCTTTTCGTTGGCAATGGCGGCCAGGTCGACTTCGGCTTCGGTGGTGCCTTCGGCCAGTGCGTCGGTGCTGCCCAGTTCGGTGATTTCCAGGCGGTAGCGCTCGTTCAGGCGGGCGAAGAAAGATTTTTGCTCCGCGTCGGCTTTGGTGGCCTCCTGTACCAGGAATTCCCTGATCCGGGGCGAAGCTTCCCAGGTCATCCCCTTGTAGTAGGGGCCGTGGGTATCGGGGCGGGTGCTCCACCACCAGTCGCCGGCGTAGGGGGCCTCTTGGTGATACAGTCGGGCGAGCGTCTGCAGGATGTCCTTCTTCAGTTCGGGGTGATCGTGGGTTTCGTAGCCTGTGATGAGTCCCTGTACCGCGGCGGGGTCGTGGAAGTACTGCAGGGCCCACAGGGCGAGCTCGGGATTGTCGTCGATGGCCTGGACGCTTTCCTCGACCGCGCCGAGTTCTACGAGCGACCGCACGGCCAGGTGGGGCAGAATGATGGAGCTATTCGGGGTGGCGTGGGGGCCTTCCGCCTCGCCTTCGGGGGCTTTGACGGTCGCGGGCACGGTGACTTCCAGCAGGGTTTCTGCGGCTTCGAGCTTACCCAGGCGGCCCAGTCCGACGATAGCCGCCGCCTGTACCCGGGGATTCGGGTCGTGTACGGCGGTCAGGTAGGGCTCCAGGGGAACTTCGGCCAGGCAATCCTTGCGGTCGGCCATGGCCCGCAGGGCGAATTCCCGCATTTTGTCTTCCCGGCTGAGTTCTTCCAGTTTTTCGGTGCCGGTAGCGCAGGCGATCTGGGCGTAGGTGTATACGCCGGCTACCCGCGCCGCCAGGGAGAGGGAGGGGTCGCTGGCCACCGCCCAGGCGGCATCCGCGGCTTCCGCCTGGGGGCGCGTGAGCAGTTCCTGCTGGGCGTGAAAGCGGGTGACGGAATTGCCGGCCTGCAGCAGCTGCCCCAGCTGAGGTACCGTAGCCGCCTTCAGGTCGGGAAAGGGTTCGTATTTCCAGTTGGCGGGCGTGACCTTCACCACGTACCCTTTGTCCGGACTGCCGCGGTACCCAGCACCGTCCCAGGCACCGAGGAACATTCGGCCGGAGCCGTCGAGGTCGACATCCGTGATCTGGGGCAGTTCGATGAATTCCTCTTCCGCCTGCGTAAAGCTTGGTCCGTCGCGCTCGACCCGGTGGATGTAGAGCTGGTTGCGGCCCCAATCGGCCATCATTGGTACATGGTTGTAGCGGGCCGGCCAGCGGTCGTCGTCCATGAAGTAGCTGCCGGTGCCGGAGCCTCCGCCCACGTCGACTAGCGCGGGCAGGATGTCCTCGGTAAAGTGCTTGAAAAGGGTAGGGTAGCCGTACTCTCCGCTCTGCAGGTAGTGAATGAAGCGCACGTTCCAGCCGCCGCCGTCGTTGGTGTTGCCGCGGGTGAAGATGTTCATGAAGGGGTCAATGGCCACGTCGTAGATGTTGCGGGTGCCGTGGGCGTAGACTTCCAGCCCGGTGCCGTCGGGGCGCACGCGGACGATGCCGCCGCCCAGCATCGTCATTTTCTTTTCCGCGCGGTCGGTGGCGTCGTGGAAGCCGAAGTCGCCCACCGCGATGTAGATCCAGCCGTCGATGCCCATGCGGATACCGTTGGTGGCGTGGTCGGTGCCCCGCTCCTGCAGCGGGGTGGGGGAGCTCAGGTGCTTGACTAGGGGAGTGGCGGGGCCGTCGGCTACGCCGTCGTGGTCCTGGTCTTCATATACCACCAGATCCATCCCCGTAGCCACGTCGTCGTTCCCCTCGAAGGCGGTGTGGAGAACGTACACGCGGTCGCCCACCGCCATGATGCCGCGGGGGTTATCCACCTTGGTGAACTCCGTGTGCGACTCGTACTTGCCATCGTTGTCGGAGTCGACCAGACGGACGATGGCGCCAAAACCCGGCTCTTTGCCGAGCGAGCCCATCTTGTCGACGCCGACGAATACTTCTCCCGTGGGCAGCACCGCCAGGCAGGCGGGGCTGGGGACGATTTCCGGACCGGCAATGGTATCCATGACCAGGGTTACGGAGTCCGAAGAGCCCTGGGGGGAGGCGTAGTAGCCGTTCAATTCATCCAGATCGGCGGTGGCCGACGGGCGATCGGGACTGCAGGCGAACGAAAGGAACAGTAGAAGCAGGCCAGCGGCCGATAAATTCTGAAGGGGCATGAGCGAATGCAGTTTGCCCATCCGGGAACGGGCAGCGGATCAATGAAGCCCCAAGATAGTGACCCGTATAGCGCGGGAGAAATCCTCATCTCATTTAATTTGTCAACAAGACAATTATTGCTGATCCGGTCCAATCCCTTACCTCCATTGGCAATGCCGTAGGTGGTGCCAGTACCGAGCAGGGCGTACCAGGGCGGCTAGGAAAAAATCCGCTGCGATCGGGTGGAAGCACCGGATTGCGTCTATGAACATGTGTGATATTTAGGTACCGGTGACCTGCACACTGCCCGGTTCAGGTGAGCGTACGGAAATCCTCCAGGGCCAGAATAGCGGCGAGCAATCCGACGACCAGCAAGGAAACCCGCACGTACTCCAGCGACATCCAGAAGGCAGTTCTTTTTTTCAGCCGACCGGCATCAAGACTTTCCGCGGTAAAGAGGTACTTGTTGACCGGGACGAAGTAGACAACGGTAAGGATCAACACCGCCAGACCGGTGCAAAACGTGAGGGTCAGGTACCCCAGGGCCGCTCCACCGTACTCCCACGCGAACGCCAGGGCGGCCAGGGCGGCCAGCGGACACCCGATGACCAACGGAGCAAAGAACTGGCGCGGTGAACTGACCCGGTAAAAATCGCGGTAGCGCTTGACCGCGTCCGGTTCCGCCGATCGCCAGTTGGGTTGGTTGGCCCGCATGTCAAACAGATGGCCCGCCAGGTGAAAAGCAAAGAAGAGGACCGTAAGCCAGAGAATAAAAAGCGTTGTCATGATGGCGTCGCGTGAATTTTCGAGGGGCTGCAGAGTACAGGGCACGGCAACGTTGACGGAAGAAGGTGTATGAACCTACAGACTGCACACACGCTCCAAAGCAGAAGCCGTTCGCTTCCGGATTTCAAATGGAGCCGGAAGGCAATTCATAACAGACAGTAAAATAGGGTTGGGTGTGCCGGAATTGCAAACGCTCCGATTCCGCGCCAGTCAAGGTAAAATGACTCAACCGCCTTGGCGGTCCGACTAAAGAAAATCCAGCGAAAGATCAGGCGGCGAGCCGATCAGACTCCGAAAGGTGTTGTCGGCCTTGTGGCAGGTCACGGCTGCGGGCAGGTCATGGAGCGTAAAGTGGAAGGTGTTGTCTACGGTCCGGTAACGCCCCTCCACGGGTCCTGCGGAAGTGGGGATAGAAAATTCCCCGCGCCGTTCGTCGCCCATGAACGTACCCCCCTTGTTGGTAATGGCTTCGTTGAAGCGGTCGATCAGTTCTTTTACGGACTGGTGGAAGGTGATAGGAAATTCACAGGTGGTCATGACGTTGCGGATTGATCGGGTAATAATGCAGGTCATTCCGGCGGGATATGTTTGCGCTGCGGAGTGCTTTCTGAGTGGGGCGGCGGAGCGCGGGTGCCGGGGAACCACTACTTGCCGCCATACAGGTGGGGCCGTCGCTCCAGCAAAGCAGCGATGCGCTCTCGCGACCGTTGGACGGTCTCCAGGTCAATATCCGCCCGGAGCCACTCCTCCGTCGCGGCCGAGCCACGGGCCAGGATGTTACCGTTGGGGTCGATGACCATACTGTTGCCGGAGAAGGTAATGTCCGCGTCGGTGCCCACGCGACTCGCGCAGACCACGAACAGCTGGTTCTCGATCGCCCGGGCCCGTAACAGACTGGTCAGGTGCTCCACTCGCACGGCGGGCCAGGCCGTCGGCACCAGCAGCACCTGGGCGCCCCGGAGCGTCAAAGTGCGGGCCACTTCCGGGAAGCGGAGCTCGTAGCAGGTCATCACGCCGAAGTTCACGCCGCCCGAAACGAAGTACCCCAGGGAATCGCCGGGGGTGAGGTAGTGGTCCTCGTGGATGGGGGCAATGGAAACCAGGTGGGTCTTGCGGTATTTATAGATCAAGCTGCCGTCGGGGGCGATCACGGCCGCGGTGTTGAAGACATCGTTGCCGGCGCGTTCCGAGATGCCGACGACCACGGTAGCGCCGAGTCGCGCCGCCTCCCGCTTGACGCCTGCGAGGTGGTGTTCGTCCCAGGCCACCGCGTTTTCCATGATGACGTCCATGGCGTAGCCCGTGTCGCACATTTCGGGGAAGAGGATGAGGTCGATTTCCCCGGGGGCAAGCTCCGCCAGCAGGCCTTCGATCCGCTGCAGGTTGCGGTCGACGGCCCCGAGCTCAGCATTAAATTGGTGTATGGCAATGCGCATTAGGGATAAATATCTAGCAAATAACTTGGTGGGACGAAAAGGTAGTGGTTCGCGACGTCTCGGTTCCCGACGTCTCGTCGGGCCTGCGTAATGTTCGGGTGCCGCGACCGGAAGTCACGAGCCGTGTGGTTCCCGACGTCCCGTCGGGCCTGCGTAATGTTCGGGTACCGCGACCAGAGGTCACGAGCCGGGCGGTGTGGTTCCCGACGTCCCGTCGGGCTATGATAAAGCATAGGTGCCGCGACCGGAGGTCACGAGCCGCCCGGTTCCCGACGTCCCGTCGGGCCTGCGTAATGTTCGGGTACCGCGACCAGAGGTCACGAGCCGTGCGGTTCCCGACGTCCCGTCGGGCCTGGGTAAAGTTCGGATGCCGCGACCGGAGGTCACGAGCCGCCCGGCTCCCGACGTCTCGTCGGGTTTTGGAAAAGATTAGGTACCGCGACCAGAGGTCACGAGCCGTGCGGTTCCCGACGTCTCGTCGGGTTTTGGAAAAGATTAGGTACCGCGACCAGAGGTCACGAGCCGTGCGGTTCCCGACGTCCCGTCGGGTTTAGGCAGGCCTTGAAACATGTGGAACCCGAAGTTTCCTCGAGAGCGATACAGGTCTCTGCACCGTTCGGTCGGGATGGAGCGGAATTCGCGGTTCCGGACCCAGGCACCCGCGCGCCGCCGCCCGGGGTATACCCATCGTGCCCGACAAAACGTTGTACCTTTGACCCTCCCAAAAAAGGGCGCCCCCTTATGAGTGAAGCCATCCACCACGAGTGCGGTCTTGCAATGATCCGGCTCAAAAAGCCACTTGATTACTACAACAAGAAGTACGGAACGCCCCTGCACGGCCTGAAATGCCTGCAGCTGTTGATGCGCAAGATGCGCAACCGCGGACAGGACGGGGCCGGCATGGCCACCATCAAACTGGACCACCCGCCCGGCAAGAAGTTCATCAGCCGCAAGCGCTCCAACGCCTCCAACTACCTGGACGACCTCTGGAGCGGGGTCTACCGCCGCTTCGACGAGCTCACCCCCAAGCAACTGGCCAACGGACAGTGGCTCAAGGAAAACCTGCCCTACACCGGCGAACTGATGATGGGCCACCTGCGCTACGGCACCCACTCCACCAACGCCATCGAAACCTGCCACCCCTTCCTGCGGCAAAGCAACTGGAAGACCCGCTGCCTCATCATCGCCGGCAACTTCAACCTGACCAACGTCAACGAGCTCTTCCAGGAGCTGGTGGACCTCGGACAGTACCCCAAGGAAAAATCCGATACGGTGACCGTCCTCGAAAAGATCGGCCACTTCCTCGACGACGAGGTGCAGCGCATCCACACCTGGCACAAGCCCGACGGCCACACCAACATCGAAATCAACGACATCATCGCCGAGGAACTCGACGTACAGCGGCTGCTGAAGCGCGCCAGCAAGAAATTCGACGGCGGCTACGTCATGGGCGGCATGATCGGCCACGGCGACGCCTTCGTGATGCGCGACCCGGCGGGCATCCGGCCGGCCTTTTACTTCGAGGACGATGAATTCGTGGCCGTAGCTTCCGAGCGACCGGCCCTGCAGACGGTCTTCAACGTGCCCATCGCCACCATCAAGGAGGTCGAGCCCGGCCATGCCCTAATCATCAAGAAGAGCGGCAAGACCTCCATGGAGCCCTTCACCAAGCCCCTGCCCCGCGCCGCCTGCTCTTTCGAGCGGATTTACTTCAGCCGCGGCAACGACCGCGACATCTACCTGGAACGGAAGGAACTGGGCCGCCGCCTGGCCAAATCGGTCGCCAAGGCCGTGAAGTACGATTTCGACAACACCGTTTTCAGCTACGTACCCAACACCGCCGAAACCGCCTTCTACGGCATGATCGAGGGACTGGAAGACGAGCTCCGCGACTGGCGCAAGAAGGAAATGAAGCGCCGCAAAAAGGACGGCAAGAACGGCTTCGGCAAGGTGCTCAAAACGCAAGTCCGCAACGAGAAGATCGTGGTTAAGGACGGCAAGACGCGCACCTTCATCGCCGATACTTCCAGCCGCGACGACATGGTCAGCCACGTCTACGACGTCACTTACGGCATCGTGCGCGACGAAATCGATACCCTGGTACTGCTCGACGACAGCATCGTGCGCGGTACCACCATGCGCGACTCCATCATCAAGATCGTGAGCCGCCTTCGGCCCAAGCGCATCATCATCGTGTCCAGCGCCCCCCAGATCCGCTACCCCGACTGCTACGGCATCGATATGTCGAAGATGGGCGAGTTCGTGGCTTTCAAGGCCATGGAAGCCCTCCTCGAGCAAAAGGGGAAAAAGAAACTGCTCAAGCAGGTGTACAAGAAGGCCGTGGCCGAGCTCAAAAAGCCGGACAACAAGCAGAAGAACGTCGTCAAGGAACTCTACGACCAGTTCAAGTACGAGGACGTGAGCAAGAAGATCGCCCAGATCATGACGCCCAAGGGCACCAAGCCGAAGGTCGACGTCATCTACCAGACGATCGAGGACCTGCGCAAGGCCTGTCCCAACAACAACGGCGACTGGTACTTCAGCGGCAACTACCCTACGCCGGGCGGCTTCCGGGTCGTCAACAAGGCCTTCGTTAATTACATGGAAGGCAGCGGGGAGCGGGCTTACTAGGCGTCAAGGGTCGATTGGTCAACCGTAAATAGTTCGAGTTCCTCCCGTTTCCCCCGCAGTTCGTATTTGCCGACGGAGCGCGGGTGCCATCCCTTTCCCAAGGGCAATGCTTTCAGGAGGGGACGGGATATTAACAGGTCGACCCCGACGGTATTGCAGAGGGCCTGAATGCGTGCCGTAGCGTTCAGGACATCCCCCGTGAACATCACGTGCCGTTTCAGGACGCCCACCTCACCGGTAGTTACGGTACCGCAGTGCAGACCGGCTTTGAAACTGGGCTTCAAACCGAACTCTTCCAGGTACCATTCGGCACGCGCGCGCAGATCGTTTTCCAGGGCAAAAAAGCAACGCACGCAGTTGTTGTCCTCCAGCCCGTCGCGCAACTTCCACGATACAATCATCTCGTCCCCAACGTACAGGTACACCTCCCCCTCGTGGCGCACCACGGCGTCGGCCAGGTCTTCGTAGTACGTTTTGAGCAGGTCGAAGTAGCGGCGGTGGCCAAGTTGTTCGGCGATCGTAGTGGAGGACCGCATGTCAAGGAAAAGGTAGATCCGATCCTCTTCGTTGGGGTGGTGGTAAGTGCCGGTCAGGAGGTTCAGGAGGGTAGTGTGTCCGATCACCTCGCTGACCTGCGCGTACACGATGGAGAGCGCGATCACGATCGCCAGTTGCAGGACCGTATTGAGATGGACGACGCTGGTAAGGTAGCGGCCCAGCTTGCTCCACACTTCCCGATCGAAAAGCGACAGGCCCATCTCCATGGAGGCGGCCAGGGGGTAGGTGATGAGCACCACCAGATGGACGAACACCAGGTAGATCAGGAATTTGTAAATCGACTTGCGCAGGAAGGTGGTGTGGTTGAACCAGCGGCTGAAGAGGGTCAGCTCGATGTATCCGACCACCAGGCCCAGGAAGCCCATAGCGGACACCGCATAGATCAGGATGCCGAAATCGGGGAGGATGGCCGTATCGTTTTCGGGGAATTGCCCCCCGGCCGCCGACCAGTCCAGCAACAGGAAGATTATGGAGCTCAACAGCCAGATTGCCCCGAATGGCAGGATACGCGCGATCAGGTGTCGATGTTTGGCAGAAAGCATGCTGGGTGGGTGGTTCCGCGGAATGGCAGTTCAATTTAATGCATCCGGGCCGGGCGGGCAACCCGCGCCGCCTGCCTCGCGGCTTGCGAGGAAGGTCACTATTTTCCGGAGCGAGGGGTGGGGTTGCTGCGCTGGCAGCCTGAACCGAGGCGGGACCGTTGGTATACATTCTGCCCCGGTTGGTCTATAATGCGGTGAAAGCCCGTACTTTTATCGACTTCTTGTGCCCCTAACACCAATTTATATATGCAGTACCCAGGCCTTTCCTTCCTAACCCTTTGCTGTGCGCTGCTCCTTTCCCTCCCCGGGGAGCTGCTGGCCCAATCCTACGACGGCCCCGAAAAAATCACCTCCGTAGAAGGCGTCACCGAGTACCGGCTCGACAACGGGTTAACGGTGCTGCTTTTCCCCGACCAATCGGTACCCACCACTACCGTAAACGTTACCTATAAGGTCGGGTCGCGCCACGAAGCCTACGGTGAAACCGGCATGGCCCACCTCCTGGAACACCTGGTATTCAAGGGAACGCCCGACCACCCGAATATTCCCCAGGAACTTACCGAGCACGGCGCCCGGCCCAACGGTACCACCTGGTACGACCGCACGAACTACTTTGAAACGTTCTCCGCCAGCGACGAGAACCTCGAGTGGGCCCTGGATATGGAGGCCGACCGCATGGTCAACTCCTTCATTGCCAAGAAGGACCTGGAGAGTGAAATGACCGTCGTGCGGAATGAATTCGAAAGCGGGGAGAACGATCCCGGCGGCGTCCTGATGGAACGCGTGCTGAGTACCGCCTACCTCTGGCACAACTACGGCAAGTCGACCATCGGCTCGAAGGCCGACCTGGAAAACGTTCCTATCGAGCGGCTCCAGGGCTTCTACCGCAAGTATTACCAGCCCGACAATGCCGTGCTAGTGGTGGCCGGTAAATTCGAACCCGCCCGCGCCCTGGAACTCATCCAGGAGAAGTTCGGCAGTATTCCCAAGCCCGAACGGCAACTCTATCCCACCTATACCCGTGAGCCCATACAGGATGGTGAGCGCTTCGTCGAACTCAAACGAGTAGGCGACGTACAGGTAGTACAGGCCGCCTACCACATTCCGGCCGGCCCTCATCCCGATTTCGCCGCCCTTTCCGTGCTGATGAATACCCTGGTCGACGAGCCCAGCGGACTCCTCTACCAGGCCCTCGTAGAAAACGGCAATGCCAGCAGCCTTTGGGGTTTCGCGCCGGCCCTCGCCGAGCCGGGATACGCTTTCTTCAACGCCAACGTGCTGAAGGAGAACGACCTGATGGAAGTGGAAACCAAACTCAAGAATACCCTGGATAGCCTCGCCCAAAATCCCCCCAGCGAGGAGCAGGTCAAGCGCGCCAAAGACGGGATCTTGAAAAACTTTGAGCTCAACCAGCGCGACGCCAACCGCGTAGGACTGCTGATGAGCGCCTACATCGCCCAGGGCGACTGGCGACTCGGCTACATCTACCGCGACCGCGTTGAGCAGGTGACCCAGGCCGACGTGATCCGCGTCGCCCAACAGTACTTCAAGCCGCAAAACCGCACTATCGGTCGGTTCTACCCTGTAGCGCAGCCCGACCGTGCCTCAATTCCCGAAGTGAATGACCTGGAAGCCATCACCAAAGGCTACGAAGGCCGTGAGGCCATCGCTGAAGGGGAGGAGTTTGACCCTTCCTATGAGAACATCGACAGCCGCACCGTCACCGGCACGCTGGGTGACAACAACAATATCGAATACATGCTGCTGCCGAAGGAAACCCGCGGCAACAGCGTGAATGCACAGTTGCGCTTCGACCTCGGCAACCTCGAAGTCGCTACTAACCGCACCTTCGCCGCCGGCAAGATCGGCCAGATGCTGATGATGGGATCGGAGCAGTATACCCGCCAGGAGATACAGGACAAACTGGATGAACTCAAGGCGCGCGTTAACCTCTCGGGCGACGAAAGCATGGCCATCGCCTACATCGAAACCGAAAACGAGAAGCTGCCCGCCGTGATCGACCTGCTGGGTGAGATCATGCGCAACCCCACTTTCCCCCAGGAGGAGTTTGACAAAATGGTCAAGGAACAACTGGCCTCGATCGAGGAACGCCGCAGCGATCCCCAGGCCATCGTTTTCAACGAGATGCAGCGGCGCACCAGGAACTACCCCAAGGGTCACCCGAATTACGTCCCTACCTTCGACGAGCAGATCGAGGCATTGAAAAACCTCAAACTGGAGGACGTCAAGGCCTACTACGAAGAGGTGTACGGCGGCAGCAACACCATTTTCGCCGCCAGCGGTGACATGGAAGTTGAAGCCGTGAAGGAGTCGCTGGTCCGCAATTTTGGCGACTGGGAGAGCCCCGTTGAGTTCGAACGCATTGCCCGGCCCTACCAGGAGGTGAAGCCCGAAGCCGTGAAAATCGAGACGCCCGATAAGGCAAACGCCTGGTTCGTGGCGGTACAGACCATGCCCATCAGCGATGCCCACCCCGATTATCCGGCCCTCGTAATGGGTAACTACATGCTCGGCGGAGGCTTCCTGAACAGTCGCCTGGCTACCCGCATCCGGCAGCAGGACGGCCTCAGTTACGGTGTAGGCAGCCAGTTTGCCGCCAGCGCCATCGACGAGAACGGAACCTTCATGTCGTACGCGATCTACAATCCCGAAAACCGCGAGGCCCTCGAGAAAGCTTTCCGAGAAGAGATCGACCGGGCGCGTTCCGAAGGCTTCACCGCCGAGGAGCTGGCCGCGGCCAAAAGCGGCTGGAAACAGAACGCGGCCGTCAGTCGGGCCCAGGATCGTAGTATGGCGGGTACCCTGACCAACAACGCTTACCTCGACCGCACCATGCAGTGGGACAAGCAGCTGGAGGAACAGATGATGTCGCTCACCCCCGAGCAGATCAACGCCGCCATCAGCAAGTACATCGACGTCGACAAGATGGTGCTGCTCCGCGCCGGCGATTTCGCCAAAACGGAAGGAGACATCAAACCGTAACCCTTTTTCGCAAACATGCGTTACTTAGGGCGGGGCCGCGGGTGCAAAGTGCGCCGGCGGCCCCGCTTTACTTATAGTCAATTACCCCCATGCGCTACCTCTTCCTGCCGATTCTAATCTCCCTCTTCGTGGCCTGCGACCCCGCCTCCACCACTACCGAAGAAAGCACCACCGAAGGCCCCAACCGCGCGGCCGACGGCGAACCCACCATGATGCTGACGGCCGCCGGTGTGGAAGCCGAGACGGTATTCAACTTCGAGGACATCATCTGGGGCTTCACCTGGCTGCCCGACGGCAACATGGTGGCTACCGTAAAGGACGGCCGCCTCTTGCACGTGCAGGGCGATTCCGCTACGGAGGTCAGCGGGGTGCCCGAGGTTCGGGATGCCGGTCAGGGCGGATTGCTCGATGTCTTGCTCGACCAGGACTTCGCGACCAACCGTTACGTTTACCTCAGCTACAGCCGCTCGGAAGATGGTGGGGAGAAGGGCTTCACTTCCGTGGGACGTGGTACCCTCAGTGAAGACGGTACCCGACTTGAAAATTTCACCTCCCTATACGACGGTGGCCCGGCCACCGATAAGGGTCAGCACTACGGCAGCCGGATGGTCTGGGGACCGGAAGACGGATACCTCTACTTCACCATTGGCGATCGCGGCAACCGCGACGAAAACCCCCAGGACAGTACCCGCGATGGGGGCAAGGTGTACCGCATTGCTGCCGACGGCAGCATCCCATCCGATAACCCCTTCGTAGGCGCTCCCAATGCCAAGGAGGCCACCTACTCACTTGGGCACCGCAACCTGCAGGGCTTGGCCGTGCATCCCACCACAGGACAGATCTGGGAGCACGAGCACGGTCCACGGGGCGGCGACGAGGTCAACATCATTGAGGCCGGTAAAAATTACGGCTGGCCGGTGATTACCTATGGTATCAACTACGACGGTACCCAGATCACGCAGGAGGTAGGCAAGGCCGGTATGGAGCAACCCTTCCACTACTGGGTGCCCAGCATCGCGCCCAGCGGCATGGCCTTCGTAACCGGCGACCGCTACCCAGGATGGGAAGGCGACCTGCTGGTCGGCAGCCTCAAGTTCAGCTACATCAAGTTGGTTCACCTCGACGGCGATGCCGTCACCGGAGAGCAGGAACTCATCAAAAATATCGGCCGGGTTCGCGACGTCCGTATGGGCCCCGACGGATACATCTACGCCAGCGTGGAAGGTACAGGCATTGTGCGCGTGGTGCCGGCGTAGCACCGTGTAGCGTCGCCCTGAGCCGGCCCGCTGCTCCTGCACCGTAGCGTCGGCTTGAGCCGGCCTGCTGCTTGTGATAGCTGTTATTTTTTGCAGCTTGACGGCTGAAGCCATCGCTACACAAGCGGGTTGAGGGCTTTCCAGCCCGATTGACCTTCTGCGTTACCGGTTTTTGTAGCAGCTTAACGGCTGAAGCCATCGCTACATAAGTGGGCAGCCTGACGGCCCAAGCCGTCGCTACCTGCCGCACAGGCCCTGCACCGTAGCGCCGGCTTGAGCCGGCCTGCTGCTTGTGATAGCTGTTATTTTTTGCAGCTTGACGGCTGAAGCCATCGCTACACAAGCGGGTTGAGGGCTTTCCAGCCCGATTGACCTTCTGCGTTACCGGTTTTTGTAGCAGCTTGACGGCTGAAGCCATCGCTACCAAACGGGTTGAGGGCTTTCCAGCCCGATTGACTTTCGGCGTTACCGGTTTTGTAGCAGCTTGACGGTTGAAGCCATCGCTACATAAGTGGGCAGCCTGACGGCTCAAGCCATCGCTACAGGCCGCGCAATTTTTCCCAGTCGTTGATAACCTGTTTGCGGTCGGAGCCCCAGCGGTAGCCGCCCAGGCCGCCGTCGCTGCGGATCACCCGGTGGCAGGGGATCAGGTAGGCCACGGAGTTCTTGCCGATGGCGGAGCCCACCGCCCGACTGGCGGAGGGTTTGCCGACGGCCGTCGCCATCTCTGCGTAGGTAAGAAGCTTTCCGGGCGGGATGGCCAGCAGGGCGCGCCACACCTGAAGTTGAAAGGGCGTGCCGCGCAGATCAAGCCCGATCGGTCGCGCGGGACGCTCCCAGCTGGTGAAGTAAGTCTTGACCGCGGCGGTCTGTTCCCCGATACCCTCAATCAGGGTGGCACGAGGGAATGCCTCGCGCAACTTGTGGGGATCCGCCGGCCCGTCGGAAAAGGACAAACTGCAAATGCCCCGCTCGGTCTCCGCGGCCAGGGCCGTACCGAAGGGCGTGGGGAAGGAGGTATAGCGCAGGTTCAGTCCCTCCCCGCCCCGACGGTACTCGCCCGGGGTGCAAGCCAGCACCTTGACGAAGTGTTCGTGCAGGCGCGCGTTGCCGGAAAGCCCGCTGGCGTACGAGGTTTGAAGGGTAGTGCTTCCGCCCTCCAGCGCCGAGCGAGCGCGCTCGGTAGTGAGGTACTGCAGGTAGGTCTTCGGAGACACGCCAGCCCAGGTGGTGAATAGCCGCTGGAAGTGAAACTTGCTCAGTTGAACGTGTTCCGCCACGGTGGCCAGGTCTGGCTGCTCGGACTGTCGATCGCGAATGAAGCGAATGGCCCTAGCGATACGGTCGTAAGTTTCGGTATCGTACATGACGTAAAGATGCGGTGCCTACCGTGGCCGGTCAATCCGATCCTTGCGCATTCACCCCCTCACCCGAAATAGCTGCTCAGCAGAAAGGCAAAAACGATGAGCACCACGCCGCCGGCCACGAGCATGCGGACGCGCTCCATGCGCGATTGGCTGTCGCGGTGCGACTTGCGCCACTGGTTAAGGGGCGTCTTGGCCTCGTGGTTGATGCGACAGGTATAATCGTAGTGGTTGCCGCCGGTGTGATCGATGGACACCTCGCAGAGCTCCTGATCGAGAAATACGGAGTAGGTTTTGGATTCCCGTACCTCGAAGTCAATCTGCACCACGCGATCGTTGCAGTGGAGCACCACGTGATGGGTCTTGTCGCCGTGGAAAAGCCCGAGTTTGTAGCTTTCCCCTTGGTGGCCGGTAATGTTCCAGGAATACTGTGGCATAGGGGGCGGGCCGCGGTGGCGTTTCGTTCGGAAATTAAGGTACCAAAAGAAACATGGTACCCCGCCACTTTAACGTTTCTGCGCCACAAAATGCGGCCCGACAACCACTCCGGGGGGTGGTGAAAAGTCAGGCCACTTGCCAACAATCTCCCGAATGCGGAAGCGACTGAACAGCTCCTCCTTGTACCACCCGCGCCGGCGGGTCAGGGCCACCACCCGGCGATGATGCTGGCCCGCGTAGGCGAATTCGGTCATGGCGCGGCCGCTGGTCCACACGCTGAAGGTGGCCTGCATAAATACCGGATACTCGCCGATCCCCACGCTCAATCGCCGCTCCGGGTAGTCGTCCACCGAGCGACTGGTAGCGGGGACGTAGCGCCAGAAGTCGGGCAGCTTCGAGGGGTAGATGGTCGCGCGGGTGATCACCGCCACGGGTTCGTCCGGGTCGTAGCGATCCGGGTGGGGGGTAAATGGGTTGTCTCCGCCCCAGGCGCCGTGGGCCATGGTAGCCTCGAGGAAAAAGGTGATGCGCCGGTCCGACCGCCGGCTTACTTCGGCATACCACTCGTTACGACCAAAAAAATCGTCGGCTGCGGATCGGTCCTTCCACTCGCCGACCAGGGCGAAGACTCCGAAGTTGGGCAGCAGGCTGAATCCATTGCCGCCCCCACTGCCCATGAGCCGGGAAAAGGACAATCCGCTTACCTTAGCGAGACGGGATTGCCCCAGTTGCATCTGGGAAAGCGCCCAGATGCGGTTGGCGATTCCGGAGTAATGAATAAGGGTCAGGGTAGTGATGATCGCGTGCCTTTGTACAAACAAACTATACCAAGGCCAAACCGTTCAGAAGTTAATCCCCCATAATGAGGTCTAAATTGTAATTTCCCCTCCATGGATTTGAAGATGAAGAAAGAGGGCAAGTTCGACTACCTGGAAACGGGTGGCGCCGGCGAACCCCTCCTTTTGTTGCATGGACTCTTTGGGGGCCTGAGCAATTTTGGTGCGCAGATCGACGAGTTCCGCAGCCGCTTCAACGTGGTGGTGCCGACACTGCCGATTTTTTCCCTGCCGCTGCGCAAGGTCTCCCTGGCCGGACTGGTGGATCACCTGGCGGATTTTATCGACTTCAAGGGATTCTCTACCGTACACATCATGGGCAACAGCCTGGGCGGCCACGTCGGCATCCTGTATGTAATTGACCACCCCGAGCGCATTGCTTCCATCACCCTGACGGGCAGCAGCGGGCTTTTCGAAAGTGCCATGGGCAACAGCTTCCCGCCCCGGGGCAACTACGACTTCATCAAGAAGAAGGTGGAAAGCACCTTTTTTGATCCCAGCACTTCCACCCAGGAGCTTGTCGACGAGGTCTACAACACCGTCAACGACCGCAACCGAGGCATCCGCATCGTGATGACCGCCAAATCCGCCGTACGCCACAACCTGGCCCACAAGCTGCACAACGTCACGGCCCCCACGCTGTTGGTGTGGGGCAAGCAGGACACGATCACGCCCCCCTTCGTCGGGGAACAATTTCAGGAACTGATCGCGGGCTCCGAACTGCACTTCATCGACGAATGCGCCCACGCGCCAATGATGGAGCGGCCCCGGGAGTTTAACCGCATCATGGGCAACTTCCTGCAGCGCGTAACGGCCCCTCAGCCCTCGCCGGCCTGAGGAAATCCGGTTTTCGTCACCGCCAATCGCCTCCGCGATAAAAGCATTTCACCGCTTCGCGCGTTATTTGCAGTATGCTGCGTTGCCACCTTACCCTGCTTTTCGGAATCCTCCTTTGCACCTGCGCCCGCGCCCAGGACTTCTGGAGTGACCGCCACTTTACCGAAGCCGATACCCTGCGGGGGATGCTGACGCCCGCCCGGACAAACTACGACGTGACCTACTACGAACTGCACCTCGACGTGGCCCCCGTAGATCACCTCATCGAAGGCCGGGTGGAGATGGATTACACCATTACCGGTGAACTGCCCCTGTTGCAACTCGACCTCTACCGCAACCTGCAGATCGACGGCATCGAGCAGAACGGGACTGACCTGCGCTTCACGCGGCGGGGCAATGCCGTGTTCGTGGAACTGCCGCACCCGGTGGACATAGGTAGCCGCCACCGCATGACGATCCACTACGGTGGAACCCCCACTGAGGCCCAGAATGCCCCCTGGGACGGTGGATTCGTATGGGCGCTGGATCAGAAGAACCGCTACTGGGTAGGCGTGGCCTGCGAGGGCGACGGGGCCAGCCTATGGTGGCCGAACAAGGATCACCTGAGCGACGAGCCCGACAGCATGCTCATCAGCGTCACTGTTCCCGACCGTCTCTTCGTGGCCAGCAACGGCAACCTGCGTGCGGAGGTCGAACTGGAAGACGAGGGCAAGAAACGCTACGACTGGTTCGTGAGCTATCCCATCAATAACTACAACGTATCCCTTGGCATCGGCCACTACGTACACTTCGATACGGTGTACCGCAGCTTTGACGGTGAGGAGCTGGCGCTGGACTATTACGTGATGGACTACAACCTGGAAAAGGCCCGCAAGCAGTTCCGGGAGGTCCACCCCATGCTGGAGGCTTACGAGCACTATTTTGGCAAGTATCCTTTCTGGGACGACGGCTTCGCGCTGATCGAGGTGCCCTACCTGGGCATGGAACACCAGAGCGGGATCGCCTACGGCAACCGCTATATGCGGGGCTACCTGGGCGGACTCATCCCCAGCGATATGGACTGGGACTACATCATCGTCCACGAGGCCGGCCACGAATACTTCGGCAACTCGGTGAGCGTGGCCGACCACGCCGAGATGTGGGTGCACGAATCCTTTACCACCTATATGGAGGCCCTGTACGTGGAATTCCACTTCGGGGCGGAGGCCGCCCGCCGCTACCTGCAGAGCCAGCGGCGCTTTATCACCAATGAGGAGCCCATGTTGGGCCCGTTGGAGGTGAACTTCACTGACTTCGCGTCCTCCGATCACTACTACAAGGGCGCGTGGATGCTGCATACCCTGCGGGGAGTGCTCAACGATGACCCACTGTTCTTCGGGTTGCTGCGCAGTTTTTACCAGGATCACGTGCGCAGCACCGTGAATACCCAGCAGGTGATCGACTACTTCAGTCGGTTCACGGAGCGCGACCTGCAGCCCTTCTTCGATCAGTACCTGAAGTACCCCGCCGTGCCGGTGCTCGAGCTGCGCCGCAACGGGCAGCAGACGGAATACCGCCTCCGCGCCGACGTAGCCGGGCTGTCGATGCCGGTGGGCGTCTACATCGGAGAGGAGCCGGTGCGATTGCTAACGACAGCCGAATGGCAGCCGCTCGGAAGGGGCATTGACCCCGAAACGGTACGGGTGGACGACGCGCGATTCCTGGTCGACCTCCGGGTGCTCAACGAGCCGGAGAAGTAGTCTCGGAGTCGCGCTCGGCGGCGGCTACCAGTTCTTCGTACCACGCCTCCCCGTATTTACGGATGAGGGCGGGCTTGGCGAATTCGTAGATGCGGATGCGTTCCCGTTCCCCGCGGCTGCAGGCGGCCGAACAGATGTCCCATACGTCGTAGTTCAAGGCTTCGAAGCCCGTCTGGGGGTTCTTCTTGACGCGGATGGGGTAGAGGTGGCAGCTGATTGGCTTTTTCCAGTCGATGGCCCCGTCGTTGTAGGCCTGTTCGATACCGCACTGGGCCGTACCCGTACCGTCGAGGGTCATGTAGGCGCACGCTCCGCCGTCGACCAGGGTGGTATCGTGGCTGCTGCCGTTGCGGACGTAAAGTCCCTGCTCGGCGATCGCGGCCCGGCCGGCCTCGGTGAGGTAGGGGCTTACGGCGGGGTAGACTTCGTCGAGGATGGCGAGCTCATCCTCCTCGAGGGGTGCGCCGTAATCGCCCTCCCAGCAGCAGGCGCCCTTGCAGGCGGTGAGGTTGCAGGCAAAGTGTTCGTCGGTGATGTCGTCGCTGACGAGGATGGAGCCGATGATGTACATGAACGGAAAAGATTTTCGGGGGACGGCCGGCGGGGGCGAAAGGGCAAGCGGAAATGTCGGGTATGTAAGTATCTTGAGACGAACAAACTACGACAGCCACCGCCCACCCGGCCCCGTCTCCTGGAGAGAACCCCTGTCTGCCGCCGGGGTTGAATGCCCTCCGTGGAATCGACCATCCGGTCCCGGCGGCACCCGGCCCGGAGCCAATGCTTAGGTATGGACGAGAAAACGGAAAACTACTGGCGGATACTGGAAGCCAACCTGGAATGGATTCGCTATTCCGACGCCAAGGCAACGGGAATCCTGACAATCTACGGCGTGCTCATCACGGTGGCCTTCACCCGCATCCTGGAGATCCTGGAAGTGATCAGTACCTCCTGGATGCTTATCGGGCTTACCACCACTTCTGGCGTTTCTTCCCTGATCGCGATCTATTACGGCTTCCGCAGCATCAGTCCGCGGCTCGTGCAGCAGCATTACCGGTCCATCATCTTTTTCGGATCCATCGTGCAGCACAGTCCGGACATGCAGACCTTCCGCAAGTTCAGCCACGAGGTGCTCGACTCCCCGCGCGGGCTCGACGACGATCTGGCGGCGCAGATCTTCATTAATGCCAAGATCGCCTCCCTCAAGTTCAAAAACGTGAGTTCTTCGATCCGGTACTTTATCGCCAGTTTTCTGATCCTGCTCAGCGAGATGGTCATTTTCCTGTTGCTCAACTAGCCGCCGTAAGCACTTACCTTGCGGCGTGTCCCTGAAAAAACTTTCCGGCGAAA
Organism: Neolewinella litorea; assembly: GCF_004803465.1. Lineage (GTDB taxonomy): Bacteria > Bacteroidota > Bacteroidia > Chitinophagales > Saprospiraceae > Neolewinella > Neolewinella litorea. The sequence goes on along the minus strand of NZ_SRSF01000002.1, from coordinate 315,537 downwards.
CCCTCATCTACGGCCTCAGCAGCATCCTGGGGCGGCTGCTGAACTTCGTACTGGTCACCCCCTTCATCACCCGGGTGCTGACCGAGGAGGAGTTCGGGGAGATCGGCAACCTGATGTTCTGGACGGCTTTCCTCATTGCCCTGGTGGTCTTCCGGATGGATACGGCGGTGTTCCGCTTTGCCAGCCGGGGCGACTTCGATCCCGAGGCAGTGTTCCGACAGAGTCAGCGGCTGGTGTGGTTGGCCATCGGGGTGCTGATTGGCCCGTTGCTTCTCTTTTCCGACCGCATCGCCGGGTGGCTCGATGCCCCGGCGGCCACCACCTACGTGCGGTTGGTGCTGATCATGGTCGCTTTTGACGCCCTGAGCGCCGTTCCGCTGGCCCGGCTGCGCCTTCAGCAGCGCGCCTGGTTCTTCGTGACGGTCAACCTGAGCAACGTGGTGCTGAACGTACTGCTGATTTACGGACTGCTGTTCTACCTGCCGGTGTACCTCACACCCTGGTTCGAGCCCACCTTCCGGGTAGGTTACTACCTGCTGGCCATGGCCGTCGCGGCGGGTCTTCGGTACGTGATGTTGGTGGTCGACGGGCTGTTGCGCGCCGAACCGGCGTCGGAAGCCGTGCCCCTCGACCAGGTGCCCGACGGAGCTGATGAACGCGGTGCACCCCCCCTGGGGCAACTCTTTTCCTACAGTCTGCCCCTTACGGTGGTATCGGTAGCCGGCATTGCCAATGCACTGGTGGGACCTACCGTCCTGATCGGCTACGATGAGGCGGCGGCGGGCTACTTCACCGCCGCCCTGCGCATGGCGGTCTTCCTTAACCTGTTCGTCACGGCTTACCAATACGCCGCCGAACCCTTTTTCTTCCGGCAATCAGGCAGTGACCTGGCCACCGCCGACCGCACTATTTACGCCGACGCAATGCGGGCGTACGGACTGGTGGGCACGCTGGCCAGCGCCGGTATCCTGCTGGGGTTGCCGTGGTTGCAGCACTTCATCGGGGCCGACGTTCGTCCGGGCCTGGTGGTGCTCCCCGTTCTGCTGGCGGCCAACCTACTGTTCGGGGTCTATAGCAACCTCAGCATCGCCTACAAGCTTACGGACCAGACCTTTCTCGGGGGCGGTATCGCGCTGGTGGGCTCGGTCTTCGCGGTGGGCGGACCGCTGCTGTTCACGGCCCGTTACGGTATCTGGGCACCGGCCGTTGGCATGCTGACCTGTTTCGCGGTCATGTGCGTACTGGCCTACCTGGTTTCCCGCCGCTATTTTCTAGTCACTTACCCCTTTGCGCGTATGCTTCTCTACTTCCTGGTGGCGGGAGCGGCCTGCGTGGCGGGGACCTATTCCGAGCATATTCTGTGGCGCCTGGCTCTGTTGCTGTTTACTATCTTGGCCTTCGGATTTATCGAGCGCAAATGGCTCCTGCGTACCTTTCGGGGCGGGGCCGCGGGTGCCGTACAAAGCAGGAAATGATGAAGATATCCGCCGCCCTCCCCATGCTCCTCCTGGCCCTGGTCCTTTCCAGTTGTCAGGTGCCGCTCAAGAAGCGGAGTGTCCTGGTCATCGGCGACAGCAACGGTGCCGCCGACCGGGGATGGGTCTACCAGTTTCAGCAGCTGCGCGGCGGTGGGCCCCTGGTCAATACGGCCCTTTCCGGCAATACCATCGGTTTTACCGACGACGGAAACGTGGAGCGCAACACCCTCGAAAACCTTACGCCCTACCTCCGACGGGGCTACGCGGAAATGGGGGCCATCGACGAGATATTGATCGGCCTGGGCACCAACGACTGCAAGCAAAAGTTCAGCGACCGGCACGACCAGTTGGTTGCTAACTTGGACACCCTTCTGGACCGCATCGCGAGGTTCTTCGGTGAGCGCGGTCAGGACCTACCCCGCATCGTTCTGCTCACGCCACCCCCGGTGGGCGAGGATGCCCAGGTAAATGGCTCCTTTCAGGGCGCGCGGGCTTGTACGGCGGCTTTCAGCGACGAGATCCGGCGTACCGCCGCTACGCGGGGCTTCTGCCTGGTGGACTGGCAGCAGCGCCCGGGTGATGCGGTCCTGGAGCAAAGCGCAGATGGGATCCACTTCGACGCCCGGGGTTACGAGATGCTGGCCCGGCAAATCGTGCGCAGTTGCTATTGAGCCAGCCCGTTAGGGGTTCAGTCGGCCGCCGCAGTACTTGCAGTATACGGCGTCGGAGGTGTGGCCTTCCCTGGAGCAGTAGCGACAGACCTGGGTGCTCACGTCCTTTTTGGTATTGATGATCTCAGTGGTAACGATCCCGGTCGGTACGGCGATGATGGCGTAACCCAGGATCATGACCACCGCGGAAACGAACTGCCCGACCCGCGTCTGGGGGGTGATGTCACCGTACCCAACGGTGGTGATGGTAACGATGGCCCAGTACACCGACCGCGGGATGGAAGAGAAGCCGGCGTTGCTCCCGCCCTCCAGCAGGTACATGAAAGACCCTATGATGATGACTAGAATGGTCACCACGAAGAGGAATACGGAGATCTTGTTACGGCTGGCCGCGATGGCCTTCATCAGCTGGTCGCCTTCGGTCAGGTACTGCCCCAGCTTGAAGATGCGGAACACCCGCATGAGGCGCAGGATGCGGATGATGAGGAAGTACTGGGCGTTGGCCAGAAAGAGGGCCAGGTAAGAGGGAAGGATGGCCAGCACGTCCACGATACCGTAGAAACTCAGCGCGTACCTGACGGGGTTGATCGTGACCCACAGCCGCAAACCGTATTCAATGGTGAACACAATGGTCAGAAACCACTCAATGTAGAAAAAGAGGGTGCCGTAATTCTCATTGAATTCCGACACGCTTTCCAGCATCACCACGAGGATCGACAAGCAGATGAGCGCCAGCAGGGCCACGTCGAAAAATTTCCCGGCCGGCGTGTCGGCCTCGAAAATGATTTCGTGGATACGGTGGCGTAAGCTGGTGTCGGGCATGTCCGCGGAACAATTGTAACGGTAAGGTACGCTTACCGACTCAGAAACCGGGTGCGTGCAAGATCAACCCTGGGGCACGGCGCGCCGGGGGAGCATCTCGGCTACGGGAATCCTTACCCGCACCTGGGTACCGCTGGCCCGGTCGTCCGAATCGTAAAGGTCAATGATCTGCACCCATTCGCGGTCTTCGTCGGAAAGCAACTGCAAGCGGGATTCGGTGATCTGGGTGCCGCGCGACTTATGGTGCATCCGGGTGGCGTCGCGCGCCTGTATTTCACGCACGCGGACACGGCCGATGCCGTTGTCGGTCACGATGGCCAACAGGTGATCATCGTCGTCCGGAAGGAATTCGACGTCGATGTGGCCCTCTGCCTGCCCGCGGAGCCCATGCTCGATAGCGTTCTCGACGTAGGGTTGCAGAATCATGGTCGGCACGCCGATGATGTCCTCCTCCAGGTCGGGGTGCAGGTTCACGCGGTAGGTAAGCTTGCCTTCATAGCGAAGGTGCCGGTTGATCTCCAGGTAGTCGGTCAGGAATTGCCGCTCCTCTTCCAGGGTGATGTATTCCCGGTTGGCGTATTCCAGGCTCTGGCGCATCAGCATGGCAAACTTCGCCAGGTGCTTGCTGGCCGTCGCGGCGTTGTTGGTTGAGATGAACGACTGGATGCTGTTAAGCGCATTGTAGAGGAAGTGGGGGTTCATCTGCGCCCGCAGGGCCTTAAGCTTGAGCTGGCTGGCCCGCAACTTCAGTTGCCGGTTTTCCTGTTCGCGCTCCTCGGCCCGGAACTGCGCGGCAAACTGCTGTTGGCGCAGGATGTCGATCTGCTTGTGGAAGCGCAAGTTGTAATGGTCGTAGGTGCAATGATGGTGGTAGGCGGCCTCATAATCCCCGGTGGTGGAGTACGCAACGGAAAGGTACAGGTAGGCATCGGCCACCATGCTGAGCAGGCGGGGGTCGCTGGTTTCCTCATCCACTTGGGCCACGGGCAGCGATTGGTTCAGCTGAGCGATGGCCTTCTCCCAGCGCGCGGCATCCATCAGCAGGGTAGCCCGCATAAACCCGATGCTGGCCAGTTCCACCCGGTCGGGTTCCGCTTCGCTACGGTATAGTTCCTCGGCGCGGTCCAGGTATCCGCTCGCTCGCTCGGGCTGCTCCAGGTGGTGGTAGCAGAAGCCCATATTGGCGTAGGCGGCCGCCAGCGCGCGGGAGGAGCCGTTGGCTGCACTGTCGACAACGGCCTGGAAGTAGGAGAGAGCTTCCTGGTATTCGCCCCCGCTGATGAGTTCCTTACCAAGATTGAGCTGGTGCCAGGGCAAGCGCGCGCGCAGTCCGATGGTCTCACAGCGTTGGATGGCCTTCACGAAGGCCGCTACCGCCAGTTCGCTCTCTCCACTGTTCTGGTAGATTGAGCCCATGCCCGACTGCGTCAGGGAGTAGAAATAGTGATCCTGGGGCGTGAGTTCGAAAGTGCCGCCCTCCAGCAGGGTTTCCGCTTCCAGGAACTTCATCGTGGCCTTCGGATAGCTGAAGAAAAGCAAGTAGAGATAGCCGTGGCGGCAGGCGGCGTGGGCGCTCAAGCGGTCGCTGGGGTAGGATTCGAGTAACCGCTGACAGCGCTCCAGGTAATCGCCGGCGGCTTCGATCTCGCCGAGGTTGCTGAGGTGGCCGGTGTAGGACAGGTAGACTTCCAGGCGATCGGCGATGTCGCCCCGCTGTTCGGCGATCTCCAGGGCGGCGCGGAAGGGGGCAACCGCCGCCTCGTGCCGGTATTCCTGGCTTTCGAGGTTGGCGAGGTGAAGGTGGTAGGCAAGGCGGTAATCGTGGCCGGTGCGGTGCTCCAGCCGGGCGAGGTCGGGTGCGTGCAGGTCGAGCAGCCGGCGCTGCCGCTCTAGTAGTTCACGGGCCAGCCTTGGTTTGGTATAGACATAGTCGGTGAGCAGATCACGTACGACTTCAATCTGCTCGAGATCCTCGTCCCGCTCCGGGACATTGCCCTGCGGATTTGGCATGGAAGGATTGACTGCGGTAGGGGGAACTGGACTTACTGGGGCATGATGCCGCCGCAAACCCGCCGAAACCAGTGCCCGCGACGCTTGCCGCCGGTTACCTGGTCCATCGCGTTGCGGTCCAGCACCTTCACCTGCTGGTCGTTGCGTAGTTCCTCAATTGTTTTTTTCCCGTTTTGCGCCATGGGGAAGAGTGTCTTTGTGCGTGGTTAATGTACGGGCGGCGATCCGCGTGACGGAACAACCGCTTAAGTGGGCCTATGGAGTGAACGCTCCAAATGTATACAATATGTGTAAGTTAACTATAATTCTTGCAGCATTCGCAGTTGCGTCATAAAAGCCGCCCGCCGCCGGCGACTTACCTCGATACGCATATCGTCGTCCATGACCAGGTAACCGCCCTCTCCTTTCACGAATTTCTTCATGTAGTTCATATTGATGACGTGCCGCTTGTGGACGCGGTAGAAGTTGAAGGGAGCCAGCATATCCTCGTACAGCTTGATGGTCTTGGAAGCCGTGATGCGCTGCCCGTTTTTCAGGAAGATGTGGGTGTAGTTGTCCTCCGCCTCGAAGCGAATGATGTCGCGGATCTTGACGAAGTGGATCCCGTCGACGCCCCCGATGCTCATCTTTTCGAAGGAATTGGGCTGGTTCTGGTACTGGCGCAGCACCTCCAGCCGCTCGTCCGTCCGGGCCAGTTGCCGGGGTCGCACCCGCGAGACGGCCTCGATGAGGCGGTCGGGGTCAATAGGTTTGAGGATGTAACCAATACTGGAATACTCGCAGGCCTTCATCGCGAAATGATCGTAGGCCGTTACGAAGATGATGTCAAAATCGATGGGCTGGATCCGCTCGATCATCTGAAAGACCTTCCCGTCGCCGAGGTTGATGTCGAGAAAGGCCACGTCGGGCTTGATGTCCGGGCGCTGGAAGAGAGCGCAGCCCGTATTCACGCCGTCGGCGTCGCCAATGACCTCCACGTCAGGGCAGTGGAGGTTGAGCATTTGCTTGAGGTTGACGAGTCCCTTACGTTCGTCTTCAATGATTACGGCGTTAAGTAGCATGCAGGAGTGGTAATACCTCCAAATCTACGGAAAATCTCAGTTTGCCGGCCGGCTTACAGGTATGCGCCCGTCAACCTGCAGTACCCTGGCATTGGCGAAACCGGGGTCACTTTCCAGGCCGTATCCCGTGATGATGTAGTCGGGCTGCGTAAGGACGACGAATTTGTTGGTGTAGATAAGTTCGCGCTGTTCGTCCCAGTTAAGTTCCTCCGTTTCCAGTCGTTGCTGGTCTACCGATTGCCAAACCACGCTGTCGCGGACGGTGATCAGGTTATTCCGCCGCCGGTACACCCCGTGCTGCGCTACCAGCGTACTGCTGGTGTCCTGATTCTCGTCAAGAAAATAGGCGGTCACGCCATCAGGAAACTCCTGCCGGGGGTCGGAGGGAGTCAGGTAGTTGTACATCGTCGGGGCCTCCAGGATGAGGCGTACCCGGGCGGAATCACTGTACAGAATCTGGACGCCTTCGGCTAGTTCAACCTGATCGTCCAGGGTCTCCTCCAACCGGGCCACTTCGGCGGGGTCGTTCACGCAGCCCGCAATCAGCAGGCAGAGTACCAATAACCTGATCAGGCCCACCACGAGGTGAACGCGGCCTGCAGCTGACCGTACAGGTCGGGCTGCTCGGGCACGAACGCCTGGTTGGCCTTGTAGAGGTAAACCACCAGGATCACGAACAACAGAAAGGCAATAAAGCCGCCGAGCAGGATGTAGCCCTTGATACCCGCATGCTTGATTTCAGACATGTCTTTTCATTTTGTACCGCCAAAGCTAGAAATTATACCGGCGGCAGGGGTGAATTAACGCAGTCCGCTGCACTCCGTGCTCATACGCTGGTCCTCCACCTCGATCTCGTTGCGGAGGGCGGTAAGGAGCTGCTGGGGCACGCGGTTCCGGCTGTTGGTATTGATGACCTGACGGGCCGTGGGCAGACTGCCGCTGGCACCGGTGGGGGCATCGGAAAGCGGCTGCACCAGGTAAACGCCGTTGCGGCCCACGATGGGCGCACTCACGGTGCCGGTAGCCAGCTTGCTGGCGGCGGCAATGACCTTGGGTTCGGTACCGATGCCCTGGCCGAGGGCCGTCTGGGTGAAGTTCACCGCGTTCAGGGTGTCGATGTTGACGGCGTACTGACTGGCCGCGGCGGCAAGGTCCATACCCTGAAGGGCAGTGGCCAGTTTTTCACCTTTCAGCTCATTGAGGACGGCGGGGGTGACCGATTCCCGCACGGCGGCGACGGGGGGGACGCCTTGCGGGAGAATGTTATCCAAGCCGACGACCACGTACTTGTTCTCGTAGAAGAAGTTCGGGTCGGTAAAGGTGTACACGAACCCACTCACGTCACCCTGATCCGCTCCGAAGGCCCAGCAGATCATTTCGCGAACGTCCTGTCCGGATCCGAGTGCGGGAATATTGTAGGTGCCAATGCCCAGGGGGGCAGTGGTTCCTAAGGTGTAGCCTTCCTGCTGGGCAGCGGCCTTGAGTTCCTCCAGGTTGGATTTGCCGGAGAGGAATTCCTCGGCGCGGGCCCGGGCAGCGTCCTCGGTATCCTTGCTCGGTATCATCGATTCGGTAGCGTAGCCCACTTTGGCGCGGGTGGAGGTGGTCTTGCTGCGGCGTACGATCTCGACAAGTTGTACGCCGGCCTGTGTCCGTACCTTGTAGAAGCGGCCCGTCTGCCCGCTTACGAAGGCAAGACGATTGACGGGGGGCTCGAGTTGGCCTGGGGTAACGTTTTCCAACACGCCGTCCGTAGCGATGCTGCGGGGATCACGGTTGAATTCGCTGGCGAGGGCGGAAAACTTGCCGGGCTCGGCGGCCAGTACGGTTTGCAGACTGTCCAGCAGCCGGTTGGCTTCCGTAAATTGAGCAGGAATAGTGGCATTGCGAACAATCCGGCGAATCGTCACGCTGTCGGCCATCTCGCGGCGGTCGATCAGTTTAACCAGTGCCATAATGGAACCCTCGGTGAAGGGGCCGTACACCTCGCCGATCTCCATTTCGTTCATGACCACGTCGGCTACGGAGGGGGCCAGTTCGTCTTCCGTCAGGTAGGTTCCGGTAAAGGAGCCGTTGGCCGTCAGGGCGAAAAGACTGTCGTCCCGCGTGGAGGTATTGCGCCAGTCCTCGGCAACTTCCTGCAGCAGGGAGCGTACGGCGGCGGAATCGCTGGGGGTAGCTTCAACGTCGAAACTGACGTAGGCCAGCTGACGGGTTTCTTCCAGATTGGTGAACAGGCTCTGGTTCTCGTCGATGTAGCGCTGCACGTCGGCGTCGGTGACTTCTACTTCGTCGTTGTCCAGTTCGTCAAAGGGTACGCGCAGCAAAGCCACGCGGCGATTGCCGGTCATTTCATCGGCGTAGTCCTGGGCCAGCCAGCTGGGGGCGTACATGGCCTTTGATACCAGGGCGCTGAGTTTTTCCTGCAGTCGCTGGGTGCTCACCTGGCGGTTCTGGTACTTCCAGATGTCGACGAAGTTCGGGGGCAGTTCACCGGCCTCGATGGCCTCCGTGATGCTGTTTTCCTGGATCCGGGTACGCACGCTGTTGAGCAGTTGGGCGTTGACCTGGCCGGTCTGCGGGTCACCGTAGGATTGACGAATCACCGGGCTGTAACGCGGCCCGTAGGTGAGTTCTTCCAGTTCCGGGCGGCTCACTTCCAGGCCAAGGAGTTCCGTTTCATTGCGGATCAGGCTTTCGGTGAGGTAGTAGCGCCAGAGGTTGTCGCGGCTCTGGTAGGCGTCGGCGGAGCTTCCGGCTACGGAAAGGGTACGCTCAAAATCATTGCGTTCGATCTCGATCTCACCCACGCGGGCCATCATGGCTTCCGCCGGCCCGATAGGGCCGCTGCTGCCGCTGTTCATGATGTCGGATAACACGAACAGAAGGATGCCTCCCCCGATAAAGAGGAGTACCAGGATGGGATTGTTTCGAATCTTACCAATCAGTGCCATAAAGTCAGCTTATACGTTTGTCCACACCCTTTACGGATGGGCCGCGAAGATACTATAATTTGTCCGGTCAAAAAGCGTCGATCGTTTGCCGCGGCCGCGGGTGCAAAGCAAACGACGGGCGATCCGTGTGCCCCGGTTGCCCTTCAGCCTACATATTCTGGCATTAAAATGTCAGCAATCGCTCGTAAACTAGGTCGACGGGCAGCCCCATAATGGTAGGATAGGTACCCTCGATACGCCGGATCTTGGCCAGCCCGATCCACTCCTGAATCGCGTAGGCACCGGCCTTGTCGAAGGGTTGGTACCGGTCCACGTAGGTCTCGATTTCTCGGGGCGTAATGGTATGCATATACACCTGGGCCGTGCCGCTGAAGACGATCTGTTTGTGTCGCGAAAGCAGGCAGCAACCGGTCACGACGGTGTGCCGCTGTCCGGATAGGCGTCCGATGGTTTCGATGGCGTGCTGCCGGTCGCGCGGCTTGCCGAAGATTTCCTCGTTCAGGATGACGACACTGTCGGCCGTAAGCAACACCTCCTGGTCCGACTGCAGCAGGTGCCTGGCCCCATCGGCCTTGAGGCGGGCCAGATAGGGGGCTACGTCGAGTACGGGGGTATCCGGGGGGTACACTTCCTCTACCTCCGCGGTACGTATGGTGAAGGGAATACCAGCCTGTTCGAGCAGGTAGCTCCGGCGGGGTGATTTGCTGGCCAACACCAGCGTCAGGTCAGGGGGGAGTATCATGCGTCGGTGCTTGGTCCGAATAATTGTTGTTCCACGTCCTCGCAGAGAATATGGCCGAGCAGAATGTGGGCCTCCTGAATGCGCGGGGTATCGTCGCTGGGTATATTGACCAGGATGTCTACCAACTGACCGAGTTCGCCGCCGCTCGAGCCCGTCATGGCAATCAGGGTACAGCCCGCTTTTTTACCCGCGACCGCCGCGGCCAGTACGTTGCGGCTGTTGCCACTGGTGCTCAGCAGGAACAGCACGTCGCCGGGCCGCCCCATGGCGGTGGTCAGGCGGGAGAAGGCGTGATCGTAGCCGTAATCGTTGGCTACCGCGGTGAGAAAACTGGTATTGACGTGCATGGCCTCGGCAAACAGGGGCGGGCGATCCATGTAGAACCGTCCGCTAAGTTCGGCCGCCAGGTGCTGGGCGTCGGCCGCCGAGCCTCCATTGCCGCAGAAAAGAACCTTCCCGCCCGCCCGGAAGGTAGCTACGCAGGCCTGCGTAGCCGCCTGCAGACGGTCCAGTAGGCCCCGGTCGGCCAGTATGGCCTGCTTTACGGCGATGGCCGCTTCGATGCGTTGCCTGGTCATAATGGGTAGCTGGTAAAGTGAGTAGGGCCAGGTGTATGCACCTGGCCCTACGATTCACAAAGCTACAACGGTTGTGCGCAACTAGAGGCGTACGAAGGGTTGCACTCGCTGGTTCTCACCTTCAATGATCCGCAGGCGGTACATGCCACTGGGCAGGTTACGTACGTTCAGGTCGATGCTCAGGTTCTCGCCCACCTTGTCGTGGGTGGAGGTGCTCAGCTCACGGCCGTTGACGTCAATTATGGTTACCTGTACGGCACCTTCGTAGGTGCTGTTCAGCGAAACGTTGAGGTCTTCGACGGCGGGGTTCGGGTAAACGGTCACGCCTTCCGCCGTTTCAACCGACTCGGACTGTACGGTCGATTGGGTAACCGACATGCTGGTGTTGGTCATCGACTGCGAGGTGGTGCCGCAGTTAGCGGCCTGGCCACCCATCCCGGGAGGAAGGGCAGTGCCCCTCGAGAAGGCGATTTTGTCCAGTTTCGTTCCAGTTTCGCGGTTGGCGATGGTAACCGTGTGGTTGCCGGCATTGACGTTGAAGGAAATCTCCTTTCCGTCGTTGTTGAATCGGCGCCACTCAAAGCCGTTGGTCAGGAGGTTATCACCTCCGACTTCGGTCCAGTAACGCATCCACTTGCCGTCGTCAAACTTGACCCAGAGGGAGTTGCTGCCCAGGTCGGGTGCATCAAGACGCAGGAAAAGGTAGAAGGTTCCACTGCCCGCGGCATCCACGGTGAACTGAACCTGCTGGCTCAGGTCCGTAGCGGAGGGTTCACTGGTAATGTTATTACCCGAGAACACCACGTATTTACCATTCGAGGCGCCGGAGCTCTGATTCTGGTTCCAGCCGCTGCCCACTTTGGCACACTCGGCCTCCAGGTATTGGGTGTACACCGTTTCCGTGGCTTGGCAGTTCGAGACCGAGCCGCCCTCACCGGAAGGAGTGCTGTTGGTGTCGGTCAGGTAAAGCTTGTCGAGCATCGCTCCGTTCTCACGGTAGGCAAAATCGATGGTATTCGATCCGGCCGTCAGTTGGAAGGCGTCACCGGGCAGGCGGTTCCAGGTAAAACCTCCGCCCTGGGTTATACCGCTGTACCACTTGATCCACGATCCACCATTTATACGTACCCAGTAGGAATCGTCGCCATTGGTCGGGGCATTAATGCGGGCAAACAGCTTGTATTTGCTCGTGGCGGGACTGTTGAAGGTGAACCGGACGCGGTTGTTCGGCACGTCAGATGGAGCTTCGTTGTAGGCGTTCGACCCAGTGGGTACCACGTAGGTGCCTCCCGAAGCGGCGGTGGATTTCTTTACGGCCCAGATCGAACCGACAGTGCCGCATTCCGCCTCAAGCCAGATGGAGTTGCCACCCTTGGCTGCTACGTCGTCGGCTACCTGTACCGTGATGACGTTGGTGCCGGTAGCGCCGTCGTCATCCTTTACGGTGAGGGTCACCTTGTAGGTGCCGGTCGGGAAGGTAGTTTCCTTGTTTATTCCGCTGGCTGATCCGCCGTTCCACGACCAGTCGTAGCTCACGATCTTTCCGTCCTTGTCCGTGGAACCACTGCCATCAAGGGTAAGGGTTAGGGGAGCCGTGCCGGAGTACGTTGAAGCGCTGGCTACGGCTACGGGTGGCACGTTGGCCGGTGCGTAGCAGTTGGTAGCCGCATCACCGTTGCCGGAGGGCTTGGCATTCTGCTTGTTCAGGTGGACCTTGTCGAGGCGGGCGTCCGCTTCGCGGAAGGCGAAGTCGATGGTGTTCGTGCCTTCCGTGAGGTAGGCCTGGAAGTCCATCATTTCATTCCACTGGAAGCCTTGGCCAGAGATGATACCGGTGTTCCACTCGTACCAGGATTTTCCGTTGACGCGTACCCAGTAGGAATCGTCGGCGTTGGTGGCGGCGTCGATGCGGGCGAAGAGGTAGTAATTGCCGGCCTCCGCGTTCGTCAGGGTGAAGCGGATCTGGTTCTCGGGAACATCGCTCGGGGCCGAGGAGGTAGAGGCGTTCTTGGAGTAGACGTACTTGCCCTCGGATGCCGATCCGCTGCTGCCGACCGACCACTTGCTGCCAACCGTCGCGCACTCGGCTTCCAGCCAGTAGGAGCGGTAGCGTACGTGGTCGGAGTTGGTCACTTCAATGGTTACGTAGTCGGTGGATTTGGCGCCGGTATTGTCGGTAACCGTAAGAATCACCTTGTGGGTACCTGCTTCGAAGGTCGCCGTGGGCGTTGGCCCGGCGGCGGTAGTTCCTTCCCAGGACCACTCGTATTCAATGACCGAACCGTCGGAGTCGTAAGACAGCAGGCCATCCAGCGTAAGGGTGAGCGGTGCCTGACCACTGAAGCGGTCAGCATCGATCTTGGCCACGGGGATAACGTTCTTGTCGGTTTCCTTGCAACCGGCGGGTGCCGGCTTGACCTCAACCACTTGCTTGCGGGCGCAGCTGCCTTCGCCGGTCGTGAGGGTGTACAAGCCAGGTACGGTGACGTCCGGTTCCTGTGAGCTGGAAGTGAAACCGTTGGGACCGGTCCACCGGTAAGAATTGGTGGAACTGTAGCCGCGGAGTCTCGCTTTGCCGGTAGTGCAGTTCAGCATGCGAGCCAGCCGGTCGGTGTTAGCGTCCAGGGTGCAACCCAGACTCTCGTCGTCAACGGCAATGTAGAAGTTGACCGACGTTTTTGCGCCGCCGGCATCGGTTGCCGTGACCCGGACCTGATGGACCTGGCCGCGGGCGGAAGTGGGGGCCCGAACGGAAAATATTCCGGTATCGGAGTTCAGGTTGATCCAGGAAGGAAGGGCGCTGCCGTTCGCCAGGGTGGCGGTGAAGGTCAGTGCCGAGTTTTCCTGATCGGTGGCAAATGCACCGTTTACGATGTAGTCGCGCTGGACTTCAGTGGTAACGGTGAGGGCGGGGATACTGCTGGCGGTCAGCCCAAAGGCTGGAGCGGCGGAAATGCTACTCAGGGTAGCCAGCAAGGTGAGAAAAATGATGAAACTCCCACGTAGGAGTATAGGTCGAACCTGTCCGGTCCGGAGTTTGCAAGCTAAAGCCATCCTCTAAATTCCTTTTTAGTTATTCCGGTAGTAAAAACAACACGAAGATAAGAGGCTTGCATAAACCAAGCGCAGACATATATAACTACCGCGAATTTAAGGCCGGGGATGGCCGGCTGAAATACTGCTCCTCAGTACCTTATCATAGCCGCTGCCGGCGCGCGGCACTACCAAGATGCTTGATATACGGGCGACCGGCAGCGGGATTTAATAGCGGTAAGGACATTTAATTCCGGCACATTTAAATGACACAGCAATGACATTTCAGTGACCTTACATCCGGACGAATACGGCCGTCCTTGGTTGGGTGCCGGCGGTTATGGCAATTACCCGATAGGTTCCCTGCGGTAAATCGGCTGTGTTTATCGTTATCTGCAGCTCGTCCGTTTCCTTCTGCAGCTGTTGCTCCATCAGGCGTCGGCCGGCGACGTCGGTTACCATGATAGTCGTAGCGCCACGTGACGCGTCAAGCCATCTGACGTTCAGTTCGTTGTAGGCCGGGTTCGGGAACAACACGAGATCGGTCGTGTGAGTCAAGTTCATTGGTGGGACCGCCGTAACGGCTAAAGGTTCCGCCGCAGCTGCGGGGCCGCAATTGGTGGCGGCCGGGCCCTCCCCAATGGGCAGGGTAGCATCGGGCGACAGCACCAGTTTGTCCAGTTCGGTACCGGCCTCGCGGTTAGCTACGGTTATCGTGTGGTTACCGGCTGTGAGGGTTAACGAAACGTCGGTGCCGTCGTGGTTGACTTTCCTCCATTCGAAACCGTTGGTCAGTAACGGTGCTCCACCGATTTCTTCCCACATCTTGATCCAGGAACCCCCGTCTATCCGGATCCAGAAGGAGTTCCGTCCCCCGTCGGGTGCGTTCAATCGCAGGAACAGGTGGTAAGTTCCGCCGGATGCCAGCGATACGTTGTAGGTTACTTCTTGTGTCGGATCGGGGGTAGTCGGCTCCGCCGTATGGGATGATCCGAAGTACACGATATACTGGCCGCCGGTAGCCTGGCCGGAACCGCGCGTTTGCCAGCCGCTGCCCAGGGCACCGCATTCGGCTTCCATGACCAATACCTCTGCTGGCGGAGTATCGGGGTCGCAGGCATCGCCGAGACCGTCGTTGTCGGAGTCCGTCAGGTTGGTGGAGTAAACCGACGGACAATTGTCCAGGTTGTTGTCGACGTAATCCGCCGGCTTCGGACAACCGGTAAAGGAATCGTTCGGGTCACCGTAACCATCGCCGTCCAAGTCGGCGTAAAAGGTGGGCAGGGTTTGGTCCGGATTGTAGTAATTCGGGCAGTTGTCTTCTGTGTCGGCCACTCCGTCCCCGTCGGCGTCGCCGTTCGGACTACAGTTGGTGGCCAGATCGCCCGTTCCCGTAGGCAGGGTGGCATCCAGGTCCAGATGGATCTTATCCAGGGCGGTGCCCGCCTCGCGCAAAGCGAAGTCCACAGTGTTCGTGCCGTTAGTGAGGGCCAGCTGGCCACCGGGATAGCGGTTCCAGGCGAACCCGGTGCCGCGGATCATGCCGCTGTTCCATTTGAACCACGCGCCCTCGTTCACCCGCACCCAATAGGAATCCTGTGAGCCGGAGGGAGCGTCAATGCGCACAAACAAGTGGTAGTTGCCAGCCTGCAGATCGCTCACGACGAAGCGCACCATACTTTTCGGCAGGTCGGCCGGCGGGGTATTGCTGGCGGAGCCCGTGTTAGGTACCGTGAACGAGCCGTTGGAGGCCTGGGCGGAAGTCTGGGTGGCCCAGTTGCTGCCCACCGCGGCGCATTCGGCTTCGAGCCAGGTAGAGGTTTTGGCGCCTGGGGGTGGCGGTTCGCTGGCGGTGATGGTAACTACGTCGGTCGCTTGGGCGCCATCGTCGTCGGTCACCGTCAGGGTCACGGCGTGGGTGCCGGCCGCAAAGGTAGCCGAGGCCAGGCTGCCGGTGGCACTGCCCCCGGACCAGCTCCAGGCGTACTGGGTGATGCTGCCGTCGCTATCGGAAGAGCCGGAACCGTCCAGCTGCACGCTCAGAGGCGCCGATCCGCTGGTCGGGGTTGCGGCGGCCACGGCGATCGGCGGTACGTTGCTGGGGGTACCATCGCAATTGGTGGCTGGGTCACCGGCGCCCGAGGGCAGGGTGGATTCCAGATCGAGGTGGATCTTGTCCAGGGCGGTGCCCGCTTCGCGCAAGGCGAAGTCCACGGTGTTCGAGCCATTGATAAGGGCCAACTGGCCACCGGGGTAGCGGTTCCAGGCGAACCCGGAGCCACGGATCATGCCGCTGTTCCACTTGAACCACGCGCCGTCGTTCACCCTTACCCAGTAAGAGTCCTGGGTGCCGGAAGGAGCATCAATGCGTGCGAAAAGGTGGTAATTCCCAGCTTGCAAGTCGCTGATGACAAAGCGCACCAGGTTTTCCGGCAGGTCGGCCGGCGGCGTAGTGCTGGCGGAGCCCGTGGTGGGCACCGTGAACGAGCCGTTGGAGGCCTGGGCGGAAGTCTGGGTTGCCCAGTTGCTGCCCACCGCGGCGCATTCGGCTTCCAGCCAGGCGGAGGTCTTGGCGCCCGGCGGGGGCGGCGGTCCGCTGGCGGTAATGGTCACTACGTCGGTGGCCTGGGCGCCGCCGTCGTCGGTCACGGTCAGGGTCACGGCGTGGGTACCGGCGGCGAAGGTGGCGGAGGCCAAGCTGCCGGAGGCACTGCCGCCCGACCAGCTCCAGGCGTACTGGGTGATGCTGCCGTCATTGTCAGTGGATCCGGAACCGTCCAACTGCACGCTGAGGGGTGCCGTTCCGCTGGTCGGGCTGGCGGCGGCGACGGCCACGGGGGGCGCATTGCCGGGAACTCCGCCGCAGTTGGTCGCTGCTTCGCCCGTATCCGCGGGGAGGGTGGGGTCTTTGTCCAGATGTATTTTATCCAGTTTCGTGCCGTCCTCGCGGTAGGCAAAATCTATCGTGTTGTAGCCATCGATCAGGAAGGGCTGGGTGCCCGTCAACTCGTTCCAGTTGAACGACTGGCCCTGCGCGATTCCGCTGTTCCATTTTATCCACGTTCCATTGTTTATGCGTACCCAGTAGGAGTCGTTGCCTCCGTCGGAAGCAAGGACGCGGGCAAACAGGTGGTAGTTGCCGGCCTCGACATCCACCAGCGCGAAACGGATGCGGTTGTCAGGTACGTCGGGCGGAGGAACATCATGGGAATTGCCGCTGGGGAATACTACGTAGCTGCCATTGCTTGCCGAAGCGTCGGTCTCCGTACGCCACAGGCTACCGGTCTCGGCGCACTCGGCCTCGAGCCAGAAGGAGGAGGCGCGGTCGCCGTTGGAGGGCGGACTCGCCTGGACAACCACCACGTCGGTGTCTTGGGCACCGTCGTCGTCGGTCACTGTTAGGGTAATGGTGTAGGTGCCGGCGGCGAAGGTTACCTGGGGACTGGCCCCGCTGGCGGAGCCCCCCGTCCACGTCCAGACATAGCTGACTATCGTGCCGTCACTATCCGAAGAGCCACTTCCATTCAGCGTCACTTGCAGGGGGGCGATTCCCGACGATGGACTGACTACGGCTACCGCTTGCGGAGGTTGGTTGGCGGGTTCGCCGGTGCCTTGATTTACCGTTAGGCGAAAATCACTGGTTACCATCCGGAGGTTGTCGTCGGTCGCCGTCACGGTGATGTCGAAGAACTTTCCCACCGCCGAAGCGGGGGCGTTGAAGGTGAACGTACCCGACTCCCCCTCCAGGGAAATCCAGGAAGGCAGGGAAGCGCCATTCACCAGGGAAGCACGGTACAAAAGGCGGTTGCCAGCGTAACCGCGGTCGAAGTAACCGTCTATCCGGTAATCACTAGGGGTCAGCGAGGCGACCGTGAAGTTGGGAATGGTACCCGCGCTAGGCAGGTCGACCGGCCGGACGTTCGTCATATAGACGATATTGTCCTGAAAGTCGCAGTTGGCCGTTCCCGGTCCGCAACCGCTCTCGATGTAGTCCTGGATCAGGATGAATTCATTTGGGATCACGTTGCCGTCGCGGTCGATGGCCTTGTACGCCCGGCACCCGAGGATCTCATTACTCAGGGAACCGTCAAAGGAACCGCCGGCCGTGCTGTATCCCGCGATCATCACCTGGAAGGGAACGGTTATGCGGGCGATATCCCGACCGGCGATCATCGGCGAAGTGTCCGTGAGGCGGGGCAGAAGCGCCTGGTGGTAGGCTTCCCCGTGACGGAATACAAAGCCATCGATGGGGGAACGGTTGGCGTTTCTGATTTCCGTAGGCGCATAGCCGGGGCCGTGGAGGGCAGCGAGTTGGTAGAGCCGTATCGGCTCGTTCGGGTCGTCCTGCAACCAGAAGCGGGACAGGATCATATCACCCAGCTTACCGGCGTTGACGTCCTCGTCGGTCGGGTAGTCCGAACCGGGCCGGTCGATCACCCTGCCGTTGGCGTCGCGCCCCATCTCGGTAATGAAACCCAGGGCATCCAGCGTTTGCTGGGTGGTAATTTCGTTACCCCCTTCCGGCAGCCGCATGAAGGCCCCGCGCAGGGTGATGTGGGTGGTCAGGTTGTTGTCCGCGTTGGACTCCAGCACCAACTTGTCGGTGACCAGCATCGGACCGGGCAAACCGGTGGAGACGAAGGTCAGGGTCGCATCCACGAAACCGCCGGGATTGATGGTCAGCCCTCCGGGGGGGATAGTGATCCCGGTTACGGTGAAATCCTTCGTGGAGGTGGTCGTCAGGTTCGTGATAACCAGCGGAGCAGTACCGTCATTGTGGATGCGGAAGTTGTTTTTCTCATGGGTCTTCAGCGCATTCCCATGGTAGCTGAAGGAATGGTCCATCCGGTGGAAAGTGAAGAATTCGTCGCTGGGGAACGAGCGGTTGTTGAAGGGCGTTTTGGTGAGGTTCTCGATACGCACCAGGGCGCCCGAAGCGGGGCCGAGGTCGATCTGCTCGATGGAAACGTAGTTAATCTTTGAGTTACCGATGCCCTGGGCGCCATTGTCGTCAATGGTGAGCCGTCCGTCCTTCACTTCTACGTAGGCGGAACCTGTCTTGCGGTAGTTGGATTGGGTGGGTACGAAGTCATCAATGATGACGACGCCCTCGGCGCGGATGGTGTGCCGGCTGTCGGTGTAGTTGGGATCACCCGCCGAAAGTTGCACGAGGTAAACGCCGTTGGGTACCGCGATTTCCCAGTCCCGGGGGACGGGTGGGACCTGCTTGCCCCAGTCGAGCATGTTGAAGGACCGATTGAGTTTGTCCTGGTCGGAACTGCTGTCCGTCACCTGCCGCTCCGCGCCGCGAGCGGCGGCGGTATTGTCCTGCGGCGATTTGGTGTAGGGGTTGATCCACCCGTAGTCGAGTGCGCCCCGGTCGCCGTAGGGCAGTCCAACGTCGGCTAGGTAGCCGGTGGGCGGACTGAAGGAATTATCCTGGAAGTTGATCTTGGCGGAAAAGCCGGCATTCGAATTTACCGTGGCGGATAATTGCAGCTCGGCCGGGGTATAATTCGAAGCGGCGGCGGTCACGGTCGCCAGGTAGGTGCCCTGCGCCAGCCCCGTCGGGTCTACGGTAATGGAGACCGATTCACCTACGTTTGCCGCGGTGGGAAGGATAACCCAGGGTTCACTGGCCTGCAGCGTTAGGGGATCTCCCGAACTGCCATTCGTGGCGGAAACGGTGCTGCTCTGGGTCTGCGATGC
The DNA here is from genome assembly GCF_004803465.1 of Neolewinella litorea. Taxonomy (GTDB): domain Bacteria; phylum Bacteroidota; class Bacteroidia; order Chitinophagales; family Saprospiraceae; genus Neolewinella; species Neolewinella litorea. Next base: position 296,479 of record NZ_SRSF01000002.1, on the reverse strand, counting down.
ACCCCCCTCATAAACCGAATAAGTAAGGCTTTCGGGAGCGAACGCCAGCACCTGCGGCCCCGCCAAAACAGGTTGCACGTTGCTCAGCATGAACACGTAGTCCTGGTAATCGCCGTCGCCGTCCTCGTCGATGCATACGACGTACTGGTTCGGGACCGGAATGCCGTCGCGATTAAGGACCGGGTAGGACCGTGCGCGGTGTGCATTTGCTTCGTTGAGACCGTCCTCTGTGTAGGTATGCTGACCGGAATTGCCGGAGTACACATACAGGCCGAAGGGTTCGGCGGGGGGAGTGAAGGAAGTTGAACCGCCGGACAGTTCGGGGTAGAGCGTCTGGGATTCACCCAGGGTACCGGCCGCGGCGGCAATCTCGGTGCCTTGCACCACGCCGCCGCTGTGCGTATAGTAGCCGAAAGGAAGGGTTTCGGCCGTGGAATAGCGGGCAATGGGCGTCATGCTCACCGTACCGGGGCCGGCTGCCTCAAACAGGGGAGCGACCACTTCGTCGCCCTGGGTGCCGGGACCCGTGGTGGTGGTCAGTGTGTTCCAGCCAATGTCGGTACTCACCCCGAGTACGTTCACTACGTCCTGCAGTACGGGCTCGTTGCTGCCGCCATAGTCCTTGACCTTGAGGGCGTGCAAGCCGACGTGGTAGGGGGCTCCCTGATTGCCGTCACTCTGGAAAACAAGTTCGGCCTGCTGATAACCCAGGTCGTTGTCGTCGAGTGTCGGCCGGTAAGTGACCACGTATTGCTGACTTGCCCCCGGAGCAAGAGTAATGTTTTTGGGCCCGGTGAAACTGAAGCGGGTGGCGTAAACCCCGTCGACCACCACGTACGTAATGTGCAGGTCGACCTGGCCGTCATTGGTGATGGTGATGGGTGCACTGCTTGACTGCGCGGATGCTACGCCAACGGTAGCCTGAAAAACTTCTTCCTCCGGTGAAGCGGCGATGACGGGAGAAGGCAGGGTGGGGTCGTCAACGCGCATGAGTACCAGCCGCTCGTTTCCACTGCCGCCGCGGTCGTATTGGGCTACGTACAGGTTGCCGGTAGGGACGTGCTCGGTGATGTCCAGAGGGTCATCAAGGCTTTGCAGGCCGGGGATATCTTCGAAGGCCTGGATGATGTCGCCGGAATTATTGCCGGGTTGGAGCACGATGATGTCGTCCTGGCCGCTGAAGCGGGCCACCAGGAGCATGCCCTGCAGTTTCCCCTCGAAGGCATTGGACCGGTACTCGATGACGCCGTTGGGCGACTTGTTCATGTCGAAGTCGTAGGCGACTTCCCGGAAGTTGGGGTCGGCTGGCAGGTCGACGGGGTATTTCTCCACATCGCGGTAGTTGGGGATCAGTTGTCCCGGCAGTCCGGAGTAGGGTACCCCGCCGTGGTTGAGGACGAACTCTCCGCGGAACGGATTTGGGTGGCCATGGTAGCTGCCGCCGCGGGTCTTGAAAAGCCAGTCTTTCTGGGTTTCCCCGCCCTGGACGCCCGGTACCGTGGCATCGTTGAAGAAAGTACCGTTCGGACGGCGGATGCCGATACCGGAAGTGTCCTGGCTGAGGTAACCCGCCGAAGCCGGCATGTTGGGGGAATACGTGTTGTTGCCGGCCGTACCATTAGTGGGAATGTACAGCCATCCGTTGCTGTGAAAGACCAGGTCGTAGGCGTTGCGGACGCCGGTAGCATAAAGGATCAATGGGGAATCTTCCGAATAGGGGTTGTAGCTGCCGTCGGACAGGGTGAGGCCGGTTGCGGGGGCCTGATTGATTACGTTGATATTGCTGGAGGTGTATACGCTGAGCGGGAGGCTGGCCGGGAGCTTGCTCAACCGTAAGCGCAGGGCGGCCGCCGACAAAAGTCGTTCGGGCCGGTGGTCCCACTGCGCGTCGGGTTCACCACCGGCGGAATTGCTGCCCTGCAGGAAGAACAGGTCGTTACCGGGTCCGAAAGCAATGCTGTTGGTCAGGTGATCTTTTTTCGAGCGCGGCAGGTGAATGATAATGTCCTGAACGATCTGGAGATTGGGGCCGCTGAGCCGGGTGATCTTGCCGTCCCATTCCGGACCATTCGACAGGGTGTGGGCACTGTGGGATACGTAGGCGACGAGGCTGTCGGCTCTGGATTCCGGGGCGAAGGCCAGCCCGATGATAAGCCGGGGATCCGCCGAGGTGACTCCGGTAATCGGATGCGGACTGGGCTGAAGGTTAATGGTCAGTTCTTCGAGGTCGGTCAAAGTGCCGTCGGACAGTACCGTCCACCGCTTGATCACGTTGCCGAGGGTGGAGGCGTAGAGCTTGCCATCAGGGCCAAAAACGAGGGAGGTGAAGCGATCCTGAGTGCCTGCTCCCAGTTGGTTGCCAAAGACCTGGGTGAACGCCACGCCGTCGAGGGCTACCGGGGGGTTGGTATCGGCTTCCGCCGAGGTGGTGAACTGCGAACTGAACCTTTTGAAGGTAATCCGGTCGTTTACGTCGCCGATACGGTTGGCTTCCAGGCCTACCGCGCTGAAAACGTAGGTGGTCGCCGGTTTTAGGGTCGTCGTCGGGGTCAGCGTGATGGCGTCCCCGCCCCCCGTGTCGTTGTAGTTGGCGGGCACTTCGATCAGGGCGGTGTCGGTCTGCTCGTACAGATGGACGTGATCCATAAGCGAGGGAACGTAAAGCTCATAACCATCTGGAACGTTGACCGCGGCACTGATCTGGAACCCGTGGGTAGGCACGTCGGTAGCTCCATTTTCCGGACTGGGGTGGGAGAGGAAAGGCTTTCCCGCCTGGAGCAGCGATCGATATTCCGTGGTAGTGGAAAGTTCGGAATGGTCCCGGGGGTGCACCTTTTCTAATAGTAGCGTCCCGGATGGATCATGTGGGAAAAGCGTGCCGAAGGGATGTGCGAAAGCGGAGGAGCAGAGGATAGAAAGTAGGCAGGCGAGCGCTACCGGTTGTGGGAATTTCATGGTGTTGTGCTAGTGTCGAAGTGAGCGGGCCCGATATGCAACCCGAAAGAAATCAAGCCGGATTGGTAGAGAAGCGGAGAAAACTACGCGTGGCGCCTGCGCAACGCGGAAAGGCAAAGTCCCTTCCCCCCCCCTGTCTATACCTATATCATTTTTAAGTTACTGGAATATTAGAAAAATTTGCACAACTGACAATGAAAATTCCATTTATTCCGGCATATAAATTATATAAAATATATAGTATGCTATATATACCAATTTGTGTAATTTAAAATCACCATTGTATAAGGACGGATACTATTATGTACAGTTTGGCCAAATAAGAGGGGGCCGCGTCATCGACGCGGCCCCCGGGGTTTCAATCTATCGGAATGAACTACCGAAGTTTCACAAACGGTCGTACGGTTTGCCGCCCGTCCTCGATCAGAAGCAGACGGTAGGTGCCGGGGGGCAGATCGGAAATCTCCAGGCCGGTTTTCATCCAGCCGTCCGGTTTCTCCACGCGTAGTTGACGCACCGTAGCGCCGGTCAGGTCAAAAATTCTCACTTCCACCGGGCCGGTGAAGTCGCTTTCCCATTCCATATTCAACTCGCCCCGCGTCGGGTTGGGATAAAGGGCGAATTGCGATTGGACCTCAACGGCCGGGGCAGGGGAGGCCAATTCCGTGCGCGCGACGGTAGCCGACGCAGCGGAGGTGCAATTGGTGGCAGGTGAGCCGGTTCCACTTGGGGTACTGCCGTTTTGGGAGAGGTATATCTTGTCCAGGCGGGTGCCGGGCTCCCGGTTGGCTATCCGAATGGTGTGTTTTCCGGCCGAAAGGGGGAAGGAAACGTCCACCCCGTCATGGTTGACCTTTCGCCATTCGAAGCCGGTTGTCAGCAGCTGCGCACCGCCAATCTCTTCCCACATTTTCACCCAGTTGCCTTCGTCGATGCGTACCCAAACGGAGTTGCGGCCGGGATCGGGGGCGTCGAGCCGCAGGAAGAGGTGGTAGGTTCCGGCCGTACTGACGTCGGCCTGGTAAGTAACCTGCTGCGCGGGTTCATTGGTGGTGGGCTCGCTCGTGCGGCGATCACCGGTGAACATCACGTATTTGGCATTGGAGGCTGCGGTAGCGGCGAAGGTTTCCCAGCCACTGCCGAGGCTGCCGCATTCCGCTTCGAACCAGAAGGTGGTGCTGCCTTCCGCGGCACCGCAATTGGTAGCCGTTGAGCCGGTTCCGTTTGGTCGGGATCCACCGGCGGTCAGGTAGATTTTGTCCAGGCGCGTGCCATCTTCCCGGAAGGCGAAATCGACCGTATTGGTCCCTTCCTTGAGGGCCAGAGGCGTACCCGGAAGTTCGTTCCACGCGAAGCCCACGCCCTGGTCGATTCCGCCGGACCATTTGTACCACGCTCCGTTGTTTAGGCGTACCCAGAATGAATCGTCCAGCCCCGTGCGGGCGTCAATACGGGCGAACAGGCGGTAGTTGCCAGCGGAGGCACCGGCCACCACGAAGCGTACGCGGTTGGCGGCATCATCGGCGGGCGGGGTATTGTAGGAATCACCGTTCTTGAACACCACGTAACTGCCGTTGGAAGCGTTGCCCGACGATTCCTTAGTCCACCCGCTGCCCACTTGGGCACACTCGGCCTCGAGCCAGAAATCACTGGCGGCGGCGGGCGGCGGCGGGGGCGGGGCCGGCTCTTCGGGCGATCCATCCACCGTGACGGAAAAGGTGGAGGTAGTCTTCAGGTTGTTGAAATCCGTTGCTGTAACCTCAATCGAAAAGGTTCGCCCTGTTGCGGATGCCGGGGCGGTGACGGTGAAGGTACCGGTGGCGCGGTCCAGGGTGATCCAGGAGGGCAGACTGGTACCACCGCTTTGGCGGGCCGCGTAGGTCAGCTGGTTGCCCGGGTAACCGCGGTCGAAGTAAATGTCAACGGGGTATACCTTGGTGACGCCATCGGCTACCGAAACGTCGGCAATGTCCCGGCTGCTGGGAACGGCCTGGGGGCGCACGTTGGTAATATAGGATACGTTGTCGTTCCAGTCGCAATTGCTCGACCCGGCACCACATCCGTTGCCGATGTAGTCCTGAATGATAATGTATTCGTTGGGCAGCACCCTGCCGTTGCGGTCGATCGCCCGGTAGATGCGCACGCCGAGGAGTTCATTCTCCCGCGATCCGTCGTAACCACCACCAGTGCTCTTGAAACCAGCTACCAGGATCTGGAAGGGCTCTCCGATGGAGGCGGTATGGTCGCCCGCGGGCTCGTTGCTTGTGTCCGAGAGGCGGGGCAGGAGGGTCTGGTGCGACTTTTCCCCGTGGAGGTATTTCATGCCACCAACGATGTTGGAGGCGGCGGCGTTGCGCAGTTCGGTCGGGGCGTACCCGGGACCGTGGAAGGCCGCCATCTGGATCATGCTGACGGGCTTTCCGGTGTTGGCCTGCACGAACAGGCCGGGAATGATCAGGTCACCTTCCTGGCCGGAATTGACCCGGTTGGCGTTGGGGTAATCGGAGCTGGGGCGCACCTGCAGGTTACCGTTGTTGTCAACGCCCATCCTGGTTCCGAATCCGAAAGATTCAAATACCTGCTGAACATTGATCTCACTGCCACCCTCGACGTAGGTCATGTAAGCCCCGCGGAAGGTGGCACTTACACTGGCCGCATTGTCCGCGTTGCTGTCCATCACCAGGCGTTCGGTAAGCAGGCGCTTTGCCTCGCCGCCATCGGTGACGAAATTGACCACTACATCGCGGTAACTACCGGGCGCGATTTCCAGCCCGCCGGAGGGGATACTGACGCCGCTGATCGTGAAGTTGGCGGTGTTCGTGGTCGTAAGCCGGGTAATGACCAGCGGATTGGTTCCATCGTTGTGGATGCGCATGGTTGCTGCATCCGAGAACCACAAGGTTGTCCCCTGGCCATTCGTTTCGCGCTGGCTGCGGTGAAAGGTGAAGAAATCCTCAGCGGGAAAGGCGCGGTTGGTGCCGGGCAGTTTGGTGAGGTTTTCGATCCTGGCGATGGCACCGCCGGCGGTAGGAGAGGGGGGGGCGGCGCTGAGCATTCCACAGAGTAGAAGGAAAAACCCGACCATCCCGTGCAGGGGCATGCGGCCCCGCGGGAAGGGAGAAACAGTAAAATTCCAGTGCATTTACAAGCGTGTTGGGGGGCTCAGTCCGCTTTGATCCGTCAAAATAGGGTATAAATCCACGTTTCGAAGAATGCTACCATCGGTTGCCCCATCCCCCCGGGTCATTCGTTAGGCTAAAAAGGGAAGAGTGGGTTCAAAAACCCCCGTCAACTGCCGCCGCGCCTAGCCCCCCTGGATCAGCCTCCTGTCAGCCCAGGCGCCTTTAACCGGCCCGCTCCACGGCAAACAGGTAGCGGTTTTTCTTCCCGTTCTCGACCATGAGGTAGCGGCCGTGCAGCAGGTCTTCGGGGCCGACGGAAGCGTCTACGTCCGTTACCTTTTCCTTGTTTACGGAAATGGCGTTCCCCTGTACGGCGCGTTTCGCTTCGCTTTTGCTGCCCGTGACGGTGCTGTGTTCCGACAGCAGGTCGAGGAGCAGGGTGGGCAGGGTGTCCGCGGCAATTTCGAAGGTCGGGATGTTGCCGCTCAGGGCCCGGAAGGCCTTGGCGTCTAGTGCCCGCAGGTCTTCCGGCGTGGCACCCCGCCCCCAGAGGAGGTTGGTGACGCGCTCGGCGGTAAGCAGCCCTTCGGCACCGTGGATGCGGCGGGTCAGCTCGGCGGCCAGGGCCGATTTGATGGCGCTGACTTCACGGTAGCGGTCTTCGCCGCCCAGGTGGGCTTCCAGGACCGCGCAGTCGGACAATATGCTCTCCTTGTCGCGCAGTGAGAAGTACTTCAGGTAGGTCGGCACGTCGGCGTCGTCGGCCCGCACCCAGAACTGGTAGAAATCGTACGGACTGGTGAGGTCGGCGTCCAACCAGATGTTGCCTTCCGCGCTCTTTCCGAACTTGCTGCCGTCTGCTTTGGTGAGCAGGGGGGTGGTGACGGCGTAAGCCTTCGCCTCGAGGTTGCGGCGCACGAACTCCGTGCCGCTGGTGATGTTGCCCCACTGGTCGGAGCCACCCATCTGCACCGTCACTCCCTTTTCGGCGTACAATTTCTGGAAGTCGTAGCCCTGCAGCAACTGGTAGCTGAATTCGGTGAATGACATACCGGTCTCCAGGCGGTTCTTGACGCTATCCTTGCTCATCATGTAGCTGACGGTCAGGGTCTTGCCCACGTCGCGCAGGAAGTCCAGCACGTTCATCTCCCGGTAGAAGTCGAGGTTGTTGACCACGGTGGCCCGCCCTCGGGTGGATTCCCCGGCACCTGCCCCAGTAGCTATCGGGGCGCCCAGATCCAGCAGCCGTTCCATCTGCCGTTGCTGGTGGGCGAGGTTGTGGTCGAGCTCGTCGTAGGTCTTCAGGTCGCGTTCCTGCTCTTTGAAGCTCGGGTCACCGATGCGGCCCGTAGCACCGCCGAAAAGCACCACTGCTTCGTGGCCCGCGCGCATCCAGTGCAGCAGCAGCATCACCTGTACGTAGTTGCCGATGGTCAGCGAGGGCGCGGTAGGGTCAAAGCCGATGTAGGCCCGGCGGGGCGCTTCGGCAAGGTGTTCCCGGATGCCCGGGGTAAGCTGGTGGAGCATGCCACGCCACTCGAGTTCGGCGATAAAATCCATAAAGCGATCAGGGGTTATGCGTACAAGGCCGCAAATATAGCATGGACGCTTCCGATGGCGCGGGCGCGGGTGCCGCATCCCGTGGGAGGATGCCGGGCTTTTCGGTTCCGGACGGGGCCGTAGCGTGCTATCTTTGTCCGTCCATGAACCTTCCCCTCTTCCTGGCCCGGGGCGTCGCCAAGGGCGGCAGCCAGTCGATCAGCCGTACCATCATCGGTATTGCCGTAGCCGCCGTGGCCATTTCCATGGCCGTGATGGTGCTGGCCAGTGCCCTGATCTCGGGCTTCAAGTCGGAAATTTCCGTCAAGATCTTTGGATTTTGGGGCCACATCCACATCACTGAGGAGCAGGCCGCCAGCGACATCATGCTCACCTCGGAGTTTCCGATCAGTACGCAGCAGGACTTTTATCCCGGCCTGGAAGACCTGGGGCCGATCGAGTACCGTGACTTTACCGATCCCTTCGGTGACAATCGGGCGGAAGTGCGTACCACCAGGGCCGGGGTGAAGCACATCCAGCAGTTCATCCTCCTGCCCGGTATCATCTCCTCCTTCCAGGAAGGGGAACGCCTGGCCGATACCGAGCCCCTAATCCTGAAGGGGATTGCGGAAGACTTCGCCTGGGACGATTTCGGCCAGTACCTCGTGGAGGGGGAGCGGCTCACCGTGGTGCCGGACTCCACCTCCCGTGAAATCTTGATCTCCAACAGCACGGCGCGCCGCCTCAAGATCGGTGTGGGCGATCGGGTAGATTTCGTCTACTTTAGTGGTCTGCGGGAAGAAAAGACGCGCGCCTTCACGGTACGCGGCATCTACAAGACCGGTCTGGAGGAGTACGACAGCAAATTTGCTATTGTCGACATCAAGCAGTTGCGCCGACTGCTCAACTGGCGCAACGACCAGGTGGGCGGCTTTGAAGTCGTGCTGGATAATATAGATGACCTCGACGCCTTTTCCGATTACATCCACTACGACGTCCTGCCGCAGGACCTCTACGCCGACAGCATCCGCAACAAGCTGCGTGAACTGTTCAACTGGCTGGACATCCAGGATTACAACGGCATCATCATCCTCATCCTCGTCGTATTGGTGGCCATTATCAACATGATGACGGCCCTCCTGATCCTCATCCTCGAGCGCACCAACATGATCGGCACCCTCAAGGCCCTGGGGCAAGACAACTGGGGCATCCGGAAGATATTCCTCTACTACGCCGGCTTCATCGTGGTGGTGGGCTTGCTACTCGGCAACCTCCTCGGCCTCGGACTGGCCTGGATCCAGAAAACCTACGGCGTTGTCCAGCTGGACGAAGAAAGCTACTACCTGGCCGTAGCCCCCATCAAACTCGAATGGATGACCATCCTCGGCCTCAACCTCGGCACCTTCTGCGTTACGCTGCTGTTTCTGGTGCTGCCTTCTTACCTGGTTACTAAGATCGATCCGGTAAAGGCTATTCGGTTTAAGTAAGGGGGGAGTTCAAGGGGTGAAGGTGCCAAGGGGTGAAGGGGTGAAGGCCGTCTCACATTTGTCCCTCGCTTCGCTCGGGGGCGAGTTCAAGGGGTGAAGGGGTGAAGGCGGTCTTACATTTTTCCCTCGCTTCGCTCGGGGGAGGGCGGTTCTGCCTTGTCCACCCATAGTTCGTCCTTGGGCTTGGCATAATGCAAGTGGCGGGTTGCGGACGCACTCGGACGCTGAGTCGGCCAGTAAACGGTGGCCGCGGACTCAAACAACCCATAGGCGCAATCACGGATGCCAAACATAGCGAGGCAAGAATGGCACGCAACTCACCAACCAACAACTAAGGCATCCAAACCAACAACCCACTAGGCACCCGTGGCTCAAAGCGCGTACTCTTGGGCGGCAGGGTACGACCGGCTTCCACTTCGGAAAAGAAGCTTTGGCGACTGAGGGGAAAGCCGAGGAGCTTGATCTTGTCGTCATCGTCGGGGGAGAAGACTACGGCGCCGTCGACTAAAGGTGGGGGGTCGACCGAAGTGATGCGGGCGTCGGTGCGGGTGTCATGGATGCCGAAGACGTGGGGCAGGACCTGCAAATTCAGCCAGCCCGGATCGGTGTCTACGAGGGTGTTCTCGCGCTTGGTGAGTTCGAAATGCGCATTGCGAAAACTGAGCAGCCAGTGACCGGGAGCAGCGGGGGCTACCGGGCGGTCCAGGGGGCGGATGTTGAAGTAGGGGGTCAGTTGTTGTTGCAGTTCCTCAACCGATCGGCCTTCCCCATCGATCAGGCGCAGGAAAGTACCGATGTGGAGTTCGTCGGCGCCCACGATCACGACGGGAATGAAGGAGCAGGAAGCATCCCCCTCATCCGCCAACTGGGCGTGGGTATAGGCACGGTGGTGTCCGTCAGCAATTACCAGCGTGCCGGGGACCTCGAGCGGATGGTTGCCGTTCGCCCCCCCGTGGTGCAGGCGGTAAATGTGGTCATTGCCGTAGAAGATCACCTGGTCTTCCTCCGAGCCGGGCGACAGGGCGGACAGGCAGGAGTCAAGGGATGGCGTCGTCAGCAGGACGGGCTTCCCGAGGGCGCCACGATCAGAGGATACCAGCCGCTGTTGACGGTTGAGGCGGGCGGTGAGGGTGCGTTCGTGTGGGCGTACGGTTCCGTCGGAGAACGTGCTGGCGGGCAGCAACCCGCAGATGCCGTGCGCGGTACGGCCGTTTTCCCCGTTTCGGATGCTCAACCGGGGAAAGGAAGGCCCTTCCGTGACGGTAAAGGGAAAGGGCGACAATTGCCGGATACCGTCGCGCGTAACGGGCAGCGTCTCGTGAATGCCCGGAGCGGGATGGTAAAAGCGGGGGAAGGGGTAGAGGGCAGACGTCATGAGAGGGGGCAGAAAAATACCACCAATCAGGGGAAAAAGAGAAAGGTGCGGCACAAGTGCCACACCTTTCCTGAACTAAACCCCAGTTATAAAAAGTCTTTAAGGCGGCGCGTGCCGCCGGTAGTCTGCTGCAATATACGGGCAGCGATGAGAAATTATTGCGAAATGCCAGAAAATTTACTCCGGCAACCCCATGATTTTACTTTCGCACCCCATACCCGGGTGGATGGGCTAGGGCTGGGCGGTGGCACCGAAATCAAACAGCAGGCTGAAGCGGAGGGTGTTGTCGAGAGGGTTGCGCTGGTTGCTGGTGGGGACCAAGTAGCTCAGGTTGATACCAAAGATGTTGTACTTAAGCCCCAGGCCGGCGGTGAGGTACCTGCGGCCACCCTTGGTCTGGTTCTCGTGGAAGTAGCCGGCCCGCACGGCAAACTGCTGGGCGTACCAGTATTCTGCACCCACGCCGATGGTGAACTCCCGCAGTTCTTCGTTGAACCCGTCCGGCGCGTCGCTGAAGCTGGTCAGAATACCGGCAATGGGGGAGAGGTCGTCGATCTCGTTCTGGGTACGCTTGCAGGTGGGTGTTCCGTCACAGGGCGTAGGTACCAGCAATTTGTTGGTTTCGGCCGTGAAGGTGATCTGGTTGTACTCGTCAAGATTCATTGTGTAGGCCGCGCCGAGGGCCAGGTTGGCGGGCAGGAAGTCGCGGATGGTGTCCAGGGTGTATGAGATCTTGTTGCCGATGTTGGTCACGGCACCCCCGATGGAGAGGATATTACCGTTTACCCCCAGGGGTTCGCTGCGGAAATTAACCCCGAGGTCGGCCGCGAAAGCCTGTCCGGCCTGGATGATCTGTCCCTGCACCTGCTGCCCGGAGGCCAGGTTGGAGTTGATGTATTTGGCCGTGATCGACAGGCCCAGGTTCTGCGTGAGCCGGCGGCTGTAGGCCAGGGCCACTTCAAATTCGTTCGGCTTGCCGGTACCCAGCGAGGTGTTGTTTTCGTCGGTGTACTGGATATCACCCAGGCTGAAGTAGCGCAAGCTGGCGCCCACGGCCTGGTTCTCGTCCAGTTTCTTGAACCCACCGAGGTAGGCCAGGTAAACGTCGTTCAGGCCCAGCGCCTGCAGCCAGGGGGTGTAGGTTGCACTGAGGGCGAGGTCTTCCTCGGAGAAGGCCAGGCGGCTGGCGTTGTAGTGCAGGGCGTTGGCGTCGGGGCTGAGGGCCACGCCGACGTCGCCCATGGCGGCACCGCGGGCGTCGGGGGCAATTCGGAGGAAGGGCACGGCCGAAACGACGGTGTTCACGCAGGGGCCACCGGTGCCGGGCATGGTCTTGTTGCCGTCGGGGCCGACGACGCAGGCGCCGATCTGGCCGTAAAGGGACGTTCCCGGAACGCAGAGGGCGGTGAGGGCAAGCAGGGTAAACAGGAGTTGTCGCATAGGTTGATTAAGATTCCGACGGAGCACGGGCACAAGCGCCACCCTGAGAAAACCGCCTGGGGTTAGAGACTACCCCAACGTGCGGTAGTGGGTCCTTATTTTCCGCCCCGACCGCGGATTTGGTCGTGGGCGGGGACACTTTGGGACAAAATTACGTTTAATCGGTTCATGAATAGCCCCACAACCCTTTCGCCCATGTTTCTGCGCTGCCTCTTTTTTATTGCCGGACTGTTTTTTCTTATCCCGATTAGCGGACAGGTAGAAGTCAATCCGTACGTCGGCTTCGTGCCGGGCAAAGACCGTCTTTCAACGACAGGCGGGGACCTTAAAGGCAGCCGCTACCTTCTGGGAATCGACGCGCTGCTTGGGGCCGGGCAGTTGGCCCCTTTGGGGGGACTGTTTTACGTGCAGCAGCGGTACGAGGGTGGGGCGTCGGGCGACTTCTCCTACGGCCGGGTGCACCTTCCCCTTGGGGTGGCCTACCGCCTGCTGGCGCCCGATTTCGACCTGAACCTGGTGCCCTCACTCGCTTTGGCCCCCGGACTGACCCTGGGAAGTGACGCCGCTCCGGATTTTATGCGCGAACTGGACTGGAGCCTCCGGGCCGGCGCGCGCCTTTATCTGGACACGGTCACGGTAGGGGTACATTATCTGCTGAGCCTTACGGACCACTATCCGGAGGGCAAGGAAGATCCCGCCGGAGTGGTCCTTACCCTCGGCGCCCGCTTTTAACTAATATGATCGTCGGGCGGCGGGTTGTCGTCAGGAGTGTTACCTTGCCGCCCGGCCAGCCTCGATTTGCCGCTGAACTTGCGCAAGTAAACCTTTCGGGCTTTCTTTGCGGCCGCATTAAATCACAAAAGCCACCCCTGATTATGGCCAGTATTGAAGAAAAAGTAAAGCAGATCATCGTTGACAAACTAGGCGTTGACGAGTCTGAGGTAACGCGGGACGCCAGTTTCCAGAACGACCTGGGCGCGGATTCCCTCGACACCGTAGAACTCATCATGGAGTTCGAAAAAGAATTCGACATCAGCATCCCGGACGAGCAGGCGGAGAATATCCAGACCGTCGGCCAGGCCGTTACTTACCTGGAAAGCAGCGTGGAAAAGTAATTTTACCACCAACGCTTTTATTCCGCCGCCCGATTACCCCACCAGGTAGCGGGCGGCGGTTTTTAGAAACAGCAGCAACATGAAGCGAGTAGTCATCACCGGCATCGGCGCCCTCACCGCCATCGGTAATTCCGTCCCCGAATACCTCGAAGGCCTGCGCAACGGCCGCAGCGGGGCTACCCCCATCACCCAGTTCGACGCCGACAAGTTCAAGACGCAGTTTGCCTGCGAAGTGCAGGACTGGGATCCCACCCAGCGGGTAGACAAGCGGGAAGCCCGCCGGCAGGATCGCTACACCCTCATGGCCCTCTACACGGCCGACGAGGCCCTGGAAATGGCCGGACTTTTGGGTGAGGACAGACAAACACTCGCTTCCGTAGATCCTGACCGCGCCGGATGCATCTGGGCTAGCGGCATCGGTGGCCTGCGTTCACTTGAGGAGCAAATCGAGATCTTCGACGGAGGCGACGGCACGCCGCGCTACAATCCCTTCATGATCCCACGGATGATCGCCAATATGGGTGCCGGGCACATCAGCATGCGCTACAACTTGCGTGGCCCCAGCTACGCCACGGTCAGCGCCTGCGCTTCCGGCGGACACGCCCTGGCCTCCGCCGCCGACGATATTCGCCTTGGGCGCGCCGATGTGATGGTGACCGGTGGTTCGGAAGCCGTCATCACCAAGGTCGCCATCGGGGGCTTCAACTCCATGAAGGCCCTCAGCACGCGCAACGATAACCCCGCCGAGGCATCCCGCCCCTACGACGCCGACCGCGACGGATTTGTACTCGGAGAGGGCGCCGGCGCGCTGGTGCTGGAAAGCCTCGAACACGCCCAGGCCCGTGGTGCCACCATCCTCGCCGAAATTGGCGGTTACGCCGCCAGCTCCGACGCCTACCACATCTCCGCCCCGCATCCCGACGGGACCGGCGCCAAGATGGCCATGCTGAACGCTATGAAGGACGCCGGACTGTCGCCGGAACAGGTCGATTACATCAATACTCACGGCACTTCGACCCCCCTCGGCGATACCGCCGAGCTCAAGGCAATCCAACTGGCCTTCGGCGAGGCGGTTTACGACCTTAACATCAGCTCTACCAAGTCCATGACCGGCCACCTCCTCGGCGCGGCAGCCGCCATCGAGTCCATCGCCTGCGTCCTGGCTATCCAGCACAACTTTATCCCCCCGACCATCAACCACTTCACCGACGATCCCGAGATCGATCCGCGGCTCAACCTGACCTTCAATAAGGCAGTAGAGAAGCCGGTGCGCGTGGCCCTGAGCAACACCTTTGGCTTCGGCGGACACAACTCCGCCACCATTTTTAAGCGTTTTGCGGACTAATTTGTTATAGTCGCAATATGTCTATCAGCCTTTAGCCCCAATATCGCCACCTAGTGATAAAAGCAGTACGAAGGATCTATAATCGCTACTTCTCTCCGGAGAAGGAACTGGTGCGGCGATTGCGCCGATTACTGGGCTTCACCCCGGCATACCTGAATATCTTCAAACTCGCTTTCTCTCACAAAAGCAGCAACGACAATAACCGCCACCAGCCCTACGGGGGGCAGAACAACGAACGGCTGGAATTCCTCGGGGACGCCGTCCTTGGTACTATCGTAGCCGAGTACCTCTACAAAAAGTACCCCACCGCGGATGAGGGCTTCCTGACCAAAATGCGCTCCAAGATCGTCAAGCGCAAATCGCTCAATACCATCGGCTACGATATGGGACTTGACGAATTGCTCAGCACCTACAACAACACCCGTATCGCCCGGTCCATGCTGGGCAACGCCGTGGAAGCACTTGTCGGGGCCGTCTACGTCGAGCAGGGATACGTTGGGACCACCCACTTCGTTGTACAGCGGATGCTACGCGATTACGTAGACATCGACACGCTGGAAACCTACGACGACAACTACAAGAGCCAATTGCTCGAGCACTGTCAGAAAAACGGGCAGAAAGTCGACTACGAGATCCTCAAGCGGTTCAAGCAGGACAAGCGCGACCGCTTCCGCGTGGCCGTGACCATCAACGGGCAGCGCATGGCCGTAGGCGAGGATTTCAATAAAAAGAGCGCCGAACAGCTGGCCAGCCGCCGCGCCCTTAAGGATCTTGGCGTTACCGCCGGGGGCTGAGTCAGTATCCGGGCCAACGAAAATAAATCGCCGGCACCCGCGTTCGTCCTCTGTGCCGCGTCGATCGGGCGGGCACAAACCGGAAATCGCGTTATTGGGCTTACATTCCCGCCGTCGTTCACCGAGCGGAACGCGGCACCGGCCGGCCACGGCCCCGCCCGGTAAAGCCCCCCATCATGCCCCTTCCTACTACCTCCCGCTGGCCCCTCTACCTCGCCCTCATCGGCCTGGGCATCGTCGTAGCCTCGGTGTGGTATACCAACCGATTGGCCAACCAGCTTTCCGTCATCGAGGAGAACTACGTCCGCTTCTACGAAGCCTCCATGCGCGACATCAATAACTTTGATGGCAGCGACGCGGCGGAGGACGTCTCCACCCAACAGGCGATCATCGAGAACAACACCACCATCCCCGCCATCTGGGCCCTCCAGAGCGGCGGCTACGTGGAAGCCATCAACTGGGGCGGCCGCGAGTCCGACACCGCCTACATCCTCGAGCAACTGGATTACCTGAAGGAATACGGCAAACCACCCGTCGAGATGCCGTACGGCGGACTCATGTATTTCGGCACCAGTACGCTCATCCAGAAACTGCGCCTCTTTCCCTACATCCAACTGGCGCTTATCGGCACCTTCCTGGTCATCGGCGTATTCGGCATCAACCAGGCACGGCGGGCGGAGCAGAACCGCGTCTGGGTCGGCATGGCCAAGGAAACCGCCCACCAGCTCGGCACCCCCATCAGTGCCATCATGGGATGGATCGAGCACCTCAACCTCTCCTACGCCGACAACGCCGACCTGATGGACGTCTCCGCGGAATTGCAAAAGGACGTGCAGCGCCTGGAGATGGTCGCCAACCGCTTCAGCAAGATCGGGGCCACCCCGGAATTGTACCCCACCAATATTTACGCCGAGCTCGCCCGCTGCCGCGAGTACATGGAAAAGCGGGCCCCCCGCCGCGTCACCTTTAATTTCCCGGACGCGAGCACCGGTGACCTTCCCGTGGCGATCAATCCGCTGCTTTTCGACTGGGTGATCGAGAACCTCCTTCGCAACGCCCTGGACGCCATGGATGGCAAGGGAAAGATCAGCAGCGTGGTCCACGAAAAGGACAACAAAGTGATCATTGACATCAGCGATACCGGAAAGGGTATCTCACCCCGCAACGTCCGCCGCGTATTCAAACCCGGATTCACCACCAAACAACGGGGCTGGGGCCTCGGCCTTAGCCTGGTGCAGCGCATTATTGAGGAATACCACCAGGGACGGATTTCGGTACTCTCTTCCGAACCCGGCAAGGGCACTACCTTTCGCATCGTATTACCCCGCGCTACCCCCCCGAAACCATGATCCAGGACACCATCATCGCCGTCGCCACACCCCCGGGCGAAGGCGCGATCGGCATCGTACGCCTCAGCGGACCCGACGCGATCCGGCTGATTGACCCCTTCTTCCCTTCCCGCGAACTGCTGAAAGCCACGCCCCGCCGGGCTTACTTCGGCGCCCTGTTGGACCCCACGGGCGAGGCCATCGACGAGGTAGTGGTGACCACCTACCGGGCCCCGGCCTCCTATACGGGTGAGGACGCCGTGGAAATCAGTTGTCACGGCAGCCCCTTCATCCTGCAGCGCATCCTTCAATTGGGCGGGGACGCGGGTGCCAGGCCCGCTGGTCCCGGAGAGTTCAGCCAGCGGGCCTTCCTGAACGGCAAACTCGACCTGAGCCAGGCCGAAGCGGTCGCCGACCTGATTGCCTCCCGTTCGGCTGCCGCGCACCGCATCGCCCTGGGACAACTCCGCGGCGGCGTAAGCAACGAAATCACGGAGCTGCGCACAAAATTGATTGACTTTGCCAGCCTCATCGAGCTGGAGCTGGATTTTGGGGAAGAGGACGTGGAATTTGCCGACCGCCGGCAACTTTCGGATCTGGTGGCGCGGATACGCAAACGCATTGAGGACCTGACGACCTCCTTCCGGCTCGGGAACGCCATCAAGGAAGGGGTCTCGACCGTTATCGCCGGCCGGCCCAATGCCGGAAAATCGACCCTCCTGAACGCCCTCCTGAACGAAGACCGCGCCATTGTGTCCGACATTCCGGGTACCACCCGCGATACGATCGAGGAAGCCGTCAACATAGGTGGTATCCACTTTCGACTTGTCGACACGGCCGGTATCCGCGATGCCTCCGACGCCATCGAGGCCATGGGCGTGGCTCGAACGCTACAGCAGGTTGCCGTCGGTCACCTGTTGGTCTATGTCTTCGACGTGGTAGAGACCGACCCGGCCACGCTTGCCGCGGACCTGGACCGCCTCTACCGCGAAGACCTCGAACTGGTGGTGGTAGCCAACAAAATGGACCTGAACCCCTACACGAAGTACGACCACTACTTCGGCCAGGACTACGCCGGCAAATGGACGGTACCCCCCGAAAGGTTCATCCCCATGATCGCCAGCGAACGCAGCAACCTGCAGTATCTGCGCGATACCCTGCTCGATACGGTAACCGAAGGCCGGGGCGGAATAGACGCCCAGGAAGTCATCCTGAGCAATGCCCGACACTACGACGCCCTGCGGCGGGCCGACCTTTCCCTCGAGCGCGTGGCCAAAGGGTTGGAAACCGGCCTCTCCCAGGACTTCATCGCCATGGACATCCGCCAAAGCCTGCGGGACCTTGCAGAGATCACCGGGGAGATTTCCACCGACGATCTGCTCAGCAACATCTTCTCCAATTTCTGTATCGGTAAGTAGCCCGCTAGGGACCAAAAAAAGCCCGCCGGGAGGGGCGGGCCTGATATACACTCAAAACGTCAAACTTTATATTCTTTACGAATCGAGCCGGTGCAGCTCGAGTGATTCGATCATCCGGATAAGCTTGTCGGCGTACTTCGGATCCGTCGCGTAGCCTGCCGCGCTCAGTCCGCGCGCCCAGCTCCGGAAGTCCGTCCGATCAAGCTGAAACAGGTCCTGGTATCGGTCCTTCTGCAGCAATTCCCCGTGGGCCCGGTAGCTCTCTTCCGGACTGGAGAAAATGCGGAAGAAATCCTTGTGATGGTCGTCGCTGTGATTGCTGCAGTGGCCCTTGCTGCAGCTCTTGCTGAAGCATTTCAACCCGAAGTGGTTGTTGTTCTCTACGGCCAGGGTACTTTGCCCGACTCCGCTTTCGAGCAGGCCCTGGGCCAGGGTGATGCTTGCCGGGATGCCCTGCTCTTCCATTTGCCGCAGGGCAATGTTCTTGTACTGCCGAATGTAAGCCAGTTGCTCCAACTCACGCGCCGTCCACTGCCGGTCACCGCCCCGGAAGGCCACGAAACTGTTGCCGTCACCCACGCCGTCGAATACCGAGGATTGCTGCACGCCCAACCAGCGCCCGCCGTCGATGCTAAGGGAAAAACTCAACTCCTTGCGGGTAACCACGATCGCCAGTACGAGCAGAACGGCGGCCTTGGTCCAGGGACTGGTGAACTGCCGGTGCAGTCGCCGGTACAGATCCTCGAGGTAGAGACGCCAGCCGGTAGGTATGGGAAGGTTCATAACGGGTGGGTTGCTTAGGGCTGCAAGGTAGGGCTAAATGTTTTAAAAATCCCACATTTCAAACAAAATATTTATCCCGATCGCTATCCTGACTCTTTGTCCAGGATAGGTGATGATACCCCGTGCGCTCGCGCTCTCGATCTCCCGTATATTGTGGCACCCTTACCGTCCAATTCCCTTTCATGCACCGTCTCATTGTGATAGTATTCGGCTGTTTCCTCGCCGTGGGTTCGCTCACCGCCCAGAAGTACGGCCATCTCAACTTCGGTAACCTGATCGCGCAGGTGCCGGGCACGAAAGCCGCCGACGAGCAGTTGGCGGCGTACAACGCTGAATTAATGAAAAAGGGGGAGGAGATGGTCGCCCAATTGCGGGCCCGCGTCACCGAACTGGAAGGGCAGATTGACGAACTCCCACCGGTGAAGGTGGCAGAATTCCGCGCCGAGCTGAACAAGGACCGGGAAGAGATCGTCCGCTACGAACAACAGATGGTCCAGGACGTGGAAAGGCGGCGCCGGGAATTGCTCGGGCCCCTCATTGAAGAAGCACGGGCGGCGATCATAAAGGTCGCCGAGGAAAACGGCTACGTCCTGGTGTTCGATACCTCCCAGTTCAATACCGTTCTGTTCGCCCGGGACTCGGACGATCTGATGGCCCTGGTCAAGGCGCAGCTCGGCTTGTAAACCGCTTGTAGAACCTGCGCCGCGACTGGTCCAGGTGCAGGATAACGTCCTCCGTCAGCACAAAGCCCACCACCTGCCCCCCGGCGTACACGGCCGCACCGTACACGTCGGCATCCACGATCCGCTCGGTCAGGTCCAGCAGGTTGTCCTCCTCGGTGGCCGTGATGAACTCCGCCTCGTAATAGTATTCTACGGGGTGCTCCCGGTCGGCTTCCCGCAGCAGTACTTCCCGCTCCACGAATCCGCTCAGCTGGTTCCAGTTGTCATAGACGGGGAGCACCTTGGCGTCGGTACCGGCGAAGACGGCCCGGGCCCGGTACACGCGGTCGGTGGCGTAGATCCGTTCCCTGAGGGGGGTGCGAAGGACATCCGCGAGGGTGGCCCGGGAAAGGCGCCGGCGCTGCCAGCCCCGGTTGAGCTCAATGGCGGAAAAGGACACGATGAACAGCGCGCTCAGTCCCAGCAGCGGGTCTTCGATGGAAAAGGACAAGCCCACCAGTCCGGCACCGATCGTTATGCCCAGCAGGGTAGTGATGACGGTAGCCACCCGCTCACCGAGTGGTTTTTTCAGCAGCGCCCGCAGGATGCGCCCCCCGTCGAGGGGATAGGCCGGCAGGAGATTGCCGAGGGCCAGGATGGCGTTGACGGCCAAGGTGATCCCGAGCAACTGTTCCGTAAGGGTTGGCACCACGACGAGATTGCCGAAGGGGTTCAGGTAGAAGCGGAGCAGGTAAATGCCGTTGGGTTGCCAGAGCAGCACGGGCAGGGTGAGCAGCGCCAGCAGAATATTGGCCAGCGGGCCCGCGAAATAGATCAGCACCTGGTCGAAGGTGCGCTCCGGCTCGTCCGGGATCAGGGCGCCGCCCCCGAGGGGAAACAGGATGATCTTTTCGGCCCTTACCCCCCGCGCCCGGGCAGTGAGGGCGTGACCCAACTCGTGGATCAGCACGAAGAGGAACAGCAGGACGGTGATGCCCGTCCACCATTGCACCTGCGTCCAGCGCAAACCGATCCCCGGTTGGTAGGCATACACCAGGATGGCGGCCGGGACCAGCAGGAAGGACCAGTGCAACTCGGTGGGAACACCAAAGATGCGGCCGATGCGCCAGGTGCGAAACAAGGGTACGGTTTAGGTTGGCACGTAGTTCCGGTTGATCCGGGGCAGGAACAACAGGGCTATCAAGCCGATCAACACGTTACAGCCGATATTGATGGAAAAGAAGGAAATATTCGCCCAGGCGAAGCCGTCCTCGCCGGCCACCCCGTACAAGCCTAGGGCGCTCTGGGCCAGGTAGTGGTAGCTGCCCATGCCGCCCGGACTCGGAATGACGATGCCCCAGCCCCCGCTCACGAAGGTGGTCAGCGCGGCCTCCGGTCCCAGGTCCGCCGTGGGCGCGTAGGAAAGGAAGACGAAGAGCGTCATAAGGAAGTACATCAGCCAGATGTTGAGGCTGTGCAGGACAAACAGCCAGGGCCGCTCAACGGTAGCAATGGTGCGCAGCCCCTCCACGAAGCCGCGGATCACGCTGATCAGTTTGTCGCCCACCCGGGTGGCGGCGATGCGCCGGCGCTGGAACCACGCCAGGGCCAGTCCGGCCGTTCCCAGCACCACCACGCTCAGCAGCAGCCACTCCAGTCCCGCAAATCGTCCGGTCACGGAGGCGTTGTCCGTCAGCCAGGCCATAATGCGGTCGCCGGCCAGCAGGAGCGTCAGGCCCGAAAGGGTAAGCAGACAGATCACGTCGACCATCCGGTCGACCACCACGGTGCCAATCACCTTCTCCAGCTTCATTTTCTCGTAGCGCGCCATGGCCGCCGGCCGGGCGATCTCACCGAGGCGCGGGAAGCCCAGGTTGGCCAGGTAGCCCAGGTTGATGGTCAGAAAGGCATTCACCAGACGGGGGCGCTTGCCCAGGGTGCGCAGCAGCATGTTCCAGCGCAGCGCGCGGCTGAGGTTACTGACGCAGAAGGCCACCACCGTCATACCCAGCCAGGCGAAGTTGGCTCCCGCAAAGTCGCGCAGGACCTTGTCGAGCAAACTGCATTCCCCTTCGGCGAGGCCCCGCAGGGCGCAGTCGGCGGCGTAGGCTTCCTGCTGGTTGCGGTATACAAGGTAAAGGATGCCAAAGCCCAGTCCGACGAAGACAATGAACTTCAGCGCATTCGTAAGCGATTGCGACATGGGCGCGAAGATAGCCCCACTAGGGCCGTTCGTAGGGTGCCCGGTAGCGGCGGGCCAGTAAGGTCGCGTCCCCGCCGGAGAGGGTCCGCGTCTCGGGGTCGTAGCTCAGGGTGCCACCGTCGAGCATGGCCAGGTTGCCCAGGATGCAGGCCGCCGAAGAAATCACCCCCTCCTCAATGTCCGCCACCGGGCGCGTCCCCGAATCAATGGCCCGCAGAAAGTCAATAAAATGCGCGCGGGTGGCCGGCGCGGCGTGCAGTTCGATGTCCTTTTCTTCGAGGTCCTCGGGGAACTCTTCGCGCTCGTAGCGGGCCTCCACCCGCACGGTCTCGCCGCCGGCCGGCGTAAAATCGTATTTGTGCGGATCGGCCTCCAGCGTGCCCTGGTCACCGTAAATCTTCATTGCCCAGGGAAACTCCGGGTCCGGGGCCTTACCCCAGGTGCGGTGCTGCCATACGCAGCTCAGCCCGTCGTACTCAAAGACCACATGCTGGGTATCGGTGATGGTGGCGTCGGCCTCCGTCTGTACGTAGATGCCCCCCGTGCTGCTCACCTCCAGCGGCCAGCCGAGGTCAAGCATCCAGCGAGTCATGTCGAACATATGGACACACATGTCGCCGACAATTCCGTTGCCGTAGGCCCAGAACGAACGCCACCGGCGGTGCGGCAGGCCCTTGTAGGGCAGCAGGGGGGCCGGACCCGTCCACATGTCGTAATTAAAGAAGTCGGGAACGGGCTCCTCCTGTCGTACCGCACGGTCGCGCATGTGGTAGTAGCAGCACACCTCCACGTGGGCTACGGTGCCTAGTTTGCCGGCGTCCACGATGTAGCGCTTGGCCTCCACCAGGTGGGGGGTGCTGCGCCGCTGTAGCCCCACCTGCACTACGCGATCGTGACGGCGCGCCGCGTCCAGCACCGCCTCACATTCACGCACGTCTACGCCGACGGGCTTTTGCAGGTACACGTGGGCACCGGCTTCAATGGCCGCCACGGCCTGCAGGGCGTGCCAATGGTCGGGGGTGCAGACCAGCACGATTTCCGGACTTTCCTCCCGCAGGAGCCGCTCGTAGTCGAGGTACAGTTTAGGTTCCGCGCCGGGGATCCGCTGGCGTACCAGGGCCGCGGCACCGGCCAGCATGTGCTCGTCTACGTCGCACAGGGCCACCACTTCCACCTCGGCCACCTGGATTAGCCGCATGAGGTCGCTCTTACCGTACCAACCGCAACCGATCAACGCTACTTTCCGCGGGGCGGCGGCGCGCGGGTGCCGGGAAGGGTGGGGAAGCGGCCCGAGGGGCAGGCCCGCAAAAAGTACCGGGGCGGTCTGAAGGAAGGTGCGTCGTTTCATGGCTGGTGCTTGTGTGATGGCTAATATACTCGTCGGGCGGCCGGCATCAGTAGCGGGCGTCCAGCCAGTCCGTAAGTTGCTGCAGCACGCGGGGGTCGAGGGTGGTCATTATCGACCCGTATTCGTTCGGGTGGCCGGTAAGGGCGGGCTGGAGCAGGTGGTTCAGATCGGGGAGGGCTACGGTGGTAAAGTCGGGATTACCGCCGCGGTCCAGGGCCGCGGCCACCGCCTCCAGGTTGTTGATGCCCACCTGGGTGTCTTTTTCTCCGTTCAGGGCCAGCACCGGCACGCGCACCCGCTCCAGGAACACCGTCGGGTCCAGGGAAAGGAATTGGCGGATCCACGGGCTGCTCAGGCTTCGGGCGTAGGTAGCGGCAAAGGTGGCCGGATCGTAGATGCTCTTTCTGATCGTGGAATCCAGCCGCGGCAGGAGCGTAAGGATGGTATCCTTCAGCTCCCGGACAAAGGCGGCAGAATCCAGGTTCGGATGTTGCTTCACGTACGTGAAGGCCCCCCGGATGACAGGTTGGTCCGGCGGCGTCTGTCCGGCAATCATTTGGCGCTGGTCCAGCATCAGGCTGTCCAGCGGCAGGCCCGGTGCCGCCAGCAGAATTAGAAAGTCTACCGAAGGGGTCTGAGCGGCGGCAACCATGGGGGCCACCAGCGCGCCTTCGCTGTGGCCGATGAGGCCTACGGGTACGTCCCGGAACGCTTTTCGCCCCCGGAGGTACGCTACTGCCGCCGCCGCGTCCTCCGCAAAGTCGGTTGTAGTGGCGCCGAAAAAGTCACCCGTACTCCCACCCACGCCGCGCTCGTCGTAGCGCAGCACCCCGTAGCCACGCCGGGTTAGATAGTCGCTAAGCACCAAAAAGGGACGGTGGTTGATAACGGGACCCAAATCCTGGTTGCGGTCCTGGGGACCTGAACCACTGATGAGAACGGCCAATGCGCGGGCAGGGGCGTCGGTGGGCAGGGTCAGTTCACCGGCCAGCTCTACGGTATCGGCACCGCCGGGGAAGCGCACCGATTCGCGGAAGTAGGGAAAATCCACCGGTTCCTGCGGTCGTAAGGTGTCAGGGGTGATTTGAGGACCGTAGATAGTCGCACAGGCCCTGCCGGCCCCCATTGCCGCGAGGGAAAGGAAGGCGGCAAGTAACCAGGAGCGGATCATAGGCGGTGGAGTAACGGCAACCGGGGGCCGTGGATCAGTTAGAAGGGTCGTCGGCCTCCGCTTCCGTCTCTGCGGGCGCTTCCGCCTCCTCACCACCGTCCTTCAGTACGCGGGTATCGTAGGTGCCGATGCCCTGCTCTTGCAACCATTCCTGGTGCGCCCGGAGGCGGCGGCGGAAGTCGTCCCAGTCGCGGCGCGCCTGTGGCGTCCAGCCCACTTCGGCGAGGGCCAGCAGGCGGGGGAAGGTGAGGTAGTCGATGTCTTCGAGGTTCTGGATGGTCTCACCCCACAACGGGGCTTCAACGCCCATGATGTCGGAATCGGTAAGTCCCTCGGCCATGGTGGCGGGGTCCCAGAGGTAGGCGGAGTCCACTTCGATGTAGGCCGCCCAGTGCAGTCCGATGCGCGAGGTGCTGTCGTACTGCATATCCAGGTAGGCGCGGGTGGCGGGACTCATCAGTACCGGGTTGCCCGCGGCCTGGGCCTTGAGGGCGTAGTCGGGGTGGGCCCACAACTGTACGACCGTACCCGGCTCCAGGGCGGAGGTGGCTACCTCGTCCCAACCCATGGGTTGCTTGCCGTTGCGCTTAATGATCTTTTGCACCTCGTTGACGAACTTGACGTAGTCTTCGTGGTCGGTGGCGTCGCTTTCGTCGCCGCCCAGGTGGAAGTAGGGGCCGGGTGTCAGGGCCCCGATCTCCCGCACTACGTCGTCGATGAATACGTACACGGAGTCCTGGTCGGTGTCCAGCGTGCTGAAACCTACCCGGGTACCGGTATAGGGCTCGGTGGCCTTGCCGTCTTCATTGAGGATGGGGTAGGCCGACAGGGCGGCGTTGGTATGGCCGGGCATATCGATTTCCGGCACGATGGTGATGCCGCGCGAGGCGGCGTAGGCTACGATCTCGCTGTAATCCTCCTGCGTGTAGAAGCCGCCGGGGGTGCCGCCGACTTCCGACTTGCCGCCGATCTCGGTCAGCTTGGGCCACGATTTGATCTCGATACGCCAGCCCTGGTCGTCGCTCAGGTGCAGGTGAAGGTGGTTGATCTTGTAGGGGGCAATGCGGTCGATGACGGCCTTCACTTCTTCGACCTCAAAGAAATGCCGGGCCACGTCGAGCATGAAACCGCGATAGGGGAAGCGGGCCTCATCGTTGATGGTACCTTCGGAGATGTATACGGCACCCGCGTCCGCGCCCGAAAAATGAAGCACCTGTTCCAGGGTCTTGACGGCGTTGAGCATGCCGTCGCGCGTTCCGGCGCTGACCTCGATATTACCGTCGCGGAAGTTGATGCGGTAGGCACCTTCGGTCAGGTCACTGCGCACGTCGAACTGCAGGGGCAGTACCAGATCGGGCAGGCGGGAATAGAGGTAGCGCTGGGCGTCGCCGATAATGGCGTCCGAACTCGGCATCACGTTGCCGGAGTAGGTTTCGTAATACGCATCTCCTTCTCCGTCCACGATCGAAGCCGGCAGGGGAATGAGCGGCAGTTCGGAAAGCGCGGGCACGTTGGCGGGCTTGGGCGGGGGCTCGTTGCCGCAGGCGGTCAGAAGCAGGAGGAAGAGCAGGGGGAATAAACGCACCACGTAGTAACTGAGATTTGGTAGAAGCGAAAGGTAATTCAAAATCGGGAAGCAAAAAAAGGGCTCCCGGTGGTCGGGCGTGGCGGCAGGAAGTCCGGCGTGGATTACCTTTGCGGCGATAACGGGGTGCTGTCCCCCCTCCGGGGCGGCTGAGATCATACCCTTTGATATTTATTCAAGGAACCTGCCCGGGTAATGCCGGGAAGGGAAAAACCATTACGCATGAAGCGTCTGTTGCTGAGCGCCCTGTCGGGCCTCTTCTTTCTCCCATTGCTTACCGCCCAGCGAGCCGTCGACACCATAGCGAGTGTCTACGAATTCGATTACCCGATCACGGTAACGGCCACGGCCGCGCGCGCCGAAACGCCGGTCACCTTCGTTAACCTGACCCGAAAGGACATCGCCGTGCGCAACCTCGGTCAGGACGCGCCCTACCTGCTCAAGTGGACCCCCTCGGTGGTCGTCAATTCCGACGCCGGAACGGGCATCGGCTACACGGGCATCTGGATCCGCGGCAGCGACCCCACCCGCACCAATGTGACCATCAACGGTATACCCTACAACGACTCCGAAAGCCAGGGCGTGTACTGGGTCAACCTGCCCGATTTCAGTTCCTCGGCCGACCTGATCCAGATCCAACGGGGCGTGGGTACCAGTACCAACGGCGCCGGGGCCTTCGGGGCCACCATCAACTTCAGTACCCTGGGCGATGACGCCGAACCGGGCCTGCAACTCGACGGCGGAGTGGGCAGCTTCGGCACCCGCCGCGGAGTGGTGAACTACCGGGGCCAGACCGAGAATGGCTTCCGGGTGGCGGCCCGCTACAGCAAGATCCACTCCGACGGCTACGTCGACCGTGCCCGCGCCGACCTCGACGGCTACTACGCCGCGGTGAGCAAGGAGGCCGGCACGGCCCTCATCAGTTTCGTGGCCTTCGGCGGACACGAGGTGACCTACCAGAGCTGGAACGGCGTGACGCAGGACGAGATCGATACCTACGGCCGTACCTATAATTCCGTGGGCACCGAAAAGGAGGGTGAGCCCTACGACAACGAGGTCGATAACTACCGCCAGAACCACTACCAACTGCACTACAACAACCGCCTCAGCGACCGCTACGACCTGAGTGTGAGCGGCCACTACACCCGGGGACTGGGGTATTTCGAGCAGTATAAGGCGGACGAAAGCCTGGCCGATTACGGTATCTCCGCGGCGGTGGACGAAAGCGACCTTATCCGCCGGCGCTGGCTCGACAATCACTTCTACGGTACGGTCTACAGCCTGCGCTACCGGCAGGATCGCTGGGACCTCACTTTTGGCGGATCGGCCAACGAGTACCTCGGCGACCACTACGGGGAGGTAATCTGGGCGCGCTTCGCCGGTGACTCCGAGATCCGTGACCGCTACTACGCCAACGATGCCACCAAGCGGGACTTCAGCAATTACCTGCGCGCCAACTACGGCCTGACCGACGCCCTGAGCGCCTACCTCGACGGACAGGTACGGCACGTGAACTACGAATTTCTCGGTCCGGACGAAAACTTCAGCGAACTGGAACAACGGGCGGGCCACACCTTCTTCAACCCGAAAGCCGGGCTCGTCTACCAGCCCGCCCGCGGCACCCGGCTTTACGGCAGCTTCGGCGTGGCCCAGCGGGAGCCCAACCGCAACGACTTCGTGGACAACCCCGCCGCCACCCGGCCGGTACCCGAAAAGTTGTTCAATACTGAGATCGGGTACAGCCGCGGTACCCCAAACAGCAATTACGGCATCAACCTTTACCATATGGCGTACCGCGATCAGCTGGTGCTGACGGGCGCACTGAACGACGTGGGGGAGTACATCCGCACCAACGTACCGGAGAGCTATCGGCTGGGCCTCGAGTTACAGGGCGGCTTGCAACTCGCCCGGCACTTCACCCTCGGCGGCAACCTGACCGTAAGCCGCAACCGGGTGGGACGCTTCACGGAGGTGCTGGACGACTACGACGGTGACTTTGCGTACCTCGGACAGTTCGAAGCAGTACGTGAAAATACTCCCCTGGCCTTCAGTCCGGATCTCACCGGCGCACTGGAGCTGGGCTACGATCGCACCGTGCGGCAACACGGCTTCTCGGCCGCCCTGCAAACGAAGTACGTCGGAGCCCGCTACGTGGATAACAGCGGCGCCGAAGAGAGCAAACTCGACGGCTTTTACTACACCGACCTCCGCCTGGGGTACACCCTCCGAGAACGGTACCGCCTGACCTTGATGCTGCGCAACCTCACCGACCAACTCTACAGCAGCAACGGCTGGGGCTACCGCTACCGGTTCGACGGACAAGCGACCACCCTGCAGGGAATGTACCCCCAGGCGGGAAGGAATTTCATGCTGAGCCTGGGCGTGGACCTGTAGGTTGTGCGAACTACACGAAGGAAACACGGTGAAAACTTTCTGCTATTGACGTTCTCGCGTGCATCTTTTTGGTTACATCACCGATACGGAGGCCATCAGCTTAAGTCGCGCCGACATGAGGGTCATAGACTGCACTCGCACCATTGTTATGGCCCGGCAACCTTCACCAAGCGCCCCTTCCCGCCGTGGAAGGGGCGCTTTTTTGGTGTCTATTCTAACGGTTTGTTAAGCATACCACCTTATATTTTTGCGTTGTAGTTGCGAATAACCGGACGACACGTGAAAAATTTTCTGCTCTCCTTCCTTATCGTAGTGGCCGCCTTTGCCGCCGGGCGCTACTTCTTTCCCGCGGAAACGGCGGCCCCGCCGGCCCTGCTGAACGTGGTCGCCCACCGGCCGGCACCCGATAGGGCCAGTGCCGGAGAGCGGGTAACACCGGCCGACGTTACCCTGGCTTCCACTCCGGAAGAAGAACGCACCATTCGCCTTTTTGAGGAGGCATCCCCGGCCGTTTGCTTTATCACCACCAAGGCCATGCGTCGCTCGTTCTGGAGCTACGGCGAGGTGGAGAGCGGCTCCGGATCGGGTTTCCTGTGGGACCGTGAGGGACACGTCATCACCAACTTCCACGTGATCAACGGGGCCAATACCAGCTCCATCGCCGTCACCCTCAGTAACGGAAAGACCTACAATGCCCGCGTTGTGGGCTTCGAACGCGAGAAGGACCTCGCCGTCCTGAAGATCGATGCGCCGGCCGCAGAACTGCAACCCATCCGCGTCGGCAGCAGCCAAAATATTCGTGTCGGACAGTCGGTCTACGCCATCGGTAACCCCTTCGGCCTCGATCAGACCCTCACCACGGGAGTCGTCTCCGCCCTCGACCGCGAAATCCGCAGCCAGGCCGGAGTGCCCATCAAGGGGGCCATCCAGACCGACGCCGCCATCAATCCGGGCAATTCCGGCGGACCGCTCCTCAACAGTTCCGGCGAGTTGATCGGCGTAAACACCAGCATCTACAGTCCTTCGGGGGCCTCGGCGGGCATCGGCTTCTCCATCCCCGTAGACATTGTCCGCTACGTGGTCGATGACGTCATCCGCTACGGGGAAGTGCGCCGTCCGGTCCTCGGCGCAGATTTGCGGCAGTACGGCCGCATCAATGGCCTCATTGTCGTCACCGTGGATCCGGGCGGCGGGGCGCAGGCGGCCGGCATTCAGGGCCTGAGTCGCGATGCACGTGGGAGCCTGATTCTGGGCGATGTGCTCGTAGCCATCAATGGTAGTCCGATTCGCACTACCTCAGACTTGTACCTCGAACTGGAAAAGTACGAGCCGGGTCAGGTGGTCAAGCTGACCATTGTCCGCGGCGATCGTGAAGGGAAGGTCGACGTTCGGTTGGGCAGCTCGGTAGATGGGTGAAACCAAAGGGGCGCCTCCCTCTTGCTGTTTGGAAGGCATGGTTATCTAGTTGGCTGTAAAGGCTAAATGCTTGCGTATTCGGCAGGCCTTGAGGTCGCCGATGAGCATGTCCTCTGCGTTCACGCCGGTAGGATTAGTGGTCGGCCATTCGGTGATCGTACTGGCCGCTGCATCGCGTATGGCACTGAAGTTCTCGGCGCTAAACGAAGGTAAGCGGACGGGAACGGATGGAGGTTACGCCAGTGTGAATTCTACCTTTAAGGCACAATCACCTTGAAAGTGAGCGCCTCGCTGCCCTCCTGGCGCAGCACCAGGAAGTACACCCCGGTGGGGAAGCCGGCCACGCTAACCCGCGCGGTTCCCCCGGCCGGTGCGCTCCCCGACGCCATCAACTGACCGGCGGAATTGGTGAGCAGGTAGCTCCCGGGGCGGGTAATGCCTTCGAGGACATAGGTCGCAACGTCGATCCTTTGCAGGGTCACGGAAGCCGATGCGGTGCCGGAAGGGGCTATGCCATTCGCCTCCGCGCTCAGGTCGAGGCCCACCACGATGGGGTCGTGGTCGCTGAAGCGGTAAAAGTCGGGTGCGTAGAGGGCGTTACCGGCACCTTCCTGGTTATAGTCCAGCACGTCGGGCTCTGGCGCATTGACGGTCCAGGCGGTGGCACCGGTAACGTGTGCCGCCAGTGACGGACTGGCCAGGGCGTAGTCCAGGCTGCCCCACTGACCTCCGAAGACGTAAGACGGCGGGCCTCCGCCGCAGGGAAATTGATCGTTATCGGTAGTGCGGGTATTTACGTAGCCCGCCGCGCGGAAAACTTCGATGGGCGCTTCCAGGCGGTAGCTGTTCAGGTCGCCGACCACCAGGATGTTGTCTTCTTGCACGCCGGTAGGGTAAGTAGCCAGCCAGTCCACGATCGCGCGGGCCGCGGCGGTGCGGGTGCCGTTGCAATTGCCCGCTCCATTGGCGTCATCGTCGCCACTGCCGCAGGCACTGCCCTTGCTCTTGAAATGATTCACCACTACGGTCACTTCCCGGTCGAGGTTGCTGCTGGCGGAGTCGATGACGCGGAAGGTCTGCGCGAGGGGTACCCGATTGGAGCCGCGGCCCCGGAAGAGGGATTCGGGCGTCGAGAGTGCCGCAGCGGTACCGGATTCGGTCAGGCGATCGCCGCGGTATACCAGGGCCACGGTAATGTCGTCGTCGCCGGTATCGGGCGAGCGGACGAGGTCGTACTGGCGATCGCACGAGGCATTCAGGGCGTCCACCAGTCGTCGCAGGGCAACATTGTCGTTGTTTTCAATTTCAATCAGTCCAAGGATGTCGGCGTCGAGGGTACAGAGGGCGGCGACAATCTTGGCCTCCTGCCGCAGCAGTTCGCTTTCCGTGTCGGCCCCCCGCTGCTGCAGGGTGGTGAAGTAATTGAGCACGTTGGCGCTTACGACTCGGATCTCGCCCCCGACTTCCGGAGCGGCGGTCGGCCGTGGGTTGCCGCTCAGGGTCACCGTGCCGTATTCGGTGGGCTGCAGGCGGTAGCGGTCGAATCCGTACCCGAGGATACCGGTCAGCCCCTCGATCGTTTGCCCCGCCCGCAGTCCGGTGGCCGTAGTCAGGGTTGAACCGTCGGGTAACCGCACCGGGCTAAGGTTCGTACCGCCCCGTCCGTCGTCGACCACCAACACATCGTTGGCGAGGCTGTCCAGGTAGGCCCGGTAAGCGACGGAATCGGGCAAGTTGCATTCCGTGAACTGCGCCAGCCGTTCACCCGAGGTCACTTCCACTTCCCCGAATCGATCAAGGTTATCGACGCGGGTCATCACCACATTATTCAGGTCGACGCGCATGCCCTCCAGGGCTTCGAGTGCCGGACCGGTACGGGGCAGGGTGAGCGGGGTGGACTGCGGCAACCGCAAACCCTGGCTTTCCACGGTGATCGTGGCACCCGCGTCCGCGCCCCGGAGCTGGGTCTGCCCGAAGTATTCTTCCACCTCGGCGGTAACCGTAACACGGTCGCCGACCTCAACGTCTGGCGACCCGGCAAAGACGAAAATGCCTTCGGAAGTCAGCGTGTCCACATCCGCGTCCTCGTCCTCCTCCTGCAGGTAGAACCCGCGCAGGCCATCTTGAAAATCGCCGGTGACGATACCCTGGACCGTGACCTTCGTGCCGGTGAGCGGACTCGTTGCACCACTCCCCTGAACGGTGTGAATGGCTACGGTGTCGGGGGAGGGTACACTCCCTGCTCGCGACTGCACCGCGGTATCGGCGTCGGTCGGGCGGGGGCGAAGGCCGGTTTTCCTGACCTCCTGGACGGCATCGTCGAGCACCGAAAGATCGATACGAATGACGGTCTCCCCCGTGGCGGGGCCAAAGACGCGATCATCTCCCGGACCACGATCCTGGGCTTGGAAGGGTAGCGACAACAGGAGCGCAAGGGCAAGATAAAAGGGCTTCACGGCGCGGCGGGTACTTTTGGCGCGCAAAGGTAGTGCCTTTTGCAACTGCCTGCACCTCACCCAATTAAAAAGCCGGAAACTCAGTAAGTTGCGTAGGGCATGCGCTTGCTGGCGTTGCGCATGAGGTCTTCGATCAGGTCCTCGGGCTTATTGAAAATTCCGCCACTGGCCTCCCAATCGTAATTCCAGATCATGCCCGCTTCCGCATCGTGGAGGTCCATATTTACGGTAGTGGCGTTGGTGGTCCCGGACACCCCGGCCAGCACGCCCAGGGCGATGGCGGCCCCCTGGCTCATCGGTTTGCTGGTATTGAAGCGGGTATTGATGACGGCGTCGACCCCGAGTGCCCGGGCCATCTCGGCCGGTGTAAGGTTGCGGTTGTCAATGCTGTAGCCAGCGCGCTCCAGTTTGGCGTTGGTGGTTCCCGGGTCCATAATCTCAAGGCCGCGGATCTTGCCCTGTTGCTTGCGGCGCAGCATCCAGCTGTAGATCTCGCGCTGAAACGTGTAGGTATCCTCGCGGGCGGCGGCTTCTAGCTGGGCCTGGTCGTCCTTGGGCCGGCCTTTGATGGCCACCGTAGGTGGGGCGATCGCGATCAGCTGGTGCTGGCTCGTGACGGAGGTCATATTGGGTGACTCGTATACTTTCGGACCGCAGGATAAAAGGAGCAGGCTCCCCAATAGCAGCAGGATAAGCAGTGGTTTCATTGGACGGTGAGTTGGGTGTAACGGATAGATTAAATTACGCCCTATTCCAATGCGACAACCAGGTTTTCAGCCAAATCCGCACCGAACGTGCCAACCCTAGGAGAAAACAAAAAGACCGTTCAGCGTTACAGCTGAACGTTCTTTTGTCTGCGGTGCGGATGGGGGGTGCCCGGGCTTAGCCGATCGTGTAGGGCATACGCTTGCTGGCGTTGCGCATCAGCATTTCCACCAGGTCTTCGGCCTTGTTGAGTACGCCGCCGCTCGCTTCCCAGTCGTAGTTCCAGATCATGCCCGCCTCTGCGTCGTGGATGTCCATATTGACGGTGGTGGCGTTTGTGGCTCCGGATACGCCCACGAGCAGTCCGAGGGCGATCGCGGCACCTTGGCTCATGGGTTTGCTCATATTGAAGCGGGTGGTGATCACCGCGTCGACGCCGAGGGCGGCGGCCATTTCGGCGGGGGTGAGGGTGCGGGCATCCAGGGTTTAGCCGGCGCGCTCCAGTTTGGTGTTGGTGGTCTCGGGGTCCATGATCTCCAGTCCGCGGATCTTGCCCTGTTGCTTGCGGCGCAGCATCCAACTGTAGATTTCTCGCTGAAAGGTGTAGGTATCCTCGCGGGCGGCGGCTTCTAGCTGGGCCTGGTCGTCCTTTGGCCGGCCCTTGATGGCCACCGAGGGCGGTACGATGGCGATGAGCTGGTGGCTGCGGCTCACGGAAGCCATATTCGGGGCCTCGTAGACCTTGGGGCCGCAGGAAGCAAGGCACAGCAATGCCAGTAAGAGGGTAGTGGTGAACAGTCTCATATCGTGTGTGAAAGGGTGAGTGAAGTTGACCCATCAAGGGCCGTTAAGCAATGCTAAAATAGATCGGATTACAGTTCCGGGCTACGGAATTTGGTGCCATTACACAAAGAATAACATTTTCTAACCATTCATTTCCCGTTCCAGGGCGCTTCTGTCCAGGCGGTAAAGTATAGGTCCTCCTTTAACGCCGGCCCGTTTTTCACTGGTTTCGATCAGGAAATCGTAGGCGAGAATCTTGCGGCGGAAGTTGCGTCGATCGAGGGACTCACCCAGTATCCCTTCGTAGAGCTTCTGGGCCTCGGTCAGGGTGAAGCGTTCCGGCAACAGGTCGAAGGCCAGGGGGCGGTCCCGCAGGTGCTGTATCAGGCGGTGGTGCGCGTCTTGCAGGAGCCGGTTGTGGTCGAAGCCCAGTTCGGGTACCTCGGTGAGTTTGTGCCAGGCCGCTTCGCTGAGGTAGCCGCGCGCGATGGGGGTGTGGTTTTCGGGTTTGACGAGGGCGTAATAGGAGGTAGTCACTACCCGCCGGACGGGGTGGCGGACGGGGTCGCTGTAGGTGGCCACCTGTTGCAGGTATAGGTCGCGTACCCCCACGAGTTCGAGCAGCACCCGGCGGGCAGTTTCTTCCAGTCGTTCCTCGTCGCCCATTGCCCCGCCGGGGAGCACCCAATATCCGGAGAAGGGCTCCACGGCCCGCTGCACGAGGAGCACCCGGAGTTCGCCTTTCGAGAAGCCGAATACGGCACAGTCGGCCGTGTGGGCTGCCGCGCTGGTCTGGGGTGTGACCCGGATATTCAACGTCCCATCCATCCGCCGTCCACCACGAGGATGGTTCCGTTTACGTAATCGGATGCCGCGCTGGCCAGAAAGACCGCCGGTCCTTTGAAATCGTCCGGCTCCCCCCAGCGTCCGGCGGGAATTCGGTCCAGAATGGTTTGGGATCGTTCGGTGTTGTCCCGCAGGGCTTGGGTATTATCGGTGCGGATGTAGCCCGGAGCGATAGCGTTGACCTGGACGCCGTGACCGGCCCACTCATTTGAGAGTGCCATGGTGAGCTGGCCAATGGCTCCCTTGGAAGCGGCGTAGCCGGGGACCGTAATGCCCCCCTGGAAGGTAAGCAGGGAGGCCGTGAAAATGATCTTCCCGCTGCCGCGCTGCACCATGCCGCGCCCGAACTCCCGGGAGAGAATGAACTGGGCGGTCTGGTTGATTTCGATTACCCGGTCCCAGTAGGCATCGCTGTGCTCCGCGGCGGGGGCCCGCAGAATGGTGCCCGCGTTATTGACGAGGATGTCGGGCACCCCGTGGTCGGCTGTTACGGCCTTGACGAAGGCATAGAGGCTTTCGCGTTTGGCGAAGTCGGACTGGTAGGAGGAAAACCGGCGTCCGGTGGCCCTCACGGCCCGCTCGATGGCCGAGTCCGGGCCGAGAGTAGCGGAAACGCCGATGATGTCGGCTCCCGCTTCCGCCAGCCCGAGGGCCATTGCGTAGCCGATGCCGCGCTTGCAGCCGCTTACCACCGCCGTTTTGCCGCTCAGGTCAAATGAAGTCATGGTCTTGGGTTGATGCGGATTTGGTTAGCGGATCTCGTCGAGGGCGGCGGCGTCCATGTCGCTGAAGGACTGGTTTTCACCGGCCATTCCCCAGACGAAGCGATAATTGGCCGTGCCGGCACCGCTGTGGATGGACCATGGCGGGGAGATAACGGCCTCGAAGTTGCGAACGGCCAGGTGGCGCGTTTCCTGCGGCCTGCCCATGAAGTGCATTACCAGTTCGTCATCCGGGACGTCAAAATACAGGTATACCTCCATCCGCCGTTCGTGGGTGTGGGGGGGGAAGGTGTTCCAGATATTGCCGGTGAGTAGTTCGGTGAAGCCCATTACCAACTGGGAGCTTTGGATGCCGTTTTCGTGGATGTACTGGTACAGCACTCGCTTGTTGGCGTGGACGTCGTTGCCGAGTTCTACGCGGTTGGCGTCCTGTTGGGTATACTTGGTGGTCGGATGCTCGGCGTGGGACGGCGCGCTGTTCAGGTAGAAGCGGGCGGGGGAGGAGGAGCGGGCACTGGCAAAGGTAACCTCGCGCGCGCCACGTCCGACGTATAGGCAGTCGAAGCGAGCCATCGGGTACTCGGTACCATCCACCGTCACCGTGCCGGAGCCGCCACCAAGATTCAGGATGCCGAGCTCGCGACGTTCCAGAAAGTACTCCGCGCGCAGGTCATCGTCGTTCTCCAGCGCCAGGGGAGCATCGGTAGGAACGGCCCCTCCGAATATGAAGCGATCGTAGTGGGAGTAGAGCAGGTTTATTTGTCCCTCCAGCATCAGATTCCCGGCCAGGAATTCATCCCGTATCTCCTGAGTATTCAGCCGGGTAAAGTGATTGGGGTGGATGCCGTAGCGGGTCTGCATGATAATCTATTGTGCGTCAAATATACACAGAATATTAAGTGAGTCCTTGCATTATTGAATTGTTTACCCCCCATGCCTGCCTTCGCTCAGAGCTCGTGTGCTAGTAGGTGTCGCCATTTGGTGTATGCGAAGCCCTAAAGGCAAATAATACCGGGGAACGCAGAGCCGCACCCCCCCGAGCGAAGCGAGGGACAGAGCAAAGACGGCCTTAGCCCAATTGCCCCTTGAACCCCCCCGAGCGAAGCAAGGGACAGATGAAAGACGGCCTTAGCCCCTTAACCCCTTAGCCCCTTGACCCCCCCCCGAGCAAAGCGAGGCAAAAAGGCAAACCCGAAAATTCACTCCTAAGGACGAACCCAAAAAGGCATAGGATCCACGGCCCGCTTGCCCTTGCCCGGCATAATTTCGAAGTGGAGGTGGGGGAGGGTATGTTGTGCGTTACCGGTGTTACCTACGGTGCCCAGGATCTCTCCGGCGCTGACCGACTGCTCTTCTGCCACCGACCAATCGTCGAGGTGGGCGTAGTAGTACACGCGGCCGGCCCTGTCACGCAGGTAGAGCTGGCGTCCGCCGTTGCCGCCTTCGCGGAGTCGGATGATCACTCCGTCGGCCACGGCTACTACCGGCGTTCCGCGGGGTGCCTCAACGTCAATGCCCTGGTGGAGCCGGTCTTTTCCGCGCTTGTCGCCAAAGACGCTGATCACGGCATCGGTGCTGAGGCCAGCCACCGGAAAGATGAGGTCTGGCGCTTTTGATATGGGCGCCAGGGGAGTGATGGCTGCCTGAGGCAGGGTATCTACGATGCGCGTTTCCTTCACTGCTTCCGCGGGAGCTTCCACTTGAATACAAAATCCGGCGTCTTCCATCGAGAGCGCCGGATCGGGTTGTGGTTGGGGGACGGTCGTACCGACCATTAGGGCGATAAGTGCCACTTCCGAAA
Source organism: Neolewinella litorea (assembly GCF_004803465.1). Lineage (GTDB taxonomy): Bacteria > Bacteroidota > Bacteroidia > Chitinophagales > Saprospiraceae > Neolewinella > Neolewinella litorea. The sequence goes on along the minus strand of NZ_SRSF01000002.1, from coordinate 259,686 downwards.
GCAGGGCTGTTCTGAGCATACCTGGGCAGGTTGGTTGAGCGAAAAACGTCCGCCCGAATGCAAAAGTTATCTGCCGGCCTGTCCCGGCCTGACGGTCAGTATGCCGATAAGTTGGTCAGGGAAGGCGTGGCTTGAGTTTTTGCGAATGTTTAGAGCGGCGCGATACACAACTCTTAACATTACTTTAAGCCTCGGCGAATAACCAACTGTCCTTTTTCTCTGGCCTGCACGGTCTGAAAATAGGAAGGTGTATTGCCCGAAAACCACGAGCCCGCGGCAGGATCACTGCAGCGGGCTCGTAGCTTATTGGTAAAGGTTGGTTGCTTTCCTAGCGGACTAATAGGCGGGTGCTCACGGCACCGGCACGCAGTACGTAGATACCGGCGGGCAGCGCGGCCGGCAGATCGAGGGTGCCGATGGTTGCGGCGGAGCGCTTGATCTCACGACCGGTAATGCTGTGCAGCACTACCTCATCCACATTGGCAGGGGCCTGGAAGGTTACCCGCTGACCGGCACGGGCCGGGTTGGGGTAGAGGGCGGTGAGGGAAGCGCTGGTGTTTTCTCCAATGCTGGCGCTGCGGACGGGGTAGTCGGTACGCGTGCCATCAAAGTCCACCTGACTGAGGCGGTAAAGGTTCAAGCCTTCGGAAGGGTTGGCGTCCACGTAGGAGTACTCAACGATTCCATCTGAGAATCCTTCTCCGTCCACTTGGGCTATCTCCGTGAAGCTGCGACCATCGGTACTGTGCTCGATGATGTAGTAGTCGTTGTCGGTTTCTGAGGTGGTCGCCCACTTCAAGGCTACTTTGGCACTTTCGACGCGGGCAGCCCAATAGTAGAGGTTGACCGGAAGCTCTTGGGCTTCAGCCCTGATAGCAGCCTCAGCATCTCTGAAATTGTTAGTTGGTGCATTTTTCTTGAAGGTGATTCCTCGGAAAATTAGCCTTGAGTCATTGGCATCTCCGGTCAGAGTGAAAGCTTTTGCTTGTTCATTTACTGTTAAACCTACCAGCATGTTACCACTGAAGTCGGAGATGGTTACCGTTTCACTTTCCCCAACTCTTAAGTTCAGGGCACCAATAGTCAAGGTTCTTTCGCCACAATTTGTCGGAAATGAGAATTTTTTATTCGCGTTATTCCCGGTCCCAGGAATGTTAATGTAAATGTCGCCAGTTAATGACCCATTTGTATTGGAATACGTACCCGAACATGGAGTGCAAAACCCTTGGGAATTGGTGCTGGTGTAAGTACAGGACTGAGCAAAAATGTAAGAAGATGACGCCAATAGGCATACGAAGAGCAGTAGAAATTGCTTCATGGGGGTGTGTTGTTTAGTGTTGTAACAAATGCGATAGTGCCCTACAGGATGGGGTAGCTACCGTGCTACTAATGTAGCGCGATAGAGGGGGCATTTGTGCACACTTTATCCTACTGCTTCCTTAAGAAAGGAGGGAAAAGACCAGAGCCGTACCAAAAATACACACCTGAAACGGCTGCTTGTCAGCTGTTTATGCGCGTTTACATAGGAAAACAGACGGGGGCAAAATTATTGTGCTTTTCTGCAAATTTTTTGCCCCCGTCCTTTGATTTTGCCATGCCGGCGGTGGTCCCGGTCGTATAATTTGGGGGTCAGTTGACCAGCAGTCGCTCCACCACCTTGCCTACGCGGAGGAGGTAGATGCCGGCTTTCAGGTCGGCGGGAAGCATCAGTCTTGCTTCTTCCTGCGGTCCTACGGGCTGACTAAGCAGAAGCCGACCATCTGGCTGGTAAAGATTCACTATGGTGGGCACCGCGGGTTGCGGGAAGCGCACTACCTCTCCGGCGCGCACCGGATTGGGGTAGGCACCCAGGGCCGCCTGGTTGCCGCGGTATTCCGTGGTCAGTACTGCGAAAGTGGTGGCCGTTCCATCAAAATCCTGCTGCACCAGCCGGTAGTAGTTCAGGCCCGGTGCAGGGGATCCGTGGTGAAAGTTGTATTCCTGGTTAGCCTCGCTGTTGCCTGCTCCGCTGATTTGGGCGATCCGATCGAAGGTCCGACCGTCGGTGCTGTGCTCTACGGCGAAGAAATCGTTGTCCTCCTCCTGGACCGTACCCCAGCTCAGGTCTACACCGGCAGTAGTGGAATTGGCTTCCCAGTAGAGTAGGGAGACGGGTAGGGCAGCTGCATCGGCACGGACTTGGGCTTCACCCTGGGCGAGGCTGGGGAGACCGGCAGCGGTTGAGTATAACACTTTACGGTATATAAACTCGGTATTACCCCCCCCCGGCTCATTATTAGGTACAAAATCGAGGTTAAAATTGATAGCTTGTGGATTCGCTACAATGTTCGAGTCCAGTTCCAGGCGATCATTGATGCCAAGAACAACGGTTAAAGCACCTATAGTCAGAGTGCCAAATTCCCCGCAGCCTTGAGGAACGTTAACTTTTGCCTGGCTTTTGCCGCCATCGTTTACGGTAAGGGTGCCAGTCAATGATCCTCCCGGGAATGAGGAGGGGCATTTCAGGCAAAAGTATTGGGCGTTGGAACTGTTGCTGCTGGAATTTTTGACATACGTGCAACTTTGCCCATAGCCAACGGTGGTGCACATAATAGTTAAGCTAAGCAGTAGAAATTGCTTCATGGTGAGTGTGTTGTTCAAGTGTGGAAAAGGTGGATAGTACCGTTTATCAAAACGAGTTCTTTCCATTATCGAAAATAAGGGGCATCATATACACACATTTGTTAAATGTTTGCAGGACCGATCCCGGGTCAGCTGCTGGTGGCTGGGTACACACCAGCATTAATTGCAAATGGTTGAAATACAGCCGCATAAAAATTACCTTCCCTGTGGTACAACCGCAAAAATATTGTGTGTTATAACGTATTCCGGTCCGCCATCGCCCTTTATTCGGTCGTAGAAGGCCGGGTGAAGGGTAGTTGTCGACGGCGTTCCCAGTTGTTAAGGCGTAAGCGGTGACGAGGAGACAGGTACCACACGGACATGGGAAATCAGGAAGGGCAGGGTAGCTCAATGCGTACCTCCAGGCAGCAGCGGGGCGAGGGTTACCGCTGCCGGCCCGGAGTTAATGGCAGGATGGGACAGCAAAAGGGCCTTTACGCATCGCGTAAAGGCCCTTTTGGCTTTTCTTGTTGGGGTCGTACTAGCGTACGGCCAGCCGTTGACTGTGGGTGCCGATCCGTAATATGTACATCCCCGGGGGGAGATCAGGGGGCAGACTCAATTCGGTGGAGGATCCAACCACCAAACCAGCAATTTTCCTCCCATTCAAGGTAAAGAGGGCTACGGGAGCCGACTGATCATCAGCGGTGATATGGATCGCATTTCCTGGAGTGGCCGGGTTCGGGTAAATGGCCGTAGCTGATCTGTCATTCCGGAAGTATGCGGAGACGACCGGAAACAGTGTCGCCGACCCGTCCAGATCATACTGCACCAGTCGGTAGAAATTGGTGCCCGGGCTAGGAGTGGCGTGCCGATAGGTATAGTCAATTGTTGCTTCGCCGTCGGTTGCTCCTGATCGTTCCGCCAGCGGCGAAAAGTGCAGGCCATTGACGCTGTGTTCAACGATAAAGAAGTCGTTGCTACTTTCCCCTGCGGTGCGCCAGGTAAGGGCGACCGCGTTTTCCGCTACGCTCGCTTGCCATTTTACCAGGGTCACGGGCAGCGCCTGGGGCTCCGGCACGACCGCCCGGTTGTTGGCGGCACTGGACATGAGCGCGGCCAGGTCATCGTAGTTATCTGGATTGTTATTTTTTACGGGTACGTAGTTCTTGCCAAACGCGTGGATGTATCCGCCCTGGGGACTTTGCATTACGGTGATGCTTACACTGGTGCCGTCGGCCACCTGCGGGTCCTCACCGAAGATGAGGTCGGTGTCCTTATCCATAGATATGGTGAAATTGCTTGCGAAGTATATTCCACTCAGGCAACTGGCCGATATGGTATAGGTGGAGTAAACCTCCAGGGTCCCGGTAAATACTCCATCTACCAGCGCGGGGTCCGGACCCGATGAGCAGATGGTGCAAAAATCTTGGTTGATGTTTTGGGAAACAATCTGACAGACAGGCTGCGCCAGAACGGTGCAGCTGATCCCCGACAGGAGAAGCGAGAAGAGGAGTTTCATGAATAGTTTCTAGTGTCGGATCCTGGGATATCCCAGCAATCAATTCGCTTAAGAAAAAAGTATCTAATCCTTGTATTTATAACGGTTTATCCGGTCGTGAGGTACAGTGTTAAGAGGGGTACAGGGAATACTTTCACTGTATTCATACCATCGGGTAGGAACTTTTTGGGCACAAAAAAAGCTCCCTCCGGTCAGGAGGGAGCTTGAATTTCTTTCGCGCGGAACTGCTGGCTGCGGAGAGCGGGTGCCAGACTATCGCACGACCAGCCGTTCGCTGTGGTTGCCCACCTTCAGGATGTACACACCCGGCTGCAGGTTGCCCGGCAGGGCGAGTTGGCTGGCGTTCATGTCGATGCTTACCGGAGCGCTGGCCACCAGCCGACCGTCGAGGTGATAGAGATTGGCGGTGGTCGGAACGCTGGGGGCGGGGAACCGTACGGCCTGTCCGGCGGACGCGGGGTTAGGATATACGGCGGCGCGGGCGCTCTGCTGGTAGTAGTCGGCAGTAACTACGGGGTATACGGTGGCCGAACCGTCCATATCGTGCTGCACCAGGCGGTAGAAGTTGGTGCCCGAAGCAGGCGCCGTGTGGCGGTAGGTATAGGTGCGCTGGTTGTCGCTGGTTCCCGCACCGCTTACGTCGGTCAGGGGAGCAAAGAGTACGCCATCCGTGCTGTGCTCGACGGTGAAAAAGTCGTTGTCGATTTCCCGGCCGGTGGTCCATTGGAGTTCCACCTCGTCGCCCAAGGTCCTGGCGTCCCAGTCGAGCAAGGTGATGGGGAGCATGGCCTCACCGCCACCCGGTGCAACACGTGCGGTGGCGTTCGACATCATGCGGTTGGCAAAGTCGACATAGTCCCGACCAGCCTGATTGGGTTCGTAAGTGGTCAGGTAAGCGGTGATGCTCGAATGAACGTGCTTCCCGTACTCGGCGGTTACGGTCGTTCCTTCGGCGACCGTTGGATCCTGAGCGAAGCTAAGGTGAGACTTGAACTCTGTCCGGAATATGACTTCGCCGGCAAAGGTGATCGCCGACAGGTCAGCCGCCGAAATGCCGTAGGTGACGTTGTCGATAACCAGCGTACCGGTGAACACACCGTCGACCAGGGCAGGATTGGCTCCCTGGGTGCAAACCGTCTGCAGGCTCTGCGATGAATTGGTCTGATTGATGGTACACACTCCCTGAGCAAAAGCCGTGGAGGACAAAACGAAGAAAAGGAAGGTAAAGTAAAAGTTCATGGGATGTGATAAGTGTCTGATTCCGGAAAATACCGGCAATCAATTGGGCTTAGTGTAACATTTGCAGTAAGCCCGATTCCCTTATAAAACGGCCAGAATCAAGGCATATTGCGGGTTGCAGCCAAAATTCATTGTAGGCACATCATTTGTTGAAAAAGATAAGTTCACATCAGGGTAACCGGTTGCAGCGAACACAAAAACCGACTTTTAGGCCATTTTGGAAATATTATTTGTTAACATTTTAACGGAGGTGATCAAAAAACAGCCAACGGCGAACCGAAAACGGTAATTTTTTTCTGGACGAGCCACGAGTCCCGATTGTCCGTTTACTTTGCGCCATGCCTCACCTGCTTACCTCCGCCCTCCCATACGCCAACGGCCCCCTCCACCTCGGTCACCTCGCCGGTGCCTACCTGCCCGCCGACATCTACGCCCGCTACCTCCGGCTCATGGGCAAGGATGTACTCTGGGTCTGCGGAAGCGACGAGCACGGCGCCGCCATCACCCTGCGTGCCAAGAAGGAAGGCATCACGCCCCGCGACATCATCGACAAGTATCATACCCTTAATAAGGACAGCTTCGCGGCCCTCGGTATCAGCTTCGACTACTATCATCGCACCAGCACGCCGCTGCACCATGAGACGAGCCAGGAGTTCTTCCGCACCCTCGACCGTAAGGGCGGGGAGTTCATCATTCGAAACACCGAACAGTTCTACGATCCCGAGTTCAAGCAGTTCCTCGCCGACCGCTATATAAAAGGTACCTGCCCCCGCTGCGGCTTCCCCGATGCCTACGGCGACCAGTGCGAGAACTGCGGCAGCGACCTGAGCCCGAATGAGTTGATCAATCCCGTATCGACCCTAAGCGGTGCCCGTCCCGAACTCCGGGAAACCAAGCACTGGTACTTCGACCTGGCCAAGCACGAGGATTTCCTGCGGACCTGGATCCAGGAAGGAACCGTCGACGGAAAACAGGTGCACGACCCCTCCCGCTGGAAAAAACACGTCATCGGCCAGTGCATGAGCTGGCTCAACGAAGGTCTTCAGCCCCGCGCCATCACCCGCGACCTCGACTGGGGCATCAGCGTGCCGCACCCCGAAGCCGAAGGGAAAGTCCTTTACGTCTGGTTCGACGCCCCCATCGGCTACATCAGCAGTACCCGGCAGTGGTGCCTGGAGCACGGCCGCGACTGGAAAGACTACTGGCAAAATCCGGAAACGGAGCTGGTCCACTTCATCGGCAAGGACAATATCGTCTTCCATTGCCTCATCTTCCCCGCCATGCTGCGGGCGCACGGCGATTACGTCCTGCCCAAGAACGTACCCGCCAACCAGTTCCTTAACTTCGAGGGCGACAAATTCAGCAAGTCGCGCGGCTGGGGCATTGAGCTCCACGAGTACGTCGAAGAGTTCAAGGACTTCCCCAACGGTGAAGACGCCCTGCGCTGGGCCCTGATCCGCAACCTGCCCGAACAGCAGGATGCCGACTTCACCTGGGACGGCTTCACGGAATACTACGACAAGGACCTGGCCGACAAGCTGGGCAACTTCCTCAATCGCGTCACCGTCCTCACCCACAAGTTCTTCGGGGGAAAGGTCCCTGCTACAGCCATTTGGGCGGAGTCGCAGGTGCAAGTCCAACTCGCCGAGTCGCTGGGTCAGATGGCAACCCACATCGAAGCCTTCCGCTTCAAGGACGCCGCCACCACTTTTGTAGAACTGGCCACCTTCGGCAACACATACCTGCAGGAGGCCGCACCCTGGTCGCTGGCCAAGACCGATCCGGATGATCCCCGCATCGCCACCGTCATGTTCGACTGCCTGCAGATCGCCGCCGCGCTTGCCCTCACCGCTCACCCCTTTGTGCCGCTGGTCAGTGCCAAGGTGCGCACCGTCCTCAAGCAGGAGATCGTTGAGAACGGCGACTGGGCCCTGGCGCGCGACCAACTGGCGGCCGGCAGGGCATTGATCGAGACCGGACACGTCATCGGAAAGGCCGGCGTGCTGTTCCCGAAGATCGTCGACCGCAAGGACGACAGCCTGCAGCAGATCATTCAGCGACAGCGCGACAAACTCACCGCCGCCCTCGCCACGCGGGATGCCGCCGCAACGCCGGAATCGAAGGAGATAACAGCTGACCTCCCCCCCACAAAACCCGAGATCACCTTCGACGACTTCAGCAAACTCGACCTGCGGACGGCTACCATCCTGACGGCCGAAGCCATCAAGAAGTCCAACAAACTCCTCCACCTCACCATCGATCTGGGCGGCGGGGAAACCCGGAGCGTAGTCAGTGGCATTGCCAAGCACTTCGATCCGGCTGACCTCCCCGGCAGGGCGGTGGTAGTAGTATCCAACCTCGCACCCCGAAAGATGGCCGGCGTACCCAGCGAGGCCATGATCCTGATGGCCGAGGACGGCGAAGGGAACCTGCAGTTCGTGTCCCCACCCAGCGATTTTGGCAACGGTTGGACGGTCCGGTAGGCCGGCTAAGGCGATCCGGGTTCTCATCAGGCAGGTTGTCCAGTGATTTGACGGGTACATAGTGTTTGGCAGTGTGGTGCGGCGGGCTTACATTTAGTGCCAGCTACTTGCCTTTTAAGCCGCCTATTGGCGACGAGAACACTATGAGAATACACAAAATCGACCTCCTGCGGGCCATCGGTCTGTTCATGATCGTGGCGGCCCACCTGTCGCCTCCCGCCCTGCTGCACCAACTCAGGAATTTCGATGTCCCCCTCATGGTACTCGTCTCCGGAGCCTCCTTGCAGCTTTCACACCGCAACCGGGGGTCTTACCTGAACTACATCTGGAAACGCATCAAACGCCTCGTGGCGCCGGTCTGGCTCTTTCTTACGCTGTGGTTCCTGTTGTTTTACCTCGTCAATCCGAGCCACCCCTACCTCGACGCTGGCAACCTCGAGGCGAGCTACCTGCTCTCCGATCGCGTCCAATATCTTTGGATTATCCGGGTGTTTTTGCTCGTGGCCCTGATTGCCCCCTTTCTGTACCGGATCAACCACCGCATTCGATCGCATACCCGGTTCTTCGCGCTCCTGTTGGCGGGAATCGTTGGTTATCATCTTCTCCGGTACAATCAGTTCGAGGCCGCGTGGGGTGGTGTCTTCACGGCATTCACGGAGTCTGCGCTCTATTACCTGCTGCCGTACGGACTGGTGTACCTGTTGGGCATGCGATTGGTCCAACTGCCCGGCCCGGCCCTGCGCCGCGTCTGGTACTTTTTTGCTGGCACCTTCCTGCTGCTGGCCATGGCACTGGCACTGTGGACGGGCGCTTTGGTACCCACCCAGTCTTACAAATATCCGGTGGCCTATTACTACCTGTCGTATGCCATGATGGTGTCGGTAGCCCTGTGGATATGGGGCGATCGGGTGTGGGCACTCATGGGGCCATCGCTCCAGCGGATGATTTTTTTCGTCTCCAACCATTCCATCTGGATCTACCTGTGGCACATCCCCGCGGTACGGTGCACGGTGTATGCGGACCTATCCTTTTTTACGGCCTACCCCCTTACCCTGATGCTGGCTATCGCCATGACCTGGTTGCAGGTACGGGTGATCAACAGGTTCCTGTTGCCCCGCTTTTCCGACCGGTCGGCCCTGCAAAACATCCGGCTGATCCTCCTGGGCTAGCCAGCTGCGAAAATCCTCGACTACCGCGGCGGCCCGGCGAAACTTTTGGGTTCCCGCCGCGCTCTATGGGTAGACATGCCCTTTCAGCTTCATCCCCCCCGTGAGTACGCCCTCATTTCCACCGGTCTCGTACTGATCGCGGCCGCCCTCTGGGTGGACTACCGGGACGTTGAGCCGGTGTACTCCCCGTACTCCGGCGAATACCAGGGGCACGAGATCAATCCCATCGACCGCCTGGGGTATACGGTTCGCGACGACCGTGCGGGCAACCTGGCCGACGTAGGGCTGTTCGGCGGTCCGGTGTTGCCGATTCTGCTTTCCTTCGACCAACGCACCCGGCCACACTATCCCCTGATCCTCGTGCTCTGGCTGCAGACCATGCTGCTCACTTTCGCCCTCACCAGCCTCATCAAGAATACCGCCAACCGCCCGCGCCCCTACATCTACAATGCGAACTGGCACCCCGAGCGCTTACTCTCGCGCAAGGACCGCGCTGCTTTTCTGTCGGGCCACGCCGCCAACGCTACGGCGGGGGGCGTCCTGTTCGCTGCGCTGCTGGAAGCCTACGATCGGCCCCTGGCTACTTACGGTAGACTGATCGCGGTGGCCGTGGCGGGTTTTACGGCTTTCTTGCGCGTCAAAGCGGGCCGGCACTGGGTCACGGACGCCACGGCGGGCATACTGCTGGGGGGCGCGGTCGCGGGTGCCGTGATCAGACTCCACCGGCCGTCCCACCTGGTTAACGAGCCAACCGTTCCCTAAACCATCCGAACGTTCGGGCCGTTCCATTGGCGAAAATTCGCGGCTCGCACTGTTAGGCGAAAGCCTACTTTATATTTGCCTTAAACCAATTCTATGAAATTGCTAGTGTGCGTCAGTAAGACGCCCGAGACCACCACCAAAATCCAGCTTACTTCCGACGGCACCGAGATCGACCGGTCCGGCGTACAGTACATCATGAACCCCTACGACGAATGGTACGCCCTGGTACGCGCCCTCGAACTCAAGGAGTCAGCCGGCGGTACCGTCACCATTCTCAACGTCGGTCCCGCCGACAACGACCCCATCATCCGTAAGGGCCTGGCCATCGGTGCCGACGACGCCGTACGCATCGACGTTTCCGACGAAAAGGACAGTCTCTACACCGCCCGGCAGATCGCCGAATTCGCCCGCGGCAAGGATTACGACCTGATCCTCTTCGGCAAGGAAACCATCAGCTACAACGGCTCGGAAGTGGGTGCCATGGTGGCCGAGTTCCTAGACCTGCCCTACGTGGGCGACGCCATCCACCTCGAAGTGGACGGAACCTCCGCCACGGTAACCCGCGACATCGAAGGCGGCGAGGAAGTGATCGAAGTCCAGACCCCCCTGGCCCTGAGTGCGGCCAAAGGCATGGCCGAGCAGCGCATTCCCAATATGCGGGGCATTATGATGGCGAAGCGCAAGCCCCTGGAGGTGGTTCAACCCGTCGACTTCCCCGACACCACCCGCATTGCCGCCTACCACAAGCCGGAGGAGAAAGGCAGCGTAAAACTCATCGATCCCGAGAACATGGACGAACTCGTCCGCCTGCTCCACGAGGAGGCCAAGGTGATCTGATCCACTCCCCCCCCCGGCTTATACAATCACCAACTAAAGAAAAAGAAATGGTACTCGTTTACGCGGAAGCGACCAACGGAGAATTCAGGAAAGTGGCCCAGGAGGTCACGGTTTACGGAAAGAAAACGGCCGATGTGCTGGGCACGGAGTGCCACGCTGTCGTGCTGGGCAACACCCCCGGCGCCGAAGCCCTCGGCAAGTACGGGGCATCGAAAGTGCACCGGGTGACCGGCCCGCAGCTGGAAAAGTTTGACGCGGCGGTTTACACCGTGGCCCTTTCGGAAGCGGCCAAGAAATTGGGCGCCACGGTGGTGGTCCTGCCCCACAACAGCACCGGGAAGAACGTCACCGGCCGCCTGGCCGCGCGGCTGGAGGCCGGTTCGGTAGCCGGAGCCAATTCCGTGCCGATGATGAAAGACGGCTACTTCACCGTTACGAAGCCCGTCTTCTCGGGCAAGGCCTTCGCGGATGTACAGCTACTCACCGACGTGAAGGTGATCAGCCTGGCCGGTAACTCAATCCCGGTTGTGGAATCCGGCGCGGAAGCACCCGTCGAAGAACTCTCCCTCGAGCTGCCGGAGCCGAAAACCCGCGTCGTGAAGCACCAGGTGGCCACCGGTCGGGTGCCCCTACCCGAAGCAGAGCTGGTCGTCAGTGGCGGCCGCGGCTTGAAAGGACCCGAAAACTGGTCGGTGATCGAAGAATTGGCCGAGGCCCTGGGCGCCACCACCGCCTGCAGCAGGCCCGTAGCCGACAGCGACTGGCGGCCCCACCACGAGCACGTCGGACAGACCGGTGTAGCTATTCGCCCCAACCTGTACATCGCGGCCGGTATCAGCGGTGCCATCCAGCACCTGGCGGGTGTCAACAACAGCAAGACGATCGTGGTAATCAACAAGGACCCCGAGGCGCCCTTCTTCAAGGCCGCCGACTACGGGGTAGTCGGCGACCTCTTCGAAGTGTTGCCCCGCCTGACGGAGGCCGTCAAGAAGTACAAGGGGCAATAAAGCCTTTCTTAGTCGATCAGGATGCGCTGGGTCAGTCCCCGCTCGCCGTTGATGCGCAGGAGGTAAATTCCCTTCGGCAAGTCGGCGGCGGGCAGGGGCTGTACTTCCCCGGTTAGTGGGAAGGTGACCAGCATCCTGCCGGTGATGGAGTACAGACTGGCCGTGTGGCCGGCAAAACCCGCCGCACGCAGCTGGATGGCCCCCACGGGAGCCGGCTGGGGCCAGACAGACAGCGCCTGGGCATTATCAGCCGCCGCTATGGTGATGATGTCGGAGAAATGGAAGGCCCCGTCAAAATCGATTTGCTTTAACCGGTACTGCAATTCCGTACCCGGTACGCCGTAGTCGGTGAATTCGTAATCCGCCCCCGTGCTACGGTTCATAGCAGCTACTTCGCCTACGGACGACCAGTTGCGGCCGCCGTCGACGCTACGCTGTACTTCAAAGAGTTCCGCATCCTCCTCGGATCCGGTGGTCCACTCCAGTTGCGCCTCACCGCCGCGGCGCTCGCCCAGCCAGCTGGTGTAGGTGACGGGTAGGGGGGCGGCGACTACGTAGCTGAAGTTGCTTCCACCGTTATTGTTGAAAGTAATGGTGCGCAGGTCGGCGTCGGCACTCGAGGGCGTTGCAAGGGCCGGGTTGTTTGTGCTGCTGCCGGAGGAAAACACATAGTATCTAACCGTCTGGCCATTGGTACCTACGGTCTTGGGAATATTTGCCGTGTAAACATTGGTGCCGCTGGTATTGGCCATCGCCAACACCGTAGAATTGGTGGCCGTAAAGGTGGGATCGGTAGTGTAGCGTAGCCACATGGTTTGGCCGTTAGAGGTGGTCTGACCGGAAGTACCGAGCTGTGCGGTAATGGTCACGGTCTGGTTCTCCGGGTGGCTTCCTCCATTTGCAACGGTAGCCCCAGTACGGTCTTTTGCAGTTACACTTGTGACTTCCCGGACAGGTTCATCTAGCCTCCAAAAAACAAATTTTGCAGACTCATTTGATGCTGGTGTTTTGAAAACATAGGTTTTATTGGCAATAGCCGAACCCGTCTGGAAGGATTGATTGTTTGCGGGGCCACAAGGATACTTCCCCACGATCTCCGTCCCGTCAAAACTAACGATTTGATAGTTTTGACTACAGTTACCATTACCCGCAAGATGGGCTACCTCCTGATCAGTACCAACCGCGTTTTTGGTGACTAATCGGAACCGTCTCTGACCGCTCGCATTACTCGACACAGTAATCGTCAATATCCTAGTAATACCAATACTTGGGTTAAAAGGGATTATAGTCGAATTACTAATGGTACCGTTGACTGCAACGCTGCCAAACGGGGCCTCTCCTTTTATGCCGTTCTGTGCAAAAAGAAGGGTTACCGAGGATAGAACAAAAATCAGAAGCAGGTAAAGTTGTTTCATAGCTAATTGTGTGTTCAAAGTGTACAAAAGTCTCAGACATGAGAAAAACGATGTACTAAGATAGTGTAAATGACAAATATTGTTCCTGGCGAGAAATTTATTTTGTCTGACAGGTTCCAGTCCGCGGTATGGTTAATGCGGGTCCTGCACTAATGTCACCCACACCTCGTAGTTCACGGTGCCCCGCAGGTGAGATTTGATAGGGGCCAACTTTTCCTGGAGAAGTGTGAACGTGGTGCTCATTCCGTTGGGTGGTTCTTGCCCTGCAATTGAGGTACGCACCTGACCGTATCCGGTGAAGCTGATGACGGTAGGAGAACCCACCAGTTTCAGCTTTTCAAAAGTCAGAAAGGAGAGTTTCCTACCGCTCCCACCGCCAAGGCGGAAGTTGGGTGGCCGGCGAACCGCCTCCAATATGCCATCCGTTGGGATTCGACTCTGGCCAGGGGTGAGCCTCGAACGGCAAATCGGTGGTGCCGTGGTGCGCAACCGGGACTAGCCGCCCGAGAAGCGCTGAAAACAGGGCCGACCAGTTGATCAGCGCAGGTTGATGTTGTGTCATGTGGGAGTTGTACAAAAGCGTCTGTCCGCTTCCGACGCTCAATTTACAGGAAGTAATGGTCGAGCTGATAAAAATTTTTCCCCGCTGAACTTTTCGGCATCCGGCCACGATCACCGCCGCCGCTTGATGCCCAATACCCCAAGAATTCCCCGCGCCACTTCGCGGGCCACCGTGCGGCCGATCTGCCGGGTCATGGTGTTGGACATGATCTCCTCGAGCATTGATTTTTCCCGGCCGGTCCTGCGCCGCGACGTGCTACTGGTCGTCTCCCGGGCCTTTTCCCGCTGCTCCTCCATCTCCGCGCGGTGTTCTTCGGCCCGCGCCCGTTCGAGTTTCTTTTCCAGAATCTCGTAGGCGCTTTCCCGGTCGATCGACTCATTGTACTTACGCACCAGGGAGGATGAGGAGACCAGCCGCGAGATCTCCTGGTCGGTCAGTACATCCATCCGGCTCTCGGGCGCGCGCAACATGGTCCGGACGAGCGGGGTAGGGCGTCCCTTGCGGTCCAGGGCGGTCACGAAAGCCTCTCCGGTACCCAGTTCGGTCAGCGTCTGATCGATATTATAGAAGTCGCTGAGTGGATAGTTCTCACTCGCCAGTTTGATGGCCTTGCGATCCTTGGCGGTAAAGGCGCGCAGGGCGTGCTGCACTTTGAGTCCGAGCTGGCCGAGTACATCCGAGGGGATGTCGGCGGGGTTCTGTGTCACAAATATCAGTCCCACCCCCTTTGACCGGATCAGCTTGATGATGGCCTCCAGCTGGTCGAGCAGGGCATCCGTAGCCTCCTCGAACACGAGGTGCGCCTCGTCAATAAACACCATCAGTTTGGGCCGGTCCAGATCGCCTTCCTCGGGGAAGGTGGCGTAGATTTCGGCCAGCAGTTGCAGCATAAAGGTGGAAAAAAGCTTGGGGCGGTCCTGCACGTCGGTCAGCCGCACGATTGAGACGATGCCGCGGCCGTTCTCGTCGAGGCGCAAGAGGTCTTCCACCTCGAAGCTCCGTTCTCCGAAGAATTTCTCGGCTCCCTGGCCCTCCAGTTCGACCACCCGCCGCATAATTGCTCCCACGGAGGCCGTCGAGATCCTTCCGTATTCCTTTTCTGCCGCGTCCTTACCCTCGTTGGTCATGTACTGCAGCACCTTGCGCAGGTCCTTGAGGTCGAGCAGGGGCAGGCCCTCGTCTTCGGCGTACTTGTAGGCTACGGCGATGATGCCCGACTGGGTATCGTTCAGGTCCAGCATCTTCGAGAACAGCACGGGGCCGAATTCCAGCACGGTAGCCCGTAAGCGGGCCCCCGGCTCATCGCTCAGGCTGAGCAGTTCGACCGGTGTTCCGCTGGCGGAGAAGGGAATGCCAATCGCCGCGTGGCGCTCGTCGATCTTGGGGTGGCCCCCCGCCGGCACGGCAATGCCGCTGAGGTCACCCTTGATGTCCATGAGCAGACTCGGCACGCCTTCGCGGCTCAACTGCTCGGCGATGATCTGCAGCGTCTTGGTTTTTCCCGTACCCGTGGCCCCGCCGATCAGGCCGTGGCGATTGAGGGTGCCCAGGGGAATGCGCACGAGGGTGCCCGTTTGGGTTTCTTCGCCCAGCATCGCACCGCCTAGCACGAACGACGGTCCTTCGAATGTGTATCCTTCCTCAATGGTCTGGCGAAACGCCTGCCGCTGCTCCATTACTCTTTTATTTTACGTGGTTCCATTGACCGATGCGACGGTCGAATTTTTTCTGATCGTAGTACCAGTCCCTGGCTTGGCTGGAGGACTCGATGGCCGCCTCCAGGTCGGGGGGCATAAGTTCGGGAAAGAAATCGATGCCGGTGCGCGCTTCCACTTCGTCGATGCTCATGGCGTAGTCGGCCAGGGGTTGGGTACTGACGGCATTCGGGATGACGAAACCGATCCCTTTTTGCTGCGGCTCATCCAGGTCCAGCACCACTTTATAGTAGGCGCGGGGGATGGCTACCTTGTTGTCACGGCCAATATAGGCCAGCGGAGGCTCACTGGTCACCGGACCCGTCACCACGTACAAGCGGCCGTCGCGACGGGCCCAGTCGCGCACTAGTTCTTCCAGTTCCCGCCAGATGCCCTGGTTGAAGGCGGGGTCCTGCGGACTGATGTTGGAGAAGTAAAAGGTTTCGTCGGCCAGCGCTTCGTCCCAGGCAAAATCGGCGAAGGGGGCCAGGTGCCCACGATCGTAGCCGCTGCCGCGGTAGTCGAAGTCGGTGGCCGATCCGGTGGAGACGCGTGGGTCGTCGCGAAAATTGTCGCGGCGGTCACTCCATTCCTTCTGCAGTTGGTCGCGGGTAAGCAGGTAGGCCACCCACTCGGCCTGCTCCCAGTCTTCGCGGTAGGAGAGCGTGAAACCGTTATGCGCAACGACCTCCCCCGAGGTGCCGCCGGGCAGGAACCACCCTTCCGCGGCGTAATCGGGACCGTACTGCACCGGCGTCCGCGCCCGATTCCAATGCTGGAAAGCCCACACCAGTCCGAAGAGGATAAGGGCAAAGAGGGTGAGCTTGAGGATGGTGCTGCCGGAAGCCGCCGCCCCGCGCCGCGCATGGTTCCTGCGTAATTTGGCCATGAAACGCAAGGTAGGCTACCGCCCTCACATGATCCAGTGACCGTAAAAGCGGCCGCGGCTGTACTCGAGGGCCGGGGCGGGTACTTTCACAAAATCGAGGATGCCGAGCGCGAGGCGTACCCACCGCTTGCGGGTGGGGATGCGGCTGAGGTAGATGTCCGGACTGAGGAACCACTGGCGGCGGCGGTCGCCCGTACGATAGCCGAAGCCCACACCGTTCTCCCGCCAGACATTCCCATAGGCGCCATACACATCCTCAACTCCATAACCAACGGCAATATTTAACCAGGGGGGGAGGGTGTGTGCCTGAACAATGGAGGCTATATTAATCGAGGCCCAGATCGTTTGCGCATTGTAATCTTTCAGGTACCGCTCGGCAACAGATGACCCAAATCGCAGACGACTGATGTTACCTAAATTTGAGGATGCTCCAGATGGATGTTCAACTACTATATCGGGTGGCGGTCGAAAATCATTCGACACTTTGAGCAGAATCCGCTGCTCTCGCCAGAGCGCGTCCTGCGCGGTAAATACCAGGCTGCCGGCGAGGTTGGCGCCCATGTCGCTCAGGCTGAAACCCCAGTTGGAGGAGAAGCCGTCCATGGTTTCAATGGTTGCCTGCAGCAGGTTGGCCACGCCGAGAGCGGTGTAGCGGGCGGCGGGTCGTTTGAGGCCCGTCCAGCGTAGTCCGGCAAAGGCCGTCCGGTTGAAAAAATAGGCGGTAAACAGGTGGCCGGCCTTGTCCATCTGTTCCCACTCCGGCCAGTCGTTGAAGGTGTGGAAGCTTTCCAGCTCGTAGCCCTTGTACCAGATCGAGTAGAGCCCGACCCCGAAGGCCGCGTACGCGCCGGCACCGATGCCCGCTGCGGTATAGAAGCGACCGCCATGGAACTCTTCCGCGGGCCGCAACCAATTATCTTCGGCCACCTCGGCCAGGGGGTCCCGCTGGGTGTAGTCGTAGCGCTGCCGGCCGTCCGTCTGAGACAGCAGGGCGTTGCACGCGGGTGCCAGGAACAGCAGGCAGAGCAATAGGGGTAGGGCTCGCTTCATAGGAATGGGCTTGGGGGATAACGTATCGGGGAGGGATTTTAGCATGGCGGCGGAGACTGTCATTCTGGCAGACGTCGGACGTCTGCCATTTTGACGCGTAGATTCCCGGTTTCCGACGCACGCCGTGGTTACATTTACGTCCCTCAGATTTAAAACCCCATTTATGGCACACCTCGTTGCTCCTTCCCTGCTTGCCGCCGATTTCCGCCGCCTCGACCAAGCGATTGAACTGGTGAATACCTCGGAGGCGGACTGGTTCCATCTCGACGTGATGGACGGCAGTTTCGTGCCCAACATCTCGTTCGGTCAATTCATCATCGAGCAGATAGCGGCGGAGGCCAAGAAGTACGTCGACGTACACCTGATGATTGACGACCCGGCACGCTACATCGACAGTTTCGCCCGGGCCGGCGCCAACGGGATCACGGTACACGCCGAAGCCTGTACCCATCTCCACCGCGTCGTCCAGATGATCAAGGAATCCGGTGCCAAGGCCGGCGTGGCCCTGAACCCGCATACCCCCGTCAGTATCCTGGAGAACGTGATCGAGGACTTGGACCTCGTGCTGATCATGACGGTTAACCCGGGCTTTGGCGGCCAGAAGTTCATCTACCACAGCCTGCAGAAGGTGCGGCAGACCGCAGAGCTCATCACGGTGCGCAACGCCCGGGCAATCATTGAGGTAGATGGCGGCATCGGCCTGCAGAACGCCCAGAAGGTGCTGGAGGCCGGCGCCCGGGTGCTCGTGGCGGGCAGCGCGGTGTTTGGAGCCGAAGATCCCGCTGGGGTCATTCGCGAGTTGAAGGCCATTGCGCCCAACCCGATAGCCTACGTGTAAAGTGTTTTATATGAACGTTTCATCCTGCTTAAACCTAGCAAAACGGTACCCTCGAAGCTGGGGGTAGCCCTATCTTTGCGGCCTAATCCAAGATATGGCCGATAATATTCACCCCATACACGACCAACTGGTACAACGCGAGGAGCGGGAAGCCGCCCACGGCCACCGCGGCGCGGTGGTTTGGCTCACCGGCCTGTCGGGCAGCGGAAAAAGCACCATCGCCGCCGCTGCCGAACGCAAGCTGTTCGAGCGCGGTGTGTTGGTCAGGGTGCTCGACGGCGATAACGTGCGCGACGGCCTCAACGGTAACCTCGGCTTCAGCCTCGAGGACCGCGCCGAAAACACCCGCCGCGTCGCGGAAGTTGCCAAGCTGTTTGCCGATACCGGCGCGGTGGTCCTGTGCTCCTTCGTTAGTCCTACCCGGGAGATGCGCGCCACGGTGGCCGACATCGTGGGTAACGACGATTTCCTGGAAGTGTACGTCAACGCCCCCCTGGAGGTCTGCGAGCAGCGCGACGTCAAAGGGCTGTACGCCAAGGCCCGCGCCGGCGAAATCAAGAACTTCACCGGTATTGACAGTCCCTACGAGGCACCGGAGAACCCATTTTTGGAACTGCGGACGGCCAACCTCACGGTCGAGGAAGCCGCCGACGAACTCATTGAAGCACTCCCCCTATGACCAGCAACTACCAGCTCAACCACCTGCGCGAGCTCGAATCCGAGAGCATCTTCGTGCTGCGTGAAGTCGCCGCCCAGTTCGAAAACCCCGTGCTGCTGTTCAGCGGCGGCAAGGACTCGATCCTGATGGTCCACCTGGCCGTAAAGGCCTTTTACCCCGCCAAGATCCCCTTCACCCTCCTACACGTCGATACCGGACACAATTTTCAAGAAACGATCGACTACCGCGACCGGCTGGTCGACCACATCGGCGCCAACCTGATCGTCGGTTCCGTCCAGGAAGCCATAGATAACGGGATGGTCCGCGAGGAAACGGGCTACAACGCCACCCGCAACTACCTGCAGACGGCCGTGCTGCTCGACTCGCTCGAAAAAGGAAAGTATGACGCCGCTCTGGGGGGTGGCCGCCGCGATGAAGAGAAGGCCCGCGCCAAGGAGCGATTCTTTAGCCACCGCGACGAGTTCGGTCAGTGGGACCCCAAGAACCAGCGCCCCGAACTCTGGAACCTCTTCAACGGCCGCAAGCAATACGGCGAGCACTTCCGCGTGTTCCCGATCTCCAACTGGACGGAACTCGACGTATGGCAGTACCTGGCGGTTGAGGAAGTGGAACTGCCCAGCCTCTACTTCGCCCACGAGCGCAACGTATTCCGTCGCGACGGCATGCTGCTGGCCGAATCCGAATATCTTCCCCGCCGGCCAGAGGAAAAACTGGAAAAAATGACCGTGCGCTGCCGCACCATTGGCGACATCACCTGCACCGGTGTGTGGAAATCCGAGGCTTCAACCCTGGAAGACATCATCGCGGAAGTCAGCATCGCCCGGCAAACCGAACGCGGCGGACGTGCCGACGACAAGCGTTCGGAAACCGCCATGGAAGACCGCAAAAAACAGGGGTATTTCTAGAGGGCCCCCTGCCCCGTTTTCACCGATCGCGCCGGCGTTCCCGCGCACTGCGCCCTTTGTATATCGATTCTCGTAAATTTTTATTTTCATGGTCAATTCTCTAGCGCATACCGAGCTGCTTCGCTTCACCACCGCCGGATCGGTCGATGACGGTAAATCTACCCTCATCGGGCGCCTGCTGTACGATTCGAAGTCCATCTTCGAGGACCAGTACGAGGCCATCTCTCAGACCAGCGCAAAGCGTGGGGAAGAGGGTGTCAACCTCGCCCTGCTCACCGACGGGCTCAAGGCCGAACGCGAACAGGGAATCACCATTGACGTGGCCTACCGTTACTTCGCAACCCCCAAGCGGAAGTTCATCATCGCCGATACCCCCGGACACATCCAGTACACCCGCAACATGGTCACCGGCGCCTCCACCGCCAACGTGGCCCTGATTCTGGTAGATGCCCGCAAAGGGGTAGTAGAGCAAACCCGGCGGCACGCCTTTATTGCCTCCCTGCTGCAGATCCCCCACCTGATCGTCTGCATCAACAAGATGGACCTGGTTGATTTCAATGAAGAAGCGTACAACCGCATCAAGGACGATTTCAGCGCCTTCAGCCACCGCCTGGACGTCAAGGACGTCGACTTTATCCCTATGTCGGCCCTCCTCGGCGACAACGTGGTGGACCGCAGTACCAACATGGACTGGTACGGCGGCAGCACCCTGCTCTACGCCCTGGAAAACGTTCACATCGGCAGCGATAACAATTTCATCGATTGCCGTTTGCCGGTACAGACCGTCATCCGGCCCTACAGCGACGAATACCACGATTACCGCGGTTACGCCGGCCGCATCGCCGGGGGCGTCTTCAAGAAAGGCGATGAGGTGGTCGTCCTGCCCAGCGGATTTTCCTCCCGCATCGCCAAGATCGATTCCTACGACGGAGAACTTGAGGAGGCCTTTCCCCCGATGTCCGTCACCCTGCTTCTGGAGGATGACATCGACATCAGTCGTGGCGATATGATCGTGCGGCCCAACAACCAGCCCGACGTGACCCAGGACGTGGAGGTCATGCTCTGCTGGTTTAACGAACGGCCGCTACAGCCCCGTGGCAAGTACGCGATCATGCACACCACCCAGGAGGCCCGCTGCATCATCAAGGACGTGCGCTACCGCCTGGACATCAACACCCTGCACCGGGACGAGGAGAACAAGGAGATCAAGATGAACGACATCTGCCGCGTCCTGCTCCGCACCACGGCCCCCCTGCTGACCGACCCCTACCGTAAAAATCGCATCACGGGATCCATTATCCTGGTGGACGAACAGACCAACGAAACGGTCGCCGCGGGGATGATCATTTGAGCAAAATCAGTACTATGCGTCTCCTCCTGGCCGCCGGCCTCGCCTGTTTGCTGTCTGCCTGTTACGAGGAGCGGGTAGGGTGCCTGGACCCCGACGCCGCGAATTATGAACTGCGGGCCGATGTGGCCTGTCCCGACTGCTGCACCTATCCCCAACTGTCGATCCGAATCCGCCCGACCTGGGAAGACACGACCATCGTCATCGGGCAAACCTACACCGACGGGGCGGGCAACCCCTTTCAGATCGTCCGCTTCCGCTACTATCTGGGAGACCTGGTGTTGCTCTCGTCTGAGGGCGACCTGCCCACCCCGGTCCGGCCGGTGGAGGTGCGCGTCTTAAATGGAACCGATACTCTCACCTCAGTCGTCAACGGCAATTACCTGCTCGCATCGGCGGCAACGGCCACCACGATGGTCGGCGCGCTGCAGATCGGTGCGGCCTCGGTCAACGGGCTGGGCGGCACCTACGGACTGCCCGATCGCTACCGACCGGTGGTGCCGGCCAGCGCACCCTCCGGGGATGCCCTGCGCACCCAACCCGGGCGCCTGAATTTCCGCGATGGGCGCGGCTACGTGCAGGCCCGCCTGGAGTACACCCTGGAACCCGGCGGCGATACCCTCTCGGTAAGTTCCTTCGGCAGCCAACCCTTCGTGCTGGATTTTGGACAAGACCTCGAGCCGCTGCGGGGCTTTAATCTGCGCATCGACCTCGACGCGCGTCTGGCGGATCTTCTTGGAGATATCGATCTGGCGGCCGACTCCGCCAGCGTGGCCGCGGACCTCAACCAGCCGGTGGACTTTCTCATTCCCGTGGGCCTTTCGCAGTAAGGAATGGTAGCCGACCATGCCCGTTTCCCTGATCGGTAACCTGTTCAACCTGAGCGGGGAGGGTCACCGCGTCCTCGCCGTTTGGCCGGGACGACGCCTACTACGTATTCTTTCAGCCCAAGGACGCGAATACGCAGCCGCTGGGCATTTTTCAGGGCAGTCCCTTCGCGGCTTACCGGTTATCCATCTTCGGGGCGCCCATTCTCTCCCTAGCCTATAAATTTACGTTTTTACCGTAAGCCATTGCACCCGCGAACCCGCCCATGAACGTAGCCGTAGAACTCTCCCTTTATCCACTGACGCCCGACTATAAACCGGTGATCATCGACTTTATCAAGCGACTGCAGGACGGTGGCATAGAAGTAGCCACCAACCCCCTAAGTACTCAGCTGACGGGCGACTACGATGTCGTAATGCGGGCACTTACCGAGGCGATGCGCCCCACCTTGGCCGGTGACGCCGCCTGTTCCTTCGTGATCAAGATCCTTAACGTGGCCATTGCGCCCGGCGAGCGGGTGGAGATCTAGTACTTGGCGGTAATCCAGCGGCCCATGTCCTTGAGGCTGGATTTCTTGCCGTAATTGAGGATGCCGATGCGGTAGATGCGCGAGGCCATCCAAACCATCAGCGCGGCAAAAAGGAAGACCACAACCAGACTGATCGCGACCTGCCAGAGCGGCGGATCGAAAGCCAGCCGCGCCGGCATCACGATGGGGGCGAATAGAGGGAAAATGGAAGACCAGACCGCCAGACTGGAATTGGGGTTCTGGATGGCCGCCATCATAATGTAGAAGGCCAGAATGACCGGAATCGTGATGGGAATGGTGAGCGTCTGGCTCTCGCCCATATCGTCGCCCATGGCACTGCCGACGGCTGCGAAGAGGGCCGCGTACATGAAGTAGCCCCCCAGGAAGTACAGGATGAAGCAGGGCAGAATAAGCCACCAGTTAAGGTCGGTGAGCCCGCCGGCCAGTTTCGCGACCATGGACTGCATTTCCTCCGGGTCAATGTCCGGGCTGTTCGGCATCTGGCTGGGCTCGGCGTCGAGACCGAAAAAGAGGCCCACCAGAAAGAGGAGTCCGGGGATCATGATCATCCACGCCAGCACCTGCGTGAGCCCGAGGGCGCCGACCCCGATGATCTTGCCGAGCAGGAGGGTAAAGGGGCGAACGGAGGAAATGACCACCTCCACGATGCGGTTGGTCTTTTCCTCCATCACGGAGCGCATGACCATCATGCCGTAGACGAACACCGAGATGTACATCAGGAAACCCATTACCGTACCGATCCCGGCCCCGATGGCGGCGGCCATGCTGCGGTCGTCGGACTCGCCCTCCGCTGTAGCGGTGAGGCTGCGCACGCTGATGTCCACGTCGGTATCCAGGCTGGCCAGGGTGTTTTGGTCAATCTCCAGAGCCTCGATCTTGTATTCCCGCAGGGCGTCCTCTACCCGGCGCTTAATGCGCGACTGGGCGTCGATGCTCAGGGTTTCGTCGCTGAAGAGCTGGACGCGGAAATTGCGGTTGCGTGGGTTGACCACTTCCGGAACTACAAGGATGCCGGAAAAGTCGCGGTCTTCCTCGGGGTGCTCGCGCAGTTCATCCAGCGGCTGATCCACGAAGCGGAAGTAGAGCCCGTTTTCGTCGGGTAGGGCACCATTAAACAGGTTGCCGTCGTCGATGACCGCGATGCGTTTGACGTCGTCGTTTTCGTAGCTGAAGACCGCGTTGGCGATCACGACGAAGAGGGCCAGTCCGATAGGGGTGAGCAGGGTGGCCAGGATGAAGGAACGGCGGCGGACGCGGGTGAGGTACTCACGGCGGATGACGAGCCAGAGGTTGGACATAAGTTAGCGGTTGGCGTGGGCGGAAGAAGGGGTGGCCATGAGGGCTTCCTCGGGGGTGGATTGGTCGAGTCGGGTCACCCGCTTGATGAATATCTCATTCAGGCTGGGCAGCAATTCCTGAAATCCCTGAATTTGTACGCCCAGGTTCAGGAGGCTGCGGAGCAGGTCGTTGCTGTCTTCACCGGGCTGCAGCTTGATGTCGACGGTGGAAACCGTGGGATTCAGCAGGTGATGATGCTGGCCCACGGCGGGGGGTAACTGACCGGCGTAGGTGATGCGGTAGCGGTGCTCGTTGAATTCCCGACGGATCTCGCGCACTTTGCCCTGCAGGATGTTCCGACCCTGGTCAATGAGCACGATGTATTCGCAGAGTTCCTCCACCTGTTCCATGCGGTGGGTGCTGAAGATCACGGCGGTGCCCTGCGCGTGCAAGCGCAGGATCTCGGCCCGCATCCGGTTGGCGTTCACGGGGTCGAGTCCGCTGAATGGTTCGTCAAGGATCAGCAGTTTCGGGTCGTGCAGCACGGTGGCGATGAACTGTACCTGCTGCTGCATCCCCTTGCTGAGCTCTTCCACCTTTTTCTTCCAGTGCCCTCCGAGCTCAAACTTGGCGAGCCATTCGCGGGCGCGGTCTTCGGCGTCGCGCGCACTCATGCCCTTGAGCTGGCCCAGGTAAAGTAGTTGCTCGCCTACGTACATGGACTTGTACAATCCCCGCTCCTCCGGCAGGTAGCCAATCTGGGTGGGGTGGTAACCGCTCAGGGGTGCCCCGGAGAAGTAGATCGTTCCGCTGTCGGGGGCCGTGATGGTCGTGATCATGCGGATCAGGCTTGTCTTACCGGCACCGTTGGGGCCGAGTAAGCCCAGGATCGCATCCGGCGGCATGGCGAAGGATACATCGTCGACGGCAACTTTTTCGCCGTAGGTCTTGCGAACGTTCCGGACCTCGATCACGGGTGCACTGGAGTGAGCTGTCATGGGGTAAATTCAATGAGTAGTGGGCACCAAGATCACCTATAATACGGAGAATCCATGCCAATAAGGACGAGTGGTTCGACTGCATAGACGAACGTTGCGGCCCCAACATTCGCTGCCGTACTATTGTAACATGACGACCGACCCCCACTTCATCGTAAATCCCGCGGCCGCCGGCGGCCGCGCCGCGCGGTGGTGGAAGTACGCCTGGCCGGTACTGAACAAGCGCCTGACGGGAGCCACCTTTACCCTTTCCGACCGTCAACATCCGCTCGCCGACCGTCTTGCCGCGGCCGTATCCGCAGGGCACACCGAGATCGTGGGCGTGGGCGGCGACGGCACCCACCATGACCTGGTGAACGCCGCAGTTGATCACGCCCTGACCTCCGCGTTTACCTATACGCCCCTGCCCCTGGGCTCCGGGAACGACTGGTGCCGCACCCTCCGCGTGCCGCGCCACATCCTGCAGTGGCTGGAAATGCTGGAAAAGAGTACCGTCATCGACCACCGGGTCGGTAAACTCACCTACGGGGAAGGCCGCGAACGCCACTTCGTGAACGCCGCCGGACTGGCCTACGATGCGGCAGTGGTCCGGCGCTGCGCCGACTCCGACTACAAGCACCGGCTGATCTATCCGGTCCTGACCGCCCTGCACCTGCCCGCCTTTCAACCTCCGCGACTGACCCTCGATTACAACGGGACCCAAGTCGTGGGCACCTTCCACACCATCAACATCGGACTGGGACGCTATAAGGGAGGCGGCATGGAACTCCTGCCCCAGGCCAGTCCCACCGCTGACACCCTTGCCCTGACCTACGCCACCGGTGTACCATTGCACCGCATCGTGACCAACAGCTGGCGCTTCTACACGGGCAGCATTGGCCGGGTGGAGGGCGTGACCACCTGCCACGCGCGGGTCATATCGGTCAGCGGGCCTACCGGCCTGGAGGCCGACGGCGAGTACCTGGGTACTACGCCGGTGCGGGCCGAACTCATCGGGCAGCGCCTGCGGGTGCGGTGCGGACTCCGGCCGTAAAGGCATTCGCGCAAACCTCTCACCAACGCCAGATCACCTGTGCGCTGAGATCCGTCCGGTGCGTCTTTCCGGTTGCTTCTTGTCCGGTGCCGAAGGTATTGCCGTCGGTGGACTGGCTGCGGGCCGCCCGGGCCTCCAGCGTCAGTCCCCGGATGCCCTTGTAGCGCAACAGCAAATACCCGCGCACACCTTCGCCGTAGTAAGGCAGTACGTAAGCATTGTAGGTGAGTCCGTTCTCGTACTCGTAAAAGCGAACCTCGTATCCCGGTGTAGCGAAGGCGGCAAGGCGAGCGGAAAAACTCAGGGGCCCCATGGGTCGGTAGTGCAGGTCCTGGAAGAGTAGAATGCCGCGACGCGCGTCCGTACCTGCATAGCGGGTGAAGCCCATATCCAGTCGACTGCGCCACTCCAGGGTGGGGCTAAGGTGGTATCCGGCGTGCAGGCGCGCCTGGAATCGGGTACGGTCCACCACGGCGTCCAGTCGGTCGTCCTGGTCGCTGCGCAGCGTTGCGCCCTTCGTTTCGGTGCGGATCTCGAGGTAACTGTCGAGTTTCCGCTTGCGGGCGTAACTCAGGCGCAGGCGGTACTCCCGTCCGGCGGTGGGGGCGTCCAGGTTATAGCGCACCCAGTCGTGGTGCCAGAGGTCGTAGTAGGCGTTGATGCGCCAGCGGGCCGCGGGACGCACTTCCAGGCCTACGTACAGCCCTTCTTCGTTGCGACCGCCGCCGGATTCGCCGAAGGGCTGCGCGCTCAGGGCCTGGTAATCGCGGTCGTACTTTCGGTAAACCACGGCCACGTCGGTGCGTCGGTCGATGCCGAGATTGACGCCATGCAGCATGGCCGTTCCCGCGCCTACGGCACCCGCGACCTCGCCAAAAAAGGAAAAGTTGCGCAGGCGGTAGCGGTAGTCCAGGCTCACGTTCTGCAGGTCGGTGCCGCGGAAGTAAAAGCGATTGTAGGGTCGCGGCGTAGGCAGTAGTGGCCGGCTCAGGTGCTCGCCCAGCAGATT
Source organism: Neolewinella litorea (assembly GCF_004803465.1). Classification (GTDB taxonomy): domain Bacteria; phylum Bacteroidota; class Bacteroidia; order Chitinophagales; family Saprospiraceae; genus Neolewinella; species Neolewinella litorea. The sequence continues at coordinate 232,990 of NZ_SRSF01000002.1, read as the reverse complement.
CAGGCCGAGGTGGAGTCGGGGGGTGGGCCGGTACCGCAAGCTGCCGCCGTAGCTGGTCTGGGTGAGGGCGTTGCGGTCCATACGTTCCCCCACGGTACGGTGGTAGCCGCTGAGGTTCAGAGAGGTGACGCCGAGGGAGTCGCGCGTCGGGTTGGCGGTGCGGCGGCGATGACTACCGAAGAGGGTCAACTCAAGATCTTCCCCTAGGGCCAGGGTCGTGCCCGCCCCGCGCATGAAGTTGAACTCGTTGACGCTGGCGTAGGGCTGCAGGGTAGGGGAGGTGCGCGCCACGCTCGTCGTATAGCTACTCTTCCCGAAACCGAATCCCGTGAACAGAATCAGCCCCTGGCCCATGCTGACCGTAAAATCACCGAGGGCCACCGCGCGCACCCGCCGGTCGAGGTTGCGCAGGAACAGGTGGGCGCTGTAAAAATCGAAGCCCCGCCCCCCGCGAAAAAAGGGCTCCCCCGGATCCTTCTCGGCTACCACGCCGAGGCTGAGTTGGTTGCCGTAACGCTGCCGGTATTTGGTGTAGAGGCGCAGGGGGCTTCCTGCGTAGGCCGGGTTGGGCGGGGTATAGCCGCGCGCCCGTTCCAGTCGCCGGCCGGCGCGGATGTACACCTCCCGCGTGCCCTGGGTAAGCAAGGTGGACAGCGGCACGCTCACATCGTCGAGGCCGGTACCCACCTTCACGTAGGGCAGCAGCCGGCGGATCGTCTCGAGGTCCAGACCCGGCACAGCCTGCAACTCATAGATGCTGATGAACCGCCCGAGCGCTTCGCGGTAGGCCAGCAGCCGGTCGATTTGCAGCGGGGAGAGCAGGTACAGGGACCCGAGTTCTTCGGCGGTGGCCGCATTCAGGTCGAGTGGCCGGCGCGCGTAGGCTTCCAGCACATCGAAGGCCGCATTGAAGGTGAACTCACCTCCTTCTTCGGCCTGCTGCGCCACAACGTCCTCGATCAGTTGGTCCACGGGTTCCGTCTGCGCTCCCACGGGCCAGCCCAGCACCAAAAACAACAGCAGGGCGGCGGCGCGCGGGTGCCGCAGAAAGCGGGAAGGCTGTGCCGGTCGGTTACGCGTACCCGGGGGGTGTGGCCCAGTTTGCGGGGCTACTTGCCGTGATTTGGTCGCCGGAACGCACAAGAAGAACATCCTAGATATTACCAGCCTTCGCGAATGTTCTGAATGATGCCGTCGATCAGGCGGGTGCGTGCTTCTACACTGGCCCAGGCGACGTGCGGAGTGAGCAGGAGGTGCTCCCGCTTCTCGACGCTGAGGTAAGGATGATGGTCGGGCAGGGGCTCGGTGGTGAAGGTGTCGACCGCCGCCCCGGCGATCTCGCGGGCGTCGATGGCACGGGCCAGGTCGGCTTCCACGACGATGCCGCCGCGCGCCATATTGATCAGGTAGGCGGAGGACTTCATCCGCTGCAGCTGCGGGTAGGCCAGCAGGTCGCGGGTCTCATCCGAGAGCGCGCAGTGGAGGCTCACTACGTCGGCGGTTTCCAGCAATTCGTCCAGTTCCAACCGTGCGTAGGGCACGTCGTGGTCGCTGCCGCTGATGCTGTGGTAGACGACCTCGGCGCCGTAGGCCGCCGCCAGCTCGGCCACCCGCGTACCGATGGCCCCGAGCCCGATCACGCCGAAGCGTTTCTCATTTAGCTCGTGAAAGGGGTGGCGCCACATCGTGAAGTCGCGCGCTTTGCTGTATTCTCCGTTGTAGACCGATTCGTTGAGGTGCAACAGGTCCATGGCCACGGTAAAGTAGGCCGTGAGGGTAAGCTGGGCAACAGAGTCGGTGCTGTACCCGGCCACGTTGCGCACGGGAATGCTGCGCGCTTCGGCGGCGTCGTGATCGACATTATTCGTGCCGGTGGCGGCGATGCAGATCAGTTTCAGGTCGGGCAGCTGCCCGATTACCTCCGCGTCGATTTGCAGCTTGTTGGTGATGATCACCTGAGCGTCCGCCGCGCGGGTCGCTACCTCATCTTGGGTACTATAGTCGTAGGTAACGAAGTGCCCCAGTTCCCGAAAGCGGTCAAAGGCGGGAAGGTCGCTTAGGGAAGCGGCGTCGAGGAATACTATTTTCGGCGGTTGGGGCATGGTTGGGGTTTGAACCGGACAAATTATAAATCCGGCGGTAAACAAAAGAATCCTTCGGGTCGCTTTAGTCGGTATGCGTCACCTTTCCTTGTTTCACTCTCTCTTGCTGGTCCTGTTCTCCCTTCCGCTCGCGGCCCAGGAGGCCGAGGTTTCCGGCACGGTTACGGGCGTCAATGGCGATACCCTGGTGGGGTGTTCCGTACAGGTCGTGGGGTCGGTCATCGGCGACGTCACCGGCGTGGACGGCCACTACCGACTGGAGGTGCCGCCGGGCCGCATCCGTATCCTGGCTTCCTATATTGGATACGAGAATTTCGATACGACCATCCGGGTCACGCCCACCGACCGTCATATTGAGCTCGACATCCGGATGGGGGAATCCTTCGTGGAGATGGGGGAAGTGATCGTCTTCGGTCGGCGCGCTTCCGGCCAGGCGCAGGCCCTGCGGCTGCAGCAATCGGCCATCACCCAGCAAACGATCATCCACTCCGAGCTTTTCAATAAGTACCCGGACATCACGCTGGCGGAGACCGTGCAGCGGATGCCCGGCGTGACGATCACCCGCAACCGGGGGGAGGGAGAGCTGGTGCAGGTCAGGGGACTCCCCGAGCAGTACACCGCCATTTCCCTTAACGGCCAACGGCTGCCGGCGGTACAGCCCGAGGCCGACCGCGCGGGCAGTCTGGATATTATCCAGTCCAACCTGGTGGAACAAGTGCGCGTCATCAAAGCACGTAGTGCCGATATGGACGCCGATGCGATCGGGGGTACGGTAGACTTCCGGATCCGGCAGCCGGAGCGGCAGTTTGAGGTATTGTTGCAGGGCGGCGGCGGCTCGAACTTCGGGTTCGACCGCTTTAACCCGCAGGGTTCCGGGATCCAGCAGGGGGCTGCGGTACTCAATTCCGAGCTCAGCGACGAGACCATCTACGGGCTGATTGCGGGCAGTTACTTCCGACACGCCCGCGGTAACCGGATGCAGCGCTTCGACTACGGGGATGACGGCGTGACCGGCCAGGAAGTCAGCCGGGTGCGGCCCATCGACACCGACCGGGTAACGGCCAAGAAAGGCATGATCGGGGCCATCGAGTTGCGGCCCAGCATCTACAACCGCCTGCGGCTGAGCTACAACTATAGCGCGGTCGACGAAGACGTCTATACCCGTGAGGTCAACTTCTGGGGGCGCGAGAACGCCCGGGAAAACCGCATCGCCACCAAGTGGCAGGAACAGCGCCGCCTGAACATGGTGGCCCTGGAGGTGGAGAACAACTTCCCCAACGCCCAGCTGGCCTATGCCCTGAGCTTCGCCAGTACCAGTGAGCGGCTGACCGACCGGCAGCGGGCCGTCAACAGCGTAGCGGGCGGTAACGCGGAACCCCTGACGCCGGAGGAGTATCTGTCGCTCACCGCCGACGATACGCGCTATCCGGGACAGGGATTACCCCGCACGGCCACCGAACAAGAGCGCCTCAACCTGGAGGAGGACATCGCCATCGGTGGCATTAACTACACCCGCTACACCAACGCGAACCGGTCCAGTTTCTTCCGTGCCGGGGCCCGCTACCGGATCAAGGAGCGCAGCTACCAGGAATTTTTCGTCCGGCAGACCGGCGACCGCGGTCCCGACGTGGGGCCGGGCGGGTTTGCGGACCTGGACAGTGAAGCCAGGCTGGTCGAAAATCCAGACCTGGAGGCCGGCCCCAATTACACCGCCGGGGAGAAGATCGCCGCCGGTTACCTGATGTACGTCAACAACTGGAATGCCAAGCTAAGTACCTCCATGGGCCTCCGCTACGAGTATACCGATCTCGACTACGCCCTCGCGCTCTCCGGTCAGGTAGACTCCAGCAGCTATAATGACCTTTTCCCTAGCCTAAACGTCACTTACCGGGTCCGCCGCGACCGCCAGTTCCGCCTGGCCTACTACGAAGCCATCGCGCGGGTACCTTACGCCACCCTGGTGCCCACCCTGGACTACGCCGAACGCCGGCAGGCCCGTCTCGACGTGTTTTCCATCGGTAATCCGACAGTCGCGCCGACCTACAGCCGCAACATCGACGTGGGCTTCGAGCGCTACGGTCGCAACGACGGGCTAATCAGCATCGGTGCCTACGCCAAGTTTCTGGAAAACCCCACCGTCCGCACTGCCGAGTTCGCCCTCATCAACCAGCAGCCCTCCCTGGGGTACTCGATCGCCAATACCGCCGACGCTACGCTGCTGGGCCTCGAACTGGGCTTCTACCAGAACCTGGCCTTCCTCAATCCGGGCTGGCGCTTCCTTAACCTCAACGGCAACGTCAACTTCAACAGCTACAAGCTTGACGGGCAAAGCAGTGAAGACGCCACCCTGGCCCAGGCCCCGCGCCGTTCCGCCAACCTCAGCGTGGTATACAGCAACCCCAAGCAGCGCCTTAACCTCGTCATCGCGGGCAACTACCGCAGTTCTACGCTCGATCTGCTTCAGGACGGCCAGCCCGTATGGATCAACGCGGTAATCAGTCTGGATTTCGCGGCGGACTACGAGTTGTTCAAGGACATCTCCGCCTACGCCCGCCTCAACAACGCTACCGACCACGCTTCCGAGCGCTACATCGGCAAGCCGGACCAGGACAATTCCCTCTTGCTCTCCACCACCCAGTATGGCGTGTGGGGCGTATTGGGCCTGCGGTGGCGACCGGGCGGAGCCAATTTTTAAGCTCCGGCACGAGTAAATTCTCACCGCATGGCAGCCCCCGGAAGGGGCCGGGGCCGTCCGCAAGGAGTTTACCAGCAAACCGGGTAAATGCGTAAGTTTGCCAAAACCTTAACCACTATGAAATTTTCCGTTTCCAGTTCCGATCTGCAGAAAAAGTTACAACTCGCCGGGGGTGCTATTGCTTCCAACCCGGTGCTGCCGATCCTGGAAGATTTCCTCTTTACGATCGAGGGCAATACGCTGAAAATTGCCGCCACCGACCTGGAGACCAGCGTGGTCACCAGCCTTGAGGTGAACGCCGACGGCGACGGCGAGGTGGCCGTACCCGCCAAGATCCTGATCGACACGCTGAAGGCCCTGCCGCAGCAGCCGATCACCTTCGACGTGAACGAGGACAACTACGGAATTTCGATCACCTCCGCCTACGGTAAGTACAAGCTGGCGGGTGAACCCGGTGGTGACTACCCGAATATCCCCGAGCCTGCCGAGGCGGATGAAGTAAGCGTAACGGCCGCCGCCCTGCAGGAAGGGATAAACAAGACCCTTTTCGCCACCAGTACCGACGAGCTGCGGCCCGCCATGACGGGCGTGTTTTTTCAGGTTGATTTCTCCAAACTGACCATGGTGGCCACCGACGCCCATAAACTGGTCAAGTTCAGCCTCAACGACCTCAGCGGAGAGGTGACCAGCAGCTTCATCATCCCCAAAAAGGCACTCAACCTGCTTAAAGGTGCCCTGCCGCACTCCGACGTGGCAGTGACCGTCACCTTCGACAAGTCAAATGCCTTCTTTGAATACGGCGACACCAAACTGGCCTGCCGCCTGATCGACGCCCGTTACCCAGACTACAATGCGGTCATCCCCGTCGATAACCCCAACGTGCTGCTGGTCAATCGCGCCGATTTTCAGAACAGCCTGAAGCGTATTGTCATCTACGCCAACAAGACCACCAACCAGGTCATCCTTAACATCGCCGATGGCAGCCTGACGGTCAGCGCCCAGGACCTCGACTTCAGCAACGAGGCCACCGAGCAACTCAGCTGTTCCTATGAAGGTGCCCCGCTGCAGATCGGATTTAACGCCAAGTTCCTCGTGGAAATGCTGGGCGTCCTGGAAGGTGAAGAGGTTCGCCTCGAGATGTCCACCGCCACCCGCGCCGGCATCTTGCTGCCCACCGAGCAGCAAAACGGGCAGGACATTATGATGCTGGTTATGCCGGTTATGCTCAGTAATTAGTGAAGGAATGAATTAGTGAATGGGTGAATTGGCACGCATTCACTAATTCACTCAATCACCCATTCACCAATTCACTTTCTTTCATCTCCCAAAGCCGGACGGGGGTAGGGCGGATTGACCACCTCCACCTTTTTCTGCGCTTCCAGCAGGCGCAGGACTTCCTGCACCGCGCGCTGCAACTGCGGATCTTCGCCCAGGCTCAGGGAGCGGGCATCCTGACGCACGACGATGTCGGGGGCAATTCCCGTATTCTCGGCGATGAACTGTCCCTTGATCGGGTCGAAAACGGCGTTGTCCGGAGCCGTCATGGCACCACCGTCGATGAAGGGGTAGTGCACGGAAGATTTTACCAGCCCGCCCCAGGTGGTGACGCCGATCAGCGGGCCGGCCCCCTGCTGCCGGAAGGCCCAGGGGAAGAAGTCGCCCCCCGAGCCGGCGCGTTCGTTGATGAGCAGCGCCTTCGGACCGAGGATGCCGGCCGGCAGGGTAAAGGGCGTGCCGCCCGGCACTTCGTTGGTTAGGGCGGCGCGCAGGGAGCGCGTCATCAGGTCCACCATGTAGTCGTCGAGCAGTCCGCCACCGTTGAAGCGCTCGTCGATGATGGCGCCCTCCTTGTCCTGCTGGGCAAAGTAGTAGCGGTTGAAGTTCACGAATCCCGACCCACCGGTGTTCGGCACCCAGACGTACGCCAAGCGGCCGTCCGAAAGGGAATCCACCTTGCGGCGGTTGTCCTCTACCCAGGCGCGTTGGCGCAGGGCGTTCTCGCTGTCGATGGGTTCCACGATGACTTCGCGGTTATTGGCGAAGGCGGGGACGCTATTGAGGTGCAGTACCGTCTGCTTTCCCTGCGTGCCGTCGAGCAGGCGGAAGGGGTTGTCTTCGGCGGTGAGCTCCACGCCGTTGATGCCCACCAGGTAGGTGCCTTCCCGCACGTCGAGGCCGGGCCGGTCGAGCGGACTTGACAGGTTCGGGTTCCAGCTTTCCGTGGTGTAGATACGGGCGATGCGCCAGCGGCCCTGGTCCCGTACCAGGTCGGCCCCCAGCAGGCCCACTTTAACCTTCTCGGTTTCGGGGGTGTCGCCACCGAATACGAAACTGTGGCCCACGGATAGCTCCCCGCCAAGCTGGTCGAGCACGTAAGTGAGGTCGTCGCGGTGGCGGATGTAGGGCACCAGCGGGGCATAGCGTTCGTAGACGACCTTCCAGTCGCGCCCGTGCAGCCCCGGATCGTAAAAGTAGTCGCGTTCGTAGCGGTAGGCCTCCTCGAAAATCTGCTGCCACTCAGCTAGCCGGTCGAGCTTCATGCTCAAGTCGGGTTTGAGGGCTTTGCCGGACTCTCCGCTGTCGGCGCCGGTTTTGGCCAGCGTCCACTGCTCACCGGACTGGAACAGGATGGCCTGCCCGTCGGCGGATACGGCGAAGTTGCGGACGTTCTTCGCGAAGTCCTTGGCCTCCCGTCCCTCCAGGGTGAATTTCTTCAGCGTAGCGCCCTCACCGCCGGGGTTTTCTTCGGCCAGGAAGAGGGTGCCGGCCGGGCCCGCGGCCGTGGCGTAGTAGTTGGCACCCGATACCGGCAGGGCAATGATGCGGCGGCTGATGCGGTCGAAGTCGATCACTACGCGGGTTGCCCGCGCCGTGTCGGCCTTTTCCGATGCCGCCTCAGGTTCTTCTTGCCCCTTTTCATTGTCATCGTCATCGTCATCGTCCTCCTCGGCCACGGCTTCCTCGTCGCTTTCGGGCAGGAAGGGGCTCTCCAGGTCGGCGGGTAGTACGACCACGTAGGCCTTGTAGTTCGGGTCGGCCTGCATCGAGCTGGTGTTGGCCCAGCCGGCGCCCAGGGCCAGATCTGTACTGGCCAGGAGGTAGAGGTGCTTGCCGTCGCGGTCCCAGGCGGGCGAGAATGAATCGGCGAAAGCGTCGGTCAGCGCGTTTCGTTCACCGGTTTCCCGGTTCCAGGTCCAAATCTGCCGGAAGCGGTTGCTGCCGCTTTTTACGTAAGCCAGGTAGCGGCTGTCGGGCGACCAGACCGGCTCGGTTCGGCTGCGGTCCATGTTATTGGTGCCGGTATCTACGGTGCGGATGCGCTTGGAGGCGAGGTCCACGACCCGGATGCGTACGTCGTCGTCGACAAACGCGATGGACTTCCCGTCGGGCGACCAGGCCGGGTTCCAGGCCATTTTGGATTCCCCGATGGGGATGTTGGTGGTGTCCCCCCGGCCCGTCTGGTCGGCGAGGTGTAGGGTGTAACCGTCACCGCTCGCGTCGGTGAACCAGGCAATGCGGTCTCCCTTGGGCGACCATACCGGCGCGCGGTCGGCCGCGCCGGAGGTGCGGGTCAGGTTGCGGGAATCCCCCTTTTCGGTGGGAACGGTAAAGATTTCGCCGCGGGCTTCCATCAGCGCCCGCTTGCCCGTGGGCGAGAGGGATACCGAGGTAGCCTGCTTACCCACGTCTTTCCATTCCGGTTCGGCCCAGGGGAAGTCGCCCACGACTTCGATGGTCAGTTGCTCGAGAGTCCCCGTCGCGGGATCGACCAGGTGCAGGTAGCCATCGCGTTCCACGATCAGGTCGCTGCCGTGGCCGCTGAGCCACTTGATGTCGGAGCCGGTAAGTTGGGTAACCTGCCGCAGTGCTTCCGCTGCAGGATCGTAGGCCCAAACATTCATAGCACCGTTGCGGTCGGAGAGGAAGTACACTATTTCGCCAATCCAGGTGGGTTGCACGTCGGTGGTCTGCTCGTTGGTTAGTAGCACTTCCTCCTGCGTGGCCAGATCCAGCAGGATCAGGGGCGTATTCTGCCCACCGCGGTAGGCGCGCCACTCGCTGTCCCAGCGACTCATCCGGTCCAGGGCAATCCGTTGTCCGTCGGGGGAGTAGCTGCCGTCGTAGCCCCACTGTTCGCTCACCCTTTCAACCGGGCCGCCGCCGGTGGCCACCGTGTAGAGGCGGTGGAAGGGGACGGGGGCGGATTCCCGGTTGGAAGCAAAGAGGATACGGCTGCCGTCCGGTGTCCAGCCCCGCACCTGGTCCGCGGCCGGGTGCCAGGTCAGCCGGGTGGGGATGCCGCCTGCCCGGGGTACCACGTAAACGTCTTCGCTGCCGTCGCGATCCGAGGTGAAAGCCAGCCATTGACCGTCCGGGCTCAGGTGCGGGTTGGACTCTACGGCCGGGGTACTGGTGATGCGGCGCACGTTGCTCCCATCGCGGTCGGCGGTCCAGATGTCGGCCCCATATGCGAAAGCGATCTTGTCGGCCCCCAGGTCGGGTTGCCGGAGCAGACGGGTGCTTTGAGCGGCGAGCATAATCGAGCAGCAGCTGAACAGCAGCATCAGGAGGCGGGGACGCGGGTGCATGTATCGGTTGGTTTTGAACGGAAAGATAGGAGGAAGTACTTTTAGTACCGTGGCCGGCCGGCGAAGAACTTAGACGTGTAATTGTGTCGGCGATTAAGCCGAAAGTGTAGCCCCCGCCCCCGGGCCGACCGCCCTAAAACTGAATCATGAGAAGAATAAAAATCAACGTAGGGAGCCTGGTCATGGGAAGAACCCTCGACCGTGGCCTACTCTCAGCCGTGCCGGAAATCAGCGACGTCGGTACGACGAAGGACGACGACGATCCGCACCACCGCTTGCCCTGGCGAGCCCGATTTCAGGGCTACGCCGCACCGCCCCGTTCGCCGTACGAGAAATTGCATCAGCACCTGGTGCTCCTCCACGAGCGCTATCCAAAGCTGCGGGAAGCCGGGGTTGAGAAGGTGCAGGTTTACCTCACCTATTCCACCGACGATCCGCACCTGCCGACGGAATTGTCCGCGGAGGAAATAGCCCTCCTGGCCGGGGTCAACGGTTCGCTGTCCACGACCTTTGATTCCTCCTTCACGGAAAACTCCTGGATCCCCTTTGCGGACTCCATCGAGCAAGAGGGAGATCCGGAGACCACACCCTAGCGGAAGGGCGGAACCGGCACGCGCGGCCCGAAAGTCCACCGCACCCGGCACCCGCGCGCCGCCGCCTGGAAGTTACCTTTGCGGGTGGGGATAAACCCCGCCGGACCTCACCGGTTCTTTACTCACCCCACCAAGCCCAAGCCGCCATCAAGAACCGACACGCACCGATCATTCACCCGCCCCGGGTGCCGCCCCTGCCGCCCGCGCGGGAATGGACGCTGGGAAACGGCCTGCGGGTGGTGGCCGTCCACGTCGAGCAGGCTCCTATCCTGACCGTCGAGATGATCTGGCGGGCCGGACGGCCGTACGAATCTCAGCACTTCCTGGCCGGTGCCACCAATGCCCTGCTCACCGAGGGAACCAAACGGCACAGCGCCGCGCAGCTGGAACGCCTGTTCGAGCAGTACGGCACGAGCCTGGACACTCCCGACGACTACGACACCGCCAACCTTGCCCTGGCCACCATCACGCGCCACGCCGACCGCCTGCTGCCGGTAATGACGGAAGTGATCGCCGAGCCCGCCTTCAGCGAACGCGAGCTCAAGCGCTACCGCAAGCGCAGCCGGCAACAACTGCGCGAGGACCTGCAGGACCCCGACTGGCTGGCCTACCGCCACCTCTCGGAAGCCGCCTTCGGAGCCGAGAACCCCTACGGATACGGCGGCAGCAAGGAAGACTACGATGCCCTTACGTTAGAGGCCGTGCGCGACCACTACCGGAGATACTACGGAGCGGCGAACGCCACCCTGCGGGTAGTGGGACAGCTGAGCCCGCAGGTGGAATCCTTGCTGGAGCGGACATTCGGGCAACTACCCATGGGCCCCCGCGTAGAAATGCCGACGTACCGGGTGGATGCCGGTGAGCCGTGCCTAATCCAGATACACCGGCCCCGGGCGCAGCAGACCATGATCCGTCAGGGGCGACGGGGCTTCATGGTGACCGACCCCGACTACCCCGGCTTGGCGGTGCTGGAGACCATTCTCGGCGGCTACTACGGCAGCCGACTGATGCGCAACATCCGCGAAGAAAAGGGCTACACCTACGGCATTGATTCCGACCTGGACACCTATCGCTTCGACGGCACCCTCGGCATTGCCGCCGACGTGGCCAACGAGAACCTGGACGCGGTGCGCACCGAGATCCGCACCGAAATGGAGAAACTGCGTCAGGACCTGGTGCCCGCCGGCGAGCTGGATATGGTGCGGGCTTACCTGCTGGGCGGACTCATCATGGATCTCGACGGCCCGCTGGCCGTCAGCAGTCGGTACCGCTCGGCCATCATAAAGGGTTACGACGCTCCGGAGCACCTGCGGCGCCTGGACGATACCATCCGCCACATCACCGCCGAGGAACTGCGCGACCTGGCTGGCCGCTACCTGCGGCCCGAACTCGATTGGGAAGTGATCGTGGGCGGCGGGATAGTGGATGTCTAAAGACCGGTCAAACGCTCAATCGCCTCCGGATAGCGGGCGCTTTCCAGGTCGATCCGCTGCGCGGCCTCCTCGATATCTTCCAGGTCCTCCGGCGTTAGGTGCACCTCGGCCGCACCGATGTTTTCTTCCAGCCGGTGCAACTTCGTGGTGCCGGGAATGGGCACGATCCAGGGTTTCTGCGCGAGCAACCAGGCCAGGGCGATCTGGGCCGGGGTGGCGTCCTTGCTTTCGGCGATGCGGGCCAGCAGGTCGACCAGCACCCGGTTGGACCGGCGGGCCTCCGGCGTGAAGCGGGGCAGGACGTTGCGGAAATCGTTCTCCGCAAAGGTGGTACTGTCGTCGATCTTGCCGGTCAGGAAACCCCGGCCCAGCGGACTGTACGGCACCAGACCGATGCCGAGTTCTTCCAGCGTAGGAATGACCTCCGCTTCCTGCCGGCGCCACCAGATGGAGTATTCGCTCTGGACGGCCGCCACGGGCTGTTCAGCGTGGGCGCGGCGGATGGTGTTGGCACCGGCTTCGGAGAGCCCGAAATGCTTGACCTTGCCCTCGCCGATGAGGTCCTTGACGGTGCCGGCCACCTCCTCGATGGGTATCTCCGGATCCACCCGGTGCTGGTAGAACAGGTCGATCGCCTCCACCCCCAGGCGGCGCAGACAGCCTTCGGCGGCGCGGCGGATCTGCTCCGGCCGGCTGTTCAGTGCGTGGTGACCCACTGGCAGGTCCCGACTCAAGTCGAAGCCGAACTTGGTGGCGATCACTACGCGGTCGTGGTAGGGTGCCAGGGCCTTGCCCACCAGTTCCTCGTTTGTATACGGTCCGTACACTTCGGCGGTATCGAAAAAGGTGACGCCGCGGTCGACGGCCGCCCCGAGGAGGGCGTCGACGGCCGAATGATCGAGGGAATTGCCCAGGGAGAAATTCAGGCCCATACAGCCGAGGCCGATGGCGGAAACTTCCGGTCCGTGGTTGCCAAGTTTGCGGGTACGCATGACGTAGGATATTGGTGGGTGATCAAAAAAGAAATGTACGCTGCACGGGCCGCTACCACCCTTCGCTGAGGCCACTTTCGCGGTAGCCGATGCGCTGGGCCACGGCGCGCAGGGTATCGCCGCTGTCGAGGTCGAAGTCGATCGGTCCGGTATAGACCCGCCAGCCCGGTTTCCCGCTGTCCGCCGGCAGGATGCGATATGCGATCTGGGCGCCGGGGGTCTTGCTTTCCAGGATGAAGCGACCGAGGCTGTCGCGCCGCAGCTGGGGCCGGCCCGTAGTGGGCATTTCGTCCGCCCCGCCCCAGAAGCGGTACACCATTTCCGCTTCGGTCTCATCGCCGAGGTCGCCCACGCGGGCCAGCCATTGGTCAGTGGCGGTGCGCAGTTCCACGAGTTTGTCCTGGTACTCCGGCCGGCCGGCTAGGTTCTGCAGTTCATGGGGGTCGTTCCGGGTATCGAAGAGTTCCTCCGCTGGCTTGCGGTCGCGGAACCACTGCGCCTGGACGTCCGTGAGCTGGCCGGCGTCGCGCAGGCGCAGCAGTTCCTGCATACTGGCCATTTGCTCGCGGTAGGCGAGGGGCAGGTAGTAGCCGCGGTCGGGGTTATAGTTCCGCAGGTACTTGTAGCGGTGGTCGCGGGCGGCGCGGATGCGGTCGTAGTGCTCATCCAGGCGGTCGGAGGCGGCAAATACGTACTCCCTTTCCGAGGCCTTGAATGCGCCGAAATTAGCCTGCCCCTGCAGGTACTCGGGCGGTTCGATGCCGGCCAGACTGAACACCGTGGGCGCGAAATCAACGAAGCTGAACAGCAAACTGTCCATCTCTCCGGCGCGCCGGTCGTCGGGCCAGGCCACGATCATCGGCACGCGGATGCCGGAGTCGTAGAGCAGTCTTTTCTGGCGCGGCAGCGGTCCGCCGTGATCGGTGTACCAGAATATGATGGTACTGTCGGTCAGTCCGTCGGCCTCCAGCTGGTCCAGCAGCACGCCCACCTGCTCGTCCATGATACGGATGTTGTCGTACACCCGGCGCACGTCGCCGCGCGTTAGGTCGGTGTCGGCCAGGTAGGGCGGCAGGGGAAGTTCGTCGTCCGCCACCGCAATCTCCGGTTCGGGGCGCGCTTCGTCGGGGTACACATCGCCCCAGCCGTAGATGGTGGAGGTATCGTTTTCAAATCCCGGCCGGAAGCGCAGGTTGCCCTTGCTGGTCTGCCACACCTGGCTTTCGTGGGTGATCTCCAGGTTGAAGACGCTGAAGAAGGGTTGCCCGGCCGGCCGGTGGCGCCAGTGGGCGCGGGGCCCCTGCTCGTCCCAGGCGGTCTTCGGGGCCTCGAACTGGTAGTCGGTCTTCTGGTTATTGGTGGCGAAGTAGCCGTGCTCCCGCATCACCTGCGACATCATTTTCACCTCCGGATCGACCAGCGCCCCGTACTCGCCCGGCAGGCCGATCTGGCGCAGCCGCTCTACGTTCCCCTGGGTGCGCATGTGGTGGCCGCCGGCGCTGATGGGGTACACGCCGGTGGCGATGGCGAAGCGGCTCGGCGCGCACACCCCGGCCACGCTGAAGGTATTGGGGAAGCGCACACCACGGGCGGCCAGCCGACTCAGGTTGGGCGTCTGGATGGTGGAGTCGCCAAAGGCGGCAATGAGTGGACTCAGGTCTTCGGCCACGATCCAGAGGATGTTGGGGCGGGCGGGTCCCGCAGGTGCCGGGGAATCATCGGTTCCGGCCGGCTCGCAGCCCATCATGAACAGCAATAAGGACAGGGCGGCAAAAGCGCGGGTGCAGGGTAAGTGAGAGAATCGCAATGCGGGACGGGTTGTTCCGGTTAAGGTAGCTCGCGGCGAGTAATCGGGCAGGCCGGGCAACCCATCCGACGAGCGGGCATGTACCGGAACTCGCCGGACGAAGCCCCTGAACGAGCGCAGCGAGCAGGTATCAGCGGCAGCCAAATCAGGAATCAAGTATCAAGAACCGCGAACCAAAATCACCCTCCGGACGAAGCCCATGAACGAGCGAAACGAGCAGGTATCAGCGGCAGCCAAATCAGGAATCGAGTATCGAGTATCGAGAATCACGAATCAAAGATCAACCTCCGGACGAAGCCCATGAACGAGCGAAGCGAGCAGGCATCAGCGGCAGCCAAATCAGGAATCGAGTATCGAGTATCGAGAATCACGAATCAAAGATTAACCTCCGGACGAAGCCCCTGAACGAGCGAAGCGAGCAGGTAGCAGCGGCAGCCAAATCAGGAATCGAGTATCGAAAATCGAGAATCGATAATCGATAATCAACCTCTTACCTACCCAAAAACCTCCAATTGAACCCCCAGCAACACCAGAAAAAGCAGCAGGCAAATGCCCAGCAGCGTATTGGTGATCCAGCCGTTGCTCAGGCGGCCTACCCACCGCGATCGGTTGTTCATGTAAAGCAGGGTAAGGGCCAGGAAGGGCATGAAGGCCGCGCCGGAAACCGCGTAGGCCACTCCGATCCAGGCGGGGCGCTGGTAAACGGTCAGCAGGATGGGCGGCAGCGCCAGGTAGACCAGGAACCAACGGTAGGTACGGGTGTGGCGCAGTGGTTGGTCGAGGGGGGCGGTGTTCCCGTACCGTTTGCGGTACCGCCGCCAGAGGTCTGCGAAGAGATACGGTACCCCGCTCCATACCCCGATCATGGAGGTGAGCACCGCGGCCCAGAAGCCGACCAGGAAGCACCAGTACCCGAAGTCGCCCATCACCTTCGCCAGTTGTCCGGCAATGCTGGTCACCAGCGCGTAGCCACCCACGGCTTCCGGACGCACCCCGGCCGCGATGACGGTCACCGCGATCCCGAAAAGGGCGGTCAGGACGTAGGCCACGCCCAGGTCGAGCCGGATCTCGTGCAGGCGTACCTCCCGTAGCTGCCGCTTCTCCCGCAGCCAGTAGGCGTAGCACATGATCGTCAGGGTGCCGCCCACGCCCCCGATCAGGGCAAAGCTGAAGAAGAGCGCATCGGTAGACTCGGGTACGGACGGCAGCAGGGTGTTCGTCAGGACCGCCCCGTAAGACGGCGCCACCACCAAGGCACAGCCGATCACCACCACGAACAGCAGGGCGATGACGCCTTTCATGAGGCTCTCCACACCCCGGAACCCGCCCCAGCGGACCAGCGCCAGGACCAGTACGGACTGCAGGGCGCCCCACACCGTGGTACCCGTCTGGTCGGAAACGGGCAGCGGGAAGATGCTGTTGGCCACCACGCCGTTGTAGGAAATGAGGGTACCCGCCACGAGCAAGGCCCAGAAACAGAGGTAGGCCCCGAAAGCGAGCACGACAACGCATGGCAGCCGCTCCACCCACCCCTCCAGCAGCGTTGTATCGGTGGCGAGTTCCCAGCGGGCCAGTCCCTCGTTAAGCGTGAACTTCAGTACCGCCCCGAGCGCGATGGCCCAGAGCAGCGTGAGGCCGTAGCGCGCCCCGCTCAGGGAGGAAATCACCAGGTCGCCCGCCCCGACGCCGGTGGCGGCCACCAGCAGTCCGGCAGAAAGGGAGGGCAGTTTGCGCATGGAGGGAAGGTAGGGTTAAGAATTTCCTCCCGGGGAAAGGCCCCGCAAGGTGAGGGGAGCAGCCCCCTACACATCCAGGATAGCCCGGCCCCTTTCCCCGATCCGCTCCCGGGTCTCCGGGGTGATGTATTTCCGCTGGTCGATTTGCTGGGGTTGGTCCCGGGTGCAGAAGTAGCTGTGGATGCTCCGGCGGTCGCGGTCGGTATGGTTGGTGGTGCCGCCGTGCCAAACGTGGGAATTGAAGATCACGACGGAACCGGCGGGCGCGGTGATGAGGATTTCATCCGGGTGGCTGGCGTGGGGATCGGGCATGGCGGCGTCGGGCAATTCCTTCGACCGGTGGGTGCCCGGCACGATCCGGGTGGCGCCGTTGCGTTCGGTAAAGTCGTCGAGTAACCAGATGGTGTTGCATACCTTAAAGCCATCTCCTGCCACGGCATTTTTGTAGTCTACGTGTAGTTTCTGCTGGCCCATCCCGGGTTTGGCGGCCCGGTAGTTCAGCGACGATAGCTTGTAGTCGGCGCCCAGCACGGCTTCGATGCCGGCAAGGACGCGGGGGTGGGTGTAGCAGATGTCGAAGACGAAACCCTTGTTGACCAAGTCGGCTAGCCGGTCCGCGCCCTCCTCCTTCGGATGCCGGATGTACTTTGATTCAGCCAGTTCGGCTCCCGCGCGGTCGCCTTCCTGTTGCTGTAGTTCCGCCAGGCGGGCGTTGATGCGGTCGACTTCCGCGGGCGTGAGCAACTGGCCCAGGTTGAGGTAGCCGTGAGTATCCAAGAAGTCTTTTTCCTGTGGGGTTAGCATGATGAGGTCAATGGTAAAGGGGTGACGGTCTGGGCTGCGGGCGGAATGCCCGGGATTAAGATAATTATTAGTTATTGATACGTCCCCCCGGGGTAGTAGCCATCCAGCCTCAGGCATTGCCCCCCTTCAGCGTTTTGGCAACGGCATCCAGGACGCCCGGCCCGTCGGCCAGGACGATCAGGGAATCTCCCGTTTCCAGTTTCGTGGAGCCATTGGGCAGGAGGTAGTTTCCCTCCCGCTTAATCATGGCGATGATGGCGTTCTTCGGGAACCCCAGCTGCACGATCTCCTTGTCCACCGCGTAGCAGTCCGGGGTAATGGTAAATTCCTCCATCTCGGCCTTGGGATTATCCGCCAGCAACAGGTCGGTGGCGTTCAACTTCTTCGCCTGCTCGGGCAGGGCAACCTTCAGCCATTTGGCGAACAGCGAAAGAGTGGTACCCTGGATGAGAACGGAGGATACGGAAATGAAAAAGACGATGTTGAAAATGGCCGTGGCCTTGTCGATGCCGGCCAGCAGGGGGTAGGTGGCAAATACGATCGGTACCGCCCCCCGCAGCCCCACCCAGGAGATATACCAGCGCCTCCTCATTTCCATCTTGAAGAAGATTAGGCTGACCAGCACCCCAACGGGGCGGGCCACCACAATCAGGAAGAGTGATACCAGCATTCCGATGCCGGCGTAGGGCATCATCTGGGACGGGAAGACCAGCAGCCCCAGGGTGAGGAACAGGACAATCTGCATGAGCCAGGCCAAACCGTCAAACATCTTCAGGATGGTCCGTTTGTGGATCAGGTCCTGGTTGCCCAGGTACACCGCGCAGATGTAGATGGCGAGGAAGCCGTTGCCGCCCACCGCGTCGGTGGCGGAGAAGGTGATGAACATAAGGGCAATGACGAGCACCGGGTATAGTCCTTCGAAGTCGAGTTTGATCCGGTTGATGATCTGCTTGCTGAGGTGGCCAAAGGCGAATCCCCCAACGCCGCCCAGGGCCATTTGCAGCAGAAACATCGGAATGACTGAGGCCAGGCCCTGGTCCTGGTTGACCACCAGCGTCAGGAAGGCCAGCGTCAGCACGTAAGCCATGGGGTCGTTACTCCCGCTTTCCAGCTCCAGGGTGGGGCGAAGGTTGCTTTTCAGGGCCAGGTTCTTCGACCGCAGGATGGAAAAAACGGCCGCGGCATCCGTCGAGGATACAATGGACCCCAGCAGCATGCTTTCGTAAATGGTGAAGTCGGTAACGTACCACACGAAGGTTCCCAGGGAAACCGCCGTCAGCAGGACGCCCATGGTGGATAGCGCCACGCCCTCCCGCAGGATGGGTTTTACGGTGGCCCAGTTGGTGTCCAGTCCGCCGGAAAACAGGATGAAATTGAGCGAAACGATCCCGATGAACTGGGCGAGGCTTGGGTCGTCGAAAAGGATTCCACCGATACCATCCGACCCCGCCAGCATGCCGATAGCCAAGAACAGCAACAGGGTAGGGACGCCAAACTTGTAGGACGTCTTCCCCGCAACTATGCTGATCAGCAGCAGAATAGAGCCAATCAGCAGGATGTTTTCAATGGTAAGGTTCATGGATTCGGGGGTGAGGCAACAACTGGAAATGGCGGAGCGGAAACGATAGCTGAAACCCAATGGGTTCCCACCCAACAGCAAACGTCGTAAAGTATCAACTGGCCCCACCTCTCACCCGGCCCTCGCCGTGAGAAAGTGGGGAGAAAAGCTAATTCACCAGTCCCTCCAGCCCCCGGAAGATCTTCCTCCGCTCCGCCTGGTCGCCCGGTCGGTTAAGGAAGAGGTAAACCTGGCCCCCGGGGGGCTCGGAAACGCTGAACAGTTCAAATCCCCGCATGGAGCCATCCACCTCCACCGACGAGCCGCGAAAGCGGCGGGAGTGCTCTTCGTCGAACACCCGGTCCCCCCGGACCAGGGCGTAGAATCGCCGCAAGTCTCCGAGGGTGGAGTACATCCCCCCGCTTCCCTTGATCAGCCAGGATGTCGGACCCCAGTTCGGGGGGATATTGGGCAGTCCCACGAACTGGGGGCCGCCGCCCACGGCAAAATCCTGCATGCTAAATCCCTGGCGGTCACCGTACTCCCCGGTGCGGGTCATCCCCGCGGGGGTGAAGAAGTTTTCGCCGAGGAAATTCATGTACGATTGCCCGCTGACCAGTTCCACGATAGCCGCCAACATCCCGTAGGCGCCGTGCGAGTGAGCGCGACCAGTACCGGGCGGAAAGATCAGGGGCTGGTCCAGCAGCCGGCGGAGGGCCTCGTCGCGACCGATCCACTGCAGGTCGGCGTCCCAATCCGATTCGTTGTGGAAGAAGTCCGGCAGCCCCGAACGGCCGGTCATCAGATGGCGCAATGTGATGTCGCGCTTTGCGACCGGCACCCCTTGCAGGTGTACCCCCAGGGTATCGTCCAGACTTAGTTCGCCCCGTTGGTCCAGCAGCAGGATCGCTGCCACGGTGAAGTCTATCGGCCGCGATCCGATGGCGAAGATGGTGGCTGTGTCGTTGGCGACACCCAGACTTTCGTTAGCCATTCCGAAGGGTTGCTCGATCAGTACCTCGCCGTCGGATTCGACGTAAAGCAGTCCGGCCATGCCCCGATCCAGCATATACTCCACGGCACTTTCCGGACGCTCCAAATCGAAGGCGAGCCGCTCCTCTGGTGGCAGTACGGACAAGCCGGTCACCCGCTGGGCGTCAAAATCATAGGCAACGAGCAGTCGCTTTTCCACACCGTTTCCGATGAGGGTCAGGATGGCCCCGACATCTTCCACATCCAGCAGGATACCGTCGCGCAGTCCGGCAAGCTCCTGTTGCAGGGTGCGTATTTGGGTTACGAGCGCCGGTCGGTCTTCCACCTTGCCCATGTAGGTATTGATGAAGGTCGTAATGTCCTCCCCACTTTCCTGATCCAGCAGCCGCTCGACGGCCATGGCGGCGGATTCAATGCCCGTTTCCTGGGCCAACAGGGGAGCGGTCAGCAAGATCAACAGTGGAAGTAAATATTTCATGCCGCAGGGTATTGGTTGGAATTAAGTTACTGCGGTATGGCCAGTGGCCGGGACCCGTAAGCGCCGAAATGCCAATTCATCCCGGGCGTCCTCTCCCCCCGCCCGGGTTTTGTAGCGTATTGTAAACCGATAAGCGGAGACACGGGGCGGCGGCGCGCGGGTGCAGGGGAAGTCGGCAAGGCCTGGAATATCCGACGCCTAATCGATCACGACTTCCCGCTCAGGTCGCTGCGCTTCCGGGATCTTCGGGGCGGTGATGACCAGCACACCATCCTCAAAACGGGCGGTGATGGCCGCCTGGTCCACTGCCTCGCTGAGTTCGAACCAGCGCTCGAAGCTCTTGATGGGGTACTCCTGCAGCAGGAAGTCGGGGCGGTCGTTCTCCGGCCGGCGCGTGCCGCTGATGTAGATGAGGTTGTCGGTCAACTGGATCTTGACGTCCTCCTTGGCGAAGGTGACGCAGTACACCCGGGCCTCGAAGCCGTTTTCCGTTTCTTCGATGTTGACGGGAACGTTGTGCTTCGGACGGCGGGGACCGTACTGCGGGCGACGGCGACGTTGACCGCCTTCCTGGTTGCGATGGAAATGACGCATGGTGTTTAGGTTTTGCTCTTACCCCTGTTGACGAGAGACCATACCGATTACTTTAGTCGATCCCGAAATAATCCTCGTACACCTCCCGCAACGCCCCCTGCAGCCGCCGGCGCGCGTACCCCTTGCGCGAAATGGCGGTCTTCAGCGGAATACCGAGATCGACGGCGATCTCTCGCAGGGTTTCTCCGCCGAGTTCGTTGCGGACGAATACCTCCCGCTGGGCTTCCGGGAGCAGGGCCAGGGCCGCGGTGATCTCTTCATCCACGTCCTCGTCGGACAGGTAGCCAATGGATACTGGCGCGTCGGTCACCTCCAATTCAGCGGTAATGTCCTGAATGGGTGGCCGCGCGGCGCGGCGGCGGTAGAGGTCGGTAAGGCGGTTGCGGGCCACGCGGAAGAGCCAGGCCCGGGGGTCGCGCAACTCCTGTTCCTCCAATGCTCCGGTCAGTGCCGACCACACCTCCTGCAGCAAGTCATCGGCTTCCCCCGCCGGAGCCCGACCGCGCACGAACGCCTCCACCTCGGCGGCGTGCCGGTCGTAGATCACCTGCCAGGTCTGGAATTTCGGTTCGCGCATCGGTGGGGTAGACGTAGCGATGGAATGAATACTCTACGGGAATACTTCCTGAAGCTATTCCGGACACTGAATTTTCACCCACTTTATGCCGTTACTACCCTCCTCCTTTCTACCTATGGAGCCACGGAAGCTGTAATTGCACCGTCGTGGTGATTCGCTGTGGCGCTTTGGTTCAACTATCCGGGCGAGGCGAAGCGAGCCCGGCGGGGTTTTGCCTGGGGTGGCTGCTATTCCAGCTTCCTTTGTCCATTCCGCTTTTCCGACGGTCATGGCACCCGCGCGCCGCCGCCCCCCGTGCACAAATCAGCGCATCCGGAGATTCTACTCGCATGAAAATGAAACGCCGCGATCCCGTCCGTCAGGTGAGGCTGACCTTTGACAAGAAGGCGAAAAACCTCCAGGAAATCCGCTGCCAGCTGTCTACCTCGGTGGTGGTGGACAACACCCTTTTCGTGGCCTATGACGAAAGCTCGGCGATCGAGCGGCTGCTCGAGGAGGAGGGGGGCTACGGCAGCCACCAGACCTTTGAACTGGCCGACTTCTTTGACCTGCCCGACGGCAGCGAAGGGGAGATGGACATCGAGGGGCTGGCCTGGGAAACGCCCTATCTGTGGTTCACCGGGAGTATGTCGTTGAAGCGGCATACCCCGGACGAGGACGACGACGATCTGGCCGGCGCTGCGGCCCTGAGTACCATCAGCGTGGACCGCAACCGCTTCTCCATGGGGCGCATCCCCTGTCGGGTAAACCGGAAAACGGGAATCTGGACGCCCCTGCGGCAGGTCACCATCGAGGGAAAGAAACACACCGCCAAACTCTTGGAAGGGGGTTCCGACAGCACCGTGCTGACCGAACTGCTGAGCACCGACGTACATATTAGCAAGTTCATGCACATCCCCTGCAAGGACAATGGCTTCGACATCGAGGGGCTGGCCGTCCACCACGACCGCATCTTTATCGGATTGCGTGGACCCGTGATCGGCGGCTGGGCCGTAATACTGGAGTTCGGTGTGCATGAGCGGGGAGACTTCCTCCACCTCGATGGCCGCGGTCACGACGACAAGCCCTACCGCAAACACTTCGTCAAGCTGGCTGGCATGGGCATCCGCGAAATCAACATCGACCACCGCACCGGCGACGTCCTCCTCCTGGCGGGCCCCACCATGGACCTCGACGGCACCATCAGCGCCTGGTGCATCCGCGGCGGCTTTCCAGAAATGGAAGTTACCGTCTGCCACCGCCCGGAGCGGCTGTACGACGTTACCCACGGTGGGGAGCACGCCTACGGCAAGGACAAGGCGGAGGGAATGGCCATTCTGGCCGACGGCACCCACCTGGTCATTTACGACAGCCCCCTTCCCGAACGGCTGGTGGGAGAAGAGGCGGTGCTGGGGGATGTGTTTCACCCCTGAGGGGAAACGATGGGCTAGTTGGGAAACGATAAAGCATCGGGGACCTTCCGCCCGAGTGACGTTGGCCGCCGATCTACCCCCGATTCCGCAAGTCGTCGATGAAGCGCGTAAGTTCCATCTCGTCGTACACCAGTACTTCGCGTGGTTTGGAGCCCTGGGCCGGACCAACGATGCCGAGTTGCTCCATCTGGTCCATGATGCGGCCGGCGCGGTTGTACCCCAGCTTGAGGCGGCGCTGCACCATACTGGTGGAGCCGTGTTGCTGCTGGATGATGAGGCGGGCGGCGTCCTCGAACATGTCGTCAAGGTCGGCATACGACAGCGCCCCGGAGCCGGCCATTTCCTCGTCGGTATTGTACTCGGGCAGCAGATAGGGCTCCACGTAGCCGCGCTGATTGCCGATGAAGTTGATGACCTCTTCCACCTCGGGCGTGTCCACGAAGGCGCCCTGCAGGCGCACCACGTCGCCGCCGTTGCTCAGCAGCATGTCGCCCCGGCCGATAAGCTGGTCGGCGCCGCCGGAGTCGAGGATGGTGCGGGAGTCGACCTTGGCCGTCACCTTGTAGGCGATCCGGGCCGGGAAGTTGGCCTTGATGACGCCGGTGATGATGTTCACCGAGGGCCGCTGGGTAGCAATCACGAGGTGGATGCCTACAGCGCGCGACAGCTGGGCGAGGCGGGCGATGGGCATTTCCACTTCCTTGCCGGCGGTCATGATGAGGTCGGCGAATTCGTCGATCACCAGCACGATGAAGGGCAGGAACTTGTGGCCCTTCTCCGGGTTCAGGCGGCGGGCCACGAACTTCTCGTTGTACTCCTTGATGTTGCGCGAGGCCGCTTTCTTGAGCAGGTCGTAGCGCTGGTCCATCTCGATACAGAGCGAGTTCAGGATGTGGATCACCTTGGTGGTCTCGGTGGTGATGGGCTCCGTCTGTCCGGGCAGGAAGGCCAGGAAGTGGCTCTCGAGCTTGGCGTAGGGGAAGAGTTCCACCTTCTTGGGGTCGATCATTACCAGTTTGACCTGGCTGGGGTGCTTCTTGTAGAGCAGCGACATGATGATCGAGTTGATGCCCACCGACTTACCCTGTCCGGTTGCGCCGGCCACCAGCAGGTGGGGCATCTTGGCCAGGTCGGCGATCAGTACCTCATTCTTGATGGTCTTGCCGAGGGCCAGGGGGAGGTCCATCTTGGCGTTGCGGAACTTCTCGCTCTCCAGCACCTCTCGCATGCTCACCATCTGGGGGTTGGTGTTCGGTACTTCGATACCGATAGTGCCGCGGCCGGGGATGGGCGCGATGATCCGGATACCGAGGGCGGCCAGGGAAAGGGCGATGTCGTCCTCCAGGTTCTTGATCTTGGAAATGCGCACGCCGGGGGCGGGTACGATTTCGTACAGGGTGACCGTGGGCCCGATGGTGGCGCGGATCTTGGTGATCTCGATCTTGTAGTTGAGCAGCGTCTCGATGATCTGGTCCTTGTTGGCCTCCAGTTCGGCGCGGTCTACCTCGTGCTTGCTGGTATCGCCCTCCACCAGCAGCTGTAGGTGTGGCTTCTCGTAGGCGGGCAGGTCCAGGGTGGGGTCGTAGGGCTCGGTGTGGTCCTGGTTCTCTTCGGTTACTGCCAGACTGGTATCGATGCCGGTATCGCCGTCGGCTACGATGAGGTTGTCGGCGCCGGCCGCCAGGGGGTCGGGGTTCACGAGAGTGACGTCGCCCACGGATTCCAGCGGCATTTCCATCTGGTCGCCTCGGATCTGTTCCAGGCCTTTTTCGGAAAGGGTGCGCGGACTGTCGATCTCAAAGTTGCCGCGGTCGCCGGGCGAAAGGGAGGGTGGCGTAGCGGGGCGTTCCTTGGGCGCGGCCGCGGGTGCCGGGGTACGGGCCGCCGGGGGTGCCGGGCGGCGTGGTTTGCGGCCCAGGCGCATCATCTCGGAAAAGTGGTCGACCACGTCGTTGCGGATCTGGCCGGGCGAGCCGTTGAAGTCGATCCGCGCCTCGAAGATGAGGTACAGTCCGAACAGCAACAACAGCAGCAAAATCACCCCGAAGCCACCCAGTACGCCGCTGAGGTGGGAGACCAGGTAATCGCCTACGCCGCCGCCGAGTGGGAAGTCGGTCAGCCCGCCGAAGGCGAAGCTCAGCAGTACGGCCAGGCCGATCGTGAAGAGCATGAGCTTTACGAACAGGTTGGCCATTGGCTTCAGGGGCGCCCGGCGCAGACGGTTCAGGCCCAGCCGGCCGATAAAGTACACCAGCAGGAAGCTCGGCAGTCCAAAGCAGAAATAAATAAAGAAATTCGAGAGGAAAGCCCCCAGCCTCCCCAACCAGTTGTCCACCGAGGCGGCATCCTCGCTCAGCAGCTTCCAGCTGAAGCGCAATACGCGGTCCTGATCGATCTTCCAGGTGAAGAGGTAGGAGACGAAGGCTACCGTGAGGTAGACGGCAATGAAGAGTAGCAACAGTCCGAACAGTTTCGGAATGCGCTCGTCTTTCAGTCCCATTCGGAGACCCAGTTGTCCGCTCTTTTTTTGTGCTTTGGCCATGCAGTAAGTGGCTTGTGGGGCCGGGCGGCGAAATTACGATAAAAGGGGAGAACGCCGGGGTGGGGGGGAAGGAAGTTAACAAATGATACATCCGGGCCGTCGGGCCGTCGGGCCTGTGGCCCGGCGTGTAATTCGCGCGTAGCGCCGACTTGCGTGTAGCGCCGACTTGAGTCGGCAAGCTGCCGGTCCGGCGAGGAACAAAAGCAGCGTGACGGCTGAAGCCATCGCTACACGTAGCGCCGACTTGAGTCGGCCAGCTGCCTGCGCCGCATGGAAAAATGCAGCGTGACGGCTGAAGCCATCGCTACGGGTAGCGCCGACTTGAGCGTAGCGCCGACTTGCGTCGGCAAGCTGCCTGCGCCGCATGAAAAAATGCAGCGTGACGGCTGAAGCCATCGCTACGGGTGGCGCCGATTTGAGTGTAGGGCCGACTTGAGTCGGCCAGCTGCCGGCACGGCCAGGAAAAAATGACCCGTGACGCCTGAAGCCATCGCTACGGGTAGCGCCGACATGTGTGTAGCGCCGACTTGAGTCGGCAAGCTGCCATCACCCTCAAGAACAAAAGCAGCATGACGGCAGAAGCCATCGCTACAAGTGGCGTTGATTTGTGTGTAGCGCCGACTTGAGTCGGCAAGCTGCCGGAAAGGCAAGTGACAAATGCAGCATGACCGCTGAAGCCATCGCTACGCGCGCCTGTTATCCGGCAAGCACCTGCAAGTGACCGGTCGTTGCCCCGCTCGACCCGCAATGGTCCGGCAATTTCAACACTCGACCTGAAGGCATGCGGTATCAATAAGAAGCCTACCCCCCACAACAGGACACCCCCCACTGCCCGGCACAGTAAGTTTAGGGATCATGTACCGATTCCTTCCGCTGCTGCTGGCCCTCTGGGCGACCAACCTCCGCGCCCAGGCCGACGACCGACCGAATATTATCTTCATCCTTACCGACGACCAGCGGCACGACGCGCTGGGCTACACGGGTAACCCCCTGGCGCATACCCCGGAAATGGACCGCCTGGCCCGGGAGGGCACCTACTTCAGCCACGCCTTGGTCACCACGCCCATCTGCGCGGCCAGCCGCGCCACCTTGCTCACGGGCCTCCACGAACGCACCCACCGCTTTAATTTCCAGACGGGCGACATCCCCGAATCCTATATGCAATACGCCTACCCGGCCGTGCTGCGCCGATCCGGCTACCGCACCGGCTTCTACGGCAAGTATGGGGTACGCTACGCCCGGGCCGGGGAGCAATTCGACGAATCCGATTTCTACGACCGCAACAACGCCTACCCCGACCGCCGCGGCTACTGGTACAAGACCCTCAACGGCGATACCGTCCACCTGACCCGCTATACCGGTCAGCAGGCCCTCGACTTCGTGGATCGCCACGCCGACGATGAACGACCCTTCTGCCTCAGTCTGAGCTTCAGCGCACCGCACGCCCACGACCCGGCCCCGGAACAGTACTTCTGGCAGCCGGAAACCGACGCCTTATTGCAAGACGTCTCCGCCCCGGCACCCGCGCTCGGCGCCCAAAATGATTTTGACGCTTTGCCCCTCCCGGTGCGCGAAGGCTTCAACCGCCTGCGGTGGACCTGGCGCTACGACACCCCCGAAAAGTACCAGCACAGCGTGAAGGGGTACTACCGGATGGTCGCGGGCATCGACCTGGAGATCGGCAAACTGCGCAAGAAACTGGCCGAGAAAGGGATCGACAAGAATACCGTGATCATCGTGATGGGCGACAACGGCTACTTCCTGGGCGAGCGGCAACTGGCAGGCAAGTGGCTGATGTACGATAACTCGGTACGCGTGCCGCTGATCGTCTATGACCCCCGCACCCCCGGCGGCACCCCCACCGCCGCCCTCGCCCGCAATGTCGACGTGCCCGCCACCATCCTCGACCTGGCCGGTACCCCGGTACCTGACGGCTACCAGGGAATATCGCTGCAACCCCTCCTGCGCGGCAAGCCTGCTCCAGCCCCGCTGGATACCGTCCTGATCGAGCACCTCTGGGAATTTCCCGACATCCCACCCAGCGAGGGCGTCCGCACGGCAGAGTGGAAATACTTCCGTTACGTGAACGACCGATCGGCTGAGGAACTGCACTACCTCCCCGACGACCCCCGGGAATCGACCAACCTGGCCCGCAACCCTGCCTACCGCGCGCAACTGCTCACGCTCCGCCGGGCGCTGGAGAACAGGATTGAAGCCTACAGCGATTCGACTTCCGCCAGCCCCCGGGGGCTTTCCGTGGAATACCTGCGCGACCCCGCGAATGTAGCCCTGCACGACACTACTCCGGAGTTCGCCTGGGAAGTGCCCGACGGTGCCGTCCGCCAGGTGGCCTACCAGGTGCTGGTGGCTTCTACCCCCGAAATGCTGGCCGAGAACCGCGGCGACGTGTGGGACAGCGGCCGGCAAGCTACCAACGTTAACACCGGGATCCCCTACGCCGGAAAGCCCCTGCAGCCGGGTCACCGCTATCACTGGAAGGTGCGCATCTGGGACCACCTCAACCGCCTGTCCAGCTACTCGGCGGCTCAGTCGTTCCAGGGGCCGAAAGCGGATGCGGCTTACCTCACCACCCCCAATGTTTTTCAGGTCGACCGCGTGGCACCGGTGGTGCGGCGCGACACGCGGCAGGGCGTCTTCCTTGACTTCGGTCGGGCGGCCTTCGCGAACCTGGAACTGACTTACACGGCCAGGCGCTCGGGTACGGTGACCGTGAGGGTAGGGGAATTGCTCAAGGACGGGGCCATCGATCCCGCTCCCGGCGGCACCATCCGCTACCAATCCGTAGAACTGCCCGTCCGCCCCGGCACCCACGCCTACATCCTGCCGCTGCCGCCGGATGACCGCAATACCGGTCCGGCCGCCGTGGCCCTGCCCGATTCCTTTCCCGTGCTCCTGCCCTTCCGCTACGCGGAGGTGATCGGGCCGCGGGGCGGGACGGTCGATTCCGCCGTGCAACTGGCTTACCACGGCTACTGGGATGAGGAGGCCAGTCACTTCTCCAGCAACGATACCCTGCTGAACCGGATCTGGGACCTCTGCAAGTACACGATCAAGGCCACCACCTTCGCCGGACTCTATGTCGACGGCGACCGCGAGCGCATTCCCTACGAAGCGGATGCCTACCTTAACCAGCTGAGCCACTACACCACCGACCGGGAATACGCCATCGCCCGGCGCACCATCGAGTACTTCATGGAGCACCCGACCTGGCCCACGGAGTGGCAGTTGCACGTAGCGCTGATGTTCCACGCCGACTATATGTACACGGGCAATACGGAACTGATCGAGCGCTACTACGACGAGTTAAAATGGAAGACGCTGGTCGGACTCGTGGGGGAAGACCACCTCGTCAGCTCGGCCCGCGTCACGCCCGAATACATGCGTAAGCTGGGGTTCCGGGACAGCACCGAAACGCTGCGCGACATTGTCGACTGGCCCCCCGCCCAGAAAGACACCGGCTGGAAACTGGCCACGGCCGAAGGTGAACGGGACGGCTTCGTTTTCCGACCCAACAACACCGTCATCAACGCCCTCTTCTACCGCAATATGGAGATCATGGCGGAGTTTGCCGGACTCCTGGGCAAGTCCGACGAAGCCCTGCACTACCGGCTACTCGCCCTGCAGGCGAAGCGCGCCATCAACGAGAAACTGTTCGACGCCGAGCGCGGCATCTACGTCGACGGAGAGGGAACCGACCACGCCTCCGTGCACGCCAATATGTTCCCCCTGGCCTTCGGGCTCGTACCCGCGGGCCACGAACGGTCGGTGGGGGAGTACATCAAAAGCCGCGGCATGGCAGCCAGCGTTTACGGCGCCCAATACCTGCTGGAAGCACTCTACAATGCCGGCATGGACGACTATGCCCTGGAGCTGCTTACCTCCACCTCCGACCGCAGCTGGTACAATATGATCCGCAGCGGCTCGACGATGACCATGGAGGCGTGGGATATCAAATACAAACCCAACCTGGACCTGAATCACGCCTGGGGGGCGGTGCCCGCCAACATCATCCCCCGCTACCTCTGGGGCATTCAACCGCAGGAGCCGGGTTATGCCGTAGCCCGCATCCATCCCCGGCTGGGCGGGTTGACCCGCAGTGAAATCACCGTACCGACGCTGGGCGGGCCGATCCGTGCGACCTTTCGCCGGGAAAATGCGCGGGAAGAATCCTATACCGTTACCATTCCCGCCAATATGGTGGCGGAGTTTTCCGTGGACCTGCGCGAAGAGCAGGTCATGTCGCTAAACGGCGAGCTGGTGAATCCGGCCTTTCCGACACTACGACTGGGGCCCGGAGAGCACCAAATTACAGTTTCTATCCAGTCGTTTTAGGAGCGCTTCAGGCCGTGCGACGCCGCTTCTTGCGTCGACCGCCGCCGCCGGAACTGCCGGCGGGCCGGTCTCGCCACCGCTCACTGGGCACGAGGGGCCAGGGGTAGTTGCGACCAAGCTCCAGTCCGTAGGTCGTCTGCTCATTGGTAGGCAGGGCATCGGGCTGGTGGACGTACTCCGAGGGCAGATCGCTGAGCTCGGGGCACCACCTTTTCACGTATTCCCCACCGGAGTCGTAGCGTTCGGCCTGACTGAGGATGTTGAAATAGCGGTTCTCGCGGGGATCGGCGCCCACGCCGGCCACGTAGTTCCAGTTGCACCAGTTGCTGGTCACGTCGTAGTCGATCAGCATATGCTCGAAGTACTCGGCCCCGAGGCGCCAGTCGACCTTGAGGTCCTTGACCAGGTAGCTGGCCACATTCTGCCGGCCGCGGTTGCTCATGAACCCGGTGCGGGCGATCTCCCGCATATTGGCGTCGATAAAGGGGGTGCCGGTCTGCCCGTCGATCCACCGCTGCAGCAGCGAGCGGTCCTTCGTCCATTCGGGGTGCTCTTCCTCCCGGAAGCCGTTCTTGTGGAAGATCTTGTCGCCGTGTTTCTTGCCCATCAGCCGGAAGAAGTCGCGCCACAGCAGCTCGTAAATCACGGCGTAGGTGCTGTCGTTGGCGCCGTTCTTGGCCTCGTAGGCGCGGATCTCGGCGTACACGCGCTTGGGGCTCAGGCACCCCAGGGCCAGCCAGGCGGAAAACTTGGTGCTGTAGTCGCCGCCGATGAGTCCGTTGCGGGTTTCCTTATAGGTCGAGACGGCCTGACTTCCGAAGAGGTAGTACAGGAGGCGGTCCAGTCCGGCCGTTTCACCGCCGTGCCACTCGATGGCCGCGCGTTCGTCTTCGGGCGGCTCCGGAA
The DNA here is from genome assembly GCF_004803465.1 of Neolewinella litorea. Classification (GTDB taxonomy): domain Bacteria; phylum Bacteroidota; class Bacteroidia; order Chitinophagales; family Saprospiraceae; genus Neolewinella; species Neolewinella litorea. The sequence continues at coordinate 202,826 of NZ_SRSF01000002.1, read as the reverse complement.
TGCCGAAGTCGTTCAGTTGGGGAATCTCCCCGGGGTTAATGCCGGTGTTCTCTGCCAGGGGAATTCGGGCCGGGGTAGGGAAGGGGTCGCGTACGGGCGTCAGCCGCTCGGTTTCCTTGCGGAACTGGCTGAAAGTATCCGGCGTCTGGGTAATGGGGAAGGGCAGGTCGGAGGTGTAGTAGAGCAGCTTGCCGCGGGAGTAGTACACCTCCCGACCGATGGTCCAGAGGTTCTGCTCGACCAGGTTCTGAACTCTTAGTTCCTCGCTGGTGCGCTCGCGGTTGCAGAATACCCAGCTGGCCTGGCACTGTTTTGACAGCTCGGGCAGGATATCTTCGGGGTGGCCGGTGCGGACCACCAGGTCGGCCCCGCGCTCGCGCAGGTTGCGGCGCAGGTCGGCTACGCTTTCCAGGATGAATTTCGCGCGGTGGGCGCCGATCTTCGGCAGGCCCGTCAGGGGCAGCGTGCCCCGCCATTCCCGGGGGTCGAAAATATAGACGGGAAGGAGCTCGTCGGCGTGCTTCATGGCATCCGTCAACGCTTCGTTGTCGTGGAGCCGGAGGTCCCGCCTGAACCATACTATCGCCGCTCTTTTGCTCATGTTCCCGTGGTGTTGATCAGTGATAGGGTAACCCGGTGGGGTGCGTATGGTTGCGGCAGCGGGACATACATTGCGGGGTGGTAAGCGGGCGGACGATCCCCGGTTTCTGCACCGACGTCCACTTTCCGGGAGGGTGGTAACTTCCGGCATGCGAACCACTTTTCTCGGCCTCTTGCTGGCCCTTGGCACCTGCGTCAGCGCCCAAACCGCGTACGAAACACTCACCGACCTCAACTACCGCCCTGACAGCACGGACGCCTACGTGCGGGAACGCTGCGTGCTGGACCTCTACTATCCGACCGACAGCAGCGGCTTTGCCACCGTGGTGTTCTTTCACGGGGGCGGACTCAGCGCGGGTGCCAAGTTCATCCCGGAAGCCTGGCTGGGTCAGGGGATCGCCGTAGCCACCGCCAACTACCGCCTGCACCCCCGGGTGAAGAATCCGACCTACATCCGCGACGCCGCCGCCGCAGTGGCCTGGGTGATGGAACACATCGAAGCGTACGGCGGCGATCCCTCACGCATTTACGTCAGCGGCCACTCGGCCGGCGGCTACCTGACCAGTATGATCGGACTGGACACCAGCTACCTGGCAGCCCACGGTAAGCACCCCGACAGCCTGGCCGGTCTCATCCCCTTCAGCGGGCACACCATTACGCACTTCACGCCCCGGCAGGAACGGGGACTGGAGTGGAACGACGTGGTAGTAGACCGCTACGCGCCAATTACTCACCTGCGGCCCGACGCGCCGCCCCTGCTGATCATTACCGGTGACCGCGAGCGGGAACTTTACGGGCGGTACGAGGAGAACGCCTACTTCTGGCGGATGCTGAAGCTCAGCGGCCACCCCCGCACCTGGCTTTACGAACTGCAGGGCTTCGACCACGGCGGCATGGCGCGGCCGGCGAGTGTGCTGACGCTCGACTTCATCCGCGGAAGGCTGCCCTAGCTGCGGTCGCCCTCCTGAATGGGTAATTCTTCCGCTGCCGGGCTCCGCTCGTGCGTGGTGGGGGAGGGGCTCATCTCCAGGCGGGTCTTGGGCAGGTGATCTGGGTAGTTTTCCTGGATCCAGCCGATGAGGTGTTCGCGGATGGCGCAGCGCAGGTTGAAGGTCTGACCGGAATCCGCGCCGCTGGCGATGATGCGGATGGTCATCACGTCGGCGCTGTTGTCGGTCACGGCCACGCCGAATACCTGCTTGTCCCAGAGCTCCTGAGTCTCAACGAAGCGCTGGGCTTCCTCGCGGAGCTTGTTCACCGGGAAGGTGTAGTCGACGTACATGAAGACGCTGCCGATCAGTTGGGTAGTGTTGCGCGTCCAGTTTTGGAAGGTATCGTCGATGAACTTGTTGAGGGGGACGATCATGCGGCGCTGGTCCCAGATCTTGAGGGTCACGTAGGTCAGGGTGATCTCTTCCACACGGCCGAATTCGCCGTTCACGATCAGGGCGTCGTCGATGCGGATGGGCTGGGTGAAGGCGATCTGAAAACCGGCCAGCAGGTTGGCGATGGACTTCTGGGCCGCGAAGCCGATGATGATGCCGCCGACCCCGGCCGAGGTGAGCAGACCGGTACCGATGCTGCGCACGGCATCGAATTGCAGCAGGATGAAGGCCAGGGTCACGATGAAGATGATGATCCCCACGATGCGCTGGATGTACTGCAGCTGGGTGAGAATCTTGCGCTCCCGCAGGTTGTTCTGATCGTCGATGTTGTAGCGGTGGCGAACGGTGTCGGCGGCAATGTTGACGATGCGGATCAGCAGCATCGCGCCGGAAATGTATAGGGCCGTGCGCGCCACCAGGATGAGCGGGTGGAGGTACCACGGATTATCCGGATCGCCCTCGGAGTCGAATACCTCCAGGCCGTTCCAGAAGACCACGATGAGGGTAAACGCGATCACCCAGAAGAAGGCGTTCCACGACTTTTTTCGAATGGCATCCAGGGTGTAGCTGTCTGTACGCTTGGCCCATCCGGCGACTACGGCGTAAAGGATGGAGGTGACCAGGGTAGCGAGGATCAGGGCCAGGCCAACGAAAATGGCCAATTGTACGTAAAGCGGGGTATCATTGATGTAGTTAATCAAGTATTCCATGCGTCTCCGGGGCTAAGTCAAAAACGGGTAACGGGTGAGGCCCGGTCGGGTTCGCTTAGTCCTGTTCCCGTGGTGGGAGCACGTGCAGGTGGACCACTTCGATGCGTGTATTGCTCACTTCCAGCATCCGGCAGTGGAAGCCTTCCAGTTCCAGGCATTCGTCGGGTTCGGGTACCCGTTCGGCGGTGGTCACGATGAAGCCGGAGAGGGTTTGGTAATCCCCTTCGGGCAGTCCCAGGTTGTATTTGTCGTTGAGGTAACTAATCTCGAGGCGGCCGCTGAAGCGGTAATAGCCATTGCCTTCGTCGATCTCGACGTAGTCGTCCTCGTCGTACTCATCCTCAATTTCCCCGAATATCTCTTCCAGCAGGTCTTCCATGGTCACCACGCCGGCGATGCCGCCGAATTCGTCTACCACGCAGGCGATGCTGAGCTGGTCCTTTACGGCCCGGTCGAGCAGGTCGGCCACCCGGCCCACTTCGGGTACGAAGGTGAGCTCCAGGATACACTGCCGGATGGTGGCGGGGTAGTCCAGCAACTGCTGGTGGTGCACGTAGCCCAGTACATTGTCGGCGTCGCCGTCGACCACCAGCAGGCGGCTCAGGTGGGTGTCGATGAATTTCTGTTCCAGTTCCTCAACGGTGGCGTTGACGTCGATGCTCTCGATCTCGGTGCGGGGCACCATGCAATCGCGGATCCGCACGTCGGCCAGGTTGAGGGCATTGCCGAAAAGTTTGGTGTCGATGGCCGCCTCCTGCTCCTCGCTGGTCTGGCTGCGGTTCACGAAGTTCTCCAGGTCAAGGCGGGTCAGCACCGTGTCGAGTTCCTCACTCGGGCGCTTGAAGAAGAGCCGCAGCACCCAGTCGCTCGTCGTGGTCATCACCCGGCTGGGGAGGTAGAGCAGGGCCTGCAGCGCGCGCAGGGGCAGCGCCCAGAAGTAGAGGGCGTTGTCGGAGTACAACCGGAAGATGGTCTTGGGCACGTACTCGCCGAAAATCAGCACCGTGATGGTGATGACCAGGGTATTGAGCAACAGTACCGCGACATCCGAACCGATATTGAGGTAAGCGTTGAGCACGTAGGTGAGCGGCACGGTGACCAGGGAGGTGAAGGCCACCAGGGCGATGTTGTTGCCCACCAGCATCGTGCTCAGGAACTGGGCCGGCTGCTCGAACCAGCGCGTGAGGATGCGGCTGCGGGTGTTGTTCCGCTTCTTCTTCAGTTCGACCCTCAATTTGTTGGCCGAGACGTAGGCGATCTCGGCCCCGCTGAAGAGGGCGGACATCAACAGGCAAATTATAATGGCGATCGCCAGGCTCATGGGGTGAATTTAGGCATATCTATCCGCCGAAGTCAATTTCGGTATTGTCGCCGATGTTGAGACTTTGCCGCATGCCGCCGATGCTGGCGTCGTTACCGACGACGGACTTCCGCAGGACGATGTCGTGAATACGCGCGTAATCGCCGATGATGCTGTCGGACACGATGGCGTTTTCCAGCTTGGTGTTGGCGCCAACCGTGACGTGGGGCCCGACGATCGAGTTGCTGATGATGCAGTCCTTCCCAATGTGTACCGGATGGATGATGATGCTGTTGTCGTAGGGTGGGGGATCGTCGGTTGCGAAGCCCGGCCGGTCGAGGAAGATGGCGTTGGTCTGCAGCAGTACTTCCCGGCGGCCGCAGTCGAACCAGTTGTCGACCCGAATGGTGCGCAGCTCGACGCCCCATTCCAGCATCCGCGCCAGGGCATCCGTTAACGGGTACTCCCCGATGCTGCGGATCTTATGTTCCAGGTTGTGGGCGCAGGCCTCGATGAATTTCTGCACCTCCCGGATCTTGTAGCAACCTACCATGGCAAGATTGGATCGCGGGATAGTGGGTTTCTCGATCAGCCCGCGGATGTTGCCCTCGCTGTCCTGCTCTACTACGCCGAACTGTCGGGGGTCCTCCACGGTCTTTACGCCAATGCAGCTGACGCGCGAGTCCACGAACTCGCTCAGGTCGGCATCGATGATGGCGTCGCCGAAGAAAATCATGATCTCGCCGGCGTCGACGTAGTGGTCGCGCGCCAGCCAGATGGCGTGGGCCGAACCCATGCGCTCTTCCTGGTTGACGAATACCGTATCCAGCTGCGGGTACACCCGCTCGATGTACTCCCGGATCTTTTCGCCCAGGTAGCCGATGATGAAGATAAAGTCCGACACCCCCAATTCGATCAGCTGATCGACAATGAAGCTGATGATGGGCTTGCCGGCCACTGGGATCAGGGGCTTGGGCTGGGTGTAGGTGAGGGGTCGCAGACGCATGCCCGCCCCGGCAACGGGGATGATGGCTTTCATGGGCGGAAGGTACGATACGTCATGGGTACTCTTATACGGAAGTCGGGGCAAAAGGTTCCCCTACCGGATCACGGTGCCGAGGGTAATTTGGTTGACGCCCCCGCCGAGGTGGTAGGTACCCCGACCGTAAGCCAGCCGGAAGCGCCGCGTATTCCAGGCAAAGCCGAAGCTGTAGCCGGCGGCGGACCGGAATTCCGAGAGTCGCAGCTCCCGGCGCAGTCCGTGGTTGTACCCCGCCCGCAGGCGCAGGTTGCGCTGTTTGCCGATGAGCAATTCCCCGCTGAAAACGAAGTGACGGGCCAGGTTGTCGAAGAACAGGGCCCCGGGTCCGCGCACCCCCGTTTCTTCCCCGTCCGGACTGAGCAGCTGAAAATCGTCGGCGGCCTCCGGATCGTCGTACAGCACGTTCCAGCGGTCGAGGTAGCGGTACACTACCGAGAAGCGGAAGGGCAGGTACTTCAGTTCCCGGCTCAGGCCCGCCTGCAGTTCGAAGGGCATGGGCTCGCGCCGGCCGTCGGCGGCGTAGTGGGTGAGTTGCCGACCGAAGTTGCGGGCCAGCAGCGTGATCCCGAACCGTCCGGAGGTGTCGCGGTAATGCACTGCCGCGTCCATGCCCATGCCCAAGCTACCGTAGCCCGCCAACTGGGAGGCGATGACTTTTACGTTGAGGCCCACGGTCAATCTTTCCTCAATGCTGCGGGCGGCCCCCACCGTCACGGAGTAGTCGGCGGCACTGAAGGTGCCCAGGTCCTGGCCAGTCGGATCGCGCCGCACCAGGTCGTTGCCGTAGCCCACGTACTGTAATCCGGCAGAAAAAGTAGTCCGCAGGTCCTCGCGGTGCCGGGCGTAAGCCAGGAAGCTGTTGTTGATGCCCGCCGGCAGGAAAGCGTGGCTGAGTTGGAGCGCGCCGTTATGGCTGGGGTTCAGCAGACTCGGATTGCGGGCAGCGAGCGAAAGGTCGTCGTCCTGCACCGCAATGTGGTGGCCGCCTAGGGCCGACACGGTGGCGGAGTTGGGCAGGTTCAGGAACTCGTACGCCGAGATCCCGCCGATCTGCGCCAGCAGGGGCGCGGCGGGCAGCAACAGGCCTAGGAGTACGCATATTCGCATGGAAGTAAAGGTACGCAAGGACACCGCCTTTCCGACCTACTTCGTGGCCTCGGCGTCGGCGGGCCGCGTCATGTTCGGGGCTTCGGCCGGCGGCGGGGTGCCGTCGGAGGCCCTCCACACGGCGGTACAGGCGCCGGCCTGGCAATCCCGGATCGCGCTTAGTTGCCCGCTTTCGTCGAACTGCCATAGCATACCCTGTTCTTTTCCGTCGGCGTAGGCCCCCGCCGCGCGTGGCTTACCGTTCTCGTACCACTCCCGGAAGGGTCCGTTCTCGCGGTTATCGGCGAAGGTGACCACTTCACGTACCGTTCCGCTGGGCCAGTAGCGGGTCCACACTTTGCCCATTACGCCATTGATGTATTGGCCGTGCAACCGCAGGTTCCCCAGGGAGTCGTAGGTCATGTAGTCGCCTTCGAACTGTCCGGCGCGGTAGTTTTCCACGATTTCCGGATTGCCGTCGGCGTAGAAGGTCTTGCGCGTCCCGTCCAGCTGGCCGTCGGCGTAGAGCTCCTCGGCAATTAGGTTGCCGGCGGGGTCATATCGGCGGGCGAAGCCTTCCCGTTCCCCCGTTTCTGGCGAAACCTCATATTCGGTACGGAAGCCCAAAGCATCGGTTTCCTCGCGGGTCTCGTTGGCGGGGCCGCAGGTGCTGAGCAGGGTAAGCAGGAGCAGGGCGGTCAGGGCACGGATCGGCATGGCATATGTTGTTTAACTTCGTGAATACAAGTACCCCCGATCATGTTCGTCCCAACGTTGTGCCGCCTGCTTCTCGTACTTTGCCTACCCCTGGGGCTGGCCGGCCAGCAGACCGAGGCCGAGTACTTGCTCACGTCCAGCCGGGAGGTGGACCCCAACCGCTACCGCGAGGTGCGCGGCGATCCTTACCGCTACTCCACCTTCCGTTCCGGCATTCTCTTTGACGGGGCGCTGAATCGCTACGTGGTCGATTCGTTGAATTTCAACGGTTTTACGAGTCAGTTCGAGTACCGCGCGAACGGCGAACTGCGTGAACTCGCCAACCGGCACTTCCTGCGAGTGCAAACCACCGGCGACGCGGGGGAGCCGCATATTTACGCCTTCGGCATCAACCCCAAGTTTCCCGACAAGTACGCCGAACTGATCTACACCGGCGACTTCGTCACGGCCACGCTGGTTTACGACGTCATCAATGACGAAAAGGTAGTACAGGATGTCGGCAAGACGGTACGCCTGCGGCGGTTCAATCCCAAGCCGCTGTACTACGCCTTCGTGGACGGGGAGCTCGTCGCCCTGCGCATGAGTGCCCGTCGCCTGCCTTCCGACCTAGGGCTGAAGGGACCCGTCAGTCGCTTCATCAAGGAGCACGGCCTTGACCCCGCGCGCCGGGCCGACCTGCTACGCATCCTGCAGTACGCCGATGATCTTTACAACGGATAAGTGTTTGCCATGACCCCCCTCTGCCCCCGCCCGCTTGCGCTGCTTTTGCTACTGTTTTTTTGCTCCTGCGGCCCCGCCGACTCCCCCCCGGAACCGGATCGACCGGAAGGGGAACGCTCCGCCATAGAATCGCGCCTCATCGGTGAGCTCAGCCCCTCCGACGACCGGGCCGGCCGCCAGCGCAATGCCATCATCAACCGGGCGATCGACCGCAACTACGACGTGTACGCGGCTCCGGAAGGCTACTTCTACGAAATCCTGGAAGAGGGCAATTTCAATCCCCTGGACTCGGGCGACATCGTGACGGTCCACTACACCGGTAACTTCCTCGACGGCACGGAATTCGACAACAGTCGCCGCCGCGGCACCCCCCTCCGCTTCCGCGTCGGTGACCTCATTCCCGCCTGGAACCTGGCCCTGCAGCGCGTACGGCCCGGTGCCCGACTCCGCATTCTCACTCCGAGCGACCTGGCCTACGGTGCCGCCGGCCTTGCCGCCCCCAACGGCGATACCCTGGTGCCGGCGCATGAGCCCCTGGAATTTCTCATTGAGGATATTCAGATCTGGGAGGAGTAGTCTCTGGGTTGTTGAGTTGGTGAATTTTTGAATTGGTGAGTTTGCCGTCTGGGGGTTGTCCCTCGCTTCGCTCGGGTCGGAAAACTCCTCTAAGCACGGCAATGATGCCCGTTAACTCACCAACTCAGGAACCTAACCACGCACGCCGAGCGAAGTGAGGCAAGAATGGCCGCCAATTCAATAATTCACCAAGTCAGAAAATCAATCACGCGGGTCCAGCAAAGCGAGGCAAGAATGCCCACTAATTCAAGAACTCACCAACTCAGAAATTCACCACCTAAACCCCTACCTACGCACCTGCCGCTCCGGCAACTCATAGCTGATATCGAAATCATCCAGCACGGAGTCCAGGATGCGGTCGTCGCCAATGGTGTACTGCTGTTTGAGTTTGTGACCGTAAAAGCCAGCCAGGGTAGCCCAGTAGCGGGCCGTGAGGCCTCCACGCAGTTCCTTGATGAGATCGTAAATGGGCTCTTCGGTTTCCCTTTCGATCATGGCGATGAGCACTTTACCCTGGGTTTTGGACATCTTCTTGAGCGGTTCCTCGAATTTCTCCTCCAACTCGTCTTGCAGGCGTTTGATGTAGCGCCGGCGATCGCGCTTGCTCATGTTCTGCGTCATGTACTCCGTTTCCCGGAAGATGCGGATGGCATCCACGGCGTAGGGGTAGGCGCGCTGGGCGTAGATCCGGTACCGGCGGTAGAGTTTGTACTCCTCGTCGGAGGCAAAGAACTCCGGTGAGCTGACGGAAATATCATTCAACTGAGCGATGATGATGGTGTCGCCGCAATCGTCGAGGGTGTAGGGGTACAGTTGTCCATTAAGCCGGGTATAGCCCTCCTGGGCCAGCAGGAGCGAACAGCAGAAGACCAGTAAACCGGGAAGGAGTAGACGCATGGGGGATTAGTTCCGAATATAAAACGAAAGGCGGGGCGGTGCAGTATAAAGGTACAGCTTCCTCAATAAGCCTAGCGGAAGACCTCCAGCGACGCGCCCAGCGACGCCGCAAAGCGGTCGGGATCCACCCCCGTAGCCTGGCTTCCAAAGTAATCAACGAGGTGCTCCGTGGGCATATTGCCGGTAAGCTCGTCGCGGGCCATCGGGCAGCCGCCAAAACCGCGGATGGCTCCGTCGAAGCGGCGGCAGCCAGCCTCCTCCGCGGCCACCACCTTTTCCCGCCAGGTATCCGGGGTGGTGTGCAGGTGCGCACCGATCTCGAGCTCCGGGTAGCGGGGGATGAGGTTGGCAAACAGGTAGCTGATGCTCGCCGGCGAACTCACGCCGATGGTATCGGAAAGTTGAAATATCGTGATGTCCAGGGCCGCCAGTCGCTCCAGCCATTGCTCTACGACCTCGGCGTTCCAGGGATCGCCGTAGGGATTGCCGAAGCCCATACTGAGGTACACCACCATCTGCCGTCCGGCGGCGACGGTGAGCTCCTGGATCTGCTTGACGCGCTCGAGGCTGTCGGCTAGACTGGCGTTCGTGTTGCGCAGCTGGAAGGTCTCGCTTACGCTGAAGGGGTAGCCCAGGTAGTCGATCTCCGGATGGGTAAGGGCGGCCTCGGCACCGCGGCGGTTGGCTACGATGGCCAGCAGTTTGGTCCTGGTCTGGCTAAGGTCCAGTCCGGCCACCACCGCGGCGGTGTCGCGCATCTGCGGGATGGCCTTAGGGGAGACGAAACTTCCGAAGTCGAGGGTGTCAAAACCACAGGCGAGCAGGCCCTGCAGATAGGCGGTCTTGACCTCGGTGGGGATAAATTCGTGCCGACCCTGCATGGCGTCGCGCGGACATTCGATAAGCTTGACGTTAGCCAAAGAGAGATAATTTAGAAGGCAATATCACCATTGCTGCGACAACACCCCCGCCCCCCGGGTAGTTTCCTTGGAAACTTGCCCCCATGTTCAAGCATTCCACCACCCTTACCGTCATCGGCTTCCTGCTTCTTTTCCTGGGATTGATCTCGCTGTTGCTGAATTTCGTGGGCGTGGACATTTTCTTTCTGACCTGGTTGTATGAACTCGGCGTAGGCATCTCCTTCATCGTACGACTGCTCATGGTCATCGGGGGGATTATTCTGATTTATCTGGCCCAAACGGACTGGGAGCAGGAGGAGATATGAACCGCTACCAGTAGAAGGTTGCCGCCAGGGCGGGGAGGACCGGAAGCTGGTCTACGCGTCCACCGCTGAGGCGATCGACGTAAAAGATGTTTTCGCGGTTGTAGGCATTGGTCACGCTGGCCGCAATTTCCAGCCGTGCGTGCGATCCGAAGATAAATTCACGACTCAGACTGACATCCAGCCGGTGCAGGTCGCTGAGGCGCCCCCCGTTGCGGTCGGTGCTCAGCAATACTAGGGGGTTCCCGTTACCGGTCAGAAAATCCGTCAGTACGGGGTTATCCGCTACCCCGGGGTCCTCGATGACGCCCACCGTTTGGGTAAAGGGGAAAGCGGAACCGAAGGTGAACCGGAAGCCGGTAGTCCATTGCTCCTGGCTTCCGAACCCTACGCTGCCGTACAGATTGACCGTGTGGCGCCGGTCAAAGCTGGTGGGGTACACCTCCGTCCCGTCGTTGCGGTCTACGAAGGCCAGTCCGTAATTGCCCGCCAGGCGCAGGGGGCCGGAGCGGTATTCCGCCGATACGTCGCCGCCGTAGGCCGTGCCGGAGAGGGCCACGAAGTCGGGGTCGGCGGCCGACAACTTCCCGCGGTTGAGTTCCAGCAGTTGGGTGAAGCCCTTGTAGTATCCCTCCAGGTTGAAGCTCAGCCGGTCACTCGCGTCGTATTCCACGCCCCCAACGCCGTGTATCGCCCGCTGCAAGTTGTTCTCGCCCTCCGTTATGCGACTCTCCGGCCCCACCAGAAAGCCCTGGAAGAAGTTGACGATGTCCAGGTCGTTCTGCGTGGCGATCAGGTTCTGGCTGTACCAGCCGCCGGCCGCCTTCAGCCGCAACCCTTCGTGCACCGCGTACTTTAGTCCCAGGCGCGGTTCCAACGAAACGGTGTTCAGGGAGGCGTAGTACTGTACCCTGAGGCCCGGCTCCACGATCAGGTCGCCCAGGCTGCGCTTGTACTTTGCGTAGCCGTTGATCTCCGAGGTGAAATCCTCCTGTCGGAAAGTGATCCCACTCGCGTTGAGGAAGATGAAGTCGGTGTTGATGCCGTTGAATTCAAATCCGTAGGCCACCTGTTCCCGCCCCCCGAAGTAGGTAAAGTCCAGACGCGCGGTATACTGAGCAATCCCGCTGCTGCGTGGGCCACGGTCAGTCTCAAGCAGGTTGACGGAGTAGGAGGAAGCCGACAACACCCCGTCGATGACCACGTCGCTGGTCGGGGGCACCAGCGTGAATCGTCCGCCGCCTCCGGTGTTCGACCAATTGAGCCCGGCCAATCCCTCGATCGCGAAGTCGTCGGTAAACTGAAAGCCGAATACGTCCAGGGCCGAGCCGTTCCCCCCGGAGAGGGTCACCTTGCCGTAGAGGTCACGGTAGTCATAAGGAAGCCCCCGCGGCGCGGCGGTGCTGTCGCCGCCGGTGCGGAAAAAACCTTCCGGCGTGGCGTATTCGTACAGCCGTGGACTGGTTTGCGGCAACAGGCTCTGCTTGCCGGTCAGGAGGAAGGATATACTGCCGCCGGATTCCCCCAGTGGGCGCAGGGGACCTTCCACCAGAGCCTTGGCCTGAAAGGGGCTTACCGCTACCAGTCCCGCCAGTCGGCGCTTGTTGCCGGTGCGGGTCTGCAGGTCGACGATTGCGGAAGTGCGGCCACCGTATTCGGCGTTGAAGCCCCCGGTGTGTACTTCCGCCACGCCGATCGCCTCCGTTTCGAAGACGGAGAATAGGCCGATGCTGTGAAAGGGGTTATAAATCGTTGTTCCGTCCAGCAGGATCTTGTTCTGCACCGGACTGCCCCCGCGGATGTACAGCTGCCCACCCTGGTCGCCGCTGCTGACGACCCCGGGCAGCACCGTCAGGTACTGCGCCAGATCGGGCGTGCCGCCGATGGACGGCAGCTCCAGGATATCGGAAGCCAGCAGGGTCACTCGGGAGACGGCCACGTCCTCGCGCTGTCTTTGTCGCCGGGCCGAAACGTTCACCGCAGACAGGTTCACCGCGGCGGGGGGGAGCAGCAGGCGCAGGTACTCGATTTCATTTTCCACCTCCAGGACCACCCGGGCGGTTGTACTGTCGTAGCCGACATAGGTGGCCACCACGCGGTAGTCCCCGGGGGGGAGGTTGCCGAATGTGAAGAAGCCATCGGCGTCCGTGTTAGTGCCCCGGCCGAGGGGCTGCAGGCGTACGGTAGCAAAGGGTACCGGGGCGCCGTCCTCCGCATCGTAGAGGTTGCCGCGCACGATTCCGTTCTGGGCGCGGGCGCAGGTGCCGGCCAGTATGGTAAGGCAGAGCAGGATGATTCGCAGCAGCGGGCCGCGCGGGGTAGGGCCGGGCGGCGGCCGGTCCACTGACGATTGAAGTGCCAAATGAAATCTACTTGAGCACGCCGATCCCCTCGCGTTGCAGCAGGGCTTCTTCCCCGGTACAGTCGATGATGGTACTGGCCTCGTTGCCGCCGATTCCCCCGTCGATTACGGCGTCCACGCGCTTTCCGTAGGCGTCGTTGATCTCGTGGGGGTCGGTGTAGTATTCCTTTACCGAGTCGCTGTGCTTTACACTGGCGGTGAGGATGGGGCGGCCGAGTCCGCGTACCAGGGCATCCACGATGTTGTTGTCGATGATCCGGACACCGATCGTTTCCTTCCGGTTCTTCAGCACCTTGGGGGTGCGGTTATTGGACTTGAGGATGAAGGTGAAGGGGCCGGGCAGGTTGTGCTTCATCACCCGGAAGATGTCATTGTTGATGGTGGCGGAGTATTCAGTGACCTGACTGATGTCCTGGCAAATGAAGCTGAACATGGCCTTATTGGGGTCGATACCGCGGATCTGGGCCACGCGTTCCACGGCATTCTTGTTGGTGATGTCGCAGCCGATGCCGTATACGGTGTCGGTAGGATAGATGATCACGCCGCCCGCTTCGAGGATGTCAACCATTTGCTTGATGAGGCGGGGCTGCGGGTTGTCGGGATTGATACTTACTAGCATAGCGTGGGTTTTGTGGCAATATACACAGGAAGGTCGATCGGCTCGCCTGCGGTTATGCTCCATCAATCGGGCGGGCACGATTATTGTTCGCAGGCCGCGGCCGGTATGCGGGGCAGTTTTTGCCGGGGACGGGTTTGCGGTGGATCAGGCGGATTGAATTTCCGCCAACCACCCCCCGCCCCTGCGCGTATACCCACTATGGCAAAGTATAGCATCGACCTGCAGGCAGGTAAAGTAAAGGAAGACGAAGCGGTTACCTCCGTAGGAGAAACGATCGTCGGCATCGATCTGGGCACAACCAATAGTTTGGTGGCCCACGTCAAGGACGGCCACGCCGTGGCCGTTGCGGGCCCCGATGGCAAGAGCGTACTCGTACCGAGCGTCGTGCACTTTCGTGCGGACGGCACGACGGTAGTCGGTGAGGCGGCGAAATCCCACCTGGAAACCGACCCCGAACGCACCATTTACTCCGTGAAGCGGCTGCTCGGAAAAAGCTACGGCGACCTGTCGGAAGTGAAGGACCGCTTCGGCTACCGCATCATCGACGAAGACGAGGACCGCCTGGTGAAGATCGCGGTACAGACCGCCGATGGCCGGGATCGCTACTATAGTCCCATTGAACTGTCGGCCGAGATCCTCAAGACGCTCAAGGCCCGCATCGAAGCGGAGCTGGGTACCACCGTCAGCCGGGCGGTGATCACCGTGCCGGCCTATTTCAACGACGCCCAGCGGCAAGCTACCCGCGACGCCGGCCGGCTGGCCGGCCTGGACGTGCTGCGCATCGTGAACGAACCTACGGCCAGCAGTCTGGCGTACGGTATCGGTCTTACCGACGAGGATGAGGGGCGCACCATTGCCGTTTACGACCTGGGTGGGGGCACCTTTGACGTCTCGCTGTTGCGGATCGAGCAGGGAATCTTCGAGGTGCTGAGTACCAACGGCGATACCTTCCTTGGCGGCGATGATTTTGACCAGGCCATCGTGGATTACTGGCGGGAGAACCATTCGCTGCAGCTCGACAGCCCCGAATCGCGCGGCACGATCCGACTGCTGGCCGAACGGGCGAAGAAGGCGCTTTCCTCCGAAACGGAATTCACGGCCGACTTCAACGGTATTTCCCTGCACCTGACGCGCACTGAACTGGAGAACCGACTCGCCCCGCTCGTGGAGCGTACGCTCGGCTCCTGCGACCGCGCCCTGAAAGATGCCGGACTGCAGAAGGAAGATATCGACCACGTCATCATGGTGGGGGGGAGTACCCGTGTACCCCTGGTGAAGCGATCGGTGAGTGAATTCTTCGGGCGGGAGGTTAACGACAGCCTAGACCCCGATCAGGTAGTGGCCCTCGGTGCCGCCATCCAGGCCGACGTGCTGGCCGGCAACCAAAAGGACGTGCTGCTGCTGGACATTACCCCCCTAAGCCTCGGAATTGAAACGGTGGGCGGGCTCATGGACCCCATCATTCCCCGCAACTCCAAGGTGCCCACCAAGGTGGGGCGGAAATACACCACGAGTGTCGACGGACAGGTGAAGCTGAAAGTCGCTGTCTACCAGGGTGAGCGCGACATGGTGGCCGATAACCGCAAGCTGGGTGAATTTATCCTGGAGAATATTCCGCCCATGCCGGCCGGTATCCCCCAGATCGAGATCCATTTCTACCTTGACGCCGACGGCATCCTGCGGGTGAAGGCCACCGAACACCGGAGCGGCACCGAACAGAGCGTTACGATCAAATCCCAGTACGGCATCAGCGAGGAGGAAATGGCCCTGATGCTGATGGACAGTCTGCAGAACGCCGAAGCCGATATGGCGGCGCGGGCCCTGGCCGAAGCGCGCACGGAGGCCAACAATGTCTTGTTGAGCGCCCGCAAATTCATCCGGCAGAACGAAAGCTGGCTCACCCCCAACCAGGTGGCGGAAATCAACCGTTACGCCGACGCCCTGGCCGAAAGCGTACAGGGTTCGGACAAGGACGAGATCAACCGGCGGCTGGAGGAACTCAACACCTTCACGACCCCCCTGGCGCATGAGGCGCTGGACCGTAACGTGGCCGCCGCGATGAAGGGGCAGGACCTGGCGTAGTATTAAGCTCGGATAAAAGAGATTTTGCCCACGCGGCGCGTGGGCGGTCCGTCGCCTCCCGGTGTCGCGTGAAAGGTTCGTCACCTCCAGGTGCCGCATAATCGGTTCGTCAGCTCTAGGTGGCGCATGGGCTGTCCTTTACCTCCAGGTACCGCATGAACGGTTCGTCACCTCCAGGTGGCGAGTGGGCTGTTCGTCACCTCCAGGCACCGCATGACGGTTCGTCACCTCCAGGTGGCGCATAGGCTGTTCGTCACCTCCAGGCACCGCATGACGGTTCGTCACCTCCAGGTGGCGCAGGCACGATTCAGCACCTCCAGTTACCGAGTGCAGGGTTAATAAAGCAATTGGTAGAGAGGAATATTTCCCACGCGGCGAGTGGGCTGTTCGTCACCCCCAGGTGCCGCATGACGGTTCGTCACCTCCAGGTGCCGCATGACGGTTCGTCACCTCCAGGTGGCGCATGGGCTGTCCTTTACCTCCAGGCGCCGCATGAACGGTTCGTCACCTCCAGGTGGCGAGTGGGCTGTTCGTCACCTCCAGGCACCGCATGACGGTTCGTCACCTCCAGGCACCGCATGACGGTTCGTCACCTCCAGGCACCGCATGACGGTTCGTCACCTCCAGGTGACGCGTGGGCGGTTGGTCACCTCCAGGTGGCGCACGAACGGTCCCGCACCTCCAGGTACCGCGTGAGCGCACCGCTGCCAACTGGCGGCAGATATCTCTACGCGTACCTCTAAGCGCTACGTCGCCCTACCACCGTTGCCGGGCGAGGCGGCGGGATAGTTTGTCGAGTTCCTGGCGGACGGTGGCTTTGGTTTTTTTGTCCGGTGAACGGCCGGCGCGGAGGTCGTCGACGATCTCCTGCAGGTTCTGTTTAACCGTTTCGGCTTCGAGGATCTGGAGCGTGGTTTTGAGCTTGTGCTTCAGGTCGCCGATCTCGTGTACGTCGTCGTCGGCGAACGCCTTGGTGAGGGCATCGGATGCCTGGTTGAGTTCCTGCTGCAGGATGATGGAGAAGGCCTCAAGCTCGGCGGGGTCGTGGTCGAGGGTGCTGCGTAGTTCGGGAAAATTCATGGCGGGAGGGCTGAGGTAGCGCCGTACGAAAGCGTGTAGTTGGCGGGGGTCAAAAGGTTTGAGGGCAAAATCGTCGATGTGCGCGTCGTGCATTTTTTCCGTCATGGCCATGCGGGCGCTGGCGGAGAAGGCGATGATGGGCACCTGATTTTTGGGCGGGGGCATGGAGCGGATCCTTTTCGAGGCGGTATAGCCGTCCATTACCGGCATTTTCAGGTCCATCAGTACGAGATCGTAGTCGTTGGCCTCAACACATTCCAGGGCCTCCTTTCCGTTGGCTGCCAGATCAAAATCCACTTTCCACCTGCGGAAATAGCGCGCGACGAGAAAAGAGTTGGTGCGATTATCCTCCACGATCAGGACGCGCCCGGCCCCGATCACCGGGAGGTCGCCAATGCTCAGGGTGCTCTGCGGTGGGATGTCACCTTCGGGCAGCACTACCTCGAACCAGAAGCGGGATCCTTGCCCCAGGGTGCTCTCCACCTGTACGGTGCTGTCAAAGTAATCGAGGATGCGCTGGCAGATGGACAGGCCCAGTCCGGAACCGCCGTACTTCTGATGAATGTGCTGGGTGGCCTGACTGAAGGGTTGAAACAACTTGTCCAGGTGCTCGGGATGAATACCTATGCCGTCGTCGGTCACCGAGAAACGAAGGTGGTGACCGAGCTCCGATTGGTCGAGCCACTCCACGGCGATACACACCTTCCCGCCCCGGGCAAATTTCGCGGCGTTGCCGATCAGATTGGTCAGGACCTGGTTGAAGAGGGTAGGGTCGCCCACCACGCCCGCCGGCACCCGGTCGTCGATCTTGATGGTATAGGAGGTGGTCTCGTCGGCACTGCCGTAGCGAAAGCTGTCAACGATGGATTGTACAAGCCTGCGAACCGAAAACGGCTGGTGGGAAACCTTAAGTTCGCCGAGGCCCGACTTGGCTACGATCAGGATGTTCTTGAACAGGGAAAGCAGGTGGTTGCCCGACTGTATCAGGATGGACTGCAGGCGCCGCTGGTTGGGGTCCAGTTCGCTGACGCCGAGCAAGTCAGCCGTACCGATGATGGCGTTGAGGGGCGTGAGCACCTCATGGCTGATGGTGGACAGAAAGGAAGTCTTGGCGCGGTCGGAAGATTCGGCCCGCTTGCGGGCCTCGAGCAGCTCCCGTTCGTATTTCTTCCGATCGGTGAAGTTGGTCACCACGAAGCTGTTGAAGCGGGTGGGGCCGTCGCCGACGACGTGGTGGGTGGCGGAGATGAGAACCGGAAGCTTGCTGCCGTCCTGCCGCACCAGCGTCAGGTTGATCTCCCGCACCTCGCCCTGGATGCCGAGCAGGGGGGCCAGGTGGGTGTCGAAGTAAATACTTCCGCCCCGGTTCAGGATGTCCTGCATGGTGCGCTGGCCCGCCAGGTCTTCCTTTTGGTAACCCAGCCAGTCCAGCAAGGTATCGTTGATGCCCAGGAGTTGTCCGTTAGGATCGGTGATCAGGTAGCCGCAGGGGGCGTTATCGACGAACTGGCGGGCGTGTTCCTCAATCGTCCGCGATGTAGCCGCGCTGAGCGAAGATTTGAGGAAATGCATAACTGCAGTTGATTATAGAAACGATTCGATCGAATCGATGATTTCGTCGGGAGCACTGAGGTGCGGGCAGTGGCCGTCCGCTTCAAGGTAGATAAGTTGGCTGCCCTCTATTTGTTCGGCGGTATACTGTCCGACAGCGGGGCCTGCGATACGGTCGTTGTTGGCCTGCAGAATCAACGTCGGAACCCGGTAATCGGCCAGGTCTTCCCGGTTGTCGCCGAGAAAGGTAGCCTTGGCGAATACACTGGCCACGTCGGGGTTCAACCGGCAGAAGGATTCCTCGAGTTCCTGGGCCAGTTCCGGACCGTTTTCGGGGCCGACGATCACCGGGGCCATAGCGCGCGACCAGCCGCGGTAATTGCTGTCGAGGCTTTCCAGCAACTCGTCGATGTCTTCCCGGTCGAATCCGCCTCGGTAGTCGCCGTCGTTGAGGTAATGGGGGGAGGGTCCGATCATCACGTGCTTGCTGAAACGACCCGGAAGCCGCTTGGCCGCCAGCACGCCGATCATGCAACTCACCGAATGGCTTACGAGCGCGATGTTGTCGAGTTCCAACTCCCGGCAGATGCGGGCCAGGTCGGCGGCGTATCCGTCAAGCGTGCTGTACCGTTCCGGATCGAACTCCCTCTGCGCTTTGCCGGCACCCACGTAGTCGAACAGGATGACGCGGTACCGGTCGGTGAAGAGGGGCGCCACGTGGCGCCACATCTGTTGATCGCAGCCGAAGCCGTGGGCAAAGATCAGGGGTTGGCCATCGGGCACGCCATGCTCGGTAACGTTGTGGTCGGTAACTACGGAGGACATAACACAAGGTTGGTGTACGTAAGGGCAAGGTCGGATTACCGGCCTGATCGTTGGCGGAAGCGGTTCAACCCGACAGTGCCCACAATAAACAATCCCGCAAGCGGATTGTCTTCACCACCGCACATAAATTTGCCCTATGCCCCTCAAAGTTGGCGACAAAGCCCCCGCATTCCAGTTGTATTCCGACAGCCGCAAACCGCTCCGGTTGGAAGACTTTTCCGGCCAGCCGCTGGTCCTCCTGTTTTTTCCCCTGGCCTTCAGCAGCGTCTGCACGAAGGAGCTTTGCACCATGCGCGACAGCCTCGGGGAATACGACCGGCTCGACGCGGCGGTGGTGGCCGTGAGCGTCGACAGCGTGTACACCCTGGCCCATTTCAAAGCGAGTGAGAGGCTGAACTTCCCGCTGCTGAGCGACTTCAATAAGGAGGTAAGCCGGCAATACGGTTGTCTGTACGATACCTTCACGATGGACATGCACGGCGTAAGCAAGCGTGCGGCCTTCGTTATCGACGGGGAAGGCGTCATCCGGTATGCCGAAGTGCTGGAGTCGGCGGGCAATCAACCCGATTATTCGGCCGTCCGGGCAACTTTGGCGGCCCTGTAAGAGTTTTTTCGAGAATTAGCGCCTGAACTTATGAGTATATATGCATCCGGCCAGGAAGACGTCCTGTTAGAAGAAGACATCGACATCGGTACCGGTGAACCGGCCGACCTTATCGTGTTCAACGACGATCACAACACCTTTGATTGGGTGATGCAGAGTTTCGTGGAAATTCTGGGGCATTCTTCGGAGCAATCCGAGCAACTCGCCCTGATGATCCACCTTAAGGGAAAGGCTACCGTGAAGTCCGCCGCCTTCAATGAATTGCGACCCAAGAAGGATGCACTCTGTGATCGCGGCCTGAGCGCCGTGATCGAGGGTAAAGGATAGTTAATGCCCTTTTACCGTCTTGACCCCCGTTTTCCAGAACTTTTTCCCGACCCACTACGGTCGAATGGTGATGGCCCGGCCTGCTTCGGGGGCGACCTGAGCCCCGAAAGACTGTTCAATGCCTACCGCCTCGGTTTCTTCCCCTGGTTCGCCGAAGGAGAGCCCATCCTTTGGTGGCACCCCGATCCCCGCTTCGTACTTTTTCCCGATGAGCTCAAGGTGAGCAAGAGCATGCGCCCGTACTTCAACCAGCAGAAGTACCGCGTAACTTATGATGAGCGTTTCCGGGAGGTGATGGAGGAATGCCGCAGGGTCTACCGGCCGCTACAGCGCGGCAGCTGGATCACGGACGACCTGATCGCCGGCTACGTGAGCCTGCACGAAATGGGCATCGCCCACAGCGTGGAAGTCTACGAAGGCGACGAGCTGATTGGGGGCCTCTACGGACTCGCCCTCGGCAAGATCTTTTTCGGGGAAAGCATGTACTTCAAGCGCCCCAACGCCAGCAAATTCGGCTTCATCAGTCTGGTACGCCGGCTGCACGAACGGGGCTATCGGCTCATCGATTGCCAGCAGGAGACTGACCACCTGCGGAGCCTGGGCGGGCGGCCCATCCCCCGCGCCGAATTCGTTGACCATCTCGCGGAGATCGACGCCGAAGAAACGGAGCGGGGGAAGTGGGGCTAACGCACGCGTGGGCGGTGCATCAGAATTTACGCATCTCGCCCGGGCCTACGAACTGGTTCATTTCATCAACGTTGGTCACGCGCATTTCCTCGCCGTCCCAGAGCAGGCGGGTGCGGCCGCGGATCTCGTACTCGTCGGGGGTTCCGCCCGTTTTCGGGAACCGGTACTCATAGCCGCGAACGGCCAGGTTGCCCATGAGGATGGTTTCCGTGAGGGGGCCGGCCTTGCCGAGGTGGCTGCTGGGCTGGTACCCTTCCTTGATGCCGTTGATCCAGTCCATCTCGTGGGAGGTTTCCACGCGGGGGAGGGTTTCCGGTACGTTGATTTCTTCCATGCGGCTGGTAGGCAGCAGGCGCGGGTTCTGACCGTAGGTGTCGGCCATCAGTTTGCCCTTGTCGCCCACCATGATGATGCCGCTGCCGCCGTCGCCCATTTGCTCGTCGACGCCGAGTTCGTCGGGCCGGCCGGGCAAGATGCCACCGTCGGTCCAGATGAGTTCGACCGGTGGCTTTTCTCCGCGGGCGGGGAACTTGACGTGGATCTTCGCGGCCGGCGGGCAGGTCTCAGGGGTGTAGTCGGGGTTCCAGTTCTGGCTGAATACCTGCACCACGCTGGCCTCGGCACTGTCGGGGTAGCCCAGGTTCAGGATGTAGAAGGGCGTATCCACGATGTGGCAGCCCATATCGCCGAGGGCTCCGGTGCCGAAGTCCCAGTAACCGCGCCAGGCGAAGGGGTGGTAGGCATTGTTGTGCGGGCGCATGGCCGCCGGGCCGAGCCAGAGGTTCCAGTCGAAATCGGCGGGGATGGGGTCGGTACCCTGGGGTACCTTGCCGCCCTGGGGCCAGATGGGACGGTTGGTCCAGGCGTATACCGTATGCACGTCGCCGATCAGGCCGGCCTCGTAAAGTTCCTGGGTGCGACGGATGCCTTCGCCGCTGGCACCCTGGTTGCCCATCTGGGTAACGAGTTGCGGCTTGCTCTTGGCCATTTCGGTAAGCATGCGTACCTCGGCGATGGTACGCGCGAGGGGCTTCTCGATGTAGAGGTGCTTGTCGAGATTCATTGCGGCCAATCCGGCAATGGCGTGCGTATGGTCGGGGGTAGTGACCACCACCGCGTCAAGGTCCTTGCCGTACTTGTCCAGCATCACGCGGAAGTCTTTGGTGTAGGAAGCCTTCGGGAAGCGGGTCCGCATTTCGGCGGCGCGGGAGTCGTCGACGTCGCAGAGGGCGACAATGTTCTGGCTCTCCAGCGCCTTGAGGGTGCTGGTAGCCTTACCGCCGGCACCGATGGCGCCGATGTTGACGGTGTCGGAAGGGGCTTTGAAGCCTTTGCCTCCGAGCACGTGGCGGGGAACGATGGTGAAGGCAGCCGCCGCGGTAGCGGCCGTGCGCAGAAATTGCCGACGGTTGGTCGGGATTGTCTTTTTGGGCATGATCGAGAGGTTAATAGCGGGCAATATACATATTGGGAATCGTTCCGCTTTCACGCGATTGTGAACTTGTTTGTCATTTGTCACCGATTGCAACCGACAGTTACGGCGGCCCCGCCGGGAGCCGGCCTGGGCACCCGCGCTCCGCCGCGAACCTAAACCCCCGGTATGAGCTTACACCGAACGTATGGATCCGACTACCAAAATCAACATTCCGGAGAGTGAGCTGGAACGCATCGTCATCGTAGGTGGCGGCTTCGGCGGTCTGCAACTGGCCCGCAAGCTCGTCAAGGCGGACTACCAGGTCGTGCTGATCGACCGCAACAACTACCACCAGTTTCAGCCGCTGTTCTACCAGGTGGCCATGGCGGGATTGGAGCCCAGCAGCATCGTATTTCCCTTCCGCAAGCTCTTTCAGGGCAAGGAGAACATCTTGATCCGTATGACGGAGGTAACGCACGTCGATCCGGTCGCGAAGCAGCTGCAGACGCCCCTCGGGCACTGCAACTACGATCACCTGATCGTCGCTACGGGAGCCGACACCAACTTCTACGGGAACGAGGAACTGGCCCGGCGTACCCTGCCCATGAAGTCGGTGTCGGAGGCCCTCTACCTACGCAACTCGATCCTCGACGACTATGAGGATGCCCTCACTACGCCTTCCTACGACGACCGGCAGGAGCTGGTCGATATCGTCATCGTGGGCGGGGGCGCTACCGGGGTGGAACTGGCCGGATCGCTGGCGGAGATGAAGCGGCACGTGCTGCCCAAGGACTATCCCGAACTGGACGTAGCCGGCGAGTTCGATATCTACCTCGTGCAGTCGGGCGACGTGATCCTGAAAGGCATGAGCGCCAACAGCAGCGCCAGGGCACTGGAATACCTCGAGGACCTTGGCGTAAAGGTGTTGCTCAACAGCCGGGTGGAATCCTTCGACGGCAAGCAGGTGATCCTGTCAGACGGGCGCACGATCGTGAGCCAAAAGGTCATCTGGGCGGCCGGTATCCGGGGCGAGCCGATTCCGGGCCTACCGGCGGAGAGCATCACCTACGGCAACAGGCTGGCCGTCGACCGCTTCAACCGCGTGCAGGGCACTGAGAACGTCTACGCCATCGGCGACGTGGCCTATATGGAGGAGCCGGACTTCCCCCAGGGGCACCCGCAGGTGGCCCAGGTGGCCATTCAGATGGGCGAGCACCTCGCCAGGAACTTCCGCTACCGCCACCTGCGTGGGGAGGATTGGGAACCCTTTCACTACAACGACAAGGGCAGCATGGCCACTATCGGGCGGGGCCGGGCGGTGGTCGACATCCCGAAGCCGGAGTACCATTTCGCGGGCGTCATGGCCTGGCTGGTGTGGCTGGTGGTGCACCTCTTCGCCATCCTCGGATCGCGCAACAAGGTCTTCGTCTTCCTGAACTGGGTCTACAACTACATCAACTACAACCAGAGTCTGCGCCTGATCATCCGACCGCGTAAGGTGCCGGCGGACAGCCCCACACCAAACCGTTAGCGGTTAACGGGCTCAGTCCAACCAGGCGATAGCCCGCTTGCGCTCCACGGTGGAAAAGGCGGCGAGGTCCAGTCCGGGCGTCAACAGGTCGCTTAGTTTGACGCTGGTCTTGAGCCACGTCTGATCGCCGATGATGGCCACGCGCTCCAGGTCCTTGTACAGCCGCAGGCTCGTTTTCAGGTCTTCCCAGAGGGTACGGGCGTTGATGCCGTCGGTGCTGATCACTTCGAGCAGGATCCGGGCCTTGCCGTAGTGTTTGACCTTTTCCTCGACCAGCAGATTGATGCGGTCGTAGTCGGCCGTAGTGAGTTTGCCGACGATGGCCAGCCCTAGCAGCCGGGGGTCGCCGAGATCGATTTCCTTGACGGCCTCGACCTTGGAGGGCTCCTCACGATCCAGGCGCAGCCACTGGTGGGCCACCTCTCCCTCGTTGAGGCGGAAGGTCTTTACCTCCATGTGCGGCGCCAGCCAGTCGATACCCTCACTGAGGGTGGACAGCCAGCCGTGGTCGGTCAGGATGGCGTACTTCTCCACCTTGTCGAGCAGTTCCTTCTTGGTTTTGATGGTGTTCCAGAAGGACTGGTAGCTGGCGAAGCCGCTCACGTTCTTGATGTTGCCGAGCAGGCGCAGCTTTCCATGGGTGATGACCTTCGCCTCTACCGCCATCAACAACTTTCGCATGCCTTCGTCGTCGACCTCGCCGTCGAGCGTAAAACCGAGCATGTTATCCTGGGAGAGGGGGAAGATGGTGACCATAGCGTTATTTTCTGGGTAAACTACGGTAAGGCGGCGAAGGATTAGACCTGTGGCTGATTAATCGACGAGCCGTCGGTTCCGGTCGATGTGGAAAACGATTTCCCCAAATCCCAAACCTTCCCCAAAAAATCCCAGTTACAAAATTGACCCTGAGGGATTTCCGATATGCCTGCCGCTTTCTAGCCGCCGACCGCTTCCCCCGTCCCCGCCCAACCACCCATTTTTTACCCCTGACCAATGAAGATTGCCGTAATTGCCCACCTGAAGTTCCCGATAAGGGAACCCTTCCACGGTGGACTCGAAATGCACACCCACGCGCTGGTGGAGCACCTATCCCGCCGTGGCCACGACGTCACGCTTTTCGCCCTGCCCGACTCCGACCCGAGGTTCCGGGTCGTCGCGCCGCCGCTCGATGCCGTTGAGGCGGCGGAGGGCATCGACTTGTTTGCGGAGGAACCGGGATTTGGCATGGATTTCGTCAACAAGTTCCACGCCTACGCCTCGGTAATGAATGCCATTCAGGAAGGGCCCTTCGACCTCGTACACAACAACAGCCTGCACTTTTTGCCCTTGGCGCTGGCGCATACGCTCGATTGTCCGATGGTCACCAGCCTGCACTGTCCGCCTTTTGCCTCGCTGCGCAGCGGCGTGATCCTGGCCCGCCCCTACCTCGGCAATCATTTCGTGGCCGTCAGCCAAAGCACGGCCCGGCAGTGGGCGTCAGACATTACACACTGCTCGGTGGTGCTCAATGGTATTGCCGTCGATCGCTGGGACTTCTCACCCGAGGGAAAGCCCCGTACCGCTTTCTGGTTCGGGCGTATCTGTCCGGAAAAGGGACCCGAGTACGCCATCAAGGCCGCCCGTCGGGCCGGTTTCCGGCTGCGGCTAGCTGGCTCGATCTATGATCAGGAGTACTTCGATCGCGCGGTGGCACCGGAACTCGACGATACGGTGGAGTACATCGGCCACCTCGACCACGCCGGCATCTGCCGCGAGGCCGGACGGGCGGCGGTAGGAATGTTCACCTCCACCTGGGAGGAGCCATTCGGTCTGGTGCTCCCGGAACTGTTGGCCTGCGGCACGCCGGTAGTGGCCTTCGACAGTGGTGCCACCCGTGAGATCCTGGACAACAGCTGCGGCGTAATCGTACCCAAATACGACGTGGAAGCCCTGGCCGCCGCCCTGCCCACAGCCGCCCGCCTGGATCGTAAGGACTGTCGCCGCCGGGCGGAGCGCGACTTCTCCGTCAGCCGCATGATCGACGGCTACGAAACCATTTACCGCCGACTCGCCCCGGCCTCCGCCCCCCGGGCCGCGGCGTGGTCGGTACCGTCCCTGCCAACCGCCGCAAGCAGTGTTGCCTAGCCCCGTAGGTTTTTACGCACACCACCACGGAGCCGGCCACGCTACCCGCACCCGCCTCTTGGCCAATGCCCTGCCCCGAAATGTACCCGTCCACGTATTCACCTCCGCCACCGAGCGCTTTGCGGGGTGGGAGCGGGGTCAGGTACACGCCTTGCCACCCGACGTAACGAGGGGCCGTGACCCCGCGCTGGACCTGCTGCAGGGACAGGTGCTGCACTACGCTCCGGTCGATCAGCCCGGGGTGCAACAGCGCATGGCTCTGCTCGCCGACTGGATCGCCCGCCACCGCCCCTCCCTCTTCGTAGTCGACCTGTCGGTGGAAGTGGCGCTGTTCGTGCGGCTTTGCGGCGTCCGAACGACGCTGGTTCGGTTGCACGGACGGCGCGACGATCCCGCCCATTTGGCCGCTTTCGGATTGGCCGAACGCCTCATTGCCCCCTTTCCTGCCGCGCTTGAAGATGCGCATACGCCGCAGTGGATAAGGGAAAAGACCCTCTACCTGGGTGCCTTCAGCCGCTACGACGACCGTACGGAGGGCCGCGTGGAATGTCGCATGAAGTTGGGCCTGTCAGTGGACGAACGGGTCGTCACCGTAATCAACGGAGAGGGCGGCGGAGCGCGGGAGCAAGGCCAGTGGGCCCGGATAGCCGAGGCCGTTCCGGAGTGGACCTTCTTGCTGGTGGGGCAGGTTATGGCCTCCGGAAGTGAGCCCGGCAACCTGCGCGCCGTCGGCCGCCAAGATGACACCTTTCCCTACCTGCGGGCCGCCGACGTGGTGGTGGGCAGCGGCGGGACCAATACCATGTTCGAGATCGGCGCCGCCCGGACACCCTATCTGAGCCTGCCCGAACCCCGGCCCTTCGACGAGCAGGCGTGCAAGATGCGCGCCCTGGAGAGGCTGGGGCTGACCCGCATCGTCGACCCTAAGCTTTCGCCCACGCAATGGCGCGAGGCACTGGAGCGCGCCCGCCAGCAGCCCGTGGGGGAGTGGGATAGTCTATTCGCCGGTAGGAGCCTGCGGGATGCGGCCGCGGAACTCCTCGCCCCAAAGCCCTAACCATCGCCGTATCCTTCCTTACCTTTGCCCCTTGCAACTGACCGCAAAGGATATACCGTGGGCCGACCAAAGATTACGATACAGATGGACAAACGAGGAATTGACGACGACCCGGACATGCTGCCCTTCCTGGGCCTCGAGGACGGGGATGAGGAGCTCGTGGACAGCGATACACCCAGCCCCATACCCATCCTGGCGTTGAAGAACGCCGTACTCTTCCCGACCATCGTCACCCCGATCAACATCGGCCGCGACCGCTCCATCAATGCCGTCAACAAAGCCGCCGAAGGAAACCGCCTGGTGGCCGTCTTCGCCCAGCGCGACCTGAACGTGGAAGAACCCGAGGTCAAGGACCTCTACGAGGTAGGCACCCTGGCCCGCATCCTGAAAATGCTGCGGATGCCCGACGGCAGCCTCACCGCCGTGTTGCGGGGCGGGCAACGCGTACGCCGGACCTCCGTGACCCAGGAGGCCCCCTTCATGGCCGGAACCATCGAACCCCTGGAATACGAGGAGCCGAGCGAGGAAATGACCTTTCAGGCTACGGTCGACAGCATCCGCGACATGGCCGTGCGGGCCGTGGAACTGAGTCCGAATATCCCGACCGAAGCGCGCGTGATGCTCGACAACATCAACCGGCCCAGCCAGTTGCTGAACTTCATCGCCAGCAACCTCAACGCCGAGATGAAGGCCAAGCAACAGCTGCTGGAAACCAACGGCCTGGCCGAAAAGGCCGAGGGCGTGCTCAACGAATTGCGCCGTGAACTCCATATCCTGGAACTCCGCGACCAGATCGAGAACAAGACCCGCGGCGACATCGAACAGCAGCAGCGGCAGTACTTCCTGAACCAGCAGATCAAGGCTATCCAGGACGAGCTCGGCGAAAATCCCAACGACCAGCAAATCAGCGAGCTCGAGGCCCGCGCCGAAGAGAAAAAATGGCCGCGGGAGGTCGCCCAGACCTTCGACCGGGAGCTCGTCCGCCTCAAGCGCATGAATCCCCAGGTGGCGGAATTCAGCGTCCAACTCTCCTACCTGGAAATGCTGCTCGACCTGCCGTGGCAGGAATACACGGAGGACAACTTCGACCTCAAATCGGTAGCCCGCGTACTGGATAACGACCACTACGGCCTGGAAAAGATCAAGGACCGCATCCTGGGACACCTCGCCGTACTAAAACTGAAGGGCGACATGACCGCCCCCATCCTGATGCTGCTCGGCCCTCCCGGCGTGGGTAAGACCAGTCTGGGCAAGAGCATCGCCCACGCCCTGGGCCGCAAGTTCGTCCGCATCAGCCTCGGCGGCCTCCACGATGAGAGCGAGATCCGGGGCCACCGCAAGACCTACATCGGCGCCATGCCCGGCCGCATCGTACAGTCGTTGCGCAAGGTCGGCAGCGCCAATCCGGTGTTCATCCTCGACGAAATCGACAAGATCGGGCAGAGCCACCGCGGCGATCCCTCCTCGGCCCTGCTGGAGGTGCTCGACCCCGAGCAGAATTCCACTTTCCACGACAACTACCTCGACCTGGACGTCGACCTGAGCAAGGTGCTCTTCATCGCCACCGCCAACAGCCTGCAGTCCATCCAGCCCGCGCTGCGCGACCGTATGGAGATCATCCGCCTGAGCGGCTACTCGACCGAGGAAAAACTGGAAATCGCCAAGCGCCACCTGGTGCCTAAGCAGCGCGAAGCCCACGGCCTCAAGTCGCGGCAAGTGAAAATACCGGTGGCCACCCTTCGCGAAGTCATCGACGGCTACACCCGGGAAAGCGGGGTACGCTCCCTGGACCGACAGATCGCGGGCCTCATGCGCCACGCAGCCAAGGGCATTGCTATGGAAGGCGAGGAAACGGTCAAGATCGAAAAGGAAGCGCTGGAAGAGGTGCTGGGCCCCCGCATCTTCGAGCGCGAACCGTACCGCGTCGGCAACCAGCCGGGCATCGCCATCGGACTGGCCTGGACGCAGGTGGGGGGTGAGATCCTCTTCGTGGAGGCCAGCCTGAGCCCCGGCAAGGGGAGCCTGCAGCAAACCGGTAATCTGGGTACCGTGATGAAGGAAAGCGCCACCACGGCCCGCTCTTACCTGCGCGCCAACGCGGCCCGGATCGGCATTGAGCAAGAGGCCCTGAAGTCGCAGGACCTGCACCTGCACGTACCCGAGGGCGCCACGCCCAAGGACGGGCCCAGCGCGGGCATTACCATGCTGACGGCCATGGCCAGCGCCTTTACCAACCGCCCCATTCGGCCCTATCTGGCCATGTCGGGCGAAATCACCCTGCGCGGCCGCGTGCTGCCCGTGGGGGGTATTAAGGAGAAACTGTTGGCCGCCCGCCGCGCCGGTATGAAGCAGGTCATCCTGAGCCGGTCCAACGAACGGCACGTCCGCGAGGTAGAGCCCCGTTACCTCAAGGGCCTGGAAGTGAGCTACGTAGACACCATGCTTGAAGTGCTCGACCTGGCCCTGGCCCCTCAGGAAGCCCACAACCCGGACGATAAATAAATCGTTAACATCTTCGGGGCACCCAACCCCGGGCGCGGCGAGCGCGTCCTTATCGCGAGTTACGTTCTCCCCGCTTATGAAGTACCTGCTTTTCCTCCTGCTCTGTTTCGGCTTCACTTCCGTGGCCCACGCCCAGCTTGTCGACCAGAACGGGGAACCCCTGGTACAATTTTCCGGTATGGTCCTGGACGGGACCAACAGCCAGCTGCAGCCCGTGCCCTACGCTACCGTACTGATCAAGAACGACGGCCGCGGTACCTACGCCAACCTGGAAGGCTTCTTCAGCATCGTGGCCCACAAGGGTGATACGATCCTCTTCAGCGCTCTGGGCTACGACGACGTGGAGTTCGTCATCGACCCCGCCCTGGAAGACGACAAGTACAGCCTGGTGCAACTCATGACCTACAACGCCATCGACTTGCCCGAGGCGGTGGTCTTTCCCTGGCCCAGCCGCGAGCACTTTAAGCTGGAGTTCCTGGCCATGGACGTCACCCCCGAACTGCAAAGCCGCGCCTCGGAGAACCTCTCGGCCGACAAGCTCGAGCGCCTGCAGGAAAGCGTGCCGCGCTCCGGTGCCGAGAACAGCAGTTACTACCTGCGCCAGCAGGCCCGGCAGACCTACTACATCGGCCAGAGGCCCCCCATGAACATCTTCAGCCCCATTGCCTGGAAACAGTTCTTCGACGGGTGGAAGCGCGGCGATTTCAAGCGCAAGGACGACTAGCCGTTACCCCGGCAACCTCCGCCCCTGACCCGCTGTTAGCTTGCCATGCCACCAGCACGAAGTCGCGGCAGAACCCCTGAAGAAAGAACCTGGCGCGACCAACTCACCGCACTACGGAACATTCCCCCGTTCTTCCGGCTGATCTGGAAAACGAGCCCCTCCCTTACGGTAACCAACATCGTGCTGCGGGTGCTGCAGGCCGCCCTGCCCACCGCCATCCTCTACGTCGGTAAGCTGATCATCGACGAAGTGCTGTTCATCATCGAAGGCACCGGCGATACCACCTTTCTCTGGAAGATGATCGCCCTGGAATTGGTGCTGGCACTGGCCTCTGACCTGCTTAGTCGCGGCATCAACCTGGTCGACAGCCTGCTCGGCGACCTCTATACCAACCAGGCCAGCGTCGACCTCATGCGGCACGCCGCGATCCTCGATCTCTACCATTTCGAGGATTCCGAATTTTACGACAAAATGGAACGCGCCCGCCGGCAGACTACCGGACGCTCGACCCTGATCTCACAACTTCTGGCGCAGTTTCAGAGCACGGTAACCCTGGTGGTGCTGGGCGTCAGCGTAGCCGCCTTCAATCCCTGGCTCATCTTGCTGCTGGTGGTGGCCGTGATCCCCAGTTTCGTGCAGGAGAATTACTTCAATCAGCAAGCCTACAGCCTGACCCGCAGCTGGACGCCCGAGCGTCGGGAGCTGGATTACCTGCGCTACATCGGGGCCAGCGACATTACCGCCAAGGAGGTGAAGATCTTCGGACTGGCCGACTTCATCACGGAGCGCTTCCGGGAACTGTCCATGAAGTACTACCACGTCAACCGCAAGCTGGCCATCCGGCGAGCGGGGTGGGGGGCTTTCTTCAGCGCGATCAGTTCGATCACCTACTACGGCGCCTACGTGCTCATCATCTTTCAGACCATCAACGGAGTGATCACGGTGGGTTCGCTTACCTTCCTTGCGGGGGCTTTTCGGCGTATGCAGACCGGCCTGCAAACCATCCTCTCGCGCTTTTCCACGATCGGGGAGAACGCCCTTTATCTCCAGGACCTCTTCGATTTCTTCGCCATCCGCCCCAACATCGCCGACCGGGAAGGTGCCATTCCCTTCCCCGAGGTAGTCAAGGAGGGGTGGGAATTTCAGAATGTTAGCTTCAAATACCCCAACAGCGAGAAATACGCCATCCGCAACCTGTCGTTCCGCTTACCGGCGGGGGAGAAGGTGGCCCTGGTGGGGGAGAACGGCGCCGGCAAAACCACCCTGGTGAAGCTGCTGGCCCGTCTCTACGAGCCGTCCGAAGGGCGCATCCTGCTCGACGGTCGCGACCTGCGGGAGTATGAGATCACTTCCCTGCGCGACAACGTGGGCGTGATTTTTCAGGACTTCTTCCGTTACCAGATGACGGCCCGCGAGAACATCGTAGTAGGTCGGGTGGAGGAAAGCGAAAACGAGGCCCGCATAACCGACAGTGCCCGCAAATCCCTCGCCGAGGAGGTAGTGGATTCGCTGCCCGACGGCTACGACCAGTTGCTCGGCCGGCGCTTCGCCAACTCCGTCGACCTAAGCGGCGGACAGTGGCAAAAGATCGCCCTCGCCCGGGCCTACATGCGCGACGCCCAGCTGCTTATCCTAGACGAGCCCACCAGTGCCCTGGATGCCCGTGCGGAATACGAGGTCTTCCAGCGTTTCACCGCCCTGATCGAAGGCAAAACCGCCGTCCTGATCAGCCACCGCTTCAGCACCGTCCGCATGGCCGATCACATCCTTTTCCTCGAGTATGGCGGACTGGTCGAAGAAGGCAGCCACGAAGAACTTATCGCCCTCGGAGGCCGCTACGCCGAACTTTTCGACCTGCAGGCCGCCGGCTACCGATGATGCGCCCCCCCTAAAGAACTAATAGCCTAATAGCCTAAAGAACTAATAGCCTAAACAACTACTTCCTCTTCTTGTCAATCTGAAAAGCCGCGGAGATCAGGCTCAGGTGTGAGAATGCTTGCGGGAAATTGCCGAGTTGCTCCCCGTGCAGTCCGATCTCTTCGCTGAGCAGCCCGAGGTGATTGGCGTAGCCCAGCATTTTTTCGAAAACCACCGTAGCCTTGTCCAGCTGTCCGATCCGAGCCAGGCATTCCACGTACCAGAAGGAGCAGATGGCGAATGCCCCCTCGTCCCCTTCCAGGCCGTCCGAAGCCCCGTGCTCGAGCTTGTAGCGGAAGATGAGCACGTCGGCCGACAGGTTCTTCTCGATCGCGTCGAAGGTCTTCAGCCACCTGGGTTCCTGACTGCTCACGAACCGCAGCAGGGGCATCAGCAACGCGCTGGCGTCGAGTACGTCGCTGCCTTTGTATTGCACGTACGACTGCAGCTCCTCGTTCCAGAAATCGTTGAATATCTCTGCGTAGATCTCGTTCCTCACCTTGCGCCATTCGTCCATGGGGCAGGGCAGGCTGCGGTCGTCGGCGATCTTCATGGCCCGGTCGATGGCTACCCAGCAGCAGACCGCGGAGTGCAGGAAGCGTTGTTTGCCGCTGCGTACCTCCCAAATGCCGTGGTCGGCGTCGCGCCAGTGCTCCACAACGTACTCCACCAGTACGACGATCGACTGCCAGAACTGGTGCGTGATGCTGCCCCCGGCCTTATTGTAGAGGTAGATGGTGTCGATGAGCTCGCCGTAGATGTCGAGTTGCTTCTGGTCAAAGGCGCCGTTCCCGATGCGCACCGGCGTGCTGCCGCGGTAGCCTTCGAGATGTTCCAGCGCTTCCTCCGTCAGGTTGGTTTCTCCATCGACGGCGTACATGAGCTGAAGGTGGTTCATGCATTTCTCGCGGATCCAGTCCATAAATTGCTCAGCTTCGCGGGTGTAACCCAACCGAAGGAATGCATACATGGTAAAGGCCGCGTCGCGTATCCAGGTGTAGCGGTAGTCCCAGTTGCGCGACCCGCCCATCTTTTCCGGCAATCCGAAAGTAGCGGCGGCTATGGTGCTGCCGTATCGGGCGGAGGTGAGCAATTTCAGGGCCAGGGCCGACCGCAGCACGGCCTCCCTCCAGAAGCCATCATATTGGCATTTTGCTGACCACTCCGTCCAGAATTTACGGCATCCCGTAAAGCAGTGCATCCAGTCGAGATCGAAGTCAACACCTTCGTTGAGGGTGAGGATGAAGTCGATGTTGTCGCCCTGGTGCAGGTCAATCACGGCGGTAAGGCCCTCCTCCGTAATTTCCATCTCTACGTCGCACAAGAGCAGCATGGTGGGTTGCACGCCTTCCGGGTCGCGGAGGAGGTAGCCGCGGCCGTCGGGGTTTTTCTCCGCCAGTACGCCCGACCTACCGTAGTTGTAGCGGGGTGCCACCTTCACCCGTACGCTGTGGTGGCCATAGACGCCCTTGAGGCGGCGGAAAACGGCAAAGTCCCGCTCCTCGTCCACGATGGGCATGAAGTCAGTCAGTTCCGCGATCCCGTCCTCACTCAAGAAGCGCGTGAGGAGGATATTGGTGCCCGGCAGGTAGAGTTGCTTGTTTTTGGTATCGGAAGCCACGCACTCGAACGCGAAGAAGCCCCCCAGGTCGGCATCGAGCAAGCGCCCGAAAACGGTGGGGGAGTCGAAGCGCGGCAGGCACATGAAATCGATGCTTCCGGTCACACTCACCAAGGCCGTCGTGTGTAGGTTGCCGATAATGCCGTGCTCGGCGATAGGGAGGTAGCGGTCCGGGTAATCGAAAGAGGTCTGGCTCATTGCATGGTTCAACCGCGGATTGTCTGCCTGGTTTAGAAAAGGTGGCGCGCGGGCGGGGGCGGCGGAGCGCGGGTGCCCGCCAACCGGACAAGCCGCCGGGTCGGTGGATCCGTCGGCTAAATCCGCGAAATGGGGTAAACCGAAGCGGCCTCGGGTAAACTGCCGGAAAACCACAGCCGCCGGCATCAGCTACCAGCTCCGGCACCCGCGCGCCGCCGCCGAACCCCTGAAAATAACGTTTTGTTAAGTCTATACGACAAGCGTGGCTTGGGGGGAGATGCGTCTAGCGGGTGTCATTACAGTGAAAGTATTCCCATAAGACCAGTGCATCCGATGAAATCCATATACCTCAGCCTGATGGCCGCGCTCATGGCGCTGCCGCTCGCCCTGCCCGGCCAGGGATTCAATTCCTTTGGGCAAAATAAACCGAATTACGAGAACTTCGAATTCGACGTTTATCAGTCGCCCCACTTCGAATTGTACACCTACATCGACAACGAAGAGTGGCTGAAGAACTTCCTCAACGACAGTGAGGAATGGTACCGCATACACCAGCTGGTCCTGCGGGATACCATCGACTTCAAAAACCCGATGATTATCTACGCGAACCACGCGGACTTCCAGCAGACCAACGCCATCAGCGGCCCCATTGGCTCCGGCACCGGCGGGGTCACCGAAGCCTTCAAGAACCGCGTGGTGCTGCCCGTAGCCCACACCAATGCCCAGACCCACCACGTACTGGGCCACGAACTCGTGCACGCCTTCCAGTACGACATGGTGATCCGCGGCGACAGCACCAGTCTGCGCGACCTGCAAAAACTGCCCCTGTGGATGGTCGAGGGACTGGCGGAGTACCTCAGCATCGGCTCCGTGGATCCCTTTACTGCCATGTGGATGCGCGACGCGGTGCTCAACGACGACGTGCCCAGTCTGAAGGATCTGAGCCGCGGACGATACTTTCCCTACCGCTACGGACAGGCCTTCTGGTCGTTCGTGACCGGCCTGCAGGGCGACGAGGTAATCAACCCCTACTTCCGGGCCACCGCCAAGTGGGGACTGGAGCGCGCCACGGAAATGGTACTTGGTTACAAGTTTGAAGAGTTCAGTGACCTTTGGGAAGACGCCCTGCGCAAGACCTACGGCGAGCAGATCGGCGACGCCAAGACCGACCGCTTCGTGGGCAAGGAACTGGTAGGCCCCGACAACAACGGCGGCCGCATCAACGTATCGCCCGAGATCAGCCCGAACGGCAAGTACATGATCTACCTCTCGGAGCAGGACCTCTTCAGCATCGACCTCTTCCTGGCCGACGCCCGCACCGGGGAAAAGATCCGCAAGATCCGCACCGCCTCGCTGAAGTCGCACGTCGACGAGATCAGCTACATCGAGAACAGTGGTACGTGGAGCCCCGACAGCAAGCAATTTGCCTACGTAGGGGTGAGCAAGGGCCAGAATATCCTCATCATTGCCGATGTGGAGAGCGGTAAGGCCAAGCGGGAGATTCGCGTCGAAGGCCTGCCCGCCTTTACCTTCCCGAGCTGGTCGCCCGACGGGCAGTCCATCGTGGTGTCCGGACTGGTGCAGGGGCAGCCCGACCTGTACTCCATCGACGTGCGCAGCGGCCGGGCCACTCAGCTGACGAACGACATCTACAGCGAGATCCACCCCAGCTGGTCGGCCGACGGCCAAACGATCTACTTCAGCACCGACGCCCGGGGCATGCAACTGCAGGAGCGCCCCCACGGGGCCCTGCGCTTCAACCTGGCCGCCCTGGACGTGGCCACCCGCGAGAGCCGGGAGATCAAGGTGTTCCCCGGTGCCGATAACCTCAACCCCATTGAGGGTGCCGACGGCAAGCTGTACTTCCTGAGCAACCGCGACGGCTTCCGCAACATCTACCGCTACGATCCGGCCACCGACGTCGTGGAGCAGATGACCGACCTCCTCACCGGCGTATCCGGCATCACCCACTACGCCCCGGCGATGAGCATCGACCGGAGCAATAACCGGCTGATCTACACCTACTTCAACCAGAACGGCTACAAGCTGTACGGCACCCTGGTCAAGAACATGGAGGCCCTGCCCGTGGACAAGGATTCCGTGGACCTGACGCCGGCCACCCTGCCGCGCCTCAACCGCCGGGCCACGCTGGTGGTCGACCAACTGCTCACGAACATGGATAAGCAGGACGTGATCACTTCCGACGAGATTACGCGTCAGGAGTACCGTCCGAAGTTCAAGCTCGACTACGCCAGCGGCGGAGCCGGGGCCGGTGTCGGGACCAACCAGGTATTCGGTACCACTACCGGACTGGCCGGCGGCGTACAGCTGCTGTTCAGCGACATCCTGGGCAACAACCAGCTGTTCACCGCGCTGAGCATGAACGGCGAGATCACGGACTTCGGCGGCAGCGTCGCCTGGGTCAACCGCAAGACACGCCTGAACTACGGCTTTAGTCTCAGCCGGATCCCTTACCGCAACTTCGGCACCATCGCGCCCTTCATGGATTCAATCCAGGTAGGCGAAGACCAGTACGTCAACCTGATCAATGCGCCCTACATCATCAGCCGGCTGTACCAGAACCAGGTGGGTGCCTTTGCCTCCCTGCCGTTCAACACCAACCTGCGCCTTGAGGGCAGCGTGAGCGCCAGCCACTACAACAACCGGGTTGACGAGTACGCCCGCTTCTTCAATCCGGTCACCGGATTCCCCATCCAGACGAGCGTACAGCCCGAGCGGCGCAAGGACCTGGAGCGCGAAAGCTTCAGTTTGCTGAACGGTGGCGTAGCCCTGGTGGGCGACAACGCCGACTTCGGGCTCACCGCGCCGATCCGTGGTCATCGGTTCCGCCTGGGGGCCGACCAGTACGTCGGTGAGTTCAACTTCACCGCCGTGAATGCCGACTACCGACGCTACCTCTGGTTCGGCAAGGGGGCCCTGGCCTTCCGCGCCCTCCACTACGGAAGGTACGGCAGTGAGGGCAACGACCTGTTCCCGCTCTACGTGGGCAGCCCCTGGTACATGCGTGGACTGAACGCCAACGATGCCGTCAATGCCCTGGACGGTGCCGGCCGCAACATCAACGAGTTGATCGGCAGCAAACTGCTGATCTCGAACCTCGAACTTCGGATTCCCTTCACCGGCCCCGAGCAGCTGGCGCTGATCAAGTCCAAATTCCTGTTCAGCGATCTTAACCTGTTCATCGATGGGGGTATGGCCTTCACCGACTTCAACCAGTTCAGCGGACCGCAGTACACCCTCGACAAGGACGGGGAGATCATCATCAACCCCGCTACCGGCGAGCCCTTCGTGGTGCGACCCGGGGTGCAGCCGATCTTTACGGCCGGCGTGAGCGCCCGCGTGAACGTCTTCGGACAGATCGTGGTGGAGCCCTACCTGGCCCGTCCCCTCATCCAGGGCGGTTCCTGGAACTTCGGGGTGAACTTGTTGCCGGGCTGGTAAGCAACCGGGACTACGGACAAGGGTATTACCCCTGATCAACAATGCCCCATAAGCCGCCGGCTCCTTCGGGAGACCGGCGGCTTGTTGTTTCCGGAGCGCGGCGGTGATGGCCGGAATGCCGAGTAGTGTATCTTGGTGTCGACACCAAATTCGTTTCACCTTGGTCGTGCGTATCTCGCTGTTCTCCCTCAGCTTACTGTTTATCCTTTTCGGCTGTCAGACGGCCGCCCCCACCACCAATGGTGACGAGCCGGCCACCTCCGGTAATCCCATCTTTCCCGGGTGGTACGCCGACCCGGAGGCGGTAGTCTTTGACGATGAGTACTGGATCTTTCCGACCTACTCGGCGGACTACACCGACCAGTTGCACCTCGATGCCTTTTCTTCCCCCGATCTGGTGACCTGGACGAAGCACGAACGCATTCTGGACACCACTATCGTACCCTGGGTACGGCAGGCCCTGTGGGCGCCGGCGGCCATTGAGAAGGACGGTCAATACTACCTCTTCTTCGCGGGCAACGACGTACAGCGGCCCAGTAGGCCCGGCTGGGATCCGGACAACGACATCAATCACCACGGCGGCATCGGGGTGGCGGTAGCGGATCACCCCGCCGGTCCCTACCGCGACCACGTCGGGGGTCCGCTGCTCGACACCTTTTACCACGACGCGCAGCCCATCGACCAGTTCGTCTACCGCGACGAAGACGGCACGCACTACTTCTACTACGGCGGCTGGGGGCACTGCAACATTGGTCGGCTTAATGCGGACTTCACCGGCTTCCTACCCTGGGACGACGGACAGCTCTTCCACGAGATCACGCCGGAGAACTACGTGGAGGGCCCCTTCCTTTTTCGCCGCAAGGGCATCTACTACCTGATGTGGTCGGAAGGCGGCTGGACCAACGCCACCTACAAGGTTGCCTACGGGATGGCGGATTCGCCGCTGGGCCCCTTTCCCCGCCAGGGCACCATTCTGGAGGCGGACTCCACCATCGCCACCGGAGCAGGTCACAACAGCGCCATCCGGGTGCCGGACACCGACGACTGGTACATGGTTTACCACCGTCGGCCGATCCCGAACGAAGACCGCGACCACCGTGTCACCTGTATCGATCGCATATACTTTAATGAGGACGGCACCATCCGGCCGGTGAAAATGACCTTCACGGGGGTGGAGGCCCGCCCGCTGGCGAACGACCGCTAGTTCTGCGATTCCAACGCAGCGCAAAAACGGGTGGCGGAGTCGGGAACTAAGCTCCGGCGGCACTGGTTGCATATGCCTAATTAGCCTGCTGGATTATATGAGACATTGCACCTGCGTCCCCGCCCTGATCCTGTTCCTCCTGACCCTGGTCACCACCGCCTGTGACAACACCGACCCGAACGACTACCTCCCGGCCAACCGGATCAGCGGCGAAGCGATGGGCAGCTATTACCGCATCATCTACCTCGGTGAACGGGTGGACGGCCTGCAAGAAAGCGTCGACAGCCTGTTGGAAGCCTATAACCAGGAATTGTCGCCCTGGGTGGAGGGGAGTACCATCTCACGCTTCAACCGCAGCGACACCGGTATCAGTCTGGCGGGTACCCTGCACTTCCTGCCCAATTTGGAACTGGCCGCGGAAGTGGTGCGTGCCACCAATGGCGCTTACGACCCAACCGTGGCTCCCTTGGTGGAATTCTGGGGCTTCGGTACCGGGGAAAAGCGCAGCACTTCGGCCATCGACACCGCTGCCCTTAACGCCGTGCGGGAACTCGTTGGCTTTGAAAGGATCTCGTACGACAGCGGCTTTCTGCGCAAGGATTTGCCCGGCGTGGCCCTGGACCTCAACGCCAGCGCCAAGGGGTATGGCGTGGATCTGATCAGTCGGCTGCTCGTGGATCGCGGTAGGCCCAATCACCTGGTCGATATCGGCGGAGAGATGCGCGGCGGGGGCACCAAGAACGGCCGCCCCTGGACCGTAGCCATCCGGCTGCCGGAAGAGGGCGCGCAGGAAGTTGCGGCCGCCGGCACCCTCCCGCTGTCAGACGGTCGGGCCATCGCTACCAGCGGCAACTATTTGAATTTCTACGAGGTAGACGGCGAAACCTACAGCCATACCATCAACCCGCGTACCGGCTACGTCGAGCGCAACCGGCTGCTCAGCGCCAGTATTCTGGCGGACGATTGCGCCACGGCCGACGCCTACGCCACGGCCTGTATGGTCCTGGGGCCGGATGAGGCGGTGCGGCTGATCGAGGGGCACTCGGAACTGGACGGGTATTTTCTCGTGCGGGGCGCGAATGATTCGCTGGAAGTACGGGCCACCGCAGGGCTGCGAAAAAAGCTGGAAGAGGGGTAGGAGAGCGACGGCCCTGCCGCATGGCTGGTAAGAGAGAAAAGGCACGCCTCCGAAACCGGAGGCGTGCCTTTATTTGAGCGGTGCCCGGAGGCGGCTCTATACTCTGACGGACCAGCCGTGGGGGTCTTCCACCTTGCCGGCGCGCAGGCCGTCGATGTGGCGCTTGAGCATGGGCCCGATCTTGCGGCCCTCAACGGGGGGCAGGGTCATGAGCTTGTCCTTGTACTGCAGTTCCGACACGTGGCTGACCACGGCGGCCGTGCCGGCGCCGAAGATCTCTTGCAGTGTGCCGGCCTCGGAGGCGGCGACGACCTCATCGATCTCGATCACGCGCTCGGTAACGGGGATGCCCCGGTCTTTCAGGATCTGGATAAACATCTTGCGGGTGATGCCTTTTAGGATCGCGCCGTCGGTGGCGGGCGTGATGACCTCGCCGTCGATCACGAAGAAAATGTTCATGGTGCCTACCTCCTGGATCTGGGTGCGGTCGGGGCCGCCCATCCACACTACCTGGTCGAAACCGCGCTCCTGGGCCAGGTGGGCGGGCAGCAGGGAGCCGGCGTAGTTGCCGGCCGCCTTGGCTTCCCCGGTACCGCCGGGAACGGCGCGGACGTACTGCTGCTCCACCACGAGGCGCACCGGCTTGGCGTAGTACGGGCCCACGGGGGCGGTGAAGATGCAGAAGCGGTAGGATTCGCTGGGGCGCACGCCGATGAACTCATCGGTGGCGTACATGTAGGGCCGCAGGTAAAGGGCGCTGCCCTCGGTGGGTGGGATCCAGTCTTTGTCCAGGGCGACCAGTTGACTGATGGCCTCCACGAAGCGGTCTTCGGGGAACTCGGCCATCATCATCCGGCGGGCGCTGGCGTTGAGGCGCCGCGCGTGCTCGTCGGGGCGCAGCAGCAGGGGGGTGCCGTCTTCGTGCAGGCTCGCTTTCATGCCCTCAAAGACCGCCTGACCGTAGTGCAGGACCATGCTCGCCGGGTGCATCGTGAAGTGACCGAAGGGGATGATGCGGTCGTCGGTCCACTCGCCGTCGCGGTAGTCGCTGACGAACATGTGGTCGCTGAAGATCTTGCCAAAGGGCAGGTTATTAAAATCGACGGTATCGAGGCGCGACTGTTGTACGCGCTCTACCCGGATGGTACTGGTTGTGGTGGTCATTGGGGCAAAATTTGCTGTAAAGGTAAGACAAGCAGAAATGTACGCCCTACTTTTGGCCCATGCTACCCTTCACCCTGGTTTCGCAGCCCGACCACGCCGAAGCGCTCGCCAAATTGGGCCCCGGGCGCGACCTTTCCCTCCTCGTACTCTACTTCGGTGAACTTTCCCTGCGGGCCTTTCTGCAGCGTATCCTGGCTGCGGCCGGCTACGAAAATCCCGGCACCGAACTGCACCTGCTGGAATGGCCCGCCGACCGCCCCCTCGACCTGGCCGGATTGTGCCGCAACCTGGGCGTCTCGAAGGTGCTGCTCTTTGGTTACGACCCGGCGCGGCTGGGATTGCACTTTGAGGTGGCTAATTACTATTCCGTTACCGTGGGCGGCGTGACTTACCTGCAGGCCGACAGCCTGGAATTTATCGAGCAGACGAAAGCGGCGGGCGACAACCGGGCGGCGGCGGCACTCTGGACGGCGGTCAAGGATGGCTTCGCCCGCACGAACGATTAGATCAGTCCGCCGAGCCGTAGATCAAACGGGGGGAACGGTAGAAAGGTCCGGGAAAAACAATCGCCGGCCAGTATTTTCCCCGGCAAATCCACGGTAGTTATGACAAAAGGAAATATCGACGTCGCTTTACTTATCCTCCGCCTCTGGTTCGGACTCGAGATGGCTTTCGGCCACGGACTCGGCAAGATGATGAAGATCATCAACGGTGACTTTCAGTTCCTCGACCCACTTGGACTGGGACCGAGCCTCAGTCTGGTGCTGGCCGGCAGCGCGGAATTTATCGGCGGCATCCTCATTGCCATCGGCTTCTTTACCCGACTGGCCACCATTCCCTACATCATTACCATGCTCGTAGCGGCCTTCCTGGTACACTACGCCGGCGGAGACCC
Organism: Neolewinella litorea; assembly: GCF_004803465.1. GTDB lineage: Bacteria > Bacteroidota > Bacteroidia > Chitinophagales > Saprospiraceae > Neolewinella > Neolewinella litorea. Next base: position 161,483 of record NZ_SRSF01000002.1, on the reverse strand, counting down.
CTGGGGGCGGGTCGCCAACCCCCTCAATTACGCTGTTGCCGCCACCGCGATCCTGATTGCGGGGCCGGGCCGGTATTCGCTGGACCATAAATTGTTCGTCGACAAGATCCGGTAAGCGCCGCTTACCGGAATAATCAGTCATGAGCCGGACGACGCGAGATAGCTTTGTCCGGCTCAAGGCTGTACCTACCGTCCGAAGGCGTAGGTTCCGTCCACGGCGGTGCGGATGTACTTCCCCCAGGTCAGGTTGTCGCGCCCTTCCTGCTGCTGCTGGGCGCGCTCGATGGCGTAGCTCGCCGCGGTCTCGATGACCCATTCGAAGTTCTCCTCGCCCACGCTGAACTTGTCGGCGTCGGGGGCCGGATTGCAGAAGTCGATGGCGTAGGGGATGCCGTCGCGCACGGCGAACTCGACCGTGTTGAAGTCGTAGCCCAGCCAGTCGTTGAGTTTGAGGACGTAGTCGTGAATCGTGTTCAGCAGTTCCTGGCTAACGTCGTGCTTGACCTTGTAGCGGTCGAGAAATTCGTTGCGGGGCTCGTAGTGCATGATCTTCACGTGCTTGCGACCAATGCAGTAGCAGCGGAAATAGCTGGTGAAGTCGATGGCCTCCTGCAGCATCATCACGAGTTGACCGGTTTCTTTGTGGGCCTTCCAAAGTTGCTCGGCGTTGTCCAGTTTGTAGACGCTCTTCCAGCCACCTCCGGCGTGGGGTTTCATGAAGGCTGGCCAGCCGATGTAATTGAAGATGCTTTGCCAGTCCAGGGGGTAAGCCATGTTGGTGAAGCTTTCGTCGGTGGTATCGTCCGGGTGATCGTTGCTGGGCAGCAGTACGGTCTTCGGTACGGGTACGCCGGCGGGTCCCACGGCCACGACGTTGTTGAAAAACTTCTCATCGGCACTCCACCAAAAGGGGTTGTTGATCACGGCGGTGCCGGTGGCGGCGGCATTCTTGAGCATGGCGCGGTAGAAGGGGACGTCCTGGCTGATGCGGTCGATGATCACGGCGTAGCCGGGGTTAAGGCCCTGTCCTACCTTGTCGATCTTCACCGGCTCGGCGGTGATGCCGTCCACGTTCTTGTCGTTGATCCGCTGGATGACCGCGGGGGGAAAGGAGCGTTCGCGCCCGTAAAGAATACCGATCTTTTTCATAGAGTGTTTTGATTGTGTTAAGCCATAAACCGGCGCTACCGCAAATGTTTACCAGGTCGGGGCCGCGGGTGCCAGGCTTTTGCCCGGGGCCGGGCGGTGTGGCAGGCGATCACGCGGAACCTTCGTGCCGGGTGTGTACACCATACAATTTCGAGAGCAAGGAAGTCCGATCGCCCGGCAACGGATCGTCGTTCAGCGGAGCAATTAACGCGGTCGGAAAATTACCGGGAAGCGGTAACTGTGGGCGTGTTCTTCCAGGCCGGAGGGATTGGCCCGCTCGAAGACCAGGTAGCCCCGCTCATCGTCGGGAGCTTCGAATTCGAGGCTCCCGGTAAAGGGCACCCAGTCGGTCGTCATCCAGTCGCTTTGGGCGGTGGCGAGGCCAGTCGCCAGGAGCCTCCCATCCGCCCCTTCCAGGTGTACCGGAAAATCGGCCTCAAAGTAGTACGATCCGCGGGCCTCGCCGCTGAATTGCAAGGGAGAACGCACCTCAATATTCGGATCGGGGGCCGTTACCCGGATCATAGCCTCAACGGGTTCCCGGGCAGCCTCGGTGAGCGAGAGCGAGGCCAGCAGGGCGTTGATTGTATTGCGGGAAGCGGCGTTGACGGTACCCGTGCGGCTCACTACGTCGCCGCCCAGCGGGTCACAACCGCGCGTGGATTTGGTGGCACCGTCGGCACCCCGGCAGTTCACGGTAAGGCCGTCGGTCCGGTACTGGGCAAACACGAAGCCGCCTTCACCCCAGCCGGCGGGCCGGGCAGCCGGGAAAAGCAAGTACCCCCAAGGAGAGCCGTCGGCCAGTTGGAATACCGTGGACCGCTCTTCGTTGACCGCAAATCCGGTTTCCGGCAGCGCCCCTTCGGCCTCGCCCCAAGTGATTGATCGCCCCGCCGGCGGTTCCGTTCCGAGGCCACCGGGCCAGACGGTGAGGTAGGGCAGGTCGCCCGCACCGTGAATGTCCAGGGGGAGATTGAGTCCGCCGGAGCGGTCCAGGGGAAATACGCTCACGACCACCCCCGAGGGGGCCCGGGTATTTTCGACGGCGGTCCAGTCTTCGGGAAGTTGAAGTGAAAGTCCGTAATCCGGGTTAGCGTACCCCTTGCGGGCGGTTTCGGAATCGGGGTTCGCGTTATCAGTGCAGCCGGCGGCCAGGAATACCGCGGACCAGAAAAACAGGAGTCGTAGCGTCATGGATTAAAAATCATCGTCCCCGCCGCCGCCACCGCCACCGCGGCGTCCGCCTTCCCGCTGCTGTCCGAGCTGGTTGAGGCTGTACTGGAAGCCGATGTAAACGATCCGGCTTTCGCGCTGGAACTCACTTTCGGTAATCAGCCCCCCGGTTTCCGTGATGAAGCGGTAGCGGCGGGTATTGAACACGTCGGTCGCCCGCAGCGTGACGGCCCCTTTGCCGTCGAGGATGTCCTTGCGAAAGCCGACGTCAAGGCTTTGGATGGCCTGGATGCGGCCCTGCGGACGGACGCCCGGGCTGCGGTAAAAATAGGTAAACTGCCCCTTCACGTCCCAGGGAAGCTCGTAACTGCCCTGTACGTTGCCACTGAAGAGGTAGCCGTTCTGGTCGATGCTCTCGTCCTGGTTGTTGCCGATGATCTCCGAGCGGTATCCGGTGGCGCTGAACGTGAGATCCAGTTTCTCGGTCGGGCGGTAGGTGGTGATCACCTCCACGCCGTAATCGCGGCCCCGGTCAAGGTTGTCGCGGGTACTCAGGCTCACACCACCCGGCAGTACACGGGTGATGCGGCTGATGATGTCGCTGCGCTGCCGGAAGTACACGCCGCCGGTGAAGGTGCCCTTGCCGTACTGCTGCTGCAGGTTCAACTCAAAGCTGTTGATGCGCTCCGGCAGGAGAAAAGGATTACCCGCGCGGAGGTTGAAGGGATCGCCCCGGTCCACGAAGGGGTTGAGGGCCCAGGCCCGCGGCCGTTCCACCCGCCGGCTGTAGCTGGCCTGCAGGGTGGTGGATTCCGTAAAGGCGTAGCCGGCGAAAATGCTGGGGTAGACGCTGAAGTAGTCGTTCTCGAAGGTCTCGGCATTCGGCTCCAGCAGGCGGCTGGTCGTGTAGGCCTGTTCGGCGCGCAGTCCGAGGTTGAAGGTGATGTTGTCCACCTTGCCTCCAAAACTGGCATAGAGCGCGTGAATGTCCTCTTCGTAGCGGAAAAGGTTGCTGAGGCTGTCCACCTTCTCAAAGTCACCCAAGCCGAAGGTCTGGAACTCAGCATCCTCCTCCAGCCGCTCCAGGGTAGAGCGCCACCCGATGGTGAACTTGAAGTCGCCCATGGTCTGCTCGTAGTCGAGCTGTCCCAGCCAGCGGCTGCGGCCCTCCAGGGTGGGGGAGCGTTGCCGGTTGGTGCCCAGGGGGGCTTCGAAGGCATCGACGATAATCTCGTCGTAGTTCTCGATCTCGCTTTCGTCGTTGTTGCTGTACTGCAACTGGCCGGTCAGCTGGCGGCCTTCCTGCTTGAAGGTCTGGCTGTAGGAGGCCTGGATCTCGTAATCGCTCTCGTCGTTCGGCTCCGTTTCGGTGCGGATGCTGGTGCGTTCGAGTTCGCCTTCGCTGTTGAAGAACTGCGTGGTGCGCAGGTTACTATTGTCGCCCTGCTCCAGCTGGTAGTTGCCCTGGATGCCGAGGAGTCCGCGCTGACCGACACTGTACTCGGTGCCGAGCTTGAACATCTGGGACTCCCGCAGGCGGTCGCCCTCGAAGGTGAAGTAGCGGCTGAAGAGGCTGTCGCCCAGGGTGCCCGACTGGTCGCGGTACCCCCGGAAGAAGCGTTCGTCGTAGCGGCCGCTGATGCCGGCGAAGGAGTTGAACTTGCCCTTGCGCCAGTTGAGGTCGAGGTTGCCGTCGAATTTGTTGCCGGTGCCGGCGTTGAGGTTGACCGTGGCGTTGAAGCCGTCGTCCTGCTTTTTCTTCAGCACGATGTTGATGATGCCGGCCGTTCCCTCGGGATCGAAGGCGGCGCCCGGATTGGTGATCACCTCCACCCGCTCGATGCTGGAGGAGCTGAGCGACTTGAGGTAGGTGGCCGGGTCGGTGCCGACCAGTCCGCTCGGCTTGCCGTTTATCAGGAAGCGCACGCCGCCACTGCCGCGCAGGCTCACGTTGCCCTCGAGGTCGACCGTGATGCCGGGGATCTGCCGCAGCAGGTCTTCGGCCGAGCCGCCGCTGGAGGCCACGCTCTTTTCTACATTAAAGGACTTGCGGTCGAGGCCCAGCTCCATAATGGCGCGTTCGGCGGTCACGACCACCTCGTCGAGGTCGGTGGCCCCGCCGACGCTCAGGTCGATCTGACCTACCTCGATGAAGCGCTCGGAATTGTTGAGCTCAAGCATCATCTCTTCTTCCTCGTAGCCGATGAAGGTTACCTCAAGGCGATAGTCGCCGTAGGGCAGGTTTTTCAGGGTGAACTTTCCGTCGATGTCGCTCGTGGTTCCGGAAACCATCTCTCCGCTTTCGACGCGGTATACGGCAATGTTGGCGAAGCCCACGGGTTCATCGCTTTCCGCGTCGTAGAGCATGCCCCCCACGCCGCCCGTATTAGGGGCCAGGGGCGGGGCGGCACCGTCGGTTTGGGCGCGGACGCAGGTGCAAAGTAAAAGCAGTAAAAAGGTATAAAGCGGTTTCATGGGGTTGGGGTCAGGGGGGATTCGTTTGTTCTAACGGGATCCCGGAAATACCGTTCAGGAAAAGGGTAGAGGCAGCCGCCTGGATCGTCGAGTAAAGCACCCGGATTATAGATTGTGGCCGATTATATCCTTGAATTGACGGGGATTGGTCCCATTTTCCCCGGGAAATGGTCTATCCCCGCCCCGCCGCGAACCCGGCAGATGGGCGGCGGTTATGCCACTATGCCATCTCCCGCCTCACCCGTTATTACCTCACTGCTAAGGGAGCCATCGGCCGCCCTGGCCGGAACGGACGTGCGCCTCACGCTGCCGCTCACCCGCTCCCTGCTGAACGAAATCCTGGCCGCTCGGCCTCCCGACACGCCGGTCAAGCAACTGCTCATCGACCCCGAGAGCGGCAACCGATTCCGGGTCCACCTCACGGCCCACGCGCCACTGGTGGGGTCGGTGACCCGGCGCATCACCTTTGCCACCTGTGGCCCGGTAGCCTTTCCGGACCAACCCTGGTTGCGGTTTGACATCGTGGACGGACTCGGATTTCTGGACCGCTCGCTCATCAGCCTGCTGCAGGGTCAAATTGAATCGCGGCTACCGCGCGGCGTCGAACTGACCAGCCACTATCTCCGACTGCACGTCCCGGCCCTACTGAACCACCTGGGCTACCAACAACTGGCGCCGCTGCTGCATAACCTCGAGGTGCACAGCGAAGCGAACCGACTGATCCTGCACCTCCACCTCAAAACCGACTAACCCAATGCACCCCGTACTTCAACACCTCATCGACAACGACTTCAGCGACCTCACCGGAACCCGGGTAGAGGGGCAAATCGCCCTTTCGGATGACCTCATCAATCTCGGCCTGCACGAATTGCTGTCACAGTTTATAGCACCCGCGCCCGCGCCCCAGGAAGCCACATCGGTGCCCACGACCGGCACCGGGGCTACGCCTTCCACGCCCGATCCCAGGGCGTTGCTGCGCAAGCTGGACGTCGAAAAACTGCATTATCGCACGGAAGCCGGGCGAACCATAGTGGAAATAGCTTGCGCGGTCCAGAAGTAGTCCTTACCTTTGCGCTCCAATTCAAAAAATAGTAACGCTTAATGCTAATTATCAATGTACGTGAGGGCGAAAACATCGACCGCGCCCTGAAGCGCTACAAGCGCAAATCTATCAACACCCGCGTGATCCGTGAGCTGCGCAACCGTCGTGAGTTCACCAAGCCTAGCGTTAAGCGCCGGAAGGAAAAACTGAAGGCGGAGTACCGCCTCGAGAAGTACGGCGACCAGTAAGGTCCCGCGCCAGTAGGAAGCCCGTCTTCCTGACCTGCGAACGGCTTTCGGAGAACCTGCTCCGGAAGCCGTTTGTCTGTTTGTACCCAAACCATCTTTCTCCGCCGCCGTTACCCCCGCATGACCGCCAACCGCCAACAAGACCTGCGCCTGCGCACCGAAAGCCTGCTGGATGCCCTCACGGCCGGCCTCTACGAACGGGACCGCGCCATGGGCCTTTCCCTGCTGACCGCCGTGGCCGGCGAAAGCATCTTTCTGCTCGGCCCTCCGGGGGTCGGGAAGAGCCTCATCGCCCGGCGCCTAAAGTACGCCTTCCGCGACGGGGTGAGTTTCGAGTACCTGATGTCGAAGTTTTCTACGCCGGATGAGGTGTTCGGACCGATTTCCATCAAGAAGCTGCGCGACGAGGACAAGTACGAACGGCTCACCGATCGCTACTTGCCGGGGGCGAATATTGTCTTCCTCGACGAGATATGGAAGGCGGGGCCGGCCATCCAGAACGCCCTGCTGACCATCCTGAACGAGAAGATCTACCGCAACGGCGACGAGGACATGAAGGTCAATATCCGCGGGATCATCACGGCCAGCAATGAACTGCCGCCGCGGAACGCCAACCTGGCGCCGATCTGGGACCGCTTCCTGGTCCGGTTGGAGCTGGGCAAGATCAGCGAGTACCGCAACTTCGTCAAGATGGTGGTGGATACCCAGGACGTGTACGAGGACAACGTGCCCGCCGAAACCAAGCTCTCCGAAGAGGAACTCGACGACTGGTCGGTGCGCATCGACGCCGTGGAGGTACCCGCCGAAGTGCTCAATACCCTCCAACTCCTCCTATACAAGATCGAGCAATACAATGCCCGGCCCAACCACGCCGCCAACCCGATCATGATCTACGACCGGCGCTGGAAGAAGGCCGTGCGGCTGTTGCGCACCTCCGCATTCCTGCACGGCCGCACGCGGGTGAACCTGATGGACTGCTTCCTGCTGGAGCACTGCCTGTGGAACGGCCCCGAGCAGCGAGAGACGATCCGGGAGATGATCGTCGACGCCGTGCGCAAGCACGGTTACTCTGTGGCCGTCAACCTGGGTAACCTGAAAAAGGAGATCCGCGAATTCGAAACGGACGTCCGCGAAGAAACTCGCATCACCCTCACAAAGGAGGAGGAGCAGCTGCTGCCGGTGCAGGAGAGCTACTACGAGCTGGAGAAGGACTTGAGTCAGTTCCGCGGCGTGCTGGTGGCTATCGACCAGTTCCGCGGACTCAGCGATACGGAATTCCGCAGCGTCAACTTCTACGACGAGGACCTCAACCTGGTCAACCGCATCCGCGGCCGCAAGGGGCCCCGGGAGAACACGGTGGAGGTCAACTTCAACGGGACGGACACCGTGTTCCGCCTCAAAACGCGTCTGGCGGAGCGGCAGGAGGTGATCCGAAAAAAGCCCCACCGCATCCTGCGCGAATTCTGGGACGAGCGTGCTGATCGGCTGCGCACCTATATGGAACAACAGCAGGTGGCAGTCGCGGAGCAGGGGCCAGAGGAATTGGAGGGCATTGCGGACCACCTTTTTGTGGACTCTGCCTTCGCAGAAGTGGTGACCGCCAACCTGGAAGAAGTGCGCGAGGCCTTGTCCGGACTCCAGTTACGGCTGGAGAAGTTGCAGTTTGAGTACGGGGGGGAGTAGATTTATGGGGTGGCAGACGTCGGACGTATGACAGGATGTCATACGTCCGACGTCTGCCAGTTAGGCGTAGAATTTGCCCATTTTGGTCCGTTTTCCTTAGCCGCCCTTACTCGCCAACTCAGGAATTTTTCCGACTTACATGCAAATGCTGCGTGATTGCTGGCTTTGTCGTTTTGGCAGACGTCCGACGTCTGCCAAAATGACAAAGCCCAAAACAGGACATCACCGGACACCACAAAGGCTGATCCGCCTTACCTTCCCCACCCATGACCGTCGGCCTCTTCATTCCCTGCTATATCGACCAATTTTATCCCCGGGCGGGCGTGGCCACCCTGCAACTGCTGGAAAAGGTTGGGTGCACGGTGATCTATCCCAGACAACAAACCTGCTGCGGACAACCCCTGGCCAACAGCGGGATGGAGCAGGAAGCCCGGCCCATTTACGAGCACTTCATAGATACTTTTCAGTCGTTCGATTACATCGTCTGTCCTTCCGGCAGCTGTGTATACCATGTCAATCACCACTACGACGTGCTGGCGGATTCCGAGGCCGTAACCTCCGTGCGCGAACGTACCTTCGAATTAGCGGACTTCCTGGTGAACGTGATCGGATTGCAGGAACTACCCGGCGCCCGGTTTGCTGCGCGGGTGGGCATCCACAACAGCTGCCACGGCCTGAGGGGTCTACGACTGGGGGAGAGCTCCGAGCGCGTGGGACCGGCCTTCAGCTACTACCGCTACTTGCTGAATATGGTCCAGGGGGTAGAACTTATTCCCCTGGACCGGATCGATGAATGCTGCGGCTTCGGCGGCACCTTCAGCGTCAACCAACCCGAACTGTCCGCCAAAATGGGCAAGGACCGAATTGCCGACCACCTCCGACACGGGGCGGAGGTCATCACAAGCGGCGACATGTCCTGTCTCATGCATTTGGAAGGGCTCATGCGGCGCGAAAAGGTACCCATGCGCGTCATGCACGTTGCGGAGATCCTGAACAGCACGCAGCCGGCTTAAGATTCGGACAGGCTGCTCGGGAAGCACCGCCGTGGCCAAAAGGACCTGGTTAAGTTTCCGTCCGCGCGGGTGGTACCATCTTTATGACGACCCCCAGATTGTACCGGGTGCTCTGCCCGATGAATTCTCCCCCCGTCACGTATGCGCCACCGGCCACCAGGCCCGCCCAACTGACCACTGGCACGTATACGGTACCGCCCAGGCGACGCCAGCTGCTGCCGGAACCGGCCGTAGCGGTCTGCACCGCCGTCCCGGGTTCGAGCGCCGTGACAAACTCCATCCACCCCTCCAGATAGAAGTAACGGGCCCCGTAGCCGGTCCGCAACAACACCGGCCAGGTCGACCGGCTCTCAGGAGCGAATTGAAAATCTACTCCCGACTGGGCGTGCAGGAAAAAGCCACTGTCGAATTGATACTGATACACCAGCCGACCGTGAAAAACACTCGCCCGCTGCCCCAGGGCGGCCACGCCCGTCGTCTCGTAATTGCCCACCGGAAAACTGAGGCCTACGGCCGTAAAGAAACGGTGCGCGCCCTTCGTACTTCGCTGGTCAAGGTTCATGTACTTGATGTACACGGAGGCGTCTTGCAGACTGCCCGCCCGATCGTTGGTCTTCAGGTAGGGTAGGGTAGCTACCAGGGCCGTCTGCTCGTTCAGGCCGGCCTCCAGGAACAGACTGTACCCGGTAGTGGTTACCTGCCGGGCCTCGGGTGTGCCGCCCGCTCCGAAGTAGGTATCGTATCGCTCGACGCTGTAGGCGGGGGCAATCGCCACTTCGCCGCGCGCCACGGGAAATCCACCAATCGGGCCCTGGGCCCTCAGGTCACTACCCAGTAGTAAAAGGAGTAATATTGCAGCCGCGCAGGCCCATTTTCCTGGGGTACGCGGGAAACCGACCGGGTCCGGGCCACCACTTAACACCCGTATCCCTTCTATCATATGGCTGTCCTATCTTTGGCCGCTTAATTATTTCTTCCTTGAGCGACAGTCTGGTAATTATCCCCACCTATAACGAACGCGAAAACATAACGCGCATGGTGGAGACGGTATTGGGGCTGTCACAACCCTTTCACCTGCTCATCGTGGACGACGGTTCTCCCGACGGTACCGCGGCGGTGGTCAAGGAGCTGCAGGAGCGTTACCCCACCCAGTTGCACCTACTCGAACGGGCCGGCAAGCTTGGACTGGGTACCGCTTACCTTGACGGCTTCCGCTGGGGACTGGCGCGGCCGGAAAACTACCGCTACTTTTTTGAGATGGACGCGGATTTCAGCCATACGCCCGCCGACCTCATTCGCCTGCGCGCCGCCTGTCATGAGGGCCCGGCGGACGTAGCCGTAGGCAGCCGCTACACCCGCGGCGGGAAGGTGAAGAACTGGCCCCTCGACCGCATCGTGTTGTCCTACGGCGCCAGCCTGTTTACCCGCGTGGTGACCGGGATGCCCGTGAAAGACCCTACCGCCGGTTTCATGTGCTACTCACGCCCCGTGCTGGAAAAGATGAACCTAGACGAGATCCGCTTCATCGGCTACGCCTTCCAGATCGAAATGAAGTACACGGCCCGGGAACTGGGCTTTCGCATTGTTGAAGTACCGATCGTTTTCACCGACCGTATCGCCGGCAACAGCAAAATGCACAAGTCCATCATCAAAGAAGCCGTCTTCGGCGTCCTTAGCCTGCGCTGGCGCTAGAGCGTCCGTCGTTTCAGCAGACATACCCAGTGTCCTTCTCCGGGGGGGACTAATTCGACCTCACCGTCACTGGCCTGCACCAGTTCACCGTAGTCTTCCAGGTCTCCTCCCTCGCGGGGGTTGTACCACTGCACGGTGTATTCCCCTTCCGTGTCGCTCAGATCCAGAGTGGCGGGCTCGCCAAAGGGTAGGTTCACCACGTAGACGCTCCCGGCCTGCGCGAAGCAAAACTCGTTGTCTTCGCGGGTCAGTTCATTGCGCGCTTCCATGTCCCAGAAGGGGAGGTGCCTTTCAAAAAATTGCCGGGCGTCGGCCGACCAGCGGTAGGCGCGGTCCCGACTGCGCCAGTCTTCCAGGTTGAGGTCGTTGTGCGGACTGCGCGCACCGAAGTACCATTCTACCCCGCCGCCGCCGGCCAGGAGGTTGCCCCAGAGCGTCAGGGCGCGCAGGCTGTCCTGGTTGTTCGGTACGGTATCGTCGGGGTCCAGTCCCCGCCACCACGGCCCCACCTCGTCCAAAGTCATGATCCAGGGTGCCCCGGCTTCGGCCGAAAGGCGCAGCCACTTACGGGTTACTTCGTTTGCGGAGTATGGGTCGCCGAGCTGCAGGGAAAGGCCGTCGAGGTGGTCGTTGCCCAGCAGGGGCTGGTAGATCTTTGCGAATGCTTCCTCACCCGGGTGGGTATGGAGCACTACGTAATGACGGAAGGGATCGTTCTCGGCGAACCAGGCCAGTACGTCGCGCTGCTGACGGGTATCCTGCCAGCTTTCCGACCAGTCGTTGGGGCCGTTTTCCTCGCCCAGGTTCCAGGTGACGGCCCGGTGGTGGCCGAAGCGGGCTACCAGCTCCCGGAAGTACAGCTGCCGCTCCGGACCCGTATCGCCACCGTCAAGCAGGGTTTCATTCTCGGTCTCGTTCAGCACGAAGTGGAGCATCATTCCCAGGCTGTCGGCGTGGTCAAACACGATTTCCCACTGGTCCAATTTGCTCACGTCAAAGCGGTAGCGCGCCTCGTGGTCGGTATAGGGCCACACGTCCTTGCCGTCCCCGTTTAAGTTGAGCGTGAGAAAGTACAGGCTGTTCACGCCCGCTGAGGCCAGGTAACTGATGCCGCCGATGATCCCTTTCCCCATTCCATTTTTCCAGGCGGGGTCGCGGGTGCCGTGGTCGTCAAGGTGGGCCGAGAAGCGGTGGAGCCCCTCCGTTTTGCTTTCCCCCTCGCGAAAGGTATTGCTGTGGCGGTAGGTGCCGTCGAAGTCCTCGTACCCAAGGAGGTTTTCCGGACTGTCGACGCCGGTTTTGATGAAGTAGTCGCCCGTCTCAGCCCACCGCAGGTAGCGGGGGTGGTCGCGGATCAGGCGACCGGTTTCTCCGGGTGGTGCCTCTCCCACGAAGAAGGCCCCCTCGTAACGCTCGACAATTTTTCCCTCCCCGACCGGCTGCAGGTAGATGCTGTCGCCGCTCACCAGTTGGCCTTCGTACGTCCATTCGCCGCTCCGGTCGGGCCGGAACCGCACCTGCCAGATGTTGCCGCGCTCGGCACTGGTTTCGGCGGCCTTGCCGTCGGCCGCGTAAAAGCCCGGTACCGTGATGCTGTAGTCGTCGTTGGTGAAGGTGACGTCGAGCCGGTAATGGACGAAGGGATTGACCGCAGCCGATTCTTCGCTTTCCGGTCCCGGAAATGACAGCGTAAGCTTTTCCCACTTGTCCAGGTCGGGATGGGTGTAGGTGAGGGCACTGCGACAGCCGGCAAACAAGACGGGCAGCAGCAAGAGCAAATAGGGTCGTGGCACGGCGGCGGTTTACGGTAAACTTACTTATTCGCGCCCATTCGTCGCGTCAAAATTACCGGCGCCCGTGGTTACGCCGGTCGGCGGACTCCGCCACGGGAGAAAGCTCGGGCCGCTGGTGGATATCCATCCAGCGGTGCATCTCCCACAGCATATGCAGGATGCTTTCCTCGGCTGCGTAGCCGTGGTCTTCGTAGGGCAGCAGACAGAGACGGGCGGTTTTGCCCAGGTTGTCCAGGGCGGTGAACATACGCTTGGATTGGACGGGGTAGGTGCCGCTGTTGCTGTCCTCCTCGCCGTGGATAAGCAGCAGCGGACTGTCGATCTTATCGGCGTGTACAAAGGGTGAAAGGCGGACGTAGGTCTCGGGCACCTGCCAGAACGTGCGCTCCTCCGCCTGGAATCCGAAGGGCGTGAGGGTACGGTTGAATGCGCCACTGCGGGCGATTCCTCCGGCGAAGAGATCGGTATGCGCGAGTAAGTGGGCGGTCATAAAGGCCCCGTAGCTGTGTCCGCCCACGTAGATGCGCCGGGGATCGGCCACCCCCGATTCAACTAACCTGCGCACCGCCGCCTCGGCATTCATCCTGACCTGCTCGATGAAGGTTTCGTTGGGCTCTTCTTCGCCCTCCCCGACGATGGGCATGGCGAAGTCGTCGAACACGGCGTAGCCCGCGGCCAGAAAGGGTAGGGGGGAGAGCGGACTGATACGCCGGAACTGGTGGGCACTGGTAAGCACCTGCCCGGCCTTGTCGGCGTCCTTATACTCCTGGGGGTAGGCCCACATCAGCACGGGCAGCGGAGCATCCCGGCCCGCCACGAAACCCTCTGGCGTGTGGAGCTCCCCACTCAATTGCACGCCATCGGCTCGCTCGTAGGTGAGCAGCTCGTAGTTGGTGTGCCGCAACTGGGGATAGGGGTGAGGAAAATCGGTGATGCGGACCTCCTCGTTACTTACCAGGTGGTGCAGGAAGAAGTTGGGTCGTTCGTTGGCCTGCTCCCGCGCCAGGAGGAAGAACTCCGGATCCTGGTCCAGGAAGAACAGGGGGCGCTCGAAATTGGGCGGGGTAGACTCCCAGAGGCGGGTCTTTTCGTGAGTGGTGAGGTTGAAAGCATCGATGAACGGCTGCGGCCCTTCGGGGCGGTGGCCGTTGCCGACCATTACCAGGGTATCACCGTTGTCGCGGGTCAACAGCACGCTGTGGTCACTGGGCAGCGAGATGGTCACTACGCTACCCGGGTCGTTGTAGTTGTCCTCCCAATTGTGGTCGAAGAGCACGTCCGGCGTGCGCGAGGGGTCGTCCGGGTACCAACGCCGCGTCACCTGCCGGCGGGATGCCCATTCCCAGTCGACCACGATGGCGAGGTCGCCGCGACACCACCGCAGGGCCCCAAAACGGAGGGGAAGTTTGATGCTTTTTTGCGGCGTCCCCGTGAACGGAGCCTCCAGAAAGTACAACTGCTCGCGGAACGGGGCCGCGCGCCGGGGATCACCGCCGTCGATGGCCTCCGTCCAGTACAATTGGGCGGGGTGGTCGCTGCGCCAGTTGAAGCGGCGCGGCTGGGTGATCACGGCACCGAAGGCCGGGGGGAGGTGCTCCACTACCGGGCGGCGGGTAAGCTCGCGTATGACGTTGCCTTCCCGGTCGAGCAACAGCACCCGGTCGGCAAACTTGTCGTAGGGAACGTTGAAACTGAAAGGCTCCACCACGTAGGTGATCAGGAAGTACTTGCCGTTGGGCGAATCGCCCAGGCCGGCGATGATCCCCGGCTCGGCCCAGGGGGTCTCGTGGCCGGTGTCGAGGCGGTGCAGGTACAGTTGGCTGCTGGCGTAGTAGCGGAACAGGGCCACGTCGTAGTCACTCTGCAGCAGATTGGTGTAGGTGCGGTTCGATCCTTCCTTGCCGGAGGAATCCTGGACGATAGGGCCAGTGACGTTTTCGGACATCGACGGCTTCTTCGCGCCCGGGATCCGCCGCTTGATGAGGAAGCGTTCGTTGCCGATGAAGTCGTAGGGTACCCCGCCCAGACTATTATTGATGTTGTTTTCCCCCACCGGATGACAGTGCAGTGATTGCCGGTCGCAGGTCCAGAGTTGCAGGCCGTCCTCGGTAGCCAGGCAAAACGCGATGCGGTTGCCGTCGGGCGACCAGGAAAAGTAGCGGAACATCCCTCCCTTGGGCAGGCCCTGGAAGGAACGTTCCTCGCCCGTGGATATGCGATGCAGGCGGGGGTGGTAGAAGCCCCGACTGCCGTGGGGCGAAAAGGTATTCGGATTGATCTGTCGCCCGGCCAGTTTTACCTTTGGCTCTTTCAATTCCTCCACGCTGGGGTACATCGGCCGGTCCGCAATGATGATGTAATCGCGGTCGGGCCCGAACAGCATAAGGGGATCCGGCTTTAGGTTGACCAGATCGGCGATGGCTTCGGGAGGGCGTTGGTAATTCATGGAGAAAAGGCTGAGCGCGTGGTGCAGGGCCACGAAATTCGGACTGGGGCAAGGAATTGAGCCGGTGTACGGGTTGCTTCGCGGAGGCGAAGTGAGGTACACACGCCTCGCCTCCGGTTACCCCGGATCAGCGGCGTCTGCCGGAGGGGGGCAGGACATCAATCTTCCTCATCGTAGCTGGCGTCCTGGGTGTCGATGACCATATTGGTGATCGTATAGTCGCTGAACTTTTCGAAGTGGTTGAGCGCCAGGTTGTCGGGCCAGTTGGAATCGTCCTCTACCCACTCGCTGAGCAGGTTTTCCAGGATGGGCATGAAGTTGTTCTCCAGCCATTCTTCGGCTTCCTCCATTTCGTCGAAATCCGGCAGGAGATAAACGGTGGTAAGGTCGGAGGTATCTTCAAAATCAATTTCCTCTTCGATGGTGGGGTCTTCACGGATGGCCCAGCGCAGAAGGGCCTCACTAGGCGTAACGATGAGGGCGTAGCGATTGATGTCGTAAAGTTCCATAGGCAGTTCTTATGTGTTAGGGTAAACGCGGGGTACCCCGGCATAAGTTTACCCCGATTTCAAGCGAGCCGAGGAAAGGAGGCGGGTACGGAAGCAACTTGTTGGTAGTCAGTAGGTCCGGGCTACTCCTTGCATTCGGGATTCACGCCCAGCACGTAGTTTTTCACCACGCCGATCCGTGGAGCGGCCTCGGCACCCGCGAATCCGCCGATGTCTTCGTCCCGCAATTTGGTGGCCGCGTAGTCCGTCAGTCGGGTCGCCAGGGGCAGATAACTCCAGTGCCAACGCTCCTCCTCATAACCGTTGGGTCGCTCGGCACCCTTGGCCGTGTAGGGCTGACAAAAGCCGAATTCCGCGCCGTGGGCCCTGAGCCAGTCGTAAACCTTTTTGCCCTCACCGGTCTGGAAGTATTCGTTGTTCAGGGCGTTCAGGTCGATATCCGTTCCCCAGTGGTGGCGACTCGTGCCCGGCATGCTGGAGTAGCGCAGGATGGCCTTGGCCCGATCGGCCGGGTCCGGGTACACTTCGTCCGCCTTCTCTTTTCCCTCCAGTAAGCGCTGGCCGTTCCATTTGGCCTCCCAGATTTGTTTCTGGCGTGCAAAATTCCGGGTAGCCGAGACGATCTTCAGGTTGACTCCGTGTTGACGGGCCGCAGCGTGCATGCGTTCGAAGGCGTCGTAGGTATCGCGGTGCAGCAGGTAGGGGTCACCGTCGGTATAGCGGTCGGCGACCTTGACGAAATCCGGGTGCTTTGCTGGATCGAATTGCCCGGTCAGGTAGGTATAGATGGGTATGCCCCCGATGCTGTCACTTTCCATGGGCGCGGTCGCGGGTGCCGGGTCCGGCACGTCGGTTGCCGGCGGGGCCGGTTCCGCGGCGCTGGCCGGTTGGGCCGGACTGCAACTCAGCAGGGAAATGGTAGCGAGGGTCAGCAAGAGATACTTCATCCCGCGAAAATACTCGTACTCACCCCGACCGGACAATATTTCAGACGTCGGACGTGTGCCATTTTGGCACACGTCCGACGTCTGACAGGATGGCGGGAATTCCCCCCCAGCTCCGGATGATAGTCGGCGAATATGGTGATGTAAATGACACTGGTAGGGAGAATGCGCACCTTTAACCCAAAATAATGGCCAAAAACTATGATCTGCAGCATGACACGTCCGACGTCTGTCAAAATGGCGTAGACCTCGCGTCAGTTTGTGTAATATTGTATTTCCCGGAGTATTACTGTCCCTCAGGTCTTGTTTTGGTTCCCCTTTGTCGAACAGTCAATGAGCTACATTGCCTGAGGGCCGGCTAAATAGACGTACTAATCAAGCCGAAAAGTAATTGATGGGAGATAGGCAGCAATCGTATCCGAAAGGCCAGCTCCCTCCACGTCGGACGTCTGTCAAATTGACAGACGTCCGACGTCTGCCAAAAATGCCAGGAAGCCCTACCGCGCCACAATCGCCGACAACTTCATGAGGAAGTAGACCTCAAATCCAGTATAAACCAGATAAAGCCAGAAAAAAGGAACGATGAACAGTTTACTTTCCGGCTCACCAAGCACCACGTAGCCCACCACCAACGCACCGCAGATGAACATTTTCATGACGGTGGAGGCCAGGAACACATTGCTGAACAGGAGCCTGTTCTCGGCACCCGCGCTCCGCCGCCCCAAAAAGAAGATGGCCAGGCAGAGCAGGATGAACACCACCAGGGTCGTGATCGTAAACGGCAGTGCGTACCCGATGGGCAGCAGCAAGTGACTCAACGCCACCCCGGCTACGGCCAATAGGGTGACGCCGGTCAGCAGGGTGAGGAAACGGGAGGTTAGCATGCCACAAAGGTACGACGCGGGCCAACTAGCGCGAAGGCTCCGGGCGAACGTGGCCCCGATCCGCAAATCGCCAACCCAGCAGAATACCGAGGCGCAGATCAAGCGACGAAAGATCGCCGATCACGTCCGTGTACACGGCATCATCAGGGTTGCCGCCGAAGGTGACGGCCCGGCCCAATCCGGCATTGAGTTCGAATAGAAAGCCGGAAGGGGCGATCCATTTGTGTCCGGACAAAATGCCAATGGCCGCCCGCATGGCCGAGATCTTTTGGTCCGACCAGATGTCGGTGCCCGTCACGTGTCCGATCTTGCCGTAGCCCCCCACGAAGAAGCGGTCAAAACCCGCCCGGGGCGCAAAGTAGTAGCGGTATTCCGGTATGAGGCGGTAGTTGCGGTAGCGGTAGTCGTCGTTGTCGGATTCAAAGTACTCCGCGCTGGCGTATGCGGCCCCGATAGAGACCGCCGACTGCGCGGCCAGGGGGAATTCCGCGGCAACGTTTACGGCACCCCCCAGGGCGGAGCCGACGTTGAGCTTGGCATCTACCTGCGCGCGCAGGCCTGGGAAAAGCATCAGGCAGCACAAAAGACACGATAGCTTTCTCATGGCTCGTGGTGGCTATTTGGGTGAGGAAATTGATTAAAATTATTCTCCGCACTAATGCGCCGCTGCCGGGGCGTCAACTTTATTTTGCGGGGTTTTGGGGGCTGATTCCCCGTCTATTTAAAGGGTGTCGGAATGCCCGGTTCCCCGATGTACCGATCCCCCGACAACTTCCCCTCCGTTACCTTCGCGCCATGCCCGAAGCCCTGCAACTGTCCGAAGATTTCAACTATGCCCTGGAGCGGATGGAGTCCGGAGCCCACCTGTTCATTACCGGCCGGGCCGGCACCGGGAAATCCACCCTGCTGCAAATCTTCAAGCGCAGCACCCGCAAGAACGTGGTCGTCCTGGCCCCCACGGGCGTAGCGGCACTGAACGTGGGCGGACAGACCATCCACTCCTTTTTCAACTTCCCGCCACGCCTCCTGCAGTCGAAGGACATCAAGCTCAACCGCCGCAACCACCGGCTTTTCATGAACCTCGAAACGCTGGTCATCGACGAGATCAGCATGGTGCGGGCCGACGTGATGGAGGCCATCGACTACGGACTGCGCCTCAACCGCGGCAGCGGAGAGCCCTTCGGTGGGGTGCAACTCATCCTGTTCGGCGATCTCTTCCAGTTGCCGCCCGTGGTCAGCAGCGACACCGAGCGGGAATTTTTCAGCCTGCGCTACGCGAGTCCGTACTTCTTCAGTGCCGACTGCCTCGAATACATCGACCTGGAAATGATCGAGTTGCGGCAGGTGTACCGGCAGGACAGCCGTCACTTTCTCCGTCTGTTGGAAAGCATCCGCAACGCTACCGTCGATCGCGACGAGCTCGAAGACCTGAACGCCCGCTACCTCCCCGATTTCTGCCCCGAGGAGGGTAGCAATTACCTTACCCTGGCGGCTCGCAACGCCACCGTCACGCGCATCAACGCCGACGCCCTGGCGGCATTGGATTCACCCGAGCATATCTATACCGCCGAAGTGAAGGGCAACTTTCCCGATCGGCTCTTTCCGGTCCCCCAGGTACTGCGCCTGAAAGCGGGGGCCCAGGTGATGACCCTGCGCAACGACACCGAGCGCCGCTTCGTCAACGGCACCATTGGCACGGTCAAGGAGTGCAAGCCCAAGTCGGTGGTCCTGGAGATAGTAGATAACGGCCGCCCCGCCGAGGTGGAGGTGGAGTACGACGAGTGGGACATCATACGCTACACTGCCGACGGACCCGACCTGCGCAAGATCGCCACCGAAACCCTGGGCACCTACCGGCAGTTGCCCGTGCGCCTGGCCTGGGCAGTCACCATCCACAAGGCGCAGGGCAAGACCTTCGACCGCATCATCGTCGACCTGGGGCGCTCCGGTGCCTTTGAGCACGGGCAGACCTACGTGGCCCTGAGCCGTTGCCGCACCCTCGACGGCATCGTACTGCGGCAGCCCCTCAGTTTGCGCGACGTGCTAGTGGATCCGGAAGTCGTACAGTTCTACGAGGGCATGCGGTAGGTGCCAAACTATCGCCAAATAAAGCTCTGCAGCCTAAGAAAGCGCAACACACGGTTAATTGTCTTGAGCATTTGGTATTGTATGCCATGCCGAACATGGCAATCAGGTTCCTCAGGAAAAATCCTAATGGTGCCGGATTGCACGGGGCGAGGACGGCTCCTTCGCCGTTTTTCTATCACCAGGATACTGTCGTAGAAGTGAAGCCCGTGCATCGTCTCCGTCAGTTCATTTGCACGCAAACTATTTTGTTGGCTGTGATAGGCATTCAGTGCATCTATCAAATTCTTGCTGAATTCAATAAAGGTACCTCGCCGTTGGTGGCCCCCGCCAAAGTGCATCCAGTAGCTGGTATGCAGGTCTTCACACAGATATACGCCATCGTTGGAAACGTGCCCGAAAAGTTCTTCAAAAGTGGTGATCTGCTGCCGCATCATGTGTCCCCCGTCGTCGATCAGGATATCAATGCGTGGAATGGTTTCTCGTACGGTCCGCAGGAAGGCACGGTCCGATTGTGACCCTATCAGAATCCGCACGTTGTCTTCTTCCAGGGCTTTGGTTCGTGGGTCGATGTCAATGCCGTAGATCTTGGCCCGCGGACCTAGATATTCCTGCCACATGCCCAGGCTACCTCCCTGGAAAACCCCTATTTCGACAAGTACCACTTCTTGACCCCTAAATCGTTGAAGGTGGCGATCATAGATCTCAAAATAGTGGTCCCATTTGTTGGTGACGCGTGAAGTGTTATTTGTAAAATACCGTTGTAAGTCGTTAGGACTATCCATGCGTCGCAAGGTACGGCGGCAAAGCGCCGGTGCCATGTCTCACCTCAGCTGCCAAGCCCAGTGGCACATGCCTCCCTTAACCCGAATGTACGGGCCGCTGCCACACCTTGCGCATTACCCCCCGCTCTCCGATGGGATCGTGCTGGGGCATCGGCAGGTCGTCGGGGGGGCGGTGCTCAGCGGCGTCGGTGATGAGGTCCCAGGAGCGGCCGCCGGGATAGGCCCCGAGGACGCGGTAGGAGGACTTGGTGTAGCAGGCGTGGCCGGTCCCGGCTGGGAGGAGCAGCACGTCGCCGGCGTTTACTTCCACCGGGTGGCCTTCCGGACCGCCGAGTTCCACCGTGCAGTGACCTTCGAGAATGACCAGGACCTCATGGGTATTGCTATGATAATGCGGGTAAGGGTAGATGCCGGCAATCCACTGGTTGCCCCAGCCCGCGGTGTGCAGGCGCTTTTTCACCTGATCGGTTAGGCGGCCTGAATCCGGGGCCGTAAACGCTTCGCGGTAGAGCACCACGGGCAGTGTGCTGTTGGGGATCCACTCCCAGGGCTCCAGGGAGATCAGGGTAGCCGGACCGTGTTGGGATATCTGGTGTGACACATGAATGGTTTGCGGGGCTCAGGCCTTACCAACAAAAGACGGGTGGGCCCGGGTTCGAAACTTGTTCCCGTTCGGTACGCGCAGACCAACGCTTGCACCAATTCGACCAACGGTAAACCCGCCGGCCGGGAAGTAGTGTTTCCTGGGTATGATTGTGCTACTCATTCTTTCCGTCCTGCTCGTCGCCATGCTGGTGTACCTTTTCAACCAGTGGACCCGTAACCGCATGCCGTCGCGCAAGCAGCGCGCCCGCGTCCTGCGGGAAGTCAAGCAGGAGATGGATACCTGGAGCGACCCGCTCGTCAAAATTAACCGGGAGGAACTGGACCTCTTCAGCCTTACCCAGGAGAAACAGATCCTGAAGCGCGGCACCGGCACCACGGCCAAGGGAACCTTTACCACAATCTTCCACGAGCCGGTCGTGAGCTACAGCTACCGGCGCTACCTGGGAAAGAAGGTAAACGAACTCCTTTACGCCCGCACGGCCGATCACGACTACGTCTACTGGACCGAAAATGGCAAAACGCGCCTCGAGATCGACGATCAGCCCGTCGGCACCATCACCGGCAGCACGCTGCTGGGCGAGCGCACGGGTAAGGAACTGGCGCGCATTGAAACCACCCCCCGCGAAAACTACCTGCCCGTGAGCGTCGGCAAACGTGAAGTGGCCGCCCTCACCACGCATTCTGGCGGTACCGACGACCCCCTGGGGCAACGCGCCTTTGAGTTCATCCCCGACGACCTCAACGACAAGGAAGAGCAGCTGCTGCTTTCCCTGGCGGTGCGCGAGTTGGTGGGTAGGGTAGTGAAGTAGCGGAGGGGGCCCTCATCATCCGATCTTCAAGGCTGCCCGGCGTGATTGCCCTTACCGCCGCCCACCGGTGCGCCCGGAACATTCACCCGCTGGGTAGGGTAGGTATCTGTAGGTTTGGTCGCAGGAAGATCCAAGCGGCGCGTGGGCGGTCCAGTCCACAAAGCGGCTCGCCGAAAACCAAAAAAGGGCCGTCGCCAATCTGGCGACGACCCCCGTGAATCTAAAATCAGCTCAGATTCTCTTCTACATATTGTTGATGATCTCGTCGCCGAACTCGCTGCACTTGAGCAGGGTGGCGCCGTCCATCTGACGTTCGAAGTCGTAGGTTACGCGCTTCTTGCTGATGGCGCCTTCGATCCCCTTGATGATGAGGTCGGCGGCTTCCGGCCAGCCCATGTAGCGGAACATCATCTCACCGGAAAGGATGACCGAACTGGGGTTGACCTTATCCTGGCCGGCGTACTTCGGAGCGGTACCGTGGGTAGCTTCGAAGATGGAAATGCCGGTGGTGTAGTTGATGTTGGCACCCGGGGCGATGCCGATGCCTCCGACCTGGGCGGCCAGGGCGTCGGAAATGTAGTCGCCGTTCAGGTTCAGGGTGGCGATGACGCTGTACTCCTTTGGGCGCAGGATGATCTGCTGCAGCATGGCGTCGGCGATGACGTCCTTGATGATGATTTCCTTGCCGTTGTCGGTCTTGAGTACGTGCCAGGGGCCACCGTCGAGGGGCTGGGCACCGAAATCCTTGGCGGCGGTTTCGTAACCCCAGTCGCGGAAGCTGCCTTCGGTGTACTTCATGATGTTGCCCTTGTGGACGAGGGTCACGCTGTCCTTGCCGTTGTCGATGGCGTACTGGATGGCGGCCTTGACCAGGCGGCGGGTGCCTTCGCGGCTGACCGGCTTAATGCCAATGCCGGCCGAATCCGGAAAGCGGACCTTGGCGTAGCGATCGGGGTAGGTTTCCTTAAGCCAGGTAAGGAACTTCTTGTTCTCCTCGGTACCCTCGGCAAATTCGATGCCGGCGTAGATATCCTCGGTGTTCTCCCGGAAGATGATCATGTCGACGTCCTGGGGGTTCTTGACGGGGCTGGGCACGCCGGTGAAGTACTGCACGGGGCGCACGCAGGCGTAAAGGTCCAGTTTCTGGCGCAGGGCAACGTTGAGGGAGCGGATGCCGCCGCCAACGGGCGTGGTGAGGGGTCCCTTGATGGAGACGAGGTACTCCTCGATGGCGTCGAGGGTGGCCTGGGGCAGCCACTCGCCGGTCTGGTCCATGGCCTTCTGTCCGGCCAGGACTTCTTTCCAGACGATGCTGCGCTCGCCGTTGTAGGCTTTTTCTACCGCGGCTTCGAGTACGCGGCTGGCGGCGGCCCAAATGTCAGGACCGATGCCGTCGCCTTCGATGAAGGGGAGAATGGGGTCGTTGGGGACGTTCAGTTTGCCGTTGGAGATGGTTATTTTGGATCCGCTCATGTAAGTGTTCTGATTTAGGGTAAAGGCTCTGAGCGAGCCGGCCGGCGAAAATAGGGAATTCTCGATGACTCTGCAGTAACTACCCGAATGGGTATGGGGTTTAACAACACAATAGGGGCCCTTCCGTCGTTACCCACTCACATAAGCCTTTCATTCTACATGTCCGTCTTTCGCGTTGCCGCCTGGCTGCTCAGCATTGGTCTTGTCCTAACCCTGATCGTGGTGGGCAAAAGCTACCTGGTGCCCATCTTCATGGCACTGGTGCTGTGGTACCTGGTCAACGCCCTGAACAATCAGTTCCGGCACCTGCCCTTCATCGGGACCCGGCTGCCCAACGCCGTTACCCTGGCCATGTCGCTGATCTTCATCGGACTGGCCCTGTATGCGATTTCGGACATGATCGTCAATACGGTCAACGGCTTCATTCTCGAGAGTGGCGTCTACCTCCCCAAGATCGAGGCCCAAATTGCCAATGCCTACGAGCGTCTCGGCATCGACCGCCCCCCGCCCTCGGTCAGCGACCTGGAGATCGGCCAGGAAATCCTCGGCAACTTCGCACTGGTCCTTGCCGGCGTAACCAGCGCCGCGAAGGGCGTGGCCTTGGTTCTCCTTTACGTACTCTTCTTCCTCGTCGAACAGAACAGCTTTCCGAAGAAGATGAAGGCCCTCGGACTCGACATGCGGCACAGCACCCGCTTCACCCGCGTCCTGGCCGAGATCAACACCGCCATGCGCACCTACCTGGGCGTAAAGACGCTGACCAGCATCGCCACCGCCCTGCTCAGTTTCGTGGTCTTTTCGGTGATCGGACTCGATTACGGGCTTTTCTGGGCCTTCCTCATCTTTCTGTTCAATTTCGTGCCCACCATCGGATCCATTACGGCCACGGCCCTGCCCGCACTGCTGGCCCTGGTACAGTACGATACCCTGAGCCCCTTCCTGATCGTGGTGCTCGGCGTCACCGCCATCCAGATCCTGGTCGGCAACATCATCGAACCGCGCCTCATGGGCAGCTCGCTCAACATCAGTCCGTTGGTAGTAGTACTGACCCTGATCCTGTGGTCGATGCTCTGGGGAATCGTCGGAATGCTGCTTAGCGTTCCGATCACCGTGGCCATCATCATCATTTGCGCACAGTTCCCGGAGACCCGCCCCATTGCGATCCTGCTCAGCCGCAACGGCGAAATCAGTACCCGCAAGATCACCCGGCGGGAAAGGAAAGCGAAGGCCCAGCCGGAAGAGCTGGTATCCGACGCGGAAGCGTAGGTCAGTCCAGTTCCTCGGGTAAGGCGATGTCCGACATCGCCGAAGATTTCATTCCACTCACCAGTCCCTTCCAGTAGGAGTTGAAGAAGCTTCTATCCGGTGTGTGCACGTGGTAGATGCGCCCTTGGCGGAAATCCTCCCCGAGACTATTGTCGTTCTTGATGACCACTCCGGATAGCAAGTTTTTGATCCAAGCCCCGCTGCCCACCACCTTCAGGTCGAGGTCGCGATACAGCAACATCATGTCGCCCGTAATGGTATCGCCGTCCATTTGGCTGTGGTAGGTAAGTTTTTCGATCACGCCCTTCTCAATGATGGCGTCAGCGGCCACCCGCATGAGGGGGTTCACCTTGCTGAGGTCGTAAGTACCCAGCTCACCCTGGGCCGAGTAGCCCCGGGCCACGGCGTCGCGCGAGAGACGGAATTCGGCGTGCAGGGGAGTACCCCGCTCGAAGGTGGCATCCATGCTTACCTGCACCGAGTCCGTATCGCTCACCTCGGTGTCCAGGTTCTGCAGCAGCACGGTGCCGTCGTTGAAGTGAATCGTTTTGGGATCGAGCAGGGAATCGACGATCCCGTAAGCAATATCCGTGGAGGAAAACCTGGCCCCATTCAGTACGATGCGCGGACCGATCTTGCGTAAGGCTTCGATGGGCATCGGACGATTGGCGTTGCCAGGCAGGTCCAGCGAAAGGTCCTCGACCACCCGCAGGCGAAAATCCTTCGCGTTCAGTGAGTCTACGTAGATCAGCTTTCCCCTCACCAGGGCATCGTGCCGGATGCCCCGCAGCCGGAGCCCGTCAAAGCCGAAGGCCAGCCAGGATTTGGCGATCTTTTGACGGAACATTTCATCGGGTGACAACTGATTGTGCCGCACCAGGCTGTCAAGGGTTAGTTCGCCCGCGCGGCTGTCGTAGGCGGCGTTGACGTAGCGGTATTCAAGGGGCAACTCTCCGCTGTACATGGTTAGTCTGGCGACGCGGACCTTACTTGCGCCAAAGCGATCGGGCTTTATCGGCGAGGAAATATCCCGCTGATCAACGTAAATCCCGGTACCCACCATATCCCGCTGCCCGTCGGAGCCGTAGCGGCGGAAACCGGCGTTCTCCACCCGCACCCGCTCCACGGCGAAACCTCCTTTCAGGGTGATCGCGTCCAGGGTGGCTTGCGGCGCACTCACTTCGTAGCGACCACCGTCGCTGGTGTAGATGGCTACTTCCGCCCCTTCGGCCACCGCTTGCGCAAGCTGTACGGGGCCGGTGCCGAGGAGGGCGTTTCTGTCCACTCCCGTTACCGCAAGGCGTTCGGTAGTGCCCCTGATGCGTCGGCCATTGAACTGTAATTGAGCCGCGGAAAGCTCCCCGTTCTGGCTGCTGTAGTCGAGTTCGTTGCCGCTGACGGTCTGTCCGTCGCGGGTCACCGTGAAATGGGGCACCGACAGGTCGGTGGCGCCCATTCGGTCGGGGGACAGGGGGAAATAGAGGGCCTGCTGTTGTAGGTTCAGGTTCCGGGCGACCACTTCCAGCGCGCCGCTGCCGGTATAGGTCAGGCTGTCGCCGTCGAGCTGAAGGTGGTCCAGGGAAAAGGTGTCCTGGTAAGCCAGCGCTTCTGCTTCCACCGAGCCCCGGAGGGAGGCCCGGCCGAAATCGCCGGCTACCTGGAGGTCGATCGAGGGGAGGCTGAGTTGCCTGATCCGCACGGCGGTGCCGCTCGAGGTGGAGTCGGCCGGCGTCTTGCTCCCGCCCGGCACCCGCGCGCCGCCGCCCAGGCGGGCTATGCGCACGGAGTCGAGGGTGAAGGCGCCATCGATATCGTCGGTATTGAGTCCGGTGAAGGTGAGGTCATCCGCCCAAACGTCGGTACTGTCGCCGCGGCGGAACTGCAGCTGCGCCAAATTGATGGCCTCTCGACCGGTATCGTAACCGATGCCGCTGGCGGTTATCCGGGTCGCGCCTGGCTCGTCAAAGTAGGCCACCGAGTCGGCCGTCATCCGCAGGGAGCGAAGTTGGGTGGGTTGGAAGGGCAGGTGAAAGGCCTGGAGCGAAAGGGCAAAATCGGTGAGTGTAAGCTGCTTCCCGCTGGTTTGGTCGGCCAGGGTGAGGAAGGTGCTGTCGAGCTCAATTTCCAAAACCTCGAGGGCGAAGGAACTGCTGTCGCCGGAGGAGCTGCCCGTGCGTACCAACTCGGCATCGAGGCCCTGCAGCCGGATGCGTTCCAGTTCGATGGGGTCGGATCCGAAGAGGCTGAACAGGTGAAGGCCGCCGAGGTAGAGTTCGCTCAGACTGCCGTGGGCCGAGAAGTTGGCTCGGTCTTGCTGGAAGGAAACCCCTTCGGCCGACAAGTGGATCGGGAAAAACCCGAAGCCGTATTCGCGTACGACCAGGGAATTGCCGTCGGTGTTGGCCCGGTCAATGAGTTGGTCGATGCGGTGGCCGACGTACCAGCGGGCGCCGAGGTACAGAAAAACGGGCAGCAAAAGCAGCAGGTACCACCAGCGAAAACGGGGAAGTTCATTGGCCATGGGGGGTGCCGGAAGATTGTAGGTTGAGCATCTCCGGTATAAGCGGCGGGGGCGTCCGGATGTTTGCGGCAGCCGGTTGGGGCGGGTACGCGGGCGCCGTACCGAGCCGTGAAATCCGAGCAAAATAGGCAAACAAATTGTTTGATAATATTCCCGGAATTTCGTATGTTTGCGCGCTAAGAATCGCAGGTAGAAATGGCAGAAACGACGTACACCGAGGACAACATCCGATCGCTAGACTGGAAGGAGCACATCCGCATGCGGCCGGGTATGTACATCGGTAAACTGGGCGACGGGTCCAGTCCGGACGACGGCATCTACATTCTCCTGAAAGAAGTCATTGACAACTCCATCGACGAGTACGTCATGGGCCACGGTAGGCAGATCGACGTGGTGATCGAAGACGGCATCGTACGTATCCGCGACTTCGGGCGGGGGATCCCACTCGGCAAGGTGGTCGACGTCGTTTCCAAAATCAATACCGGTGGCAAGTACGACAGCAAGGCCTTCAAGAAGGCCGTGGGCCTCAACGGTGTGGGTCTGAAGGCCACCAACGCCCTGTCGGAAGATTTCCGGGTGTACGCCGTACGCGAAGGAAAGCTCAAGCAGGCCGACTTCTCGCGGGGCGAACTCGTGAAGGAGCACAAGCCGGTGAGCACCAAGGAGGAGAACGGAACTTTCGTAAGCTTCATCCCGGACAACGGCATCTTCAAGAAGTACCGCTTCCGCAACGATTTCGTTGAGAACCAGCTCTGGAACTATGCCTACCTCAACGCCGGCCTGAAGATCAACTTCAACGGTAAGACGCTGGTGTCGAAGAACGGGCTGCGCGACCTGCTCGAACGCAAGACGAACGTGGAGCAACTGCGTTACGACATCATTCACCTCAAGGACCACGACATCGAGGTGGCCATCACCCACGGCAATGCTTACGGGGAAAATTACTTCAGCTTCGTCAACGGCCAGCACACCACCCAGGGTGGTACGCACCTGATCGCTTTCCGGCAGGCGCTCGTCGAGACCCTGCAGAAGCACTACAACAAGAACTACGACCGCAAGGACATCCTGGCCAGCGTGATCGCCGCCATCGCCATCAAGGTGGAAGAGCCCGTGTTTGAGTCACAGACCAAGACCAAACTCGGCAGCACGGACATGGGCCCCAAGGGACCGACCGTGCAGACCTTCCTGAAAAACTTCCTGATGGAGAAGTTGGACAACTTCCTCCACAAGAACCCCACCATCGCCCAGGCGCTGGAGAAGCGGATCAAGCAATCCGAACGTGAGCGCAAGGAAATCGCCGGCATCAAGAAACTGGCCAACCAGCGCGCCAAGAAGGCGAACCTCCACAACAAGAAACTGCGCGACTGCCGCGTGCACTTCAGCGACAACGCCAAGAACAAGGACGAGGAAACCCGGCTGGCCACTACCATCTTCATTACCGAGGGCGACTCCGCCAGCGGATCGATCACCGTGGCGCGCGACGTACAGACTCAAGCCGTCTTTTCCCTGCGCGGTAAACCCCTGAACTGCTTCGGACTGACGAAGAAGGTCGTCTACGAGAACGAGGAGTTCAACCTCCTGCAACACGCGCTCAATATCGAGGACGACGTGGACGAGATCCGCTACAATCGGGTAGTGATTGCCACCGACGCCGACGTGGACGGGATGCACATCCGGCTGCTGCTGCTGACTTTCTTTCTGCAGTTCTTCCCCGACATGGTGGAAAAAGGTCACCTCTACATCCTGGAAACGCCGCTCTTTCGGGTGCGCGACAAGCAGAAGACCTATTACTGCTACAGTGAGGAGGAAAAGCAGGACGCCATCAAGAAACTCCGGGGCAAGGCGGAAATCACCCGCTTCAAGGGGCTCGGTGAGATTTCCCCTAATGAATTCAAGGACTTTATCGGGGAAGGCATCCGGTTGGAGCCCGTAGTGATGGCCGACAACACCAATATCGACGACCTCCTGAGTTACTACATGGGCAAGAACACACCGTCGCGGCAGAACTTCATCATCGACAACCTGCGCGTGGAGCGGGATGAAGAAGCCGAGGTAGCACAGTAGTACTTTAAGTGTGGTAGTTCTTTAGTCTTTTGGCTGTTAGAATCGCAGAAGGGTAGTGCCTAACTAAAGACTTAACGCCCTAACAGCCTAAAGAACTAAAAGACTAAAAGACTAAAAGACTAAATCCCTACTACGATACGTGGAAGATCAGGACCGGCACCTGAGGGTGGAGCACCATTTGCTTGGTCGCGCTTTTGTGGAAAAGCTGCTGCCAGAAGCCCCGGTGCTGGGTCACCATGACGGCTAGTTTGACGGGATTGGCCTTGAGGTAATCTACCAGGCCCTGCTGCACGCTTTCGGCGGTGACTTCGACGATCTCGAAGGCGAATTCCGGGTCGGGATTATTGAACAGGGGGGCGAAGAGTTTTTCCCGTTCGCGGCGGTGCTCGCTGTTGTCGTCGTTGACGTGGACGAAGTGGATGCGGGCGCGGAAGAGGTCGTTAAAGTCCATCAGCTTCAGCACGGCCTTGCGGCTCAGGCTGAGGCTGTTGCTGGCATAGAGGATGTGCCGGTAGTTGGAGAAACTGGCTTCCCTGGGCACGAGCAGCACAGGGCATTGGGAATGCTGGGCTACTTCCGTGGCGATGCTGCCGAACACTTCTTCGAATACATCACTGTCGCCGGAGGCGCCCAGAACTACCAGGTCATAATCTTTGCTTTCCTGGACAATCTTGTCTCCCGGGAAACCCAACAACAACTCACTGCGGCGGCGGATGCCTTCGCGGGCGGGGTGTTCGGCCAGGAAGCCGTTCAGGGCCTCCTCACGGGCACCCATCACGTCGCCCATGGGCAGAGATACTACCGGTTCGCTGGCGACCGTCTGGGGGGTGAAGACGTGGATCACCCGTACTTCCCGGACTCCGGTGGCGGCAGCCAGGTCCTCGGCGTACCGCAGGGCGGTGGACGAGCTCTCGCTTAAATCAACGGGGACGAGTATTCTTTGAATCATAACTGGAAGTCGGTGAGTGGGGCGAAAGATAATCGGCCCGGGTGGTTTCCCGGCAATCCATTCCGCGTTTGAACTGTTAGAAGGGTCAATCGCGATGCCTTAACCATGTCCAACGCCCTCGTTCAAACGCTTGCTGCCCCCGCCTGGCGTGACGGTCACTCCATTGCGGTTCCCGGTTTTCCGGACTGGGCAATGCGCCGGTATCGGGGGGCGGATGACTTCGCCGAATGGCCGGCGGCGGGGTGGGGCGTAGACGACTTCTGGCTTTCCCCCGCCACGCTTTCGTTTCTGAGTGCGCACCCGCAGGGCGAGCGGACGGAAGGCATCGAGCTGCGCAACCGCAGCTCGGAGCAGGGGGTACTCCTTACGGTACAGACCTTCAGGTTCGGACTCGCGGCTAACGTGGGCGAAGAAGCAGGATCGCTGCCGTCGCGGTGGAACATCAGGCGCCGTTTGCTGTCGGCCTGTTCCGCGGAGGTGCTGTGTTTCGGACAAATGCTGACCTCGGGCGATCACGGACAGGCGTGGCGGGGAGACTGGTCAGGCACAAGCATTACCGATCTGCTGGTCGCCGCCGCTGCGGTAATCGGTGGGGGCAGTCGGAATTACCGGGCCATCCTCTTCAAGGATTTGACCGCCGGCGAAGCGAAGGCGGAAGCAGAGTTGATAAAGCGCCACTTCCACCGGCTTCCGGCCGACCCCGTGATGCGACTTGACCTGCGCCCGTTCAATGATCTGGACGATTATCTCTCGCGCCTGAGCAGCAAGTACCGGGTACGGTACCGGCGGGCCCGCGGGAAGCTCGGCGACCTGGAGAGACGGCGGCTCTCGGCCCAGGAGGTAGTAGACCAGTCCGGACGGCTGCACGAGTTGTACCGGGAAACGAGTAGGGGGGCGGATTTTAACGTAGTGGACCTCAGCGAAGCCTACTTCCGGTGGCTGGGCACGGCCGGGGAGGTACACGCCTATTTCAATTCCTCCAACCGGCTGGTGGGGTTTACTACCGCCATCGTCAACGGGAACCGCTACCACGCACACTATCTCGGGCTGGAGGAAAGCTACAAGCACAGCCACCACCTCTACCACAATATGCTGTATGACCTGCTGCGGGACGCGCTTTCGGTACAAAGCGAGTGGCTGGATTTTGGACGGACGGCCCTGGAGATCAAAAGTTCCCTGGGCGCGACGACCCACCGATACGACAGTTGGCTAAGGGTACGGCCGGCGGCGGTGAATGCACTCGTGCCCTGGTTCGTGCCCGCCGTGTTTGAAGCCAAACCCTGGCAGGCGCGCAACCCCTTCAGGACGGAATAGGAAGACCGGTATTTGTGAATTTAAAACCTTGTCAAGACAACCAAGGGGGTGTCCGGAGGGTTAATCCATGCAATATACCCCGCCACCTGAAAGGAGGACTTTAATTTGCTTAACATGCAATTTTATCCTATTTTCCACGTCGGTTATTTGGCAATTGGCAATTAAAACGGACACTACATGAGCACCAGAAGAAACCTGAAGTATAAGTATCTGAAAACCAAGATCGCTCTCAGTCAAACCATACAACAGCTTCTGGAAATCAACCGTAAACGTCGATACTTCAAAGAGGACCCGCAGCGGGAGGAGAAACTCAATGAAGAGCTGAAAGTACTCAACGCCACCGCCGAGATTCAGGCGCGGACCCTAAAGAGCTACGAGGAAAGCATTCAGGCCCTTGAACGTGCCTGATTCTCACACCGCTTCCCGCCGTTAAACTTTCCCTAAACCGGTCCCGACAAGCTAGCCTTTCCGCTTAAGCCCCCGAAATTCCTGGAGATCAATCGCTCCAGACGTGCCCCGTATATGCTTCCTGATTTGCCTGTTCCTTACGATGAGCGCCTGCTCCATCGAAGAACGGATTGAGCGGCGTGAGGATCGACTGACCGGCAGCTGGCAGATCGAGCGTGCAACCTTCAAGGGCAATAATGCTCTCTTCCGCGACAACATCACGGAGGAGTTCCTGGGCGACCGCGTGACCTTCTATCCGGACTATACTTTGGTGTACGACAGTGGCGGTGGAGAATTTTACGACGGTTACTGGGCCATCAACGTCCTGCGTGAGCGGGATGAGGGAATTGAATTTACCTTTGACGCCGACTTCTTCGATTTCCGGGGTCGACCGGCCTTTCAGTGGATTGGAACGATCGAGAAACTCAACCGCAATCGCTTCAAGGTGACCGTCTACGAACGCCGGGGGATCCTTCAGCTGCGCTGGGAAAAGCTCTAGTCGCGGCGGCGGTCCTTGCGATCAACGTAGACGATCTGCCCCGCCACGAACACATTCTGGAACAGGATATAGAGCATCGGACCCAGTACGGTGAGGGGGTTGATGTACTCCAGGGCGACCCAGATGGAGAGCATCGTGTTCTTCCGCCCCAGCGCGAGGCTGCCCTCTACCCGGTGGTCGATAGGGGCCAGACGGCTACCGAGTGTAAAATTGGCGAGAAGCAGCAGCCCGATACCGGCGGCGGCGGCCCAGATGAAAGTGAGGGGCGTATGGCTTTCGTAGCGGAGATAGTACGACAGACTGCCGGACGCTACGGCGATATTGCTGAGGAAGAGGACAAAGGCATAGGGGCCTATGCGGCGCAGCACGTTGGTAACCCTACCCCCATAGCGGCGCATGAATTGGCCCAGCACCAGCGGACCCGCCACGGTACTCCCGATGGTATAGACCAGTACACCAAGCGACTCAAGAGAAAGATCGACGCCCAGCAAGCGGGGCAGCAGCACCGGCATGACCAGGGCAAACGAGAGGTGGGTAATGATGATCGCGCCGACCATGTAGGCGGCCCGACGTTGCATGAGTTGTGCCAACACCGGGGTAATGACGGCCGTAGGCGCCAGCCCCATAAGCAACAGGGTAAGGCCCAGGTCTTCGTCGTACCACCTGCCGGCGTAGTAGCAACCCAGTCCGATGGCCGGCAACAAAAGGGCCGCCACCACCTGCTGCCGGGAGAAAATGCTGCGGTCGATGCGGACATTGAGGAAGGAAAAGAAGAGCAGGGCCATCAGGAAGGGCCGCAGGGTAAAGGTGTACGCATCCAGGGAGGGCAGCAGGAGCCCGATGGCCAGGGCCACGAGGATGAGGACGGACTTGAGCATGGGCAAACCTACGGCAATTGGCGGACAGCGAACCGGGCGGGGTGGTCCGGCTACTAGAATCCGGACAAGCTATTACCTTCGCGGCATGTCCCAACGTCAGACCATCCTTTCCGGCATTCAGCCCACCGGTAAACTTCACTTCGGCCGCTACTTCGGTGCCATCGAGAACTGGAAACGCCTGCAGGAATCCTACGACTGCGTCTATATGGTAGCCAACTACCACGCCATGTCGATGCCCTTCGAAGCCAAGAAACTGGCGGAAAATACCTGGGAAATCTGCTTTAACCTACTCGCCTGCGGCATCAAACCGGAAAACCTTTTCATTCAGAGCCTGATCCCGGAGCACGCGGAGCTAACCTGGATCCTGAACTGCTTCAGCAGCTATGGGCAACTCACCCGGATGACGCAGTTCAAGGACAAGGGGGCGCAAAACGAGGATTTTATTTCTTCCGCCCTCTTCACCTACCCCGTGCTGCAGGCCGCGGACATCCTTATCTACAAGGCCGACCGGGTACCCGTCGGGAAAGATCAGGAGCAGCACCTGGAACTGACGCGCGACATCGCCCAGCGCTTCAATCACTTCGCCAAGCGGGAGGTCTTCCCCATTCCGGAGGCCCTCTACACGAAAGTTGCCAAGGTAATGTCGACCGCCGACCCTACCCGCAAGATGAGCGCCAGCCTGGGTGACAAACACAATATTGATGTATTCGCCAATGAGGCGCGCATCCGCAAGCAAATCCGCTCTGCAGTGACCGACACCGGCACCGAAGACGTTAACGGTGGCCTGTCGGTGGATACCATGTCACCGGGAGTAGCTAACCTGTTCAGTCTGCTCGACGCCTCCGGGCGCGCGGAAGCCCACGCCTCCCTCCTCCACGACTACGAAAGCGGTACCCTCCGCTACGCCGACCTGAAAGAAGCGGTAGCCGAAGGGCTGGTGGCCATCTCCCAAGACATCCAGCAAAACCTGCAGGAACTGAAGCGCGACCGGCGAGCCGTAAAGGACCAGATCAAGCAGAGCAGCTGGGAGATCCGCAAACGTGCGCAGGAAACGGTCAAGGAGGTTAAGGGACTTTGTGGATTGGCGCGGTAGTTGGGTTTTAGCGTTGTTGGGTTTCCCGTCTGTCATTTCCCCCCCCGCTTCGCTTGGGTGGGCGCAGCTCAAACCTTCCGCCGTGCGGTGGGCATCCTGGACTGCTGCATTTAAGAATGCCGGGTGACAGTGCCTGGGAGGTGGCTTCAAAAAGCGGCAGTTTTCGGCAATCACCAGAAGCGGCAGTAACGCTCCCTAGCGAAAGACGAAAGCCGGAAGGCAGCTCACCAACCCGCAAACCCATAAACTCACCCCCCCAGCAATCCATCCAAAACAAAGCACCCGATCAATCCGATGATGCTGACCACGGTTTCCATGACGGTCCAGCTGCGGAGGGTCTGCGTGACGGTAAGGCCGAAGTACTCTTTAAAGAGCCAGAATCCGGTATCATTGACGTGGCTGCAGGTGAGGCTGCCGGCGCCGGTGGCAAGGACGAGCAATTCCGGGGCGACCTGACCGGTTCCGGCCAGCGGCAGGGCGATGCCGGCGGCCGTAATGGCGGCAACGGTAGCCGAGCCCAGCGTGATGCGCAGGGCGGCGGCAATCAGCCAAGCGATCAATAAGGGGTGGGCGTTGAAATCGGAGAGTGACGCAACGATGTAATCACTGGTGCCACTGTCTACCAGTACCTGCTTAAAGGCACCCCCACCGGCGATGATCAGCAGGACGGCCGCCATCGGGGCGAGCTGGGGACCGATGCGCGACATTTGCTCGGAGATGGATTGTCCCGTTTGCCGACCGAGGAGCAGCATTGCCGCCACCACACCGATAAGCAGTGCGACCGTGGCATCACCTACAACCAGGAAGAAAGGGGAGGTGGCCAGGGATTCGTCGGCCGATTTGGCCAGGGCCGTAAAGGCAAGCAATAACACCGGCAGGAGGGCACAGAAGAGGCTGGTCCAGAGGCTGGGAAGGCGGGCGGGCAGTTCGGTGGTGTCCAGGTCACCGGCACCCTGAGTGCGGGGCATGCCGCGTAGGGTGCGGGCAAAAAGAGGACCCGCGATCACCACCGCGGGGACCGCGAGGATGAGTCCGTAAAGCAGCGTCAGGCCCAGGTCCGCCCCGAAGGTCCCGGCAATCAGCACGGGAGCGGGGTGGGGGGGCAGGAAACCGTGGGTCACGGATAGGGAGGCCACCGCCGCCACGGCGATCATGGCCAGGGGTAAGCCGGTCTTACGAGCAGTGGCAAAGATGATTGGTGCCATCATTACGAAGGCCACGCTGTAGAAAAGCGGAATGCCGATGAGGAAGCCAACCAGGCAAAGTCCCCACACTACCGAGGTGCCGCGGTTGTCGCCGATGAGCCGGTCGGTTATAACCTGCGCCGCGCCCGTTTCGGCGATCACCCCCCCCAGGGCAGCGCCAAGTCCGAGAATAAGCGCCAGCCCCCCGAGTGTACTCCCTACTCCGGAAGTCACGGAGGCAAGGGCAGCGTCCGCGGGCATGCCCAGGGCAAGGCCGGTAGCTACGGCGACCAGGACGAGGGCCACGAAGGGGTGCCACTTCAGGAATACGATTAACACCAGCAGGCCGACTACGGCCAGGAAAGTCAGGAGGATCGGCATGCGGGCAAGATAGCACGCCGGTCGCTCAGCACGGCAAGGATCAGCCGGCGATCCAGTTGTTGTCCGGAACGCTGGTATCCACCATGAAGGTGATCTTGACGTTTACGCGGTACTTGTCGACTACGCCGTCCTTCACGGTTACGTACTGCTCGCGGACGTAGGCGCTTTCAATGTTGCGTACGCTCTTTGCCGTCTGGGCGACGGCTGCGCTGACGGCATCCTCAAAGCTTTTGGGGCTCTCGCTGAGGACCTCGATTACTTTCAATACTTGAGCCATGGGAACAGGTGTTAGTGACCGCCGAAGCCGGCCCGGATTATTGGGAAAACAGACCGAGAAGCACGAGGGCGTTTCCGCGCGACTTCACGAGTTCTGTACGCAGCTGAAAGGTCGCGGGTTCGCTGGTGTCGTACTCAATCATGGGGTAAGGATCGGGGTCGGCGTCGGAGCGCAGGATCCGGTAATCGTCGGTGGCGAGGTAAAGGTCCAGGTTCTGAACGTTCTCTCCGGCGGCGGCGGCAAAAAAATGCCGGCCCGCGGGTAGGTGAAGGTTCTCCAGCGTAGCCCCGTTTTCGTCGCCGAGTAGGTAGCCGAGAACGGACCACTGATTGAGGGCGGAACCAAAACGGCGGGCCCCTCCGGCGGCGCGTACGGCACCCGCGGCCGCGGCAAATTGACGACTTACGGTACGGTATTCACTATCAGGTAGGGGCGTGCCGCCCGTCTGCAAAAGCCCCAGGCTGACAAAGGCGGAGGTATCGGTAGTGCTGATGAGCTGCAGTTGTAAGGTGTAGACGGCCGTACTGTCGGCGAAAAACTCGACCACCGGCGTCTTGTCCACCTCCGTGTCTTCGTCTACGATGCGGCCCCGGGTGTCGCGCAGCAGGAGATCGATATCGCGCGCGGAATCCTCAGCGGAACCGACGAAGACGTATTTGCGGCCGGCTTGCAAGGGCACATCCAGGGAAACCGTTCCCCCGGGGCCCAGTTCCGCTACCGTAAGACACAGTCCCGATCGCCACTCCGCCCCCGATACGGCCACCATCAGGTTGCACTTGGCAAAGGTGCCATCGAGGGCCGACAGGAGTCGCTCCGCCGCGGTCCAGGTTTGCGCACCCGCCGGCAGGGAGATCAGCAGGAGAAGCAACAGGCGGAGCAGCATAGCAACGGTACGGCGCCCCGCCCCCCGGTTGGCTTCACGGTAGGCCAGCTGTGCGGCCCGACTTTCCGCGTAGGACTGCTCGTCGGTGAAACGCTCGACGACCCCCGTGAAATCTTCCGGTGAAGAAACGCTGAATGCACCCCCGCGTGCCAGGGCGCTACTGGCCTCGGGGAATTTGGCGTAGCGTGGACCGAAGATCACCGGCAAGCCGTAACTAAGGGGTTCCAGGGTATTGTGCAGACCACTGCCGAAAGCACCACCTACGTAGGCCGCCGTGCCGTAGCGGTACGCGCGGCTCAGGATGCCTACCGTATCGAGAATCATGACGGACCTGCCGCGATCGGGACCGGTATATCGGTCGGCGTCGAATGCTTCCTGCCAGGTGGCGATCTCTTCCTCCTTCATTTGGTGGGGGGCCAGGACTAGGCGCCACTGCGATTTCAATTTCGGCCAGGCCGCCTGGATTATGGATACGTCGGCCGGCCAAACGGAACCGGCCAGCAGCACTCGTTGTCCGCTTGAAAAGGCTGCCAGTCGATCGTCAACGAAGGGCGTGGCGGCCAACTCGGCCGTGCGGTCCATGCGGGGGTCGCCGGTAACGCTCACGTTCTGGTAGCCGATACCGGCCAGCATGCCGCGGTCCGCTTCCGTCTGCACGAAGAGGTGCGTGAAGCAGTCCAGCATCCGCCGCGACCAGGTACCGTACCGACGGAAAAACAGTTGCCCGGGCCGGAAGCTGCCGGCCACCAGGAAGGTCGGAACGGCCGCTCGGTGCAGGGCTCGCAGGTGGTAGTACCAGAATTCATACTTCACGAAGATCGCCAGCCGGGGCCGGAGCAAGCTTACCCACTCCCGCGCCGCCCGGGGGGAATCCTTGGGCAGGTACGCTACCAAATCGGCGTGCTCGGTATCCTGCCGACGGGCGTACCCACTGGGACTGAAGAAAGTGACGACGACGGCCCACTCCGGACGTTGCTTCCGCAGTTCGGTGAGCACCGGGAGGCCCTGCTCGAATTCACCCAGGCTGGCGGCGTGTAGCCACAGTATCGGTCGGTTCGCGGCGTGTAGCGCTTCAATATCGGCACGCACGTCCCGGGTGCGACCCTGTACCCACTGTCGGGCTTGATCGTTACCCAACCGGGCGGCAGCCCGAATGGCAAGGTGGTAAGCCCCAACGCCGGTGCGGTACAGCCATTCCATATTAGTAGAAGATGTCTCGGCCCTCGCCCTGGTAGATGGGCAGGATCAGTCCGGCCCGGAGTCCGAATACAAGGTCGGTACGCCCGCCCGCGGGGGGCGGCCCGTAACTTAGGGCGTCGTACGAACGAAGGGGCTGGGTAAAACCGAGGGTGGCGTCGCCCCCGAGGTAAAAATTCAGGCGCCGGTTGCGGCTCAGTTGCTGATAACCGATGAACTGGTAAAGCGCCGGCCCGCCGCTCAGCCGGTCATAGGTCGCCTGGTAAGCGGGGTCGAGCTGGGGGACGTACTGCACCGGGTCGTCCTGGATGCGGATGCGACTGAAAAAGTAACCCGCCGCGGTAGTAAGCTTCACCCCGGCGCGTCGGTTGTCGCCAATCGGCAGGGTATAGCCCAGTCGCGGACCCACAAAGAACTGGCGCTGCCGCAGCTGGACGTTGGCCGGCTGCCTTTGGTTGCCGATCACGTGGCCGGCATCCGTCCGGAGGTTGGCCAGCACATCTTCCTTGACCGTGCTGCCGAAACCGAATTGGGCCATGAACCCGAATTGCCAGTTTCGACCGCGGGGCAGGTAATCCACGCCGGCACCAAGGGCAAAGCCACTGCCGAAACGGTCGCCCAGATCGCCAGCCGTAGTGAAGGGGCCATAGTCCAGACCAATGAGGACCGCCCGGTCCAGGTTACTTTCTCCAGCCAGTCCCTGGGCGAAGAGGGCAGTGGTGGCAATGATCCAAAGCAGCAGCAACAGGGGGCATCGCCGCATCAACTCAGTAGTTTTTCGCGCTGCTTGCGGTATTCCAGCTGGGTGAGGATTCCCGTGTCGTGCAGTTCCTTCAGGCGGGCCATCTGCTCCAGCAGGTCATGGTTCTCCCGCAGGTCGCCCAGATCCTCTTCGTCATCGCTGACCTTGGCCGTCGGTTCGTGGGTGATCTCAATGAGGTTCAGCTGACGGAAATTGTTGCTGCGGAAGGTGGAGTAGGCAGTTGTCTTGCGCAGCGATTCGAGGGCGGGGTGCGATTCGATGCGCTGCGGCTTCGGCAGTTGATAGGTTACGGCAATTTCCAGTGCCGTCAAGGCCTGCGGGTAACGACCGAGCAGGGCGTAGCAGCAGGCGATGTTGAAGTGGGCGACCGGATCCGTGGGGGCCTGTTCGATGGCCTCTTCGAAGGCCTCGGCGGCCAGGTCGTAATCGCCCGATCGGTAATATTTGATGCCTTCGGCTTTGAGGTCCTGCAGCGGCTGGCGCTGCACGGTGGGCGGCCGGTAGGTGGCGTGGCCGTTCTTTTGGGGATAAGTGTAGCCTTGTGCGACCAGGGCTTCGGGATCGTATTTCGCGGCCCACCGCTCGTAGGGCGTGGCCCAGAAGACCACGGCGGTGATTAGGGGCGCAAGGATGAAACCGACAAGAATAAACGGCAGGGGCATTTCCGGGCCTTCCTCGGCCAGTAGGGCGATGACCGTCCAGAAGCCCAGAAACTGCGCCGCCCCGCGCCACCACTGTCCGAGATAGAAGCGGTGCACTCCGAAAACGCCCAGGAAAAAGGCGAAAAATCCGGCGAGGTCTTTCTTAAGCATGGAGCGGGTGACGGGCTTTGCGTCGGCAAGTTAGAGAAGCGGTGCTATGCTAACGCATCATATTCTACCAGGGTTGCCACCGGAAGCGACGAAGACCGGCCCCCGGCGGACCGACCTACAGGCGTCGTCGTTTCCGATTGCTTTGCGCGTTGAATTCGGTAACGATTTCGGCCATGTTCCGGTAGCGGTAACCACGGCTGCCGATCTTGTCGGCGAGTTGCGGACTGGCCTGCCGGAAGAACTGCCGCAGGTTTCTCTTGTAGCCGCTGCGGGGGATGGGCAGGAACTTGCCCTGCCCGTACTCGAAGTAGTATTCCGGCGGTGGACTGCTGAAGACGCGTAGCATCCGGTCGTCGAGCCAGGGCCCACTGCCGCGCGGCAGCCGGAAGAGGGAAACGGCCCGGCCCCGCACTTCCTCCTGCAGGAAATACCACAGGCCCTCGTGGCGGCGGCTGACGAAGCGCAGGGGCTTGCCGCGGTAGTTGAAACCGAAGCCGCTGACCAGAAAGGGGTGGATGGTGTATTCGTCACCAAAATCGTTGGTGAAGGTGATCAGGCTGCCCCCGGGTGCGTACTGCAGGATATTGAGATAGCCCGTCAGCTGGTAGCCGTCCTTGGTGAGCAAAAAGCCCCGAAAGGAATCGGCGGAAACGGTGGCGGTAAGGAGCAGAAAGACAAGTAAGTAGAGCTGCCGCATGGGTGTTGCGTTTACTCTCCAATCTACAAAAGTTAGTCCTGCCCAGCAACCCCCGCCCTACACAAATCGTCGGCTATTTGCCAAGCAGGGGTTCTACGGCCGAGGCCACGTCGGGAAGGGTGCGGAAGGGGCGTCGGTAGATGTAGCGCAGGTCGTTGCGGTACACGAAAGTGGTCGGCAGGGAGCCGTCCCATTTTTCGTCAAGTTCCCGCTTCCAGCTGCTCCGCTCGTCGGTCAGAACCACTGTGGGAAGGTCAATGGCGCGGCTCTCGAGGTAGGTGGGGATGCGTTCGATCGCTCCGGCTTCCGTGTCCAGGCTCACGAGCACCACGCGCAGTGCTTCCCCCGACCGCTCATCGTTCAATTGCTGGAGCAGGGGCAGTTCCTCCAGGCAGGGCTTACACCAGGTGGCCCAGAAATTTATCAGGTAGGTCGTATCGTCGCGCTGCTCAAAGAGCGGTGAAAGCTCCCCGTAATCGGCATAAACTGGCGGCGCGGACGCGGGCCCCAGAAGATCCCCGACGGGAGCCACGGAAGGGGATTCGGAACAGCCACACCAGGCGGCCAGGAAGAATAGAAACAGAATTCGCATCCGCAAGGATAAGCCTTTTTTCAGTCCGCGGAAACCGGCTGGGAATCCGTGGCGCGCGTGGGGCATTAGAAGGTGTGACGATCGCGCTGTTGCGCCACCCTCCTCGTGTATTCGCCGCGCAGCGGAACAAGGTGACGTCCTGATTGCCGGCGGCTGGGCTGTCCGGCAGACAAATAATGCGCCGCCGACCATTGCGCGTATGGCCCCGAACCGCCGATCTTAAGGAAGGCAAACAGCGGCTGACCGCCGGTGGCCCTACCGCGCCGTGGATTATCTGACGACCCTACTTTTCGGACTGAACGACTGGCTCAGGTACGCCGCCGAGCAGTACCCCCTTGCGGTCTACGGCATCCTGTTCGTCATCGTTTTTCTCGAGTCGGCTTTCTTCCCCCTTGGCCCCTTTCTGCCGGGCGACGGCCTGCTGCTCACCCTGGGCCTGATGATTGCCGCGGGCCACTTGCAGGCGGTCCCTACGGTTATCCTGCTTTGCATGGGGGGAGTAGCGGGTAATTGGGTAGCGTATGCCATGGGTGTCCGACTGGGGCCGAAAATTTTCGACCGTTTTTCGTGGATCAAGCGTACGCATTATGAGCGCAGCCGACAGTTTTACCGGCGCTACGGCGACTGGGCTATGGTCATTTCCCGCTTCATTCCCATAGTGCGGGCCCTGGTGCCTTTCGTGGCCGGCTTGTCGGGCATGGAGTTCCGCCGTTTTCACCGCTACAGCGTGCTGGGGGTGCTGGTTTGGGTTTTTAGTCTGGTGATCCTGGGATACTACCTGTACCGCATCCCGCTGCTGAGTCGTCACCTTGCTCTCGTTGTTCTCGTGGCTACCCTCATCTTCCTCTTGCTCGGTCTCAGTACGGCCTTGCGATCGTTCATCCGCTCGCGGGGACGGGAAAAGCCAACCGTGGAGTAGGGCGAACGGGCGCGGGTGCCGTGCGGTGAGCGGGTGCCGGGCCGGGCCGGTTTCAATAATGCTACTCCTCTTCTACCGCCGCCGTGCCGAGGGGCCAGTGTTGGGGGAGGGGGGCGGTGACGCTGACGGCCTCGCCTGTTTTGGGGTCAGGAAATCCCAGGATACGGGCGTGCAGGGCGATGCAGTGTTCGCGAAACGGGCGCACGGAGCCGTAGGCGTGATCTCCCACGATCGGGGCACCGGCCGCGGCTAGCTGGCAACGGATCTGGTGGAAGCGGCCCGTCTGGGGGCGCACCTCATATAGATAAAGGCCTTTCTCTTCCCGAAGGAGACGATACTCCAGTGTGGCTTCCTTGCCGCCGGGCACGGGTCGGGTGCTGGCCACCGCCAGTTTGTTATTCGGGTTGCGGATCAGGTAGTGGCGCAGGCGGCCTTTCGATTCCGGTAGCGGACGATCGGTAACGGCCCAGTACACCTTGGTGGCCTGCCGGGCGGCAAAGGCCTCATTGAGCCGAACGAGGGTAGACTTGTTGCGGGCCAACACCAGGGCCCCGCTGGTGGCCCGGTCGAGCCGGTGGACAATCCCCACGAAACCGGGTTTCTTGGCATTCGGGCGCGACCACAGCTCCTGCGCCCGCGCCTCCACGGTGTCGTACTGGAAATGCCGCTCGGTCGCAATGCCGGCGGGTTTGTCGATCACGGACCACCCCGGGCCCTCCATCAGGATGTTCAGCATGACCGCAAGGTAAGGGCCGGGAAAGGTCCAAAAATTGCAATCGAAATAAAAGTGTGTGAATGTGATGCCATTTAAGTTGGCGGTCAACGTATTTAGTTGTAGTATTAGGCGGTATTATGAAACATAAGCTTGCGATGCAGCCGCATCAGCAAATATTGACCTTTGTACTCACAACAAAATTTGGGATCATGCGATTTTCTTTATTCCTGTTGCTTTGGTGCAGCCTCACGGTTGTGTCGGCAGCCAATCTCCCGCCCGGCGGACTCGCCGCAGCCGAGGTTTCCGGCGTAATTACCGACGAAAGCGGAATGCCCCTGATCGGGGCCACCGTCCTGGAGGAGGGCACTACGAACGGTACGGTAACGGACCTGGACGGTCGGTTTACCATTAATACCACCACTGAGGATCCTCACCTCGTCGTCACCTACACCGGCTACCAGAGCCAGATCATTCAGGTAGGTACACAGACCAACTTCGAGATCGTCATGCTAGAGGATTCGGAGACCCTGGACGAAGTTGTCGTTGTCGGCTACGGTATTCAAAAGAAGCGGGACGTAACCGCCTCCATTTCCAGTCTCAACGACGAACAGATCAAGAAGATAGCTACCTCCAGTGGCGTGGAAGCCATGCAGGGGCAGGTTAGCGGCGTAGACATCGTCAGCGGCGGCGGTCGGCCAGGTGCCAACCCCAGCATCCGCATCCGCGGGCGGCGCTCGCTTTCGGCCTCCAACGACCCGCTGTTCGTGATCGACGGTATCCCGCAGACGAGCGGTACCAGTGCAATCGCGGACATCAACCCTCAGGACATCGAATCGATGGAGATCCTCAAGGACGCGGCCGGCACGGCCATCTACGGCAGCCGGGGCTCCAACGGGGTGGTCATCATCACCACCAAGCGTGGCTCCGCTGGTCGGACGATCGTCAGCTACGACGGCTACTACGGGGGCACCAGCGCCACCAATACCGTTGATATGATGAACGGCGAGGAGTTCGCCGCCATGAAGCGCGAAAGTCAGCGCGACGGCTGGAATGGAGCCATCCCCCCGGACGAGGAGGTCTTCCAGGACCCCACCGAATTGGAAAGCATCGCCATGGGACGCAGCACCGACTTTCAGGACCTGGTCCTGAACGACGGCTGGCAGATGAACCACCAGCTGGGCGTGCGCGGCGGAACGGAAGCCACCCAGTTCAACATCTCCCTGGGCTACTTCGACGAGCAGGGGATCATATCAAATATGGACTTCCGGCGCTACACCGCACGCGTGAACCTGGACCAGAACATCGGCTCCATTTTCCAGGCCGGCATTTCCTTCACCCTCTCGAACTCGCTGCAGAACTACGGTTCCAACGCCACCCTCGGTGAGGCCCTGGCCAACAACCCCCTCGGTGTACCCTATAATGAGGACGGCTCGGTACGCTTCCTGCCCACCAACGACGGCATTCGCACCAACCCGCTTTCCGAACTGGTGGAGAACGCTTACATCGACGACCGGCGCGTAACCCGACTCTTCGCACCGCTCTACCTGAAGGCAAACCTGATGCCCGGTCTGGTCTTTACGACCAACTTTGGCCCCGACATTCGCTACTACCGCCGCGGGGAATTCCGGGGCAGCCTCACCAACGACAACCGGGGTGGCCCGGCCGACGCCGGCGTGACCAACAGCCAGGACTTTGGTTACACCTGGGAAAACATCCTAAACTACAACCGGACGCTCGGAGAAAGCAACGACCTGGGCCTGACTTTCCTACAGTCGATCCAGGCCCTGCGCTACGAGCAGAACAGTGTCGACGTGGTCAACCTGCCCTACGAGGAACAGTTGTTCTACAACATCGGTACCGCCGAAGTAAAGGGTGACCTCAATTCTACCCTGAGCGAATGGCAGCTCGCCTCCTTTATGGCACGGGCTACCTACTCGATCCAAGACAAGTACCTGCTCCAGGCAAGCCTGCGGGCCGACGGTTCCAGCCGTCTGGCCAAG
The DNA here is from genome assembly GCF_004803465.1 of Neolewinella litorea. GTDB lineage: Bacteria > Bacteroidota > Bacteroidia > Chitinophagales > Saprospiraceae > Neolewinella > Neolewinella litorea. The sequence continues at coordinate 117,223 of NZ_SRSF01000002.1, read as the reverse complement.
GGTAACCAGTGGAACTACTTTCCTGGCGTTTCGCTGGGCTGGCGGGTCGGTGAGGAAGCTTTCCTCGACGGTGCCGGATGGCTCAACGACCTGAAGCTCCGCGTCAGCTACGGTGAAGTAGGCAACACCGCCGTTTCGCCCTACAGCACGCAGGGTGCCCTGCAGCGGACCGTTTACGCCTGGGACGAAAGCCCGGCCTTCGGCTTTGCGCTTCGCGACATCCCCAATGCCGAACTGAGCTGGGAGGTCTCCAAGACCCTGAACGCCGGAATCGATTTCGACATCCTCAACGGCCGGGTCAACGGTTCCTTCGAAGTCTACCGTACCAATACCGAAGACATCCTGCTGGCGCGCAACCTGCCTCCGACCTCCGGCTACTCCAATGTATTGCAGAACATCGGCTCTACGCAAACCAAGGGGGCCGAGATGGTCCTGGGTGCCGGCATCCTCCGCAACCCTACGGGACTGAGCTGGGATGTAGACTTCAACATTTCCGGCTACCGCGAGTCGATCACCGAACTGGCGCTTACCGACGACGAGGGTAACCCCATTGACGACGTGGGTAATGGATGGTTCATCGGACAGCCCCTGAACGTATTCTACGACTACAATAAGATTGGAATCTACCAGGCCAACGAAGTGGAACTGGCCGACAGCCGGGAAAACAAGGTACCCGGCGAGATCAAGCTTGAGGACCTGGACGGCGACGGCGTTATCACACCCGCGGACCGTATGATCCTCGGCTCCGACGTGCCCGACTTCTTTGGTGGACTCACCAATCGCTTCGAATACCGTGGCGTTGACTTTTCCTTCTTCCTCTTCTTCCGCCAGGGACAGATGATCTCCAGCAACTTCCACCGCGGCAACAACAGCCTGTTCGCCCGCTACAACAACCTGGACGTTGATTACTGGACGATCGACAACCCTACGAATGCCAACCCGCGGCCCAACGAGAACCAGGAAAGCCCCCGCAACGGGTCTACCCTAAGCTACTTCGACGGAAGCTTCGTGAAACTGCGCAACGTCCAACTGGGCTATAACCTGCCGGACAACGTTGTCTCCCGCATCGGATTGTCGCGTCTACGGTTCTACGTATCTGGACAGAACCTCTGGTTCGCCTCCGACTACGATACCTACGATCCGGAAACGCAGGACATCATCCCCACCACCAAGATCATTCTGGGAGGTCTCCGGGCCACCTTCTAAATACTACAACCGTGAAAATCAAACACTGCATATACGCCCTTCTCCTGACGGGAGCGGGCACCCTCGCAACGTCTTGCGATAGCTACCTTGAGGAGGAACTGATCTCCGGAGTATCGGCGGCCACCTATTACCCGACCGTCTCCGGTTTTGAGGATGCTGTCAAGGCCACCTACTCCTTCATGAAGCCATTCTACGGCGTCGAGCGCGGGTTTACCATGACCATCTTCGGCACCGATACCTATACGAACGGAGCCGACGGCAGCTACAAGGGCATCAACGCCTACGACGGCCGGCTCAACGGAGCGGATAATTTCATCCAAGATACCTGGAGCGACCTGTACCGCGGCATCAACCAGGCCAACGCCGTCATCAACCGGTCGGCCGACCTGGAAGGGATGACCGAGGAGGAAAAGACCGCCCGACTGGCGGAAGTACGCTTCCTTCGGGGCCTGTACTACTTTGATTTGGTCCGCTTTTACGGCGACGTGCACCTCAGCCTGGAAGAAACCCAGGGCGTGGAGATCGAAGCCAACCGCACTCCGCAGTCGGAAATCTACAAGCAGGCGATCATCCCGGATCTGGAGTTCGCCATCAATAACCTGCCTGCCGTGCAGGACGATTACGGACGGGCCACCAAGCCGGCAGCCGAATTCCTGCTGGCAAAGGTGCTGATGACCCGCGCCTACACCGGATTTTCCGAAAGCGGCGACGCGGCCCGGGCCGAAAGCCTCATGACCAGCGTAATCGAGAACTACGATTTCGAGCTGCTGGATGACTTCGCCGACCTCTGGGACATCAACAACGAGCAGAACTCCGAAGTCATCTTTACCGTCCAGAACTCCAAGTCGCAAGTCGACGAGGGCATCGACGGAAACGGCCACCGGGGTCACCTCTACTTCCTGATGGAGTACGACAACCTGCCCGGTATGACGCGCGACATCACTAACGGCCGTCCCTGGAAGCGCTTCCGCCCCACGGATTACACCCTGAACCTCTGGGACCGGTCGGTGGACACCCGCTACGATAAGTCGTTCAAGCACGTATGGTACGCCAACAACGAGTCCACCATCCCCACCTGGAGCGCCGAGGAGGCCGCCGCCGGCTACGGTACGGAAGGCCAGCCCAAATTCGGTTTGGGCGATACGGCCGTGTACATCCCCGGTCCGCAGATGAACGACGAATGGCCTCAGTCGCGGCAGGCCCGCACGCCCTATCTGGTCTACACCGACGATGAATACACCGAGCGCAAGTTCCCTTCCCTGAACAAGTGGATCGACCCAACGCGGCCCAACCGGCAGCACACCCAGGGACAGCGTGATTTCATCCTGATGCGCCTGGCCGATGCCTACCTGATCCGCGCGGAAGCCCGCCTGATGCAGGGAGATACGGAGGGGGCGGCCGAAGACATCAACGTGATACGCGTACGCTCCGCCGCCGAAGGCATGGAAGAGGATATCAAAATCGACGCCAGCCAGGTGAACCTGGACTTCCTGCTCGACGAGCGCGCCCGCGAATTGGTGGGCGAAGGACACCGCTGGTTCGACCTGACTCGCACGGGCACCCTGATAGAGCGCGTCCGGCGGTACAATCCGGAAGGAGGACCCAACATTGAGTCCCACCACATCCTGCGGCCGATACCGCAGGATCAGATCGACCGCACATTAGGCGGCTACCCTCAGAACCCTGGGTACAATGTCTAAAACTAGTGGGCGGCCTTTCATCGGAAAGGCCGCCCATTTTTTCTTTTAATTGGGAAATACCGTAAAAAAGGGCTGATTAAGCAAATTAAATGGTGTTCCAACCAAACAATTGTAACTACATAAAACTTAGAGGAAGCAACTAACCGACGCAGGCGGCCCCCAAAAATGCAGTCTGCGCATCGACCGTACGATACTACCCGTACCGCGGGACCACGGACCTCCAGCACATACTATTCTAACCCCAAGCAGCCATTGCAAGAAATTGGCCTATTGTGTTGTTGTGTGCATTTTGTTAGTGAGTGTCAAAGTGAGTCTAGAGAGAGCAAGACAGAGCGAAAGGCTTCCGTCTTGCTCTCCTTTTTTGGGGTATCCCGGAAAAATCGGGGAACAGGCTTGTGGTTAGTGAAGGCGCCAGGAATTCGCACTGGTGATTCGCCGCAGGCATGGCGGAGTCCTGCCGGGCAACGGTTGCGCGGGGGCATTTGCCTATCTTTCTGCTTTGTGCCATGATGGCGCGGCCGCGGGTGCCGTATTCTCTCTCCAATCCTCTCTTCCATGGTTCGCACCCTACTGCCCTTTCTCCTGCTTGTCCTGCCGGTAGCGCAGCCAGCCTATCTGCAGGCCCAGTCTGATAAAGCCCGTACCGTGGTCACGACCGACGGCGAGATCGATGACGTTGATTCGTTCGTCCGCCTGTTGCTATACGCGAATGAACTGGACCTGGAAGGTCTGGTCTACAGCAGCTCTATGTGGCACTACAAGGGGGACGGGAAGGGTACGACCATGGTGTCGGAAATGGACATGACCCGTCGACTGTACGGCGAGCGTGCCGACCTCCGCTGGCCGGGAGAAGAGTGGATGCAGGAACTGATCGGCGCCTACGGTGAGGTGTACAATAACCTGACGCAGCACGCCGAAGGGTACCCACATCCGGATTCCCTGTTGCAACTCGTCAAAGTCGGCAACATCACCTTCGAGGGGGAAATGGAGTTGGATACCGAAGGTTCCGACTTCATTCGCGACCTTCTGCTGGACGAGACCGATCCGCGACCCATTTACCTGCAGGTATGGGGCGGCACGAATACCATCGCGCGTGCCCTGAAGTCGATCGAGGAACGCTACGGAGACACGCCGGAGTGGCCAGAGATCTACCGAAAAGTGGGGGAGAAGGCGATCATCTACACGGTCATGGACCAGGACGTCACCTACCGCAACTACATCAGCAAGCAGTGGCCCAACGTATCCGTGCTCTACAACGCCTGGCAATTCTGGGTACTGGCCTACAACTGGAAAAAGTCGGTGCCGAAGCAACTGCAGTACTGGCTGGGTGGAGCATTTATGGGGGAACACGTCATCCGGAATCACGGGCCGCTGACTGCCAGGTACTACAGCTACGGAGACGGCCAGCAACAGCCTGGCGACCCGGAACACATTCACGGCGATCCCACCCGCCTGGATAGTGCCCAGTGGGGCAGTTTTATTCCCTACGACTTCATCAGCGAGGGAGATTCCCCGGCCTTTCTGCACCTCCTTGACGTGGGCCTGGACAACCGGGAGCACCCCGAATGGGGCGGCTGGGGCGGCCGCCTGGTTCCCTCCGATACGATACCCGGAAGGTGGGAAGACGGCGCAGCTGCCGCGGATTACAACCCCTACACCCAGGCCCCGGATACGGCCTACGCCCAGACCCGGTGGTTACCTGCCCTGCAGCGCGACTTCGCCGCGCGGGCCGACTGGTGCGTTGAATCTTACGAAGTTGCTAACCATCCGCCGCAAGTAGGGCTGGAGGGTGCCGACCGTCGCGTAGTGAAGCCGCGGGAAAAGGTCGTCCTGCAGGCCGTGGCAACCGATCCGGACGGCGACGAACTCAACTACCACTGGTGGCAGTACGGAGAGGTGGATACCTACCGAGGTGAGGCGATGATCATACTGGATGGTCCTAAAGCCACCATTACCGTACCAAACGACATTAAACCCGGCCAGACGCTGCATTTTATTCTGTCGGTCACCGACGGTGGGGCGCCCTCCCTGACACGCTACGCCCGGATTGTATTGACGGCAGAGTAAGCCGCCTGGTCGAGGGACTTCAGTAACCCATTAATCCGGTAAGTGGGCCGAACGGTCTAGGCGTCACCGGAAGGCATCGAGACAAGTGCCGTAAGGGTAGAAAGCGTGCAAATATGTGCGGGAAAGGTCCCAATTTGGAACAATGAACGACCCTGCATCTCTCCTACCCGCCATGCCTTCCTCGCATGTCCGACCGACTATCCTGGCCCTTTTGCTGTTGCTCGGCACCTGCGTGCGCGCCCAGGAAATTGAACTGACGGGACGGGTGGTCGAGAGCGGCGGGGAAATGCCCGTGGAATTTGCTACCGTGAAGGCGGTGGACCCCGCTACCGCCGACATGGTCACGGGCACCACCACCGACCCTGCCGGAAGGTTCACCCTGAGCGTACCCCGCGCCGGACTTACTCTGGAGGTGACCTTCCTTGGCTTTGCGCCCACGCGCATCCTTGACGTGACGACGGCCGAGGTGGGCACTATTGTACTGCGACCCGACGGTGAAACCTTGGCCGAAGTCACCGTGACGGGGGAGCGGTCGACTACCGAATTCCGGCTCGATAAGCGGGTCTTCAACGTAGGAAAAGACCTCAGCAGCAGCGGAGCCAGTGCCCTTGAAGTGCTCAACAACGTACCTTCGGTCACGGTAAGCATAGAAGGGCGGATCAACCTGCGCGGGAGCGGTGGCGTCCAGATCCTGATCGACGGTAAACCCTCCGTGCTCACCAGCGACAACGGCAACGCCCTGGGCACCATCACCGCCGACATGATCGAGAGCGTGGAGGTGATCACCAATCCCTCGGCCAAGTACCAGGCGGAAGGCACGGCGGGCATCATCAACATCGTACTCAAGAAAGAAGAGCAGCGCGGCCTCAACGGGTCGGTCACCGTCAATACGGGCCTGCCGAACAACCACAGCGTGGGCCTGAGCGTAAACCGGCGCACGGAGAAGTTCAACCTCTTCGGGCAGGCCGGGGTAGGGTACCGCACCTTCCCGGAAATCAGCCGGGCGGTCAACCGCGACCTGGCCACCGGTACGGAGGTGCGGAGCGAGGGAGAGTCCGACAAGAACGAGCAGTTCTATAACCTGATCCTCGGCACCGACTACCACATCAACGACCGCAACGTCCTCTCCCTGACGGGGCACTTCGCGTATGAGCTGGAGACCGAGAACGCTGTGACCGACTTCCGAGTCAGCGATCCCGACGGCATGCTCACCGACGCCTGGCGTAGGACCGAGGCTACGGAGGCCGTCAATCCGAAATGGCAGTACGAACTGAACTACAAGCGGGAATTCGATGCCGAAGACAAGGACCACTTGCTGATCGCCAGTGCCCTGGGCAACAGTTTCACGAAGGACCAGTCGTCGGATTTCACGACCAATACAATCGAGGGACAGGCGCTATTTGGTGACCAGCGGACCGCTACCGACTTCGGAGAAACGGAATACACCTTCAAACTCGACTACACCCGGCCGGTGAGCGAGACCGTTACGCTGGAAACCGGAATGCAGTACGAGTTCAACGACGTGGGCAATGACTTTTCGGTCAGCAACCGGGTCGACGACGACTACCTGTTGGTGCCGGAGCTGACCAATCGCTTCGAGTACAAACAGGGCGTGCTGGGCGCCTACGCCACGAGTGCCTACGAAGGGGAACGCTGGGGGGTAAAAGCCGGTCTGCGCGTCGAAAAGACCGACCTCAGTACCCTGCTGGTCACTACCGGCACCGACACCGAGCAGCGCTACCACAACTTATTTCCCACGCTGCACACCTCCTACAAGCTCAGTGAGATAGCCTCCGTGCAGGCCGGCTACTCCCGGCGGATCTTCCGACCGCGGCTGTGGGACCTGAACCCCTTCTTCAACATCCGCGACAACTTCAACGTGCGGGCCGGCAACCCCTACCTCCAGCCGGAGTTCACCGATTCCTACGAACTGACGGCCATCCTGGTAGCGGGGGAACTCAGCCTGAACGCCGGCGTGTACCACCGTTACACCACCGACGTGGTGGAACGGGTTTCCTTCGTCGAGGAAAACGTCAACATCATCCGACCGGTCAACCTGGGCAGCAGCCGCACGAACGGCGCGGAACTGAACGCCAAGTTTCGGCCCGTGGACTGGATGACCCTGAGTGGTGACCTGAACTACAACCATTTCGACCGGACGGCCGCACTGGAGGGCGTGAGCTACGACTTTTCCACCGACCAGCTGAATGGGCGGGCGGTAACCAAGATCCAGCTGCCGCTGGACGTCGAGATCGAGGTGGCCGGTAACCTCCGCTCCGGCTACCGTACCGTGCAGGGCCAGGTGTCGGGTTACGGATTTGTCGACGCTGGGCTGCGGAAGAAAGCCGCCAAGGGCCGTCTGGTGCTTAACGTCAGCGTGCGGGACGCCTTCGCCACGCGGATCGACGAGCAGGAGGCCCGGCAGCCCGATTTCTACCTCTACAATTACCGTAGGCAGGGCCGCTTCGTGATCGTGGGTCTGAGCTACGGCTTCGGGAAGGGGGAGGCCATGGAGTTTGCCGGACAAAAGCAATTCTGACGGCGTGAACCCTGGCGGCCCTGGAGGTTTCCTTAGGCATCCGGCAACCACCGGTTCCCATGAAAGCCCCCGGCATGCGCTCCAGAAAAACCTCCGACGTTCTCTATTCCCACTCCGCTTATACCCTGTACGCCGATCGGGTAGTGCAGGGCGACAACCTGGCCCGCGCCCTGTCGCCCACCCACCTGACCTCGAATTACCGTAGCCCCGCCAGCGCCACCTACTCCCGGCTGGTATACTTCAACGTAAGCATTAACGAAAAGGACAATGAAATGCCGGCGGGCGTTCACCACTGGGTAGTGGTGGGGGAGGGGCAGCACGAATCACCGGTGGTCACCTTCGGCGAGCCGCCGCTTGAGCCGGCCCCCGTGCCGGCGACCTATCTGCCGGTTAATGTCCCGTTCACCTTTCGCGTAGACGTATCCCCGGTGCTCCGTCAATTCCGGGAGCGGGGATACTACGAAGCTTATGATGGCCACCGGATCGCCGCCGAGGATTTTAAGGGCTTCTACCTGGCCGGGGGGTCCGAGCCGCTGACCTGGGACTTCGTCAGTCTGGCGGAGCACGGGCTGCAGTTAATGCCCTCGGACGATCCGGGCATTTATCAGCTGACCGTAGTGCTTAATCCCTACCAGCCCGTGAGGGCCGAGGACCGCGACTGGCACCAGCGCGCCCAACTGAGCGACCGTCCGACCTACCGCTCCGACCAGCCCATTGTGGATGCCTTGTTCAACCTGGCCCGGGAGGAGGCCCGGGCGAATATCGAGCCGGACGGCACCCTCCGCACCGGGGCCGAGTGGGGTGGCGTATGGACGCGCGACATCAGTTACAGCATCCTGCTGGCCTTCGGCTACCTGGAGCCCAAGGTGGCCAAGACCAGTCTGCGCAAGAAAGTGCGCCGCGGCCGAATCGTGCAGGATACCGGATCGGGCGGCGCCTGGCCCGTTTCATCCGACCGCACCACCTGGGTGCTGGCAGCCTGGGAAATCTACCGGGTCACGGGCGAGGACGAATGGCTGCGCGAGATATTTCCGATCGTACGCGATACCCTCGAAGACGACCGAAAAACGCTCCACGATCCCGCTACTGGCCTCTACCGGGGTGAGTCTTCCTTCCTCGACTGGCGGGAGCAGACCTACCCAAAGTGGATGACCAACGCCGACATCTATGCTTCCCTCAACCTCGGCACGAACTGCGTTCATTACCAGGCCCACCGTATCCTGGCCCAGATGGCGCGCCTGTTGGACGAGCCGGCGCAGGTTTACGCCGACTGGGCGGATGAGATCCACCGGGGCATCAATGAGCACCTCTGGGTGCCCGAGCGGGGCTACTACGGACAGTATCTGTACGGGCGGGGCGATCTGTTGCTTTCGCCCCGCTTCGAAGCGCTGGGGGAAGCCCTGTGCGTCCTTTTCGGTGTAGCACCCCCCGAGCGGGCCGCATCAGTGGTGGAACACGCACCGCTCACTTACTACGGCGTGCCCTGCATCTTTCCCCAGATCCCTGGCATACCGCCCTACCACAACAACGGCATCTGGCCTTTCGTACAGGCTTTCTGGAACCTTGCGGCGGCCCGTACGGGTCACGAAGCCGCGCTGAACCACGGACTCGCCGCGATTTACCGACCGGCGGCGCTGTTCTTGTCCAACTACGAGAACATGGTGGCCGATACCGGTGATTTCCGGGGCACGGAAATCAATTCCCGGCGCATGCTCTGGAGCATTGCCGGTAACCTCGCGATGGTCTACCGGGTCTTTTTCGGCCTGCAGTTCGCACCCGAAGGTCTGCGCTTCACCCCCGCCGTGCCGCAGGCCTACGGGGGCCACAAGACGCTCGCCAATTTCCGCTACCGCAGGGCCATACTGAACCTGCACCTGAAAGGGTTCGGCAACCGCATCGCGTCTTTCCTGCTCAACGGAGAGCTTCAAGCCGAGCCGCTGGTACCCGCCGACCTGGAGGGGGAACACCACGTCGAGATCCGTTTGGTTGATGAGCCGTTTGGGGCCACGTCTCACGAGGTCATCCCAAATGCCTTCAGCCTACCCACCCCCCGCCCGAACTTCGTAGGAGATACTTTGCGATGGATGCCGGTAGCCGGAGCCCAAGAGTACCGCATCTACCGCAACGGTGAACCCTGGAAAACGACCAACAAAACCCAACTTCCCTGCACCGGGGAAGGCTACGCCGCCTACCAGTTGGTGGCCTGTGGGGACGAAGGCCGGGACTCTTTTGCCAGCGAACCAGTGGTTCGTGCAGGAGCCGTAGTAACCATACCAATGGAAGCGTGGGCGCCCCCGTCAGAGCTGCCGTATACCGGCTTTACCGGCGGCGGCTTCGTGGAGGTAACCACCGACCGCAACCGGTCGATCGACCTGACGGTAACGGTTCAGGAAGCGGGTACCTATCTGCTGGACGTGCGCTACGCGAACGGCAGCGGCCCAACGAATACCGATAACAAGTGCGCCATTCGCAGTCTCTACGTCAACGATGGCTACGCGGGGGTGCTGGTCTTTCCGCAGCGGGGCGCGGATGAGTGGTCCGACTGGGGCTGGTCGAATACCCTGACCGTGCAACTTCACGCCGGTGAGAACAGGCTGCGCATCCGTTTCGAAGAGTGGAACCACAACATGGACGGCGAGGTCAACACGGCCATGCTGGACGTCTTGCGCCTGGTAAATCATGATGACGGGTAAAAATCCTGGATCAGCGGGGCGGGGTCGCGGGTGCCAGGTTCACACCGTAAAGCCACAGGGGGTGGCTACTTCAGCTGTCGTTCCTCGATGATGCGGCGAAAGTCGCGGCGGTAGGTATCACTGACGGGAACGACGGCTCCGTGGACGTGGACCTCATCTCGGTGTACCTCCTCGATCCACTTCAGGGCGATGATGTAAGAATTATGCACCCGCACGAAGTCACCCGTCGGAAGCACCTCGAGCAGGTTCTTCAGGCTCTGGAGGGTGGTGATCCGCTTGTCAAGGGTGTGGATCTTTACGTAGTCCTTCAACCCTTCGATGTGGGTGATGTCATCGAAATTGATGCGGACGGATTTGGTGCCATCCTTGACGAAAAAGTAGTTGTCTCCGTTGGCGCCACCGGCGGGCGCGGGGGCATTAACTGGCCCGTTATCCGCTTGTGCTGCCGATCCGGATTGTGCCAGGGCGTGGCTGATCCGTTCCACGCACTTCACGAATCGTTCAAAAGTGATGGGCTTCAGCAGATAGTCGGTGACCTCCAGTTCGTAGCCTTCCAATGCGTATTCGGAGTAGGCGGTGGTGAGGACGATCACCGGTTTATTCTTCAGAACTTTCAACAGGGAGATGCCCGTGAGTTCCGGCATCTGCACGTCGAGGAACAGGATATCGGGAGGGGATTCCTGTAGTTGTTTCAGCGCCTGTAGTGGGTTGCCGAGGGAGGCGGCCAGTGACAGGTCGGGCATCCGCTCGATATACTGTTCGAGCAGGCGGCGGGCCATGGGTTCGTCGTCGACAACGAGGCAGATCAACTTCATTTCAGGTCGAGTTTCAGGACCACCTCGTAGCGGTCGTCGTTATCGGTGATGCGCAGGTAATGCCGGTCGGGGTAGGTGAGGGCCAGCCGTCGGCGCACGTTCTGGAGACCGATGCCGGATTTGTCGTGCAGGGTCTTGCTGCCCTCGGCGATCTTCCCGTTCGCCACGCGGTACTCACACTGGTCCTTGGTCACGTCCAGGCGGACGGTGATCCAGGGGGCCTCGGCGGAACTGCTCACCCCGTGCTTGAAGGCGTTTTCCAGGAAGGTGATCAGGATCAGGGGCGCAATACGCACGCCGGTGGTGTTCCCGTTGACCTCAAAGGTGATCGGCACGTCATCTTCCAGGCGAAGCCGCTCCAGGCTGAGGTAGTTCTCGATGTATTCGATCTCCTTGTCCAGCGGCACGCGGGCGTGGTTGCTCTCGTAAATCATGTAGCGCATCATGCCCGATAACTTGGCGATGACCTCCGGGGTGCGCGTACTTTGGTTGACGGCCAGGTAGTAAAGGTTGTTCAGGGTATTAAAGAGGAAATGGGGATTGACCTGAGCCCGGAGGAACTGCAACTCGGAAGTTAGCTGCTGGTTTTCCAGTTCCTTGCGCCGTGCTTCCAGTTCGAAGTAGTCCTCCACGAATTTCAGCAGTCCCACGCAAGAGGCGGCGAAGAATGCGCTCGTTATCACGTTGATCCCGAAGCGCACCGAGTACATCCAACGGTCATCGGGGTAGAAGTGCTGCAGGATGGCCTGCTTGCCCCGCAGCCAGAGAAAGGCCAGGCCGAGGAAAACGGGAACGAAGGTGAGCAGGTACCGGCCTACATTCTGATCCTTGAGCAGACGCGGCAGGAACAGGAAGTAGTTCAGGTAGCTGATGACCATCATTCCGCCCACATGGAAGGTGAGGTCGGCCACGATCCGCTCCCAATCGGGATCTCCCTTCCGACCGAAACTGATGGTGTAGAAGAAGAGGGAGGCGTACACCGTCCAAAAGGCAAAGTGGAGGATGAACTTCTTGTTACGCTGAAAATAATTGGACATAGGAGCGTGACTCGCCGGCTAAGGTAGGGCATAGCACGGGGTAATCCAGCCTCACTCGACCGCTCGGGTTGTTGGTGGGAAGACAGGGAATCGTCGATCCACGGTGTCTATTCGTCGATCGGAAAGGTGCGATCATCGGTCCACGGGGTTTAGGTTACCTCTAATGGACGCCTGATCCGGCAATCTCCAATCCGCTGCGCCGCGGACGCTGGGTATTTTTCGGCGGCGGATGGTTGGCACACGTAACGGTGGTATGTTCGGTTGGTCAAAAGCAAAGTAGCTATGCGGCTGGGGTATGCAATTTTTGTCTTGGGAATAATTTGGGCTTCCAGTGCCGACCTTTTTGCCCAGTCGGAATACCTGCCGGGGTACATAGTGCTGCGGGATGGCGAACGCAGGGAAGTAGAGATTCTGGACCGCGACTGGGTTGATAATCCACGGCAGTTTCGCTACCGTGAGGATGACCGGGAGGTACGCATCGGGGATCTCACGCGGGTCAGGGAATTTGGTTACGCCGAGGGCGGACTGCGGTATCTGCGGGCGGTGGTCGACATCGACCAGTCGAGCGAACGAATGGACAGACTAAGCGAATCGTCCGAACCCGTTTTTGTTACCGACACCGTATTCCTGGAATTCCTTGTCGATGGGGAGGCTGACCTTTTTTACTTCGAGTCGGGTGAAATGAAGCGTTTCTTCTACCGGCAGGGTGAGGATAAGCTCGCACCCCTCATCAACCGCAGTTTTCTGGAGAACGGTTTTCGAGTGGAGCGGCCCACTTTCCGGGGGCAGCTGCGCAGCGCGATCAACTGCTCGACTCCCGAAGTGACGCTGCGAAAGATCGCCTACCGTCGGGCGGATCTTGTCGATTACTTCGTTGATTACAACAGCTGTCGGGGGGCTAGCTATCGGGTGGACCTGCGGCCCACCAACCCCAACCGCTTTCGCGTCAGGCTGCGGCCCGGAGTGGAGTACTACGCCGGACCCGTACTGTTCGACAACGGTTTCGGTGGCCACTCTCGAAGTATGCTGGTTGGCACTGTGGGGCCACGGTTCGGCATCGAAGTAGAGCACATTTTGCCCTACGCGAATGAGCGCTGGGCGTTATTCGTGGAAGTCTACTACCACAGCCTGCGTAGCGAAGTGCAGCAGGAGAACACGCGAAACGCGACGGTCAACTTGCGGTCCGTGAACGTACCGCTGGGATTTCGGCGCTATTTGCACCTGTCGCCCGCCAAAAGCTTCTTTTTTGAGACGGGCGGGGGCTTTCAGTTTCCCTGGGATTCGTTTCTGAGCCAGCGTACCGCCACGCGCGTCCGCGGTTACGAGGTGAGCTGGAACTTCGGACTGTTCGCGGGGGCGGGGATGAACGTGGGCAGGCGCTTTTCGCTACAGTTTCGTTACCTACACAACAGCGACCTACTGCAGACCTACATCACCAACTCTACAAAACTGCGGGGGTATACCCTGGTCGGGGCCTATCGCCTGCGATAGGGCTTACCCGGCCGACACCCGGTACTTGATGCCCAGTCGCTCGATCTCGTTGATGAACTCGGTGTCGGCGTCCACGGTACGCTTGAGGCTGAACATCTTTAGCTTCATGTCCTCTTCCGGATCGTAGAACACCATCCGCAGTTTCTGCCGGCCCTGGTAGCGGTTGCAGAGTTCTTCGAGCGCGACCACGAGGTCGCTGGTGAGGTCGCCGAGCGGCAGTTTGAGGATGATAGCTTCGGTCATTTCGCGTCCCAGTCCTTCCAGTAGTTTTACTTCACTTACGGCAATTTCGACGTCATCGCTGTTCCAACGCTGCCGGTAGGCGGCCTTGACGAATACGGCCTTGCCCTGGTTCAGCACGTGCTTGTACTTTTCGTAGTCCTCGCCGAAGAGGCGGAATTCGATCGTCTCGTCGAAGTCGCTCAATTCAAAGATGCCCCAGCCGTTGCCGTTCTTGCTTACCATGTGGCGGGAACTGCTGATCATGCCGGCCAGCCGCAGGCTCGTCTTGCCGTACCGCTGCGGGTCCAGGTCGGCCAGCGAGCAGGTGACGAAGTTGTCGATCTCCAGTTTGTAACCGTCGAGGGGGTGACCACTGACGTAGATGCCGGTCACTTCCTTTTCGCGACTGAGCTTTTCCGGCAGGGTCCATTCCCGGGCCTGCGGCGGCGTGGGCTCGTCGGGGAGCACCTCGTCCTGGATGGCCCCGAAGAGGGAATTGGCCGCGGAGGCCAGCTGGCTCTGGTAGGCATTAGCGTACTTGGTGACGTGCTCCAGGTAGCTGTCGTACTTCTCGCTGGGGGCGAAGTATTGCGCCCGGTGAACGGACTCGAAGCAGTCAAAGGCCCCAGCATCGACCAGGGCTTCCAGCACCCGCTTGTTCACGCTGCCGGGCTCGACGCGCTGCATGAGGTGGAAGACGGATTCGAAGGGGCCTCCTTCCTTACGGGCCGCGAGGATGGATTCGACCGGACCTTCGCCCACCCCCTTCAGGGCCGTCATGCCGATGCGGATCGCGCCGTCCTGGTTGACCGAGAAGTCGGCCTGGCTCTCGTTGATGTCCGGGCCCAGCACCGGCACGTTCATGCGCTTGCACTCCTTCAGGAAGAAGGTCAGCTTGGTCTGGTCCGTCCGGTTGTGCGTCAGTACCGAGGCCATGTACTCGGCCGGGTAGTGTGCCTTGAGGAAGGCTGTCTGGTAGGCCACGAAGGCGTAGCAGGTGGAGTGCGACTTGTTGAAGGCGTAGGAGGCAAAGGCTTCCCAGTCTTTCCAGATCTTCGCCAGCTTGTCTTCAGGGTGGCCGTTGGCCTTTCCGCCCTCGATGAAGGTGGGAAACATCTTGTCGAGTACCGCCTTCTGCTTCTTGCCCATGGCCTTGCGCAGTACGTCGGCCTGACCTTTGGAGAAGCCGGCGATGGATTGGCTGAGGAGCATGATCTGCTCCTGGTACACGTAGATGCCGAAGGTTTCCTTCAGGTATTTCTCTTCCCCGTCCAGGGTGTATACGATGGGCTTGCGGCCGTGCTTCCGGTCGATGAACTCCGGGATGTACTCCAGCGGTCCGGGGCGGTACAGGGCGTTCATGGCGATCAAGTCGTCGAAGGTCGTCGGCTTGAGGCTCTTCATGTGTTTCTGCATCCCGCCGGATTCGTACTGGAAGATGCCGTTGGTCTCTCCGCGCTGGAACAGCTCGTAGGTTTTCGGATCGTCCAGGGGGATGGCATCGATGTCGATGTCCTTGCCGTGGTTGTCCTTCACCATCACCAGTGCGTCCTTGATGATGCTCAGGGTCTTGAGGCCCAGGAAGTCCATCTTGAGCAGACCGGCGATCTCGGCCACCGAGTTGTCAAACTGGCTGATGTACATGCCGGTGTCCTTGTCCGCCGTCACGGGCACGTGGTCGGTGACCGGGGTAGGGGTGATGACGACTCCGCAGGCGTGTACGCCGGTATTGCGAATGCTGCCTTCGAGTTTTGAGGCGGTGCGGATCATCTCGCCGATCTCGTCCTGGCGGTCGGCCATCTCGCGGAAGCGGTAGGCCTTTTCCGTATCGTCGCCGTTGAGTTTTCCTTTTAGTTTCGGGTGGATGTCCTTGGGGGCCAGTACATCGCGCAGCGTAGCACCGAGTTGAGCGGGAAAGGACTTGGCCACCTTGTCAACCTCACCCAGGGGAACGTCCATGACCCGGCCCACGTCGCGCAGGGAGGAGCGGGCGGCCATGGTGCCGTAGGTGATGATCTGGGCGACCTGCTGCTGCCCGTACTTGTCGATCACGTAGTCGATGACCTTCTGCCGGCCTACGTCGTCGAAGTCGATATCGATATCGGGCATCGATACCCGCTCGGGGTTGAGGAATCGCTCAAACAGCAGGTCGTACTTGATGGGGTCGATATTCGTGATGCCCGTACAGTAGGCTACCGCCGATCCGGCCGCCGAACCCCGGCCGGGGCCTACACTTACGCCCATCTTGCGGGCAGCGGCGGTGAAGTCCTGTACGATCAGGAAGTAACCGGGGTAGCCCGATGCCTTGATGACTTCCAGTTCGAAGTCGAGGCGTTCGGTGACGATCGCCGAGAGTTCGCCGTAGCGTTTCTTGGCTCCCTCGTAGGTGAGGTGGCGCAGGTATTCGTCCTGCGTCTTGAAGCCCGCCGGCATCGGGAAGTTGGGAAGCAGTACGTCGCTGGTCAGCTTCAGGTGGTCGATCTTGTCGTGGATCTCCATCGTGTTGGCTACGCTCTCGGGTACGTCCCCAAAGAGCCGGCTCATCTCCTGCTGCGATTTAAAATAAAAGTCGGAGCTCGGAAACTTGAAGCGGCTCATGTCTTCCATGAGGCTGCCCGTATTCACGCACAGGAGGATGTCGTGCGGCAGGTAGTCCTCCTCTTCCACGTAGTGGCTGTCGTTGGTGCAGATCACCTTGACGTTGTGCTTGCGGGCGAAGCCGAGGAGTTTCTGGTTCACGTCTTCCTGACTGACCCCCAATCCGTCGATGTCCTCCAATCCGCGGTGGCGCTGCAACTCGATGTAGTAGTCGTCGCCAAAAACGTCGAGCCACCACTTCAGGGCCTTTTCCGCTTCTTCGTCCTTGCCCTGCAGCAGCAGCTGGGGAATCTCGGCACCGATGCAGCAGCTCGTGGCGATAATCCCTTCGGAGTGCTGCACCAGAAGTTCCTTATCGATCCGCGGATACTTACCGTATAGCCCCTCGATGTACCCCAGGCTGCAGAGCTTGGAGAGGTTCTGGTAGCCCTGCTTGTTCTTGGCCAGCATCAGCTGGTGGTAGCGCACGTCCTTTTCCCCCCGGGCCCGACTGAACGCCTTGACCCGACGGTCTTCCACGAGGTAGAATTCGCAACCGACCATCGGTTTAAGGCCGCGCTTGTCGGCCTCCGCCACGAACTTGAACGCCCCGAACATATTACCGTGGTCGGTCAATGCCACGCCCTTCTGGCCGTCGGCCTGGGCCTTGTCCATCATGGTACCGATCTCCGAAGCCCCGTCGAGTAAGGAGTACTGGGTATGGCAGTGGAGGTGGCAGAATTCAGGCATAGGGGAGGGCGGTTTCGACCTTGCAAGGTAGCCAGAAAATGCCTTTTTTCAAACAAAAAGTTTTCCACATCAGCAACTTAGTACGGCAGTTCAGCTGTACTATGGGCCCACCCCCCTGAATATGGCTCACGCTGCAATGGGAGTCCGCGATCACGATCTACGGTGACTGTACTTATGTGTTGACCCCACTGAAAAATAGATTCTCCGAAGCACCGCCCGCACTACGGCACCCCCCCCAACAAATTAAGTAGCAGAAAAGCCCCTACCACTCTAAAGCACTAAAGAACTAAAGCACTACAGCCCTACCGCACTAAAGAACTAAAGAACTAAAGCACTAACGAATTAAAGCACTAACGAACCCCTCCAATCCCATCCTGCCGGTCCAGAATATCTTCCAGTTTCTCGATACGGTCGGGGTGTCCGGTGAGATAGTCGTCCAGTCGTTCGCGGACGCGCTCGTCGGATTCATCAGACGAAGGGTCGGCTTTCACTTCCTCGAATTCCTCCTCGTCGGAGAAAGCCGGGCGGAGAAAATTCAGGACGGCTTCGGCGATGCCATTTTTGCGGTTTGCGGGCTGCGCGAGGGCGTCTAGGGTGGAGTTGATCAGGGCTTCTACCATGGTGCGGTGCTGTTTAGTGAAGGCGTTGCCCCTGCGTTACCGCCGCCGGGGGGTAAATGTTTGGGCGCGGCCGCGTGTGCCGGGGCTCTTTCGCCAAAGGCCGGGTTCCGTGGTGACGCATCCAGGGGAGGGTGTCGGTGCCATTTCCGGCGGTCAAGGACAGGCTCTCCGTGAGCGCGGAGAAGGTCGGGCTACGTGCCGGGCCGGCATTTTGGGATGGGCATTGCACCCGCGACCGCGCCCTGATTAGCGCTTGTTTGGGTTTTGCTTTTCTGGCCGAAAGGCCCGATTGCAAGTCACATGGTAATGCGCAAACAAGCTCTATATTCAGCGCATGAAATTGATCCGATTTATTAATTCCTCTGGCCGTACGGTCCCGGGCATCCACCGGGAAGACGGCAGCCGCATCGATGTGTCCGCCTTCGGGGAAGACTACAACGAGGCATTTTTCGGCAGCGATGGTCCCGCGCGCCTCGCGAGGTGGCTGGAGACGCACGCCGCGGAGTGTCCGATGGTGGGCCCCGACGTTAGATTGGCGCCGCCCTGCGCCCGACCCTCAAAGATCATCTGCGTGGGGATGAATTACGCCGCCCACGCCGAGGAAACGGGAGCCCGGCCGCCTTCCGAGCCGGTAATTTTCATGAAGGCCACCACCGCAATTTCCGGCCCGAACGACCCCATCGTGCTGCCCCGCGACAGTACCAAGACGGACTGGGAAGTGGAGCTGGCCCTGGTAATCGGCAAGCGCGCCAGCTACGTCACGGAAGACGAGGCGATGGACTGCGTTGCTGGCTACGTCCTGCACAATGACGTGAGTGAGCGCGCCTTCCAGATGGAGCGCGGCGGACAGTGGGTAAAGGGCAAAAGCGCCGATACCTTCGCACCGCTGGGCCCGTGGATCGCGACGCCCGACGAGATTGGAGATCCCCACCGGCTGCGGCTATGGCTGAAACTGAACGGGGAAACAGTACAGGACAGCAATACCTCCGACTTTATCTTCAATATTCCCACCTGCATCAGTTACATCAGTCGCTTCATGACCCTGCTGCCCGGCGACGTCATTAGTACCGGCACGCCCAGTGGGGTAGGCCTGGGCATGAAACCGAACCGCTACCTCAAAGTCGGCGACGTGGTCGAACTGGGCATCGACGGACTGGGAACCTCCCGGCAGGAAGTAAAAGCCTATCAAGCAACCGCATAAATGAAAAAACAACGCATTACCCACCCAGACCGGGCGACGGACTTCAGCACGGGGGCCTACTCCGACGGCGTCATTGTCGGTGACCTGCTCTTCGTGAGCGGACAGACGCCCATGAACTTTGCTACCTCCACCTACGCTCTTGGTACGATCGAGGAGGAAACCCGGCAGGTGCTAAACAACATCAAGTCCATTTTGGAGGCCGGCGGCGCGAGCATGGACAATGTAGTCAAGTGCACGGTGCACTTGGCGGACAGCGACGACTTCGACCGCTTCAACGCGGAGTACGCGACCTTCTTCTCGGGGGTCCGGCCGGCGCGCACCACCGTACAGTCGGGTCTCAAGAACGGCATCAAAGTGGAGATCGACGTCATTGCCAAAATCGGAACCTCGTGACCTGGAAACCCGACTACCGCTACGCGGTCGAGGGGCTGGAAGACCTGGACTCCCCGGCCCTGCTCGTCTTTCCGGAAGTGATCGCCGAGAACATCGACCGCGCCCTGGCGCTCACCGCCACCCCGGACGGCCACTGCCTGCAACCCCACATCAAGACCGTCAAGTGCCGGGAAGTAGCGGAAATGGCCCGGGGGCGGGGCATCACGCGCTTCAAGTGCAGCACGGTAAGCGAAGGGGAGCTGCTGGGGGAGGCCGGCGCCGGGCAGGTGCTGCTCAGCTACCAGCTGTCGGACGTTAAGGCGCGCCGGTGGCAGGAACTGCGGAGCATGTTCCCCGCGACGGAGTTTTCGAGTCTGGTCGACAACGAGGACACCGCGCGGATGCTTTCCGAACGCTTCGCCGACGACCCCCTGCCCGTATATCTCGACCTGAACCTGGGAATGGACCGCACCGGCGTTCGACCGGCCAAGGCCATGCCCCTGCTGCAGGTAGTGAATAGTTTGCCCGGACTGGCATTGCGTGGTTTTCACGTGTACGACGGACACATCCGCGATGCCGAGGAGTCGGCCCGTCGGCGACAGGCGGAGGCGGTGTTTGAGGAGGTGCAACGATTGCGGGCTTCGGCGGAGGCCCAGATTGGCACTACCCTGGAAATCGTAGTAGCCGGCTCTCCGAACTTTCCCTTTTACGTAGGCAAGCGCAACACGTGGGTGAGTCCCGGTACCTTCTTTCTGTGGGATGCCGGCTACGGAACCTCCTTTGACGAATGGCCCTTCGAGCCGGCCGCCCTGCTGCTTACGCGGGTGCTTTCCATCATCGACGAGCGGACGCTCTGTTTCGATCTCGGCTCCAAGGCCGTAGCCGCAGATCCGCCGCAGCCCCGGGTGTACTTTCCCGGTATTCCCAACTACGAGATCCGCGGACAGTGGGAGGAACACCTGGTCATCACCGTGCCCGACACCAGCCGGTTCCGGGTGGGGCAACCCTACTGGGCCGTGCCCCGTCACGTTTGCCCTACAGTGAACCTCTACGAGGAACTGCTGCCGGTGACCGGGGGGAAAGTAGAAACTGGCTGGCGGGTGACCGCCCGGGACCGCAAGATTACCGTGTGAGGCCCGTGTCTGGCAACTTGCGCTGAACCGGATAAAGGTTCGGTGAGGCACGTCGCTGAGCGAACCAAACAAACATCAGCCTACCGCCAATGCAAGCTACCCAACCCTTGATCGTCGACGCGCACCTGGACCTGGCCACCAACGCCATGGCCTACAACCGCGACCTCACCCGGCCGGTCCATGAGATCCGGCAGCGCGAGCGCTCGCTTAAGTTGACCGATCATCCCGATCGGGGCAGGGGTACGGTAGCACTGCCGGAACTGCGACGGGGTGGGGTAGGACTGGTCTTTGCCACAATGATCGCCCGGGTACAGCCGCCAGGCACCGTGCCCGTTAACGTGCGTCTGCCCGGCTGGCACTCGCCCGCTCAGGCCTGGGCCGATGCCCAGCGCCAGCTGGCCTGGTACCGGGAAATGGAGGAGCAGGGGGAGATGGTGTGCCTGACGGACTGGCCCTCCTCCGCCGCCCACCTGGAGCGCTGGAACGACGGCAACGATAATGATGATAAGCCAATCGGCTACGTGCTGGCGCTGGAAGGCGCCGACTCCATCGTCGATCTGGATCACCTGCACCGCTTTTACGCGCAAGGCCTGCGGTCCATCGGGCCGGCCCACTTCGGCCCCGGGCGCTACGCACCGGGTACGGGTTCCGACGGCGGCGGCCTTACCCCGGCGGGTCGGGAACTGCTCCGGGAGATGGACACGCTCGGCATGATCCTGGACCTTACCCACCTGACCGACCGCGGCTTCCTAGAAGCCCTGGAGCTTTACGGAGGCCCCGTAGTTGCCAGCCACCAGAACTGTCGGGCCTTGGTGCCTGGCGAGCGGCAGTTCAGCGACGAGCAGATCCGCCGGGTTGTCGAACGCGACGGGGTGCTGGGCGGCGCCCTGGACGCCTGGATGCTGCATCCGGGATACATGCGCGGCCGGGACGATCCGCGCGATCTGAATATCCGGCTGGAGCGAGTGATCGACCACTTCGATCACATCTGTCAGTTGGCAGGGAATTGCGACCACATCGGTATTGGGAGTGACCTGGACGGACTTTTCGGCCGGGAGCAGTCGCCCGCGGACCTCGACACCATCGCTGACCTGCAGCGGTTGGAGGACTTGCTGGCGCGCCGGGGGTACACTTCGGCGGATCGGGAGAAGGTACTCAGCGGGAATTGGGTGCGGGTGCTTCGGCGGGCGCTGGGTTCGTCCGCGGGCTAGTGGTCCGACCACTAAACAGCTGACCAACGCCCCCAGCACCCCACGAATGCGTTTTCTTTGCGGTTATGAAGCTCGATATCCTCCACGAAGACGAACACCTGCTGGTGGTCAACAAACCCGCCGACGTCCTTACCGTCCCCGACCGCCACGACCCCGACCTTCCCAACCTGAAACAGTTGCTCGCCGATCGCTACGGCGCGGTCATTCCCGTGCACCGGCTCGATCGGCCCACCACGGGTGCGCTGGTGTTTGCGCGCAACGCGGAAGCCCACCGCGGTCTGAGCATGCAGTTTGAAGCCCGGGAAGTGGAGAAAGTCTACCTGGCCCTGGTAGACGGCGTACCCGAGCAGGAAGAGGGGGAGATCGACGAGCCCATCGCCCCGCACCCTTCCAAGGTGGGCCGGATGATGGTCACCAACCGCAATGGCAAGTTCGCCCGTACCGACTACAAAGTGATGGAAGCACTCGGCAAGTTCAGCCTGCTCGGCGTTCAGATCTTCACGGGGCGCACCCACCAGATCCGGGTACACCTGGCCTATCTCGGTCACCCCCTGATCGTGGATCCCTTCTACGGCAAGCGCACCGAATTCCTGTTGTCCGAGATCAAGGGCCGCCGGTACAACATGGGTAAGCACGAGGTGGAACGCCCCTTACTTGACCGGGTACCCTTGCACGCCTCACGCCTTGGCTTCACCCACCCCGACACGCGGGAGTGGATGCACTTTGAGGTAGACCTGCCTAAGGACATGCGAGCCATGCTCAACCAACTCCGGAAATTGGGGTAGCGCCAGAACTCGATTTGCCATAGATTGATATTGGGTCACGCCCCGATCGGCGCATCCATTCGGGTAGACCAGAGAAAAACTATTGGCGGCAAGCCGACTAAAGGAGGATTTATTTCAAATATTTATATATGTTATAACTCCCACTCGGCGCGCACTTTTTTCGGCAACCCGGCTACCACCAGATCGTAGCTGTGATCGATAAGGGAGGCGACAAAGGCATCGGTAAGCTGTCCCTCCCCCACGCAGACGGTATTCCAGTGGCGTTTATTCATGTGCCAGCCGGGAAGGATCTCCGGGTGGCGTTCGCGCAACTCAATCGCCCGCTGGGGTTCGCATTTCAGGTTGATCCGGAGGTCCGCCTCGTCCAGTCCGGTGAGCGCGAACATCTTTCCCGCCACTTTCAGGACCAGGGTATCGGGACCAAAAGGGAGGCTTTCGGTGGTAGCGGGTTTGGCGAGGCAATAGGTGCGAAACGACTCCAGATTCATAGCCTAAATATAGTGCGGAAGCTGTTTGTTAGACCATACAATAGTGGGCTCTACCATCCGTGGCGTATGGTTGCTGTATCGTGGCAAGCCTTTTGCCATATTACCTTTACGCTTTTATCAGTTCTCGCCCCGACCTATATGAAACGCAACTTTTGTCTGGCTCTCATGACAATGATTAGTACCTGCCTTTTCGCCCAACACCAGGTGACGGCCCGGGTACTGGACGGGGATGGCAACGCGGTGACTTATGCTAACGTGGCTCTCTATGCCAGTGACGATTCTACCCTGGTAAAGGTGGAAACCACGGCCGATGACGGCTTCTTTCGTATCCGCAATCTTGTCCAGGATACCTACTTCCTGGTCATCAGCTACCTCGGGGCCCCTGACCTGAAGGTGGATAACCTTTCGGTAGCCGCCGACCAGGATCTGGGCGTGCTTACCCTGGCCCCCGGCGGGGTGGACCTGGCCCAGGCCACTGTCCGAACCACCCGCGCCCTTGTGGAAGTAAAACCCGACCGTACCGTATTCAACGTCCAGGGAACAATTAATGCCGCCGCTAACGACGGACTAGAACTGCTGCGCAAGGCGCCCGGGGTGGCCATCGACAATAACGACAACATCAGCGTCCTGAGCCGGTCGGGCGTCCTCATATACATCGACGGTCGCCGCATGCCCCTGCAGGGCACCGACCTGAGCAATTACCTGCGCACCCTCACCGCCGAACAGATCGACCGGATCGACATCATCACCAGTCCCGGGGCCCGATACGAAGCCCAGGGAAATGCCGGCATAATCGACATTCGCCTCAAGCGCGCGGAAGACGAGGGGGCCAACGGCAGCTTGGCCCTGTCCGGCAGCCAGGGGCGCTACGCCCAGTACGCCGTCAACCTGGGGGGCAATTACCGCAACGATCGCTTCAACCTCTTTTCTACGCTCACCTACACACGCAATCAGTCGTTCAGCAAGAGCGACTTTATCAGTCGGCAGAACAATTTTCTGCTGGTCGACGACCTGCTCAGCGTGCCCACCCTGCGCACGCCGGGCATCCGGGCGGGGCTCGACGTCTACCTCGGCAAACGGCAAACCCTGGGCGTACTCTTCAACGGCCAATACCAGAACGAATCGCGGGAGGTAGGCAACAGCACGGAAATCTACACGGGCCCCTCCGCCGTCGGACAACCGGTAGCCGGGATGCCCGATAGTATCCTGCGGGCCGAGGTCTTCGACGAAGGAGACCACAACCAGAATACCCTCAACCTCAACTACAATTTCGCCATCGGCAGCGGTCATAACCTGAACGTGGATCTCGATTACGGACGCTTCCGCAACGACAACCAGATCGACCAGCCCAACCGCTACTTTTCTCCGGCGGGGCAGCTGCTTTCCGTGTCCAACAACTCATTCGATACCCCGATCGACATCGACATTTATACCGCCCGTCTGGATTACGAATTCCCAATCGGGGAGGGGGCGGCGAGCGCGGGTGCAAAGTTCTCCCAGGTCAATACCGGCAACACCTTTTTATTCTATGACGGCCTCCACGGCGATCGCCAGTTGGTGGATGACCGCAGCAATTCATTCGCCTACGATGAATCGGTCTACGCCCTCTATTCCAGCTACGACGGTGCCTTCAGCGAGCGGTGGCGGTACAGCATGGGGCTGCGCATGGAGGTGACCGACGCCAGCGGCGTACTGACCACCTTCGGCGGCGCGCCGGAACCTCCGGTGGACTTCAACTACGTGAGCCTGTTCCCCAACCTGGGAATCACGCACACCCTGCCTTCCGGCAACGTATTGAACCTGCGCTATGGCCGCCGCATCAACCGTCCGGACTACAACAGCCTCAACCCCTTCCGCGTGCAGCTAAACGAACTGAGCTACCGCCGCGGCAACCCCTTCTTGCAACCCGAGAAGATCAACAACGTGGAACTCGGATACGTCGTGGGCCGGCGCTACAACTTCAAGCTCGCCTACAGCCGGACCGAAGACCAGGTGGCGCAGTTGTTGAGCCCCGACGACGAGGACCCCCGCGCCGGCTTCGAGACCTATGACAACCTGGCGCAGCAGACCGTCTACAGCTTCACGGCCAGTGCACCCATTCAGATCCTACCCTGGTGGCGTACCTACCTCAACGTCATGGGCGGCTACCTGAGCAACGAGGCCGACTACGAGGAGGGCGGAACGGTGAATATTGAAGTGTTCAATTACCGCTTCTACAACCAGAACACCTTCACCCTGCCCGGGAAATTCACTGCCGAAGTAACCGGACAGTACATCGGGCCCGGAGTGGGCGGCGGAACCTTTGAGTACAACGGTTTCGGTGTTATCAACCTCGGCCTGCAGCGGTCGCTATTCCATAGCCTCGTCAATGCGAAGTTGACCTTCAGCGACATCCTCTACACTTCCATCATCGAGGGCAGCAGCAACTTCAACGGACTGTACGCCGAGGGCCGGGTGGCGCGGGACAGCCGCCGCGTCGGGCTCAGTCTCAGCTATAATTTCGGCAACCAGAAAGTGCGTTCGCGCCGCCGGGATACCGGGCTGGACGCGGAAGCGAGCCGGGTACACTAGGTTGAGGGGATTTTTCAGGAAAGTATGCATTTGACCTTCTCTGCAGGCTTACGGCTCAGGGAATTCCGGGAGTGGTTGCGTCGTATTGGCAGACGTCGGACGTCTTAGACGTCCGACGTCTGCCAGGGCTCCACAGCCCTTCCAACTGACCACTTTCTAGGCCCACCGGTCTGGCCCATCGCCTCTACGTGGCAAGCAAGGGTGATAAACGCACAAAATCAGCATTGCCATTTTGACAGACGTCCGACGTCTGCCACAGTCGCCTCGCCGGCGTACCTTGCCCGCAAACCTCCTCACAGTATGGTATCCATCATTATGGGCTCCGATTCCGATCTGCCGGTCATGCGGGAAGCGGCGGAGATCCTCACCGAATTTGATATTCCCGTGGAAGTCACCGTCGTCAGCGCCCACCGCACGCCGGACCGTCTGTTCGAATACGCCCGGGGGGCGGCGGCGCGCGGGGTGCAAGTCATCGTGGCCGGAGCCGGGGGAGCGGCCCATCTCCCCGGCATGGTAGCCAGCCTGACCCCCCTGCCCGTAATCGGCGTGCCCATCAAAAGCCGCAACAGCATCGACGGTTGGGACTCGGTGCTCTCCATCCTGCAGATGCCCGGAGGGATCCCCGTGGCGACCGTAGCCCTCGACGGAGCCAAGAACGCCGGCCTGCTGGCCGCCCGCATCCTCGGAGCGCAGGACGAAGGCATACGCCGTCGCATGGCCGATTACCAGGAGTCGCTGCGCAAGGCAGTAGAGCAGAAGTACACCCGGCTGGAGCGGGAAGGTTGGCAGTAGCGGTGGCGCGGGGGAGGGGCTTGTCGTAACTTCGCCGATTCTAGCAACGTTACCCCCCAAAGTATATCTGAATGTCAACCGCGGAAAAGAAAGCCGACAATTTTATCGAGGAGATCATCCTGGAAGACCTCGCCAACGGTAAGCACGGCGGACGTATCCACACCCGCTTCCCGCCGGAACCAAACGGCTACCTCCATATCGGGCACGCTAAGGCCATCGTCATCAACTTCGAGACGGCCAAGAAATTCGGCGGCAAGACCAACCTCCGCATGGACGATACCAACCCCAGTACGGAGGAAACGCTGTACGTTGACAATATCCAGAGCGACATCCGCTGGCTCGGCTACGAATGGGAGGGTGATACGCGGTACGCCTCCGATTACTTCGACCATCTGTACCAGTTTGCCCTGCGACTTATCGATAAGGGCCTCGCCTACGTGGATGAATCGTCCGCCGCGGAAATCGAGTCTCAAAAAGGAGACATCGGCGTGCCCGGCACCAACAGTCCCCACCGCGACCGCAGCCCGGCGGAGAACCGCGACCTATTCGAGCGGATGCGCGCCGGAGAGTTCCCGGATGGCAGCAAGGTACTGCGGGCCAAGATCGATATGGCGCACCCCAACCTCCTCCTGCGCGACCCGGTCCTGTACCGGATCAAACACGAAGCCCACCACCGCACGGGCGAAAACTGGTGCATCTACCCCCTCTACGACTTCGCGCACGGCCAGAGCGACTCCCTGGAGGAGATTACGCATTCGTTGTGCAGCCTGGAATTTCGCCACCACCGTGACCTGTACAACTGGCTCATCGAGGCCCTGGAGATCTTCCCCAGCCGGCAGATCGAATTTGCCCGCATGAACGTGGATTATTTCATTACCTCGAAGCGACGGTTGAAACTGCTCGTGGACGAAGGCATCGTCACTGGATGGGACGACGCCCGCATGAGTACGTTGGCTGGACTGCGGCGCAAGGGATACCCGGCAGAGGCCATCCGCAACTTCTGCATGGATACGGGGGTTACGCGTCGCGATAGCCAGCAAACGCTCGACCTGCTGGAGTACAAGGTCAGGGAAGTGCTGAACCGCGACGCCGACCGCTACATGGCGGTCCTCGATCCGGTCAGGCTGGTCATCACCAACTATCCCGAGGGGCAAACCGAAATGCTGGAAACGGAAAACAACCCGGAGAATGAAGAAAGGGGTACCCGCGAACTGCCCTTCAGCCGGGAGATTTACGTGGAGCGCGAGGATTACCGCAAGGAGCCCCAGAACCGCAAATATTTCCGGCTCGCCCCCGAGAAGGACGTACGCCTGAAGAGCGCCTATATCATCCACTGCGAAGGCCACGAGGAGGACGCCGACGGCAACGTCACCCAGATCAACTGCACATACTATCCGGATTCTCGCTCGGGGGAAGACACCAGTGGCGTCAAAGCCAAGGGAACGCTACACTGGGTCAATGCACCTACCGCCGTGGATATTGAAGTGAGGATGTACGAACCCCTGTTCACCGACCCCACGCCCATGGATCACGAAGACCGGGATTTCATGGACTTCCTCAATCCGAACAGCCTGCAGGTCATCACGGCCAAAGGGGAGCCAGCCCTGGCTGAAGGCAAGGTGGGGGAAAGCTTTCAATTTCTTCGCAAGGGCTACTTCACGGTTGATCCCGACAGTCGGGAGGGCAAGCCGGTGGTGAACCTCACCGTCGGCCTGAAGTCGAGCTGGAAAGGGTAGGGTCAGCCCCCGGATTTTTTGGTATTCGGGTAGCCGTTGGCCAGCAGGTACTCCACCACCCGGTCGCGCTGGTCGCCCTGAATGATGATCTCACCGTTCTTGGCCGAGCCGCCTACGCCGCAGGTCGATTTGAGCCGTTTGCTCAGCTCCTGCAGCCCGGCATCCGAGCCCGCATAACCGGTAATGATGGTGGCCGTCTTGCCCCGCCGCTGCTTGCGATCGATGAGCACGCGCAGGGGGTCCTGGTACGTGGCACCCGCGTCCGCGCCCGCCTGATCCTCCGGTTCGTTCCCGGCCGAAGCGTCCGAGGGTCCTGCCGGCAGGTTGCCGAGGGCGGACAAGGCGGCAAAGGGGTTGTCGGTGGCGGATTCCTTCTTGGGCGCGTAGTTCTTTCTGGCCATGGTCAGGTGGATTTAACGGTGGTGGGAGGGGTCACGTTGAGTTGGCCCGAGTCTACGGCGGCGGCTACGTCGGGTTTAAAGCCGTAAACCAGGTTGAGGTAGGCCGACCGCGCCACCCGGAACCACCAGACGAATAGCACCGCGACAATCGCCACCAGGGCCGCGAAAGAGGCGATCATCGACCAGCCGAATACCCAGTGGAGCAGCATGACGACACCCAGGCAGAAAAAGCCCGATCCGATGTAGGATATGAACATGGCCCCGTAATAAAAGCCGGGCTCGGGAAAGTATCGCTGGCCGCAGGCCGGGCAGTGGGTATACTGGGCGAAGGGTTGGCGAAACGAGAAACTGGGGGTGGGAAAGAGATCACCCCGATGACAGGTGGGGCATTTCAGGGAAAAGATACTGTACAGTTTGCTGGCCATCGGGGGGAGGGGTTATCGACGCCGGAAAATTCCGATTGGCAGACGCTTAAGGTAAGCAGGACCGCCGTTTTTGGTGGTTCGTCGAAGAAATGGGAATCGAAAGTAACTTTCGGTGGGTTGAAGAGTATAAATGGGAAAGGCTCAGGTAAAGTTTTCTATATTAGGACTGGATTTCGAGCACGAAACGCCCATGATTTGAAAAGGTAATCCCGAATGCGTCAATTAAAGATCAGTAATAAAATTACCAGCCGCGAAAGTATCGCCCTGGAAAAGTACCTGACCGACATCGGCAAGATCGATCTGTTGACCCCGGAGGACGAAGCCCATCTGGCCGCCCGCATTCGGGAAGGAGACCAGGCCGCGTTGGAGCGCCTCACCAAGGCTAATTTGCGTTTCGTGGTATCGGTGGCCAAGCAATATCAGAATCAGGGCCTCAGCCTGTCCGACCTCATTAACGAGGGCAACGTGGGCCTGATCAAGGCCGCCAAACGATTCGATGAGACACGGGGCTTTAAGTTCATTTCCTACGCCGTATGGTGGATCCGCCAAAGCATCATGCAGGCCATCGTGGAGTACAGCCGACTGGTCAGGATGCCCAACAACAAAGCCGCCGGCTATACCAAGATCACGGAGGCCATCGCCAGCTTTCAGCAGGAGTTCGAGCGCGAACCCGAGCCGGAGGAACTGGCAGAGGTACTGAAGATCTCCGTGGCCGACGTGGACCGCGCCCTACGCGGGCGCATGCGACACCTCTCGTTCGACGCCCCGGTGGCCGGCGACGACAGCGACATCACCATGCTGGATACCCTGCCCAATGACGAAGATTCCAACCCGGACCTCAAGGTGATGGGCGAATCCCTCAGCAAGGAGATCATCGCCAACCTGAACCTGCTGGCCCCCCGCGAGCGGGCCGTACTGGCCGCTTACTTCGGACTTGACGGCGAGGAGCAACTCAACCTGGAAGAGATTGGCGACCGCTTCGACCTCACGCGGGAACGCGTCCGGCAGATCAAGGAACGCGCCATCCGCCGGCTGCGCCGCAGCCGCAACAAAAACCTGCTGCGCAGTTACCTCGGGTAGATCCTCCGTGCGCGATCCCCCAGGTCCGTACCGCCGCCTTCTTTCTATCTTTCGGCCATGCCGATTTTCTTCGCCTCCGACTTTCACCTGGGGACCGACGCCCGCACCAGCAGTCGGGAAAGAGAGCGCGAGGTGGTGCGCTGGCTCGACCACTGCGTGAGCGAGGGAGCCGACGCGATTTACCTGGTCGGCGACCTATTCGATTTCTGGTTCGAATGGCGCCACGCCGTACCCCGCGGCCATGTGCGTTTCCTCGGCAAACTGGCCGAGATCACCGACGGGGGTACACCGATTCACGTCTTCACCGGTAACCACGACCTGTGGATGCAGGATTACCTGCCACGGGAGACTGGAGTCACCCTTCACTACCAACCCGTAGTACATGAGCTGCAGGGCAGGAAACTGCTGATCGGCCACGGTGACGGTTTGGGACCCGGCGACTACGGCTACAAGCGAATGAAGAAAGTGATGGATGCACCCTGGGCCAAATGGCTTTACGCCCGCCTGCACCCCAACCTGGCCATGCGCCTGGCGCTCTTCTTCAGTCACAAAAGTCGGGAAGGGCAACCCTCCGAAGCCGAGTTCAATGGCCCGGACCGGGAATGGCTCGTGGCCTACAGCGAGCGCCGCGTGGCGCAGGACCCGAGCATCGACTATTGCATCTTCGGCCACCGGCACCTGCCCATCGACTACCGACTTTCGAACGGAAACAGCCGCTACATCAACCTCGGCGAGTGGCTTAACTACTGCACTTACCTGCGTCTGGAGAACGGTGAAGCCAGTCTGCTGCGGTGGGACGATACAGTGGCGGTACCCCTTTACCGCGGCGGAGCCGCCAACCTGGCGATCAACCGGGAATCGTAATTTTCTGTTACCTTCGCAATGCTCGGGGCATCCGCGTCCCGACCTCGTTTTGACATGTTACCCTGACCAAATCCAGCGGCTGACCACCGCGAAATAAAACCTCAATGTTTTGCCCCTGAAAGATCCCGAGCTAACCACCGCGGACTTCCGGAAACTGCCGGAATCGGACTTTGAGCGCGCGCTGAATGACTACTACGTCTGTCGCGTGAGCCGAGAACTCAGCAACATCATCAGAAAGGACGTCCTGACCGGTCGGGCCAAATTCGGGGTGAGCGACGACGGCAAAGAACTTTACCAGGTAGCCATGGCCCGGGCCATTGAAAAAGGCGACTGGCGGGCCGACTACTACCGCGGCCACACCCTGCTGCTCACCCTCGGCATGACCACCCCGGAGCAGTTGCTTGCCCAGCTCTACTCCGACGACCAACACGACCCCTTCAGCAGCGGCCGGCAGATGGGAGGGCACTACGCCAACCAGACCATCGACGAAGACGGCAACTGGCTTGACAATACCCAAAGCTTCAACCTCAGCAGCGCCACCAGCCCTACGGCCGGTCAAATGGCGCGCGGCTTCGGACTCGCTTTTGCCTCCAAGGTGTACCGCATGGACAGCGAGCTGCCCGGAGAACTGCATTCCAAGGACGGCAACGAGATTTCCTGGACCGAGATTGGCGATGCCTCCACCAGTGAGGGCGTATTCTGGGAAACCATGAACGCCGCCGGAGTGACCGGCGTCCCGATGGTTTGCACGGTGGTCGACGACGGATTCGGCATCAGTGTACCCGTGGAACTGCAAACCACCAAGGGCAGCATCAGTGAGGCCCTGGCCGGACTGCAGCAGGAAGGCGACAGCAACGGTATCGACATCTACACCGTCAAGGGCTGGGATTATCCGGCCCTGGTGGAACTGTATCCGAAAGTGGCCCGACGCGTGCGCACCAACCACCGCGCGGCACTCATCCACGTACAGGAGCTTACCCAGCCCAACGGTCACAGTACCAGCGGAAGTCACGAGCGCTACAAATCCGAAGAGCGCCTGCAGTGGGAAAAAACCTGGGACTGCCTCTCGCAGTTCCGCCATTACCTCCTGGCAACTGGAGTAGCTGAAGTGGCCGACCTCGACGAACTGGACCGTCGCGCCAAGAAAGAAGTAGCCGCCGCACGCAAGCGTGCCTGGGAGAACCTCACCGGACCCCGCAAGGAACGCCGGGACGAACTACTCCAGCAGCTCCCCACCGAAGCACTGCGCGGCCCTGCCCTCCAGGCCTTCGCCAAGCAGGTACAGGGAATGAATTTTCCCCTTCTTTCGGAACTCATCGACGCCGTGCGTCGCCTCCGCTTCCAGATGGGTGAAACCGGCCTGCCCCGCGGACTGAGCGACTGGCTCCGGGATGCGACTTACGAGCTCCGTGAGGCGAAAGGGGCGAACCTCCTCAGCAATACCCCGCAGTC
The DNA here is from genome assembly GCF_004803465.1 of Neolewinella litorea. GTDB lineage: Bacteria > Bacteroidota > Bacteroidia > Chitinophagales > Saprospiraceae > Neolewinella > Neolewinella litorea. The sequence goes on along the minus strand of NZ_SRSF01000002.1, from coordinate 84,995 downwards.
GCCCCTGCGTATCGGAGGCACCCCGGCCACTTACGAGGAGGGCGGGAAGCAACTGCCCGGCTACGAGATCCTGCAACACTACTTTACCGCCAAATTCGAAGAACGGCCGGAACTCTTCGCCTTCGGAGAGGATGTTGGCGAGATCGGCGACGTGAACCAGGGCTTTGCCGGACTACAGGAACGATTCGGTAAGCACCGGGTCTTCGATACCGGTATCCGGGAATGGACCATACTCGGTCAGGCCATGGGAATGGCCATGCGCGGCCTGCGCCCCATTGCCGAGATCCAGTACCTGGACTACATGTACTACGGACTGCCGATCCTGACCGACGATGTAGCCACCCTGCGCTGGCGTACCAACGGTATGCAGGCCTGCCCGCTCATTGTCCGCACCCGCGGGCATCGCCTGGAAGGCATCTGGCACAGCGGCTCGTATCTGGCACCGCTCATCGGTAGCCTGCGCGGTATGCACCTTTGCGTTCCCCGCAATATGGTACAGGCCGTAGGCCTCTACAATACCCTTCTGGACGGTGACGATCCTGCCCTCGTGATCGAGGTGCTCAATGGTTACCGGCTGCGGGAACCCGAGCCGAGTAATCTCCTGGAATTCCGGGTGCCGCTCGGTGTCCCCGAAAGACTTACCCGGGGCGACGATCTGACCATTGTTACCTACGGGGCTTGTGTCCGGCACTGCGTTGAAGCGGCCGGTATTCTGGCTGAGCGCGGCATCGGGGTAGAAGTGGTTGACGTACAGACCCTGCTTCCTTTCGACCTGGAGCACCGCATCACCGGCTACCTGGCCCATACCAACCGACTGCTCATCGTTGATGAAGACATGCCCGGAGGAACTACGGCATACATCGAACGGGAGATCATCGAGGGACAGGACGCGTTCCGCCTGCTCGACGCCCCGGTGCGGACGCTAACGGCTGCCGTACACCGCCCCGCCTACGCCGACGATGGAAACTACGCCAGCAAACCGCAGACGATGGATATCGTCGAAGCCGCTGTGGAGCTCGTCGCCTACTGAATCCAACCCATGGTACGGGCGTGAGCGGCCGCTTCCTCGTAGGAGCCGACCAGCCGTACGTTGATTGTACTGATGTCTTCTATCAGGTCTTCGATCCGGCGAGCGCGTTCTTCGTGCTGCACGTCGCGAATGTAAATGCACAGGATGCGCTCGGGATTGTTGCGCGCGGCTTCGAGGTAGATGTCCGTGTCGGCCTCCCCGCTGTCTCCGAGCATGATAAAGGGTAGGTCGGGGTAGGTGGTCAGGATCTTGTCCACCATATCCGCCTTGTGGGTTTTAAAGGACTGGACCGTGTCTTCTGCGGGCAATCCGAAATCCCGCAGCAGGATGGGGCCGCGGGGCAGGTGGTTCAGGTGAAGGAAATCGAGCAGGAGATCGTAGAGGTTCCAGGGGCTGTTTGAAACGTAGAAAAAGGGATTGAACCCCTTGGCGTCCGGCCCGCCCTGCAGTGCCTCATAAAAGTCGGACACCCCCTCGAATGCCCGGCGGTTGCCGGCGTTCTTGAGCAGGGTATGCATCATGGTCTTCAACTTGAACCGGCTGGTCACATCGGTTTGCAAGATGGTATCGTCGATGTCACTGATAATGCCGAACTCGGCTTCCTGGGGCATCACCACGTCGGAATGCGATACGTGGTTTACGACTCCGTCCAGGGGGGTGCTCACCACGCGTATGGTGGCCTCCTGCCAGAGCTGGTCCCCGGAGTGGGGGGCTTCCTCCGGTTTGCAGTGGTGCTCGACCTGGAAGTATCCCTCGCTGTCGGTTACCCGCTTGAAGGTGTGCTCGCCCCAGGTGATCTCCACCTCCGCATGGTCGATCTCCCGGCTGTTGAACCGCTTGAAGTTATTGACCAGATTATGCCACAGGTGGTCGCGTTCGTTGCGGCTGATGCCCCGGTCGCGCAGCACCCGCCCGGTGAGGTAGAGGTAGTCGGGCCGGGCGAATCCGATGTAGTTGGCCACATCCACGGGTTTGTCCTGTCCCCACTTGAGGCGGTCCACAAGGTTGTCCCATTCGCGGTGAATACCATAGGCTAGGGCGGTCAGCGGCATACTGGCTTGGTTTTTGGTTTCTGTTCCGGTGTACGAAGTTTTGCTAGGAGCCTTTGTTCACTGGGCGGCGGTGCGCAGGTGCTGGGGCGGGTGCCGACCTGGCCAGCATTCGTGGTTATCACACTGGACCCGCGCGCCGGCGCCAGCTGGATAACGGGAGGGCGGGGCCAAAGCGGATACGAGCGAGGCACTTCCCCGGGTAAGATATATCAATGTGGTCGATGATACGGATCAATCTCCCACAGGCCGCCCACCGGCAACTTTGTGGGGCAACAAACTCACCTGTCATGCGCTTTTACGCTATCACGGTCGACCAGATCGTATACCGCTTTTACCTTATGATGGCCATTGTCCTTATCGCGCTGTTTAGTGGCTGGACCTCCTTCGCCTTGCTTTCGCTTCCCATCTTCCTCAGCGCTATCTTGGGCATTCGCTTTCGTACACCTGCACCCCGGAAGGTTATCCCGATACGCCAGGTAACCTCCTCCGGAAAGGTGGTGGAGCTTTCCTCCGCCAATGCCGTCGAGGGCGATAAAGTAGCGTGATTCGGGCCGGCGGTCGGGCGGTCTGCTTATTTAATTGTGGACCACCGGCGGCCGGTGCAGGAGGCTTCCCGTAATCGCCGTTTCCCCCGAAATTGCCCGGGGTACCGGCGGGGAGTAAATGAAATTATATGAGCCAGGATGATGGACGGCGACTCAAGGCCCTTTTTGAAATGGCCACCGACGGTATCATCACGATGAACGACCGTGGCATAATGGAGAACGTGAACCGGGCCGCCTGTGAACTATTCGGATATACTGCGGAAGAACTCCGGGGACAGAAGGTCAATATGCTGATGTCTTCCCACGACCGCACCCACCACGACGAATACCTGGAGCGTTACCAGCGCACGCGCGTTCCCCACATCATCGGCATCGGTCGCGAAGTGACGGGTCGCTGCAAGGACGGGCGTGAATTCCCCCTCCGCTTGGCCGTCAGTGAGGTCACCCTGGCGGAGGGTACCGTCTACACGGGAATCCTCCACGATCTGAGCGAGTTCCACCTGGCCAAGAAGCGGGTGGACGATCTCAACAGGAGCCTGGAAAGCAAGGTGATCGAGCGCACCGCCGCGCTGCGGGCGCGGGAGGCCGAGCTCCAACGGGCCCTGGGCAAGGAACGGGAACTCAATGAGCTGAAAAGCCGGTTCCTCACCCTGGCCAGCCACGAGTTCAAGACCCCGCTGAGTACTGTGCTCAGCTCCGCCGAACTGATCGAACTGTACACTGACACCGGGCAACAACCCAAACGACAAGGGCACCTGAACCGCATCAAGGAGGCAGTAGGCCAGCTTACGGAGATCCTCAACGATTTCCTCTCCCTGAGCCAGCTGGAACAGGGAGTCATCCGGCCGGAGGTACGCAAGGTGCACCTGGACTCGGTGCTGTCCACCGCCATAGAAGCCAGCGAGGGGCAGCTGAAGCCAGGGCAGGTGATAGAAGTGACCGGACTGGACGGGGATACCCTAATCACGACGGATCCCAAGTTGCTGCGCCGCATCTTAATCAACCTCTTGTCCAACGCCGCCAAGTACTCACCGCCCGATTCACCCCTGTATGTACGTGCCTCGCTCCTCGAGGGTGAACTGCTGCTGGAGGTAGAGGATCACGGTATCGGAATTCCCCTGGAGGATCAGGTGCACCTCTTCGACCGCTTTTTCCGCGCCCGCAACGTCGAGAACATCAAGGGCACCGGACTGGGACTGAATATCGTGGCCCAGTACGTTGAATTGCTGGGCGGCAGTCTCAACTATACCAGCCGGGAGGGGGAGGGGACCACTTTTAGTATACGGCTGCCGAATACGGATAACTGACCACCGATGGAAAAACCCAACACCACCATTCTGATCATCGAGGACAACGCCGCGGTCCGGGAGAACCTGGCCGAGATTCTCGAGCTGTACGGCTACCGGACTTCCACGGCCCCCAACGGACTGGCAGGGGCCAAACTCGCCATCGAGGAACTGCCGGACCTGATCCTTTGCGACGTGATGATGCCGGAATTGGATGGGTTTGGGGTGCTGAACCTGCTTTCGGACAACGAGCGGACCGCCGCCATTCCGTTCGTTTTCATCACCGCGCGTACGGAGGCGGAAGACGTCCGGCACGGCATGAACCTGGGCGCCGATGATTACATCACCAAACCGTTCTATAAGGATGAACTCCTCCGGGTGATCCAGACCCGCCTCCGCAAGGCAGCCCTCCGCGGAAAGGATGCGGTGGCCCCGGCGCAATTGGCGGGTGCCGAACGGGGCATGGCACGGCTGGAAGAAGCTTTCGCCGCTTCGGGGCGGCGGACCACCATTGAGGCAGGTGCCGTGGTAGTGCGCGAGGGCGAACACCCTCGTTTTCTGTATCGAATCGACAAGGGTCGGATCCATCTCCGCCGGACCCACGAATACGGGCGCGACTATATCCTGGCGGAACTGGGTCCGGGCGACATCTTCGGGGTATCCTGCGTCCTGGAGCGAACGCCCTATCATTATACGGCCCGGGCGGCGGCCGAGCCGGCCGGTTGTCAGCTGTTGCCCACGGATCAGTTGATGGCCCTGCTCAATACGGAGCGATCGGTTGCTTCAGCCATCATCCACCTGCTTGCGGGCCGGGTAATGCAGAACCAGGAGCAGCTGGTGCACCAGGCTTACGACAGCGTTCGCCGCCGCACGGCGCTCGTGCTCTGCGATCTGCACGACCGGCCCAACCAGGAAACCATTTCACTCTCCCGGGAAGAACTGGCGCAGATGGTCGGCTCCACGAAGGAGAGCGTGACCCGGGCCCTGTCGGATTTCAAACAGGACAGCCTGGTGGAAACCGACGGTCGCCTAATCAGGATATTGAAACCCGAGGTACTACGCAACCTGCTGCTTTGAGGTATGGTCCGTTGGCTTGCCCTATCCGGCTTCCCCATCGGCGAATTCCTGGGCCACGACCTGGCGCGCCAGGCTGATAGTGGCCGTATGCAGCACCAGCACCGGAAGGTGGGAACGCAGTGCCAGGTCCTGGGTCAGGGTAGCGCGCAGGAGGGCTTGCCAACGGCTGCGTGTTTGGTTCACGATGACGATCAGGTTCGCGGCTACCTGGTCGGCGTAATCGATCAGGCCGCGTGCAATATCCTTATCCCGTACCGTTACTGCTTCGAAGGGGTAATTGGCCGCCGGGGTGCGGTCCAACAGTTCTTCCATCAACTTCCACGGCAGAAAGCGCGGTGCGCCCATCCCCTTGGCGGTATCCACGTGGGTGAAGTGCACCTTGGCTTTGAAAAGATCGGCCAATCCCTCCAGTTGCCACAGGGGATAAGGATCGGCGGTATTGTAATTGTTGGCCACCACGATCTCACGGAACGGCTGGAAACTGGCCGCCTCCGGTACCAGAAAAACGGGTCGGGTGCAGGCTTCGCTGACGGTCGTGGACGTGCTGCCGAGCCATTTTCCAAGCAGGGGCGGCGAGCTGCGGGACGCCATGACCACCAGAATGATGTCTGACCGGTGCGCCCGTTTGATGATGGCCGCAGAAGGACTGAAACTCACGTCGGCCTCGTAAGCGACTTCCACGCTGCAAGGGAGTTCTACCAGCGGCGGAGAGGCATAAGCGCAGGTGGAATAAGCAAACTGGCGGAGGTGTTCCAGGTGGCTACCCTGGATGGTTCCGTCGCCGGTGAACTGCAGGGGAATCCGGGGATCGATCGATCCGCTATAGTAATGCGCCAAAACTACGTTCAGGCCCATTTCCTCGGCGAGGTGAAGTCCGAATCGGTAGGCGTTGTGTGATGCCACGGTATAGTCTACGGGGATCAGGATGCTGGCAGGCATGGGAGGTAGGGAATTGATGAGTCTCAAAGTTCCGGTGAGCCGCAACCGCGGGGTATGTCCGACATCATCGGCGACAGTGATTTGTATCACCGCGGTCGTGTAGGGCGGGGGTGAATTTTGTAGCACACAACAGCCTCTGCTTCCCATGGAAAAGATCTCATCCATTCTGGTACCCACGGATTTTTCACCCCTTGCCTACGGTGCCTATCACTACGCCTTGCACCTGGCGGAAAAACTCGACGCTAGCATCGATTTGCTGTACGTCATTCCACCAACGCCGTCTAATCCCAACTATGGAACTTTTGTAGACAACCTCACGGCTTCCCTCCAAAAAGAAGCACGTACCGAACTGGTGGAATTCTCGCAACGGGGCATCTCCGGCGCTGCGGGATCCGTAGCCAGAATGCCGGGGGTACGCACCTTCGTCCGGGTGGGGGAACTGCGTTTTTGTCTGCGGCAGCACGTCGAGCGGGAAGGAAATCAACTTATTATCATGGGTACAGCCGGAAGGCAGTGGGCCGTGGACGACTGGTGGGGGACCAATGCTTCCGCAGTGGCGAGCCGGCCACCCTGTCCGGTCCTGGTCATTCCCGATAAGGTGAAGTTCAAACCGTTTGATTCCATCTGTTTCGCCACCGATCTGCACAGCGCGGGCATATTTCAGGCGCGGACTGTGCTGAAGGCCCTTGGGGTGAGCCGCTCCAACGTGCACTTTCTGCACGTCCGTACGCGGGAGGGTGAGGTTACGGACTTCGATCTTAGGGTATTGCAGGAGGTATTCGACCGTCCGGAGGATGATTTTCGGGCACGTTTCTCGGAGCGAATAGCGGGTGATACCATCGGTGCGATATTCGCCTACGCATTCGAGCAGCGCTGCGGCCTTGTGGTCATGCATCGTCCCGATCGCCCCTGGTTCCAGCGGCTGTTACACAAGAGCGCTACCCGGGAGGCTGTATTGCGCGCACGGCTGCCCCTGCTGATCCTTACCGCTGGGGTGGGCAAGTCATCCGCGCCCAATATTGAGTCCAGTGCCCGGACCGGACACCAGTTCTCCCGGGGTTAGCTAGTGAATCCGCACCGCAGGCTAGGATTTCACAATTGCCCGAGCGCCTTCAGGGCTTCACAGCCGTACACCACGGAGGGGCCTCCCCCCATCAGCACGGCCACGCCGATGGCTTCAGTGATTTCGTCGCGGTCCGCACCCGCCGCAATGGCGTCGTGCAGGTGGAATGCGATGCAACCATCACAGCGGACGGTCACGGCGATGGCCAAAGCCTTTATTTCCTTTATTTTCCTGGATAAAGCACATCCTGCAGACTGCCACGGTGCAAATGGCCAAAGGCTTGCATGCTGTCCGGGATGTCGCGTGCCAGCTGCCTCATGTCGGCACTGAGTTCCTGGTGTCGGGAAACGTAATATTTCATAGGGCATACGACTGAAAAGGGATGATAAGAACGGGTACCGTGCAGCGATGCACGAGGGGGCGCAGGTGCGCCGGAATGAGTAGTCGCTCCAGAAAGCCGCGGCGCTCCCCGCCCAGGATTAGCAGGTCTATTTCTTCCTCCTCGGTGTACGTCAGCAACTGTTTGACCACCGGGCCAGGTCCCAGGAAATCCAACTGGTAGGTACGGCTCGGGAAACCGGGTTCATCAGCCAGCTTACGGAATTCCTCCTGCTGTTCAGGCGTACCCGCCTTGGATCCTGCGTTGACGTGCACGAACCTGACCTCCGGGTGAAGCGCACGAACGATTTTTTGGGTAAAGCCCCGCATATACCGCACGTCATTCACCGAATTGAAGGCAAGGGCCAGACGCTCCACGGGGGGGGCTCCGTAGTCTTTGGGGATCAGGATGACGGGGCACCCACCCCGCAGGGCCACCCGGCTGGCCACGCTTCCGAACGCGCCGGGGGGGTGTAGGCCGGCACCGGCGCCTACGCCCCCCATCACGATCAACCCAACGTCCGCTGCTTTGGAAATTCGCAGGATCTTGCGGGCTGCACGCCCCTCCAGGGCCATGGATTTTACGGCTGGCAAAACGTCCAGCCTTCCTTGGAAGGTGGCCAGTACCGGCTCTACGTTCCGCCGCGTGAATTTGTCCAGTTGATCTTCCATCCGTTCTTGCTCGCGAGCCTTGGCCCGGGTCGAGATGGTCTGGGAAGTACTCAGCCGGGTATCGTAGACATGTAGGACGGTGAGGTCCATTTTCATGGTTTCCGCCAGATGCGTACCGAAGCGGGTGGCCGCGGCGGAGGTGGGGGAAAAATCGACGGGGACAATAATGCGTTTCATATTCCGGGATTTATCGGGCCCCGACCGCTGGGGGATAGTCCGCCGCTACCTTGAGAAAGCCGAAGTACCGGGCGTGAACGGTAGCTGCGGCAGCCGCCATCGGACCCTGGTTCGCCCCATCCAGCAGCCGTTCGAAATCATTCAGGGACTGTGTCAGGCGAAGGGCGGCAAAGGCAGCTTCGGTGCTTCGATTTACTTGTCCGCGGAGAATCTCTTCTGCGTAAAAGGAAGGGAGAGATTGAAAGCGATCCCAGCTTTTTCGCGCCGTGCGGTAGGCTGTTTCGTATTCTCCCCATTCCAGCAGGCACAGGAGCCGATCGTTACTGACTTCACTTACCCACAATCACTGTCTGTAGAAGGCGTAAAGCAAATCCACGGGGTGGTCTGTCCCGTAGCGTGGCCGCAGGCCGGTGATCCGGTCCTGAAGTTGCTCCAGGTGCATGAGGGTCCGGTGTGGGGGGGCGTCCCGCACCGCATTGCGCAGGCCTGCCATCCAGAGGTCGGTCAATCGCAGCATGTCCTCCTCCGCGCGGGTCACGCCCTCCCCGGCATATGTCGTCCGGAGCGCGGACCACTGGCGAGAGGCGGCGGAAGTTGCGGTCAGCGCGGTGGCGGGGTCGTCGGTCTCGGTAGCGATCCAAACGATGAGGAGCTGTCGCTCCAATTCATCGGTATCGAGATAACGGTTGGCACTGCAGCTCGTAAAAAGGGTGCCGGCCGGCCACAGGAGGGCCATCAGGAACAGTCGAAGGGAAATCATCATTTGGAGACGCTTGAAAAACTGTGAACTTCCTGCAAGATGAGGACGGGAACCGGAGTACGCCATACGATACTCCGGGTGTAAGAACCGGTGATCAGGCGGCTGAGCCAGGAGGACTGTCGGTGCAATACCGTTATGAGGTCGACGCCCGTCATGCGGACGAATTTCCGGATGGCTCCTTCCACGGTGTCGCCGTCGGCCAGTTGGACGAAGTAGTCGTGGCGCACCTCGGCCAGCAGTTCTTTGAAACGATCGTCCGGCAGGGCATTCTCTCCGGCTTCCTGGTAGTGGAAGACCCGCAATTCGGTGGTGGCCCGGTCCACGAGTTGGTAGAGTGGCTCCAGCGTTTTGGTGCTGCGGACGGGCCGGCGGTCGGTGGCCCACATCGGGTTGCGCGGAAAGGATGGCGCGAACCCCACGGGAACGGCCAGGATGGGGGTATTTACCTCATCCATCAGGGCCGTGGTGGTACTGCCGAAGAACTTGGCGGACAGGTAATGCTCGCCCTGGCACCCCATCACGATCAGGTCGATCGCCTCACGGTGGACGATGCGTTTCAACCGGCTCACGGCATTGCCAAATTGCAGGATCACATCAACGTCCAGACCGGTCGACCGCAGCCACCCGGCGTGCTGCTCAAGGATTGCCTCCTGCTCTTCGTAGGATTCTTTCTTCCACTCGCCGATGCGCAGCGGGTCCTGGGGGATCGGGTGTACGTGGGCCAGCGCGATGCGGGCCGAAAATTCGGACGCCAGCAGGCGGGCGTAGGCGACCGCATTGTCGGCGGAAGCGCTGAAGTCGGTGGGTACTAGGATGTGTCGCATGCCACAAAAGTGGGCTGCGGAATTCCCCCCGGCGATGACTCAGGTCAATGCCAGGATTGATCTGACGCAATGGGCTGTACGGAATTGCCCGGCACCCGCGCGCCGCCGCCCCCGTTACCGGGAAAGCTAGGCACTACTTAAGCCAGTGGCCCATGTCGAGTTGCTTGGTGCGCAGGTAGCTGCGATTGGCCTCTCCGGGCGAAACGATGATGGGCAGCCGGCGGACCACCTCGATGGGGCCGTCGCCGAAGGAATCCACCTTGAGGGGGTTGTTGGTGAGCAGCTGGATGCGGTTAATGCCGAGGTCTTGCAAGATGCCCTGGGCCACGCCGTAATGACGCGCGTCGATCTCCAGTCCGAGGTGGAGGTTGGCCTGGATGGTGTCGAGGCCCTGATCCTGTAGCTGGTAGGCCTTCAATTTGTTGATGATGCCAATACCGCGGCCCTCCTGCCGAAGGTAAATCACCACGCCCTTGCCGGCGGAGACCATGCGCAGGGCGCGGTCGAGTTGCTCGCCGCAATCGCACCGCTTGGATCCGAACAGGTCGCCGGTGATGCACTCGGAATGCAGGCGAACGATGACCTCGCCTTTGGGGTCCATGTCCGGGTGGACAAGCGCCAGGTGGGGAGTATAATCCTCGGCTTCCCCCGCGTAGGCGATCATGCGGAAATCGCCGTAGGGGGTGGGGATCAGGGCTTCGGCGCGACGGGTAGCGTCGGTAAGATCAGCGGGGGGCAGTAGGATGGGGTCGCCTTGCTGGGGCATGGGGGGCATCGGGGTTATTCGTGCAAGGGTAACGCTTCTAAGGTCGGGGGGTTGCATTTTAGCGTCGCCCGTAAACTCGGCCGCCCGCCTCCGAAGGTCGGAGGCGGGCGGCCGGTAAACGGACGTGCGTGAGGCGGCTACTTGCCGGTCATGGCTTCGAGGCCGGTCAGGGCTACCTGGATGTTCTGCGACAGCTCGTCGCGGTGGCCCTGCACAAGGGCGTCGCCACTACGGTTACCGCTTGAGAGCTGGCTACGGATCTGAGTCAGATTCGCCCGGGCGGCGGCCTTTACGTCGGCGGCTACCTCTTCGTTTTTCAGCAGTTCGGTCACTGATTTCACGTAGGCGGCCTGCAGGTTGCGGCCGTAGCTGCTGTTCGTGTTTTCCGCGGTGAAGACGCCGCTGCGGGTATCTTCCATCAGGTCCATCACCCCGTACGTTTGGGTATTGCGGGCCCTCTCCTCCACCAGGCGGTTGAGGCGCTCCTCGTTGAACAGGGTACGGATGGCGTATTCCTGTAGGGAGGCGATCTTCTCGGATACCCCGGTAGCGGAGATGCGCTGAAGGATGTCTTCATTGACCAACCACATGGGGGTTTTAAAGATCTGCTCGTTGATGAACTGCACGGCGGCCTCCTGCTTTTCGCGGGGCACGGTCTCGTAGACGATCTTGTTCTCGTCGCTGCTGCGCTGCCATTCATATACGCTGCCCACGTTGTTGGCCACGTGGCCCGTGTAGCGCCGGAGCTGTCCGATCACGTTGTCGTACACCTCTTCCAGGTTGTCGAAGTACTTGCCGTCCTCGGCCATCCAGCCCTGGAGTTGCGGTACGATGCGCTTCAGGTTGGCGATACCGAGAGTGGAGGCCAGCACGGCGTCGTCACCGATGTCTTCCGTCTGGGCGCTGGCGTCGTAGCCGTTGCGGGTTTGGCGGCCGTAGCGGTAGATCGGGTCGTCGGCCTTTTCCTTGATCATTTCGTTAAGCACCTGCTCCTCATTGCCCTCGGGGATGGGCAGGTAGCCGTAGCGGATGGCGTAGTAATCATAGGGACCGATCTTGGGGTGCAGGCCCACGCCTTCGTCTTCGGGCTGCGCTACGTAGTTGAAGCGGGCGTAGTCCATGATACTCGGCGACACGCCGTTCTCCTGCACGAAGCCGGGCGTACGCAGTTGCTCCACTGAGTAGGCGGGGCTACTTCCCATGTTGTGTGGCAGACCTAGCGTGTGCCCTACCTCGTGGGCGGACACAAACCGGATGAGCTTGCCCATCACTTCCTGGTCGAATTTGGGGCTGCGCGCGTCGGGGTTCACTGCGGCGGTCTGGATCAGGTACCAGTTACGCAGCAGGTTCATTACGTTGTGGTACCAGATGATGTCGCTCTCCAGGATCTCACCCGTGCGGGGGTCGTGAACGTGGGGGCCCTGGGCATTCTGGATCTCGGTGGTCACGTAGCGGATCACGCTGTAGCGAACGTCTTCCGGGCTCCAGTCGGGGTCTTCCGCCTTGGTGGGCGCGTCCTTGGCCATGATGGCATTTTTCAGACCGATGGCTTCGAAAGCTTTCTGCCAGTCGTCGACGCCTTGCTTGATGTAGGGGGCCCACTCGGCGGGGGTGGCCGGGTCGATATAGTACACGATCGGTTTCTTCACGTCCACGAGTTCACCGCGTTCCCAGGCTTCCATATCTACGGGTTCGAGGCGCCAGCGGGTGATGAAGCGTTGCTTCTCGGCGCGCTGGGCGTCCAGTCCGTAATTGGTCTGCTCGATGCTGAAGTAGCCTACCCGGGGGTCGTACTTGCGGGGCTTCATGGGGTCGGCGGGCAGCAGGATGAAGCTTTGGTTCATCTCTACGGAAAGGGTGCCGGTCACCTTGTTGTCGGGCAGGTCGTCGCCCTTGTAGGTGAGTACGTGGCGCACCTCTACGTTGCTGGGGAAAGCCTTCACGTTCATGATCAGGCTGCGGTCCTTGTCCAGCCCCTTGATGCCGAAGCGCTTGCGCTCGTCGTCGTCGAGGGCGCCGATCATGGGCTCGTCGTTGGTGAAGAAGGGGGTCACGTCGGCTACCACGGAGGCGCTGTCGGGACCGTACGCCTTGATGTCGAAGGCCGCCACGATGGGCTCGAAGTTGTTGTTCTTCACCGACTGGTATACCGGCAGTTCCTCGCTGGCCACGCTGTTGTAGCTCACGCTGCGCAGCAGCACTTTCTCACCGTGTTTTTGCCAGCGGACCACCTGCTGCGGGCGGCTCTTCATACCGGCACCGCCGAAGTTGAGTCCCTTCACGTGCCCGCTAATACGGCTCACGACCAGAATCTCCTCGTCGAGTAATTCGGTAGGCAGCTGAAAATAGGTCTTACCGTCTTTGGAAATAACGTCAAACAGCCCTTCCTGTACGGTGGCATCCTTGATCAGGTCCTTGTAGGCGTTCTTGTCTTTTTTCTCAGTTTTTTCGCTGTCCTCATTGTCCTGTGCACGCAGGGTATTCAGGGCGGGTGCGCAGGTGCAAAGGAATAGGGTTAAAAGCAGGGTGATTTGGTTCATACGGATTTGGTTGGGGGAAATAGTCTTTTAGTTGGTTAGTCTTTTAGTTGGTTAGTCCTTTAGTGCGTTGGTCTTTTAGTGCGTTAGTCCTTTAGTTGATTAGCACAGCAGAGCGGTAGTCGGGAGTTCAAAAAGAACATGCTAAAGCCCTAACAGACTTAATCCCTAACGGACTAAAGCACTAATAAACTAAAGCCCTAACAGACTAAAGCACTAATAAACTAAAGCCCTAACAGACTAAAGCACTACCTACCTTCTTAACGATTGGGTTGCGGAGTGGTACGCAGGTACGGACGTATCTCCTTGTGTCCTTTCGGGAATTTGTCGGGGATATCTTCGGTAGCGATGCTGGGGCTGACTACTACGTCGTCGCCGTCTTTCCAGTCGACTGGCGTGGCCACGCTGTAGTTGTCCGTGAGTTGCAGGCTGTCGAGTACGCGCAGGATTTCCTGAAAGTTTCGGCCGGTGGAGGGCGGGTAGGTCAGCGTGAGGCGCACCTTGCGCTTGGGGTCAATGATGAATACGGATCGCACGGTAGCCTTATCATCGGCCTGGGGGTGGATCATGTCGTAGGCCTCGGCCACTTTGCGGTCGTGGTCGGCGATGATGGGGAAGTTCATCTTCACGTTCTGCGTGTCTTCGATGTCCTTCACCCAGCCTTTGTGGCTTTCCAGGTCGTCGACGCTCAGGGCGATGACCTTGGCGTGGCGCTGCTCGAAGTCTTCCTTCAAAGATGCGGTGCGCCCCAGTTCGGTGGTGCAGACGGGCGTATAATCGCTCGGGTGGCTATAGAGCACGACCCAGTGGTCGCCGGCCCAATCGTAAAAATTGATGTCTCCTTCGGTGGTCTGGGCATCGAAGTTGGGGGCGGTGTCTCCTAATCGTAATGGCATGGTGGGTAATTTTGGTATAGAAAATGGTAACACGACAGCCGCCGCCAGGTTGAGGAGCCTGATCGTTACTGCAGGCGCAGCTGCACGGTAAAGTAGCGGGTGGGGTTGCCCACGGTAAGCTGCTCGATCTCCGCCTCGCTCAGGCCGCCCGCGCGCAGCATGGGCAAAAAGGTATTCGGGATGATGTCCATGGGGCGTCGTGCAGTAAGGTCAGGTGGGTAAGTGCTGCCGTCGTGACTGAGCAATACCCGGTCAAGTAGGCCCGCCCCCCGCAGCGCCATAAGGTGACGGAAGTGGCGGTCGAGGGTGTCACCTCCCTGCCGGCGCCCGTCCTGGAAATAAGGGGTATTCACACCATCCAGGCTAATCCAGGCACCCCGGCCGGCGGCGTCGATCAGGGGGGCGGGGTCAGAGACGTTCTGCGCGTGCGTCCACGTCCAGGCCTCCGGTGAAACGCCCTCTTCGGCCAGGATGTCAAGCTGCTGCCGGGCGGCTCCGGGGTTATCTCCGGTGTGGATGGCCAGGCTGAGTCCGGTTGCCCGGTGCGTCAGGGCAGCAGCGCGTACCAGTTTGGCGTCGATGGGGGAGAGGGGGCCCGCATCCACGGCCGTTTTGACGAAGCCCGGGCGAATGCCGGTGCCGCCGATGCCGGCGTTGAACTCCGCGATCCAGCGACTGGCGATCTCCCCGGCCTCCAGTTGGTAGGCTTCCGCGGGCACGTAGCGATCATCCGCCGCTCCGTAGTAGCCGGTGTTCGTGATCAGGTGAAGGCCGGATGCATCGGACAGCTGGCGCAGCAATTCCGGCGCCCGCCCGAAGGAGTAGGCGGTGCAGTCGGCCACCGCGCCGATGCCCAGTTCCCGCAGGTATTCGAGATAAGGCACCACCTCGCGCTGTACGGTCTCGGAATCAAAATCGGCCGGCTCCTCTGGTGGCGCTCCGAAGCGCGACAGTACGTGTTCGTGGGGCAGACAAAAGCCAAGGTCTTGCGGCGCGATCGGCCCACCAACCGTCATGATCGTACCCTCCGCCGCTTCCCGCGTGCCCGCCAATAGCGATTGGGCGGGCAGGCAGGTCCCGGCCAATAAAGTGGTAACCGTTTGTAGAAAAGCGCGGCGGGGAACTATGGTCAGCATAGGAAGGAAAAGCTTTTTTCGGCACCTTAATGTACGACGAAACAACAAGGGAAGACCGCGGCCATTCCCGGTAGAAAGCCACATACTATTGCATTGCCGCCGGCCTGGCACCCGCGCTCCGGCGCCCGCTTTGTAAACTTGTAGTATGGACGACTACCTCGACATCAACCGGGCCCACTGGAATGACCGTACGCCGGCCCACCTGGGAAGCAAGTTTTACGACGTAGCCGGTTGGCTGGCCGGCCAGGACAGCCTGCGGGAAATTGAAGCCGGAATGCTCCCCGATGACCTCACTGGCCAGAGGCTGTTGCACCTCCAATGCCACTTCGGCCAGGACAGCCTATCGCTGGCCCGCCGAGGCGCGGATGTTACGGGCGTGGACCTCAGCGACCGGGCCATCGAAGCAGCTCGTGATCTGGCAACGCGCGCCGGACTGACGGCGCGGTTCATCAACTGCGATCTATACAGCCTGCCGGACCACCTCGATGAAGCGGGACGTTTCGACTACGTCTTTACCAGCTACGGTACTATAGGGTGGTTGCCCGACATGGACCGGTGGGCGGCGGTAGTCGCGCGCTACCTGCGCCCGGGCGGTCGGTTCGTGTTCGTGGAATTTCACCCGCTGGCCTGGCTGTGGAACGAGGAGCGCACGGGGCTGGAGTATTCCTACTTCGGCGGGGTGCCTATTGTGGAAGAGGCCGAGGGCAGCTATACCGACGGCAGTGAGGGGGTGAAGGGCAAAAACGTCAGCTGGGACCACCCGGTCAGTAAAGTGATCACGGCGCTCCTTGACCAGGGGCTCAGATTACGGGCCTTCAGGGAGTACGACTTTTCACCCTACGACTGCTTTCCGGATACGGTTCAGGTGGGGGCGCAGCGCTGGCAGCTGCGGGGGCTCGAAGGTAAAATTCCGCTGACCTACGCTCTGGATATGGTTCGGGAATAAACACGAACGCCCCCGACAGCGGACTGTCGGAGGCGTTGTAGTGGAGAATACCGGAGTCGAACCGGTGACCTCTTGCATGCCATGCAAGCGCTCTAGCCAGCTGAGCTAATCCCCCATAGCGGTTAAGCGGTGGCAAAGATAAGCGCCCTGCTTTTACATTTCAAAACAATTGGTAGAAGTTTTTGCAGGCCCTTAACACGGAAACGGCGGTGACCGTATCATCTTTTGTACTCCCCCGACGTTGTAAGACCGGATAGTGGCATACTAAGCGTGCCCACCGTACCTTTACACCCGAAGAAAAACAATCTGATATGCAGCGCATTTTCTCCCTTCTCCTTCTGCTCGGCGGTCTATCCGTCAGTCTGCAGGCCCAGGCACCCGCGACCGAGCAGACCGCCGCCGCCACCGCCGGTATGACCTTTGAGCAGACCGAGATCGACTACGGCACCATCCAGCAGAACGCTGATCCCTACCGGACCTTCACCTTCACGAATACCGGCACCCAGCCGCTCATCATCACCAATGCCGTGGGTTCTTGCGGATGTACGGTGCCCAGCTACAGCAAGGCTCCCGTGGCTCCCGGTGAATCCGGAGAGATCAAGGTGCGCTACGCTACCGATCGCCTTGGCAAGTTTCGCAAGCGCGTAACCCTCACGACCAACCTGAGCGAAGAGCCCATCGTACTCACCATCATGGGAGAGGTACTCGATAAGCCCGCCCAGCCCGAAGCCGTCCCCGCCGGCGGTGCCGGAATGTTTAACAACGGCAACTAGGCAGACAACCTGGTCCTCCGCGGCCCGACCGTTCTTCCCGAAAATGCCCGTATCCCCCGCTGGATACGGGCATTTTTTATCTTTGGGTATGGAGTACCGCGCAGAGCGTCTTTGGCAGTTGGCCGACCGGTTAGGCTTCACCTTCAGCAAGGGTGACGAATACGGACTGCAGCGCTGGCTCGAAGACTTTCGGCTCACCTCACGCGGTCGCGACCGGACCATCGCCAACGTACTGCGCGAGCAGCAGGGGCTTCACGAGTACGATGCCTATCTCTTCGACTTCAGCTACCGGGAATTCGGTGCCAAGCAGTCCGTCCACCAAACCGTTTTTTTTCTGCACAGTCAGCGGCTGGTCTTACCGGAACTGTGCCTGCAGCCCGAATCCCTGTTGCACAAGATGGGCCAGCTCTTCGGCTGGGACGACATCGACTTTGTTCGGTTTCCGAAGTTCAGTCGGCAGTACCGCCTCACCGGGGAGGATGAAGGCTACATCCGCCATCACTTCACCGAGGATGTCTTGAATTACTTTACCCTGCACAAGGGGTGGTCGGTGGAGGGTATTGGCTACTATCTGCTGGTGTACAAAAAGGGAGTGTTGCTTCCACCGGAGGAGGTAGAGCAGTTGTACCGCCGCGGGCTGGAAGTCTACGCCCTGTTCTCCAACCAACCATGCTGAGCCGTAATCCCTTCCGGCGGCCCTTTCCCGAGCGCCCCTTCGGCCGAGGCGTGATGATCGGCCACGCCCGCACGGCGCTGTTCGTATTCTTGGCCCTGCTCTTTCTCTTTTCTCCCTTATTGGCCCTGGCTTACGGTCTGACCACGCTGGTGGTAGCCCTGGCCTACCATTACCTGACGGAGCGCCTGGGGGTGCGGCGCACAGGTCGAAAATGGACGATGTTCCGCTGGACGCTGGATCAGGCCACGTTGCTGCTGCTGGTATCGGTGGCCTGCTTTATTCTATATAATGCCACGGTAGGGTGGACGGTCCTGAACGTCAGGGTGCTGCTCTACATCACAGTCCCTACGGTACTGGTGGGCCTGCTGCCGATCATAGTGAGCGGCGTAGCCGTCCAGCTGCGGGCGGAGGGCGAGCACCAGCGGGTAGCCGGTCGCGTCCAGCTGGCGAGTCTGGGTGGGAGCCCGGCCGCCGGGCAAGTGGTATTCGGAGAGAAGGCTTCGACCGAAACCAATACCGTGCATTATCGCAACGGAGTAAGCGAAGAAGTAATCCATTCCCTGCAATCACTGGCCGATCGCTACCGCCGGGAAGGCATCGTGCGGTGCCACCGGGATTACGTGGTCAACAAGAACTGCATCGTAGGGGTATCGGCAGATGCTCAGGGTCTGCGCTTGCGTCTGGTATCGACGGAGCAGCAGGTGCCCGTCAGCCCCGACTACTTTCCGGCGATCGGCTGAACGCGGTCTCTGGATACGACGACGTAACCAATCAGCGCGAGGGTACAGATCAGCAAGCCGAAGAACTCGCGCGTAAGCTCGATGTATGGCGATTCGGCCTTCATCTGCCCGGCTATGGTGGGCATACCGTCATTAATCCATTCAATTAGGTCCGGGATCAGGCTACCCATCCATAGGGCCGAGGCGGTCAACGCAACAAAGATCAGCAGCCGAGGCGGCTGCGCCACGGCGCTCCAGCCGGCGATTACGGCTACGGAGCCGTACATGAGCACCCATAATGGCCAGTCCGGATCATTAAGCTGCCAATAGGCGAACAAAAGGAAAAGTACGGCGACTAAGAGATGGAAATATTTCATATCAGTACGTTAGCGTAAAATTACACCATGAACGCAGCCCAACGAAAATTAAGTCCCGAGGGACCCCAGTTATCCGAGATCGTCGCCGGCACCATGACCTGGGGGGTCTGGGGCAGCGATTACGATGCTGTCACGATGGCCGACCTGATCGGGCATTGCGTCGATCTCGGCATCACTACCTTTGATCATGCCGACATCTACGGCCATTATACCACCGAGGAAGCGTTCGGCACCGCCCTTAAGCAGCACAGCAGCAGCGTGCGGGGACAGATCCAGCTGGTCACCAAATGCGGCATCCAGTTGGTCACCGGCAACCGACCCAAGAACCGGCTACCACACTACAACAGCAGCAAAAAGCACATCATCGCCTCGGCGGAACGCAGTCTGGAAAAATTGCGGACCGACTACCTGGACCTGCTGCTCATCCACCGCCCGGATCCCCTGATGGAGCCCGAGGAGATCGCCGCGGCCTTCGATTCCCTGCGGCAGTCCGGCAAGGTGCTCCATTTCGGTGTGAGCAACTTCACGCCCAGCCAGTTTTCTCTACTGAACGCCCATACCCACCTGGTCACCAACCAGGTGGAATGCCACCCCCTGCACACCGAGCCACTCTTCGACGGTACCTACGACCAGTGCCAGTCGCACAGTCTGCGCCCCATGGTGTGGAGCCCGCTGGGCGGCACGGAATACTTTAAGGGAGAGGGCACCAAACTGCTCCGCCTGCGCGAAAAGGTGCGGGAGATCGGCGAAAAGTACGGAGTGGAGGAAGACGTCATCCTGCTGGCCTGGTGCCGTAAGCACCCCACGCGACCCGTACCCGTCATCGGCACCACCAAAAAGAATCGGATCACCCGCTCGCTGAAAGCCCTCAGCATCGACCTGGAGCGGCAGGAGTGGTACGAGATACTGGAAGCCGGCCGAGGCCACGAAGTGGCGTAGGAACAAACGGTCGAGGGCTTTCAGCCCGAGCCATCATACCCGCTACCGGCCATAATCGGGCCTGGAGCCCCTCAACCCGCTTCCGAAAACGATCGAGGGCTCATTGCCTATGGTCGGGGGCTTCCAGCCCGAGTGATAGATCGGCCGAGGGCTTTCAGCCCGAGCCATCATACCAGCTACCGGCCATAATCGGGCCTGGAGCCCCTCAACCCGCTTCCGAAAACGGGTGGAGGGCTTTCCAGCCCGAGTTATAGAAGACACTTAAATCCATAATCGGGCCTGGAGTCCCTCAACCCGCTACCGAAAACGGGTGAAGGAATTTCCAGCCCGAGTTATAGAAGACACTTCAATCCATAATCGGGCCTAGAGCCCCTCAACCCGCTAATCAAAACGGGTGGACGGCTTTCAAGCCCGATCCATCCTCAAGCCCGCCGCAGGGTAAGCACCGTGACCTCCGGTAAAATTCCCACCCGCCCGGGGTAGCCCAGGAAGCCCAGGCCACGGTTAACGTACAGGCTTTGCCGGCCCTGCCGGTACAGTCCGGCCCACTGCTCGTAGATGTACTGGGAGGGCGACCAGCGGAAGCCTGGGATTTCGACCCCGAACTGAAAGCCGTGGGTATGACCGCTGAGCGTCAGGTCAATGTCGGGAAAGCCGGGGCGCACCAGGGCATCCCAACTGGTGGGGTCGTGGCTGAGGAGCACCTTGCAGTCGCAGTCTTCGGTACCCGTGGCGGCCTTTTCCAGGTTACCGTATTTGGGGAAGCGCATCACGGCTGACCAGTTCTCGATGCCGATCAGCCCGAGGCGGTGGCCGTTGATGTCGATCTTGCGGTGCTCGTCGCGCAGGAGTTCCCAACCCAGCCGGGCGTGGATGTCGTAGAGTTGCTCCATGTTGGCGGCCCGGGCAGCGTCGCTTTCCCAGTCTACATAGTCGCCGTAATCGTGGTTGCCCAGGATGCTGTACACCCCGTATTTGCCTCGTACCTCCTTGAAAATGTCGACGTAGGGCAGCATCTCCTCGGCCCGATTGTTTACCAGGTCGCCGGTGAAGACCACCAGGTCGCCCTCCTCGCGGTTTATCATCTCTACGGCATCGTACAGGGGCGTCTTGCGGGTCCAGCTGCCGGAGTGCATATCGCTGATCTGTACGATCCGCAGGCCCTCCAGTCCGGCGGGCAGGTTCTCGACCGGCACTTCGGCGGCGAACCGTCGGTAGCGGTAGGCATTGCGCACCATTCCGTAGGTGAGGGTGACCAGGGGTACGCCGCCGGCCACCAGGGCGGCCTGGCTGAGGAATCGGGACCGACTGGTGTCGCGGGGTGTGACCGGACTCAGCCGGTTGACCACCCACCCGAAGCCGCGGCGCAGCTCATCAAACAGCAGGAATACCACCACCGGCACCTTGCTGAAATACAGCACGAATACGGCCGCACGACCGTAGGTCTGCAGGTTCTTCGACCAGTTGTCGTTCCAGTCGAAAACGTTCAACAAGGTGTAGGCCAGGGCTCCCGCCGTAAGCAACCAATATAGGCTGTAACCGGTGTACCGCACGCTGCGCGAGTAGCGGCTGAGCCACGACCGCAATGCCAGAAAAGCGTACCCATCCAAAAACAGCATCAGGGCCAGTAGAAAAACGAGTCTAGACATGCTGCCCTTAACGTTCCCCCGCTAAAAAAGATGTTGACCGGTGCAACCCACTGCCCGTACATTCGTCCCTACGGTGCCAAGCAAAACAAGACTATGAAAATCATCATCACATCGCTGTTTATCCTCCTGCTTACCCCCCTGGCCGCCCAGATGGAAGTGAACAACGGGAGTTGGTTCAACAAGCGCGACCGGGTACAGGGAAACGGTGACCTGGTCACGCAATCCCGAAACCTCGACGGCTTTACCGGCGTGAGCGCCTGCTGCTCCTTCCGCGTCGAACTGACGGAGAGCGGCTCCTTCGACGTTCGCGTCGAGGCGGAAAGCAACCTCCAGGATTTTATCGAAACAAAAGTCATCAACGGAACCCTGCACATCAAATTCTCGGACGACGCCAACTTCAAATCCACGGAAGACATCCGGGTCTTCGTATCCCTGCCGCGCCTCGAGTCCATCGACGCCTCCAGCAGTTCGCGTGTAATCGGCAAGACACCTTTCAGCGGCGAGGATTTATCGCTTGACGTGAGCAGCTCCGCCCTGATCGATCTGCAGTTTACCGGAAAACGGGTAGACCTGGACGCCAGCAGCTCGGGACAGATTATGGTCAAGGGGTCCGCCAGCCGGGTGACCGCCGACGCCAGCAGCGCCAGCAGCATCGATGCGGGTGGGCTGGAAGCCGACGACGCCGTGGCCAACGTCAGCAGCGCGGCCAGCGTGGCCGTACACGCGCGCAATACCCTGCGCGCCGACGCCAGCAGTGCCGGCGTGGTGCGCTACTCGGGCAACCCCTCCGACGTGGTGTCGGATACCAGCAGCGCCGGACGGGTCAGAAGTGCCCACGAACAGTAAGGATCAGTACGGGTCTACGTCAACCACTACCCGGACGCCACTCAGACCTTTCTCCGTAGCGAGTTTGCCCGTAGCCCGGCGAATAAGGTCCTTGACCCGTTGCCCTTCCGCCGGGGCGGGGGAAAGACGGATCACCATGTCCTGCAAGTAATAGGTGCGCAGGCGGGCCACGCTGGGCTCGAAGGGGCCCTCCAGCCGCTCACCGAGCGAGTGGGCCAGCCACTTACCCAGAAGTTTGGCGCCCTCCTCTACGGTGGTGCGCCGTGGGTGCCGCAGTTGGATGCGGATCATGCGCCCGTAGGGCGGGAAACGGTGCTGCTGCCGGTTGCCGGCCTCCCGGCGGATGAAGTTGTCGTAGTCGGCCGCCAGTACGTCGGTAAGCACGGGGTGGCTTCCCTCGTGGGCCTGGATCACCACCTGCCCCCGGCGGTCGCGCCGCCCGGCTCGTCCGGCCACCTGCAGCATCAGTTGAAAGGCGCGCTCGTCGGCCCGGAAATCCGGAAACCGCAGCAACTGGTCGGCACTGATGACGCCCACCAATCCTACCCGCGCGAAATCCAGGCCCTTGGTCACCATCTGCGTCCCCACCAGTACGTCGAGCTCGCCGACCTCAAACTGGTCGATGAGCTTACCCAGCGCATTCTTGCCACGGGTAGTGTCGAGGTCCATGCGGGCGATCCGCGCTTCGGGTAAAAAGATCTTCAGCTCGTCCTCGATCTTCTCCGTTCCAGTACCGCTCAGCTTTAGTTGTACCTCCCCGCAGGCCGGGCAGTGTTCCGGCGGGGGAGTGGCGTAGCCACAGCAGTGGCAGCGCAGGCGGTGCTGGTATTTGTGGTAGGTAAGGCTAACGTCGCAGTTGACGCACTCCACCGTCCACTCGCAGGTCGGACAGAAGTACACGGGCGCAAAGCCGCGGCGGTTCTGGAACAGGATCACCTGCTCCCCCCGCTCGATGGTCCGCCGCATGGCCGCCAGCAGGGTAGGGGTGAAGAAGGGGTGGTGGGCACCTTTCTCGTCGGTCTCCCGGCTATCGGCCACGACGATCTCGGGGTGTGCCGTGCCGCCGAAGCGTTCGGTCATCGTCACCAGGCCGTACTTGCCGCTGCGGGCGTTTTCCCAGCTCTCCAGACTGGGCGTGGCACTGCCGAGCACGGCCCGCGCGCCGTGTTGGCGGGCCAGGTACAGGGCCACGTCACGGCCGTTGTAGCGCGGATTGGGGTCGTGCTGCTTGAAGGAGGGGTCGTGCTCCTCATCCACCACCACCAGCCCGAGTTGGGTGAAGGGAAGGAAAAGCGCCGAGCGCGGTCCCACCACGGAGGTCTTGCCCGAGAGCACCGCCTTCCAGATCTCCACCCGTTCCATATTGTTGAGGCGGCTGTGGTACACCATGATCCGGTCGCCAAGTACCCGCTGCAGCCGCTTGATAATCTGCCCCGTCAGGGCGATTTCGGGCAGGAGGTACAGCACCTGCTCCCCGCGCTCGATGACCTCCTGCATGAGCTCCAGGTAGACCCTGGTCTTGCCCGATCCGGTGACCCCGTGCAGCAGGGCGGTCTTCCCCTCGGCATGGCACCCGCGCACCGCGCCCAGAGCTTCCACCTGATGGGGGCTCAGCGCACCGGGTTCGGCCACGGCTTCTTCCCCACCGATGCGGCTGATCTCGCGGTCGTAAAATTCGAAGATGTCCTTCTTGACCATGGCCTTGATTACCGCGTCGGAGGCCCCGGTGCGCTTGGAAAGGTCGGCCCGCCGGACGTAGGGCTGGGTGCGACTGTACTGGATGTATTCCAGGAGCACGGCCGTTTGCTTCTCGGAGCGCGCCACTTTGTCGAAGGCGGCAATCTGCTCGGCTTCGGTGCGGCAGGACGGGCCAAAGCGTACGCACTTGATCTCCAGGGGCTTATAGGGATCTACGAAGTGTTCCTTGGGCAGGATGACGTGGCGGTCCAGCAGGCTGCGGATGACGGGGTAGACGGTCTTGCGCTGGAGGATGTCACGGATGTCCTTGAGCGAGAGCTCCGACTGTAGCGTCAGGGCCTCCACCACGAGGTACTCGTCTTCGTTCAGTTCGGTTATGTCGTCGCTGAACAGGGGCCCGAGCGTGATGATGGTCTCGCTGGCCATCTTCAGGTGGCTGGGCAGGCCGGCGGTCATCACCTCGCCGAGGGTACAGCAGTAGTAGTCGGCGATCCAGTCCCAAAGTTCCAGTTGCCGGCGGGTAAGGAGGGGCTCCACGTCAATGACGCTCAGGATCGGGCGGGTCTTGAAGCCGGGGGCCGTGCCGTGCAGCTTTCTCACGATCCCCGCGTAGTGCTTGTTGCGGCTGAACTGCACTTCCACGCGCTGCCCTTCCCGCAGTATGCCGACGTATTCTTCCGGGACGGTATAGGTGTAGGTCTGGGCCAGCGACAGCGGCAGCACCACGTCGGCGTACACCGTTCCACTTTCCACCCTGTGCGTATCTGCGCTGCGCGTCACTGAGGTAAATTAAAATAATTTGTTGCAAATATAAGCAGCGCAAACCGGGGCGGCGGCGCGCGGGTGCCGGGAATTTTTCCGGAATGCCCGCCGGGTGGTGTGGTTGCGGCTGGTCAGACTTCTTCCTTGGTTGATCCAATAAAGTCGGGGCTCCACCGGCGGATGCCTATTTTAATGATCCATTCGTTCATTCCCTCAATCCTTCAGCTCGTGAACCAACTCAAATCCTTTTTTCTCTTTTGCTCCGGTGTTGACCGTGATATGCTCGACCGCGTCCCGACCGAGGAAAACAAATATTTGGGCATCGGCGGCACCATTTTCTTTACGGGCGTCATGGCATTTCTGTCGGCCGGATACGCGATGTATACGATCTTCGATAGCTACTGGCTGGCGGTGGTCTTCGGCATCATCTGGGGCCTGATGATCTTTAATCTGGACCGCTACATCGTCTCCAGCATGAAGCGGACGCGGGGCTTCTTTTCCAACCTGGCCGTTGCCCTGCCACGGCTCGGTATGGCGGTGCTGCTGGCGGTGGTCATCGCCAAACCCCTGGAGCTCAAGATTTTTGGTAAGGAGATTGAAGCCGAGCTCATTGTCATGGAGCAGGAGGTCTTTCAGGAGCAGGAAGCCGTGATCCGTGATCGCTACGCCGACCGGATGACCGCTTACGCCGGGGAACTCGCGTCGCTGCGCGCTGACCTGGAGGAGAAGACCGCCGCCCGCGACGCTGCCCAGGCCGCCGCCCTCGCCGAAGCCGACGGCAGTGGTGGATCACGCATCCGTAATATGGGACCCATTTACCGGGCCAAGCAACAGGCCGCCGCCGACGCCCAGGCGGAACTCGACGCCACGCGAGCTACCCATGAGCCCCTCATCGAGGAAAAACAATCGCAGGTAGCGGTGCTGCGGTCGGCCGTTGACCGCGAAATCGCGGAACTCGAGCGCGGCGACTACGGGGGCATTGCCGCCCGCATCAGCGCCCTGGACCGGCTCAGCCAGAGCAGCCGCGCCGTGGCCCTGGCCGTACTGTTCGTGACGCTGCTGTTCATCGCCATCGAGACGGCGCCGATCTTCACCAAACTCATTGCGCCGGCGGGGCCCTACGACCACCTCCTGGCGGAGTACGAGCACGGGTTCGCCGCGGAAGCCGAGGATACCATTGCCGTGCGTTCCGCCCGCCTCCGGAACCGGATCCGCTACCATACCGAGGTAGGGGTGTACGAGACCACCGCCGACATCGCCGAGAAAAAGGCCGAAATCGACGCCCGCCTGCGGCAACGACGGCAAGAACTGGGCGAGCAGGATTTTGGCCTCGGCTAATTTGCGGCGTACCTTTCCCGCATGCAACTTTCCGCCATTGTAGCCACCGACCGCCTGGGCACCATCGGCAAGGACGGTGAAATTCCGTGGTACCTGCCGGCCGACCTGAAGTACTTCAAACGGATGACCAGCGGCCACCCCGTCATCATGGGCCGCAAGACATTCCGCAGTATCGGCCGCCCCCTGCCCAACCGCACGAACATCGTGCTGACGCGCGACCCCTTCTTCACGGCTACCGGAACGGTGGTCGTCCACAGCTTGCGGGAAGCCCTCGGCCACCCCGCCGTAACTGAAGCGGAAGAATCGTTCATCGTCGGCGGCGGAGAACTGTACCGCGCGGCCCTGCCCGTGACCACCACCGTGTACCAGACCATAGTGGGTACGGAAGTGGAAGGTGGCGATGCTTTCTTCCCGACCCTGCCGGCCGACGAATGGTGTGAGGTGTGGAGCGAAGCTCACCGGCCAGACCCGAAGAATGAATACGCCTATCGATTCAGCCGCTGGGTGAGAAAATAGAAACAAAAAGTTGCGTAACTTTGAAAAAGCGGTTATTTATGTCAAATTGTTTGACGTTTTAACCACTTTGAGAAATGCGAGAAGATTTCCTCCACTACCTCTGGCGGCTGGCGCGCTTTGAACTGCGCGACCTGCGGACCACCGAGGGCCAGCCCCTGACCATCCAGCAGTTTGGAATTCACAATATCCACGCCGGCCCCGATTTCGACGATGCCCGTATTCAGCTCGATGGCCTGCACTGGGCCGGAAAGGTGGAAATGCACCTGCGCAGCAGTGAGTGGTACGATCACGGCCACCACGAGGACCCGGCCTATGACGGCGTAATCCTCCACGTCGTGCTGGAAGAAGACCGCCCCGTGTATCGTCGCGACGGCAGCCGCATCCCCTGTCTGGAGCTGCGCCACCGCATTCCCGCCGGCGCGCGAAACCGGTACTGGCGCCTGTTGCACAACGAATACTGGGTGCCGTGCCAGACGCAGTTATCCGCCGTACCCGAGCCGGTCCGCACCCTCTGGTTGCAGCGCGTGCTCGCCGAGCGGCTTATCCGACGGTCGGAACGCTTCGCCCAGCGCCTGGAAGCAACGGGCCGCGACTGGGAAGCGGCCTTCTACCACGCCGTAGCCCGCGTGATGGGCGGCAAGGTGAACGGAGAAGCCATGGAGATGCTCGCCGGTTCGCTGCCACTGCGCATTCTGCAGAAACACAAGCATAGCCTTTTGCAGTTGGAGGCCTTGCTTTTCGGGCAATCTGGCCTGCTACCCGAACCCGCCCCGGAAGAGGCCCCCTACGTCGGTCAACTGCGCCGGGAATACCAGTTGCTCCGGACAAAATATCAACTCACCCCCCTGCCTGCCACCGCCTGGCGTTTTCTGCGGATGCGACCCAACAACTTCCCGACGGTGCGCATCGCCCAACTGGCGTGTCTTTACCACCGCAGCGGACAACTTTTCGGAAAGGCGCTGGCGGCCGCCGACGAGCGGGAACTGGAGAATATGTTCTGCGTCAGCCTGAGCAATTACTGGCGCGAACACTTTCGTTTCGGCGCGACCGCCGACCGACGTACGGGCCGGTTGGGGGCGGCGGCCGTGCGTTCGCTACTCATCAACGCGGTAGCGCCGGCCTACTTCACCTACGCGCGCCTGCGCACCGATGACCGGTACCACGACCGGGCCCTGGCCTTGCTGGAGGCCCTGCCCCCCGAAAACAACGCCGTGATCACCCGCTGGAACCGCCTGGGGTGGCCGGCGCGGTCGGCGGCCGAAACCCAGGCCCTGCTGGAACTGAAGTCGAGTTACTGCGAAGCCACCCGATGCACGACATGCGCGGTCGGTTGCGCCATCCTGAATCGCCCGGAAGCAGACGGCGCACCCCGGCTTACCCTTAACGAAGCGGCACGCGCCTACCGGCTGGTGGGGTAGGTTTGTTACCTTCGCCCTCCCGAAAACCCCCTCCCCGTGGCCAACAGCAAGTCGAAGAAAGTCACCCCACTGATGGCGCAGTACAACAAGGTGAAGGCCAAGCACCCCGAGGCCTTGCTCCTGTTTCGCGTGGGCGACTTCTACGAAACCTTCGGCGAAGACGCGGTAAAGGCCGCCCAGGTGCTCGGGATCACCCTGACCAGCCGCAACAACGGCGGCAGCGACGTGGAACTGGCCGGCTTTCCCTACCACAGCGTGGACCTTTACCTGCCCCGACTGGTACGGGCGGGTTACCGGGTGGCCATCTGCGAGCAGCTGGAGAAGCCCTCCAAGGACAAGAAGATCGTCAAGCGGGGGGTTACCGAAATCGTGACTCCGGGCCTGGCCGTCGACGACCAATTGCTGGAGCACAACAGCAACAATTTTCTGGCCAGCGTGGCCCCGGGGCGGAGCCGGAAGGACCCATGCGGACTAAGTCTGCTCGACCTGAGTACGGGTGAATTCCTGGTCGCCGAGGGCAGTACCGACTACATCGACAAGCTGCTGCAGAGCTTCCAGCCCAAGGAAGTGCTCCTGAGCAAGGACCGGCGCAAGGACTTCGAGCAGCTCTTCGGCGATCGCTTTTACCTCTCGCCGCTCGACGAATGGGTCTTTACGCCCGACTATACCACGGAGAAGCTGCTTAAACAGTTCCAGGCCATAAGCCTCAAGGGATTCGGGATAGAGGAGCTGGAGCGGGCCAAGATCGCCGCCGGAGCTACCCTGCACTATCTGGAGACCACCGAGAACCGCAACCTGAAGCACATCAACCGGATCGGCCGCCTGGCGAACGACCGCTACGTATGGCTGGATCGCTTTACGATCCGAAACCTGGAACTGATCTACAGTCCCCACGACCACGGTGTACCACTGGTAAACATCATCGACCGGACGGTCACGCCCATGGGTGGTCGCCTGCTGCGGAAGTGGGTAGTCCTGCCCCTCAAGGACATGAAGGCTATCCGGGAGCGGCACGAGGCTGTCCGGACATTCGTGCAGTCGCCGCCGCTGTTGCAGGACCTGGACACTTCGCTGAAGCAGATCGGCGACGTAGAGCGGCTGATTTCCAAGGTCCCCTTGGGGAAGGTCAACCCCCGCGAAATCCGTGCCCTGAGCCGTGCCCTCTGCGCCATGGAACCCATTCGCGAACTGTTGCTGGAGGCGGGCAGCGACGTGCTGGCCGCCATGGGGGAAAAACTGGATCCCCTGCCCGACGTATGTGACGCCATCGATCGACAGTTACGGGAGGAGCCGGCCGTGAACCTTAGCAAGGGCGGCGTCATCGCCGATGGCTTTGACGAGCTGCTGGACGAGCTGCGCGACGTGACCCGCAACGGCAAAAGCCGCCTGGCCGCCATCCAGCAACGGGAATCGGAGCGCACGGGCATCAGCAGCCTGAAAATCGGCTTCAACAACGTCTTCGGCTACTACCTGGAGGTAACCAATAAGTACAAGAAAGCCGTGCCGCCGGAATGGACGCGCAAGCAAACCCTGACCAGTGCCGAGCGCTACATCACCGAGGAACTGAAGGTGCTGGAAGACAAGATTCTCCACGCCGAGGAAAAGATCCTGCAGCGGGAGGAAGAACTCTACGAAGAACTCGTAGCCTGGCTGCACCAGTACATCGGACCGGTGCAACGCAACGCCGGTGTACTCGCGCAGGTGGATTGCCTGCTAGGTTTTGCCAAGGTGGCCAACCGCGACCGCTACGTGGAACCGGAAATGCACGCTGAGCGCGACCTCGAGATCGAAGCCGGGCGGCACCCGGTCATCGAGCGGCAGCTGGAAGTGGGGGAGCAGTACGTACCCAACGACGTGCGGCTCGACCCCGACGACCAGCAGATCATTATGATCACCGGGCCCAATATGGCGGGTAAATCGGCCTTGCTCCGGCAGACCGCCCTCATCTGCCTGCTGGCCCAGATGGGCAGCTTCGTTCCTGCCAAACGCGCGCGCCTCGGTATCGTGGACCGCGTCTTTACGCGGGTGGGGGCCAGCGACAACATCAGCAGCGGGGAATCCACCTTCATGGTGGAGATGAACGAGACGGCCTCGATCATGAACAACATCACCGACCGCAGCCTCATCCTCCTGGACGAGATCGGCCGCGGCACGAGCACCTTCGACGGTATCTCCATAGCCTGGGCCATCGCCGAATACCTGCACAACAACGGGCGCGCCCGGCCGAAGGTCCTGTTCGCTACCCACTACCACGAACTCAACGAACTGGCCGCAAGCCTGCCCCGGGTGCACAACTACTCGATCGCCATCAAGGAGCACGGCAACCGGATCATCTTCCTGCGCAAACTGGTCCCCGGGGGCAGTCAGCACAGCTTCGGTATCCACGTCGCCCGCATGGCCGGCATGCCGGCAGAAATCGTTGCCCGCGCCGGAAATATCCTCACCCAGCTGGAACAGCAGCACATCACCGGAGAGGTAGACCCCCACGAGGGAGAGACCGGACAGCCCACCGCACCCCACGTAACGCCGAATACCCTCAGCGCCGATGCGATGCAACTGAGCATCTTTGAAACCGCCGATCCGACCGCGGGCCGCCTGCGGGAGCTGCTCGACCAGGTAAGCATCAATAATATGACGCCGATCGAGTGCATGATGAAGTTGCAGGAACTGAAGGACCTGGTGCGCGCCGCCGATTAAAGCAAACAATACACCCGGTGTCGGTCTTGTGAGGGTATGGCAGATTATACCCACGACCTGATCGTGATTGGCGCCGGCTCCGGTGGACTCGGAGCGGCCGGATTCGGCGGCGCTATCGGACTCAAGGTCGCCCTCATCGACAAGACCGTTAAAGACTACGGCGGCGAATGCCTCAACTACGGCTGCGTGCCCAGCAAGGCCCTCCTGCACGTGGCGGCCCAGTTCGCCGGTGCACGCAAGGCGAGCCGCTTCGGGCTGGAGGTTTCCGGCAAGGCGGATTTCAGCCGGGTGATGACCTATATCCACGAGCGGCAGGATATCATCCGCAAGCACGAATCGCCCGACTACCTGCAGCAGGAATACGGGCTGGACTGCATCGTCGGGGAAGCAATGCTCACCGGCCGCCACGAAGTAAGCGTGAACGGCAAGCGGCTCACCGCGCCCCGGATCGTACTGGCCACCGGTTCCCGGCCCCGCCACCTTGCAGTGCCCGGCGCGGATCTGGTGAAGCAATACGACAACGAATCCATGTTCTCGGAACTCGATGAATTGCCCGACCACCTGGTGATCGTCGGCGGCGGACCGAACGCCTGTGAAATAGCCCAGGCCTTCCGGCGCCTTGGCAGCGCCGTCACTATGCTGAACCGGGGCGACCGCCTGCTGGACAACGACCCCGCCGCCGCCGCCGCGGTGCTGGAAAGCAGACTGAGGGACGAAGGGGTGGCGATCCGACACCATACCGAAATAAAACGGTTCCGGGATGCGCACATCGCCGAGCTGGTTACGGAGGGGGTACCGGAAGGTACTCTGACCTTCAGCCATTTGGCCGTGGCCATCGGCCGGCAGGTGCGCACGGCCGGCCTCGGCCTGGAACTCGCGGGCGTCTACACCAAAGACGGCGACATTATTACCGACGCCTATTACCGCACCACTAATAAGGATATCTTCACGGTGGGCGATGCTTACGGCCGGGAGATGTTCAGCCACGGAGCGGAGAAGCACAACACCGACCTCTGGACGAACCTGCTCAGCCCGGTCGACCGCAAGCACCAGTTAAAGAACTTCAGTTGGGTCACCTTCACCGACCCCGAAGTAGCCACTTTTGGCCTCACCCCCGGGCAGTTGCAAGAGGCCGGTACCGCTTACGAGACCATCGAGCAAACCTTCGCGCACGACGATCGCGCCGTGGCCGCCGACTACCGGGAAGGCATCCTTATACTGTACCTCAGCAAGCCCGCATTTGGAAGCGCCAAGGTGCTCGGGGGAACCATGGTCGCACCCGGTGCCGGGGAGATGATCCAGGAACTGCTATTGCTCCACCAACTCGATCTCGATTACGGTAAACTGACGAACAAAATCTACGCTTACCCGGTAGGAAGTCGCATCAACCAGAAGCCCGCCCGCGACCGCGCACAAAAGCGATTGCTCTCCAAATGGACCAAAAAAGCGCTTCAGTTCGCCTACCGTCTCCAAAACCGCTGATTCCATGACCGATACCTTCCCCTACCTCCCCCTGGGCGCCCTTGCCCCGGAGCAGGACGGAAAACGACGCTTCCGACTCTGGGCTCCGCTCCCCAAGAAAATAGAGCTCGTGCTGTTCCGCGACGGGCAACCCACCCTGTTCCCGATGCAGCCCGAAACGAACGGATATCTGATTTCGGATGCCGTTGAGGCCCCGGCGGGAACCGCCTATGGTTTTTACCATAATGGCAAACGCGACAAACTTTATCCCGATCCCGCCAGCCGTTACCAACCCGACGGCGTACACGGTAAGAGCGAGGTCGTCGATCTACCCCCCGTGGAGCCGGGCAACTGGCGCGGCCGACCGCTCTCCGAAGCCGTGATCTACGAATTACACATCGGCACTTTTACTGAAGAAGGAACCTTCGCGGCCGCTACCGAGCGACTGGATTACGTGCGTGACCTGGGCGTCACCATGCTGGAAATTATGCCCCTGAACCAGACCAGCGGGGAACGCAACTGGGGGTACGACGGCGTCCTGCCCTTCGCCCTTTTCCAGGCCTACGGGCGACCGGAAGATTTTCGTCGCTTCGTAGATGCCGCCCACGAACGGGGCATCGCGGTGCTCGTCGACGTGATCTACAACCACCTCGGCCCGGAAGGCAACTACCTGCCCGCATTCTTTCCCATATTCACGGAAAAGCACCACACCCCCTGGGGCGCGGCCATAAACTTCGACGACGCCCACGCCGACGGCGTACGCAACTACTGGCTGCAGAACGTGCGGCTGTGGTTGGAAGCGTACGGTGCCGACGGACTGCGGATTGACGCGGTACACGCCATCAAGGATTACTCCGCCAAACATTTCCTGGAAGAGGTTTCCGAATTGGCCGATCGCATCGGAAAAGAGCAAGACCGCACCCTGGTCACCATTGCCGAATGCGACCTGAACGCACCCCGCTACCTGCAAAGCCGGAAACGTGGCGGTTACGGGATGTCCGGACAGTGGGTCGACGAGTTCCACCACGCCATCCATGGTCTGCTGACCGGCGAAGCCCGGGGTTATTACGAAGATTTCGGCCACGTGGAGCAGCTGGCCAAAGCCCTGAAAGACGGTTACGTGTACACCGGACAATACTCCCCCCACCGCAAGCGCAATTTCGGGCGCAGACCCGCCAATGATATCCGCCCGGCGCAGATGGTAGTCTTTCTCCAGAACCACGACCAGGTGGGCAACCGCATGGAAGGTGACCGGCTGATCTCCACCATCGGCCCCGACAAGTACCTCCTTGGGGCCGCTACCTACCTGTTGTCGCCCTTCACGCCCCTGATCTTCATGGGGGAGGAGTACGGCGAGGAGCGGCCATTTCCCTACTTCGTACACCACGGCGACCCCGAGCTCATCCAGGCGGTGCGCAAGGGGCGGGCCGCTGAGTTCGCGGCGTTTCAGACCGAAGGCCACCACGTACCCGACCCCCAGGCCACCGAAACTTTCGCGTCGGCCAAACTGAGCTGGCAACCCGATGAACGGATCGCCAGCTTCTACCGGGAAGCCCTGCAGCTGCGGTCCGCCGGAGGGGGAGACCATTCCTTTGCCGACATCTCCGTTGACCGCGCCGGCAACCTGATCACCTGGAACATCCGCGGCGGCGCCTTCACCGCCTGCGGAAATTACGGAGACGAACCCCTGTCCATCGAGGTAGACAGCACCGAACTGTTGCTGGCCTCCAACGGGGCGACGCTGGAGAACAATCATCTGGAACTCCCCGCCTGGGGGTTTGCCGCTATTGCCTGAGCACTATGACGACCTACCGCATACAATTCCACGCCGGATTTACGGTCAATGACCTGATCGGTATCTTGGACTATCTGCACGATCTCGGTATCGATACCGTATACGGAAGCCCCATCCTGACGGCCACCACCGGCAGCACCCACGGATACGACGTTACCGACCCCGAGCACCTTAACCCGGAGATCACCACCGAGGCGGAATGGGAGGAGCTGCACAGCCAGCTACGACGCCGCGGGATGTCCTACATGCAGGACATCGTTCCGAACCATACCGCCCTGACCCACGAGAACGTGTGGTTCAAGACCGTGATAGGCGAGGGGCCGAAAGGCAAGTACGCCGGTCACTTCGACATCGATTGGGAGCACCCCCGGCTGCCCGGCCGCATGATGCTCCCCGTACTGGGCGATGAGCCCGAAGCGGTGGAAAAGGAGGGTCAACTTTCCTACTACCAGGGTGGGGTGAAAGTCTACGACGATCACTGGGAAGCCGTCGACGCCGATCGCGCCTCGACCGCCGATGGAGCACTACCCGTGCAGCCCGTCCATTGGCAGCGGGTGAATGATTTCATCAACTACCGCCGCTTCTTCACGGTCAACCAGCTCATCGGCATGCGCACGGAGGAGGAACAGGTGTACCAGGATCTGCACCGCCGGACCTTTGCTGACGTCAGGGCCGGCCGCATACAACACTTGCGCGTTGACCACGTAGATGGCTTGCTGGACCCGACTGCCTACCTGCAGCGACTGCGTAAATCCGTGGGGCCCGACATTGGTATCTACGTGGAGAAGATTCTCGAACCCGGCGAGCAACTGCCCGCCGACTGGCCCGTAGAGGGCACCACGGGTTACGACTTCCTGGCCGCCGTGAACCGCCTGTTGACCGACGACGAGACCGGCAACAGCTTCAGCGACCTCTACGAGGAACTGACCAGGGAGCCGCTGCCTTCCTATCCCGAACTGGTGTTCCGGAACAAACTGATGCTGGTGCGCGAGCACTTCAACGGCGAACTCGATAACCTCGTGCGCCGCTGGAATCCCCTGCTGACGGATGAATTGCGGACCGACTTCCGCGATACGCTGGCCCACTGGCTGGCGGCCTTCCCGGTGTACCGAATTTATCCCCACGGCGGTCGACTTACCGACCACGAACTGGCCGTCTGTATGGAGGCGGCCACGGCGGTCTCGCTGTACGCCCCGGAGCAGGGCCGCGCGGTGCTCACCTGGGTCAACTGGTTGGCGCACCAGGATTTCTCGGGCGAAAGCCTGGAATACCTGCAACGCACCCAGCAGCTTAGCGGCCCCCTGATGGCCAAGGGCGTGGAAGACACCACCTTCTATCAATTCTGGCGGCAGGCCCACCTCAACGAAGTGGGCGGCTCGGCCGATCCGGGCGACCGGCTCTCGGTGCGAGCCTTCCACCAGTTCATCAAGGACCGGCCCGCCACCACCATGAACGCCACGGCCACGCACGACACGAAACGCGGGGAGGACGGTCGGGCGTTCCTTCAGGCCCTCACTTTCTATCCAGGGGAATGGCGCTCGTTCGTATTGCTGGCCCACAAACGCCTGGATCTCGGGCCAGTACGCCCGCGCGGCCTATACCTCGTGCTGCAAAGCCTCGTGGCGGGGTATCCCCTGCACGAATCAATCGAGGAGGCAGATCTGCGCGACCGCCTGCACCGCTACCTGGAAAAGGCCGTGCGGGAAGGCAAGGAAATGAGCGACTGGGCCGAGCCCAACCTGGAATACGAGCAGGGGCTGAAGGATCTCGCCGACCGACTGCTCGACGATAACGACCTGCGCACCCACCTGGAAAACCTGCTGAAGACCATCTGGCCCCAGACGCGGCACAACAGTTTCGCCCAGGTGATCCTCAAGTGTACCGCCCCCGGCAACCCGGACGTGTACCAGGGTACCGAAAGCTGGGACCTGAGTTTCGTGGACCCGGACAACCGCCGCCCGGTGGATTACACCCTCCGCCGGCAGTGGCTGAAGGAGAAAGCCAGGGACAAGTACGCCCCCGCCCAGAAAGCACGGCTGTTGCGCCTGTTAATCCAACTGCGGCGCGACCACCCCGACTTCTTCAGCGCGGCCAGCTACGAACCGCTTTCGGAGGGCGACGCGATGCTGGCTTTCCGTAGGGTGTACGGCGAACAGCAACTGGTCGTCAAAATCGCCAAGCGGGCGGATACGCGGGTGCAGCGCCCGGCCGAGGTGCAATTACACCGGGTAGTGACCGATGAATACGGTGAAGGTCTCGGCGTCTGGTTCAGCAACTCGTAACGCCAGGTCGGGAACGCAAAACAATGAGCAATTGAGCGGATACATTTGTTAAGGAGGTAAGCCGTCCGAACCACGGATTAAGGGCGTCTTAACGCTTGACGTACAATTCCATGGGCGGGTTTTGCGCTTAATCACCAACCAAAGCAACCCTGATATGAGAAACCGCATTGCCCTGCTTTTGCCGCTGCTGCTACTGAGCGGCCTTTCGTTTGCCCAGATTGAGTTGGGCTTGAAAGCCGGCCTCACCACCCAGTCCCTGCAAGGGGAATCTTTCAGTGTTGACCGTGAAGGCCGCCAGGATCTGATGTTCGCCCTGGAAGACGCCGACTACGGGTTTCAGTTCGGCGCCCTCCTGCGCATCCCCCTCGGGGAAAAGCTTTCGCTGCAACCGGAGGTTACCTTCAACAGCGCCAAGAACAACTACCGGATCGACGACCCGGAGGATAACTCTTCCGTCATCTTTGACGAGCGCTACAACGACGTGAATGTGCCGGTACTGCTGAGCTACAAGCTGGCCTTCCTGCGCCTGAATGCCGGACCGGTGGGCCATTTCTTTCTCTCCAGCACCAGCGATCTGTCGGACCAGGAGGGCATCGACCGTACTTTCGAGACCTTCAATATGGGCTACGCGCTCGGCGGTTCCATCGACATCGGCCCACTGACCTTCGACGTACGCTACGACGGAAACCTGGGCAAGTACGGTGAGACCTTCACCGTGGACGGTAGTTCCTTCCGTATCGACCAGGCCCCGAAGCGCTGGATTGGAACCGTGGCCTACCGTTTCTAGGAGATTTTCATATCCCCGAACCAACCCCGAGCGCTCTGCCCCCCTCCCTGGGAGCAGAGCGCTCTCTGTATGATACGTGATTTGACCAACCGTAAACTTATCCCCAACCCAACCCCCGCCCGGATGACGGAAGCCGAACTCATCGAGGCCTGTCGCCGCCAGGACCGTCGGGCCCAGAAAGAATTGTACGACCGGTACAATCGGGCGATGTATACGGCTTGCTACCGAATTTGCGGTGACTTCGACCTGGCCAACGACGCACTGCAGGAAGGCTTCCTGAAGGTATTTCAGAAGCTGCATACCTTCCGGGGCGAGAGTACGATCGGTGCCTGGATGAAGGTGGTCATCGTCCGCACGGCCCTCAATCGGCTTCGGCGACAGCCCCAGCACGATGAGCTGCCGCTGAACTACGCCGACGAGGAAGTGGACTGGGGCCACACCGCCCTGGACGTGGAATACCTCGAACGGGCCATTCAGCGCCTGCCCGACGGCTACCGCGCCGTTTTTGTCCTCGTCGAAGTGGAAGGGTATAAACACCAGGAGGTTGCCGATATGCTGGGCATTACGGTAGGAACCAGCAAAAGTCAGCTCTTCTACGCCAAGAAAAAATTACGCGAATTCCTAAAGGCTTACGTGTGAAAGAGAAGAACTACGACCGACTGCGTTGGGCACTGGACCAGCTGCCCGAATACCGTCCCGGCGACGAATGCTGGGATGCCATCCACGACGGCCTGGACAGGTCCGCCGGAGCATCGGAACGCCCCCTGGCCGACCGCCTGCCCACCTACGCCCCGCCGGCGCAGGTATGGAACGCGCTGAGCCGCGACCTGGAACGGCCGCCCCGGCTTCCGCACGCCGTGATCCGCACCACGGGCCTGCGGCTTGCCGCTTTGGCCGCCGCGGTCGTGGTAGTGCTGCTCGCCGTGGTGGGGCTCTACCTCGGTAACCAGGGTCCCGAGGTCTCGTATGCCTACCACCAGGAGGCAGCGCCGGTGCCGGTAGTGGCCGACTGGGACGACGATGAATCCAGCTTCAACCGCGCACGCGAAGTGGTGCGCGCCCGCAACGAACCCCACCTGAACAACCTGGGGCAAGAACTCGATGAACTCACCTCCGCACGGGAAGAAGTGAAAGCCATGCTGGTGGCCTACGGCGAAGACGCCACGATCGTGCGCCAGCTGGCCGAGATCGAACGGGAGAGGGACGACGTGTATCGCCGCATCATCGTAGAACTGTAACCGTATATGCGTACCAGCCTGATCCTACTGCTCCTGGCACTGTTGCCCTGCACCTGCGTCCGCGCCCAAAATGAAGTTCGCGAGGTGGTGACCAAGACCATCGAGGATACCTACGCCTACTCGACCGGCAGCGAACTGGCCGTGGAGGGGGAAAAGGCGGAGATCTACGTCGAGACCTGGACCAAGCAGAAGATCAGTGTACGCGTGGTGCTGACCGCCCGCCACGCCCGACTGGAGCAGGCAAAGAGCGATCTGGAGAACCTGGAATTCCTCACCGAGGTAGCCGGCCAGAAAATCTTCCTGAAGAACCGCCGGAAGGACCAACAGCGGCAGCCGGCCAGCGAACTGACCGTGGAGTACTACATCATCCTCCCGGAGGAATGCCCGGTGTACCTCAAGAGCCACTTCGGGGGAGCCACCATCAGTAACCTGCGGAACCGGCTCCGGATCAACGGTGAGTTCTCGGCCATCAACATCGACAACGTGCAGGGGCTGCTGGACATCCGCACCCGCTTCGGAGATATCGTGGGGGAGAAGATCGACGGCAACGTGGTCATCAATGCCCGGCGCTCGGATATCAGCCTGCTCGACGTCGGCGGCACCTTTACCATCAACGCCCAGTACGGCGAGCTGCTACTCAGTCCGAACGTAAACATGCGCGACATGCGGGTGAACGCCGACAAGAGCAACGTGACGATCTACGAGCCCGTAGGCGGGGAGGGGCTGGCGTACGAACTGTCGAGCAACAACGGTGAGCTGCGCGTGCCGGACAACCGGCAACTCATCGAACTCGACCGCACCAGTGAATGGCGCCGGGTACAGATCGGTCCGAACAGCGAACGCAGCGGCACCATAACGGCGAGCGTCACCTTTGGCAACCTCACCCTGGGCAAGCAGCGGTAACGCGAAGACTTTTCCTATTTCCTATCCGATGATGCGCTTTTTCATCGCCTGGAATTCTTCTTCGGTGATGATGTTCTGGGCGCGCATTTCGGCCAGTTCCCGAATCTTGCGAATATTGTCTTCCGCCTCGTGGGCCTTGGCCGCGGGAGGTGGCGGTGGAGTGGGCGCCGCCGTAGCGGTCGGCGGCTGGGGACGTTCGGGCGTGTGCGGGGCGGGGGCCGGCGGTGGGGGAGGGGGTACAATGTCCTGGGCCTGTTCCTGTTTCCACTGGCGGGCAACGTCCTTCCCCTTTTCGAACTTCTCGTTGTACATCTTCTTCAGCCGGTCGGTGTCGAAGTCCAGGAAGGTGCCGCCAGAACCGAAGTGCTTGCGGAAGACCTCGCCCAGGGCGTAGGTGCTGGCCCCGTTAAGTACGGCTGTCGTGACCCCGCCGATGACGGTACCAATACCGGGAATCAGCTTGATGAGGCTGCGCGCGCCGGCTTTGGTCATCGCACTGGTGGTGAGGGAGGTGACGAGGGCCTTGCCCTGGGTTTCGGCGAAGTCGATATGGTAGACGCGGCAGAGTTGCCGGATCATGTCGAGTTGCAGGGCGGAAACCGCGAAGACGTCGGCCACCGGCAGGGGGATCACGTAGCTGGCGCCCATGCTCCAGATGACGTGGTTGCGGATTATGGTGCCGGCGTGAGCGTCTTTATCGCTCTTCTGATCGGGAGTCATGATGGAATCTTTGAGGGTCTTCTTGGCGTAGTCGGATAGCTTCTTGCGCATGGTCGGTGAACACGTGTTGAGAGTCTAAGTTACGCTGGCCGAAAGATAAGGTGGTCGGGTATCGACCGGCGGGCGCGCGGGCCGGATGAACGGTAGCGCCGGCTGGGTCGTTACCAAGCAAAAGATTTTCTGCATGGTCCCCCGTAATGATCACCTCTGGATCGGCCTGGCCGTCTCCATTTTCGTTTCCGTCGTCGCTTATGGCCTTTTCCTGCAGCTGGGCGAGTGGCTGACGGCGGGCGCCGGCCGGGAAATCGTATTCCGCCCGCGGACCCTGGCGCTGATGGCCATCTGTCTGAACATCCTCCCCATGAACGTATTTCGCCGCACCTACCGCACCCGCAGCCTGAAGGGACTGGTCATCGGCGTGATGATCCTGGCTGCGGCATGGTTCTTCTACTATGGTCGGGAATTACTTAACGGCTAGAATTGCTCGAGTTGCTGGTGGGGGGCTTCTCCG
Organism: Neolewinella litorea; assembly: GCF_004803465.1. Classification (GTDB taxonomy): domain Bacteria; phylum Bacteroidota; class Bacteroidia; order Chitinophagales; family Saprospiraceae; genus Neolewinella; species Neolewinella litorea. The sequence continues at coordinate 44,806 of NZ_SRSF01000002.1, read as the reverse complement.
TTGTCGGATGCCGCCGTCGTTTCCAGCCCCTGCGGCTGCAGGCTGGCCTCGATCGTTTGCAGACTGGTGAGGGCCCGGTGGTTCGTCAGGTCGTGCAGGCTGGGCACCAGTGACACGTAGCCGTGCTGCAGGGCGTAGGCATCGGTGTCCGTGCGCTCGTCTTCGTTGACGAAGCGGCCGGTGAGCCAGTAGTAGGGGCGGCCGCGGGGGTCTTCCGAGCGGGTATATTCTTCCACCCAGCGGGCTTCGGCCTGCCGGCATACTTTCAGTCCGCGGATCTGGTCGGCGGGCAGGTCGGGAATGTTGACGTTGAAGAGGCTGCCCTCGGCCATGCCGTTGGTGAGTACGAAATCGACCAGGTGGCGCACGTAGGGCAGGCAGGGGGTGAAGTCGGCGTCGGCCCGGTAGTTCAGGAAACTGAATCCGATACTCGGGATGCCTTCCAGGCTGGCTTCCATCGCGGCGGAGAGGGTGCCGCTGTACAGGATATTGATGGCGGCGTTGCTGCCGTGGTTGATGCCGGACAGGCACAGGTCCGGGGTGCGGCCGTTGAGCAATACGCTTTTGGCCAGTTTCACGCAGTCGACCGGTGTGCCGCTGCACTCGTAGGCTTCCACGTCTTCGCCGAGGGCGTCGCTTTCCCGTACGAATACCGGTACACTGATGGTGATCGCGTGGCCCTGGGCCGATTGGGGGCTGTCGGGTGCCACGACGAGCACGTCGCCGAATTCTTTGGCTACGCTGACCAGCGCCGCGATGCCGCCGGCGGTAATGCCGTCGTCGTTGGTTACCAGGATGAGGGGTCGGGACATAGGGTAGTGTTGTAGACCGTTCCAACGACGGGGCCCGCGCTTGGGTTGCCGTGACGGGCCGCTATCTTCGCCACATGCCGACCGAATTGCCCTGGTACCGTCGTCCGGCGGTGCAGGCCGCCGCCCTGTTCCTGTTCAGTTGCCTGCTCTACGTCAATACGCTGGGCCACGACTTCGTACTCGACGACGCGATCGTGATCACCGACAACACCGTAGTGCAACGGGGCGTGGCCGGATGGGCCGATCTGTTTACGCACGACACCTTTTACGGATTCTTCGGAGAGCGCGATCGGGAAGCCCTCGTGGCCGGTGGGCGCTACCGCCCCCTCACGCCGGCCCTCTTCGCGCTGGAGGGGGAATGGGCGCCTGGCCCCTTCCTGTATCACCTGCTAAACGTATTGTGGTACGGTCTGCTCTCCGTGGTGCTGCTGGGCATGGTGCGGGAGCTGCAGCGGGGGTACCCAGTGCCTTGGTGGACGGCCTTCGCCGCCGCCGCCCTTTTCGCCGCCCACCCCGTTCACACCGAAGCCGTGGCCAACATCAAGGGCCGGGACGAAATCCTGGCGTTGGCCGGCGCGGCGGGCAGCGCGTGGCTGGTGCTGCGCATGGCGCGTGTCGGAGCCAACTGGTGGCAGGGTGCGCTGGCCTTTTTGTTGTTTTTTCTGGGATGTCTGGCGAAGGAAAACGCCATCACCTTTCTGGCGGTCATATCCCTGATGCTTTACGCCCGGGGGCGGGGTGGGTACCGTCACCTTATTCCCGTGGCAGTGGCGGCCGTAGCCTATCTCGCGCTGCGCTTTGCCGTGATTGGCATCTCACTGGGCGACCCCGCCCTGGAACTTATGAATAATCCTTTCCTGCGGGAAGACAATGGGCAGCTGGTCGCGCTGTCTTTTCTCGAGCGGATGCCCACGGTATTGTTCACCGCGCTCTTGTACCTCAAACTGCTCTTTTTCCCCACGAACCTCGTGCACGACTATTATCCAGCCGCCATTGAAATCAAGGAGTGGCTCGACCCGCTTGTCTGGATAAGTTTGCTGTGCCACCTGGCCCTGCTCTTCTGGTCGGCCCGGAACCTGCGTTCGCGCCATAGCCTCATCGCGGTGGGGGTACTATTGTATATGCTTACGCTGTCGATCGTGAGCAACCTGTTCTTCAGCGTGGGGACATTCCTGAGCGAGCGCTTCCTGTTCATGCCCTCGCTGGGTTTCGTACTGGCATTGACGGCGGGACTGTGTCGCTGGCCGCCCGGTCGCTGGCTGTTGCCGGCGGTGGTGGTGATCTGGTCGGTCCTGACCGTGCAGCGCAACCCCGCGTGGCAGGATAACTACACCCTCTTCACCACCGACCTGAAACGGCAACCGCGCAGCGCCAAGTTGCTGAACGCCGCGGCGGGTGCCCGGCTCGACCGTTACCAGTCTGTGCCCGAAGAAAGGCGCGCCGCGCAAACCACCCTGTTGAGCACCGCCGAAGACCACCTCAACGACGCACTGGCCATCCACCCACGGTACGGTAATGCCTATTTGCTGCGGGGGAACGCGCGGCTGCTGCAGGACCGGTATGATGAAGCCATAGCCGACTACCACGCCGCCGCCACCTGGGGAGTAGATCGGGCCACGGTGGACCAAAATCTGGTGATCGCCCTGCAACGCGCGGGCCGTGTAGCCGGAGAAGAACGTAACGACCTGAACGCCGCGCTCGGCTACCTGCAACAGGCGGAAACGCTGGATCGCGACAACTATGAGACCGTACGCCTGCTTGGGCTGGTGCACGGGATGAGCGGACGCACGGAAATGGCGGTCGACTATTTTTCCCGGGCGCTGCGCCTGGACCCTGATAACGAAGGCGCACAACGCAACCTGGAGATTGCGCGGCAACAGCTACGGCAACAGCGGTCGGATTCAGGTGAGTAATTGCCGCCGCCGCAATTGACGCATCACGGCGGTATAGCCGAAAACGGAGGCCATGATCAGCAGTGCGCCCCAGTAGAAGGTGGGGCTGAGTTCCTGGGCGTCGTCGAGCAGAAAGTAAGCCAGGAATATGCCGTACACCGGTTCGAGGTTGACCGTCAGGTTGGAGGCGAAGGCAGATAGCTTACTGAGGGAGCGCAGTGAGAGAAAAAAGGTCAGCGTAGTGCAGAGCAGCGACAGCACCAGCAGGTAGAACCAGTCGAGCGGTGCCGGCCAGAAATGTTCCCCGCCGAAGGGGATGAGGAATGGCGTCAGGAAGAGGGTAGCGGCCCCCAGTTCGATAAAGGTGATGCGCTGCGGATTGCTGCTGCCGATGTACTTTTTGTTGAGGGAAGTGAAGACGGATACCAGGGCGGCCGACAGCAGTCCGACGCCGATGCCTATGTTCATGGCGGTGTCGACGCCGTCGACCACCAACCAGATACCGGGCAGGATGAACAGTCCGAGCAGGAGCTCAAACCAGCGAAAGGGCCGACCGACGATGAGGGGCTCGAGGAGGCTCGAGAACAGGGAAGTGGTGGCCATGCAGATGAGCGCGATGCTGGCGTTGGCCAGTTTAATGGCTCCATAGAAGGTGACCCAGTGGAGGGCGACGATAACGCCGATACCCGCCAGGAGTCCGAAACGTCGCCAGCCCAGTTCATCGATCACGCGGTGGATGCGCACGAAAAAAATGAGGCTCAGGGAGGTAAGTAACACCCGCCACCAGACGAGGGTAAGGGCGGAGAGTTGGATCAGGTCGCCGAGGATGGCGGTAAAACCCCACAGGAAAACGGCCAGGTGGAGCTCGAGGTAAGCCCGCTCTTCGGTATACGCCATAGTGTCAGGAAGGTACTGTCAGCGTGTCTAATGCTCCTGACAGCCCAGTTCGCCCAGCAGGCTTTCGTGCTCTTTCAGTAACTGTCGACTCAGTTCGAGCAACTGAAGGTAATGTCCGGCGAAAAGTTCAGCCTCCTTACAGGGCTTGTCAAGCGATTCCCGTTTGTAACGGAAGAGGTCATAGGAAGAACTGATGAGGTGGTCTAGTTCGGCCTTGCGCTTGCGGTAGGCGTCGAAACGCTCCACCTGTTCGGCCTGCCGTTTGCTGCGGGCCAAGGCCAGTTCGGCGGAATCACTGAGGTCCAGACGGGTAAAATCCCGGGTGGAGATGTCGAACAGGTTGCTGATACGCAGCAATTTGCAGATGCTGGGCTCGGCGGAACCACTCTCGTAACTGGCGATGTTGCCGCGGTTCAGGCCCACCTTTTCGGCCAGTTCCGTCTGCGACCAACCCGCCTGTTTTCGGAGCAGGCGCAGGTTTGAAGCAATGAAATTGGGTAACTGAGCCTCCTCGGAGAGGGTAGTGAGAGCAGAGTCCTTGTTTTTCATTTGTTCCGTGAGCTGGTACGCCTAGTTTACACTTTGATGACGATGATAGTTGCTCTATGTCAAATTTTTTTACTGTAGCTACGTTTTATGAGGCTTTTGGTACGAAATTTGCAGAATTTCAGGGTACAACCGCCCGTCATTATTTGCAAATCGACGCTGGGAAGATTAGTTTTGTAAAAAAATTTGACAGGCACAAGATGAAGAAGATGACTGCAACTAAGCAACAACAGAAAGATATTCAAGATTTATTATCCACCATCACCAATAGCCTGCGCGCCTTCAGCCTCAAGCTGACCGGCAATATGAACGACGCCGAAGACCTCTATCAGGATACCGCCCTGCGCATCATGACCAATGCGGAGAAGTATAACCCCGGCACCAACTTCAAGGCCTGGGCCGTCACTATTATGCGGAATATATTCATCAATAATTACCGCAAGAAGGTCCGGCGCAACCTGATCATCGATCAGACTCCCAACAACTACTATATCAACAGCGGAAACAAGACCGTCCTCAACGACGGCGAAAGCGAGGTGACCTTCAACGAACTCCAGGAGCTCGTCGATCGCCTGCCCGACGATTTCCGCGTGCCTTTCCTGATGGCCTACCAGGGCTACAAGTACGACGAGATCGCCGAGCAACTCGGCAGCCCACTGGGTACAATCAAGTCGCGCATTTTCTTCGCCCGCAAGAAATTGCAGAAGATGTACGAGGAAATTATGCGCGAACGAAGCAGCGTCGCTTAAATTTCCGGCGTTGTACGGTAATTATTGTATTTTTGCCACTAAGTGTGTGGTACAGTTGTTATAGGTTGTAACTTACACTGAGTTATTTTATACACTAAGAACGACTAAGATCCAGTAACTTTTGCTTTTGCTTTTGGTTTGGCTGCACCCTGGCAGGGCTTTATGCCCCGTATCCGTGCAGCAGTCTGAGGCGTAATCGCCGGGCATCCGCCTGGCCGAGCAAACGCCCCTGTGGCCCCCGGCCTTCCATTTAGCGGGACCGCCAGCAAGCACTGCCATTTAGGTGTTGGATCCAACATTTCCATCGTACATGCCTGACAGCATAGCCATATTCTGGGATTTTACCCAGCTGCACGAGACCCTGCTCACTGCGGCCAACGACGGCAACCCGTACCGTGTTTCACCGACGGTCGATCAGCCGGAAGTGGTGGACGTGGAATGCCTGCTGTCGTACGCCGATGAAGTTGGCCAGGTGGTGCTCAATCGCCTGTACGCCGACTGGCGACCCTTCACCGGCTACGCCGAGGTGCTCAGCGAAGCACCGGTAGAACTGATCCAACTCTTCCCCAACAAGCTTGGCAATACCTCCATCAACCGCCAGCTGACGGTCGACGTCACCTCCCACCTGCAATCGCCCGAGCGCGCGGACCTGATCCTCATCATCGGTGGCGGTAGCGAATACCGCCAACTGCGGCAGATTATCCACGACCAGGGGTCACGCCTCATCGGCGTCGGGGTGGAAGACGTCACGGACAACTTCTGGATCGAGAGCTGCGACGACTTCAAGTTCTACCACCGCCTCGGGTGCCGTAAACTTTACACCGGCCCCCTCGACAGTGTTTCTTTGGACGCGGAACGCGCCCGCACCCTCCTCACCGCCGCCATGAACCAGTTGGCACACTACTACGGTACGGAGTGGATCCAGCAGGTGCGCATCAAACCCGCCATTATCCGGCAGGATCCGGATTTCGACGAGGGACTTATCGGCTACGAGGCCTTCAGCCACTTTCTGCGTGACCAGTCCGACTTGCTCGAACGGCGCCACCGGGAAGGCGAACAGGAGCCGGAATACCGTCTGCTGACGGGTACCACCCAACCCGCCGCCACTACGACCGATCGCGACCGCAATCCCGAACAACTGGCGGCCTACTACCTGCGGGTGGCCGGTCAGCAGGGCATCCGCATGCCCGATCCAGTGATCATGTGGGAGGGCATTGACGTCTACGCCAGTTTCCTTGTCGACAACATCACCTTTCACTCTTTCTCCGAGATCGACCAGGAGTGCCTGCGTCTGCTGCGGGAAGATTTCCCGACGCTGTCCATGACCGAGGTGAAGAAGGTGCGGCAGGTACTCTTCAAATGCTTTCTGTTCCGCCCCTCCGTCGATGACACCATCGGCTTCCACGACGAGATTACCGGGCTGGCCGATATTGAAGACCGCTACTTCGAGCTTATGCTGGCCCGCATTGGTAACAATCTCGAGGAGCCCCTGGACTATACGGCCCTTTCACTGGCCCTGACCGGCAATCCCGACCAGGCCGACCGACTCATGGCCCTAGACGAAGGGGAAGAGGAGTAGGGCAGGGGGGCGCCGGCGCGCGGGTGCCGGCTAGAGAGAAATGAAGCGAGCCGGTCCGGTTTCTATCCCCGTCTATCGTGGCCGCAGACTGCGGGTCAGGTGCTACATTAGCGACTACCCTAAACCAATTATATGGTCCGTCTTTCCGTCAACCTTAATAAAGTAGCCCTCATCCGCAACAGCCGCGGGGCCAATTACCCCGACCTTGTCCGCGTAGCCACCGACTGCGAGCGCTTCGGGGCGCAGGGCATTACCATTCACCCCCGGCCGGACCAGCGTCACGCCCGTTACGACGACGTAGCCGCACTGAAAGAGGCCGTGACCACGGAGCTCAACATCGAGGGCTACCCCTCAGAGAAGTTTTTGCGGGTCGTGCTGGCCGCGCAACCCGATCAGGTTACCCTCGTACCCGACGAACCCGGACAACTCACCAGCGACCACGGATGGGATACCATTGGTCGGAAGAATGAACTGCGCGACATAATCACACGGCTGCGGGAGGGTGGTATCCGAACGTCGATTTTCGTAGACCCGGATCCCGCCATCCTCGAGGGGGCGGCTGCCATTGAAACCGATCGCATAGAATTTTATACAGGTCCGTACGCCAACGGCTACGGAAGCGACCGCGCGGCCGCCGTCGCGCCTTTTGCCGCCGCCAGCCGGCGGGCCGCAGAACTCGGACTCGGCATCAATGCCGGCCACGACCTGAACCTTGATAACCTGGCCTACTTTTCCCAGCAACTACCTGATTTACAGGAAGTAAGCATCGGTCATGCCCTCATCAGCGACGCCCTTTACTACGGTTTGTCCAACACGATTCAGCTGTACCTGCAGCGGCTGAGTCGGGGGGCTGAAAAAATCGATGAAGTGAAGTAGGGAATTGACCAAATAAAGGGTAAGTCCGACGGGAAAGGAGCAAGAAATTAAATTAATGGTTGTTCAGGCAGCGAAATAATTTAACTTTGCGTTCATCTTTCGGGGAATTGTTCCCGTCACCGTAGGTTGAATTCGCATGACGTGCATGCCTTACTAGTATAAAAATCCACCGCTGCCTACGTAATCAACTCAGCAGTACTCCATCCACCTATCCCTTCGAATCACTGCGGGCCTTTGCCCCCTTGTCGCTAACCATATTTTGTAACCATTGAGACTAAGTAATCAACTAAAACTTCAACTAGCATGAGAAGACTTTCACTAGTGATTGCCTTCGTCTGTTTCGCCTTTGGCATAGCCATGGCCCAACGGACGATCAGCGGTACGGTGACGGATAAATCCGGCCAGCCCCTGATTGGCGCTTCTATTTTAGTCAAGGGTACCACTTCCGGTACCGTAACTGACATCGACGGCAAGTTTGCCCTCGAAGTGCCCACGCCGGCCGAATTCCTTATCGTAAGCTACACCGGCTTTTCCACCCTCGAATACCCTGTAGATGGTATCTCCAGCGAGGTAACCATCGAACTCAGCGAGTCGGCCAGCCAGCTCAATGAGGTGGTCGTAACCGCCCTGGGTATCCGTAAGGAGAAAAAAGCCCTGGGCTACTCCGTCGCCACCATCGGCTCTGGCCAGGTGGAGAACCGCGTCGAATCGGACGTGGGACGTATCCTCCGCGGCAAGGCAGCAGGCGTAGACATCACCCAGACTTCTGGTATCGCCGGATCGGGTACGAACATCATCATCCGGGGTTACAGCTCGATCAACGGCACCAACCAGCCGCTGTTCGTAGTGGATGGTGTACCGTTCAACTCCAACACCAACTCCGACCTCGGTTCCCGTCAGGGGGGAGCAACGGCCTCCAGCCGCTTCCTCGACCTTGACCCGAACAACATCGCCGAGATCAACGTCCTTAAAGGCCTCTCCGCTACCGTACTCTACGGTGAGCAGGGTGCCAACGGCGTTATCCTGGTGACGACCAAGAACGGTCAGGGTGGATCCGAAGCCCAGAAAGGCTTCGAGGTTAGCGTAACCCAGGGCGTCGCCCGTACCGAGGTAGCCAACCTTCCCGATTACCAGAACACCTACGGTAACGGATTCTCCGGCAACTTCGGATGGTTCTTCTCCAACTGGGGACCCGCCTTCGACGTACGCGGACAGAACGGCATCGCCGAAGACGGAACTGTAGAGCACCCCCTCGACCAGGACCGCTACAACGAAGCGTTTCCCGAGTATGAAGGTGCCCGCTACGACTACAAGCCGTACGATAACGTAACCGAGTTCTTCAACACCGGAACGGTGCTCAACACCAGCGTCAGCGTCGACCGTAACTTCGGTAACGGCATCAGCTTCAACGCCAACTACAGCCACCTGGACGATACCGGCTTTACGCCCAACAACTTCTACCAGAAGCACAACGCCGGCGTAGGTGGTAAGGTCACCCTGGACAACGGACTCCGCATCCAGACCAGCCTGAACATCGTGAGCAGCGACCGTCAGGCACCCCCCGCCTCGTTCAACTACGGATCCAACCCCTCCGGTGGTGACGCTTCCGTATTTGCCAACGTTCTGTACACGCCGCGCTCGATCGACCTAGTCGGCCTGCCATTCCAGAACCCCATCGACGGAAGCCAGGTGTACTACCGCCGCGGCTCCGCCATCCAGAACCCGCTCTGGGGTGTCAACAACATGTTTGACAAGGAAGTCGTCAACCGCTACTTCGGTAACGTAGGCCTTCAGTACGACCTGACCGACTGGCTCACTGCCCAGTACCGGATCGGCGTCGACGCCTACACTCAGGAGAACCGCCGCGAGATCAACCGTGGTGGTAGCCAGATCCCCGACGGTGTACTGCTCAGCACCACCCGGCGGAATACCATCGTCGACCACGTTTTCAACGTCAGTTTCGATACCGACCTGAGCGATGCCTTCAACCTGAGTGGTGTGGTTGGCTACAACGAACGGATCGACAAATTCGATCTGGTCGGCGTAAACAGCACCAATCAATTCATCTTTGACCTGTTCACCCAGGACAACTTCATCGAGCACAACGGTTTCCAGTCTATCCAGGATGAAGCCTACCGCGGTGTATACGCCAGCCTTACCGCCGGATTCAACCGCTACCTCTACCTGACGGCTCAGGCCCGTAACGACTGGAGCTCCACCCTGGAGGCCGACCAGCGTTCCATCCTGTACCCCTCGGTCAGCGTCAGCTTCGTGCCTACCGATGCATTCGAAAGCCTGCAGGGCAGCCGGGTACTGAACTACCTGAAGCTGCGTGCCGGCTACGGTTCTTCGGCCCGTTTCCCCGACCCCTACACCACGCGTGCCATCCTCGGCTCGGGAACCAACGTTTCCCAGACCCCCGGCGGCACCCCGCTGAACATCAACGCCGTAAGCAACCGCCTCGGCAACCGCCTGCTGGAGCCCGAACTCATCGGCGAACTTGAATTCGGCGTGGAAGGTCGTTTCTTCAACAACCGCGTGGGAATCGACGTAAGTCTCTACGACAAGCAGTCGAGCGACCTGCTGGTCGACCTGCCGCTTGACCCCGCCAGCGGTTACACCACCACCCAGATCAACGCCGCCGAGGTATCCAACAAGGGTATCGAAGCACAGCTGAACCTCGTTCCCTTCAAGGGCGACTTCACCTGGGACGCTACGCTGAACTTTACGAGAAACAAGAACATTGTAGAAAGCCTGACCGACGGCGTGGAAGAAATTGCCTTTGCGGGTTTCTCCAACCTGGGCAACTTCGCCATCCCCGGCCAGCCCTTCGGCGTCATCCAGGGTATTCCCTACCAGCGCGGCCCCAATGGTGGACTGCTGGTGAACAACTCCGGTTCGTACGAGCCCGGTAACGACATCGACATCATCGGTGATCCGAACCCGAACTACACCATGAACTGGTTGAACACCATCAGCTACAAGGGCTTGAGCTTCTTCTTCCAGTGGAGCTACACCGACGGTGGTGATATCTACTCCGTAACGACCGCCACCATGCTGGCGCGTGGTCTGACCACCGATACCGAATTTGACCGCTTCCTCCCGCTGATCCTCGAAGGAGAAGACAGTGAAGGCAACCCCAACAACATCCAGGGTTACGCCGGTGACTACTTCTTCGATGCCTACTTCAATGCCGATGAAGGCTCGATCTTTGACGGAACCGTTGTTCGTTTGCGCGAAGTAGCCCTGAGCTACGCACTACCCGCCAGCTTGCTTGAGCGTACCCCCTTCGGATCGATCAGCCTGCGGGTTTCCGGTGAGAACCTGTTTTACAACGCCCCCAACTTCCCCGAAGGCGTAAACTTCGACCCCGAAGTGCTTTCCCTGGGCGTTGGAAACGGACGTGGCTTCGACTTCCTGACCGGTCCTACCGCCAAGAAGTACGGTGCTAACCTGACCCTCACCTTCTAATCAAACCAAACGAAAACGAAAACAAGCAACTGAATATGAACTTGTTTAAAAAATGTTTACTGGTAGTCTCGGTACTGTCGGTTGCAGCCTGCACCGACCTGGACGAACTACTGGTCAACCCCAACGGAGTTTCGCCCGACCAGGCCGATGCCTCCTCGCTGTACAACAGCATTCAACTGACCTTCAACGACGTCCAGAACGACCCGTACTTCTTTGCTGCCGGACTGGCCCGCATGGACGCTGAAACCGGAGGTTTTACCTATACCGCCACCCATCAGCCGACGGAGTTCGACGGAATGTGGGAAGCCTTCTACGCTGGCTTCCTTCCGGACGCCGACGCCTTCATCGCACTGGCTGAGCCCCTGGGGCAGGACGCCGCCGCCGCTTCGGTCAAAATCATGAAAGCCTACGGCTACATGCAGTTTGCCGACCTCTTCGGCGACGTTCCCTTCGACGAAGCCGGACAGGGCAACAGCGAAAACCAGATCACCAACCCGACCCGGACCCCCGGAGCGGAAGTGTACGCCAGTGCCAACGCGCTGCTGGACGAAGCTATCGCTCAGCTGGAAGGTGCTGATGATTTCGAGCTTGCTTTCGACAACTTCTACGGAGGCAGTGCTGAAGACTGGGCTACCCTGGCCCGGACGCTGAAGTTGCGCAACGCCGTTACCACCCGCCTCGTAGGCGGAGGAAGCGCCGTACAAAGTATCGTTGACGCCGGTGACATCATCGACGAGAACAACGAGAACTTCGAATGGCACTACGGCAGCAACCGTAACAACCCCAACAACCGTCACCCCTTCTACAACAACAGTTACGAGGACGACGACGGGGTGTACCAATCCAATTGGTACATGTGGTTGATGGCCGAATCGAAGGGCTTCATTGATCCCCGCACGCGTTACTACTTCTTCCGTCAGGACAAGAACATCTTCCCCGACGCCGTAGAAGACGACCCCAACGCTTTCGACTGCATCTTCACCGCCGTTCCGAACCCCGACGTTATCCCACCCTGGTACGAAGCCGTAAGTGAGGATATGCCCTACTGCCTCGGCAGCTACAGCCTGGGTTACTTCGGACGCGATCACCTGAATGGTTCCGGTATTCCGCCAGACGGACAGTACCGTACGGTCTTCGGACTCTACCCTGCAGGCGGACGCTACGACGACGGTCAGACCAACGAGACCGTACAGAACGGTGGTACCGACGGCGCCCTGGGTGCCGGCATCGAGCCGATCTGGCAGGCATCGTTCACCCACTTCATCCTGGCCGAGGCCGCGCTGACGGGCAACTACGACGGCGACGCCGGGGAGTTGCTGAAGGAAGCTATCCAGCTGTCGTTCGACCGCGTGACTTCTTTCGAAAGCCTGGTTGACGGAGGTACCGTTATCGCCACCACTCCGGTGACCGTAACGATTGCCGACACCTACGCCGGTGACGAAAGCGTCGAAGAGTACATCGAGTACGTCATGGAGGAATACGAGGATGCCGACGATACCGGCAAACTCGCCATCGTGGCCCGTGAGTATCTCATCGCCCTGTACGGCAACGGACTGGAAGCGTACAACCTGTACCGCCGGACCTGTCTGCCCATGGACGTTCAGCCGGGAATCGATCCTAACCCGGGCAGCTTCATCCGTTCGGCCCTGTACCCCTCGGTACACATCAACCGCAACCTGAACGCTACCCAGAAGGCATCCTTCACCGAACCCGTTTTCTGGGATACCAACGATGCCAGCTGTAACTACTAGTAGTAGCGCTAACCTAACTTAATCTGCTGCCTTCCCGGCTCTGCCGGGCCGGGAAGGCTAAAACATAAAATATGTTCCATAAATCATTGCTTTTCCTGGCCCTGATCGCGCTCGTGGTAGCCGGTTGTGCCGACCCGGAAAAGACTCCAATTGTGACCCAGGACACCCTTCTGTTCGGTGCCTTCCCCCGCCTTGTAGAGTTGCGGGCCGGTGAATTTGACCTGGCTAATCTCGCCACCTCCGCCTACGAAATGGAAGTCGACTTCGTCGACAACGCCGGCGGCGAGGACGTTGCCCAATACAACATCTACGTGGCTTTTGACGACAACAGCACCGCGGGTGGCCGTCAGGATTACTCCACGGAATCGAAGTTGTTCAAGACGTACGAGCCCTCCGATTTCCGCGCCGGACCCAACGGTAACCTCGGCGTAGACGTTTCCATCCCCTTCTCGGAAGTCGCCGCCTTCGTGGGCGTGCCCATCGATTCGGTACTTTCCGGTGATCGCTTCCAGGTGAAAACGGAGGTGGTCAAGGAGGACGGCCGCGTGTTCGGCTCGGCCAACTCGACTTCGGCCGTCACCAGCGCCTTCGGTGGCATCTTTGACTTCAACATCAATGCTACCTGCCCGCTGCCCGACGACCGGTTCTCCGGTGAGTACACCATCACCTACGGTTACGTATACGATGAGTTCGCGCTATTCGGCGCACCCGTGCAGGCCCTCGGTAACGAGCCCTTCTCGCGCACCGTCACCTTGAGCACGGTGGCCGGATCTACTACCCGCCGGACGTTTGACGTTGGCGTCTACGTGGCCCCCGGTTACAACTTCAATGGAGGAACCGTAACGCTCGACTTCGCCTGTAATGAAGTCCGCTCTACCGCCATCGACTCCGGTGCCGGTTGCGGATCAGGATCGATCGCCGCCACCCAGAAAGGTACGGCTCCCTTCTCCCTGACCGATGACTCCAGCTTCACCATCGAGTACACCGACTTCGGTGCCACCGATGGAGGTTGTGGCGTTGCGGGTCGTGACTTCAGCCTCGTATTTACCAAGAACTAACCGGCACTCCCGGTATAGCTTACGCCATGGGGCACCTTCCGTCGGAAGGTGCCCCATTTTGCTTTTATCGCTTTCGGTAACGGCCGGCCGACGAAGGTTTTTGCCGGGAATGGCCGCAACGTCATGGATATCTGCAACCGATTCCTATCTTACCTTTTCATCTAACCACGATCCGTGCAAATCAAGAAGAACGATAAGGAATACGACGTCGTCATCGTCGGTTCCGGCGCCGGTGGGGGTATGTCCGCCAAAATCCTTTCCGAAAATGGCCTGAAGGTGGCCATTATCGAGGCCGGACCCTACTTTGATCCGGCCGACAAAGACATGAAGACCCAGCTGCGGTGGCCCTGGGAAAGCCCGCGACGCGGCGCTTCCACGACCCGGCCCTTCGGCGATTACAACGCCGCCTTCGGCGGCTGGGAACTGCCCAACGAACCCTACGCTACGGTCGGGGATACCCGCTTCGAATGGTTCCGCTCCCGCATGCTCGGCGGGCGTACCAACCACTGGGGGCGCATCAGCCTGCGCTTCGGCCCCGATGACTTTCACCGCAAGGATCTCGACGGCCTCGGCGCCAACTGGCCCATCACCTACGAGGAGATCAAACCCTACTACGACCGGGTCGATAAACTCATCGGTGTCACCGGTACCAACGAAGGCCTCCACAACGACCCCGACGGCTACTTTCTGCCGCCGCCCAAACCGCGCCTTTCGGAACTCCTCTACACCAAGGCCGCTCGGGCCAACGGCGTACCGGTGTACCCCTCGCGGATGTCGATGCTCACCAAGAAGCTCAATGAGGACCGCGGCGTATGCTTCTACTGCGCCCAGTGCAGTCGATCCTGTGCGGTGTACGCCGACTTCAGCGCCGGCAGCTGCCTGATCTTTCCGGCCATGAAACACGGCGGGCAGATCGACCTGCTCGTGAACTGCATGGCCCGTGAGGTCATGACCGACGATACCGGCAAGGCCACCGCGGTCAGCTACGTCAGCAAGGACGACCGTCGTGAGTACGAGGTAAAGGGTAAGGTGATCGTCCTGGCCGCCTCGGCCTGTGAAACCGCTCGCCTGCTACTCAATTCCCGGATGAAGGGACAAACGAACGGGCTCGGCAACAGCAGCGGTACCGTGGGGCGCTACCTCCACGACAGCACCGGTGCCGGCATCTCGGGCTTTATCCCCAGCCTGATGAACCGGACGCGCTACAACGAAGACGGAATGGGTGGCATGCACGTCTACTCTCCATGGTGGGGCGACAACAAGAAACTCGACTTCCCGCGGGGCTACCACATCGAAATGGGCGGGTCCATGGGTATGCCGATGTACGGTTTCGGCGGCGGCCACAAGGAGATCCAGAAACTCCTCAACTACAAGGTTGGTGGCTACGGCAATCCACTGCTCAAGGAGATGAAGGAAGTCTACGGCGCCTACTTCTACATGGCCGGACGCGGGGAATCCGTGGCCCTCTACGACAACTACTGCGAGATCGACCCCACCGGCGTCGACGAGTGGGGCATTCCAACCCTGCGTTTCCACTACAAATGGACCGATCACGAGCGTCTGCAGGCCAAGCACATGCAGGAAACCTTCCGGTCCATCATGACCGATATGGGCGGCACGGTCCTGACCCCGGAGCGCACCTATGAGGAAGATTACGGCCTGCTCGCACCGGGCGCCATCATCCACGAAGTAGGTACGACGCGGATGGGCGACGACCCGCGCGACAGTGTGACCAACAAGTACGGCCGTCTGCACGACGTGCCCAACGTATTTGTCAATGACGCCGGCACCTTCGCCTCGCAGGCCGACAAGAACCCTACCTGGACCATCCTGGCACTGGCCATGCGCAACAGTGAGCACATCGTGTCCGAACTCAAAAAAATGAATATCTGATGGATCGCCGCAAAACACTAAAAACACTGCTGGGCGGCGCCGTTGGCACCGCGATCTTCACCCAGACCGGCTGCCGCAACGACGACCCGGTACCCGCCTCCGCCGTAGAACCCGAAAACACGGGATACGGCCTGCGCACCGCCTGGGAAGCCGAGCGGGAAGAGCTCCTCCGCGATCAGCGATTCTTCAGCGACTTTGAACTGGAGACGATCGGGGTGCTCGCGGATATTATCGTTCCCGCCGGTGAGGATCACCCGAAAGCCACCGATACCGGGGTGGTGGACTTCATCGAGTTCATGGCCAAGGACCAGCCCACCGTCCACCAGACGCGGCTGCGCGGCGGCCTGGCCTGGCTGAACGCCGAGAGCAGCAAACGCTACGACGGCAAGGCCTTCATCGAAGCCAGTCCCGAAGAGCAGATCGCCCTTGTCGACGATATCGCCTATCCCGAAGTGATCGAAGACGAGCCCCTGCACCCCATGGCGCCCGGCGTCCGCTTCTTCGACCATATGCGCTTCATGGTCATCACCGGCTTCTTTACCAGCAAGCCGGGGATCGACTATCTCGGCTACGTCGGCAACCAGCCGAACGTCTGGGACGGGGTGCCGCAGGAGGTCCTGGACAAGCACGGCCTAGCCTACGATGAGGAACTGTTGCCGAAGTACGTGGACCAGTCCCGCCGTACCATCACCGCCGAGTGGGACGACGACGGCAACCTGATCAGCTAGGGTATAATCCACTAGATAAAATGTACTTCGGAAATTGTAATTCTTACCATCCGAATGTACCTTTGTGGCTTGGGCGGCACACGGTCAGCTCCTTCTGAATCCCCCCAGGGCAGAAATGCAGCAAGGGTAGGAGGTTGAGCGACTGGTGTGCTTGCCCATTTTTTTTGCCCTTTCGGCAAATTCGCAGCACCTGCGCGCCGCCGCAACGTTTATGTTGCCGTATGAAGCAACAACTCGTTTTCGCGACCAACAATCCCCACAAGATCGCCGAGGTCAAACGCCAGCTGGGCGACCGCTACGCCTTTCTCAGCCTGCAGGAGATCGGCTGTACCGAAGAGATCTCCGAAACGGCGGATACGCTGGAAGGTAACGCCCGCCTGAAGGCACGGCACGTGAAAAGCCGCTACGGCCACGACTGCTTCAGCGAAGACACCGGACTGGAAGTCTACGCGCTGGACCACGCGCCCGGCGTCGATACTGCCCACTACGCCGGCCCCCAACGCAGCGCCGACGACAACAACCAGAAATTACTGTCCGAACTGGCCGACCGCAAGGATCGACTAGCCCGCTTCCGCACCGTCATCTGCCTGATAGAAGGGGATGCGGAGCACCTGTTTGAAGGGGAGTGCGAAGGCCGGATCGCGACGGCTCCCATCGGCCACGACGGTTTTGGCTACGACCCCATTTTCGTTCCCGCGGAAGGGGACGGACGCACTTTCGCCCAGATGACGCAAGACGAAAAGGTGCGCTTCAGTCACCGCGCCCGTGCCATGGCCAAGCTGGAGGATTACCTTAAAAAGCCTCAGGGTGAAGTTCATCCCACCGCGTAGCGCGCTGGTACGCCCGGCCCACGTTGATCAGATCCTGCTCGTGGAATAGCCGACCGGTAAAAGTGATGCTCGTGGGCGTGCCCTCGTGCATGCCGTTGGGAACCGTCAGCGAGGGGTGACCCGTCATATTGGTAATGAAGAGGCTGCTTGAGTTCCAGCTCGGATTGACGTAGACGTCGATTTCGTGCTCGGTGAAGAGCCGGTCCATCTCCTGCATCAGTTCGCGCCGCAGGCGGTTGGCCTGTACGTAGGCCACGGCGGGCACGAAATGGGCGGTCCGGAAGCTGTTGGGCCAGGCGTTGCGCACTTGCCGCGTGAGGAGGTCGTCGTCGCCGCTGCGGGTCAGCGATTCAAAGGCGGCCGCCGCTTCCACGTTGAGGATGAAGCCAATGTCGGGGGCGTCCGGCAGTTCTATCTCTACCAGTTCGTAACCGAGTTTGCGCAGCTCGTTGAGGGCTATGGAGTCATTGGCGGCAAAATCGTAATCACCGGCAAAGCTGCCCTTCAGGTAGCCGATCCGCTTGGTCGTAGGTGCGTTGTCGGGCAGCGTAAACTGGAAGCCGGCCGGGATGGCGTGGGCGTCCCGCGGGTCGTAATGTGCAATGGCGGCCAGTACCAGTCCGGCGTCGGTAGCCGAGCGCGTGATGGGGCCGATCTTGTCCATCGACCAGCTCAGTGCCATGGCTCCGTGGCGAGAGACGCGCCCGAAGGTGGGCCGCAGGCCGGTGGTGCCGCAGACCGTGCTGGGGCTCACGATGCTGCCCAGGGTCTCGGTGCCGATGGCGAAAGGTACCAGTCCGGCGGCCACGGCGCTGGCCGATCCGGCCGAGGAACCGCTGCTGCCTTTCCCCACATTCCAGGGGTTGCGGGTCATTTCACCGAACCACACGTCGCCCCAGGCCAGGGCGCCCATGCTGAGTTTGGCACAGAGTACGGCGCCGGCCGCGTCGAGTTGCTGGATCACGGCGGCGTCTTCGTCGATCGTTTGTCCCTCGTAGGGCTTGGCGCCCCAGGTGGTGCGGTAGCCGCGGGCGGCGAGCAGGTCCTTGGCGCCGTATGGGATGCCGTGCAGGTAGCCGCGGTATTTGCCGGCGGCGAGTTCGGCGTCCATCGCGTCGGCCTTGGCCAGGGCGCGTTCCTCGGTGAGGGTGATGACGCAATGCAGGGCGGGGTCGTGCTTCTTTAGGCGATCCAGGAAGAATTCCGTGAGGGCGCGGCTGCTGATCTGGCGGGTGTAGATCAGGGTGGCCAGTTCTTCCACCGTGGCCCATTCCAGGTTCAACAGGGGGTTTTCTCCCGTTAACAATTCGGGCGGGGTCGCGGGTGCCGTAACGGTGGTATCCGTAGGCAGCTGACCCGGGCGCAGGACGGGACTAAAGACCAGGGCGGGGGAGAGGCTGTTCGGAATCTCCGTCTTGCCGATCGTGTCGAAGGCGGCGAGGTTCTCCTCCAGGTCGGGCAGCATCAGTTCGATCTCCTCATCGTCGAGGAAGTCGATGCCGAGCACGGCGGCGGCGGCTTTCACCTGGTCGGCGGAAATGGCCGCAACCGTGGCCGCGGTGGCCGTCAGGAGCAGGAGTGCGAGGGGGAAGAGGTAGCGCTTCATGTGGTTCGGGGGTAAGTAAGGGAGTAAGGTAAGCGGTAAAGTGATTTTGAACCTCCTCCCCGGGCCTTCGGGCTTGCAGCCCGACGTTAAAATTTGCCGCGCGGCCTACGCCCCAGCAGCCCAACGCCAACATTTCCCACTGCTTCTTTTCCTCGGCCGGCGCACAGCGCCGGCGGGCCGTCGGGCCTGTGGCCCGGCGGTAAAACCTATCGCGCGGCCTTTCATCCCAACAGCCCAATGCCAACATTTCTTACTGCTGCTTTCCCCGGCCGGCGCACAGCGCCGACTACCCGTTCGGCGGGCCGTCGGGCCTGTGGCCTGGCGGTAAAACCTGTCGCGCGGTCTTTCATCCCGGCCGCATAATGCCAACGTTTCTCACTGCTTCTTTTTCCGGCCGGCGCACAGTGCCGACTACCCGGGCCGTCGGGCCTGTGGCCTGGCGGTAAAACCTGTCGCGCGGTCTTTCATCCCGGCCGCCCAATGCCAACGTTTCTCACTGCTTCTTTTCCTCGGCCGGCGCACAGCGCCGACTACCCGGGCCGTCGGGCCTGTGGCCTGACGGTAAAACCTGTCGCGCGGTCTTTCATCCCGGCCGCATAATGCCAACGTTTCTCACTGCTTCTTTTCCTCGGCCGGCGCATAGCGCCGACTACCCGGGCCGTCGGGCCTGTGGCCCGCCAGTAAAACATGTCACGCGCCCATGGGGATAACGCAATACAATACCTTTCTCAACCGGCAGGCAGCGCTGACCGCCCGGAGCATCTCGGCGGACAAACCATAAAGCAACCCAGTAATTTGGAAAAACAAACAAAAAGTTTAAAATTACGGGTAAATTATGTTTGCCATGCCCAACTGGTTGCCCCACGATTGTCTCGGGTTCGATCCTATACATCTTACTTACCGCTTGGCGGGAAGCATTCCGCAGAAAAGGGTAGAGGAATTGGTAACCTGGCGACGACGTAAACTCGCGGCCCTGGAGGCGGACTTGATCGAGTTGCCGCCCGCCGTGCGCTCGTCGGTCGAGCGCGACCGGCAAAATGGGATAAATGCCAAGTACGAACGCCAACTGGATCGGGCCCTTCACGAAACAAGCCACGGGCCTTTTCATCTTATGGATGGTAGGGTGGCCCGCATCGTTTTGGATTCCTGGGAGTATCTGGCGATTGCGGGAGATGTATTTCCCTATGCGGTTTGCGTCATGGGAAACCATGTCCACGCGGTGATCCGCGCAGACCATTGTGATACTGAAACCATGGACCTTGGCCGGCTTGTGGGTCGTCATAAAAGTCATACCGCCAGGTTGGCAAACCAGTTGCTTGGGCGTACCGGTCATCCCTTTTGGGAAGCTGATTTTTTCGACCGGCGCATCAGGGACGGGAAATTCATGCGGGTGATGTGGTATGTCCTGCGTAACCCTGTAGCCGCGGGCCTAGTATGGGATTGGGAGGAGTGGCCACACACCTTTGTGCATCCGGAATTGCTAGAGATGTTTACTGGGCGGCTGTCGAGCTAGAGATGGTAACTGCCTCTAGTTTTTGCCACATGCTATCGGGCGTGTGGCCCGGCGTGAAGATTTGCCGCGCGTCCTACGCCACGGCCGCCCAATGCCAACTTTTCTCACTGCTTCTTTTCCTCGGCCGGCGCACAGCGCCGACTACCCGTTCGGCGGGCCGTTGGGCCTGTGGCCTGACGTGAAGACCTTTCGCGCGGCCTTTCATCCCGGCCGCCCAATGCCAACGTTTCTCACTACTTCTTTCCTCGGCCGGCGCACAGCGCCGACTACCCGGGCCGCCCGGGCCGTCGGGCCTGTGGCCCGGCGGTAAAACCTATCGCGCGGCCTTTCATCCCGGCCGCCCAATGCCAACGTTTCTCACTGCTTCTTTTCCTCGGCCGGCGCATAGCGCCGACTACGCGGGCCGTCGGGCCTGTGGCCTGATGGTAAAACCTATCGCGCGGCCTTTACATCCCGGTAGCTCAATGCCAACATTTCTTACTGCTGCTTTCCCCGGCCGGCGCACAGCGCCGACTACCCGGGCCATCACCTACCCAAACCAGGTGTACGCCAAGTGAAAACCGGCGGCCTGCACCACCCAAATCAGTGCGTAAAGCCCCGCGTACGCCCACCCGCCCCGCCACCCCAGGAGGGGCACCGCCAGCAGGCAAACGGCCAGCCGGATACAGGCGTACTGCAGACTCTGGCTCAGGTGCCAGGCGTCGGTGGTAGCCACAAAGAGGGTAGTGGAGCCGGGAAATTTCTCTCGCAGCGGGCGCAGCGGTTCTCCGGTAGGATCGGAGGCGTATTTGGCTTTCCACGACTGCTCCGGGTTCCAGAAGGACGTGTTGCCCAGGTCGGCGTAGGGCGAACTTTCGTAGTGGAACTGCAGGGTATCTCCGACCCCCTTGAGCACGTGGGCCAGGAAGAGCAACAGCAGCACGACGGAGAGGCGGTATTTCATGGGTTAGCTATCTTGACGGCCCCCTCAAGTTAAACCAATGCGCCACTACCTCCTTTCCCTTCTGCTTTTGCCCGCCGCTTACGCCGGCGCCCAATCCGCCCAACCCGTGAGCCCCCCGCCGGCCACCGATCCGCGGATGTACGACATCGCCGACGCCCCCGATCCCGCCCGCATCGAGCAGGACATCACCACGCTGGTCAACTTCGGCACCCGCCATACCCTCAGCGATACCACCAGCGACACCCGCGGCATCGGCGCCGCCCGCCGCTGGATCTACGACGAATTCCAGCGCATCAGCGCCGCCTGCGGCGGCTGCCTGGAAGTGATGTACCAGCGCAACCTCGTCGAAGGCGACCCCGATAGCCGGATCAAGGAAGATACCTGGGTGGTCAACGTCATCGCCGTGCAGCGCGGCACCCGCGACCCCAACCGCTTCATCATGATGAGCGGCGATATCGACAGCCGCGTCAGCGACCCCCTCGACGGCACCAGCGACAGCCCGGGAGCCAACGACAACGCCAGTGGTATGGCCGGAGCCCTGGAAGCGGCCCGCGTACTGACGCAGTATGAATTCCCCGGATCTATCCTCTACGTAGGACTGAGCGGCGAAGAGCAGGGCCTCTTCGGCGGCAAGGGCATGGCCGACTGGGTAAAGGAAAAGGGCTGGAACCTGATGGGCACCCTCAACAACGACATGATCGGCAACATCACCGGCGTCGACGGCGTCACCGATAATACCAGTTTCCGCATCTTCTCCGAGCCCTACTACCCGGATGACGTCAACGACGAGCGCAAGAACATCTACCGCCGCTTCTTCGGCGGGGAGGTCGACGGCCCCAGTCGCCAGCTCGCCCGCTACATCGACGCGCAGACGCGGCAGTACACCACCAACCTCGAACCCATGATGGTCTACCGCCTCGACCGCTTCGGCCGCGGCGGCCACCACCGGCCCTTCAACGACGCGGGCATCCCCGGCGTCCGCATCATGGAAACCCACGAAAACTATACCCAGCAACACCAGGATATCCGCACAGAAGACGGTATTGAATACGGCGACAAGCTCGAGCACGTCAATTTCCCCTACGCCGCCAAGCTCACCGGCGTGAATGCTATCTCCCTGGCCGGACTGGCCGCCGCACCCCCGCCCCCGCCCCTGGTCATGATCGGCGGCGCCGTGGAACCCAGCACCCGCCTACGCTGGGAGAAGCCCGAAACCAACACCCCCATTGCGGGATATTACGTCCACTGGCGGCTAACCACCTCGCCGCGCTGGGAGCATAAGGTGTTCGTACCGGCCGGGCAGCTCCGACATACGCTGGAGAACGTGGTGGTGGATAATTACTTTTTTGGGGTGTCTTCCGTCGGGGAAGATGGTAATGAGAGCGTGGTGGTGTTTCCTTCTACTTTGATTCCTCGGGGGACTGAGTGATTGGGAAGGTTTGGATGGGGGGCGCGGCCGGAGGCCGCGTTTTGCTTTCGCGGTCTGAGACCGCATTTTACTTTCGCGGCCTGAGGCCGCTTCTTGCTTTCGCGGCCGGAGGCCGCATTTTGCTCTCGCGGCCGGAGGCCGCTTTGTACGGTCAGCCGACCGCTACTGCGTCTTTTCCGAAGCGGGTGCGCACCTTGTCCAGGGCCAGCAGCAGGCGGCTGTTTTCCTGGGTGTCGGTGAAGAGGTCTAGCTGGGTGTGGCCGCTGGCCAGCAGGTCAAAGCGTACGCCAATGAGCCGGATGCACTGCCGGCGGGTGAAGAGTTCGCGGAAGAGGGTTTCGGCCACCGGGACGAGCTGCTGGTCGTGGGCCGTGTAGTCGATGCGGCGGGCGCGGGTGTAGGTGTTGAAGTCGGTATAGCGGATCTTGACCGTCACGCGGGCGGTGAGCCGACCGGCCCGGCGCAGGTCGAAGGCCAGCTGAGCCGTGAGGTGGCGGAGCTTGCGCAGCAAGAACTCCACGTCAATGGTGTCGGTCTGGAAGGTGCATTCCGAGGAGAAGGACTTCCGCTCGCTGTAGGGCACTACCGGACGGTGATCGATGCCGTTGGCGCGGCGGTGAAACTCGCGGCCCATACTGCCGAACTCCCGTTCCAGGAGGCCCACCGGTACCTGGCTCAGGGTGCCCGCCTTGCGGATGCCCATCAGGCTCAGCTTGCGGGCCGTCACCGCGCCGATGCTGGGGATCTTGCGCACCGGCAGGGGAGACAGGAAGGCCCGCTCGGCACCCTGCGCCACCCAGCCCGAGCCGTTGGGCTTGGCCTCGCCGGCCCGCACCTTCGATACGAGCTTGTTGACCGACAGTCCGGCCGACAGCGGCAGCCCCGTCTCCCGGATGATGCGCTGCCGCAGTTCCCCGCTCCACTTCACGCAGCCGACGTGGCGGTCCATACCCGTCATGTCCACGTAGAACTCGTCGATGGAGGCCTTCTCAAATACCGGTCCCTCCTCAGCGATAATTTCGGTCACGATGGCCGAGTGCTGCTCGTAGCTCTCGTAGTCGCCCCGGATGGTGCGCGCATCGGGGCAACGCCGCAGGGCCACGGCCATGGGCATGCCCGAGTGGATGCCGTAGCGCCGCGCCTCGTAACTGCAGGAGGTGACCACGCCACGACCGCCCACGCCGCCCACCAAAAGGGGAAGGCCGGCCAGGGCACTGTTCTTTTTGATCTCCACGGAGGCGAAGAAGGCATCCATATCCAGGTGTAGAATGGCTCTTTGGTACATTAGTCAAGGGGTCAAGGGGTCAAGGGGTCAATTAGTCAAGGGGTCAAGGGGTCAATGGGGCTGGGGGCTCAATTTCTCCCGGCGGCTGGGGGGCGGCGGGTCCGGGGGTGGGGAGCGGTCGTCGGTGAAGCGGAGGTCGCGCAAGTAGGGGAGGCGTTCCATGCGGCTCACTTCCAGGCTGGGGAAGGAGAACTCGCGGGTCACCTTGCCGGCCAGCCGGTAGACGCCCGCTCCGCGGAAGGGGTAGCGCAGGTAGGCATCGGGGAAGTGTACGCTGTCGAAGTACTGTCCCTGCTCGCTCAACCAGCAACCGAAACTCATGCGTTCGCCCTTTACGGTGGGCACCACCTTGTCGCAGACGAAGTAGCCGAGCAACTCCGTGGTGCCGTGGTCGGGTACGTGCTGCAGGGGATGGGGCGGCGGCTCCGTGCAGGTGCGGGGCAGGCCCCAGGAATTCGCGTGCGGGCGGTCGGCTGCCTCGTCGTGGCACGGCGCGGGCACATTGTCCGAGGGGTCGTTGTCGTCGGGTACCGCCAGCCAGAAGGGGGAGCAGAGGGGGAAGCCCAGCAGTTCCAGCTCGTCGAAGGCCTGGTCCAGTTCGTGGCCGCTCAGGGGGTGGTTCGGCCGGTGATTGGGAGCCGCGTCGAGGTAGAAGTCGGGTTCGGGCGCCACGGTAACGAAGAGATCCAGAGAGGATTCGCGGCGCAGGCGGGGGTTGAAGACGGCGTTCTTCTCCCACAGCAGCTCCGATTTGCGCTTGCCGGTAAAGCGGAAGGCCCCGATGCGGATCAGCAGTTCCAACTGACTGCTTTCCACGTCGACGCGGGCGCAGAAGTCGGCCAGGTCCTGGAACGCCCCCGCCCGGTGGCGCTCCAGGACGGTGCGGTGGATCAGTTGCTCGGATACGCCCTTGAGGTGGATGAAGCCCAGGTAGAGATCGGTACCCCGCAGGTCGGTCAGGTAGCCGCTGGCGTTGATGCAGGGCGCGTGGATGGCGGCCCCCGCCAGGCGGGCCTCGTGAACGTAGAATTCGGTCTTGTAGAAGCCGCCGAAGTTGTTGATCACGCCCACAATGAATTCCAGGGGGTAATACGCCTTCAGGTAGAGGCTCTGGAAGCTTTCCACCGCGAAGCTGGCCGAGTGGGCCTTGCAAAAGGAGTAACCGGAAAAGCTTTCTACCTGGCGCCATACCTCCGCGGCCTTCTCCGGTGAGTGGCCCCGCACCCGCGCGCCCGCAAAAAACTTCTCCTGCAGCTTTTCCAGGGTGTCGCCGTTGTGCTTTTTGCCCGACATGATGCGGCGCAGCACGTCGCTCTCGTCGAGGTCGAGGCCGGCGAAGTGGTGGACGATCTTCATCACGTCCTCCTGGTACACCATGATGCCGAAGGTCTCGCCGAGGTGCTCGGCGAAGACGGGGTCGAGGTACTCGAAGCTGTGGGGGTGGTGGTAGCGGCGGATGTACTCCTTCATCATGCCCGACTTGGCCACGCCCGGCCGGATGATGCTGCTGGCGGCCACGAGGTGGACGTAGTTGTCGCAGCCCAGCTTGGTGAGCAGGCCACGCATGGCCGGCGACTCGATGTAGAAGCAGCCCAGGGCACGGCCGCTGCGGAGCATGTTGCGCACCAGGGGGTCCTGCTTGATGGCGTCCAGCGCCTGCAGGTCGACCGTCTTGCCGTGGTTGCGGTACACGAGGTCGGCGGCGGAGCGCAGGTGCCCGAGTCCGCGCTGGCTCAGTACGTCGTACTTGTGCAGGCCCATATCCTCGGCGTGGTACATATCACAGTGGGCTACCGGAAAGCCCTTGGGCATGAGCCGCTGGGCGGTGTGGTAGTAGATGGGGCGCTCGGTGATGAGCACCCCGCCGGCGTGGATGCCGAGGTGATTGGGCAGGCCCACGAGGCGGCGGGCGATGTCGACCACGGTGCGGGCCTTCGGATCTTCGGCGGCGCGGCCGTGGGGGTCGCGGACGAGGGCGTCGATCTCCTCCTTGGGCAGGCCGTGCACCTTGGCCGTCTCGCGCAGGGCCGCCCGCCCCTGGAAGGTGGAGTAGGTGGCCAGCAGGGCGGTGTACTCGCGACCGTAGCGCTTGAAGATGTAATCGGTGACGTCGTCGCGCTCGTCCCAGCTGAAGTCGATGTCGAAATCGGGCGGACTGGCGCGGTACGGATTGATGAAGCGCTCGAAGTAGAGGTCGAGCTCCAGGGGGTCGACGTCGCTGATGCCGATGCAGTAGGCCACGATGCTGTTGGCGCCGGAGCCGCGGCCCACGTGCTGGTAGCCGGCCGAGCGGGCGTAGCGGACGATGTCGTAGGTGATGAGGAAATAGGGGCAGAAGTCCTGCTTGCGGATCACCGCCAGTTCGCGTTCGGTACGCAGGCGCGCGCGCTGGAAGCGGGGGCCGGGCGGGTAGCGGCGGGCCACGCCCGAGAGGGCCAGTTTCTCGAGGAGCTGGTAGTCGCCTTCCTTGGAGCCGGTGAAGGTCTGCCGGTTGATCTGCAGGCCGGTCTCCAGTTCGGCGGTGCAGGAGTCGATGATGCGCTGGGTGTTGCGCAGGATGGCGGGGTAGGGGCGGTAGAATTGCCGCAGGGTATCGGGGGGCAGCAGGCGGTCGCCGCGCTTGGCCAGGTCGCGGGGGGTGAGCTTGGTATGGACGGTATTCAGGTCGATCGCCCGCAGCGTCCGGTGGAGCTCGTAATCTTCCTCGGTGATGGCCACTACGGGGGCCAGTACGACGAGTTTGTGCTGGTGGTGGCGCAGCTCGTGGCTGAACAGCCGGTTGACGTGCTGGGGCCGGATGCCGAGCAGTTCGTTGTCGCGAAAGTCGCGGATGGGCTTACAGAGGCGGGGATAGATGATCCAGACGTCGTCCATCCGCGGCGGCACGGTGGGCAGGGGCCGCTCCGCCAGGGAGTGTTCGCTGAGGAAGCGGCAGAGCTGGTACCAGCCCGTGGCGTTGCGGGCCAGGCCCGTGTAGAGCCACTGCCCGTCTTCACTGCGGAAGCCGATGCCGAGGATGGGCTTGATGCCGAACTCCCGGCAGCAGTTGACAAACTCCACCGCGCAGCTGGTGCTGTTGTTGTCGGCCAGGGCCAGGCATTCGACGCCCCAGGCGGCGGCCTTCTCGACCAGCTGACGGGGCCCAAGTACGCCGTAGCGAAAGCTGAAGGAGGTATGACAACTGAGGTGCATGCCGACTCAGTTGGGTAGGGGGGCGGATGCCGGAGAACCGGCGCAAGGGGCATGCGGGGAGCGGGCCGGCCCAGAAGAGGACACCCCGCCCCCCCCGTCCGGGTGGGGTAGAAAGTACATGTTTCGTGAGTATGAGTTAAAACAAAAAGACGGTTCCGGGGGGCCGCGGCAAAAAATAAAGCTGTTAAAGCGGGCCCGGGCCATATCCTGATGACCTGGGCATTCGTAACAAATTCAAGGCTTCAGCAGCAAAGTAACGTGAGGATCAACGATAAAACAAATAATTTGTTTTAAAATTATACAAAAACAACAGTTCGCTTCGTGGCAATGCCCTAACTTGACGTATAGCGTAAAGGTTATTGCAGTATTGGTCTTTTCTTATTGGGCGGGCTTTTTGGCTCGCCCCGGCTTTACTATGAACAGCGAACAAAAAAATGAACGAGGCGAACCAGAGTTATCAACACCAGTTTTTTGAGCGTCTTTCCGAACGATTTTCCTCCCGCAGCGCCCTGGTGGCCGCGGTGGCGGAGGATTTGCACGTAGGGCGCGACGCGGTGTACCGCAGGCTGCGGGGCGATACGGCCCTGACGGCCGATGAGATGATGCGTTTGGCGGAGATCTACCACCTCCGCACGGACCTCAGCAGCCGGCCGGAGGGTCGGATACCGAGTTTGCGTTACCCCGACGACCGCCGGCCGATCGAGAATGAGTTCGACTACTTCGTTCAACTGCACAACCGCTGGGAGCAATTGAAGCGGCTGCCGGGGGCAAGTTTCGATTTCGCCTCGCCGGAACTGCCGATGTACTACGAGCTTTCCACTCCCGTGCTGCGCAGCTTCAAGATCTTCATGTTCGGCATCACCACCTGGAACCTGAGCAAGTGGAAGAACCTCAGTTTCTCGACCGAACTGATCGCCGAACCGCTGCACCGGCTGGTCGAGGATACGATCCGCGACCACTACAGCCTCCCGTCGCGCGAGCTCTGGTCGATCGGCGTGCTGGACGTCACCCTGCGGCAGGTCAACTACATGGCCCAGATCGGGAAGTTTGCCGACGCGCGGGACCCGGAGCGCATTTTTATGGAATTGTATAAAATCGTGGATCACCTGGAAGCGATGGTGCGTACCGGCAAGCGCTTTCCCCTGGGCGGCGCGCCCAGTCTCAACAGTTCCGACTTCCGGGTGTACCACAACGAGCTTTCCAACACCAGCAACGTGGTCCTGGTGAAGTCCAATATCCGCCCCTTCCTCTTCACCACCCTGGTCAACCCCAACTACGTGGCCACTTCCGACCGGGAACTGTGCGAGGAGGTGCAGCACTGGTTCGACAACCTGGTAGAACACGGGAACGCCCTCCACGCGGAGTCCGGCAAGTACGCGGCCCAATACTTTGGTTACCTTCGCGGCCTGATCCGCCAGCACGAACAGCGAATCAAGGTGGGGCAATCGGTATTCTGAGCTTAGCGGAAACGATAAATGTGTTAAAAAAAATAAATTCGACCCCCCGATCAAACATTTGATGACCCCCGGGCGTCTATTCTACCAAACGGCCGAAAACGACAGCCTTATTGATATTCGATAATCTGGCATGTATGCTGTAGCATAAAATGCCAAATACGATAAAAAGAAAAGACCGTATCTTAGCGGTAGTTCTAAGCCCCACAGGCGCAAGGAACAAAGAATTAGGTTTATTTTTCATGAGAGACGCTGTGGACAACACAGTCGTATAACTAAGGACCCGGGCAATTTGCCTGGGTCTCTTTATTTTTGCCCCCCATGGAAGACAACCGCCAGCGCCACAGGAGCAAATTTCACGCCGCCCTGGCCTGGGTGCCCGTTCTGGTCTACTTCGTGGTAAAGTACCTCGTCTTCGGCAACGAGATGAGCCAGCAGCAGTGGGTCGCGCTCATTGTCGCGGTGATCCTGGCCGAGGTGGCCCTGTGGCAGTATCGCCGCCGCGACCTCAAAAAATACCCCCCGCATGGAACCGATTAGAAAGGACAAGCCCGGCATCGGTCTCTTCCTACTCATGAGCCTCGTCTACTTCGGCAGCTACTTTGGCCTCAAGTACGGCGTGTTCGGGGGCAACATGCCCTGGTACTACAACGTGGTGCTGATCGTGGTCTGCCTGGGGCTGGCCCTCGGATTACGCGGCCGGTTCGCCAAAAAAGAAGGATAGGGGGCGGCGGAGCGCGGGTGCCGGGGCGTGGTAAAACATCCCCCTACAACCGTGATCCGCACCATTCCGCTCAAGATTGGGCAGCAAGGCAGCGGATCGGGGCACCATCCGACTGGTCACGGTACCGGACACCTACGCCATCCGGTGGCATCGAGTCCGTGGTGGCGGGTTCCGATTCCGAGAATTTTTAAGCCTTTAGCTGGAAACGGAAGACGAGAGCGCCACCAACAGGTACGGGCCGATCGACAGCGGAAAAGGGCAATAAAGCGGACTTTACTTACGGAAAAAGCTTAGCTTAAAGCCCGAAGTTCCGGCATGGGAAGAATGCGGCAGACGTAAGGGAAAGGCTTATGAGAACTGAATTTGATGCGATTGTCGTCGGTTCGGGCATAGCGGGCGGCTGGGCGGCCAAGGAGCTGTGCGAGCAGGGGTTAGAAACCCTGGTGCTGGAGAGGGGAAGGGATGTACGGCACATTAAGGACTATCCGACAATGACAATGAACCCCTGGGAATTCGAGCACCGGGGGCAGATGACGAAGGCGTTCTACGAAGAGAATCCCTTGATCTCCAAAGCCGCGGGGTTCGGAGAGGATACGGCACACTTTTTCATCAGGGACGCCGATCACCCCTACATCCAGGAAAAGCCCTTCGACTGGATCCGCGGCTACCAGGTAGGCGGAAAGTCGCTTACGTGGGGACGGGCTTGTCAGCGGTGGAGCGCGTACGAATTTCAGGCCCCGAAAAAGCACGGTTACGGAATAGAATGGCCCATCGGCTACGAAGACGTGGCCCCCTGGTATGCCCACGTCGAGCGCTTTATTGGCGTGTGCGGCAACGACGACGGCCTGGAAGCCATGCCGGACGGAGAATTTCTGCCGCCCTTCGAACTGAACTGCGTAGAGGAACACATGCGTGATACCCTCCGCGACCATTTTCCGGGCCGGCACCTGGTTCAGGGCCGGTGGGCGCAGGTGACCGTTCCGCAGGAAATCCATCTTCAGCAGGGGCGTGGGCAGTGCCAGTGCCGCAACCTGTGCATGCGGGGCTGCCCGTACGGGGGGTACTTCAGTACCAATGCCTCGACCCTGCCCTGGGCGGAGAAGACCGGCAACCTGACCTTGCGGCCGTTTTCCGTAGTCCACTCCATTCTATACGACGAGGCCACGGGCAAAGCCTCGGGGGTCAAGGTCATTGACACGAATACGAAGGAGGAAATTACCTTCCGGGCGCGGATCATCTTCGTGACGGCATCCGCCCTGAATACCAACCTGATCCTGCTCAACTCCCGGTCTGACCGCTTCCCCGACGGCCTGGGCAACGATCACGATCTACTGGGCAGGTACGTTGCTTTCCATAACTACCGGGCGGGGGCGGGCGGTACCATGCCCGGGTATCGGGATAAGTATTATTACGGGTCGCGGCCTACGGAATGCATCATCGCTAACTACCGGAACCTGGGGGAGAGAGATGCCGACTTTATGGGCGGCTATACGATCTTCACCGGCGCCTACCGCAACCGGGCGGAAAAGGTTGCAGACGGACTCCCGCAACTTGGGGCGGACTTCAAGCACCGGCTCAGCAAACCCGGCGACTGGCGGATCTACATGTACATGCAGGGGGAAACCATCCCCAAAGCGTCGAACCGGGTATACCTGAGTAAGGAGCAGACCGACGATTGGGGCATTCCCCTGCTGGTCACGGAAGTGGGGTACGACGAGAACGACGAAAAGATGATTGCCGATTTCCTGGAGGAAAGCCGCAAGATGCTGGAGAAGATGGGCTGTACGGATCTGTATTCCTACGACAACGAGCAGGCACCCGGCCTGGATATTCACGAAATGGGAGGCGTAAGAATGGGCAAGGACCCGCGCACCTCCCTCCTCAACGAACACAACCAGTTACACGAATGCCGGAACGTCTTCGTGACCGACGGGGCCTGTATGACGAGTACGGGAAATCAGAGCCCGTCCATTTTGTATATGGCGCTCACGGCCCGCGCCGCGACGTATGCGGCCGATCAATTCAGACGCGGAATCTTGTAACCCATCCCCTTCACTATGAACGACAAGGTAAAGGTGGGCCTGGTAGGCTCGCAGTTCATATCGACCATCCACGCCGAAGCGCTGGGCAGGGTAGCGGATGCGGAGATCGTGGCGGTGATGTCGCCCACCGAGGGCCACGCCAGGGCGTTCGCGGAGAAATTCAACATCCCCCGCAGTTTCACCGACCTGGACCGGATGCTGGCGCTGCCCGACCTGGATATGGTAGTAATCGGGGCCCCGAATCACCTGCATTGCGACATTACCCTTAAAGCGGCCAAAGCAGGCAAGCACGTGGTAGTGGAAAAGCCGCTTTGTCTGAACTTGCAAGAGGCGGATCGGATGATCGAAGCGTGCCATAGGGCGAACGTCAAGCTGATGTACGCGGAAGAACTCTGCTTTACCCCCAAGTACGTTCGCCTGAAGGGACTGCTGGACGAGGGAGCCCTGGGGCGGCCGGTACTCTTCAAGCAATCCGAAAAACACGACGGTCCCCACGCGGATCATTTTTGGGACGTAAATCTTTCCGGGGGTGGGGTTACTATGGACATGGGGTGTCATGCCGTACAGTTCTTCCGGTGGCTGCACCCCGGCAAGGCCATCAAGTCCGTCTACGCCCAAATGATGACGAGCGTACACCAGGATAAGACCCTCGGTGACGACAATGCTATCGTAATCCTCGAATTCGAGGACGGCGTGGTAGCGGTAATGGAAGAAAGCTGGACGAAACCGGGCGGTATGGACGACCGGGCGGAAATACACGGGTCAGGGGGAGTAGCTTACGCCGACGTTCTCCAGGGCAATTCTATAAAGACCTACAGCAGTACCGGAGTAGGCTACGCGGTAGAAAAAGCGGGGCATACCGTGGGCTGGAGCTATACGATGTACGAAGAGATCTGGAACTACGGCTTCCCCCAGGAATTTGAGCATTTCGTCGATTGCGTGAAGAACGACCGGAAGCCCCTCGTGACCGGAGAAGATGGAAAGGCCGTACTGGAAGTGATCTTCGCCGCGTATGCATCAGCGGGTACGGGGAGAAAGGTGATGCTACCGTTCACCACCGAGGTAGACCGACCGTACAAACTTTGGAAACAATAATTGCCGGCCCTGCGCAAAGAACGAACCCATGGACAGAAGAGAAGCACTGGCACTTACGGCAACGATACTGGGGGGGACCCTCATCGGCAGCCAGGTATTTCTGTCGGGATGTGCGCGGGAGAACGAAGGACAAAGCGCATTGACCGCGAAGGATGCCGCCCTGCTGGACGAGATCGGGGAAACCATCCTGCCGGATACGGAGCAGTCGCCGGGTGCGAAAGCCGCCGGGGTAGGGAGTTTTATGGTGACCATCGTCAACGATTGTTACGACGAGCGGGAGACCGAAATCTTCGTAGCCGGCCTGTCCACCCTCAACGAAGCGGCCAGTAAGACCTTCGGACGAGGGTTCGCCGCATTGACGGCAACCCAAAAAACAGATCTACTGAAGGGGTTCGATGCCGAGGCACGGCGGGGGAAGGGGCAGGGGGAGCCGCACTTCTTCACCATGATGAAGGAGCTGACGATTTGGGGTTACTTTACTTCGGAGGCGGGCGTTACCGAAACCCTCCGCTTCAACCCCGTCCCGGGCCGCTACGAAGGATGTATTCCTTACGACGGTGAAAACGCCTGGGCCTGAATGCCGCGAAACACAAGGCAGCAGGTCCAGCTCAGTCCGCAGTACCTACGGGCGGCCCTGCCAAGCGACCATCATCAACCGACACCGGGGCGTCGGCGCGCAGGTGCCGGGCAAGGTGGATGGTGGCCGTACGCGTCGCGGGCCGTCGGGCTTGCAGCCCGGCAGGAATGGGGAGAAGAGCGGGAATAGACGTGGATTGTGTTAGTTAATTCAACAAAGAATATGCGAACCTACCCCGCCCTAATGTCATGGGTGGCGGAGGGGGGAAACTGCGGCACCCAGCACGATAAACAATTGGCAGTAGTACCCCGGTAGCAGCTTCCTGCCGCTGGGTGGCGGTTAGTAAGGCGCGGCGGTCCTTGCGATCGAGGTCTTGCGCTCGCCATTTATTGGGCCCTTGAGTTCAGCAGAAAGGGGGCGTTTTTTCATTTCCAATTACAAAACACGAAACCAACTCCGTCGAAACAAGCCAATCTGTACCGAGAAGTGATCATTTTGGGCGGGGGTAGAGGGGAGTTGATTTCCGCTTTTGTTGTACAGAAGCGGAAAGAGTGCCCTGGTTGCGGGCACTAAGCCTTGTCGCGGTGTCGGATGCGCATGGGGAACACTTCATTAGTAGTGTTTCAGATTCTTCGGATAGTATAATGTACTGACGGGGAGTTTGCTAGGTCTTGGGGGTAGGGGAGGGGCGAATCCTGCAACACTTATGGTAATAGTGTTGCAGCAATTTTTCTGCTTGGCAGTTTGTTGACGCACATCAAGGCAAATGGTGAAAACGATAGTAGGTCAAGTGATACGCTATCACAGACCAGTCCACCCGTGATAATCTTCAATTTCCGGATCAATCGCCACGATTATACCGTACTCGTTCAGTACATAGGACTTCGGGATTGCCTTGATTATCATATCCTCCTCTAGGCGATGTTCAGCGTCCCAGTAGCTGGACCAGCTTACGTTATCTTCCTCCGAAGCACGAAGCCATTTCTCCCGGTCCTGATCGATGGAGATACTCACGATCGCCAAACTGCTATTCGCTATTTTATCCGCGATCTCCCACAATCGGGGGTGCTGCTGCCGGCATGGCGTGCACCAGGAAGCCCAGAAGTCTACATAAACGTGCAATCCACGAAGCTCGGAAAGATAGGCTGGCGTGCCGTCGGGACGTTGGATGGGTATATCCGGGAAAGTGTCCCCGATTGTGTAGCGGATACGATTGGCCATCCCAACTGCGTACACCTGTTTGGCCTGCGCATCCATGCGCGTCGTGTCAAATCGGGTGTACAGGGAGTCGAGGTGAGCCGCCGTCAGCCCATCGGGAGAGATGGCCGCCGAAGCTAACTGAGTACCAACCGCCGGATGGGAACCAGTCGAATCGATCAGATGGGCCATGAGTTCGTACACTTGTTGCCCGGTACTATCGGCTTTTGATAGCTCGATGTAGCGCGTCCGCATCGAAGTATAAAGATTCTGTGATGCGGAGCCGGAGATGATTACGTTCTGCAGGGTATTGACCGTACTAGGTTCCTCGCCCTGCAGTTGATAATCGGCTGTGACCTCAACTTTGTCCCCCCCATCCAGGTAGATCCGGGTCAAGGTGGAGGTGCCCGCTAGAACGATGGAGGCCTGTACCGGATGGTCGAGCTTGCCCGTGAAGAAAAACTGGCCGTCTTTCACGCGAATGCTATCCTTGACATCTTCATAAAACAAATAGATCCAGTCGGAGTAGCTACCGGAGACCTCTCCGTTTATGTAAAAGCTCTTGTTGGTATACTCCTCACCTTCAGTGGAAATACAGCTGGTGATGGGGAGCGCTAGCAGAGATATAAAAATTGGCGCACGCATGGAAGGTGAGAGAGGGTGAGAATACAAGATAGGGTATGCCTGTGGAGATGCCCTATAGTAGGTTGCTCTTCGTGTAGAAGTATAACCTAGCAAAATCACTTACTTTACTGGTGATCAGATAGTTAAGCGAAACAGTGTCCGGCTGTTTGATTTTTAGGTTACGTTTCCATGCCTGACCGGCGGTTTCTGTAACCTCCCGGCCTTCCCTTAAGAGGATGGCAAAACCGAGACGCAAAAGCGCCACCGCCCCCCTCCGGTGGACCCAGGCCAACACCCTCATAAAGGGCCTGATGGCCGACCGCCGCTACAACACCGCCCTGTTGATCGGCGCCGGGATTTACTTCGGCCTCCGGATGGGGACAATCTTCAGCTGCGGTGGGGCCGGATCCAGGTCGACCACTTCGTCATCCGGGGGCAAGACCGGGAAAAAAAGAATGGTCGAAGTGCACGGTAACTTCCTGAACCTGGCCAGGACTGACGGCCATTATCGACGTGAATTTGCGCTATATCGTGATCTGGGGATTGGCGAACAACCTGGCGGCGGAAGCAAGCCTGTGGGTGATCCGCCAGACGGTAGCCGAGCACGGCACCCCCGAGATCCTGAACTACGAACAGGGCAGCCAGTTTACCTGTACAGAATACGTCAATTATCTTAAAGAGCAGGGCATCGCCATCAGCATGTACGGAAAGGGGAGAGCGCTGGACAAGGTCTATATCGAGCGCTTCTGGGGTGCAATTAATTATTAACATATCTTCCTGAATCCGGCCGACGCCGGCCGCCAGCTTTACCAGTGAATCGAGGAGTGGCTGCATCGCTTCCACCACCGGGATCACCAGGGGATCGACCGAGTAAAACCTATCCAGCGGTACCGAAACGCCGCCTAACTTTGAATTAACTAACTTGGCCCATGGTAGGAAAACCCGAGGCACTATATTCTCTTTTCGGTGATGGTGTGTTGATTGTAGGCAACAAACTGGCGTCCGGAGTCCTTGCACTTGTGATTCTGTTTGCCGTAATAGGTTTTGCCGTTCTTGACTATGTTACCGGTAGCGCAGTCGGGGTAGATGAGCGTGTTTTGGAAGTTTGGTCGCTATTAAAATAGCGCTTCTGTTCAACTGCCCTTTTTAACTTAGTCCATCCTTATCTGATACACCGCCACACACACTAGTATGCGTTTAAAAATCACCTGTGATGTACTTCGACCTGGTCAGTATATTTCTCTCAATCATCAATATGAGCTGAGTAGCTATATCTACCATAGACTAGCGGATGCTGACCCTGAATTTGCGCAAATGCTTCATGAGCGGGGATTTTCCTTTGATGGTGAACCTAATAAAGTATTCCGATTCTTCTGCTTTTCTAATCTGTACGTTCCAAAGAAGTGGTCGAAATTCTCAGGCCACCGTATTCAGGTATTTGCCCGCAAAGTAAGTTTTGAAGTATCATTCCTACTTGATCGTGCGGCACAGTACTTTATAGTTGGTGCCTTCATGAACAGTCAGTTCGGCATAGGTAATGAAGATGGTGTATTAGACTTGAAAGTAACGGGTGTGGAGGTGCTTCCAGAAGTTAATTTTGACAGTCCCAGTGCTAGGTTCAGATTGATCACACCTGTCTATGTCAGTAAACCCGTAGAAGGGGGGGATGAGCGATTATCTAGTGACCACTTGTCACCCACTCATGAAGAATATACCCATTACTTTATCAAAAATCTGAAACGTAAGTACCGAGCGGCAACTGAACACGGATTGGTCGATGACATAGGTGATTCACAAATAGCTTTTCGTCTATTAACACCACCTTCCAATGTACGGCGTAAACCCCGAATCATTAAGAAGGGGCGCCCCGGCGAGACACGTATTATTGGTTACCAATATGACTTCGAACTTACCGCGCCTCCTACTATTCAGTATTTAGGGTATACCGTAGGCTGGGGCGGGCAGAATGCGCAGGGGTTTGGGTTAGGCAAGAAAATTTGAGTAATTATGAACGTCCCTCACGACCATGGTACGCGCTTGCGTATCCTCAGGATGCTCGTCGCGCTGCTGGACCGCCCTCACGGACTGACCAAGCGTCAATTGGCGGGGCAGTTTGACGTGTCCGAGGACACCATCAAACGCGACGTAATCGCCATTCGCAATGCCGGGTTCATCCTCGAACAGGACAATCGCTACCGTTACCACTTTCGGATTAATCAGCCTTACCGCCAACTGCGCGACCTGCTGCACTTCGGGCCGGAGGACCAGCAGCTACTCTACGCCGCCATCGACCAGATCGACCGTAACGGGAAGCGGGCGGAGCGCCTGAAGAAGAAGCTTGCGTCGCTGTACGACTACCGCAAACTAGGCCACGCCTACCTGGGCGCCCCCTACCTTACCAAGGTCGAGGCCTTAAAAACGGCGATTGTCGACGAGCGCGTTGTCATCCTGCGGGATTACCGTTCCAGTAACTCCGACCAAGTTATGGACCGCAGCGTCGAACCCTTTCACCTGGAACCCTCGGAAGATTTACTGCACGCCTACGACCTGGACCGGAACGCCATCCGGCACTTCAAGATGACCCGCTTCGCCCGCGTTGAGACTACCGACCGGGCCTGGGCGAACGCCGGTAAGCACCACGTACACACCAGCGACGTGTTCCGGGTGGTGGATAACCGGACCGTTCCGGTGTACCTGCGCCTGAAAGTAGGTGGCTACAATGCTTTAGTGGAGCAGTTCCCCCTGTCCAAAGCCTACCTCACGCCCAGCGGGGATACCGCGGACGAATACGTGTTCGAGGCTCGCGTCAACCACCGCTTTATCGGGTTAACGAACTTCGTGATGGGCAATTACCACCAGGTTACCGAGGTCGTTGAGCCCCAGGAATTGGTGGAGCATTTGCGGTTGGCGGGGGAGAAATTTTTGGGGAATTTAGGGGGAGGGCAGTAGTTGCGTGCCCTTTGCCGCCACCTTTGGACCAACAAAATGAACCATGATAGAGCAACTAACTAGATTTACAAGACGACAACTGGGTAGTCCAGATATAAAGACCCTAGGTATAAAACCAAAACCCGGATTGCACATCAAACTGCCTCTAGTCAGGAATTCTGAAGGAAGATCACCATTTAAAAAGTGGCGTCGAGATGAAGTTGAGTTTGAGTTGTATCGCTCCGGCACGAAGGTTTCGGACTTCATGCAGGACTGCGAGATAAGAAGACAGCTTTCTTGGTTTCCAGACCTGGGCAAGAAGAATGATATGAATAAATCATATGACTGTCCAACAAAGGGGGTGTCTTCAATATCCCCTTACACACTTGCAGTCAAGCGAAAATCGCTACCGTGTAAAAAACCTTCGGGCAGAGGGAAAACGAAAATTTCAGGCTACAAGTACGAAAAAAGCAAGCGCACTATTTTTGATAGATTTGACAACTTTTTTTCAGCCGCTAAAACACATATGTCCCATGTGTTGAAACAAGAAGTTGAAGTTTTTGAGAATTTTTTAAAAGATGAAAAAAACTTAATTGACTTCCTTGAAAGTTTGGATGCATATCAATCTGTATACGATGAAGACTATGTTATATTTTATTTAGGTGTTGAGTTATCCGATTTGGAAGAATCGTACCTGTCATATATCTCTATAAAAGGTTTTGTTGCTGACCATTTGGTGGAGACTGTCACGGACAATCTAATGAATAACATCGGACCGCCAGCGCTATATAACTCCTATAACGATAACAAAGCCTTCTTGAAGCACATCACGGCACCCATGACTTTAGGGAAAAAAGTGGATGTATATGATGCGGTGCTTTTGATTCAGTTTAAAGAGTTGATGAATCGAGGAATTTTTCCTAATCCGCTGCCAGTCTTCGTTGGCCCTCAGGCCGAAACGCTGAACCGGAAGTTTGATGAGCTCGTCCAACGCGAGTACGGTAAGAAAAGCGACGACCGACACCGGGACGTCATTAAATCCATCCTCAAACTCGGGGCGGAGCGGCGTGCGCAGTTTGTCTTGTTTTACTACGTTGGGGGAATGATCCTCGACTGGGGTCGGGTGGCGCGCTACTCCCACGAGCTGACCACGGATTCCCATTCCGGTTGGCGTATCGAGCCCCTGCTGCCCGAGACGCAAACCGGAGAGGGAGGAACGGGCTTCCGCTACGGCCCGCTGAATAACGTTTTTGATCTGGAGGACAATTTATTGCCGGTCATTTTTGACAATGAATTAATCGTAAAGATTACCCCCGGCAAAGGCAAGGAGGCCTTTCGCAAGATCGTCGACCGCCGGTGGTTTTCGGAACTCAGTAATAAGGCGGGGAAAGACGGCGTGATGGCCTCCGTGGCGGCCTACCGGCAGGGTTTTTACGACTTCATCTATAAAGGGCAGCGGGGGCAGATCTCCGCAGCGGCTTTCCGGAAGATCATGCAAGCGAGTATTCGGTATTCGATTAACCAACATGGTTCGGCTTCATATCCTACAATAGTAGAAGCTGAAATTCGTCTCAAACTAAACATTTTAATTAGTCTCTTTTCGCATTTTGATGGAGACTACCAAACATCCAATACTATGAAGCAAACAATCCGCGAGCTACCTGATCGGCTTCGGCGCGTTGTCGATCGATCGAATGACCACGAGCCGGTTCATCTGGAAAATACTGATGAGTTTTCCTATTTGGTGGGGCAAGCTATCCGGTACATCTTTGGCAAAATGCAGACGGATAATATTCCGCACAGCGAGTTCGTACGGTTTACTCGAATAAGAACAGCGGAGAAACTTGCCAAAGCACTTTTTGAACTCGTGAACCAATATGGTCACATTCATAAAAGTAATCGTTTCAAGGTTGCGGTAGGTGAAATAACTGCCTTTGGAAATGCTAACGATGATGAAGTAAATCAATTGCTGCTAATGTCCGGTTACTTCAACTATGCCCGTAAACAAGACCGACTACTAAACGCAAGCGATACCTTGACTACCGAAGTATAAACCCATTCATACCCAAGAAAAATGAACCAATATTCCCAACGCGCCTATGGCTGCGCCATTATCAAAGCCGTCAACTCCAATTACAATGCCGACTTCAGTCACCGACCGCGCACTCTCCCCGATGGCACGGCTTACGCGACAGACAAGGCACTGAAGTATCTGATCCGCAACCACTGGGTGCAACATCTAACCGGTGAGCGCGACTATGTGCTATACTGGAAGCGTTACGATGACAATCTCAAACCTTTTGGATTAGACGATAGCTATGAACATAAATTCTCAAAAATTGAGAAGAAGACTTCTAAAACCGAGGTTATCAAAAATCTTCTAGACTGCCTCGATGTCAGAACGTTCGGAGCAACATTTGCGAGTAAGAACGGGGTGAGCATGAGCCTGCATGGGCCATTGCAAATAAGTCATGGGCTAAACCGCTACCCAGTTAGTGAGGTGTATGCGGAACAAATTGGCTCGCCATTTGCAAATAACGAAGAAGGTAAGAATAAGAAGGAACAAACAACCCTCGGCACCCAATACAAAATCGACCGCGCCTACTACGCCCACCACCTCAGTCTGAACCCCAGCAACCTTACGGCGCACTACCAACTTGACGGCATCGGCGCGACCGGGCTGACCGGGGAGGACGTCGAAAAGATCAAGGAAGGCGTTCGTAAGGGGCCGACTTATTACGACAGCACGGCGAAGAGCGGTACGGAAACGGCGCTGTTGCTCTGGGTAACCCTGAAGGACAAATCCCAACTCGTCCTACCCAGCTTCGTCGAGCTCGTGCAAGTAAGCGATGACGAGACGATCGACCTACAACTGGTAACGGACCTCCTGGCGCGGGAAGGCATTAAGGACGCCATCGAGCGTGTGGAGGTTTACCATGAGCCCAGCACTGCGGTCATCAACCTACCGGCCGGGGCGGAGCTAAAGAACCTGATTTAAGCATGGCCCGCTCGATTATTGAATTCACCCTGCGGGCCGACTTTGGCTTCTTCCGTAAACCGGATACGAACGATGGGATCGTCTTCGGCTACGGGATGCTGCACCGGCCCGCTCTACTCGGTATCCTGGGGGCTATCCTAGGCCTGGATGGATTTCGGAAGAAGGGACGGCGCCCGGAGTACTTGGACAAGCTCGGCTCCTTACCTATCGGCATTGCACCCGCGTCCGCGCCCCATCCCGTCACGCAAGCACCGGCCGACCCCAATCCCGCCGCCTGGGCTACGGCCACCGTCGAGTACAACAACGGCGTCGGCTACGCCAGCCAGGAACAGGGCGGCAACTGGATTCTGAAGGAGCAGATGACAGTCGGACCCGCCTTTACCTGCTACGTGCTGATTGATGACGAAGACGGGTTGCAAGCCGAACTTGGCGAACGGCTCATGACGGGCCGGGCCGAATTTTTGCCCTACTTCGGTAAGAATGAATTCGCCGCCGGGTGGCTGGCGGAGGAGACGGTGCGGCACGCCGCTACAGCGTTTACCGCGACGGAACCTTACCGGGTAGCCACGCTGGTGCGCGAACCGGATGGTGGCTTTCCTCGGCTGGACTCCGGGGATGACTTTTTCAGTGACGAAATACCGTTTTATTATGTCGAAGAGTTGCCGACCGAATATCGCGAAGATCTTTGGCAGTACCGGCTACGGCAACACGTTTACACCAGCTTCACCTGGGGCTCAGATGCGCACTTGATGAACCTGTTTCATCTCAGCGACGGACGGATCGTACAACTAAACTAGTATGATAACTTTTGTGGAAATTATTCCCGAGTTGGAAGACTTGCTTCCAGCTACGGCGGCTACCCCTACGTACCTGGGTCATACTTCGCAGCGCGCAAACGTCAAGGACGAAACGCTGACCGACCATGTGCGTCTGGTCCATAAATACTTTGGCCACTTGGCAAAGGCGCACGATCTGGAAGCGGTTGTGGACAACTTGATCACCACACTTTTAGCCTCCTATGGTTTATCGCCCGAGCGGTTCACTGAAGTGGGTTCACACATTAAGAAACTCTTCGTCGCCGCCCTCGCATTTCACGACTTCGGTAAGACGAATCCCAATTATCAGAGGCAGTCGCTCAGCAACTTGGAATGGCCCGGTGGGGAGCATCCCGTGCCTTTCTACCCTTCGAAGGGACACAGCGAACTGGGTGCGTTTCTGTACGTCCACTATTTTTTGCCGCACGCCTTTGGACAACCGGAACGGGAGGTGAAAAGCCTATTGATGCAGCTGACTTTTGGGCTGTCGTATTCCATCTGCCAGCATCACGCAAAAGGACAGTTTGAGCTGGCTGATTATGGGAAGCGTAAGATGCAGGAGTGGTACCAACCGCAATGGTTTAACCAGGTAAAGTACTTTATTGAGTTGTACGGTTTTGATCCCACACCATTGCCAGTAAATCGCTGGGATAAATGGACAGGAACAGTACTTAAGCTAGTTGAATTGGCCAACCCCGCCCCCTATGCCCTCCACTCCCTTATCAAGCTCAATTTCAGTCTGCTGACGGCCTCGGATTACCTGGCGACCAGCGATTACATGAACCAAACACCGCTCGACGACTTCGGCGTCATCGGTGACACGCTGCGGCAAAAAATCGTGGACAAGGCCAAATCTTCCGTCGACTACAACGCCGCCATCTTCGCCGCAGCGGCGGACCTAGATTTCGAGTTGACCTTCCCCACCGCACGGACGAACGACAACCTGAACCTGCTGCGCAAGGAAATGGCCGTCGAGGCACTACGGACACTCGACCGCTACCCCGACGATCGTATCTACTACCTCGAAGCCCCGACGGGCGGGGGCAAGACGA
The DNA here is from genome assembly GCF_004803465.1 of Neolewinella litorea. GTDB lineage: Bacteria > Bacteroidota > Bacteroidia > Chitinophagales > Saprospiraceae > Neolewinella > Neolewinella litorea. The sequence continues at coordinate 2,250 of NZ_SRSF01000002.1, read as the reverse complement.
ACATCTCCATGCTCGTGGCCGCCCGGCTACTCGAACGGGATCCTACCCTGAACAAATTACTCTACGTTTTTCCCTTCACGACTTTGGCCACCCAAACCCTGGGGGCACTCAAAGAGGTCTACGGTCTGGAAGCCCACGAAGTAGCTGAGATTCACGGAAAGGCCTCCTACCAAAGTGTGAAAGAGGAACGCGAGCGCACGGAGGTGGACGCCACCTACGGCAGCGAGCGGGAAGATCACCTGCGCTATCTGTTCTTCCACTTCCCGGTCGCGCTGGTTACACACGTCCGTTTTTTTAACTGGCTGACGACCCACTGGAAGGAGCCGAACTACGTCTACCACCGGTTGGCCGGTTCGGTCGTGATTCTGGACGAACTACAGGCTTACGACCCGAAGCACTGGGCGAAGGTGGCACGCTACCTGGACCACCTCGGCCGGCACTTCAACTGCCGCTTCGTCATCATGAGCGCAACGTTACCGAAGTTGGATGCCTTACTGCCCCGCGAGGTCCGAGGAACGTATAGTTTCCGCGAACTGATCTCGGATGCTCAGCGCTACCTGCGCAACCCGAATTTTGCCGGGCGGGTGCAATTTGAGTTTGATCTACTGTACGATGAGCGGGGTAACCGGCGGACGATCAGTTTGGAGGACCTCAGCGGCCACGTGCGGGAGCAGGCCGAGAATTACCGGCGGGGTACGAACCAAAGAGGGGTATTCGTCATCGTCGAGTTCATCTTTAAGCTGTCGGCAGCGCAATTCCAGCGCCTGTTTGCCCAGGATGATTATTTTGATGAAGTACACCTGCTTTCCGGGACGATCTTGGAACCGCAGCGGCGGCTGATCATTAACCGCTTGAAGCGGGCCGAGACGCGGTTGTGTAGGGTGCTACTCATCACCACGCAGGTCGTCGAGGCGGGTGTCGATTTAGATATGGACATCGGCTTTAAGCACGTCAGTTTGCCGGACAGCGACGAGCAGCTGGCAGGGCGCGTCAACCGCAACGTGAAAAAGGAGGGCTGTCGCTTGTGGCTTTTTTATAGCGGTGACGATCCAAAAGTGATCTATGGTAATGACTTTCGATACCAACACCTTGCTAAGAAGCGGAACCAGGACTCTTTGAACCACCAGGAGTTGCACAAGTCGCTACTACGAGATAAGTCATTTAATGAATTGTACAAGCACGTTTTTGGCTTCATCAACGGCCTCGAAGACACACCCGGGCTGAAGGACATCATCACCTACGAACGGCACTTGCAGGAATTGGATTTTGTGAAGGCGCACGAAGAGTTCCAGCTCATCGAGGGCCGTAACGAGACGGTGTTCGTGCCGTTGCGGATTCCATTTGCGGTGCCAGGCAGTACGGCGGATTCCATCGATCTATTGTTCACCCCCGATGAGCTCAGTTTTCTCGGTGGGCTCGGGGTGGATGTAACGGGCGATACTCTGGACGGGGGGGAGGTGTTTACAGCCTACTTGAACGTCATTCACCCCCCCGAAGTGGAAGACGAAAAGCGCAAGCGGGACTTCATCCGCGACCAGAATAACTACCGCCGAATGGCCGCTATCCTGAGCCGCTTCAGCTTCAGCCTGATGAGTACTAAGGAGTTGCTATTTCATCTAGTTCAGTTCTGCGACACTGACAAAAGCGCTTACGGCTACCATTATCTACAACACTTCCGAGAAGTTTATAGCCTCACCGATGGGCTGGATCAGGATAAGTTCGACCGAGGAATCAACAATATTATGTAATCAATTTTGCGCGACCGCAGGTGCAGTGAAAGGAAGGAAGAGCAGAGCTGAAGCATTTCTCCGTCCGTCTACCCCTGCGCCTATAACCCGCAACAAATGCGACCGATCAACGCGACGCTAATTAATCTCTACCACGTCTGTCACCGGCAGTTGTGGCTGCACGCCCACGAACTCCGGATGGAACACGAGAGCGACGCGGTGTACGCTGGATATTCCGATCGGTCTGACCCCCCTATTCCGAAAACCTTTGACCCCCTGATTCCGGAGCTTTGACCCCCCAGAATGTGGAAAACATTCCGGAGGTCTGACCCCCTGGCGGATAGCCGCGCGCTTTGCCACCTTGAGCGATCACCAACCGCTCCCGTCGTGGCTACAATCAAGCGCATGGACCAGATCAGACGCATTCTCCAGACCCTGCACCAGCTGGGTTCTATCAAGGCCACCGCCGCCCGCCTGGGCGTGTCCAAAAACACGGTGCGCGAGTACAAACGGCGGGCCGAAG